>NZ_QPEJ01000009.1 GCF_003335085.1 Polaribacter sp. WD7 | reverse complement strand
TCGTCAGAAATCATAAGCAGAGTATTTGTTAATAAATTGAAATTCAGTACTTTAATTTACTAAATATTCTGCTTTTTTCATAATAATAAATCATCTATTTTACATCGAACTCACGTTAATTAAAACAAACCCACTAGTTCGTACTAGTTGACATACTATAACTTCTTCATATTTTTCATGAATATGTACGGTATATAAAACAACTTTAAATTGCTATTTTGATGGTATGCTGTATGCTTTATTGATAACTAATAGCACAATTAAGATTATGGACATAACATCAATTTTTGCGGTATTTGACCTAAAAGACATATTGAATTATTAAATAACAGACAAAGGATTAGATGACATCTTTTATTTTTTTAAAAATTGTAGATGTAACAACTAAAAAACCTCAATTTATAGAAACATAAATTGAGGTTTTACTATAAAATAATTGAACCTTATTTTTTCCAAATATCTTCTAATTCTTCTAGCGTTTTTCCTTTAGTTTCAGGTACATATTTTAAAATAAATAATGTTGCTAAAACACTCATTATTCCATAAATCCAATACGCAAAACCATGATTAAATTGTTCTGTTAAGTAAGAGTTGTCATTCATCATCGGGAAAGTTAATGATACCAAATAGTTAGAAACCCATTGCGCTGCAACGGCTATTGCTAAGGCTTTTCCTCTAATTTTATTTGGAAAAATTTCTGATAACAACACCCATGTTACAGGCCCCCAACTCATTGCAAAACTAGCTACATATAGCATCATAGATAGTAAAGCTCCATAACCAGAACCTTCTGCATAAAATACAAAACCTAAAGAGAACATGGCTATTGCCATACCTAAAGCACCAATAATCATTAAAGGTTTTCTACCGTATTTATCTACTGTTTTTATAGCTATAATTGTAAACAAGAAGTTTACTACCCCTACAATAATAGTCATTAACAAGGCACTATTTGTTCCTGATGAGATAGTTTTAAAAATCTCTGGTGCATAATACAGTACCACATTAATACCTACAAATTGCTGAAAGACAGATAACAATACACCTATAATAATAACCAACCATCCAAAAGACAATAAGCTTTCTGATGTACTGGTTTCATTCATAGAAGCTTCAATTTCTCCTAAAATTTCTATACCTCTTTGTTCTCCGTTTACTTTTTTAAGTACTTCTAAAGCTTCTTCTGGTTTGTTTTTAAGCATTAAAGAACGTGGAGTATCTGGCACAAAAAACAGTAACCCTAAGAACAATCCTGCAGGAATAATTTCTGAAGCAAACATCCATCTCCATCCAACTTCATTAAGCCATTCATCAGAACCACCTCCTTTAGAAATAAAATAGTTTACAAAATAAACTACCATAAAACCACCTACAATTGCAAGTTGATTGAATGACACTAATTTACCTCGCGTATCTGCAGGTGCAATTTCAGCTATATATAAAGGAGATAACATAGACGCCAAACCTACACCGATACCTCCAACAATTCTATATATAATAAAAACTGTAGAAAATGTATGATCTAGTTCTCCTATAGGTGCCAATAACATTTCTGGCATTGCAGAACCAAGAGCAGATATTAAAAATAGTATTGCTGCTAAAATTAATCCTTTCTTTCTTCCTAGTTTTTTACTAACCAATCCACCAAAAATACCACCTATAATACATCCAATTAAAGCACTTGCCACTAAAAAGCCTTTAAATGCATTTGCAGCTCCTTCTGCAAGCCCTTTAGGAGTAACAAAAAAGCTTTCTAAAGAACCAACGGTACCAGATATAACACCTGTATCGTATCCAAAAAGGAGACCTCCAAGAGTTGCTACCAAGGTTAGTTTTAATAAATATTTAGAATTGGATGATTTCATAAGATATGTTTTAGTGTAATTGTTTATATTTTAAATCTAATATAAATTTATTAGATACCTGTTGTGCATTTTGAAAAATTCTGTCAAGTCGAGTGGATTTTATGATTGAAATGAGTAAAATTTGTATCGAGAATAAGAATTTTTAGCTTATAAGTAGTTCTCGATACAATTTTTCGTTCCTCAAAATCACTCGAACTGACATTTATCTAGTTTCTGCGCCAAAATGCACAACGGGTTATTAGATATATTGATTTATTATATTTTCAAACAACTCTTGCTTACCACTAGTTAATGGTAACTCTCCATTTTCTTGAGCTATTTTATATAAATCTGTCAATGCTAATTCTCCTTTCTCAAAAGAAGCACCTTTACCAGCATCAAAAGAGCTGTACCTTTTTTCTCTTAATGAGGTATATGCAGATGATGTTAAGATTTTATCTGCTGTAATTAAAGCTCTTGCAAAGGTATCTGCTCCACCTATGTGTGCTAAAAATACATCTTCCATGTCTGTTGAGTTTCTTCTAATTTTTGCATCAAAATTAACACCTCCTCCTTGTAAACCACCTGCTTCTAAAAATACCAACATTGCTTCTGTTGTTTCTTGAATATTGTTTGGAAATTGATCTGTATCCCATCCGTTTTGGTAATCTCCTCTATTGGCATCTATACTTCCTAACATTCCTGCTTTTGCAGCTACAGCAAGTTCATGTTGCATTGTATGTTGGGCTAAAGTTGCGTGGTTTACCTCAATATTCATTTTAAAATCTTTATCTAAACCATACTCTTTTAAGAAACCTATTGCTGTTGCAGAATCAAAATCATACTGATGCTTCATAGGCTCCATTGGTTTTGGTTCTATAAAGAAAGTTCCTTCAAATCCTTGAGCTCTAGCATAATCTCTAGCCATAGTTAAAAACTGCGCCATATGATCTAACTCACGCCCCATATCTGTATTTAATAGAGACATATAACCTTCTCTACCACCCCAGAATACGTAATTTTCTCCACCTAATTTAATAGTAGCATCTAAAGCTAATTTTACTTGACCTCCTGCTCTTGCAACTACATTAAAGTCTGGATTTGTTGAAGCCCCATTCATATAACGAGGGTTAGAAAAACAATTTGCTGTACCCCATAGTAATTTTACACCACTTTCTGCTTGTTTTCCTTTAATGTAATCTGTTATTGCATTTAATCTTGATTCTGATTCTGAAAAAGTTGCTCCTTCTTGTACTAAATCATAGTCATGAAAACAAAAATAATCAAAACCCATTTTATTAATAAACTCAAATGCTGCATCTGCTTTATCTTTTGCTGCTTGAATTGGGTCTGTAGATTGATCCCAAGCGAAGTTTTGTGTTCCTGGACCAAATGGATCTGAACCTTGACCACAGAATGTGTGCCAGTATGCAATTGAAAACTTGAACCAATCTTTCATTTTTTTTCCAGCAACTACTTGCTCTGGATTGTAATATTTAAATGCTAATGGATTGTCTGATTCTTTTCCTTCAAATTGTATTTTATCTATTCCTTTAAAATATTCTGTATTTGCCATTTTTTAAATGTTTATATGGGTATTTAATGTTATTTATATGTGTTTTTGCGTTAGGGATTGAAGCATTTGTTGAAGCTCTTTTGTGTTGTTGCCTTTATGCAACACAAAAAGCGACTGCTGAAAGCCCGCCTTTACATTCTGAATGCTTTCAGAATAAAGAAACGCCCTAATGTTATTTATGTACTATAAGTTCTAGTTCTTTTTTCCAATTATTATAGGCTTCTATATATGGTTTTTTGTCTTTAAATGGCATAAATGTCATTACATGATCGTTGTCCATAATTACTTTTCCGAAAGATTTGAAATCTCCTTTGTGCAAATTAGCTGCTCTTGCTGCACCTATTGCCCCTGTTGTATTGTATATTTCTATTTCTTGTTCTATAAGTGTTGCTACTGTATTTGCAAATATTTCTGACCTAAATAGGTTATCATTACCTGCTCTTATAACTGTAGGTTTTATACCGTCTGAAGTTAAAATTTCCATACCATAAACAAATGAAAAAGCAATACCTTCTAATGCAGCTCTACACATATGCCCTTTGTGGTGGTTGTTTAAATTCATGTTTACAATACGGGTACCAATTTCTTTATTGTTTAGCATTCTTTCTGCTCCATTACCAAAAGGAATTAGGCAAACACCATCTGAACCTACAGGTATTTGAGAAGCTAAATTATTCATTTCCTCATAAGAAGATACTGCTAGGTTATTTAACAACCAGCGGTATTGAATTCCAGCGCCATTGATGCATAACAACTTACCAATGTTTATTGCTTTTTCTTTACGATAATTTACGTGTGCAAAATTATTAACACGCGAACTTTCTTTGGCAGATAAACTATCTGTTACTGCATAAACAACACCAGAGGTACCTCCTGTTGCAGCTACTTCTCCTGGATTAAAAACGTTTAATGATAACGCGTTATTTGGCTGATCTCCTGCTCTGTAAAGAATAGGCGTTTCTACTGCTAACCCACTTTCTAAAGCTCCTTTTTCATCTACTAAACCTTGTACTCCAAAAGTATCTACAATCTCTGGTACTAAAGCGGCATCTATACCATAATGCTCTAATAAAAACGTTGCTAAAGTATCATTTTTAAAATCCCAAAAAATACCTTCTGACAAACCTGAAATGGTCGTATTTATTGTATTTGAAAATTTATAAGCAATATAATCTCCAGGTAACATAAACTTATAAACCTTGTTGTAAATCTCTGGTTCATTATCTTTTACCCATTTTAACTTTGAAGCTGTAAAATTAGCTGGAGAGTTTAATAGTTGGGTAGAACACTTATCTTCACCTATTTCTGAGAACGCTTTGTTACCTGTTTCTACAGCTCTACTATCGCACCAAATAATACTTTTTCTTAAGGGGTTACCATCTTTATCAATTAACACTAACCCATGCATTTGGTAAGATATACCTACACCTTTTATTTGATTACTATTTATATTATATTGTTTTTTTAAAGATTTTATGGCATTACATATATGAAGCCACCAATCATTTGGTTCTTGCTCTGCCCAACCATTTTTTTGAGCAAACATACCCATTTCTTCTTTCGGTTCTTGTACTACTCCTATACTTTTACCAGTATCTTTTTCAACTATTGCGGCTTTTATTGACGAGCTTCCTATGTCTAGCCCTAAATAATACTTTGTCATATTTTAATTTTACACCTCTATGTTTTTTTCTCTTTGGTTAAACAGTATATTTACTATTAAAAGAGACTATGTACATCTAAAAAAAATAACTCCTAATCTGTTTTTTTACCTTTCTTTTTTTTCCTTTAGTTAACTCAAAAGGAAGAGACACTATTAAAAATAGCACCGTAATAAATTCTTTAATCTTTTCCATATTATAATTTTATTTTTTTTTATGTTACTCTTCTTTCATCCAGAAAGGTGTAACAATAAACCATAAGATTGTACCTACCAACATTAAGGTTTTAACACTATTTGCTTCTATTGTTCCTAAAAATGAAAGAATACTAGCTAGTAATATTAAAACACCTATAGAAAAAGCACTTATTGATTTTAGTATTTTCATAATTTAAGATTTTAAAAGTTTCATTAAAAGTATATATAATAAACTAGAAGCAATCCAACACGGTATTACTGCATAAGCAGGAAATACACCCTTGCTAAATATAAAGTATAGTCCTAGTGCTACTGGTGCTGCCCAAGCTAATAGGACTGACACGTTAAAACTAGAACCATTTTTATCTGCATAATCTTGCGTGAACCCCATTTTTTTTGCAAAATAGTGATTGACAAAAATCACACCTCCCATTGGCCCTAATATAGTACCATATAAACCTACAAAATCAAGTAGTTTACCTGACAATGCAGGAAAAATACCGGCTATTGTTGCTATTAAACCAGCTAAAATAACACCTGAGTAAGATTTTGCTTTGGCTGGGAATAAACTTTGAAAGGCTAAACCTGCTCTATATATTGTTGGGTTTGCCGTGGTCCAACCTGCTACAATTACACAAATAATACCTGTCCAACCTACAGCACTCCAAGCTAAAGCTCCAGGGTTTGCAGAAATATCTCCAGTAAGTTTAATTTGAGCTGCTAGCATAAAAGATGCACAAATCCAAGCCATATAGTGTCCTAAGAACATACCTATTGAAGGACCCCATCCTGCACGACTATCTTTAGCAAAACGCATGATTGATAAATCTGCCATACCAAAATGCATTGCTGCATTACACAACCAAGAGAATATTACAATTTTCCAGAAGCCAAAATCTGCCTTACCATTTATAGATTGTACTACGTCTATTCCTTTATCCCATTCTGCTAAAAGAGTCTCCCAGGAATTTACTTCCATTTGTGTTAATGCAGATAATCCACAGGCTGCAAAAACAATAATCATCCAAGGAGCAGCTATATTTGCAAATTTAGATACAGTATTATATCCTGCAGCTGCTACAATAGCCATTACTAAACCAACAATAATTACAATTACAGAAAAAGCTGGACTACTTAGACCAAAAATATTCTCTGGCACTGAAAAACTAATTCCAAAAGGAATACCAACTGCACTAGCGGAAACTGTTATCATAGCGCCTGCTAAGAAACAAAATAACACCCCGTTTACCACATTATATACTTTTACTAAGTGTTTTCCTGCAATTTTTTCTAGCTGAAAATACAAAGTTAACTTACTAGATACAGCAATAGGAGCTACTAAATATCTCCATGTAAGAATTGCTAGTATATTTCCAATTAATAAGCCTAAAGCTAAATCTTTTAAACTTGCTCCTGCTGCCAAAAATAAAGGCCCTATCATAAATTCTGTACCAGCAGCATGCTCTCCTGCGTACATTCCTAAAAAAGATTTCCATCCTTTTAATCTAGATTTAGGCACAGGTGCTCTTTCGAACTCTCCTCCTGAATTACTCTCAAGAACAAGTTCTTCTACGTGATTTTCTGCCATAATTGTATTTTAATTTAGTTAATTAGTAGTATTTGTGTCGTTTATAAACTACAAATCTTCACTCTTTTTTAAGAAGATTGGTAATAACGAAAATAGTGCAACCAAAAGCATTTTGTATCCTGCACTATGCCGCTTTAAAAAAACCTATAATTTTTACAAAGTTCACCTCTTAAAATAATAAAATTCTGTGTGAAGTATATTACTGAATTGAAGTGTTCTATTGCTAATATTTAAAAAAAATCGCGTATTTGACAGTATAAAAACTGATAAATACGCGAATAAGAAATTTAATTTACTATTTTTTTATTTCACCAAATGATCTGGAAAATCGGAAGTTTTTTCGCAACACAATTGTTCCATTACTTGTTGTAATTCTGTTTTTATTAGTGATATTGTGTGGTTTCCTCCTTTTTTACCTAATGCAGAAACTCCATACATAAATGAGCGTCCCATAAAGGTAAATTTAGCACCACTTGCCATAGCTCTTGCAACATCTGGACCTGAACGAACTCCACTATCCATCATTACCTCTATCTGATCTCCATACTTTTCTGCTATTGTAGTTAATGGTTTAATAGTAGACTCTCCAGCATCTAATTGACGACCTCCGTGGTTTGACACTATAATACCATCTAAACCTAGACGGATTGCTTGTTCAGTATCATATTCTGATGCAACACCTTTTAATACTATTTTACCTTTCCACATATCGCGAATTGGTTTTATTTTTTCTTCGTTTAATCTCCCTGAAAAGGTTTCATCCATGAATTTCCCTAATTGTTTTAAGTCTAAATTCTTAGGCATGTAAGGTTTTAAAGTTGCAAAATTTGGAATTCCGTGTTTTAACGTTTGTAAACTCCAATGCGGATGCGTAAAGCCTTCCAAAATATTCGCTAGATTCATTTTTGGCGGCATTGCCAATCCATTTCTAATATCTCTTGGTCTAAATCCAAAAGTAGGCACATCGCATAAAATTACCAAAACTGGGCACTCTGCTGCTGCTGCTCTTTTAATAATATCATCTCTCAACCTGTTTTCTGTTGGATGATACAATTGAAACCAAGCTTTACCTTCAGTCAATTCTGCTGCTCTTTCTATACTTGTTGTTGTTACTGTACTTAATATAAAAGGAATATTGTGCTCAAATGCTGCTTTAGCCAATATCTCTGGAGAGTTAGGCCACATCAGCCCTTGTAAACCTACAGGTGAAATCCCAAAAGGCGCATCATACTCAATACCAAATAATTTGGTTTTTAATGATGAACCGTGATGTTTTCTTAAATAATTTGGTTTTAATTGTACTTCCCTTAATTCTGACGTATTTCTAATTAAATTAACGTCTTCATTACAACCTCCATCTAAATACTCAAAAGCAAATTTTGGTATTTTTTTCTGCGCGCGTTTTCTTAAATCATCTACTGAAGGGTATCTTGTATCAAAAGATATTGCCATATATTTTATTTTTTAAGTTAGGAACTTCTTTCTTAAATCTTCTACTTGTTTATCATTTATAGGAACCATTTCTCCTAAAGAGTGTCCTAAAACAATAGATTTTGCACTAAATTCTGCAACTTCTAAATAATCAAAAGTTTGCAATAATTTATCTCCTGTTATAATAACAGAGTCGTTTTCTATAATTAGTGCTGTTGGGCAATTGTCTACAATCTCAGAATTATTGTTTTTTCTAAAATGATGACCATACTCAACAAAATTAATATCTTGTAAAAATATCCAGCTTTCTGGAATAGTTCTTACATTTAAGTATTCACCTGTAACTCCAAATGCCATTAAATATGGAGACTGTGTCATTATAATAGAATTTACATTTGGATTTCTATTATAAATTTCTTGATGAATCCAGGTAGCTCTACTTGGTATTTTACCAGCCTCTCTATAACCATCTTTTATCTGAACGATATCATCCAAATCTATATCCCATCTGTTTTTACCTGTTGGGGTGATGATGAAATCATTGTTTTCAAGTCGCATTGACACAGTTCCGTATGAACTAATCATCAAACCTTGTTCGCAAGAACGTTTTACAATATTACAAATTTTGAGGCGTTTTTCAACTTCATTTGGTGGATAAGAAGTATACTCCATTTCTGGTAAAACTCCTGTGGCCTGGGTTTCAAATTCGTTAATTTGCGCATCGCTTAAATACTTTGGAGTACCAATTTGAGAACCATGTAAAATTGTTTTAGCACAAAACTCTAATGCTTCAAATCTTTCATATGCGTCTGTTAAATCACTTCCACCTAAAACAGTTCCGTGATTTTCCATAATAATTGCCTTGAATCCTTTTTTAAATTCATCTGCAATGACTGTACCTAAATCTTCACTTCCAGGAATCTCATATTTAGCGTATCCTATAGGACCACAAATGTGTTTTGCCTGAGAAATAATATTTGTGTTTGGTATTTGACGAACAATACTAAAAGACACTAAAGCTGGAGGGTGAGCATGAATTACAGATTTAATATCTTTTCTTGCTTCATAAATTGCTTTATGAAAAGGAAATTCTGATGAAGGTTTATGTTTACCAACAATAGTACCGTCTTTTTTTACACAAATAATATCTGATGCTCTTAGTGAACCTTTATCTATTGCAGAGGGTGTTACCCAAATATCTCCGTTATCATCTATAATAGATATATTTCCACCAGAAGTGGTTGTCATACCTCGTTTGTAAATTCTACTAATTACTTCTGTAATTTGGTCTCTAGGGTGAATAAATTTGATATTCTTAGACATTAATTTTCTTTTTTTCTAGCAATTAAATTATTAATTTACAATAAAAGGCACATGCTTTTTTAGTGCGTAATTTTTCTTTAAAAACTTAGAATTCAATTTAGTATCAGAAATAGCAATAGCAGCACCAAGTGCAGAACCCAATGAAGCTTTTGTAGTTCTTAGTTTCATTCCACGCAAATAATGTGATAATAATTTTATATAAATATCATTGTCTGTAAAGCCTCCATCTACGTATAGTCTATCAATTTTTTGCGTATCTGCAATCCTATTAATATTCTCTACTTGTAACATTACCAGTTCTATCATTAAATGGTGGTATGCATGTTCAAAAGTGTCGTACATATAGCTTGTCTCTTGAGGCATTTTTTCGTGCTCAAAAGATTCCCATTTAAAAGAATGTTTAAAATCTTGAAGGATTTCTGAGTAAGCTTTGTAATCAAAAGCTATTGTTTTGTGATAATCTTTATTTTTACCAAATTTTTCTGATAATTTTGTTACTTGAACCTTGTATTCATTTCCTAAAAACAGTCTAGACGATTTAACTGGTTTTCCGTTAATTCTCATGTAATTAATACAGTCTGCATTAACATCATCTAGGGTTAGAGGAGTATCTACAAATGGATTTAAAGCAATACTCCAGGTACCTGTAGATACTAAAACAAAAGGTTTTTTTACACTTCTAACATAAGGTAAAAGGGCAGAAGAGCTATCATGAATACCAACACCTATTTTTACTCTTTTTCCATTATAATTCATATTTAAACTAGTTTCTGTAGAAACTATAGGAGGTAAAATCTTATGAATTTCCTCTTTATAAACCCAATCTTGGTAATCTTTCGTTTCGTAATTCCACAAGGTAGTATGGCATCCTATACTAGTAAATTCACTTAATGGAACCCCAGAGAAAATATAACTTAAATACTGAGGTAAATGAAGCGAATATTTTATTTTTTTAAAAACTTCTGGTTTAGCATATTTTATCCAATACAACTGTAAACCAGAATTTAATAAACCTGGAGATCTAGAAGAACCACTAGTTCTAATTAATTCTAAATTATCTCCATATTCTTCATAAAATTTATCTGCAATTTTAGGATCTATTTCTTTTGTGTAGTTATAAAGAGGAGCTAAAATTTCTCCGTTTTCACCTAAATGCACAAAACTAGCACCGTATGTCGAAAAATTAATTGCTTTTACCGAAAAATCTTCTGACTTTAAAATTTTATGAAAAACTTCTTTCAACCAGTTTTGTAATGCATAGATATCTTCTGTTGGATGACCATCTTCATCTTCTATCTCATCAAAAGAAGCGTATTCTTTATGAACTTCCTTAAAATCTTTATCAAAAAGAAAAAATTTCTTGTTTGTTTTACCAATATCAAAAACTGCAGTTACCTTTTTTTTCATGAAAATTTCTATAAACCAGTTGCTACTGTATTTTTACCTCTTTCTTTAATTAATTGATCTCTTACTTTTAAAGTTCTGTATGCCTCTAAAGGATTAATTGCTCCATTAGAGTCTATACGTGCTTTTTCTAACAATGGTCTTACATCTGTTCTGTATGCTCCTTGTAAAATTTCTTGACATTTTACAACGTCATTTTCTAGTTGCGCTGTTCTTAATGCGGCTTGATCTATTAATAATGCTTTAGCATATGCTTCTTGAATAGCTTCTAAAGATTGAATTAAATCTTCTAAAGGATCTTTGATGTTATGACTAGCGTCTATCATCCACGCTAAATCTGGGTTTTGAGGGTTGTTTTGCATACCATAAACCAATTCGTTAAAAATTAAGAATAAGGCATAAGGTTTAATACTCCCTACTGTTAAATCATCATCACCATATTTACTATCGTTAAAATGGAAACCACCTAACTTACCTTTTAATTGTAAAATGGACACAATTTGTTCGATATTTGAATTTGGTAAGTGATGTCCTAAATCTACTAAAGTATACGCTTTATCTCCACATCCATTAGCTAACATCAAAGAAGCTCCCCAATCTTGAATTACAGTACTATAAAAGTTAGGCTCATAAGGTTTGTATTCTACTAATAATTTCCAATCATCAGGTAACCCCTTATAAATATCTATTAAACTGTCTTGTGTATTTTGAAATGCAGTTTGAAAATTATTCTGACCAGGAAAACTAGAACCATCTGCCAACCAAACTGTTAATGCTTTAGAACCTAATTTATCTCCTATTTTAATAACATCTAAGTTATGTTGTATTGCTTGATCTCTAACTGCTTTACTTGTGTTGCTTAAAGAACCGTATTTATAACTTTCTGCAGCTCCTGCTTGATCTTGAAATGTATTAGAGTTAACCGCATCAAATTTGATATTTAAAGCATTTGCTTTTTCTTTGATAGCTGCATAGTCTGAAGGAATATCCCATGGAATGTGTAAAGATACTGCTCCTGCTGTTTGCGTTAAACTATGTAAAACACCTATATCTTCTATTTTTTGCTCTAAATTAGTTGGTTCTCCGTAAAAAGAAAAACGCCCAAAACGAGTTCCTCCTGCACCTAAAGCCCAACTTGGAATTGCGATTTGAAACTTTGCTAATTTAGCTACAATATCATTTACATCTTTTCCTTGGTTGGTTAATTTACTTGATAAAAAATCGAAGTTTTCATTATGATCTTTTACAACTTTCTGATTGTAATCGGAGATTTCTGATTGATTAATTTTCATTCTTGTATTATGTTCTTAATTAAGGAAGACTTCTATAAACCATGTTAAAATTTATAGAAGTCTTGTCTCAATTCAAATTAAATTATTTTTATTATCTGACAAATGCATTAGCCATTCCTCCATCTACATTTATAATATTACCTGTAGATTTATCTAGAATTCCTACTAAAGAGAAAACTCCGTTTGCAATATCATCTGGTGTTATAATTTCGTGAAGTAAGTTTCTTTTTGCATAAAAAGCAGGTAACTCTTCTACGGTAATTCCGTTTGCTTTAGCTCTACCTTCAGCCCAAGCTCCTTCCCATATTTTACTTCCTACGATAACCCCATCAGGATTTACTGTATTTACTCTTACTTTATCTTTAGCTAATTCTGCTGCTAACAAACGTACCATGTGTTGTTGTGCTGCTTTTGCAGTTCCATAAGCCACATTATTGGGTCCAGCAACTAATCCGTTTTTACTTGCAATAGCAATATAATCTCCTCCTAAACCTTGTTTACGAACGATAGCTGCAAATTGTTTTGCTAAATCAAACTGACCTTTTACTAAAATACTTTGTAAAATATTCCAGTCTTTGTCTGTAGTATCTGCTAAAGGCTTAGAAATTGCCAAACCAGCACTGTGTACAATAATATCTACACCGCCAAATTCTACAATTGCTTTTTTATATGCACTCTCAATAGACTCTGTACTAGTTACATCACAAACAGCGTATGTAGACACATCTCTTTTATATGTTGCGTTAGCCTCTACTAAAGCCTCTTCATTAATATCTGTTAAAACAACGTTAGCTCCTTCTGCTGCTAATTTATCTGCAATTGCCTTTCCAATTCCACCTCCTGCACCAGTAACTAAAGCTACTTTTCTAGATAATGGCTGCTCTTTAGGCATACGTTGCAACTTAGCTTCTTCTAACAACCAATACTCGATATCAAAAGCTTCTTGTCTTGGTAAAGAAGTGTATTCTGTAATTGCTTCTGCTCCTCGCATTACATTAATTGCATTGATATAAAATTCGCTAGCAACTCTAGTAGTTTGTTTGTTTTTTGCAAAACTAAACATACCTACTCCAGGATAAATAATAATTACTGGATTTGCATCTCTAATTGCAGGACTATTGTCTTTTTTACAAGTATTATAGTAATCTGCATACTCTTGACGATACGCCTCAAAAGCAGGCTCTAACTTTGCTTTTATTGCATCTGCATCAGATAAGTCTTCATTTTTATCTAACGTTAAAACTAAAGGTTGAATTTTAGTTCTCAAGAAGTGATCTGGACAAGAAGTTCCCATTGGAGCTAGCCTTTCTAAATCGTGACTATTAATGTATTGCATTACAACATCAGTATCAGAAAAATGACCTATCATTCTGTTTTCAGAAGAACACAAACCTCTTAATAACGGCATTAATTGAGCTGCTTTTTCTAAACGTTCTTCTTTCGGTAAGCTTTCAACTTTTTGACCACCAAAAACCTCACCTTGTTCTTTTAATTTTTGCTCTATGTACTCAGAAGCCATTTCAATAACTTCTAAACTATTCATGTAACACTCGTAAGAAGTATCTCCCCAAGTAAATAAACCATGACTACCTAAAACAATACCTCTAATTCCAGGATTATCAGCTAAACATTTTTCCAATTGCAAACCTAAATCGAAACCTGGTTTTTGCCAAGGCACCCATCCCATAGTATCTCCCCAAATTTCTTTGGTAACTTTTTCACTATCTTTTGCTGCTGCCACAGCAATTAATGCATCTGGATGTAAGTGATCTATATGAGCAAATGGTAATAAACCGTGTAATGGTGTATCTATTGAAGGCGCTTTACTATCTAAATCATAAATACAATGATTAAACAAACCTACCATTCTATCTTCATCATGTAAACCTTGGTAAACATTTTTTAGATCACGTAGTCTGTTTGTATACAAACCTGCAATTCCTGAGCGAGTTAACGTTCCTATGTCTCCACCAGAACCTTTAACCCACATTACCTCAACATCTTCATTTGTTAATGGGTCTTTTTCTATCGTTTTACAACTAGTATTTCCTCCTCCGTAGTTGGTAATTCTCAAATCAGCTCCTAGGATATTTGAACGGTATAAAAATAGTTCAACTTGGTTGTCACCTAAAGAAGAAGCTTTCTCCTCATCCCATAAATAATCAACGTATTTAAAACTTTTTGTAATTTCTTTCATTATTTGTTAGTCATAAGTTTATAAATCAAAATTACGTTTGTAAGTAAACTTTTGTATCCTGTACTATACCGTAAATTCCAAAAATCTAGAAATTATTTTAATTAATTTTAAAAAAAAAGAAAACACAAAGTCCTTAAAACCCTTTTAAACACTGATAAAATTAACTTTTATTTAGTATATTAACTAAACCTAAATCTATTTGAATATCGTTGGTGTATTTATACCACTTTTATTAAATTTGATATTTATAAGTTTAGTTATAAAATTAGGATAAATGTTTTAGTATGGACATGATGAAACTCATAAAAATAGATGAAAACTCAAGGGTACCTAAATACCAGCAGATTATAGATTCTATCATTTACAATATTTCTTTAGGCAATTTAACGATGGATCAAAAAATCCCATCAATAAATATGTTTAGTGAAGAGTTTTATTTATCAAGAGATACTGTAGAAAAAGCTTATAGTATTTTAAAAGAACGTAACATTATTACTTCTATAAGAGGAAAAGGATTTTATATTTCTAGAACCAAACTTATATCTAAGGTTAATATTCTATTTTTAGTTAATAAATTAAGCTCATATAAACTAAGAATTTACAATCATTTTATAAATAGTATTGGCGGTAATTCTCATACAGATTTACATATTTATCATTGTGATGAAACTTTATTTTTAAATCTGTTAGATAAAAATAAATCTGCCTATGATTATTTTATTGTAATGCCTCATTTTAAAACAGAGAATCTAACACATGTTAGTTTTACTGATAAAGTCTTAAAAGCCTTAAAAAAAATACCAGAAGACAAATTAATTCTCTTAGATAATATAAAACCAGACTATAAAGTTAAAGGATCTGTTATATACCAAGATTTTGAAAATGACATTTATTCTGCTCTTGTAGAAGGCTTAACAAAAATAAAAAAATATAAAAAAGTAATTTTAGTTTATCCTGACAAATCTGTCTACCCTTATCCTCGAAGAATTTTACATGGTTTCAAAAAGTTCTGTATAGAATATAAATTGGATTTTGAAATCATGAATGAAATTTATGATGATATGATTTTGAAAAAAGGTGACTTATTTATTACAATCGAAGAAGTAGATCTCGTAAACTTGGTGAAACAGGTTAGAGAAAACGAGTACTCTATAGGTAAAGAAATAGGTATTATTTCTTATAATGAAACTCCTTTAAAAGATCTACTTGGTATTACCGTTATGTCTACAGATTTTAAAATAATGGGAGAATCTGCTGCCAATATTATTTTAAACAAAAAACAAGAAAAAAAGAAAGTGCCTTTCAATTTTATTATAAGGAATTCTTTATAAAATTTATTTTGTTTTTAATAGGTTCTTATTTGAATACTAGATGGGTTTCTTACTGAAATCTTATTTGCTAATTTAGTGAGTTTACCTGTGATTTCATCTCTTCTAAAAATTACAATTGCATTAGAAAACATATTTGCTACTATTAAAAATTTACCTGAAGGATGGATAGCAAAGTTTCTTGGATGCTCTCCTCCTGTAGATTGATGATTTACCAAACTCAATGTTCCGTTTATCTTATTAATTGAAAAAATAGAAATACTATCCTCTTTAGGACCACGATTTGATGCATAAAGAAATTTACCATCTGGAGAAATGTGTATATCTGCAGTTCTATAAATTTCTTGTTTTTGTTGATAAGACGGGTAATCTGCGATAAATTCTAAATTTCCGTTTGTGTAGGAATACGCGTTTATTTTACCACTCAATTCATTTACTAGGTACCCAAAGTTACCATTTGGGTGAAAAGAAAAATGTCTTGGACCACTACCTAATTTTGTTTTGATTTCTTTTTGATTTTGGAGTGAAGCAGAACTATTTTCTACTAACACATTAAATCTTCTTATTTTATCTGCTCCTAAATCATGAGCAAATACATATTTTTCATCTGGCGAAAAACTCGCTGAATGAATATGAGACGATTTTTGCCTACTTTTAATGATACTACTGTCTTTAAATTGCATGACCTGACTGTTTTCTGCTAAACTGCCATCACTATTTATTTTAAACATGCTTAAACTACCATCTGAATAATTTGAGTTTATCAAATAGCTACCTGAGCTATCTATTTCTAAATGAGCTGGATTTAACCCTCCACAATCTCGAATATTGAGCAATTCTATTTTGGCATCAACAGCATCTACCTTAAATGCTGCTACCCTACCATTTTTTTTCATTTGACTATCTACAACTGAATACAAGTATTTACCATTGGACGATAATTTTAAAAATGAAGTATTTCTATAATCTGAAACCACAGATTTTAATTCTGTTTTACCTGAGTTATCGTCAAAATCGTACACATAGATTCCTTTTCCTGGTTTTTTGTCTGTAAAACTTCCCACAAAAAGTAGCGTTTTCTTTTCTTTTTCATTTTTACATTCAGTAAAAAATAAGCTTACTATTATCAAAATAAAAAGCAGGTTAAATTTGTTAGAAATCATTTTTTGATGTTTTTAGAGACTCTTTTATTTGTAGAAATATGTTTTTTTATTTGAATTCTATAAGTATTTTAAACTATACCTATTATATCTTTAGCTCGTTGTGCATTTTGACGCAGAAACTAGATAAATGTAAGTTCGAGTGATTTTGAGTAACGAAAAATTGTATCGAGAACTATTTATAAGCTAAAAATTCTTATTCTCTATACAAATTTTACTCATTTCAATCATAAAATCCACTCGAATTGACAGAATTTTTCAAAATGCACAACAGGTACCTTTAATATCTTGTAAATTTAATAAATACTTATTTATATAATTTATTTGAAGATTATATCCTCACTAATTACAAGTAATTAATTCACACCTTAAAAACTAAATGTAACATATTAACCAGAGACCATTTAAACCCTTTGCTGATTATGAATTAAAACTAATGAATCTGTTACTTATAACTATTTGCTAATTCTTGTTTTGTTTTTAAAGCCGCTCTCATTGCTTCAAGTACAACCTTATTACTGCCATCTGCTACTATATTTTTATTTTCTTTAGGATCTTGTTTAATATTGTACAACATCTCTTCTCCATTTTCAAATAAAGAGTAGGTAAAATTTTCTCTTACAATTGCGTCAGCCTTTTTAAATCGTGCATAAACATTTTTCCTAAACGATTGTTTAGGATCGTCTAAAACCGATGTAAAACTTTTTCCCATAATATAATCTGGTGCTTTAATATTAGCTAAGTTGCAAATAGTAGGATAAATATCTACACTTTCTACCATAGCTTCGGTATGTTGTCCTTTAGCTTTTCCTGGTACTTTTACAATTAGTGGAACTTGTAATGCATTATGTAAGGTATTGT
This sequence comes from Polaribacter sp. WD7, assembly GCF_003335085.1. Lineage (GTDB taxonomy): Bacteria > Bacteroidota > Bacteroidia > Flavobacteriales > Flavobacteriaceae > Polaribacter. The sequence goes on along the minus strand of NZ_QPEJ01000009.1, from coordinate 7,531 downwards.
GTTTTCCCCAAAACTCGTGCTCTCCTAAATGCCAACCGTGGTCGCCCCATAATACTACAATCGTATTTTCTGCCAAACCAAGCGTTTCTAATTCTTTAAGCACCTCACCAACCATTTGATCTACATAACTCACACAAGCATAATACCCATGACGCATCATTTTATGAAACGCTTCCGTATTTGGTTTATAATCACCAAAACTATAGCTCTTAAATTCGCCACTACCTCTTAATAAACTAGGCGCATTTTCAGGTAAATAACGGTTGTCTGCAATCTCTATTGAATCTCTATCATACATATCCCAATATTTCTTTGGGGCATAAAACGGCATATGAGGACGAAAAAAACCACAAGCCATAAAAAAAGATTCTCCTGATTTTTTAAAACGACGTAAATCTTTAATCGTTTTTTGTGCAATCTTATAATCTGGATATGCGCTGTCCTCAACATCTGGTGCTTCATACACACGCCCATTACCAGATTTCATTACTACATTGTTAGTTGTAGGGTCATAACTTACACGATGACCTCCTTTTGGCATCCATGGGTTTTCGCTCCAACTTGCTTCCTGAACATCTTTATTGTAATGAAAAATCTTTCCGTTTGAAATACTAGTATAACCAGCTTCTTTAAAAAGACTTGGTAATGTTTTTGCATTTGGTACGTCTTCTTGCGCCTTTGCTCTATAATCTATAAAACGATTTTTTGTAGGTAAAATACTTGTTAATAAACTAGCTCTTGAAGCACCACAAACAGGCACATTACAGTAGGCACGATTAAAAACAACAGCTTCTTTTGCAAATTGATCTATGTTTGGTGATTTTACTTGTGGGGCGCCATAACAACCTAATTCGGGTCTTAAATCGTCAATAGCAATAAACAATACGTTCATTGGTTTTTGACTTTTGTCTTGAAGCTCTTGTTTATTTTGAGCAACTACAGTTTTTTCTTTTGGTTTACATGCTACTATAAGCAACAGTAAGCTACAGGTGTATATTAAAATCTTATTCATCTTCTTTGGTTACCAGTGTTTTATAAAAATATAATCGGTATCTTTTAATGTATTCTTTATCGAATCAGGAATTTTTCGTCTAGGTGTATCTTGATCTAATTTAAAACCGCGCTTGCCTTTTGCGGTAATTAAAGGCATATTTCCTATGTTTTCATTAAGAAAATCGCCCTGAGCTTTCATCCAACTAAATAAGTCCTTTTTCAAAGTTTCTTTAACAGCTTGTAATTCTGGGTTATTTGCTAAATTCTTTTGTTCGAAAGGATCATTTTTTAAATCGTAAAGCACCTCCAATGGTTCGTTTTTAAATTTAGTAGCACCACGTTTTATAAAATAATCTACATTCGGTTTTCCAGTTAAATTTTTATCTAAAACTTCAATTGAATTAAAGTTTCGTATGTACTTATAACGTGCATTACGTATCATTCTAGAAGGAAAAACTTCAGAATTTAAGATATTCTGATTGGTTCTTACGCCATACACATATTTATTTACTGATACATCTTTACCTTCTAATATGGGTAAAAAACTAGTACCATCCATATCGCCAGCTAATTCCCCTCCTGCAATTTTTATAAAGGTTGGCAAAACGTCGGTATAATGAATCAACTGATTTGAAGTAGATCCTGGTTTAATTACTTTTGGCCAACGCGCTACAAATGGCACTTTTAAACCAATATCTTTTACCGTAAATTTACCTGAAACCCCGTGATCTGCACTGTAAATAAATAATGTATTATCATCTAAATACTCATCTACCAATTTTAAAACACCTTCTATTTGTGTGTTATCTTCTTCAATACTTCTGTAATACCCTGCTTTCTTTTTTACAAAAGCTTTGTCATTTTTTTTATCCTCATTAAATGGGAAAAACTTAATAGCTTCTGCTTTTGGATTTTCAACATCAAAATACTTTCCATGTGGGTATTTTGAAGTGATAAACATACAGAATGGTTTTTTGGTTGATTGGAAATAACTTTCTATGCTATCTAAAGGAATATAATCTCTAGGCACACCCTTTTTAGGAACTGGTTTCCATTCTCTATCCCACTGATATACACTCGCTGGTTTTACGTGACTTTTACCAGCCAGAACAACTTCGTAGCCCAATTTTTTCATTCTAGAAGTTACACTTTCAATATTGGGTCTTGTAGCTGTATGGTTGGCAAAACAACCATTTTTAACAGGATAATTTCCTGTAAAAAGTTGCGATCTACTAGGTGCACAAATAGCCTGTGCTGTAAATGCATTGGTAAATAACATACCTTCTGCTGCCAAACGATCTACGGCAGCAGTATTTACTTTTTCATTGCCATAACACCCATAATCATATACATCTTGGTCATCTGCTAAATAAAAAATTAGGTTGGGTTGATTCTCCTTTGTTTGTGTTGCATTTGTTTTAGAAATAGCTTTAGATGTTGTATCCGTTTGTTTTACGCCAGAACATGCTGCTAGTAAAATTGAAGCACATAGTATTGGGAATAAAAGTAAGTTTTGTTTATTCATTGTCTTTGCTACTTATTTTTTATATGTTTTTACCCCATCCTTTTTTGGAAAAGGTACATTTTCTCCATTTTTTACCCAAGTTCCTGTAGGTGCATTGTTAGCTTTTAACCATGCCAACATATCTGCATTCATTTGTAGAGCGATTTCCATTTCTTTGGATGTAGGATTCTTTAAAACATTTCTTTTTTCAGAAATATCTTTTGTGATATTATACATTTCAAATACTTCAGTTTCATAAAAATAAAACAACTTAAAATATTCTTCTCCTACTCTTGTTTGAATTAATGTTGATGGCGAAAAACGTTCATCCATATATCCTGGAAGATGCCAAAACAAATTATTTCTTGAGATTCTTTTTGCTTCTCCTGTTAAAACTTTTGCAAAAGAAGCTCCATCAAATTTAGGTTTACTACCATCTTTCTTTTTTAATTTGGTAATATCTACATCAGCTAAATCTGCTAAAGTGGGTAAAAAATCGATGCAATGAACGGCTTGATTGGTTACTGAATTTTCTTTTATCACATTTGGATATCTGAAAATTAAAGGCACTCTAAGACCACCTTCTGTTAAATTTCCTTTTCTACCTTTTAAAGGATTATTTTCTCTTAATCCTCCATTATCAGAATAAAAAATGAAAATAGTATTGTTGGTGATATCATCAGAAAAATCACCATCTCCATTTGGATCTTTTAAGGCGTCATTTATTTTTCCTACGTTTTGATCTAACAACTCAATCATAGATGCATACTCTGCTGCTCTAGGGTTCAATCCTTTTTTTAGATATTTTTCCGTTAAATCTTTTCTACCTGTCACTTTTGTGTGTACAGCGTGAAAAGGCACATATAAAAAGAAAGGATTTTGGTCGTTTGCTTTTTCTTTGATATAATCTACAGAGAAATCTCCAATGGCATCTGTAAGATGTTTTGGAGTTCCTTTTAAAAGAGCTACATCTCCTTGAGAGTGGTAAGGCTTTAAAGTTGTGTTGATGTATTCATCATCATAAGGATTTGCATATTTATCTACAAACTCCGAATTAAATGTCCATCCTTTTTTATCAGAATTTAAGGCTAAATAAAACTTTTTTGTTCTTTTTCCGTTAATAGGAGCTGCTACTATATGATGAATATCTGCTGGTAAATCAATTCCATAATCGCCCACTAAAGGATGTGGAGTTCCGTGACTTTTACCTACTAAAGCAGTTTGATATCCTTTTGTTTTTAGTACATCAAAGATATTGATACCCTCTTCTGCAATTACCTTTTTTTGCTTGAAAGGCTCAATAAGTACATTTGGAAACCCTTTGGTTCTTTTGTCTTGTCTTTTTAAAGAACCCACATTATACACCTGATTATCTCCACCAGTAGCATATTGTCCGCTAATTAAAGCCGCTCTTGATGGGGCACAATTTTGATTGGTATAGGCATTCGAAAAAGACATTCCTTGTGTTGCCAATTTATCGATTACAGGAGTTTCATAAATTTTAGAACCGTTGTTTTTATTTGTATTTCCTGTACTTACATCTACCCAACCTAAATCATCTGCAAAAATTAATACAATATTGGGTTTTGCTATTTTTTCTTTTTCAGATTGAGAGAAAGTCAATAATGGCAGTAATACCAGAACATTTATTATAATCTTTAAAAATAGACTCATACTTGTTTACTTTGGTTTGATTATAGAAATTTACAATTGTGATGATTGTTTTATAGTTTGACAAATTCCTAATAAACTCTAGTATCAAAAATTGCAATTTTACTAGATTTTAAGACTTAGCAAAAATGACAAAAAATTTTCTACCTTAAAAAATAAGATAGAAAATTTATCATCAGTAGTGTATTATCAAATTAATTAAACAATACTTTTTTGTGGGTATTGTTTAATTTTATAATGTACATGCCATTTGAAAAATTAGAAACATCTATAGTTTTTCCATTTCCAGACAATACTTTAACTCCTCTTACATCGTAAACTTCCCATTTTTTTGAGTCATTATTTTTTAACGTAAATATTCCATTAGAACTAGGGTTTGGATATACAGTAAAAGTATTGTTTTGAAAACTACTATCTGTAGATAACGTTTCTTGAACAAAAGTTGCTTCAATATTTAAGTTACTACTTATTGTTATATTTAATGGATTATCTGTACTTACAATATCTCCTGTCCAACCTTGAAATATCCAACCTTGATCTGGCACAGCACTCAAGTTAAACTTTTGTCCCGCAAAAGAAGTTCCGCTAGCATAATTTAGCAAACCTTGACCTTCTTTTGTTATGGTAATATCAAATACATTTTCACTATCCAAAGGAATAAATTCTATTTTATCAAACACAATACTACCAGTGCTTACTCTTTCGTAAACCTTGAACTCATTAATAATTCCAGACCAATGTGACCAATTGGTTAAATCTACATCTATAGTATGCCATTCATCATCATTAGGAATAGTTATTTTTTTTCTTCCAGCAGCAAATTCTGTACCAGGTACATTTGCGGCCATTTGGAGGGTAGAACCTTCAGTATTATTTTTAACAACCAGTCTTAGTGTACTATACAAATCAGAATCTATATTTAAACCTGTAATTGCGGCCATAGGAAATACAAAACCACTTGAATAATTTAAGGTTAATTTATCATCATCGGTATTTACTGTCATTCCAGAGCTAACTGCAGTCCAAGGTGAAAAGTCTTCTGTATTTGTCCATACTACCGTTGCAGGAGTAATTGTTTCTACGAAATAATCTTCAGTTCTAAACTCAAATTTTTCAAAAGCAAAAGAACCTAACTCTGTTGTTGTATTTATTTTTGACCCTACACCACCATCTTCTCTTGGAATTGTTACAATACTTTTCCAATCTGTATATTCGTGTGGATTTGGATTAGTGTAAGCTTCATAAGCCACCAAACCAGCTTCAGTCAAAATTCTATCAGCAGATCCTCTATTATTAAATCCGCTTTTTACATATCCTAATCCAGCGTTATCTTGTAAAAAATTCTGAAGTTTATTATTAGTTTCATCATATGACAAGCTTCTGTAATAAAGTGTTGTACCAGCAGGTAATTCAGAATCAAACTCCACATTTACCGTTTCATTAGTTCTGTAAGTTAATGAACTTCCGTTGTAATTATAAATTAAGATATCGTACTCTGCAGCGGTTTCGTTTTTCGCAAAAAAGGCATCTATATCATTACTCGAAGTATTAGGAATTCCAGAAACATCAGAAGCATAATGTATTTTACCATTCATTGAATTTAGTGCTGTTATTGCTGGAGGATCTTGTGAACCTGTTCTATTACCCCATCTGTAAATTAAGTCTAAACCTTTGTCTTTATTTTTATAATAAATATTAGAAAAAGACAATTCCACTATTTCTGCGTGAGTTGTTTCTGCGTTAATAAACCCTCTTCCATCAGCTCCATTCATAGTTGTTACTGTTGCATATTCCATCAAATCTATAGTAGCATTGCTATTCCATTTAGGATGATTTACCAAACCTCCAAAAAGCTTGTCAAATTTGGTTCTCATATTACGTAAATTACTGTTACCTATAATTACATAATCAGATATTCCCCAAAAATCATATCTTAAATTATTATCAAAAGCATAGGTTATTAAATCTTCTGCAAAAGAGGCAAAAGGTTCGCCTTTATAATTTAAAACCGTTCCGTTTTTAAAAATAAAATCTGGAGCTCTTGTGTGTAACCCTACAATTGCCTCTGGCAAAACAGCCCTAATGGCTTGTTCTGTATTTTCAAAATGTTCAATAAAGTCTTGTTTGGTTCCAAACCAATGATCTGGTGTTTCTATCTCAGAACCAATTCTAAATCGCCAAGACAAAACTTGCGTTTCTCCATAAGTTTCTACTAATTTGGTCATTAAAGCTTTTATATAATCATGATATGCTTGTTTGTCTGCTGGAGGTAAAGAGTTTCCATAAATAGAAATTTGTTCATCTTCACGAAAATTTACATTATCTCTAGTTCCTGTAGGAATAAATGTATAGCCATGTTGAAATGCCCATGAAGGTTGATCTAATACTATTTGAAGAAGTTCTGTTTGAGAATTAATAATTTTATTTATTCGATCTATAAGTGGTTCAAATCTATACACATATTTATTGTTAATAGAGTCATATAAACAAGTGTCGAAATCTAAATCTTTTACATCTTTTCCATCAACAACTTTTTTAATACCTCCTATCATTCTAACCGTGTTCATTTTAAGACCTGGGCGAATATTAGAACCATTTTTTGGACTAATGCGGTTGGCAACAGACCATATGTTATGTAAAGGTTCATTTTGCTTAGCATTATCTGTAAAGTCTGTAGATAATGTAACTTGAGCTTCTAATCCTATAAAAATAAAAAGTGATAGAACTAAAATTAATTTTTCTTTAGATACCATTTGTATACGTGTTTATAACTTCATTTTAGCTTATAAATAAGCTGAAAATTTTTGTGTTTTGGAGCAATTTACAAACAATCTTTATAAATACTATCATGTAGAGTCTTGACGAATTTTTAATTATTTTTTTCTATAAAAAATCATTAACCGAAGTAAATAAGCAACTTACTACTTATTACTTAGTGTTTTTAATAAGCAAAAAATATAATTTAATTCCTTTTTTTCTGAAAATTTACTTTTTTTTATTATTGTATAAATTTTATCCAATCTAATTGTAAAACACTATTCTCTGTAGCCTTAAAAATTACATTTATTATTATTTTTTGTATTCTTTATCAAAAAATAAATTCTCATTTTTTTTATCCTTTAATCGTTTTCAAAACGATAGTCTAAAAATTCCAACAAACAACTCTGTTTTACGTTTTATTCAATAAAATTTTAATTTTATTACACTAAACATATACTACTTCGTTGTTTTTTATTTAATAAATGAACTTTCCTGAAATAGGTTGACTAAAAATTAATCAATTAATTATAGTCACTTATGAAAACAAAAAAAGAACCCTGGCGAAAAAGAACCTATCAAAAAGTAACCTTAGAAACTAAAATT
>NZ_QPEJ01000008.1 GCF_003335085.1 Polaribacter sp. WD7 | reverse complement strand
AAACTAAATTTACCCGAACTAACAATTTAAGAACTAACCGAGTTCAAACTAGTTTTTTGCCTTCTAAACGGCTGAAAAAAATAGCTTGAACGTGTCGAAAATCATCAAAAAAAGGTCAACCTACTTTCAGTATAATACACCAAACGAACAAAAAACATAAGATATGAACTACAGAATTACCTTTTTATTTTTATTTATAACACTTCATTGCACAAATGCACAAACTATTGATGCTAATCTTATAGAATTAAACTTTCATGAAGATAGTGACCCACAAGACTTTATTGCTTTTCAAAATGGGTTTTATTTTACTGCTACTGATGGTAACTTTAAAAATTTTGGGAGAGAATTGTGGTATTCAGATGGAACTTCTGATGGAACTATAATGGTTAAAGATATAAAACAAGGTCGAAACTCTTCGAGTCCAAGATCTCTAGTTATCGTAAACAATATACTTTATTTTACAACCGATGATGGAATTCATGGTTCGGAATTATGGAAAAGTGATGGAACAGAAAATGGCACAGTATTAGTTAAAGATATTCGTCCTAATAATAACAGTTCATACAATGGTCCTACAAATTTGATCGCTTTTAACGGAACATTATTCTTTACCGCTACTAATGATATTGATGGTTACGAATTATGGAAAAGTGATGGGACAGAAACTGGTACCACAATGGTAAAAGATATTAATCCAAATGGAAGTGGAAGTCCTAATGATTTGTTAATTTTTAATAATAGCATTTATTTTACAGCGAATGATGGAATAAACGGAACTGAACTATGGAAAAGTGACGGAACAGAAAATGGGACAGCCATGATAAAAGATATCAACACAAATTACTCTGGATTGAATAGTGGAAATCAATTTTTATCCTTGAATAACTTCTTTTATTTTTTTGCTGACAATGGAACTAATGGCTATGAATTATGGAAAAGTGACGGAACTGAATCTGGAACAACTATTGTGAAAGATATAAGAATAGGTTCTAACTCAAGTGCTAATTCATTGAAAGGGAGCACACTCAATAATATAATTATTTTTGAAGCTAATGATGGAATAAACGGAACGGAACTATGGAAAAGCGATGGAACCGAAGCAGGCACATCAATGGTAAAGAACATAAACAATACAAATTTTAATAGTATATCATATAATAGCAAATATATATCATTCAACAATGAAGTGTACTTCCTAGCAGATGATAATATTCATGGAACTGAAATATGGAAATCAGATGGAACAGAAACTGGTACATCTTTACTTAAAGATATTAATGATGGAAATTCATCTGTATGGATTGAAAAATTCCATTTAGACTATGTAAATAACAAGCTTCTGTTTTTCACAACTAGTACTAATTCATCTGACAGAACACTATGGGTTAGTGACGGTTCATCAAATGGTACGTTTGAGTTATCAGATATTACAGATAGTAACATTTCTGGTTTAGAAGAAAGTTTTGTTACCCTTAATAATGTTACAGTTTTGACTGGAATGAATGAAACAAACGGCAATGAGTTGTGGGTTACAGACGGAACAATTACTGGAACTTCCTTTTTTGCTGATTTGAATTATTCAAATAGTAGTAATGCGAGTAAATTTACAAACGTAGGAGGTGACTTGTTCTTCAGAGCAAGAGGAACAGAATATGGTAACCAATTATTTAAAAGTGATGGAACAGAAAGCGGAACGCAAATCGTTAAAGATATAAATCCTGGACATAATTGTATTGATGACCCTTCAGAAATGAAAGAAATAAATGGTATCTTATATTTTAGTGCAATTGATGGTACACATGGCTATGAACTTTGGAGAAGTGATGGAACAGATAGTGGGACTTTTATGGTAAAAGACATCAGAACTGGTAATCAAAGTAGTATGCAAAACTATAATGAACAACAGAAATTTACAGTTTTAAACGATATTCTATACTTCAATGCTAACGATGGTACACATGGCTTTGAATTATGGAGAAGCGATGGTACTGAAAGTGGAACTTACATGATAAAAGATATAAATATTGGGAACTCAAATAATAATAGTTATCCAAGAGAATTTGTTTTACTTAACAATATTATATATTTCATCGCTCATGATAATACTGGGACAGCTTTATGGACAACTGATGGTACAGAGTCTGGAACTAATAAGATAATTAATTTAAACGATATGAGGGTCCTAAAGTCTGTTAGTAACAAACTGATTATAGTTGCAGAAACCTCTGGAACTAGTTATGGACCTCATGATTTATGGGTTTCGGATGGAACAAATTCAGGCACAAGCCACTTGCAGTCTTTTGGCGATAATATAGATAGTGATATTAGGTTCACAACAATATTGAACGATGTGCTATATTTTGTTGCAAAAAACCCTAATACGGCTCGCAAAGGTTTTTATAAAACAGATGGCACAATTGCTAATACAGTTTTATTATTTGATGGTGCTGCGCACCCTACAATTGGTAATGTAGATATTGATAACATAATTACTTGCGGAAGCTATGTATATTTTGGAGTTCAGGACTATTTTGGTTCTGACCAAGAACTATGGAGAACCAACGGTACAATAACCGAAAAAATTGCTGGACCTGATACAACAGATTTTTCACATATAAGTAATTTAACTTGCTATAATAATAATCTTCTCTACTTAGCTGAATCATTTCCTCATAAAATTTGGATAACTAATGATAATCTTAATGAAGCATTACAATTAGATTTAAATATCTTAAACGGACCAAATTTTGAAAATTATACTTCAATAGAAGAAATGGGAGCAACGGATAATAAACTATATTTTAGAGCTAGAAATGATATTAGCGGTAATGAGCTTTATGTAACAGATATTGATGCTTCGACTTTAAGCGTCAATGATTATGAAATCAATGAAAATACAGATTTTCAATTAGTTAGACTATACCCTAATCCATCTGAAAATTTTATTACAATTAAGTCAATTACAAATTCAAATATTGAAAAATTTGAAATTTGGGATTTGTCAGGAAAAAGAATACATAAAGAATCCAATAGAGAAGTATCTAGTATCACTTACGATACTAACAAATTAGGTGGCGGAATTTATTTTGTGAAAGTTTTTTTAACAGATAATAAAATTGAAACTTTAAAACTAATCGTAAATCATTAACAGTCGATGAAAAATAACGTGTGGTAACAATGGCTATATGCAATTGCTTGTTCTCGCCTACTTCTGAAAATCTTCGCGGATTTTCAGTTTGGTGTCTATTTGCAAAATTAAGTGCTAACCCACGCAACTACTCATAGCCGAGACCGTTGCCATTAAAAATGACCCGTCCTGAATAAAGGCTACATAATTTAACACAATTATGTACAAAAATGACAAAGTAATTAAACGGTATTCTGAACCTTTCAAACTAAAATTTTAGTCGTTGACCAAATCTTAAAAGGTCAAATATCCAGAAGTTATGCTTCTAAAAAATACGAGGTTCCCCGAACAACAATCTCATACTGGATTAGAATTTATAGTACCTTAGCCCAACAAAATATGGGTATGAGTAAAAACGATGAAATTAAAAAACTAAAGGAAAAAATTGAGGAACTTGAGTTTGTAAAAGACTTTCAACAAGACATTATTGCTGACATGGAACTAATCACAGGAGTGGATATGTCAAAAAAGTCGTTACCCAAAACATTAGCAAAAGAGATAGAGCGAAAAAAGAAAGACCGTATCAAAGAAAATGGCTCTATGGATGTTTTGGGATTAGTAAACAAGCCTTCTACAAAAGACTCAAAAAACAACAAGTAGATCATCAAAAACTAATTGTAATGGTAAAGGACTATCGTAAAAAAGTAGGCTCTAAAACTGGAGGAATCAAACTACATAACGAGCTTAAAACTGAGTTTATAAAGGCAGGTATTAAGATAGGTAGAGATAAGTTCTACCGATTCCTAAGACTCAATAATCTTTTGATTCCTAAGTATAAAAACTACATCACAACTACCAACTCTAACCACATGTATAGAAAATACAAAAACCTTGTAAAAGACCAAGTTCCTAACAGACCTGAACAGCTCTGGGTAAGCGACATCACATACATTAAAACTGAAAATGGACACAATTACTTAGCTTTAGTAACTGATGCCTATTCTAAGCAAATCATGGGCTATAAACTTGATAACCATATGAGAACATCACTTTGCTCAGAAGCACTCGCTATGGCCATTAAAAACAGAAAATACCCGAATCAAAAACTCATCCATCATTCTGACAGAGGATTCCAGTACTGCAACCCTAAATACACCGAATCCGCTGAAAGCAATAACATGACCATGAGTATGACTGAGCAATACGACCCTTACGAAAATGCTATTGCAGAACGTATTAATAGAACTTTAAAATATGAATATGGACTCAAAAAAACAATAAAAAATACCAAAACAGCGCAACAATTAACACAACAGGCAGTCTATATTTATAACAATCTAAGAACACATTTTAGCTTAGGTTTAAGAAAACCAGCCGAAGTGCATCTAAATCCGAATATCAAATACAAATCATATCGGAAAAATAAACTAAATTTACCTGAACTAACAATTTAGAAATTGACCGAGTTCAAACTATTTTTTTGCCTTCTAAACGGCTGAAAAAAATAGATTGAACGTGTCGAAAAACATCAAAAAAAGGTCAACCTATTTCAGTATAATACACAAGATGAAAAATACTATTTATATTTTATTATGTTTTTTTATTAAGACATCGCTAAGTTCACAAGTTTCAACATTAGTTTCTAGTAGCTTTCCACAAAGTCTCGATTTTCACGAAAATGAATTATATTATGTTGATCGTTTTTTAGGTAGTATTAACAAAGTAGATGTTAGTATTAACAATCCCACTTCTATAAATTTAATAACAGGATTAGATTATCCACAAAGTATAGCTCTTAATGGTGTCTATTTATTTTATGCTCTTTCAGATGGGATTTATAAAATTAATGTGACTGAGGAACTTCCGAATCCTATTCTTATTGTAAACACCTCTTTTCAAGTAAGATCATTAGCTATTAGAGAGAATGAATTATATTTCCCAGATACTACCAATGGAAATATATCTAAGATTGATATTAATACTAATAATCCATCAATTGAAAATATTATTAGTGGTTTGACTTCTCCAATTGCATTAGAATTTAAAGGTAAAGAACTATACATCTCTCATAATCATGGTACAATTTCAAAAATTGATATTAACTCTGAAACATCTAACATTATAGATATTATAAGTGGTTTAGATTCTCCATATGGAATGGCAATTACTAATAACTATATTTATATTGCAGAATTTAGCCAAAGTCGTATTTCAAAAATTAATATTAATCTGAATAATCCGACAATTGAAGTTATTTTAGAATATCCGAATGTTATAGGACCCGAAGATCTGGCTATTAACAGATCTACCTTGTATATAGCCGAATCGTTTGGCGCTAAAATTTCTAAATTTGATATATCTACTCTTAATTTATTAGAACAAACATCCAATAAATATATACAGATATATCCAAATCCAACTAAAGATTTTATTTTCGTAAAAGGTTTATCTCAAATAAAAAACTTTAGCATCTATAATACTATTGGTCAAAAAGTAATGAGTGGTGTTATTTCAAATATGGAAATGATTGAAACAAAAAACTTATCAAATGGAGTATATTTCTTAAAATTAGACAATGAGACGATTTTAAAATTCGTAAAAAATGATTTCTAACGTTTGCCAACACCGTATATAATTTATTGCTAATTCTAGCCTACTTACGAAAATCCTCTCGGATTTTCTATTTGGTTTTTATTTGCTAAATTAGTTGCTTAAAACACGCAACAAACCGTATACAACAACGTTGTGTGTAATACAGAATGAATAAAGTCAGAATTATTTTAATATTTACATTTAGCTTTTTGAGTTGTAAAAATGAAACCGAAAATGCTAAAATTCAATTTTTGACCGAAATAACACCTAACGATATCCCGATTGAATTTAAGCAAGATTTAATTCCTCAAAACAAACTTATTCACAAAGGAATGTTTAGTCCTGATTTACAAGAATATTACTATACTATTTCTGATAAAAATTTTGAGAAATTTGACGTTTTTGTAATAGAAAAAAATAATAACAATTGGTCTGCACCAAAAAAAGCATTCTTTAACAGCAAACATAATGAACACGGAATGAACTTTTCACCGAATGGGAATACTCTTTATTTCAGTTCAACAAGACCTGTTAATATTGACGGAGTTGTTCAAACTTGGCATATATGGAAATCGGACAAGGTTAATGGGAAATGGACTGAACCAATTTTTGTAAATATTCGAAATTTGAAAGATAAATTGGTTTCTCATCCTACAATTACTAATTCTGGAACTCTATACTTCCACACAAGTAATTTGGATTATAGTGAAATGGATATTTATTACTCAAAAAATGTAAATGGAAAATTTGTAGACGCAGAAAGAATTGAAATAAAATCTAAATTCGGAAAATGTACACCATATATTTCGCCAGAAGAAGATTATTTAATTTTTGCTTCAATTGGAAACGAACTTGACTTGATGATTAGTTATAATGATGGAAAAGGCAAATGGATAGACACTAAAAAATTGAGTGACAAAATTAATAACAAAGGGCAAGGAAATCCATATGTTACACCTGACAACAAATTTCTTTTTTATACAACTGGAGAATATCTAGAAAAGAATTGGAAAGTGAAATGGGTAAATATAGAATCTGAAATAAAAAATAACTAATGCCAACAACGTGTATATTCAATTGCTAGCTTATAGCCTACTTGGGAAAATCCTCGCGGATTTTCCTATCAGTAATTATTTACTTACTTTTAGCTAAACAAAATCGCAACTGAAAATATACACAAAAACGTTGGCGGTAATTGAAAAAACGACCGAGATTGACCTTGAACAGTAAATGAAAATTGAAACCTACATAAGACAACCATATCCCTTTTATTACGAGGAATTGAAAAAAGTGCTTTTCATTCTTTGTTGTATTGCAATAGTTAGTTTTCTTTTTACTTATCTCTTTGAGCCCTTTATTGTTAATGTTAATGAACACAAAATAAATAGTCTTTGGATTGTTTTTTTGCATTCGGTAATTCCGATACCATTAACTTTCGTGTATGTTTATTTTCTAAAAAAATCTGTTAAAAAAATTGAAAACTGGACTTTAGGAAAAGAGTTTTTGCATTTGGCTGTAATACTTTTTCTTATAGGTCTTGCTAGCTTCTTAATTAGAGATTTTATTTACACTAATCCTGATAATTGGACTTTTAGATATTTCTGGGAAGAAATTCGGAATACTTTTCTAGTTGGAAGTTTACTTTTGATAATCATATTACCTCTTAATTTAGAACGTTTAATTTATAAACACTCAACTGTTTTAAAAAAAACACCCATTAATCAGCAAAACTTAAAAGAAGTCAATACAGTTACTAAAATTCAAACGCCAATCGTAGAAGAAAATTTTGAGTTAGATATACAAACTTTTCTTTTTGCAAAAGTGGATGGAAACTATCTCGAAATATTTTACACTACTTCAAACGGTTTTGAAAAACACTTAAAAAGACTAACCCTAAAAGAATTTGATAACCAACTAAGTTCTTTCCCTTTCATTTTTAAGGTGCATCGCTCATACATTGTAAATCTAAAAGCTATCACATCCATTTCGGGAAACGCCCAAGGCTATGTGCTTAATTTCAAAGAATATAATCAAGGAATTGTTCCTGTTTCTCGGTCTAAAATTCAAGACTTTAATCGATTTTATTCAAATATAAGTAAATAACAAGCTTGCATTCCGTCACTTTGGTTTGTCAATTGTCACTTGGCCAGAAATCACATTGATTTTCTTTTTATAATTGCCCAAAAACGAGATTAATGGATACTACAACGAGAAGATACGACTTAGACTGGTTAAGAGTCATCGCAATTTTAGCTGTTTTTTTTCATCATATAGGAATGCCTTTTAACGGAGATGATTTTCATATTATGAATGCTGAATCTAGCAAATTATTAGATGATATAATGGTTTACTTTGAACAATTTAGACTTCCTCTACTATTTTTGATATCTGGTACAGGAACAGTTTTTGCATTTTCTAAGCGAACTTGGAAACAATTTTTTAAAGAACGTACAGGTAGATTGCTAATTCCGTTACTTTTTGGTGTCTTATTTATTGTTCCACCACAAATATATTATCAGCATATTAATGAATTTAGTTCTTATTGGCAGTTATATTCACAAGGAAAGCTTGAAACAAATCATCTTTGGTTTATAGAAAATCTTTATGTAATTTCTATAATTTTAATTCCTCTCATTATCTTTTTCAAATCTAGAAAATCTGAAAAGTTCAAAAACTGGTTTGAAGAAATATCTTCAAATAAGATTGGACTTTTATTAGTAGGTTTGCCTTTGATTTTAGGAACAATGATGCTTAAAAGATATTATCCAACTGGGTCGTCGTCTTTGACTAATCTTTCCGAAACATTCTTTTACATCTACTTCTTTATTACTGGAATTTTGTTCGCGTCTTCACAAATCTTTTGGGACAACCTAAAAAGGTTTAGACGCTTTAATCTAATTGTTGTTATAATTAGCTCACTTTTATTCTATGGTTACTATTTCATCCCAAATAATCTTGTAGAACCCTATTTAAGTATTTCAGTTCGTTGGGATATTTGGTATGGGTTGTGCTGTCTATTAGGATGGAGTTTTGTTCTTGCAATATTGGGATACGGACAGGTTTATTTTAACAAACCAAGCAAATACCTAAAACAAATGAATGAAGCCATTTATCCATTTTATATTTTACATCAAACCGTAATAATAGTTTTTGCATATTACATCATTCAACTTGAGTATAATATTCCTATAAAACTTATCATTCTATTAGTTAGTTCGTTCTTAACAATTGTATGTGTTTATCGTTTCCTAATCTATCCTTTTAAGATAACAAGAGTACTTTTCGGAATGAAAAACCATAGAAATAAATCTATTAAAGAGCCAGTTGCCAACAACGTATATAAAAAATAGCGATTTAAGTACTCAAACGAAATTGAGTTTTGTAAATTTATGGTTAATGTAAAACTGAAAAGTTAGCGTATAAAAATCTACTACTTTTCATATATAAGACCTTTGGTAAAAACTGTTGAAGTGAAGCCAGAAACATCTAGGTGTACACCAAAAAGTCTTGCTCATATCTTTCTCTTTAAATCTGAAACTCTTGAGTTTTGCATTCTAAAACACATTGTGAATTTTGAAAAGTTAAAACGTTTATATAATCAATTCATTTTTCTAGTTGTAGCTGAATATTTTTTTCCAAAAAACTCTTGAATACTCTTCTCTTCTTGTAAAAACGTCGAATTTTACAACGCTGAAAACAAAAAGTTATGTTTTTGGAAAATTCTTCAAAATCTGAAAAATTCTTAGTTTAAAGAAATTGAAGTTGAGTTTCTTTCGGAATCATAACGTTTGAAATACAAAAGTTATGGTATTGGTTAAATTGTAAAAATCTGAAAAATCTTCATTTTAAAGTAAATGGAATTGATCATCTTACGGAATAGAAACGTTTGAAAATGAAAGATATTGAAAATATAAAAAAAAGAATTGAATATCCGTTTTTCATCATGACCCAGTAATGCTAGCAATTACTAGTCTATCAAAGAGTTTTTCACCAAAATATCTTCGATTAAGTTTATAGACGAACTCATTGAGGTATAATTGCAGG
>NZ_QPEJ01000006.1 GCF_003335085.1 Polaribacter sp. WD7 | reverse complement strand
TTAGTTTCTAAGGTTACTTTTTGATAGGTTCTTTTTCGCCAGGGTTCTTTTTTTGTTTTCATAAGTGACTATAATTAATTGATTAATTTTTAGTCAACCTATTTCAGGAAAGTTCAGTTTTTATATTGTAGCCAACGGCTCTGTATAAGCCTTGTTGCGTTGTTTTCATTCTAAAAGTAAGCAAAATATTACTGATAAGAAAGTCCGCGAGGACTTTCGCAAATAGACTAAAAGCAAGCAATAAGGTTTATACTTTGTTGGCAAATCGTAATATTTACTTTATTCTTCTCTTCTTTTCATTTTGTCGATTATCCCAAAACGAAATAACTTCAATAGTATTCTCATTTATTTCATAAAAAATAAGATAAACTTTCATTGGGATAACTCTTGTTTTCTTGTTTGATGTTAATCTCCCAATAAATTCACTTTTTGATAGTGTTTTTAATATTTCCTCAGTTTCCGAAAGAATTTTTAAGCTATACTTTTTAGATCCATTCCTTTCATTATAAAATTCAAGAATTTTTCTAAGTTCATTTTTAGCGTTATTAGACCAAACTATTTCTTTGTTAGCCATTCTTTCATTTCGGAAATTACAGATTCATTCTTAGAAAATTCCCCGCTTTTAATTTGTTTTTTTCCAATTGAAATCGAAGTTTCTTGTTCTGAAGATAATTGATATAATCCTTGCTCTGAAGTGTCAAAAATTGTTTGAAGAGCTTTTAAAAAACTCAAATCTGAAGAAGTTTTAATTCTTGAAATTAAATTATTTTTTATTTGAGTTGTCATATCCATAATTAATTCATTTTAATCCCTAAATCAAAAATACATTTTTTTATTCAATCTTTAATTGCGTTCGTATTTTTTATGTTTGCCAACGGTTTTGTACATGAAAAAGTTGCGATTAAAGAGTACGGCAATTTTCCGCAGGAAAATTCCGTATTTAAATTAGCCACAATTTCGATGTAACCAAAAATAGCAATTTTTTATGTACGTTGTTAGCAAAAGCGGTTTTTCTTATAATTCCATATTTTTTTGAGTTTCCGAACTTCTTTATTTTTTAACTTTTTCCATTTTCACACGTTTCAATTCCGTAAGAGGCTCAATTCCATTTACTTTAAAATAAAGATTTTTCAGGTTTTTACGATTTAACTAATACTATAACTTTAATATTTCGAACGTTATAATTCCGCAAGAAACTCAATTTCAATTTCTTTAAACTAAGAATTTTTCAGATTTTGACGAATTTTCCAAAAACATAACTTTTTGTTTTCAGCGTTGTAAAATTTCACGTTTTTACAAGAAGAGAAGAGTATTTAAGAGTTTTTTGGAAAAAAATATTCCGGCACAACTAGAAAAATGAATTGATTGTATAAACGCTTTAATTTTTCAAAATTCACAATGTGTTTTAAAATGCAAAATTCAAGAGTTTCAGATTTAAAGAGAGAGATTTGAGCAATGTTTTTAGATATAAACCTATGCGTTTCTGGCTTCACTCAGCAGTTTTTGCTAACGGTTTTGTACATGAAAAAGTTGCGTTTAAAGAGTTCGGCAATTTTCCGCAGGAAAATTCCGTATTTAAAAAGGCAACAATTCTGATGTAACCCAAAAATAGCAATTTTTTATGTACGTTGTTGGCAGATGCGTTTTTATTTATTTTTTTTATAATTTCTAATTTCCATATATTTTATTTTCGCACGTTTCTTTTCCGTAAGATGCTCAATTCCATTTACTTTAAAATGAAGATTTTTCAGATTTTTACAATTTAACCAATACCATAACTTTCGTATTTCAAACGTTATGATTCCGCAAGAGACTCGACTTCAATTTCTTTAGACTGAGGATTTTTCAGATTTTGACGAATTTTCCAGAAATATAACTTTTTGTTTTCAGCGTTGTAAAATTCCACGTTTTTACAAGAAGAGAAGAGTATTTAAGAGTTTTTAGGAAAAAATATTCCGCCACAACTAGAAAAATGAATTGATTGTATAAACGCTTTAATTTTCAAAATTCACAATGTGTTTTAAAATGCAAAATTCAAGAGTTTCAGATTTAAAGAGAGAGATTTGAGCAATGTTTTTAGATATAAACCTATATGTTACTGGCTTCACTCAGCAGTTTCTGCCAACGGCTCCGGCTATGAGTAGTTGCGTGGTTTAGCACTAAACTTTGCAAGTACACACCAAGTTGGAAATTCCGCAGGAATTTCCAAAGTAGGCGAGAACAAGCAATTACTTATAGCCATTGTTGTGTGTAGTTTTTATTTTCCAAGTGGTTGTTTATATTTTACAATATCAATTCCAATTCCGTTTGGGTCTTCAATTGCAAAATGTCTTTCTCCCCAAGGTTCATCTCTTATATCCACCTTTATTTCAACTCCTTTACTTTTTATTTCTTCATATAAGTTATCGACATTGTCAACCTCGATAGTTAGGTACATTCCTTCTCCTTGAAAAGGTTTATGAAAAAAAGGTTGTTGGGTTGGATGATTTGGTAAAAGAAAACTCAATGTATCTTTTTCATTAGGTGTTTTAAGAAGAAGGTAAAATTCATTTTCAAATTTGATTTTAAACCCTAAATTCTCCGTATAAAATGACTTTGTTTTTGATAGTTTTGTGGTTAGTATTCCAGCATTTAATCTCATAATGATTTCAATTGTTTTGTATTTCTGTTGTAGGTAAAAGTCTCGAATCTGCCAATCCAGCCATTCTATGGCCTACATTATTCAAATAAACTTTACTCTGTGAAAAAGCCATAAATTTTTCAACTGACTTGTGTTTCATTAATAAAACAGCATCCCAGTTTTCGGAATCTGGTCCGATTAAAAAGTTTGTGCTTTTACCATAATAAATTATTTCACTCCCAATATTTTTTAATTCGGGTAATGTATTTTCCATATATAGATTGTAGGCTTCTTCGCCGGAAATTTTCGATTTAGGTTTTAATTCTTCCGAATTTGTATAATCAGCTTCTATGTGAAATTTCAATAGGTTTAGCATCACAATTTTTCCTTTATTAACATAATCCATATAAAATTTCTTTCCAGATTCTGGGCTTGCTTCTAAATGTTTTTTCATATTTCTTTGCGGTTTATGTATTACACACAACGTTTTTGTGTATATATCAGTTGCGTGGTTTATTCACTAAAGTTAGCAAATTATTACTGAATGGAAAATCCACGAGAGTTTTCCCAAGTAGGCTAGAAGCTAGCAATTGAATATACACGGTGTTACAAACAGTTTATATAGTATATTCAAGTCCTATATTAATTATTCTTTTATTCAAAAGAGATCCTCTTTTTTCATTTAAACTGTAATTATACCTGAGGTTAAATACAATTTTTTGGGACAAGTTGTATATTCCTCCAATAATCAATCCAGTTTCAAATTCATTTACATCAAATGTCGTTTTATTACTTCCAAAATTAACGGGTTCACTATACTTTTCTTTAAAGATATAAATAATATTAAATCCTCCTTCTATTTTTATTTTTTCATTTATTGAGTATCTGATTACAAGAGGGTTTTCAATTGAATATTCGCTAAATTTATACTTTTCATTCTGTTCGTTACTTGTTTGATTATTAGATATATCTATTCCAGGTTTGAAAAAATATGAAATTTCAGTTTGTTTTTTCTGAAAGTTGGGTTCTATTTGAATTTGAATTTTGTCAGTAAAACTATAATTAACAAAAATACCCGTAAAAAAACCAACATTGAAGTTGCTATTGATTTCAGTTTTCAAATGTTTTTCAGGTTGTTCAATTCTAAAGTTAAAAAGATTTATTCCTCCTTTTAAACCAAATTTTATTTTTGTTGATTGGCTATATGTAGATATTGTTAAAATTAAAATTCCTACAATGAATAATTTCCTTTTCATTTTTTCTGAGTTTGCTAAGTAATTGTTTGTAACGTTTTTGTATATGGTTTGTTGCGTGATTTAAGCACTAAATTTAACAAATAAAAATCGAATAGAAAATCCGCGAGGATTTTCGTAAGTAGGCTAAAACTAGCAATAAATTATATACGGTGTTAGGCACTGGTTTTTAAATTTCATTATCTATTACTATAATCATTAATCCTTCTAATGTATATCTTCTATAGAATTTCATAAATGCCATAAATGATAAATAAGAAATTCCACTTAATAAAAATAATATAATTCCGTTATTTAGATTAAACTCCAAGAAAAAAAATACTCTTATAAAAAAATAAATAGCGAGAAAATTGAAAATTAAACTTAAAGTTCTCAAAAATCCGTAAAGAGCAACATAATTACTCATTTTTGCTTGATGATTTTTACTATTTTCATATGCGTAATGAGTTATAATTCTATGAAAATCAAAATCATTCCCTTTTCCATCGTCATATTTTTCAGGTTTCTCTAATTTTTCTAATCCAAGTTTATTAATAAGTCTATTTGCTTTAGATACAACCATATCTTGTAAAAACTCATCTAGTGATTTTGTGTAAAATCTTTTGAACCCTAAAAGTTGACCAAAAATCCAATCAAAACACACACAAGGAAATAGAGTAAAAATCATAGTAATTCTCCAAATGTATTATACTGAAATAGGTTGACCTTTTTTTGATGATTTTCGACACGTTCAAGCTATTTTTTTCAGCCGTTTAGAAGGCAAAAAACTAGTTTGAACTCGGTTAGTTCTTAAATTGTTAGTTC
>NZ_QPEJ01000005.1 GCF_003335085.1 Polaribacter sp. WD7 | reverse complement strand
ACTAACAATTTAAGAACTAACCGAGTTCAAACTAGTTTTTTGCCTTCTAAACGGCTGAAAAAAATAGCTTGAACGTGTCGAAAATCATCAAAAAAAGGTCAACCTATTTCAGTATAATACAAAAATAACGCTGAAAACCAATAAAAAGAATGAATTTTACCCAAATATATACAACTCGAAAACTTGAAAAGACAATTACAAAATCAATTGTGGAAAAAAATGAAACTGAAAACAAAATATTGGGAGAATGGGTTGCGACTATTTTTTACGTAGATAGAAAAAAGTGTTGGCTGATTGTAAACAAACTGACCAAATACTTGGTAATTCTGTCTGACATAAAAAAATCTGAATTGAATAACATAACTCGAATTTTCACAAAAACACTACATTCACAACTCGAAAATGACCGAATTGAAATCGGTTACGAAACTTTGAAAGGAATGATTGGAGAAATAAAACTATGTGAAACTAATAATGATCGAAGTGCGAATGGTTCGCTGAATAATTGTATGTTCAGCATAGAACATTGGAAAATAGAATATGGAAGTTTTGAAAACTTACCATTCAGAAAAATAAATAGCGGATTAAACAGCTCGCCGAATAAAATGTTAAAATGGAAATATCCGAAAGAAGTAATGAGCGAAATAATAAAAGCCTACGTACAACAACGTGTATATTCAATTGCTAGTTTATAGCCTACTTGGGAAAATTCTCGCGGATTTTCTATTCAGTAATTATTTGCTAAATTTAGTGAATAAACCACGCAACTGATATATACACAAAACCGTTGTGTGTAATTACTCACTCATACTTCTGAACTAAATAAATGAAGAAAAAAAAGAAAAATAAAAAGAAGAAAAAAAAGGAATCAATTAAATACAAACCTTTTGTTTTAGTTGGTGGAATTTTTCATTTAATTGTTTATCTATTATTTGATTTAACTTTTTATAGTGAATCATTATTTTGGGGAAGTTTAATATCTTCTGGATTAATCATTGGAATATATTTAATTTATAAGATGGAATTATTGAATCCGAAAAGCTATAAAAAACTTGAAGGAATTAAATTGAAAATGTTTATTTTTCTTGTATGTTTTCTTACAATTTTTGGTGTAACAGCAATGTTAGGAAATGTTGTAAATGGAATTATTTTAGGTGTAAATTATATTGGAAAAAATTCTGAAAGAAATAAAAAAGAATATAAAATTGAGAAAATTATACAATCTAAAACTGGGGGAAGAAAAAGAATTAGAAGAAATAATCCTAAAGTAACTTTAGAAAAAAATGGTGAATTAATAAGCCGAATTTTACCTGAACATTTTAGTTTAAAGAAAGATTATTCTGAATTTAAAACCATTGAATTTATTACCAATAAAGGTTTATTAGGTTTTGAAATTATTGAAAATTACGAATTGAAAAAATAAACTACACACAACAAGGTATAAGCTGTATTGCTAGCTTTTGGCTTACTTGGGAAAGTTCTCGCGAACTTTCTAATCCGTAATTATTTACTTACTTTTAGCTTGACAAACCCGCAACAAAGCTTATACAGAAACGTTAGCATACATTAACCGAAACCTATGAGTGAATTTGAAGAATTTGAGGAAATTAAAACTGAACCCAATATTGGAAACAGAATGGTTGCAGGATTAGTTGACTATATTTTAATTTATGCTTTCTTTTTCTTTTATATTTATGCAGTTGGAAAACTTAATGCAGATGGAGGTTATTCCGTAAATGGATTACTATCAATTGTTCCTATAATTTTTTGGGGAATTATGACAATTGGGTTTGAAATTGGAATTGGAGCAACAATTGGAAATCTTATTTTGGGATTGAAAGCAATTCCAAAAAGTGGAATTAATAGAAAACTGACTTTTAGTGAGTCTCTGAAAAGACATTTACTTGATCCAATTGATATGTTCTTTTTTGGTCTTGTAGGAATATTGACAATAAAAAATACAGACTTGAATCAGAGAGTTGGGGATTTATGGGGACAAACTATAGTAGTGAAAAAAGAAAACTTAAATTAAAAAGGAATTAAAACGTATGCTAACAAGGTATAAGCTGTATTGCTAGCTTTTGGCTTACTTGGGAAAGTTCTCGCGAACTTTCTAATCCGTAATTATATACTTACTTTTAGCTTGATAAACCCGCAACAAAGCTTATACAGAAACGTTGGCTAAAATACCTCAGTGGGCTCAAAATGTAATGCAAATAAAGTTCAAATAACTTATCATCTAAAATTATTATGTAAAGAAAAGTGAATTTTCTTATCATTATCAATTACCTTTGTAAAGAAAAGTAGAATTCCTTATCATTATGAATGACTTTAAGCTTGAAAAACTTCCTTTGGAAAAAGACATTGAAACGAAAAATGTCCTTAAAAAATTAAACGAAGCTCATAGAGCATTAGCTGAGCTAAAAGGTTTAGTATCGAGTATTCCAAATGAAAATATTCTAATTAACACTCTAGGTTTACAAGAAGCAAAAGATAGTTCTGAAATTGAAAATATCATTACAACACATGATGACCTTTACAAAGCTGAACTAAATTTGGAAGGAGTAAAATCATTAGATGCTAAAGAAGTTCAAAATTATATTTCTGCTTTAAAAATAGGTTATTCGTTAATTTCAAAAAGAAATATTTTAACAAATAATGACATTATCCAAATACAATCCGAATTAGAAAAAAATAATGCTGGATTTAGAAAAGTTCCTGGAACTGCATTAAAAAATGCCAAAACAGGGGAAATAGTTTATACTCCTCCACAAGACTTTGAAACTATAAAAAAATTAATGTCAAATTTAGAACAATTTATCAATAACGATACTTTATCTGATTTTGACCCGATAGTAAAAATGGCTATTATACATTATCAATTTGAAAGTATACACCCTTTTTATGATGGTAATGGTAGAACAGGAAGAATTATTAATGTGCTTTATTTAGTGATGAAAGATTTACTTGATTTACCAATTCTATATTTGAGTAGATTTATTATCGAAAATAAAGCTAAATATTATGAGTTATTACAGGAAATTAGAATTACTGACAATTGGGAAAATTGGTTAATCTATATTATTAAAGCAGTAGAACAAACTTCTAAGCAAACCATAATTCTAATAAAAGATATACAGAAATTAATGCTTGAATATAAACATCTAATTAGAAATAATTATAAATTTTATAGTCAAGATTTATTGAATAACTTATTTCAACACCCATATACAAAAATTGAATTTATAGAAAGAGATTTGGGTGTATCAAGAATTACAGCTGCGAATTATTTAAATAGACTTGCCAAAGATGGAATTCTATCAAAACAAAAACTTGGAACTGGAAATTATTATATCAATGAAAAATTATATATGATTTTGACAAAAAAAGTACTTTAGCCAACAAAGTATAAACCTTATTGCTAGCTTTTAGCCTACTTGGGAAAGTTCTCGCAAACTTTCTAATCAGTAATAATTTACTTACTTTTAGCTTGAAAACAACGCAACAAATTTTATACAGAAACGTTGGCAACAAGCACCAAAATGAACTTTCCTGAAATAGGTTGACTAAAAATTAATCAATTAATTATAGTCACTTATGAAAACAAAAAAAGAACCCTGGCGAAAAAGAACCTATCAAAAAGTAACCTTAGAAACTAAAAT
>NZ_QPEJ01000004.1 GCF_003335085.1 Polaribacter sp. WD7 | reverse complement strand
CTAAAAATTTAAGAACTAACCGAGTTCAAACTATTTTTTTGCCTTCTAAACGGCTGAAAAAAATAGATTGAACGTGTCGAAAATCATCAAAAAAAGGTCAACCTATTTCAGTATAATACAAAACAAATATGAGTAAAATTAAAGATTGTCCGAATTGCCAATCTGCAATCAAAATCGGAATAATGTCGAGTAACGCATTGTACACAAAAATGCACACCGCAATCATAAATGAATATAACGAACCAAAAGCTGAAGGTTATTGTTCAAAATGTGGAAAAGAACTTTATGAAAAGTATTCTAACCAAATAGCTTCGGAAAGAAAAAATCTGACAAACCAAATGCAAAAACTGATAAATAATATTCCTGTTATTTCGGTTCATACTCCGATGAATTGGGATTACCAAGTTATCGGAATGGTAACTGGTCAGTCTTCAACTGGAACTGGAGTAATAACGGAGTTTACTTCATCTTTTACAGACTTTTTTGGAGCGCAATCTGGAAGACACAATGAGAAATTAAAAGCGGGCGAAGATATGTGTTTTATCCAATTACGAAAGCAAGCAATAGATCTGGGAGCAAATGCAGTAATTGCAACCGATATTGACTATTCAGAAATTGGTGCTGGAAAAGGAATGTTAATGGTTTGTATGGCAGGAACCGCAGTGAAATTAAATAATGTCGATGTAATTGGAAGTGGAAAGTCTGAATTATTAGATAAATTGCAAGAAGTTAACAGCCGATTAAAATGGTTATCTAGATATAGATTAAACGGATAAGCAAAACGCACAACAACTGTGGGCAACACCGTACAAAATTAATTGCTTGCTTCTTGCTCACTTACGAAAATCCTCGCGGATTTTCTTCGTCAGTTTTTATTTACTAAGTTTAGTACTTAAACACAGCAACTAATCTTGTACAAACACGTTACCTGTAAGCTAAAACCAATCTAACCCATTAATGGAGAAAAACGAATTTGTAAAATCTGAAATTAAGGTTTCAAACATTATAATACTTCTATTAGGAGGTGTTTTTTTTTACTTTTTTCGGAGTTAAATTAACTATTTCTGCGATGGAAAAATTAGGAATTCTTTTTATAAGTATTCCTTTTTTATTAGGTGGAATTGCTTCAATTTACTATCTGATAAATTATAATATTCTTGAAATAACTGAAACTAAATTAATTATTAGGACTTTAATTGGTTTTAAAAAAAGGACTATAAACTTATCTGAAATATTATCTTATAATGAAATTGAAAAAGAGAATGCGAAATTTAAAGGAGAAATTGGTCATATGAAATGGAAAGATTTGACTTTATTCGGAGAGAATTTTAAATATAAAATATCTTCTTCAAGCTATGAAAACTATCCTCAATTAAGAAGCGCCTTAATTAAAGGAAAAAAGAGAAATATAAAGTCAGAGAATGAATGGCAAAGAAAAAATAGTCTTTACTATGGAATTGGATTTTTAATATTTGGAATTATTATTTCCATTTGGTTTGGAATTATTTCTAAAGACTTGAATGAAAAATTATTGACTATCGCATTTTCATCTTTCTTTATAATTTATGGAGTTTACTTAATAAGGAAAAATACAAAAGCCTACAGGTAACAACGTGTATATTCAATTGCTCGCTTATAGCCTACTTGGGAAAATCCTAGCGGATTTTCCATTTAGTAATTATTTGTTAATTTAGTGCTTAAACCACGCAACTGAAATATACACAAAAACGTTGGCTGTAAGTAAAAATCACTATGGGAAGACATAAAATGACAAAGGGAATTTGTCACCTTTGTGGAGAAGATACAAATTTATCATTTGAACACGTTCCACCTAAAGTAGCTTATAATAAAAATACAAAGTATATTTCTATTAAATTTGAAGATTATATAAATTCAAGAAATTTATTAAAAGAAATACCCAAAGGAAAAACCAAACAAGGTGGAATTGGTTACAATTCATTTTGCATAAATTGCAATAACTTTTTAGGTTCAAATTATGTTAATTCTTATTTTAAATGGGCAAATGCAGGAGTGAAATTACTTGCAGACTCTGAATTTGCGGCAGTATATTTTGAGATAAATGAAATAGAACCTTTAGCTATATTGAAACAAATTATTTCAATGTTTTTAGCAATTAATGACAAAAATTTTCTTAAAACTTATCCTGAGTTGTCTGACTTTGTTTTGAATAAAAACATAAAAGAATTACCTGAAAAATTTCAAGTTTATACTTATCTAACAAGAGCTGAAAGAGTGAGATACATAGAAAGAGTTGTTCACGGTGATTTCAAATCGGGAAAAATAGTAAATTGTTCTGAAATAGCTTTTCCTCCTTTTGGATATGTTTTAACATTTGAAAATGACCTAAATTTAAAATATCTGAATAACATAACACAATTTAAAAATTTTGATTTTGAAGAAAAAGCAAACTTTAAAATGACCTTAGTGCAATTACCAACTTATACCATATTTCCATTAGATTATAGAAGTAAGGAAAAATTGAATTTTGATATTGAAAAATCGAATGAGTTTATGGAAAAAATAGAGAAAATTAAAGAAAAAGAAAATAATTGAAAAACCTACAGCCAACAAGGTATAAATTTTATTGCTAGCTAATTGCTTACTTGCGAAAGTCTTCGCGGACTTTCTAATCAGTAATAATTTGCTTACTTTTAGCTTGAAAACACGCAACAAACTTTATACAGAGCCGTTGGCAATAATAACCTACAGCACCTGAAAAAAGTTGATTTATCTACAAAATAGTTTATGAAAATAAAAGAAAATTTACAAGATTTGAAAAAGAACTACTATTTGAATTTTTTAAGAATAAAATATATCGGTAAAGATAAAGGTGCAGAATTTATTGAAGTACTGTTTTCTGTGCTGAAATAAAATCTAAAAATAATAAACTAAACTGATTAAAATGAAAAAATTAGTGTTTCCTATATTAGTTGTAGTCTTCATAATCTTTTTTATAAAAAAATACTATTCAAGTTATGAATTAAGTAGAAAAGGAAAATATACAACAGCTAGAATTATTGATTTTTTTCACACTACAAAAACGAATTATGTATTACAATATAAATATTATGTCAATGGAAAATCTTATAAATCTGAAGCCATCACAGGTTTTTTCAAATGCAAGAATGAATCTAAAGGCTGTGTAGGTGAAAAATTCGAAGTCTATTATTTACCTGACAACCCTAATGTAAGTGATATTGATTTAAGAGAATATGAAAAATACAGGAATAAAATATTTATTTTTAAAAAACCTAAAAAATAAATTTTAATAAATAACGTGAGTTCGATGTAAAATAGATGATTTATTATTATGAAAAAAGCAGAATATTTAGTAAATTAAAGTACTGAATTTCAATTTATTAACAAATACTCTGCTTATGATTTCTGACGATAAAA
>NZ_QPEJ01000003.1 GCF_003335085.1 Polaribacter sp. WD7 | reverse complement strand
TTAGTTTCTAAGGTTACTTTTTGATAGGTTCTTTTTCGCCAGGGTTCTTTTTTTGTTTTCATAAGTGACTATAATTAATTGATTAATTTTTAGTCAACCTATTTCAGGAAAGTTCAGTTTTTACATTAAGCACAACGCCCCTGTATAAAGTTTGTTGCGGTTTCTCAAGCTAAAAGTAAGCAAAATATTAAAACAACTAACCCAATGCGGATTTTTCCGAAGGAAAAATAACGCAGCAATAAAATTTATACCTTGTTGCCAAAATGTTGCTTTTCAGTTTACAATTCTGTTTCTATTTTCACGTTTTACTAAATTCAGAGTATGAGTGAGAAATTTCACAAAGAATTTCAAGTCCGAAAGTAACTCAGATTTAGTTTTTCAGTCACACGTTTTGCTGAGACTCACACGTTACAATTTTTCAGAGTTTGAGTAAGTCCTCAAACTTTAGAAAGTCAAACATTCTAATTTCGTGAGAGAGTGCTTAACATTTCAGCTTCAAAATTTCTAGCTCAGATTCCTTTTTTGAGCCTGCTGAGCGCAATTTTTGGCAACGGTTTTGTGTATATATCAGTTGCGTGGTTTCTTCACTAAATTTAGAAAATAATTACTGAATAGAAAATCTGCGAGGATTTTCCCAAGTAGGCTAGATGTTAGCAATTGAATATACACGTTGTTGGGTTTTCGTACTACTATTCGATGTCCTCATTCAACCTTTCAGGATTTTGTCTGGTGTCGAAAATCGTGATAATTTCAACTTCTTGTTTATCAGAGTTTATTCTGTAATAGAATGTTGTTTGTTTTGTCACTACACATTTATACAAATTTTCAAATTCAAATGATTTCGGACAACTTTCAGGCTGAATCGATATTTGTTTAATCTTTTCAGTAAGTTTTGATATAAACTTATCTCTTGTCTTTATATTCCAATTTTCTAATAAATATTCAGAAAGTTTTAAAAGTTTTGTTTCTGCTAGCTCAGATAAAAATACTTTCATTCATTATGATATTTTCTTTAAAAAAGATTCGTAAGAAATTCTTTTACCGTTATTGAGTTCATTAATTCCTTTATTAATTTCTTTTTTTTCAGATAAACTTAATTCATTCCAAAAATCTTTTCTTTCTTTTTTTACAAAATCGGACACTCGTTGAATAAATTCAGAGTTTTCATTTTCTAATATAACTTTCAATAATTCTAGTTTTGTAGTTTGAATGTCCATTTTTTTACTTTTTAAACAAATTTACGAAAATTAATTTCAATTTTGAGTTTGCTTGGGTATGAAACCCAACGGTCTCGTATAACCGTCAGTTACGGGTTAATATGTGTTAATTTTCGGTTTAGCACAGACGTTAGCAATTCCGAGTGGATTCGGACGTAGTCGAATCCGCCGTAATTGCGGTTATACATTGTTGTACGCAGGTTTTTTATTTCAGCTATATTAGAAATCCGATTAGTGAAATTATTCCGAAAAGGATTGAAATTCCAATAATAATCCGTTCTTTTTTTTGTTCCGTTTTCGCTCGTTCACGAATCCGATTTTTTATTTCAATCAGTTCTTTTTCAGGAACAGTTTTAAAATTCGGTTGTCGAGATTTTTTGTCAGATGAATAAATTCCATCACGATTATTTTCTTTAAATTTTGAACGATTAGATGGACGTTGCGCTCGGTTTTGTTTCATCCGATTTATCATATCTAATACGTGTCCAGCTCCTAATCCCATTTATTCTAATCGATTATTTTTAATCAGCGAATCCAATTCCGCTTGATATTTTGCTCGCCAATCCTTTCCGTTTCTTTTATTTAGATACTTTTCAATTTCTGCATTATAAGCTTTAATTCCGCGTATAGTTGGTCCAGTTTGATTACAGCTTGTATAATGTTCGTGAAATCCATAGTCTTCTTTCAGTCCAATACAAGGAACTCCGCAAGGATGCAAAGGTGGTTCAGTTGTTACAATTCTTGCCGAATTTCTCCAGCCGTCAATCTTTGCAGTCAAATAATTAAATCGGTTAAAAAGTCCGAATTGCCAAAATAAAATTCCGACCAATAAGAGTCCAATTCCGATTGTTATTTTCTTTTTACGTTTCATCGGTCAACTTGCGTACAACGTTATTGTATATGGTTTGTTGCGTGTTTCAAGCAACTAATTTAGTAAATAATTACAGACAAAGAAAGTCCGCGAGGACTTTCGTAAGTAAGCAAGAAACTAGCAATAAATTATATACGGTGTTGGGTGTCAGCTTTACTGTTTTAGATATTTTCCGTCGAAATAACATCTATGTCCATGAGCAGCACATTTTTGCTCACTAATAGTAATACTATTTTTATCTAATTCTACAGATATTTCGCATGATTGATTTTTAAATACTCCTTTATTTTTTTCAATACGAATAATCTCATAAAGTTCCCCAATACATCCTGATTCTGTATATGTTGAGATATCAAATACAAATATATTGTCGTGAATATTAACTAACTTTATGAATCCTTGAAATTTTTCAGAATTACGCAGACTTTTATAGTCTCCGTCGGTTTCAGTTTCATATTTTAGTTTTTCATTTTTAAAATATCCACTTACTGGCAATTTTTTTTCAGGACTTTTGTCAAACCATTTACCGGTTATTTGATCGTTTGAAATATTTAATATAAAACCTTTTGTAGGGTTGCTTAAACTATTTTCAGTCCATGGTTTTTCTAAAAGAAGGATTTCTGATTTTTCGTTGTTAATTTTTCCAACTAAAGGAATATTCGTTTTGTATTTCGTGTAATAGTAATATCCATTTACAGAATTTTCAGTGATTTTTAAATTCATCTCAATTCCGTATTTCTCCGAGATTTTAGCTTTTATTTTCAAGAGATTACTGTTATTTACTGCTATTGATTTAACAGTAGTAAAAAGTAATATTATAAAGTATATTTTCTTCATTTTTCATTTTTTTTTAGTTGCACCCAACGGTTTTGTGTATGTTTCAGTTGCGTGGTTCAATCACTAAAATAGCAAATAATTACTGAATGGAAAATCCGCGAGGATTTTCCAAAGTAGTCTATTAGCTAGCAATTGAATATACACGTTGTTGGCAATAGTAATTATAAAATTCGTTTGATTTTACTTATTAAACGTGAGTTCGACTTAACTTATATCTATATTAGGCAAAAATCTTTGAATTTTAATACTAGGTTTCTTGTCAAGGAAAGAGTAAGCTGTTAAACCTGCGATTAAATTCCCTAAAAAGTTATCA
>NZ_QPEJ01000002.1 GCF_003335085.1 Polaribacter sp. WD7 | reverse complement strand
ACAAAGCCTAATCCTTTTTCTAATTGTGCAAAAATTGCTTGATTGTTTTCTGATACTTCGTTTTTGGTTGGTACATTAAATGTGCTCATAATTTTATGCCTGCTGCAAACAGGACTTTTTTTTTATTTATTATTAATTATTGTTCGTTATTTGTACAAAATTCTTGTTCTAAATTGTTATTCTCGTAAGTTTGATATCCCCAGCAATTTGGGCAATCTGTGTTTTGTATAGTTTTCATATTGTTTTTGTTTTAAATATTAATATTGTTTTGAAGAATATCTCAAAAACACTTCCTTTTCATTTATACTGCAAAGATGCAACCAAGACCAACCTTTAAAAATGGACAAAAGTTCCTTTGGTTTGGACTTGATCTTTTTTGTTTACTTTAATCTGTCTATTTTAGATCTTAAGTTTCTTTCTGTAATTAATCCTGTATGAGAATCTACAGATTTACCATCTTTAAAAAACACTAAAGTTGGAATGCTTCTGATGTTAAATTTTGCTGCCAATTCTTGATTTTCATCAACATTTACTTTTTTAATTACGACATCATCTTTTAGCTCGTCTGCTAATTTGTGAATAGTTGGTAATAAGGTTTGACATGGACCACACCAGTCTGCATAAAAGTCTAATAAAACATTGCTATTATTTTCTATTACCGAATTGAAATCTGTTTGTTTTAATTGAATTTCCATCTTTATATTTGTTTTATATTCCTTTTTTATTTCGGAATGTTGTTAATACTATTTGTTTTATGCTGAAATACGTTCTGCATGAATTACACTACAAAGATGCAACCGAAACAGAGGTTTAAAAATGGACAAAGGTTCTTACTGTTTGGACTACCTTATAACTTTTTAAACAATACATGAACATAGTTGTTGTTTACACATTCTATTTTGTGTAGGTTACAGTAATTAAAGTTGCTATTGTTTTATAAACAACTCATTTATCTTACTAATACACAAATAACTGATTGAAAATCTAAATACTACTATTGTCTTAAAGTTTAGTTTATAACAATAAAAACAGGCTTAGAAATATTTTTCCCAAGCCTGTTTTTAATAAACCGAAACTACTATTTACTCTACTATTAGAGTGTATTGTGGTGTTGGGTTTAAAGGACAGAAATATACATATTCTCCTTTTGCTAACGTTACTTTGTTTGATGTTTGCTTTTCGTTATTTTTAACTTGAGCTGTAACGTAAGCATTTTTTATATGT
>NZ_QPEJ01000018.1 GCF_003335085.1 Polaribacter sp. WD7 | reverse complement strand
CTAAAAATTTAAGAACTAACCGAGTTCAAACTATTTTTTTGCCTTCTAAACGGCTGAAAAAAATAGATTGAACGTGTCGAAAATCATCAAAAAAAGGTCAACCTATTTCAGTATAATACAAAATTCTTTTTTTCAATGGTTTTTTTTCAATTTATTAATGCAATCAACTTTTATTGCTATCTTTTAGTAATTACTTTTGAGTAACTACTTTTTATAATCGATTAGAAAAGGTATTTTAAAATTTGATAGAGAACTACACCTCCTCCTAAAACAAGTGTATAATTTATTAGTAAAATGTATTTTCTTAAGCACTTTACTATGTCAATCGTGACTTTATCAATTTGAAAATAATTCTGAATATACTAAAACGTATTCCTTATTAAACAAGGAGTATAAGATTGTTAGTATTTAAAATTTATTGGTGCAATGTTAAAAACAATTTCCACAAAACACCAAATTTAAATTTTAGTATTCGAATGATGCAACTCTTAAATTTATTCAAACAATAAATTAGGTTTTGTAAAATTAATAACTAATCAAAATCAAATAAAAATGAAAAAATTATTTATAATACTAATAGGCCTTTTATTATGGTCAAACACTTATGGTCAAGATCCATTATGGCGGTTTTCGATAACGTCTAACGATATTGATTTTATTAAAAGTGATGATCCTGACGACTTTCAAAGTGTATCTTATTTAGGAACTAGAGATAACGTGGAAATGCCGAGTAAAGAAAAACGAGGTCTATTTGAAGATGGGGTTCATATTTTTGAAGCCACATTTGCTACAGGAAAAGTACTACCAATATGGGTTAGCGGCGATCTGGGCAATGCAACACAAGCAAGAACTTGGGTAGACAAATTAACCCCTAGATTAGGTAAGTTGCCTGTACAAAACAGGCAAAACCTAGATCATATTAATATACACTGGGGAGGACCTAACACTACTGCGAATGCAGAGAACAAAGGAAGATTCTTTAATTTATATTCTCAAAATATGGATGTTCGTATCAGCAATAACGATTTAGAAGAAACCGTGTTTCATGAGTCAGTTCATGCCGGATATCAAGAAGATTATCAAGAAACAGCTGCATGGCAAAACGCAGTAAGTAGTGACAACGCATACATTACTGAATATGCAAGAGATTTTACTTTAGATGATGGTACAAAAATAGAAGATATGCCAGAACACGCCATTTTTTGTTACACATACCTAAAATACCCAGGAAGATTACCTGCTAATGTAGAAAATTTTGTAATCAATTATTTACAAAATAGAACCGCTTTTTTTAGAGATATAATTGGATACCCTGATAATACTGGTGGAAATAATACTGGAGGCAATAACAATGGTGGTAACAACAATGGCGGATCAAATAACGAAAATTTAATTGGTTTTGACAATTTAGGAGACCGAACAACCACTTCTGCTAATCGTAGAGCTATGCCTGTGGTAATGCCTGAAGATGGAACTATTACAAGTATTGCTATGTACCATGAAGCAGGGCAAGGTGATATGAGGTTAGCTATTTATAGTGGAAGTGGAACAAACCCCAATAATAGAATTGCTGTAACAGATGTTACTACTGTAAGCTCTCAAACAGGTTGGCAAACTATCCAACTACAGCAACCAGTTCAGGTCAATGCTAATGAAACTTTATTTTTAGCTTGGGTATATGAAAACAATCCAGGTATACGATATAGACAGGGAAGCCCAGGTAGAATAGATGCTGGTAGTGGTTGGTCTAGTGGTATGCCAAGTAGCTGGGGAAGCACTGCTAACCAATCTAATTGGATCTATTACATCTATGCAAACTACACCCCTTCATCTGGTTCTGACAATAATGGAGGATCATCAACTACTACAAGAGTTGGTTATAAAAACTTAGGAGACCTTGTTTCTGCAGCAGCATCTAACAGAAGAGCAATGCCGATTGACATGCCTAGTGATGGACAAATTACCAGTATTTCCATGTACCATGAAGGTGGTAGCAATGACATGACATTAGCCGTTTATGATGGTAGTGGTACCACACCTCAAAACAGGTTAGGCATTACACCTATTACACCAGTTAATAATTCTGCAGGCTGGCAAACTATTAACTTAGAACAACCTGTATCTGTTAGTGCTAACCAAAGGCTTTTTTTAGCATGGGTGTACGAAGATAGTGTAGAAGTAAGGTACTATTCAGGAACTCCTGGTAGAATAAATTCTAATCAAGGATGGTCTGATGGTATTATGCCTAGTTTTTGGCAGGGTAATACTGCTCAATCTAATTGGGTTTATAATATTTATGCAAATTATACGACCACTAGCTTTAAGTCTTCTACTAAAAAAGGTGTAAATGATAACGAAAGTATTATTGATACGAGTTTAAAAAATAATATTACTTTAAAATCCTCGCTTGTAAAAAACGATTTGACCTTTGTAAATAATAATAGCATAACAGTAAGTAAAATTAGTATTTATGATATTACTGGTAAAGTTGTAGGTTTGATAAACGCACCACAATCTAATAAATTGATAAATATTGATGTTAGTAATTTAGACAGTGGTATTTACTTCGTAAATCTTAGTTCGTCAAATAATAACTTAAACTTTAAATGGTTGAAAAATTAACCTAATAAAACCATCTATATATTTTTTAAAAGTCCAAGATTTTTTTCTTGGGCTTTTTTTAAGAATTTAAAAATAACTTCAAAACAGGTTAGTTATTTTAACTGAGTTCGATATAAGAAAATTTAAATTAAAGCAGAAAATTAAGGTTCTGGTATCCAATTAACTAAAAATATTCTGCTTATGATTTATGACATTGAAATTATTGATTTTTTTTGTAATCTAGACAATTTTATGAAAGAATTTGATACTGTTTTGGTAAATAACATCATGATTTAGTTACCTTTTTTACTAAAAATTTACTTGTTTTATTATTGTATAAATTTTATCCAATCTAATTGTAAAACACTATTCTCTGTAGACTTAAAAACTACATATACATCTTCTTTAGAAATACCATGATCTATCTTAAGTTCTCTTTTTTGAAAAACTTTAGATTGATTTTTAGCTGTTAATTCTAGTTTTCCAATACACTTTCCTTTTGGACTTTTAGTTCGTATTTCTAAAGTTCCTTTTTTACCTTTAAAAGAACTATTTACTATTAGTTTTTGATATGCTTTATCAAAAGTTAAATTCGCAAATCTTACCCAATCTTTATCTTTAATATTTGACAGTACAAATCCATCTTTTTCACTCCCTATTTTTTCTATTGTTGATGATTTTTCATAAAACCATTCTGCTTCAATTTTTTCCCAAGAGGCATTGTATTGCCCTACTCCGTTACTAAAATGTTGATCTAAAAAGTTCGTGTCTGTTACAATTTTTCCACTATCATCGATATGGCAATAGGTTATAATAGACTCTCTAAACTTATAGCCTTTATTGATATAATAACACCAAATATGATAAAACTGACCTTTCCATTTGAAAAAACTTCCATGAGCAAATTCATTTAAATTATAACCTTTACCAACCCCTCCAAAACATTGGTATGGACCATAAATATTTTTAGAAACAGCATAATCTCTTCCCCAACTTAAATAATACCAATCTTTATGTTTAAAGAGATAATTCTTATCCATCCAATGTGGTGCATTTTCCCAAGCTTCTCCATTAATTTGAATTGGTTTTGGGGTCTCTGCAATAGAAATCATATCATCATTTAATTTTGTAATATGAAATCCTCCTCCTTCTTTATCTCCGTATATTAAATAGGGTGTTTTTTCTACATCATCATCAATTAAAATTGTTGGGTCGTGCATTGGCGCCACCAAAGGTTTTCCTAAAGCATCTTTAAAATTCCCTGTAGGAGATGAAGCAGACATTACTCCAACACCCCTTTTTCTATCTGAAAAATAAAAATAGTACTTCCCATTTCTTGTTGCAGCGTCACTCGCCCAACAATCTGTACTATTATCATCCATGTAGTTGTCTTTGGGGCTTATAGTACCCTGTAAAGACCAATGGCGTAAATCTGTTGACGAAAACACACGCCAGTCTTTCATTACCCAAGTTTTATCTTTTGGATTAGCATCATGGCCAGAGTATAAGTAAATTGTATCCTGAAAAACCCTTACATGAGGATCTGAAACACCAAGACCTTTTAAAATTGGATTTTGAGCAAAAGCAATACTGCAAAAAAACATGTAAAAAATAGCAACACTTGTTTTAATGAAATTGGTTTTATAAATGACCATTTATCTATCTGCTCCAATTACTTCTAAAGGTTGTTTTTCTGCTCCATTAATACGTTTTTTTTGATTTACAAAATAAGGTTGAAACGTGTAATTTGACTTTTCATCCCATTTTGAATTTTCTTTTGGTAAAAACGCTTTTAAAGTTGCTAACTTACTTTTATATTTAGGATTACTAGCTTCATTATACCATTCATTCGGGTCTTTACTATGATCATAAAACTCTTCTGTACCATCTTCATAGCGTATGTACCTGTAACCATCTTTTTTTATAGCATGGTTATTCATCGCAAAAGTAGTTAAGGCATAAGCATCTTGTAACCCCTCATCTTTTTGCATCATCGTTACTAAACTTTTTCCTTCATTTCTTTTATATGCAGGTAATCCACTTAATTCTAACAAGGTTGGATAAACAGACAACATTTCTACAGGTGCAGTAATTTTCTTTCCTTTCGGTAAATTGGGACCAGCAAATAGTAATGGTGCTTTGGTAGCTGTTTCCCAAAGTGCGTGTTTTGCAAACGTACCTTTTTCCCCTAAACGATATCCATGATCGGACCACAAAACAATAATGGTATTGTCTGCATGCTTACTACTTTCTAAAGCATCTAAAACACGACCTAACTCATAATCAACATAACTGACACATGCCAAATAGGCTTGCACAATTTTTTTCCACTCTCCACTTTCCTTTGCCCATTCTGTGGATGGCATCATTGGTAAATCGTTAATTTGTAAACCAATATTTGGAATATCATTTAAGTCATCAGATTTGTATGGAGGTGTTTCAATTTTATCCAAAGGATACAAATCGAACCATTTTTGAGGCACATACAAAGGTACATGAACACGTAAAAATCCTAAGCCCATAAAAAAAGGCTTTTCATAACTTTTCTGTAAACGTTCTTTAACCCAATTTACAGATTGATGATCTGGCATTAACGTATCGTTTTCTGGAAAAGCTCCCCAGTCTGTACTTGTTCTTCCGTGTTTTCCCTTAATTCCTTTTCCAAAACCATTCCAAACAAAACGTTCTTTAGGGTAAGGTCCAAAACCTTTTACACGTCCTCCAGATTCTTGAAATACATTTTTAGGAGCGTGAATGTGAAACAGCTTTCCAATACCCATTGTATGATACCCATTTTGCTGAAAATACTCTGGTAAAAACGTAATATCTTTAGTTGCAGGATTTCCCTCTCTTCTAATTTCGTTATCAGGTGTCATTCCATAAATTCCCGTTGTAGAAGGCCGTAAACCTGTCATTATAGAGGCTCTCGAAGGACCACAAAGTGGTGCTTGTACATGGGCATTGGTAAAGGTTACTCCCATTTTTGCTAATCGATCAAAATTTGGTGTTTTGATATTTGAAAAATTATCAATAGGACCTATCATATTGTTTAAATCATCAACAGCGATAAACAATACGTTTGGTTTTTTAACCTTTACTTTTTTACTTTCAGACGAACAAGCACCTAAAAATAGCGCTCCTATTAACAGCAAGAAATACGTTTTTTTCATCACAATTTATTTAGACCTAAACTCTTTAATTCTATTTTTTAGTTGTTCTACCACTTCTGGATTTTGATCTGCAATATTATTTTTCTCTAATGGGTCTTCATTAATATTGAACAACTGTACTTTTTCTTTCTTTTTTCTTATTGGATCTGGAACGATAATTTTGTAAGGAGGAAAAATAGCCATATTGTAAAACATACTCTTTTCTATAGATTCGAAATCATGCGCGTATACTTCTCCAAAAATTCCTTCTCGTTTATCCAATGTTTCTTTATTTAAAACACTAATTCCAGGTAAGTTTTCAGGTTTTTCTATACCTAAAACAGCTAAAACTGTTGGTACCATATCTATACTACTTACAACAGTTTCTGTATCCATTTTGGGCTTTATTTTACCTGCCCATTTGTACATAATTGGAGTGCGTATTCCTAAATCGTATGGTGCACGTTTAGATACTTTCATATAACCGCTTTTATTAGGATCTTGTTTCCATCCATTGTCGCATACATACACAAATAACGTATTTTCGGTTAAGCCTTTATCTTCAATTAAATCGAATAATTGTCCACAAGTTTCATCAAACCACTCTATCATCGCCCAGTATTTTGCCAAGTGCTCTGAGTCTGTTTTCTTTTTATATTTTTCGAATAAACGTTGTGGAGGATTATGAGGTCTGTGCGGTAAAAATGGTGCATACCATAAAAAGAAAGGTTTCTTTTCTTTTATTGCCAAGTCTACATAATTATTAATCGTATCTAAACCTTTTCTACCAATTTCTAAACCATAATCCCCATGACGACCACCTCGTTTCGGGTCTCCATGTGTCATACCATAATCAAAACCTCCAATTTTGTGGTTACCATGCCACCATTTTCCTGTTTGAAAAGACAAATAACCTTTTTCTTTCAACATGTCTGGAAGTGTCGTTTGCTTTTCAAAAGCAGCAATGACAGGTTTATAAGCTTCTGCTCTATTTTTTTGAGTTGCTTTACGGTCTCCTTTTACACGTTTATAAACGTAATCATTCCCTAAAATTCCGTGATTTTTAGGATACAAACCTGTAATTATAGTTGCCAATGAAGGAGAACACAAAGGAGTAGGTACATAACCTTTAGTAAAAGTTAAACTTTCTTTTGCAAATTGATCTATCCTTGGAGTTTCTATATTTTCATCTCCCATGAAACTATAATCTGTCCACGACTGGTCATCTGATAATATAAATACAATGTTTGGTGGCGTTTGAGCTTCTGCTGTATTTTCACTTTTACTTGTATTCTCTTTTTTCTTATTTCCACAAGATAAAAGCGAGCTTATAATTAAGGTATTAAAGAGTAGTAGTTTTATTATTTTCATTTTTAGTTGATTTTAAGTATCTTATTTTTATTTAAAATTTGAGTTTCTTTTTCAAAACGTTTTATAGGGCCGTTATCACCCAAAAGATACATTTTTCTGTAATTTGTACCTTCTTCTTTTTCTCCTACAATAATTCTAGCATCTGGATGTGGATTATCAATAAGTGAAGATATAACAAATGATGCATTTTTTCTTTGTAAAAAAACAGCTTCTTTTTTAAAAGACTTTCCACTGTTATAACTATCCCATCTGCTTACTTCTCCAACATCGTCATTTGTTTCATTTTCCAAATAAATACTAACTTCTTTCGATGATGTTACTTCCAAATCTCCATTTCCTCTGGGAAGATCAGTATTCTTGCTTTTTAGCCACTCTTGTCCGTCCCACCTATAATGCTGTATGCGTTTGGGTCCGCTTCTTTTTGCACCAATATCTGGTCCAACCAGTACAATAACTTGCGGATTTCCATTAGAATCTACATCGGTTACACCTTGAAAAGTCCAATCATTAACTATTTCTCTTACCAAGGTTTTTTTATCTGCTATTTCTTTAGTTAAAGGCATTTCTAAAGGTTCATTTTTAACATTTTTCCATTTTCTGGTTTTCGTATTAAAAACCATATAATACAAATTATGTCTTTCTGGAATGTGTCCTCTTGCATCTTGACTATTTTTATTATCTCTACAAATATGGTAATCGAAAGCCACAATAATATCATCTCCATTACCTTTGCTTACCCAAGGATACCAAGAATCTTCGGCTTCAATATCAGTTCTCCTTTTATGCTTTAAAAAGGAAACTGGTTCTTCAAATGTTTTACCATTATCAGTTGATTTTTGATATACCCAGTTACTCCTATGAGCTCCATGACGATAAAACAAGTACATATCGCCATTATTCATTTTTACAAACTGACTGTAGGTTCCAAACAATGAAATATTATCTAATGTCTCCCATTCAGAGATATCTAAAGGTTTTTTAGAAACTGCATGTAAATTCTTTCCATAATGATGATTTCCTAA
Source organism: Polaribacter sp. WD7 (assembly GCF_003335085.1). Lineage (GTDB taxonomy): Bacteria > Bacteroidota > Bacteroidia > Flavobacteriales > Flavobacteriaceae > Polaribacter. Next base: position 957,344 of record NZ_QPEJ01000018.1, on the reverse strand, counting down.
TGGATTTTCACCGTCTTCAGGTGTTCCTCCATGACCTCCAAAAGCAATGTGAATATATCCTGCATCATCAATAAGAATTGCAGGCTTACCATGATTGTCTATTTTTTTCTTTCGATTAGGATCTTTCCCCATTTGACTAACACCTGCTTTAAAAGGACCTTTCCATTCTTTTGTAGTATGATTATAGGACGCTACATAAGGATCTTCTAATTCCCCTTGATAACAGACATAAGTAATTCCTTTATGATAGACTCCTGCAGGATGTTGCACCACAGCAACTGCATTTCCAAAACCATTGTCTGCAAAATAATCGACCGTTTTATGTGATTTTGTGGTTTTGGAAGTATCTTTCTGTGTTGATGCACATCCTAAAAAGCAAAAACAAATGCATAGTATTTTAAAAACATGTGAATTGAATATCATAGTTATAGCGTTGTTTTTTTATAAAATTGAAGTTTCACGGGCCCTAATAAACCAGACATTTTTAATTCATCATCTTTTTTCCAATGTTTCCAAGAGGAAAAGGTTTGTCTTTTGGAATCACGAGATTCTGGATGTGACAACCAACTAGGAAGTGCCTTGGTTTTATTACCTTGGCGCTGGTAATCTAAAGGTTCTTTTTCGTCGCCAATTAAGCGGTTTACCCATAAATTGGTAATTTTTATTTTTAAAGTATTGTTGCCTTTTTTCACATAATCATCAATAGTGACTCTAAAAGGTGCTTTCCATAAGGTACTTACCTTTTTATCGTTTATAAACACTTCGGCTACAATAGCTACACTTCCTAAATCCAATTCAAAAGCATTCTCTTTACATAACTGTTTTTTAGATAGGGTGAATTCTTTTTCATAAATGGCAGTACCTGAAAAATGCTGAATTTCTTCTTCAGTTGCTTCCGACCAAGATGATAATTTTTTAAAATGCTTCTTTAGTACTGGACCGTTTTTTAAAGGAAATGTAACGTCCCAATTTTTAGATAGGTCTATTGGTTGTGGAACCTTGACCTTTATTTCTTTAGATTTTCCTGATGCCTTTGTATACGACAAACTTCCAGAAAAAGGTGTTTTCCAAATGGTATTGCCTTTTATTTTATAAATTTCTGATGAAGGTATAGACCTACTTAAATTCAAAAATTCGCCTTCTGGAATTATAGTGGTTCTTGAATTCCCATCGGTTTCAAATGTAATTTTTAGAAAATTAGTAGCATTTTTTAATGCTTTTCCATTTACCAATTCATCTGAAACTTTGATATTCAATTTTCCAGAAGTTACTTGTTTTTCGATGTCTTTAGTGATATCAAAAGCTTCAAAGTTTTTAGGCACACCTTTGGTTTCTGCTTTAAATTTGCCAAATACCGCAGAAATTATTTTGAGGGGTTGATTGCCTGCATCAATTTTAACAAACTCTCGTTCTTCGGCATGAATGTGTTCTACTTTATCTCCAATTTGATATTCCATTCGAAACTCTTTGACATAGCCCATTGCTGGATCACAATCGCAAAAGGCTCTAGACATCTGAAAATTTAATGTTTCACCATTTACCTTTGCAGCTACTTTATCCGTAATATCTACTAAACCTTCTTGTAAAAAATTACCATATTCTGCTTTTATGATTTTTAAGTTAGATAGTGGTGTTGGTGTTGGTTTTTCTAATTTTACTTCAGCTTCAACAATGTAATTTTTATCTACTGAATTTTCTTTAAACACTATAAAAACAGCCTGTTCACTATCTAAAGCAATTGGAATGTTTACAGTACCATCGTTATTACTTTTCCAAACGGCTACTTTTTTCATGTCTCCAGTTTCTGCATTCCAAATTTCAGGTAATTTGTTTGCGACTTTAAAGCGTCCCGTAAATGCTACTTTTTCCTTTTTGGCATTGGCTATAAAATAGATATCAGCCTCCTTTGTTTTTCTGTGAATAAACCCAATGCCTTCCCTATTCGCCTCGGCAATAGAAAAATCTGGAACAATCTTCTTTTCATTTAAAAATTCAGCAATTGAAATAGTTTTTATCAAACCTTTATCCCAAAGTGCATTGGCTGTTGTTTTTACATAAACATCACTTTCTGGGTAATTGCTCAAACTTGGCGAACGCTTTGGTTTATTACCAATAATTTTTGCGCCGTTTTTAACTAGAGCATCTATTATCTTTAGTGTTTTAGGCGTTATCCAATCGCTTTCTGGTAAACTTAATACTTCGTATGCTACTCCATATTTCGTAACAATTTTTCCATTTTTCACAGATAATTCTGCCAATTTATTAGCTCCAATTAAATCATAATCATAACCAGATTTCTTTAGTTCAGGTAATAAAAATGCGGTGTTTGGAGACGAATCTCCAGTAAATATCAAAACATCTGCCACATTAGTACCTTGTTGTAATAAATATTGCGATTTGGCGATATAATCTAAATACGATTTGCTTTGTGTCCACCAAGTATTCAAACGGTTAAAATCGAAACCGTGGTAACTTAAAGCCATACCTGGTCCAACATCCCAAGGTTGATGCACATAGGTGTGAAATATAAAACGGGTAATGCCTTCTGCCCAAGCTTTATCTCCAATAGATTTAATAGTTGCAGGGTGTTTGTCCCAACCCCCAATACCGGTAAAAGATTCTGCTCCAACAATGCTGCTTCCGTTTAAATGAGCTATAGAAGATACAAATTTTGATGAATCAAAAAAGGGGTATCCGCCACTCCAAAACTCACACATCACAATATCTCCTTTGGCGCCAACTTGCATATTATCAAAAGGTCCCCAATAAGGTTCTATAGAAAATTTTAATTTGTTTTTATGGCATAGTTCTGCAAAATGGCCATAGTAATTTTCAGCAATTAAATCGCCTATAGTTCTTCTAAAATCCCATTGAAAACGCTCAGTAATTTCGCCACTTTCTACATAATAGCCAGCTAAAGTTGGTAAATACAGTGTTAAATCATAACCTCGTAATTTTTTAAATTGATGCTCAAAACCAGTAGTCCAATTTTGCGAACCTACCTCATAACTATCAATCAAACAATTATTTACAGTTTCTCCAACTAAATCTCCTAATTTATTTAAAATTGGCTGTACACCTTTGTTCCAATAATCATCTAAAGCAGCTGCAGACATTTTATCGACCTCTAAACCGTGGCCACCATCAACAGCAGGCCTATTTTTAGCTCCATTAGGCGAATGCCCAATTCGTAAAATAACCCATTCTCCTTTTGGAACGTTCCATTCTAAAATACCATTTTCAGAAAATTTAGATGTAATGTTAATGATACTTTCTTTTTTTACAATGGCTGCATTTGGAATTTCTTTGGTATCTGGCAACAAATGATTTCTGATTCTATCTGATAATATTTTATAATCTAATCCATCAATTTTCACAGACGTCTTAGGCTTTGGAAATGCTAATACAGCAATGTCTTTATAATAACTAAATTTGGTTTTTGGCTTAGGAATTTTACTTTTAAATACTTGTTCTCCATCAACAATAAACTCGCTAAAAACTACAGTTTGCATAGCATTTTCTTCGGTAACCCAGGGACCGCCAGAAGAAGACCAACCAGCACTATTATGAAATGCCAAGTCTAAATCTAATCGTTTTGCTTCTGAAGCTGCAAAGTGAAATAAATCTAGCCATTCTTCACTTAAATAAGTAATGCTACCCTTTGGAAAACCCAAGTGCACATTAAACAATTGTGCTTCTTGAATGCCCACTTGTTTCATGGCTTCTAAGTCTTTTGTGATTCCTGATTTAGAAACATTTCCGCTAATCCAATGCCACCAAGTTCTGGCTTTAGCTTGGTTTGGTGGGGTTATAAATCCAGATTCTAAATCTGAACCCACTTCTTGTGCAAAAAGTGTTATAAAACAAAATAAGACCGTGAATAATGTGCTTACTGTTTTCTTCATTTTTATTTTTTTGTAATTAATTTTGATGTTGTAATTGTAATTGGCCCTAACAAACCTGATGGCAATAATTTATCTGTTGCTTTTTGAAATGAATAAGCGCTAAAGGTTTTTCTAGGTCCTTCCGGAAGTGGTTCATTATTTCTAAACCACTCTGGCATTTTCATCATATCACCTCTAAAATTAGAAGGTCCAAAACCCAATTTATTTCTCCTTACGTCGTACCCAGTTTGGTTGGGTAGTTTTTCATCACCAATTAAACGGTTTGTCCATTGGTTGGTTACTTCAACAACCAACTCATTTTCACCTTCTTTTAAGGCTGAAGTTACGTCGAAACTGTATGGTGCTAACCAACTTACGCCAATCTCTTTTCCGTTAAGCATTACTTTTGCAATAACATGAACGTCTCCAAGGTTTAACGTAAACACCCTATCTTCTTGTAAAAATCCTTTTTGAATATTGAACGTTGTTTGATAAATAGCTGTACCTGAATAATGCTTAATACCTTCATCTTTATGGGTTGTCCAATCAAATAACGTATTGGTTTTTATTTGTGCTTTGTGATGATCTTGTTCACGGAAATCGATAGTCAATGCATTGGCAATTGCAACAGGATTAGGAATATCGGTAACGTTTATATTCCATTTTTCAGTATTGTTAATTAAGCTTGAATAGTTTCCGTTTTCGAAAACTTCCATCTTCAATTTTTGACCGTTTTGATTTACTGAAAACAAAGGTTTTTTTGAAGCATTTGTTTCAATAGCAGTAATTTTAGTCGCTTTTTTTGAAGACTTTTGAAACACGACAAACACCGATTCTTGTGGTTTTAAATCAATCGACACATTTGTTCTTCCATCTTTATGAGAATAAGCTGCCAATTCAACAATTTCTCCACTAGTACTTTTCCATAATTCTGGCACTTTTCCATCAATTAAAAAACTACACTCTAAAGTTTCAGATTCCGTTAAATTATGATTGTAGATAAAATAAATATCTTCGTTTTCGGTTCTTCTATGGTAATAGTTAAAATCGGGTTGACCTTTAACAATAAGATCTTTTTGGATGTTATTTGTTTTGAAAATGTTTTCCCATTCAAAAGCAGTATATGTTTTTTTGCTTGACCAAATCGCTTCGATTAATTCGTTAAACGTTTCTTGATTTTCCTGTGATTTTTGATAACCTCCTAAACGTTTCGGCTTTTTCCCGATAATAATTGCGCCTTGTTTACTTAATTCCCAGATACCTTTTACAGTTGCTAAAGTCATTACATCGGTATTAGGCAAAACCAAAGCATTGTACGTAATCCCATTAGGTAATTTCAATTTTCCGTTTTCTACCGTTAATCGTTTTACAATAACTTCAGCATTTACACAATCGTATTTATAAGCTTTAGGCAATTGTGGTTTAACTTGTTTACGATGTATCACATGATTTGGAGCTCTATCTCCAACAAAAAACAACAGATCTACCACTGGATTTCCTTGACGTAACATGTACGAACCTCTTGCCAAATAATTGAACCACTCTGGCCCTGCATTGTCCCACCACGTTTGTGTTCTATCTATATGCGAACCTACAAAACTCATAGACATGCCCGGTTCTACATGGGTATTGGATTGGTGTGCAAAACGATGAAACATATATTCGTTAATACCGTTTGTCCACTCGTAATCGCCTTTTTGTTTGGCTAACGCTGGATGAAAACTCCAGTTTAATTTGGTGCTTGTAAAAGCTTCCGCAGAAATGACATTTTTCCCATAAATATGTCCTGATGATACGGCTGCTCTTTTATGATTGTTTGGTTTCCCTAACCAAAATTCTCCCATAGGAATATCTGCGCTTCTACCTGCGTCTAAACTATTAAAAGGCCCTACAAAACCGTAAGGTTCTATATAAGACAACAATCCATCTTCGTGACATAATTCTGTGAAATAATCGAAATAATTGGTTACCATTAAATCGCTAACCAAACGTTTCATATCCCAAAACACATCTTCTACTGTTGCTACATCTTCTACATATTTACCTGCAAATAATGGTAAAAAGGGCACAAAATCATAGTTGTATTTCTCTTTAAATATGATTTCCATGTCGTCTGTCCAGTTTTGTGGCCCTACTTCATAACTATCAATTTCTACATATTGCAAAGCATTTGGAGCATCAATTTTGGCTTGTTTTACCAATTTACCCACAAAAGCATCATAATGAATCTTTAAGGCTTTTTTACTGAATTTATCAATCTCTAAACCTGTTCCTGCATCAGAAGCAGGCTCGTTTGTTGCTCCAGAAGCTGTAAAACCAAATCGCATAATGGTCCAGTTTCCTTCGGGTAAACTCGTTTTTAAAACACCATTATCGTCCATTTTATCAGTTAGTACGATAATGTCTTTTTTATGAATAAACGTTTCCTTATCGGGATTTCCAGTAGGACGTTTGCGTCTTCTGTAGGAAGTAAATTCTAGTTCGTTTCCTAAGCTATAATTCGCTGAAAGTTTCATTTCATAAATGCCAGTATCTAAGTCTGTAACCAATCTAAAATAGCGTGCAGTAACAGGTTTAAACTGTTCTTTAAAATAACATTCGTCTTTTCCAATACGTTCTTCATTGGGTTTACGAACTAAAGTGAAATGTATACCATCGTCTGATTTTAACAAACTAAATCTTCCTTTTCTTTTATTGATAAAAATAGACAACGAACGTATGGTATGTGGTTTACCATAATCGAACTGAACCCATTCTTTTTGCTTTAAATCTGCATGCGTATTAGTTTGTTTATCGGTTGCTAATTTTGCAATAAACGCCTTATCTGAAGAAGTAATTATAGGCTGTACTTCTGCGTCTATTAATTCCGTTTTTAATGAAGGATACGCAACCACAGCAATATCTTTATAGAAATTGTGTCTTGAAGGTGGTTGTTCAAGTTTGGTATTTATTTGACCTCCTTTTACAATCTGCTCACTATGTACCACAACTTTCATGGCGTTTTCTGGAGTAACCCAAGGGCCACCACTAGACGTCCATCCATCGCAGTTATGCACTCCAAAACTCAATCCTAATTTTTCGCACTCTTTGGCTGCGTGTGTTAAAATATCTCTATGTTCTTGCGAATTGTATTTTACATCGCCTTCTGGCAAACCCATAGAAACATTAAATACCAAAACACCTCCAATACCCGCTTCTTTTATGGCTTTTAAATCTTTAGTAAACCCTTCTTTAGACATGTTATCACTATTTACATGATACCAAGTTCTTGGTTTTGATTCGTCAGGCGGATTTTGAAATCCTTTTGCTAATTCTTTTGTTGTTTTTACTTCCTTTTTAATGTTTTGACATTTTACTGCAAAAGCAAATGTGAACAACATTAGTATATAAAATACAACTGTCTTTTTCATCCTTTTTTTAATTTCTTTTTAATTGCAATTGAACCGTTTTTCCTGCTTGTTCTCCTTGAGGTAAATGAATTATAAAATGAGTTTTACCATTGATGTATTTACTATTTTCAATACTATAGTTCCCTTTAATAGATACGCCAATTTTAGTGAGCTTTTGAGAAGGATCGCTAATTGCAAAATCTAAATAATCTGATTTTTCTTCTAATAATATCACACAAGGTTCATCTACAGAAATTTCTCCTTTAATTGTAGCTGTTCCTTTTTTATAAAATATAATACCAGCTTTTTTTTCATCTGACGAAACAACAGACTGCTGCACTTTGGTATTCACAATTTTAAAAGGATTGCTTTTGTACAAGCTCTTCATTTTTTCTTCAGAAGCATTTGGCACTAAAATGTAACTATAAGAGGCATTTTTAGGTTTTGCGCCATGAGACAACCACAATTTAAAAATATGCTCTGTTAAAAGTATTGGACGGTAACGTTTTGCCACATTATTCCAACTTCCAACTAGTATATTCGTTGCTAAATTGGCTTTCTGGTTTTTAGGAAAAAAATAGCCGATGCTATCGTGTAACACCCAATCTAAATCTGCATTTTTTTGTTTATGTACCGCTTTCTGAATATTACCTGATTTACTGATAACAACATTGCCTTTTAAAAAGGATTGATTAATTGCTGAAGTGATTTCAGCATTTTTATCCGATGAAATATCACTTCCCAAACACACGATAGTGTCATCAAACATAAACCAAGATTTTTTAGCCTTTACCCCATCTCTATCATAATCCATTACTGCAATGCCATTTTTTCCATTAGAAACGCCACCAACAAATTCGCCATTGGTTTTAAAATCTCTAAATTTAATAATAGGCAGTTTTTCTGTATCCTGCAAAATGGTTGTTCCAGGTAGTTTTTTCCAATCCCAAAACGGAAATACATTTTGATAAGCTTTATTATTAACCGCTAATAAAGCAACCCCATCTCCCATATAATAACCTTGGATATTTTCGCTATTTACAGATTCTGTGCCCACCACTCTTTGAGAACTCATTTTAACAGAAAAGTAAAAGTTTTTACGACGGTGTACATGAAAATCTGATTTCCAAAAGTGTTTGTTTCCTGATAACATTTTAGTATCTAAAGCTTTATCATATTCTTCTGAATAGGCTTTATCTAACTGTTTCATCTGCTCTAAACAGACTTTTAATCGTGCCGCTTTCTTTTGCTGTTCATCTTTATAGAGATGTCTTCCTAAGGCGTTAACATCATAAGAATTGTTCCAATGTATCCATTGTTGCCCTTCTAAAACGTAGTTTCTTAAAACAGCTATTTTATGTTTTTCAAATTGAAAAGGGCTATCATTTACAAACGCATAGCATTGTATCATATTTTCTAAATACCACAGGCCATAATTGCCAAATTGCAATTGTGCACCGTGTTCGTGATACGACCAATCGGATTTAATCCCAACATTTTTAGCTACTTTTAATTCTTCTTGAATGGCTTTACTTGCCTTGGCTACAGTTTCTGCATCTCGCAATAACAACGATTTTAAAAGTACGTTGGTGGCCAACCACACTCTATTTTGCCCAGACATTTTTATTTTGGCACGATTGGCGAGCACTATCCCTTTATCGAATTGCGTTTTGGTCAATTCACTTTCCATTAGCAACAGCGTTGGTAATAAAAATTTAGGTACACCAATGTGTTGATCGTGCCAATTGGCACTCAAAAAATCATGCTTTAACCAATAGTCTAAACTTTTGTGTATTTTTTTTGAAAGCGTTTTATCCTTATACAATTTAGAACTTTTAGTATTGTAACTAATAGCTAAAGTTTGCAGATATTTTAAATGATTTTTTACAGGCCACTCACTCTTTATTTTAGTGGTATAATCTATAGTTTTCCAAGAACCATCTTCCTGAAGGATTGACAATAGATGGTCTACTGTTTGCTGTTCTGGTTTGTCTTGCAAGTAATAGTTTAAAACATTTTCATGCAATTGTGTTAGTTCTTCTGGGTACTGTTGCTTTGACTTCTTATTTGATTCATTACAACCTAATATTAGAAGGATAAGAACGCTTATGCTATATGTTTTAAAAAACTTGAGCACCATGACTAATCAATAAACAGCTCATCAATATAAGGTCCGCTCTCTCCAGTTGTTTCTATCCTAATATTATTCGCTCCAGCTTTAAGCCTTAATATAGCAGGCACAAACTTCCATTCTTTTTCCCAACCGCCAGTTGGTTTGAATTCCAAAGTCCTTACAAATTCATCATTCAAATACAATTTCATAGTATGCAATTTCCCTTCATTATTATGCATGTATCTAAAACGCATACTGTAATCACCTTCTTCACCGTCGTTTTCTTGGTAAAATGTTATTGCACCTTCTTTTCCATCAAATCTCACAAAACCGCTACCTTTATAACGGCGCGCTTGGTTACTTACTTTTGTATCGCCTTCAAGAATACCCTCTTCGGCAGAAATATTTATACCTCTTCCAATCCACATGTCTTTAGAATGTTCATCTCCCCAAAACAAGCCTTCATTTTTACCAAAAATTTCTTCCATATGTAAAACCACTTTTCCGTTTTGTTTTACAATAGCTTTTACGGTTGTACCATCTGAAATTTCAAAAGCACCTTTATACTCTAGCCCATTTGTTTCTGGGTTTTCTCCATTTAAAGTGTATAGAATTTCTAAATTTGAAGACTTATTTTCGCCTAAAACTTGAACTGAAGCTGCATTAATACTTATTAGATTTGAAATGTACAGTGCTTTATCTCCTAAAATTGATGCAGTAACAATAGTCGCATTTTTTGCATTTGGTTGTTCTCTTAAAAACAATCTTGTTTTTCCAAAAAACAATGCTCTGTAATCTGATTTTGTTCTACTAGTTTGGTCTATAGGATTTCCATTTTCCATAGAAACCTTGTTTACATCACCTTGAATATTATAATATACCTTATTTTCTCCGTAAGGATACAAACTGTTGTTGCTATCTAAACTTTCTGATGTGATGATGTAACTTGCTTCAAAATTACCTTCTCCTGCTAATTTCTGCAAACTTGTCTTTAATTTTGAAGGCTGTTTGGCTGTAGAAAATGAGGTTCTTTTTACTTCCTTACCATCAATATACGCTACCGCTTCTAGTTTCCCTTCTTGGTAAGGCACCATCCATTCGCATTGCATTTCGTTCCAAACCATTCCTGGTTTATCTTTTCCTAAAGATTTTCCGTTTAAAAATAATTCTACCTCATCGGCATTAGAATATACCCAAACAGGAATAACCGTTCCCTTTTCCATTCTTGGATGCGACCAATGTGGCAACATGTGTATCATAGGTTCAGTTGTCCATTGACTTCTATAAAAATGGAATAAATCTTTTTTAAATCCAGCTACGTCTAAAGCGCCACCCATAAATAAATTAAAAGGTAAACCGCCATGTACCAAACCAGCTTCTCCATAATAATCAAAACCTGTCCATCTAAAATTTCCACTATGCCAAGGATTGTCACGAACAACTTCCCAATATTTTCTTGCAGAAACTCTTACTGTTGTATTATCATAAGACGAATTGAAACTTTGTTTTCTATTACGCCAGTTTTTAGGATTGATGCCTTCGTAAAAGAAAATTTCTTTTTCTGTTAAATTGGGTAATTCGTAAGTTCCTGGTAATTCGTTATCGCGCCACCAAGTTTGCGTTCTGTAGTACCCTCTAGTTTGCCAAGTATGAGGTGCTTCTGTAGAGATGAATGGTTTTTCTAATCCTTTTTGAATTTTATTATCTATAAAAGATTTGGTTTCTGAACCACCGTTTACCCCTTGAATGTCCATATCTTCTGGATTTCCTGCACCTGAAGTAAACAATCGTGTTGGATCTAAATTTCTTCCAAATTCCACCATTTCTGGGGCAACATCACTATGTGTTTCGTTACCTAAACTCCATACAAAAATACTGGCGTGATTTCTATCTCTTGTAATCCATTCTTTTACATCGCGTTTCCACCATTCATCAAAGGCTTGTTTTCCGTAATCTTGTGGTGCTTTTTTATGCCAACCATCAAAAATTTCATCCATAACCAACAACCCAATTTCATCACAGATATCGTAAAACATCGGTGGTGTTGGGTTATGAGAGGGACGAATGGCATTGATTCCCATGTCTTTTAAGGACTGTAATTTCCAACGTAACATTGGTTTTGTCCAAGCACCACCTACTGGTCCGCCTTCCCAATGTTCGCAAACACCTTTTAGTTTTACGTTTTCTCCATTTAGCCAAAAACCTGTTTTGGTTTCCCATTTTACGGTTTTGAATCCGAACCTTGTTTCTATTTCATCAATTACTTTTTTACCATCTAAAATTTGAGTCACTGCTTTGTATAGCGTTGGACTTTCTGGACTCCATAATTGTGGATTCTCTATTTCAAACTGATATGATGGATTTGTATTTTCTAGTTTTTCACAATTATTGGTCAACTCTTTTCCTTCTGGAGAGAATAGTTTTACTTCATATTTCAACTTTTTAATTTCTCCATTAATTGCAGCATCAACCACAACCTGTGCTTTATTTTTATTGATGGAAGGTGTTTTTATAAAAATGCTGTTGGGTTGAATGTGGGTTTTGTTTACCTCAATCAATTTTACAGGTGCGTATATTCCACACGGATGATACCACCTTGCAGAAGGTTCTAAAGCATTATCTACTCTCACTGCAATAGTATTTTTTCCTTCTTTTAAGTATTTTGAAATATCGTATCTAAAACTAATATATCCGTAAGGTCTTTTTGCAATGTAATTTCCATTAATCCAAACTTCGCTATTCATATACACGCCATCAAAATTGATGTAGGTGATTTTTGATAGGCTTTCTTTTTTAATATTGAAGTATTTTCTGTACCAACCAATTCCACCATCGTGATAACCTCCACCTTGACCTTGGTCACCTCCTTTTCTTACCCCTTTTTCAAATGACCAATCGTGTGGAACGTTTAGGTTTTTCCAATTGATATCATCAACATTTTCTTTTGAAAACGATGGATTGTCTTCTAAAATAAAATTCCAGTTGTTATTAAAGTTGGTTTCAATTCTTTGACTGTACATCAAAGAAACTCCTAAAGAAAAAAATAGGGCTACAAAAAATTTTTTCATGTTTGTTAATTGTTCTGGTGCTAATTAACAAACATAATTTTTTAAAATCTATTAATAATCCTGTAGTGTTATGTAGGTTGCACAAACACGTTTTATTATTAATCTTTATTTGTGAATTTTTTAGAAAATTCTGAAGGTGTAGTCCCGTACTTTTTCTTAAAGCATTGACTAAAATATTTAGGTCTTTTAAAACCAACTTTATAACCCACCTCTGAAACACTAAACTTATCTAGTTCTAGTAATTTAGCTGCGTGATTTAAACGTATTTCTTGAATAAACTCATTTGGTGTTGCATTTGCCCAAGCTTTGATTTTGGTAAATAACATAGAACGACTTACCCCTAAATCTTCTGAAAATTGAGCAATATTAAAATCTGGATTAGAAATATTTTCTTTGACTATTTTAAACGCTTTTTCTAATAGTTTTTGGTCTAAAGAAGTTAATGATATATCTAAAGATTTAAAATTGGTTTCTGAACTAAATTTGTTTTTTAAGTGTTGTTTTGAATTTAGTATATTTTTAATTTTAAGGTCAAATTCTTTTAAATTAAAAGGTTTTGTAATGTAATCATCTGCTCCACTTTCTAAGCCTTCAAACTTGTATATTAATGAGGTTCTTGAAGTTAATAAAATTACAGGAATATGACTTGTAGCTAGGGTTGTTTTAATTTTAGAACAAAGTTCTGTACCTACCATTTCTGGCATTACAACATCACTAATTATTAAATCAGGTAAATACTTTATGGCTTTTTTTAATGCTATTTTGCCATTCTCTGCTTGTAAGACGTTATATTTTGGCTTCAAAACTTCTTTAATAAAAGACCTTAGTACCGTATTATCTTCTACTATTAAAATAGTATATTCTTTTTCTTCTATTAACAAATCTTTTACTTCTTCTTTTTTCTCTTGCGTTGGCATATTCATTTGAATAGCGTATTGAGAAACATCATCACTCTTCTTATAATTCTTTAAAATTTCTTTATCTTTTAAATGATTGCGCCCTAACTTAAGCACTACAGAAAATTTAGCTCCTTTAGGTTTTAAATTTTCAACTGTTATTTCTCCATGATGTAATTTTACAATATTTTTAGCTATAGACAGCCCAATACCAGTTCCTTTAACATAATTACCCTCAGTTTCTTTATGAATGGCAACTTCAAAAAAACGATCAAAAATTTTATCTACAAATTCTTCTGCTATTCCAACTCCAGAATCTTCAACAGTTATCACTATTTTTTTCTCTATTTGTTTAATCTTAAGATAAATTTCGCCTCCTTTTTTAGTGTATCTAAAGGCATTTGAAATTAAATTAAAAAAAACACGCTCTAATTTATATCTATCATAATACACCAAAATTTCTTCTTCTGATGTGATAAATTCATATATATAATTACCATCTTTAGCGTGTTCTGAAAAAGATAGAAAAATTTCTTTTAAAAACTTAACGATGTTACCTTCTGCTGCTTCTAGCTGAAACTGATTACTTTCTAATTTTCTAAAATCCATCAATCTATTAATTAATCTTAAAAGATGATTGGTACTACTTTCTATTATTTTTAATTTCTTGTAGATTTCATTTGACCCAGTGTAATTACTTAATATATTTTGAAGAGGCCCTATGATGAGTGTTAGTGGAGTTCTAAATTCATGAGAGATATTGGTAAAAAATTCTAGTTTTGCTTTATTTAAATCTTCATTTTTTTTGTTAGCTATATACTCTAATTCTAACTTATTTTTTAGTCTTGATTTAGATTGTAAAATCCATGCAATACCATAAAACATTCCAAAGACTACTATAAAATAAATTGTGTAAGCCCACCAAGTTTTCCAAGGTGCTGGATGTATAATAATTATAAGCCTTGTTACTCTTTTGCTCCAAATCCCGTCATGATTTGCTCCTTTAACCTGAAATACATAAGTTCCAGCAGTTTGAAGCGTAAAAAAGGCTTCATTTTGCTTGGTGTATGTCCAACTATTATCTAATCCTCTTAACCTATAAGCATATTGATTGTCATTAGAATTGATATAATTTGGTAACGCATAACTAACTGAGAAATTAGAATTGTTATGACGTAGCTCTACTTTTTCTGTATAATTTAAACTTTTAGATAAAATTCTGTCTTCTCCATCTATCGTTACTGCTTCATTTTTTATCTTTAAATTAGACAATACTACTTTGGGTACTTCTTTAGTTTTAGTTATTTTCTCAGAATTGAATGTTGTGACTCCTTGTAAATCTCCAAAATAAAATTGAGTTCCTACTTTTATGGCTGAGTTTTGTCTAAAATCAATATTGGGGATATTGTTTCGTTGGTTGTAAATAGTACTTTTTTTTGTTTGCGAGTTGTATTTTACAATCCCCTTATCTGTGCTCATCCATAAAACTCCTTTTTCTCCTTCTAAAATTGAATTGACAGTAGAAATTTTATTTTTCTTTGAAATAGTAATTTTCTTAAAATCATTACCTATATATTTATACAATCCCCTTGTTGTGGTTCCGGCCCAAATATTATTATTTTTATCTTTATAAACACTACTAACATTAAAGGTTACAAAGGTTTTTTTAAAGTAATTTTTAAATGTTAACTCTTTATCTTTATCAAATTCTAATTTTGTTAAACCTCCAATACCCGCTACCAACAAATTACCTTTTTCATCTATATGTATAGATTTAATTATATTGGTTGCCAATTGAGGCCTAGTATAAACTTTTAAGTTTTTATTTTTCAAGTTATACTTAACAAGACCTTTGCCAAAAGTACCTATATATAGATTTCCTTCAGTATCTTCTTTTATATCAAAAACGATAACATTGTCTATATAATTACTTAGTTCTTGAGAAATTATATCGGTTCTTTTTTTCTTTAATTTTACATCATAAACTATAACTCCTTTATTAGATGTACCTATAAACAATAGATCAGAATTATGTATATACAGAGATTGTATAGGATACTGTATGGTTTTTTCTTGATTTTGTATTCTAAAAATTTCTGTGATTTCACCACTCTTATTTAATAGATTAACAACACCTCCTTCAGTAGCAAAGTATATATTGTTTTTATTATCTGATACAATACTATTTGTAATATTGTTGATAAGGTTCTTATTTTTAAAATGCAAGAAATTCTGATATGACTTATCCCAAGTCATTACTCCCCCGTTTTGGGTTCCTAACCAAATAAGTCCATTTCTATCTTTATAAATTGTTCTTACTTCGTTTTGAATGTTACCAAAACTTCTAATATTACCATCTTGTATTAAAGTGGTTTTTTTATTTAGTGTTACTATATAAAGCCCTGTAGTGGTTGTAATCCATAGATTGCCATCATTATCAACTTCTTGATCTCTTACATCTATATTAGTAGGCACTTCAATTTGTTTAGGCCTACTAAATTTTTCAGTTTCAGCATCAAAAATAAGAAATCCATCATATTTTGTTGCCACACCAATAATCCCTGGTTTTATTTCGAGTAAATCATTTACAATAAAATTATTTTTTGCATCGGTAAAAAGATATCTTTTTGTTTTAAACTTGTTATTTTTATTTTTTTCTACCTTAATGATTCCTTTATTTGTAGCCAACCAAACATTATCCTTTTTATCTAGGCTAATGTCATTTATATAGTTGAAACCAGTCTTAGCATTACCTTGTAAAAACCTAATAAATCTGTTTTTATTTTTTTCAAAGATCGATATCCCATTTGCAGTACCAAACCAAATGTTACCTCCACGCATTTCCGCACTACATATAACCAATCCGTTTGTTAAGGTATGTTTGTCTGAAGTTATTTTGTAATAGCGTTTAAATGTATTGGTTTTAGGGTCAAATCTGTTTAACCCATTAAATGTTCCTGCCCAAACAAACCCCTCTCTATCTACTAAAACACTTATTATCTCACTACTACTAATGCTATTTTTGTTATTCGGGATATTTCTATATACAGTAAATTCTTTTCCGTTAAATTTATTTAAACCATTACTTGTTGCAAACCACATTTGACCAAACTTGTCCTGTTGTATAGATGCAACTGTATTGTTAGACAACCCATTAGATATATTTATATTTCTGAAATTAAAATCACTTATTTGTGCCGATAAAATATTGACACAACAACTTAAGAATACTAAAATTAGTTTTTGTTTTATTAAAAACTTCATTTCCAATTTTAATTTTAAATATTGTTTCGAAGGTAAAAAATAGATTTGAATTTGAATACTATTCTTAAAAAAAAAGGAAGTCTTCTTAATTAAGACTTCCTTTTATTATTGTTTATGCAAAATTATTTTATAACGACTCTCTGTCTATAAAATTGAATGGGGTTTTTTGTTTTTCTTTTTTGTTTTTCAAAACCATTTTTGCTGCCTGGGATCCCATAGAAATGAAATCTGAAGTAATTACAGTGATACCTAGAAGTTGTTTTAATGGTGTATCGTTATAAGAGATTACTCCTACATCTTTTCCTAAAATATAATTATTAGCTCTAACTTTATTAACAATATTTACTAAATCATTTTCTTCTATTGTTATAAACAAGCTTTTACTATCTACTGGGGTTTCATTTGACACCTCCTCAATAATTTCAAATTTAAAATTATTTTGGGTACAATATTTTTTAAATCCCGTTAGTATTTTTCTCGGGTACGGGTAAAAAGTAGACTTAGGATATACTAAAGTTAATTTATTGTATTTAACAATCTTTTCTTTTGCTGCTTCTAAAGCTGATATGATGTCTTTTTCATAATCTTGAGAAACTTCAATAAAATCTCCTTTTATATTATGTTCTTTATTATCTAGTAGTACCAAGTTGTTTTTGGGTAAATCATTAATAATAGCACTTACTTTGTCTGTACTATTTTTATGCAATAAAGTTTTTGATCTGAAATGAGGAACAATTACATAGTAATCATAAGTTGATTTGTACTTTGTTAAAAGTTCTAAAAACAATGATTCATCACAGTGATAACTGTGTAAATCTACTTGATAATTGTCTCCAATTTCTTTTACAAATGAATCGTACACTTTCATTTTAAAGGTACTTAACTTATTTACCAAAAACAAAACATTCTGTTTTGAATTTATCTGATTTTGGGAAACATATGTTCCTTTACCATGAACAGAAACAACAACTTTTCGTTTTTTTAAAACGCTATACGCCCTTTCTACGGTATCTCTTGATAAATAAAACTCTTCACTTAACTTATTAATTGAAGGTATTTTATCTCCTATTTTAACGTTTCCTACTGTAATGTTGTAGATTATAGAATCTATAATCTGCATATACTTAGGCACCATAGAATTGGCATCTAGTTTGATAAACTCTATCATAATAATTTTAGTTAATGTTTAACACAAAACTAGACAGATATACCAATATAAAAGTCTGAAATAAGGTAACTAAAAGTTTTTTAACACTTTTTTATACTATATTGATATTTATACCGAATTATTTATCTTCTTGGTTGGTCATTTTGAAGGAAAGGCTGGTCATTTCTAGAAAATTGAGTTTCTAAAAGTTTTTTCATTCGTTGTTCTACCTCCTGATATTTTTTATTTCCAGAAAGATTTACAAAAGACAATAAGTTATCTTTATGTTCAAACAATTCTGCACCTAAAATAGCGTGCGTTTTAGCATCTCTCCATTCTGTGTAACGCCATTTTCCGTCGGTAGCTGTAACACCCATTATTTTTTTACCTCTTCCGTAAACACTTGTTGCTATAGGATCCCATTTTTGCTTTGGATTATCAATTACAGGAACTAAACTTTTACCATCAGAAGGTATGGCTTCAAAACCACAAATATCTACTAAGGTTGAAAATAAATCTACATTTTCTACCAAAGCATCTGATGTTTTACCTGCTTTTCTTTTTCTATAGTTGGTTTCTCTACTAATAATTAATGGCACTCTTGTGTCTATTTCCATATTAGAATGTTTACACCATGCACCGTATTCTCCAATTTTATACCCGTGGTCGCTCATAAAAACAATCATCGTGTTTTTACGTAAATCTAAATCTTCAAGCGTTTGCATTACCTTACCAATTTGTGCATCTATGTAACTAATTGAAGCATGATATCCGTGAATCAAATTGCGCGTTAAATTATCGTCTAAATCTCCTTCTTTTGGAATACCATGATACCCTTTTAACTCTCCCCATTTAGTTAATGATAGTCTGTAAATGCCTTCAGGTTTTTCTCTAGACGGAATTTTAAATTTACTTTTATCGTATAAATCCCAATATTTTTTTGGTGCGTTAAAAGGCAAATGTGGTTTGCTTAAGCCAACAAACATTAAAAATTTATCATCTTTTAATTTTTCTAAAGTTTCAATAGCATATTTAGCTGCTCGTCCATCCTTATAGGCTTCATCACTAACATCTGCAGCATCAAAAGCAGGTCCTTTTGGGTTTTTCCCTTCTTTTTTTAATTGCTCAATTATTGCTATATTTTTTGGATCGTTGTAAGTATTTGCTTCTTTCCCGTAATACACAGACCACTCTTTTTTATCGTCTGAACTATGATGATACACCTTACCAATACTTACTGTTTTGTAACCATTTTTATTAAACAATTGTGGCATAGATACTACATCTTTATGTACTTTTCGAAGTGGTGTAAAAATGCTATAAATCCCCAATGTTTCTGGACGTAAACCCGTTAGAGTGCTCATTCTTGAAGGCGCACAAATAGCTTGTTGTGTATATGCTTTATTAAATAAAACACCATCACTGGCTAATTGATCTATATTTGGTGTTATGGCTGTCTCACTTCCATAGCATCCTAATTCTGCCCTTAAATCATCCACATAAAAAACCAACACATTGGGTTGTGAGCTATCTTTACTTTCTGTCGTCTTTTGAGCTTTACAAGATGTAATCGCTAAAGTTAAAAGTAATACTACTATAATTTTTTTCATTTTAATTATTTTTATTGAACTGGTTTTGGTGATTGTACAAGACCTTTTCCATTATCAAATTCCCAATAAGGAATCGCAGGTTTTTTATCATCAAAAACGTAATTGTATTTTTTAAGATAATAGTCTCTTGATTCAAATTCATCGTCTATTTCAGCTAATTTTTCTTTTAATTTAGTATCTAAATCTTGCTGAATTTTTTCAAAATCTGGCTTACCTAACAAATTGTTCATTTGATAAGGATCTTTTACATTATCAAAAAACATACTCGGACCTTCTGTAGTTCTGGTGTAGGTATATTGCTTTGTTCTTATAGCTCGATATGGAAGCTGATTGTAATTACCAGCAAATGGTGCAACATTCATTACCAAAGCAGTACGATCTGCGTTTGGATTTGGATTTTTTATCAAGTCCGATAAATCATCGCCTTGAATCCCTTCTGGAATTGTAATATTTGACAAACCTAAAAGTGATGGTAAAATATCAGGTGTGTTGATAGGTGCATTTACAACAGCTCCCTTTTGAGAATCAATCCCCGGATATCTAATTAAAAAAGGAACTTTAATTGATTCGTCCCAAGCCATTTGTTTTGCCCAAGGCCTTACTCCATGAGCTCCCATCATTTCTCCATGGTCTGCAGAAAATACAATAATGGTATTCTCTAACAGTTGTAAAGCTTCTATTTGCTTTAATAATAAACCTATGGCTTCATCGGTAGCAGTAGCATGTGCATAATACCCTTGTAATTCCTCTCTGCTTCGTTTTTCGAATTTTTTAGCAACATTTGGGTTTAAGGTTAAAGCCGCTGGCGGATACATATCTTTGTATTTTTGTGGCGCAGAATGGTGTGGAAAATGGGGTGTTGCAATAGACAATACTGCTAAAAAAGGTTTATCATCTTTTGCTTGACTCGCTAAATATTGGTTCGCATCTTCTACAATAGCAAAGGGCGAATATTTGTCCCAATATTTTAATTCGGTATCATCATTATCATAATAAGGCATTTTATTATAATTATGAGAACACTCTAAAGCTTTCCAATAGTCAAAACCTTGGCGTCTTTCTTTTGGAATAAAACCCGAACGCCCATGACCATCTAAATGCCATTTGCCCCAATAAGCAGTGTTGTAACCTTCGGACTTGTATATTTCTGCCATGGTTACTTCTTCGTCAGGTAAGTACAAATCATTAACAAACATTCCTGTGGTTGTTGGAAATTTGCCTGTTAATAATGCTGCTCTATGAGGTGTACAAACAGGTAAAACCGAAACTGCATTGGTAAAGTTTACCGATGTTTTTGCCAATGCATCTAAATTTGGTGTTTTTACGTCTGGGTTACCTGCATAACCTAATGCAGAACCACGCCACTGGTCTGTTAATATATAGATGATATTTGGTTTTCTTTTATCTAAACCTTCTTTTACTGTAGCCTGTTTTTCTTTTCCTTTACAGCTTATAAAAGAGATCAAAAGAACTGCTATTAATTTAGAAAATACTTTAATTTTCATGTGATTTTTTAAATTTTTTGGGCTTTAGTATACGCTCCTGTTCTATTTAATTCGTCGTAAATTCTCATTTTCCAGTAATAGGTTTTACCCTTTTCTAACTTGAGTGCTTTTGGTTTTACAACTTCTTTGGTATTGCCTTTTATTTTAGTGCTGTTCCAAACATCTGCAATATTTTTGTTGATGTTTTCTTGAGAAGAAGCCACTAAAATTTGATAAGCCGATTGTTTTTTTGAATCTTTAGATACATTCCAACGGAATGCTTTACCATCAAACGTGTTATTTTCAATAACTAAAGCATAAGGATCTTTATACTTTTCTATTAAATCTTCACATTTTGCTCTTAAGTTGTTTAATACATCTTGATATTGCTCATCATGAATAAGATTGTTTGTTTCTCTAGGATCATCCTTTAAATTGTACAATTCTTCAATAGACTTGTCATCTACATATCTAAAATACTTCCACTCTTGGGTTCTAACCCCTTCACTTGGCGCTATATTTTTAAAGTCCCATAAATGCTCTATTAAAATCGTATCACGTTCTAAATTCACATTTTCTTCGTTAATAAATGGTTTTAAACTTTTTCCGTGCCAACTTTTAGGTGCTTCTACACCTGCAAAATCTAAAATAGTTGAAGGTACATCTATATTCAAAGCCATTTGTTCTACATCTTTATGTTCTTTATTTCTAGGATCGTAAATAATTAAAGGTACTTTTAAAGAATTATCGTACATCAACCATTTTCCAGAAATTTGCCTTTCGCCTAAGAAAAATCCATTATCTCCCATTAAAACAATAATGGTATTATCTGCTATACCTTTGGCTTCTAGTTTTGTTCTAATTTTAGCGATTTCATTATCAATTCCAGCAAGCATTCTAAAATACCCTTTAACACTATGTTGGTACTTTTCTGGAGTATCATAACGCCAATACCAACGCAAACGATTAAAGCCATCTTTTACCAATTTTGGCAATTTATTATAATCTTCATCTGAAGAAATATTAGCATCTGGCACGGTTACATTTTCTAAAACATGATTGTTTTCTTCTTGCCAAAAATATTGCTCAACTGTATTATCGCTTGCATGAGGTGCACTAAAACTCAACTGCAAACAAAACGGTTTGTCTGTTGGTGCTTTGTCTAAAAATTGCAATGCTTTTTCTCCTGTATAGCGCGTTAAATGTACCGTATCTTTACCTAAAGTTTTATAGTAATAGCTGGTAATATCTTTACGATCGTATCTTAAATCGTAATTTTCATGAACATCATAAAGAGAGTCTAGTTTTTTATATTTTACTCCAAATTTACCATACAACCCCGTATAATATCCTGATTGTTTTAAAACTCGTGGAAAAGCCTGCTCCATATACTCATCTTTCATAGCTTTACTAGTAAAACTGTAATTGTGTGTACGTTCTTGCAAACCACTAAATATACTTGCTCTACTTGCTGCACAAATAGGTGTTGTTGCTATGGTATTTTTAAAAAATACGCCACTTTTAGCTAATTTATCCATTTCTGGAGTGTGCGCTAATGCGTTACCAGCATAACCTAAAGCATCCCATCTTTGGTCATCGGTAAGAATAAAAATAATATTAGGTTTTTCTTCTTTTGTTTTAGAAGATGTTTTTTTATTACAAGCTAAAAATGATAATCCTATTATTGATAGTGCTAGTAATTTATTCATTTTATAATATTGATTAGTGTTTATATAGAAACCTTAGTTTACTGGTCTTGGAGATTGTACTACAGGTTTTATATCTCCAATATTTTTATATTTTCCTTTTCCTTCATTAAAACCCCAAAACGGAATAGCATGCTTCTTTTTATCAAAAACATAATTGTATTTTTTAAGATAATAGTCTCTCGATTTAAATTCGTCGCCTATTTCTGCTAACCTCGCATTTAGCTTTTCGTCTAAATCTTTTTGAATGGCTTCTAATTCAGGTTTACCCAATAAATTATTCATTTGATAAGGATCTTTTACATTATCAAAAAACATACTTGGCCCTTCAGGTGTTCTAGCATAGGTATATTGTTTGGTCTTTATAGCACGATAAGGTGGATCATTAAAATTTGCTCCAAAAGGTGCAACATTCATTACCAAAGCAGCACGATCTGCATTTGGATCAGGCTTTTTCATTAAACCAGCTAAATTCTCTCCCTCAATCGTTTCTGGTATTTTAATATTTGATAAACTTAGTAAAGAAGGTAAAATATCTGGTGTGGTTAAAGGTGCATTTACAACTGCTCCCTTTTGAGTATTTATTCCTGGATATTTAATTAAAAAAGGCACTCTAATAGATTCATCCCAAGCCAATTGTTTTACAAAAGGCTTAATGTTATGTGCCCCCATCATTTCGCCATGGTCTGCGGAAAATACAATAATCGTATTTTCTGAAAGATTTAAAGCTTCTATTTGTTGTAATAAGCTTCCTATAGCTTCATCCGTAGCTGTAGCGTGTGCATAATATCCTTGCAATTCTTTCCTGCTTCGTTCTTCATATTTTTTGGAAACATTCGGATTCAATTTTAGAGATTCTGGAGGATACATGTCCTTATATTTTTTTGGTGCAGAGCTATGTGGATAATGTGGTGTAGCTATAGAAACTACCGCTAAAAAAGGTGCTTCATCTTTGGCATGCTGCGCTAAATATTGGTTTGCATCTTCTACAATTGCAAAAGGCGAATATTTATCCCAGTGTTTCAACTCTTGATTATCGTTATCATAATAAGGCATTTTTGTATAATTATGAGAACATTCTAAAGCTCTCCAAAAATCGAATCCTTGACGTCTTTCTTTTGGAATATAAGTAGAACGACCATGACCATCTAAATGCCATTTACCCCAATAAGCTGTATTATAACCTGCTTCTTTATATATTTCTGCCATACACAATTCTTCCGAAGGCAAATACACGTCGTTTACAATCATTCCTGTTGTTGTTGGGAATCTTCCTGTGAATAATGCTGCCCTATGCGGAGTACAAACTGGTGTTACAGATACCGTATTTGTAAAATTGACAGCTTCTTTTGCAAACGCATCTAAATTAGGTGTTTTTACATCAACGTTTCCTGCATATCCTAACGCAGAGCCTCTCCATTGATCGGTTAAAATGTATACAATATTTGGCTTTTTAGATACTTCTTTAGAATTCTCTGATACTGACTCAGATTTTGTTTCTTTTTTACAACTTAATAAAGAAACTACGGTTAATAATAGAGTTATCGAAAATAATTTAATTTTCATTTTTTGAATAATTGTTGGGTTGGTTTTATTTAATTTTTTGAACTCCTTCTTTGGTTGCGTTAATTTCTTGTATTGTTCCGTCTTCGTTATAATATAAATATTCGATACACGTGTTTCTTCTAAATTTTGAACCTCCATTCCAACCTTGCCAGTGGTAAAAGAAATAATGTTGCCCTTTATATTCAACTATAGAATGATGATCTTGTCTTTGCTTTGGATTGATGGCTCCTTTATATTCAAATGGTCCGTAAGGACTATCTCCCATAGCATAAAAACCACCTAAACCTGCGTTATAAGAATAGTAATACTTTCCGTTGTATTTATGCATATAACTGGCTTCAAAGAAATTTTTAGCTCCATACACTATACTTCTAGGAGTTTCAGCCAATTCCAAAAGATTGTCTTTTAACAAAGCCATTTTTGGTTCTCTAACACCCCAGTACAAATACGTTTTCCCATCATCATCTGTAAAAACACAAGGATCTAACCATTGTCCTTCAACACCTTTTATCCAACCGATGTCTTTAAATGGTCCTTGAGGTACATCACTAACTGCTACACCACAACGCATATCGTCTTTAGAACCTTTTACAGAATGCGGATACAATAAATAGTACTTGTTATTTTTATAAATGGCTGTTGGCGCCCACATCCATCCTTTTGCTCCCCAAGGGATATTCTTAGAATGTAATACCTCACCATGGTCTGTCCAATTTACCATATCTGTTGATGAAAAAGCGCGATATCCATCCATAGAATTATAATTAACCGCATCTTCTGCATCACGAGAAGTGTACATCCATACTTTCCCGTCTTTCCAAATATGAGCAGATGGATCAGCTGTTCTTATATGACGAACTACAGGATTGTTATTTACTTTTTCATTTGAAACTTCTTGCTGTTTTGTTTCTGTTACTTTTGTGTTATAAGATTTACAACTTATTACTATAGAAAGAACTAACAATAAAGTCTTTATTTTTCTGATACTTACTTTCATTTATCCTTTTTACACTCTAAAACAAAATTCTAATTATTACCGCTTATATAATCCAATAATATCACTTTTACATCTTCTACAGTACCTTGTTTAAGTCCCCCATGAATATTAGCCCCTGTGATCCAATATAATATCATACCAGCATCAGAACAATCCCATTTTCCTTTTTGAAATTTTACAACATCATCTACTTCTGCTATTTTACCTTGTATCCAAACCTGTTGTATTCTAGGATCTTTATGGTTTTTAGCCCAATCCCATTCTGGAAGATTTACCTTCAGTTTTATATTTTGATCTGGTATTCTTACTTCTTCTACACCGAAATCTAAGATTTGTTGCCAGGTATAAAAATCACCAGCATCATCATTTGCAGGATGATGTGTTACGACTTTTACAAATTTATGTTTTTGCTTTTTTGAAGCCTCTAGAGCAAATCCTATAATATCTGGTTCTCCTGCTTCAATAATCCACAAAGGATTATTTTCCGTTGACGCATTAATTGCTTTTGCTAAATCTTTTATAGTTGCATCTAATTGCCACTTTGCATCTAAGAAAGTAAGTTTATCAAAACCTCCCCAACGTCTTGCAGTAACATCGCAAGCACTTTGCATTAAAGCATGCCTTTCTACTTCTGCTTTTTCAGAAATTCTATTTACCCTAACCAAATCACAACTATGAGAATAATGTACAAGTCTATTTTCTAACCCTGAAGCTCTAAGCAATGCTAAAGAAACCGCTGTTCCGCCTAAATCATCAGGATCTGGAGAATTACCATCAGCTACAACAGCTATTCTTCCATTAGGAGCGTTTATTTTTTGAGCATTTATAAAAGAAGTAATTGCGATAACGATGCATATTGTTAAATGTATTTTTCTCATTTTTAGGTTGATTAATCGTATTTATTTAATATTAGATTGAAATTGATACGTTCCTGCTTTAACTTCTACTTGAAACGTTGTCTTTTCAGAATTGATTTGCTTTACGTTTTTATGGTTATCAATTGTTGTTCCATTTATTAAAAAAGGTGCTTTTGTGGTACTAGGTAATGTAACAATTGCTGTTGTGTTTGGAGGCACAACTACTTGTAGTAGAAACTTACTTCCTTTTATTTCCCAAGAAGAAGCTACTTTTCCGTAAGGTGTATTTAGACTAGCTGCCGCAGATGTTAATGGTTCTTTTGGTACAGGCGCTATTCTAATGGTTTTATAACCCGCTTCTAAAGGCGCTATTCCTGCAATACGCTCGTACATCCATTCGCCAATGGCACCATAAGCGTAATGGTTTAAGCTATTCATGTTTTGCGGATTGAAACCATCTTTTTTGCTATAACTGTTCCAACGTTCCCAAATAGTGGTTGCACCTTGATTTATAGAATAGAACCAAGACGGATACGTTTCATTAAACAAGATCTTATACATCAAATCTATTTCTCCTGTTGTATCTAAAACTTCAGATAATAATGGCGTTCCTAAAAACCCAGTTCGTAAATGATTATCAGCTTCTGCTATTTTTTCTAATAGATGTTGTTTAGCATTTGCTTTATGCTCTTCAGAAAGTAAACCAAAGGCTAAAGCCAATAAATAAGAAGTTTGGGTTTCTACAGTTCCTTTTACTTTTCCGTTTTCAAAAAACTTGTTCTCAAAAGCTTTGGCTACAGATTTATACAAAGCATTGTATTTTTCAAATTCTTCTATTTTACCCAGTGCTTTAGCTGTTTTTGCTGTTAAGGTTGCAGAATGTGCAAAAAATGCAGTTCCTATTAAGCTTTTAGAGGTATCTCCTCTATTATCGCCATTTTCAGGAAGCGGTTGTAACCAATCTGCAAAAAAGCCCATCTTAGAAATGTAATTTTTAGTAACACTTTCATGGTATTTTACCCAACCTTTCATGGTTTCAAAATTCTCTTCTAGGATTTTTTTATCTCCAGTTCTTAGGTAAATCTTCCAAGGAATAATGGTACATGCATCTCCCCAACCTGCACTTACTTTGTTGTTAAATAACACATCTGGCACTACCCATGGTACAGCTCCATTATCATATTGCGACTCACCAACACTTTGCATCCAACTTGCCCAAAATTTATATACATCGGCATTAAACATAGATGCTGGTGCAAATACTTGTGCATCTGCTGTCCATCCCATACGTTCATCACGTTGTGGACAATCGGTTGGAATATCAAAAAAGTTTCCTCTTAATCCCCAAACAATATTACTTTGTAGTTGATTTAACTTCTCGTGAGACGATGTAAATGTTCCGTTTTCTTCAAAATCTGAATATTGCACTAATCCTGTTACCCAATCTTTTGATGGAGTTTTTGAAGTATCATATCCACTTAATTCTACATACTGAAATCCATGAAATGTAAATTTTGGCATCCATTCTATAACACCATCTTTTGAAGCTGTATAGTAATTTGTTGACTGTGCACTTCTATAATTTTCGGTATAAAACGTACCATCTGGAGATAACTTTTCTGCAAATCGAATTTTTAGCGTTTGCCCTTTTTTCATAGGTACTTTAAGTAACGGCACACCTACCATATTTTGTTGAAAATCAAAAACAGCTACGTCACCTTTTTCTACAACTTCTTGTGTTGCTAATTCAATTTTAGTTTTAACAGTGGTATGTCTTTTTGGCTCTAAACGGATGTCATTCGTTACAGGAAACGTATTTACAGACTCCCATGTTTTATCATTAAAATTATTTGTAGTCCAATTTGGCATTTCTAAATTGGCATCATAGGTTTCTCCATCGTAAATCTCTGATATTCTAGTTGGTCCGTTTGTTGTTCCTTTCCATGTATCATCAGATAAAATCATTTCTGTAGAACCGTCTTTCATCGTTAATTCTAATTGAGCCAAAACCTTCGGAGATTCTGTATCACTCCAATATGTTTTCATCCAACCTAAACGTCCTGAGTGCCATCCTGCAGCAACTTCAATTCCAATCGTGTTTTGCCCAGATTCTATTAAATCCGTAACATCATAAGTAATGGTTTCTATACGCACTTTGTAAGGTGTATATCCAGGAGGCATTACATCATCACTTACATCTTCTCCATTTATAGACACATCAAATACTCCTTTTGCTGTAATGTATAATCTTGCTGATGCTACATCATTAGATAATTCGAAACCTTTTCTTAAATATTGTGGTCTGTGAATGATATTTTCTTGACTTCCTAAAAGCTTTTCCTTTTTGGTATCTAAGCCAATCCATTTTGCTTTCCAATCGTTATTCGTTAATAAACCTAACTCAAAATGACTGATTTCACTCCATTTTGAAGCTTCGTTATCTTGGTTCCAGTATTTCACTTGCCAATATACTTTTTGACGTGATTGTAAAGTTCTTCCAGCATATTTTACCCAAGTAGATTGAGCTGTTTGTTGCTTTTCTGAGTTCCATAAATCTGCATTGTCAGGTAATAAATCTGGGCTACTAGCCACTACTATTTGATATGCTGATTGACTTAAAACGCCTTCTAAAACTGGCAATTTCCATGAAAAACTAGGTGTTTTATCATAAAACCCTAACGGATTTTCAAACCCTTCTGAAATGGTTAATTTTTGAGCTTCTGCTATAGTTGCTTGTTCTTTACATGCCGTAAAGCTCAAAAACACACAAGCAAACAAAGCACATCCAAAATATTTTAAGTTCATTTTTTTTAACATGATTTAAAGTTTAGTTTGAAAGTTATAAGTTCCTGGTTCTGCTAAAATTATTACTGAATTATCATCAGAACTCATTAATTTTAAATTTGAATTCTCTGTAAAAATACTTCCATTTTCTAATAAATTATCTTTATTTCCATAAGGAATATGCACTTCTGCAGATGTGCCAGGTGGAATAACAATATCAAGTTTAAAAGAATCATTCTCAATTTTCCAAGATGATGATGCTTTTCCATAAGGTGTTTTTACACTTGCTAAAGCTGACGTTAAAAACTCGGTATTTGGTAAAGGTGCAATTCTAATTTTCTGATATCCTGGTGCTAACGATGCTAAACCAGCGATACGCTCGTACATCCATTGCCCAATAGCTCCGTATGCATAATGATTTAGACTATTCATACTTTGTGAATTGTAACCACCTTCTTTACTAAAGCTATTCCAACGTTCCCACATAGTGGTTGCCCCTTGGTTTATAGAGTAAAACCAAGATGGATAGGTTTCTTTAAACAAAATTTTATACATCAAATCTATTTCTCCTATATCATCTAAAACCTTTGGTAAAATTGGTGTTCCTAAAAATCCTGTTCCTAAATGATAATTGGCATTTTTGATTTCTTCTAACAAATATTGCTGTGCTTTTAGTTTAGTTTCTGGTTTAAATAAATTAAAATAGATACCTAGTAAATAACTTGTTTGTGTTTGTTTTTCACCTGTAAATTTTCCTTCTTCAAAAAAAGCATTTTCAAAAGCATTGGCAATATTTTTATATAAAGCTGCATATTTTTTAGCATCCTCTGTTTTGCCTAAAACATTAGCAATTTTAGAGACTAAATGTGCAGAGTGCGCAAAAAAAGCTGCGTGAATTAAATCTTTTGGAGTGTCTCCTCTATTTGCTTTTTTAAGCGTTTTAGAAGGATAAGGCTGTAGCCAATCTCCAAATGAATGCATTTTTGGTAAATAAGGTTGCTTTTTTACTTTAGATTGATAGTACCCAACCCATTTTTTTGCTGACTCGTAACTTTCTTCAAGCACAGTAATATCACCTGTTGTATTGTATATGTCCCAAGGAATAATTACAGCTGCATCACCCCAACCAGAACTTCCATTTTTATTTTGAAGAACATCTGGTACAATGTAAGGTACTAAACCGTTTTTATGTTCAGACTGATTTTCTCTTAGACTTTGCAACCAAGCTGTCCAAAAAGCGTGAGTATTATAATTAAACAATGCTGTTGGCGCAATTACTTGTGCATCTCCTGTCCAACCCAAACGCTCATCACGTTGTGGGCAGTCTGTAGGGATATCGAAAAAATTATCTCTTAACCCCCAAGTAATATTACTTTGTAATTGATTTAACTTATCGTGAGATGATGTAAACGTTCCGTTTTTCTCAAAATCTGAATGTTGTGCTATACCTTGCACCCAAGAAGCGTCTGGTTTCGCATTTTTATCGTAACCACTTAATTCTAAAAATTGAAATCCGTGAAACGTAAATTTTGGAACGTATTCTATAACACCATCTTTAGCTGCTATATAATAATCAGTTGACTTTGCAGAACGATAATTTTTAGTATAAAAGGTATTGTCTTTCAACAACATTTCAGAAAAACGTATTTTTAAAGTATCTCCTTTTTTCATAGGTACTTTTACTTTTGGCACACCTACCATATTTTGCTTCATATTAAAAACTGATGTATTTTCTTTAACCGAAACGATTTCTGCATCGTTAAAAACAACTTGATTTTTTACGGTGTGATGTCTTTTTGGAGCTAATTTAACATCCTTAGCAATCGCCTCAACTTCAACCGATTTCCAGTTAGAGTCGTCAAAAGCAACAGTGTTCCAATTTGGTATTTCATAATTTGCATCATATACTTCGCCATCATAAACACTTGCTAAACGTATTGGTCCGTTGGTTGTTCCTCTCCAAGATTCATCAGAAACAATGGTTTGTTTTGAACCATCTTTCAGCACAACTTCTAACTGACATAGAATTTTTGGTGATGCAAAATTTTCATATAATGCTCTACCTCTACTAATTCTTCCTGAATGCCACCCAGAAGCTAACTCAACCGCTAAAGCGTTTTTACCAGTTTGCAAAAGCTTAGTAACATCATAAGTCAATGTTTCTATACGATGATTGTATGGTGTCCAACCAGGAGTCATAACATCATCACTAACATCTTTTCCGTTTAAACGCACATCAAAAACACCTTTTGCTGTAATGTATAGTCTCGCAGAAGCTACATCCGAAGTTAACTCAAAACCTTTTCTTAAATATTGTGGTCTGTGCATTAAAAATTTACGAACGCCTTTAATACTATCTTTTGCAGTGTCTAATCCTGTCCATTTTGCTGTCCAATCAGAATTATTGAGTAATCCCAATTCAAAAAAATTGGTTTCGCTCCAATCTGAAGCATTTTCATCTTGATTCCAATACCTTACCTGCCAATATACTTTTTGTCTAGATTTTAGTTCTTTTCCTTGATATTTTACAAAAGTAGATTGCGTACTTTTTTGCTTTTTAGAATCCCATAAATCAGCATTATCTGGTAATAGTCCTTTTGATGATGCTACAACTATTTGGTAAGCAGATTGCGATTTAATTTGTTCTGAAACAGGTAGTTTCCATGAAAACGTTGGGTTTGCATTATAAAATCCTGTTGGATTTTTAAAACCTTCGGATAGTGTAAGTTCCTTTGGTTTTTCTATTATTTCTTGAGCGCAAGATGTAATTGTAACTAGAAAAACAGCGAGATAAAAATTAAAAAGAAAAAATCTATACATTGTTAATTTTGAATATATTTTTAAAAATAGCCTATCTTTTACAATATTGCAATTTCTTTAATTTCGGATAAAAAACTATCCTGTTGTATCTCTATTTTATTTGATAGATAAGGTATTTTTTAAATTTAAAATAAACAACAAAAGAACAAGTTTGACATCTTAAAAAAAAAGAAGTTGTATCATTTAAAAACGATACAACTTCTTTTATATTATGATTTCGTATTTCTATTTTATTCAATAATAATTTTTTTGAAATACTCTTTTTGAACACTGTCAGTTATCTTAACTAGGTAAACACCTCTATTAAATCTACCATCATTTTGTATACCTACAGCATTATCAATATCATGATTTTCATAAATTACTTCATCAGTAATTTTTATTTTTGTTTCTAATTTTACTTGAGCTAAAGCCGACAAACTTATTACTAACATAATGCACAATAAAAATGAATTTTTGAGAACTTTTTCTGTAGTTACATTCAATTTCTGGTACATAATGTTTATTATATTAACTTATTTCTATTTTAAATTAATTCAAATATCTAATTTTATCTTTATTTAACTATCCTGATATATCCTTAATTCTAGTCATAAAACAAAAAAAGGAAGTAATAAAATTACCTCCTTTTTTGTAAAAAATTTATTTTTATTATTCTATAACAACTTTTGTTCTATGTATTTCTTGATTATCTCCTTTTACCTCAATTAAATAGATCCCTGCATTAAATCTTTTAAGTTTATCTACTTTTAAAGATTCTTGATCTGTGTTCGAAGAAAAGACTTCTTTACCCAATACATCATACATTGTTACTTTAGCATTTCTAATACCATTTAAAGATATTGTAAAGCTACTACTTGCTGGGTTTGGATAAATGTTTATTAAAGACGAATTTAATAGTTGATCATTTACACTTAAAACTTCACTTGTAGATTCTACTGTCCATTTACTATTGTTATTGATTACTGTGGAATGAGTTACAGCACTATTTCCTGAAACATGAGCTAAATATCTATTTCCATTTCTCCCTTTAAATGTATATGTTTTGTCTGATTCATTGTAAATCACAGTCCACATTTTGTCTGAATCTGCTCTTGGAGAAGCAAAAGGAGTACTTATGATTGATGAAGTGCCTGTGTATCTTAAAATACCTCTTACCCCATTATCTATATTATAAAAACTACTTGTAGCTACAAACTCCCATTCAGACTCTCTTCCTTCTGCAGTATCGGTTGCTATGGTTTCAGAATCTTTAGAAGAAGCATATTTTCCTGTTGCTACGTTTTTAAGTCTGTAAAAATCACCTGTTAAATCTGTAAAATCTTTTGGATTTACAGTTATATTAACAGTTTTACTTACTTTTTCTTCTGAACTACTGTAAGCTACAGCTTCTATTGTATGTGCTCCCTCTACAGTTGGTTTCCAATCTGTTTGAAAAGGAGCAGTACCATCCGTTTCATATAAAACCCCATCTATAACAAACTCTACTTTAGTTACAAAACCATTATCAGTATAAGCATCAACTTTTATTTCTACGTTTTGATCTACATTTAAATTTTGATTGTCCGCTAACGTTGAAAAAGATACATTTAACGGTATAGGATCTGCATTAACATCTAAATCTATGATCTGTAAGTACACTGGTTGTGCATTTCCAGATTTTTTTTCCATCAAATAATAATAAAGTATTCCATTAGCAATATGCACTCTTCCATGATCAAAAGTTTTACCTCCTGTAGCCTCATAAACTTTTCTAAAATTATTTGTACCACCTTTGGCTTTTTCTATAAAGACTTTTCCACTATTGTTTAAACCTATAATATAAATATCATCACCAGAAGTATAAATAGCACTTGCCCCAGTAAACTCTGTAGTAGTTGTAAATTCTGACTCCCCTGCTCTCTGATAGGTATGCACGTGCTTGGTTACCCCATTCTCTCTATCTTCTACTCTACTTATAAAGTGAACATCTCCTCTGTCTGTAACCGTCCAATCAAAACCTCCAACAATATACACTTGATCTTTTGCAGTAGTTTCAACTAAATCTCCAGGTTCTGTTACAAAAATCTTATCAGAATCTATTAACGGTAAATTAAAGCCTTCTCCTCTGTAATTTTTCCAATCACTTAAACCATCTTGATCGTCTGAATAGGCGTAATATATTCCGTTTTGAAATTGATATTTATCGTTATTATTTTGTGATCTGCGCTGAAAACCGATTCTTATTTTACCATTCTCATATCTAATATCTCCATAAAGACCCCAATTGTATTGTTGCCCTCTATTTCTTGCTCCTAAAATATTAAAGTCTTTAAATGAAGACCATCTTGATGTAGTTGCATTGTATTTAGAAAACTTATATGCTCCATTATTATTACCACCTTCTCTCATGTACATGAATAAATCTCCTGCATCGTTTAAAAAGAATTGCGGGTAAGTTAACGCATTGAAATTAGCATAATCTTCACCTCCGTTAAGACTTAAATGCTTGTAACCACCTTCTGCATTTTTTACAAACTTATCTAATGTAAATTCTTCATCAGATAATGATGCTGCATTTTTTGTAGAGTAAGAATATCTGAAATAATCTTTGCTTAAACTTCCGTTTGAAGGTCTAGTTCTACTATACGCATGCATATCATATAACAAATGAATTGTTCCATCTAAAGGACTAACAGCTACGGCTATGGTATTATGAGATTCTCCTATCCAATATCTGTTTTGATAACCAGTATGTCTGTGAGGAAATTCTATATCTACAGATGTTCCAGTTTTTGTATTGTAACGAGTTAACATTACATGTCTATCTCCTTTACCACCTCTATACCATGTCATAAAAACATAATCATTATAGGTTTTTATACAGTCTCCATGAGCAGAAATATTTCTTCCAAAAAAGTAATCATATGGTCTATCATCACCTGTATTTGCAGCTGTACTTCCTACTTTACTTCCGTTAAAATGTAAAGCTATATCAGATATATTGATTTCATTTTGTAAAACAACTTGCGAATTTACAGTAATGAATGAAAATATCAACATAAAGAAAAAAGTGCTTCTAGACGACATTACATTGTAAATTTTTGACATATTATTTATTTTTAGTTATTTGCGTTACAAATTTGTTTAAAATTGTTGTAAAAACCATCATGGAGTGACATGGAAAAAACAAAAAACTATAAGTTTTAACAATAGTTTATACGTCTAGTATATTTATTCTAAATAGAAAACCTCTTTTAAGGGGATTGAAATAGGTGAATTATCTGGATTTACCTCCATAATATCCGCCATAAAATCCCACCATTTTTTTACAACAGGGTTGTTTGCTAAATCTTGAGAGCCGCCTTTACCAGACACTTTTTGAAACGCAAAGAGTGTACTAGTTTCTTCATCTAAAAATATAGAATATTCACTAACTCCATTTTGTTTTAATAACTCTTTTAATTCTGGCCAAAGTTGATCATGACGTAATTTGTATGCTTCTTTTTGTCCTGGGTTTAATTTCATTTTAAAAGCTAATCTTTGCATTTTCTTTCTTTTTTATTACTTTTTAATATATTTTAACGCCTAAAAGCAAATTAGGTACATTTATTTGACGAGACCTTATAGTTAGGTTTTTCTTTTATTCTTGCTTGTTAAAATAAATTTATATCATCTAAATTTATGATCTATTTTTTACGCATAAAAAAGCCTGTTAAAAAACAGGCTTTTATTATAACTATTTTTTGTAAAAATTATTCTACAACAATCTTAGTGCTGAAAAAACCTTTATCAGTTCCTATTTTTACGATATACATACCTGTAGATAAAGAAGATGTATTCATATTAACAGAAGATAAAGAAATACCTGATTCAGATAAAACATTTTTACCTAAAATACTGTAAACAGCAACTTCATTAATTTGTAAAGCAGCACTACTGATATTTAACTGATCTCCAATATTAGAAATTGAAAAATCACTTGAAGTTAAAACATTTGATGCTGTACTTAAAGCTTCAACAGGAATAAAATCAAAAGCTACTGGAGAACCACCAGAAAGAGAAACTACTCTACCTAATTCAAAGTTTTGAATTCTTCTTTTAGCACCAGCAGTAAAACCTTGAGCTTCGCTAAAAATTTGAGTACCCATTCCTCTAGTTGGATTAAAAATATCTATTCTATTCTCTTGACCTACTGCGTTACCTCTAAAGACTATGCTTGAATTATTATTTGTAATATCTTCAACTTCCATAGCTCCTTGGTTTCCTGCAACAGCTTCAAAACTCCATAAATTTGGAACTAACTCTCCAGTCTCATCATCTACAATCTCAACTGGGCTTATTAAAAATACTTGGTTATTATTATTCAAATCTACTGCTTCATAAGTAAGAGCCCACACTCCATCTACTGCTTGACTAGCAATAGTTAAGGTTAAATC
The DNA here is from genome assembly GCF_003335085.1 of Polaribacter sp. WD7. Classification (GTDB taxonomy): domain Bacteria; phylum Bacteroidota; class Bacteroidia; order Flavobacteriales; family Flavobacteriaceae; genus Polaribacter. Next base: position 921,341 of record NZ_QPEJ01000018.1, on the reverse strand, counting down.
TTCTCCTTGTACTTGCACTCTGTAAAGACCTGGTGCTGCTTCAAAAGCTTGCGCACTAATTTGTGTTGTTGAAATTGCAAATAATACAAAAGCAATTAATTTTAAAGTAATTTTCTTCATAATTTTAGTTTAATTGATTAATAATTGTTAATTAATTGACTACATAATAGTCGATGATAAAAATATATGGAATGTAGGTTTTTAGCATCCTGTGCTATCCTGCACTTCTAATACAGATACAACATTTCCATTCATAAAGCTAGCAAAGTTTATTCAAATAGAAAAAAATATTACTATATATTTTTAAAAATTATAAAAATATTTCTAACCTGTTTTAAAGTCTCCTAATTTCTCAAAATTTAATAGCAACGCATTTCTTTCTCATTTTTTAACATGTAACTATACCTTTTACCACTTTGAGATACCAAAACTCAAAAACCGAGAGTACATCTATAGTATCTCTCGGTTTTTTCATCAAAACATATTAAAAGTAAAGTTTAGCGGTATCCATTATTAGTAGGATCTGACTCTAATAATGCTGGATTTAATTCTAATTCTTGTAACGGAATTGGTAATTTCACATGAAAAGGTCTAATATTTTCGTTAGGCTTCCAAAAACGATATTCTAAGTTTTGAACAACATCCAATAAAATACCCCATCTTATAAGATCATATCTTCTATGTGCTTCACCTGCTAACTCCCATTTACGTTCGTCATACATAGCTTCTCTAAAACCTTGCTGACTTACTCCTGTAATATCCCATTCTGCTTGCGTAGCATAGGCTCTGCTTCTTACAGCATGCATAAAATTTAAAGCTTTAGATGTTGGTCCATTTAATTCATTTTCACATTCTGCAGCCATCAAATAAACATCTGCTAAACGAAATACCATTCTATTATCTGAATGATTAAAACGTGGAGACATCTCTAAAGATAAGTTCCAAAATTTTGCCATGTAGGGAAAAACTAGATCAAAGCCCAAATAATTATTTACAATATTAATTTCTCTTCTTAAATCATTCAAAGGAAATTTTTCTGCAAAGTCTTGTGATGCAACCTGTAAGCCTGTTCCGTTAAATGCCTCTCCTCTTGCTGTTAAAGCATCTCTTAAAGCACCTCTTTCATCAGTGTTTAAAGGCTCATCTCTAAGTCTTGGATTAAACATACTTGGTCTCCAATTACTGTTTCCTGCAAATGCTCTTCCTGGAAAAGCTGGATCAAATTGACCTGTAATATCTCTTGCAAAGTCTAATGACCAAATAATTTCTGCATTATACTCATTAGAAGGATCAAAAACGTCATTATAATTTGGTAATAAACTATGAGGAGATTGATTTATAATTTCTTCTGATTTTGCCAAACCTTGCTGCCAATCTTGTTGCTTCATGTATATTTTTGCCATGATTATAGCTGCAGCCCATTTTGATGCTCTTCCTCTTTCTGCATCAGGATATACAGATGGTAGATTATCTTGAGCAAATTGTAAATCTTGTAAAGTACCTTCTATAATTGTTGCCTCTGCAGTTCTACCTAAAGCACTAATTTCTTCTAAAGTTAACACTTCTGTATAATAAGGAGCATCTCCCCAAAGATTAGTAATGTGCCAATAGCACAAACCTCTCATAAATCTAGCCTCAGCTATAATTTCTGTGCGAACACTTTCATTTCCAATTGCTTCATTTCCTGTAACTCTATCAATTAATACATTCACATTTAAAATTACTCTGTACAAATCTTTCCAAGTATCTGAAACACTCATTTTTTGCACAGAAACATCAGCTAAAGCTTCATTCATAGAATAATTACCTATAGGTTCAACAAAATTTGCTGCCCTGTTTGGCTCTATAATATCTGCACCATTATCGTAAAAATGATCTAACCCAACTTGACCATAAATTGAATTATTCTTTAAGATGGCATACATTCCTTGAATAGCTTGTCTTGCATCATTTTCTGAAGCAAAAAAGGTTTCAGGAGATACCAGAGATCTAGGATCTTCTTCTAAGAAACTCTCACAATTAAAGAAAGAGAGAGCAACGAAGAGATATAAATATATATATTTTGTTTTCATTTGATTGTTTTTAAAATGTTACGTTTAAACCTACTGTTAATACTCTTGGATTAGGGTATTGACCATCTGCATAACCTTGCGCAATATTTCCTAAACCATTTCTTCCAAATCTACTTCCTTCTGGATCTATTAATCTAAAGTTAGAGAACAACAATAAATTGTTTCCTGAAAAATAAAGAGATGCTTTTTTAACACCTTTTAAACCTAACTTATCTACTGGCATATTGTAGGCAATTCTTGCTGTTTTTAATCTTAAATGAGATCCATCTTCTACATATTCTGAATTACTTGGTGTATTTGTTACAGAGTCTGCTCCTGCTCTTGGAATGTTAGAAGTTGGGTTTTCTGGCGTCCAACGATTTGCTAATTCTGCAAATTTTGTAGTTTCTCCTCGATTAAAGAAATGATTACGAACTCTTAAGTTATACACCTCATTACCTAAAGTACCCTGAAAATAGAATGAGAAATCCCAGTTTTTGTAGGTAAATGAGTTTTCGAAACCAAAAATTAAATCTGGTAAAGGACTACCTAAAACAACATTATCTAATGTAGAAGCAATACCATCTCCATTTAAATCTTCAAATCTAGGTCCTCCAACTACTTGTGGATCTGTTCTACCAGAAGCATCTATTTCTTCTTGACTTTTCCAAGTACCTAAGTAATTTAAACCTGTAAATACAGGAACTGATTCTCCTACAATTAACCTTGTATTTCCAGAACCTATTATTGGATCTACGATTAAATCAATAAACTCTGCTCCTCCTAAGTCTAATATTTTATTTCTATTAGCTGATAAAGTTAAAGTAGAGTTCCATGTAAAATTATCTTTAATAATATTTTTAGTATTTAACAAGAATTCCCACCCTTTGTTTTCTAATGAACCTACATTTTGAAGTTGACTAGTAAAACCAGTTTGTCTAGGTATGGCTACGTCTAATAATAAATCGTTAGTTTGTTTATAGTAGTAGTTGAATTCAGTAAAAATTCTACCATTAAATAACGATGCCTCAAGGGCTATATCAAAAGAATTCGTAGTTTCCCATTGTAAGTTAGGGTTAGCTGGCCTACCAATTGTTAAACCTGGTACTTCTACCCCGTTTAAGGTTGTATTTGCCTGTACATAAGTCTCTAAAGTACTAAAAGCGTCTATGGCCTGATTACCAGATCTACCATAACTTGTTCTTAGCTTTAAATCTGAAAAAAGATCTTGATCTTGCATAAAAGGCTCTTCAGATATTTTCCAAGCTGCAGCTACAGAGGGGAAAAAAGCATACTTATTTCCTTCTGCAAAAACAGACGACCCATCAGTTCTACCTACCAAAGTGAATAAATATTTATCTTTAAAACTGTAATTTAATCTTCCAAAGAAAGATGCTATTTGAAAACTATTAAAATCGCTACTTACTTTAGCTCTAACCGGATTAGAGTTCTGTAATCTATTAAACCCTGTAGCATCACTTGTAATCCCTTCTGCTTCTGCCAATGTAGTTTCTGCTACTACTTTTTGAAAAGAAGCCCCCCCAAGAACAGTTATACTATGATTTTCTCCAAGATCTGATTGATATTGTACTGTGTTTTCATTATTCCAACTATTTCCAGCAACCGTTCTTACACTTGCAAGACCTCCATCTGTTACTCCTACAAAAAGGTTTCCTGGTAATTGACTAGAAGTGAATCTATTTTGTTTTACATTGTTTAACTCTGGACTAAACGTAGAGCGAATAAACCATTTAGAAGAAGGTTTATATTCTAAATACGCTGTACTTAATAAGTTGTTTGTAAATGTCTCATTAATATTTAAAAGTCTATTTGCAACTGGGTTAGAAAAAGGTGCACCTACAACATCATCAAAACCATTGAAAGAGCCATCTGCATTAAACACTGGCTGCGTTGGTAAAATTGAAAAGGCATTACCAAAAGAAGCCAAACCATTATCTTGTTTAATTCTAGAATAATTTATTCTAAAACCTGCTTTTACTTTTTCACTTAAATTGATATCTATATTAGATCTAAAAATAAATTTCTCTATTCCAGAACTCTCAATAATACCTCTTTGGTTAAAGTAATTTAAAGAATTGTAATAATTTACATTGTCTGAACCTCCAGAAATTGAAATGTCTGCATTATGAATTGGTGCTGGCCCCAAAATAATATCATACCAATCATTATTTGGATAGGTTGATGGTGCATCTGGAAAAGGCTCTGCCGCATTTCTAAATCTCGCACTTTCATTTGTAAATGCTATCTGCTCTTCTTGCGATAACAACTCTGGTAATTCTGGAACTAACTGAATACTGCTAAATAAATTAACACTAATTTGAGGTTTACCTCCTACAGCTCCTTTACCGCTTTTGGTAGTCACCAAAACTACACCGTTTGCTCCTCTAGAACCATAAATAGCAATAGATGAAGCATCTTTTAAAATTTCAATAGACTTAATATCATTACTATTGATATTGTTTAAGTTGAAATTAGTACCCACAATAATACCATCTATAACCCAAAGTGGTTCATTACTACCAGTAATAGAATTACCTCCTCTTACTCTAATTACAGTTCCTGCTCCTGGAGCACCACTTGTTTGTGTAACTTGAACACCTGTAGCTCTACCTTGTAATGCTTGGTCTACACGAGAAACTGGAACTTGAGTAATCTCTGCTGCTTTTACAGATGATACTGAACCTGTTAAATCTGATTTACGTTGAGTACCGTAACCAATAACAACAATTTCATCTAATTTGTTGTCTGAATCTAAAGTTATGTTAATAACCTTTTGATTACCAACTACAACCTCTTTAGATGCATAACCCACATAGGAAAAAACCAATGTACTGCCTGCATTTGCTTTAATGGAATATTTTCCATCAAAATCTGTACTTGTTCCTGTTGATGTTCCTTTTATAGAAACTGATGCCCCAGGAAGCAATTCTCCTTCTGCTGAAACTGTACCTGTTACAGTTTGTGCATGTGCCATTGCTATGGATGAAAAAAACATAATAGCAAGAAAGTAAGCTCCTCTCAAATTCGGAGGAATTTGCAGTAAAATTCTTAAATTCATAAAATTTTAAGTGTTTAGTTAATATATACGCAAAATATATCTTAAAAAAATACACACTATCCTGCTCTATCCTTTACCAATAAATAAAAAACAATTATTCAAACTTAAATAACTGATAATAAGATAGCTTATAAAGTTATATTTTTTAGGGATTTTATTAAAAACTACTAGAAAACCTAAATATATACGGAACAATTATTCCTTTATTATTAAAAAAACAATAAAAATAAATGTGTTTTTTTAGCATAAACAAAAAAACCATGTAATATTTTTACATATTACATGGTTTTACACTATATTAGATAAAGGAATTATTTTGTATTTTACTAGTATACTTTTCTAAGTTTTACACCACTCAATCTAGTACTCCCTTCTAAAACTTCAAAATCAATTGTGATTCCATTTTCATCGTCTACAGAAATTAAAAAACGTTTTGTTACAGCTCTATCTGCTCCGTATTCTTTTTTTAGATTAATGTTACTCCAAACTCTTTTCTCATTTACAGTAATATTCATATAATTGCTATCTCTTGTTTTTAATTCTGCCAACAATAATGTTAATTCATAAGTTCCTTTAGAAACATCAAATTTATACTGCTTTATTCCAACTCTTTGCGTTTGATAAATCGGATCATTCTCTGTACCTTTTACACTTACATCTGTTCCAATAGTATTTCTTCTTTTGCTAGGGTGCCTCAACAATTCTCCTCCTACATATCCAAAACTTCCTTTTTTATATTCTTGATCTGGCATCCACAAATACGATACATTATGCTCTTCAATAAAATAACATGTAGACCCTACGTTTATTGCAATTTCATTAAAGGGGTTTGTTTTGCTCTTTAAATTTTTAGGTTGTAAAGTAAAGTCTATAGTTGCAAAATCTTTTAAAATCTTACCTTCTTGAGTAGATAGTATTTCAATTAAATTTATGCCATTTTTAAAAGGTACATTATAGACTGCTGTTGCAAAATCAAAATCTTTTTTTCCTAGAGACACACCATTAATTATGAATTCTACATCTTTTGTATTACCTACAAGAGTAATGGGCTGCGTAGCTACTTTACCATTAATTTCATCTGCTACACCTGCTCGTTTTTCCCAAGCTTTAGATGGTATTGTAATAAACGGAGTTTTGTTTAAAATTGCTTGATATAAATAATAGGCATCTTTCTTTTTTCTAGTTGATGAAACTAAACCTTTACTATTTATATGAGGCACTGCATCTTTACGATGTTCTACTTGAAAGTCTGCAAAATTCCAAACATTAGCACCTACAATTTGCGGCATATCTAAAATGGTTTTTAAATAAGTTTTATGCAAAAGAAATTGATATTCTACACTAAAATCAAACCTTGTTGGATTATAAGATCTAATTCTAGGATCTGCACCACCACCGTATTCACTTAAAATAAAAGGTTTGTCTGAATCTAAAGCTAGAGACCTTTCTACCAAACTTCTTAAATTTTTATCTATATCTCCTAATTCTTGCACATACCATCCATAGTATTTATTATAACCTACTATATCTGTAAATCGTATTCCTAATTTGTCTTGATATGCTGGTTCTCTAAAAAATACGGTATAAGAATATCTTGTAGCATCTTCTTTTTTTATAGTTTCAGAAAGTATTTTATGAGTTTCTACAAAATGTTTAGTGTATTTTTCTCCTAATTTGTCAGGTGCTTTCATTGTGGTTTCGTTTCCTAGATTCCAAGCTACAATTGCAGGATTGTTGTAATGAAAACGAATAGCTTCTTTAAGCATTGTAACTGTGTTTTGTTTTCCTTTTTCATTGGCTGCAGCTTTATCTACAAAGGGAATTTCTAAGGTTGCAACAAAACCATATTTATTACACATTTCTAAAATTGCAGGGTCTTGAGGATAATGTGCGATTCTTAAAAAATTTATTCCCATTTCTTTTAGCAATTTCATATCATTCCTATGAATTTCATCGCTTACAGCATTTGCTTTTCCATAAAAATCTTGATGTCTATTTGTGCCTATCAATTTTGTTTGTTTTCCATTTATAGAAAACCCCTTTTTAGCATCAAAATGAAACCACCTAAACCCAACTGGATTTTCTACACGATCTAATACCAATCCGTTTTTATCTACAACCTCAGATACTAATGTGTATAGATAAGGGTTTTCTGGAGACCATAAATTTGGCGACTTTATTTGAAATTTTGAAAAAACATCTTCTTTAAAAGTTGTTTTTGTTTTTATTGTTTTGACGCTACTACGTTTTGCATCTAACAAAGTATGCTGCACATAAAATCTACCTTTAAGAGGTCTTTTTAATTTGGCCTGAATACTAACTTCTGCTAAAGATTCAGATACCTTTGGTGTTTTTATAAAAATTGCGTTAGCCCCCAAATTGGCCACCTCAAAATGTACAGGTTTGGTAATAATTAACTGAAGATCTCTGTAAATACCTCCATAGAACGAAAAATCTGCTGCTTGGGGTACAATTTCATCATTATGTGCATTATTTACCTTTATCATAATAGTATTATTTCCTTCTTTAACAGCAGATGTAATATCTCTTGTAAAAGAAGTATAGCCTCCTATATGAGCCTCATCAATTTCTTTACCATTTACATATAATGTTGTTACTTGATTTGCAGCTTCAAATAATAAAAAAATCTGTTGATTTTCATATATCTTAGGAAAAACCATTGTTTTTTGATACCAGCCATCTCCTCTGTAGTACCCATCTTCATCATCTAAAATATCTTGAGTATTCCAAGAATGAGGAAGAGTTACTTTTTCCCATTTTACAGACCTCTTTTTTGAAATTGGATTTTCTATACTTCCTTTATAAAAGTTCCAATTATCATTGATTGTTTCTACGTGTCTTACATGTTGGGCACACATTGTTCCAAAATGCGCTATCAATAAAAAAACTACTATTTTTTTCATTTTATAATTTTTGTTTACTTTCTGTTAACAGGACCACCTCATATTTTAAAAAAGAAAATACTGGTAATTTATTACTAAAAACTACTGAAGATTTATCTTCATCTTCCTTCAGAGTATATGTTTCTATCCAGTTAGACCAGACTACGTTATTTTTTATTTTGTTATATTCAGCTATTCTATACTTAACTTTTGTTCCTTTTTTTATATTTACAAATGCTTTTATTTTTATAGTTTCCATATTGTTAGCATCTGGATTTGCACTGTAATTGTAAACCAAAACATTGTATTTATTTTTAACAGCATCCTTTGTAAAAATTGCATCGATATAGTTATTTCCCTCCCGCTGTTTCCCTTCTTTTTTGCTTTCAAAATACGTATTGCCTTGCATTGTCAACAATAAGTTACTTGCGGGTAAATAAGAAGAACCATCTCCCCATTGAAATATGTTTTGCATATTATTTTGATAAAACATTTTCATCAACCCAATCATAAAACTGTTTTGATGCGCTTCTGGTGCTTTCTTAAAAGAATTGCCTGCTTTACTTAAACTTTTAATTAAAGAATACTCATGCATTTCTAGTTTTGCATTTTTATTCCATTCTGGAATATCTTTAATTACGGCAAAATCCTTATTGTATACCTTATCAAAGTCGGTTCGTTCTGATCTTTGATAAAATGGATAAAATGAAACTCCTACGAAATCATAATGTACGTTATTAGCATTTGCCCATTTTACAAAATCAGTTCCCCATGCATTTTTAGACGAACCCCAAAGAAAATGGGTTCCTACTTTTGCTTTTGGAAGTACCTTATGTATAGCTTTTGAAGAAATTTTATAAAATTCAAAAAACTGCTCTTTAGTTCCAGACCAATGCGAAGGTGTACCAATTTCTCTACCAATATTAAATTGAATTTCTCCTATTTTTTCTGAACCGTAAGTACTAACCATAAACTTTATTACTTCTTTTAAGTAGTTAGCCCAAGCTTTATTATCTGCTGGTGGCTCTGCGTTTCCATAAGTAGACACTTTTAAAGAATCTCCAACTAATTTTCCTTTTGAATTTCTCTGAAAAGCCCAAGACGGATTGTCTAATACTATTTGATGAATTTCTAACCCTTTATCTAATATTCCGTCCACTTGTTTTTTTAGCAAGGTAAAATCTGTGTAGAATTTTTTAGACTTGGCATCCCATTTATAAGAATCTTTGGTTATATCTGCAATCCCTTTTTTAGCGATACCTCCTAAAGGTCTAACGATACAAAACTTAGCATTTTTATTATCTCCTGCTGAATTTACGCCGTTTACAGGGGTAATTCTGTTGTACACATTTAAGTGATAAGGCATTACTTGCTTTGTATGTCTATTTTCTGTAAAGTCTGCTTTAAATATAATTTGAGCCTGTATAGTTCCTAAAAAGCTAAACCAAAACAGTAAAATTTTTAAAAAAAAATTTCTTTTTTTATTCATTCTCCTCTTTTTTTCAACTAAATTTTGATTTAGTTATCCTATGCAAGTTTTTAAGATTTAGAAATTTCGAATTCCTGGAACTATTTTGATATGGTAGGCTTTTTTATCTTGCCCCCATTTTAAGACAATCAATTGTTGAGATTTCGGGTCCCAAATAAAATCTGATGGATTGCTATTTTTAGTGGTCTTGTACACTTCTAATCCAACATTTTTGAGCGGATTATAATACATTATAAAATCTTTATTAATGATGATTGAAAATCCGTCTGGATAATGTCTATTTTGACCAATAAATATTTTTGAAGCCCCCTTTTTATTGTCTGATATAATATTGATATCTAACGCTCTTTTAGCAAAATTAAATAGAAAAGATTGAATATCTCCAGCAATAACTTGCGGAAAAGGTCTTGAAATTACATCTGTAATATATTTACGTTCTACAGTACCTGCATCTGTTTTATCACTAAAAATAGACCAAGTAGATGGTCCTCCTGGTAAAAAATTTTGCATAGTTCTATTTCCTAAAAACCAAGCTTTTATAGAACCCACCCCCATTTGATCAAAAACTTCTGCAGTTTTAATATATAACTCTTTGTATTTTAACTGTCCTAAATTTCCTTGCATTAAGGTATCTGTTTTTGCAAATGTAGGAAACCCCCACTCTCCAATAAGTATAGGTGCCTTAATCATATCTGATTCCCTATCAAAACGATCCATATTTTTTTTAATAAAATCGATATTGTTTTGATAAATATGAGGTGCAAAAATAATGTTTTCACGATCTATAATAGATGTAATTTCTGCATATTGATTGTTGTCTATTTTTTCTCCTTTATTCATAAAAATAGACTGTAATAAGATTTTCTTTTTTGGATTTATCTTTTGACTTTCGTCTATTATTCTTTGATACAAAGGAATTAAATATTTATCAGTTAAATCGTTATACGAAATATCCATCTTAAGTTTTCTTGGTTCATTTACAACATCATACCCTAAAACGAAATCGTTATCTGCATATCTTTTCCAAATTACTTTCCAAGCTTTAATGTATGTTTTGTATTGTTTGTCTTTCTTGTTTTCCCAAAACTCTTCCCAAACAAACCTATCTACACCATAAACTGTCATTTTAAAAACCGTTTTAATACCATGGTTTTTACCTAAATTTACCAACTCATCTAACTTTAAAAGGTATTTAGGCTCAAGTTTACCTCCTGGAAATTCACTTAATTTACCTAGTTCTAAACGAATTACTTGTGTGTTAGCACCCATTCTAACCTGTCTTGCATAATCATCACTATTAAAAAAAACTTCTCCTTTATGATCGTTGGTATTTATAACAAAACCTCTAGGTATAACATGTCTCCCATGTTGATCCCTTAACCCATGCTTTATTTGAGAAAAACTATTAATAGTTACTAAGCTTACAAGCAATAATTTAATACTAATGTGCTTCATTTTTTATGCGTTTATGTTCTTTTTTACTTGTTATTTTTGATTTTTTACTTTTACAGTTATACTAGATAGATAACCAATTCTATGTGATTTAACTAATAACACATCGTTTTCATTTACATGAATAGGTTTGGTATACACAGACCACCTTTTTGATTTTGCATCTGTTTTATAACCAATTGAGGCACCTTCTGTTTCGCATGTAATTACTGCTTTATTAGATACAAATGCTACTTTTGGAGCTTTGGTTTTTGGTTTTGTTTTCTGATGTTTCCATAATTTTTCCACCAATTTGTCTTCAGGTAAGGTTGGGTCATCTTTTATATTGAGCAACCAAGTATCCATTTCTTTTCTTAATTCTATTAATTTGTCTTTATATTCTAGATTATTTGCCAAGTTATTGAGTTCATAAGGATCATTTTTACAATCAAATAATTCTTCTTTCGGTTTTTCTCCTCTAAACCATTGCATCTGAATATCATTTAGATTACCTGCATCTCTTAAACGTAATAATTCTTGCATAGCAGGAATTTTTTCTCTGTATGTTATTGGTAAATAATAGCCTTTTTGCGGCATATAATTTCTAATATATTTAAATTGAGGATCTCTTACTGCTCTAATAACATCTCTCTCTGCATCAAACCTATCTGCTGCTGCATGAATATATTTACGGTCTTCCTTTTTGTAATTTCCTAAAAAAGCTTGCCCTTGCATGTATGTTTTAGGTTGTTGATTAATTAAAGATAATAGTGTTGGCGCAAAATCTACAAAGCTTACCAATTTATCATCTTTTGTACCTGCTTTTGCTTTGTTTGGAAAGCGCACTATCATTGGTGTGTTTAAACCAGAATCATAAATCAATCTCTTTTCTTTTGGTAAAGGCCCTCCATGATCTCCGTAGAAAAAAATAATGGTGTTTTCTAACAAACCATCGTCTTCTAATTGTTTTAAAATTGCGCCTACTTGCTTATCCATTTCGGCAATATTGTTGTATAGTTTCCACATATCTCTCTGTGTAATATCATTATCTACTAAATAAGGTGGAACATCAAATTTTGTATCTTTTGGTATATGAACAGGATTCTCTGATTCTGGAATTCTATTTTTAGAATCTGGCAAACCATTTTTTTTCCACTCGTAAGTTCTATCTCCTGCATGATAGTGCCTTGTTTCAACTTGTCTAAAGCCATATGGCTCAAACAAACCAGACTCATGCGTTTCGGTAAAATTAAATACTGCAAAGAAAGGTTGGTTTTTATCTCTATTTCTCCAATGAGCATATTTACTACTTTCATCCCAAGCAGTAACAGGCGCTTTAAATTGATAATCTGTTTTGTAGTTATTTGTACAATAATATCCATTAACTCGCATAAGTTCGCTTATCATTTTAACTTGAGCTGGAGGTACAGCTTCATATTTTGGCAAACCTGTTGCTTCTGTATTAGAGGTTGTTCTCATATGATTTGCACCAATACTAGAAGGGTACATACCAGTAGCAATAGCAGCTCTACTAGGAGCACAAACACCTGAGGTAGAGTATAGATTTGGGTAAATAACTCCTTCTTTAGCTAGTCTAGTTAAATTTGGTGTTTTTACAGTATTGTCTCCAAAAGGAGGAATATACGCACCCATATCTTCTGTAACCAACCAAAGAATATTGGGTTTATTTATAGTGTTTACAATACCGTTCTTTTTTACTGTATTTTCTTTACTTGTTTGACATGCAAAAAAAAAGAAACATAACGTGCTTAAAATACCAAATTGAATTGAACAAAGTTTCATAAAGTTTTAAATGGTGTTAGTTAACTCAAAAATAACTAGAAAAAAGACTTTTCTAATCCTGTAGTGTCAGGACTTTTGTAATTATGAGTCTCATTTATTTCTATTTCAAATATTTTGGTTTCTCTTATAGCAAATCTGTTTTATAAACACACTGATTCTGCTGTAAAATGCTAAGTTTCTATGTTAAAAACAAAAAAGGTCGATTTTAAATACTTAAAATCGACCTTTTTTATAATTAGTATTACTATTACTCTGGAGTTAACTCTATCAATTTAACCGAATGGGGAGCTAAATCTACTTTTAAAGTTAATTGACTATCTTCTGTACTTACAATAGAATCATTTACAGTTTGTGCTAATTTAGAAAGTTCTTCATATTTAGATAAATTACTATTTAAAACATTAACCCAACCATCTTCAAAACGATCTGAAGGTCTGTTACCATATATACGTCCGTTTAGTTTTTCTCCTACACCTGCATTTCTAATATCACTATACAACTCATTCATTAGAACACTGTGGTCTTTATCTATTGTCCACTCGTTCATTTTCCATGTTGTGTTATTAGAAATTTGATTACCCTCTAATCTTGGGTATATTGTTTTAGCATTTGTACTACTTCTTGTGGTATTATGATTGTATGCAAACAAATAAATTTTACCATCTTTAGCTACTGGAATAACTCCTGTAAAACCTGATAAATTATGTGAAGCAAACATTCTCATTCCTCCTTCTAATTTTAAGAACATTTCTGTAACTGTTCTTCTACCAGTAGGTAAGTCACTATTCTCTAATTCTTGCCCCCAATCGTAAATTTCTGTAATGTCATATTTATATGCTAAGTCTGCAATAGTAGCGTACCAACTTGCTCCTAATTCTGTTCCGTCACTTAAACTAACACCTCTAACTCCATTATCCCCTCTTAAAATACCAAATTCTTGAATGTCAAAAGGAATATTACTAAACTGAGAAAAACTATTTAATTTATCTCTGTAGGGTTTTACAACCTCTTCAAACCTTAATTCCCTTTTATCTAATTTTTCATAATAAGAAAGCGAAAAGAAATCCATTTTAGTACCTCTTTCTCCTGTTGCAAAATTGATACCATTAGCACAATGATCAATTATTTCTGTAGTAAAAGTAGCTGCATTTTCTGTAAGCAAATTACCAGGACCAACTAAGGCATCTGGTACTACTTTGAGTACTTCATCTACTGTTATATCATAATGCCTAAAGAACTGATCTCTTGTTCCTCTCCAGTGATTTGGGGTAAAATTAGGCTCTGTAGCTATTCTAAAACGCCATGTTCTTACTTCATCTAAACCAAACTCATCTACTAAGGCTGTCATATATGCATTTACATATTGTCTCCATATTCCATAATCATTTGGCGGTTTAGAATTACCAAAAGCATCTTCTACCCTAGGCAAACTCATTTCCCAAGGAACATTATCTAACACTATTCTTGGTTTAAAACCCGTTAACATAAAGTTTTTCAAACTTGTAATTAGGCCTCTAAAATCAACGATAATGTTACCAGATTCATCTACTCCTTTGTAGAAATTATTTCTATTATCATTTCTACCTCCCATCATTCTTACCATACTGTAACTTTTTACATATGGTCTTATCGGGTCTAAAGAGTTTCTAAAATTAACACTGTTAAATCGTGTTTGATTTACCATAGGTCTAGTTGACCAAAAGTTGTAAAACAATCCTTCACCAGATCCTGTATTAATACTTACAATTTTATTTGGATCTATAGCATTTGGATCTTCTTCTTCCTCTTCCTCTTCATCTTCTTCATTTTCTATAACCTCTTCTATATCTTCTACAACTTCGTCTTTAGAACACGACTCTAGAGTAAAACTTAGCGTAAATAACAAAAAGAGAGGTATAATTATTTTGGTAACTACTTTCATAAACTAACTGTTTTATTATATTATTCTTGATTCAAATGTATATATTAAAACGCCTTTTAATGACCTGTAGTGTACTGATAAATTGCAATTTAACGTTACTTTAAGCTATATACTTAAAGTTTTTGTAAAATATTAAAACGTCTGTAAGGTTAATGTTTTTTTAGATACATATTTTTATACTCAACCTTCATTGGAGGACCAACATGTACCTGAACTCCTATAAAACCTTTGTTACTCCTGTTTTTAGTATCTAAATCGGTAACATCACTCATGAGCACACCATTTACAAAATGTTGCATACGATTGTCTTTTACAATTAAATGCATGGTGTTCCAATTAGTATCTTTAATAGATTTTTTTAACTCTTTTTTATCTCCTAAAGAAGCAACTACATTTCTTGTTTGCCAACAATTCTTTTTTACATTTTTTCTAAGGTTTGCTAAAGAAATCGTATCTGGCATAGATTCAATAATTACTTTCTCTCCAATGTAAGCCAAAGTGGTTCGCTTTTTTTCTTCGTAATTTTGACCTGTATACTTGTTTTTACCATCAATATCTGATTGGTACCCTCTTAAAGCAAAAGGAATCTTCTCTATTTTTTCGCTCCTATAATTAACCCCGCTATTTCCAGATTCTGAAATTCTATATTCTAATTTCAACTCAAAATTAACAGGCTGTTCTTTTTCATAAATAACAAAAGAGTTTCTTTTCAAAATTGTCTCTGAGGTAACCTCTCCAGTTAAAATTCCGTCTTTTACAGACCAGTATGTTACATCTCCATACCAACCTTCTAAGTTTTTACCATTAAAAATGGGATAAAACCCACTTTTTTCTTTGGTTTTATCTTGATGATTTTTGCAGGAAACCATTATTATAAATAGCATGCATAGCAGGTAATATTTCTGTTTTATAAAAGTGGTTTTCATTTTTAAAACTTTTTTATGGCTTTAGAATCTCCTTTTTCAACTACCACTTTTTTGCCTTGGTACGCTAAGTTTTTGCCGTCTCCTATGTACAGGGTACAGTTTTGATTGCCTCCATTTTTTCTAATTCTAACAATCGCATAACGCCCCTCAAATTTCAAATCTAAATCTGGTAAAACTATAGCTTCATTCACATCATTAGAAATGATATAATCAGTAATTTCTTTTCCGTCTATGTAGCTGAGTACTTTTGCACCTACCACTTTATTATTCACTTCTAAAACCTCAACAGATTTAACAGATGATTTTTCACCTATAGTTGGTTCAAAAACTGTAACAAAAGGTTTTTTCCAAGCTTCTCCTTTCTGACGAATGACAACTACTTGAGTCTTTTTTTTGTCATAACCGTCTTTAGCTTCTCTTGTTGGCGGAGCAACTGCTTTTGTATATTCTCTCTGCACACCTTCTGGAACAAACATGTGCATATATCTATTGGTTTTACTAACATCAAACCTAATGTGAATTTCATTTTTTATAGGTTGAGATACTTTTTCTTTTTCAAAAAACCTCCATCCAGGAGATTGTACTGGGTCTCCAATATCGTTTTGATACCTTTTTGTTTTTTTAAACTTTAATGTTTTAGCTTCAGAAGTTTGCAAAATCGTTTTGTCACCTATATTATGATAAACGTAATCATGAAATTTATTTTCTTCATAAGATTTAGAACGAAAGATATCTAAATAATACCCAGAAGTTTCACTTGTTCTAACAATACCTAATGTGCGTTGCTGTTTCGCATTATTAACCTCATCCTCTAGTAATTGCGTTGCAAAACTAAACTCTTTGGCAATAGGATCTTGTAAATGCTTGGGTTCTGCTGCTATATTCTTAGCCGTATTTTGCCACACGTATGCGTTTCCCTTCCAAGAACCTTCATCTCGTCCATGAGAAGTTCCGTTTACAATAACAGTGTTGTTACCCGCGTACAATCTAAAATAATTTTCATGCAACGGTACACGTCTTTGCTGCACTGTTTCTGGTAAGCCTGCATTGGGTGCCATTACATGACCAGCACCATACAATTCCATACTAATTCCTGTAACATGAGAATGAACGTAATGAGCACCTCCTATAACACCCGTTAAGCCATAATTAACATTATTTTTTTCTGAATCATTACGTTGCAATGCGATACCTGCATGCTCTATAATTACTGTGGGTTTTTGAAAATCTATACGTTTATTTATAGATTTTGGAATTGGATGTCCCCAAAATAATTGCAGTTCTCTAAAATTATCAAATGTATCGTTTGTCAGTTTTGGTTTGTAACCACCTTTTGCACTGTATGCTTGTGTAAGTGCTATTTGAGCTTTTTGCTCTAACTCTTTATACCCCCTTCTTGTAGCTAAGTCTAAGGTATATCTGTATAGTTTTTCAGTTAAATCTTTGTTTCTTTTAGAGTCTCCAAATCTTACAAAAGTTCTATCTGGGTATCTTAAATTATCAAACAAAAAATTTCCTTCAAAAATATAATTATACTCTTTGGTAATATTTAATTCTGGTTTTATACGGTCTACCACATTTATCATCATAGTAATTGCTGGCATAAAACTATAGCTTAAAGATTCTGGCCATATACCTTGTTTGCCAAATAATGGTAAAATTGTTTTTGTAAACGAGTTTTGATGTGCTGTTCCTTTTTCCCAAAAAACATGAAATAAACGTTCTCTTTCTACATCATCTTCTACACATAAAATAGCAAATAAAGCTCCAGGACCTGTTAATATAGGATGATTAGATACGACACTTCCATACTTATCTGGTTTTCCGTATTCTTGCAACATGTCTCCTATCATGTTTTTTATGGCTTTTTGAGCCTTAGCATTATTAAAAGGAACTCTTTTTTTATATTGATTATCAAAAACTGTTGCTTTAGAAGATTTTAAGTACTCATAAATAAAGTCATAAGCTAAAGCAAAATGAACATATGTTGTTCTTGGATCATAAAAAGCATTACCACTTATAGTTGTATTTTTAGGGTTTCTTTTTACAATTTCATTAATATATGGCATTAGGATATCTGCAGAAAATTTAGCGTACTTAACGTTCTGTGTCAAATAATACAACATAGCAGATTTAGATGCTAATGCTAAAATTTTATGATGCTTTGAAGTAAAAGGATGCGCCTGAAATTCTGTATGTTGTCTGCTATTTTTAGCAAATTCAGGAATTCTATCAAGTATTGCTCTAGGGTTTCTTTGATGACTACTCAGGTAAGGATCTACAAACAAGTGTAGTTGTAATTTAATACTTTTAGCCCAATCATACTTTTCTATGAGTTCTAAAATAGATTCCCTTTGATCTAACGTTGCAAAAATAGTAGGGTGTTGTAATGATTGTGATGAAGTAATTAATGTAAAAAAAGCAAAAATTACGAATATTATTTTTTTCATTTAATTTTTATTAATCTACAGTTAGTTTACTTTTCCACCAATTTTCATTTGGTTTAAAATCTCTAGACAAAACATCCAATCTATTTTTTTCTAACGATTTCATTTTTTGATTAGCCATTTGAAAAAGTCTTTTTGATGCTTTACTAGTGTCATATTCTAGGTCTTTTTTAGGGTATTTTGCATTAACCTCTTCTAACCAAGATAGTAATTTAAGTTTTAACTCTTTTGCTTTGTAAGGATACTGATTTACAACATTCTGGTCATCTTGTTCTTCTGATGGAAGTTTATACAGTTCTTGATGATTGTCTTCCCAGTAATGAATTAACTTCCAACCATTTTGTTGAATTATAGAGGAAGGGGATCCTCCTTGGTTTCCATAGTGTGGATAATGCCAATATAAAGGTCTATTTGTTTCAATTTGCTTTCCTTCTAAAATTGGTTTTAAACTTATACCGTCTATGTGTTGTTTTGGTTTTAGTGGAATGTTTGCAAAATCCAACAAAGTTGGATAAAAATCTGTATGAATTACCGGAAAGTCTGACGTTTTAATTTTAGAATTTAACCACGGAATTTTAATAAAAAAAGGTTCTCTTATACCACCTTCCCATTGATATCCTTTACCACCTCTTAAAGGTAAATTACTCGTTGAATAATTATCTCCTGAAGCTACCCCTCCATTATCTGAAGTAAAGATTACAATCGTATTTTTATCTAAACCATTTTCTTTTAACGCATTTAAAACAATACCTACAGCATCATCCATAGTCTCTACTAAACCAGCGTAAATAGGATTATCCTGTACTTGTCTAATTGGTAAAACACGTTCCATCTTGTAACCTGTTTTAGCAATACCTAAACTATCAGCTTTGTTTCTATACTTATTCCATTTTTTTTCTGAAGTTTGAATAGGTGCATGAACAGCATAAAATGATAGAAATGCAAAAAAAGAGCTATCTTTTTGTTGATTTATAAACTGTGCCGTTTCTTCTGCCAAACGAATGCTAAGATTTTCTCCTTTGTGCTTACTTTTTAGTTTTGGGTTTTTCCAAGGACTAAAAAATCCGCCAGCTGGCCCTCCCCTATGAAAACCACCTTTATTGATATCAAACCCATGATTCTCTGGATAAGATCCTTTATCACCTAAATGCCATTTTCCTGCAAAAAAAGTTTTGTATCCTGAATTTTTAAAAGCTTCTGCCATGGTTATATCTTCTTTTGGCAAAGCCATAACGTAATCTGCTGGTAACAATTTATCAAATCTTTTTCTTGATCTCCAATTTTTACCCGTTTTTGCTCCAATCCAATCTGTAATACCATGTCTTGCTGTAAACTTACCTGTAAAAATACTGGCTCTTGAAGGGCTACATACTCTACTAGCTGCATACCCTCTTGTAAACATTGTACTTTCTTTAGCTAGTTGATCTATATTAGGTGTTTCATAAAAATGACTTCCTGTAACACCTAAATCATGATAACCCAAATCATCAACCAAAACAAATAGGATATTAGGTTTTATATATTTTTTTACTCTCTTTTCTTTACACGAAAAAAAGGAAAATAATAGAAGAATTAATAAGCATTGAACAAGCTTTAAAGATTTGAAATTCAATAATTTAAAGAGTTATATTTTTATAATTTTTTTAACAAAACCATTCTTTTTATCAGAATTACTAATAAAATAGACACCACTTTGTAAATCGCTAAGATCAATTATTTCTGTTTCTAAAGTGGTTTGTATTGTACGAATTGCTGCTCCGTATATGTTAGAGATAATTAAAGTTGTATTTAACGGTAAGTTTGATATTTCTAATTTTCCTGTGGTTGGGTTGGGGAAAAATTTTGTAACCGTAGCTGATATTTCATCTGTTGATAATGAGGCATCAAAACATGAAGATTCTGGATTGTTTAAATTAAAAGCAGTAGAATCAGAAACATTACTTCTTCTTAAGACCATTTTATCAATAAAAAAGGAATTTGACCTAGCATCAACAATTACAGAATAATTACCAGGAGTATTAAAAGTTGCCCAAATAAATCTAAAAGAATCTCCATCATTAGCATTTGTTACAAAGCCCCATCTCTGATCTTCTGGGCCTGTTGGACTTCTGTTCATAAAAGCTTTAAAAAAACCTTCTGTACTAGAACCCTCTGGACAATTTCTATTTGGGTTATTGTTGCAATTAGGTCTTGGTTCTACAACTTCTGTTGAAGTAGGACTATTCTGCTTGGTAGCAAAAAAGTCATCTGCTTCAATACGCAACCATGCATCATTATGTTCACCCCTAGATGTACCTCTTCCAATACGGCCACGCCACGCAAATCTATAGGTACCAGAGTTATTAATTTTTATGTTATAAGTAATTGGTGCACCAGAAAGTCTATTAAAAGATTCTGTGCCATTCCAAAATATATAATCAATTGTAGCCCCTGATACATTAGGATCTGATTCACTTCCTTTTTGCCAATTTGATCCAGAAGGCAAAACACCAGATTCCATCTCTATAGTCAATAAACCATCTTTTTCTTCAAAAGGCAGTACACCATTACATGCAGATGTTTGAGAGAAAAGCGTACTGGTTGTTATAAAAAGAACAATTAAAAAAATATGATTTATCTTATTTTTATTCATCATTTTAATATTTGGGTTAATTGCTCAATATTAACCAATAACAGTTTTAGAAGTGTCCTGTTGTGTGAGGATATTTTATTTTTTTAACTTTTTTTTAGAATTCTTAAATTTCAATTACCTCGTTCATATTCAGTATCTATTCAAAAAATAAATGTTGTTAGTCTTTTTTTTGTTTAGTGTTAGATAGTTCAAATTGGATACCTAAAGAAACGCCGTATAATTGTTCTAACTCTCTTTTACTTCTTCTGAAGAATGATGATTGAGGTGGCGTTTGCAATGTATCCCAAAACTCAGGATGATATGGTAAATTTATGTCTCCCATATCAATATTGTAACCTCCAAAACTTTTAAATTTACTATTATTTTTATCAGTTTCTACATTTAATACAATAGCCTCATGTCTGTATGCTAAGTCTATTGTATCTGTTTGAATTTTTAAAATAGTTTTCAGTATTTTATTTATTGTTTTCTTAATTTTATATTCTCTGTTATGATAGCTTAAATATAATTTTCCTTCTGAATTTTTTTTATAAATATATACTGCATTTAAAGCTGACATGTCTATTTTAAAAATACCATAAGTATCCATACCTATATAAAATCTAACCCTTTCTGTACTTTTTTTTGAAGTTCCTTTTAAGATAATCACATCTTCACTATCATAAGTGGTAGTTCCAACTCTTTCCCAGGTATATTTTTTATCAAAATCTGCACTCCTTAAAGGGTTATTATCTGTCATATATGCTAAAGAATGTTTTCCTTGTTTCAGTTTCAAAAATCTATAATCTGCTGATTTTCTAATTTCTACAACTCCTATTTTTAAAAAATTACTACTTACAGGGCCTTTATCTAAAACCTTAACGTATTGCTCTACAAAAAAATGAGGTTTTTGATGTTCTATAGAAAAACGACGCGATAAAATAGCCAATTGGTGTCTACTACTTAATGTATATTTTTTAAATGTTTTTTTGCCAATTTTATATAATCTAGAGGCAACAATAGAGATATTTCATCTAAAGTTGCTACACTTTCAAATAAAACGATACTCTTTGTTTTTTTCTTTAAAAATGCTTCAACAGTAATTTTTTTTGTTTTAAAACCTAGACTAGAAATTTCTATAATTGCTTTAAAATCTGAGTCTAAAACTTTTAGGCTAAAATTTCCGTCTGCATTACTTGAAGTTCCTTTATTTTTTGCTGGTATACTAACAGCTACATATGGTAATCCTTTATTATTTTGATCTACAATAATTCCATTAAGGGTAAATCCTTTTTGTGCAAAGCTTGACAGAACTAGCATACATATAAAAACAACAGTAGTAATAGTTCTAATCATTTTAATTGTATGCTGACAAATTTAATCAAGCTCTTTAAGATTTAGAGTATACTACTAGATATTTTCCAGAACCTAATACAATTGTATTTTTTTCTATTTTGATACTATTCTCTTTTTGAAAATCTTCAAGAGAATCTCCATTGATTTTAACTGACTTTAACTCATCATCAGTTAAAATTACTTTCGCTTTTGTGTTAAAAGGAACATTAAAATCTATAGACAACACCTTATTTTTAAAAGACCAGTTACTTTTTATCGAACCGTAAGGTGTAGGAACTGATACTTTAGTATGCGTTACTTTACTTGGAAATTCTGGATTAACGGTAAACTCTTTAAATCCTGGTGCTTCAATTGACGATTTTATTCCTCCTAAAGATTCATAAAAATAGGTTGCAAAACCACTATGCATTGGGTGATTTAACGAATTTGTTGGTCCTTCCATTTCTTCCCAAACAAATTGACGCTCTGGCCATGTTGTAAAACCAGAGTTCATCACATACGTCTGACTAGGAAATTCTGGTGTTGTTAAGATTTCATGTGCTAAATCTCCTTTTCCGTTTTCGGTTAACACGGTATAGATATATCTATTTCCATGAATTCCAGTTGAGTGATGCCCACCTTTTACAGCAACAATATCATGTGCTAAACCATTAACCACACTTTCTATTTCATTTTCTGGCACAATACCAAATTGTAATGCTTGCACAGTAGCTGTTTGACTCTGATACCATTTGTAGCTGGTATTAGGAATACCTACTAAAAACTCTTTATTAAATGCTTTTTTTAATGCTTCTTTTTCTTGTTTCATGTGTGCTTCATAGCTAGCATCGTTATTCATTTTAGCAAATCTTTCCATAATACCTAACACGTCATAGAAGTAAGCATTTGCAGAAATAATTGGGTCACATTCCATAGCTTTCGGATTTTTACGTCTGTCCCATCTTGGTGGACACCAATCTCCCATACCATCTTGCATAATTCCATTATCCCCTTTGTAATTCAAATAGAAATCTGTTAACCCTTTCATAGGTTCGTAATAGTCTTTTACAATAGTTTCATCTCCATAAAACTTATAGTTATACCAAGGCAAATACATGGTAGCTACTCCCCAATCTATTTTTGCATAGGTAGATGTACGTTTTCCTGGAGCAATCATTGTTGGTACTAACCATTTTTTTTCTGGATTATTATGTCCTTTAGTAGGGCGCATCTGTGTTTTGATGTCTTCCATATATTTTTTGTAGAAATCGTACATATCATAATTATAAAGTGCATACTCACAAAAAGCATGTGCATCTCCTAACCAACCACACTTTTCTCTATGTGGGCAATCTTCTGGAATTCCATGTACATTATCTACAATAGTCCATTTGCTAATGCTATGCATTTTGTTTAACAATTCATCCGAAGAAGTAAAATTTCCAGTTTCTTGAATATCTGTAGCCACCAAAACAGCTTTAATCATATCTGCATCTGGTTTTCTAGAAATACCTGTAATTTTAGCGTATCTAAATCCATGATAACTAAATTTAGGTTCCCAAGATTCTAAATCATCTCCTTTACAAATGTACTTGTATATTTGAGCCATTCCGTTTGCTCCGCCTCCTGTAGATCCTTTAAAAATATCTTTTCCATTTGTTAACAAGGCTTCTGTAGTAACAACCTCTATTAATTGCCCTTCTTTTTCTTTAACATTTAGTTTTACCCAACCCGCAATATTTTGACCAAAATCTACAATCCAGTTACCATCTGACCCTTTAAAAACTTTTTGCGGTTCAAACTCTTTTAATTTTTTAATCGGTGGAATTTGACTTGCACTTATTTTTTTAACATCAGGTGATGTTACTTTTGCATTACCCCATTTGGCATCATTATAGCCAACAGTATTCCAGTTACCCAATTCATAACGTGCATCATAAGTATCTCCACCATAAATGTTGTTAAACACAATTGGCCCTGTAGCTTCTTTCCAGTTTTCATCTGTATAAAAGTCTGCTGAAGTTCCATCAGTAAAATTCAATTTTACCAAACAACGCACTGTTGGTTGCCCGTAAGAAACTCCTTTTTTATTCGATTCTGGATCTCTACTCCAAGAAATATTTTGTCCGTAAAATCCGTTTCCTAATATAATTCCGAAAGCATTTTTACCAGATTTTAATTGTTCTGTAATATCATAATTTACATAATATGCTTGCTTATCGTAGTTAGATGGTGCTGGGTCTAAGACATGATCCCCCACCTTATCTCCATTTAAATACAACTCGTAATACCCTAATCCACAAATATAAACTTGTGCATTTTCAACCTTTTTATCAAGCTCTAATTCATTTCTAAAATAACTAGCCGCAAAACCATTTACTGGCTTTGACTCTTTCATGTTACCTCTTTTATAATCTCTAAAACGATGCTCAGAAGTTCTCGTATCTTTATTTAAAGTAATCCATTTAGAATTTGCCCAGTTTTTAGAATTCAGTAAACCCATTGTAAATTCTTGAACGTCTGACCAGTCCGAAGATGCACTTTTTTCGTCCCAAATTTTTACTTTCCAAAAATACGTCTGTAATGCTTCTAAATCTTTTCCTTGGTATTTTACAAATGTAGATTTGGTACTTGCTACTTTATCAGAATTCCAAATATCAGCATCGTTATCATTTAATTTTCCTTTTGATGATGCTACTAAAATGTGATAAGCAGATTGTGATTTGTTAAAACCATCTACGTTAACAACCCAAGAAAACAATGGTTGTTTACTTTCTATTGAAGATGGATTCTGTTTTGTATTTAAAGATAGTTTCTCAAAAGACATTGAGCTACTAGAAGTAGTAACATTATTACAAGAAGTTAGAAAAACTGCTATAAAAAATATTGAATATAAAATTTGTTTGTTTATCATTTTAAGGATGTTTATTGTAATACCCTAGTAAGTTATCTAAAGTTTTCTTATTTACTAATTTAGTTTTGTTTATTTTTAATTTGAAATTTAAACTCTTTCAAGTTTAATAGGATACGCCTTATTTGCGTTCCATTGGCACACGTATAAATTTTCATCGTTATCAACACACACATCGTGGCAATGACGAAAAATTGGTTTTTCTTGAACCATACGTTGCAATTTTCCTTTTTTGTATGTTGGTTTTGTACCTCCAGGATTAGAAACAACTTTTCCCTTATCATCTAAAATAGTTACAAAACCTGATTTAGGGTTGATATTAAAAGGATGTGTATTTTTATCACCTTCTACATAATCGATATCTGAGGACCAACAAACTCCGGAATATAAGTTCTCATTATGAATTACAGGACGACAGACAAACGCTCCTGGTAAATCTATTTGCTCTATATACTTACCATCTAACGTAAAACGTTTGAAACAATTTGTTGCTCTAGATGTTATTAATAAAGTTGGTTCTCCTTTCCCTCTATAGTCTATACAAACACCATGAGCAGTTTGGAATTGATTTTGACCTGTACCCCTTCCTTCACCTATTTTTCTAATAAACTCCCCGTCTTTTGTAAACTGTAAGATGTAATTTGATCCATAACCATCTGCAATATAGATATCTCCATTAGGACCAATAGCACTTTCCGTAGGGTTAAATTTATCCTTTTTCTCGTAAGCCCCGTATTGAGAAGGATGTCCAATAATCATTAGCTCTCTTCCGTCAGTGGTTGTTTTTATCAGACTTTTTCCTTTTGAATCGCAGATAAATAAGAAATCTTCAGAGCCATCATTCCATAAAGACAAACCGTGTCCGCCTTTGTAACGAATACCCCAAGAATCTAATAATTTACCAGACTTATCATAAATTAAAATATTATTTTTAGTGTTATCTCCAACAACAATTAAACGACCTTTAGAGTCCATTACCATTTCGTGGCAGTTTTTAACAGGTGTTTTTGCTCTGTCTAAATCTCCCCAAGATTTATGTACTTTGTACTTAAAATTTCCATGTCCAATAATAGTATCGTACATTTTAGGTTTCGATTTTAATATATTAAAATGTGGTGTAACTAAAATACCTGCTGCTGCTTTAACTGTATTTCCTAAAAATTGTTTACGATTCATTCTTTTTTGTTTTTAAGCTTTCATTTCTTTTCCAAAAAGGTCTAATATTGGTTTTCCTTTTCCATCTGGAGTGGTATAAAAAGGTCTACTTTCTACGTTATAATGTGTTTGAGAATCGATACCCAAAGCATGATAAATAGATTGATGTACTTGATCGATAACTACTGGTTTTTCTATAGAAACACAAGGTCTTTCATCTGCAGTTTTACCATAAACCAACCCTTTTTTTACGCCTCCACCCCATAGTAAAATAGAGCCTCCATCCGTAAAATGACGGTGCATTCCATAATGTCTAATATGCTCAATTTTATCTGGTTGTCTTCTGGCCTGATCTCTTACTTCTTCCCCTGGTCTACCTTCCATAATAGCATCTCTACTAAACTCACTTGCCAAAATAACCAAGGTTCTATCTAAATGACCAGATTCATCTAAATCTTTAATTAATTGCGCAACAGGTCTATCTATAAGTTTTTTCATTTGTTTTACTCTAGTATGCCCGTTCGCATGCGTATCCCATCCTAAAAATGGTTCATACTCTGTAGATACAGAAATAAATCTTCCTCCATTTTGTGCCAAACGTTTTGCTAGTAAACAACCTAATCCAAAACGACCTGTATTGTATATATTGTATTTTTCTTTTGGCTCTAAAGACAAATCAAACACTTTAGCTTCTGGAGAATTCAAAAGTCGATACGACTGCTCCATAGAACGCATTAACGATTCTCTTTGGTAATCGCTTGCTTGCTCCATTACTTCGCTCTTGTTAGCCAATTCTTTGTACAGTTTATAGCGCGCTTCAAATCGTTTTAAAGACATTCCTTTTGGAGGGCGAACACTGTCTAAACCTTCTGAAGGATCTGGAATTAAAAACGGACCATATTCGCTACCTAAAAAACCAGCTGTATGAAACGCCTTTAATTCTTCTGCTTCTCCCATTGTAAAACGTTGCCCAATAGAAATAAATGGAGGTATTACAGGATTTGCAGGTCCTAATTCTTTGGCGATCCACGCGCCAATATGAGGCGCTTGTACAGATTGTGGTGGTTCGTAACATGTATGCCAATGAAATTGGTGTCTTGTATGTAGTATAAATCCTAAATCTGCTGCTTTGTATGACCTAATAATAGCTCCTTTATCCATTACATTTCCAATAGATTGTAAACCTTCAGAAAATTCTAAACCATCTACCGCTGTTGGGTGTTTTGGAAATGTACTTAACACACTGTTAGTTTCTAATCCTTTTTCAAAAGGCGCATATTTTTTTGGATCAAAGGTTTCTGTATGTGCCATTCCTCCTGCCATCCATAGTAAAATAACACTATCTGCAGACGCTGCCATTTTTTGCACTTCGGTAGAACAAGAACTTAAAAAACTTGCTACAGGAATGGTAGTTGTAGACGCAGCAATACTTGCTGCTGTCATTTTTTTGAT
This sequence comes from Polaribacter sp. WD7, assembly GCF_003335085.1. Classification (GTDB taxonomy): domain Bacteria; phylum Bacteroidota; class Bacteroidia; order Flavobacteriales; family Flavobacteriaceae; genus Polaribacter. The sequence continues at coordinate 893,827 of NZ_QPEJ01000018.1, read as the reverse complement.
AAAATCTCTACGAGACCTCATTTTAATATTTTTATCTTTCATAACTTAAGAGGAATTCTTTTAGTTAATAAATTGAAATTCTGGAGAAATTAAAACCGACCAAATTACATCTTGCAGTTGTTCTGCATTAGGCTGATTACCTAAAGAAGCTATTAAAATCTTTTGCTCATCAGATGAAGGGTGCCTACCTAATAACTTCTGATATAAGGTATCTACAATTACACCACTATCTGTACCATATTTCTCTAACCATTTTTCTGCTCCTTTTTCTAAAACTCCATTAAAATATGCTCCATTTGTTAGTTCTAATGCTTGTAATAAAGTAGCCTGTTCTTCTCTTTTAGAAACTACAATTTCTCTATTTGGTCTCCCCAAAGCTTTTAAGAAAGAATGTTGTTTTACCAAACTTGCTCTAGCAAATGTTTTTTCGTGCTCTTTAAATGTAAAGTCTAATAATTTAGCCCAATTGCTATTTCCATAATTCTTGACTTTTTTCCATTTTTTAGTATCAAAATTTAAATTGATCCAATTTTTATTAGGTGTTCTATCTGTACTTTTCCACGTTTCGTTAGAATATAATTTGAATGATTTGCCATCAGTAAAAACAACTTTCATGGCGAATAAAATACTGGCAGGATTGTCTATTTTACCAATATTATTTCCTTCTACAGCGATAATATTATCTCCTTTATGTAACAAATGTGTTACATCGTATTTCCCTACTTTCGTCCAATCATTTCCTTCTCCAACTTTTTTACCATTGATAAAAAGTGAGTAAGCATCATCTACAGAAATTAATACTGAAGCATTTTTTATAGTCTTTTTAGAAAGCTGAAATACTTTTCTAAAATAGCGTTTACCTGGTAATGGCAACACTGTATTTGTTAAATCTTTCTCATGATGCCAAATGCGTTGTGCTGGCATTTTTTCTTCATTAGGGTTGAAAGCAACTGCTTGATAAACTGGCGCAACAACCTGACTAATAGCATCTGAAAATTGTTCTGCACTCAAACGTCTTAAAACAGGACCTTTAAACACATAGTCTTTTTTTAAATCTTCCTGTTTTTTATAATTTACTGTTGGCATTTGGTACGCTTTAGACGTCATGATTCGTTTTATCAGATGTTTTAAATCTGTACCAGAATCTATAAAATCTGCGGCTATCCAATCTAACAATTCTGCATTCCATGGTGTATTGTCCATTTCATCTACAGGTTCAATAATACCTCTACCTATCAAACGCTCCCAAACACGGTTGGTAATGGTTCTATACAAACGTCCATTTTCTTTATTAATCATCACTTCAGATAATTTTAACAAACGTTCTTTTAATGTTTTTCCTGCTACACTACCCAATTCTGGATACAAGAAATTAACTTTTGCTATTTTACCTATTGGCTTGTCGCATCTGTTTAATTCTAATGGCTCATCAGCAAAAATAGATGCAAATCCGTAAGCTTGATCTAAAGTTAAATTACTAACAAAACTGTTATGGCAAGAGGCACATTTTACATTTACCCCCATTAAAGACTGCCCTATGTTTTGTGCGGCTTGCATTTCTGTTGATTGACTCGAATTTACAACACCTCTCCATTTGATTCCCCTAATAAATCCTTCTGAACTTTTATCAGGATTCATTAACTGACTAACCATTTGGTCATAAGATTTATTGTTTTTTAATGAGTTGTATAACCACTTTGTAATTTGAAATCTTCCTTTTGTAATAAAGCCTGTTCCGCTGTAATCATTTCGTAACAAATCATTCCAAAAACTTAACCAATGCTGTGTATAATTTTCTGAATCGTTTAGTAATTCATCTATCAACAATTCTCTTTTCTTAGGATTGCTATCGTTAACAAAAGTTGTTATAGCTTCTGGTGATGGCAATAAACCAACTATATCTAAATAAGCTCTTTTAATAAATTTTCTATCTTCAACTAAAGATTGCCAAGCAACATTATTTTTATCAAAATAAGTACTTACAATTTTATCTATAGGATGCGTTTGTTCTGTAACCTTTGGTAATTCTGGTTTTACCAATTTTAAAGGAGCTTCTGGAAAGACCTTAACTGCTTGGTCTGACCAATGTGCGCCTTCTGTTATCCAAAGTTTTACCAAGGCTATTTCATCTGCAGTTAGCAATTTCCCTTTTGTGGGCATTACCTTTTTATTATCTGCTGGAAGAATAATACGCTTGTATATTTCACTTTCTTCTGGTTTGCCTGCTACTACTGCTAATCCTGATTTTCCGCCTTTAAAAACGCCTTCTTTATGTTCTAGTATCAGTTCTCCTTTTTGCTTGTTTTCACTATGACATTGGTAACATTTGTGTGCAAAAAGGCCTCTTACTTCTAAACTCAGTTTGTCCTTTTGTAATTCAGACAATTCAGATGCTCCTTTTAATTCTGAGAGTAATGCTCCTGATTCTTTATTACTATAAACCTCTTTATTCCCTGGTAAAATTGCAGTCAAATAATCTTCACCATGTGTTAAATTAGCTCCCAAATGACCTGCTATAGTTAGCAAAATAACCGTTGTAAAAAGCATAAATCGGTATGCTTTTAAATTTAATTTCGCCTTTTTTATACTATTTTTTAAAATGATGGCTGTAACTAACCCCAAAATAGCAGTGGCTATTCCTGTATATTGGTGGTTGTCTACCAAATTTCCAGAATAGTCATCTTGGGTTTTTAGAAACCAACCAAAAAGTGCAGAAAAGATTGCAAAACCTGCGCCTATATAAACCATCCAGTTGATGCCTTCTCTAAGTCCTTTTCGTTTGCCTCCTATAGTTAGAAATTCTAGCAATAATGCAACCACCAAAAGACCTATTGGAAAGTGTACCAATAGTGGATGTAATCGTCCTAAAAATTGTAATATCCAATTTGAAGTATCCATATAATTTTAAAAAATATCCTTAAAAATGAACAGTAAATCTATTTTATTCTATTTTTTTATTCATCCTGTAGTGTCTCGTAATTTCAACAAGAATTCGATTAAGAAATCTTAGTTGATTTTCCAAACAAATCTAAAATTGGTTTTCCTTTTCCGTCTGGTGTAGTATAAAATGGACGTCCTTCTATTTCGTAGTGTGTTTGTGTATCTATACCCAAAGCATGATACACTGATTGATGGACTTGATCAATAACCACAGGTTTTTCTATAGAAGAGCAAGGTCTTTCGTCTGCAGTTTTACCATAGACCAATCCTTTTTCTACACCTCCACCCCACATTATAATTGAACTACCATCTGTAAAATGACGATGCATACCATAATACTTTTCATCTTCTATAATATCGGGTTGGTCTACTTGATTTTTAACAAGTTCTCCAGGTCTTCCCTCCATAATAGCATCTCTACTAAATTCGCTTGCTAGTATAATTAGCGTTTTATCTAAGTGCCCTGTTTCGTCCAAATCTTTAATTAATTGAGAAACGGGTCTGTCTATTAGTGCTTTCATATTTTTCGCCCTAATATGTCCATTTTCATGAGTATCCCAACCTAAAAATGGTTCGTATTCTGTAGACACACTAATAAATCTTCCTCCATTCATTGCCAATCGTTTTGCTAATAAACACCCCAAACCAAAGCGACCTGTATTGTAGGTATCATACACTTCTTTTGGTTCTTGTGATAAATCGAAAACCTTAGCCTCAGGAGAATTTAACAAGCGATACGATTGCTCCATAGAACGCATTAAGGATTGACGCTGATAATTGCTACCTTTTTCCATAATTTCGCTTTTATTCACCAATTCTTGGTAAAGCTTATAACGCGACTCAAATCGTTTTAAAGACATGCCTTTAGGTGGTCGTACACTGTCTAAACCACTTGATGGATCTGGAATTAAAAATGGCCCGTATTCTGTACCCAAAAAACCTGCTGAATGAAAGGCTTTTAACTCTTCTGCTTCTCCCATCGTAAAACGTTGTCCAATAGAAATAAAAGGCGGAATTACAGGATTTACTGGCCCTAATTCTTTGGCAATCCAAGCGCCTATGTGTGGTGCTTGTACGGATTGTGGGGGCTCGTAACAAGTATGCCAGTGGTATTGGTGTCTGGTGTGAAGAATATGCCCTAAATCTGCAGATTTATAAGAACGAATTATAGCTCCTTTATCCATAACACTTCCAATGCCTTCCAATCCTTCAGAAAACTCTAAACCATCTACTATTGTTGGTATTTTAGTAAAAGTGCTTAAAATACGTTTGCTTTCTACACCCTTTTCGTAAGGCACATAAGCCTTAGGATCAAAAGTTTCTGTATGTGCCATTCCGCCAGCCATCCAAAGTAAAATAACAGTATCTGCAGTAGCTGCTCTTTTTTGTACTTCTGGAGAACAAGAACTTAAAAAACTTGACATAGAAATAGTAGTTGTAGAGGCCGCAATACTTGCAGCAGTCATTTTTTTTAAAAATTCTCTACGTGAGTTTTGTTTTTCCATTTTCTTTGTTTTTAAAGCGTATTACTAATTTTAGAATTAATCAATAAATTGAAATTCTGGTGACATTAAAACAGCCCAAAATATATCTTGTAGTTGCTCTTTTTCTGGATTTGCACCTAAAACGGTGAGCATTACTTCTTTTTCTACTTTTGATGGATGCCTTCCTAACGCTTTTAAATACAAATCGTTAGTCATCTTATCGGTATCTGTTGCATATGTTTCTAACCAAAGTTGTGCTCCTTCTTCTAAAACACCATTAAAAAACGCACCGTTAGTTAACTCTAAAGCTTGCAATAATGTGGCTTGTTCTTCTCTAGAGGTAGTTACTATTTCTCTACTAGGACGCCCCAATGCTTTCATAAAAGGATGTTGTTTTACCAAACTAGCACGTGCAAATTTTTCTTCTTGATCTTTAAATGTAAAATTGAGCAACTTACCCCAGTTGTTAAAGTTACGTGTTCCGTAATCTCTAACTTCTAACCACTTGGCATCATTAAAGTGAATTGCTGTCCAGTTAGATTGAGGAAGAATATCTACACTTTTCCATGTAGTATCTGAGTTGATTTGCAAAACCTTTCCGGAAGCTAATTTTATTTTTAAAGCAAATAAAATCCCAGCCGGATTAGCAATAGTACCGTCATTTTCTCCTACTACTGCAATTGTATTTTTTCCAGCAACTAAATAAGTGCTTATGTCTACTTTACCAACTTCTTTCCAGTTGTTATTTTCTAAAACTTTTTGTCCGTTTATAAAAAGTTGGTACGAGTAATCTACCGAAATTAAAACTTTAGCACTTTCTACGTTTAAAGACTGTAAGTTAAAAGACTTTCTAAAATATCTTTTCCCAGGTTCTGGAAGCACAACTCTATTGAATTTAATTTCTTTATGCCATATGCGTTTGGCATCAATATTTTCTCCATTAGGATTAAATGCAACATCTGGATACATAGGCGAAACAACTTGACTTACGGCATCAGAAAATTGCTCTGCACTTAAACGACGTGATATAGGCCCTTTAAATACATAATTTACTTTGGTTTCTTCAATTTTATCATAATTAATCATGGGTTGTTGATAGGCTTTTGAGGTGACAATTCGTTTTATCAAATGTTTTAAATCAGAACCATTATCAACAAAATCTGCTGCCAACCAATCCAAGACTTCAGCATCCCAAGGTGTGTTATCCATTTCATCTAATGGCATAACAATTCCACGTCCCATTAATTTACTCCAAAATCGATTCGCTAAAGTGCGGTATAGCCTACCGTTTTCTCTTTGCACCATAACTTCAGACAATTTTAACAAACGGTCTTTTACAGTTTTACCTTCTACACTTCCAAGTTCTGGATATAAAAAATTAGGTTTTGCCATTTTACCAATAGGTTTATCGCACCTATTTAATTCTAAAATAGAATCTGAAAAAATAGTTGCAAAACCATAGGCTTGGTCTAAAGTAAGATTACTAATAAAGCTATTATGACAAGAAGCACATTTTACATTTACCCCCATTAAAGACTGTCCTATGTTTTGTGCGGCTTGCATTTCTTTTCTTTGACTTGCATTTACAACACCACGCCATTCTACACCTCTAATAAAACCTCCTGATCCTTTAACAGGGTTCACCAATTCTCTTACGATATCATCATAAGACTTATTACTTATTAACGATGCATAAAGCCAACTGGTAATTGGTCTTTTACCTCCAGCACTACTGTGATCGTTTCGTAATAAATCGTTCCAAAATGTAAGCCAGTGTTGTGTATAGTTTTTATTGTCATTTAATAATTTATCTATTAAAACTTCTCGTTTATTTTCGTTTTTATCATTAAGAAAAGTAGTAACCTCATCAATATTTGGCAATAAACCAATCACGTCCATATAAATACGCCTCACAAAAGTTCTATCGTCTATAACTTCTTGCCAATCTACATTGTTTTTAGTAAAATAAGCATCAATTAACTTGTCAATAGGATGTTCTTCTTTAGTTACTGAAGGCAATTTTGGTGTTATTAAAGCTAAAGGTGCTTCTGGAAACACCTTAACTGCTTGGTCTGACCAATGTGCGCCTTCTGTTATCCAAAGTTTTACCAAGGCTATTTCATCTGCAGTTAACAATTTCCCTTTTGTGGGCATTACCTTTTTATTATCTGCTGGAAGAATAATACGCTTGTAAATTTCACTTTCTTCTGGCTTGCCTGCTACTACTGCTAATCCTGATTTTCCGCCTTTAAAAACGCCTTCTTTATGTTCTAATATCAGTTCTCCTTTTTGCTTATTTTCACTATGACATTGGTAACATTTGTGTGCAAAAAGACCTCTTACTTCTAAACTCAGTTTGTCTTTTTGTAATTCAGACAATTCAGATGCTCCTTTTAATTCTGAGAGTAATGCGCCTGATTCTTTATTACTATAAACCTCTTTATTCCCTGGTAAAATTGCAGTCAAATAATCTTCACCATGTGTTAAATTAGCTCCCAAATGACCTGCTATAGTTAGCAAAACAACTGTTGCAAAAAGCATAAATCGGTATGCCTTTAAATTTAATTTCGTCTTTTCTATACTATTTTTTAAAATGATAGCTGTAACTAACCCCAAAATAGCAGTGGCTATTCCTGTATATTGATGATTGTCTACCAAATCTCCAGAATAGTCATCTTGGGTTTTTAGAAACCAACCAAAAAGTGCAGAAAAGATTGCAAAACCTGCACCTATATAAACCATCCAGTTGATGCCTTCTCTAAGACCTTTTCGTTTGCCTCCTATAGTTAGAAATTCTAGCAATAATGCAACCACCAAAAGACCTATTGGAAAGTGCACCAATAGTGGATGTAAACGTCCTAAAAATTGAAGAAACCAGTTTGTGTTTTCCATTTAATAAAGTAAAAAATAATTTATTAAAAATAATTTATATTTTGCTTTGTATTATCCTGTAGTATCAGGCTTAAGCAAAAAAAGAATTTGTAATTACAACGGATACGAAAGATAAAAAAAATACTATAATTTACTTACGTAATCCGGATTTATAGTTGTTGGTATTGGCGCGTTGGTATCTTGCCACCATTGCTTTAACAACGTTAATAATTCAGTTGCTTTTTCAGGATTTACTTCTGCAAGATTATGTTTTTCACTAATATCCTCAGACAAATTATACAATTCAATAGCATTGTCTTCAAAGTAATAATGTAATTTCCAATCTCCTTTTCTTACTACAGAACCTGGACGTGTTCTAAACAGAGGATCACGATTTTCATTATCATTTACGTTATAAGCTTGTAAATAAATAGGAAAATGCCAAAATAAAGGGCGATCAAAAACCTGTACTTCTTCTTCTAAAACGGGTGACAAATTATTTCCGTCTAAATGAAGTGCACTCGCATCTATTCCCGCATATTGTAATACCGTTGGAAAAATATCTAAATTTGTTATAGGAACTTCACTCTTTGTATTTGGTTGAATCTTACCGTTTAACACAAAGAAAAAAGGCTCTCTAATACCTCCTTCATAATAACTTCCTTTTCCTGCTCTTAATGGTTTTTGTTTGGTTATGCCATACAAACCGCCATTATCTGAAGTAAACACAATAAGTGTCTTTTCAAAAAGGTTTCTTTCTTTTAATTTACTGATAAGTAACCCTATATTTCTGTCTAAATTGTCTACCATAGAAGCATATTGTGGGTTACCTTGCCCTTTCCAAGGTGATTTTTTTTCGTATTTAGGTACAATACTGTCTACTGCCATTATAGGAACATGCACTGCATAAGGCGAATAATTCAAATAAAATGGTTTTTGAACTGTATCTACAAACTTTAAGGCATTTTCCATGACTAAATCAGTCAAATATTGGCTATTGCCTTTTTCTATCTTCACATTTTTATAGGGTGGATAATAGCTTCTAGGCAATCCATTGTGTCCTCCAGCAATATTTACATCAAATCCATATTCTAGAGGATTATCACTTAAATGCCACTTTCCTGCATGACAGGTTAGGTATCCGTTTTTATTCAAAACCTTAGGTAAAATGAGGTGCTTTGGTGATAAGGTATGGGTATTTTTTGTTGGAATTATTTTTCTATCTTCAGATTTACCTCTTGTTGAGGGGCTAACTGTATAAATTCCGTGACGCGGGGTCCACTGTCCTGTCATTAAACTAGCTCTACTAGGCGCACAATTGGAGGCTGATGCATACCCGTTTGTAAACACCATTCCTAAACTAGATAGGTAATCTATATTAGGTGTTTCATAATATTCGCTTCCCATAAAACCAACATCTTTCCAACCCATATCATCAACATTTATAATGATAATGTTAGGTTTAAAAGCTTCTTTTTCTTTTTGTGTGTTATTACAAGAACTAATTGTGGTTAAAATAATAACGGAAATAATGGACAGAAATCGCATGTAATATGATTTGTAGTTTAAAGTTTGATCTTTTCTATTTTCTCTTTAATATTCTTGTTAGAAAGGAAAATTCAGGATATTTTGTTCGTTAATTTTTGATTAAATATAATAACTCCTTAGCTTTATTAGGCTGTTGTTCCACTAAATTATTTTTTTTGCTAATATCATTATTCAAATTGTAAATTTTGATTGGTTTCAAATGAATATCTTCCTGGGTTTACCTTAAAAACAAAAGCTTTATTTGTTTTCCTTAGTAATTTTATATCCGAATTACTCTCAAATTCTACTCCATCTACCTTAATGCTTTCTTGTGTATTTCCTGGTACAAAAACTTGAGCTGTTGTATTTGGAGGTACTATTATATCTAAATTAAATTGCTTGCCGACTAGTTTCCAACTTGAACTTACTTTGCCATAAGGTGAATTGTAAGTAGCTGCCGCAGACGTTAAAGGACCACCCGGTATAGGAGCAATTTCAATTTCTTTGTAACCTACTTTAACAGGTTTAATACCCGCAATACGTTCGTACATCCAACGACCAATAGCTCCGTAAGCATAATGGTTGAATGAATTCATACCGCCTTTGTTAAAACCATCTTTATGGGTATAACTATTCCAACGTTCCCACATAGTGGTTGCCCCTTGATTTATAGAATAGAACCACGATGGGTAGGTTTCTTTAAACAAGATTTCATACATCAAGTCGATCTCGCCTATTTTATCAAGTACCAAAGGCAATAAAGGTGTACCTAAAAAACCGGTACGCAAATGGTTATCGGTTAGTTTTATTTGTTCTAATAAATGAGGTACTGCTTTTTGCGCTAATTCATCATCCAACAAATCGAACGCTAAGGCTAATAAATAAGCGGTTTGAGTTTCAGGACCTTCAATAATGCGTCCTTGAGTATCGAAAAAACTATTTTGAAATACATCGCGAATTGCATCAAATAAAAGCTCATATTCTTTGGCTTCAGACTCAAATCCTAGCACTTTTGCTGCTTGAGCAGTTAGATTAACAGAATGCGCATAGTGGGCTGTGATAATTAACTTGTTGGAAGTGATACCAAATCGCTCATCTCTTTTGTGTGTTGAATAAGGTTGCAACCAATCGCCATGAGTAAACATTTTAACAATATGATCTTTGGCATTTGACTGATAAAATCCTACCCATTTTTTCATACTTGCATAATTTTCCTTCAAAACACCTACATCACCAGTACGTTGGTAAGTTTCCCAAGGAACAATAGTGATCACATCACTCCAACCAGCTCCAGCTCTAAGTCTACCACCTAAAGAAGGCACCATTACAGGAACCGCACCATCTTCATCTTGATCGTTTCGTACGCTTTGCAACCAACTCATCCAAAAGGAATGCACATCACCTAAGAAAAACGAGGTGGGTGCAATTACTTGAGCATCTCCTGTCCAGCCTGCTCTTTCATCGCGCTGCGGACAATCGGTTGGTATATCAAGTGTATTACCTCTTAAACCCCAAATAATATTGCTTTGTAGTTGATTTAGTTTTTCGTGTGACGAATTAAACTCAACATTCAAATCATAATTAGAATGTTGTACAACACCTGTTACCCACGATTTATCTGGTGTAGCATTTGCATCAAAACCACTCAACTCTACATATCTAAAACCGTGAAACGTAAATGTTGGTTGATATTCAATTTGTCCATCTTCTTTAGCGGTATAATAGTCAGTTGAAACTGCACCTCGGTAATTTTTAGTATACATACGCCCATCTTGCTGAAGCATTTCGGCAAAACGTATTTTTAAGGTTCCATCTTTATCCATTGGTACTTTAATAAGCGGTACACCCACCATATTTTGTCCCATATCAAAAATCACGACACCCTTATCAATCTCTGTAATAGCAATTGGAGTTAAATCTTCTACAGATTTAACTGTATTGTGTCGCTTAGGTGTCAAACTAATTTGTGTATCTATATCTTCAGCAACCACCTTTTGCCAATTTGCATCATCAAATGATGTTAAAGACCAAGATTTTTGTTCTTTCCGTGCATCATATTGCTCTCCATCATAAATTCCAGCATAAACAATTGGCCCCTCTTGGGTAGCTTTCCAACTTTCATCAGTAATAAAGGTTTTAAAATTACCATTGGTGTATTTTACTTCAAGCTGACACATTACTTTGGGCGAAACTTTTGGATAGCCTCTAAGCATTAATCGACCTGCGTACCAACCCTCTGCCAGAGCAATCCCAATGGCATTAGAACCATCCTGCAAATGATCTGTTACATCATAAGTTAACGTTTCAATGCGTTTATTGTAAGGGGTCCAACCTGGAGCCATTACATCGTCGCCAACCTTTTTGCCATTGATTTCAGCTTCAAAAAGTCCCTTTGCCGTAATGTACAATCTAGCAGATTCAATTTTAGAGTCAAGAGTAAACTCATTTCGCAAATACTGGACTTTGTAAGAGGTTTTATTCGTTTTTGGCGACTTTGCTTTATCAACTTTTGGCAAGCTAATCCATTTGGCCTGCCAATCGGAGTTATGGAGTAGTCCTAACTCAAAGTTAGCTACCTCACTCAAAGCTGAAGCCTTTTTATCTTGATCCCAAAACTTTAACTGCCAATACACTTTTTGTCGCGAAGAGAGTTTTTTTCCTTTGTATTTGACAAATAGAGTTTGCTGACTTTCCACTTTTCCGCTTTCCCATAAATCAGCATTATTTGGTAGTAGTTCAGGTTTAGAGGCCACTACAATAGAATAAGCTGTTTGCTTTTTGATGTTTTTATCTTGTGGTAGTTTCCAAGAAAAAGAAGGTGTAGCATCGTAAAAACCTATTGGATTTTTAAATTGCTCACTTACTACCAACTCCTGTGGTGGAATAGTATTTTGAACTGAAGAACACGAAACCAAAAATAGTATTGCCAGTATGACTGTTGCCAATCTATTGCTAGAAATTATGTACATGTTATTTTATATTTGTGTGTATTATTTATTAATGTTTAATCATTTCAATACTTACTGGACCTAATAATCCTGAAGGCTGTAATTTTGATTTCGGTTTGATATCATCTATAACTAACCAAGTATATTTTTCATTTTCCGACCGTTGTTTGTCTTTTATCAATTGGTTTCGCCATAAATTAACCACTTCTATTTCCAATTGATTTTCTCCTTTTTTTAGTGCTTCTGAAATGTTTAAACGATAAGGTGCTATCCAAAGCCCTCCCAAATCTTTTCCATTTAGTTTTACCTTAGCCATGACAGAAAGCTTTCCTAAATTCAAATAAAACGCTTTATTTTTAGGGAGTTTATCTATTGTAAAAGTGGTTGTATACGTTGCTGTACCAGAATAATATTTAATTTGCTCGTTTTCTGATGTAGACCAATCTTCTAAAGTATTAAAAACGATAGGTTCTTTAGGACCGATTTCCTTATTTGAGAAATCTACTGAAAACGGATTTTTCAATTCGCTTATTGTTTCAAATGCAGGAAAATTTTCTGTACTTATTGGTTTTTCCAGTAACTTATTGTCTCTAGCAAATACAATAAACCAACTCTGAGCCGCTTTTAATTGTAAAGGTATTTTTACTCCCGTTTTCGTGATTTCAAACTCTGGTAATGCTCTGATTTCTCCACTAACTGCATCCCAAAGTTGTGGTTTCAAATCTTTACGCACTCTAAAAACTGGAGATAATTCTATGGTTTCATCACTTTGATTTGTGATAAAATAAATATCCTTTTCTGGCGTAGCTCTATGTGTCCATAACACAGGTGCATCATCAGAAACGTTCACATCTTCTGCTAATTTTAGCTTTTCAAAGACTTCAGATAATTCGTAACCGTCTAACACTTTACCTTTACCGAATGCTTTATCCATTTTACCTTGATTGTAGGTACCACTCCACATTTTGTTAGCAATGGTTTTAACGATTTCGTCGCTTTCTGGATAATTTTGTAAACTTGGCGATTTTTCAGGTTTTTGTCCTAAAATGACTCCTCCTTGTTGCACCAACTCTTCTATCTTTTTTAGCAGTTCTGGTCGCATGGTTTTAAAAGGTGGTAAAACCATAACTTTATAAGACATACCATCTGGTAACACAAAACGTCCATCTTTTACAGACAACCTGTTTAGAATTACTTCGGCATTGATATAGTCATACGAATAGCCTTTTGGAATTTCAGGAACACGACCGCCCGTCATTATTGGGGCATCTTCCCCAATAAAATAACAAACATCTGCTACATATTTACCTTGTTGTAACAAATGTTGGCAACGTCTTAAATAATCAAAATAAGTATCAGCTTGATTGAACCATGTATTATGGCGATTGAATTCTGTACCAAACCAAGCATTCATTCCTGGTTTACGATTATCGTCTGGTTGTTGAATGTATAAGTGCAAGACAAAATGATTGACACCTTCTGTTAACGACCAATCGCCTCGTTTTTTCAGCATAGCGGGATGCCTTAAGTAGGCTTTTCTAGAAGATGTAAATGCTTCTGCCGATGTTATTGGTTTTCCGTAGGTGTGTGCTGTTGATGAAGATGCTTTACATTCGATATTCCCTAATGTACCTTCGTTCCAAAATTCTCCAGAAATCAAATCGGATTGCCCACCATACATCATAAACTCTCCAGGAAAGCCCCAATGCCCATAATTTTCTAACCAGGTTTTCAAATTGTGTTTATTACTTGCTTTTTTTAGGCCTCCCACATACTCATAAGCTACATCGTCTGCAATGGCTCGACGCAAATCCCATAAAAAACGTTCTGATTGTTCTACACTTCCTACAATTCTACCAGATAATACTGGTAAAAACGGTACAGGATCATAGCCATATTTTTCTTTGAATTTCACTTCGTAACCGTCTGTCCAGTTTTGAGAACCTTGCTCATAACTATCGGCCACTACATATTTAAATGCCGATTTACTTTCTTCTGGAATGCGTTTTAACAATTCGCCTATAAAATTATCAAAATGGTATTCTGCCAAAGCGCTACTCATTTTATCAATTTCATAGCCTACGCCTTGTGGTGCAGCTGGTGCATTTTTTGTACCTGTTGGTGTCATTCCCATGCGCATAATCGTCCAGTTACCCTCTGGCGCATCCCAGTTAAGAACACCATTTTCATCTAATTTGTCACTCAAATCTATAACCTCATCTGGATTAACAACTAAACTCTTGTCTCTAAGTGCTTCTTGCATTCCAAAAATATAGGTATCCCATTGGGGTTTTGGTGTAGAGTGCATTTTGCCCAATTGTTTCTCTATGTATTTATTTAAAACTGGCGCTTCAGAAATGGTAATTTCTGCAAAACCAAAGCCTGTTTTTCTGTGTGTTCTAAAATTAGTACATTTTAATACAAACTGTTTTGCAGTGGTTTCTGGTAGTATTGTGGCAAAATCTGCTGTTTCGATTGAAGCTACATTTGGCGTAATGCGAAAACGATCGAACTCAAACTCTCTCACAAGTTCTTCTCTACCTTCTACAACTGCAAACAAATTCATTCTACATTTAAAAGCTCTGCTAGGAATTACAGTAATAGATCGTGTTGTAATGGGTTCTGACAATTGAAAATTAATGGCTAAAGTTTCTCCTTTTTGGAGTTCGAAACTCGTATCGTTTTTCTTGTCTCCATCGTTTAAAGCAGTAACATTAACATCTTGCCAATTGGCAGTTATTTTTGTTGGGATGTGTTTCGTATTCTTTTCTTCAATAGCTATTGTTTTAAAAGCAAAGGTATGGGTATCTTGAAATTTTGGTTTAGGTTTTTGCAGTGCTATGTTTAGTAATTTACCGCCTATAACCTTAGTTTCGCTAAAGGTTAAATAACGCATGGCTTTTTTAGAGTCTACCCAAGGCCCACCACTTTGGCTCCATCCTGGGCAGTTGAACACGCCAATATCTACACCTATACGCTTCCCTTCTTCTACTGCATGCACCATGTGGCTCCACCAATCTTCACTAAGCATGGGTACTTTTCCATCTTTTCTGGCGGGATTGATATTACCGATTAAAGCCCCTCCAATTCCTGCCTTTTTCATGGCTTCTAAATCTTTGGTAATCCCTTCTTTAGAAATATCGTCATTTATCCAATACCAATAACACCATACTGTATTGTCTTCGGTTGGATTTATGAATGCTGATGCTATTTGTTGGTAGTTTTGATTGCTAGTTTGATTTTTATCATTGCAGGAACTCGTCAAAAGAGCAGTTAAAACAACTACTAAATAATAATTTAATCCCTTTTGCAACTTCATATTTTCTAGTTATTTACACATCTTTCTAATTCATGACAACTATTTTTAGCTTACAATTATTGTTTTAATGTAAACCACAAAATAGCATGATTTTAAAAAACGCTTTCAATATTTTAACTAACTAAAATACTTATTTCTAAATCTTTACTTTCTTCAAAAAACATTTGTAAAGGTAATGCCTCAACTCCTGGCACCATATTAAAGGTTCTTTTTCCTGAAATTTCTTTTATTTTAATTGAAGTATTTGCTTTAATAGTTACCAACCCTTCAGGTTTTTGAATGGTAATTTCTGTATCGCTAATATTTGTAACTATCTCATTATTTGGTGATACAATTGGTAATACAAAAGCTGTTGGTGTATTAATTTCTTGAGATGTTTTTACAAAAATTACAGTTTCATTTGCATTGCACTGGTATGTAACACCAAATTTAGAAGCTGTTCCTTCTATCTCTTTTCTATCAACATTTTTTAGTGCAACATCTGCTAGTAATTTAATTGTTCCGTTAGTATCTTTAGTACTAACTGTTGCAGGCAAATCATACAAGTTTGTATACCAAACATCATCTTTAAAAACCTCGACTCTAGGTGTTAAACAAATATCTTTTCCTGGTTGTACTTGTTGATTGTTTTTTTCAACCATATGATATTCTGCCATACTTGCAGCACACAATAAACCTACTTTATTATGGTATAACACGCCTAAAGCACCTCCTGAAGCTTGACGGTAATCATATTTGTAATGATATTCTGCGTCGTAAGCACTTACAGTACCTCTCCAATCTCCTCTTGCAAAAAGATATACATCTAAATCTTTAAAATGTTTTACACCATCTGCAGTAACTCTAGGTAAATTGGTTTTTGTATTAATTTCTGGTAAATGGTTCCAGTGATCTAACAACGCTGCTAAAGGTTTTGCATGTGTAAACGTGTGGTGTACACAAGGCGGAATACCTGCTTCTATAAAACCAGGTCCTCCATGAATTAATCCGTCTGCGGTGCATTGTTGTAATAGTTCAGTATTTTTTACAGCTGCTGTTCCAAAGGCAGGGTTAATATGCGCCATCATACCAAATGCAGGTTGACTACCATCGCAAGTTCTACTTCCCCAATAACTCCATTTGTACATTCTGTTACCCCAACTGTTATCCCAAGCCCCATCTGGCAACATAAATTCTAAATGACTGTTTAATGATTTTGTTAAGATTTGTAATAACTCTTCATCTTTTTCTTTGAGCGCATACATTACCAAACTGTTTAAGGTTTCTTCTACATTGTATCCTAAATCTACACCATGTAATCCTTTTTCGCTTAATTTACTAGAACTCTTTTTACATTCTCCAAACAACAAACCTTCGTTTGCCGTAAAATATGCTTTTACTTGAGAAGCTAATTTTTTACTCTTGGCTTTAAAATCATCTCTATTTAAAACATTACCCATTAAATTTAAGCCATAAACAGCTGTACCTGGGTAATTTATATTGGTAAAGTCTATCGTAAATGTATCGTAAATATATTGGCCTGCTTTTTCTAAACGTATTATCCAGGCTTTACGAGTTTCTTCATCTAAAACATGACCATGATAATGCAATGCTTCTGCTAATGCTATTGCTCCAAAAACAGTAATTCCTTTCCAAGATTTTGGATTTTTAATTACTGTCCAAGCTCCATTTTCTTGAGAGACATTATTTTCTGCCCACGTCATTACCAATTTAGCCCCTTCTATGTACTTTTTATCTCCAGTTTTATCTGCCATGTATAAAAAAGGATATACAGCATCCATACATCGTCCATGAATATGAGAACAAGATGGGCAACCCAAAGCCCCGTGTTCATCTAAATTTGATGGATTATTGACTTGTACTTTTAACATACCATCACTCCAATCTTTTAATAAATCTGATATTAAATTTTTGAATTCTAAAGAATGTTCTGGATGATTTGTACAAGCATTTAACAATCCAGACATTGGTAATGACAAACCTAATCCTGCTACTGCAGATAGTTGTAAAAAGTTACGTCTTTTCATTGAATATTATGTATTTTGATGTAAGCCGAAGTTAGGAAGGTCTCTAACTTTAACCATCCTGTTTTGTCCTGCTATTTTATGCTAAAAATAACATCTATTTTTTTAGTGGAGCATCTTTAGCTACTACTAATTTATTTAATAACTAGTTTTTTTTGATCAGCTTTATCGTCATGAGTAAGTGTTTTTACAAGATATATACCAGCTGAAAATTCTCTCAAATTATCAACCTTTATACTTCCATTATTAGTTGTATTGTTATATATCAGTTTACCAAGCATATTGTATATAAAAACCTCAGCTTTACCAAATGTATCTATGGTAATTGTAAAACTGTTACTTGCAGGATTAGGATAAATATTTACAAAAGATTGATTGAAAATATTTTCTTTTAGACTTAAAGGATTACTGCCTGCTAGCTCTAATTGCCATAAACTTCTAGTATCTGTTTCTTCTGCAGGAAGGTTATAAAATAAACCATCATTTTGGTTGTATAAAAATCTATTTTGATCTCTAATTTCAAATCGATATGTTTTTTCGACAACGTTGTAATGTACAGTCCAAACTTTATCTACATCTGAGTTTGGTGGCATTCTTCCTGTATTGACAATAGCATGAGGTATTGTATTACCTGAGCCAGAAGCTCTTAATATTCCATTAATTTCACTATCAATATTATGGTAATCTTCTTCATTAAACTTGGTTTCTATAAATGTCCAATTTAGAGATTGATCTCCCTCTACATAATCACTTTCTAGTATTGTAGCTCCAGACGATTTTAAATATTTGCCCGTAGCAAGATTTCTTATTCTATACACATTACTAGAAATATCTGTTTCATCTATATCACTAACTTGAACTACAATCTCTTCTGATAGTGTAGTTTGGTTTTCTGAATTTGACGCTTCTGCTGTAAAACGATAAACACCCTCTGCATTAGATGACCATGTGACACTATATGGAGCAGTTGTGTCTGTCTCATAATCTTCTCCGTTGATTTTAAACACAACTTGAGAAACGGTGCTTCCTTCTTTTGCTGTTGCTTTTGCTTGGATAGTTATTTGCTGATTTAAATCAAATACTTCATTATTGGTAGGGGAAGTTATTGCTATTTCAAATTTTAATTCAGAATTGTCTCCTATATCTCTTTTTGTATTAAATGGCTCCATATCTAAAGGAAATCTTTCATACAACAAATTTGCCATACGCTCTTGCACCTGCGCTTGTTCTGTTTTACCTGCTAAATTTGCATCTGCAACTTGACTTACACCATGATAATACAGCTCTTTACTATTTATGGCTTGAGTAGTTGCATTCCTCCATTCTGTATACCTCCATTCACCATCTGTAACTGTAACCCCCATAATTGATCCTTTAGGATATAAAGAATACGCTCCGTCATTCCAATCTATATTTGGATTATCTAATAATTGTGCCATACTTTTACCATCAATTATTGGAGAACTTAAACCGCATACATCTATTATTGTAGAAAAAATATCTACGTTTTCTACCAAAGCTTCTGAGGACACATTTGTCTTACGGTTTGTATGAGAAGTTTCTCTACTGATAATCAATGGTACTTTAGTATCAATTTCCATATTAGAGTGCTTGTTCCAAGAACCATATTCTCCAATTTTATACCCGTGGTCACTCATAAAAATAACCATTGTGTTTTTACGAAGATCTAACCTTTCTAATTCAGCCATTACTCTTCCTACCTGGGCATCTACATAACTTACACAAGCATAATAACCTTGTATTAACTTTTTAGTTAACTCATCATTTAAATCTCCTTGAGCAGGCATATCATCATACCCTCTCAATTCTCCGTAGTTGGTTAATGCTAATCTATATATGTCTGTAGGCCTTTTTCTACTAGGAACTTCAATAGTATTGAGATCATACAAATCCCAATATTTTTTTGGTGCATTAAATGGCAAATGAGGTTTGCTAAACCCAAGTACCATCAAAAAATTGTCTTCTTTAATCTGATTTAAGGTAGTAATTGCGTCTCTGGCAACAGTACCATCTTTATAAACATCGTCATCTACATCTGCATCTTCATAAACTGCTCTACTCCCCTTATTTTCCTCTAATACATACTTGTTGTCTTTTTTACCAATATAAGTAGTCCATTTATCTTGATCGTCTATTCCATGATGATATACTTTACCGATACTAACCGTTTTATATCCATTTTCTTTAAATAATTGAGGCATAGTTACCACCTCTTTATGCACTGATCTTAATCTTGTGAAAATATCATAAATACCAATAGATTCTGGTCTTAACCCTGTTAAAATACTCATGCGAGATGGTGCACATATGGCTTGCTGACTATAAGCTTTATTAAATTTAACACCCTCCTGAGCTAATTTATCTATATTAGGGCTTTGTATGTGGGTATTTCCATAACAATTTAACTCGTCTCGCAAATCATCAACCATAAATATAAGCACATTAGTTTGCGATTGTATAAATGACGTAGTAAGTATTAAAAATAATATAATCGTGTTTTTGTTCATGGAATTAAGCTATTGTAGTTCTCTAAAGTACAATAAGTTATTGTTTTATACGTCCTGATGTATCCTGATACTATGATAATTTGTTGTATATTGTGATTTAAAATAGTTTCAACATATTAATTTTAAGTATTTTTTTTACAAAAACACTATATTAGGAGCTACTATAGAAGTTAACATTTTTATTCTCTATACGAATTACAATCATTTCAATCGTAAATTCACTCGAAATCAGATTATTACTGTAGTCCTTTAAGTTATGAAATAGCCATAAAAACAAAAGTCAATACTTTTTAAGTATTGACTCTTATTTTATAACGTTCTAAATTTTCTTAGTCTAGAATTAATTTTTGGTGAAATATTCGAGGTTGTGCCTCTATAGAAGTTACTTTAACAATGTATACACCTGCATTAAATCTACCATCTCTTGCTATTTGTAATCTATCTAAATTTGTTGTGGTTTTAAATACTGTTTTACCTAACATATCTATAACAACAACTTCAGACTCTCCAATATTATTCAATGCTATATTAAATGAACCACTTGCTGGATTTGGAAAAATATGTATTGAAGAAGCTTCAGAAAAACTGTCTGAAACACTTAAAACTTCACCTTCTGGTATTAATTCCCACACACTTCTTTCATCTGTTTCGTCAACTTTACGAGTATCTAATTTTTCATCTGAAATAGCATACAAATACCTACCTGTTTGGTTAGATTCAAACCTATATGTATCATTGTTTTCATTTCTATGCACTTTCCATATTTTATCAGCATCTGCTGATGGAGGAGCATTTCCTGTACTTACAACTACATATGGTCCTTCTTTAAATCCAGCACCTGGTGCGCGCAATATTCCAAATGTTTTACTATCAATATTAAAAAAGTTACCAGACGGAACTATTGCCCAATATTTATCATCTTCTTCTCCTGAATCACTCATTAGTACAGGTTTTGCGCTTTGACCATTATGTGTTAAGAACTTACCTGTAGCCACGTTTCTAAATCTACTAAACTCTGTATTTACTTCTGGGCTATACACAACTTCTTTTTTCTGATAAGTTGTATTTGCCCATCTTATCTGAGCTCTACCTCCTTTTACTCTGTAGGCTCCATATCTAATACCAGATTCGTTACCTTTTTCTGGCTCAGGTATATTCCAGTTAAAAGTTTCTCCACCTATAGTTGCATCAGCATAATGTATTCTTTTTGAAGGGTCATTTGGATCTTCTCTAAAACCTACTTCAAGCACTATATCTGTTGCTACATTTTTTTCTATTTCTGTTAAGAACACTTCTCTTCTACCAGAACTTCCTTCTCCTCCTCTAAAGTTAATTTGCTCTCTATATAATTTAAAGGCAACTTGACCAAATTTACCATTATCATCTACACCGTAAACAGGTCTAGCAATATATAAACAGATTGCTGGATCTGCAGAACCACCACCACCTGAATGTTTTCCTTTGGCTTGCATGATATAACTACCATCATTAGTAATACCTGTAGCATCACCAACTTCTAAAATTCTTACAGTACCTGTAAATCTTGCAAAACTTCCTACTCCTGTAGTTCTAGATCTAGATAAAGAACGCTCTATTCTTGGTTGTAATTTGGTTCCGTTAGCACGAACTTGATCTTGGTGATTTGAGTTCCTGGTGATGTTGTACACCCCCCAAACAGTATCATCTATAGTAACTTCTTTATAGTTTGCATAACAACTTCTATCATCTACAGTACCTACATTTACAGGGTTATCAACATCTTCTCCTCTAGAAGTATTTGTTCCCTCATCTGTACAACTTGTAATTTCACTAGTATCTTCATCTGATGCAGTTGATTGTGCTGCTGTAGATAAGGAGAAAATTAAAAAACTAAAAACTAACAAAAACTTTAAAGTATTTTTTTTCATATATATCTTATAACTGTTATTATTTATACTATTAATTACGCAAATTTCATTAAAAACAATCTTGTCTCTATCCTGAAGTATCCTGACATTGTGAAACTTACTTATTTTTTTTCTTAAAAAACTTTTTTTTTATTCTAAAACTAGTTTTTGATAAAATATTTTTGCCTGCGATTTCTTAGCGGTTACTTTTACAATGTAAACACCAGATGTAAATCTATGATCTCTTGCAACTTCAACTCTATCTAAGTCTGTTACTGTTTCATAAACTATTTTACCTAGCATGTCTGTAATTACAATTTCGGATATTCCTATTTTATTTAATGAAATATTGAAAGAACTCTTTGCCGGATTTGGAAAAATCTGTATGCCAGAAGATTGTGTAAAATCTTCTGCAACACTTAATACTTGGTTTGTAGGTATAGCTTTCCAGATGCTTCTTGCATCTGTTTCTTCTACGTCTTTAGTGTAAATGTTACCATCAACATCATGGTACATATATCTTTTGCTTGTACCTGCTTCAAACCTAAAGGTTTTATTGTTTTCATTATAATGTACTGTCCAAATTTTATCAGAATCTTCTACTGTTGGAGATTTAGTAGTACTTACTACAAGAAAAGCTCCTGCAGCAAAACCTGCTCCTGTCGCTCTTAAAACACCATTTTGTTTACTGTCTATATTATGATATTCTTTACCGTCTTTGGTAAGTTTAAAGAAATCCCAATGCCAATCTTCTTTCTCACCAGAATCGCTCGTAGTTACTGGTTGTGCAGTATTGGCTGCTACTAAAAACTTACCTGTAGCCGTATTCTGTAATCTATAGGTGTTTATTGTTAAATCTGATTCATCAATTTCATTAACTGCTATAGATACCTCTGTAGATGTTATACTTTCTCCGCTTGTTTTGTAAGCTACTGCTTTTATTTGATAAGTACCTGTAGTCTCTGGAGTCCAATCTAAAATATAAGGTTTTGTTGCATCTTCTTCTAACAACTCATCATTTACCATAAAGGCAACTTTAGTAATTTCTCCTTCATCTGCAGAAGCAATGGCATATAACTGCACATTATCTCCTTCATTAAATGATTGATTATCTGTAGGTGTTACTAAATTAACAGCAAAAGGTTTTGGACCATTTTCTACAGCTAAGTCAATAACTTGTAAATATGTTGTTCTAGTAGTAGTTGTATTGTTAGTTGCATTATTTTCTAACAGATAGTAGTATAGTTTACCATCTGCAATGTAAACCTGCCCTTTGCTAAATCTTCTACCAGAAGTTTGCTCGTATACTTTTGTAAAAAGATTAGTACCTCCTTCTGCTCTTTCTACAAATGGTCTTCCAGAAGAATTTAAACCAATTATATATACATATTCTCCTGAAGTATATAAAGCTTGTGCTCCGTTAAAATCTGTTGAAATAATAAATTCACTAGCTCCATTTGGCTTGTAACTATGAATATATTTAGTAATGTTATTTTCATTATCTTTTACTCTACTAATAATATGCACATCTTCATTATCTGTAACTGTCCAATCAAAACCACTTACAATATGCACTTTGTTTTGTGCTGTAGTTTCTACTAGATCTCCTGGTTCAAAAACTAAAACTTCTTCTGCTTTTACTAGAGGATATGTCATATCTTCCCCTTTATGGTTTTTCCATTGAGAAGCTCCTGAAGGATCATCTGAATAGGCATAATAAACACCATTTTGAAACTGATATTTATCTGACCCTGTATTTAATCTTCTTTGAAAACCTGCTCTAATTTTTCCGTTTGCGTATTTTATACTTCCATAAATACTCCAGTTGTTGGTTTCTCCTTTACTACCAGCACCAAGTGCATTAAAATGTGTAAACCTACCCCATTTTGTAGCATTTGCATCATATTTTATAAAAGCTTGTGCCCCATCATGTGAAGTTCCATCTCTGGCTGTTAAAAATAATTCGCCTTGGTTATTTAAGAAAAATTGAGGGTATGTAAATCTATCATAATGTGGAGCATCTCTAACACCATCCATTGTACAATGTTTGTAATCTCCATCTATAGGATCTTTTACAAATTTATCTAATGTAAATTCTTCATCAGAAAGTTCTGCTGCATTTGGTACCGAGTATGTATATCTAAAATAATCGTTAGTAAAAGCACCACTATTAGTATAGGCATGCATATCATACACCATATGTATGGTACCGTTTAAAGGGCTAATACCTATTGCTATTGTATTGTGGGTTTCTCCTATCCACCATTTTCCTTTCAATCCTGTATGCTGATGCGGAAACTCAATAGTTTTCATAGCACCCGTTTCTGTATTATAACGTGTTAACATTACATGTCTATCTAGTTTGCCTCCACGATACCAAGTCATAAACACATATTGCTTATAATTTTTTATACAGTCTCCATGCGGTGACAACGCAGGACCATATGCATAATCATATGCTTCAGTTCCACTCTGTCTTGTACTATTTTGATTTCTAACACCATTAAAATACATAGCTAAATCTGTAATTTTAACTTCTCTTTCTAATGTAACTTGTGCCTGTATAGTAACTGACACAAAGAATAAAATTAATAGTTGTTGTAATTTTAATTTCATTTTACTTGATAATTATTTTAGAATTAAATACTTTATTATTGCTAGAAATTATCTTTGTAAGATATATTCCCTTTGAAAAATCTTTACACTCTTTTAGTGTTAGTATCATTTGTATTTATGGAAGAGATGCTTTCATAGATTGTTTATCTAACTACTATTGTCTAACTAAAAAAAGATATGTTTTAGAGCCTATAATTTAAAACTACTATATATTATCTTTTTAATATACAATTTTAACCACAAACAAAGGTTTTCGCATCCTGATGTATCCTGTAACTAAAAACCTGAAATAGGTTTTTAGGTTTTTTTAAAATTCTAATTTTCAAATCATTAAAAAAATATTTTTAATTTTTGATATATTTGACAAAAACAGGTTTTATTAAATTTAATTTTATAAAATAAACACCTTTAGCTGTATCTACCATACTTAATTGAATTTTACCATCTATAACATTTTTAGTTACTGACAAAATTAGTTTTGAATTTACATCTAATACCTCAACATCAACATTTTCTATAGATTTAGGAATATTTATAATTAATTCACCAGAATTAGGGTTTGGGGATACTAAAATAGCTTCTTGTTGATTTTTATTTTTTAATATTGAGAGCACCTTATTTAACACTACCTCTTTGTAAGCTTTTCCTGTTGCATCAGCAGTAAGATTTTGATCCATAATAGAAAGTTGCTGCCCTTTACCAATATACATAGAAACCTCTGTAGTCGTCAATTTTGGCTGCACACGAACAACACCAAACCTACCCACAAACCTTATACCAAGAGAAGGTATTTGTATTGTCTCTTTATCTGATTCGTTAGAAAAAACATAATCTATTATAGTTTGTCTATTTACTTCTGAAGTTACTTTTACACCTACTATTTTATCATGTTCTACAATATGTTCTGTAGATTTTATAGTACTTTCTGAATTTGCTGACGGCTCATAAATAGCAATAAATGGCTTATTCCACGCTTCTCCATATTTACGCATTACAAACAACTGTGTATTCTTAGCACTATACCCGTTTTTCACTTCTTTAGTTGGTGGCGCCAACGCAGTAGTATATTCTTTTTCTTCACCAGCAGGAATATGCACATGTAAAAAATCATTGGTAACTTGTACATCAAATCTTACAGAAATTTCACTATTAGTTAATTCTGATGTTTTAGCATTAGAATACCATCTCCATCCTGGTTGTTTTCTTTCATCTCCTATATCATTTTGATATCTTTCTGGCGTATTCTTTAATAATAGCGTTTCATCTTGAGACTTTATTTGTACTGCGTCTCCTAAACCATGAAATAAGTAGTCATGAAAATTATTTTCGGTATTGGATTTTGATCTAAAAACATCAATATAATACCCAGAAGTTTTACTTGTTCTTAAAATACCATTAGTTCTTTGTTGATCTACATTATTGATATTGTCATCTAAAAATTGTGTTGAAAAACTAAAATTCTGTGAAATAGGGTTTTCGTAAGGTTTAGGTTCTACAGCTTGTAGCGCAATTGTATCTGTAATATTATTCCAAGTACCAGAATTAGGCACTCCTCTTCTAGAGCTACCGTTTACAATAATAGTATTATGTGCTGCATGAGAAACAGCATATTGTTCATGCAAATCAGACTCAAAAGCAGCAGCACCATAATCTGGTCCAATCACATAACCTGCTCCGTACAACTCCATATCTATTCCTCCTGCATGAGCATGTACATAAGTACCTCCTCCTGTATAATACATCAATCCGTTTTGTTCATTATCTATATCAGAATAATTACGCTGCATTACAACACCTGCATGAGTTGCTTTTACAGTAGTATAATTGTGTTCTCCTGCATTACTGATTTCATCACCTATATGAACTCCCCAAAATAACTGTAAAGGATCATTCCACTCTAATCTTTGATTTGTTATCGTTGGATTGTAACCTCCTTGTTCAAAATATATTTTTTGCAGCGTAGTAGCTGCTCTATTTTTTAGTGCCGTATATCCTTTTCTGTCTGCTATTTTTAAAATACTTCTAAAAATATGAGCATGATCTGTAAAAGTTCTACCTATATCTCCGTAAGCAATTGTTGCTCCATTTGGGTATAAAAAATTTTCGTAGATAAAAATACTTTCTATAATATCTTTATTATTTTCTACAATGTTAAGCTCTGGCTGATAGCGATCAACAACATCCATCATTTGAATAAATAATGCGTGCGTAAACTTACCATATCCTGCAGACTCTGGCCACAACCTATCTTCTGCACTAAACCTGTTTAACATCCAGTTTATTCCAGGTTGATTTGAATTTTCGACTCCATCTAATAATTTATCAAAAAAAGTTTTTCTTACTGCATCGTCTTCCATACACATTACACTATACAATGCTCCTGGTAATTCTAAAACGGGATGGTTAGAATTATTTGCTCCTACTTTTATTACGTTATTTGCCATAACTTCAAACGCCTTCTGAGAGGTATCAAAGTTAAAGTTAACTTGTTCTTCTGCTTGCAAATCAAAAACTGTAGTAGTTTTCTTAGCCAAAAATGGTTGTACAAAATCATAAATTATAGCCACTCTTGTAAAGAGTTCTCTTGGTGGAATAAGGTGATTAAAATTAACCGAATAAAATTGAAATGTTTCTGGGTTTTGAATACTCAACATTTTTACATAATGATGTAAAATGTCTGAAGCTATTTGCGCATATCTTTTGTCTTGCGTAAGATAATATAAAAAAGCACATTCAGCACCTACATTTAAACGCGTTCTGTGTGTTGTTCTGTCTCCTGGTATTGTTGGAATTAACGATAAAACTGCTTTTGGATTTAAAGCATGATTAGTATATATAGTAGCGTTTCTATTTTTTAATTGATTAAACAAACTAGAAGCCCAATTGTGTTGCGCTATATTAGCTAAGATTGCAGACCTATCTTTATTGGTAACCCATATATGAGGATGCTCTAACGATTGTGTTCTCTCTGCCACAACGCTATCTCCCAAAAGATCTGTCATTTCTATATTGTCAAAATCAAAAACTCCTGTTCCTGTTGATGATGTTGCTTGAATTTTAAAACCATTAATGTCTCCTTTTGGTGATGTTGTATTTTTTAATGAGAAATCATTTATTCCTCTCGTATCTCCTATCCAAACATCCATTTTACCTGTTGCTATAGTTTCTGAAGTACCATTTGGAGCAGTATATGTTTGTTGTTCTTGTGTATTGTTTACAATAAAAGTTAACGTTTGTTTGCCCGAAAAAACAGAAGTTCTTGGTGCGCCTCCTATATTATCTATTGTAGAAATTCTAAAATCGCCTTCTTTATCAACTGTGCTGATACCAAATCTGCTTGCGTAATTACCTGAACTACCTATGGAAGTACTCGTAAAATTAGCACCAACAAATACTGCAAAAATGTTATTTTTATTAAGCTCGTGCTTAGAGGCTTCAAAATCTAATTTAAATTGTACAAATCTTGGATTTTTCTCAAATAAAATATTTCTAAATGCATAAAGTGTACCATTACCAGATCTATCAAATCGTAATGCTTGATTGGTAATACTAGTTAAAAAGTTAGTTCCGTTTGTAGCAATGTCATTAAATTGTCCTGAATTTGGTGAACTACCAATATAATCAGCAACAAAATTTGAAGTACTAAAATCTTGCTTAAAAATTTGTGCTTCTGCACTATAAACTAGTAATACAAACCATACAAGTATTGTTTTTTTCATCCTATAAATTCATTGTTTTAAATATAAAACTAAAAATCACAAAACTTGTCATGCTGTATCCTGCAATCTAAAATAGTAATCATAAAAAAACCTTCAATTTACATTGAAGGTTTAAAATTTATCTAATAAAAAGTTTATTATTTTACCTTTAATACTGCGGTAAGTAAATCTTTTTCTTGAGAAGACGAACCTACTGAAATTGTAAAAGTCCCTGGTTCTACTACTTTTTTCATTTCTTGGTTTAATATATTTAACTCATTAAAACCTAAAGTAAAAGTAACTGTTTTTGTTTCTCCTGGTTGTAATGAAATACGTTCAAAACCTTTTAACATCTTGTTATAACGCCCCACAGAAGCAAAGTCATCTCTTACATACATTTGTACAATTTCATCTCCTGCTCTTTTACCTGTATTGGTAACCTCTATAGAAACCGTTGTGCTTCCATCTGTTCCAATAGTAGCGTTTTCAAATTTTGGAGTACCATATTTAAAAGTTGTATAACTTAATCCATAACCAAAAGGAAATAAAGGACTTTTATCACTATTTATAAATAACCCTTTACCAGAACCAATAAAATCTGGTCTTTCTAAATAAGTTACAGGAAGTTGACCAACAGATCTTGGAAAAGAAACAGTTAATTTTCCTCCAGGGTTTACATCACCAAAAATAGCATCTGCAATAGCATCTCCAGAACGAATACCTAAATACCAAGTCTCTAAGATTGAAGGAATATTTTCTGCTACATAATTAATTGACAATGGTCTACCATTAATTAAAACAGCTACTACAGGTTTACCTGTTTTGTGTATTGCTGTAACCAACTCTTTTTGTACTCCGTACAAATCTAAATTATCTCTATCTGCACCTTCACCACCAGTTCTTCTAGAACCTCCAATTACTAAAATTACAGCATCTGATTTTTTTGCTGCTGAGATAGCTGCAGGAAATCCTGCTTTTGAATTGCTTAATAAATCACAACCTTTTGCGTAATTGATTTTTACCTTATCACCTACTTTTGCTTTAATACCATCTAAAGCTGAAACATAAAATGGAGGCAAACCAGAATAGCCACCTAATAAAGAATAGGTTCCTTTTTTAGGTCTATCTTCATGTGCATTAGGACCAATAACTGCTAAAGATTTAATTTTAGACATATCTAAAGGCAATACATTTCCTTCATTTTTCAATAAAATGATAGCTTTTTTTGCCATTTCATAAGAAAACTCTTGGTGTTCTTTTTTACCAGCATTTACAGTTTCTGTATCAATTTCTTTAGGCTCTGTATCAAATAAACCAAGTTTATATTTTGCTGTTAGAATACGAGATGTTGCTTTGTCTATATACTTCTCCAATTCAGGGTTCTTAATTATTGTATCTTTCAACACATTGTTATTATATGCTGCAAGTTTCTCAATCTTTCCTATTACCAGATCCATATCAACACCCGCTTTTAATCCTAAAAGAGCTGCCTTAGTTCTATTTTCAGCAATAAAATGCATGGTTCCTAATCTCGCAATATCATTATTATCAGAAACGATAAGACCATTAAAACCTAATTCATCTCGTAAAATATCCTTTAGTAGCCAGGTATTCATATGGTTTGGAATTCCATTATAATCTTGATGACCTGGCATAATTGAACCTATCTGTGCTTCTTTTATAGCGGCTTCAAAAGGTGGTAAATAAACTTCTCTTAATCTGCGCTCAGACATATCACTAAATCCACCATTGATACCTCTTCTATTCTCTGGGTAACCTATAAAATGTTTCGCTGTAGCAAGAACATGGTTTTCATCATATTGCTCATCTCCCATACCCTGTAAACCTTGAATAAATGCCACACCCATTCTAGATACTAAATAAGGATCTTCTCCATAAGATTCTTCTACACGCCCATATCTTGGATCACCTGAAATTACATCTAAATTAGGCGAATAACAATGTGTAACTCCTAGAGCACGCGCTTCTATTGCTGTTTGAGAAGCCATTTTTTTAACAAGTTCTGGCTCCCAAGTTGAGGCAGCTGCAATAGCTTGAGGATAAACAGTTGTATTACCATAGTAATCTAAAACAAGCCATAACCCGTGTAATGCTTCACCGTATTTCATATACGGAATTCCCAAGCGATCGTTTGCTGGAGCATCTTGCGTCATTTCAGCAATTTTTTCATCTAAAGTCATTTTGCTGATTAAGACCTCTACTTTTTTCGCAATTTCAGAATCTTCTTGACTCATTGCTTTGTTTTCTTTTTGCTGTGAATTACATGCTAGTAAGACACAACTCAACAACGCTAACACTATTATTTTTTTCATGATATCTCTTTTGTTTACTGTTCTTTACACTTACTATTATTTTTCTAATTTTAAGATTTCACTTCCTGCCATTAAAAAAGCTCCAGTACCAAAATTTTGCCAGCTATCTGCAGATGCTGGTTCTGGAGACGCTCCAATGTTTTGAACCCAACCTACTCTACCATCTTCATGTTGGCAAGCAGCTAAAGCTTTCCAAGCTTTTTTAACTGCTGGTGTATGTTTTTTATCTAATAAACCATTATTAATTCCCCATGCTAAAGCAAACGTATGAAAACCACTACCACTAACTTCTCCATGATTGTAAGAATCTGGGCTTAATAGACTGGTTCTCCAAAGACCATCTTCTGGTTGAATTGCTAATAATTTAGCTGCCATTTCTTTATAAAGATTTACATAAAAATCACGGTGTTTGTAATCTTTTGGCATGTCATCTAAAATTAATGCCAAACCACCAAACACCCAACCGTTTCCTCTAGACCAGAATATTTTTTTACCATTAGGTTCTTTGTTGTCTTTTCCATTTCCTTGCCAGACATAACGCATATCTCTTGCAAATAAATTCTCTTCTTTGTCATACAATCTATTATACGTTTCTGTATAATATTTATGCATATCATCTAAATATTTAGGCTCATTTGTTTTTTTAGCATATAAATTGATAACAGGAGGTGCCATAAACAAAGCATCACACCACCACCACAAGATAGTTTCTCCTTTAATATCTTTAGACTTTCCTTCTTTCCATCTATTTGTTTCGTATAAATGTGCATCTAAGAATTTTTTTGTTGGTTCTAAATCTACAAAATTCTTCCTCTTATCTGTCATTGCTATGTACAAATAACTATATGAAATAGCAACATCATCTGCATGATGCAAACGCTTGTAAGTCTGCCAATTATTCCAAACTGCTTGGTTTTTTAAAGCAGCCATATACATCATGTTTTTTGTTGTTTTATGTGCTCTTGCAACACCAGTGTAGTATGCACCTGCAGTCCAATCTGTAGGGTGAATTGCAAAAATAGGATGTGCTTCTTGCCATTCTAAAGCTTTAATCATTGACTTTTTAATTGCTGTTTTATCTAAGCCAGTATTAACGTTTGCATCTTTTTGAACTACTGCTGTTTTTGATACAGAACAGCTAAAAAACACAAAAACTCCTAATATAAGTAAGATTGATTTCTTCATTATCTATTTACTTTTTTAATTTAAATTTTGCTTCTAAATATTCTTTTGATGATGTTCCTATTTTTACAGAATAATCTCCAGCTTCTAAAACTTTTTCCATTGATTTACCTGTAAATTCTAACATTTTTGGAGTAATTGTAAAAGATACTGTTTTGCTTTCTCCAGGCGCTAATTCAATTTTCTCAAAACCTTTTAATTCTTTATCTGGTCTTGTTACAGAACCAATTTCATCTTTAATATACATCTGAACTACTTCCTTAGCCTTTACTTTTCCTGAATTGGTAACTGTTACGCTAGCAGTAATCTCAGTATCTGGTGTTATTTCTGAATTTGATACACTAACATTAGTATAATCAAACTTACCATAACTTAAACCATGCCCAAAAGGATACAAAGGTCCTTTTCCTAAAAATAAGTATTCTTTTTTATAGTTGATTTCCTTCATACTATAATGATATGGCAATTGCCCGATTGACCTTGGAATGGTAACAGGAGATTTCCCTGAAGGAGAAACATCACCAAAAATAATTTTAGCTGTAGACTCGTCTCCAAATTCACTTAAATCCCAAGTATCTAAAATAGCATCTGCGTTCTCTGCAATTGTATTGATAGACAACGTTCTTCTGTGTTTTAAAACCACAATTACTTTTTTACCTAATGCTGTAATTTTTTCTACCAATTCATCTTGTGGACCAACAGGGTCTATAGTTGCTCTATCTCCTAAAGTACTATTGCTAAAATAAGCTTCTTTAGCTGTAAATTTATCACCTCCTAAAAACAACACAACAACGTCCGCTTTTTTAGCAGTATTTACCAATTTTGCAATTGCTTTTGGATCTCTGTCTAACAATTCTGGAGCTCCACCTCTTTCGTTTGTTAAGTTGAATCCTTTTTCAGCAATAAATTTAATTTTGCTACTACCTACAGCAGCTTCAAACATTTCTTTGGTATTCTTTTTTAATAAAGGGCCTAAAAGAGCCACTCTTGTTGACTTGTTTTTATTCAAAGGCAACGTATTTTCTTCATTTTTTAGTAGAATAACAGATTCTAAATCTGACTCTCTAGCTAATTGTAATGATGATTCAGCTCTTACTCCTTTTTTAGTTTCTTCTAAGTCGATATAAGGATTATCAAACAATCCTAAAATAAATTTTGTTCTTAAAACTCTTCGTACAGATCTGTCTATTAATTTTTCTAATTCAGGATTGTCTTTTACCATTTTTGGCAAATATGAATACGAATCTTCTGCATATAAATCAATATCTATACCTGCTTCTAAGCCCATTTGTGCAGCAGCTTCCGGAGATTCTGCAACTTTCATAAAATAAAACAAACGTGCAATATCATTAGAATCTGAAACTACATAACCTTTAAAATCCCAGTCATCTCTTAAAACTCCTGTTAATAAGTCTTTATTTCCATGAGATGCAACTCCATTTAAATCTCCATGAGATGCCATAATTCCTAACGTTTTTGCTTCTTTTACAGCCGCTTCAAAAGGTGGATAAATTTCATCTATTAATGTTCTTTCAGAAATTTCTATCGCAGCAAAGTTAGAGCCTCCTAATACTTGACCATAACCTGCAAAATGCTTAGCAACTGCTCCAATGTGTGTTCCTTTTCCTAAACCTTCGTAATTTCCTTGTACTCCAATAATGGCATTCTTAACCATTTGAGTAGTTAAATACGTATCTTCTCCGAATGCCTCACTCATTCTACCAAAACGTGGATCTCTTACTAAATCTGCTTCTGGAGAATGGCACATGTGCATACCTCTTAAACGCGCTTCTCTACCTACAATATCCCACTGTCTTTGTACCAATTCTGGGTTAAAAGATGCCGCAGACGTCATTGGACGACCGAAAAGAGTACAACCTTCTGCATCTACACCGTTATAAGATTCGGTTACAAACAGTGCAGGAATACCCCATCTGTTGTTTTCGATAATGTATTTTTGTAGCTCATTATTCATTTTAGCAGCAGCAACCGGATCTATATGTTCTCCTGGATTTTTTATTCCTGCAATACCTAATTTTAGCTTTTTTATAACTCTATCAGATAACTTTAGGTTTCCGTTTGCGTCTGGTTTTGCGCCAATATTCGCATGAAAAATTCGCATTTGTGCTACTTTTTCTTCTAAAGAAAGTAGTGGCAATAACGCCTCTACTCTTTCATCTATAGATAAAGAAGCATCTTTATAATCTTTTTTAGATGTTGATGATTCTTCGCAAGATTGTAAAAGAATCGTTGATAAAAATAAAACTAATAGTTTTCTCATTGTTTTTTTATTAATTTGAAAATGAAAACGAATCAATTTGTAATTGATTATTGGTTAATTGCTCTATTAAAAAATAAATATTTTCTGTATTTTTTAAAGACGCTAAATTTATGGTAATTTCTTTTGTTTTTTCTGTATTTGGTGATAATTCAAACGTTTGATTTGCTAAAATTTCTCCAGACAAATTATCTTTTACAATTTTGATTGAAAACTCACCTCCATTTTTAGCCAATACACTTAGAATAAGCTTAGATGTATTGGTTAAATGTTTAATGTTTGGATAGTTCAAATAGCTTTTATTTGCTGTTGTTTGCACAATAAAATTATCTTTATATGCTTTCTTTTGAATTCCTTCTGCTTTAAAATAATCTTCTGCCTCTATTTTTTTTGCACTATTATAGTTTGCAACTCCAACTCCATCAACTCTTATCGTTGCCATTTCTCCATTTTCTTTATAATGCACGTAGCTAATAAATGTATCTCTAAAATAGCGATTTCCTGTTTGGCTGATATCACAATAGGTATAATACCATTGATTATTCCATTCAAAAAAAGAACCATGTCTACCTTGTAAAAAACCGTTTGGCCAAGTAGGCTCATCATATCCTTTAGCAAAACTTTCTTCTTTTATAACCGAATCTTTGTAATCATAAGGCCCATAAACATTATCTGACATCGCATAAAAACATCCCCAAGACAAATAATATTTACCATTGTATTTATGAACAAAAGGTTTGTCATCTGTAGGTTTTTCTATATTCTTACCGTCTTGATTGTAAGGTCCTCTTGGGTTACTTATGATTATTTTCTTTGGCTTTTCTGCCAAACTAATCATGTCGTAATTGAGCTTAGCAATATAATAATCCCAAACACCAAAAATGATATAATACTCGCCATTATCCTCAAAAATAGCCATATCATATTCGTCTGTAGGTGTTAATTCTGATGTTAATAATGGTTTTCCAACAGGATCTGTCCAAGGTCCAACTGGAGAATCTCCCACGACAACTCCTGTTTGTTGGTTTCCTTCGGAAAAATACCAGTAGTATTTTCCGTTTCTATACGCAACATCTGTTGCCCAACATCTGGTAAAATCTTTACCAATATAAGTATCCTTTGGGTTTAAAACACTTCTCTTTATCCAATTCACCAAATCTGGTGAAGACCAAACCCACCAGTCTTCCATAATAAACTTTTTGTTATCAATTGATTTGTCGTGAGAAGCATATACGTAAGCCGTATCTTTAAAAATATGAATATGAGGATCGTTTAACCCTTTATTGGCAACGATTGGGTTTTGTGTGTAAGATGTAAAGCAAAAAAACAAAGACATTATAATCAATGCTTTATAAATCTTTTTAATCTTCATAATTATAATATCTGTGCCTCGTTTTATTGCAAGAAATTCAATTAATAAAAATACAACCTAAAAAAGAAAAAAGTATCCTGTACTATAATGGTTATAGTCTAGGATACCTTTATATTTCTATCAGAAAGCTTCTCTACAAAATAAGAAGTCTAATTTATCTTTTACTTTTTAATCTTTTTACCAATTACAAAGTACATTCTCGTATTATCTGGTACTTCTCCATCACTATTACCTGCCATAATAATGCTTTCTCCTTTTGTTGCTACTCTTTTAAAAATAGACATTTTTACGCCTACAAGATTTACATCATCACCTGTATCTTCATAATCATTTAATAAAAATGCTGGTCTTGGCACTCTATCATCATGTCCTATATAAATTTCCATATCTGCCCCTGCAATAAATTGTAGTTGGTCTCTTGCCCAGTATTTACCATCAGAATTTGGCATTCTTACATATTCTGCACCCACCAAATACCTAGGTATTACTGTATAATTATACTCTAAATCTGTATAGGTTTTCTTTCCCCAATGTACATTTTTTCTTAAAGCTGCTTTACCATTTCCAGTATAACTAAATTTTGTAAACAAGTCGCTTTTATTAACTCGTGCAGGGTTATAAGGTTCTGTTTTTGGTGTGTAAATTGGTAATGGTTCTTCACTATTAAAATCAACCGTATACGTTTGTGGTAGTTCTTTAGATATTCCATTACTAATAGTTACTGCTTTAGAAGAAATGGTAACCGATGCAGATTGTAATCCTTCGCTTTTAGCTGTAATAGTTACCTCTCCTGCTTCTAACATAGAACGAATTGCTACACGATTGATACCCGCTTCTGCATCTAAAAACAAGTTATTGGTTGTGTTTGCTTTGCTACTATTGTAACCTCCTCTCCATATTCCAGGGCCAGAAATGGTAAAGTCTACTGTATTTCTTCCTAGTGGATGTCTATTTCCATTTTTATCAACAATTTCGAAATCTACTAAAGCAATATCAGAACCATTAGCTAACCAACCTTCTGGACCAACAATTGGTGTTAACTTAATAGCTACTGGTTCTCCAACTGTTTTTTTAGTTTGAGAAACTAGCAATTTATCACTTAAATAGCCTTCAACTTTTATTTCTCCAGCTTCAAATTTTACTTTTGGAAATTTAAACAAGTATCCACTATCTGCTTTTTCATCTGTACCAATTAATTTATCATTGATATACAATTTGACTTTTGTACAATTGGAAACCACATACATTGTTTTTTGAGTATCTTCTGCATAATTCCAGTGCCCAATTACATGAATTTGAGCCTCTGGTCTCCACATTGCTTTTGTTGTATAAAAAGCTTCTTTTTTTAATCTTACTGCATCTACTTCTCCACTTGCTCTAGTAACTTCTGTAGGGTTTCTACCCCCATGAGTACCGTCTGTAAAGACCCAGTTTGCACCTCCACTATGGTATGATTTTTTACCCATTTTCTCCCACCAATCTTCTACTTGACGAATGGCAAAAACCTCTGAACCTATTTTATATACATTTCTTGATAAATTTGGATGTGTCCAAAAATTATCATCTGGTGTAAATTTGTCCCAAGCACGTCTTGGTCCTTCGTCTCTTAAATACTCACTTTCTATTAACGGCAAATGCGCATATTCTCTTTGCCAACCTTCGGTACCAATTTCTATAGAGATATATTCTTCAGAATCATTTTTAACGTCTGCTCTTCTATTTCCCATCAATCGTTTTCCGTTAGGATCATAGGTATTGATAATCTCTAAAATTTCTTCATAATGAGCTGCACTTTCTGCCCAGTTACCACCTTCCCAAATAAATATTGATGGATGATTACGATAGTACACAATCATGTCTCTAAACGCAGCAATTCTGATATCCCATGTTTCTCCTTCATCTTCAGATTCTCCACTTACACCAGGCATTAATGTGGCAAAACCATATTTATCTCCCATAGCTATTTCTGCTGGAGAACCAGCACAGTGTCCCCAACGAATAAAATTACCACCAGCTTCGTCCATTAAACGATAGGTAAATTCTTTTAACCAATCTGGTTGTGCTGCTCCTAAACCTGCCCATCCTGCAGTTGGTTTTTGTCCCCAACCATGTAATTTAGCGTACTCTCCGTTATTGTGAAAGCCTGTATCTTTACTAAAATAAAAAGATCTGATTCCTAAAGGAGTTGTATACGAATCTAACTCTTTATCACCTTGCTTTAAAGTAGTTACCACTTTATACATGTAAGGTTTACGCGTATACCATAATTTTGGTTTGATTACTTTGTTTTTAGTAGAAAATGTAACTGTTTCGCCTGCTTTTAACGTTTCTGTTTTTCTTGTACAGCTTACTTCTTTGCCGTCTGCATCAATAATTTTAGCCTCAAAAGTAATTTTCTTCTCACTTTTTGATTCGTTAATCGTTTCTGCTGAAATATGAACGTCTGCTTTCTTTTTTGAGATATTATCAGCATATACATAGGTACCTACCGTTTTTAAATTATCATACAAAGGCAAGGTAATATGAACGGGATCCATTACATGCAGAAACACATTTCTATAAATTCCTCCATGATTTGGATGCCAATGTTCGTGATGCCAAACTAATGGGAAATTGTCTCTAAAATGTTCTCCTCTATCGTTATTTACCTTAACAGCGATGATATTTTCTTTATCACCATAATTTAAATAGGGACTAAGATCATATCCAAAAGGAATAAAACCTGTTTTGTTGGTTCCTAAATATTGTCCGTTAATGTATACATCTGCAATTTGACGCACAGATTCAAATTCAATATATATTTTTTTACCAGCATCAGATTTTGGTAATTTAAAGTGTTTTCTATACCAAACTGTTCCTCTAAACTGATTTTTCTCTCCAATGTGTTTTCCGATACTCAGATCGTCAAAAGTATCTGTATCATTAAAAGTATGAGGTGCACTTACGGTACTCCAAGAAGCATCATTATAATTAACAACTTGCGCATTGCTTGGGTTTGCCTTAATAAATTTCCAGTCTGGATTAAAGTTGTATTTCACTCTAGTTTCTTGCGCATTTATATTGAATAAAAACACAAAACTTAATACTAAAATTGCAAGTAGATTTCTTTTAATCATTTCTTAATCTTAAATTGTTTTTTTGCTTCGTTAGTTTCAAATGTATCCGTATCGTATAGTACGATATAATCTACACTAAAACGTTTGGACCTTCCTGATAAGGTTAAGGTATAGGTTTCTCCTTCTTTTAGTTTATAAATAAACTCATTATAAACATGTCTGTCTTTTTCTGCTGTAGATGCCCAATGCCACTCTAATTCTGGTACTTCATCATTACCATCTTGTAAAATTTTAATGTCTTTTTGTAAATCTTCTGTGTTCAATTTACTCGCAGATTCATAATCTCCTGATAGTCTTACAAAAGCGTCGTTACACCAATCGCTTTTTACACCTTCCAATCGTTTGCTAGTCATTAGCATCAATTTAAAGTTACCTGTTTTTGGTGAAGTAAATTTATATGCTAAAGGAGAGTTGGGCTTACCTGTTATGGGTTTGTTTCCCATAAATTCTAAGTAAGTTTCCTTAGAAGATCCTTTTACATAATTGATATCTCCTTTTTTTACAATTTGCCATTTGTTTAAGCTAGATTGTGAGCTTTCGGCTTCAATAAAAATGGAATGCTTAGTGTTTTTTTGTTTTTGGGAAATTTCAGAAACTTTACATCCTAATATTAAAGCAAATACGACTAATACAAATACTCTAAATAAGTGTTTCACTATTGATTATTAAATTTTGGATGCAAATGTAACTATAGAAATTTATTAAAATATCCTGTACTGTAAGGTTTTTAGTCTTAAAATTCATTTTGCTGTAAACAAAAACACCAACTCATAATTATGAGTTGGTGCTTTTTCTATTGAGACTCCATTAGATTTAAAACCCTGTACCTGGAGCTTCTGGGCTTTGTGCTTGAGCTTTTTGAGGGCTTAGAATCATGTATGTACCTAATGCAGTTAATGCTGCATATTTACCGTAATTACCAATTTTTTTAATTGCTTCTTTACGGGTAATATCTTTATTTTCTTCTTGAGGATTATTTATATTTTTCATAATATATATGTATGCTTAGTTATTATTTATTTCTTTTTACTCTAAAACAATTTTCTTGTTTACTATACCAGAGTCAGTAGTTAACTGAGCTACATATACGCCACTTGCCAATGTTGGTAATGCAATATTATTCACACTACTTGATTGAAAAGAAGAACTTAAAACTTGCTCTCCAAGAATGTTAAACAAACTTATTGTTGCATTACCATTTTGTAAACCTACAATTCTTAAGTTTGTATTATTTGTTGTAAACAATCTAACGCTACTTATAAACTCATCATCAGCAGATAATACAGAAGAGGTTACATGTAAAAAGAAACGACCATCTGTATTTTTATCTGTAACTATTGTATTGTATTCTGAATTATCATCAGTTAAAGTAGTAAATACGTTATTAGTTCTATCTTCTAAAACAACATTGTAACCATTTGGTACATTTAAAGTTTCAGCAGAAAAAGAAATTTCAGAATTTGCTTTAGCAGTAACACCTACTGGAATTATCATGCTTTCATAATCTGAATTTGGCAATGACTGAATTCCAAGCTTTTTATCAGAACCACCTTCAACTAATCCTGTATATAACTCTAGTTCTGAAGCAAAACCTCCAAAAATTGTACTATCATATCCATTATCAAAAGAAGTAGTTTTATTGTCTATGTATAAAATTGAAGTTTTTCTACTTAATTTTCCAACAGAAACTGATAAATTAATTTCAAATCTATTGTTAGACGTTTTTGATAAAACATTTCCATTAGAAGTAATAGTTTGTAAATCTTTATCAAAAGTTAAGTTACCTGCTTTAGCTGCAGTAGTTTCTACAAAGAAACCTTGCCCAGGAGCAATACTATGCGCAGTAGCCTCATTTACAACTGAAAAAGAACTAGTATTACCATCCCAAAGCCAAATTGTATTTGTGTTTAATCTATCTGCATTATCATCAAAAAAGTTATGAGTAGCATCTGATAAAGAATTTGTATGTATATAAGATAAGTATGGATTACCTACTAAATTAAAACCATCCATTTGTGTAGCGTCAAAGGTTATTGCTGTCTGAGAAATGCTACCTATATCATGGTTATAAAACCCTCTAAATGTAATATCAGCTGCAGATCCTGCATTATTTACGGCAACTATATAACCTCCTCCATCTACAAGACCCGAGCCATCCGCAGAAGCTCTGTATACATATTTTGAACCTGATGTTTTTGTATTGTCATAAGTCCCAATAGATTGTAAAGAGCCATCGCCATTAGTTGTATTTGTAAACAAATCAAACCTATCTATAGAATTAGCTTTATTTGTTGATATAAATGGATTAGATACTAAAAACCATTTACGAGCAGTACCATCTATACTACTTTCATCAAGTGGTCTCGTATAAATGATTCTCCTACTAGAACCACCTGATTCATAATTCCCTTTTAAAACAAATGGAGCTTCTTTTGTTAAAGAAGGAAATATTCGAAAACCATTATCAAATCTAGTAATCGTAATGTCACCATTAACTATTAAACTACCTCCTGCATTAACATCAGTATCTGAACCTCCTCCACCAGTAACTAAATCTAAACATTCAGCATTAACACCATCGTTTATGTTTATATCATGATCAGTACTCACTATTACATCATATTCTGCTGTAGGTGTTGTACTAGGAACAGTTGCTACTGGCCCAGATACAACCCAAACAGTTGGATCATCCCAATTTCCAGATTTACTAGATGTCATAGTAGGACTTGCACCTACTGCTGTTACTTCGTATTTATCTAAAGCAATCCCATTACCATTGCCATTGTAAAATTTAATATCATAGGTTCCAGCAGCTAAAGCAACATTAGTTTTTGTTACAGTTTCAAAACCAGTTGTTCCCGGCATAGAAAATGCTGTAAATAAAGTTGAAGCAGGACTTACAATTTCCATAGTTGCTGATGCTGCACCACCATTTCTTCTGTAAGTGAACGTAAAATCGTAATTTCCTGCAGTTGCAACAGTAACACTATTTGTTATAAAATTGGCACTACCACCACGTAAATTACTTACACTTGTAGCGCCAATAGTAACAATACCACCATTAGTACCTGTTTCTACTTCAACTGTACCTGGAAGTGCCGTTTGACCATAAATTGCTGAACAATTTATAAGCAGTGCAGCAAATAATAGTTTAAGTAAATTTTTTCTCATAATTATTGATTTAATTTGTTAATTTCCAATTAAATAAACAACATAGGGATATGTTTTTTTATTGTTGATTTAGTTTATGCAATTACAATAATATGAGAATAAAAAAGTATAGGTATCCTGTACTATTCTGTTTTAAAGGTTAAAATAGGATATAAAAAAGATAAAATACATATAAATTTAAGCAAACCCTATTCTTTTTTAACCTTTAAAACTCTAGTGATTTAACTAATAAAAAAATTATTTAATCTACAAGATTGGGCTTTTCAAACTAATTGTCTTTTTTTTAAGTATTAATTTCTTCACTGGTTTAAATTTGATTATATTATAGTTTTTGCCATTATTACTTTTTGTAAAAGCATTTAGTTTTTTAAGAAATCACGTGAATTTTTCTCAGCTTGCTTATCGAGCGTTATAATTTGTCAAAAAACACCTCTAAAAAAAGGGTCATTCTTACATCTTAAAACTTAAACTGTTATAAATTAAGACAAAAAAAACACCAAAGGAGAATAAATAATTATTTCTCCTTTGGTGCTTTACATTTTATAAGATTTCTGTTTAAGCTTACTCTATAACAATCCTTTTCATAAAAGTAGCATTATTCTCTGAGTTTAAACGAAGTAAATAAATTCCTTTAGCTAAGTTTGAAAAATCTAACTGTTTTTTATCTAAACTACCTTGTTCTAATGTTCTACCTTGAACGCTAATTAACTCATACTTTACATTTTGAAAATTAGTATTGATATTGAAGATTCCATTACTCGGATTTGGATAAATTGCTATATTTTCTTCATTAAACACACTAGTACTTAATACTGTTTTTAAGCGTAATTCTATTCTATCTAGCCTACTAGAAAGTGATCTTTTTTGTACGAGTCTTATTGTATTTTCTCCACCAATTAACGTAATGTTTGAAATTGTTGATGCTTGATAGACATTCCAATCAAAAGTTCTAGTAATATTTACAGTACTAAATAGTGTACCGTTAATTTCAATATCCATTATAGAGTCGTCTCTATTTCTATTTGCTGCAAATAAACTAAAATCATAAGTACCAGGTTCTTCTACCTGAAATCTATATTCTAAAAATTGATTTGATCTAAACTCCCCTATGATTTGACCACCAGATGCAGCATCATTATTACTTACCACAACACCTTCTGTTGCCGATGTAAAGTTTTCTGCCTCTAAAACAATCGTTGCTTGATTTTCTTCTGGTGTATCTTCTTCAGTTTCAGATAAAGTAAATTCTTGAAAGTATAAAGGACGACTATCTCCTTCACCTACCCTATTATTTCTAGTATCTTCCATCAAATACACGTATAATTTATCTCCTTCAACAAAGGCATCAAAATGATCAAAAAGGATGGTTTCATTTCCTCTGTAAACAATTTTCCAATCATTTTGTCCTTCTGGGGTAGATTTTACATGAAGTCTACCTCCTATAATTTCTACCATGTATACATGGTCTTTATAACTATAAATCTCTCCTCTAACTTCTGGGTTAGGAATTAAACCGCCAACATTGCTAGAAAATGTTGTTGCTCCTGGTGCTCTATAATAATGTACATTTCTATTATCTACCCTAGTGATAAAATGTATTGCTCCGTTTTTTGTTACTGTCCAAGATGGGTCTGCAGAAGTTCTTGGTAATGTTGCTGTTCCAAAATCATCACCTGGCTGTCCAATTTGTACAGGATCTAAAGTAGGGTTAATATTATTTCTAATAGGTAATGATATTGGTTTATCATTTACATCAAACCATTGCGTACCAGACTGATTTCTAGGAATACCATTGGTATAAGCATAATATAACCCACTATTTAATGAAAAACCATTACTTGTACTACTGCTGTTATTTGTTGCATAACGAATTGAGAAACCCGCATAAAATTTACCATTTATAAAACGTTCTCCACCGTACAGACTATTTCTATTAGGTTGTGGTAAAGTACCATCTTGAAATAGCCAATTGCTTGTCCATCCAGTTCCATTATAATGTGCCATTAAAATATCTCCATTTCCTGAACCACCTCTTCTATATCTAGCAACCAAACTACCATCATCTGCTCTATGTATCATT
This sequence comes from Polaribacter sp. WD7, assembly GCF_003335085.1. Taxonomy (GTDB): domain Bacteria; phylum Bacteroidota; class Bacteroidia; order Flavobacteriales; family Flavobacteriaceae; genus Polaribacter. The sequence continues at coordinate 850,454 of NZ_QPEJ01000018.1, read as the reverse complement.
GGGTAAGTCATTCGTTCATAATTTTGTCCAGATCTTAAAAATGTTTTTTTGTCTTCAAAAATATCTATTGTAAAATCTTCATCAGATACAAAAGCCATATCTTTTTTAGATACTGAATAATTAAAGAAATCATTAGGTAAACTTGACCTACTATAAGCATGCAAATCATAAATAATATGAATGGTGTTGTCTATTGTGCTTACTCCTATTGCTGCTGTATTATGAGAGTCTCCTCTAATTCCTGTTCCTCTTAACAACTCACCTCCTTGGCCAATATGTCTATGAGGAAACTCTATAGTTACCCAAGGGGAATTTTCTACATTTAAATTTTTTCTAGACAACATTAAATTACGTTTGTCCATACCTCCTTTGTACCAAGTAACAAATGCGTAACCATTAATTACATCTACACAATCTCCATGAGGTGATATTCTTTGAGAAAATCTAAAGTTAACATTTCTTGTTCCTGCAAAGAACAACCCCCCCTCATCATCTTTAGACACTTTAGTTGCATTATCTAGAGTTACAACTAATTCATCTTGAGCATTAATTGTAGTTAAAAAACCTACAATAAAAATAAAAGTCAATAATTTTTTCATGTTTTATAATAAAAATTAAAATAGTAATACGGTTACTTGCCTTCTATATTTTAGACTATATCTAAAGTACTTTTGACATAAAAAAAAGGTAGTTAAAAAAACTACCTTTATTTTGTCTATTATTACCGCTATTCATTACAAATATTTAGCAAAAAAATTAAAAAGAATTTATTTTTAGCTGTATGATATGTTTTCCCGGAGACAATCTTATAGATTCAAATGCCGGTGCAATTTTATGACCGTTGTGTAATAAGTCTTTACCATCTAATCCGTTTAAGGAAAATTCTGCCACCATGTTTCCTGGAATTTCGATTTCGTAAGTCTGTAATCTTCTTCCGTTATAAGTATATTTTCCTTTAATAGTTCCTCTTACCGTAGGTACTTCTATAAAGCTTGATTTTAGTTTACCCATTTGAGGCTTAATACTTGCTATACCAAAACCTGGAGTTTTGGGTTTTATACCCCATAACCCTCTTGGAATAACGTTTGCTGGTACTGCTCCCCACGCATGATTCCAGTCTAGATTTACTTTATACTCGTAATCCCAAGCTTCTAAAGTAATTGTAGAACCAATCCTTATCATATTATACCAACTTCTTTTGGCATTGCTAGCCAACAACTCTAAAGCATAGTCTGCTTCACCTGCATTATATAAACCATCCATTAAAAATTGAGCTCCGTAAACACTACAAGCCATACCTCTAGATTTTACAAAATCTACTACAGATTGATAATGTTCTTCTGGTACCAAACCAAAAGCCAAAGGCATCATGTTGGCATGTAACGATGCATGATCTGTACCAATACCATCTACATACACTCCTCTTTCTTTATCAAACATTTGTTCGTTTACAGCTTTTTTAGCTTTAGCAGCTCTGTACTCGAAATCTAAAGCTTCTTGAGTTTTTCCTAAAATTTTAGCAAATTCTGCCATAATTTTCATATTCTCATAGAAAAATGAATTGATTACGGTACTATAAGGTTTAAACACAAAACCATCACGTTCTCCTTTGGTTTTACTACCATAAAAATTCTTAGAAGGCCAATCTACGATATCTGTAAGTGGCTTTTTATATCCTTCAGGAAAACCTAACTTTTTCATAAAATCCGCATCAACCTTTGTAGACGTGATTAATCCGTCTTCATTAGACAATTCATACAAAGATTTATGTTTTAAGGCTTCATAATAACGAGCTATTAACTCTGTATTTCCTGTATACATATAATCTGCATAAATTAACAAGGGTACATGTTGCTGCCACTCTGTTGGCCACGTAGGATTTTTCATAAAGTACTCAATAGTTCTTCTAGCCATTGCATACTCTCTATCTGTTGTGTAGTGACTTAATTGATTTAAATATGCGTCTGCTTCATAAGGAATTCGTTCTCTATCTCCATCTACATATAACCCATTAAAAGTTGTTGCTTTTATAGAATATTTACACAAATCCCAAACTTGATTTAAGATTTTATTGTCACTTTTAAAACTACTTGCATTTTCATTCCAATACGTATGAAAAGCTAATTGAGTAAAATCTGTTGCACTAAGTTCTCCTTTAAAGCCTTCTATTTCTGCATATCTAAAAGGAACTAACGGAGGAAAACCATTAGGCAACGGCACTGCTTTATTAGCTCTTGTATTACGTTCATCTTGTTGTACCTTTATTTGGTATTGAGTTTGCCCTGGTTTTACATCTACTTTTATCTCTTGATAACGAATATTACTTTTTGCTGGTGGAATTCTATTTACATTTCCTTTTTCGTTCAACATTTCACCAACTCTAACGGTTAATGTATGAGGCGTTTTTGCATTGTACGTAAAATTCATAGTTGCAAAAGCAGCTTTACCAAAATCTATAAAATAAAAAGCGTCTCTTTTGTCAAATTTTACTGGTTTTACTTTAGTGGTTACAAATTTATTTTCTGTAGAAATAATATAGCTATCACTTTTGCCTGTGGTAAATTTTTGAGCCTCAGAATAATCTACTAATCTATTTTCTTCATCCCAAATTCTAACCTTCCAAAAATATGTTTTACCAACTTCTAAAGGCTTTCCTTTATATTCTACATCTGTTGATTGTAATGATGCAACTCTGCGACTATCCCAAATATCTCCATTATTAGCATCTAGTGTTTTTTTGTTAGAAGCCACTAAGATTTGATAAGCTCCTTGAAATTTAGCTCCTAAAGGAACTGTCCAACCAAACTCTGGTTTTAAATCAAAAATTTGTACATCTGCTTCTGGTTTTCTAATTAATTCTACTGTTAAATCTGTAGGTGCTGCTCTGAACTCGTTACTGTTTTTTTGAATTAATTCATCAGTTTTGGCTCTTAAATTTGCTAAAACTTCTTTGTATTTTCTTTTACCAACAAGATTTTTAATTTCTTGAGGATCTTTTTCTAAATTATACAATTCTTCAATTGTCTTATCGTTTACGTATCTAAAATATTTCCATTTTTTAGTACGAACTCCTTCACTTGGTGGAATATTTTTAAAATCCCAAATATGTTCTATTAAAATAGTATCTCTTTCTATAGATTTTTTCTCTTGTTTTACTAAAGGCATCAAACTTTTACCTTGCCAAGTTTTAGGTGCCTCTATACCTGCCAAATCAACAATAGTTTGAGGTACATCTATATTTAACACCATATCATCTATATCTTGATGTTGCTCTTCTCTTGGATCAAAAACAATTAGCGGAACTCTTATTGAATTATCGTACATTAACCATTTTCCTGCGAACTGACGTTCTCCTAAAAAGTATCCATTATCACCCATTACAATGATAACTGTATTTTTATCTTGACCTTTTTCTTTTAGTTTTTGACGGATTTTTTTGATTTCTAAATCAACCCCAGAAATCATTCTGTAATATCCTTTTAAACTATGTTGGTATTTTTCTGGAGTATCATATCTCCAAGTCCAACGCAATCTGTTAAAACCATCTCTAACAATTTTTGGTTGTGCTAAAAAGTATTTGTCATCACCCAATTCAGGTTCTGGAATTGTGGTATCTTCTAGCATAGCATCTAACTGTTCTTGCCAAAAGTATTGTTTTGGAGCTTTATCATGTGCATGAGGTGCACTAAAACTTAATGACAAGCAAAATGGTTTATTGTTACCTGCATTTTTGTCTATAAAATCTAAAGCTTGTTGCCCTGTATATCTTGTTAAGTGTACTGTATCTTTACCAATAGTTTTGTAGTAATATCCTCTTCTATCTTTGTATTGGTTATTTCTATCATAAGATTCGTACTCGTGAAATTGTTTATCTAAGTCATTGTATCTGGTACCATATTTCCCAAAAAAACCAGTATAATATCCGTTATCTTTTAATAATCTTGGATAAGAATTGTCCATATACTCATCTCTTACATTACCTGTTTGAAAGTTAAAGTTATGAGATCTTTCATACAATCCAGTTAAAAGACTTGTTCTACTTGCTGCGCAAATAGGTGTAGTTACAATAGCAGAATTGAAATAAGTTCCATTTTTTGCTAAATCGTCCATTTCTGGAGTTTGTACAAATTTATTTCCTACATAACCAATAGCGTCAAAACGTTGGTCGTCTGTTAGTATAAAAATAATATTCGGTTTTTCTGAATCTGCTTTTTGTTGCGCGTTTACCGAAAGCAAACCATTAAAAACACAAAGTAGTGCTAGTAAAAAACTATTTTTAAACATATCTTGTTTTGTTAAAGTATTATTTATTTTGAGTTTGATTTTTACAAAAATTATAAGCTGATAAATGTAAAAAATAAGGGATTGAATTGTATCCTGCCCTGTCCTGAAAAGGAATAACAATTCAATAAAAAGTTACTGTTCCCATTGGTCTGTTCTAAAAACAGAAATAGGTAAACCTGAGTTTGTTTTGAGATTGCTTTCGAAACAGGCTTCAAAGCCATATCTAACAGCAATAGGCTTTTTTACACTCTTATTAAATATGGTTATTTGTTTTCCATTTTTATGAAACACAACATTTGCAGGATAAAATACTTTATCAGCTCCTGCTACTGCAAATCCTTTTACATTTTCAGTATCTATAAAATAATCATTATTATGAAACTGAAATGTAAGATTCACTTTGTTTTCATCAATTTTAAAAGATATTAACTCGGCACTTTTAAAGGAAACCTCTTTTTTGTATTGATTTGCTAACGCCCAATACGAAAGTCGTTTCGCCACAATTTCTTTTTTTGATGGATGAATATCATTACAATCTCCAACATCTGTTGTTATTACAACACCAGTATTTTTAACTTCTTGAGCTACTTGCAATTGAGCTTCTCTAATTAAATTTGATCTAATTGCAGTACCTCTCTTGTATGTTGTATAGTCATAAGGAGCTATCTGTACAAAATAAAATGGAAGACTCTCATCTTTCCATTGTTTTCTCCAAGAAGTAATTAATTCTTCCATGAAGTTTTTATAGGATTTGGGCTGTGTTCTATTAGATTCTCCTTGATACCAAAGTATGCCCTTTACCATATAATTTTGAAAAGGATGAATCATACCATTATATAAAAATGATGGTTTTTTCTGCTTGTTCTCTTCTTTCGGTAGTTTATCAAAAAAACGAATGTTTTTGTACTTTAATAGCTCTTTTTTAGGAATCCAACTTTCTATTCTCGTTCCTCCCCACGAAGCTTCAATAATTCCTATAGGTATATTTAATTTTTGATATAGTTCCATTGCAAAAATATACCCAATTGCACTAAATTTTTTCGCTGAAGATTCATTAGACTCTTGCCATACTGCATTTACAGTATTACTTGGCAAAACACTTGCTGTTCTGGGTGTATTAAATAATCTAATATTTTTATTATTAGAAATGTCTAAGTATTTTTTTGCATTTAGCACCTTAGACTTTCTTAAACCGCTTAAAGCCATTTCCATATTAGATTGACCGGAGCAAAACCAAACTTCTCCTATTAAAACATTTTTTAATGTAATGGAAGTAGTTCCTTTAATTGAAATAGTTTCAGGAGTAAAAGATGCTTTTTTAGTTTTAATTACTGTTTTCCAATCTCCTTTTGAATTTGTGGTAACTTTTTTATTTTGCCCCCAACTTGTAGAAATGATAACTTCTGAGTTAGGAATATCGGTACCCCAAATGCTTACATTCTCTTTTTGTTGCAAAACCATATTGTCTCCAAAAAAAGCAGGCAATTTCGTTTGAGATTGAAGCGAAAATGCAATTAAAAATAGAATCAAAAAACATTTATTTCCCCATTTCATAATATTAGTAAGTAATGTTATTATTCCACTTTACTATTTTATTATTATACATAGCATCTAATGCCATTTGTACACAAACTGCTGTTTTTGCTCCAGAAGTAATATTAGACAATGGCACAGTATTATTTATAATAGCCTCTCTAAAATCTACTAAAGCCTGTTTGCTAGGGTCTAAATGTTCTAAATTTATATTATATCCTTTATCATTATCCCATTGTGCTGTTGCTCCACTTACTCCATCTACCTCTCCCATAATTTTATTTTTTTTCCCTTCGGGATAAAACCATGCGTGTTTAGTATCAATAATTATTGTGCCTTTATCTCCTATAACTTTTATTTGGTAACCGTCTTTAGCGTTACCCGTTAAACAAGAAAATTTAGCTTTTATTCCACTAGCATAAGAGTAGGTTAAATGTACATTGTCGTAAGTTTCTCTACCATCTTTCCAGTAATCTACACCCCCAACACCAATTACTTGTTCTGGAGTTTCGTTTAAAACCCAATTTACAAAATCGATTTGATGAGAGCATAATTCTGCTGTTAAACCTCCAGAAAATTCTCTATACATTCTCCAATTAATTGCTTTTTCTAGGTTTGGTTTTGGTACTTTTCTTCTCCAATTTCCATGCCTATTCCATTGGCAGTCAAAAGCAATAATATTACCTACTTTTCCTTGATGAATTAAATCTACAACGTGAGTATATAATCTTGAGCTATGATACTGATGGCCAGTTTGAAAAACAGTGTTAGAAACTTTAGTTTTATTTATTAGCTGTTGAATACCATCATATCCTTTAGTTAATGTTTTTTCGCAATACACATGTTTTCCTGCATCTAATGCATCAATTGCTATTTTAGCGTGCGAATTAAAAAGTGTAGCTACAATTACTGCATCTATATCTTTATTATCTAATAAAGCTCTGTAATCTTGGTATCCTTTTACTTTTGTATTTGCTTTTTGAATACACTTTTGTAGTCTAAAGGGAAGAACATCAGATGCGGCAATCACATTAATTCCATCAGTATTATTAATTACAGATGTTAAACCTGTGCCTCTTGATCCACTTCCAATAATTCCTATATTAACAATACTATTGCTATTATTTACTTTTGATATGGCTCCAAATAACGAACTAGAACTTAAAATTCCTGCACCAGCAATACCCGCTTTTTTTATAAAATTACGTCTTTTCAAATTTTAGAGTTTAGGTTCCCAACCTGGTTCGTAAGTTCTAGACCAAAGTTTCATTGCATCTCTGTCAAATATTTTACCAGAATTTTCATCAACATTAAAACCTTTATTAATTCTGTAAGAAATATTGGCATAATGCGTTAACATTTGAGAAACCGCTCCTACTTCTATAGACGAAGTTAATTTTTCTTTTCCTCTAATTGCATCGAAAAAATTGGTTACGTGTCTTGTTGTTAAATTACCACCACCACCTAAAGCAAGTCCTCCTTCTGAACCTCCAGATTTTTTCTCTTTAATTAACTTTCCTTTTAAACTGTATAATTCATAGCCATCTCTGTCTACAATAATCAAACCTTTGGTTCCGTAAATAATGGTTCCTCTTCCACGTCCGTATTTTTTATAGGCGTTTCGGCTATCTCCATCCCATTGGATAACTCTATCGTTAGCAAATGTAAATGTTGCCTCCATTTGGTCATACATTTCCCATCCGTCATCTTTAAATTGTCTTTTACCAGCATTTACTTCTACGTATTCTGGATATTTTACATCTAATGCCCAACGTGCTATATCTAGTTCATGCGTAGCATTATTACCCATTTCTGCAGTCCCAAAATCCCATCCATACCAATGCCAATTGTAGTTCCAAGTATCATGAGTATATTCTTTTCTTGGTGATGGACCTTGAAAAAGATCCCAATTTAATTCTACTGGTGGTGCAGCTTTAACAGGAACAGGAACTTTTCCTCTTCCATTTGTGTAAAAAGCTACAGCTTTATATATTTCTCCAATAACTCCATTATGAATTTCTGCAATAATCTCTTGACTTTCTAGAGAAGATCTTTGCTGATTACCCATTTGTACAATTTTATTGTATTTTTTTTGAGCAGCTACTACTAACTTATTTTCATGTGGATTATGGCTACAAGGCTTTTCTAAATATACATGTTTACCTGCTTGCATTGCCATTATTGCTCCCGGTGTGTGCCAGTGGTCTGGTGTTGCCATAAAAATGGCATCTATATTTTTATCGTTAATTATGTTTCGAATATCTTCTTCAGATTTAATTTTATAATCAATCTTTTTTCCGACTCTTTCTTGTGCTTTATCGAGCTGACTAGGCATTACATCGCACAAATACTTTAAGTGAACATTATTTTCTTTAGCAGCTATACCTTCTATATACGAAAAATAACGGCGTCCTAATCCTTGAATTGCAATATGCAATCTATCGTTTGCACCAATAATATTTCTATAGCTTTTTGCAGACATTGCATTTGCAGTTCCTACTAAACCTACTCCTACAGCTGCGGTAGCCGTTTTTTTTAAAAAACTTCTTCTATCTGTTTTCATAATTAGTTCTTTTTAGATTTAGCAACACGAATTTTTATATTTCTAAATGAAACTTTATCACCATGATCTTGTAATAAAATCTGACCTTTTTCTAATAGTCCAAAATTTGGCCATTTTGCATATTTACTTTCAGAAACTAGCTTTAAAAATTCAGCACTTCCTCGTTCATATTCTAAAACTTTAACATCGTTAACCCAGTGTTCTACATGATTGTCTATCGATTTGATATAAGCAGTATTCCATTGTCCAATTGGTTTTAATGGCTTAATTGGGTCTGCTTTAATTAAATCATATAAAGAACATACAGTTCTACTTCCTTCATGAGAACCTCTTTTAGCATCTTCATGTAGTTCATCATCTAAAATTTGATATTCTAAACCTATTGATGAACCAGTACCCTTATTGATTTCTGTATCTACATAATATTTAATTCCACTATTTGCACCAGCAGTTAATTTAAAATCTACTAGTAACTCAAAATTGCTATAATCTTTGGTAGTAACAATATCTCCACCAGCTGCAGACTCTGCACCACCAGTTTCCTCTACAATTAGCTCTCCATTTTCTATAGACCAACCTTTTTCTGGAAATTTAGCAAGTTTAGCTCCTCTCCATCCATTTGTTGTTTTTCCGTCCCAAAGCATTTTCCAACCTGTTCTGTTTTCTTGAAAAGTCAAATTGTTTTTTGTAATAATTGGTTCTAGTGGAGATTTTTTAGAATATTTAGCTAATTCTGTAGTTAAAATTTTAGCGTTTTTCCACATGGTTTGTTTTCCTAATCTATCGGTATGTTTTCCAATTCCGTGAACCTGTAAACCAATAAAACCAGCAGCTGTTTTATCGTCAATTAAATGAGATGCTGCAATTCCATTTACCCAAGTTTTAATAGTATCTCCAATAGCTTCAATTCTGTAGTGATTCCACTCATTTTGTTTAAATGCATTTTGTGCTTCAATATTATCTTTTAAAGGATTTAACCAAAGTCTTCTTTTTTCGTCATAAATCCCACCACTCCATGCTCGCTTTGATGGATCTATTTCAACTTGATAACCATGTACCATTCCATCTCTATAATACGGAAGTGAGTTACTACGAATTTGAATACCAGAATTCATAACTGGATCTACCTTAAAATCAATTTCTAAAATGAAATTGTTATATATTTTATCTGAACACAAAAAAGTGTTTGGGGTATTTGGTACTGTAGTTCCTACAATAGTACCGTTTTCATTTTTATAAGTTGCAGTACCTCCTTTAATGTTCCAGCCTTCCAGAGAATTCTTTGAAAATAAGCTTTCCCACGGAATTGTTTTGGTTTTAGTTTTGCAAGAGCAGCAAAGAATAATAACTAACACTACTATTTTTAAAAATAGGTTCATCTTATATTTTTTAGTTTATTGTTTTGGTGTAAGATAATAAAAAAAGCCTTCATAAAATTATGAAGGCTTTTTAGTAGTTAATTGTTTCTGTATGTTTTACATATCTGCAGCTGGTGGATCTGAAGGCAATATAACATTGTCTATCAAATGTAAAACACCATTTGTACCTTGAATATTTAAAACATCTGCGTTAATATTAGAAATTCTTGCTTGTGGATCTGTAATTGTTAAATTCTCTGCATTAATAACAATCTCATTATCATCTAACAAGGTTTGTTGACTACCACTAACTAAAAGGCTTGAAGGTATATAAGCAGGTAATATATGAGTTTTTGTAATTCTTCCTAACTCAGATTCTGCTATATCTTCTGTGGTAGTGCTTCCTGTGTTATCTCTTTCTAATAAGTAATTATCAAAAGCTTCATTAGTAGGTACAAAAGCGGTAACAATAGAACCACCATTTCTAAGTGACCTCTCAATTCTATTAGGTGTTTCTCCTTCTTCATTAATAAATGTGTCTGCACGTCTTACAGCTGCAATATATCTAGCTAAAGTTGGATTAACTCCAATTAAATTTGCAACCGTTGGTAAGTCTACAACTCTATCTACAATATGAATAACACCATTATTAGCGTCTATATTTGGAGTTACCACGTTCGTATCTCTATTTAATGTTACACCTTCTGCTGTATTGATATATAGGCTTAAGTTATTCTCTATAGTAGTACGACCAACTCTAACACTAAATAAACTACGAGTGTTTATATAACCAGTTGTTAAATCTGAAGCCATTAACTCTCCTTCTAGAATATGGTATAATACAACATTTATTAAAACATCTACAGGTAAATCTGCAACGTCATCTATACCGTTTCTATCTAAAAACACATTGAAAGCTTCATTAGATGGGGCAAACACAGTTGAGTTACCAGGAACATTTAATTCTGTTATAATCTTAAGATCATCTTCATTAGTAGCGGCTGCTTCAATAGTTCTAAGTGCTCTTTCAAATATACTAAGTTCTGGATTAGCAATAATAAATTGACTTATAGTCTCAGGATTTGTAACCTCTTCTGGTACAAACGGTATAAGTTCATCGTTATCTTCAGGAACATTACAAGATACCATTGCTATAAAAGCAAATGCCATTGTAAAAAAGTATTGTTTTAATCTGTTCTGTTTCATTTTATCTATTTTATTAAAAAGATTATCTATAACTAAATTATTAATCTATAGGGAAGTTTGCATATAAAGGATAAGGCTGAAATCTTACTAAGTCATTCATAATATGACCTATACCATTATTTAAAACAATATTATGTACTCTAACTGTTTCATCAAAATCTCTTCCTAATGCACTTTCTGGTAAAGGAGAAGAAGGGTTATTAATATTGATATCCCAACGAGTATCTCTTCTAAACGCAATATCTGCGAACTCATTAGTTAAAGCAATAGGGGTTCCATCTTCATCCAACTCTAAAGTAGGTAAGAATGTTTTAAATAAGAAATCTCTATCAAAAATAGTTAATGTTGGTACTTGTGCTACAAACGTACTAACAATATTATACCTTAAAACAGCTTTTAATATATTAATTTGATCTGGTGCTGTAATGCTAGCCATTAAAGTATCTGGATTTACTAAGGAACCTCCACCTTGAGTATTACCTGTTACCAGTCTGATAATATCTCTATCTCTATTGTTACCAGTAAAAGCATTATTATTTAAAAATAGATATGTTCTATCTGAAGTTGTGGTTTGATTGTATAAATCTTCATACCCTACACGCTTTATAGCTGCTGCCATAAAGTCTAGCTTTTCTCCATTTAAACGTTTTCTATTTTGATCGTCTAAAATTGCTACTGTCCCTTGGCTTTGTATAAACTCCCATGCTGTTATATTAGAGAAAGGATCTTCATCTAAAAATTCTGGAGTAAACTCAAAGTTATCTTGTACATCTAATGTACATGCACTAAATAAGGCTGCAAAAACACTTAGTGCTACTATTTTATATATTGTTTTCATAATTCTATTTTTTACCATCCTAGAGTTTGTGTTAAATTAGGATTTTCAATTAAATGTTGATCCCATACTGGCCAAAGAATACGTTGCTCTGTTAATGGGTTTTCTCCTCTATCTTGTAAAATAGGATTCATAACTTCTAACGCTTTATCATTTCTTACTAAATCCCACCAGCGTTTACCTTCACCTAAAAGTTCAAATTGTCTTTCATCCAATAAAAAATCTATTTGCGTATCAAAGTCTGCACCAAACTGCTCTGTTGTTGCTAAAGGTAATTGTCTTGCTGTTCTTACTTGATTGATTAACTCTAGAGCTCTAGGAGCGTTATTTAATTTTAATTCAGCTTCAGCTAACATTAAAATCATGTCTGCATATCTGTAAATAACAATGTCTGTATCATCATTAGAAGGTACTAATCCTAATGCATTTTTTTGCCATTTATGAACTCTAGCCTCACCTTCGTCAACTGTTCCTACTCCATCTTCAAAACTTCCACCTTCTCTAGTTGCAAACAATCTCCAATCTCCATATAATGGTACAATAGAATCACTTCCATCAGAAGCTATTATTGTTTCTGTAAAAACAGGTGCCGTATCAGGGTACAAGTCATCCCAAATTGTGTCTAATGGAAAACGATTTCTCCATTTTTCTTCAACTTCACGAGTTATGGTCGTAATTTTTGCTCCTGCCGTATAAGCTCTCGCTAAACCTGAAGTAGGAATACCTTGACCTAAAAAGTAATTGAGAGAAAAAATTAACTCAGGTCCTTCCTGTACTTTTCCAGGTCCATCAGGAACTCTAAAGTTTGCAACCTGATTGATAAATAAATCTTGCCAATCTTCTGGTGATCTTACTAAACTATGGGTTCCTAAAGCTATTAATTTCTCTATAGCATCTTTAGCCAATTGATTTTCTCTTTCCCACAAATACACTTCTGCTTGTAAAGCTAATACACTAGACTGTGAAAAAACGAAATTTGAACTTGGTGTAGAAATTAATTGTTCTGCTCTTAACATATCTGGTATCACTACATTTGCCATTATTTCTGCTGCAGGTGTTCTCGTTTTAAAAGCATTATCTATTGTGTTAATAGATTCTGTAAATAAAGGAACTGCACCCCATACACGTGTAATATCAAAATACACTTTTGCTCTCATAGCATACGCTTGTCCTAAGATATTGTTATCAACACCTTCTATAGTTGCTCCTTCATTAATAACACGGTTTGTAAGGTCTATAAATCTATATAAATCAAACCATCTTAATATGTTACGCTCTCCTACATCCATAGAACTATTATGCATAGAGTTTCTTGCAACGTTACCTCCAAACGGTTCCATATTATCAGATCTAAATTCTCCCCAATTAATGTGGTATTGACTATAAGCAGTAGACATTTGACTATATGCTGCTACAAGTGCTAATTGTAAATCTTCATTGTTTTGATAGAATGCCAATCCTGAAATTTGACTTTCTGGCACTTCATCTACAAAATCATCACAGGAATAAAATATCCCTATAGCTACTGATAAAAAAGTAGCAATTTTTATTTTTCTAATTGTATGTAATAACATCTTTAACCTATTTTAAAATTGTACTCTTAAACTTAATAACAACTCCCTGTCATTAGGGTATCTTAAATTATCTTCACTTGGTGCTAAAGGGTTTCCTCTACTTCCAAATTCTGGGCTATACCCTTCATAATTAGTCCAAGTCAATACATTATTAATTGCCAAGTTAAGTCTTAAACTTTTTAACCCAATATCCATCTTTTCTAGGGTCTTTTTTGGGAATGAATAACCAACTCTTGCGTATCTCCAAATAATAAAACTTCCATCAGAAACAAATGAGCTATTTGCAACACCACCTAAAAAGTCAAATCTATTTACCTCTCTATTTCTAGCTGTTAAGGTAGGGTAAGGAGTAATGTCTCCTTGGTTTGTCCATGCATTTTCAATCCTTTCTGGACTTGGTGTTAATACAGAAGCTCTTAAACTATTTCTTTCATGGTCGTACCTTCTGTAAATGTCATTTCCAAAGCTAAAATCAAATAACAAACCAAGTGTAAATCCTTTATAGCTAAAATCTTGTGTAAGACCTCCAAATACTGTAGGCAAACCATTACCTAGCGTTTGAATGTCTTCAGAGTCAATTACAAAATCTCCATTTACATCATCCCAAATATAATCTCCACCCAATAAAGCATCTCCTCCAAAGGTCAATTGTCTAACAACTCCGTCTGTTGGATATGCTTGACCATTTGCAAAACTATATGAACCTAAAAAGAACCCGTTGGAATCAAAATTTGGAATTAATCTTTCTCCAGAAGGTGCATATGCGTTTGATTCATCTCTAGAAAATACTCCGAAGTTTTTATAACCAATCATATTACCAATAGGTTGTCCTTCTTCAATTAAAAAACGACCTTGTTGTATAGGAACTGCCAATTCAGTTACTTCATTTTCTAAGAAACTAATATTAAAACCAGCATCCCATTTAAAACCTTTTTTCTTAATTATAGTACCATTGATATTAAAATCAATACCTTGGTTTCTTACAACACCTCTGTTTTCTTGGATAGACTGAAAACCTGATTCTTCTGGCAACTCTGTTCTCACTAATAAGTCACTAGTTGTTTTTCTCCAAATTTCAGCTGCAATTTTCACCCTATTTTTAAATAGTCCTAGATCTACACCTAAATTTATAGATTCTGTTTCTTCCCATCTAATATCAGCATTACCTAAAAGAGTCCCTGGACCAACACCAATACTTTGTATAGAACCATCTAAACTGTAAGTAAAGTCTGGATTAAAAGGGGTATCAAAAGTAAAATTACCAATTCTATCATTACCTACAACACCAAAAGATGCTCTTAATAATAAATTGTTAATTACATCACTATCTTCTAAAAAGCTTTCTTTACTCAATCTCCATCCTACGTTTGCAGCAGGAAAATAACCAAACTTATTATTCTCTCCAAATCTTGATGAACCATCTCTACGTACAGTAGCACCAATTAAATATTTATTTTGGTAATCATAACTAAATCCAGCAAATAAAGAAAACAAACTATTAGCATCATTCAGCGTTCCATTAGTTGTTGTAAAATTCTCTGGATCATTATTGTTTAAAGTTGTAATTAGCTCATTATTCAACTCTGCTCTCAATCTTAAATTTTCTCTGTTATTTCTTTGTATTTGCATCCCCGCAAAACCAGAAATAGTATGATCTCCCCATGAGTTATTGTAATTAAAAAAGTTTTCTTGCTGCACATTATAGCTTAAATCATGCCTTTCTGTAGCAACAGGTATTGCTAATCTAAAATTTCTATTATCTAAAGCTGATGGTGTAAAAGTTTCATTCTTTAAGTATCTGAAATTAAAACCTAAAGTAGATTTTATAGAAAATTTAGGTGTAAAATTATATTGTAAATAAGTAAAAGAATTTGCTCTGTAATTTCTTGTAACAACCTCTCTTAACTCAGCTTGCTGTAAAGGATTTAAACTAGCTAAACCTGGTGTAGATGGTGTAAACGTACCATCTGGTTCAAAAATTGGCAAATATGGAATACGTCTTGTCAATTGATTTAAAATTTGAAAAGATGGCGCTCCTTTGGTTTCTTCAAACGACATATTTACCACAGTACCTGCTTTGATTTTATCTGATGGTTCTAAATCTAATTTTACACGAGTATTAAATCTTCTGTATCCACTATTTACAATAATACCTTGCTCTTCAACAAAACCTGAATTCCAGTTAAACCTAGCTGACTCACTACCTCCATTAAGAGAAAGGCTCACTTGCTGTCTTGTTGCTGGTCTTGTTACTAACTTTTGAATATCTTCTGAATTCCTAAACAATAAGCTCAATGAATCTCTAATAGACCTGTTACCTACAGGGTTTGGGTTTGCTACTGTTTCCTGTATAATTCTTTGTCTTGCATTAGCCACTGGTATTTGCCCTACCAAACTATTTACACCTGTAGTATGCGTAATAGACAATCTTGTTTTACCAGCTTTACCAGACTTAGTTGTTACTAATACAACACCATTAGCACCTTGCGCACCATATATTGCTGTAGTTGCTCCATCTTTTAAAACTTCTAAAGACTCTATGTCATTAGGGTCAATATTATCAATATCAAATGTTTGCTGACCATCTACAACATATAAAGGACCTCCTTGCGCAAAAGAAGTTATACCCCTAACTCTCACATCAAATCCTGCACCAGGGCCATTATTTGAGAGAATTTGAACTCCAGACAATTTTCCTTGAACACCTTGCAAAGCATCTACTGCCGTCGCTTTCTCTATAGATTCTGCTTTTACACTTGATACGGCCCCAAGTACTTTTTCTCTTGAAACTGCAGCATAACCAATGATAACAATCTCCTCTAAAGCTTCTGCTTCCTCCTCTAAAGTAACATCAATTTTTACTTTTCCTGAAACTTTTACTTCTTTGTTTTTATATCCTAAATAAGAAAACACTAAAGTTTTCTCTGCTGAATTTAATGATAAAGAATAAATACCATCAAAATCAGTTACAACTCCATTAGAAGTACCTTTCTGTAAAACACTAACTCCTGGTATAGGATTACCATCTACATCTGACACAACACCTGTTATCTTCTGTTGTGCTTCTAAATTAAAAGTTGTAAAACCCGAACATAGAAGCAACAGCAAAAGCATGAAGCTATGAACGGTGTTTTGTTTTTTAAACGTTTTTTTCATTTTTAAATTTAGTTTTAAAATAAATTGTTTTGATTAAATTTAGTAAGGTCTGGTTTTAACAACCATTTAACTAATGTACAATTTTACACACAATGTAGTATTTCTGTATCCTGTACTATACTGAAATCTTTATTATTTTACCTTATTTGTATCAAATATTGACACTTTAACATTTTGAAATTTTCAAAACTTATCAAATATAAATATTAATGTCTAACTCATAAGATTTTAGAACAAATTATAAAAAAACATCTCCATAAAAATTAGATAAAATGTATCTTTGAGAACTTTTTTTCTTTACTTTTTAAAATATTATAGATGAATTCATTTCTAACCAATGACTTTTTGTTGCAAAACGATTTTGCAAAGAAACTATATCATGATTTTGCAAAAAAATTACCTATTATAGATTATCACAATCATCTTTCTCCTAAACAGATATCTCAAGATACTAAATTTAAAAACATTACACAAGTTTGGTTATATGGAGATCATTACAAATGGAGAGCAATGCGTGCTTTTGGCATTGACGAAAAGTATATTACTGGAAATGCCACAGATAAAGAAAAGTTTTTAAAATGGGCAGAAGTTGTTCCGTATACAATTAAAAACCCCTTATTTCATTGGACTGCGCTAGAATTGAAAGCCTATTTTGATATTGATGAAATTTTGACACCAGAAAATGCAGAGGAAATTTACGAAAAAACTTCAAAAATTTTACAGCAAAAATCACATTCTGCTAATGGGTTGCTAAAAATGCAAAATGTAGAGAGTTTGTGCACTACTGATGATCCTGCAGATTCTTTAGAGCATCATATTGCTATTTTAAATGATGCTAATAAAGTAAAAACGTTTCCAACTTTTAGACCTGATAACTCTTTTGCTGTGGAAAATGTAGCATCTTACAATCAATATTTATCAAAATTAGAAGTAGTTGCCAACATCAATATTGATAATTATGATGACTTATTAAAAGCGTTAGAAAGTAGAATTTATTTCTTTAATGACAATGGTGGTAGACTTTCTGACCATGGTTTTGAACAATTGTATTTCTTTGAAGAAAATATTTATGACATCAATTCTTTATTTGATAAAATAAAGAATATGCAATCTTTAAGTAGTGAAGAAGTAGCTTTCTTTAAGTTTAAAACAGTTATTGAATTGTGTAAAATGTATCATAAAGTTGGCTGGACGCAACAGTTTCATTTGGGTGCCATTAGAAACAACAATAAAAGATTATTAGATGAATTAGGTCCTGACACAGGGTTTGATTCTATTGGAGATTTTTCTCAAGCTAGAGCCCTAAGTGGTGTTTTGAATACTTTAGACAGTACAAACCAATTGGCAAAAACAATTGTCTACAACTTAAACCCTGCAGATAGTGAAGTTTTTGCTACAATGGTTGGTAATTTTAACGATGGAACCATAAAAGGAAAAATGCAATATGGTGCTGCTTGGTGGTTTTTAGATCAAAAAGACGGAATGGAAAAACAAATTAATGCACTTTCTAATTTAGGATTGTTATCTTGTTTTGTTGGAATGCTTACAGATTCTCGTAGCTTTTTATCTTTTCCGAGACATGAGTACTTTAGACGTATTTTATGTAATGCCATAGGAACTGATGTGGAAAATGGGGAATTACCTGCAGATGAAGCTTTTTTAGGGAAAATTGTAAGTGATATCTGTTACCACAATGCAAAAAACTATTTTAACTTTAAATAAAGGAACATGAATATTATTAAATGGGGAATTATTGGTTGCGGTGACGTGGCTGAAGTAAAAAGTGGTCCTGCTTTCCAAAAAGTAGTCAATTCTGAATTGATTGCTGTTATGAGAAGAAATAGTACAAAAGCTAAAGATTTTGCAGAAAGACATCATGTTCCTCATTGGTATGATACTATTGATGACATTATAAATCATCCTGAAATTAATGCACTTTATATTGCAACTCCTCCTTCTACACATTTAGAGATCGCAAAAAAATGTTTAGCCGCTGGTAAATTTGTGTATTTAGAAAAGCCAATGACCATAGACGCAGATGAAGCTAAAGAATTAGAAAAATTAGTTACCAAAAATGACAAAATAGTTATTGCTCATTATAGAAGAAATTTGCCTGCTTTTCAAAAAGTAAAAGAGTTATTAACTAGTAATAGTATTGGAAAAGTACACTTTGCAGACATCACAATTCTACAATCAACAACAAATAATGTTATTGCTAAAACAGATAATAACTGGCGTCTAAAACCTGAAACATCAGGAGGTGGATATTTTCATGATATTGCCCCTCATCAAATAGATTTGATGTACCATTATTTTGGGGATATTAAAAATGCTCAGGGATTTAATACAACCTCACAAAATCACAAAGTTGCCGATATTGTAAACGGAATTATTGAATTTGAAAGTGGAGTTCAATTTAGAGGTATATGGAATTTTATTGCCTCTGATAAAGATGTAAAAGACGAATGTAAAATCTATGGTGAAAATGGAACTATCACTTTTTCTTTTTACGGAGAGAAAGTATTTTTAACCACTTCTGATAAAACTGAAGTATTTTCGTTTGAAAACCCAAAACACGTGCAACAACCTTTGATAGCCCAAACTGTCAATTATTTTTTAGGTAAAGCTGAAAACCCTTGTAAACTAGAAGATGGAGTACAAGTCATGAAAATCATAGATACATTTACAACTTAGAATATATTTAATTTTAGGATGTTTTCCTTTTGAGATAAATATTATAAATTAATCCCGATAAGATTAGTAAAATACCCAAAAGAGTCCACGTATTATAAACGTCTCCAAACCAAAATGTTCCTATAATTATCGTAAAAATTACCTCTAAGTATTTTATTGGAGCTACCAAATTGGTTTCTTCTGCTTGTAATGCTTTTGTCATATATAACTGACCAAAATAACCAAAAATCCCTGTACTAAGAAAGAACCCCCACTCTAAAGGTGTTGGCTGTTCCCAATATTTTAGACACATTATTCCTCCAAATACAAATGCCATAATCATAAAATAATTTATAATCACTAAAGGATGTTCTGTGTTTCCAATTTTACGAATTAACACAAAAATTAGTCCTAAAAAAACCGCAGAAAGAATTACAAAAACCAATCCAATAGCTTCTACCTCTGCACCAAAACCTTTAATAATTAAAACTCCTAAAAAAGCAATACAAAACAACAACCATTGTATAGGTTTTATTTTTTCCTTTAAAAAGAAAAGTGCCAAAATAGCTGCAAATATAGGCGCTGTATACCGTAAAGAAACGGCTGTACCTATACTTAAATAGTTTAAAGACTTAAAAAAAAGGGTTAAAGAAACTACACCAGCAATACCTCTAATGATTAGCCACTTTTTGTTATCTCCCCAAAAAGGTATTTTCTGTTTAACTATTAAAGGAATTGTGAACAGCAAAGTACCTACAGATCTAAAAAAAACAACCTGATACACGTTAAACGTACTTAAATACTTAACTACAGAACCCATTAGCGAAAATGCAATTGCGCTAAAGATCATGTATAAAATAGCCTTCTTTTGTGTCATATGAAATTAACACAAATATAAATCAATAAAAGGTTACTTTACCTTAAACCTAAGTAAATTAATTGTTATACTAAATCAAAAACTCTTGGCAACCACAAAGTCAAGTCTGGAAAATACGTTATTAATAACAACACCCCTATCATTACCAAAAACAACGGTAACAACGGTTTTATTACTTGTTGTATTTTTAAATCTGCAACACTACACCCCACAAAGAGTACAGAACCTACTGGTGGTGTACACAAACCAATACATAAGTTCATAATCATTATGATTCCGAAATGAATTGGATCCATTCCTAATTCTGTAACAATTGGTAAGAAAATCGGTGTAAAGATTAATACAGCAGGTGTCATATCCATAAAAACACCAACAAATAACAAAATTAAGTTGATAATAATTAAAATAACTATTGGATTATCACTAATAGACAGTAAGGTATTGCTTATTTCTTGCGGAATATTCTCGTAACTCATTACCCAAGACATTGCTATGGATGTAGACACTAATAACAATACTATTGCAGATGTTTTTACAGTTTCCAATAAAATTGGAGAAATATCCTTTACCGTAATTTCTTTGTACACAAAGCCCAAAACCAAGGTGTAAATTACTGCAATTGCAGATGCCTCTGTAGCTGTGAAAATTCCAGCAACAATTCCTCCAATTACAACAACCAATAACATTAAACTAGGAAAAGCATCTATAAATCTTTTAAAGAACTCTTTAAAACCAACCATTTTATCAGTTGGGTATTTTTTTATGATTGAATAGATTAAAGCCACAATCATTAATGCCAAACCAATTAACAAACCAGGTATATATCCAGCAATAAATAAAGCTGCAATAGATACACCTCCACTGGCTAAAGAATATACAATTAACACGTTACTTGGCGGAATAATTAAACCTGTTGTTGCACTAGTAATGTTTACTGCTGCACTAAATGATTTGTCATACCCATCTTTTTCCATCATCGGGTTCATAAATCCTCCAATTGCAGATGCTGCGGCTACCGCAGAACCAGAAATGGCTCCAAATAACATACAAGAAATGATATTTACAAAAGCTAAACCTCCAGGAAGTGGACCAACAATGGCTTTTGCAAAATTTATGAGTCGTACTGCTATCCCTCCTCGGTTCATAATTTGTCCAGCTAGGATAAAAAATGGGATTGCAGATAAGGTAAAACTATCTAATGATGTAGCCATTCTTTGCGCTAGAGTAGTAACACTTGGTAAAAATGGCATTGCACTTAATAAGGTGAATAAAGCTGCTAAACCAATAGCAAAAGCAATTGGCACTCTTAGTGATAAGAAAACCAAAAAGCTAACAACTAAAATAAGGACTTCTACTAAATTCATAATTTATGCTTTGTTTAATTTTCTTTGGTTTAAAAGTGTGTCAATACTATAATAACAAATTAAAATTCCTGAAATAGGAACTCCCAAATAAATAAATCCTAAAGGAATTTCTAGAGTTGCGGATGTTTGACCAAATTGAAAACTCAATTGACACAATCTTGCGCCACCAATAATCATTACTGTAAATGCAAAAAAAGCAATAGATATAAAAACAATTCCGTTAAACAAGCTTTGTTTTTTCTTTACAACGCCTTCTGGAATTAAGTCAATCGCTAAATGTAAATTTTTACCCGCTGCATAAGCTGCTCCTAACAATCCTACCCATATTAATGAAAAACTTGATATCTCATCTGTTATGGTACTTGGTGCTCGTAAAACAAACCTAGAAAACACTTGCCATACCACACTTACCAGCATTATCACTAAAATAACAAGCACTAATTTTTCTAAAACACTGTCTATTTTTGCTCTCATTATTGTTGATTTTTTATTGAAGTAATTAAACTTTTCATTTCTTCATTTCCATCAAATAATTTCAATATTCCTTTGGTTTGTTCTTCAAAAGGTTTTTTTTCTGGATAAACCACTTGAACACCTGCTTCTTTAACTGCTGCTATAGACTCTTTTTCTGAAGCTGCCCATAATTTTCTCTGCACAGTTGTACTTACTTTTACTGCCTTTTTTACCCATTCCTTTTGTTGATCGTTTAAACGAGACCAAGTATCTGTTCCTATTAACAAAACATCGGGTACTGCAGTATGTTCATCCAAAGAATAAAATTTACAAACTTCATAGTGCTTGGATGTATAAAAACTTGGTGGATTGTTCTCTGCTCCATCAACAACTCCTTGCTGTAAAGCTGTATATAATTCTCCCCAAGAAATTGGAGTTGGAGAACCCCCTAAATCATTTACCATAGCTACTGCCATGTTACTTTTTTGTACTCTAATTTTTTTTCCTACTAAATCTGCTGGTGTTTTAATAGGCGCTTCTTTCATATAGAAACTTCTACTACCTGCATCGTAAAATGTTAATCCACGTAGTCTAAATTTTTCTCCTTTTAACAATAAACTTTCACCTATTTGACTATCAAAAACACTAAATGTATGTGCTTTGTCTCTAAACATATAAGGCACGCTAAATACTTTGTACTCTGGTATAAAATTTTCTAAAACTGCTGCCGAAACCTTTGTAATGTCTAAACTACCAATTTGTAACAACTCCAAACATTCTCTTTCACCCCCTAACTGTCCACTAGGATAAATGTTCAATTTTAATTTTCCTTGTGATTGTTTTTCTATTTCTTGCCCTAAAATTACCATTGCTTTATGAACAGGATGTTGTGTATCTAAAGCATGCCCCAATCTTAACGTTGTAATTGATGATTCTGATTGACACCCGTAAAAGAACATTGAAATAGCTAAAAGAGATAGCAATTGAAAAAAGCTAGTTTTCTTCATTTTTAAGATTGATTTAATTTTGAGTCACAATTAATGGACTGCTTATTTTTTTAGAAAAATCTGTTAAATAATTTTCCCAATCTAACTGATTCGAAAATTGTTTACTCTTTACCCATCCAAAACCACTATAAAAAACAACTTTATCATTCACTACATTTAAATGTAAAAAATGATTGCTTTCATCTTTCTTAGAAGTAATATATTTTTCAGATCCAAAAAAATATGGTTTTGTTGTTACAATACCTGTTCCTATTTCAGAATCGTCTAAAGTTTCCCAATGACTAATCCAAAAATTAGCTTTATTTTGATTGGTAACTCCTTTCTTTTTATGCAAAGTTAATCCTGTAGAAATAGTCTCTGTACCTTTTACATCAATCTCGAAACGAGATAAATTTTGACCATAGTCTAAAGAAATATGTTTTGTTTCCTTAATTTGTTTTCCATTAGCATCCCATTCTGCATAGGTTAACACAAAACTTGTTCTTATAGGACCTGTAGTAATTGTTTTATAAGAGGTAAAGTTTCTTGAAAAATAATAGGAAGTATCAACTTTAACAGCTGTACCGCCAACTCCACGACTTACACCAACGTGGAAGTTATCTAAACCTTCACCATGATCTGTATGATACGCACCTTTTTCAGCATCATTTCTCTTGTACCATAAATTAATAATTGGATATTCTACGCGTTTTAACCATGCATCAATTCCGCTAGATAAAGTACCTCCTTTTACGCCATCTTCTACCATTTTTTGTGCCACAGGTCCAAAGGTTCTAAAGCCAACTTTATTGTTTTCCCAAGTATAATCGTCTGTTCTTTCTGGCACAAAACGCGAATAGCAATATGCGGTATCTGTTTGTTTTGCAACCTTAGAAACTACTACCGAATACTCTTTAGTTTGATTTGCTTTTAAAGTTGGTTGAAATAATATAACATCATTTTTACCATCTAAATCTGTATCTACAATTTGTGAAGTTACAATTGAATTATCAGCATCTAAAATCACTAAATCAGCTACTTTTTCAGCAGCCAAGTTAGAAATATCAACTTCAACTGTTTCAAATTCTCTGTCCACAGTCAAATTATTTTTTACAGTAACTGTTGAAACGATTTCTGTTTTTTTATCACAATTGATAAAAAGAGAGGCTGTTAAAAAAAAGAAAACTATTTTTTTCATTTGATTTTAGATTTAAATCTTTCAGGTTTTAAAAACCTGAAAGATTTGAGTTTTATATAAACTTATTCTTCGTTAGAAGGTTTACCAATAGTTGCTAAAATTCCACCATCAACATATAAAATATGTCCGTTTACAAAATCGCTTGCTTTTGATGATAAGAACACAGCTGCTCCTGCCAAATCATCTGGATCTCCCCATTTTTTAGCAGGCGTTCTGTTTACGATAAAATCGTTAAAAGGATGTCCATCAACTCTAATTGGAGCAGTTTGCGAAGTTGCAAAATAACCAGGTCCAATTCCATTTACTTGAATACCAAAACGAGCCCATTCTGTAGCCATATTTTTAGTAAGCATTACCAAACCACCTTTTGCAGCTGCATAAGCACCTACAGTATTTCTACCTAATTCGCTCATCATAGAACAAATATTGATAATTTTACCAGCTTTACGCTCCATCATTTCTTTAATAACGTGTTTAGAAACAATAAACGGACTTACCAAATCAACATCAATCACTTGTTTAAAATCTTCCACTTCCATTTCTGCAAGTGGTGTTCTTTTAATGATTCCTGCGTTGTTTACTAAAATATCAATGTTCCCAACTTCAGTTTCAATTTTGTTGATTGCTTCAATTACTTGCGCTTCATCAGTTACGTTAAATTTGTAACCCACAGCATTAATGCCTGCTTCTTTATACAAAGCCACTGCTTTATCTATTTTTTCTTGCGATGAATTTCCATTCACAACAATTGTAGCACCCGCTTTTCCTAAACCCATAGCCATAGACATTCCTAAACCGTGCGTAGAACCTGTTATTAAAGCTACTTTTCCTGTAATATCAAATAAAGTTTGCGACATTTTTTTATCTTAAATCCGTAATTTTTGCAACATCCATATCATTGTAATCTAGGTTTTCACCTGCCATACCCCAAATAAACGTATAATTAGATGTACCAGAACCTGAGTGAATAGACCAGGGTGGAGAAATTACAGCTTCGTGATTTTGCATCCAAATATGACGTGTTTCCTGAGGTTCTCCCATAAAATGACAAACAGATTGTTCGTCCATAATATCCATATAATAATAGATTTCCATTCTTCTATCATGAACATGAGCAGGCATAGTATTCCAAACAGAACCTGTTTTTAACTCTGTCATACCCATTTGTAATTGGCATGTAGTTACGATTCCGCCAATAATCATTTGATTTACCGTCCTATGGTTTGCAGTTTCTAAACTACCCAATTCAATTTTATTCGCTTCTGCTTTTGTTACTTGCTTTGTTGGATAAGCAGTATGTGCTGGTGCAGAATTCATGTAAAATTTTGCAGGATTGTTTGCGTCATCACTTTTAAAAACAACTTCTTTTACACCTTTACCAAGATATAAAGCATCTTTATGCAACATCTTAAACTCTTCACCATCAGCTATTATAGTTCCTTTTCCTCCAGCATTAATAACCCCTACTTCTCTTCTTTCTAAGAAAAAATCTGATTTTAAAGGATCTATTGTTTCTAGGGTTAAAGCACCTGTTGTTGGTACTGCTCCTCCAGCCATGTATCTATCATAATGCGTGTATACCCATTTGATATTTCCTGGTTGCATTAAATCAGTAACTAAAAATTCATCTCTTAATTCTTGTGTGTCGTATTTTTTTACTGCTTTCGGACTTGAAGCATATCTTGTTTCAAAAGTTGTTGCCATTATATTTCTTTTTTATTCTATTTTGTTTCTATTATAAAGAACGTCTAATTCCTAATTCTAAACCTCTCAATTCAGCTAAACCTCGTAAACGTCCAATGCCTGAATATCCAGGATTGGTTTTCTTTTTTAAATCGTCTAACATTTTATGACCATGGTCTGGTCTAAAAGGCATTCTTAAATCTTTTCTTCCTGCAGCTATTCTTTTTTGTTGTTCTAAAACTAAAGCCTTCATCACCGCATACATGTCTACATCTCCTTCTAAATGATCTGCTTCGTGGAAATTCCCTTCTGCATCTCTTTTTGTAGCACGCAAATGAATAAAGTGAATTCTGTCTCCTAAGCGCTCTACCATTCCTGCTAAATCGTTATCTGATCTAACACCAAAAGAACCTGTACAAAATGTCAATCCGTTATTTTGTGATGGAACTGCATTGTAAATATCTTCGATATCTTGTTCTGTAGAAACTACTCTTGGTAAACCTAAAATTGGAAATGGTGGATCATCTGGATGAATACACATTAATACTCCTGCTTGTTCTGCTGCAGGAATAATTTCTGATAAAAACGAGAATAAGTTTGCTTTTAATTCTTTAGGTCCAATATTTTTATACGTTGCTAAAATCTGGTTGAACTCTTCTAAACTATAGCCTTCTTCTGCACCTGGTAAACCAGCAATAATATTTCTGATTAATTTTGTTTGCTCCTCTTCTGATGTGTTTTTAATAAACTCTGCAGCTTTTTGCTTTTGAGCATCAGAATACGCTTCTTCTGCACCTGGTCTTTTTAACAAATACAATTCAAAAGCAGCAAAAGCGGCAGCTTCAAAACGCAATGCAGTAGACTCATCAGACACTTCGTAATCTAAATTAGTTCGTGTCCAGTCTAATACTGGCATAAAGTTGTAACACACAATATCAATTCCACATTCTCCTAAATTTAAAAGAGTTTGTTTGTAGTTTTCGATATATTTTTGATAATCTCCAGATTTGGTTTTAATGTTCTCATGAATTGGCACCGATTCTACTACAGACCAAGTCAATCCTACATTTTCTATAATTTCTTTTCTTTTGGTAATTTCTTCAACTGTCCAAACTTCTCCATTTGGAATATGGTGTAATGCAGAAACAATTCCTGTTGCACCGCTTTGTTTTATGTCTGATAAAGAAACTGGATCATTTGGCCCATACCAACGCCAAGTTTGTTCTAAATTTTGAGTCATTTTTCTAATTTTTATACACCACTATATGCTGAGAAACCTCCATCGATTGGAATTACAATTCCTGTTACAAATGCAGAAGCATCATCACATAAATACAAGGTAGAACTTACTAAATCGTCTGCAGTTCCGTAACGTCCCATAGGCGTTTGATCTATAATTTGCTGTCCTCTTTGCGTTAAACTTCCATCTTCATTAGTTAATAATGCTCGGTTTTGGTCTGTTAAGAAAAAACCTGGCGCTAAAGCGTTTACACGAATACCTACTTTAGAAAAGTGCACTGCCAACCATTGTGTAAAGTTAGAAATTGCAGCTTTTGCTCCACTATATGCTGGTATTTTGGTTAACGGAGTATAAGCGTTCATAGATGAAATGTTCAATATAGAACACCCTTCACGTCCAACCATATCCGTAGCAAAAACCTGAGTAGGAATTAACGTTCCTAAAAAGTTTAAGTTAAATGTAAACTCAATTCCTTTTGGATCTAAATCAAAGAAAGTTTTAAAACCTTCAGCGGCATTTTGTAAATCTTCCATTGCAAAAAATGGGTTAGAAGTTGTTCCTAATGGGTGATTACCTCCCGCTCCATTTACTAAAATATCTACTTTACCAAAAGCATCATTTACTACTTGTTTTGCTTTTTCTAAAGAATCTTTCTCTAAGACATTGGCTGCGACACCTATTGCTTCACCCCCAGCAGCTTTAATTTCTTCTGCAACTTTATTTGCCGCCTCTTCTCTTAAATCTAATACAGCTATTTTGTTTCCTTCTTTTGCAAGGGCCATAGCCATTGTGCTACATAATACACCTCCTGCACCTGTTAATACGATTGTTTTACTCATGATATACTTAGAAAATATCTTTTGATTTTTATAGTTGATTTTTATAACGAAATATAAAAGTAATTTTTTGGAATTATTCTTATGTCCTGTACTATCTTGCTTTTGTAATACAATAATAATACATCTATTTAAAACTACAATACAGAAAAGGTACACTAAAATACAAAACTATGATTACCAAATACATACAATAAGGACAAAACAATGTAAAAGTGCATTATATTACAATAAAAAAACCTCCGATTAGGAGGTTTTTTTTAATCTATAACAAATTCTTTTGATGTAAAAGTGATGTCTTTTACTTTTTTTCTTTCTTTTAATAAAATTACCTGAGATGTCAGATAAGGAACAAACAAATACTTGGTTTTACACTTATAACATTTATAAGCCTTAGCCTTAGGTATTAATTTTAACAGAAGTTTTCTACGCTCACGTATGCGACGTGTAGAGTCGCAACTTGGACACTTGCACATTTTTTAGGGGATTTAAAAATTAATATTAAATGTACTTTTTCAAACAAGTATTTTGGTAAATATATATATTTTTTTATTAAAAATAAAATATCAGTCTATTTTTTATATTGATGTGGATTTTCTCTAACTCCTTTTTTTAAAACTTTACGAACACTAGACCTTACAAAATTATCAATCTTTAAAAGTATATCTTTTCCTTTCTCTGAAGCTCTAGCCCTAAATAAAGTTACATGAAATTTATCTTCTTTTAATAAAGGTGTCTTTGAAAAATAATAATTAGAGACGCAGCATCTTACCCTATCTATTACTACTTTATTTACAGAATGCCACGAGTGTTGGTGCGTAGCCATTACAATAAGTCTGTTAAACTTACTTGTTAATACCAAAGGATTGTTTTTAATTCCATTAGGCCAAAGCTCTAAATTACCTCCATTTTCTAAAGACCAATTTGGTGTTACATAATACAAAAGATTTAATACCCTCCATAAATTTCTATCTTTATCGTGAGAATTATCTAAATGTGGATTTAAGTAATTGTCTTTTGCCATTAGAGACAAACCTCCTGCATATAAATTTTCGTCTGGCAGCGGTTTCTTAATTTCACAAATACCTGATATTAATCTAACAACATTTTCTTCTTGAAAAGCATAGATAACCTCTTCTAGTAATTTATCGTACTTATTCATTTGATAAGCAATGTGTTTAAATTCTCTTAGATCTTTTTTCTTTTCTGCTTCAGAAAGCTCAGGAAACTTCTGGTGAATTTCTGAACACAAATCATCTGGTAAAAGGTTATCTAAATAAAAAAAACCAATATCTTTTTTTGTCTCTAAAAATTGTTTTTGTAGCGACTCTTTATTTTTTTGTAAGTTTTCTACTATAAGTTCTGCTATTTCTTTTCTAGTTTTAATCATACTAATTTCTTTAAACTCATTTTTAGTGTTACTAGAAGGTAAAAAACAGGTGCAAAAAGACTAGAACTTAAATGAGTTTTAAACTGAACTTCTTCTTTATAATTTTTTTTACTACCTAATTTTGAAACTCCGTCAGATGTGCATTTTGCTATCACATCAGACAACAAAAAACAATTGACCTTATTTTTATACTGCAACAAATTAAACCAATAATCTGAAAATATTGGATAATTCAAATCATATTTTACATCAACAAACAGTATTTTCTTATAAAATGTTGCTTGATGATGAAGCCCATTTCTTATCCACATAGAAAAATTCCATGACGGATTTTTTATTGTTTTAGTTTTAGAATATATAAAAGGCTTTGCATCTCCTTCATACAAAACGCTTCCTGAAATAATAGAAACACCTTCTTGATATTCTTTTGAAAATATAGTTTGAAGCACTTGCTTGTCATTAAATTCGTCTCCGCTTCCAAGAAAATACACCCATTCTCCATTGGCATATTGTAACCCTTTATTCATGGCGTCATATATACCAGAGTCTTTCTCTGAAAGCCAAAAAAAAGGAAACACTAAAGAGGCTAAATAGTCTTTGGTTTTTTTAGTTGAACCTCCATCAATAATCCACACTTCATAGTCTTTAAATATTTGACTACTTATACTCTCAATCGATTTTTTCAATCCATCAAGATTATTTAATACAGGTATTATGATAGATAATTTTGGATAAATGACTTTAATTTTTAAAATATTGATTTAATTTTTGAGATTCTACTTCCCAACATAATAGCTCTTTTGCTAGTTTTTGATTGTTTTTAATTTTTTGTAATCTCTCTGAATCAGCAAGTAACTCATTTATTTGTTTAGCAATAGATTGCGGGGTATAATCTTCTACAATTACCCCAACATCATGCTTTACAATAATACGAGTGATTTCTGGCATATTACCAGCTATTATTGGTAATTCCGCATGAATATAATCAAATAGTTTGTTAGGTAAAGAGTAAGTAAAGCTTAAACCCAAGGGCTCTTCTAAAACCATCCCTAATGTAGCTAATTTTGTATAATTAAACAATATATCTCTATCTATTCTTCCTAAAAAATGAACTCTCCCTTCCATCTTTTGATCAACAACAAATTGCTTTAATTCTTCTTCTACTTTGCCGTACCCAATAATAACTAAATCTAAATTTTTTATTAGTTTTAACGCCAAAACCATCGGTTTTATTCCTCTTCCTGGATTTAAAACGCCTTGATATAAAATTGTTTTTTTCTTAGTTGGAAACTCAACAGTAACTGCTGTTTTATTATTTTTTAACTCAGGAACATTTTTTACGACTCCCATGTTATTTTGGTATTTTTTACCATAAAATTCTGAAATAGACTTACTAACAGTGTAAGATTTATTTATCTTAGGTAAAAAAAAGTCTTCTAATTTTCTCCAAAAACTTTGTACAAAAGCTCTTCCTTGTAGTTCTGGACCTTCAGAAAAAAGTTCATGACTATCATACACTAAGGATGCTTTTTTTATTTTACTAGCGAAAAAACAAGCAGGCAAGGTATCTAGATCGTTTGCTAAAATATAATCGTATTTTGTAACTAAAAGAAAAAAGAATAACCTTATGTTATACTCAGCATAAAAAAGAAAGTTATTATTAAACAAATGTTTTTTTCTAATTATTGCATACTCTCTTTGTACTTCTATAGTATTAGGTAAAACCCTACCATAAACATCAACAGAAAAATTTTTACTAATAAGGTAATTAGATACTTTACGCACCCTATAATCCGTAGAAATATCGTTGGTTACAGCAACAAATACTTTTTTGTTTTTCAAAAGTTAATTTTAAATTATACTGTTCTTTGAGCAACCTCAAACAAGACTCCTCCTTCACATTTTATCGTTTTTTGCTTAAACTTTACAATTAACTGATAATCATGCGTTGCCATTAAAATAGTTTTTCCATTTTGATGAATCTCGTTCAACAGGTGCATAACTTCTAAAGAGGTTTTAGGATCTAGGTTACCCGTAGGCTCATCTGCTAAAATTAACTCAGGATCATTTAATAAAGCCCTTGCTATGGCAACTCTTTGTTGTTCTCCTCCAGAAAGTTCGTAAGTTTTTTTGTAATAGGAAGATTTCATACCTACTTTCTCTAAGACCTCATGAATTTTAGCTTTCATTTTAGCCTTGTCTTTCCACCCTGTAGCTTTTAAAACAAAATCTAAATTATCAAAGACATTTCTATCTGAGAGTAACTTAAAATCTTGAAAAACGATTCCTATTTTTCTTCTTAAAAAAGGAATTTCCTTTTCTTTAAGTTTTTTTAAATCAAAACCTACAATATTCCCAATACCCTTTTGCAGTTTTAAATCTCCATACAAAGTTTTCATTAAACTACTTTTCCCACTTCCTGTTTTACCAATTAAATAATAAAAATCTCCAGATTTAACTGTTAAATTTACTTTAGACAATACCAAATTGTCTCTTTGGTAAATATCAGCATTTTCAAGATGTAGAACAGATTTATCCATGAAAAAAAATAGTTTTTACAAACTTAAAAGTTTCTATTGATTTTATACTATCAATTACAAACAATTATTACTTTTGGTTTAAATTGGTCTGCATTTTTTTTTATCGAATCAAACAAAATAAAAAAAATTGCGTTATGCATCATAGAGTATCAAAAATAGTTGTATGAAACTTGCTTTTTCAAAGAAATCTAATATTATTTTCATTACATTTTTATTATCTATAAATAGTTTTTGCCAGCAAACTATTGTAGAAACAAGTACTATAACTAATTTTAACAATGCGGTTTCGCTCTTTAACAACAAAGCCTATGCTGCTGCTCAAAATACTTTTGATGACATCATTAAAGATGTAGAAATCAGTAATCATTTAAAATCTGATGCAGCATATTATGATGCTATGTGCGCTGTAAGGCTTAATCAACCAGAAGCAGACAAAAAAATACTTTCCTTTATAAATGACAATCCTAACAGTAGCAAAAAAAATAGAGCAATTTATAATGTTGCTAATTATTATTTTGCAAATAAAAAGGCTGCTTATGCTTTAAAATGGTATGGACAAGTAGATATTGCTAAGTTATCTATA
The DNA here is from genome assembly GCF_003335085.1 of Polaribacter sp. WD7. Lineage (GTDB taxonomy): Bacteria > Bacteroidota > Bacteroidia > Flavobacteriales > Flavobacteriaceae > Polaribacter. The sequence goes on along the minus strand of NZ_QPEJ01000018.1, from coordinate 818,122 downwards.
AAAAATAGAGAAGAATTAAACTTTAAAATGGGGTATTGCTACTTGGTTACTAAAAATTTAAACTTGGCAAAAAATAAGTTTATCCAACTTATCAATAGCCCGCTTTATGGTAATGATTCTAGATATTATTTTGGTTACATTGCTTATAAAATGGAAGATTATGGTTTGGCAGAATCTACACTCAAAGAGATTGAAGATAATGATACTTATAGATTAGAAATATCTTATTACTTGTTAGATATCAATTTTAAAGCAGGAAAATTTGAACGATCTATTAGAATTGGTAAAGAATTGATTAAAAGTGTTAAGAGAAATCAAAAATCTGAAATTTCTAAAATTATTGGAGAGAGCTTTTTTAATCTAAAGCAATATGCAGAATCTATTCCATATTTAAAAGATTATAAAGGGAAAAAAGGGAAATGGAACAATACAGATTTCTATCAATTAGGATATGCTTATTACAAGCAAAATGATTTTGAAAATGCTATAAGTAACTTTAACAAAATCATAGATCAAAAAAATTCAGTTTCTCAAAATGCTTATTATCATTTAGGAGAATGTTATATGAAATTAGGTAAAAAATCTGAAGCTCTAAATGCTTTTAAGTCTGCTTCAGAAATGTATTTTAATCAAAAAATAAAAGAAGACGCAGCACTAAACTACGCAAAATTGAGCTATGAAACTGGTAACCCGTTTAAAAGTGTTGCTGAAGTTTTACAAGATTATTTAAACACTTATCCAAAATCAAAAGCATATGATGAAATTAAAGATTTAGTCATCGCTTCTTATTTGCACCAAAGAGATTATGAAGGAGCTTTAGTTTTTTTGAATGAAAAAAACGCACGTAAAAATCTACCCATTATACAAGAGGTTTCTTTATACAGAGGTATTCAGTTGCTAAATGATAATAAAATAAAAGAGGCTATTCCTTTTTTTGCAAAGAGTTTACAGTCTGAAAACAATGAAGTTAAAACTAGAGCCACCTATTGGGAAGCTGAAAGCTATTATCTTCTACAAAATTATACAACTGCGCTAGGAAAGTTCATGACGTTGAATAATAAAAAAAACTCAATTCAAGATCTTTTTTTGCTTGATTATAATATAGGCTATAGTAATTTTAAACTCAAAGATTATAAAAATGCAATAGCTGCATTTGACATTTTTATTCAAAACGACACCATAGACATTTCGTTCAAAAACGATGCTATGGTTAGGTTAGGAGATTGTCATTTTGCTTTAAGAGACTATAACAAAGCAATCTCATCTTACAAAACTGTGGTTGATAATATAGGAGCGGATGCTGATTATGCGGAGTATCAAATAGCTATTAGTTACGGTTTTTTAGATGATAATGCTCAAAAACTAAAAGCCTTAACTAATGTTGTCAATAACTACCAAGTTTCAACTTTAAAAGACGATGCTTTATTTCAATTAGCAAATACCTACACAGCAGTAAAAGACAATAAAAAAGCGCATCAAGCGTACGATAGATTAGCAGAAAAATATCCTAGTAGCGTTTTTCTTCCTAAAGCTTTAGTAAGGCAAGGTTTACTGTATTATAGTGAAAATAAAAATTTTGAAGCTTTGTCTAAATACAAAGAAATTACTAGTAGATTCCCAAACTCACCAGATGCTCTAGAAGCTGTTGCTAACGCTAGAAATATATACATAGATGAAGGAAATATAGAAGATTATGTAGAATGGATTAGAAGTTTAAAATTTATCAACATTAGCAATTCAGATTTAGACAATACCGCTTTTGCTTCTGCAGAAAAAATGTATTTTGAATCTAAAAAAGGAGAAGCAATTATAGCTGCACTATCAAAATATGTACAATCTTTTCCTGGTGGAATTCATTGGATCAAAGCAAATTATTATTTAGCAGATGTACTCTACAAAGTAAAAGAATTTGACAAATCTATTTCTTATTATGAGGCTGTTTTAGAAGAAGAACAAAATGAATTTAGCGAAGACGCTTTGAGTAAGTTATCTCTAATCTACCTAGAAAAAGATCAATTTAACAATGCTTTACCTTTATTAGACAGACTAGAACAAGAAGCATATGCTACAGAAAATGTTCTTTTTGCTCAAAGTAATTTAATGAAAGGCTATTACGAAACAGAAGCATATGATCTTGCTATTGATTACGCTAAAAAGATTTTATTACGAGACAAGCTCGAAAAAAGTTTAGAAAATGATGCTAAAATAATTATTGCAAGAGCAGCCTTTGAAGACGGAGATTTACTTACCGCAGAAGATTTTTATAATGAAATAGAAGAAACTGCAACTGGCGAGTTAAAAGCAGAAGCACTGTATTACAACGCGTTTTTTAAAAATCAACAAGATGATTATGATGTATCTAATAAGATTGTTCAAAAACTAATTGCAAATTACTCTGCTTACAAATACTGGGCTGTAAGAAGCTATATAATAATGGGTAAAAATTATTATGGTCTTGAAGATATATATCAAGCAACATTTGTGCTTGAAAATATCATCAAAAATTTTAAACAGTTTGAAGAAATTGTTGAAGAAGCTAAACAAGAGCTTATAATTATAAAAAATAACGAGGCTAAAAAGAATAATTCTGTTTCTCCTATAGAAGAAAATAAACCAGAAAAAAAAGATAAAAACTAATGAAAAAACCTTTTTTTTTATTTTTTATGTTGTTACTATATCTTGGTGTTTTTTCTCAAGAAAAGAAACAAGATACTGTAAAAACAGAAGTTGTTAATGTAGTAACCAAATACAACCCAAAAATTGCTGATGCAAAAAAAATACGAGTAAACCCTACTATTAAATTACTTGAAAAAGATGAACGTAAAAAACTAGAATACACAATATACTCTGCTCCAGTAGCATCTACCTTTGTTCCAAAAAGCGGTGCTATAAAAGGAATTGATGTTGGTGTTAAAGAAAGAATCTATAAAAATTATATTGCTGCGGGTTATGGTAATTTTGCTTCTCCTTTTTTTGAAACATTTTTACACCATAATACAAGGTTTCAAAATGAATTTGGTTTTCATGCTAAATATTTTGCTTCAGAGCAAAACGTTCAAAACACACTATTAAATAGTAATTTTTCTAATTTTAATATTGGTGCTTTCTACAAAAAAGAAGAACGGTATTTTGATTGGAAAACAAGCATTTATTCAAAAAAGAATAGGTACAATTGGTTTGGATTACCAGACTTACCATTCTCTGAATTTACTTTAAATACTATCAATGAAGAACAAGTTTATACGTATTATAAAATTGTAGGTGATGTAAAGTTTGAAGATTCTTATATAGATTACGGAAAATTAAATCTTTCCTATTATACAGACCAATATCAAAGTGCGGAACTCTATACAATTTTTAGCACTAAATTAGATTTTCCACTAGGTTTTTTGTATTCTAGATTACGTGATATCTCTGTCAAAACCGACATAGAATATCTCAACGGTAAATTTAGACAAAGTTATAGTGATTTTAATCCTATTAATTACAATACACTAACGCTGTCACTACATCCAGAATACAAAGACAAGTACAAAAACATACACTTTAAAGTAGGTTTAAAACTCTATTCATCAATAGATACTGAAAATGAGCTAACAAACAACCTTGTTATTCCTGACATCTCTATTCAAACATCATTTTTCAAAAACCTTGTAACCCTATATGGAGGGATGACAGGTAATTTACATACAAACACATACAAGGGTTTCTCTGAAGACAATCCTTATGTTTCTCCTACACTTTTTGTAACACAAACTTTAGAAAAATCCAATTATTTTGTAGGTCTTTCAGGAAAAATAACAAACCATCTCAGCTACCATATAAAAGCAAGTTCAATTACTGAAGAAGATAAACCTTTATTTATTAGAAATGCATCAAAATCTGATGGTTCAAATACTGTGGTTAATGGATTTACCATTTTAGGCTATGAGTACGGAAATTCTTTTTCAGTTTTTTATGACGATGTAAAAACGAACTCTTTGTTTGCAGAATTTGAATATGATTTTTCTAAAAACTTAGTTTTTAAAACACAAGGAGTGTATAATCAATTTACGCTTAATAAGGCATTAGAAAACTGGAACTTACCAACAACAGAAGCATCATTTATAAGCACGTATAAAAACAACAAATGGTTTACAACTTCCACCATTTTTTATGTAAATGAACGAAAAGATGTACTTTACAACGGACAATTTCCATCAAGTCTAGGTGGTGTTCAAACAATAAATTCTTTTGTAGATGTTAATTTGAATGGAGGTTATCATTTTAATGATAAATTTTCTGCTTTTTTAAAACTAAACAATATTTTAAACACCAAATATCAGCGTTTTGCTAATTTTGATACTCAAGGTTTCCAAGTTTTAGGTGGTATTACATATAAGTTTGATTTTTAAAAAACACTTCTGTTACCATTTTAAAAGAAGTAGTATGCATTACTACCTTAAAATCAATTCATTTTTGTAGCTTTATAAAGTCAAAATACACCTACAAAATGAAAAAAAACCTATTACTTCTATTTGTGCTATCCTTAACTTTAGCTTGCCAACAAAAAAAGAATACTCCAATACTTTCCAAAGGATTAACTACAGAAGAAAAAATTGACTCTACCAACATTAAAACTTTATTTAACACTGTGTTAACTCAAGGAAAGTCTTATGAATGGCTTAGAGATTTAACACAGAATATAGGTGGTAGATTATCTGGCTCACCAGAAGCTCAAAAAGCTGTAGAATGGGGAGAAAGATTGATGAAAAAAGTAGGATTAGATTCTGTTTGGTTACAACCCGTTATGGTGCCGCATTGGGTGAGAGGTGAAAAAGAAATTGCTACGTACACGACAAACGGAACACAAAAAAATGTACCTATATGTGCTTTAGGGTTTTCCATAGCGACTCCTTTAGAAGGTGTATTAGCAGAAGTAATAGAGGTAAAAAGTCTAGCAGAGGCAAAGGCCTTAGGAAACAAAATGAACGGTAAAATTGTATTTTTTAATCGTCCATTTGACAACACGTTAATCAACACTTTTAAAGCCTATGGTGGTTGTGTTGACCAACGCGTGCAAGGAGCAGCAATTTGTGGTAAATTTGGAGCCAAAGGAGTACTTGTAAGATCTATGACAAACGCTATTGATGATTTTCCGCATACAGGAACAATGAGTTACGGAGATTTAAACGAAAAACAATTTATTCCGGCTGCCGCAATAAGTTCAAAAGCAGCAACTATTTTAAGTAAAGATTTGCAAGAAAATCCAACTTTAAAATTTTATTTTAAACAAAACTGCAAAAACTTACCAGATGCGCCTTCTTTTAACGTTGTTGGAGAGCTCAAAGGAAGTAAAACTCCAGAAAATATTTTTGTTGTTGGTGGCCATTTAGATTCTTGGGATTTGGGTGAAGGTGCACATGATGATGGAACAGGAGTAGTGCAATCTTTAGAAGTTGCCTATCTATTTAAGAAAAACAATATTAAACCTAAAAATACTATTCGTATTGTCTTTTTTGTGAATGAAGAAAACGGTACAAGAGGCGCTAAAAAATACGCTGAATTGGCCAAATTGAATAAAGAAAAGCATATTGGTGGTTTAGAATCTGATGCGGGAGGTCATACCCCTAGAGGTTTTTCTATAGATGCTAATAAGGCAAACACCACATTATTGCAAAGTTGGAAAAAACTTCTTTCACCTTATGGTTTGCACGATATAGATAAAGGCGGTTCTGGTGCAGACATTACCCCACTAAAAGAAGAAAATGTAACCTTAGTAGGCTACAGACCAGACTCTCAACGCTATTTTGACTACCACCATACAAGTAGAGATACTTTTGATAAAGTTAACAAAAGGGAGCTAGAACTAGGAAGTGCTTCTATGGCTAGTATTGTATATTTGATGGATAAATATCTGTATACTAATACGCCTGTAAAGCTCTAATAGTTGGCAAATTAGCAATCTAAAACTGTTTTGTGAGCTTTTCTTAAAATTTAATAAATTTTACAAACACATAATCTAAAATGAAAAAAATAGTACTGTTACTTATTTTAAACTTTTTGTTTTTTAGTTGCCAAAAAGAAAAAGCAGATATTGTTGTTATAAATTCTAACACATATACCGTTAATAAAACCTTTGAAAAAGCAGAAGCTTTTGCTATTAAGGATGGAAAATTTATCGCTATCGGTACCAATGATAAAATTCAGAAACAATACCAATCTGGTACTATTATTAATGCAAAAAACAAAACGATTGTACCTGGTTTAATTGATGCTCATTGTCATTTTTACAGAATGGGTTTACAACAACAAAAAGTATCATTAGAAGGCACAAAAAGTTATGATGAAGTACTGCAAAAAATATCTGATTTTAGAGATAGAACTGGATCTGATTATATTACTGGTCGTGGTTGGGATCAAAATGACTGGGAGATTAAAGAATTTCCAACAAAAGAAAAATTAGACAAATTATTCCCTAAAACACCTGTGGCTGTAAGAAGGGTAGATGGTCATGCGCTTTTGGTAAACCAAGCTGCTTTAGAATATTCAGGAATTACAAAACCTATTAGCGTTGAAGGCGGAGAATTTATAACCAAAAACGGAAAACTAACTGGTGTTTTGATTGACAATGCTATGGATTACATTAAATTTCCCTCAACATCAAAAAAACAAGCTATTCAAGGTTTACTAGATGCACAAAAAATTTGTTTTTCTTATGGATTGACTACCGTTGATGATGCTGGATTAAATAGAAATACCATTGAACTAATTGATAGCTTACAGCAATCTAAAGATTTAAAAATGCGCGTCTATGCTATGGTTTCTGGAGACAATCAAAAACAAATTGACTACTATATTGATAAAGGAATTATCAAAACAGATTACCTAAATGTGCGTTCATTTAAGGTTTATGGTGATGGAGCCTTAGGTTCAAGAGGTGCTGCAATGCGCAAACCGTATTCTGATAGAGGAAATCATTTTGGTGCTTTGATTTATGCACCAGAAAGATATCAAGAAATTGCAACACAAATTGCTGCTTCAGAATTTCAAATGAACACGCATGCAATTGGAGATTCAGCAAATACATGGATGCTTAAAACCTATAAAGATGTTTTAAAAAATCAAAAAAATAGACGTTGGCGTATAGAACATGCCCAAATTGTCTCTTCTAATGATTTTAAAAATTTTAATAATATTTTGCCATCTGTACAACCCACTCATGCAACATCAGATATGTATTGGGCAGAAGACAGAGTTGGTAAAGAGCGTATACAGGGTGCATATGCTTATAAGAATTTATTAAATGCATATGGTAAAGTGGCTTTGGGTACAGATTTTCCGGTAGAACAAGTCAATCCATTTTTAACCTTTTACGCTGCAGTGGTAAGAAAAGATGTAAATAATTATCCTAAAAATGGATATCAAATGATCAATGCACTAACAAGAGAAGAAACCTTAAAAGGGATGACAATTTGGGCTGCCTATTCTAATTTTGAAGAGCAAGAAAAAGGTTCTATTGCAGTTGGTAAATTTGCAGATTTTGTGATTCTCAATCAAGATATTATGACAATTGATGCCATAAAAATACCAGAAACCGAAGTTATTTCAACCTATTTAAACGGAGAGAAAGTTTATTAGAAAATCATAAGTATATTTGCAATCTTTAAAAATTTTTAAATTATGAAATCTTATTTATATTCATTTGTATTCATATTCATTCTGTTTTCGTGTTCTAATGAAGATAATATTACTCCTCAAACAGAAGCAGACATTCAAGCTTACATTGCTGCAAACAATTTAAACGTTCAAAAAACTAGTTCAGGTTTGTACTTTATTATCGAAAAACAAGGTACAGGAACGTTTCCTTCTAGAAATTCTAATGTAACTGTTGCTTACAAAGGATATTTACTAGATGGTAACGTATTTGATGAAAGCGCTAACGGAATTTCTTTTAACTTAAACCAAGTAATTCCTGGCTGGACAGAAGGAATTCAATTGTTTAGAGTTGGTGGTGAAGGAAAATTAATTATACCTTACCAATTGGGTTATGGAATTCAAGGTAGAGCACCTGCTATACCAGGTGGTGCTGTTTTGGTATTTGATATCAATTTAAAAAGTGTAAACTAAAATCAATTTAAAGCAAAAGAAAAAGCGAAACCTAAAAGTTTCGCTTTTTATATTTAAGAAATAATAGGTGTAATAAAATTATCTATTTTATTTACTCCTGTTTTACCTAAATTTTTTATGAATGCAGAACCTATAATGGCTCCATTTGCATAACTACAAGCTGTAGTAAACGTTTGTTTATCTGAAATACCAAAACCTACAATTAATTTGCTTTTTAAATTCATAGCTTTTATTCTTTCAAAATAAGCAATTTGCTGTGTAGAAATCTCTCCTTTTGCACCAGTAATAGATGCTGAGGCAACTACATAAATAAAAGCTTTTGTATATGAATCTATTTTTTTAATTCTTTCTTCAGAAGTATGTGGTGTGATTAAAAACACATTTGTAATTCCATATTTGTCAAACAATTGTTGATAATGATTTTCAAATTCCACCATAGGTAAATCTGGAATGATAACCGTGTCTATACCACAATCTATTACTTTTTGACAAAATTTATCTTCACCATATTTCAACATCTGATTTAAATATCCCATTAAAACCAAAGGGGTATTATTTGAGGATTTAATTGACATTAATTGCTCAAAAACAATATCTAAATTAATACCGTTTTGCAATGCTTTTTGGCTACTATCTTGTATTGTAGGACCGTCTGCTAAAGGATCTGAATATGGTAAGCCAACCTCAATAAAATCTACACCACTTTTTTCTAATTCAGAAATTACTTTGGTAGTATTATCTAACTCTGGAAAACCACATGTAAAATATATAGATAATAAGTTTTTATCTTTTCGTTGAAATAATTTTTGGATTGAATTCATGTTTATTATTTGTCTTTGTCAGTTCGAGTAATTTTTGGTTTTAAGAGAAAATTGTATCGAGAACCAAATTTTATCTAGATACAAATTTATTCATTCCTCATAAATTCACTCGATAAGACAAGTTTTATTTCTCTAAATACTTAATATACGTTTCTAAATCTTTATCTCCCCTACCCGACAAATTGATGACCACAACTTGATTCTCTTTTAAATCCATTTTTGGTAAAACAGCTAAAGCATGTGCAGTTTCTAGTGCAGGAATGATTCCTTCAATCTTGGTTAATTCATAAGCCGCTGCCAAAGCCTCTTTATCTGTAGCATTTAAAAAAGTAGCTCTTTTACTTTCATACAAATACGCGTGTAAGGGGCCTACTCCTGGGTAATCTAAACCTGCAGAAATAGAATATGGCTCAACAATTTGTCCGTACTCATCTTGCATTAAAATAGTTTTACTACCATGAATAATTCCTACTTCACCTAACTGAGAAGTAGCTGCACTTTCACCAGAATTTACTCCTAAACCTGCAGCCTCAACAGCCACCAACTCTACTTCTTCATCTTCCATATAATGATAAAAAGCACCCGCAGCGTTACTACCTCCACCAACACAAGCAATGATAGTATCAGGGTTTTCTTTACCCGTTTTTTCTTTCAACTGCCATTTCATTTCTTCAGAAATAATCGCTTGTAAGCGAGCAACCATATCTGGATGCGGATGAGGACCAACAACAGAACCAATTAAGTAAAATGTTTCTGGGTTTTGAATCCAATAACGAATCGCCTCATTAGTTGCATCTTTTAGGGTTTTAGAACCAGAAGTAGCTGCAACTACTTTTGCCCCTAGCATTTTCATTCTGGCTACATTTGGGGCTTGACGTTCAATATCTATTTCTCCCATAAAAACCGTACATTCTAACCCCATTAAAGCACAAACTGTTGCCGTTGCAACTCCATGTTGTCCTGCTCCTGTTTCTGCAATAATTTTTGTTTTTCCTAATTTTTTGGCAATTAGAATCTGACCAACAGTATTGTTTACTTTATGTGCTCCTGTATGGTTTAAATCTTCTCGCTTTAAATAAATATGTGCTCCGTATTTTTGAGACAAGCTTTTTGCAAAATACAAAGGTGTTGGTCTACCAACATAATCTTTTAAAAGTGATTTGTATTCTTTTTGAAACTCATCAGATTCAATAATCTGAATATAGTTATCTTCTAACTCTTTTACGTTAGGATATAGTAATTCTGGAATAAATGCTCCTCCAAATTGTCCAAAATATCCATTCTTATCGGGTTGAAATTTTGATTTCATAATTTTAAAATATTCGTTCGTTTGTCATTTCTACTTTATAGAGAAATCTAAAAGTTATCTAACAAGAGACTTTTCGATTTCACTTCTTTTCGCTAGAAATGATAACTTCTTTAAACTGTTTTAATTCTTGTATTTTCTTTTTTCCTGGTTCGGTTTCAAATTTACTATTTACATCTAATGCGTAAATTGGTAAATTGGCTTTTGTTACTATTTGGATTTGTTCTACATCATCCAAACCAATGCCACCACTTAAAAAGAAAGGTATATCTAAAGGATATTTTTCTAAAACAGACCAATCAAACTTAACACCATTACCTCCTCTTTCTTTTCCCTTTGTATCAAATAAAAAATAATCCACAACATTTACATAGGGCTTTAAAATCTCAAAATTAAATTCATCTTTGATTCCAAAAACTTTTATAATTTCTAAATTCTGATACGATTTTGGTTTCTTTACCTTTTTTCTACCTTTATTTTGTTCTATAAATGACGTTCTACTAAACTCTAATTTTGCTCTTATAGAATTAATATACTCCACAGATTCATCACCATGCAATTGTATAGCATCTAACTGATATTCTTCTACAATAGAAACTAAAATCTCTGGAATTTCATTAACAAAAACACCAACTTTCTTGATACCTTCAGGGAGATCAGGAATAATTCCTTCAAAATTTCTTTTGGATTTTTCATAGAAAATAAAACCCAAATAATCAGGCTCTAATGCAGCTACTTGTTGCATATTTTCTATGTATTTCATTCCACAAACTTTTAGTTTCATTCTATCTAATTTGATTGATAAAGTCTTGACAAGCTTCTCCTGGGTTTTCTTCTTTCATAAAATTTTCTCCGATTAAAAATCCTTGAAAACCAAATTCTTTTAGACCCGTAATTATTTTTGGGTCAGAAATTCCGCTTTCAGAAACTTTAATAGATGTATCCGGAATTTGATCTGCCAATTTTATAGAATGCTCTAAATCAACCTCAAACGTTTTTAAATTTCTATTGTTAATTCCGATGATTTTGTTATCTAAATCATTAATCTTATCTAAATCTTCTTGGGTATGTACCTCATACAAAACACTTAACCCTAAATCTGTTGCTAAGTTTCCGTAGTTTTTTAACTCTGTTGATGTTAAACAAGACGCAATTAATAAAATTACATCTGCACCAATAGCTTTCGCTTCAACAATTTGAAAACCATCTACTACAAAATCTTTTCTTAAAATTGGTTTTTGTTGATTGATAACTCTCGCTTCCATCAAATCTGCCATAGTTCCTCCAAAAAAAGAAGTATCAGTTAAAATAGACTGTGCAGCAACATTTGCATCTAAATATCCATTAGTAACATCGGTAATAGTTGCTTTATCGTTGATAATTCCTTTTGATGGAGATTGACGCTTAAATTCTGCTATAATTCCTGTTGACCCTACTTCTAACAAGGCTTTTTTTAAAGAAAAAGGGCTTCTTTTAAAACTTGGACTTTCTACCAATTTCTTAACAGGAACTTCTGCTTTTATTTTGGCAATTTCCTTCTTTTTAAATGCGATTATTTTATCAAGTATAGTCATTTCTATTCTAATTTGTCATTTCGACTTTATGGAGAAATCTCAAAGCATTAACGTGAAATTTTTCGACTTCATTCCATTTTGCTCAAAATGACATTAATTCTTAATTGTTTAGTTTCTTATTTCTGTATCTCAAAAAAAAGTACACAATAACTCCCACAATCAAACCAATAATCGTTTGTTTAAAAAGATCTTTTGTTTGAATTCCTACAGCAGTTCCCATCAATAAAAATGCTGGAATTATTAGAATTAAATTGTTTTTCTTTTTTGTCATTTTATATGCTTACTAATTTACCTAATGTGTTTTTGGCTTTCATTCCAAAAAGTGATTCTTTAGCTTCTTCAAAAGCCGATTCAAAACTCTTAGTCTCATCAACTATTTTTAAAGCAAAAGCAGCATTTGTTAGTACTACATTATTCTGTGCTTCTGTACCTTTTCCTTCTAAAATCGTTTTGAATATTTTTGCTGCATCAGCAACATTTTCTCCTCCAAAAATATCAGATTGTTGCACTTTTTTCAATCCTAAATCTTCTGGATTGAATAACTGTTCTCCTTGTTTGGTAAAGATTTTAAATCCGCTTGTTAACGAAATTTCATCATATCCATCTAAAGCGTGGATGATTCCGTAATTGATATCTTTTTCTTCTTGTAAAATATAATTATACAAACGTGCTACTTCTAGATTAAAAGTACCCAACATATGGTTTTTTGGTGAACTCGGATTTACCAAAGGCCCTAACATGTTAAAAAAGGTTTTTAACTGTAAAGCCTTTCTTGTTGGTCCAACAGCTTTCATTGCTGGATGAAATTTAGGTGCGTGTAAAAAACAAATATTGGCTTTCTCTAAATGTTCTTTTAAAATGCTTTCATCATTTGTAAATTCATATCCAAAACTTTCTAACATATCTGAAGACCCCGATTGCGAAGACACAGAATAGTTGCCATGTTTTGCTACTTTTTGTCCAGTGCCTGCTACAATAAAAGAAGTTAATGTTGATATGTTAAACGTATCTTTTCCATCACCACCAGTACCTACAATATCAATGGTATTATAATCTGAAAAATCTACTTTTATTGCCAATTCTTTTAGTGCATTTCTAAAACCAGAAAGTTCATCAGCTGTGATTGGACGCATCATAAAAACCGTCATAAAAGACGCTAAATGTGCATCATTGTATTTCTCAGCGGCAATGTCAATTAATATTTGTTTTGCTTCTGATTTTGACAGTCTTTCATGATTGTATAATCTGTTTAAAATTGCTTTCATTACGAATTTGCATTGATAAAATTAGTAACCAATTGCTCTCCAACATCTGTTAAAATAGATTCTGGATGAAACTGAACCGCAGAAATTGGAAATATTTTATGTTCTATTGCTTGAATTCCTCCATCTTCATCTCTTGCAGTAACTTGAATTTCTTCTGGAAATCCTTCATCTGTTGCTGCCCAAGAATGATAACGTGCTGCCATAAAAGTTTTTGGAACATCTTTAAAAATAGTAGCTGATGTGTCAGTTATCCTCATTTCTGTAGCAACTCCGTGAAAAACATCGTCTAGATTGATGATTGTTCCTCCAAAAACTTCTGTAATTGCTTGTAAACCCAAGCATACTCCAAAAATTGGTTTTTTACCTGCATAGGTTTTAATTACCTCTTTTAAGATTCCTGCTTCATCTGGAATTCCAGGTCCAGGAGACAACATAATGATGTCGTAATTTCCTACATCTGCAATACTAATTTCATCGTTTCTAAAAACTGCAGGGAAATTTCCTGTAATTTTTTCTACCATGTGTACCAAATTATAGGTAAACGAATCGTAATTGTCTATTATTAATATTTTCATATTTCTCAACTTTGCGTTAAGGATTAAAACGGCATCCTTTTTTTTTTTTCGGAAAAAAGATATAGTGGAAAGCCTGTTAAAACGCCCTAAATATTTTCCGCTAAAATCAACGCTTTTTTTAACGCTGCTAACTTATTATTTACTTCTTGTAATTCTTTTTCTTCGTTAGAATGAATAACGATTCCTGCTCCTGCTTGATAATATAACGTCTTGTTTTTACTCACAAAACTTCTAATGGCAATTGCCAAATTTACAGAACCATCTAATCCAATTATACCAACTGCACCACCATAAAATCCGCGAGATTGATTTTCATACGTGTCAATCAATTCCATTGCTTTGTATTTTGGTGCTCCACTTAACGTTCCTGCAGGAAAAGTGTCACCCACGATTTCTATAGGATTTCCTTTTAACTGACCAGAAACTGTAGATACCAAATGAATAACATGGCTAAAATACTGCACTTCCTTAAACACCTCAACATCCACATTGTCAGCGTGTTTACTTAAATCATTTCGTGCTAAATCTACCAACATTACATGTTCTGCTGTTTCTTTTTTATCTGCAGATAATTTTTTACCCAATTGGATATCTTTAGCCATATCACTCGTTCTTCTGAATGTTCCAGCTATAGGATTGATAGTCGCTTTTCCCGCCGATATTTTAATTTGTGCTTCTGGTGAAGACCCCATCAACTTAAAAGAACCGTAATCAAAAAAGAACAAATATGGTGATGGATTTATAGAACGCAAAGCTCTATACACATTAAACTCATCACCTTTAAATTTTTGTTGAAACTGACGCGATAACACCAACTGAAAAACATCTCCACGTTTACAATGCGATTTTGCTTTTCTAACATATTCAATAAATTCTTCTCCTTTTACATTCGAAGTCTCATCGCCAACTATTTCAAATTTTTGTGTATTGAATGCTTGTGCATCAATAATTGTTTGAATTTCCTTAATTCTAGATTCAGTTCCTTCTTCAATATTTTCTATCAACGTCATTTCATCATTAAAATGATTGATAGCAATAATAAATCTGTAAAAACTGTATTGCATTAACGGAATTGCAGACGGCGCTTCAGCTACATTTAAGTTGATGTTCTCAAAATACTGCACAGAATCATATGTTGTATAACCATACAAACCGTTAAACGATTTTAATTCTGAAGGACAATCTAAATCAATTGTATTGCTATATTTTTCGAAAATTGCATTGAAGTTTCTACCAATTTCTATATTTTCTAGCTCAATTCCTTTATGTGAAAAACTTAAATGATGGTTTTCTGCTTTTATAGAAACTATTGGATCTATAGCAATAAAAGAAAAACTTTCTTCTTTGCTATGATAATCTGAACTTTCTAAAAGCAATGTGTTTGCATATTTATCTCTAAAACGCAAATACAAACCTACTGGCGTAATTGTATCTGCTATTTTAGTTTTAAATAGTGTTTTAAATTTTATTTTATTCATTTCGTATAATTGAAAAAAGGCTTATCGTGAGATAAGCCTTTTTTATATATTGTTTACATATAGGTTTAGTTCTCACTTATTAGATAAGAGAGTTCCACCACCATATATTGTTTACCTTACTTTTCATTTTAGATTACAAATTTAGAAACCAAATTTAACTTGACCAAGTTTTATTAGACTAAATTTTAATTTTTAATTACTTTTTTTGTAATTATTTTATCTTGTTTTTTTATTTTAACTATATATACCCCCGTTTGTAAGTCACTAAAATCTAGCGTAATGTTTCGCTCTATTGCTTTGGTTTTAAAAACTTGTTTCCCCGCAATACTATAAATAGAAATTTCTTGAACATCTTGGTTTGTTAAGTTTATGTGTAACAAATTACTGACAGGATTTGGGTATAGTTGAATTTGATCTTGAAAAGAATTATTTTCTGAGACTGATAATGCTACTCCGCTATTTTGATAAAATCTTAATGCATTGGTAACGTAAGCTAGAGGTGCATTCCAATTAATTGTTACTTCGTTTGTAGAGTAGGAACACCAAGTGTCTGAAAATGATCTAGCAGCAGCATTGCTAGGATATGTAGTGCATTTGTCTTGTTGTCCTGGTTGTGGACCTCCTGCTAACATACCTGGTATAGGTGCTGCAATACCATCTGCATCAGAAATTCTGTGATGAGGCCTAATTGGTGTTTTATCTCCAAAACCAGATACAAAAGAAAAACCTGTACCATTTCTACCTAAAAGATAATCCATTGTTTTATATGCTGCTTTTAAGTAGGTTTCTTCTTTTGAAATTTCATAAGCTCTTATTAGGTACATCATTTGATTTGCTGCAACACTATTACTACCCCAAACATAATCACTATTTGCCATTCCTATTTCCATTGGGGATGTATTTACTTTTGCGCGAATTTCATTTGCCTTTTCTAGTACTTTAGATTGAGCTATAGTAACATTTATATCTGCAGAAAGTTGTGCCGAATGATGATTCATAGAAAACAAAGCTAACCCGCCAACACTATGCCAACTAGGAACACCATTATTGATATTGTTAATATTGATGTCATTTTTAAATTGTGCTTCTTTAGTTGTAATAAATAATTCTGTTGCAGCCCATTGGAATTCGTCTGTTACGTTTCTATCTCCATACTCTCCAGTTCTAACTCCTGTAGGGTTAGTAAAATAATTTGTAGGGTTAGCTTTTGCCCAAGCGTAGGCTTCTTTAGCAGCTTCTTGTAAGGCTGTACTATAACCTGGTTTTTGAACTTCATATTGTTTAAAAATCCTTGAAGCCATTGCTGTAACTGCTGCAAAATTTAGCGCTGCTGATGTACTTTTACGTACCACATAGCGTGTTGCTGTATACCTATTTGGCATTATTCTCCCTGCAAAATTTAACCCAGTTAGTTTATGGTATACACCTCCATCATTTGGATCTTGCATAGCCAACATCCAATCTAAATTCCAAATAATTTCATCTAAAATATCTGGTAAATTGTTTCCTGATTCTGGAATATTCAGATTTTTAGAGGCGTAATAAGACGTGTAATGCTCAAATGCGGCTAATAATGTATAGGTAGAAATTCCGCTATTTACTATGTACTTATTATAATCACCAGCATCAAACCATCCTTTTGGAGCAGAAATTATTGTACCTGTAGGTCTTGCTGTTGAAGCTGCAGATGAGTGCACTCTTACCTGAGTATCTGGTAAGCCTGATGTTCTTGCCCAAATACCACCATATTGTGCCGTAATAGCTGTACTTGCCCTATTGTAATAAAAGTATTTTAATGCAGCTAAAGACAAATCATCATAAACATCATTGCCTATTGTAAAGGTTTGTTTTTTATCGTTAACCTCTATAGTATACTCTCCTGCTGTTTCAATTTCTGAGAAATCTATGATTGATGCGTATTCTTGTGCATCTCCCCAAAAATTAGGGTTAGGTGTTTGT
The DNA here is from genome assembly GCF_003335085.1 of Polaribacter sp. WD7. Taxonomy (GTDB): domain Bacteria; phylum Bacteroidota; class Bacteroidia; order Flavobacteriales; family Flavobacteriaceae; genus Polaribacter. The sequence goes on along the minus strand of NZ_QPEJ01000018.1, from coordinate 801,035 downwards.
CCAGTTTTAACTGTAACACCACTTTTATTTTTTATACTGTAGGTTAAAGGTAAAAAATTAACTGGTGATGTAATACTAATTGTTTTTGCTCTACCTATTAAGTAACCAACTTGATTGTATCTAATTTGAAAATTAGTTGTTTCTTGCTGATCTGAAGATTCTACATACCCAAAACTTATCCAGTCTAACTCGATAGTTCCATTATACTTACCTATTCCTGGATTTGCATAAATTGAGATGGTTTTAATATTTGTAGCATCTACAGCACAGGGTCCTAACTTACAAGGACCACCAAAGGCACCATCAAAAAGTTTATCTGTAAAATCAAATTCATAAGTAACGAATTCTCCACTTAATCTTGCTGATATTGGATTTTGATTGGTTAAATACCCTGTATCGTCTCTTAAATCGACTCTCATCTCTACACTAGGTGATGATTTAGCCCTAATAAACAATTTAGGACTTTCAGAAAGGTCTATTCCATTATTTACGTTATACGATATAGAACTCCACAATCCCCCATTACCATTTCCTATAATCTGCAGAGTACCATTAGAAATAGCACTTGAAAAACCAGTTGGTGTACTTATGCTATTAACATTAGAGTCATTAAAATCTTCTACAAAAATGGGGGTTTGAGAAAATGTGTTTATTACTAAAAATAAAAAAACACTTACAATCTTCAATTTGTACATAATTAATAATTTTTCAACCTATAAATTTAATTAAAAAAAACGATATCATTTTTAACCTTAATTTCTGATAATTTTCACATTCATTTCTTCAACTTTTTTATCTGGCAAAATAGAAGGAGCATTAAATAATAGATCTTCTGAAGTACCTGTTTTAGGAAAAGCCATTACTTCTCTAATAGATACTTTTTTTTCTAAAATCATCATCAATCTATCTACCCCCCAAGCAATTCCTCCATGAGGTGGTGCTCCATATTGAAAGGCTTTATGCATAGTACCCACACTTTTAATCATTTCTTCTTTATTATACCCCATGTTTTTGTAGGTAGCTTCTAAGATTTCTGATTTGTGAGCACGAACAGAACCTCCCCCAATTTCATAGCCGTTTAAGATTAAATCGTATTGCTGAGCAATAATGGTTCCTATTTCATCATTATTTCCAGTCATGTGTTTTTCTAGGTCATAGATAGCCGGCATAGAAAAAGGGTTGTGTGTAAACGTCCATCTACCTTCATCTGTTTTTTCAAACATTGGAAAATCTACTACCCAAGCTGGTCTCAATTCTTTAGGGTTTATCAACTTTAACATACGCCCCATTTCTTGTCGAACAGCATCTAAGGCTTTGTTAGCAGTTGCATAATCTGCAGCAGAAAAGAATACAATATCACCAACTTTTGCATTGGTTTCTTTGATAATGTTAGCCGCAATTTCTTCTCCTAAAAACTTAATAATTGGTGATTGTAAATCGTTTTCATTTACGATAATGTATGCCAAACCACCTAACCCATTTTGTTGAGCAATTGCAGTTAAGTTTTCTATTTGACCTTTAGACATACGTTTGTTTCCTTGCTCTTTGGCAGTAACTTTGATGCATTTTACAATTCCGCCCTCATCTATTGGTTTGCTAAATACCTGAAAAGTGGTGTCTTTTACAATATTAGTAATGTCTTGCATTTCTAAACCAAAACGTAAATCTGGTCTATCACATCCATACTTATCCATAGCCTCTTTATAGGTTATGGTTACAAAAGGATGTAAAATCCATTTTTTACCGTAGATTTTTTTTACTACTTCATTAAACATTTTAGTGTTTAAGTCTATGATTTGTTGCATACTTGCGTATGCCATTTCAATATCTAACTGTGTAAATTCTGGCTGTCTATCACCTCTAGAATCCTCATCTCTAAAACAACGTGCTATTTGAAAATATTTTTCATAGCCGCTTACCATTAACATTTGTTTAAATTGCTGCGGCGCTTGCGGTAACGTGTAAAAAGAACCTGCTTCTTTACGAGTAGGCACAATAAACTCTCTTGCTCCTTCATCTGTGCCAGCTGTTAAAATTGGCGTTTCAATTTCTAAAAACTCTTCTTCATCTAAAATATCACGCAATAATTTAATTACTTTGTGCCTGTTTACAATTGCTCTACGAACATCATCATTTCTATGATCTAAAAATTTATACTGAAAACGTGTTGTTTCATTCGTTTTCATTGCTCTTTTAATTTCAAAAGGCAATGTTTTAGAAAGGTTTAAAATTTCTAATTCAGCAGTTTCTAATTCAATTTTACCTGTTCTTAAACCAGCATTATAATCATCTTCTTTCCGCTGAACAACAATTCCTTTTACGGTAATTACAGTTTCTGGTTTTAATTTTACCAATTCGTCTAAATTGGGGAAAGATTCTCTACTTAAACGTACCTGAAGTATTTCGTTATTAGAACCTCTTAAATCAATAAACATCAATTCTCCATGATCACGAACACTAGCTACCCAACCCGATAAAAGTACTTCTTCATTAATTGTATTTTCTGATAGCTGTGCTATTTTATGTGTTCTATATTCATCTTTAATAACAATAGGAATCTCCGGTAATTCTTCTTGTTGGTTATTTGTTGTTGATGATTGGTTATTGGTAGACGTTTTTTTACTTTCAATTTCTAAATTCTTGCTTCCAACTTTATCAACAGAAACTTGTTTCAGAATTTCTTCACGAATTACTTTCCCTGAAGCTCCTTTACCAATAATTTTGATGATTTTACCTACTAAAATACCTGATTTTCCTTGATTACCATTTTTAATGTCATTTGCAATTGCTTCATTTTCTACAATTACTTTTGCAACAGCATTTTTAATGGTATCTTCAGAAATGGTATTTTCATCAAAGTATTTTTTATAATCAAAAGTGCTGTCTTTTAAATAATTGGAGATTCCGTTCTGAACCAAAACAGATGTAATTTTATCTTGTTTAAATAATTGAAAAATTTCACTGAGTTTAGCTACATCATGAATATTTACATACTCATCTGCAGCAATATTATTTACCAAGGCTTTTGCTACAAAAGAAGGGTCTTTAATTTGATTATTTAGTGCTATAAAGGTTTCCGAACGCAAAGAATCTGCTGTAAAAAACTTTGCATCTTGAGGTAAAACCCCACCTTTTATCAAAATTGATTCTACTGCAAAAGGCAAAGAGCTAATATCTACATCTATACTTTCTACAACATTTTTAATAGCCACAAAAGGAATATCTGGTTCAGAAATAAATCTGTAATCCGCTTCAAATTCCTTTTTACGCATTGTTTTGGTCTGCTTTAAATCTGCATCAAACAACACTGTAGTTTGGTCTGGTCTAAACTCTTTATGCTCTATAAAATAATTTAATTGCTTTTCTATTTCTTCCTTTAAAGCATCTACCATAAACTTAAAAGAATTTAAGTTTTTGATCTCTGTTCTTGGGTTTAATGCATCACTATTTATTTTTCTTAAAGAAACAGATACATCACTTTTAAACTCCCCTTTTTCTAAGTTTGCTTCAGATATTTTTAAATTCTGCACAATTCTTTGTATATATTGCGCATAGATGGAAGCATCTTCTATATGCCTGATACACGGTTCTGTCACAATTTCTATTAACGGAACTCCTGCCTTATTAAAATCTACCAAAGAAATGTTTTTCTCATGCATTAATTTAGCAGCATCTTCCTCTATATGAACTTGAGTTAGATTTACTGTAAATTGAGACCCATCATTTCTAAAACAAGACACTTGACCATCTGGAATTACAGGATTATGAAACTGTGTAATTTGAATATTCTTAGGATTATCTGGATATTCATAATGTTTTCTATCCCAAGAAATAACCTCGTTTTCAAAAGTAGATTGTACTGCTTTTCCAAAATAAATAGCTTTTTTTATAGCCTCTTTATTTACAGCAGGTAACACGCCCATTTGCCCTGTGCACACAGAACAAATATTAGTGTTAGCTTCTTCAGCTTCTTGATTGGCACAAGAACAAAATAATTTAGATTTTGTATTTAACCGAACATGTGTTTCTAAACCAATAACTAATTCTAATTCATGCTTTTTTAAAAGCTCATTTAATTGTGCTAACTCCATTATAAAATATCGTTTAAAAAGTTTGCGAATTGCAAAACCAATTCATCATTCTTTTTGGCTGCTGTAATTTGAATTCCTGTTGCTGTTCCTTTTGGCGTTGTTAACGTTGGTAATTGACCTAAACTAAAACCAACAGTATACGCATCTGACAAATACATTGCCAAAGGATCTTTTAAGCTATCTCCAATTTTAGGTGGATTATTGGGAGTTACAGGTGACAAAATAAGATCAACCTTTTTAAAATCTTTCTCAAAATTAGCAGCAATTTGATCTCTCAAATTCAACCCTTTTAAATAAATTTCATCAGAAAAACCTTGAGACAAGACTTGATTACCTCCCACAATTCTGCGTTTCGTTTCTTCAGAAAAATTTTCTGAACGTGTAATAGAATACGTATCTTTTAAATTTTTACCTTCAATTCTGTTGCCATAGTTAGTACCATCTAACCTGGACAAATTAGAGGCGGTTTCTGCCATAGCCAAAGTATAATAAGTAGAAACTAAAGTGTCAGATTCAAAGAAATCCAATTCTTTTACAGCAATTCCTTTTGATTTTATTGTATCTATTGTTCTTAAAAAACTTTGTTTTATTTCTGATGAAATGGCTTCACTTTCTATAAAGTTTTTAAAATATCCTACCGTTTTAATTTCATCAGTAAGTAAAACTACATCTTTAGAAATACTTTCTGATTGATATGTAGTTTGGTCTTTTACATCCTTCGCACTCATTGCGTTTAAAACAATTCTGATATCTTCTAATGATTTTGCAATTGGACCAACACAATCTGTAGAAGATGCGTAGGCCATTAATCCGAAGCGAGAGATTCTACCATAAGTTGGTTTTAAACCATATACATTGTTATAACCAGCTGGTTGCCTAATAGAACCCCCTGTATCTCCTCCAATAGAAAAAATTGTATACTCTTTTGCTACATTTACAGCAGAACCTCCACTTGAACCTCCACCAACTAACGTTGGATTTACAGCATTTTTTACAGCACCAAAAATGGTGTTTTCTGATGATGAACCGTGGCCAAAACTATCGCAATTTTCTTTTACTAAAGGAATTGCACCTGCATCCAATAATTTTTGAATAGCTGTTGCTGTGTATGATGATTTATAATTTTTTAATAAATCTGAACTAGCGGTTGTGTACGTTCCTTGTACCATATACACATCTTTAATTCCAAAGGGAATTCCTTCTAGCAACCCAATTTCTTTTCCGTCTGCTATTTTAGCATCTACTTTTTTTGCTAAATCTATAGCTAAGGTATCTAAAAGCGAATTAACAGTGTTGTGGGTATTTAATTTTAATAAATCCAACTTTTCTTGCACCAACTCTAAACAAGTAACCTCTTTGTTTTTTAGCTTATTGTGGATTTCTCTGATTTTACTCATATCTATTGTTTTTTAGCTTAATCGCCTGTTTTACAAACAATCAAAAACTAATTTATTCTTCTATAACTTTAGCAACTACCAGATAACCATTTTTCTTTTTTGGAAAGTTCTCGATAATGATTTCTTTCTCAATAGTTGAGCTATCTAAAACAACATCTTCTCGCAAATCATCTAAAGACACTGCATTCTTAAATTTATTTTCTGAATCTATGTTATTTACATTAGCACTTTTAATTGCATCAAACAATTTGCTAACCGCCTCTGATTCTTTAGCTCCTTTAATACTCGACAAAATGTCGACTGTCATCATTTTACCCATTGTTACTCATTTAGCTTCAAAAAAAAACCTTCCAAAATTTGGAAGGTTTTATCTATATGTAAACAATAACCTTCCTTACCTATAAATTAGGATTATTGAAATTATTATTGTTATTATTACGATTCATATATATAATTCGTCGCCAAATATAGAGTAAATAAATAGACTAAACACTATTTTTTAAAATATCCAAATTTTATTACGAATATGATAAATTTATGATTCTTAATTTATTAGTTTTTAAAATTCTACACATTTAATAGCGTCTCTTTACTTTTCTTTTAAAAAATATCACCCTAAGTTATTTCTCTTTTATAAATTAAGTTTGAACATCTGATGATTTTTCCGTTTTCAATTAAAAATTAACCTTTATTGAATTATTTGCAAACAATTTCTAAAAACCCAAACTGCATTATAAAAGCTACAATCGATTATCTCATTTTTAAATAAAAAAAATTATTTATAAGCTCTAGAAATCAAATTTAAGATACCTTACAGGCTATTTAAGACATTTTTAGATTTATCAACAATTTTTATTTTTATCAACATAAAACTGTAAAAAGCCATGTATTTGATTATATTTGGTAGGTTGTATTTTATACAATTATCAATCAAAATATAATTTAAATATAGAATGAGCGAAGAAAAAAAACATAGTTATGACGCCTCCAGTATTCAGGCATTAGAAGGAATGGAGCATGTTAGAATGCGTCCATCAATGTATATTGGAGATGTTGGGGTTAGAGGTTTACACCACCTGGTATATGAAGTTGTAGACAATTCTATTGATGAAGCTTTAGCTGGTCATTGTGATACCATAGAAGTAACTATTAATGAAGACAACTCTATTACTACCAAAGATAATGGACGTGGAATTCCTGTTGGTATTCACCAAAAAGAAGGCGTTTCTGCACTACAAGTAGTAATGACTAAAATTGGTGCAGGGGGTAAATTTGACAAAGATTCTTATAAAGTTTCTGGTGGTTTACATGGTGTTGGTGTAAGTTGTGTTAACGCACTTTCAGACCACTTAACTGCTACTGTGCATAAAGAAGGTAAAATTTGGCAACAAGAGTACGAAAGAGGTAAAACGCTATATCCTGTCAAAACAATAGGAGAAACCGATTTTACAGGAACTATTGTCACTTTTTTACCAGATAAATCTATCTTTCAGCAAACTACAGAGTATAATTATGATACTCTTGCCACTAGAATGCGTGAATTATCTTACCTAAACAAAGGTATTACCATTACTTTAACAGACAAGAGAACAACCGACGATGAAGGTAACTTTATTTCAGAAGTTTTTCATTCTACAGAAGGATTATCTGAATTTGTAAAGTACCTTGACTCTACAAGAGAGCAATTAACCGCTGGTGTAATTGCTATGGAAGGTGAAAAAAACGACATTCCTGTTGAAGTTGCTATGGTGTACAACACCTCTTATTCAGAAAATTTACATTCTTATGTAAATAACATAAATACACATGAAGGAGGTACGCATTTATCTGGTTTTAGACGCGGACTTACAAGTACTTTAAAAAAGTATGCCGATGAATCTGGTTTGCTTAAAAACGTAAAATTTGAAATTGCGGGTGATGATTTTAGAGAAGGTTTAACAGCTATTGTTTCTGTAAAAGTTCAAGAACCTCAATTTGAAGGACAAACCAAAACTAAATTAGGAAACAGAGAGGTAAGTGCTGCAGTTTCTCAGGCAGTATCTGAAATGTTGACTGATTATTTAGAGGAAAACCCTAATGATGCTAAAACCATTGTTCAAAAAGTAATTTTAGCAGCGCAGGCACGTCACGCAGCTCGTAAAGCTCGTGAAATGGTACAACGTAAAACAGTAATGAGTATAGGTGGTTTACCTGGTAAATTATCTGACTGCTCTGAGACTGACCCTGCGCAATGTGAAATCTTCTTGGTTGAGGGAGATTCTGCAGGCGGAACAGCCAAACAAGGTAGAGACCGTAACTTTCAGGCAATTTTACCACTCCGTGGAAAAATATTAAATGTTGAAAAAGCAATGCAACATAAAGTTTTTGAAAATGAAGAAATCAAAAACATGTTTACAGCATTAGGCGTTTCTATTGGTACAGAAGAAGACCCAAGGGCGCTAAACTTATCTAAAGTTCGCTACCATAAAGTAGTTATTATGTGTGATGCCGATGTAGATGGTTCTCATATTGCTACCTTAATATTAACTTTCTTTTTTAGATATATGAAAGAAATGATTGAGCAAGGTTATATCTATATTGCTACTCCTCCTCTATATTTAGTAAAGAAAGGACAAAAAAGAGAGTATGCATGGGATGACAACCAACGTGATTTAATTGCTCAAAAAATGGGTGGATCTGTTACCATACAAAGATATAAAGGTTTAGGTGAGATGAATGCAGAACAATTATGGGACACAACCATGAACCCTGAATTTAGAACATTGCGCCAAGTAACCATAGATAGCTTAACAGAAGCAGATAGAGTTTTCTCTATGCTTATGGGAGATGAAGTTCCTCCTCGTAGAGACTTTATTGAACGAAATGCAAAATATGCAAATATAGACGCTTAAAAGGTTTGTTTTATAGTATTTTATACACACTTCTCATAGGAGTGTGTATTTTTTTATATCTTCGTTTTGATTAAACTCAACTTTTAAACAAATATTAACCAAACTCAATTATCATGAAAAAATGTATTGCTTTATTTTTAAGTTTTTTTGCCTTTTCATTACACACTAAAGCGCAAGAAGGTTTTGAAAACATACTACTAGCAGATCCCTCTGATTCCAAAAAACTTTTACAAGCTTATTTTGCTCCAGGAATGGAAGGTTTTATCAACGCTATGAATAGCGGATGGTACCATACCGCAAAAGTGCATAAACCTTTTGGTTTTGACATCTCTATTGGAGCTAGCGGTGCTGCTATTCCTTCAGATAGAGATTCTTTTGATATAGCTGCTCTTGGACTTGTTTCTGTATCATCAACCTCTACAACATCACCTACTTTTTCAGGTTCAGATAACGGTGCACAATTTAGAGTTCAAAGAAACATCAGAGGAGAAAATGTAACCGCAGACTTTACCGCACCTGGAGGCGTTAATTTACCTGCAAACCTAGTTCCTGCTCCCGCTGTACAGTTAAATGTTGGTTTACCTGGTAAATTTGAAGTGATGGCTAGATTTATTCCAGATATTAGTTTTGGAGACGATCAAGACGAAAGTTCGTTAAACATGTTTGGTATTGGATTAAAAAAAGAGATTACAAATTGGTTTGGACCATTAGACAAAACTCCTTTACACGTTTCACTTTTAGCAGCATATACAAGTATGACTGTTAGCTACGGTATTGCAGATATTACTACAGGACCTATTAGAACTCAAGCTGCATTAGCAGAATTTGACTTATCTGCATTTACTGTGCAAGCAATAGCTTCTTTAAATTTTCCAATCATCAATATATATGGAGGTTTTGGTTACAACTCTGGTAACTCTTCCTATAATATGACAGGAAGATATACTGGTGTTTTTGACACAGGTTTTCCTGCTCCTAATGACACTGTAGAAGAAACACTTATTGTTCCTTCTGATTTGGATTTTGAATCTAACGGAGTAGCTGCTACTATTGGTGCTCGTCTAAGTTTAGGTTTTTTCAAAATTTACGGTAGTTATTCTCTTCAAGAGTACAATACAGCAAACTTAGGCGTTGCTATCAGTATTCGCTAAAAATAAAAAATTCAACAAAAAAAAGGCATCTCGTTTAGATGCATTTTTTTATGATATATATCACATTTAACTATTTTTTATATCGTATTTTTACGCCATAAATTTATCATAAAAACTTAAAAAATAAATCATTATGAAAGTTACAGTTGTTGGTGCTGGTGCAGTTGGTGCAAGTTGTGCAGAATACATAGCTATTAAAAACTTCGCTTCTGAAGTTGTAATACTAGACATTAAAGAAGGTTATGCAGAAGGTAAAGCGATGGATTTAATGCAAACTGCCTCTCTAAACAGTTTTGACACGAAAATTACAGGAAGTACAAATGATTATGCTAAAACGGCTAATTCTGATGTTTGTGTTATTACTTCTGGTATTCCAAGAAAACCAGGTATGACTCGTGAAGAATTAATAGGTATTAACGCAGGTATTGTAAAATCTGTTTCTGCTAGCTTAATAGAACACTCTCCAAATACAATCATCATTGTAGTTTCAAATCCTATGGATACAATGACGTATTTAGTACACAAAACAACTGGTTTACCCAAAAATAGAATTATTGGAATGGGTGGTGCTTTAGATTCTGCTCGTTTTAAATATAGATTAGCAGAAGCTTTAGGTGCTCCTATTTCTGATGTAGACGGTATGGTTATTGGCGGTCATTCAGACAAAGGTATGGTTCCTTTAACACGTTTGGCTACAAGAAATTCTGTACCCGTTTCAGAATTTATTTCTGATGAGAGATTAAATCAAGTTAAAGAAGATACTAAAGTTGGTGGCGCAACCTTAACAAAATTATTAGGTACTTCTGCATGGTATGCTCCTGGAGCAGCTGTATCTGGAATGGTACAGGCAATTGCTTGCGATACTAAAAAAATATTTCCATGTTCTGCTTTACTAGATGGAGAATACGGGTTATCTGATTTATGTATTGGTGTACCTGTTGTATTAGGAAAAGATGGTATTGAAAGCATTGTAGAAATTGATTTGAATGATGCTGAAAAAGAGCATATACAAGAATCTGCGGCTGGAGTTTCTAAAACCAACGGTTTACTAGAACTTTAAGATATACCTACAACATAATAAGATTGCTTTTTACTTAGGTAGAAAGCAATCTTTTTTTATATATTTGACGCATGCGCACAAGGTGGTACATTTGTACTTTATTTTTAATATTTGCTGTTTTTGGAGCTTTACAAAAACAAACTTCTCTTCCTAATCAAGAGATTGCTTTACAGTTTGCTAACTCGTCTGTAAAGCAACAAGATATTAATAGTACTATTGCTAAGGTTAAAGAAAAACTACTAACATCTGGTGTTCAGAACATTACCATTCAAAAAATAAACAACAACACCTTAAAAATTTCTTATCATAGTGTTACAGATATCAACACTATCAAGAAAGCACTAAATGAACACGATTTAGTTGTTGATAAAAATCCGTCTGACAAAGACAAACAAAGTTCATTTACCTACAGTATAGATGTTTACGAGTTACATGATAATTCTAACACATCTAAGCCTAATGAAAATTATATCTTAGAAGTAAAATTTGGTACAGACCGCTCCCTAACTTCTTACGCTTCTGTTTTTCTAAGAAATTCTGAAATTCAAAATGCAAATCAACTTTTTAGAACAAAATATAAAAGTAATACAAGTAAGGCTTTAGCACAAGATCAATCTTCTCATACCAAACCAGAAGTTAGAGCTGGCCCCAGCAACAGTTCATTATAAACATGTTATTTTACAACAGGTTTAAGCCAATGTAAACTATTGGTTCTCAAACGTATTCTTTCAAAAACAATCAAAATAAAATAATTGTCAAATTATACGAGAAGTTATACATTTGCTCGTTTTAAAAATTTGACTTAAAAAAACATATTAAAATGCAAAATAAAGGACTTATAAAATTATTTGCAATCCTTTTTGGGTTGGTAAGTTTATACCAGTTATCATTCACATTTTTAGCTAATAAAGTGGAGGACGATGCAAAGGTATATGCTGAAACCAAAGGTGCAAATGAAGACGCAAGACAAAAAGCTACTTTAGAAAGAAAGTATCTAGATAGTGTTGCAAACAAAGACATTATTAACTTAGGTATTACTAAATATAGTTATAATGATGTAAAAGACAAAGAAATGAATCTTGGTCTTGACTTAAAAGGAGGTATCAATGCTATTTTACAAGTATCTGTAAAAGAGGTCTTAAAAAGTTTGGCTAACGACTCTAAAAATGAAGTTTTTAATCAAGCTTTAAATGCAGCTGATACTAGACAAAAAAACAGTAACGCTACCTATTTAGACTTATTCTTTGAAGAATTTGAAAAGATAGCTGGAGACACCAAATTAAGTGATCCTTCTATTTTTGGAACAAAAGCTTTAAGCGAAAAAATTTCTTTTAATGAAGATAATGCTACAGTAAAAGAAACACTACAAGAAGAAATTAACAGCTCTATTGGTACTGCTTTTGAGGTATTAAGAAGCAGAATAGATAAGTTTGGTGTAACACAACCAAACATTCAAAGAATAGGAAACTCTGGAAGAATTCAAATTGAATTGCCAGGAGCTAAGGATATTGAGCGTGTTACAAAATTAATTACAAGTAAAGCCGAATTACAATTCTGGGAAGTTTATACAAACGCAGAAGTGCAAGGATTCTTCTTTTCTGCTAATGCAAAAGTTGCTGAATTGCTAAAAGATGAAAGCGTTTTAGAAAAAGAAATAGACTCTACGAAGAAAGATGATATTGATGATTTATTAGGAGAATCTAAAGATTCTTTAGATGTTGAAAATCAGAAAAACTTATTCACGTATTTATTTCCAAACGTAGCGCAATCTCAACAACAAATGAGCTCTCTAGTAGCGCAAGCTAGAGTTTTAGATACCGCTACAGTTAATGATTTACTAAGCAAAAAAGAAATAAGAGCGTTATTGCCAAGTGAGTTAAGATACGTTAAATTTTTATGGGATTACAAATCTAACAAAAGTGACGACGGTACAGAAGTTATCGGTTTATACGCTATAAAAGGGAATAGAAAAAATAAAGCGAGTATAGAAGGTGATGTTATTTTGGATGCTGCCCAAGTTTTTGATCAATTAAATAAGCCTGAAGTTTCTATGACTATGAATAGCTCTGGGACCAAACAATGGGCTAAAATGACTACGGATAATGTTGGTAAATTTGTAGCTGTAGTTTTAGATGATTATGTATACACAGCTCCTTCTGTAAATGTACCTATTACTGGAGGTAGAACCTCTATTTCTGGAGGAAGTATGACGATTGCTGAGGCAGAAGATATTGCTACAGTGCTAAAAGCGGGTAAACTACCAGCAGCTGCTAGAATTATTCAGGCAGAAGTTGTTGGGCCTTCTTTAGGTCAAGAATCTATAGACGCTTCTATTCGTTCATTTGGTTTGGCTATTTTATTAGTTTTACTTTGGATGATTTTATATTATGGTAAGGCAGGTTTGTATGCAGATATTGCTTTGATTGTAAACATCTTGTTCATCTTCGGAATTTTAGCTTCTTTTAATGCTGTGTTAACTTTACCTGGTATTGCAGGTATTATCTTAACCATTGGTATGTCTGTAGATGCCAATGTAATTATCTTTGAAAGAATTAAAGAAGGTTTATTTAAAAAGAAAGGTTTAAAGCAATCTGTAGAAGAAGGTTTCTCTGTAAAAGGTGCTTTATCTGCAATTATAGATGCAAACATTACTACCTTATTAACAGGTATTATTTTATATGTTTTTGGTACAGGACCAATTAAAGGTTTTGCCTTAACATTAATGATTGGTATTGCAACATCATTATTTACAGCAGTATTTATTACTCGTTTATTAATTGATAGAGCTACTAAAAAAGAAACAGACTTAACATTTAACACCTCTATTTCTAAAGGATGGTTCCAAAATATTAATGTAGAATTCCTAAAGAAACGTAAAATTGCCTACATCATTTCTGGAGCTATTATTATTGGTGGATTAATTTCAATTTTCTCTATCGGATTAAAACAAGGAGTAGATTTTAAAGGTGGTCGTTCTTATGTTGTTCGTTTTGATCAAGATATGAGCGCTACAGAAGTTGCTGGTACATTAAAAGATGCCTTTGGTACTGCACCAGAAGTAAAAACCTATGGTAGTGCTAATCAATTAAAAATAACTACTGTTTATAAGATTGATGAAGAAGGTCAAGAAGTAGACGATCAAGTACAAAACGCACTTTACAAAGGTTTACAATCTTATTTAGGCGCAACCTCGTATGAAGATTTTAAACCTGGTTTTGAAAAAGAAGGTGCAGGAGTAATGAGCTATATGAAAGTAGAGCCAACTATTGCAGACGATATTAAAACATCTGCGTTATATGCTGTATTTGGTTCTTTATTAGTAGTTTTCTTGTACATCTTATTGCGTTTTAGAAAAGTATCATTCTCTATTGGTGCTGTAATTGCTGTTTTTCATGATGTTCTTATCGTATTAGGGGTATTTTCAATTTTTTATAAAGTAATGCCTTTTGATATGGAAATTGGTCAATCGTTTATTGCTGCAATTTTGACAGTGGTGGGATATTCTCTGAATGATACCGTGGTTATTTTTGATAGAATTAGAGAATTTGCAGGAATTCATACAAAATGGAAATATAGTGAAGTTGTTGACAAAGCCTTAAGTTCTACTTTAGGAAGAACCATCAACACATCTTTAACCACCTTATTAGTAATGTTAGCCATTTTCTTATTTGGTGGAGATTCTATTAAAGGATTTATGTTTGCCTTAATTGTTGGTGTAGCAGTAGGTACCTATTCGTCTCTATTTGTAGCAACTCCTATTATGTTTGACACTACTAAAAAAGAAGAAAAGAACTAATCGTTCTAATTTTAAAATAAATTAGAAACCGTTTTCCTACAAAACTACCAAAGTAAATTCGGTATTAGGAAAACGGTTTTTACATTCAGTATATTGCTAGTATATTTGCAAAACAATGAGCATTATCAAACTTCATGATTTGTACTTTAAACCTTACATTAATAAGGATGAGATTGCTGCTACTGTAAAACATTTAGCAAATCAAGTACAAAGAGAGTTACCACAAGATGAAGTCCCTATTTTTGTAGGAATTTTAAATGGATGCTTTTTATTTGCTGCAGATTTTATTAGAGAATATCATGGAAATTGTGAAGTCTCTTTTGTAAAACTTTCGTCATATAACGGAACATCCTCTACAGAAAACGTAAAACAACTTGTAGGGATTAACGAAGACTTAACAGGTAGAACAGTAATTATATTAGAAGATATTATAGATACCGGAAATACGCTTCAACAAATCTATAATATTTTTAGAAACAAGAATTTAAAACAACTAAAGGTTGCAACGTTATTTTTTAAACCTGACGTATTCAAAAAAGAGTTGCCCATAGATTATATCGGAAAAAGTATTGAAGATAAATTTATTGTAGGTTATGGATTAGATTACAACAGTTTAGGAAGAAACTACTCAACTATATACCAATTAACAACACCACCAAAAATGAAAAACATTGTATTATTTGGCCCTCCAGGAGCAGGTAAAGGAACTCAAGCAGAATTTTTAAAAGAAATGTACAATCTAGTGCATATTTCTACTGGAGATGTATTTCGTTTCAATATTAAAAATGCTACCGATTTAGGATTGTTAGCTAAAAAATATATGGACGAAGGTGATTTGGTTCCTGATGAAGTAACCATTAACATGCTAAAAGCCGAAGTTGAAAAAAACCCAAAAGCAAACGGATTTATTTTTGATGGATTTCCAAGAACACAATCTCAAGCAGAAGCTTTAGATGATTTTTTAGCTGAAAAAGGAGAGCAAATTAACGGAATGGTTGCCTTAGAGGTGCCAGAAGATATCTTGGTTACTCGTCTTTTAGAAAGAGGAAAAACTAGCGGAAGAACGGATGATACCGATGAAGCAAAAATTAGAAATCGTTTTAATGAATACAACACAAAAACAGCCATTTTAAAAGACTATTTTGAAGAACAGAACAAATACTACGGAGTTAATGGTGTAGGTTCTATTGCTGATATTACAAAAAGAATTGCTGAAGTATTTGACAAACTTTAGTTTTTAATTTTCTGCTTATACAGGAATCTTATTTTTAAGAATTTAGAAAATAATTTTATTAGTTCTTTTAAGATAGGAAATGCAACATAAAAAATGACTAAAGATTCAAAATAGCTAATACCATATAAGTGTTAGTTATTTTGAATTTAAATTTTAGAAACTATGACCGAAGGAAATTTTGTTGATTACATAAAAATTTACGCATCTTCTGGTAAAGGCGGACAAGGTTCTGCGCATTTGCACAGAGAAAAGTACATTACAAAAGGTGGTCCTGATGGTGGTGATGGCGGACGCGGAGGACACATCATTTTACGTGGTGATAAAAATATGTGGACTTTATTTCACTTAAAATTTAAACGTCATTTTAGAGCAACTCAAGGTGGTGCAGGTAGCAAAAGTAGAAGTACTGGTCATGATGGTGAAGATGTGTATATAGATGTTCCTCTAGGAACCATCATCAGAGACGCAGATACCGATGAAATTTTGTTTGAGATTACAGAACATGGTAAAGAAATTATCCTTTTAAAAGGAGGCAAAGGCGGACTTGGAAACTGGAATTTTAAATCTTCTACCAATCAAACTCCTAGATACGCCCAACCAGGAATAGACGGTTTAGAAGGCTGGTTTAGAATAGAATTAAAAATACTGGCAGATGTTGGTCTAGTAGGTTTTCCTAATGCCGGTAAATCTACCTTATTATCTGTTTTAACTGCTGCAAAACCTAAAATCGCAGACTACGCTTTTACAACACTAAAACCAAATCTTGGCATTGTAGAATATCGAAATCATCAAACGTTTGTGATGGCAGATATACCCGGAATTATAGAAGGTGCTGCAGAAGGTAAAGGTTTAGGACACCGTTTTTTAAGACATATAGAACGTAATTCTGCTTTATTATTTTTAGTTCCTTCAGATTCTGATGATATTAATAAAGAATACGAAATTTTGGTAAACGAACTCAAGAAACACAATCCAGAATTATTAGACAAAGATCGTGTATTAGCTATCTCTAAGACAGATATGTTAGATGATGAACTTAAGGCAGAAATTAAAGCTGATTTACCTAAAGATGTAGACACTATATTTATTTCTTCTGTTGCACAGCAAGGTCTATTAGAATTGAAAGATAAACTTTGGGCTATGCTGAATTAAACTACTCTCTTAGCTGTATTCTTACTGGTAATTGATACTTTGTTGTGACTGGTATCCCTCTTTTAATTGCAGGATAGATTTTAGGCAAATTTTTAATGCTCACTTTTAACAAACTATCTAATTTAGGGATTTGATTTTTAATGTTTTCAGATGATTCTATAGACTCTAATTGAAACTCGCCTTTAGAATTGATAATTATAGCTACAGTTACAACTGCATTAATAGAATCTTTTGTTGTCAACTTATAATACGCTAATTCCTTGCCAATTTTTTGATGAACGGTAGTTCTAAAACAATTCGCTTTTCTATCTTTATTAATAATCGAATCACAAATTTTAAAAGAAGGATACGTATCTACAGAAGAAAAATCTACTATAGTATCTATAGCTTGCCTGCTTTCTTTTTTTGAAAATGAAAATTTATCACACGAAGTGATAAAAATTAATGCACATAAAAAGAAAAGAATACGTAAGAACATCACTATATTTATTGGGTGAAATTACTAAAATTTAATTTTATAATAATCATTAAAGTGTAACAAAGGAAGAAATATATCGTCTAAAAAATAACGAACTATGGACATATTTTTATTAATTCTTGGCTTTGTATTGGTACTATTGGGTATTGTTGGTTCTTTTTTACCAATTTTACCTGGCCCATTAACAGGTTGGTTGGGTTTATTAGCAATACATTTTACCTCAGTTATTCCTATGAATTGGACTTTTTTAGGAATTACTTTAGCTGTGGCTATTCTTATTTGGATTCTAGATTATCTTATTCCAGCTATTGGCACAAAACGCTTTGGTGGTAGTAAATACGGAGTTTACGGAACAACGATAGGTTTACTTATTGGCTTATTCTCTCCTATTCCTTTTGGTATTCTTATTGGTGCTTTTTTAGGAGCACTTATTGGAGAGTTACTATACGATAGTAAAGATACCAATAGAGCCATTAAAGCTTCTTTTGGAGCTTTTTTAGGGTTTTTAACTTCTGCAACTATTAAGTTTTCAATTGCTGTAGTGTATGTAATCTTATTTGTAATTAAATTTTGGGAAGTAAAAGGAAATTTCTTTTAGAACCAACTTCTGTAAACAAAAAAAGCGTCCCATGTATGGGAAGCTTTCCATTGGTTAACAAAACCACGACACTTTTATGAAAGTGACAAAACAACACAACTGTTTGCTATTTTAACATTAAATAGCGCGCAAATATACAACCATTTCGTAACATCACAATGTTTTATGGTTATTTTATAAATTCTAGCAATTGCGGAATAGTTTTATTGATTGTATCTTTGCCAACTTAATAATCATCAGAAATTTCAGAAAAAAATGCAATTATCAGAACAAGAAGTTGTACGTAGAGAAAAGCTAGCAAAATTAAGAGATTTAGGTATCAATCCTTATCCTGCAGATTTATTTCCAATCAATTCTAATTCAAAGGAAATTAAACAAAACTTTTCTGATGAAAAACAGGTAATTATTGCTGGAAGGTTAATGTCTCGTAGAATTCAAGGAAAAGCTTCTTTTGCAGAATTACAAGATGGCGAAGGTAGAATTCAAGTATACTTTAATAGAGATGAAATTTGTACTGGTGAAGATAAAACCTTGTATAATGATGTCTATAAGAAACTCTTAGATATAGGAGATTTTATAGGAATTGAAGGAACATTATTTACGACAAAAGTAGGCGAAAAAACAGTAATGGTTAAAGATTTTAAATTGCTTTCTAAAGCCTTAAAACCTTTACCTTTACCTAAAGTAGATGCGGAAGGAAATACATATGATGCGTTTAATGATCCAGAAATGCGCTACAGACAACGTTATGCAGATTTGGTAGTAAATTCGCATGTAAAAGAAGTTTTTGTAAAAAGAACTAAGTTATTTAACGCAATGCGTTCTTTTTTTAATAATGCTGGGTATTTTGAGGTAGAAACACCTGTTTTACAACCTATTCCAGGAGGTGCAGCTGCAAGACCGTTTGTTACACATCATAACTCTTTGGATATTCCTTTATATATGAGAATTGCCAATGAGTTGTACTTAAAACGATTAATTGTGGGTGGTTTTGACGGGGTTTATGAATTCTCTAAAAACTTCAGGAATGAAGGGATGGACAGAACTCATAATCCAGAATTTACAGCCATGGAAATCTATGTTTCTTACAAAGACTACAATTGGATGATGGATTTTTGCGAGCAGTTGTTAGAACATTGTGCAATTGCCGTAAACGGAACTTCTGAAGCTACTTTTGGCGAACACAAAATTAATTTTAAAGCACCTTATAAACGCATTACCATGCGCGATTCTATTTTAGAATTTACAGGTTTTGATATTTATAACAAAACTGAAGATGAAATTAGAGCCGCTGCAAAATCGATGCATATAGATGTTGATGAAACTATGGGGAAAGGAAAGTTGATTGATGAAATTTTTGGCGAAAAATGCGAAGGAAACTACATTCAGCCTACATTCATTACAGATTACCCAAAAGAGATGTCTCCCCTTTGTAAAGAGCATAGAGAAAACTCTGAATTAACAGAACGTTTTGAGTTAATGGTTTGCGGTAAAGAAATTGCCAATGCTTATTCTGAATTGAATGACCCTATTGATCAACGTGAACGTTTTGAGCATCAGTTAAAATTAGCTGCCAAAGGCGATGATGAAGCTACTGGATTTATTGACGAAGATTTTTTAAGAGCGTTAGAATATGGCATGCCACCAACCTCAGGAATGGGAATTGGAATGGACAGATTAATTATGTTTTTAACCAATAACCAATCTATACAAGAAGTATTGTTTTTTCCGCAGATGAGACCAGAGAAAAAAGCACCTGCTGTAGAATTAAACGATGATGAAAAAGCAGTTTTAGCAATAATTACCAAAGTTGAAAAGATTGATTTAACAGCATTAAAAACTCAATCTGGTTTATCTAATAAAAAATGGGATAAAACCATAAAAGGCTTAACCAAAAAAGAAGTTGCTAAAGTTTCTAAAACGGACGAGGGTTTGTTTGTAGAAGTATTGTAACAAAAAGAAAAAAAACTTTATAAAGATTACCGTTAAAAAATTTTATAACAAAAGAGGAATTGCACTAATGTAGTTCCTTTTTTATTTCATAATTTTCTAATAGTTTTGAGCATATAAAAAATCATTAATGAAAAATTATCAAGACATCATCAACAATATTTACAAAAAGCTAAAAAACATTGATGACCCCGGAAATGTAGCTGATTACATTCCTGAATTAGGTACTGTTTCTGCTGATAATTTTGGTGTAAATATTACCACAACAGATAGAGCCTCTTACGGAATTGGGGATTACAATAAAAAATTTTCAATACAAAGTATATCTAAAATACTAACCTTAACGTTAGCTTATCAAATTGTTGGAGAAAAATTATGGGAACGTGTAGATGTAGAACCTTCTGGTAATCCATTTAACTCATTACTACAACTAGAAGCAGATTTAGGTAAACCTAGAAACCCATTTATTAATGCTGGTGCTATTGTTGTTTGCGATGTTTTAATCAGTCATCTGAAAAATCCTAAAGAAGATTTTTTAAATTTCTGTAGAGATCTTTGCCATAGCTCAGATTTACAATATTCTGATAAAGTTGCTTTATCAGAAAAGAAAACAGGATATAGAAATACAGCACTATGTAATTTTATCAAATCTTTTGGTAACATTAAAAATAATATAGATGATGTCTTAGATTTTTATTTTTACACTTGTTCTATAGAAATGACTTGCGAAGAACTTTCTAAAGTTTTTCTGTTTTTGGCAGATGAACATTTTTTATGTCAAAAAGGAAATCATATTTTAACCATCAGTCAAGCAAAAAGGGTAAATGCTATTATGCTTACTTGTGGTTTTTATGATGAATCTGGTGAGTTTGCTTTTAGGGTTGGTTTACCCGGAAAAAGTGGTGTTGGTGGTGGTATCATAGCCATTCATCCAGATAATTATGCAATTGCTGTTTGGAGTCCAAAACTTAATAAAAAAGGAAATTCTTATAAAGGCATGCACTTTTTAGAGCAATTTACAACAGATACAGAATCTTCTATTTTTTAGACTTAAACGCCACTACCTTCTCTTTTTAGAAGACGTTCTTTTTACCTTTTTCTTACGTTTGTTAAAAGGTATCGCATCATCAAAAGTATGTTTTGCAGGTTTTGCTTTTTTGTTTTTTTGCCAAGATTTATTTTCTGGTAAAAGCTTTTGTAACAAATCTTGTCTTCCAACTTTATGCAATGTTTTTCTAATCCAGTCTTTGTTTTCTTTTTTGTACCAAAAGAAAAATTTGTGCTGATCTTCTTTTTCCTTTTTTGTTTTTGGTGTTCGTGTTGGTTTTAACGTATACGGGTGATATCCTGAGTAATAAATTACAGTAGCAACCGTCATTGGTGTTGGCGTAAAACCTTGAACTTGTTCTAATTGAAAGCCCATGTCTTTGGTTTCTGCCGCCAAATTTGCCATATCTTCTACTTCGCTTGCAGGATGACTAGAAATAAAATACGGAATCAATTGTAGGTTCAACCGTTTTTTCATATTTATTCTATCAAAACGTTCTTTAAACTTATGAAAATAAGTAAAACTTGGTTTTCGCATTAATTTTAAAACAGGGTCAGAGGTATGTTCTGGTGCAACTTTTAATCGTCCTGAAACATGCTTAGTCATCACTTCTTCTGTATAAGCGTCTAACTCTTTTGCATCTGCGTTTTTATTAAATTCAGGCACTAACATATCGTGTCTTATTCCACTTCCAATAAACGATTTTTTTACCTTCGGATGTTTATCTACGGCTTGATACAATTCTGTTAACGGTTTATGAGAAGTATCTAAATTAGAACAAATAACAGGAGAAATACAAGAAGGAGCAACACACTTGTCGCATATTTCTTGCACTTTACCTTTCATTTGATACATATTTGCAGACGGTCCGCCAATATCAGACAAATACCCTTTAAAATCTGGCATATTGGCTACTTTATCTACCTCTTTTAAAACAGATTCTTGACTTCTGCTGGCAATAAATTTACCTTGATGTGCAGAAATGGTACAAAAGCTACACCCTCCAAAACACCCTCTATGAATGTTTATAGAGAATTTAATCATCTCAAACGCAGGTATAGGGCCTCTTTTATTATATTTAGGATGCGGCAAACGTGTGTAAGGTAAGTCAAAAGAACCATCAATTTCTGCTTCTGTCATTGTTGGAAAAGGCGGATTAATCATCAACAATTGATCTCCTACTTTTTGAAAAATACGTCTAGCTTTTAACTTGTTAGATTCTTGTTCTATAACTTTAAAGTTAGAGGCAAATGTTTTCTTATCGGCTAAACAAGCTTCATGAGAATTGATTTCTACATCTTCCCAATCTTTAACAACCGGAACTTTCTCTTCTTTTGGGTTAATTAAAACTGCTGTTTGCTTTATGTTTTTTAAACTCGAAAACGGAACTCCTTTTTGCAATAATTCTACAATTTCTCGCAAAGGTTGTTCTCCCATTCCGTAAACCAACATATCTGCTTTAGAGGTTTCTAAAATGGTTGGCAATAGTTTATCAGACCAATAATCATAGTGTGTTACGCGTCTTAATGAAGCCTCTATTCCACCAATTAATATAGGTACTTCTGGAAACTTTTCTTTTAAAATCTTAGAATATACAGAAGTAGCATAATCTGGTCTAAACCCTTTATCACCATTTGGAGTGTAAGCGTCTTTATCTCTTCTTTTTTTGCTAGCTGTATAATTCGAAACCATAGGGTCCATACAACCTCCAGTCGCTGCAAAAAACAAACGAGGTTTCCCTAATTTGGTGAAATCTTGTAAATTATCATGTACACTTGGTTGTGGCACAATGGCAACTCGCAAACCGTAGCTTTCTAAAATACGGCCAATTACTGCTGGCCCAAAAGAAGGATGGTCTACATATGCATCTCCACTAAACAAAATTACATCCAACTCTTCCCAACCACGTAACTTTACTTCTTTGTTTGTTGTTGGTAACCAATCTGTTAATAAATTTGCTTTAGCGTTCTCCATATACTGCAAAAATACATGTTTTTGCAAAGATTACAGCAAAAGCCATTTGTTTTTATAAGCTATCGTTTGTCATGGCTGTAAAATTTTTGTTAAATCTATAAATAGATACTTTTATTCTGATACTTTTGCGATTCTAAAAAATTTAAAATCATGAAAAATATACTTGCTTCCCTTATTGTTGCTTTATTTTTAGTAGGATGTGCTTCTTCTAAAATAGTTGCAAAAAAACAAATTATAGCCGTAGCAATAGATTTAAATAATGTAGTTGATGACAAAATAAAAATTGAAGTTGATCCAGGAAAAATAACCGAACAAAGCATTATATATCAAATACCTGCTATTGTCCCTGGCACCTATGCAATGAGCAATTATGGCCAATTCGTAACAGATATAAAAGCGTTCGATAAAAATGGAAATGAGCTAAGTGTAAACAAATTAGACACTAACTCTTGGCTTATAAACAACGCCCCTAAACTAGAAAAAATAACCTATTGGGTTAATGATACTTTTGACTCAGAAATAGAACATGGTATTTACGTCATGGCAGGCACTAATATTGAAGAAGGTAAAAATTTCTTTTTGAACTTACCTGGTCTTGTAGGATATTTTAAAGGTAAAAAAGAAACACCTTATCAATTAACAATTTCTCATCCAACAGATTTGTATGAAACGACTTCGTTAATTACCAAAAATAAGACCAAAGAAGACAATACAAAAGATATATTTTTAGCCAATAGGTATGATGAGATTTCTGATAACCCAATCATGTATGCCCCTTTAAATAATGTAGATTTTACTGTAAACGGAGTTGTAGTTTCTTTGGCTTTATACTCTCCTAACAACATACATGCTGCAAAAGATATGGAGGAAGATTTGAAAAAAATGGTAGCGGCTCAAACTAATTTTTTAGAAGGATTTTCTACCACTAACCAATACAATATTTTAGTGTATTTATTTGATCCTAAAGTATATGCTTGGAGTAGTTTTGGTGCTTTAGAACATTTATCTTCTACAACTGTAGTCTTTCCTGAAACATACAGCAAAGAGCAATTGACAAACGGAATGATTAACGGAACTGTTTCTCATGAATTTTTTCATATCGTAACACCATTATCTGTGCATTCTGAAGAAATACATTCTTTTGATTTTAACCAACCAAACATGTCTAAACATTTATGGATGTACGAAGGAATTACAGAATATTTTGCAAATTTATTTCAGGTAAATCAAGGCTTAATTTCTGATCAGGAGTTTATTGACGAGATGAAAAATAAAATTGCAAGTTCTTTGCGTTATAATGACACGATGTCTTTTACCAAAATGAGTAAAAATATTTTAGAAGACAAGTATGCAAAAAACTATGGAAATGTATACCAGAAGGGTGCTTTAATTGGTATGACACTTGACATTTTGCTAAGAGAAGAAAGTAAAGGTACTTATGGCGTTAGAAATTTAATGAAAGATTTATCTGAAAAATACGGGCAACACAAACCTTTTAAAGATGATGAAATCTTAGCAGAAATAGTTGCAATGACATATCCTTCTGTGGGTACTTTTTTCGATAATCATTTGACAGGAAATGTAGCAATTAACTATGACCAATACTTTGAGAAGGTTGGTGTAACCAAGAAAAAAGAAAATATAGATGCAGGGTACTTTTTTGACAGCAGTAGACAAATGTTTATCTCTGCCAACAACAAAAGGGAAATCTTTTTTACCGATAGAAAAAATACAGCATTAGCTGCTTTAGGTGTAAAACCTAACGATGTCTTAAAATCTGTAAATGGTACCGAGGTTACACTACAAAATATCAGAAATTTTATAGGCCAATCTGTAGGATGGAAAGCTGGAGATAAAATTACATTTGAAGTAATTAGAGGTGGAGAAGTTTTAAAATTAGAAGGCACCTTTATTAAAGGTACAACTGAAATTGAAAGTTTGGTAATTGAAGATTTGCCTGATACAAATCCAAAGAAAAAACTAAGAGATGCTTGGTTAAAGGCATTGTAAAATAAAAAAAGAGGCTCTCAATATGACAGCCTCTTTTTTACATTTTTTTGTGATGATTTGGATTTACTCTTTAATAATCAAATGCGGTACAGTTTCCAAATTCCAATCAATAACCAAACCACCTGCAAGAGATTTTGCAATTTCTTTACCGTATAAAATTTCACATAAGTATAAAGCTGCTTCAAAAGATTTAGCACCACCTGCTGAAGTAATGTACTTATCATCGTGTACAAATAAAACATTTTTTCTAATATCTAAATTAGAAAACATTATTCTCATCTTATCAATATCGCTAGGAAAAGTTGTAGATACTTTACCTGTTAACAAACCTGCTTTGGCTAAAACAAAAGCACCATCACAATGCGAAGTCATAAATAGGGCTTCTTTATCTATTTTTTGTACAAAACCAATCATAGCTTCATCTTCTAAATCAGTATCTAAGTGGTGTTCTGCAGAAGGAATTACCAAGATATCTATTTTAGGCAACGCATCTTTTAAATAATTGTAATCTGGTAAAATTCGCATCCCTTCAAAAGTAGTTATAGGTGCATCTGTATTGGCTACTGTAAAAACATTCATCGCTTTAATGTGTTCTCTAAAAATAGTATGCTGAAAAATATCATAAGGCGCTGTTAACTCTGTATTATATGTACCATTCATAATTAAAAAAGCTACATTGTATCTGTTTTTAGTTAACTCAAGCTGTTTTTTATATTCAGTTTCTGTAGTATTGCTCTTAACAGGTGTATTTTCTTTTTTGTTTTGGCAGCTTATAAACACCACCAATACAATCAACATCAATAATCTCATGATTTTTCTATTTAAAGTTGTATAAATGTATTTAAAATCATTTTAACAAATCATTTTCATATAACACTTTTTTGTTTTGTAATTTTAGCCATCACTAAACATAACCATCATGAAAAGATTGTTCTTTGTTCGTTTTGTACTATTGGGTATCCTTTTATTCTCATATAGCTGCTCTACAAACACATCACCAAAAACAGAAAAAAACAAAAATTTTGTTGCTGAAAACTATGTTAAAGAAGAAGTAGACATTGTTATGAGAGATGGTGTAAAATTGCACACAACCATTTATTCTCCAAAAGACAAAAACCAAAAATATCCTATTTTAATGCAAAGAACGCCTTATAGTTCTAAGCCTTATGGTGCAAAAATGAAAACTAAAATTGGGCCTAACACGCATTTAATGAAAGACAAATACATTATTGTGTATCAAGATGTTCGTGGACGTTGGATGAGTGAAGGTGTTTACGACAATATGCGTGCCTATATACCCAACAAAAAAGAAAACGAGGCTGATGAAGTTTCTGATACTTATGACACTATTGATTGGTTGGTTAATAATGTAGAAAACAATAACGGAAAAGTTGGTACTTGGGGAATTTCTTATCCTGGTCATTACGCAACAGTATCTACAATAGACGCACATCCTGCATTAAAAGCAGCTTCACCACAAGCCTGTATTGGCGATTTTTTCTTTGATGACTTTCATCATAATGGAGCATTTTTATTAAGCTATTTTAGAGCCATTTCTTTATTTGGTACATTTAAAGACACTCCTACAGATACTGCTTGGTATTCTTTTCCTAAAATGAATACCCAAGATCAATATCAATTTTTCTTAGACAAAGGACCTCTTAAAAATTTAAATGAATATTTTGAGTATGAAAAACTAGATGTAAACAATACCAAGAGTAAAAATCAAATTGATGACTTCTTTTGGAAAGAAATTGTAGAACATCCAAATTACGATTCTATCTGGCAAAGTAAAGGCATTATACAACATTTAGACAAAGTACCATCTACAGTTGCCACTATGATTGTTGGGGGTTGGTTTGATGCAGAAGATTTGTACGGACCTCTAGAAACCTACAAAGCCATAGAAAAACATGGTAAAAACAATTACAATACGTTGGTTTTTGGGCCTTGGGATCATGGAAAATGGGCTAGAGATGTTGTACAAAATACCGTTGGTAATTATTATTTTGGAGATTCTATATCATTAAAATATCAAGCTAAAGTTGAAACTCAATTTTTTCATCATTTCTTAAAAGGCAATGGTGATAAAAACTCTGGCTTACCAGAAGCTTATGTTTTTGATTCTGGAAAAAAAGAATGGAAATCTTATGACTCTTGGCCTCCTAAAAATACCAAAAAAGAGAATTGGTATTTGTCTAACAACCAGAAACTAACTACTGGCAAGGAGAACTCAGAAAAAATACAATTTATTAGTGATGTAAAACACCCTGTACCGTATTCTGAAGATATTAAAACCGTCTTTACTCCAAGAAAATACATGACAGACGACCAACGATTTGCAGCAAGAAGACCCGATGTTTTGGTCTTTGAAACTGATGTTTTAACAGAAGACTATACGCTTGCTGGAGATATTTTAGCACAATTAAAAGTTGCCACTACAGGTACCGCTGCAGATTGGATTGTTAAAGTTATAGATGTTCATCCTTCAGATGCGGAAGAGAACAATGAAAATATGCAAAACCATCTAAAAATGAGCAACTATCATTTAATGGTAAGAAGCGAAGTTATGCGTGGTAGATTTAGAAATAGTTTTGAATTTCCAGAACCTTTTACTCCCAACAAAAAAACAGCTGTAAACATTACCTTACAAGATGTTTTTCATACGTTTAAAAAAGGGCACAAACTGCAAATTCAAGTTCAAAGTACTTGGTTTCCTTTGATTGATTTAAATCCGCAAACCTATGTAGATAATATTTACAAAGCAGATAAAGCCGACTTTAAAACTCAAACACACACTATTTTCACAGACTCATCAATTCAATTTTCAGTATTAAAATAAAACAATAAAATGAAAAAAATAGTTCAATCTATCTGTTTATTTGTTTTTGCTTTTACCATTCAAGCACAAGAACAAGCTGTACCCGTATTTAAAAATGGAGAAGCTCAAATAGTAACAGCATTTAAAAATCCTGAAAATTGGATTCGTCATGACCTATGGGTAGAAACAACTTTTGATTCTGATGGAGACGGTAAATTAGACAGAATGCATGTAGATGTAACAAGACCTGCACAAACCGAAAACGGGTTAAAGTTACCTATTGTATATGAGTCAAGCCCTTATTATTCTGGAGTTGCTAGCGGAGGAAGAGAATTATTTTGGAACGTAAAACATGAATTGGGTGAAAAAGTTCCAGAACCTACAAGGTCTAACGTAAAAAGAACGGGCAAACGTCCAATAATCTCTAATTCACAAATAAAAACTTGGGTTCCTAGAGGTTACATTGTTGTGCATTCATCTTCACCAGGAACGGGGTTATCAGATGGTGCACCTACCGTTGGTGGCGATAACGAATCTTTAGCGCCTAAAGCTGTAATAGATTGGTTAAATGGTCGTGCAAAAGGTTTTTCAGAAAGAGAAGGAAATAAAGAAGTAACTGCATTTTGGTCTACAGGAAAGGTAGGAATGACAGGAACTTCTTATAACGGAACTATTCCGCTTGCAGCAGCAACAACTGGAGTTAACGGTTTAGAAGCAATTATACCTGTTGCTCCTAATACGTCTTATTACCATTATTATCGTTCTAATGGTTTGGTTCGTTCTCCAGGAGGATATTTAGGTGAAGATATTGATGTTTTATACGATTTTATCCATAGTGGAAAAGAAGAAAACAGAGCTAGAAATAACAAAGTTGTAAGAGATACAGAAATAGCAAATGGAATGGACAGATTATCTGGAGATTACAACGATTTTTGGGCTGGAAGAGACTATTTAAATGATATGAAACCGATGAAAGCAGCCTTACTAATGTCTCACGGTTTTAACGATTGGAATGTAATGCCAGAACATAGTTATAGAATTTATAAAAAAGCTTCTGAAATGGGCTTACCAACTCAAATTTACTATCATCAAAATGGACATGGAGGACCACCTCCTGTAAAAATGATGAACAGATGGTTTACTCGTTATTTACACGGAATTGAAAATAATGTAGAAAATGATGCCAAAGCTTGGATTGTTAGAGAAAACGACAAAAGAAGCGAACCAACACCTTATAAAGAATACCCAAATCCTGATGCTAAAGAAATTACTTTTTATTTAAAAGGCGGAGCTCCTAGAATTGGACATTTGTCTACAGAAAAATTGGAAATTAAGGAAACAGAAACTTTAATAGACAATTATTCTTTTTCTGCAGCCTCTTTAGCTCAGGCAGATTATACAAATCATCGCTTACTATACACTACACCTATTTTAAAAGAAGATCTTCATATTTCTGGAACCTCTGTTATTACCATAAAAGCAGCAAGCTCTAAAGAAGCAGTTAACCTATCTGTTTATTTAGTTTCTTTACCTTGGAGTAAAGGACGACGTGCAAAAATTACAGATAATATTATTACAAAAGGATGGGCAGATTTACAAAATTATAAATCATTAACTAAAAGTAAACCTCTAAAAAAAGGGAAGTTTTACGAGATGACTTTTAAATTACAACCTGATGATCAAATTATAAAAAAAGGACAACAAATAGGTTTGATGATTTTCTCTAGTGATTCTGAGTACACTTTGCTACCCAAACCTGGTACCGAATTGACAGTAGATTTAACGGGTACAAAAATTACGATTCCTATTGTAGGTGGTCAAGATGCTTTTAAAAAAGCAATAAACTAATTTTAAATGAGGAGTTTACATTTCCTTATTTTTGTTTTTTTTATTGTTAATTTAGTAGGTCAGGATTTAAAGAAACATCAATGGAAAGATAGACTCCTGTTGGTTTTTGTTGATGATAAAAATAATGCAACACTTAAAAACCAAATGAATCTCTTAGCTAATGATAAAAAAGGGCTTTTAGAACGAAAACTGGTTATTTACAATTTTACAAAAAATGAATTTAAAATGGGTTTTCAGTCAGATTGGTTTCCTTTCAAAAATAAAAAGATAACGCATTTAAAAAAAACTAACAGCTTTGAAGTGCTACTTATTGGTTTGGACGGAGAATTGAAATACAGACAGACAAAATTAATATCTTTAAAAAAAATATCATCATTAATTGATAGTATGCCAATGAGAATAAGAGAACTCAAAAATTGATACAATATACTACTAAAACTGTCTTAATCTTTTTAAATAAAATGCATACTTCTTTGACAATTAGAGAGCTAAAGTAGTTACATATAGAATTACCTTTAAACAATTTCTTTTAAACTTCTTTATTAGCATATTTGGTGTAGATAGTAATTTTTTCTTGCGATAAAAAAAATTATTACAGACATTTTACACACTATTAATAAGTACCATACCTTTTAACTTCCTTATTTGATTTAAGTATTCTTTTTATATTCTTTATAAAGTTTAGTATTATTATTGGTTTTCTCCTTTATTAGTTTGAACTTCTTGAAATGTAAAATTTTTATGCTCTTTTTTTAAGACATGTAGTAAATATAAAAGAATTACAACCCCAACACATGCAAAAATTGTAATTGCATACCAAGTTATAGTAAAACCAAATTTAGCTACCATTTGCATTCCTGTATTATGACTAAAAATATGTGATAAAGAAAAAGAAATACTATATAAAGCCATATACTCTCCTTGGTTTCCTTTTTTAGCTCTTTCTACTGCAAATGCATTAGAAAACGGAAAAGCAATCATTTCTCCCACAGTCATTAATACCATTCCAAGAATTAAAATTCCTATCCAACCTGTTGTATTTAAGACTACAAAACTCATAGCTGTTAGAAATAAACCAAGAGTTACCAATTTAATTTTTGATTTTTTTGCATCTTCTAACCATTTAATCAAAGGCATTTCAAAAAGAAAAATGAAAAACCCATTAAACCCCATAAGTAACCCTATCTCAAATTCAGACAACAATCTACTATCTTTATAGTATAAAGGTATAGTAGAAAAATATTGAAGAAAGACAAATCCAAAAATAAACATGGCTATAAAAAAAATCAAAAAAGCCTTGTCATTATAAGCAGAAATAGGATTTGCCGTTTTTACCTCATCCAAAATGTTTACCTTTTTTGGATGTAACACCTTAAGCAATAAAATAGACGCCAAAGCACAGGTAATACCATCTACCCAAAACAAGCCTTGGTAACCTACGGTTGTGATTATAACACCTCCAATTGCAGGACCTGCAGAAAACCCCAAATTGATTGCCAAACGAATTAAAGTTACAGAACGTGTTTTATTTTCTGGTTTACTGTAAGCGCTTAAAGCCACAAACATAGCTGGTCTAAAAGCATCGGCTACAAGCATAACTAAAAATATACCCACACAAAAACCGTAAAAAGTTTCTACATATTGCAACAACACAAATAAAACACCTGTTAACACTAAACTTACAAACATAACTTTATAATAACCAATAATGTCTGTAAGTTTTCCTCCAATCCAAGTTCCTACAACAGAACCTAAACCAAAAAAGGACATAATCCACCCTACATCAGTTAATGTAAAATTAAGACTTTTAGTAAGGTATAAAGACAGAAACGGAATTACCATTGTACCAGATCTATTGATAAACGTAATTAAAGACAACCACCAAACCTCTGTAGAGAGTCCTCTAAACGTATTTGCGTAATTTCTAAATAATGTTCTCATTTTTATTGAATCAGTTTTAAGGTTTAAACACATCTTGTTCTTTTACAAGTAATGCGTTGTAGCTTTTTTATAAAACTTCAAAATTTCATCAAACAAAAAGGTCCGACAAAATTGTCGGACCTTTATAAGTAATTGCTTTATGTTTAGCACATTAAAATACGTTATAATACCGACCATTATGGATCTTCTTAATCCATGATAATTGAGTAATATGTGTATTAACGTTGCGCATTTTTGCTATTTATGCATCAAAACTACACAAAATATTTTGATTATTGTATTTTTGATTTAGAATTTTACACCTTATGAAAAAAATCTTTTTACTTTCTCTTTTATCTGTTATTATTTCTTGCAACTCTCAAAGCAAAAGACCTTTAGTTGGTGAGTCTGAATACCAAAGAAATCTTAATGCAACCTATAAAGATGCTTCTAAATCTCCTTTAAAAAAGAGAGATTTAAAAGAGTTTAAAGGTCTTGATTTTTTTCCTATAGACTCAACATATATTGTAAAAGCTAAATTTACAAAAACAGAGAATGCTGTAACTTTTGAAATGCCTACCACAACTACTAGAAAACCGCTATATAAAGAGTATGGTAAACTAAATTTTACTTTACAAGAGCAAAGTTGTGAATTAACAATTTACCAAAGTCAAGATGATTTAGAAGATACAAAATATAAAGACTATTTGTTTTTACCTTTTACAGATGACACTTCTGGTGATACATCTTATGGTGGAGGACGTTATATGGACATTATGATTTCTGACATTAACGATCAAAACATTGTCATACTAAATTTTAACAATACATACAACCCTTATTGTGCATATAATGACAAATATTCTTGTCCGTTAACACCTCGAAAAAACCATCTTAATATTGCAATTAAAGCGGGTATTAAAGCTTTTAAAAAATAAAGAATTACTTGGTGTTTTTATTGGTAATATAAAGTCCGTAAAATATACTAAGTACAATTTTATATGCAAAAAAAACTTTCCATTTACCATTAGTAAAATTACTTTGAGACAGTGCTTTAAAATCACCTGAAAAAATTTCTGAAGAACTATTTATCAATAAAGAAACTACAGTAACAATTACAAAAAACGGGATTGTAATTTTAGCAAAATTGATCCAAAAACTTTTCTTTTTAATTTTCTCTAAAAAATGCATTAGTTGTATATATTAATGTGTTGTGCGTTGTACTTTAAAAAAGTTTTAAACTCTCAGTTCTAGTTTTTTTTGTAATAAGTTATTGAGAACTATTTAGTAACTGAAGTTTTTATTTTCAATATAAATTTAGCTCATTTCAATCGTAAAATTCATACAATAAAATTATTTTAATTTCTCATTGTTGTGATGACGATTGTGATCTCGTTTGGTTTTAATTTCTAGTTTTTTTTCAAAAGCATCTTGCAAATCAACTCCTGTTTGGTTTGCCAAACATAAAACCACAAATAAAACATCGGCTAACTCTTCACCTAAATCTTTATTTTTATCAGATTCTTTTTCACTTTGCTCTCCATAGCGTCTTGCAATGATACGTGCTACTTCACCAACTTCTTCTGTGAGTTGAGCCATATTTGTCAATTCGTTAAAATAACGTACCCCATGGTTTTTAATCCAATTGTCTACTTGTTCTTGTGCGCTTGTTATACTCATCTTTTCGCTTTAAAGTGTAAATTTACAAAGTGTTGAAAAAAAATTAGTTACTTTATTTATAAAATTCTATTCTTATTAAAAACATACAATACTGAAAAATCGCTTGTAAACAATTAACTCAAAAATGTATGAACTTCTTTGTAAAATTGTTTTGGGTTTTCAGCATGTAACCAATGGCCTGCATTGGAAATTTCTACAATTTTAGAATTTGGAAAATGAGCTTCAATAATTTGTACTTCTTTATCTGTGATATAATCGGACTTATCGCCTTTTAAAAATAATGTATCGTTTTCAAACACAGTAAAAGAAGGCAATGAAGCACCAACTTCAGGATTATTCTCTGTTAACGATGCTAAATTAAAACGAAAGTCTAAAACTCCTTTTTCTTTCCAATAAACATTCTTTAATAAAAACTGCCTTACCCCAAACTCTGGAATTAATTCAGCCAATTTTTTATCTACCAAGCTTCTTGTATTCTGGAGAGCAAAATCTATTGAATTTAATCCTGCTAAAATTGCATTATGATGTGGTGCATATTGTCTCGGAGAAATATCTACAATTATTAACTTTTCTACAAACTCAGGATAGGTTACTGCAAATAACATTGCTGTTTTACCTCCCATAGAATGACCAATAATATACACTTTATCTAGCTGATGATACTTAACATAAGCATATAAATCATCAACCAAAACCTCATAATTAAATTCGTCATCATGAAAACTTCTTCCATGGTTTCTTTGATCTATTAAGTGTACTTCAAAATCTTCAGAAAACTGATTTCCTAAAGTTTTCCAATTATCACTCATACCAAAATAACCATGCAGAATTAATAATGGAACACCTTCTCCTTTTATGGTTGAATGTAAAACTTTTTGAGACATGAACTAATTTAGATATTATTACAACAAATTATTTTAAACGATGTAAATACATATTTACAACATTTTCTAACCCTAAATAGAGACTTTCTGCAATTAAGGCATGACCAATAGATACTTCTGCTAGATTCGGGATATTTTCTTTAAAAAATTTAATATTATCCAAGCTTAAATCGTGTCCTGCATTTATGCCTAACCCCAAACTATTTGCTAAAATTGCCGAATCTGTGTATGGTTTAACAGCCTCTTTATTTCCTTTTTCAAACTCACTAGCAAAATGCTCGGTGTATAATTCAATTCTATCCGTTCCTGTTTTGGCAGCAGCCTCCATCAATTTTAAATCAGTACCTATAAAAATAGAAGTTCGTATTCCGTTTTGCTGAAACTCTTGTATTACCTCTTGTAAAAATTTCTGATGCGTTATAGTGTCCCAACCTGCGTTAGACGTAATTGCATCCACTGCATCTGGCACTAGCGTAACCTGAGTTGGTTTAATATCTAACACTAAATCCATAAAAGATTTTACTGGATTTCCTTCAATATTATATTCCGTAATCACAACATCTTTTAAATCTCTAGCATCTTGATATTTAATGTGTCTTTCATCTGGTCTTGGATGTACAGTTATTCCTTCTCCACCAAACTCTTGAATATCTCTAGCTACTTTTAAAAGATTAGGTACATTTCCTCCTCTAGAATTGCGTAAAGTTGCAATTTTATTGATATTTACACTTAGCTTTGTCATTCCTTAAAATTAAGCTGCAAAGGTACTTTATTAAATCATTTTATCCTATATTCGTACTAGATGAATATTACTGATTACATACTCGAAGAAATAAAACCACTACACCTAGAAAATTCGGTAAAAAAGGCAAAAAAAGTATTTAAAAACTACCCTATTACCCATTTTCCTGTAGTTGAAAATAACAGATTATTAGGCAATTTTGCTGAAGAAGATATACAGACCATAGAAGAAAAGGAAAACACTTTGGTAATTTATGGAGATTTGTTGCATTCTTTTTTTGCAGACGAAAAAGCAACTGTTTTAGAATTGCTTAAAATTTTTGCAGACAATGACACCAACATTATTCCTATTCTAAATGATGTTAAAGAATACATGGGTTATCTAGATTTACGTGACGTATTAGATGTTTTTTCTACAAGTCCTTTTATGATTGATGAAGGTGAAACTTTAATTGTAGAAAAGCTTATTAATGATTACTCTATGAGTCAAGTAACACAAATAGTAGAATCTAATAACGGAAAACTTTTAGGCTTATACATTTCAGAAAAAACACACGAAACTGTACAAATTACCTTAAAAATTATTTCTGAAGAAATCAATGAAATCATGCATACTTTTAGAAGATACGATTACAAAATCATCTCTATTCATGAGAATGATATTTACTTAGAAGACCTAAAAAACAGATCAGAATATTTACAGAAATATTTAGAAATGTAATGAAAAAAGCAGCTATTTACGCACAATCTTACGCTATCTCATCTGAAGCTGAAATTCTAAAACTACTTAATGTTTTAGAAAAAAATAACATTGAATTCTGTATTGAAAATAAATTTTATAAACTTCTAATACAACAAAAAGTCTTAGAAGACAAACATACCTGTTTTAAAAGTTTTGATGATTTAGATAACACTTATGACATTATGTTTACCATAGGTGGTGATGGTACTTTTTTACGTTCAGTAACGCATATTAGAGATTTAAACATTCCTATTTTAGGTATTAATACAGGTAGATTGGGTTTTTTAGCCACGGTGCCAAAAGATGCAATTGAAGAAAGTATAAATCATGTTTTAAATGGAGAATATACATTACAAGAACGATTTCTGTTAACCATAAAGACAGAACCATCTATAAAGGATTTAAAAGAGTTAGATTTTGCTTTAAACGAAGTAACCATAGCTAAAAAAAATACAACTTCTATGATAGGAGTAAAAACGTATTTAAACAATGAATATCTTACAAATTATTGGGCAGATGGTTTAATCATATCTACCCCAACAGGCTCTACAGGATATTCATTAAGTTGTAATGGCCCTGTAATTTTACCAGATTCTAAAAATATGGTGGTTACACCAATTGCTCCTCATAATTTAAATGCTAGACCTATTGTAATTTCTGATGAAACTAAGATACAATTAGAAGTAGACTCTAGAGAAAAAAGCTATCTAATTTCACTTGACTCTAGAGTGACTACAGTACCAAAAAACACAAAGATTTTCATTGAAAAAACAAGTTATACAATAAAGAGTATTCTTCCAAAAAACCAATCTTTCTTAAAAACATTACGAAGTAAATTGTTATGGGGAGAAGATATCAGAAACAAAACCAATCTTTAACCATTTTTTTACAATAATTATTTAAAAAAGTTGTTATCCAAAAAAGACTGAATATTAACTTCATAAAGCAAATTGAATTACTTATATTTGCTCGCTATTTTTTAGAATGAAAAAAGGTATCTTATTTATTGCAATATTAGGTTTTGTCTCTATTTTAAAAGGACAAGTACACGAAATTGGTTTCACTTTAGGAGGAACAAATTACGTGGGTGATATTGGTAAAAATAACTATATCTATCCTAACCAAGGCGCAGGTGCACTTATGTACAAATACAATTGGAATCCTAGAATAGCCTTGAGAGCAACCTATAGTTATTTACCTATAAAAGGAAATGATTCTCAGGCAGATACTGGTTTTAGAAAAGATAGAGGAATTTCATTTTCAAACACAATTAATGAACTTGCTGTGGGTATAGAGTATAATTTTTATGAGTTTGATATGTCTTCTTCAAACAATACTTGGACTCCTTATTTACTACTAGAACTTGTGGGTTTTAATTATAGAAATGTAGTGTCTAACCCTACCCCAAGCGAAATTAATTTAGGAAACAAAACTGCATTTGCAATACCGTTTGGAATAGGATATAAAACTAAAATATATGGTACTTTGGCTTTTGCTGTTGAAGCTAAATTTAGATATACATTTGAAGATGATTTAGATTTTGTATCTAATGAAACCCCTGGTGTTAGTTTAGAAGGTACAGGTAACGACTGGTATATGTTTACAGGAGTATCTTTAATTTACACATTTGGTAGACCCTCATGTTATAAAGACGGATTTTAATAAATATGGATAAAAAACTACTCATTGACTTAGATAGAGTTCCAAAACATGTTGCCATTATTATGGATGGTAATGGACGTTGGGCCAAAGGACAAGGTATGAACAGGGTTTTTGGCCATAAAAACGCGTTAACATCTGTAAGGCAGTCTATAGAAACTGCTGCTGAAATTGGAGTTGAAGCCATAACACTATATGCATTTTCAACAGAAAACTGGAAACGTCCTAAATTTGAGGTAGATGCTCTAATGAGACTTTTGGTAAATTCTTTAAAGAAAGAATACGATACATTTCAAAAAAATGATGTTAAAGTAAATGCTGTAGGTAATATCGAAAATTTACCTCAAAATGCGCAAAAAACTCTATCAGAAGTTATAAAGAAAACAAAAAATAATAAAAGAATTGTAATGACCTTAGCTTTAAGCTATGGTTCTAGAGAAGAAATTGTTAATGCTATTAAAAACATATCTAAAAAAGTTGTTAATAAAGAACTTTCTTTAGAAGAAATTAATGAAAACACTATAAATAATCATTTATATACGTTTAATTTGCCCGAGGTCGATCTTATGATAAGAACTAGTGGAGAACATCGTATTAGTAATTTCTTATTATGGCAGATGGCATATGCTGAGTTATATTTTACAGATGTACTTTGGCCAGACTTTAGAAGGGAGCATTTTTGCGATGCTATTATAGATTATCAGAATAGAGAACGAAGATTTGGAAAGACAAGCGAACAGATTACAGAATAAATTCTTAACGAAATTAATTTTTGCTGCAATAGTGTTTTTATCACTATTTTTTAATATAAATGTTAGTGCACAGCAGCAAAATGATAGTATCAAAACAGTTGAAAAAGATACTTCTGCTGTAAAAAATGTTTCTTACGAAAAAGGAAAAGAATACATTTTAGGTGGTATATCTGTAACTGGTTTACAAAAATTTAGCGAAGAAACGGTTAGGGTTTTTACGGGCTTACAAATAGGATTGCCTCTTAAAATCCCTGGTGATAAATTAACGAGTGCTATCAAAAAACTATACGAGAGTAAACAATTTAGTAATGTAGATGTATACCTAGCCAAAGTAGATGGTAACACAATTTACCTTCAATTTGATGTCCAAGAACTCCCTCAGTTGAGCCAGATTAAAATTTCTGGTATAAAGAAAGGAAAAGCTAAAGAATTAAAAAAAGATGCCGAATTAAAAACAGGAGCTATGGTTACCGACAATCTTGTGGTAACAACAAAAAACTACATCTCAAAGAAATATACAGACAAAGGTTTCTTAAAAACCAAAGTTAGTTTAGACCTTAAAAAAGACACTACAGATATTAATGCTGTGGATATGTCTATCTACGTAGATAAAGGACAAAAAATAAAAATAAAAGATATATTTTTTGATGGAAATGAAGCGCTTTCCGATAAAAATTTGAGAAAAGCTTTAAAAAACACCAAGAGAAAATTTATTGGTCGTTTTTGGAAAGGTTCTAAATATATTGAAGAAGATTTTCAAGAAGACTTAGAAAACGTATTAGATAAATATAGTAGGCTTGGTTATAGAGATGCTCGTATTTTAAGTGATAGTATTTCTTGGAATGATAACAATACAATTAATGTTCATCTCTCACTAGAAGAAGGTAAACAATACAGATTTGCTGATATAATTTTTGTAGGCAACAAAGAATATACAGATGATCAGTTGCAAAACTATTTAAGAATAGAGAAAGGAGATATTTATAATGGTGCTGTTCTTAAAGAAAGAATTCAAGGAGATGGAACCCCAACTTCTCAAGATATCTCTACATTATACCAAGATAATGGATTCTTATTTTCTTCTGTAAATGCTGTAGAAACAAAAGTTCAAAATGATTCTATCACTGTTGAAATTAGAATTAGAGAAGACGAAAAAGCAAGAATTAGAAAAGTAACTGTTACTGGAAACGATAAGACTAATGACCATGTTTTATTTAGAGAAATACGTGTAAAACCGGGTGATTTATTTAGTAGAAGCCAAATTATAAGATCTATTAGAGAAATTGGTCAACTTGGTTTCTTTGACGCTAATGTTAGTCCAAATGTAGTGCCAGATTATCAAAACAAAACTGCAGATATAGATTTTTCTGTTACTGAAAAAGGAGGAAGTCAAATAGAATTACAAGGTGGTTATGGTGGTGGTGCTTTTATTGGTACATTAGGGCTTTCTTTTAATAATTTTTCTATACGTAATATCTTTAACAAAGAAGCATATAGACCTTTGCCTACAGGAGACGGTCAAACATTATCGTTAAGACTACAAACCAGTAGAACCTTTAGTACGTATAGTTTTTCTTTTACAGAACCATGGTTGGGGGGTAAAAAACCACAATCTTTATCATTTTCTATTTATTCATCTAATCAATTTCAAATTAACCCCCAAACTTTTGATGTAGACAGAAATAGAAGTTTAGGAATTATAGGAGCTTCTGTTGGTTTAGGTAAACGTTTAAAATGGCCAGATGATTTCTTTCAACTATCTCAAAGCATAGCTTTTCAAAGCTTTAACTTAGATAATTATAATTTTAGAGTTGGTGAATCTATTTTAAATAACGGTAACTTAAAAAACCTTTCTTACAGTGCAACACTTTCGAGAAACTCTGCAGGACCAAGTTTAATTTTTCCTACTTATGGTTCAGAATTCTCTTTAGGTGTAAAAGCAACATTGCCTTATTCTTTATTAAGCGGGAACGATTTTATTCAACCAGAAGGTTTAACTTCTGCCCA
Source organism: Polaribacter sp. WD7 (assembly GCF_003335085.1). Classification (GTDB taxonomy): domain Bacteria; phylum Bacteroidota; class Bacteroidia; order Flavobacteriales; family Flavobacteriaceae; genus Polaribacter. The sequence goes on along the minus strand of NZ_QPEJ01000018.1, from coordinate 761,151 downwards.
ACAAAATGACTTTCTTGCTGACAAATTTGAATGGTTAGAATATTATAAATTTACATTAAAAGGAAAATGGTACACTTCTTTTACTGACAAGTTAGTCTTAATGACAAATGCAGAATTTGGTTACTTAGGTTTTTACAATTCAAAAATTGGACTGACACCTTTTGAAAGATATTTTGTAGGTGGTGATGGAATTGCCGTTTTTCAATTAGATGGTAGAGAAGTTGTAGGTTTAAGAGGTTATGAAAACAATAGATTATCTCCAATACAAGGTAGTTCTATTTATAATAAATTTCAATTAGAATTGCGTTATTCTATTACAGATTCTCCTTCTGCTTCTATTTATACATTAGGATTTTTAGAAGCAGGTAATGGTTATGACAATTTTGAGACATTTAATCCGTTTGATGTAAAACGATCAGCAGGATTGGGTGTCAGAATATTTATGCCAGCGTTTGGTTTATTAGGAATAGACTTTGCCCATGGATTTGACCCTTTACCAGGACAAACCGTTAAATCTGGTTGGCAAACACATTTTATCATAGGAAGACAATTCTAAGAAAACACTAAAATTGTGTAAATTTATTTTTTTGGCATGGTTTTTTCTAAATACATTATACAAATGAAAAAAGTTTTTTTAGTAACAGTTCTTTTATATTTTGCTACTTCTTCTTGGGCTCAAAGAAGTCAAAATATAGCTTATATTGATATGGAGTATATTTTAGAAAATGTTCCTGAATATCTAGATGCTCAAAATACATTAAATGCTAAAATTTCTAAATGGAGAAAAAAATTAGATGATCAAGCGAGACATATAGAAGTATTAAAAACAGATTTAGCAAACGAAAAAGCTATTCTCACAAAAGATTTAATTGAAGAAAAAGAAGAAGAAATTTCTTTAAAACAAGCAGAGTTAAGAAGATTAGAGTCTTTATATTTTGGACCAAATGGAGATATGTTTACGATTCGTAAACAATTAGTCAAACCAATACAAGATCAAGTATACAATGCTATACAGAGTATTTCTAAAAGAAAAAAATATGATTTTGTATTTGATAAATCTAGTGAGTTAGTCATGTTGTATTCAAATAAAAAATACGATATTAGCGAACTTGTTTTATCAACAATAGACAGAACAAGACTGGTAAAAGAAAAAAACGAGAAAAGAGAAGCAAAAAAGAAAAGTAAAAGAAACACTAAAAAAAATATTGCAGCTCCTAAAAGAGAATTAACAGAAAATCAAAAAAATATTGTCAAACAGAAAGAGGACGCAAAGGCTAAAAAGATTGCAGAAGTAGAAGCTAAAAAGAAATTAATTGCAGAAAAAAGAAAAGAAGCTCTCAAAAAAAGAGATGAAGCTAGAAGAATTCTAAGAGAAAAAAAGGAAGCTGCTAGAAAAAAGAAAGAACAAGAAAAAAAAGACGAGAATAATAATTAAATCAAAACAAGAATGAAAAATTTAAAAACGTTACTATTAATTGCTGTATTTACTTTAGGAGTAGGTGGTGTTGCAAATGCGCAAAAACTAGGTCATATTGACTTTGAAAAATTAGTAGCAGCTATGCCAGCGACAAACTCTTTAAAAGCTGATATGGAAAAGTTAGGAAAAACATACCAAGATGAAATTACCGGTATGGAGAAAAAACTTGAAGATACCAGAAAAAAGTATATCGCAGAATCTAAGTCTCAAACAGATGAAACAAATGCTAAAAGAGCACAAGAAATGCAACAAGAGGGTTTAAAAATTGAACAAGCTAGACGTTTTGCTTACCAAGATATGCAGAAGAAACAAGCCGACGAATTACAACCAATTATAGAAAAAGCTCAAAAGGCTATAGAAGAAGTTGCTGCTGCAAAAGGTATTACTTACGTTTTTGACGCATCCCCTGGAAAAGGATTATTGGTTAAAAAAGGTGAAGATATCTATAACGCTGTTAAAGCTAAATTAGGATTCTAATCATATTTAAATCGATAAATAATAAATAAGCCTACTGTTGTCAGTAGGTTTTTTTATTTTTACAAGAATGATACAATCTACTAATTTACCTATTGGCATTTTTGACTCTGGTGTAGGAGGTACTTCCATATGGAAAGAAATAGTTACACTTCTGCCTTCAGAAAGTACAATCTACTTATCTGATAGTGCAAACGCTCCTTACGGCAATAAAACTAAAGATAAAATCATTGAATTATCTATAAAAAATACTGAAATATTATTAGAACATAATGCAAAATTAATTATTGTTGCTTGCAATACAGCTACCACTAATGCAATAAAAGTTTTAAGAGAAAAATACAATGTTCCTTTTATAGGCATAGAACCTGCTATTAAACCTGCTGCTTTAAAAACAACTACAAAAGTTATCGGAATTTTAGCAACAAAAGGTACCTTAAACAGCAAACTTTTTGAAAACACTTCTAGCACCATAGATCAAAAAATAATACGTAAAGAAGTTACTGGTACTGGTTTGGTAGAGCTGATAGAAAACGGGAAAATAAACTCACCTGAAATGACAAAACTTTTACGTTCTTATCTTATTCCGTTGTTAAATGAAAATGCAGATTGTTTAGTATTAGGTTGCACCCACTATCCGTACTTAATTCCTCAAATAAGAAATATTGTTGGTCATAAAATTCAAATTATAGATTCTGGAGAAGCTGTAGCTAGACAAACTAAAGCTGTTTTAGATAAACATCAATTGCTTAATTTAAGTAACACAAATGTTAAATATGAATTTTTTATCAATAAAAACAAAAACGTTTTAAAACAGTTGGTTTCAGGTAAAGGCATAACTATTCATCAGAAGGTTTTCTAAAATCCTCCATAAGGTGCGTTAATATTAGGGCATGCTGCACCTCTTTGCTTTCTAGTCCATAGATTAAAACCTAATGATATTTGGTGAAATCCTGCATTGGTTAAAACTACATCATTTATTTGATTCGTATATGTGTAAGAAAACATAATATTCTTGTAGTTTATACCTATTATAGGGGAAATAAAACGCGCATTCTGTGGCACATTCTCATCAAAACTGGTTCTAAAAGATAAGGCGGCCCATAACTGAGTTTCTGAAATAGTTTTATAGGCTTTTATATTAAAATCTGCTATTGTTTGTCCTAAATTTTCTCTATACTGAAACATTATAGAAGGTTCTAGTTGTATAAAATTTCGTTCACCATAATAATATCCAACAGACATAATATAGTTTCTTAAATTTAAATTTTGCTGAATGTTAATATTATTTCTAGCAGTTAATAATAGATTTTTGACAGTAGCATATGAAAAGAAACCCCCACTATGATAAGCCATCCCAAAATCTGCATTGTAATAACTTGTACTTTGAATTATAGCAGCCACTGCAGGATCTCCTAAAAATGTTCTTTGGTCTGATTGATTTTGCACAAAAGTAAAAGACAAACCAAAAGAAAGTTGTTTAAATACCCTACCATCACTCAAAGGTAAATGGTATGCATAAGTTCCTTGTATTCCTTTTTGTGAATGAAATCCGTTTTGATCATTAAATAATATAAAACCGTAAGCTGCATTAGATTCTAACCCCAACTTGGTATGAAAACTTAGTGTTTGTAAGGTAGGCGCATTGGGTATTCCTGCCCATTGTTGTCTAGCAGTCATTCTTAATTTGCTGGAATTTCCTATTCCTGCAGCAGAAGGATGAACGAGATAAACATTATCAGATAAGTAATCTTGATAAATAGGCAGTGTTTCTTGAGCGTTAGATGTGCTTACAAAAAAAACAATAGAAATTAAAAGAAAATAGAAACTGTTTAACCTCATTTAAAATCAGAATATGTTTAAATATCAAATATATTATATTTCGAATAATAATTCATAGATACAATGCGTATTAACATTATAATTATGTAAAGAAAATATCCAATAATAAATCAGATATACTCCTTACTGTAATAAGACCTTAAAAAGATTGATAAGTTTAATTAAAACTGATTATTTTATTATTATTAAAATGAATAGCCAATAGCAAAATTTAATACAGGCTCATCTAACCTAAAATCTAAACGTTCTCCTTCCGGTAAAGCAGGATCATGAAAAGGTGCTGCTAAATCAAAACGAATTACAAAACCTTGAACGTCTATGCGTAATCCCACACCTGCTCCCATACCTAATTGGTTGATAAAATCTGACGTAAACCTATCCTGACCATCAAAAGTGGGATTAGGTTCTGAATTCCAAACGTTACCTGCATCTGCAAAAACTGCACCTTTAAAGAATGAAAATATTGGAAAACGATATTCAAGATTAGCTTCTAACCGAATGTTACCTGTTCTATCAAAAAAAGATGTGGTATTTTGGTTTGTTCTGCCATCATATGTCCCTGGACCTAAAGATCTAATATTAAAGGCCCTAACACTATAAGGACCACCTGAAAAATATTGTTTTACAAAAGGGATTACATTAGAGTTTCCGTAGGCATAACCATAACCTCCAAAAAGTCTTGCTGCAATGGTTTGTGCTTTTTTATCTCCAAAATTAAAATGATATCTAAAATCTACATCGACTTTGGCATATTGGGCATATTCTAATCCTAAAAATTGCTTTGGTTGTCCAGAAACCTCTTCTTTTCCAAACAAACCAATAGAATTACCCGCAACATCTAATGTAGAGTTTACATAAAACTGATGCGTTTTGCTGCTTGAAAACTCGTTGTAAGTAAATGAAAAAGTTAATCCAGAAATAAATTGCTGGTCAAAACTACGTCTTAAAAAAGGGTTATTGTCCAAAATCTCTTCAAATTCTGGAGTAGTATTTGACAACCGCGTGTAGTTTACAGAAATAGGGTTTATTTCATATGTAATATATTTGTTGGCATTCCAAACATAGCCAAAAAGTGCTGCTCCTGACAAGAGAGAATACAGCTGACTCCTACTTAAATATGTTGTACTTAAACTAGTTTTTGTTTTGGGGATAGAATATTCAAAAAAATCTTCTTTAAATGAAAACGGAGCAATTACTCTCGGGAAAATTAATTCTGCCTTTACTCCTAATTCAACGCTGCTTAAACCTGCATTAGCTCCTGATGACACTTGTGTTTCATATCCCAAAGTTCCACTAATATTTAACGTTTCTCCACCCTTAAACAAGTTTCTATTGCTAAATGTCACTCCTAAAGTTGGTCCCGCAAAATTATTAGATTTTGTTACTGCCTGTAATTCTGCACGTATGGCTCTTTTGGTTAAGGGAGATAAGTAAATGTTAGCAGCTAAACTACCTTCTTTTTTAGTATTTAAAGTATCTATTTCTTCGTATTGAATATTCACGTATTTATACGCACCAATAGAAGATAAGCGTCTAGCTGTATTTTTTGATGTAGTTGGATTAAATGTTTCACCTTCTTTAAGCATTATAAAATCATTAAGATATTTTGGCTTGAAAAAAATGTCTTCTTGAAAAAAGTTTTTATTTTTAAACCGAGTAATTTTTGTTGTTGAAGAATCTTTTAAATTATAATTTGGATAAATATTAATTTCTTTTAGTTTGTAGGGTATAATTGCCTTTTGTGGCACTTTTGCTTTTAGCTTCAAAAATAAATCAAATCTTTTATTTTTATACTGATTGGTATCTGCTTCAAAAACTAAAAAGTTTGAGTTAAAATTATAATAACCTTTTTGTTTAAGATTTGTATCTATTCGTTCTCTTTCTAATTTTAAATTACTCAAACTAAACCGCATATTTTTTTGAAATGGTGTTTGCTCTGTAATTTCACTTATAGCAGCAGATATAGGAAAAGGTAAACTATCTAGTTGATAACTTGTCATTGTGTATGGCTTTGTAATATTTAAATTATACAGAACTGAAGCTGTGTTTTTCTTCTCTATAAATGAAGAATTCACTGTACTATAAAAAAAGCCGTTATTCTCTAACCTATTTCTCAAAACATCCTCTACTTCTAGTGGTGAAACATCAGATTGATACACAGGTTCTTCTCCAAATTTTTTATACAACCATCTGTTTACAAAATTTGCTTTCTCCTTTTTATTTTTGTAATAATAATACAAACCTAAATACATTCCTAAAAATTTGGAATTTGGTTCTGGTCTTACAACGTTGCTTAAGTTGTTTTTAAGCTTGTCTTTATTTTGCACTACAGAATCTAGCTTCATTTCTATAGTAGCACCTGTATACAATCGTTCCCCTTCTGGAATATACTTGTTTATACTACACGAATATAGTAGTAAAACAAACATGAATACCGCAACGCTTTCTTTGGTATTTATTTTCAAAACCTTACTTCTTTTAATTTGTTTTGTTGTTTTGCTCTTCTTCTGTCTCTTTCTCTTTATTTTGGCTACTAAAAATAGCATTCCACAGCTCTCTAAACTCATTAAATTCTTGCATAAAAATTAAAGCAACTCCACTAATTATGGTTTGACCATCAATTACATTTTCAAATTCACTTTTTCGAAATCCTTTTAAACGATACCTACCATCTTCTGTGATTTTATACTCTAAACTAACATTACCTATTAATGGTGAAGCTTGCTGTGTAGAGTTGCTTCCTTGAAGATTGACATCACTCCCTACCCTTACCACCAATCGATCACTAAACAACTTCTTTTGAGCCGTAACTCCTAAATCTGTTCTGTCTGTGGCTGTTGTACTTTGATAATCTGTATAACTATTTAAATCGAAATTTATTTCTATTCCTGCATTTCCTAATATTTTATTTGAAAAAGCATTTAATTGTTCTGAAACAGCGTCATTTAAATTATCTCTAGCTATGGTTGCAAAGCCTCCCGCGCTTCCATCACTACCCGAATTTGGATAAAATCTATTTAACACCAACAATGAAAAAACTTGCTTATTCAATTCTTCTTCTTGTTGGTTAACCTGTTGTACTCTACCATATACTTGTCCGCCAATAGCTCCTCTTTCTTCTTCTGGTAGAGATAAATTGAACGATATTTTTGGCTGTAGTAATTCTCCATCAATATTAAGATAAACATTAAATGGTATTACTTGTCTAAATCTATTTTTTACAGATGGGTCTTCATCAGAAATTTGAGCTGCCATTAAGGGTGCTGCAGAAGTTTCTACATTATAAATAGCGCTAACATTTATATCTGCATTAAAAGGATTACCAGACCATTTGATTAATCCGCCAGGAGCCAAATTAAACTTTCTATTGACCAGACCGTATAAATTGAGTTCGTAATGCCCTTCTGCCACTTCAAAAGTACCGCTTAATCCAATTCTTCCATTAGGACTCATATCAAAAATAAAATCTCCATCTCCAGACACTTTAAAGTTGTCTCCTGTATTTTTGTCAATTACAACAGTTACTGATGCTTCTTTACTTACACTAAGTTTAGTAGCAATATCAAACCCGCTTACAATTGCGGTTTGTTCTTCTCTTTGCGTTAAAATTGCATTTGGATTTTTACGATTAACAAACACAACAACATCATCTCTCTTTTCTATATTGGCATAGGTAGATGGCAAAACATAAGTTACTTTAGTATCTGAACCTAATGTTACATCTGCGGTTAATTTAGGTATTTGCAAATCTCCTGTCAATTGTGCATTGGCATCAAATGTTGCAATTCCATATAAATCTTCATTATCTTCTTTTGATGCGTTTAGTACTCTAAAATTATCTGCTTTAAGTTCTAAATTAAACGAGGGATTTAGAAAACTTTCTGTTTTGATATCTCCAGTTAAGACAAGTTTATTCCTTTTAGCATCTAAGACTGTAAAATTAGACACATATAAACCTTGGTTATCTACTTTTAAATCTTCATTAACTAAAGTAAATTTGGTGTTTAATTTAGTTATTTTAAATACAGCGTCATTAAATTGTACACCCCCGTTGTATTGGGGATTAGAGGTTTTACCATCAACCTTAAAATTACCTGTAAAACTTCCGTTAGCCTCTTTAATCTCTCCTAAAGAAAGCGTATTTAAAGCACTCATACTAAACTTATTAATATTTAAATTTAAGTTTAATTTTGCATCTTGATTGGCAACTATGTAATCTCCAGTTAAATCTAAATCTATATCTCCTTCTTTTAATTTTGCGTTAAAGTCGTAAGTACTATACCCTTTAGATTTAGCATCTATGGTTAGTTTGCCAAAATTGGTTTTTAGAAGTTCTAATTTGTTGATATTTAAGTTTGCCAAAATACCTGTATCTCCAAAAGGTTGCTCTAAAACAAAGTTTCCGTTTAAAACACCTTTTACAATTTCTTTTTCAGGATTCAAATAATTAAATACTTCACTAATTTTAAAATTATTATACTCTAGAGCCACGTGATTATTTGTTATAGCTTCTAATTTATCTGTAATACGAATGGATTGATTGCCTTTTGTAACCTTAAAATTGTTAAATAAAAGTGTATTGGAGTTTTCTAAAACAACTTCATTGTCTGCGGGGATAGACCAGATATGTTTGTTTAAAATTAATTTATTTGGATTTACAGTAAAACGTAACCTTTCTTTACTGCCTGTAATTTTTGCATTTACATTCATTAAGGTTTCAGAATCATAGTAACCCGCAAAATTTAAAGACAACTCATTGTTTTTTTGATTTCCTGTAATGACCGTTTTGGGCACAAATAAAGGGTTTGCTTTTATATCTTTAAAACCGAGTTTGAAATTAAAATTTTCTTTATCTGTATTCATTGTAAATGCTAAACTATCAACCTCGCTATCATTATAATTGATATGGGGTGCGGTAATATTTGCATTTAATTTTCTTTTCAATTCATCAAAATCAACATTTATGCTTACTGTATCTATGTCTTTTACATTTACTAAAAAAACATCACTTATAAGGGGGGTTTGTACTATCTTACTTTCTAACGTTATGTTAACTGGTTTTTGAATGCTATCGGCTATAATAACATCTCTATAGAAATAGCTAGAAATGTGTTTTTGTAAAGCCACTCCAAAAGATTGAGGATCTGTATTAGACGCTAATTTTAGGTCTATCATTTTATTTTTTAATGTTACAGAAGTTGTATCTTTATCTATAAACCCTCTTGCATCTATTTGCCCCACTAAGTAAGTTTTGTTGTCGTACACTACGGCTCCGTCATCTACAAGTGCTTTTATTTGATATTTCTCTAAATTACCTTCAAAATCTACAGAAATATCCATACCTGCTTTAATATTTCTTTGCATTACGCCTATACCTTGCAAATCTACACCTACCAAATCTAAGGTTAGGTTAGCAAGGGTATTTATCCTATCTAAATCTACAAAAGCTTTTAGATTTGCATTTATATTTTCATCTTTATATTTAGAAGATAGATTTCCTATACCATCTACAAAATTACCTTTTAACGACAAATCTTCTATAGCATAATCGTTCAAAATAAATTTTGAGACCGTAGCATCTATTTTTCCGTTTAAAGAATTGATACTTTCCCCTTTTCCTTCCGTTTTCACTTGTAAACTTAATGTCCCAAAACTATCATCTTGTAAAAGTTGATTAATTTTATACTCTTTAATTTCTAAATCTGCATCAAAACGAATACCTTGTGTACTACTAACGCCTCCCTTTAAAGCTACGATACCATGAGAGGTTGTTAATTTTGCGTCTGTTGTAATATTTTCTAAACCTCCGTTTGCCTTACCCTCTAAGAAAATTTCTTTAGGCAATTGAATGCCAAGTGCTTTTTGGTCTACAAAATTTAAGATGTCCTTTCTGGCTGTAGAAATTTTAAAATTGGGAATATCTACTTTTAAGAAATCTGGGGTAGTTGCGTTATAAATACTACCCTCTACAGATATTTTTGTTGATTTTCCCCAAGAAATAGTACTTTCAGTAATATCTATTTTAGACAATGTACCGTTTGCATGCAGCTGTCCGTTTATCATTTTTTTGCCCAATTCAGAGATGTATGGATTTGCTTTTAAATTGGGTACAAATTGAGAAATTTCGTTAATATTGAGTTGAATTATTGGTAATTGTAAATCTACAGTAACATTTTCTGGCCGGTTTATAAGCGCTTCAATTGATTTGAAGTTTAGATTTGCATTACCTGCAACGGTATTTTTATTGGATGCAAAAAGAAAATTATCAATTGCAATGTTGTTGTCTGAAAATGAAGTTTCTACTGTAAATCTTTGCAAATTGAATCCTGAGCTCTCATGAAATGTTAATGATTTTAGAAATAGATTACCTTCATTTTCTACATAGTTGATTTTAGATATTTCTAAATTTAGACTATCTAATAAAATGGCATTGGGATTAAAAACATTCTCTTTTATTTCAGTTTTATTAAGAATGTAGGCAACAGTATTATTTTCAAATGTAATATTATCAATATTTACAGTTAATTCTGGCCATAAAAATTGTTTTTTTTGTGAATCGTTTTGGTTCTCCTTTGGGTTTATTGCAACTTCAATTTCTGCTTTAGTGTCTTTTAAAAAAACTGTTTCTACAGCAAATACAGATTTTTGCAAATCTAGTGCTATTGCATTTGAGGTAAAGGTATTGATATCTACATCTGTATAAAAATCTTGTGGTATTGCATCGTATTGTAATTTAGTACGGTTTACAGTAATTGAATTGGCATATAGCTTTGGCAAAACTACTTCTTCTGTTGATACTATTAATGCGGGTAATTGTTGATAAACTATATCTGAGTTTACAAGCCGTATTTCATTTGCTTTAAATACCATTTTTTCTAGATCAATAGTATCAAAACTACCCTTAAAGCTTCCTATTTTATTGGAATTTTGAATACCCAATGATGCGTCATTGTATGTAAAATTGATATTTTTTAATGAGAAATCGCCTATTACAATAATTGGCGATTTAGTAGTTGCTTCTTGTTCAGAATTACCTGGTGTTTCTGTAACAAAAGCATCTATCAAAAATTGAAAATTATAGCCGTTTATGGTGTCTTTTCTTTCAATATTTGCCTTTAATCCTTCTATTTCTATGTTTTCTACTCCTAAGGTTGTCCCTTTTATCATTCCAATTAAAGGTAAATCTGCTTCTAAAGAGTTTAGGTATACAAGCGTGTCTTTTTTTGTGTCTTCTAAAAACAATCCTTGTACTTTAACATTACCATCAAAAGTTACAAATGCTTTGTCTATTTCTACTTTGGTATTTGTTTTTTCAGAGACATAATTAACTATTTTATTAATAATAATAGCTTGTCCCCAAGAACTTCTTACAAAAAGAATAATTAGCAAAAGAAAAGCAATAACGCTTGCTACTAACCGGAAAAACCACCTTAACCAATGATTTTTCTTTTTATTTTTTTTATTTGAAGGCACGTTGATAATTTTTATTTGCAAGATTACTACTATCAGCGTAATCTTATTGACTTTTTCAAAAGTAAAGTTAACACTATCAATCTTACTTTAAGAAAGTAGATACGTTAATGTTATATCAAAAAACACATCTCTAAAATTAAAATGTAATTCATCATAAATTCTACACATTAAAATTTTAAAGCAAAACATACATTCTAAGTTTACACCAAAAAAAAAGCATCTCAATTGAGATGCTTTTCGCGGTCTGGACGGGACTCGAACCCGCGACCCCCTGCGTGACAGGCAGGTATTCTAACCAGCTGAACTACCAGACCGTTGCTAATAGCGGATGCAAATATAATACAGATTTTTATATACACAAGTATAAAATCAAAAAATTATTTGATTTTTTTTCGATTAATTAAATAAGTCGTTAAGATTTCTTGATACCCTTTTTTAATATCTACAGGAACATAATTTATCTGATATTGTAAACATTTATTTTTCAGTTCTTTAAAATAAAAAGATACCAATTGACTATATTTTTGCTGTATATTTTCTGCATAAACGTTAATTTCTGATCCTGTTTCTACATCAATAAATTTTTTGGGACTATTATCAAAATTAAAATCAAATTCTGTCTCTGCATCAAAAGTGTGAAACAAAACAACTTCATGTTTGTTGTATTTTAAATGCCGTAATGCTTCAAATAACTCATTATTTTCTTTTGTAGTCTGAAACATGTCTGTGAACAAAAAAATTAAAGATCGTCTATGAATTTTATCTGCAATTTCATGTAAATATTGGTAAGTTTCCGTTGTTGCATTTGATGTTTTGGTGAGAAGCTGCTCTAATTGATGTAACAACATTTTTCTATGACGTTCACTTCCTTTTTCAGGCGCATAATACTCATAACTATCTGCATATATACTTAATCCTACAGCGTCTCTTTGACGCTTTAACAACTCCATTAAAGATGCAGAAGCTACAGCAGCAAAACCTACTTTATTTAAATTATCTATTGTTTGCTTTTTAACAACAGGGTAATGCATTGACGCAGAATTATCTACAATAATATGACATCTTAAATTAGTTTCTTCTTCGTATTTTTTTGTATATAATTTTTCTGTTTTAGCAAATAATTTCCAATCTATATGTCTTGTACTTTCTCCTTTATTGTATAGTTTATGCTCAGAAAATTCTACTGAAAATCCGTGAAATGGACTTTTATGCATACCTGTAATAAACCCTTCCACTACTTGTTTTGCCAAAAGATCTAAATTTTTAATGTCTGAAGATTGTACTTCTGATAAATTCATAGCTATTTCTTTATATCTTGTGCTCTTATTAAATTATCTGTTGTTTGATGCAATTTTTGCAACAAACTCTTTTTGTAGTTTGTATTACGTCCTAAAAACTGCTCTAAAACAACATACGCTTCTTTAGAAGAATAATTACCTATAGAACTTGCCAACCATCCTTTCGGAAAAAAAATATCTCCTGTTAATTGTACTTCTTCTAGTTTTTCTAAAACTGAATTTAAATGTTTTGTTGACGATTGATGCCTTAACGGATGATGAATATTTTGTAAAGCTATTTGCACCCAAGATTCCTTTTCTCTATTCTCTTTTTGCAACAACGATTTCATAAAATTATCTCTCTCTATTTCATCAGAAGATAAAGAAGGTAACAACCACTTAAAACGTTTTAAGCGATCTGGATTTGTAATTCTATTTTGTTGCTCCTTTAAAATTTCTGCAACCTTTGAGTGATTTATAATTGCTAACTGCATCGCTAAAATAGTATACTCATTTTCATTTAAAAATAAATTCTGAATTGATTTTTCTTTAGCCCAAATTTTATACAAATGCTCTTTGCCTTCTTTTGAAATAGCGATAGATTGAAACAGTCTAAATATTGTTTTTTTAAGATTAGAAGGCAAGTTACTTTCTAATAGTGCAAAAATGCTTTTTTCTGTTGACCTTTGTAATTCTTGCTGTTGCACATTTGTTAAAAATTGCCAATATATGTTTTGCATATTATTAGACAGGTAATTGGTAATCAATTCGTTTTTTTCTGATTGAATAGCATCTAAAAAAACATTAAACGTTTGTAAAGGTGTAATTTCTCCTATCAACATATTTTCATAAAGGTTGATGTATTGATACCCTCTAGAAACCTGATCTTTAATATTCTTATAATCGTTAATGTTATCTTTGTAAATTGGAAAAACACCGTACCCAAAACCGTTTGTATTGTATAAAATTTGACCAGGTTTAAAATCTTTTGTTGCAGAAGTAATATCAAAGGATTTACCCATATTTCTTATGGTAATATTTTTAACGTAACCCCTAGCATCTAACAGCTGAATTTTAAAAGATTGTGTCCAAATTTTGTTTGTCTCATCTTCTGCCTTTTGATGAATTATAAATTTGGTTACGTTTCCTTTTTCATTGGTTTCTATTTCTTCATAAAAAATGGGTCTTCCAGAAGAATTTACCCAAACATCACTCCAACTTTTTATATTTCCGTTCGCATTTTCATCAAAAATAGCTACCAAATCATTCCAATCTGCGTTATTATTTTTATAACTTTTAATATATTTTTGAATCCCTTTTTGAAACTCATATTCGCCTAACAAAAATTCTAGTTGACGCATCATAATTGGCGCCTTGTTGTAAATAATTCTTCCGTATAAAGAACCTGCATTTTTTAAGTTGTCTAATTGTTGACGAATTGCATTTGTTCCTTTTGTTCTGTCTTCTGAATATGCACTTGGGTAATGAGACATCATAAAACTTAACTCATGATTTACTTGAGGGTACACAGGGTTTACAATTTTATCTGCCATAAAATTAGCAAAGACCTCTTTCATCCAAACATCATTAAACCAACGCATAGTAACCAAATCTCCAAACCACATATGAGAGGTTTCATGAGCAATCAATTTAGCCCTTCTTAATTTTTGAGTTTGCGTTGCATTTTTATCTAAAAACAATGAAGATTGCCTGTACTGTATAGCGCCAACGTGTTCCATTCCTCCATATTGAAAAGGCGGAATCGCAACAAAATCCATTTTTTGAAATGGGAATGTAACCGCTGTGTAATTTTCTAGAAAATCTATTGAATTTTGATGAATTTTAAACACCTCATCAACACTTTCACCTATTTTTTCTTCATTATTTTCTCTATATAAAAAGCGCATATCAAACGCTCCTGGATTTTTAATTTCTTCTGTAAATTTGCCTGCTACAAAAGAAAATAAATAAGAACTCATTACATCTGAAGTGGCAAAATTATGCTCTACAAAATCATCTATCTCTAATGCACTTTCTTCAAAAGCTCCTGCTAAAACATTCCAATCTTTTGGCGCAGTAATTCTTAAGTTGTACTTTGCTTTTAAGTCTGGTTGATCAAAACAAGGAAACAAAGTACTTGCTCTGTCTGGCACTAATAATGTATATAAAAAATCTTGATTTCTATTTAATGATTTCTCTCCTGCATCAAAAAAGATTTCAACTGAATTCTCTCCTAAATTCAAATTCTTTTTATCAATAATAAGATGTTCTTTTTGATGATTGATTTCTGCTGTAGCTCCATTTATTTTTAAGGATTTAAGTTTAGATGCGCTTTCATTAAAATCTAAAAAAACATCATATTTTAAATCTTTAACAGTAAATACCAACGCTAATCTAGCATCTATTACTTTACTTTTTTGTTTCGGAATTTTAAAATGAAGGTTGTAAACAAGGTCTGTAATCTGTTGTTTTCTATACTTGGCTAATTCGTGAGAAATACCTTTTTTCAATTGTAATTCTTCTCTTTTAGAAGAACAACTTAAAAAAGATAATATTGCAATAAAAAGGAGTATTAATTTTTTCATCTTTTTCTTTTAAAATTTACAAATATCAAAGTTGTTATTAATTGTGTAAACATATGCGTTTACTATACTTTTATCTGTAAGGATAACAGGCACATTTATTCTATGGTATGCTTCAGTTTCAAATTTATCTAAAACTTTCCAGTTATTTATTAAATTGGTAGATGTAAATAAAAATCCTTTTACTTCAGAGCTCAAGTTGGTCTCTCTAATTCCCGGATACCCTGTTTGTTTTTGCCATTCATCATCAAATGTAAAGCCCTTTAACATTGCTTTCGTAAATTTTCCTTCAATTTCTTTTAATACGTGTTCATTTTCGCAATTTGGCTTTAACGTACCATAAACAAACAATGCTTCTTTTATCATAAATCGAAACTACTAAACTCCTAAAATAAAAAAAGGTTTGACGTTAGCCAAACCTTTAGATTATATAATATTGTTAAACTACTATAATGCAGCATCAATTTTACCTGTATACACGTTTTTAGGAGCAACTCCTACTTGTTTGTCTACCACTTCACCGTTTTTAAAAATTAAAACAGTTGGTATATTTCTTACCCCATATTTAGCTGCAAATTCTTGATTAGCATCTACATCTACTTTACCTACAATGGCTTTACCATCATACTCTGTGTGAATTTCATCAACAATTGGCCCAACCATTCTACAAGGACCGCACCAAGCTGCCCAAAAATCTACTAATACAGGTTTGTCTGATTGTAATACTACTTCATCAAAAGTTGCGTCTGTTATTTCTAATGCCATTATCTATTTTTTAAGAGTTATTATTTTTTTGTAAAAGCAAAAGTAAACATTTTATTTACTTATTTATTTTCAAAAAATTGCTTTTTATTATTTATGTATCAATTGTGTTTATTCCTAACCTAAAATAGTTCTGAGGCAATAGCATGAATATTATCACTTTTACCCATAGAGTAATAATGTAGTACAGGAACTCCTGCTGCTAACAACTCTTTAGATTGATTAATAGCAAACTCAATACCTACCTGTCGTACATCTTTATTGGTCTTGCATTTATCTACTTCAGAAATTAACTCTTCTGGTATGTCAATTCTAAAAACCTGAGGCAACAACTGCAAATGTTTTTTTGTGGCTATCGGCTTAATACCTGGTATTATTGGTACATTAATTCCTGCTTTTTTAGCTGCATCTACAAACGCAAAATATTTCTGATTGTCAAAAAACATTTGTGTAACTACATAATCTGCCCCTGCATCTACCTTCTCTTTCAAACGCTTTAAATCGGTTTGCAAAGACGGCGCTTCTAAATGTTTTTCTGGATACCCTGCAACACCTATACAAAAATCTGAACAGTTATTTGTTTCTACAACATTGTGCAAATACTTACCTTTATTTAAATTTTTAATTTGTGCTACTAAATCTTTAGCGTAAGCATTTCCATCTTTGTTAGGAATAAAATATTTTTGATGACTCATGGCATCACCTCGTAATGCCATAACATTTTGAATTCCTAAATAATGGCAATCTACCAACACATACTCTGTTTCTTCTTTGGTAAAGCCTCCGCACAAAACATGAGGTACAGTATCTACATCATATTTATGCTTAATAGCCGCACAAATGCCAACAGTACCCGGTCTCATTCTAGTAATTTTTCTATCTAACAAGCCATTTCCTTTATCTATATAAACATATTCCTCTCTAGAAGTGGTAACGTCTATAAATGGCGGATTAAACTCCATTAACGGATCTATATTGTCATACAATTGCTGAATGTTATTTCCTTTTTTTGGCGGAATAATCTCAAATGAAAACAATGTTTTTCCGTTTGCCTCTTTTATATGATCTGTAATCTTCATTTTCTATTTCTTGGGCGTTCCCTTTCAGGTCTCGCTTTACGTTTTATCTTTTTTGCTTTGTTATCGATACAAATTTTTTCGTTCCTCAAAATTCACTCAAACTGACAGCCAAAAAGGATGCCACTTCAATCGCTAACGCAACTTGTTTGCCAGCGTTATTGTGTAATCTAATAAAACAATTTTTATGTATTCAAATATTTATTTTAAGACCCTTTTTAAGGTTTAAAAAACCAAAAAGAATCTATTTGTTTAATGCTCTGCTAAATTAGGATGCAACCATTTTCTAGCTTTCTCTTTCGCAATACCCTTTCTTTCTGCAAAATCTTCTAACTGATCGTTTGTTATTTTACCCAATCCAAAATATTTAGCTTCTTTATTGGCAAAATAGTATCCAGAAACTGCAGCAGCTGGCCACATAGCTAAACTTTCTGTTAGACTAACACCTATTTGATTTTCTACATCTAGCAGTTCCCAAATCGTTTCTTTTTCTAGGTGATCTGGACAAGCAGGATAACCGGGTGCAGGACGAATTCCTTTATAACTTTCTTTAATTAGTTCATCATTTGTTAATGCTTCATCTGCAGCATATCCCCAATGTTTGGTTCTAACTTGTTTATGTAAATATTCTGCAAAAGCCTCTGCAAAACGATCTGCAATAGCTTGTGCCATAATTCCGTTATAGTCGTCATCTTTAGCTCTATAACTATCTGCTAGTTCTTGTGCTCCAAAAATAGCTACACAAAAAGAACCGATATAATCTATTTTGTTTGATGAATTTGGCGCAATAAAATCTGCCAAAGCAATATTCGGAATTCCATCACGTTTTTTCAATTGTTGACGTAACGTTCTAAAAACAGCAATTTCTTTACCTTTCTTTTTTACAGAAATATCATCATCATTTATGGTGTTCGCTTCAAATAATCCAAAAATAGCTTTTGGTTTTAGTAATTGTTTAGCAACAATTTCTTTTAGCATTGCTTGTGCTTCTTCGAACAGTGTTGTCGCTTGCTCTCCTACAATTTTATCGGTTAAAATATCTGGAAATTTTCCGTGTAAATCCCAGCTTCTAAAAAACGGACTCCAATCTATAAATGGTACCAGTTCTTTTAAACTCAATTGGGCTAACGTTTGAATTCCAAGAGATTTTGGTTTGATAATTTCTGAGGTTTCCCAATCGATTTTATACTTACGTTTACGAGCTTCTTCTATAGAAATGTATGATTTTTCTTTGCCTCTTTTTAGAAACTTAGTTCTAAACTCGTCGTACTCTTTTTTCTTTTTTGCAACATATTCGTGCGCTGTTTGTTTGTTTAACAAATCACCCACAACAGTAACTGCCCTAGATGCATCGTTTACATGAACAACTGCATTTTTATATTGTGTATCTATCTTAACTGCTGTATGTGCTTTTGAGGTTGTTGCCCCTCCAATTAACAAAGGAATGTTCATGTTTTCACGCTCCATTTCTTTAGCCAAATACACCATTTCATCTAAAGAAGGTGTAATTAAACCGCTTAAACCAATAGCATCTACATTTTCTTTTTTAGCGGTTTCAATTATTTTTTCTGGAGGAACCATAACTCCTAAATCCACAATTTCGTAATTGTTACATCCTAAAACAACACTCACAATATTTTTACCAATATCATGAACATCTCCTTTTACGGTTGCCATTAAAATTTTACCTAAAGCTTGCTGTTCTTCTCCTTTTTCTGCTTCTATAAAAGGGTTTAGATAAGCTACTGCTTTTTTCATTACCCTTGCAGATTTTACCACTTGAGGTAAAAACATTTTTCCTGCTCCGAACAAATCTCCCACCACATTCATTCCAATCATTAAATGCCCTTCTATGACCTCAATTGGTTTTGCAGCTTCTTGTCTTGCTTGTTCTACATCTTCTATAATAAAAGCATCAATACCTTTTACCAAAGCGTGCGTAATTCTAGCTTGTAAAGGATTTTCTCTCCAAGATAAATCTACTGTTTTTGATTTTGCGGTTCCTTTTACAGTTTCAGCAAAATCTAACAAACGTTCTGTGGCATCTTCTCTTCTATCTAGAATTACATCTTCTACATGTTCTAATAAATCTTTAGGAATATCGTCATACACCTCTAACATTGTAGGGTTTACAATTCCCATATTCATTCCATTTTGAATGGCATAATACAAGAAAACAGAGTGCATTGCTTCACGAACAATATTATTTCCTCTAAATGAAAATGAAACGTTACTTACACCACCACTTACAGAAACATTGGGTAAATTTTCTCTAACCCATTTTGTAGCTTCTATAAAATCGATAGCATTTTTTCTATGCTCGTCCATTCCTGTTGCTACAGGAAAAATATTTAAATCGAAAATAATATCTTCTGAGGCAAAACCTACTTTATTTACCAAAACATCGTAAGATCGTTTTGCAATTTCAATTCTTCGTTCGTAATTATCTGCTTGTCCAACCTCATCAAAAGCCATTACAATTACCGCAGCTCCATAACGTTTTATTTGTTTGGCTTCCCAAATAAACTTTTCTTCTCCTTCTTTTAAAGAAATGGAATTTACCACACATTTTCCTTGAACTACTTGTAAACCTGCTTCAATAATGTCCCATTTAGAACTGTCTATCATAATAGGAACTCTACAAATATCGGGTTCTGCAGCAATTAGATTTAAGAAACGAACCATTGATTCTTTTCCATCAATCAAACCATCATCCATATTAATGTCGATGATTTGCGCACCTCCATCTACCTGATGTCTTGCAATATCTAGAGCTTCATCAAATTTTTCTTCTTTAATTAAACGTAAAAACCTTTTAGATCCTGCTACGTTTGTTCGCTCTCCAACGTTTATAAAATTGCTATTCTCGTTCAAGATTAATGGTTCTAATCCTGATAAACGCATGTATTTCGTTTGGTTTATTTTCATCTTCTTTCTACCCTACTAATTAAGACTCTGAGATAAGTTCTGCATGAGGTCTTGGTTCGTATTTCGACGCTATATCTGCAATTACGCGAATATGATCTGGACTGGTTCCACAACACCCGCCAATAATATTTATTAAATTCTTTTTTAAATACTCTTCAATTTGTTCACCCATTTCTTCTGGAGTTTCATCATACTCTCCAAAAGCATTTGGTAAACCTGCATTAGGATGCGCAGAGATTGCAAATTCTGTTTTATTGGCTATAGCTTCTAAGTGGGGTTGTAATAAATTGGCTCCTAAAGCACAATTAAAACCTACAGATAATAACGGAATATGAGATACTGAAATTAAAAAAGCTTCTGCTGTTTGTCCAGACAAAGTTCTTCCTGAAGCATCAGTAATGGTTCCACTTAACATTACAGGAACTTGAATATTGCGTTCATCTTTTACCTCTTCAATGGCAAACAATGCTGCTTTTGCATTTAGGGTATCAAAAACCGTTTCTACCAATAATAAATCTGCTCCACCATCTAATAACGCTTCTACTTGTTGTTTATAGGCAATTCTTAACTCGTCAAAAGTAACGGCCCTGTAACCAGGATCGTTAACATCTGGAGACATACTTGCTGTTCTATTTGTAGGTCCTATAGAACCTGCGACAAAACGAGGTTTGTGTGGTTCTTTAGCCGTAAATTCATCCGCAACTTCTTTAGCTATTTTTGCAGACTGATAGTTTAGTTCGTACACCAAATCTTCCATTTGGTAATCTGCCATAGCTATTGTTGTTCCAGAAAACGTATTGGTTTCTATAATATCTGCACCTGCTTCAAAATACTTACCATGAATGGTTTTTATAGCTTCTGGTTGGGTTATAGATAGTAAATCGTTATTACCTTGTAACGGAGTTGGATAGTCTTTAAAGCGTTCTCCTCTAAAATCTTCTTCTGTAAATTTATAGGCTTGTAACATAGTACCCATTGCACCATCTAAAACTAAAATTCTTTCTTGTAAAGCTTTGTAAATATTTGACATATTTTAATATTCTTTAATATGTCATCAGGAAAAGTGAAGTTTTTTCGCTGTTATCTTTCAATTTTTTTCCTGAAACGTAATTCTGGATAAATTGTAGAATGTAGCACCTTCTTTTATCTTTAAAATAAAGATCTTGGTTTTACCAAGACAAGGGTTGCTAAGGTTTCAACGGGTCTAATCCCTCTACCTTTCGTGATAACGTATTAATAAGTTTATGAACTAAATTCGATACAAAGTAACGAACTTTTTTTATGATTTAATAATGAATATCAATTTTCTTTAAAACTATCATCATAATAAAATAGTTATTCAAAAATATCTGATGATAAATATCTATCTCCTCTATCGCAAATAATAGCTACTACTACACCCTTGTCTATAGAATTGGCTACTTTTATTGCTGTAGCGACAGAGCCTCCACTGCTCATCCCAGAAAAAATACCTTCTTCTTGCGCCAAACGAATAGTCATTTCTTTAGCTTCTTCTTGACTAACTTCTAAAATTTGATCTATTTTATTAGGTTTAAAAATAGCTGGTAAATATTCTTCTGGCCACTTTCTAATTCCTGGAATTTTAGCTCCATCTTTTGGTTGTGCTCCTATAATTTTAATAGCTTCATTTTTACCTTTAAGATAATCTGATACACCTGTAATGGTTCCTGTTGTTCCCATAGCAGAAACAAAATGCGTTACCTGACCTTCTGTATCTCTCCAAATTTCTGGACCTGTTGTGTTATAATGAGCTTTAGGATTATCGAAATTATCAAACTGATTTAAGCGAAAATATCCTTTTTTATATTTTAATTTTAAAGCATAATCTATAGCACCTTCCATACCTTTATCTGCAGGCGTCAAAATTACTTTTGCGCCATATGCACGCATGGTTTTTACTCTTTCTATTGTAGAATTCTCTGGCATTGTAATTACCATATTTACACCCAACACTTTTGCCATTAGTGATAAAGCAATACCTGTATTTCCACTAGTTGCCTCTACTAAAGTATCTCCTTTTTTAATATTTTTCTTTTTTATGGCTTCAGAAATCATGTAATAAGCAGCTCTATCTTTTACACTTCCTCCTGGATTGTTCCCTTCTAGTTTTAACAGTAAGGTTACGCCTTCTTTTTGAAATATGTTTTGCGCTTCCACCAACGGTGTATTTCCAACAAAATCTATGATACTTTTAGTTTTCATTTAATTTCTCTTTTGAAATATTTTATTTTCTGATTGCACAGTAACAACCGAGTTTTCTGGAATAGATTCTGTAATGCAAACATTTGCTCCTACCACAGAGTTGGCTCCAATAACTACATCTCCTCCTAAAATTGTTGCGTTTGCATAGATAACAACTCCGCTCTGTATGGTTGGATGTCTTTTGGTTGATGCCAAACTTTTCTTTACTTGAATTCCTCCAAGAGTTACTCCTTGAAATATTTGTACATCATCTCCAATAATAGCAGATTCTCCTATAACAATACCTGTAGCATGGTCTATATGAAAAGATGCTCCTATTTCAGCTCCTGGATGAATATCTGTACCTGTTGCACCATGAGCAAACTCACTCATCATTCTTGGTAAAATAGGAACTTCTAATTTTAATAATTGATTGCTTAAACGATAGACCGCTATGGCATAAAATCCTGGATATGCTAAATAAATTTCATCTAGACTTTTAGATGCTGGATCGTTTTTATGAGCAGCTATAGCATCTAAGTCTAATTTTTCTCTAATTTCTGTAAAGTAACTTTCGTAAGCAGCCCATATTTCTGCTCCGTTTTCTAAAGATAATCTTTCTATAATCTTTAAAAATTGCATTCTTGTTTCAGGACCACTTTTTGACAGGTGGTTTACATCAAACAAATTATTGATTAATTGTTTGGTAAAGCTAGCTACAGCATCTCTTAAACACATGCTGTAATTTGTAAATGTAATTTTTGACACTACTTCTTTCATCAATATTAGGCTTCTGGAGCTAATTCTACTTCTAGTCCGTCTATTTCTGGAGTCATTTGTATTTGACATCCTAATCTACTGTTATCTTCTACATAAAACGCTTCTGCTAACATGGCATCTTCATCATCAGACATTTCTGGTAATTTGTGATCTGATTTTATATAACATTGACAGGATGCACACATTGCCATACCGCCGCAAACGCCTATTGTACCTTCTTCTGCTAATTCATAAGAACGTACAACTTCCATTAGGTTCATTGCCATATCGGTTGGTGCTACAACTTCATGTGTTTCACCATTTCTGTCTGTTATTTTTATATTGATGTCTTGCATCTTATTTTATTTTATAATGGTCTGCAAAGTTACACAAACCTGACATTGTAAATAAACAATTTATTAGAATAAAGCATTTTGTTTCAAAAAAGTTTAGCCCAGATTGAAGCATTTGTTTGAGCTCTTTTTACCTTTTTTGGTAAAAAAGCGAGTGCTGAAAGCTGGAAATAGCTTCTAATAAATAGTATTTTTTACCTGTAAGATGTTTGAAACCTTATAAGTGTTGAACTTGTATTATTCTATAGCTTTTACTACGGCCTTTGGTGCTTCTTTTTTAGTACCATCAAAACCTTCTACACCACCAACAGTTGTGTACTTCATTACATATTTTTTGTCTGGAAAAATACGTTTGTACGCACTTTGACACATTAGTGTTGCTTCATGAAAACCACATAGAATTAACTTTAGTTTTCCTGGGTATGTATTTACATCTCCAATAGCGTAAATACCTTCTATATTGGTTTGGTAGTCTAATGCGTTGTTTACTTTAATGGCATTTTTTTCTATTTCTAAGCCCCAATTTGCTATTGGTCCTAGTTTAGGTGATAGCCCAAATAACGGAATAAAATGATCTGTATCTATAATAAAACCGTCTTCTCCTTTTTTCTCTACAACTACACCAGTTACCTTATCTTCTCCAATAATACCTTTTACTTCTGCAGGCGTAATTAAATTGATTTTACCTAGATTTTTTAATTCTTGAACTTTTTCTACAGAGTCTAATGCACCTCTAAATTCGTTTCTTCTGTGAATTAATGTTACGTCTGATGCTACATTTGATAAGAAAATTGCCCAGTCTAAAGCAGAATCTCCTCCACCAGAAATTACTACTTTTTTGTCTCTGTACAATTCTGGTTCTTTTATAATGTATTCTACACCATTATCTTCAAAATTTGCAATATTAGGTATTAAAGGTTTTCTTGGTTCAAAAGACCCTAAACCTCCTGCAATAGCTACTACTTTTGCATGGTGTTTTGTACCTTTATTGGTGGTTACTATAAACGTACCATCTTCTTGCTTGTCTATAGTATCTGCACGTTCTCCTAACGTAAAGCCTGGTTCAAATTGTTTAATTTGCTCCATTAGTTTATGCGTTAAATCTCCTGCTAAAATTTCTGGATAAGCTGGGATATCATAAATTGGTTTTTTAGGGTAAATCTCTGAACATTGCCCTCCTGGTTGCGCTAAAGCATCTATTAAGTGACATTTTAGTTTTAACAAACCTGCTTCAAAAACTGTAAATAATCCTGTTGGTCCTGCACCAATAATTAGTATATCTGTTGTAATCATATTGCTTAAATTTGTCAATTTTGAGATTTCTTGATACGTTTTTTTTTATTCTTTAAAAAACACTCAAAATGACAGTTTTTCTTTTATTTTTCTACTAAACTTTTTGTGAATTCGTTTAGCTTTTCTACTTTTTCTTCAAAGTTTCCTTTGATGGTTTTTCTATATTCGTTTAGGTTTTTTACTAAATCGTCTACATTTTCTGGAATAACATCTTCAAAAAATTGACGTAATCTTTTAGCGGTTGTTGGCGATTTTCCGTTTGTAGAAATTGCTACTTTTACATTTCCTTTTGTTACAATTCCGCCCATATAAAAATCGCAATATGGAGGGTTGTCTGCTACGTTTACCAGTTTTGCTTCTGCCCTACAATCTTTCCAAACTTGAACATTTACTTCTGGAATATCTGTAGTAGCTACCACCATATGTCTACCTTGCAAATATTTTTTATTGTAACTATCTTTTACTAAGGTAACACATCCTTTTTTTGCCAATTCTATAGTACCTTCTCTAAACATAGGAGAAACCATTAAAACCTTGGCATCTGGACTAGATTTTAAAAGAAATGTTAATTTTTCTTCGGCAACAAAACCCCCACCAACAATTAAAACGTTTAAGTTTTTTGCTTTTAAAAATATGGGATATAAATTATTTCTTTCCACTAAATTAATCCTCTTAAATCGTTAGCATAAAATGTATGCAATTCTGCAATGCTTTGTCGATGATTTACAACTTCACCTAACAAAATAATAGCAGGGTTTTTTAAATCTTTTTCTGCAACTATATCTTCTATAGTATCAACAGTACCTATACCTACTTTTTCATCAGGTCTTGTGCCATTTTGAATAATAGCTACTGGTAAATTGTGCTTACCCTCTGCTTTAAACAGCGCTACTATTTGAGCTAACTTACTCATACCCATTAACACGACAACTGTTGCGTTTGATTTTGCAGCAAGTTTAACGTCATTAGATAATTTGTGCTCTTTAGTTGTACCTGTTATAACCCAAAAGCTTTCTGCACTTCCTCTTTTAGTAACAGGTATGTTTTGGCTAGCAGCAACTGCCATTGATGATGAAATACCTGGCACCATGGCAACTTCTATACCAAAATTGGCTGCATACTCCATCTCTTCTGCACCTCTACCAAAGATAAAAGGATCACCTCCTTTTAAGCGCACTACATGTCCGTCTAATTTTGCACGAGAAACAATTAACTCATTAATTTGTTCTTGTTGATATTTATAACAACCTCTTCGTTTTCCTACAAAAATCTTTTCGGCATTTGGATTGATATACGCTAGCAATTTTTCATTTACCAAAGCGTCATACAACACAACATCAGCAACCTTTAGAGTTTTAATCGCTTTTATAGTGATTAAATCTACATCTCCAGGACCAGCACCAACTACTGTTAACTTTGGTATTTTAATACTCATTTTTTCTATTTAAATAGCTTTTGCTGCTACGGTTGTTTCTGCTTGCCTATATGCTCTTACTTTGTCTAAGAAAAGACTAGCATCATTGATATACTTTCTTGCAAAATCTTCTGTAGGTGCAAATTTATTAATTTGATAGATAAACTCAGAGAAAGTAGTTGTTAAATCTATTTTTTGTGATGCCACAAACAAATCATCAAACTGCGCAATAATACTTGCATGGGTATTTGTTTTTTTATTTGCTGATAATAATGATGCTTTTGCTGAATTTACCATAGATTGGTATGCATAATAGATTGCGCCAGAATATACTTGGTTTTCTAAGGCTTCTTTTGCATTTTCTATTTTTTCATCACTTTCTAAAAATAAAGTCGCAATTAAATCGATTACTACTCCGGCACATTCTCCTATACCAATTGCTTTGACATATTTTTCTTCTTCACCCCAATCTATAAAATCTTCTTGGGTTAAATTGGTAACATCTTGTAAGTCTTGTAAGAAGTTATAGAAATATTTTTCTCCTTTTTCTTTATAATAATCAACAAATTGTTTTCCGTTTGCATTTGCTTCAAAATCATTTAAAATTCTGCGTAACGCTTCTGGTCCTCTTCTACTTGGTACCTTTACTACTTTGTCTGCAAAAACACCATTTCCATCACCTAAATTACCACCACCTAACAATACTTGTAATGCTGGTGCAATTAATTTGTCTGATGTTCTTACCGTCATCCCTTGAAAACCAATATTTGCCATATTGTGTTGGCCACAAGCATTCATACAACCGCTAATTTTAATTACCAAATCTTGGTTTTCTAAATACTGAGGATATTCTGCTGCAATAACTCTTTCCAATTCTTCTGCAATACCTGTACTACTTGCAATACCCAAGTTACAGGTATCTGTACCAGGACAAGCTGTTATATCTACTGCTTTATTGTAACCTGCTTCTACAAAACCTAATTTTTCTAGTTCCTGATAGAAGTAAGGTACTAAATCTTCTTTTACAAAAGGAATTACAATGTTTTGACGTAAAGTTAATCTTACTTCTCCTGCTGCATATTTGTCTACTAAATCGGCTAACAAACGTGCTTTATCTGTATAAAAATCTCCTAATAATACTTTAATACCGATAGCTACATATCCTTCTTGTTTTTGTGGAATTAAGTTGGTTGATTTCCACAAAGTAAAAGCTGTTTCATCTTTAATAGTAACTTGTGTTGCTTTTACAGCAACAGGAACTGATGGCACATATGCATCTGCATCAATAGGAACACTTTTTAAAGCAATGGCTTTTTGTTCTTGTGCAATTAATTCTCTAAATGCATCTAAACCAATATCTTTTAATAAGAATTTCATTCTAGCTTTAGCTCTACTTTTACGCTCACCATATCTATCAAAAATTCTTAAAACACCTTCCATTACTGGAATAATTTTATCTGATGGCAAAAAGTCATATAAAACATCTGCATGTCTTGGTTGAGAACCTAAACCTCCTGCAACTAAAACTTTAAAACCTCTTACACCGTCTTGAATTTTAGCAATGTAGCCTAAATCATGTAAATAAGACAACCCAGTATCTTCATCTGTAGAAGAAAAAGAAACTTTAAATTTACGTCCCATTTCTTGACAAATTGGGTTACGCAAAAAGAATTTATACAATGCATCTGCGTACGGAGAAACATCAAAAGGTTCGTTTACATCTATACCTGCCGTTTCTGATGCAGTTACATTTCTAACTACATTACCACAGGCTTCTCTTAATGTAACATCATCACGTTCTAGTTCTGCCCACAACTCTGGAGTTCTATTTAAATCTACATAGTGAATTTGTATATCTTGACGGGTGGTAATATGCAATCTTCCTCTAGAATACTCATCAGAAACTTTAGAGATTCTTCTTAATTGATTGC
This sequence comes from Polaribacter sp. WD7, assembly GCF_003335085.1. Lineage (GTDB taxonomy): Bacteria > Bacteroidota > Bacteroidia > Flavobacteriales > Flavobacteriaceae > Polaribacter. The sequence continues at coordinate 733,308 of NZ_QPEJ01000018.1, read as the reverse complement.
TCTTTAACTTACCATAAGGTATTTTTATACGAATCATTTGTACGCCTTCTTGACGCTGACCGTAAACACCTCTTGCCAAACGTAGGCTTCTAAATTTTTCTTCGTCTATTTGTAGATTATTAAATGCAGCAATCTTATCTGCCAATTCAATAATATCTCTTTCTACAACTGGATTTTCTATTTCTGTTTCAAAACTTCTCATCTCGTTATCTATTTTATAAAACCTACTCCTACAGTATTGTTTGTTTTTGGATTAATTAAAATAAATGAACCATTAGATTTGTTGTCTTTATAAGCATCGAAAGACAATGGTTTACTTAATTTTAATTGTATATCTCCTATTTGATTTAACTCTAATTCTGATGGATTTTCTTCTACCCCAGAAAAATCTGTTTTAATAATACTTTTTAGTTGTGTAATTTTTGCCTGAGCATCGTTTACACCGTGTTTGATATAGTATCTTTGTGATGCTTGTAAAGGTTCTTTATCCATCCAACAAATTGTAGCATCTAATTGTTTTGCTATGGTTGGCTGTTCAGCTACTTTTACCAACATATCTCCTCTGCTTACATTAACGTTGTCTTCTAAAGTAATGGTAACAGAACTTCCTCTTTTTGCTTTTTGATATTCTTTATCAAAGAAATTAATACTCTTAACCTTAGATGTCGTTAAAGATGGAAGTACTGCAACTTCATCTCCTACTTCTATATCTCCTCCGTAAATTTTACCTGCATACCCTCTATAATCATGATACTCTTCCGTTTTTGGTCTGATAACCGTTTGTACAGGAAAACGAGTTTGAGATTCATCATTAATATCATCTGCATCTAATCTTTCTAAATGGTGCATTAAGGTTTCCCCTTGATACCAATCCATATTATCAGACTTATCTACTACGTTATCTCCTTTTAAGGCAGATAATGGAATAAACGTTAAATTTTGACCTTTGTACTCGCTTTTACTAGCTAAGTATTCGATTTCTCCTTTGATTGCATTGAATTTTTCTTCAGAAAAGTCAACCAAATCCATTTTATTTACAGCAATTACAACATCTTTAATTCTCAATAAATTATTGATGAAAAAGTGTCTGTACGTTTGCTCTACAACCCCGTTTCTAGCATCAATTAAAACAATAGAAGCTTGTGCTGTAGAAGCACCAGTTACCATGTTTCTGGTATATTCTATATGCCCAGGAGTATCTGCAATAATGAAACTTTTTGAAGGTGTAGAAAAATAAATATGTGCTACATCAATAGTAATTCCCTGTTCTCTTTCTGCTACTAAACCATCTGTTGCTAAAGAAAAGTCTAAATAATCAAACCCTCTTTGGCGACTTTTTTCTTCTATGGCTTCTAATTTATCATCAGTTAGTGATTTTGTATCGTATAAAATACGACCAATCAAGGTACTTTTACCATCATCTACACTACCTGCTGTTGCTATTTTTAATACTTTCATTTTTATTATTTTGTGGTTATTGGTTTATGGTTGTTGGTTATTCACTAAAAACTACCAACTAAAAACCAGTAACTATAATTTAGAAATACCCTTGTTGTTTACGTTTTTCCATTGCTGCTTCCGAACGCTTATCGTCAATTCTTGCACCTCTTTCTGAAATGGAAGAATCTCTAATTTCTTCAACAACTTTTACGATATCTACTGCATCTGACAATACTGCAGCGGTACAACTCATATCTCCTACAGTTCTAAATCGAACCATTCTTTCTACTACTTCTTCCTCTTCATCTCTATACACAACAGCATCATCTGCAGACCATATCATACCGTCTCTAACAAATGTTTTTCTTTTGTGTGCAAAATAAATAGAAGGAATTTCAATTTCCTCTTGTTCTATATAAGACCAAACGTCTAATTCTGTCCAGTTAGAAATTGGAAAAACACGTACATTCTGGCCTAAATCTATACGACCGTTTAACATATCAAATACTTCTGGACGTTGATTTTTCTCATCCCATTGTCCAAAATCATCTCTAACAGAAAAGATTCTTTCTTTTGCTCTCGCTTTTTCTTCATCTCTTCTAGCTCCTCCAATACATGCGTCAAAACCAAACTCTTCAATGGCATCTAATAAAGTTTCCGTTTGCAACATATTTCTACTTGCGTATCTTCCTGTCTCTTCTTTAACTCGTCCAGAATCGATATTATCTTGTACATTTCTTACAATCAACTCAACCCCTAATTCTTCAACTAATCTGTCTCTAAATTCTATAGTCTCCGGAAAATTGTGTCCAGTATCGATATGCATTAAAGGAAAAGGAATTTTTGCAGGATAAAATGCTTTTTGTGCCAAACGCACTAACGTTATACTGTCTTTTCCTCCAGAAAACAGCAACACAGGTTTTTCAAACTGTGCAACTACTTCTCTAAAAATAAAAATTGCTTCACTTTCTAAAGCATCTACTTGTATTGTCTCTTTGCTCATTTTTATATTTTTTTAGATGTGTAAACCACATTCGCGGTTACTCTCTACTTTTGTCGGATCGAAATATGTAAATTCATTCGGCAATTCTCTTTCTTCTAGATAAGTATCTAACTCTTCATCAGACCAATTGTAAAAAGGACTTACTTTTACAATACCATCTTTACTTTGAGAAACTACATCTATACTATCTCTAAAAGCTGTTTGCCCTTTTCTTAAGTTTGTAAACCAAACATCTGGTTGATGTTCTGCCATAGCTCTAGAGAATGGCTCTAGTTTTACTTGCTTTGTAAAAACTGCGTGTTTTGGATCATCAATAGATGGCACTCCTAACACAATGTTTCTATGCGCAACGGTTTGCTTTGGCACATACAAATGAATATTTAAATTCAATTTTTGAATAATTTCTTCTGCATGTTTATAAGTCTGTACAGTATTATAACCTGTATCACACCAAATTACTTTAATATCTTTTTTAACCTCGGTAACTGCTTTTAAGATGGCCACTTCGTAAGGTCTAAAATTTGTAGTAATTACTGGGTTTTCTGATAAAGAAATAGCCCATGTAATAATTTCTGATGGACTTTTACCTTGTAATTCTTTATTTACTTGTTCTAAATTTAGGTTCATTATTTTCCCCATTTTATTTTATTCCAGATTCTTTCGTGAAAGAAATACAAAATCAACTTTGTTAAAAAATCTACTGATGCTATTGAGGTTGCTAGAGCTATTTCTCCTGTTAAAATATAAGAAACCACTAATGTATCTAGTGTTCCTACAACTCTCCAGCTTAAAGCCTTTATAACACTGCGTAAAGGTTTTTCAGAGTTCTTATCTTCTTCAAAACCCTTACCCTGTGTTTTTTTGCTAAAAATGATTTGGTTTAAAATCATAAAAAATCAATTCAAATATTACCCTATTTGTTTAGTAGGGTATGCAAACATACATCAAATATTACATTATAGTCGTATAAAAAACTTAAAAATAAGCTAAACCCTATAGATTTAGTAGATTAATAAAAAAATATAGAAATTTTTAAGAATATGTAATTACTACAAGGTTATCGTTCTAAAATAAACATTGCTTTAATTGAAGGTTTTTAGCAATCACAGAGATCTGCCAGCGTTGTGTTTCTAAAGATTTCTAATGAACTGTCTCTAACTTGAATCATTAGTTTGTGAACTGCACATGTATTTTCATCAGGACAATCAGCACATTTTTCGTAAAAATTTAAACTTACACAAGGCACCATTGCTATTGGTCCTTCTAAAACACGCATGACCGATGTCATTTGAATGTCTTTTGGTTTTTTTAATAAGTAATAACCACCACCTTTTCCTTTTTTAGAACCTAAAAAACCGTTTTTTCGAAGTGTTAGCAATATGCTTTCTAAAAACTTTAAAGAAATATTTTCACTATTAGATATCGTGGCAATTTGAACAGGAATATTTCCTTCTTGCCTTGCTAAAAAAGTAAGTGCTTTAATTCCGTATTTTGTTTTTTTAGAAAGCATATAGCAAAACTAAGCAAAATAAATCTAATTAATTTACTTCTAATGCTTGTTGAACATCTAAAATGATATCTTCTACATTTTCTAAACCTACTGAAACTCTTACTAATCCATCTGTTATTCCAACTTCTAATCGATCTTCTTCTGATAAACGCCCATGTGTGGTTGATGATGGGTGAGTAACAATAGTTCTTGTATCTCCTAAATTTGCAGAAAGTGAACACATTTTTATACTATCTAAAAATTTTCTCCCAGCTTCTATCCCTCCTTTAATTTCAAAAGCAACTATGTTACCTCCTAACTTCATTTGTTTTTGAGCCACTTTGTATTGAGGATGTGATTGTAAAAAAGGATATTTTACCAATTCTACATTGGGGTTCGTTTCTAAAAACTCAGCTAATTTTAGCGCATTTTCGCAGTGTTTTTCAACTCTGATAGATAGCGTTTCTAAACTTTTTGACAATACCCATGCATTAAAAGGTGACATTGCAGGCCCTGTATTTCTAGCAAATAAATAAATCTCTCTTATTAAATCTTCTCGCCCAACAGTAACTCCTCCTAAAACACGACCTTGACCATCTATCAATTTTGTAGCTGAATGGATTACCAAATCTGCACCAAACTTGATTGGTTGTTGAATGTATGGAGTTGCAAAGCAATTGTCTACAATAAAAATTAGATTATATTTTTTTGCTATACTGCCAATTAATTCTAAATCTAAAATATCGACTGCAGGATTTGTAGGTGTTTCTATGTATAAAATTTTTGTATTCTCTTTGATTAAACTTTCTACTATATCAACTTCATCTACCTTAAAATAAGACGTTTCAATATTCCATTTTGGCAAGTATTTGGTAAACATACTGTGTGTTGAACCAAATACAGATCTACAAGAAACAATATGATCTCCTGCATTTAACAATGCTGCAAATGAAGAAAAAATGGCAGACATACCAGTAGCAAAAGCATACCCAGCTGCTGCTCCTTCCATAGCTACAATTTTATCAACAAATTCAGTTGTATTAGGATTTGTAAATCTACTGTATAAGTTTCTTTGTTTTTCTTCTGCAAAAGAAGCACGCATCTCTTCTGCATCATCAAAAACAAAACTTGAAGTTAAATATAATGGTGTTGAATGTTCAGAAAACTGAGTTCTTTCAGTCTGAGTTCTTATAGCTTGGGTTTCAAAGTTTTTCTTCATTTCTATTATGTAAACTATCGTCTTTTTGTAAACTAATTATTTTAATATCGATGTCTTGACACAATTTTTTCTCATTGTTCAAAAAAATTAATTGTCTTTGCCGCAAGAAGGCTCAAAATGACAGTCTTTTTTTTTATTTGGCAAGTCTTAAAATATCACCAAAAACACCTCTTGCGGTTACTTTAGATCCTGCTCCTGCTCCTTGAATTACAATAGGTTGCTCTCCATAAGACTCTGTATAAATTTCAAAAATAGCATCAGAACCTTTTAAAGATCCTAAAGGAGTATTCTTAGAAACAGACACTAACTTTACAGCTAAATCGCCTTTATTTTTAGATAAATCTCCACTTAGTTCTCCAATATATCTTAATACAAAATTAGATTTTTGGTTTGATTTTATTTGTTCATATTCATCATTTAACAAATCTATTTTTTCAAGAAACTCATTTGCAGTTCTTTCTCTTAGGTTTTTTGGAATTAAATTTTTAATCTTAACATCATCCAATTCATTTTCTAAATCTAATTCTCTTGCTAAAATGAGTAATTTTCTAGCTACATCATTACCTCCTAAATCTTCTCTTGGGTCTGGTTCTGTAAAACCTTTATTTATAGCTTCTTCCAATACTTTAGAAAACGGAACATCTTCTACTGAAAATGTATTGAATAAATAGCTTAGTGAACCTGAAAAAACTCCTCTAATTTTAGTAATATTTTCTCCAGACTCGTGCAACAATCTAATGGTATCTATTAATGGTAAACCTGCACCTACGTTGGTTTCATATAGGTATTGCTTTTTATATTCTTTTAACTTTCTTCTTACTTCTTGATAAAATTCGAAAGACAAAGTGTTTGCTATTTTATTGCACGATACCAAATCAAAACCAGCCTCAATAAAAGGAATATAGTTACTTACAAAAGAAACACTAGCGGTATTATCTACAGCAATTAAATTTTCTAAATGATGCTCTTTTGCAAATGTAATAACATCATCTATAGTTTTAGAACTATCTCCTTTATGCATCAAATCGTCTTGCCAACTTATAGCTACTCCATCTTTATTTAATAATATCTTTTTTGAGTTTGCAACCGCAAAAACATTTAACTGTATTTTGCGCCTTTCTAAAACTGATTGCGTGTTTTCAATAATTTGGTCAATCAGGGTTCCGCCAACCAAACCTTTTCCAAAAACGGCAATATTTATTTTTTTGGTAACTCCAAAAACCTGACCATGAATTACATTAACAGCCTTATTTAGTTCTTCTTTTCTTACCACCAAACTTACATTTTTACCCGTAACCGTGTTGTTAAACAATACGGGCACAATTTGATTTTTGATAAGCGCGTTATAAGGGTGATGAAACTCGCTTAAATCTTGCCCTATAATAGAAATTACAGCAACTTCTTTTATAACAGAGATTTGATGAACATCTTGAGATTGAAAATCATTTTCAAACTCTTTTTCTAATGCATTTACTGCTTTTTTTGCATCTTGTCTATTTACAACAAAACCAATTCCGCGTTCTGAAGAACCTTGAGAAATAATACTAACACTTATATTATACTCACTTAAAACCTTAAAAATTCTAGCATCTACCCCAACTTTACCCAACAAACCTCTACCTTCAAAATTCAATAATGCTACGTCATCTATTGTAGATATCGTTTTAATTCCTGTTTTAGAAGACTTTGAGGTAATTAACGTACCTTGATCTTCGTTATTAAACGTATTTAAAATACGTAAGTTGATATTTTTTTCTACTAAAGGAATTATAGTTTTTGCATGTAACAATCGGGTACCAAAAGTAGCCAACTCATTGGCTTCAGAAAAAGACAATTCTTTTATCTTCTTAGCATCAGCAACCAATTTAGGGTCTGCAGTAAAAATTCCGTTAACATGTGTATAATTTTGTAATTCTGCTGCATCTAGGTAATTGGCTAATAAAGCCGCAGAATAATTACTACCATTTCTACCTAAAGTAGTTGTTTCATTATTTTTAGTAGATGCTATAAAACCAGTTACAACATTAATTTTTGTGTTATTTCTTTTAAAATAATTACTAATATTCTCTAATGAAACGCTATTAATAGGGGTTGCATTACCAAAAGTATCATCTGTAATTAACAAACCTCTTGTATCTGTAAATTTTGCTGGAATTCCATTTTCTTGCAATAAAGCAGTTACCGTTTTAGCTGCTACAATTTCTCCTTGTGCTAAAATTTGGTCTTTTACTTTATTACTATAATCTCCTAACAAATAAATTCCTTCTAAGAGTGTATTTACAAGCTTGAATTCTTTAGAAAAATCAACATTTATACCTGTTATATTTTGGTATTTTTCAATATCATGTAATTTTTGTTGATATGCTTTTTTGTGAGCAGCAAGCTGAATTACTTCTTCTAAATTGTCAGTTGTATCTCCTCTAGCAGAAATAACTATTGCTATTTTTTCTTTGGATTCAACTTTGGATTTTATAATGTTAATTGCATTGTAAATTCCATCTCCATTAGCTAATGATTTTCCTCCAAATTTTAAAATTTTGATTTTTTTATCCTTAAAATCTGGATTAAAAATTGGTGCAATTATTTTTTCTAATTGATCGTATTCTATCAAAAAGGCATCATGACCATGCACAGAGTTGATTTCATTATACGTTACATTTTCTTTAGTTAATGCAATTTTTTTGTGAGTCTCTCGATTTTCTTCTGCTGTAAAAAACAAATCAGAATCTACTCCAATAATATGAATATTTGCACTAATTGTATCTAAAACGTCAATCGATTTTTCTCCTCCAACAGTAACATCAATTGTTTTTAAAAGTTGATTCATCAATTTATAAGATGACAATTGATAACGTTCTTGTAACTTTTTACCATGATGCAACAACCAACTCTCTACATTAAAGAATTCTGAATTTTCTTTTTTTGAACGATGAAAACGTTCCTTAAAAGATTCTGGTGTTCTGTAGCACATCATTGCATGCATGCGCGCATCATGAACTGGGTTTTTAGAGTTTACTAAAAATTGTTCTTGAATTTGACAATTGGCAATTAACCAATCTGTAGATTTCCAATCTGTTGCTATTGGAATAAAATGCTGCGTTAATGTATTTTTTAACACAACCATTTCCCAAGCAATTCCGCCGCCTAAAGAACCTCCAATCAAAGCAAAAAGTTGCTCTATTTTTAGTTTTTTCAAGCCTTCTAGAAAAATTCTAGCAATATCTCTAGCAATAAAATCTTTATAATTGTCTATTAAAAACTCATCAAATCCGTTACCCGGAATATTAAAAGACAATACTGTATAGTTGTTGGTATTGATTGCTTTTGCTTTACCAACAATATCTCTCCACCAACCATTTTTACCACCAACTTCACTATTACCAGTTAGTGCATGATTGATTAAGATTACTGGTGCTGTACCTAATTGTTGTCCAAAAATTTGATAACTCAAATTCAGTTCATTTGTTTTTACACCAGACTCAGTTGTAAAGTTTTTTATTTTAATATGCTCTAATGGCTGTCTCATGCGTAGGTAAATTACTACAAAAATTCTTAAAAACTATAATGAATACACCCTTCAGGTTTTAAAAACCTGAAGGGTAGTTGTATTAAATTTTTGAAAAAGCAGTTTTTAAATCTGTTTTTAAATCTTCTATATCTTCTATACCCACAGATAAACGAATTAAATCTTGAGAAACACCAGCACTTTCTTGTTGTGCTTCGTCTAATTGTTGATGTGTTGTACTTGAAGGATGAATGATTAACGATTTTGTATCTCCTATATTTGCTAATAAAGAAAAAATCTTAGTTTCATTAGCTATTGTTTTTGCAGCTTCAAAACCACCTTTAGCACCAAAAGTTACAATTCCGCTTTGTCCTTTAGGTAAATATTTTTTTGCTAAGGTATTGTACTTACTACTTTCTAAACCAGGATAGTTTACCCATGCTACTTCTTCTTGTGCTTCTAACCATTTTGCCAATTCTAAAGCATTTTTAGAATGTTGTTGAATACGAACAGGTAACGTTTCTAAACCTTGAATAATATTGAATGCATTTGTTGGGCTAATTGCACCACCAAAATCTCGTAATCCTTCTAAGATTAGTTTAAAAGTATATGATGCTGCGCCTAAAGTTTCATAATATTTTAAACCATGGTAACCTGCAGATGGCTCTGTAAATTCTGGAAATTTACCATTAGACCAATCAAAAGTACCCCCATCTATAATTGCTCCTCCTAATGAGTTTCCTTGACCTCCAATATATTTTGTTAACGAATGAATCACAATATTAGCCCCGTGTTTTAATGGGTTTAATAAGGCTGGTGTTGCCACTGTATTATCTACAATAAAAGGTACTTGTGCTGCCTTAGAATGTACAGCAATTGCCTCTAAATCTAACACATCTAACTTAGGATTACCTAAAGATTCAACAAAAAATGCTCTTGTATTGTCTTGAACTGCCTCTGCAAAATTATCAGGATTAGAAGCATCTACAAATGTAGTTGTAATACCCAATCTAGGTAAGGTAACATTTAATAAATTATAGGTACCACCATACAAGCTACTAGAAGCCACAATATGATCTCCAGCCTTTAATAGTGTTAATAATCCTGTAGAAATTGCAGCTGTACCAGAAGCAAAAACAACAGCTCCTATACCTCCTTCTACAGCTGCCAAACGCTCTTGTAAAATTTGATTGGTAGGGTTGTTTAAACGCGTGTAAATAAAACCCAATTCTGCTAAGGAAAATAAATTTGCAGCGTGGTCTGCATTATTAAAAACATAAGACGTTGTTTGGTAAATAGGCACTGCTCTAGCTCCTCCATTTGCAGTAACATCATGTCCTGCGTGCAACGCATTTGTTGCTAATTTGTGTGTACTCATTTTTCTATTTTTTTGAGTTAATAAATCATTAAAACAAAAGTCAAATGCATCAATTTTATTTTGATGTACTTACTAGAAAAATGTTATTAAGAAATAGAATTTTCTATACATAGAAACTTCTTTTTTGTTATCTATCCAATCTCATATTTGAGATACCAAAACAAGTTTGGTACTTGGGTAGAATTTAGCACCTTCTTTAAAAGTTAAAGGGTTGCTAAGGTTTCAACGGGTCTAATCCCTCCGCCTTTCTTGATAACATTTCAATAAGTTATTGAACTTTGTAAGTACAAATATTGCAACAGAAATATTTAAAATCCAAATAAAAACAACTTTATTTTATTTTAAGTGAGATTTTCATAACTATTAGTTAAAACTATTATCTAATAAATAATTTTTCTAGAAATTTGATGAAATTTATAATAATGATGTAAATTTGCACTATTACTAAGAGGAAAAATTTGAACTGATTGCAACCTCTTGTGCTGAAACGACTTCAGCACCCTTTATATAGTATTAGGAGATTTGTCAAAAAAACTCTATGATATGTTAAGGTCAAAAATGCTAAAGCAGTAATATACTACTTCTTTTAGCGACAAAGCAATCAAAAAAATTATATGTTCCTTTTTTAAGGAATACTAATAAACAAACTCAATTTATTGATTGAGGGTTATTTTAATTAAACAGATACATTAAATTATGTCGTATTTATTTACATCAGAAAGTGTTTCAGAAGGACATCCAGATAAAGTTGCAGATCAAATTTCTGACGCTTTAATTGATAATTTTTTAGCTTTTGACAAATCTAGCAAAGTAGCTTGTGAAACCTTAGTAACTACTGGTCAAGTAGTATTAGCCGGAGAAGTAAAATCTGACACCTACTTGGATGTTCAAAAAATTGCTAGAGATGTAATTAACAAAATCGGTTACACTAAAGGCGAATATATGTTTGATGGAAACTCTTGTGGAGTTTTATCTGCCATACACGAACAATCTCCAGATATTAATCAAGGTGTAGATAGAGCTAAACCAGAAGAGCAAGGTGCTGGAGATCAAGGAATGATGTTTGGTTATGCTACTGATGAAACTGAAAACTATATGCCATTGGCATTAGAACTATCTCACAGACTATTGATTGAGTTGGCTGAATTACGAAGAGAAAATGAAGCCATTACTTATTTAAGACCTGATGCAAAATCTCAAGTAACTATAGAATATTCTGATGATAATGTTCCTCAAAGAATTGACGCAATCGTAATTTCTACGCAACATGATGATTTTGATGAATCGGAAGAAGTAATGTTGGCAAAAATTAAAAAAGATATTATTGAAATTTTGATTCCGAGAGTAGTTGCAAAATTACCGATTCATATTCAAAAATTATTTACAGATAACATTACTTATCATATTAACCCTACTGGTGTTTTTGTAATTGGTGGTCCTCACGGTGATACTGGTTTAACAGGTAGAAAAATTATTGTAGATACTTATGGAGGAAAAGGCGCACATGGTGGTGGAGCATTTTCTGGAAAAGACCCAAGTAAAGTAGATAGATCTGGAGCGTATGCAACAAGACATATTGCAAAAAACTTAGTTGCAGCTGGTTTGTGTAAAGAAGTTTTGGTTCAGGTTTCTTATGCTATTGGTGTTGCAAAACCAACTAGTATTAATGTAGAAACTTACGGAACAGCAAAAGTAAATTTAACCGATGGAGAAATTAGTAAAAAGGTTGAAGAACTTTTTGATATGCGCCCTTATTTTATAGAACAACGCTTAAAATTAAGAAATCCTATTTATTCTGAAACTGCAGCCTATGGTCATATGGGTAGAACTTCTGAAATAAAAACCGTTACATTTACCAATCCTATGGGAGAAACTATTTCTGAAGAAGTAGAAACATTTACTTGGGAGAAATTAGATTATGTAGACAAAGTAAAACAAGCCTTTACATTATAAACAAAAAACCTCATTAAAATGAGGTTTTTTTATGCTTTATTTTAAAAAAATAATCTCAAGCCTAAGAAAGAACTTGAGATTAAAACAATTAACAAACTACTAAATTTACTGTATAGTAAGATAAGACCCTTTGAAACTCTGATTTAGTACCATCATAACCAAAGGCTTACCAATTTGGTTTCTTTTAACTTCAATAGACGCTTTACCATTTGCCATTTCTATAGATTCGCTTCCTGTTGGTGTTCCTAAACTTTTTATCGTTTCTCCACCAGAAAGACATTGAAAATATACTCTTTCTTCATAATCTAAACAACGTAATCCTTTTGCATCTTCTGCAATAGCGGTAACTAAATAATTACCGTTTTTTAATGCTTTATAAGATAATTGTAAGCTTTTTGCTTTTCCGTTTTTTGTGAATCTGTAATTGACTTTTAACTTATCCGTTACAGTTTTTCCATCTGCAGTATAACCTACCGATTCGAGAATATTTTCTCCGTTTTTAAATTGTAAAGACCAATTTAAACCTGAAGCAGGAAAAGCTTTTGTATCTCTATTTTTTATACCTAAACTTTTACCATTTGAAAATAATTCGACCTTAGCACAATTACTGTACACACTTATGTCTCTTTTTAATCCTTTTGGCCCTTGACGCTCTGTCCAGGTATGAGATTCTATGTATGTAAAAGGCTCTTTACCCCAATAACTTTTAAACACATAAAATGCATCTTTTTTATTGCCAGCTCTATCTACTAACCCTTTTTGATTCATATACGGAATAGCATTTTCTGGTCTTAAAGGAGTACCAAAATCTTTAAATGCCCATTGTGCATTTCCAATAAAAGTTGAATCGTTTTCTGAAATTCTTAAATGCCAATCAAATAAATCTACAATATAGTTTTCTGACCAATCTCCAATTTGAGCAATGTTAGCTACATCTGTTTGCACGATAGCTTCTTCCCAACCATCTGATTGAATTTTACCTTCTCCTGTAATTGGGTTTTCTGTATGGCGCCCAAGGTGACTTGACCCTCCGTATTCTGTATGTAAAAAAGCTTTGTACTCTTTTTTGTATTTATTTATTGCTTTTTGATAACTTTTGTAGCTTCCAGAATACCATCCAGACCAAATTGAAGGAGAAAAAACATCTACAATATCTGCTCCTTCATAGTATTTTCTAATGGCTGTTTTTCTTGTTGGATCTAATTTGTGCGCTAAATCGTTTAATTCTGATAAAAATTCGGTCATTTTTTTTGTGCTCCCTCCGTCTTCAAAATCTGGCAACCAGTACATTTCGTTACCTAAAGACCAAATAATAATACTTGGGTGGTTGTAATTTTGGTTGATGATTTCGGTTAGCATGTTCTTGGTGTTCTTTTTCCAATTGTTATTGCCTACACCACCTCTACACCAAGGCAATTCATCCCAAACTAAAAGACCTAATTCATCACAGGCTTTGTAAATTTCTGGGTCTTGAGGATAATGGGCTAAACGCACGAAATTTGCTCCCATTTCTTTTATCAACTCCATATCTGCTCTATGCTGTGCGTTGCTCATTGCTGCTCCAACACCAGCATGTTCTTCGTGCCTATGCGTACCTCTTAGCAATACTCTTTTGCCGTTTAAAAAAAAGGCTCCATGTTCTTTAAATTCAAACCACCTAAAGCCTACTCTATCATTAACTTCATCTACAATATTTTCATTATTAATTAAAGCCACTTTAATAGTATAAAGATTAGGAGTATCTGTAGACCATAGTTTAGGATTATTAATTTTAGGGAAGTTAATTTTTACTTTTCCATTAACAACATCAAAACTATTTTCTGCCACAATCTTTCCTGAATCTTCTGTAATTGTTGCTTTTACTTTTAATGATTCTTTAGCATTTACAACAATTACAGATGCTTCTACAGAAGCTGATTCAAAAGAGACTTGGGGGGTTATATATTTAAAGTTTTTTAAAAATGTTTTTGGTTTTTCTTGCAACCATACATCTCTAGTAATTCCTCCAAAAATAAAGAAATCACTTTTTTGAGAAGGTATTATTTCTGGATTATAACTATTATCTGTTCTTACATAAATTTCATTTACTCCATTTTTAATAGCCGAAGAAATATCAACAGTAAAGCCAATATAGCCGCCTATATGACCACCTACTTTTTTAGCATTTACATAAACCTCTGAGGTAATATTTACACCTTCAAAATACAGTTCGTAAACTCTATTTTCTTTTTTAGAAATACTTATTGTTTTTTTATACCAACTTGTATTTCTTCTGTAACCTGGTTCTAAATCTGTAGCGTCTAAGCTATTCCATGAATGTGGTAGATTTATAGCTTCCCAATTTTGTATTTGAGAAACCTCTGAAAAATTTTGAGTACTATTTTCTAAGTATTGCCAATCTTTATTGATATTTTCTTTTGTACGTAATATATTTTTTTCTGTATTATAATTACATGAACACAGAGAACATAGTATTACTAAAGAAATAAATATTTTAATTATTGAGATATTAAATGACATTGATAAAGTTTTCATCAAAATTAATTAGAAATACTATTTTAACTCTCTATTATTATCAGTTATTTTATTTTTTTTAACCTTGTTAAAGCTTCTAAAAAATAATAATCTCCATACACAATAGGCTCATCCATTTCTGCTCTTTTAGACCAATCTCCAGAGCTATGATTTAAAATAAAAGGAGCTTTTACATTTTCTGCAAGAATATAATTCTTAGACTGTAAACTATTGAGTACTTTTTTACTATAGTTCAGATAACTTTCGTTATTTGTATAACCATATAGTTCTATTAAAGCTGAAGCTACTATAGCTGCTGCAGAGACATCTCTTGGTTCATTAGGGATATTTGGGGCATCAAAATCCCAGTACGGGATTCCGTCTTCAGGCATATTTTTATGACCTGTAAAAAATGAAGCTGTAGCTTTAGCTTGCTCTAAATATTTTGGGTTTTTAGTATACCTATATGCCATAGTAAAACCATAAATTGCCCAACCTTGACCTCTTGCCCAAGAAGAATCGTCACTAATTCCTTGGTGTGTAACTCGTGTATTCACCTTACCATTTTCTGGATTATAGTCTAATACATGCCAAGTACTATTATTGGGTCTAAAATGATTTTGTAAAGTTGTATTTGCATGGGCTACTGCTATTTTATGATACATACTGTCTTTAGAGATTTTTGTAGCTTCAAAGAGTAGCTCTAAATTCATCATATTATCTATGATTACTGGAAAACTCCATTTATGTTTGTTAAAATCCCAAGAGCGTATACTTCCTACTTTTTCATCAAACCTAGTAATTAGGGTTTGTGCACTTTTTACAACTATATTTTTATAATGCTGATTTTCAAAACTTTTTAAACCATTACCAAAACTACAAAATACTTTAAACCCCATATCATGGGTATGGTTATTAAACTTTTCTTTTTCTACAAAAGCAGTCCATTTTTTTGCAACCTCTTTATATCTATTGTCTTGGGTTAGTTCAAAAATTTGCCATAGATTTCCTGGGAAAAATCCACTTGTCCAATCTTTAGATGGTACTTTTTTTATTTTTCCTTCTTTAATAGTATAACTTCTAGGAAAAGCTAAAGAATCTATAGGATATTGTAACAATTGCTCATACCTGAGATTTAATAAAGAATCTACAGAAATGTCTTTTTCATCAACTTTTTTTAAATTGGGTTTACAACTTGTAATTAAAGTTGTAAACCCAATAATGAAGACAAATAAAATTATTTGTTTATTGTTATCCATATTAATAACCTGTATTCTGTGGTAATAAATTTGGATTTCTTGCTAATTCATCTGGAGGCAATGGTAATAGATAATCTCTATTAGCGTCAAAACTTGGTTTTGCACCTTCTAAACCAGAAGCTCCAAAAACATCATTTCCTATTCTTCTTCTAGCAATATCATACCATCTTTTAAACTCAAAAGCCAATTCTAATCTGCGCTCTTCTAAAACTGCAGTTCTTAAAGCGTCTTGAGACAATCCAGAAAGATCTTCTGGAAAAGTAGAACCGTTTCTAGCTCTTTCTCTAACTCTATTAATATAAGAAAGTGCTTCTGCAGAACCTGCTTGAACTTCGTTTAATGCTTCTGCAGCAATTAATAGTACCTCTGCATAACGAATCATAGAATAATTGTGTTGAGAAGCCCTACCATTGTTATTAGCTGTAGTACCTGTAAATCTGGTATATTTTGCAATGTGAGGACGATTTACAGCTCTACTATTAAAGTTTCTATAATTTGTAAAAGGTTCTACGTTTCCGTCAAAAACTCCTGTTGCATCAAAACTTACAGCTTTTCTATAATCTCTATCATCCCAAGAATTGTAAACAGTTAAAGAAGGTACTGCTACAGACCATCCGCCTCCAATACCATATTGTTCATCTGATCTTATTCCTGTTAGTGCTGGTTGATAATCTTGACCTGCATCACCGCTTCTAAAACCATTAAAATCTAATGCAAAAATTGGTTCTAAAGATCCGTCAATTGTATTTGCATTGAAAAGATTTTGAAAATCTGATTCTAAAGCAAGGTTGTAAGCAGATTCATTATCTATAACACCTTTTGCTTCATTGTATGCCTCTTGAAAATTACCCATTGTCAAGTGTACTAACGCTAAATAAGAATGTGCTGCAGATTTAGCCGGTATTGTTCTAGAAGCCTGTCTATTAGGCAACCATTGTTTTGCAAATTCTAAATCTGACAAAATTTTAGCGTATACATCTGTTGCAGAAGTTTTACTGATAGACCCTGCTGCTGCTGCATCTGTTACTGGTTCATCTAAATAAGGAATATCTCCAAACTGTCTTACCAAATGAAAGTAAGCAAATGCTCTAATAAAATAAGCTTGCGCTAAAATCGGATTTTTTTGCTCATCTGCTGCATCTACCAATTCTGCTCCTGCAATAGCTTGGTTTGTAGCAGCAATCATTTGATAGGTTCTTCTCCAAAAATCTGGAATCATACCGTTATCTGCTGGTACATTAAAGTCATTATGCTGAATTCTTCTGGCAGCAGTTGTAGGGTCTCCTATATCTACCATATCACTTCGTAACATAATAGTTAAAGACATTTTTCTTCCCCAGAAATCTTCATGAGTCATATGTCCATACGCTCCGTTTACTGCTGTTTGAATATCTTTTGTTGATTGAAAAAATCCTTCAGGAGCTAATAACCCTACTGGTTCTTCTTCTAAATCTGAACATCCTACTACGGTCAAACCTATAAGTAAGAATAGAAATTTGTATGCTGTTTTCATCTTTATAATTTTTTATTTAGAATTTTAAGTTTACACTAAAGTTAACCGATCTTAATGTTGGATAGTTTCCAAAATCAAATCCATTGGTTGTATTAGCTGCAGCGCTATTTCCTCCACCAGAACCAAAATAACTTACTTCAGGGTCTAACCCAGAATAGTTGGTTATTGTAAATAAATTTTGTGCGCTTATTGATAATCTTACATTTTGTAAGCCTAATTTTTCTACAGCATCATTAGGTAAAGTATACCCTAAGGCTATATTTTTTAATCTTATATAACTACCATCTTCTACAAAACGAGAAGAAATTTCTTTACCTCTTAATCTTGCGCGAGGAATATCTGTATTTGTATTTGTTGGTGTCCAAGAATTTAAAATAGCTGTAGTTGCATTAGAATCTCCGTTAAACAACTGAACTGCAGTTAAATTCATAACATCTCCACCTTGAGCTCCTTGGAAGAAGATATTTAAATCGAAATTTTTATACGTAAAGTTATTTGTAATACCAAAAGTAAAGTCTGGTGTTGGGTCTCCTATAATTTGTTGATCATCTGTAGAAATATCACCACTACCATCTAGGTCTGTAAATAATTGATCTCCTGCTTCTCCTCCTGGTAATAATGCTGTTCCTGCTGGTAAACTTCCACCTTGATATACACCTCTGTATTCAAATCCCCAAAAAGCACCTAATACTTCTCCTTCTCTTAAAATATGAGTACGATCTATATTAAAATAGCCTGGTGATGCATCTAAAAATAAATCAATTCCTTCTTCATCAGATAAAGAAATAACTTCATTTCTATTTGTTGATAAGTTAAAATCAGTAGTCCATCTAAAATTTTCTGTACTAATATTTCTTGTATTAAGATTAATTTCTAACCCTTTATTATTCACTTTTCCTACGTTTCTTAAGCTACTAGGGTTTAAAAATCCAAAATATTGAGGTTGCCCATTATCTGCTAAAATTAAATCTTCTGTATCTATATTATAATAATCTAATGATAGAGATACTTTGTTATTGAATAAGCCTAAGTCTACACCAAAATTAGTTTGTAAAGAAGTTTCCCATTTTAAATTAGGGTTAGCACTTTGTAACGGAGTTACCGCACTTATAGTTTGTGCATTGGTTACAGCAAAAATATTTTGAAAGCTAGCTAATGATTGAAAAGGAGCTATACCTTGGTTACCTGTTTCCCCATAACTTGCTCTTAATTTTAAATTTGAAATACTTTTACTGTTTTTCAAAAAAGCTTCATTAGAAACTTTCCAACCTAAAGCAAATGAAGGAAAAATTGCTATTTTCTCATTAGCAGCAAAATTAGATGCACCGTCTCTTCTAACTGTAGCTGTAAATAAATATTTATCATCATAATCATAATTAATTCTTCCAAATTGTGATTGAATCTCAGATTCTACCAAAGAAGAAGTAGGTATAAGTTGCACAGAACCCCCTCCTAAATTACGATAAGAAAAAGAGTCTGATGAAAAGCCTTGTGCGCCAGCAGCAAATCTTTCTCTCATATCTTTTTGATAAGAATATCCTGCCAATAAAGTTAATTTTCCTTTATTGATATCTGTTGTATATGTTAAGTAATTTTCGCTAATTATATTAGTTCTTCTTTGATTACCTACTAATGCTCTACCACCTACATTGCCTCCTGCTGTAGTAATCAGAGTTGAGGGTCTAAAGACTCCTAAGGTTTCGTTATTTGCACTAAATCCAAAAGTAGTTTTAAATGATAAGTTTTCTAAAATATCATAGTTTGCATATAGATTAGCTCTAAAAATATCTGTCTTAGTTTCATTAACTCCTTCTGTTGCTACAGCAAATGGATTGTCAATATCATCTCCTACACCATTAACAGTATTTAAACCATTTGCATCTAAAACACCTAAATCTGGTGCAAACCTGAACGAGCCAGAAACCACATCATCTCCACCACCATTAGCAGTAGCTCCTGTAGATTGTGTTGGAACTCCATTTTCTGCACCTCTACTTCCAAATAAGTTCATGCCTAACTTTAATTTATCTGTAACTTGCGCATCTATATTTGATAGAAATGTAAATCTTTCAAAAGCTGAATTTATAACTACACCATCTTGCTTGAAGTAGTTTGTAGAAGCGTAAAAATTTAACTTATCTGTTCCTCCTGAAAAAGAAAATTGATGATTTTGAGTACTACCTGCTCTAAATAATAAATCTTGCCAATCTGTATTTCCTGATCCTTGAACATAGGCAGGATTAATAGCTTGCTGGTAAATTGCAAATTGATCTGCATTTAACAAATCTAACTCGTTAGAGGTATTCTGCACAGAGTAATTAGAATTCAATTCCATTACAATTTTACCTTTTTTACCTTTTTTTGTGGTTACTAATACCACTCCATTAGACCCTCTAGAACCGTATATTGCTGTTGCAGAAGCGTCTTTTAAAATTTCCATAGAGGCTATATCATTGGGCTGAGGAAAAGTAGCACCTACAAAACCATCTACAACAATTAAAGGAGAACTAGTAGCACCAATTGAAGTATTTCCTCTAATTTGAATATTAATTGGCGCCCCTGGTTGACCACCGTTATTAGATTGTACAACAACACCAGCTGCACGACCTTGTAATGCTTGCGCCGCATCTAATACAGGAAAGGCATTCAATTCTTCTGATTTAACTGATGAAACAGCTCCTGTTACATCACTCTTTTTTCGAGTTCCATAACCTACAACAACTACTTCTTCTAAAGTACTTGCATCTTCTACTAGTGCTATATTTATAGTACTTTTACCTGCAACATTTACTTCTTGTTGTTTATAACCTAGATAATTAAAGATTAATACACTGGATGCACTCTTTACGGTAACACTGTAATTACCATCAAAATCTGTTGTTGTTCCATTAGAAGTTCCTTTCTCTTGAATGGTTACTTGAGGCAAAGGATCTCCTGTTGCTTGATCTGTTACCTTACCTGTTATTTTAGTCTGCGCAAGTATTGCAACACTAAACAACAAAAAAGTAAGTAAACTTAAATTTGATTTTAACTTCATAATTTTTACTAATTTGAATTATTGTGTGATTTAATTTGGTGAACCAAATTGGTTTACCAGTTTGGTTCACCAAATATATAATTTTTTATTACAATGGCAATCTTTTCTAAAAAAAAAGTTAATTCTGTATAGATTTAAGATTTGATAAATACATCTCATTGTAACTAATTATATATTGGAATGATTAATAGAAATAGATAATAGTCAAAAAAGAAATGATAATAATTGCAATAAGCAATATTTCGGTTAGCGTTTCTTTAGTGGATCTTTTCATGTGATAAAACTAACCGAAAACATAAAAATAAAAGTCCTAAAAAAGGGGTAAAATCATACAAACCCCTATTTACATTGACTTAAATAAAGCTTTTTTATTTCAAAAATTAATACTCAGAAAACTTTTTTTGATACTGAGATGGGGTTTCTCCATATTTTTTTTGGAAAGATTTACTGAAATACTTAGGGTTTTTGTAACCTACTTTATAACTAATTTGAGAGATGTTTAGTTGTCCCTTTTCTAAAAGTTCTGCAGCCCGTTTCATTCTTAAATGTAAAATGAAATCGTTAGGAGTGTAATTTGTCCATGCTTTAACTTTTACAAAAAGCATTGTTCTACTTACACCCAATTCTGAACAAAAGAATGGAATATCAAAATCTTCATTTGCTATATTTTCATTTACAACTTGAAGTGCTTTTTTAAATAATTTTTCATCCATAGATGATACTACATCACCAGAAGTAGGCTTTAAATCTCCATTAAATTTATCTCGAAGACTTTGTTGAGTTTCTAAAATATTACGAATTCTTAGCTTGAACTCATTAATATCAAAAGGTTTGCTAATATAATCATCTGCACCACTTTCTAAACCATCTAACTTATAAATTAACGAAGTTCTTGAGGTTAATAATATAATAGGTATATGACTGGTTTTAATATTCTTTTTTATTGCTGCACATAACTCTGTACCAACCATTACTGGCATAATAACATCACTTACTATAAGATTAGGAGTGTGTTTCATTGCTTTTTTTAAAGCAATTTCCCCATTTTCTGCTTCAAGTATGTTATAATCATTTATCAGTAATTGCTTCATAAACTTGCGCAAAGGTTTATTGTCTTCTACTATTAAAATAGTTTCTTGTTCTGGTTTAACAATTGCGTCAGAAAGATTGTCTTCTAAAATTAAAACAGGCTCTTTCAATTGGTTTATATATTGAGATACATCATCACTAAATTTAAAATCTTTACTAATTTCTTCTTCTAACAAATGATTTTTACCTAATGGTAATTCTACTGTAAATATTGTTCCTTTTCCATTAGTATTATCTTTTACATTGATACTTCCTTTATGAAGTTTTACAATGTTTTTTGCTATAGAAAGTCCTATTCCTGTACCTTTAGTATAGGTGTTTCCTGGTTCATTGTTTATAGCAACTTCAAAAAAACGATCAAATATTTTATCTTTATTTTCTTCAGAAATACCAACACCAGAATCTTCTACAGCAATTGAGATAAGGTTATCTATTTTTTTAACTGTAAAATAAATTTTACCTCCTTTTGGAGTGTATCGAAAAGCGTTAGAGATTAGGTTATAAAAAACGCGTTCTAATTTGTATCTATCATAATATACCAATATAACATCATCACTAGTATTAAATGTATACTCAAAATCTCCAGATTTTGCATGTTCACTAAATGATAAATATATTTCTCTTAAAAACTTTACAATGTTTCCTTCTGCAGCTTCTATCTTGAACAAATCATTTTCAAATTTTCTAAAATCCATTAACCTATTAATTAAAAGTAATAGATGATTTGCATTGTTTTCTACAACTAATAATTTTTTGTATAAAGTACTAGAACCTTTAAAATCGCTCAAAACCTGTTTTAATGGCCCTAATATTAAAGTTAAAGGTGTTCTAAATTCATGAGATATGTTTGTAAAAAACTCTAGTTTTGCCTTGTTGGTTTCCTCTATTTTTTCGTTTTCTAATTGTTCTAAACCAAGTTCTAATTTTAACTTGGTTTTACTTTTCTGTACATCAATTAAAAAGTAAAGAGCCACTGCAATTGCTATACCATACAATAAAAAAGCCCACCAACTTCTCCATGGAGCAGGACTTACATTAATTTCTAATTCTGTTGCGTTGCTATTCCAAACTTCATTATTATTAGCTCCTTTTATTTCAAAAATATATTTACCCGGATTTTGAATGGTGTATGTTGCAGAATTTCCTGAAGTAAAAACCCAATCTTCTTCCAAACCTCTTAACCTATATTTATAGGTATTATTTTTAGAGTTTATAAAATTAGGGATAGCAAATGATATGCTAAAGTTTCCTTGATCGTGTGTAAGTGATAACCGGTCTGTAAACTGAATTGTATTTTTTAAGACAGTAGAAGAACTATCTATTTTAATTGATTTATTTTTAATTTTAAAATCTGTTAAAATAACTTGGGGTGAATAGTTGTTTTTTTTGATAGCACTTGTATTGAAGGATGTAATTCCATCAGGTCCACCAAAATACATTGTAGATGTACCTATTTTTAAACTTGCGTTATCATTAAACTCGTTACTAATAATACCTTCTTTTTGGTTGTAGATGCCTATTTCATTTTTAATGATGTGGTAACTAATTATTCCTTGATTGGTACTAACCCAAATAGTTGAATCATCGTCTTCTAAAATACTATGAATAGAAGATATTGAAGTATTTTTGGTAGCTAGCTCTACTTTTTGAAAAGCATCTCCTTTTAACTTATACAAGCCTTTTGCTTTTGTTCCTACCCAAATTGTTTGTTTAGAGTCTTCAAAAACCGAAGTAATGTCATCTCCAGATTGTATTTCTGAATTGTAAAAAAATCTGACAATAGTATTTGTAGGGGTTATTTTATTCAATCCTTCTTGTGTACCAACCCAAATATTATTTTTGCTATCTATTTTTATGGTTCTAATTAGGTCATTAGATAAACTATTTGAATTGTTAGCATCATGAACATACGTTTTAAAGGCATTGGTTTCTCTATTATAATGAATCAATCCTTTACCAAAAGTACCCAACCAATACGTGTTCTTTTCTTTTTTTATAGAATAAACACCTATATCATCTAAATAGGATTTTAAGGCACTATTAAAGGGGCTTTTTGTTTCTTTTTTTTCTTTAATATCGTAAAAACGGATTCCTGAACTAAAGCTACCAATCCACAATAAATCATTATCAACAAGTAAAGATTTTACATTTTTATTGTCTAATTTAATATTATTATCTAATCCTAAAACTATATCCTCTCTAACATTAAAAACATCTACACCATTACCTTCTGTTCCAAAAAACAAATATTGATTTTTATATTTCTCTACAGAGCTTACTACACTATAACTCAGCCTTTTTTTAAAAGTACTGGTTGTATAGTTTATAAAATTACTATTGGATTGATCCCAGAAATTAATACCTCCATAATAAGTACCTACCCAAATACTTCCTTTTCTATCTTTAAATAGGGATTTTACACTGTTTTTACTTAAACTTTTGGTATCGTTAACATTATTTTTAAGTGTAATCAGTTTGTTTTTTGGTCTTATAATAAAAAGTCCATTATAAGTTCCTACCCAAAGATTTCTTTTATTGTCATAAAGTAATCTCCTAACATTTTTATAAATTTTGTCATTAACTTGATGTTCTTTAATTGTTTTTAAAGATGAATTATAAACTAAAACTCCATGCTGTTTTGTTGCTAAAAGAAGGTTGTTTTCTTCTTCAATAACATCTTGTACATTTAGTATTTTAGAGTGTGCGATTTTAAATAAAATCTTATTATTTTCTCTAGAAATAACCTTACTTAAGCCTTTAGCTGTACCAACAAAAATTTCTTTTTTTGAAGTCTCTAAAATAACATTCACACGATTGTTTACTATACTATTTAGGTTTTTATCTTGATGAAAAAAATTGGTAAAACAATTCTTACTTTTATTGTAAACTGAAAGCCCGTTAGAAGTCCCTATCCATATTTCGCCATTAGACAATTCTTTAATGGCTAAGATTGTATTGTTACAAAGTGAGTTTTTTTCTTTATTTTTAAAAAAGGTAGTAAACTCATTTTTTTGTGGACTATATCTGTTTAGTCCATTATAGGTGCCTATCCAAATATCTCCATCTCTATCTTGAATAATAGATAGAATATCATTATTACTAATAGAGTTTGCTAAGAAACTATTTCTATAGACCGTAAATGTATTGCCATCATATTTATTTAAACCATCTCTGGTACCAATCCACATTTGCCCTAAATTATCCTGGCAGATTGCAATTGCAGAACTTTGAGACAAACCCTCGGTTGTAGAAATATGTTTAAAATGTATATTATTTTGCTGAGCAAAATTTAAGATAGCACAACATAAAAAAAAGGTAGCAAAAAAGAGAAATTTTTTAGTCATTACTATTAAGTGTAATTAAATTTTTAAAAATACTTTTTTGTTATTCTGATAATTTTACGCACACAATAATATGATTTCTCATAATATTTAGAATATTTTTCACAAAATATAAAATCTTTTTTTGTTCTAAATAAAATTTTTAACATATATTTGGATAACCAATCTGGTTAACCAATTTTAAAAAACACTACTTTCATGAAAAAATATCTTTTTTTAGTACTGTTACTTTATTTGACTGTCTCTTGTAAAGAGGTACTTCAAAACAAAATATTAGTCAATTCTAAAAAAGATCTTTATACAGCCATTGAAAACGCAAAACCCGGAGATTATATCATCTTAAAAAATGGTATATGGAAAGATGTGGCAATTCAATTTAGAGGAAAAGGAACTAAAGAAAATCCAATTACCATTGTTGCAGAAACAGCTGGAAAAGTGAGTTTAGAAGGTAAATCATATTTAAAATTTGGTGGTGAGTATTTAGTTGTAAAAGACTTATTGTTTCAAAATGGGTACTCCCCTTCTAATGCCGTTGTTGACTTTAGAATTGATAAAAAAATTGCAAATAATTGCAAATTGACTAACTGCGTTATCTTAGATTTTAACAAACCAAAACGAGATAATTCTGATTTATGGGTACAATTTTGGGGTAGAAATAACGAACTAAGCAATTCTTACCTTGCAGGAAAAACCAACAAAGGCCCAACAGTTAGAGTAAGTATTGAGGGAATTGAAAGCATAAATAATTATCATCAAATTATAAACAATCATTTTGGACCAAGACCTGTAAAAGGTGGCCCAAGTGGAGAAACGATTCAATTAGGAAACAGTTACACGTCTATGTCTCCAAGTTATACAACAGTGGCAAATAATTTATTTGAAAAATGTAATGGTGAAGTAGAAGTCATATCTAGTAAAACCAACTTTAATACCTTTAAAAATAATGTTTTTTACATGAGCGAAGGTTCTTTGGTTACCAGACATGGTAATTATGCAACTATTGATAGCAATTATTTTATTGGAGATGGCGTAAACGAAAATATTGGAGGAATTAGAATTATTAACACAGGACATTGGGTTGTAAATAATTATTTCTACAACTTAATAGGAGAGCATTTTAGAAGTCCGTTAGCGGTTATGAACGGAATTCCGAAATCGCCACTAAACAGATATAACCAAGTTACAGACCTTGTTGTTGCTTACAACACATATGTAAACTGTAAATCGCCTTGGCAATTTGGTGTGGGGCAGAATTTGGCTCAAAAAGAAGTTTTACCAAAATCAGAAATTCGTTCTGCAAGACCAATTCGAGCTACAATTGCCAATAATGTTATTTACAATAAAAAAGGCTATAGAGACATTGTTGTAGAACACGACAAGGCAGATGGTGTAACTTTTGCAAGTAATGTAGTTAATAATAATGGCATTGCTTTTAACGATTTTGATAAAGGGATTCTCAAAGAATCTTTAGAATTGAAGAAAGTATCTGATTATCTTTTTATCCCATATGGAGCTTTTAATGAAATCTATCCTTACGAAGGTTTCGATTTTAATTCCATTGAAAAAGACTTATTTGGAAATTCAAGAAAAAATAATACGAGTATTGGCGCAACAGTTTCTACAGAAATTCAAAATCCTAACATTTTAGATAAAACAAAATATGGTACATCTTGGTTTTCCAACGAAGTTGAACCTAGAGAACCAGTAACACATATTGTTACTGCAGCTGAAGATATTCAAGCAAAAATTGATACTGCAGAAAATGGAGATATCATTAATTTAAATTTTACCAACTCTCAAATTGATAAATCCATTATCATCAATAAAACAATTACTATTACTGGAAATGGAAAAGCAACTCTAAAATATAATGGTAAAAAAGAAACACCTTTATTTTCTTTACAACCTAAAGGGAAATTAACGGTTGAAAAGTTGAGTTTAAAAGGAGATCATACCAACTATCTTTTTGCGAGTTTGCAAAAAAACATGTCGCATCATTTTGGCTTATCTGTTTCAAAATGCGAAATCAGCGACTTTAACTATGTTTTAAAGGTGTATAAAGAATCTTTTGCTGAACGAATTACCTTTAAAAACACATCCATTTTTAATTGTGAAAATGGATTGGAATTGTCTGAAGAAACAAACGATAAAGGAGATTATAATACAGAATATTTAACTATTAATAATTGTGTATTTAATACCATTCAAAAAAATGTAATTAATTATTACAGAGGTGGTTATGACGAATCTACAATTGGTGGAAATTTATCAATTACCAACTCAACTTTTACCAACTCGGGTTCAAAAGAAAAGAATAATATCTTATTGAATCATAGAGGAATTATAAACGTAAATCTTAGTAACAATACATTTAAGAACAACAAGATAAAATTAGTTTCTTTATTATGGGGAGCAAAAAACAACAAGGCTTCTAATAATACAATTATCAATTCTGGCAGAATAAAAACTGAAGAGAACTTAAAACTTAAATTAATGTACTAAACCCATTCCTTTGTTCGGTGTTCCAAATAAATAATCAGTCAAAAAAATGCTAAAACTCGTATCTACTTTCTTTATTTTATTTTTTATTTTTTCTTGTGATAAACCTCAAAAAAAGGAAAATCAAGAAAAAAAACACAATCATCCAAACTTGATTTTAACAGTAAAAAGTGTTGCTGAAATTAAATCAAAGTTGGGAGCTATTCCTCTTTTTGACAAGACTCTGAAAGAAGTTCAAGAAGAAGTAGATTTGGAAATAAACAAAGGAATCGATGTGCCAATTCCTAAGGACATGGCAGGTGGCTATACACATACGCAGCATAAATTAAACTATGCAATTATGCAAAAAGCGGGTGTTTTATTTCAGCTTTTAGAAGATGAAAAGTATGCTATTTACATTAAAGAAATGTTATTACAATATGCTAAAATGTTTCCATCTTTAGATAGACACCCTCAAATAAGAAGCTATGCTAGAGGTAAATTGTTTTGGCAGTGTTTAAACGATTCTAATTGGTTAGTTTATACAAGTCAGGCATACGATTGCATTTATAATTGGTTATCCAAAGAAGAGACAGAATACCTTAATAAAACACTTTTTAAACCTTATGCAGATTTTCTTTCTGTAGAAACTCCACAATATTTTAATAGAGTACACAACCACTCTACTTGGGGTAATGTTGCTGTAGGTATGATTGGTTTAGTTATGGATGATGATGAACTTGTACATAGAGCCTTGTATGGCTTAGATAAAGAAGATTTAGACTTAACTGCAAAAGATAATGATGGTGGTTTTATTTTTGATAAAGACGGAAAAGCTGGTTTTTTTGCCAATTTAGATTCCCCTTTTTCTCCAGATGGCTTTTATACAGAAGGGCCATACTACCAACGTTATGCAATGTATCCTTTCTTAATTTTTGCAGAAGCATTACAAAACAAAAAACCAGAACTCCATATTTTTGAATATAAAAGTGGTATTTTAATTAAGGCAGTAAATGCTTTACTAAATTTAACGGATGCAGACGGCGAATTTTTTCCACTAAACGATGGACAAAAAGGGATGTCTTACTACACCTCTTCTTTAGTTTCTGCTGTAGATATTGCCTATTATTACGGGTCTAAAAAACCTGATTTGTTATCAATAGCTAAAAAACAAAACAAGGTGCAATTAGATGCAACTGGCTTAAGTGTTGCGTTAGGTTTAAAAGAAAATAAAGAGCAACCTTTTATAAAAAATTCCCTAGAATTAACCGACGGTTCTAAAGGTGATGAAGGCGGAATCGGAATTTTAAGGCATCAAAATGATAATGAAACCTTAGCCTTGGTGCTAAAATATACTGGTCAAGGTTTAAGTCATGGACATTATGATAAATTATCGTTTTCTATGTATGAAAATGGCGAAGAAGTTTTACAAGATTATGGTTTGTCTCGTTTTGTAAATGTTGAACAAAAAAACGGTGGAGGTTATTTAAAAGAAAATAAAACTTTTGCAAAACACACAATAGCGCATAATACAATAGTTCAAGATGAAACTTCTCATTTCAACTACGATTTTGCAACGGGCAGCAAACATCATTCAGAAAAATATGTGTTTGATGTGTCTAATCCTGATTTTCAAATTGTAAGTGCTATTGAAGAAAATGCGTATCCTGATACAAAATTACACCGAACCATGATTATGGTAAAAGATGCTAATTTGAAAAAACCTTTTATTTTTGATATTAACAAAATAACATCAAATCAAAAACACAACTACGATCTACCTTTTTATTATTTTGGGCAAATTATTTCCACGAGTTTTAATTACGATGTTTCAAAAACATTTTCTCCTTTGGGGAACAAATTTGGCTATCAACATTTATGGAAAGAAGCGAGTGGAAAAGCAGATTCAGAAAGCATTCAGTTTACCTGGTTAAACAATAGAAAATTTTATACAATTACAGCGGCCACAGATAAAACGGATGCACTTATTTTAGCTAGAATTGGTGCAAAAGATCCTGAATTTAATTTAAGAACAGATCCTACATTAATAATCAGAAAAAAAGGTGCACAAAATACTACGTACGCATCTATTATAGAATCTCATGGAAGGTATAACCCAGTAACAGAAAAAGCCACAAATGCGTATAGTAATTTTTCAAAAATTGAAATTTTAAAGGATTCTAAAACCTATTCCGCATTTAAAATTCATTTTAAAAATGAAAAATCGAGAACATTAATTTTATCAAATTTAAATAATTCAAAAAACAAAAAACATTCAGTAAACATTAAATGCAAAAATTACAATTGGTCAGGAGTTTACTATTATAAATAAAACAATTTAGAAATTATGAAAACATTTGGAGCTAGTAAAAAATTTTTATTCGCAGACGACATAGAATGGGAAACAGTGGGTGAAGGGGTAAAAAGAAAAATAATGGGTTATGACGATAAAATTATGTTGGTTGTTGTTGCTTTTGAAGAGGGAGGTATTGGGAACGAGCATAAACATTACCATTCTCAAGTAACCTATGTAGAGAGTGGGACGTTTGAGTTTTCTATTGGAGGAGAAACAAAAACTGTAAAGGGTGGAGATACTGTCTACATTCCCCCTCATGTATTACATGGTGCTGTTTGTACAAAAAAAGGCACTTTGATAGATGTTTTTAGTCCAATTAGAGAAGACTTTATGGAGTAATCAACCATCCAAAAAAATATTCTTTATAAAAAAATGTATATTTAGTAAACCAATTAAAATAAAAGATACATTTATGAAATATGATTTTATTTATAGAAATGCGTCTATAAACTTTAGTTTTATTTCATAAATAAAAAATTATCTTAGCTACCCGTAAACTAGCTTATATTATGAAATTAGAGATACTTACAAAATCTGAAAACTCTGACGTTCAAAAAGAAATTATTTCTAAGATAAGAGATTTAATTAATTACAAAAACTTAGAGCCAGGAGATAAATTACCTTCAGAAAGAATGCTTTCTGAAAAATTTGAAGTGTCTAGAAGTAACGTAAGAGAAGCTATTCAAAAATTGGAGTTTTATGGTTTATTAAAATCCATTCCTCAAAGCGGAACTTTCGTTGCAAATATTGGTGTTATTGCAATGAATGGAATGATAGAAGATATTTTAAGGTTGGATGAACCTGACTTCAAATCTTTGGTAGAAACCAGAATACTTTTAGAACTAAAAACATCTAGATTAGCCGCTTTAAGAAGAAGTGAAGAAGATTTAGCCAGCATGGAAAAAGCACTAAATGCTTACAGAGATAAAGTGTTAAACGGTGAAGATGCTGTTCAAGAAGATTTATTATTTCATTTAGCAATAGCAAAAGCTTCTGGCAATAGTACTATGAATACGTTTATGTTAATTATTACTCCAGAAATTATTACCAATTTTAGAAAGCATCATGTTTGCGATGCTAACATGTCTAAAAGAGGTATTACGGATCATCAAGCCATTTTTAATGCCATAAAAGAACAAAACCCGCAATCGGCAAAACAAAAAATGAAAGACCATTTCAGAGAGTTGTATTCATATTGCTACAGCTAAGAAGGTATAAGCACCTTATTTCTTTTCTTCTGTAAGATGTAGTTTTCTTAAGTTTTATTGTACTCCAAAAAAAGCAGCAAATCTTTTTATAAAAAGATTTGCTGCTTTTTATAAAAAGGTTATATTTGGTAAACCAATTTGGTAAACCAATTTAACAGAAGTATAAATGAAGATAAAAGGACTACGATGGTGGGTTATAACATTAATTTTTATAGCTACTGTTATAAACTATATAGATAGAACTGCTTTCGCCTTATTATGGCCTGAAATGGGAAAAGATTTAGGCATGGATAAAGCAGATTACGCAATCATGCTCAACGTATTTATGGCTTGTTATGCCGTAGGTAAATTTGCTTCAGGTAAATTATATGATAAAATAGGTACTCGATTAGGATTTACTGTATCTATCATCATATGGTCTGTTGCTTCTGCTTTTCATGCTTTTGCAAGGGGGATAGTTACTTTATCTATATTTAGAGGACTTCTAGGAATTGGTGAAGCTGGTAATTGGCCAGGGGCCGTAAAAAGTAACGGAGAGTGGTTTCCTGTAAAAGAAAGAGCCATTGCGCAAGGTATTTTTAATGCAGGAGCCTCTATTGGTAATGTCATTGCACCATTTGTCATTGTATTTTTGTACGCTCATTTTGGATGGAAGACAACTTATATCATATTAGGAGCAGTTGGGCTGTTATGGGTAATTCCATGGTTATTTTTAAATAAATCTACTCCAGAAAAACATCCTTGGGTTACAGAAGAAGAAAGAAGTTTAATTCTTTCTGATAGCATTGATAATCATAAAGGTGGTACAAAAAAATCAAAAAGTTTATCAGTTTATAAAATTTTGAGTTATAAAGAATCTTGGGGAGTATTACTTTGTAGGTTTTTTATAGAACCAATATGGTGGTTTTTTGCAGGATGGATGCCAATTTATTTAAACGATAAATTTAATTTAAGTATAGAAGAAATTGCAGCAACTATGTGGATTTCTTACTTAATGGCAGCAGCTGGAAGTATAGTTGGTGGAATGTTTACAAAAAGATTGATGTACAAAATGTCTGTAGATGGTTCTAGAAAAATTACAATAGCTTTGGGTAGCCTACTAATTTTAATCGCTTTTGTATGTATTATAACTCTAGTAAAAGCAGGAGACTTTATGTTGTTTATTTACTTTGCTGGTTTGGCATTATTCGGTTTTCAATTTGCTATAGGTAATATTCAGACCATTTCTAGCGATTTATTTAAAGGATCTTCTGTAGGTACACTTGCTGGTTTAGCAGGAACTGTTGCTGCGGTTTCACCAATGATTATCAATTGGTTTGTCGGTCGAATTACTACAAATTCATACACACCTGCATTTATTGCTATATGTGTTTCTGTGATTTTAGGAGTACTATCAATTCTTTTATTCATTAAAAAAATAGAACCTGTAAAAGAGTAAATTAATTAAATTAAAAATATGAGCAAATTAGACAAAAAAGTTGCTATAGTTACTGGTGCTACTGGTGGCATTGGTTTTGAAGTAGCAAAAAAGTTAGGACAAGACGGATTTATCGTAATCTTAAATGGTTTGAACGATAAAGAAGGAAAAGATAAAACAGAAACTCTACTAAACGAAGGTATAAACGCGTTCTATTACGGTTTTGATGTTACGAATGAAGAAGCTGTTAACACAAACATAAAAGCCATAGGAGAAAAGTTTGGACGAATTGATGTTTTGGTAAATAATGCAGGTGGTTTAGGAGGTAGGTCTCGTTTTGAAGAGATGACTACAGAGTTTTATAAAGCAGTAATGGCTTTAAACTTAGATTCTGTTTTCTATGCCTCTAGAGCTGCAATACCTTATTTAAAAAAAGGAGAGAATGCCTGTATAATAAATTATACCTCAATTGCTGGTTGGAATGCTGGTGGACCAGGGGCTGGTATTTATGGGACGTCTAAAGCAGGAGTTCATGCAATAACAAGAGCTTTAGCAAAAGACTTGGCGGAATACAATATAAGAGTGAATGCAGTTTCTCCAGGAACTATAGATACTCCTTTTCACACACAAATAAAATCCACTAAACCAGAGGTGTTTGCTTCTTGGAAAAATAATATTTTATTAGGAAGACTAGGGCAACCAGAAGAAGTTGCTACTGTAGTTTCTTTTCTAGCTAGTGATAATGCATCATTTCTAACTGCAGAAACTATACAAATTGGGGGTGGACAAGGATTGGGAATTTAAGTTTTTAATCTGTTTTAAAAAGACGATATTAAAGTTTTTACTTAAATAATGGATTAAAATTTTTCCTAGAAAATGTTATTATAAAGTGAATCCCATTTAGAAGATGATGCAAAAAAAGCGGTTAAATTGAGTAATTTTTAGAAGTAAGACAGATAAAATTATACCTGCCTTTGTAGGCAGATGGATTGAAATTAAGCTTTTTTGTTTAAAATTCATTTGTCTTCGATACGATTTTTTGAAAAAAATTGCTCTGACTGACATGAATTTTCTTATATCGAACTAACGTTAGTATAGGTAGTTTAGAGCTAACTTTTAATTTAATTATTCTTGAAAAGATATTTTTTTTAAGCTTATATAATATAAAATCTAAACTACCTTAAAATAATCTTTAATCACATTAGCAATTCTTTCTTTATCAGTATCCGTCAAACTAGATCCAGAAGGCAAGCATAAACCTTTTTCAAATAGACTTTCAGAAACAGTTGTACCATAATATGGGTATGAAGAAAATACTGGTTGTAGGTGCATGGGTTTCCATAGTGGTTTAGATTCAATATTTTCTTCTAATAATTTTATTCGTAAAGATTCTCTATCAAACTTTGTTTGTTTTTCATCAATTGTAATTACACTTAACCAATGATTTGAAAAAAAATTATTGCACGGTTCTTCTAAAACTTGAACCTCATCAATATATTGAAATAAATTCTTATAAAATTGATGATTAGACCTCCTTAACGATATATACTGATGTAAAACTTCCATTTGCCCTCTACCAATACCAGCAAGTATATTACTCATTCTATAATTATAACCAATAGTAGAATGCTGATAATGAGTCGTTTCATCTTTCGCTTGAGTTGCTAAAAAAATTGCTCTATCTTTTACTGTTTTGTTCTTACAAATTAACGCACCTCCTCCAGAGGTTGTTATAATTTTATTCCCATTAAAAGACAAAACACCAAAATCACCAAATGTTCCACATTTTTTCCCTTTATAAGAAGAGCCTAAAGACTCTGCTCCGTCTTCTATCAAAATAATATCGTATTTCTTAGCTATTGCTGCAATTTCTTCGATTTTTGAAGGCATCCCATATAAATGTACAATGACTATAGCTTTTGGTTTTTTCCCTTTAGACATGGAACTCTTAATAGCCTTCTCTAAATAAATTGGAGAAATATTGTAGGTATCTTTTTCAGAATCTACAAAAACAGGAATTGCTTTTTGGTAAATAATAGGGTTTGCAGATGCAGCAAAAGTAAGACTCTGACAAACAACAACATCACCTTCACTTACCCCTGCTAAAATTAAAGATAAATGTAACGCAGCTGTACCTGATGAGAGACACACTACTTCTTTTTCTGTACCTAACTCTTTTTTTAGGGCACTCTCAAATTCGTCAATATTTTCACCTAAAGGAGCAATCCAATTGGTATCAAAAGCTTTTTGTATATATTTCATTTCTTCACCACATAGATGAGGTGGAGATAACCAGATCTTTGACATTATTCCATATTTCTATTTCGTAAAGATATGTGTAATAGTTTATAAATAAAAAGTCTTAATAGCTCTCTAAGCTATTCTATTTTCTTATACAAATATCTTAAACCAAATTTACACAAGAGATTCTATTTCTAAAAAAACACTCTACTTACCACCTATTATTTGCTAATATATAAGTATTTGCAAAAAAAATATAAATTATAAATTTTCACAAAAACATGACATATTATGATTTAAAATTCATTTTGCTACAATAAAAATAAATAAAGCTTTTTTTTAAAATTTAAGAATTTTACCTATTTCGAAACTTGTCTTTATAAAATACTTTTGACTAAAATAATAAAACATCATAACTATGAAATCCTCCATTTTAACTCTCTTTAGCCTTTTTATTCTTTCAAATCTTAGTGCGCAAAACTTAAAACATGATTTTGGTGTGTTTTTGGGTACTACAAACTTAAGTAGCGATTACGGAGAAAGTAAAGCTATAATGGATGGCACTAATAACAGTGGTACTTCTTTTGCTATTGCACATTATTTACAATTTTATGATAGATTAACAAGATGGGATCGATATTCTGCCTCACGTTTCATAAATCATATTATGGTTAAAACAGAAATTCGTTACAGTAATAGCACAAATCTACAAAACTTTAGCACTGCCAGTAAAGGAAATTCTGCTGCTGCAGAAAAAATAAGAGCAATGAGAGGTTCTTTATCTGTAACTAACTTAGGTACTAATTTAGAATACCATTTATTTTCTTTAAGAGACTTTGCATATACTAACAGATCTGTAATTAGTCCTTATGTAAGTCTTGGGGTTAATTATTCTATGTATAATAGAGATATTTCTTCTGTAATGGGAGATTGGAGACAAAAGCAAGAAATACTACCTAAAGGATATATTGGAAACGATGATTTATTTTTAGGAGAAGACGAATCATTCTCTATTTCAGGAAATTTAGGAACTCGTATAAAAATAGCTAACAATACAGATGTTGTAACTCAATTTGGCTATCAATATTTTATGGTAGATGATTTAGAAGGAATAAATACAAACGTTCCTCAAAACACAAGTAATGACTGGTTGGTAAATTTTCAACTTGGTCTAGTTTATCGTTTGTAATTTTTTTTCAAGAAATATAAATATTACAAAACACTAATAGTTGATTTTTTTAAAGAACTTTTTACAAAGCACTAATTAAAAAAACAACAAAAAAGCCTAATCTATAATAGATTAGGCTTTTTTTGCTCCCCCTCTTGGGCTCGAACCAAGGACCCTCTGATTAACAGTCAGATGCTCTAACCAACTGAGCTAAGGAGGAGTTTGCTTCCCGTATTTGGGTTTAGCGGTTGCAAATATATATCTTTTTAGAATATCCCCAAATACTTTTTAATTTTTTTTCAATAAAAAGTTTATTGTTATAATTAAACTTTAAAAGTTGTTTAACAACTAAAAATTGTATTTTTGTTGGTTCGAGACGCTTACACAAAAAGCAGAGACTAAATTATGGACAAATTTTCGTTTTTAAACGCAGCACATACAGGTTTTATTGCAGATTTGTATGATAAATATTTAACCAACCCAGATTCTGTAGAACCTAGCTGGAGAAGCTTTTTTCAAGGCTATGATTTGGCCAACGAAAACTATTCTTTAACTGACCAAGAGGAAATAGAAATACCTCAAGAAGTACGTAAAGAATTTTTAGTAGTAGACTTAATTAATGGCTACAGAACAAGAGGGCATTTATTTACAAAAACAAACCCTGTAAGAGAAAGAAGGCAATATCGCCCAACACTAGATGTAGAAACTTTTGGTTTAACAAAAGATGATTTGAATAAAGAGTTTTCTGCAGGTGAAATTTTAGGTTTAGGAAAAACAACACTCTCTAATATTATTGACTTTCTTGCACGCGTATATTGTGATTCTATTGGTGTAGAATACACATATATGCGTAATCCTGATAAATTAAAATGGTGGCAAAATAGACTTAATAAAAATGCCAATCATCCAGATTACACAGCAGATGCTAAAAAATATATATTAGGCAAATTAAACCAAGCTGTTACTTTTGAAAGTTTTTTACAAACCAAATATGTTGGTCAAAAACGATTTTCTTTAGAAGGTGGAGAAACATTAATTCCTGGAATTAGTGTAATGCTTAGAGAAGCCGCTGAAAAGTACGGGGTAAAAGAATGTGTTTTAGGTATGGCACACAGAGGGCGTTTAAACACCTTAGTAAACATCTTTAAAAAACCAGTTAGAGAACTTTTTAGTGAATTTGAAGGAAAAGATTTTGAAGATGAAGATATAGATGGTGATGTAAAATACCACTTAGGACTTACACTCAGCAAAACTTATAGAGATGGTAATAAAATCAAAATGAATTTGGTTCCAAACCCATCGCACTTAGAAACTGTTGCCGCAGTTGCAGAAGGTATTACAAGAGCAAAAATTGACAGAAAATATAACGGAGATTCTGGTAAAATTCTTCCTATTGTAATTCATGGAGATGCCGCTATCGCTGGTCAAGGCATAGCCTATGAGGTAGTGCAAATGGCAAAACTAAATGGTTACAAAACAGGAGGAACTGTACATATTGTAGTAAACAATCAAATAGGTTTTACTACTAACTATTTAGACGCACGTTCTAGTACCTATTGTACTGATGTAGCAAAGGTTACTTTATCTCCTGTTTTGCACGTAAATGCAGATGATACAGAAGCTGTTTGTCACGCTATGGAAATGGCATTAGAATACAGAATGCGCTTTAAAGCAGATATTTTTATTGACTTATTAGGTTATAGAAAATATGGTCATAATGAAGGTGATGAACCTCGTTTTACGCAACCTAAACTCTATAAAGCAATTTCTAAACACAAAAACCCGAAAGATATTTATGCTTCTCAATTAATTACAGAAGGTTCTATAGATACTAACTATGTAAAAGAAATTACTTCTGAGTTTAAAGAGATGTTAAACCAAGAGTTTGACAAATCTAAAGAAGATAAAACTTCTAAAGTCAAGGAGTTTATGGAATCTACTTGGGAAGGTTTTGAGCGCCAAGATTTAGAAGCTATGTTAACGTCTTTAGATACTAGTTATTCTTTAGAAGGTTTACAGAGCATTGCAAAAGTGGTATCTACTGTTCCTGAAGGAGCTAAATTTGTAAGAAAAGCAGAACGCATTTTACAAGGTAGAGCAAAAATGGCTTTTGAAACCAATCAGTTAGATTGGGGTATGGCAGAAAATTTAGCCTATGGTTCTTTAATGGAAGAGGGTTTTAACGTACGTATTTCTGGGCAAGATGTAGAAAGAGGAACATTTTCTCACAGACACGCTATTTTACGTGACGAAATTACTGAAGAAAGAATAAACTTACTGAACATAAACCCGAATACAAAAGGAAAAATGACGATATACAATTCGTTATTGTCTGAATACGGTGTTTTAGGTTTTGATTATGGTTATGCACTAGGAAACCCAAATACATTAACCATTTGGGAAGCTCAGTTTGGAGATTTTTCTAACGGTGCACAGATAATGTTTGACCAGTATATTTCTGCTGCAGAAGATAAATGGAAAGTTCAAAACGGAATTGTAGTATTATTACCTCACGGATATGAAGGACAAGGTTCTGAGCACTCCTCGGCAAGAATAGAACGTTATTT
Organism: Polaribacter sp. WD7; assembly: GCF_003335085.1. Taxonomy (GTDB): domain Bacteria; phylum Bacteroidota; class Bacteroidia; order Flavobacteriales; family Flavobacteriaceae; genus Polaribacter. The sequence continues at coordinate 695,133 of NZ_QPEJ01000018.1, read as the reverse complement.
ACAATTGTGTGCAGAAGATAATATGACCGTTGCAAACTGTACAACACCTGCAAACTTTTACCATTTGTTACGCCGTCAAATGAAACGTAACTACAGAAAACCTTTAATTGTTTTTACTCCAAAAAGCTTATTACGTCACCCTAAAGCAGTAAATTCTATAGAAGAATTGGCTAACGGAAGTTTTCAAGAAGTTATAGACGATACGCTTAACGTAGACGAAGTAAAGAAAATGGTATTCTGTATGGGTAAATTCTATTACGATTTATTGGCAGAAAGAGAAGAACTACAAAGAGAAGATGTTGCTTTAATTAGAATAGAACAACTGTTTCCTTTACACCATGAAAAAATACAACAAATTATAGACAGATATCCAAACGTTGAAGAATATATATGGGCACAAGAAGAACCAAGAAATATGGGGGCATGGAGTTATATGTTACAACGTTTTGAGTTGAAAAACTTAAGTGTACGTTCTCGTAAATATTATGCAGTACCAGCAGCAGGTTCTAGTACACGTTTTAAAAAGCGTCATAGAGCTGTTATTGATAGCGTTTTCGATAATAAATAAGCCCGCGTTAAGGATTGAAACGGCATCCTTTTTTACTGTTAGTTCGAATAAATTTGTGAAGAATTAACAAATTTGTATGAAGAACAAAGTAAAAAAGATATAGTGGAAAGCCTGTTAAAACGCCAAAAAAAATAAAAAGTAAAATTAATAAAGCGCTGAAATATTTTATTTTAGCATCAGAAAAAAAGATACCAATGAGTGTTTTAGAAATGAAAGTTCCTTCTCCAGGAGAATCAATAACAGAAGTAGAAATTGCAACTTGGTTAGTTGAAGACGGAGATTATGTTGAAAAAGATCAACCTATTGCAGAAGTAGATTCTGACAAAGCAACCTTAGAATTGCCTGCAGAAGAAAGCGGAATTATTACGTTAAAAGCAGAAGAAGGTGATGCTGTAGAAGTTGGTGCAGTAGTTTGTTTAATAGATATGAGTGCTGCAAAACCAGAAGGTGATGCTGTACCTACTAAAACTGAAGCTCCAAAAGAAGAAAAGAAAGTTGAAGTTGCTGCTCCAAAAGCAACTACCTATGCTACTGGAACAGCTTCTCCTGCAGCTAAAAAAGTATTGGCAGAAAAAGGAATAGACACTTCTGCTGTAAAAGGAACAGGTAAAGATGGTAGAATTACCAAAGAAGACGCTGTAAAAGCAGTGCCTTCTATGGGTACACAACCAGCAAACGGTTCTAGAGGTACTGAGCGTAAAAAAATGTCTATGTTACGCAGAAAAGTTGCAGAGCGTTTGGTATCTGTAAAAAATGAAACTGCAATGTTAACTACGTTTAACGAAGTAAACATGCAGCCAATTTTTGATTTACGTTCTCAGTACAAAGAAGATTTTAAAGCAAAACATGGTGTAGGTTTAGGTTTTATGTCTTTCTTTACCTTAGCCGTAGTTAGAGCATTAAAAATGTACCCTGATGTTAACTCTATGATAGATGGAGATTTTCAAATAAAACACGATTTTCAAGATATTTCAATTGCGGTTTCTGGGCCTAAAGGATTAATGGTTCCTGTAATTAGAAATGCAGAAAACTTGTCTTTTAGAGGTGTAGAATCTGAAGTAAAACGTTTGGCTTTACGTGCTAGAGATGGGCAAATTACTGTTGACGAAATGACTGGTGGTACCTTTACCATTACAAACGGTGGTGTATTTGGTTCTATGTTGTCTACACCTATTATTAACCCTCCACAAAGTGGAATTTTAGGTATGCACAACATTGTTAACAGACCTATGGCTGTTAATGGACAAGTTGTGATTCAACCAATTATGTATGTTGCGTTATCTTACGATCATAGAATTGTAGATGGACGTGAGTCTGTAGGTTTTTTAGTTGCTGTTAAAGAAGCACTAGAAAACCCTGTAGAATTGTTGATGGACAATAACCCTACCAAAAGCTTAGAAATGTAATCCAACATTTGGGTAAATAACTTTGTTTTATAAATATTTTAAAATCCTGAGCTTTTGCTTGGGATTTTTTTTTTTAGATTTTTATAAATTGCTTCAATAAACTTTACAAAATGAAAGTTACAGCCAAAAAAAATGAACAAGTTGCCAATATGGTTTTTGCGTCAATTTATCCACATTACTGGAAAAGGTTAGAAAAAAACGGGAGATCAAAAAAAGAGTTTCATCAAGTTTTAGAATGGTTTACTGGATATAATGAAAAAGAAATACAGCAGTTAATTGACGACAAAATAACGTTTAAAACATTTTTTGAAAATGCAAAAATCAATCCAAATGAACACCTAATTAAAGGAGTGGTTTGTGGGTATAGAATTGAAAAAATAGACATAGAATTTGAAATCTATAAACGTTGCAGACAAATGGAAAAATTAATAGATGAACTGGCAAAAGGCAGAAAAATAGAAAAGATTTTACGTACTTAACAATAAAAAACGTTACGTCTTTTTATTTGTTTTTTTATAAGTAGCTATATCCAGCTTTCCATTATATCTTTTTTTCGTTCCTCAAAAAAGGATGCCATTTCAATCTGGGCTAAGCTTGTTTGTAAACCTATTTGATTTACTAGAAAGAAGTATTTTTACACATTATTTTTTAGGAAAAAATACTAGCTTTGCTAAATAAGTTTACAAAAACTTTTACTGATCGCTTTTCAGTATTAAAAAATTGCACAAACGTATTTACGTTAATAAAGAAAAAGACTATGAAAAAAATTATCCCATTATTGATTTTATTATTTCACATAAGTTGTGAAAAAGAAGTATTACTTGAACAAGAAATAAAGGTTAGCTTAATAAATATAACACCTGACTCATCCGAAAATTGTGAAAATGGTGGGTTTAAAATTGAAACTGGAATTGATACAGATAATGACGGAATATTAAAAACTTTTGAAGTTCAATCAACAAATTATATTTGTAACGGAACGAATGGCAATAACGGACTAAATAGTCTAACAAATATATCTGAGGAAGCTAAAGGTGAGAATTGTGAAAATGGAGGTTATAAAGTTGAAACAGGTATAGATAATAATGTTAACGGACTACTAGATTCTAACGAAATTGAAACGGTAAATTATATTTGTAACGGCACAAATGGTAGTGACGGACTTAGTAGTTTAATAGATATATCAGAAGAACCTAAAGGTGAGAATTGTGAAAATGGAGGATATAAAATTGAAACAGGTGTAGATAATAATATTAACGGAATATTAGATTCTGACGAAATTGAAGCGGTAAATTATGTTTGCAACGGCACAAATGGTAATGACGGACTAAATAGTTTAATAAATATATCAGAAGAACCTAAAGGTGAGAATTGTGAAAATGGAGGATATAAAATTGAAATAGGTATAGATAATGATGTTAACGGAATATTAGATTCTAACGAAATCATAACAGTAAACTATATTTGTAAGACAACGAATGGTAATGATGGTCTAAATAGTTTAATAAATATATCAGAAGAACCTAAAGGTGAGAATTGTGAAAATGGAGGTTATAAAGTTGAAACAGGTATAGATAATAATATTAACGGAATATTAGATTCTGACGAAATTGAAGCGGTAAATTATATATGTAATCAAAAAATTATAATTCCAACTAACTTTAATTTAGAAACAAAATACAACATAGAAGGTATCTTAACTTATGGACAATCACTAGCTGTTGGTGGAGGTGCATCAAACAGTAACTCTGATTTTAAAAATACATTATCTTTTGTAGGAGGTAATTCTGTAATAAGAACAATAGATTTATCTTCTTTTGTTAAGGTAGAAGAATCTTCAAAAGTAAGTTATACTCCCGTAATGGCTTCGACTTTAGCTGCTTTAAATTTAATCGAAAAAGAGAATAACCTTGATATAGAAACGTATGGATATCAATTTTTATCGTTAACTGGGGGTAGAGCTGGTTTACCAGTTAGTAGCATGAATAAAGGAACTTGGGCATATCAAAATGTTATTGATGCGATTAATAGTGCAAAAACATTGGCAGACCAAGAAGGTAAAACATTGGCATGGAGAGTTATTAATTGGGTTCAAGGTGAAGCAAATAGATTTGATACCAAAGAAGATTATTATAATCAAGTTGAAAAACTATTCAATGACTTCAACTCAGATATAAAAGCAATAACAGGACAAATAGAAGATGTTATCTTTATTATTCATCAAACCAGTCCTTGGCTTGGTCGTGATTTAGGTGGCGCAGTGCCTCATCCTCATATTAATGTTCAGGAGGCTCAACTACAACTTGCTAATGACAAAGCAAATGTATATATGGATGGCGGTAGTTATCAATTTAAATATTCTGATTCTTTTCATCCATCTGACAGAGCTGTTGTTGGTTTGAAACAAGGAGTTGTTTTAAAAAGAATTCTTAATGATAATATAGAATGGAAAACATTTCAACCTATATCACACAACATAGTTTCTGATGGTGATAAATTTTTCATACACCTGAAGTTTGATGTACCTGTAAAACCAATCAGATTTGATATTAGCGGAGATATATGGCATAACCCAAATGGCAAGCAGCCAAATTTTGGATTTGAAGTTTTGGATAACGGAGTTGAACAACAAATAACAGAACCTTATATAACCCTTGGCAACACCGTAGTTTTGACAACTGATACAAATCCCGTAGGCATGACTATAAGATATGCAGTAAATGGTCATGAAGGTGGTGGTAATTTATGTGATTCACAAAACATAGTTGTTGAAAATAAAGGAATCAATTATGTTATAGATAATTTTGCAGTATCTTTTAGTGAATACGTAATTGATTAAAAAAAATTACATGCCTCCAATGTAGGTTATTGTTAAGCCTTAGTTTAGTTACCAAGTTCTTATAGACTGCCTATCTGCGAATCACCAACTAACCCTAACACTTTGATACGCAATCAATCATAACTAGAATAGGTCAACAAATCTTTAAAACAATTACTTTTTTTTAGTAAATAATTTTTAATTATTTACCTTGCATCAAAAAGCTGTAATGCCTAAAAATCCTGAACTAGAACTTGCTTTAAACTTTATCAATAAAACAGATAGAAATCTGTTTGTTACTGGTAAAGCAGGTACTGGTAAAACTACTTTTTTACATCAGCTTAAAAACGAATCTTTAAAAAGAATGGTTATTGTAGCACCTACAGGTGTAGCTGCCATTAACGCAAAGGGTGTCACCATCCATTCGTTTTTTCAAATGCCTTTTGGGCCTATTTTGCCCAATCAAATTGAAAATACCAACCAACAACGTAAATTTTCTAAAACCAAAATAGACATTATCAAATCTTTAGATTTGGTAATTATTGATGAAATTTCTATGGTACGTGCAGATTTATTAGACGGTATAGATCAGGTAATGCGACGTTATAAAAACAGAAACAAAGTTTTTGGTGGTGCACAAGTACTAATGATTGGAGATTTACAACAATTGGCTCCTGTTGTAAAACCAAGTGAATGGAGTTTACTGCGCAATCATTATGAAACCATGTATTTTTTTAGTAGCAAATCTTTTCAAGAAGCTGATGTCGTTTCCATAGAACTCAAACATATTTACCGTCAAAAAAATGAAGATTTTATTACGATTTTAAATGAAATTAGAAACGACAATCTATCAGAAAAATCTACAAAAATTTTAAATAAACGCTATAACCCAGATTTCTCACCTACTAAAGAAGAAGGGTATATTACATTAACAACACACAATAGAAGAGCTAATACCATAAATGAATCTGAACTAAACAAACTTAAAAATAGTAGTTATTTTTTTAACGCAGAAGTTTCTGGAAAGTTTAATGAAAACTCATTTCCGAATGACGAAAAATTAGAACTTAAAATAGGTGCTCAGGTAATGTTTATCAAAAATGATTCATCACCAGAAAAAAGATATTTTAATGGTAAAATTGGAATTATAACAGACATTACTTCAGAAAATGTAACCGTACAATGTGGTAATGAAGTAGATGAAATTGTTACAGAAAGAGAACAATGGGACAATGTAAATTACACTATAAACGATGAAACCAAAGAAATAAAAGAAGACGTTATTGGTTCTTTTTTACAAATTCCACTACGTTTGGCTTGGGCAATTACTATACATAAAAGCCAGGGATTAACCTTTGAAAAAGCAATTATAGACGCAGAGGCTTCTTTTGCACACGGGCAAACCTACGTAGCTTTAAGTAGATGTACATCTTTAAAAGGCTTAGTCTTAAAAACACCAATTTCTAGCAATGCCATTATTAATGATAGTACTGTAAGTGTATTTAATGAAAGTGTAGAAGAAAATCATCCAAATGAAAAAGAGTTGCAGGTTTCAGAAAAAAACTTTCAGCTCAATTTAATTCGAGAATTATTTGATTACCAACCATTCTTATACCCTACCACACGATTGATTGATATTTTTTATAAAAATCAAACATCTATTAAGGGTGATGTCATCAACCATTTGCAAACGATAAAAGATGATGGTGTGGTTGCATTAATGAAAGTAGCTAACGGATTTAAAAACCAGCTAGAAAAAATAGTTCAACACTATGTTTTACCAGAAAATAGTTCGCAAATACAAGAACGATTTACAAAAGGTGTAGCGTACTTTTTATCAGAAACAATTCATAAAATTGTACAACCTTTATCTAAAATTGAATTTTCATCAGACAATAAGGGGGTTAAAAAAGATTTTACCAATCAGTTGGACAACCTTCAAGAAAAGTTATCAGAAAAAGTTTTTGCTTTAAATAAAATGACTGATGGTTTTAAAGTAGAAAAATACTTACAAGTAAGAGCAGATGCTGTACTTCAAAAGACAGCACCCAAAAAGAAGCAGAAATTATCAACTAGAAAAGACCCATTATTGGCTTTAAAACTACGTGAATTACGTGATGAAATTAGAATAGCAGAAAATATTCCTGCATTTCAAATTTTTACTCAAGAAACGTTATATGCAATTTGCGATGCTTTACCGAGATCTGAAAAAGAATTACTTAAGGTAAAAGGGATGGGAAAAATCCGTTTTAAAAAATACGGAGAAGAGATTTTAGAAGTTATAGAAAATTACTGTAAAGAAAACGGTATTAATAAATTTAACGAGCAAAAAAAGGAGGATAAAAAATCTACAAAGCAAATTACTTTAGAGCTATTTAAATCGGGTTTATCTCAAAAAGAAATTGCAAAACAACGTAGTTTAACTATTAATACTATTCAAAGTCATTTAATGACATTTATCCCCTCTGGAGATGTTGATATTTTAGAGTTAATTCCTCTTAAAAAGTATAAAAAACTCATTACAGAAATAGAAGCTGTAGAGTTTAAAAGCCTTACTGAACTTAAAGAAAAAGTAGATGATTCTTTCTCTTTTATGGAGTTAAGAATGGCACTTTTGTCTATAGAAAACTAATGTTGGCATCTTAACTAATTGTAAAGTACTCTCTACTACCTCATCATCACACCTTTCCAATAATAATTAAACAACTAACTGTAAAACAGTTTTTTAAGTATTAAAAACCGTGTTTTCAAGCTATTTAGACTCATTATAAACATTAAAGTTCATGTAAAATAGCTAACATTTAATCAACAAAATTGTAACCTTATCATTTTAATTATTTAACAGGATCTCGTTTTTTCAAAGATACTTTTGAAGCACTAATTAAAAACCTTTCAAATAATTAAAAATGAAAAATTTATTCAAAATTACTTTTTTATCTCTTTCAATCTTAACAAGCCAATTGGCGTTTATAGGTTGTGCGGAAGATGGTATTGACGGTATCAATGGAGTTGATGGCGTAGACGGAACAAATGGAAAAGACGGTGTTAATGGAGAGGATGGTCAAGATTTGACTGTCGCAGAAATGAAGCCACTAACAAAGTCAGTTGTTCCAGATAATGTATTTGCGCTTAAAGGATCTTTTGCATCATCAGCAAATTTAAAAATGATTATGACTTCTCAAGACATTTTACCAACCGATTCTACTTTCGTTTATGGTGCTTTTATGGATGGTGCTGCTTTATATCCTTATGGAGACGGTACTTATGCTTTTATTAACAATTTAGAGTCAGATTACTCTATTGCAAGAATTCGTATGAATGCAGATTTACAACCTTTAGAAGGAGATTATATTGTAAATGCAACAGCTACTGCTTTTACTGCAATGTGTTCTGGTTCTTCTATAACTGTAGAAGAGCATGGTTTTGGTCCTTTATACCTTTCTGGTGGAGAATGGGGTGGTAATGCAAAAGGAGTTTATAAAGTAAATCCATTTCGTTCTACTGATGATAGAGTAGAAGCGGATAGATTACCTGCTTTAGGAGAGTGGTCTACAGAAAATGCAGTAGTTATTGGTAAAGACGCTTTTCCTAGTAAAACTGTAGTTTTTATGGGTGATGATGATAGTGATAATAGTTATCCAGAAGCACATTTTGCTATGTATGTAGGTGGTAGAGGAGATTTAAACTCTGGAGACTTATACGTATTAAGAGGTAAAAATGCTGTTGAGTCTGAACCAGGACAAGGAGGTTTACTTTTTGAAATGGGTATGGCCGAAGGAACTGAATACGAAGTTGAATGGGTTAAAGTTGAAGAACGAACTATTAACGAATTAAATCAAGAAGCTATTGATTCTTTAGCTATTGGCTTTCAAAGAATTGAAGATATCGATTGGCAAAAAGGATCTGCTGAAGCAAATAGAAATGTATTTTTCAATGCAACAGGAAGATATAGATCTGAAAATCCAGATTTAGCAAAAAGAGGAACTACTTTCGGTAGAGTGTACAAAGTGGTATTACCTTCAGATATGTTAGATGAAAATTCAGAAAACTATATGAAATCTAAACTAGTTTGTGTTATAGATGGTGATAAAGAAGGTGGAATTGGTGATGGAATGCACTCTCCAGATAACATTTTAGTTACAGAAAACTATGCATATATTCAAGAAGATCCAAATGGATATGCTGCTTTAAATACAGATATTCAAGGATATGCAAAATTGTGGCAATATGATATTAACACTAAGACCATGAAAGAGGTTATGGAGTGTAACCAAACTGTTGCCGCAGGTTTAGATATTGGAAATACTACAAGTATGTGGGAAATTACAGGTTTAATCGATGTTACAGATGTAATCGGTGCTACTGAGCCTACTTTTATGGGAGGTGCGCAAGTACATGGTTGGAGACCTAGTGATAATCCTAACAATACAAAGAGAGCTGATGGAAAAGAGTTTTTTGATCCTACAGCAATTAATGAATCATCTGCAAGAAAAGAAGGTTCTTTCTTATTTAAAATTACTGGTTTACCAAGATAGTTTTTCAAAATAACTTACAAAGAAAAGGTTCCTTTTAAGGAACCTTTTCCTAGTTAAATTTAATGATACAAATGAAGTTCTGTAAAATATTTCCCGTTTTAATTTTCGCCATTATTATATGTTTTTCTTGTAAAAAATCAAAGGAAACCTATACCAAAAAAGTTACACAAACAGAAACATCTGAATTTACAGATGATATAAAAACTTACTATTTTCAAGTGTTAGATAGTGCTGCCTTTTTTATTAAAAAGCTAGATACCTTAAATACTTTAAAAATTAATCAAAACTACTTTTTAGAAAGTAGAAAATGGTACAAAAAAGCAGAGCCATTGTTAATTGCTTATGATTATGAAAATTACTTATCTCTAAATGCTCCGAATTTACTAAAGGTAGAGATGGAAGATTATACAGAGATAAAAAAAATAAAACCAAAAAGCTATCAAGTTTTAGAAGAATACCTATTTGGAGAAGATACAATTGATGCAAAAGAATTACATCGAGTATACAGTTATTTGCAAGCCCGAATTCCATACATTAGAAAAAATCATATTTTAATCAGACAAAAAGATCGTCATCATTTAAAAATGATGAGAGATGCTATAGTTAATGTCGCTACTAAAGGTATCACAGGGTTTGATTCTCCAATGTTAGCCAATTCCCTAAATGAGGCTATCTATAATTATGAAACGCTTGAAAGAATAATTGAAATTTACGAAGAAGCCTTTACAGATGCATCTTTATATAGCAAGTGGAAAGAAGAATTTAAAAACATAATAGCATATTTAAAAGCAGGATATTTTGATACGTTTGATAGGTATCAATTCATTAAAAAGCATACCAACAAACAATTAGAATTAGTAAATAAAACCGCTTTAGACTGGAATATAGCTCTAAATAATTCTAGAGCTTTAAACCCAAAGGCAAATAATTTTTTTGCTACCGATTTTTTTAATAAAAAAATGTTTGCACCACCTCACGCTCCAGAAATTACAGCAGAAAATATTGCTTTAGGAAAAGAATTATTCAATGATAAATTACTTTCAAAAACAGGAACAGTTAGTTGTGCAACTTGCCATATTAAAGAAAAAGCCTTTACAGATGGATTTGCCAAGGCTATTGGCTCTAATGGAAAAAAACTAGAAAGAAATACACAGACACTAACATATGCTTTGTACCAAAAGACTTTTTTCTATGATGGACGATCAAGTGACTTAGAAGCTCAAATCGTAAATGTAACCAACAACAAAAATGAGTTTCATATCGATTTAGGTGAGATGGAAAAAAAAGTAAAAAACAATATTGCTTACAAAGGGAAATTTGACAAAATTTACGGAGGAAAATTAACAGATTTTACCATTAGAAATGCTATTGCGAATTACATTAGAAGTTTGGCACCATTTAACAGCAAGTTTGATAAAAATATGCAAGGGTTAGAAAATACGTTAACTATAGAAGAGAAAAACGGTTTTAATTTATTTATGGGAAAAGCTGCCTGCGCAACTTGTCATTTTCCACCAACATTTAGTGGAACTGTACCTCCAAAATTTAATGAAACAGAATTTGAAAATTTAGGAATTACAAAAACAGCAGATTTTAATCATCCTATTTTAGATGAAGATCCAGGTTTGTTTTATCCATTTAAAGTTGAAGAAAGGAGAGGTTTTTTTAAAACAGCTACTGTAAGAAACATCGAGTTAACAGCACCTTACATGCATAATGGGGCATTTACTACTTTAGAGGAGGTAGTAAGTTTTTACAATTTTGGAGGAGGAGCAGGTATGAGATTAGACGTGCCTTACCAAACATTACCAGCAGATTCTTTACATCTTACCAAGAAAGAAAGTAATGCAATCGTTGCTTTTATGAAAACGCTTACAGACGAAACATATCTTGAAAAATAGTTTGTTGATACTTTTAATAATTGTTTGAAATGAAAATCTCGATAGGAATGTCGAGATTTTCTTTTTTTAAGTTTTAATTGTTAAATCTTTTAATTTTTTATATAACTTTAAAACATCAATCTAAAAACTATAAATTATGAAGTTAGGTGCTTTCTCTGTGAGTTTGTCTGTAAAAGATTTACTTGTTTCTAAATCGTTTTATGAAAAATTAGGTTTTACTGTTTTTGCAGGACAACAAGATAAAGGGTATTTAATCATGAAAAATGGCAATGCTTTAATCGGTTTGTTTCAGGGGATGTTTGAAGGTAATATTTTAACTTTTAATCCAGGTTGGGATGAAAATGCCAACAAGTTGGATGAATTTGACGATGTAAGAGACATTCAAAAACACTTAAAAGCAAATCATATCCAATTACAAAAAGAGGTAGACGAAACTACTTCTGGACCAGGACGCGTTGTCTTTTTTGACCCAGATGGAAATACTATTTTATTAGATCAGCATATTTAGGTTACTTCAAATCCTTCAATACTAGTTGTATCGATTTATAACCATTCCAATCGTTTTCTTCCAAAGAATAGACAATATCAAAATCGTTTTGAACAATTTCTATTTTATCACCTAAATTAAAACCAATAGCCCCAAAGGTTTGTTTATTATCGCCCTGAAAAACGTTAAGTTTTACATGTGTTTTGTCTGCTCCTACTTGTTTGCCATAACCATTATCTCTTACGCATACACTTTTAAAAACAGGTTTCATATTTTGTGGACCAAAAGGAGCCATTTGTTTGATAATTCTAAAAAACTTTGGTGTAATTTCAGAAAGTTCTATCTCTATATCAATAGCAATTTCTGGGGTTAAGAGTTCTTTATCAATGGTTTTTGATACTATTTCTTCAAATTTATTTTTAAAATTTTCAAAATTCTCTGGCAATAAGGTTAAGCCTGCTGCATATTTATGTCCTCCAAATTGTTCTATAAATTCCTCACATGCTAACAAAGCGTTATATACATCAAACCCTTTTACAGAACGTGCAGAAGCTGCTAATTTATTTCCACTTTTGGTAAAAACCAAAGTAGGTCTGTAATACGTTTCTATCAATCTAGAGGCAACAATACCAATAACTCCTTTGTGCCAATTCTCATGATAAACCACCGTTGTATATTTGTCTTGCTCTTTATTATCAATAATCTGAATTAAAGCTTCGTTTGTTATTTGTTTGTCTAAATCTTTTCTATCTGCGTTAAAAATTTCAATAGCAGCAGCAAATTCAACGGCAGCATCAAAATCCATTTCTGTTAAAAGTTCAACGGCATAGTTTCCGTGCTTCATTCTACCAGCTGCATTTATTCTTGGAGCAATGATAAAAACCACATCAGTAATGGTGAGTTCCTTTTTTTTAATTTGATGAATAATGGCTTTAATTCCGTTTCTAGGATCTTTATTAATCACCTGTAAACCATAATAAGCAAAAGTTCTATTTTCTCCGTTCATAGGTACAATATCTGCAGCAATAGCAGTAGCTACCAAATCTAAATACGGTAAAAAATCTTTAATAGTTTGATTTCGTTTTGAGCCTAAAGCCTGAATCAATTTAAATCCTACTCCACAACCACACAATTCATCAAAAGGATAAGAACAATCTACTCTTTTCGGGTTTAAGACAGCTACAGCGTCTGGTATTTTATCTCCGGGTTTGTGATGGTCGCAAATGATAAAATCGATATTTTTCTCATTTGCATAAGTAACTTTTTCAATCGCTTTGATACCACAATCTAAGGCAATAATTAAAGAGAAATTATTGTCTTGGGCAAAATCAATTCCTGCATAAGAAACACCATATCCCTCCGCATATCTGTCAGGTATATATGTTGCAATGTTAGGGCTAATGGTTTTTAAATAAGAAGATACTAAAGATACAGCAGTTGTACCATCTACGTCATAATCGCCATATACTAAAATATTTTCTCCATTTTCAATTGCTTTTTCAACACGTTGTACTGCAACATCCATGTCTTTCATCAAAAAAGGATCATGAATATCTTTTAAACTTGGACGAAAGAATTTTTTTGCTTTTTTATATGTATCTATCTCTCGCTGACACAAAATAGAAGCTATGGTGTTGTCTACCTGTAAATCTCTTGCTAATTGGGTTACTTTTTCTTTTTCAGGTTGTAGTTTTAGCGTCCATCTCATCACAATTTTTTAATTTGATTATAGCTCATGTAAGTGAATTTCTGTTTGAACATCTGCAAACTGACGAAACATTTCCATCACACCGCAATATTTGGTTACAGATAAGTTTACAGCCTTTTGAATTTTCTTTGGCTGCAGTTCTGCGTCTGTAAAATGATAATCTACTTTTACTTTATTGTAAAATTTTGGATGTTCGTCTGTTAATTCTGCTGTTACTTCAATTTTAAACTCTGCTACTTCTGCATGCATTTTTTTTAATAAAGAAACTACATCTAAACCAGAACATCCTGCTAAAGAAGATAACATTAACGCTTTAGGCCTATACCCTTCTCCTTTTCCTCCGTTTTCTTCACCTGCGTCTATAAAAAGATTCAATCCGCTAGGATTATCAGATTCAAACTGCATATTTTCTTTCCAAACTGTTGTTACTAAATTTTTAACCATATTTTATATTTTTTTAAACTTCGAAATCTTAAATTGTCTTTTTTTACAAAAGTAAGCACAATATTAAACTTAAAGATATAAAAATATGCCACTAGTAACACCTTTAGCTGCCGAACACGATTTAGAAACTAAAAAACTTGCTGAATTTTTTAATGAAACTTTAGGGTTTTGCCCTAATTCTGTTTTAACTATGCAACGCAGACCTGCTATTTCTAAAGCTTTTATAAACTTAAATAAAGCAGTTATGGCTAATGAAGGACATGTAACCTCTGCCTTAAAAAGAATGATTGCTTGGGTATCTAGTAACGCTACAGGATGTAGATACTGTCAAGCACATGCTATTAGGGCTGCCGAACGTTATGGAGCAGAACAAGAACAATTAGATAATATTTGGGAATACAAAACCCACCCGGCTTTTTCTGATGCAGAAAGGGCTGCATTAGATTTTTCTTTAGCTGCTTCTATGATACCAAATGCAGTTAATGCAGAAATTAAAAAAGAGTTATATAAACATTGGAATGAAGGAGAAATTGTTGAAATGCTAGGAGTAATATCACTTTTTGGATATTTAAATAGATGGAACGACTCTATGGGAACTACTATGGAAGAAGATGCCATTGATTCTGGAAATCAATATTTAGGAAAACACGGTTTTGAAGTAGGCAAACACGACGGTTCTAAATATTAATTTATTAAAATATGAGCAACTCTTTGCTGCAATTCTGGAATAACGTTAACCTCAAACCAAGGATTTTTAGTCAACCAAAAACGATTTCTAGGTGATGGATGGGGAAGCGTAAAATAGGTAGGCAAATATTCTGGATAATTATCTACAGTTTCAGTAAGTGTTCTTTTAGCCTTGTCTTTTAGATAGTAATTCTGAGCATACATCCCTATTAAAATAACTAACTTTAAATTTGGCATCAGCTCAAATAATTGTTGATGCCATTTTGGAGCGCATTCTTTTCTTGGAGGTTTATCACCACTTTTTCCTTTTCCCGGATAACAAAAACCCATAGGTACAATGGCAAATTTTTCTACATTATAAAAATCTTCATCAGAAACATTGAGCCACTTACGTAGTTGTTTACCACTAGCATCATCCCAAGGAATACCAGATTTATGTACTTTGGCTCCTGGCGCTTGACCAATTATTGCAATTTTAGAGTTTTGATGACCTGTAACTACAGGGTTGGCCCCTAAGTCTAAATACGATTCACAGATCGTGCAATTTTTTATTTGAGATAATAGGTTTTGCATTTTTAAAAATACAGATTTGGTATTAACTTCTAAACATAATTTTTATTCATCTTCTAAAAATATAATAGAAATAACAAAATATAATATTCCTTTTAACAAAGACAAAGTAGTGTGCAAATTCTATTTTAAAGAATTATCTATTGAAATCTTTTTATTTTAGAACTAAGGCTTTATCGTCAACAAGTAAACCATCAAATCCTGTTTTCATAAAATTTCTAATATTTTGATGTGATGTCCCTTTTTTGTCTTCTAAAACAGCTATATAATGTTCTCCAAAACAAAGTAAAGCTTCTTGTTTTGTTAAATTTTGATCTTTGGCAAAGGCAAATAACTTGCACGAACCTGAGTTTTCTCCTGCTTTATTTTGTACTTCTCCATTTGTAAATGCAGTGGGTATAAAATTGTAATTGTATTCAATTACTTGCATAGTTTCTGCAAATGTAATTTCTGTTGGATTTTCTTTTAGTTTGGTTTTGAATTCTTGGATTGTCATTTTTATCTGTTTATGATTTACAAATTTAACTTAAAAGTAGTTGAATAGTATTTTATTTTAAAAAAAGTAACCCAATTTGTTATGACTATGTGAGTTTTAACGTTATAGTAGTAGAATGAACAAAGAGAATTTTAAACTTAACGTTTTTTCATTATCTGAAAGAATTTATCCTATGGTTGCAAGAATGCTAGGAACCATAGATGCAGAAGATGCCATTCAAGAAATAATGTTTAAACTATGGCAAAGAAGAAAGCAGGTTGCAAAACATCCAAATATAAAAGGTTTAGTATTTTTAACTGCTAGAAATTATTGTATTGATGTATTGAGGAAAAAAAATCCTATTGTAAATGATTCTTCTATTCATCTTACTGTTTTAGAATCACCTTCAATAGAAAATTCTGATTTACATTGGGGAGAACTTCATACAATTATCATTCAAATTTTAAAGAAGCTCCCAAAACAACAAAAAGAAGTGTTTGTTATGCGAGATATTGATGGGTATGAATTTTCAGAAATCGCATCGGCATTAAGAATAAAAATAGACCATACAAGAGTTTTAGTTTCTAGAGCTAGAAAATTTATTGGTACCGAACTAGAAAAAAAATACAATTATGAGCGAGGAAAGTATTAAAAAAATAATCAAAAAATATAAATCTGGCACTTCTACAATAGCTGACGAGAATTTTCTATTTGAAAACGTTACCAATACAGATAAAACTACACATTATATAGCTGCTTTTATTAAAGAATCTAAGTTACAAACACCTCGTAATTTAAACAACACTCTTTGGGATTCCTTTGAAAAGAAGACCAAAAAGAAAAAGGAATTTAAATTAGCGCTTTTAGCACTTGCAGCCTCCGTAGTCCTAATTATTAGTGTATATATCAATAATAAGCGTTCTGACACATTAGATATTCAAAGAAAAGAAGCACTGCTTAATGAAGCAAAGAGTATGTTTAAGAATTCTGAAGATCCCCAAATTATACACCACATTATCATAGAAAGTGATTTACTTGTAGTATACACAAAAACAGAAAAGTAATACAAACTAAATTTTTATAGCATGAAAAAAATAGTATTTGCAATTGTAATAGTTTTATCAGGCATTTTATCAATAAACGCTCAACAAAAAGAGGTAAAAAAAGAAAACATCCATGTCAAATTAAAAGATGGGGTTCATCCTGATATTTATGTAGATGGTAAGAAATTTGATTTTCCAATAGAGTTGATTGATCAAAGTAAAATAGCTTCAGTTTTTGTAGTTAAAGGAAATGAGGCTATAAAAAAATACAATGCTCCTAATGGTGTTGTTTTGATTAAAACCAAAGCTTCAAAAAAAATAGACATTCTTGAGCTTAAAGGAAATGCAAGTCAAAAATTAGACGCTAAAAAAGATCCCATGATTATTATTGACGGTAAAGTTTCTGACAAAAAAACTCTAGACAAATTAACACCAAATTCTATTGAGAAAATGGAAGTTTTTAAGGGCCAAAAAGCTCTAGAAAAATACAATTCGCCAAACGGAGTAATTGTGATTACTACCAAACAAAAGAATTAAGTATTTATTTATATTCTTAAAAAGAACTAAGTAGATTTGATAGAAATTTTATTTAGTTCTTTTTTTAGTTATAGAACAATTTAATTTTAAACCCTTATCAAAAAAGCGCTACTTCTTACCCTCTACTACAACAACAATTTCTCCTTTTGGTGGTTTGTTTGTGTAATAAGCCAATACTTCAGTAACTGTTCCTCTAACAGTTTCTTCAAAGATTTTTGTGAGTTCTCTAGAAACAGAAACTTTTCTTTCTTCCCCAAAATATTCAACAAAATGCCCTAAAGTTTTTACCAATTTATGTGGACTTTCATAAAAAATCATAGTTCTTGTTTCCTCTGCTAAAAGTAAAAAACGAGTTTGTCTTCCTTTTTTAATGGGTAAAAACCCTTCAAACACAAACTTATCATTGGGCAAGCCAGAATTTACCAAAGCAGGCACAAATGCAGTTGCACCTGGTAAACACGCTACTTCTATATTATTTTCTACGCATGCTCTTGTAAGTAAAAACCCTGGATCTGAAATTGCTGGAGTTCCAGCATCAGAAATTAACGCACAACTTTCTCCATTTTGTATTCTTTGTACCACACCTTTTACAGATTTATGCTCATTATGCATATGATGACTGTGCATTTGTGTGGAAATTTCAAAATGTTTTAATAACTTTCCGCTTGTACGTGTATCTTCTGCCAAAATAAAATCGACCTCTTTTAAAATACGAATAGCTCTAAAAGTAATGTCCTCTAAGTTGCCTATTGGGGTGGGTACTAAATATAGTTTACTCATTAATAATGGTTTTTGGTTTTTGATTGATGGTTTTTAGTTGATTTGGTTTAAGCTAGACCAACAACTATAAACCAAAAACTAACAACCATTTTTATATTTCTTCATAAGTTTCTACAGTAATATCAGCAACAACATCACCTGTGTGTTTGGTTGATAATGGCTCAAATAATAAAATGTGAACCTCTTCTTTGGCAACAGGTTTGTGCTCTACTCCTTTTGGTACAATGTAAAACTCGCCCTCATTAATGGTGATGATTTTATCTCTAAGATGCATTTCTAAAACCCCTTTTTTTACCATGAAAAGTTCATCTTCATCATCATGTTTATGAAAAACAAATTCACCTTTAATTTTTGCTAATAAAATTTGTTGACCATTTAACTCTCCTATTTTTTTGGGAGACCACTGATCTTGAAACAAATTGAATTTTTCTTGAATATTAATTACGCTCATAAGACAAATTTACAAAGATTTTACGGGAATAAATCAATCTTAAAAACAATCTATTTTTCTTTAAAATTGATTAATTTTGCAGGGTAAAAATCCCGAAATGAATTTGGGAAAACGGTTTTAAGATTTCCGCTTTGCGGAAGCAAATTTTCATAGAAAATGTATAGAAGTCATTCTTGTGGTGAGTTAAGAGCATCACACATAAACACAGAAGTAACACTGGCAGGTTGGGTTCAAAAATCTAGAGATAAAGGATTTATGATTTGGGTAGATTTACGCGATCGTTACGGTATTACGCAATTGATCTTTGATGAAGAGCGTACTCCTAAAGAAATGATGGAAAAAGCAAAATCTTTAGGAAGAGAGTTTGTGATTCAAATTACAGGAACTGTAATTGAACGTGAGTCTAAGAATGACAAAATGCCAACTGGAGCAATTGAGGTTTTGGTTTCTAATCTAGAAATTTTAAACGATGCAAAATTGCCGCCTTTTACCATAGAAGATCAAACTGATGGTGGCGAGGATATCAGAATGAAATACAGATATTTAGATATTCGTAGAAACCCAGTAAAAGACAGTTTAATTTTTAGGCATAAGGTAACAATGGAAGTTAGAAAGTATCTTTCTGACCAAGAATTTATTGAAGTAGAAACACCTTATTTGATAAAATCTACCCCAGAGGGGGCTCGAGATTTTGTGGTGCCTTCCCGTATGAATGAAGGGCAATTCTACGCGCTTCCTCAAAGTCCGCAAACCTTTAAACAACTCTTAATGGTTGGTGGAATGGATAAATATTTTCAGATTGTAAAATGTTTTAGAGATGAAGATTTACGTGCAGACAGACAACCCGAATTTACTCAAATAGACTGTGAAATGGCGTTTGTTGAGCAAGAAGATATTTTAAACATTTTTGAAGGATTGACGCGTCATTTACTAAAGGAAATTAATGGTGTAGAAGTAGATAAATTTCCAAGAATGTTGTTTGATGATGCAATGCGTCTGTATGGTAATGACAAACCAGATATTCGTTTTGGAATGGAATTTGGCGAGTTAAACGATGTAACGCAACACAAAGATTTTGGTGTTTTTAACAACTCAGAATTGGTTGTAGGTATTGCGGTTCCTGGTGGAAATGCATACACCAGAAAACAAATTGACAACTTAATTAAGTGGGTAAAACGCCCTCAAGTAGGTGCTTTAGGTATGGTATATTGTCGCGTAAACGAAGATGGTACTTTTAAAAGCTCTGTAGATAAGTTTTACGACCAAACAGATTTAGCAAAATGGGCTGAAATTACTAGAGCAAAAGCAGGCGATTTAATTTGTATTTTGTCTGGTGAAACCAATAAAGTTAGAGCACAATTATCTGCTTTACGCATGCACTTAGCTGAAGAATTAGGTTTGCGTAAACCTGATGAATTTGCGCCACTTTGGGTTGTAGATTTTCCATTGTTAGAATTAGACGAAGAAACTGGGCATTATCATGCAATGCACCACCCATTTACATCTCCAAAACCAGGACAGTTAGCCTTGTTAGATTCTAAACCAGGAGAAGTAAAAGCTAACGCTTATGATTTGGTGTTGAATGGAAATGAAATTGGAGGAGGCTCTATCAGAATTCATGATAAGGCAACGCAAGCCACAATGTTAAAACATTTAGGTTTTTCTGACGAAGAAGCCAAGGCGCAATTTGGTTTTTTAATGGATGCTTTTGAGTATGGTGCACCACCTCATGGTGGTTTAGCTTTTGGCTTGGATAGATTGGTGGCTATTTTAGGCGGACAAGAAACCATACGTGATTTTATTGCTTTTCCTAAAAACAATTCTGGTAGAGATGTTATGATTGATGCTCCTGCATTTATAGATGATGAGCAATTAAAAGAGTTAAGTTTAAAGTTAGATATTCAAAAATAAATATCAAACATCTTAGACATTAATAATTTATAAGCCTCAAAGATTTTTAAAATTTTTGAGGTTCGTAGCAAAAAAAGAATAAAAACATATAAAGTTTCATTCTTTTTTGTACTTTTATAAATACTTGAAGTTAAATTAAAAACCTGTTAATCAGTTATTTGTGTTTTTAAATGAAAGAATCAATTGTTGAAAGTTTAGATATTATTCAATTTGCTAAAAAAAGCAATGAGTTTGATATTGATATTTTCGATGGTAAACAATATGGCTTGGTTGAAGTTTATGGAAATGATAACCAGCCTGCTTTATTTTTAAAAGAGGTTGAGAATTTTGATAAAGAAACCTTAAAGACGATTTCAGAAATTCACCACACTTCTTGGAACTTTCAAAAAGTATTGTTTTTATATGTTTATTCTAAAACAGAAATTAGAATTTACAATTGTTCTGAAAAGCCAGTTATTTATAATGAAAGTCGCAAAAGTTTTTATTCAGATTTTAAAAAGTTAGAGCTTTTATCCTGTAAAGAAACTGATACATCAAAATTAGAAACACTTAATACACTATTCTCAAGGATTTCTGTTGATACAGGTTTTATATGGTCTGCTTCTGAAGCAAAGGAGATAAGAGATAAAATAAAGCTACAAAACAGAGTTGATAAATATCTTATTTCAAGTTTAAAAAATGTATCAAGAAAACTAGAAGAAGAAGGTTTAAAGGATAAAGATATCATTCATAAATTAGTGATGCGTTCTTTATTTTTACTGTATTTAGAAGATAAAGAAGCTACAACTAAAGAGTTTTACAAGCAATTTTCTGAAAATGCAGCAACGTATTTTGATATTCTTGATGATACCAAAGCTACTTATAGTTTATATAAAAGATTGGCAGATGATTTTAACGGAAGTTTATTTACAATCGACGAGAAAGAAAAAAACGTAGTAAAATCAAACCATTTAGAATTAATAAAAAAATGTTTTATAGCTGGATATGAAGATAATAGTCAAATAGAATTATATCCAAACTGGAGTTTGTTCGATTTTAAAATTATTAGAATTGAATTATTAAGCGAAATTTATGAGAATTTCTTATCAGAATTAGACAAAAAGGATTCAGGGACTTATTATACCCCACCATCTTTGGTAGAGCTGATTTTAAATGAAAAATTACCAATAAATAATAAAGATTTAAACTATAATATAAAAACATTGGATCCAAGTTGTGGTTCAGGAATTTTTTTAGTGCAAACTTTTAAAAGATTGGTAAAGCGTTATGAAAAGCAACATCATATAAAACTTACAGATTTTAATATTTTAACTGATATTTTAAAGAAGAATATTTTTGGAATTGAGATTGATAAAAAATCGATAAAAGTTGCAGCATTTAGTTTGTACTTGGCGTTATTAGATAATTTAGACCCAAAAACAAGTTGGTGGAATGGAAATGTAAGGTTTCCTAATTTGATAAATGATTCAGAAGATGGAACCATCGAAAAACAAGGGAATAATCTTTTTAGATTAGATACTATTTCTAATTTTAAAATAGAAGTATTACAAGATTTTCAATTGATTGTTGGCAATCCTCCATTTGGAACAAAAAAGCTTTCTAAAACAATAAAAACATATTGTGAAGACAACAATTTTGCAAAAGAAATGGTTTTACCATTCCTGCACAAATCAACTTTTTTGGCACCAAAAGGTGAGATTGCATTGATATTTAACACTAAGGTATTAACCAATACAGGAGGCACTTACCAAAACTTTAGACAATGGCTTTTTAATGATAACTATGTAGAGAAAGTTTACAATTTTTCAATTTTAAGAAAAGCTCCAAAAAATTCTGGTGGGCAACTTTTTGGTTCTGCTGTTGGCCCAATTAGTATTGTTTTTTATCGAAAAGAAGTTCCTTTATATTCAAAAGAAACAATTATTTACTATGCACCTAAAACATATATTAAAAATTCTATTTTAGAGGGTATTGTTATTGATGCTTCAGATGTAAAATATTTACCAAGAACAGAATGTGAAAAGAAAGATTCTAAAATTTGGAAAATTGCAATGTGGGGAAGTTACTTTGATTTTGAATTAATAGAAAAGCTATTTAAGAAAAACTCTTTAAAAAATGATTTAACGAAAAATAACATAAAAAATGGTGTTGGATTTCAATTATTAACAAATACAATAGATAAACCTAAAAAAAGCAAATTTATTTCTGAAAATAAATATTTAGATGCTGATTTTATTGAAAGGTTTACTTCTTATACTTCTAATTTAAAAGGGATTAATTCTTCAATAAAAACAAAAAAAGCTAGATCATTCTATGAGTTAGATTATTCTTTGCCTAAAAATATTGAAGTTTTTAGAAGACTAGGAGATTTAAACGCATATTATGAACCCCATTTACTATTAAAAAAGGGATTAATTAATAATAAAATTTGTGCATCGTATTTAAATGAAGATTGTACATTTAGAGACGGTGTTTATGGTTTTTATTCTACTGACAAAAAAAGTGATTACCTAAAAGCATTAACAACATTATTTAACTCAAAAATAAGTTCTTATCTACTTTTTTTAACGATATCCTCTTATGGTATTGAGAGAGAGCAAATAATGAAAAATGAGTTTTTAACCTTACCCTACACTTTAAGTGAAAGAGTAAAGAAAGACTTAAATTCAATATTTGATAATATATATAAGTCTATAAAAAAAGATGAGGAAAATGGAACAAAGACAGATACTTTTAATTTAGAAAATGAAATAGACCAAATAATTTATAATGACATTTTAGAACTGTCAAAAGAAGACCAAATCATCATAAATGACACTTTAAATTATAGTTTAGATTTATTTGAGAACAAAGAAAACTCCAAAGCTTTAAAACCAGTTCTTAAGAGTAATCATTATTTTAATAGAATAACAAAAGAATTAAATGATTGGCTAGATGATGTTTCTTTAAGAGCATCAGTGACCCTCTATAAAATTCTACCTAATTGTCCTTTGTATTTAATAAAACTTTCATTTGGTTCAGAACATAAAAAACCTACACTTTCAAAAGAAAATATTTATGACAAATTAAAATATTTAGATAAAAAATTATGGAAAGAAGAAGCACAAAACTTATACTTTAGAAAGAATTTAAATTATTATGATGGTAATGATGTGTATATCATAAAACCAAACCAAAGACGTTTTTGGAGCGAGACTGCAGCAATAGAAGATAGTCAAACGTTGTTAACAGAAATTCTTAATATGAGAGAATAATGGCAGGAACTTTATCTTCTTCTATTTTTCTATATGTTCAAAATAAATTTGAGAATAGGTGTATTACTTTATTTACGGAAGCGTATCATACATCAATTAACAATCAATCTATTGCATTAGATTTTGATGAAAATGATATAACTGCCATTCTTCATAATTATGTTGATGAAAATAAGAAAAGAAAACATTGGCGAATTTCGACAAATGTTGAAAATTTCAATTTTGATAAAACTATTACTCCTCATAAAGGGTTTGCAGCAAAGCTTTCAAGAATAGATTTACGTTTCACAAATATATCTTGGCGTAAAATTGAATATATCTATTACGTTGAAGCCAAAAATTTAAAAACAAATGACTCGGCTCTAAAAAGAAGGTATATAGATACTGGAATTGATAATTTTTTGAGAGGTGGAAAATATGAGCAATGTAATGGAATTTTAGTTGGTTATATTCTAGAGGGTAAAACAGAAGATTGTAAAGATGGTATTAATAAACTTTTAAAAAAAGATTATAGAGAAGCTGAATTTATATTTCAAGATTTCAGTATCAATTATCAATCAAACCATTCAGAAAGAACTTTAAAACATCTGTTTTTCGAGTTCACAAATTAATTGTTATGAATATAATAGAAGCTAAAGTTTTAAAAGCCATTGAAAACAATAAACTAAACCCTGAAATTTTAGGAGAAAGAAATTGGTGTAAATATTTTATTAGAACTACAGAGTTAGTTTGGAGTAGAAATTTTTTTGATGGATATTTAATAGAGGTTTACACTCAGGATAAACAACATTTATGTACACTTAAAGTATAATCCAAAAATCTCGTAACTACGAGATTTTTCAATTCAAAATAATGAAAATACTAATCAAACTTTTATTTCCTCTCTCTTCAATAATTTCATTTTCTCAAGAAATTACTGGTAATGAATTGTTAGCAAAAACAATCCAATTTCATGATCCAGAAAATAATTGGTCAACTTTTGCAGGAACTTTTTTGGTAACCATGAAAACTCCAAATCAATCTCCGCGTATAAGCAAAATCACCGTCAACCTACCCAACGAATATTTTAGAGTTAGAGCTACAAGAGATTCTATTTCAAATATCTATGAATTAGATAAAAAAAAATGTTCCACTTCAACGATAGGATTACAATTTAAGAAGGAATTGACTGAAGAAGAATGGAAAAAGAAAATAGAAGAAGACTGTAAAAAAGCCAACGTATATAAAAATTACTATACCTACTTATATGGCTTACCTATGAAATTAAAAGATGACGGAACCATTATTCATCAAAAAGTAGAAAAAAGAAAATTTAAAGAAAAAGAATACTTGGTTTTAAAAGCCACGTATAACAAAGAAGTTGGTAAAGATATTTGGTACTTTTATTTTAACCCTAAAACCTACGCTATGGAAGTATATCAGTTTTTTAAAAAAACCAAAGATAGCGGAGAATATATTGTATTGTCTGGTTTAGAAACCATAAACAACATAAAAATGCCCAAAGTAAGAACTTGGTACTATAACAAAGACAACAAATATTTAGGAACAGATACGTTATCAATAACAAAATAACACGATTTCTCAAAAAGGTCTAAATGACAAAAGAGCAATAATGTCAACAACAAAAAACATATTCAAAAAAATACTTATTTGGAGGTATAAACACATCTCTGAACGTCAATTTGTATATATTTTGAGTATTTTGGTTGGTTTTTTAGCTGGTTTAGGCACCGTAATTCTAAAAAACTTAACGCACTACATTCAGCTTTTACTTACCATAGATTTGCTCAAAGGCTATCAAAATTCGATGTATTTTATTTTTCCTATTATAGGGTTGTGCATCGTTGCAATAATTAAAAAAACATGGTTAAAAAAACACATTGGCCATGGCATTTCTACCACTTTGCATGCCATTTCAAAACGTAAGGGAATCATACCAAAATATAACATTTATGCATCATTAATTACAGCTCCGTTAACCGTTGGTTTTGGAGGTTCTGTGGGTTTACAAGGGCCTGCTGTTAGTGCTGGTACAGCCTTGGCGTCTTATACCTCAAAGTTGTTTCATATGAACACCAAAACAAGAATGTTGTTAATTGGTTGTGCAACAGCTGGTGCTATGTCTTCTATGTTTAAAGCTCCTATTGCTGGTATTGTTTTTGCTTTAGAGGTGTTTAGCTTAGATATTGCTTTTGTGTCTCTTGTACCTTTGTTGTTAGCTTCTGTTGCTGCTATTGTAACATCCTATCTTTTTTTAGGGGCAGATGTATTGTTAGGTTTTGAATTGAACGATACATTTCAAATCAGAGATATTGGGTTTTATGCTATTTTTGGTATCATAACGGGTATTGTTTCTGTATATTTTTCTGTGGTGTATTTTGCCATCAGAAAATTTTTCTATCAGTTTGAAAAACGATTTGTACGTTTGTCTATTGGCAGTGTTATTATTGGCTTTATTTTATATGCAATGCCGGCATTATATGGTGAGGGTTATGGTTTAATTAACAACCTTTTAAAAGGCAATCATATAGCTGCAATAGGAAACACTCCTTTTTCTTTTGACCATAATAATGTTTGGATTGTTATTGTGTTACTGTTATTAATTACCGCTTTTAAAGCTATAGCCATGAGTACTACATTTGCCGCTGGTGGTGTTGGCGGTATTTTTATTCCTACTCTAGTTATGGGTAGCGCCTTAGGCAATGCTTCTGCAAAAATCATCAATACTTTAGGTTTTCATGTTTCAGAAGCAAACTTTACTTTAATTGGTATGACAGGTTTAATGGCAGGTGTATTACATGCCCCCTTAACTGCTATATTTTTAATTGCAGAAATTACTGGCGGTTATGATTTATTTGTACCCCTAATGTTAGTAGCAGCAATATCATTTTCTATAACAAAATACTTTGTATCTAACTCTATATACACCTATAAATTAGCTCAAAGAGGAGAACTCATTACACATAATAAAGACAAAAATGTGATGATGATGATGCAAATTAATGATCTTATTGAAACCAATTTTAAACCCGTACAACCTCAAATGCTACTGGGTGAAATGTTAAAAAAAGCCGTGGCAACTTCTGCCAGAAATATTTTTCCTGTCGTAAATAATGACAAACAATTTTTGGGTATTGTTTTATTAGATGACATACGTCCCATTATGTTTGATACAGAAATGTACAATAGTATTACTGTAGAAGCCATTATGAAATCTGCTCCAGAAATTATTCAAGAATCAGAATCTGTAGCCGCTGTTATGAATAAATTTAAAAGCAGTGGTGCCTGGAATTTACCTGTACTAAGAGAAGGGAAATATATAGGCTTTATTTCTAAATCTAAATTACTAACAGCGTACAGAAACAAATTGGTAGAAGTTACGGTTTAGTTTTATCAGAAGCTGTTTCCTGCTTTCCACTGTATCTTTTTCAAATTTTTATTAAATTTTAAAAAAGGATGCCGTTTCAATCAGGGCTAAACTGGTTTGCCAACTTAAGTCCTAAAAAGCATCAGAAATTATTTATCGTTTTATAGCAAAACAGCAGTTAACTCCATGGTTCTTGGTTTGTTTCCAATTGTTTTTGGCTAGTTAACATTGCTTTTTTATGCTCGTTAGTTTCTCCAATTTTTAAACAACTGTAAAGTAAAAACACAATTTCTAAATCGTTTTTATCTAAAAGAAATAATTTTATATTTTCAGTATCTTTTTTGTCAGAAAAAGATTCGTCAAATTCAGCAATTTTTAAATTATTTTTAAAAATAGAAATTCTTTTTTTAAAATGTATATGCAACTCGTATGCTATTTCATCCATCAAAATACTATAAATTGTTTTTCTATTATTTTTAGAGGTAAACGTATATGTTTTTCCAAAATTATTTGTAATGGTATGTACCATTTTCCATTTCCAAAACTGAAATTTCTTCACAATACCATATAATTTTTGGTCTTCTGCACCTACAACATCAGCACCAAATTTTCCAAAATCCATAAACCATTCAGAACTATATAGATTTTTTGCCTCAAAAAACAACGTTATTTTGTTATTGCTATGTGTTAAAGAATATACTAGTTTACTCATGTTTGTTTTTATGTTTTAAAAAATTAACTACCAGATCAGGAAAATCTGTAAAAGCCCCATCTGCATTAGCATCGATTAATATGACTTCCATCATTTCTTCAAAGGTAGAAAATTCATCTAGAGCATCGGCTCTAAATGTGTAGGGATGTACTTTTAAACCGAGCTGATGTGCAGTTGTAACCAAATCTGTAATTTTAAATTTACCAGAAGCTGTTTTTGTTACAATTTGTTTATACCATGGCCCAATGCCATCTGCAAATTTTGCATAAGCTGCTAACTTTTTGGTTTCTTCAAAAAACTCAATCAATTGTACTAAAAATAATTCTGATTGCAGTTCTACACGTATTCTTTTTAACTCTTCAGCATCAAAACACTGTAAAATACAATTGTCTTTTTTGGTGACATATCCATAATCAGAAAGTGTTTTTAAAACAATCTCTGTCAGTTGTTTTCCTTCTTTTTTATGAAATTTAGGTTCTTTAATTTCTGGATAAATTCCTATGTTTTTTCCTGTAGCACTATTTAATCCTTGAATCATTTCTATCTCTTCTTGTAAAGAGTGTAATGTAAAATTACCTTTCCCTTTTGGGTACCGATTTTTATACACCTGTTCTTCTGTTTCAGGGTTAAATCGTTCAGAAACCTGCAACGTTTTTAACTCATCAAACGTAAAATCTATAACGTAAAATCTACCATCACTTCTTTTTCTATCAGGAAAAATTTTTGCAGCATTAGTTACATCATCCAAATAAATATCATGAATTACAATAGGAACATCATCTTTACTCAAAACAAGATCTTGTTCAATAAAATCAACATCCATGGCATAAGCCATTGCTTTAGCTTCTATAGTATGCTCTGGCAAATACCCAGAAGCACCTCTATGGGCAATAACTATTTTTTTATTCATTTTTAACGGGTTCAAGTTATTTGATACCAAAATAACAACTCAGATAATCAAAAATACTGAAATTGACTTCAACTGATGATTTTTTCTTTTTAAAGATATAACTTTTGTAATTTTGCAATATGAAGTTAGCCTTAAAAATAATGTTTGTTGTTTTTGTAGTTTGGATGGTTCTTGGAGCTTATCTTATACAAACAGAACATGAAAAAGCAGAAGTAGTAATGGGTCTTGGTGTTTTGTATTTGTCTTTTCTATTTATGCCTATTTTTATTTACTATAGGTATAAAGATGGCAAATATAAAAAGTACATTATTAATGATGAAAAGTTAAGAAAGGCTTTTAAAAACGTTGGTAAAGATTAGTTTTTCTTTTTCAAAAAGGCATATACCGGAAAATGATCTGAAAAACCACCTTGATACCATTTGCCAATATAGGTTCTAAACGGGCTATCTTTAAATTTTCCTTTAAACACCCGCATCCACTTTTTTTGAAAGACTTCTGCATACACAAAATACAATTGATTGTCTTTTTTATCTAAAAAATTGTTGCTAAATATAATTTGATCAAAGAGATTCCATTTGCCATTATAAGTCAACGTTCCTTTACCCTTCTCTAATAAACCTTTCATTGGATTAAAAAAATCATCTTGTACCAAGTATTCTTTAATGCTTTTACTTGTAGGGTCATCATTAAAATCTCCCATAATAATAATTTTCGGATCCATTTCTTTGTCTCTAATATGAGTCACAATACTTCTTGCTGTTTGTGCAGCTGTAATTCTTTTAGGCTCGGTTTCATCTGCTCCTTCTCTTCTAGAAGACCAGTGGTTTACTAAAATATGAACCAACTCTCCATTTAAATTACCGCTAACTTTTAAAATGTCTCTTGTGTAATCTCTTTCTCCTTCATCATCCTCTAAAAAAACAGGAAAAGTTTCTGAAGCAACGAATTCAAAAACTTGTTTGTTGTATAGTAAGGCAACATCAATACCACGTTCGTCAGGAGAATCATAATGTACAAAACCATAATGGTGTTTTTTTAAGTAAGACGAATTTACCAAATCTGCAACCACTTTGGCATTTTCTACTTCTACCAAACCAACTATTGCAGGCGGAATTTTAGAACGATAAACCCCTAGTTGAGAAATTACAGAACTTATTTTTTTCAGCTTCTGTGTATATCGTTTGTTATCCCATCTTTTTTTTCCATCTTCTGTAAAATCATCATCTAATGTTTTAGGATTGTCTTTGGTATCAAACAAATTTTCAACATTATAAAATGCAACAGTACATACACTTTCTTCTTTTTTTGATAAAAACATAAGTTATCTTTTCTTATAAAACGAACACAAAAATATAGGATTCTTAACTCGTAAATGTAGTAAAATTTAATATTTGTCTTTGTTACTGGAGTTGTATGTTTTACCTACTAATTAAAGCGAATTCAATAAAATTTAAAACCTATTTCATTGTCATTTTTAATGCTACAGGTCCTAATAAACCAGAAGTTTCAAGTTCGGTTTCATTTTTTCTAGGTGCTGCTGTGGTCCAAGTTTTTTTTGCATTTTTTGGTCTTTGATTATCAAAAATCAACTGGTTTCTCCACGTGTTGGTTATTTTAACTTCCAATTCATTTTTTCCAAGTTGGATTTCTTTTGTAATATCAAACTGAAAAGGTGGCGCCCATTTTGTACCTACTTTTTTTCCATTACACCACAATTCTGCAATATTGGCAACTTCCCCTAAATTTATAATTGTAGATTTTCCTGTTTCTTTTACATCAAAAGTTTTGGTGTAAGTTGTTGTACCTGAATAATGTTTTACAGCATTGTTTTCTAACTCCGTTAACGATTTTAATTCATCAATCTCAATAGTTTCTGGAGTACCCCATCCTTTCTCAAAAGCTAACTTCCAGTCTTTTTGTAATGATAGTTCTTTTAGAAGCACTGTTTTTTTAATTTTTTTTCCATTTTGATGAAAGATATAATCTCCAGAAATAGACGCTATACATTCATCTTTAGTCCAAGATAATGTTGGATAATTATTGGTCTCATGAATTTGATACCAGCCTGTTTTAGCATCTAAAATTGTGTTATCATTTAAGGTAACTTTTTCTGCAAATGGTTTTGCATCACTTTTAGAAAACACAATTATTTTACTTCCATTTTTAGGTAAAGAAATTGCAATATTCGTTCTATTATTTTCGTTTTTCCAGATTTTCGCTTCCTGTTGATTTCCAGTAAAAGCGTCCCAAATTTGTGGAGATGTATTCTCAATTCTAAAACTTAAAGCTACATCTACTGGGTCATCATCTTTAGAAGCCACAAAATAAATGTGAGCGTCTTTGGTTTCTCTATGAATCCAATTGATATTTAAATTTTCGGGTACAATTACATCTTTTGTAATTTTTTCTTCTATTAAAACCTCATCAAGAGTTTTACCCCAATATACTTTTCCTTTTCCAACTTGTTTTATGCCTTTTTTAGTGTTTCCCCATAATTCATTAGAAATGTATTTTAATTCTTCTAAATCAGTTGTATCATCCATTAAACTTGGAGAATCTTTAGGTTTATCGCCTAAAACAACAGCACCATTTACTACTAATTCTTTTACCTTTTTTAATGTTGATAATAGTATATTTTCTGAATCTCTTAAGGTAATGATTCTATAATCGCCACTATTTTCAACGTGAATTTCACCATCTTTAACACTTAGTTTTTCTTGGAGAATTTCTTCGTTTAAATAATCAAATTTGTATCCTTTTGGAAACGCATCTAAATCAAAAGGTGGTCTATCAAAATCGTCTCCATAATAGCGCAACACATCAGCAACGTATTCTCCCTGTTGCAAAACGTATTGGTTCCTAGCTAAATATTCAATCCATTCAGGCATATATTTCCACCAAGTTTGCTCGCGAACTAAAGGAAAACCAATATTACCTCCAAAACTAGATCCTGGAAAAACATCTGTTTGTGGTGTGTGCGAAAACGTATGAAACACCAAATGATTTACTCCTTTCGCAAAATTGTAATCGATTAAATATTTCACAGAAAAAGGATGTTCATTCCATTTTACACCCACTTGTGTACAAGCTTCTGCAGCCAGTTTTGGTTTATTATATAAATGCACTGCAGACGCAGCATTGTAAATTGGTTTGGCATATTCGTTTTGTGCAGATGGCGCTTTTGGATACCAAAACTCTGTCATTGGAATATCGCTAACACCATAATAACGCATTGGATCTATAGGCAACACTTCTCCTCCTGCACCTTCTGTATATACATCAGCACCCATTTCGTGTGCAACTGTAGCAAAATGTTTGAAAAAGTTATCGATAAAAACATCGTCCATAGTTTGACGCAGATCTCTTAAAAACTTAGTCGTAGTTTGTTTATTTTCTACAATATACCCCATTGTAGCTGGCAAATAGGATTTCATAGAATAACCTCTTCTCGTTTCAAATTCTTTAAACAAATCATCTGAATTCATCGTCCAAGTAGGTACGTGGCTTTCCCAACTATCAATTAACAAACCGTGTAATTTTCCATCTCCAATAGGGCCACCATCTTTAATCAAATTACCAATCATTCCATTTTTTAAATGATTTTCTATGGCTATTTTATCCAATTTACTAGATTCCCAACCTGTAGCTTCAGGAACAGCAGGCTTGTTTGTCAATCGCATATTAATATGTCCAAAACGAACGATTGTCCAATTTCCTTTAGGTGCATTCCACATCAATTTTCCATCAGAATTCATTTTATCTGTTAGATTTAAAATTGTGTTGGATTTAATCATCGTGTTTTCAGCATACTCATAATCTACCTCTTTTTCTAAACGGCGTAACACTTTTGCTGCTTTTGCTTCATGATTATGCAATTTTGGTTTAGCACTTAATCTGATAAATTCTGGTGCGATAGAATGTGCTCCTTGAAACGTAAATTTGAATGTTTTTGCACTCGTTTCTGGAATGGCAAGTGTTAAGTGTTTTCTTCTGTCATTCCAATTGGCATCAGGGAAATTTACAGTAGTAATTTCTGTGAATTTTCCATTTACCAACGCTTCTACTTTTATAGCAACATCTATTTTTGGATATTGCGTGTTTAATATCATATGACGTACTTGTGGAAAAACAATTGTACGTATGGTTGTCTCTTTATCAAACGAAGTTTTTACCCAAGTTTCTTTTTTTTCTTGAGAAATTCCTTGTTTTCTATATTCTTTTAAATCTTTGTCTAAACGTGTGGTTTTTCGAGTGACAATTAGTTTTGATTCGGGATTAAAAATGGCTACCCAAGGAACTAAAGGATTATTTGTTTCAATTTTTGAAGGATTGTGAGGTTCTGAATCATCACCTTCTACAGTTGGAAAAGCTAAAACCTGGACATTTTTATAATTGTAATCTTTGGTAAAGTACAAAGAATCAATTTCTAGTACTTTTTCAACATTTTTTCCTCCAGAAATATGATACACAGTTTCTACCAATTCTCTTTGCGCTTCTTCTGCAGGCACCCAAGGGCCACCAGTCATAGACCAACCAGGGCAATTTTGCATCGTAAATTTTAATCCTAATCGTTTGCATTCATCCGCAGCAAAACGAATCAATTCTTCCCATTCTGGAGATAAAATTTTAATAGGTTTTACATTTGGAAAAGCACGACCAGATTTATTAAATAAATGAATACCTTGTAAACCTGCATCTTTTATAGCTTGTAAATCTAGTTTTAAACCTTCTTTACTAATATTATTTCCATTTAAATGAAACCAAGTTTCTGGATGATATTCTTTTGAAGGTGACTTGAAGTTTTGAGATAATTCTTGTAGTGATACTGAAGTCTCTTCAATTATAATATTTTTTTCGTTTGTGTTGCAAGCAAGTATTAGAAGCGTTACAAAAAACAAACTTAACTTATATTTCATCTGGTTGATTTTAAGGGGATAAGAAACCGCTATTTTTAGCGATTTGCATCCTGTTGCATCATGACATAACACATAAAATTTAAAGCACATACGATAGTTAAAAAATAGTTAATACAATAGTTTTACTACCATAAATAATAGTAAAGCTATTATATTTGCAATAAATGATTATAATATGAAAAAAATTATACTTTTAAACATTTGCTTTTTTGTAAGTGTAAAAGCCTTTTCTCAAGTTAACGAAAATCAAACAGGAGCTTGGTATATGTACTTTTTTAATCATCAATTTAAAAATTCTCAATTTGGTATTCAAGGAGATATACAATACAGAGATTGGGAAATTCTGGGAGATAAAGAACAACTTTTGTTACGTTCTGGCGTTACCTATAAACCTAAAAGCAACGATATTATGTTCACCTTTGGATTAGCTAATATTACAAATGGAGAATTTGGAGATTCTGATGTTACATCTAACGAAAATAGAATATATCAAGAAGCATTAATACCACAAAAAATAGCTCATAAATTTTTGGTCACTCATCGTTTTCGATACGAACAACGCTTTGTAGAAAACCAAGACTTTAGAACAAGATATCGTTATAATTTATTTATAAATATCCCTTTTAAGGGTAATGAACTTACTGTTAAAACGTTTTACGCAGCGTTTTATAATGAGTTATTTATAAACGGAGAAAGAACGATTGGAAATAACGAAACGGTTGAGTTATTTGATCGAAATAGAACCTATATTGGTTTAGGTTATGTACTTAAACCTACCATTCGATTTCAGTTTGGTTACATGCAACAAACCACAAATACATTTAGTAAAGGTCAATTACAATTTAGTATGCACCACAATTTTTAATATAAGCACTTAAAATATTTTATTTATGAAAAACATCATCAAACATCTTGGAATTATAATAGTATCACTATCAGTTTTATCTTGTGCTAAAGATAAATCTACCGAAGTAGAACTTATTAAACAAACACCAGTAAAAAGTATATTAACCGCTAAGGAACAAGAAAAAATGACTCCTGAAGAAATTATAGGTAGACTCAAAAAAGGGAATGAAAATTTTGTGAGTAACAACTTAACCCAAAGAGATAATTCTTCTCAAAGAAGATTAGCAATGATAGGGCAATACCCAAAGGCTATTGTGCTCTCTTGTGTAGATAGTAGAGTTCCTGTAGAGGATGTTTTTGATTTGGGTATTGGAGATATTTTTGTTGCTAGAGTTGCAGGTAATATAGAAAACAAAGACATTGTAGGCTCTATGGAGTTTGCTACGGCTGTAGCGGGTTCTAAAGTGGTTATTGTTATGGGGCATACTTCATGTGGTGCAGTAAAGCACGCCATAGATAATACAGATGCCGCTTCTATGCAAATGAATGCCTTACAAAGCTTATTAAATGAAATTAAGCCTTCTATGAAAGAGGTAAAAGTGACTGGAGAAATTTCTTCTAAAAATATTGAATTTACAAATAATGTAATTCATAACAATGCCTTAAAAACCGTAGAAGATATTAGAATAGCATCTCCTAAAATGGCAAGTTTAGAAAAAGATGGTAAAATAAAAATAGTTGCAGCAGTTTACAATATGGAAACTGGTAAAGTAGCATTTTTATAAAATTGTTTTAATTTAGTTTTGATTTGAGAAAAGTTGGTGTCAAAAAAATAGTTTTGATGCCAACTTTCTTTTTTACCTTTGTGTTATATGATAGATCAAAAAGAAGCAAAATCTGAAAAAGTTGTTTTAATAGGAATAATAACTCAACAACAAGATGAAGCAAAGTCTGAAGAATATTTAGACGAGTTAGATTTTTTAACACAAACTGCAGGAGGTGTTCCTGTAAAACGTTTTGTACAAAAATTAGACAGACCCAACCCTAAAACCTTTTTAGGAACAGGAAAACTAGATGAAGTAAGCGGATACATCAAAACACATGATATTGGTACTGCTATTTTTGATGACGAGTTATCTCCCGCTCAATTAAGAAATATTGAAAAAATTCTTGACTGCAAAATCTTAGACAGAACCAATTTAATCTTAGATATTTTTGCACAAAGAGCACAAACAAGTTCTGCCAAAACTCAGGTAGAGTTGGCTCAAAGCGAATATTTATTACCACGTTTAACTAGATTATGGACACACCTAGATAAACAAAAAGGAGGTATTGGTATGCGTGGACCCGGAGAAACAGAGATAGAAACAGACAGACGTATTATTAGAGATAAAATTGCGCTATTAAAAAATCGATTAAAAACAATTGATAAACAAATGGCGGTCCAACGCAAAAACCGTGGTAAAATGGTACGCGTTGCTTTGGTAGGTTATACCAACGTTGGTAAGTCTACGTTGATGAATGTAATCAGTAAAAGTGATGTATTTGCAGAAAATAAGCTATTTGCTACGCTCGATACCACCGTGCGTAAAGTAGTGATTAAAAATATTCCGTTTCTAATGACAGATACCGTTGGTTTTATTAGAAAACTACCAACACAATTGGTAGAATCTTTTAAATCTACCTTAGACGAGGTTCGAGAAGCTGATTTATTATTACATGTTGTAGATATTTCTCATCCTAATTTTGAAGATCATATTGCCTCTGTAAATACGATTTTAACTGATATTAAATGTGATGACAAACCTACCTTAATGGTTTTTAATAAAATTGATGCTTATCAGCATGAAACAATAGACGATGATGATTTGACTACCGAAAAAGGAAAAGAACATTACACTTTACA
Organism: Polaribacter sp. WD7; assembly: GCF_003335085.1. Lineage (GTDB taxonomy): Bacteria > Bacteroidota > Bacteroidia > Flavobacteriales > Flavobacteriaceae > Polaribacter. The sequence continues at coordinate 658,901 of NZ_QPEJ01000018.1, read as the reverse complement.
AGACTGGAAAAAAACTTGGATGAATGACTACGATGTAGCTTCTATTTTTATTTCTGCACTTAACAAAGAAAACTTAGAGGATTTTAAAGAAAAAACTTACGAAGAAGTCAAAAAAATACATATTCAGCGTTTTCCGTATAATGACTTTCTGTATTATGAATATAAAGAAGAAGAATAAATAACTTGTAAAAATTAATGAACCTAAACCAGATAACAGTTCCTGTATTAGATATATCAAAATCAATTCTTTTTTATGAAAATTTAGGTCTTAGGTTAATTGTTAAAGCACTACCTCATTATGCTAGATTTGAGTGTCCTGACGGAAACTCCACGTTTTCCATTCATCTCACAAAAGAATTACCAGCAGGAGAAGGAATTTACGTATACTTTGAATGCGAGAATCTTGATGAACAAGTTGAAAAAATCAAAAGTAAAGGAATCGTTTTTGATCAAGAACCTACAGATAAAAGTTGGCTATGGAGAGAGGCAAGACTCAAAGATCTTGATGGAAATCAACTGATATTGTTTTACGCAGGAAAAAATAGACTAAATCCGCCTTGGCGGATCACATAAGTTGTAAAAATATTTGATTTAAAATAATCAAAAACACCTACTCTTTACCATCTTCAATAATTCCCATTTTTTTTGCCCGAGATTCCCATGATTTTCTGGCATACAATTGCAAATCAGCTATAGTATCAGATTCGTCCATAATTTCTAAACCTAATAAAGTTTCTATAACATCTTCTTGAGAAACAAGACCACTAACAGAGCCATACTCGTCTACTACTAATGCAATATGTTCTCTTTCTTTTATCAATTTATCAAACAAATCTGGTATAGAAAGATCTTTATTGGTAACTAAAATTGTTCTTTTAATGGTTTCTAATTTACTTTCACCTTTACCATCTATAATCGCCTTATACAAATCGTCTTTTAAAAAGTAGCCTGTTATAGCATCTGGATTTTCAGAAAAAACAGGTATCCTAGAAAAACGCAAGGTTTTGTGTGCATTATAAAAATCTTGAATAGTTTCGCTTTCATCTGCTAACTTTAATACAGACCTTGGCGTCATTACGTCATTAACTTGAATTTCTTTAAAACCAATTAAATTGCGAATAACTTTACTTTCATTTTCTTTAAAAACACCTTCTTTTTCTGCCATATCTGCCATCACTAAAAAACTCTCTCTACTCAACACACTACCATGCCCTTTACCTCCTATTAACTTAGTGGTTAATTGTAAAAGCCATAAAATACCTGTAAATTTTAGCGGAAAAATCATTACCTGTAACGCTTTTGAAGTAAAATTTGCTAAGCTTTTCCAGTACGTAGCACCTATTGTTTTAGGAATAATTTCTGAAGCTACTAAAATTAAAATGGTCATAATTGTAGAGACTACACCAACCATAACATCTTCCGTAAATTTTATTCCAAAAATAGTTCTTGATGCACTTCCGTACATTTCTGCATAGGCAACTTTGGCTTGTACACCAACTAGAATTGCACCAACAGTATGTGCTACCGTATTAATTGTTAATATGGCTATTAAAGGCTTATCTACATCTTTTTTTAACGTTTCTAATTGAGTTGCATATTCCAATCCTTCGCTCTTTTTTAAATTGATAAAAGTTGGGGTTATGCTTAATAAAACAGCTTCTAAAATAGAGCACAAAAAAGAGAAGAAAATAGAAATTGTTGCGTAAACGATTAACAGCGTCATTTATATGGTTTTAAAACAAAAATACGCAAAATAAAAAACCCTAAGAATTTCTTCTTAGGGTTTATTCTATAAAATATCTTTATTAGAAACCGTAGCTTAAACCAAGTAACCAAAAAGATTGTAATTTATTATCAGCATCAATCAAAGCAACTCCTTGAGAATTTGCTGCTTCTTGTTGATTATCTCTTAATCCAACTTCTAAACCTAACCCAATACCTTTCCACAATTTATATCCAAAGGAGTTTGTCCAAGTCCAGTTAGATAAATTACTATCTCTATAACTTGCAAACAAAGAAAAATTAGATTTTACAGTAATTTTATAATGTGTTGCTGTATAATCTGCAACTAGCTTTCCTCCTGGAGAAGAAGTAAATACAGTATCTCCTTTACTAAAAATAGTATTGTAGTTTGCAGGATGCATTACCACAACTAATCTACTTGTTGGCGTCCATGTAAAACCAACACCAAAATCTAAAAATCCAGGATTGTTAAAGTTATCTATAATTGTTGTTCTGTATTCTGCTAAAGCAGAAAGTGCCCATTTTTTATTTAAACGTTTACCATACAAAGATGTAAGTGTAAAAACATCTGTAGCTGTTTCAAAACCTTCATCTCCAGAAATTGATTTATCATCTAACTTAACCCAACCTAAATTAATATTTCCTGAATTTCTCCAAAAGAATTTATCTTCTATCAAATTAGCGTATGCATTTACCGTAATTCCTATATTACCTGCATTTGCATCTGGTGCATTTCTAGAAAACCAGTTGTTAAAACCAGAAAAGCTAGCACCAATAGTACCAAAAGCTCCTTTTTTCCAACCTGGAAGAGCGTCAATTTTATTTTGTAAAGCCTTAACTTCTCCTTGTAATTTTGCAATTTCAGCTTTTTTAGGAGCAATTTCTTTTTTCAATTCTTCAGCTGTTTGAGCATTTGCTGAATAGCTGACACATACCAATAGTATTAAGATTGATAGTTTTTTCATTTTGTAATAATTTTTAATTTTTAGCGTGCAAATGTACACTTTTCTTCTTTAGACCTAAAAATTACTAATAAGTCACTTTTTCATGAAAACTATAATTTACGCCAAGACCAAATAGTTGTCTAAATTGAATTTTACTAGAGGCATCATCATCAATAATAGCATGAAAAGTCATGTGCATTTTAATACTTTTATTGACTTTAAAACGGATGTTTGTTTGATAATCTACATCTACATTACCTATTTTGGCAAGATAATCTGTATACATTAATAAAATATTTTCCATTTCTATGTTTTCCATCAAAAGAAACTTGTAATAACCAGATAAATTAAAACCTAAGCCAAAAGCAAGTCGCTCTCCTTCTTCCACTCCAAATTGCCCTGAAAAAAAATCGTTTACAAAAGTGTATCTTGCTGTAGCCGGTGCTATGTTGAGGCTTAAATTATCTGACTTTTTCCATAACATTCCTGGTCCAAAAGTTAAATAAGCTGGCGAGAAAAAGTCTGAAACTAAAACTTTAGGTTCTTTTTTGTAATTAAAACCTTCTGTATATTGAGTTCTAAAATTGGCAATAAAAGAAAAGAACCAGTATTTACCTGTTTTTATTCCTAATAGCGAATTAAATTCGAAACGATCATCAGTTTTTCGGTAACCTTTATCACTTATATGACTCAAACCGTAACCTGTATTAATTCTACTATCCCAGTTTAAATTATTTTTTTTGTAATTAAAGTCGTAATTAACATTTAAGTTACCTGCAACGGTATCTTCTCCTCCAGAAGCCCAGTTAGAAAATGAAGATTGATTGAATATAAAAGCAAATCTTCCATGAATTTTCCATTTTGGTGCTGGTTTTTTGGGTTCCTTTTCTTTTTTTTCTTGTGAAAAAAGAAATGCAGTACTAAGAAAAAGGAAAAAGAGAACTAAAAACCGTCTCATGAAATCTGATTTAATATGCCAAAGTTATCTATATTTATGATACCCTTAAAGTTATTTTTTTGCTTTGTATAAAGGTACTGTAGAGCATGCCTCTCCAAACATAATCGATTTTGCAATCGGTTGTAATTTGGCTATCAGAAAAGCGTAAGCAGAATTTGGTATGGGTTTCTCTGCACATCCTTTTATAATAACAGGCGCATTTGCAAACTGTTTGTAATCTAAAAAACCTAGAAGTTCTTGATAGATGGCTGTTTCTAAAGTTTCTAAATTCCCTATAACCACTTTATTTGCATAAGGAGTTAATTCTGCCGCAACTAACATAAACGCCCAAGAAGGAATAATTGCATCTGCAGAACACGTAACCGCTACAAAAGTATTTTTGTATTGGCTCCAATCATGATTTTTAACAAAAGCCCTAAAATCTCTCTCTTTTAAGATAAGCTCTTGAAACAACCAATCTTTCAAATCAAAAAGAACTCTTTTTCCTTCAGGATAAATCTCTTCTAAATCAAAAGTTTTTAGTGCGCTGTTTGCTACTCTATTTATAATTTCTTCTGCCATTTTTTTAGTTTTCAGAATATTAAAATCATAAAATATTTATGCTTTAACCTAAAATATTAATCTATAACATTCCTAACTCTAACTTTGCTTCTTCACTCATCATTTCTTGCGTCCAGGTAGGATCAAACGTAATTTCTACTTCACATTCGTTAATTTCTTTCAACGTTTTTACCTTATCTTCTACCTCTACAGGCAAGGTTTCTGCTACAGGGCAATTAGGTGACGTTAAAGTCATTAATATTTTTGCATTATTTTCTTCGGATACAAAAACGTCATAAATTAAACCCAACTCATAAATATCTACAGGTATTTCTGGGTCGTAAATGGTTTTTAAAACACGAACTATTTTATCTCCTATCTCTTCTAATTCTTTATCTGTCATTGCTAAAATCTTAGTTTTACAATTTGGTTTGTTGTGCTATTGCATACATTTTAATATGCTTTATCATAGAAACTAATCCGTTTGCTCTTGTAGGAGACAAATGTTCTTTCAATCCAATTTCATCTATAAAATTAGTATTAGCTGCTAAAATATCTGCAGGTTTTTGATTTGAATATACGCGCAACAATAATGCCACAATTCCTTTGGTTAAAATAGCATCACTATCTGCAGAAAACGTAACAACATCATCCTTTAATTCTGAATACAACCATACTTTAGATTGACATCCTTTGATTAAGTTCTCATCAAGCTTATATTGAGTATCTATAATAGGTAAAGATTTACCTAATTCTATGATATATTCGTAACGCTCCATCCAATCATCAAACATAGAAAACTCATCAATAATTTCTTCTTGTATTTCTTTGATAGTCATTTTTTAAACTTATTTTTGCAAAATTACTGATAAAAATTAAGATAAACGTCATTAAGAACAACTTGAAGCAACCTAATTTTATGAAAAAGTAGCTTCTATTTTCTTTTTAAAATGACAAATAGAACACAACATATGAGTAAATTATTAGCAGTAGGTACTGTAGCTTTTGATGCAATTGAAACTCCTTTTGGTAAAACCGATAAAATTCTTGGGGGTTCTGGTACGTTTGTAGGTCTTGCAGCTTCTCAGTTTGGAATAGAAACAGGAGTCGTTTCTGTAGTTGGTGGAGATTTTCCGCAGTCTTATTTAGAGATGATGAATGCTAAAGGGATTAATACCGATGGTATTGAAATCGTAAAAGAAGGAAAAACGTTTTTTTGGAGTGGTAAATATCATAACGATATGAACTCTAGAGACACCTTAATAACTGAATTAAATGTATTAGAAACTTTTGAACCTATAGTTCCTGAAAGTTTTAAAGACGCTGGTATTGTAATGTTAGGTAATTTACACCCGTTAACACAAGCTTCTGTTTTAGATCAAATGAAAGAAGCACCTAAATTAGTAGTTTTAGATACTATGAATTTTTGGATGGATATAGCGCTAAATGATTTACATACCGTTTTGAAAAGAGTTGATGTCATTACAATTAATGATGAGGAGGCTAGACAACTTTCTGGGGAATATTCTTTGGTAAATGCAGCTAAGAAAATTCATGAAATGGGTCCAAAATATGTAGTCATTAAAAAAGGAGAACATGGCGCTTTATTGTTTAATGAAGGTAACATGTTTTTTGCACCAGCTTTACCTTTAGCGGAAGTTTTTGACCCAACAGGTGCAGGAGATACTTTTGCAGGTGGTTTTTGTGGATATTTGGCAAAAACAGAAGATATTTCTTTTGAAAATATGAAAAACGCCATTATTTATGGCTCTAATTTAGCATCTTTCTGTGTAGAAAAATTTGGAACAGAACGCATGCAAGAATTGACAAAACAAGAAGTAAAAAGCAGATTACAAGCTTTTAAAGAATTAACACAATTTGACATAAAAATGTCTTAATTTTAATCCGCAGTTTTTTGCTGCGGATTTTTTATTATAACAACATAACAAAAACTACAAATACCAATGAGTGACGCTATTAAACACGAATGTGGAATTGCACTTGTTCGATTAAAAAAACCGCTACAATTTTATAAAGATAAATACGGTACTGCATTTTATGGTATCAATAAAATGTATTTATTGATGGAAAAACAGCACAATCGTGGTCAAGATGGTGCAGGTTTTGCAAGTGTAAAATTTAATGTAGAACCTGGCACAAGATATGTAAGTAGAGTACGATCTAACAAACCTCAGCCCATACAAGATATTTTTGGGCAAATTAATGAGCGTTTAAATGGTGTTTTAGAACAAAACCCAGATAAAAAAGATGATGTAAAATGGCAAGAAGAAAATATGCCTTACATTGGCAACCTGTTTTTAGGACATGTTAGATACGGTACTTTTGGTAAAAATAGTATAGAGAGTGTACATCCTTTTTTACGTCAAAGTAACTGGAAACATAAAAATTTAATTGTTGCTGGTAATTTTAACATGACCAATTCTAATGAAATTTTACAAGAATTAATTGAGTTAGGGCAGCATCCAAAAGAGTTTACAGATACTGTAACTGTGATGGAAAAAATAGGTCATTTTTTAGAAGACGAGGTTTCTAAATTGTATCAACAGGCAAAGAAAAAAGGGTTTAATAAAAAAGACGCATCACCCTTTATAGAAGAAAATTTAAAACTAAAAAAAGTTTTAAAACGCTCTTCTAAAAGTTGGGACGGTGGGTACGCAATGGCCGGTTTGGTTGGTCATGGAGATGCTTTTGTACTAAGAGATCCTAACGGAATAAGACCTACTTATTTTTATGAAAATGATGAAGTTGTCGTGGTTGCCTCAGAAAGACCTGTGATTCAAACCGTTTTTAATGTTCCTATTAATGAAGTACAAGAACTAGAAAGAGGACATGCGCTTATTATTAAGAAAAGCGGAAAAACATCTATAAAATTAGTAAACGAACCTAGAGAGAAATTATCGTGTTCTTTTGAGCGTATTTACTTTTCTAGAGGAAGTGATGCCGCTATTTATGAAGAACGTAAAAATTTAGGGAAATATGTATTTCCTCAAATTTTGAAGTCAATCGATTCCGATATTTCTAATACTGTTTTTTCCTACATCCCTAATACGGCAGAAACTTCTTTCTATGGAATGACAGAAGCCGCAGAAGATTTGTTAAATGAACAAAAAACCTCTAAAATTCTTGATGGTGGCAAGCAACTTTCTGCTCAAAAAGTAACAGAAATTCTATCAGAAAGACCTCGTTTTGAAAAAATTGCCATTAAAGATGCTAAACTAAGAACATTTATTGCTGATGATAATAGTAGAGACGACCTTGTAGAGCATGTTTATGATGTAACTTACGGTGTTGTAAAACCTACAGACAACCTTGTTATTATTGATGATAGTATTGTACGCGGAACAACATTAAAGAAAAGTATTATTAAAATTTTAGACAGACTAAACCCTAAGAAAATTGTAGTTGTTTCTTCTGCTCCTCAAATTCGTTATCCAGATTGTTACGGAATTGATATGGCAAGAATAGACGCTTTTATTGCTTTTAAAGCGGCTTTAGAATTATTGAAAGAAACCAATCAATATCATATCATTGATGATGTATACAAAAAATGTAAGGCACAAGAATCTAAATCTGATACAGAAATTGTAAACTACGTAAAAGAAGTTTATAGCCCATTTACAGCTGAGGCAATTTCTGATAAAATAGCACAAATGCTAAAGACTGAAGATATCAAAGCAGATGTTGAAGTTATTTATCAATCTATAGAAGGCCTACACAAAGCTTGTCCTGATAACTTAGGAGACTGGTATTTTACAGGTAATTATCCAACACCTGGTGGTATGCGAGTAGTTAACAAAGCCTTTATTAACTTTTATGAAGGAAATGATAAAAGAGCTTATTAAAGTTATACTATTCTAACACTTTTATCTTATAAATTTTATATTTAATTCATTAGTTTTCTCTTAATATGTTAACATTAAGAGAAAACTAAAAGTGCTCTTTAACATATAATTAGGAGCGTCATTTTTTTGGTTTCTGTATTTTCGATGTCTTATATTCAAATTAATTTTAATCATGACAAGAAAATTACTCCCGCAACTTTTAGCAGTTGCTCTAATTGTAGGGTTTTCTTCTGAAGGAAATGCTCAATTCTGGAAGAAAAAAAAGAAAGCTCCTGTACAAACCGCACCTAAACCTAAGCCTAAAAAAGGCGCAATGCAACCTTACAGTAAAGTAGTTACTAAAGACCACACAACTGACAAAGGTTTGTTTAAAGTTCACAAGAAAGACAATAGTTATCTTTTTGAAATTCCAGACTCTCTGTTAAAAAGAGAAATGCTAATGGTTACTAGAATTGCCAAAACTGCAAGTGGTATTGGCTTTGGGGGAGGTAAAACCAATACTCAAGTTTTACGCTGGGAAAAGAAAAATAAACAAATTTTATTAAGAGTAGTATCTCATGATGTTGTTGCAGATACTGTTTTACCAGTTCATGAAGCTGTAGTAAACTCTAATTTAGAACCTATTTTATTTGCGTTTCCTATTAAAGCAATTAGTAAAGATTCTACAGCAACTGTTATAGATGCTACTACTTTATTTACAACAGATGTAAAACCTTTAGGTTTTCCTGGGAGATTGAGAAAGTCTTATCAAGTAACTAGGATGGATAATAGTCGCTCTTATATTGATAGAGTAAGTAGTTATCCTCAAAATATTGAAATTAGGCATGTAAAAACCTATTTCTCTAACAAACCACCATCTAATGCGTCTGTAGGTTCTATTACAGTAGAGATGAGTAATTCAATGGTTTTATTACCAAAAGAACCTATGAAACGTCGTTATTTTGACGAGCGTGTGGGTTGGTTTGCAAGAAGTCAGACAGATTATGGTTTAAAAGCTCAAAAAAGCAAATCTGTTACTTTTTTAGATAGATGGAGATTAGAGGTTAAAGATGAAGATGTTGAAAAATTTAAAAGAGGAGAGTTGGTAGAACCAAAAAAACAAATTGTATACTATATAGATAGAGCTACACCAAAAGAATGGATACCATTTATAAAACAAGGTATTAATGACTGGCAAGTTGCTTTTGAAGCTGCAGGATTTAAAAATGCAATTATCGCTAAAGATCCTCCTTCTAAAGAAGAAGACCCAGATTGGAGTCCAGAAGACGTTCGTTATTCTGTGGTTCGTTATTTAGCTTCTCCAATACCAAATGCAAATGGACCGCATGTTAGCGATCCTAGGTCTGGTGAGATTTTAGAATCAGACATCAACTGGTATCACAACGTAATGACCTTGTTAAAGAACTGGTTTTTTATTCAAACATCAGCTATAAATCCTGATGCCAGAGGTAATGAATTTAAAACTGAAGTTATGGGACGCTTAATTCGTTTTGTATCTTCTCATGAAGTTGGTCATACTTTAGGCTTACCTCACAATATGGGAAGTTCTGTTGCCTATGCTGTAGACTCTTTACGTTCTGCATCATTTACTCAAAAATACGGAACCGCACCTTCTATAATGGATTATGCGCGCTTTAATTATATTGCACAACCAGAAGACAAAGGTGTAGCCTTGATGCCAAACATTGGACCTTATGACAAGTATGCTATCGCTTGGGGGTACAAACCTATTTTAGACAAAAGTGCTAAAGAAGAGAAACCTATTTTAGACCAATGGATTTTAGAAAAAGCAGGCGATCCTATGTATCGTTTTGGACATCAACAAGCAGGTGGTGTTGTAGACCCAAGTTCTCAAACAGAAGATTTAGGTGATGATGCCATGAAAGCTTCTATGTATGGAATTAAAAACTTAAAAAGAATCTTACCAAATTTAGAGAGTTGGACATCTGAGAAAGGCGAGAATTATGATGAGTTAGGGACAATGTACGGACAATTGTTAAGTCAATTTAACAGGTACATGGGACATGTAACTGCTAATATTGGTGGAGTTTATGAATATTACAAAACTTCTGACCAAGAAGGTGCAGTCTATATTCATGTTAATAAAGCAAAACAAAAAGAAGCACTTCAATTTTTGATAGACGAGTTGTTTGAAACTCCAAGCTGGATGCTAGATAAAAACATTTTTAGTAAAATAGAGTTTTCTGGTTCTGTAGAAAGAGTTCGTGGCTTACAAGCGAGAACACTTAATAACATCTTAAATCCAGGAAGAATGGCTCGTATGATAGAAAATCAAACTTTAAACGGTTCTGCTTCTTATTCTTTGGTTAATATGATGAGTGACTTGCGTAAAGGGGTTTGGACTGAAGTTTATAACGGACGTTCTGTAGACACATATAGAAGAAATTTACAAAGAGCGTATTTAGATAGAATGCACTTTTTACTAAATGAAGCATCTGATCAAAGAGGGTTTAATAATGGATACTTTAAAAGAAGTGGAATAACCATAAACCAATCTGATGTTAAATCTGTAGTAAGAGGCGAATTAAAGCGTTTGCAACGAGATGCTAGAAATGCATCAATATCAGGAAACACTTTAAGAAGGTATCACTTACAAGATGTTGTAGATAGAATAGATATGATTTTGGATCCTAAATAATTAGAAATCATTCAATTTAATACTTAAAAAAACCTCATCAATCCTGATGAGGTTTTTTTTATTTTTATTCTTTTAAATTTTCACTTTTAAACTCTTCTACAACGTTGGTTATTGCTTTTGTTATTGCATCTGAATCTGTATTGTATTTTGGTAAGAACCCCTTCTTTTCAGGAAATTGCTCTATAGTAACTGTTGTAGACGGAAAAGCAAAATCTACACCTAAAGCTGCGGCTAACTTTACAATGGCCAAATGCAATCTATGTTTAGAGGCTTGTTCTACATCCCAAGCTAAACTCATAAAAAATACATTTACCATAATTAATAAGGAAGAATCTCCAAATCCTGTAAATTGCACAACAAAAGCATCTTGTCGTATTCCTGGATGCGATTTTATAATTTCTCGAATACCTTTTACAAAGGCTTCTATTAATTCTGGTGGTGTATCATAGCGTAATCCTAAATTAGTATTGTATCGTCTAAACAAACGAACACCACTATTGTTAATTACCATCTCCGAAAGTTTACTATTTGGTATTTGAAATACAGTAGTATCTGCTGCTCTAATTCTTGTTGATCTAAAACCTACCTCTTCTACTGTGCCAACCACTTCTCCTGCAGTAATCCAATCTCCAATATGAAAAGGTTTGTCTAAAAAAATTGCAACTGTACCTATAAAGTTCTTTACCGTGTCTTGAGATGCCAATGCAAAAGCTAATCCTCCTATTGTGGCACCTGCTAAAATAGTTGTAGTGTCTACACCAAATAGATGAAGCATTTTAAAAAATCCTAAAACAACAACAATTCCGGTAAGGAGATTGTTTAAAATAGGTACTAACTGATCATCTAACTTATTGTGGGTTTTAGCTGTAATTTCTGCATAAATTTGCATAACAACCTTTACTAACTTTAAGAAAACATAAATCCAAAAAATAGTTTCAGTAATATTTATACCTAAAAAAACCCATTTATTTATTGCTAAAGAGAATTGTAGTGAAGGAAAAATAACATCTACAAACTTTAAAGAAACCAATAAACTTATAGGATGTGCTAACTTTTTTAAAACTTTATCTACTTCTATATTTGAGTTACTTTTAGTAATGTAATGTTGAATTTTCTGTAAAATTTTAAATGCTATTTTCTTAAAAAGAAAGAAAATAATAACTGATAGCATTAACAAAAGAACAACTGCTAAAAGTTGCCAAATCTCTATTCCAAAAATTTGATTATGACCGTAATCTGGAATGATATTTTGTATTCTTTGCACATACCAAGGAAAAACATCTTTATATATAGCATCTATACTAGCAAGAGTTTCTGAAGAGTAATACCACTTGTTTGCTATTTTTTCTACGTAAATCTGCGGCATTCTTTGCGGAAACAAAACATACCTGTGGTAAGATGAATATCCTATAGTGTCTTTATAATTTGCATTACTAGGTATTTTATTAAAATCTACAAAAAGTCCTTTTCCGTCTAAAACCCGCTTTATTTTTATCACTTTTTCAACGGCTTTATCTTCAGAAAGACCTAACACCGTTTTTGATGCTTTTTTAGGTTGATACGAGTCTTTCTGTAAAAAAAACAAATGTGTATAAACAGTAGCATGTGGGTTAGACAAATCTACTCGAATACTATCTTTTTCATTTACCTGAGCAAAGGTTAACAATGGTAAACAAAGGAAAAGCCACAAATTTTTTTTCATATCAAAAAAGTTATACTGTATTAACAAGTCTTACAAAGTTAAACTATTTCTTTTTTTGAGTGTCTAAGAAATGTAGTTGATAACTACTAAAATTAATTTGGGTTGATTAGTTTGCAAAAAACCCGATTTCTTCAATTGATATCGGGTTTTTATTTACCTAAAAATAAACGTTCATTATAATCTAATTTAATGTGAGTTAGTACTAAGAAAATTTATATCAGTCAGATTGATTTTTGATAGAGAATAGTATAGAAGGCAGCTAAATTTTTAGACAAAGGGTAATTTAGATACAATTTTTTACAAGTTTCATTTCTAAAACCACTCAATTAGACAGCTTTTATAGCATTGCATTTTAAATTGAACTCAGATTATTTTAAAACTCATTAAACCTTTTTATTTTTTGAAGGTCTTAGTATTGAAAATAAATAAAAACAAATTTATACATATGAAAAATTTAGTAAGCATTTTAGTTTTAGTATTTGCTGTAACATTTACCGCAAAAGCACAAAAAAAAGGAAAATACAAAAAACCAGAATTTTCTATTGAACAAAAAGCTGATTTGGCTGTAAAGAAAATGACATTGTCTTTAGACCTATCAGAAAAACAGCAAAACCAAATTAAGCCTCTTATAATGGCTCAAATTACTGGAAGAAAAGCTGCAATGGAAAAAAGAAAAGAGGCTAGAAAAAACGCACAAAAGCCAACTGCTGATGAAATTTATGCAATGAAAAATAAGCATTTAGATAAACAAATTATGATGAAGAATAAGATGAGAGATATCTTAAACAAAGATCAGTTTATAAAGTTTGAAAAAATGCAAGCAAGAAGAAAAATGGCAGGTATGAAAAAGAAGAAAGAAATGATGGCAAAAAAGAAAAAAATGAAAAAGCGTAAAAAAATTGAGGAAGGTAAATAATTATTTAATTTAGTTTTGATAGTAAGCCCAATTTTGAAGTTAGAAATTGGGCTTTATTTTTATTCTTTAAACCAACTAGCATAATTTACATAGTTATTTGCTATTCTATCAATTTCTCCAGAAATGAGTTCTTTAGAAATATCTTTTACTTTTTTTGCTGGTATACCCGCATAAATACTTCCGCTTTCTACCCGTGTATTTTTTGTAACTACTGCGCCTGCTGCAATAATTGTGTTAGATTCTACAATACAATCATCCATAATAATACTGCCCATTCCTACTAAAACGTTATCATGAATTGTACAACCATGAACAATAGCGTTATGCCCAATAGAAACGTTATTACCTATTGTTGTAGGTGATTTTTGATAGGTAGCATGTATTATAGCTCCGTCTTGAATATTTACCTTATTGCCAATTTTAATGTAATGTACGTCTCCACGAATTACAGCATTAAACCAAACACTACATTCTTTACCTAAAGAAACATTACCAACTATGGTTGCGTTTTCTGCAATATAACAATCTTGAGGTATTTCTGGATGTTTACCTTTAACGGCTTTAATTATTTTCATTTCAATATTTTTTAACGTTAGTTTTATTTAAAATAAGACAGTAAATTACTTTTTTGAGATGCAGAAACCAAAATTTCTTTTCCGTTAGAAACTACTACACTTCCTCCTTTACCTTTTTTGTATTTCACAATTGCATTTACATTTACCAAGTACGATTTATGAATTCTAGCAAATGTATATTCACTCAATACTTTTTCAAAGTACTTTAATGTTTTACTCACCAACTTTTTTGAATTGGCTAAATGAATTTCTGTATAATTATCATCTGCTTTACAAAAAACAATATCACTTATAGCTATTACTTCAAAACCGTTTTGTTTTGGTATGGTTATTTTACCTTCTGCAGATTTTACTTTTGGAGTTATAATTTGGTCTTGTAATTTAAATTCTTTTTCTTTTACTTGCGTAACAAAATGTACTGCCTTTATCAATTGGTCAATAGAAATAGGTTTTAGCAAATAATAACTTGCATGATTGTTTAAGGCTTCTATCGCATAATGATCATAAGCGGTAACAAACACAGTTTCAAAGGTTCTATTTTCTACTTTTTCTAGCAAATCAAAAGCATTTCCAAAAGGCATTTCTACATCTAAAAACACCAAATCTAACGTATGTTTTTGAATTAACTTATAAGCATCCTCTATATTGTCTGCTTCGGCAACCAAGTTAACATTTAGGCAATATTTACCAATATAATTGCGTAAAATATCTCTACTAATTTTTTCGTCTTCTACTATAATTGCATTTAATTTCATACTAGTTCTTTTTCAGTAATAATGCTACTTTTGTACCTTCTTCGTTTTCAAAAAGATTAGAAACATTTACAGTAATGCGCTCTTTGTACATGTTGTTTAAAATGGCTATTCTGTTTTGTATGGTACTCATTCCTTTTGACTTTTGTTTTAACTGATTTTTGGTTTTTATTTCTTGAGACTTTTTTCTTCCGATACCGTCATCTTCAATCAGAATTGACAAGGTTTCTTTATCTTTTTGAAAAATAGAAATATTTAATCGTCCTTTTTCTTTCTTGTATCTTAATCCATGCCAAATTGCATTTTCTATATAAGGCTGCAATAACATTGGAGGAATGGAAAATTCTTCTAGTTGTATGGTTCTATCTACTATAATTGAGTATTCAAACTTATCTTTAAAACGATTGTGCTCTAGCTTTACGTACAATTCAATCAACTCAACTTCTTTTGTAAGCGGTATAAAATCTTCATCAGAGTTCTCTAAAACAGAACGCATTAACAGAGAAAATTCAGAGAGGTATCTGTTTGCACTCCGTTCATCATTTTCTGCTATAAAACTATTTACAGAATTTAACGCGTTGAAAATAAAATGAGGATTCATCTGAGATCGCATAGACTTTAGTGCTAATAAGTTATTTGCAATTTTTTGTTGTTTTATGTTTTTAAACATAAAATAAACCAGTAAAGACATCAATACAAAACCACCGAATAAAGAATAAATGATAGTTAATTGCTTTTGGCTACTTTGTTCTGATAGTTTTTGGTTTGTATAGGCTAAGTTAATTCTACTTTCTGCCAACTCTTTATCTTTTTCTAAACTTGCTATCCTATTTTGATTGTTTGCAATAGTTTTAGATAACCTTGTAGCTTGATAAATTTCTTGTTCTTTTTTTATGTAAGATTTGTCTACTAATTTTACGTAATCTTGATAACTTTTTAAAGCACTATCATAATCTCCTACTGCTGCATATACCTCAGATAATTTTCTAGTGGCTACTTTTTCTACAATAATATCTTCTTTTTCATCTGCATCTTTAATACTTTGTTTTAAGTAAGGGATAGCCTCTTTATAGGCTTCTTTAGAAATATAAGCGTTTCCTATTTTATAGTTTATTTTTTGAGAGGTGATAGAATCTTTATGAACCGATACATTTTTGCTACTTTTTTGAGTTGCTGCTTTTTTTAAACTTTCTTTTCTAAGTTTTATCTCATCATCATAACGTTGGTTTTGATTCAAAAAATCTGCTACTTTTTCTTCTTCTTTTAAAACACGATTTACACTTTCTTTGGCAGCAAAGTTTAATGCACTTTTAAAGGTAGCTTTGGCTTTAGCTACATTACCTTCTGCAACAAAAACATCTGCAGTTTTAGAATTTAAGTCTGTAATTTTAGAAGTTATTCCATTTTTTTTTGCAATCTTTAGAGCTTCTCTATAATAGTTTTTTGATTTTACATATTTTTTTGTTTTTAAATTTACATCACCTAAACCTTCTAAAACATCTATTTTTTCAAAATCGGTAAGCTTATCGTTTACTATGTTTTCTAAAATTTGTTGGCTATATTCTAAATTATTTGCTAAAAATGCTGCTTGAGCTAACAAAATTTTAGTTGTAGCACTAGGTTGTATTTGGTTAGATAATTTGTAATTGTAAATTGCCAGATCATATTGTTTCCAAAACAAATAAATATCTGCTAAGGTTTTGTAGGTCTTGGCATTTTTAGAAGTTGATGGTTTTGTTCTTAAAATTTTTTCTATAAAAGTTAGACTTTTATCAATATCTTTCTTCTTATAAAATTTTGCAGAATCTAAAAATTGATGGTACAAATCTGAGGTTTCAACTCTTTTTCTTTTTGAAGAATAAAGTTCTTCATTTTCATCATTTAAGGGCGTATAATCTTCAACTAAGATTTTGATCTCTTCATCAGATTGTATTCTATAATAAACGGTTTCGAAATCTGAATGAGAGATACGTAACTCATCTCCAACCTTAGCCTTTACCAAATAATGGTTATCAATTAACCTGTACCTATAATATCTCCCTTCTACAAATACTTCTGCATCTTTTATACGTTTTCCTGTATTTTTTGCCTCTACAACTACCTTAACATCAAAATATTGTAATGATGCATTTGTCGTGTTTTCTTGTGCTGAAACAAGTAATACACAGAAAAAACAAAAATATATTATGCTTTTTTTTAGATTCATAATAGTGTAAACATACATACTTAAATGCTTTTAAAAAAACATGTTTTTACAGAAAGCTAAGGTTATACTCATAAAAAAGACCTATTAACTAACTCAAAAACCTTTTTACGCACCGTAAAGTGCGTTTTACTCATTGCTCTTTTTTTATTAAGAATATTGGCATTACTATTGAATCTCTTTTTAACAAACAAATTACTTATTATTTGTATACTCTAAAAAACATCATTATGAAAACATTAGCATTAAAAGTAATTACCATTTTCTTTATAAGTATAACTTCACAAAATATTGCTGCAGAAAATTTTAAAAAACAGACCATTAAGGTTGCTTTGTTACTAGATACCAGCAATAGTATGGATGGTTTAATTAACCAAGCTAAAGCCCAACTTTGGGAAATAGTAAACGAACTTTCTTATGCCAAATATGGTATTCAAAAACCAAATTTAGAAATTGCTTTATATGAGTACGGAAATTCAACTTTACCTAGTCAAGAAGGATTTATAAGACAAGTTTTGCAATTTAGTAGTAATTTAGATGAAATTTCAGAAAAATTATTCTCCCTAAAAACTAATGGAGGAAACGAATTTTGTGGACAAGTAATACAAACTTCTTTACAAGAATTGTCTTGGGGGAATCATAAAAATGATTTACGCCTCATTTTTATTGCTGGAAATGAACCTTTTACACAAGGAAAAATCAACTATAAAGAAGCAGTTAGTGAGGCAAACGAAAAAGGTATTTTAATCAATACTATTTTCTGTGGAAATTACAACAACGGAATTTCTGGGATGTGGAAAGATGGTGCAGATTTAGGTGGTGGAGATTATATGACTATTAATAAAGATAAAAAAATAATACATATTATTACACCTTATGACGATGAAATTATCATTTTAAATAAAAAACTAAACGCTACATATATTCATTACGGGGTTAGAGGATATACGAGTTACTATAACCAACAAGCTCAAGACAACAACGCACTATCTTTAAGTAAAGAAGTTGAAGTTAAACGAGCGATCACCAAAAGCTCTAGATTGTATGAAAATTCATCTTGGGATTTGGTAGATGCAGATAAAAAACAAAAAATAGATTATTCTAAAATTGAAAAATCTAAACTACCTGCTGAATTGAAAAACAAATCAGAATCGGAAATTAAAGCATACGTTAAGGTAAAAGCAAAAGAGCGTACGAAAATTCAAGAAAAAATTAAAGCTTTAGATAAAAAAAGGAGACTATATATTGCAGGTAAACAAAAAGAAGGCAATCAAAAAGACCAGCTAGACAATGTTATGATTAAAGCAATAAAACGTCAAGCTAAATTAAAAAATTATATTTGGTAAATAATTTATTTTTAGATGTAGTAGAAAGTTTTAGGCAACTCCGTAAGCAGTTACTACCAACTTTCTACTTCCTCCGTAATTTCTATGTTCACACAAATAAATCCCTTGCCAAATCCCTAGGTTTAGACTTCCATTTGTAATAGGTATTTCTACTGAGCTACCCAATAGTGAAGCCTTTATATGCGCAGGCATATCATCACTACCTTCGTAAGTATGTATGTAATATGGAGCGTTTTCTGGAATCATTACATTTAGATGTTTTTCAAAATCTAAGCGTACAGTTGGGTCTGCATTTTCATTAATGGTTAAACTTGCAGAAGTATGTTTTACAAACACTTTTAAAAATCCTTTTGCAATGGTTTTTACTTCTGGAAATTGATTTACTATATCTTCAGTAACCAAATGCATCCCTCTAGAAAAGGGACGTAACTGTATTTCTTTTTGCTCAAAAATCATAGCAACTTATTCGTCAAAAGAAACAGTGCTTTGTCGTTCTCTATTTACGTGTAATTTGGTAACATCTGGTCTAGAATAATGTCCTACACAGTCAAAATTTTGACGTTCTTCTAAAACGCTATTAAAATCTAATGTTTCTATAATTAGCCCTTCTTTGTGCAGCACAGGTGGTACCAACCATTCGCCATCTGGTGATGCAATACAAGAACCTCCGTTAGCTAAAACATCTGGAGCATCTTTTACAATCTTATCATAATGAGGTACATCTTTTGGAAAATCTGATTTTTGCATTAAACTAGATACAGAAATTACGTAAGAACGAGATTCTCTAGCTATAAAGCGGGTAATATCTTTAGTATTATGATCGCTCCCTGGCCAAACAGCAATATGTAAATTTTCACCTAAACCATATAATGCCGTTCTTGGCAAGGGCATCCAATTTTCCCAACAATTTAGTCCACCAACTGTAAATTCTTTAAGAGGATGAACTTGCAAACCATTACCATCTCCAGGAGCCCAAGTTAGACGTTCATCATACGTAGGTTGTAGTTTACGATGTACAGATTTTATTTCTCCTTTAGGATTAACATATACCAAAGACGCATATATACTATGCCCGCCTCTATTTTGAGCACGTTCCATTATCCCTAAATAAATAGCTATTTTGTGTTCTTTTGCCAATTTGCAAACAGCATCTAACTCACCTTTTTCTATGGTTATTGAATTCAGAACATAATGTGCGTGAATTTCTTTATTGGTTTTTGTATTCCATTCTGCACCACCTGTTAACGCTAACCAAAAAGGATAACCAGGTAATAAAGCTTCACCAAAAACAATAAGTTCACAATTTTCTTTTGCTGCTTCTAAAATTGAGTTTTCAATTTTTTCTAATGTTTTTGTTTTGTTTAACCAAACTGGTGATATTTGTGCTAGTGCAACTTTAAGTAAATTATTATTCATCTTTTAAAAATTTAAAATTAAAGAGTCGTAGCGATCTCTTTTTCTTTACAAATTATACTTCTATAGAAACTACAAGACCTTCATTACTCCTTATATTAAAAACAGTTTCGTTTTCAAATATAAAATATTGCCCTTTTACCCCAACCAATTTGCCAGTATATGTGGGTGTTTTTTCTAAGTTTAAACTTTTGGGTTTTTCTGGATATTTATGAACAGGAAAATTTAAATTTGTTTCAGTATTATTTTCAATAAAATATTCCTTTGCTTCATCAGGAATATATTGTTTTAACTTTTCTCTCCAAACTACCAAATCTTCATCTTCTATATCATTTTTTAGCATTTTTCGCCAATTGGTTTTATCTGCCACGTGTTCTTTTAAAGCTATTTCTGTAATACCCGCTAAATACCTATTGGGTACTTCTACTATTTCTATGGCTTCATGAGCTCCTTGATCTATCCAACGTGTGGGTACTTGTTGTTTTCTAGTTACCCCAACTTTTACGTTACTAGAATTAGCTAAATACACAATATGTGGTTGTAATTGCACTCTTTTTTCGTAGTCTAAGTCTCGGTCTTCTTCATCTAAATGCGCTTTACTTAATTCTGGTCTCATAATCCAATCTGCAGCCTGAGGAACATCAAAAAAACAAGATTTACAAAAACCTTGTCTATAGATTTTTTTATCTAGATGACAATTTAAACATTCATATTTTACAAATGAAATCGTAAATTCTTTATTGAGTAACTGATTCACATTCAAAAAATCAACCCCCATATCTAAATAATATTGAATGGTGTCTCCATTTTCTGTAATCATTTTTTTTAAAACTCCTTGGTAGGTCATCTCACAAATTTTAGTATTTTTAGCAGGTAACTTTTAGAATACAATTCTAAAGTCTAACTAAACAAACTTACGAATTTTCTATGGCGTTTCAGATCATCAACTCTATAATTTCTTGGTTTTTAAAGAAACGTAAGCATCAAATGGAATTGTTTTTAAAATATCCTAATGATGTTCAAGAAGAATTACTTTTTAAACTTTTGCATACGGCAAAAAACACAGAATATGGAAAAGAAAATGGTTTTGCTTTTATAAAAACGTATGCAGAATTTGCAGAAAAAGTACCCATTCAAAAATATGAATCTTTTGAGCCTTTAATAGAACGTTGTAGAAAAGGTGAACAAAACCTATTTTGGCCTACAAAAATTAAATGGTTTGCAAAATCTAGTGGCACTACTAATGCAAAAAGCAAATTTATTCCTGTTTCTGATGAAGCTTTGGAATACTGCCACATGAAAGCCGGAAAAGACATGTTGTGCTTGTACATTAACAACAACCCTAAAACCCAGCTTTTTGTGGGTAAAGGACTGCGTTTGGGAGGAAGCTCTGAAGTGTATAAAGACAATAATTCTTATTTTGGAGATTTATCTGCTATTATTACAGAAAACTTACCCTTTTGGGCAGATTTTAGCTCTACACCTAGTCAAGAAGTGGCTTTAATGAGCGAATGGGAAACCAAAATGGAAGCCATAATTGAAGAGACAATTCACGAAGATATTACAAGTTTGGTTGGTGTACCTAGTTGGATGCTTGTGTTATTACAACGTGTATTACATAGAACAGGTAAAAATAATATTTTAGAGGTATGGCCAAATCTAGAAGTTTACTTTCATGGAGGTGTAAACTTTAACCCATATAGAGAACAGTATAAAAAAATTATTCCTAAAGCAGATTTTAAATATTACGAAACCTATAATGCTTCTGAAGGTTTTTTTGCGATTCAAGACAGAAATGGTTCTAAAGAATTATTATTAATGCTTGATTACGGAATTTTTTATGAATTTATTCCAATGTCACAATACAAAGGAGAAAATTCTGTGGCAATACCAATTTCTAAGGTAGAAAAAGGAATAGATTATGCTCTTGTTATTACTACAAACGGAGGCTTATGGCGTTATATGATTGGAGACACAATACGTTTTACTTCTCTTGAACCTTATCGAATTAAAATTACAGGTAGAACCAGACATTATATTAATGTTTTTGGTGAAGAATTAAATATTGAAAATGTTGAGGATGCTTTAAAGTTAACTTGCGAAAAAACAAATTCTCTAATTAAAGAATATACTGTAGGACCAATTTTTATGGACGGAAAAGAGAAAGGTGGTCATGAGTGGATTATTGAATTTGCTCAAAAACCAGAAAGCATAAATTATTTTACTGAAATTTTAGACAATTCATTAAAATCTATCAACTCAGATTACGAAGCAAAACGTTATAAAAATATGACATTAACTTTACCAAAGGTTCATATGGCAAGAGAAAACCTTTTTTATGATTGGTTAAAGAAAAAAGATAAATTAGGAGGGCAACATAAAGTACCAAGATTATCAAATACTAGAAATTTTTTAGAAGAATTATTAACCCTATAAACACAATTACTATGCAAAAAGTACTGTTCTTGCTTTTATTTATATTATCATTTACTATTTGTAATGCACAAGATATTATAGAAAAAAAAGTAACCTCTACCGTTTCTAAAGCTACAGTATTTTTAAATAGCGCACAAGTTACTCGAACCAAAAATATTGCAATTACAAAAGGAGTGCAAATTTTAAAGTTTATAGATTTATCTCCCTTTGTTGATAAAAAAAGTATTCAAGTTAAGATAAATAATGTAGAAATTCAATCTGTTAATTTTCAAAAAAACTACCAAAAATTTTCTACAAAAAGTGAACAACAAAAGACTTTTGAAAACCAATTAGAGGCTTTAATTTTACAGATAAAAAAAGAAAATATTAACTTAAATATTGTAAATGAAGAAATTTCTTTTTTAAAAAGCAATAAAAATATAAAAGGAAATCAGACCTTAACAGGTGTTGTTTTTAGAGATGTAAAACAATATTACAGCTCTCAAATTAAAACCTTGTACAACAAGCAATTTACTTTAAAAGCAAAAATTAAAACATTGGAAAAAGAGAAAACTGCTATTAAAAAGCAGATAAACGATATGTTTGTTGAGAAGGAATTTCCTACGGGTGAAATTTTTATTAAAATAACCTCTTCTTCTTCAATAAAAGTACCTGTAACACTTACTTACAACGTAGCCAATGTAAGTTGGTACCCAACATACGATATAAAATCAAAAGATATCGATTCTCCTCTAACCATTGTATACAAGGCCAATGTAAAGCAAAATTCTAAAGTAAATTGGACTAACGTAAAACTCAGTTTTTCTTCTGCAAATCCTTCTAAATCTACCAAAGTAGGCGTATTAAAACCTTATTTTTTAGATTACGGTACAAGACCTCCAGTTTATAACAACAAAACAGGAGAAGTAACAGGAACTGTATATTCTAGAGAAGATAATGCTCCTTTACCAGGAGCAAATGTTTTGGTTAAAGGAACTTCTATAGGAAGTACAACAGATTTTGATGGAAAATTTACCATTAAAGTACCAGATAACGCAACAGAACTAGTATTTTCTTACTTAGGCTACCTACCAATAACTAGACGTATTACTAGCAATATGGGTAGTATTTTTTTAACTGAAGATAATAATACTTTAGAAGAGATTGTTGTTACAGGTTACGCAACAAAAAAACAGAAAAAAGGTAATCTTGGTAAAGTATTACAAGATAAAACAGCTGCCGTAGCCATAAGAGGAATAAACAGTATAAATGATCCAGAAACAGACTATGCTATACCTACAGCAAAAACTGAAAACCAAACTTCTGTAAGCTTTGAAATTGTAAAACCCTATACACTACCATCTAGCAATAAAGATTATGTTATTGCAATGAAAACATATACCAATACTGCAGAATACACCTATTATAGTATTCCAAAAATTGAGAAAAACACATTCTTAATTGCTACTCTAAAAGATTGGGAAAAGATGAATTTATTAGAAGGAGAAGCCAATATTTATTTTGAAGATACATTTATTGGAACATCCTTAATTGATACAAGATCTGCGGAGAAAGTATTAGAAATTTCTTTAGGAATTGATAAAAATGTAACTATTTCTAGAAAAAAATTAAAAGATTTTACTACAAAACAATTTATTGGGAATAAAAAAGAAGAAGACAGAACTTATCAAATTATTGTAAAAAACAATAAGCAGCAAGAAATAAATATTACTATTTTAGACCAAATACCAATTGCTAAACGAGAGGAAATTACTGTTACTTTAGATGAAAATTCTTCTGGAAAATTAAACAAAAAAACTGGTGAAATTAAATGGAATTTTACTTTAAAACCTAAAAACTCTAAAACAATGAATTTGAAATATAGAGTTCGTTATCCGAAAGGATTTAAAGTTTTTTTAGATTAATAAACATCTTAAATTATCTCTAAAACAATTATGAATTTTTTTGAAGAAAATATCCATCTAATGGAAGGGATTTCAGGTTTTGAGGAAGCTTTTCAAAGTATTATGAAATATAAAAAATTTCCTAAAAACACCATATTACATGAAGCAGGAACTATTTGTGACGATTTTTATATCATTATCTCAGGAATTGGACGCGTTTTCTTTTACAAAGAAGATAAAGACATTACCTGTCATTTTGCAGCTGAAAATGAAACCATGACTGCCATTGATAGTTTTATCCAAAGAAAAAAAAGCAAATATTGTGTAGAAGCTTTAGAGGAATTAGAAGTATTTAAAATTTCTTATTTCGATTTAGAAAATTTACTGCTAATCAACCCAGAATTCGAACGTTTTGTTCGTTTATTTATGCAACATGCTTATGTTGAATTAGCAGATAGAATTGGTGATTTACAATTGAATACGGCTCATGAACGCTATGAAATTCTACTAAAAAAAAGTCCTTATTTGTTTCAAAGAGTTGCAGCAAAGCACATTGCTTCTTTCTTAGGTATTTCTCCAGAAACATTAAGCAGAATTCGCTCAAAGTGATTTCTTGACAATTATCAACAAGATTTTATTTTACATAAAATACATTTGTAAAAAATCTTATAAATGACAATTGAAAAATCGCTTCAAGCGTTTTACAAAAAGAATAATTTTAAACCAGATGGTGGAGAAAATGATGCTTACTTTTCTTTAAAATTTAGATACTTTAGTATAAAGTTACCTAATTTATCTTTCCGGAAAAATGTTATTTACATCCATGATATTCAGCATATATTATTTCAAAAAGATACCAGTTGGAAAGGAGAAGCTTTTATTGCTGGTTGGGAAATTAGCACCAAAATATGGAAACACTTACCTATTGGCATTATGAGCTTATGGGTCATGGGTTTTTCTGTATTAAATCATCCTAAAGATCTATTAAAAGGATATAAAACAGGCATAAATTCTATTGGTATTATCAATTTAAATTTACAGAAAAAGCAGCTACTTAACATGCCTGTTGACAATCTTAAATCTTTGATAAAAAAAGAAGAAACCATATCTTTTAATTGGGTGCTTTTTGTTTTCTGGGTTTTATTAAGTCTTATTATTTTTTTATCCCCTCTACTTTTACTAGCAATATTTATATCTGTACTATGAAAAAAACACTTATAATTAACGGACATCCTGATAAAAATAGTTTTTGTTATGCTTTACACAACGCCTATAAAAAAGGAGCACTAAAAGCAAATGTAGAAATACAAGAAATACATGTTCGTGATTTAAAATTTAATGTAAACTTAGAATTTGGGTATAATAAACGAACTGAGTTAGAACCTGATTTACTTACTGCTCAAGAAAAAATTAAATGGGCAACTCATATTGTATGGATTTATCCTGTTTGGTGGGGTTCTTACCCTGCAATTTTAAAAGGATTTATTGATAGAGTTTTCTTGCCTGGTTTTGCTTTTCAAAAAAGAGAAAATTCAGTTTGGTGGGATAAGTATTTTACAGGTAAAACCGCAAGAGTCATTTCTACTTTAGATCAACCCAACTGGTATTATAAGTGGATTAATAAACAACCTAGTAATGCTGCGATAAAAAAATTAACTTTAAATTTTATTGGCATCAAAAAAGTAAAATTTACAACAGTAGGTTCTTTACGCTTATCTACAGATACTTATAGGAAAAAGTGGTTAGATAAAGTACAAAAATTAGGATCTATGCATAAATGATTAAATTTTACGCTCAACAACGTAATCAATCATTTGTACTAGAGATTTTTTGTAATCAGACTCTGGGTAAGTGTCTAAAATAGCCAATGCTTTATTTCTATAATCGTTCATTTTAGAAATGGTGTATTCTATTCCTCCGTTTTCTTTTACAAAGGCAATTACTTCTTTTACTCTTTTCTTATCTTTATTATGTTTTTTGATAGAGTTTATAATCCAAGTTTTGTTTTTTTTAGAACATGTATTTAGGGTATAAATTAGAGGCAATGTCATTTTTTGCTCCTTAATATCTATACCTGTTGGTTTTCCTATTTTTTCATCAGAATAATCAAACAAATCATCTTTTATTTGAAAAGCAATTCCAATATATTCTCCAAATTTTCGCATTTGTTGTATTACGTCATTTTTAGCACCTACAGAGGCAGCTCCTATTCCGCAACACGCAGCAATTAAAGTAGCCGTTTTTTGACGAATGATATCAAAATATACATCTTCTGTAATATCTAATTTTCTTGCTTTTTCTATTTGTAGTAACTCACCTTCGCTCATTTCACGAACAGCAATAGAAATCAATTTTAACAGGTCAAAATCTTCATTATCAATAGACAACAATAATCCTTTAGAAAGCATAAAATCACCAACTAAAACAGCTATTTTATTTTTCCAAAGAGCATTTACAGAAAAAAAACCTCTTCGTCTGTTAGAATCGTCTACAACATCATCATGAACTAAAGTAGCGGTATGAATCAACTCTACCACAGAAGCTCCCCTATACGTTCTTTCATCAAAACCTCCTTTAGAAACCATTTTAGCTACTAGAAAAACAAACATTGGGCGCATTTGCTTTCCTTTTCTACGAACAATATAATACGTAATTCTGTTTAATAACGGAACTTTAGACAGCATTGAATCTTTGAATTTATTTTCAAAGAGTTCCATCTCATGTTTTATAGGAAGTTTTATCTGTTCTACAGGCTTCATGCTACTACAAAAATACAAATTATAAACAAGACTCCTTAATTAAAGGATTCATATAGACCTAAGGAAACGTTAAGATTTATTTGCCAATTGTCCGCAAGCAGCATCTATATCTTTACCCCTACTTCTTCTAACATTTACAGTAATATCATGCATTTCTAAGTTAGAAATATAATTATTAATGGCTGCATTACTAGCTTGTTGAAATTCGCCATCATCTATTGGGTTATATTCTATTAGGTTTACTTTACAAGGCACATATTTACAAAAGTCTACCAATGCTTTTATGTCTTCTTTACGGTCGTTAATTCCGTTCCAAACTACATATTCATACGTTATTGCTCTTTTTGTTTTTGCGTACCAATACTCTAAAGATTCTTTTAAATCTTGTAAAGGAAAGGTAGTATTAAAAGGCATGATAGAGGTTCTTACTTCATCTATTGCTGAATGTAAAGAAACTGCCAAATTAAATTTAACTTCTTCATCTGCCATCCTTTTTATCATCTTTGGCACACCAGATGTAGAAACAGTGATTCTTTTAGAAGACATACCCAAACCTTCTGGAGAAGTTATCATTTCTATAGATTTAAGGACATTTTTATAGTTCATCAAAGGCTCTCCCATTCCCATAAAAACAATATTAGTCAATTTATGATTGTAGTACAATCTACTTTGTTTATCTATGATAACAACTTGATCATAAATTTCATCAGGGTTTAAATTACGCATCCTTTTTAAACGTGCAGTTGCACAAAATTTACAATCTAAACTACAACCTACTTGACTAGAAACACAAGCTGTAGTTCTTTTTTCTGTGGGAATTAACACAGATTCTACCACTAAACCATCGTGTAACTTTATACCATTTTTAATAGTACCATCTGCACTTTTTTGCATAGAATCTACCTTAATATGGTTAATTACAAAATGCTCTTCTAACATTTCTCTAGTTTTTTTAGAAATGTTGGTCATTTCCTCAAAATTATGCAAAGCCTTACTCCACAACCATTCGTAAACTTGATTTCCGCGAAATGCTTTATCGCCATTCTCTACAAAAAAATTTCGTAGTTGTTCTTTAGTTAATGCTCTTATGTCTTTCTTTTGAGTTTTCATTGATGTGCAAAAATACAAAACCTCACAAGAAACTTGTGAGGTTTGTGAGTTATCTGATGAATATGTTTTATATGATTAACATTGCATCTCCATAGGTAGAGAATTTATAGCCTTCTTTAATGGCTTCTTTGTAAGCTTCCATAAGAAGATCGTATCCTGCAAATGCTGCAGTCATCA
The DNA here is from genome assembly GCF_003335085.1 of Polaribacter sp. WD7. Taxonomy (GTDB): domain Bacteria; phylum Bacteroidota; class Bacteroidia; order Flavobacteriales; family Flavobacteriaceae; genus Polaribacter. The sequence continues at coordinate 630,922 of NZ_QPEJ01000018.1, read as the reverse complement.
TCATTAATGTAGATTTTGGTGGATGAAAGTTAGACACCATTGAGTTGGCAATACTAAAATCATAAGGAGGAAAAATAAATTTATTAGTCCAACCTTCATAGGAATTTAACTGATGATTAGCTGAAACTGAAGATTCTACAGTTCTCATTACAGTAGTTCCTACAGCACAAATTCTTCTTTTTTCAGCTTTGGCTTTATTTATTCTTTCTGAAGCAGCATTAGGTATAATAATTTGTTCAGAATCCATTTTATGTTTCGATAAATCTTCTACTTCTACAGGGCTAAAAGTACCTAAGCCTATGTGTAATGTAGTTTCTGCAAAATCTACTCCCTTTATTTCTAAACGCTTTAATAAATGTTTAGAAAAGTGCAACCCAGCTGTAGGTGCTGCAACTGCACCTTCGTGTTTTGCATAAATTGTTTGGTAACGTTCTTCGTCTTCTGGTTCTACTTCTCTGTTTATAGATCTTGGTAATGGTGTTTCTCCTAGTTCTAGTAATTTTGCTCTAAATTCTTCATAAGAACCATCAAACAAGAAACGTAATGTTCTACCTCTAGAGGTAGTATTGTCTATTACTTCTGCTACTAAACTATCGTCTTCCCCAAAAAATAATTTGTTTCCAATTCTAATTTTTCTTGCAGGGTCTACCAAAACATCCCACAATCTATTTTCTGCATTTAGTTCTCTTAGTAAAAAAACCTCAATTCTAGCACCAGTTTTTTCTTTATTACCGTACATTCTAGCAGGAAAAACTTTTGTATTGTTTAACACTAAAACATCACCTTCATCAAAATAATTAATTAAATCTTTGAACATTTTATGCTCAATAGTACCTTCTTTTTTGTTGAGAACCATTAAACGAGATTCATCTCTATGTTCTGCAGGGTATTTAGCAATTAATTCTTCTGGTAAGTCAAATTCAAAATTGGATAGTTTCATACGTACATTTCTTATAAAGGCTGCAAATATACGATATCAAAATAGGCGTTGTCAAGTGTTTGCCTATATAATTTAGAGTTTATCTATTTTAATGCCAATTTGTTGCATATCTTCCCAAAAATTTTGGTAAGATTTGGTAACTACTTCTGCATCTAAAATTTGAATAGGAACTTTTAACGCTAACGGAGCAAATGCCATTGCCATTCTATGATCGTTATAAGTTTTTATAGCAATATTTTCATGAATTACAGATGATGCTTTTAAATGTAAACTTTTGTCTGTTACCATTATTGATGCCCCTAATTTTGTCAATTCATCATGCAGCGCAACCAACCTATCTGTTTCCTTAATCTTTAAAGTATGTAAACCTGTTAAATTACAAGCAATACCTTCTGAAAAACAAGTAACTGCAATAGTTTGCGCAATATCTGGTGCATTTTTTAAATCTATTTCTAAAACAGATTTTTTTGTTTGCTTTACTTTCTTTAGCGTTATCGAATGTTCTTTATAAACCGTTTCTACTCCAAAATGCTCATAAATAGTGGCTAAACAAGAGTCTCCTTGTAAACTTTCTTTTTTATAAGCAGATAATGTAATTTCTGAACCGATTTCTAAAGAAGCAATAATCGAATAAAAATAACTCGCAGAAGACCAATCTGACTCTACAACAACTGTTTTTTTAGCTACTGATTTTTTAGAAAAGACAGTTATTTTATTATCATCAAAACTTGTTTTTATATCAAGCTGGTTTAACAAAGCTAACGTCATTTTTATATAAGGAACAGAGGTAATTTTTCCTAACAATTCAATTTCTAAACCGTTTTCTAATTTTGAAGCAATTAATAATAAAGACGAGATGTACTGACTACTTACATTTCCATTGATTTGTACTTTTTGCTTGATAATTCTAGATCCTTTTATCCTAATTGGAGGATATCCTTCTTTTGCTTCATAAGTAATATTTGCTCCTAACGCTTTTAAGGCATCAACTAAAAGAGCTATGGGTCTATTTTGCATTCTTTCAGAACCTGTCAATACGACTTCTCTACCTTCTTTTACAGCAAAATAAGAAGTTAAAAAACGCATTGCTGTACCTGCATGACCAATATTTACAACTTCTTCTGTAGTAGAAAGTGCATGTTGCATGTGTACAGAATCATCTGAATCTGATAAATTTTTAATAGAAATCTCTGGAAATAAGTTTTGAAGAATCAACAATCTGTTTGATTCACTTTTAGAACCAGAAATGGTAATTTCTTGGTTAACCTTTTTATTTTCAACAACATTTAACAGTATATCCATTTGTTAAGTTCTATAAAATAATATTAAATCCTTATTTTTAATGCTCATAAACCAATCGTCATGAAAAAAATTATTTTCCTAGCAATTAGCCTCTTTTTTATTACTGGTGCCAAAGTTAACGCACAAAAGAAATCTACCAAAGTTTCTGACAAATATTTTAGCGCTGTAAAATGGAGAAATATTGGCCCTTTTAGAGGTGGAAGAAGTGCTACTGTTACTGGAGTAACTAAAAAAGCAAACCTTTTTTATATGGGAACCACGGGCGGTGGTGTGTGGAAAACAATAGATGCAGGTAACACTTGGCAAAATATTTCTGATGGATTTTTTGGAGGTTCTGTTGGTGCAGTTGCAGTTTCTGAGTCTGATAACAATGTTATTTATGTTGGAATGGGAGAAAAAACTGTTCGTGGAAATGTTTCTTCTGGTGATGGAATTTGGAAGTCAAACAACGCAGGAAAAACTTGGCAACATATCGGTTTAAAAAACTCGCGTCATATTCCAAGAGTACGTATTCATCCTAAAAACGCTGATATTGTTTTTGCAGGTGTATTAGGTGATTTATACAAACCAACACAAGAAAGAGGTGTTTATAAATCTATTGACGGTGGAAAAAACTGGAAAAGAGTATTGTTTTCTAACGAGAATGCAGGAGTTGTAGATTTAATTATAGACCCAAATAACCCAAGAATTTTGTATGCTACTACTTGGAATGTGAGAAGAACTCCGTACAGTTTATCTTCTGGAGGTACAGGTTCTGCACTTTGGAAAAGTACTGATGAAGGTGAAACTTGGACAAATATTTCTAAAAACAAAGGTTTGCCTGATGGTATTTGGGGAATTAGTGGTGTAACCGTTTCTCCTTTAAATTCTGATATTGTTTGGGCATTAATTGAAAATAAAAAAGGAGGAATCTACAAATCTTTAGATGCAGGCAAAACATGGAAACTTATAAATTCTGAACGTAAATTAAGACAAAGAGCTTGGTATTATACGCGTTTGTACGCAGACACGCAAGATGAAAATATTTTATATGTTTTAAACGTACGCTACCATAAATCTACAGATGGCGGAAAAACTTACAAAACCTATAACGCACCGCATGGAGATCATCATGATTTATGGATTGCGCCTAATGATAACCAAAGAATGATTATTGGTGATGATGGTGGAGCACAAATTTCTTTTGATGCAGGTGAAAACTGGAGTACTTTTCTTAATCAACCAACTTCTCAATTCTACAGAGTTACTACAGATAATCATTTTCCGTATAGAATTTTAGCCGCACAACAAGACAATTCTACTATTAGAATTGCACATAGAAATTCTGGAAGTTTTATTACAGAATCTGACTGGGAAAGTACTGCTGGTGGTGAAAGTGCTCATATTGCTGTAGATCCTTTAAATAACGACATTGTTTACGGAGGAAGTTACGGCGGTTTGTTAACAAGAAAAAATCATAAAACCAACGAAACAAGAGCTGTAAATGTTTGGCCAGATGATCCTATGGGACATGGTGCAGAAGATTTTAAATATCGTTTTCAATGGAATTTTCCTGTTTTCTTTTCACCAAATAATAAAAAACGGCTGTATGCTGCTTCTAACCATTTGCATGTAACAGAAAACGAGGGACAGTCTTGGAAAGTTATTAGTCCAGATTTAACAAGAAACGATCCAAAAACATTAGGCCCTTCTGGAGGTCCAATAACAAAAGACAATACTGGTGTAGAATATTATGGAACCATATTTGCCGCAACAGAATCTTCTTATGAACCCGGAGTAATTTGGACAGGTTCTGATGATGGCTTGGTACACATTAGTAAAAATAATGGTGAAAGTTGGGCAAACGTAACCCCAAAAAAAATGCCAGATTGGATGATGATTAATTGTATAGAAGTTGATCCTTTTATCAAAGGTGGCGCATATATAGTAGGTACAAAATACAAAACAGGAGATTATCAACCTTACCTCTACAAAACAGAAAATTACGGAAAATCTTGGAAACGTATTACCAACGGAATTGGTAATGAAGATTTTACAAGGGCTTTACGAGCAGATCCAAAACGTAAAGGTTTGTTATATGCTGGTACAGAAAAAGGAATGTATATTTCTTTTGATGATGGTAAAAACTGGCAAAAGTTTCAACAAAACTTACCTATTGTACCCATTACCGATTTGGCTATTAAAAATGACAACTTAATTGCTGCCACTCAGGGTCGTTCTCTTTGGATTATTGATGATTTAACTCCTCTACATCAAATAAATTCCTCAATCGTAAACCAAGATATTGTATTATATAAACCCAAAGATGCTTACAATATAAATGGTGGAAATGGAAGAACTTCTAAAACCATGGGAACCAATCATCCTGGAGGAGTTGCTATTAATTATTATGTTAAGGAGAAAACCGAAAAAGACACAATTGCTTTGTCTATTTATGATGCCAATACTAATCTTATACAAGTCTATAGCTCTTCACCTAATAAAGAGAAAAAAGAAGAAAAACTTACTGTAAAAGATGGGAATAATATTTTTTATTGGAATATGGTTTACCCTGGAGCAGAAAAAATAAAAGGTATGATTTTATGGTGGGCCTCTTTAAATGGTCCTGTTGCTTTACCTGGAAAGTATACGGTAGAACTATCCGTAAATGGTAAAAAACTACGCGAAGAATTTTCAATTCTAAAAAATCCAATGTCAGAAACTACTTTGGCAGACACGAAAGCTCAATTTGATTTTATTACAAGCATTAACACAAAAATGAGTGAGATTCATAAAGCTTTAAAAAATGTAACCAAGGTTCGTGACCAGGTAAATTTGTTAAAAAAATCTATAAAAGACACCGAAAAACATAAAGGTGTATTGGACTATGCAGAAAGTTTGGTAAAAGATATTACTAGTATTGAAGAAACATTGTATCAAACAAAATCAAAAAGTAACCAAGACCCGTTAAACTTTCCTATTCGTTTGAATAATAAATTAGCACATTTAAACTCATTAACACGAATTGGAAATTATGCCCCAACACAACAAGCAATTGATTTTAAAAATGAAATTACTGCAATAATTGATGTTGAATTGGCTAAACTATATAGCATTTTTAACAACGCCGTAAAAGAACTGAATCAAAAAGTAAAAGAAAGCGATATTGATTTGATTCAGTTAGATTAAGCGCGTATAGAAATATCGCTTTCTAAATCTAGCTGAATAGCCGATTCTAAATCTAATAAATGTTGCTTTCTTACCTTAAGTTTGGTTTCAGAATGTGCCTTAGTGTTCAATTTTGCAAAAAGCGATGCAACTTTTATGGCTGTTGGCAGTAAGTGATTTTCAGGAACAACAACATCTAAAAAACCTGCATTTACGGCCTGCTTTGGGTTGTATAATTCTGCATTAACAACGCTTCTATTCATATAAACTTCAGATAAGCGTGTTTTTGCAATAGCAATTCCTGCATGGTGCATTGTCATTCCTATTTGCACTTCATTCAATCCAATTTTAAAATCTCCTTCTACACCAATTCTATAATCAGCTGATAACAATAAAAAAGCACCTTTAGCAATAGCATGACCAGAACAAGCAATAACAATGGGTTTTGAAAAAGACAACATTCTTAATGATAATTGAGAACCTTTTGTAACCAGTTCTTTTGCAGATTCAGGAGATTTTGTCATCACTTTTAAATCAAAACCCGCAGAAAAAAAACCAGATTTCCCTGTAATAACAAGTACTTTGTCATCTTGTTGAGCTTTATCTAAAGCATCATGTAACCCTTGTATAACATCAAAAGATATGGCATTTACTTTACCATTATTTATAGTTGCTATTGCGTAATTATCTTCTGATTGATAGGTAACTAGTTTGTTCATCTTAAAAGTATTTTTATTAGTTCTGGATACAAATTTTCTTATTCTTCAAAAATTCACTCAAATTGAGAGTTACAATTTTAAATGAATTTTACCAAATACATTCCGGCAAAAACGGCTAAAAACCCCACTGTAAAGCTTGCTATAGTGTAAAAAGCGAACGAGGTAAAATCTCCTGACTTTAAGAACATATGATTTTCGTAAGCAAAGGTTGAAAAAGTTGTAAAACCTCCGCAAAATCCTGTTGCTAAGAGTAAAGTATGATTTTGAGTTAAGGCATCATTTTTGGCTGCATACCCTAAAATAATACCGATACATAAACTTCCTAAAATATTTACAGCAAAGGTTGCTAAAGGAAATCCGTTTTCGGTAGTGTTTAACCATTTTCCTATTAAAAATCGTAAAACGCTTCCAAATCCGCCACCTATAAAAACCAATACTAATTGTTTCATTATAACTTTATTTTATCTACATCTACCCAATTTTTCTTTTGCGTAACTGTTCCTTTATTTAAAATCATAACTCCAGGATTTGCACGAATCATTGTTTTTAAAGTAGTTTCGTCACAAAACAAAAACTCAAAAGGAAAATTATGTTTTTCTTTAACTGCTAATAAATCATCAGTAAACGAGGCAGAAACTCCATACACAGTATATCCTTTTTCTAAAGCTTTTGTGGCTGTTTCTCTAATTGCAGAAAATCCATTTACATCAGATTTGTCTAAATTATAGATAACAATAAGCATCAATTTTTCTTTTTGCAATAGCTCTGGAGCCAAATCTGCTTGGGCATCTTCTAGCATAAAATCATGAACAGGAGGAATGCTTCCATCTTCAGGAAAAACCATTCCTTCATGAATATTCTTTCCAACAGCATAAGCTCTAAAATCTATAATTGGTAAATGCGTTAGTACATGTTGTATGATAAACAAAAAGGAGGCTAAAGAAATTAACGTGATAATTTTAGGAATTTTACCACCAAAAATAGGTTTTACCATAGACACTTTAAGTACCAATAAAATAATAAGCGCAATTAAAATAACATTTTTATAAAATGTCTCCCAAGGTGTTAATTTAATGGCATCTCCAAAACAACCACAATCTGTAACTTTATTGTAATACGCAGAATACCACGTTAAAAACAAAAAAATGAGTGTTAAAATCAACAAACTCCATACTGTAATTTTGGGTTTGTACCCAATTAAAATGGTAACACCTAGCAGAATTTCTGCTACAATTAACAATATTGCAAAGGGCAACGCATACGGAATTAAAAACTCCATATTTAACACCGATTCAGAAAAGTATTCTTGAAATTTGTATTGAGAACCAATTGGATCTACCAATTTTACAAAACCTGAAAAAATAAATAAGGCGCCTACTATAATTCTTGAAAGTTGTACTACTATATTCATATGTTAAATTTAACTAAAGTAATCTGTTGTATTCTTTACAAATCTGCTAAATGAATCATTGCAAAAACAGCATAATTTATCATGTCTTGATAGTTCGCATCTATTCCTTCAGAAACCAAAGTTTTGCCTTTATTATCTTCTATTTGTTTTACACGTAGTAATTTTTGTAAAATCAAATCTGTTAAAGAAGATACGCGCATATCTCTCCAAGCCTCACCATAATCATGGTTCTTATTTAGCATTAGCTCTTTGGTTACTTTAGCATGTTTATCATACAATGCAGTCGCTTCATCAGTATTTAAATCGGGTTGTTCTACCACACCTTTTTCTAATTGAATCAATGCCATAATGGAATAATTAATGATTCCAATAAATTCAGATTTTTCTCCTTCATCTACTTTTCTTACCTCATTTTCTTGCAACTGTCTAATTCGTTGCGCTTTAATAAAAATCTGATCTGTTAAAGATGGTAAACGTAAAATTCTCCATGCAGCTCCATAATCAGACATTTTTTTTATAAATAAACTTCTACATTCTGTAATAACTGCATTGTATTGTTTGGAAGTATCTTGCATTTTTTGATAAGTATATTGAACTCTTTGTAAAAGTAACAAATACAAAATACTTTAAGTTTATTTTTTTAGTTTTTTACACAATCTTCAGTCCAATTCTTTTATTTTTACATAGCATTTATCTCTTATTTTATGAAAAAAATTGTTGTTTTTTGCGGTTCAAGTTTGGGTTTTAATCCAGCGTATAAAAAAGCTGCAATAGAACTTGGCAACTACTTTGCAAACCACAATATTGGGTTGGTTTATGGTGGTGGAAAAGTTGGAATGATGGGCGTTATTGCAGACACCATGTTAGCCCAAAATGGACAAGTTATTGGTGTAATACCCAAACTATTAGAAAAAGAAGAAGTTGTACATGCTGGAGTGGCAGAAATGATTGTTTGCAAAACAATGAGCGAACGAAAGGTAATTATGAGTAAATTAATTGACGGCTACATTACGTTACCAGGAGGATTCGGAACGTTAGATGAACTATTTGAAGCCCTTACCCTAAGCCAATTACATATAGAACAAAAACCCGTTGGTTTGTTAAACATCAATGGTTTTTTTGATGCAATGCTAGTACAAATAGATAAAATGATTGAAGAAGGCTATGTAAAAGCAGCCAATAAAGAGTTGCTCATTGTGGGCACTTCTGTGCATGAACTCCTTCAAAAAATGAACAAGTACACACCACCTAAAATAAGTCACGTAATAAACAAAGTAGTACGCTAATGACAATAAATTGCAACGGCAAATTAATAGACCTTGCCACTCCTAAAGTAATGGGTATTTTAAACATTACGCCAGATTCTTTTTTTGATGGTGGCAAGTACAAAAACGAGGCTGACATTCTTTTTCAAACTGAAAAAATGCTAACAGAAGGCGCTACTTTTATAGATGTTGGTGCGTACTCTTCTAGACCAGGAGCAAAACACATTACAGAACAAGAAGAGCTTAAAAGAATACTACCAGTTGTAAACTTATTGGTCAAAAATTTTCCTCAAATCATCATTTCTGTAGATACATTTAGAAGTAAAGTAGCCTTAGAAACCATTACCTCAGGAGCAGCTATTGTTAATGATATTTCTGGGGGAAATATGGACGCTAACATGTTTAAAACTGTTGCCAATTTACAAGTTCCTTACATTGTAATGCACATGTTAGGCACACCCCAAAACATGCAAAAAAATCCTATTTACAATAATGTTACCAAAGAAATCATTTCCTTTTTTGCTGCTCAAATTTCTAAGTTACATCAATTAAAATTAAACGACGTCATTATAGATGTAGGTTTCGGATTTGGAAAAACCATAAATCATAATTTTGAAATTCTTAAAAACCTATCTTTATTCAAAAACTTAGACGCTCCAATTCTAGCAGGTATTTCAAGAAAATCAATGCTATATAAAACTTTAGACATTTCTGCAAAAGAAGCCCTAAATGCAACCACAAGTGCAAACACCATAGCATTGTTAAATGGCGCCAATATACTAAGAGTACATGACGTTAAAGAAGCTTTACAAGCTGTAAAAATTGTAAACCAAATTTCTTTTTAGAAGCTATTTCCAGCTTTCGCTACTCGCTTTTTTTCGTTCCTCAAAAAGAGCTCAAACACACCGCTCAATCTGGGCTAGACTTGTTTGCTTATTCTTTGCAAATTAGAGTTTGTATGTTATACCTTATAAAAGGATATAAAATATACCGCAAAACTACCAAACAAAAGTTGTAACAATATTTTAGAGAAACAATATAGTCAAAGAAAAATGTCTAACATTGCTTTCAATAAATTTATTAGTATTTTAGCCTAAAATCAAGGTTACCTTTATGTTCGATTTTATTGAATTTTCTTTGTTAGATGTACTAGACATTCTCTTAGTAGCTACCCTACTCTATTACATTTACAAATTGTTAAAAGGTACAGTTGCCATAAATATTGTTATTGGTATTGCTTTTATCTTTCTAATTTGGAAAATTACACAAGCCTTAAAAATGGAAATGCTAAGTGGTATTTTAGGGTATCTACTATCTGGAGGTGTTATTGCTCTAATTATCGTTTTTCAACAAGAAATTAGAAAGTTTTTATTAATGATTGGTACTACCAATTTTACCAATAAACGCAGTTTTTTAAAGCAACTTAAATTTTTACAAACAGAAATTGCTTCAGAAATTGATACAGATACCATTTTAGATGCATGTAAAAAAATGTCTAAATCTAAAACAGGTGCCTTAATTGTTATAGAACGCACAAATTCTTTAGATTTTTTAATTAACACCGGAGATTCTATGAATGCTGCAGTTAATGAGGTACTATTAGAAAGTATTTTTTACAAAAATAGTCCTTTACATGATGGTGCTTTAATTATTCGCGATAATTTTATAGTAGCTACAAGAGTTGTTTTACCAATATCTGATAGCGCTAAGATTCCTGCCAGATTTGGGCTACGACATAGAGCAGCTATTGGAGTATCAGAAAAAACAGATGCCGTTTGCGTATTAGTCTCAGAAGAAACTGGTGAAATTTCGTATATTAAAGATGGTGGATTTGAGTTGTATGCTAATTACGAAGAACTCAATGAAAAAATGAAAAAAGATTTAATTTAAGAAGCCAATTCCATCGCAAATTGTTTTTCATACAAGTTTTTATAATACCCTTCTTTTTTCTTCAGCAGCTCATTATGAGTACCTTCTTCTACAATCAACCCTTTGTCCATTACAATAATCTTATCAGCATTAATAATAGTGGCTAACCTATGCGCAATAACTATAGAGGTTCTGCCCTTAGTAATTGTTTCTGTGGCGTACTGAATCATTTTTTCTGCCTGTGCATCTACAGAAGAGGTTGCTTCATCCAAAATTAAAATACTAGGTTTGCTAACGTAAGCACGTAAAAAAGCAATCAACTGTCTTTGTCCAGAAGACAACATTGCACCGCGTTCTTTTACATTGTATTGATAGCCTCCAGGAAGCGTCATAATAAAATCATGAATTCCAATCTGTTTAGCTGCTTTTTCTACATCGTTTAGAGTAATGTCCTTATTTTTTAACGTTATGTTGTTTAAAATAGAGTCTGAAAATAAAAAAACATCTTGCAACACCACAGCAACCTGTTCTCGTAGACTCTCTAAGGTATATTGATTAATAGGAGTACCATCTACTGCAATAATGCCAGCATCAATTTCATAAAAACGATTGATCAAATTAATGATGGTAGATTTTCCTGCTCCCGTTGCTCCAACAATAGCAACTGTTTGTCCAGATTTTACATCTAAAGATATGCCTTTTAGTACTTCTTCTCCTTTTACATAACTAAATCTAACACTATCAAAATTAATATTTCCTGTTAATTTTTTAGCTGTAATGGTTCCGTTTTTTACAATACTGCTTTCTGTATCCATCACTTTAAAAACACGTTCTCCAGAAACAATACCCATTTGCAATTGGTTAAATTTATCTGCTATTTGACGTAAAGGTCTAAATAACATTTGCGCCATTTGCACAAATGCCATTACTGTTCCCGGGCCTGGGACTTGACCTGATATAATTTGCTTACTCCCAAACCAAACTATCAATCCTATTCCAATAGATGATAAAATTTCTGCAATAGGAAAAAAGATAGAAAAATACCAAATGGTTTTAACATAAGCTTGTTTATGCTTGTTGTTAATGTCCATAAAATTTTTGTACTCTATTTTTTCTCTGTTAAAGAGTTGCACAATTTTCATACCTGTAACTCTCTCTTGTACAAACCCATTTAAATTGGCTACCTGGTTTCTAACTTCTTGAAAAGTTGCTTTAATTGCCTTTTGAAAAACCCTTGTAGCATAAATCAAAATTGGGAGTACAGATATAGCTATAAGTGCTAATTTCCAATTAAAATAAAACATCAAGAAAATTACAGCAAACATTTGCAATACATCACTAACAATCGTAAAAACACCGCTACTAAAAAAAGCAGCAATAGTTTCTATATCAGAAACCACTCTAGTTACCAATTTTCCTACAGAATTCTTGTCAAAATAAGACATTTTAAATTGTAGAATATGTCTAAATATTTTGGCTCTAATATCTCTAATAATATGTTGCCCTACCCAATTAGCAAAATAAATGAAAGAAAAACGCAATAAAACTTCTAAAAACACAACTCCTAACATGAGTAAAATGTTGTTTATGAGTCCTTGTGAATCTTTTTCAGTAATATATTTATCAACAGTTTCTTTTATCAAATACGGATTTAAAAGAGAAACACAAGCCAATAAAACTGTGGAAGCAGAAGCTAAAAAAAAGTTAAGTTTATAGCGTTTTGCAAAAGACATTAGTCTTAAAAAAATCTGTAAATCAAAAGCTTTTCCTGTTTTATTTGCCAAAATCTAATATTTAATCTTTGTTAAAAATAAGCCTTTTGCAGGTACTGATAATCCTGCATTACTTCTATTTTTACTTTCTATTATTTTTCTAAAATCGTTTTTGTTTATTTTACCCAAACCAACATCTACCAAGGTTCCTACAATTGCTCTTACCATATTTCGTAAAAAACGATTTGCAGTAATATAAAATGTGAGTTCGCTATTTTGTTGTTTCCAGACTGCTTCTGTAATATCACAATTATACGTATAAACGTCTGTTTTTACCTTAGAAAAGGTCTGGAAATCTGTATAGTCTAACAATAACTTAGCAGCATCATTCATTAACGTTACATCTAATTGTTGTGAATGAATTTGCCAAGTGAAATCTAATAAAAACGGATTTCTACCCAACCATATTTTATACTCATAACTTCTGCTAACAGCATCAAAACGCGCGTGTTTTTTTTCTTCTACCTTAAAAACTCTGTACACAACAATATCTTTTGGTAAAAGAGAATTCATTTTATGTGCTACATCTCCTTTTATATCACTATTCACATCAAAATGAGCAAACATTTGTGATGCATGAACCCCTGTATCTGTTCTTCCTGCTCCAACAACTTCTATTTTTTGTTGGGTTATTGTACTTATAGCATTATTTAGCTTTTCTTGTACAGAAATTACATCAGGTTGAATTTGCCACCCGTGATAGTTTTTTCCGTTGTAAGAAAGCTCTATAAAATATCTCAAAAAGGTTTGTTTTGTTGCTTTCAAAATTACGGAATTTATTTTGTTATCGTTACTTTTGATTCTTCTTGAGGCGTTAAACTTTTCTTACTATTTTTCTGAATGAAAAAGATTCTACTACTATCCGATACACACAGTTTTATAAACCCACAAATTATAAAGTTTGTAAAACAAGCCGATGAAGTTTGGCATGCTGGAGATATCGGTAAACTTGAGGTAACAGATACTATAAAATTGTTAAAGCCTTTAAAGGCTGTTTATGGGAATATAGATAATAAAGAGGCACGAGCAGAATTTCCTCTAGATGCAAAATTTACTGTTGAAGGAGTTTCTGTTTGGATGACACATATTGGTGGATATCCAAATAGATATAATTTGAGAATTAGAGATGAGATTCAGAAAAATCCGCCTAAGATTTTTATATCAGGGCATTCACATATCTTAAAAGTTCAGTATGACAAGAAACTAGATTTACTGCATTTAAATCCAGGAGCTGCGGGTAATCATGGGTTTCATAAAATTAGGACCATGCTACGTTTTGAACTTGATAAAGGAGAAATAAAAAATTTAGAAATTATAGAATTAGCTAAACGTGGTTAGGCGCTTCCTTTTCAACTATTGGCAACTCCACTTCTATTTTAGTTCCTTTATCATTAGTAGAATCTATGTGAAAGAAACCATTCATTATTCTAATTCTAGCATCTATCTGGTTTATCCCTAAACCATCTTTTTGTGTTATTTTTGTTTTATCAAAACCCACTCCATTATCTACAATTTTTAGATGTAGTTTACCTTCTTTTTCTTCTAGGCTAACTACTGCTTCACTAGCTTTACTATGTTTTAAAATATTATTAATAAATTCTTGAATAATATTATACATTTTAATTTCAAAACTCTGGTGATACCTACCTACTCTTCCGATATTTGTTTCTATTGCTATTTGAGAGTTTGAATACTTATCTGCTATATCCAAAATAGCAAATTTTAAACCAAATTTTAATAATACAGAAGATACTAATGTATGTGATAAATCTCTAATCTTTTGAGAGGCTTCTGTAATAATGTTACTAGTTTTATCTATTTCAATGGGGGCATTACCATTAAACTGACTTTTTGTAGCTTGTAAATGTAAATTTGCAGAAGATAATAAGGCACTAACACTGTCATGCAGCGTTTCTGCAATTTGTTTTCTTTCAGATTCTTTACCATCTATGGTTGCATTTAATATTCTAGTTTGTGAGTCGGATTTAATTTTTTCTATCTTTTGGCTTTGTAACAAATGAGTTTGAGATAATTTTAATCTTAAGTTTTTTTGTTTTAATTTATAAAAATTTAGACCATACAATAAAGAAACAATAACTATAAAAGCTACAATACCAATAAATAAAAAGGTTTTTTGAGCTTTAAGCCTCTTGTTTTCTTCTTCTTTTAATAGTAACTGCTTTTTTACATCAAAATCCCATTTTTCTGTAATTTCTGCAATTAAAGCTCTAACTTCCTTTTCTCTTAAACTATCTTTAAGTATATAAGATAGCTCCTGATAATCATAAGCCTTATAGTCTTTAAGTTTATATAAATTATAAGCTAAATTATAATATAAATCTTCTCTAACCTTTAAAGCTTCATTAGTGTTGACATTCCGTATTATATCTAAAGCTTGAAAATATATCCTTTTAGCTTCGGTAAAATTATCTTCCGATAAATAAATACTAGACAGATTACCTAAGGCACCAGCAGTACTTACTTTATTATTTAATTTTTTTTGTATGTTTATAGATTTAAGAACAAAATATTTAGATTTTTCATATAAACTATCACGCAAATAAATAACTGAAAGATTATTGTAGGCTTTTGACTTAATTTCCAAAACCTTGTCACTATTACTATTTATACTATCTATGACCTTATAGTAATATATAGCGCTATCTCTGTACGAATTGTTGTTATTGATAATATTTAATCTACTAAATGTATTTCCATACTTCAATAAAGATTCAGATTTAATATAGTTTATATCTGAATGTATAGGAGCTTTAACATTATCTATAAATTTTTTAATCTCGTTTAAAGATTGAAGCGTTTGATTATAATACAATAATGCATTTTCATTATTTCTAGTAGCATAATAAATATTAGCTATCAAATGCTTTAGAAGTAATATTTCTTCCGTATTATTAACATGTTCAGTGTTGTAATTTTTCAGTAAATTAAGAGACAGTTGTAAGGATTTTGCAAAATTGTTAGTATCGTATAATTTTTTTGCTTCCAAGTAACCTTTAGACAACTCACCACTTTGAAATATAAAAGATGAAGTTGTCTTTAACTCAACTTCATCTTTTATGTTTTTGTTTGGAAGATTTACTAATAAAAGTGAAATTATTAGTAAAATTTTAATGTTCAAAATTTGTTAATTTTAAAGAATGATACCTCTAGGTTTTCTTGGTTTACTGTATTCTAAGTCTACTCCTTTTGCTAAATTATTATTTTTTAAGTGATTAACAAAATCAAACTTTAAGGGTTTTCCTTCTTCTTTTTCTAATATTCTAGTAAAACTCACCTCAGAAGATTTACCGTCTTCTAAATGAATTTCATAAGTTTCTATTTCTTCATTATAAACAAAATCTACTTTAACTTTATTTTTTACTGTAAAATCTAAAGTAAACGTTCCGTCATCATTACTTTCAATGCTATAGTCTTTTAGTTTAAGATAATCATCATTTTTAGCAAGTGTAATATTATCATCAATAATTGTAATGTTAGATAAGCTAGTGCCTGCATCCTTAAAACCAACCTTAAGTTGCTCACCGTCTATTACCAAATCTTGAGTTACTTTTCTGCTTAATTTGTCTTGAGAAGGATATAAATAAATATTGTTAGTATTGGTACTTTCATCTATAACATTATCAGCCGCAACGTTTTCATTTAAGCTATAGTCTAATGTATACGCACCATTTGAGTCTCTTTTAATTTTAAAAGATTTAAGTAGTTCTAATGATTGATCTTCTGGCGCAACTGTTGTTTCGTTTGTAGAACAAGAAGTAAAAACAAGTGTTAACGATGCCACTAAAGCAAATAGACTAATTTTTTTCATAATCGGGAATGGTTTAAGGTTATTTATGTTTAGTTAACTTTAGGGGTGGGGCTATTTTAATTTTTATGATAGCAGGTCTTGCAATGTATGTATATCAATATATTAGTTATTACGGGGGTACTATGATTAGCTTTTTAGGGGATGACTGAAACAATCAAAGCTATGGAATAGTTATTTAGGGATAGGGACTATACTATATTGTTTTTTACTGCATACATTGCCAAACCTACTGCATTTTTTACATTTAATTTTTTTAATAAACTTTTTCTATATGTTTCTACTGTATTGACACTGAGGTTTAAAAAATCAGCCATTTCAGC
Organism: Polaribacter sp. WD7; assembly: GCF_003335085.1. GTDB lineage: Bacteria > Bacteroidota > Bacteroidia > Flavobacteriales > Flavobacteriaceae > Polaribacter. The sequence goes on along the minus strand of NZ_QPEJ01000018.1, from coordinate 614,348 downwards.
AGTACTATATTGTTTTGTTATTAGTTTTAATACATCAAGTTCTCTTTCAGTTAAACTGTCTAATAAAAACTTGTCTGGCATTTCGCCTTGTGGAACCATCTCTCCTGATAAAGATTGCAACAATATACCTTGTATATCATCACTAAAATATTGCTGACCTTTTGCAACTGCCTTAATAGCTTTTACAATATGAACTCCTGCATTATTTTTAGAAATATACCCTTTGCAACCGAGGTTTAACACTTCTTGAACAATTTTCACATCATCGTAACTAGACAGTATAATAACTTTTTGGTTTATTTTGTTTTTTTTGAAATACTTTAAAACTTCAAAACCATCTAAAACAGGCATTGTAATGTCTAATATTAAAACATCTGCTTTGTTTTCATTATTATCAAACCAATCGATTACTTCTTGTCCAGTTAAAGAATAATCTCTAACCTCTATTTCTTCATCGGTATTTATTACAGCCATGATACCCTCTATAAGGATTTTATGATCATCAGCTACGTGAACGTAAATCTTTTCTCTCATTTCTACACTTACAAATTTATATTAGATATTAGTATTGCACAATCCCCATTTTCAGTGAAATTTTCATCTCACTGTTTTCAGTGAACCTTCTCACTGTTTTCAGTGAGTACTATGTATTAAGAATTTGATTATCAAACGATTAAATTACACATTTTTTTCAATATACAGGCTATGAACTTATTTTCCAGTAAGTTAATTAAACTAAATGTTTTCTAAAAAACAAAAACCGAGAATAAATTCTCGGTTTTTTTCGCACTAAATATACTAAGATGTTAGGTTTATCGCAATCTATCTACAGATTTTACAAGATCTTCATCCTTTTTAATAGCTTTATTTGCCAAAACAACAAGCAAAATCACTAAAATTGGTAAGAACATCCCAATACCTTTCTCAGAAATCGAAATTTCTCCAGGTAATGTTAGAGATACATATATCAATAAGCCTAATAAAAAAAGGTTTATCAAAATAACTATTCTGCCTATCACAAATTGAAACTTTCTATCTTTATACAAAAAGATCGTAATCAATGAAATAATTGCAGACACTATAAATAATACAGGAATTACCTTTAAAGTAAAATCTTCTTTAAAAAATAATTCTATTGCGTATATTTCTTTCTTAAAATTTTCCCATAAATCGAAAACAAAAATCAGCCCTCCAGATACTATAGAAGCTAATAATAAATATATACTTTGTATTCTTTGAATCATTTTAAAAAATAGGATTACAAAAGTAGTTTTTTCTTTTTTAAAAAGAAAATGTATAACTCAAAAAAAATATTTATATTTGTGAAAATAAACCGCACAAAACACATTGTATAGTACTATATACAATTTTTAATTTCAAAAAAAAACATATCAAATCTTAAAAATATTATTAAGGTTTTTATTTAATTTAACACACATATAATGTTCGAAATCTCTGAACTTAAAGCAAAAAAACTTGCTGACTTACAGGAAATTGCAAAATCTATTGGGCTTACTAAAATTAGCCAGCTTAAAAAATTAGACTTAGTATATCAAATCTTAGATGTTCAAGCTGCAACCCCCACAAAGTCTGATAACAATACCGATGCTGTTGTTGAAAAAGAAAAAGTAGAAAAACCCAAAAGAAAAAGGGTAACAAAAAGTACTCAAAGTAAAAATTTAGAACATACTGAGAAGAAACTTGTTGAAAAAACACCTACTCAAAAACCTGTTGAAAAAAAGACAGAAACTAAAGTAGAAGTTAAAAAAGACACTTCTACTGTTAAAAAAGAAGATAATCCTCAACAAAAATCTTCTCCTGCTCAAAATCAAAATAGATCTCAGCAGAAAAACCAGTCAACTAATAATCAACAAAATAATAAGAATAAGCAAAATCATCAAAATAGAGATAAAAACAACTCTAATAGAAATCATAAATCAGGAAATAGATACAGAGACCCTGATTTTGAATTTGATGGAATCATAGAAAGCGAAGGCGTTTTAGAAATGATGCCTGATGGTTACGGTTTTTTACGTTCTTCTGATTATAATTATTTATCATCTCCTGATGATATTTATGTTTCTCAATCTCAAATTAAATTATTTGGATTAAAAACCGGCGATACTGTTAGAGGAAATGTTAGACCTCCTAAAGAAGGTGAAAAATATTTTCCTTTAATTCGTGTTTCAAAAATAAACGGATTAAATCCTAATGTAGTTAGAGATCGTGTTTCTTTTGAACACTTAACTCCTCTTTTCCCTCAAGAAAAATTTAATTTAGCAGAAAGAGGTAGCTCTTTATCTACAAGAATAATAGACTTATTTTCACCTATAGGGAAAGGGCAAAGAGGTATGATTGTAGCACAACCAAAAACAGGTAAAACAATGTTGTTAAAGGATGTAGCCAACGCAATTGCAGCGAATCATCCAGAGGTATATCAAATTGTTTTATTGATTGATGAAAGACCCGAAGAAGTTACAGACATGCAACGTAGTGTTCGTGGAGAAGTAGTTGCTTCTACTTTTGATGAGCCTGCAGATAAACATGTGAGAGTGGCTAATATTGTTTTAGAAAAAGCAAAACGTTTGGTAGAATGTGGTCATGACGTAGTTATTTTGTTAGACTCTATTACTCGTCTAGCGAGAGCATATAATACTGTAGCACCTGCTTCTGGAAAAATACTTTCTGGTGGTATAGATGCTAATGCTTTGCACAAGCCTAAACGTTTCTTTGGTGCCGCTAGAAATATAGAAGGTGGTGGTTCTTTAACTATTATTGCAACAGCACTTACAGAAACTGGTTCTAAGATGGATGAAGTAATTTTTGAAGAATTTAAAGGTACGGGTAATATGGAGCTACAATTAGAGAGAAATATTGCAAACAGACGTATTTATCCAGCTATAGATTTGATTAAATCTTCTACAAGACGTGACGATTTATTATTAGATGAAAAGACGGTACAAAGAATGTGGGTGTTACGTAAATACTTGGCAGATATGAACCCTATTGAGGCAATGGAATTTATTAATGAAAGAATTAAGTTTTCTAAAAATAATGATGAGTTTTTAATTTCTATGAATGGTTAGAAAACTCTTTTAAAATAAAAAAATCCGTTCAATTGACGTTGAACGGATTTTTTTATGTCTATAGTTTATAATTACTAGTTTCCAGAATACATAAAAGATCTATTATCTTCTACATCTGCTGCTTTTTTTATAGCTTCATACATTGCATATGTCTTTCTTTTTCTTTCTTGAGCTATATTCTTCCTATTTGTTTCATAGTTGGGTAGTGCTGTTGGAAGCTCTCTTTTAACTACAGAAAAAGCATAAACACCTCTATCTCCTTCAATATTTTTATAAACTTTATTTAATTCTGCGTTGTACATTGCGCCAACAACTTTAGGTTCTGAACCTGCTCCTGACAAAGTTGGACTTTTTAAGTTGACACCATTTGCATTTCTAACAGTTACATTATTCTCTTTAGCAATATCTGCCAAAGTTGATGCGTTGAATTTTTCTGATAACAACGCTGCTTTTTTCTCTATTACCAAAATTGGTTTTACTCTAGAAGTTGCTTTTTCTACAGACATTAAACCTTTTGGTGTTATTGCATTAACAAAAGTAACAACGTGGCTACCTTCTAAATCAAACCTTTTAAATGCACCAACTTTTGCATCTTTTTCAAATGCCCAAGAAACTATTTGCCTTTGGTTTCCTAAACCTGGAACATTTTCATCTAAAGCTTTTAAACCAACAGCTGGTTTTATAGAATAATTATTCTCTTTTGCTGCTTCAGAAAAATCATTATCTTTAGATAAAGCTAATGCAAATTGCTCTGCCTTTTGAAAAACAGCATTTTCTGTTGCTTCTGATGGAACAATTTTTTTTCCAAATGTAGCTAGTTTTACAACGGTTTGTTTGTTTTTTTGGTCATCTATTTTAATAACATGATATCCAAAAGGTGTCTTTACAACATCTATATCTCTTTTACTGCCTTCAAAAACAAAATCTCTAAACTCTGGCGTCATTCTATTATAAGTAAACCATCCTAAATCTCCTTCTTTTGCTGCAGAACCTTTATCTGAAGATAAATCTTGAGCTATTTTTCCAAATTTGCTTCTATTTCTTTTAACTACTTTTAAAATACTATCTGCCATTTTTTTAGCTTCTTCCTCTGTTCTTGTTACATCTGGAGTTGCTCTTTGAGAACCCAGGAAAGGAATTAAGATATGACTTGCCTTTACAGAATCTGGCAATTGAGCAACCTCTGTTATTTTTGTGATTTTTATAAAATTATCATCTTTATAAGGTCCAAAAACTTCTCCTTGTGAACCTTTAATAATAGCAGGAGCTATATTTGTATTAATCTGATTTTCATATTTGAAATTTTCATCTAAATTAATATCTGAATCATTTTGATTTAAAAACTCAGCATTATTAGATGCTGTTTTAAAATCTTCAGTCAATAAAGCAACATCATCTTGAATAGCTTTTTCGTCTTCTGGTGTAGCAGTAATATCAAACTTTACGTAAGAAATATCTCTAGATGCTTCTACTTTAAATTCAGATTCATGATTCTTAATATATGATGCAATTTCTGATTTATTAATTTTTATAAGACTATCTGCAACAGAAGTATACGGTACATATACAAACTGTGTGTTCATTTTAGTATTATCTATCATGTACTGAAACTCACCTTCTTTTAAAGACGCTCCAAGACCAGCAGTAACTAGATTATTGTAAGTATTTCTTTCTGAATTGTCTCTAATTTGATTCATGTAGTTAGACCAAGCTCTCCACATTTGATCATTATTTTCTTTTGTATCTGCTAAAAACTGTTTAAATTTTGCTTCATCAAACAAACCTCCTTCATTTTGAAATTGGGGATTATTTTTTACTGATGGTGCATTTATAATTTCATTCCAAACATCTGCTTCACCAACAGAAATTCCTGCTTCTGACAATTGGTTTTGATAAATCTTTTTTCTTACAATATTATCCCAAACAGATTTAGAAGCTTGCATTTCTGAAACTCTGCTTCCTACTCTTTGCTTGTACTCTTCTAATTCTTGCACATACTCTTGTCTAGATATAGACTCTCCATTGATAACACCAACTTCGTTTACTTTATTTGAGTTGAAAAAATCTCCTAATGTAGATGGATCTAACACAAAAGCAAAAAGTGCTAAACCTATTATTATGATTAAGAACATTGAGCGTTCTCTAATTTTCGATAAAATTGCCATACGTCATTAATTTAAATTCGGTTGGCGAATATACGATTTGGCTTTTAATATTGCAACCGATTTTTAACATATTAACATGCCATTTGTATGGTATAGAAAGAGTTGTAAAACCTAGACAAAGTTAATCTTCATTGCTCGTAATTTTTATACGAACCTCTTCTATTCTAGCACTACTCATTTTTAAAATAGTGATTTGAAAACTCTCTATATGAACTACCTCGTCCTTTTCTGGGATATTTTCTGTATGTTCTATGATAAAACCTCCTAAGGTCTCATATGCTTCAGATTTTGGCAGGTTTAAGCCATATTCTTCATTCAAATAATCTACCTCTAATCTAGCAGAAAAATCAAAAGTATCTTCTCCAATCTTTTTCTCGAGAAATTCTTGAGTATCATGTTCGTCTTCAATTTCTCCAAAAAGTTCTTCCACAATATCTTCTACAGTAATCATGCCTGATGTACCTCCATATTCATCAACAACAACAGCTACACTTTTTCGTTTTTTCATTAAACTGTTTAAAACATCATTAATCATCATAGATTCTGGCACCAATTCTATAGGAAGTAAAATAGATTTAATTGTCTTAGGTTTTTTAAACAGTTCAAACGCATTAACATACCCAATAACATCATCTAATGATGTTTTATAAACAAGTACTTTAGACAATCCTGTATCTATAAAAATGTTTCTTAAATTACTTACTTTTTCATGAATCTCTACGGCAACAATTTCTGTTCTTGGTACCATAACCTCTCTTGCTTTTACATTATGGAATTCGAGTGCATTTTGAAAAATTTGAATTTCAGAATCCAATTCGTCACCCTCATTTCCTGTTTCTAATTGTTCTGTAATATAATTCCCTAATTCTTCTTTACTAAATTCCGTTTGATGTTCATCTGCATCTGTCTTAAAAAAAACACGCAATAAAAAATCTGAAATAATGGTAATTAATTCAGAAAAAAAGTGAAAGATTACATAAAAAAAATACGCTGGTAAGGCAAAAATTTTAAGTACTTCATTGGCATAGATCCTAAAAATTGCTTTTGGTAAAAACTCTGCAGTTACAAGAATTAGAATTGTAGAGATAATGGTTTGAATGAGGAGAACAGAAAAATCATTATACTCTTTTAGAGGAAGAATACCCACTAAAAAATCTCCCATATAATAACTGTAAATTACCAAAGAAATATTATTACCCACCAACATTGTGGTGATAAATTTTGATGATTTTTGTGTAATTTTATTTAATATTTCTGGAATAAAACCGTCTCTTTTCTTTTCTAGCTCTATGTGCAGTTTATTAGCAGAAACAAATGCTATTTCCATACCTGAAAAAAAGGCAGACAGGATAATTGAACTCAATATGATAATAACTTCAATCTCCATAAAACAGATGACGTTTATTGTTGGTTATTTCTTTTTTCTACTTTTTTTCTAAAATGTCTTTTAAAGAAAAAAACTAAGATAATAAAAACAAAAAATAGTAATGATAAAATAGCTCTACTATTGTTTGATCCAAAGTTAGAAATTGCATCAACTAAGAAGAAAATTGCTATTACTACGTAACCATACTGAAAAAATTTCCAAATTTTGTTCATCTTTTTAATTCTCTATTGTTTCTAATTTTCCTGTTGTTTTTTTAGCCAAATGTTCTGTTAAATCTTCTTTACATTCAAACCCAATACCATAAATAGAATCTGTTTGTGTTAATAATGCAAATGGTTTTTCAGAAAAGAAGTAATTTGTATTCTGATCCCAGAATAATTGCTCTGTTTTTAATGTTGATTGTTCTGTATGATTATAAACAACTACTTCTCCTTTAATTTCTGATACTAAAGTTTTAGAATAAGTAAGTGCATAATTGCCTGTTATGGTAACAGAATCTTTACCTTCAAAATTGATGATTTTTACTCCTTTAGGAAATTCATTATAAGGATGTTCTTTTCTATTACTAAAATCGTGCAATAGCGGAGTAATTAACTTTGACGTTATTCTTCCTGAATCTTTATAAACATGAAATGCATCTTTTGCAATGCCAATTGGTAAATTTTTGCTAGCCAAAAAATCTTTAACCTCTTGTGTATTGTTAGAGCAAGAAAAAAGCATTACTGCAACTATAATTACAGTAATGCTTTTGATTGATATTATTTTAAAAAATTTCAAAAACCTATTTTGATGGCACTTTTACAGTTTCTCCTATCCAACATTTAATTGTATAAGAACTTCCTGGTGCAACACCAGCTGTAAAAATAACTTTTTTACTTGGTACATTAGCTCTGTAGCTTGCAATATATTTTCTTGCAACACCTGAAATACTAGGATCTACAGATGCAGCTTTTTGTGCTTTATTTAAAGCAGCTACATAAACCATTCTTTTTTCAAATTCGCTAGTACCACAATTGTTTACACTAGATTGATATAATCTTGCAATAAACAAATACGCTTTACCGAAACTTGGGTTATAGTTTATTGCTTCTCTAGCTAAACTTCTTGCCTTACTTAACTGACCTCTATCTTTTGCTGCTTGTGCAAATTTTAGTTTGTATTTTGCTTTCTTTAAAGGATCTGTTTCCAAATCAAAAGATTTTTGTCTCATTTCATTTGCTCCAGAAGTATCTCCGTTGTCTTCTAAAACGTTTGCTAAAAATGCATATGCTTCTGGCGATGGAGAAGCTTCTGCAAAAGCTCTAGCTAATTTCTCAAACAAAGGATCTGTTTGACAACCTTTATTAAACATTCTAGAAACCGCTCTTTTTAGCCATTGCGCATTTTCTTTATTAGATTCGAAGTCTCTTTGATATAAAGGCACTAATCTTTCACAAGTTGCTATTTCAGATATGATAGCATCTAATCCGCCTTCTACAGTTCCTAAAGCCTTTGAGTTTATAGAATAAGCTCTAACCAAACTTTTTTCTCTTTTAGACAATACTTTTGTAGAGTCTGCGGTAAGATTCTTTAAATTTGCAGCATAACCTTCTAATTTTTTATTTACGTTTTCTAATACGTCATCGTATGTATCAAAAACTCTTTGAGGGTTGGTATCTTTATTTCTATCAGTTACTCCTTGAAAATAGATATATAAGTTTTTAACACCCATTTTTGTAGGATCTATCTTGTATCCTTTTTCTAAAATACTAAAAATCTCATCATCTGTAGCTAACTTATTAGCCAACAAATATGACGCATAATCACTATGTACTTTTGCTGGATTATCTTTAGGGTAAAACTTTAATCTTTGTTCATATACTCTTTTAGCTAATTCAGGATTTTTCTTTACATCTTCTGCTAATGTTGCTCCATATTTATAGATATTTACAGATAAATCTTGGCAATTATCCATTAAATATATCCAATTGGTGTAGGCATCATCGTACTTTTTTGATTTAAAATCTCCCTTAAAAAGATTGTACTTTATAGTACATTCTCTTTCTGAATTTTCCTGAGCATTTGTTTTTACTGAAATAATCATTAAAGACACAGCTAATAAAAACGTAATTTTCTTCATTTCTTTGTTATTTTGTTAATCTATTTTTCTTTTTTTGAACCAATTGACATCTGTAAGAGATAATCCTAATCTAAAATTAAAATAATTTTCTTGTATTAAATTATTGTCGGTTGTTCCTCTTACTCCGTATTCTAAGCCCATATTTAAGGTAGACAATTGTTTCAATGGTATACCTAAACCAAAAGATATGCCAAAGTCATCTATAGGGGTAAAGTTTGTATTAGTGCCAGAACCATCTACAAGTAAACCAGTTTTTTCTAAACGAATACCCGCTCTGTATGTAACTCTTTCCCAGTAACTTGAAATTGAATTCATTTTAGGCAAATAAAAACCTCCTAAAGATAATCTATTTGAGTTTCCGTATCTAAAAGCTGCACTAGAATTGTTTAAAAAACCTAACGTTTGTATGGCATCTTGACTTTCATACTCTACGCCAACGTACCATTTATCATATTTCCCTACTCCAGCACCCAAAGTGATTTTTAAGGGCAATGTATATTTTCCTGTTACTGGATTATCTAAAATTGTATCTCTAGATACACGTACTCCATTACCATTGAAACCTACAGAATATAAATACTCGTTACCAGTAACATCTAGTTCATTGCCTAATTTTGCAGAAGCTCCTGCCGATATTCTAAGTTTATTTTTTAATTCTTTGTTATACTGTGCTCCAACCTTAACTGCTCCACCTCTTATTTGTGTTTCTTCATTAAATTCTGTAAACAATGTTACGTTTGCTCTTTGTTCTGTAATTGTATTTTCCGTATTTCCAAAACTAAACTCTGCCTCTACACCTATAGATAATTCTTTAAACAATTTTAAACCAAAAGTTCCGTATACCCTACTAACTCCACCATTTCCAGAAAAAGAACTAAATTCTGCAAAGTTGCCATCTGCATCTAAAACAGTATTATTTAAACCATAACCTACAGAAGAAACAGGCTGAATACCTAGTGATGCACCTGCTTTTTTCCCTATTGGAAAAGCCAATGCAAAATAACTTAAATTAGTTGCGTTTCCTGACTGAGAGGTATTAACATCTTTTATTGTCAAATTTGTATTTAAAACTCCAAAGGTATATGTGGTATACCTTATTTCTGCAATTGCAGCTGGATTGGTAAAATTTAAGTATTTGTAATGATTAAATGCTACTCCTATACCACCCATAGCACTTTGCTCTATTGTTCTAGGACTAAATTGTTCTCCTAAACCAAAAAAAGAATATGGTGATGATGTACTATTTCTTTGAGCTGATAGGGTTACAAAAGTTAACAGAAAAAATACTGAAACTAGTTTCTTAATCATTTGTCTTTGTTAAATATCAATATTTCATTTAATCCTTCAAGGAGAAAATTTTGATTGGCAAATATGCTACTTTTTAATTGTTTTGACAAGAAATTTGTATCCCCCCCTGTTAAAACTACTGTTAAATCCAAATATTTATTTTGATATTGATTAATTACTCCTTCAATTTCTTGGATTATACCATTAACAACGCCAGAATTTATACTTTCTTGTGTACTTGCTCCTGTAATATTATGTAACACTTCTGCATTTAATTTGGGTAGTTTTGATGTAAATGCATGCAACGATTTAAACCTCATCTCAACTCCAGGAGATATTGCACCTCCTAAATATTCTTTATTACTGTTTACAAAATCATAAGTAATACAAGTTCCTGCATCAATAATTAAAACGTTTTTGTTAGAAAATTTTACAACAGCATTAGCTACCAAAGCTATTCTATCAACTCCAAGCGTATTTGGTGTTTTATAAAGATTAAAAAAAGGAACTTTTGTAAGCGCTGTTAATGAAACAACATTTAGAAATTCCTCCATTTTTTTCTTCTTTATTTCTGATATTTTAGAAACACTTGATAATATTGCATGAGAAATTGAATATTTTTCTTTAATTTTTTTTAATTCAGAGATACTACTTCTTTTCTTAAAAATAAAAACCTCTACAACCTTAGTCCCTTCAAAAACAGCAGTCTTAACTCTTGTATTACCTATATCTATAATTAAATTCATTTCTTATTTTCAGGTGAATTTCAAAAATACAACACATTTTTTTAAAATTTATTTAGCAGATGTAAAAAAACATATTATATTTGCATCCGCTAAGGCAATGGTACCTTAGCTCAGTTGGTAGAGCAAAGGACTGAAAATCCTTGTGTCCCTGGTTCGATTCCTGGAGGTACCACTTAAAAACCCTTTAAACGTAATGTTTATAGGGTTTTTTCTTTTTAGGGTGCTAAATAGGGTGCTAATAAAAAACCGCTACAAATTAATGCAACGGTTTAAAATATTTATTTTGTTCTTAATTACTAAGCCACCGCACCAGAACCTAAATAAACACTATTTGATACTTTTTTCCCATCTTCAGAAACAAATGCCATAAATAGCTGTATTGTATCCCCTGTGTATGATGTTGGTAATATTAATACCTGAGAAGTAACACTTCTTTGTGCTCCATCTAAAATGTAAATTGATTCTTTTTTTGATTGATTGTAAGCCAACACCATAGATTTATCTGTTGTACTTGCATTACCATCTGATGAATTATCATCCCAATCAAAAGTTACTTGATTAGCTGTTGATAAATCTACACTACCATTTAAAGGAGCAGTTAAGTTCCCTTTACTCAATAAAGCTAATGAATAATCTACATTAAAGTTTGGTGCAGTACCTGTGATTGCATTACCTAAGATATATGACATTGCAGCATTAAAAGAAGTTTTCTTTATCGCAAAAGCTTTAAAACCTACATTTAAAAAATCTTTGTTTGGTTGCAAAAACTCAATTGTCGCACTAAACTTGTTTCTTTGATTTACTTGCCCTGGTGTTCTAGGGTTTGCAACACTAGAAGGCTTGATTCTAATATAATCAATTCCTTTCCAATTTCCACCAATAATTGAGCCTACTTTACCACTTAAACCCCCTAAAATTCCTTGAGATATCTTTCCCATTACTATATAAAATTAAAATTAATACTTCTTTGGACTTGGTACGGTTTTATTATGGCTTTAATACTACTTACTACCTAATATACTGATAAAAAACGTAATTGTTACCACTCTTTATTCTCATTACCTCTAATAGTCTTATTTTACCATTTTTTACTTAGTGAAATGAAACAAACAAAGAATTTTGATAAAGAAATTAAATGAATTTAGCAGGATTTTTGTGCAGTTGAATGAGATAAGGAAAAAGAGGTGTTTTATCGTTTTTAAAGATTGATAAACAGAGGCTGGTTTGAGCTTGGAGTTTATCAATCTTTTAAAATGTTAGCCTAATGGCGATTGAATGAAATATTAAAACAAAATGCGTTTTTATAATTTTTAGTATATTTACAATAGTGAGTTAAATCTCACTTTCTTTTTCATAGCAATTTCCCACCTCTCCACGATGTGGGTTTTTCTTTTTAAATTCTATTTAAAATAATTAACATACCTAGTGCGTGGGCAGAAGTGGCTGCAAAAAGCGTGGGCAGAAGCGGCTATTTTACATAATGGCGTTATAGACCAGAAATCAAATGAATGTGTATATAACTGCGCATTATGTAAATATAGCTTTGGGGAGTTTTGTGTTTTATGAAAAAAATAGTAAAGATTGCTTTTTACAGTTGTGTTTGAGTGTGCGAAAAGACAAGCTTTAAAATGCAAGTACCACTAGAAAGTAAAACGCTAAACTTAGGTGCTGGAAAGCGGAACAACACAAAAGACAGAGGCTTGTTTTAAAAATACCATTTAAATTATAAACGCATTTTTAAAATAAACTGGGTTTTGGGTTGTGGGGATATTTGACCTATACGTAGTTTAAGAATTTAAGTTATTTTCTAGGTAAAAAGAAACCTTTGATACAGTCCATATTTCTAATACAAATTTGTATGTGACTTTTTTTCTGAACACCAGCACCAGGAAATGCAGGGCCACCTTCTGTAAAAACACCTCTTGCTGAGTCGAACTCTTTTAATGGTGTGTTTTTGTCATTTTCTTTTGCTTCTTTTATTTTTTGATGTAAGTATTGTATTACAGCGCAATCTAATTCTCTAATCAGTAGATCTTTATGTTCATCTTCTTTTACATCTTTATTTTTAGGCAAGTCTTTACCAATAGAAGAAAAATCCTTTTCCATTAATTTGTAATAAATGGAAAGCATCTTTATGAATTCGCTATCAATTAAATCTAAGCAATAGTCTAACGTAAAAACAACTCCTATAACTGAAGCTTTTTTTATTTTTCCTCTTTTTTGTTTGTCTTTAGCCCATTCTAAGGCTCTTTCATAATTGTTCTCCCAAACATAAAATCCGTGACCTAACCAATCAAATGGTTTTTCACTTATTTTTACTTTTTTAGGTTTTGTAAGAAGCTCATTTCTAGCAGATTCGTCGCAGCCGTGAAATCCAATTAAGATATTAGACCTTGAACTATACATTTATTATTCAGCAATAGAAAGTACTCTTTCTAAATTTGGAAAAGATTTAGTTATTTCTCCATTTTTAGTTACAATACCAGCTGAATTAAGAGAAGCCATTGCTGACTCCTTAGAAGAATGTTCATTTTTTAATTTTTTTGCCAAAGCAACAAGAAGAGATGTTTGTTCTTTTTTCATTTAAATGAATTATTATTCTGATGTAAAGTAATACTTTTATTTCTTATACAAAAATATATAATTAAATTACTTAAAGCAACTATTATATCATTTATTATATTGTAAACGTTATACTTAACTATATAATTACTTTTATGAATTAGACGTATATATTTTTGATTAGTTACAAAACATGTTACTCAATACGCAAAAAGACTCTATTTAAAACACCATTCTTTTCTAGGTGTTGAACAGAGATTTTAAATTCTTTATTGCTTCTATGAAAAATACGATTATGTATTATTTTAATATACCCTAAACAGAGTTCATCTTTAAAAACTTTAACAGCGTATTTATCAAATGAATTGTTAGACTCTTTTTTATAGGACAGTATATCTCCTTTTTTTAAAACCTCTGAACTAATTTTAAATTTTGATAAACCAGAAATTTCTGTAATAAATTTTAAATCTTTTGAGGAATTAAATTCTGCTAAAAACTCATAATTATCCGTGGGTAATATTCCTTGAGTATGGGCAAGCATATAGTAAACATCGTTAAGGTGTGTTTTGTCAATCAACCAAAAATCGTAAAAGTCTTTAATGTCGTTTCTTTCACTCCTCATTATTCTTTGCCCAAATATTTCAATAACATTTTTTGAATATGTCATTGAGGTATCTGGAAAACCCTCATAAATTGAAAACCCAAACTTTTTAGCATCTTCTATACCTTTTTTAAGATAATGAAAACGTGTGCCTAAAGTTTTGTTGCGTTTAATTACGCCAATAGGAATTCTCCTTTCGCCCTTGCCTTTACGCCAAGTAAGATATATATTTCCTATTGATTTCATTTTAATTCTAATAACTTGTTAAAACGCAAATTTATTAACTTTATCATTAATTCTTTCCTTAGCGGATGTAATTTATGTTTTTTTAATTGGATTGGTAGATTTTGATCTATATTTTGAATAATCTCATTTATATTTTTCTCATTAAAATTTACCTCTATCTTATAAATTAGTTTTTTTATCTGCTCTGGATACTCTTCTTTTAAACGACTAATTAAATCAAAATGGTTTAATTTTTTACCTAGCCAATGAATTTCAGAAGTTCCATTTTTTAGATATTTGGCAATCATTTGATTATCAGTTATCATTTTTCCTACTTTTTCAAGATTATATTCACGACCTAAACAACAACCACTATCATATATTGGTGAAAAATAATTTTTTACAATATCAGATTCAATTAACAAATCTGTTTTTTTAAATTTTTTAGTATTTCTTTTAAACTTTTCTGACTGAATAATTGTTAACAATCTCCCTAATTTTAAACCCCAATTTTTATACCACCTATCATTAGTATTTCTTATTTTTTCGTTAAAATCTTCAATAGTTTGCTCAAAGTTAGTTATAATACCCCAGTTTTCTTGATGTCTATCAGAATTACCAATTAAAGCATCAAAAACTATAATTTCTAATAAGTTCTTAATGTAATTACTGTAGTTAAAGAAAGATAAAGTATCTCTAATAAACTGAAAAGTATATTCTTTCTTATCTTTTTCTGGATTGTAAGAAGATTTATACCCTGTTAAATAAACTTTTCCTTCAGTAAGTTTATTTTTAGAATTTAAGACCATAGATTTAGAAAGACAACCAATTTTTTGGGTACCATCTTTATTATAACCAATATTATAATCTAGGATATTAAATTTTAAATATTGCCCTATTTTAGATGACACAATTTCTGACCAAAACTCACTTGGATATCTAATTTCTCCATCAGCTAATTCTTTAGAACCTTTAAAAAAATATTCATCTTCTGTTTCTGGTTCTCTAATTATTTTTTTACTCCTGCTACCAGTAGTATTTTGATACACAATAACATCCCAATCTGTAACATCTGTATAAGTAGCTTTAAATTTATCCATAACTAACTATTCTCAACAATTGCAATTTCTTCATCTGTTAACCCATACAACTCATAGACCATAGCGTCTATTGCTGCATCTGTTTGGTTTATTTGGGTTTGTAGTTCTTGTGCTTTTTGTTTGTTTTCTTCAAAGAGGTCTAACCACTCAAACTCGTCTTTTTTTGTTAGCGTTGGTACTTCTTGTAAGTTGTCTTTTAAACGTTGCTTATTGCTTAGTTTAATGGCTTTATTTAGCTCTTTTATAAAGTCTCCAAATTCTAATTCGTGCCAATTTTGTAGTTTTTTGGATAGTTTTTCAAGTTGGAATTTTTGTTTAATATATTTAATGAATTTATCTCTAAATTTTATTTTTTCAGAAACTTTTAAAGACATTATATCTGCATTAGAAATAATTCTATTTTTTGGGTTGTCATCACAAATTGGGATTGGTATCTCTTTTAATAAACGAGAATTAAAACTAGGATAACTTTTATTATTACTTTTCGGTGATTGTTCATTGACATAATAAGTTAATAATTTTGAATTAAGTAAACCTAATAGAAATTTTAATGGATATTTTTTATCCTTCTCAATTAAAACAGCTGCAATATTTTTAACAACTGCGTTTTCTTCGATATATGTTGCAAAAATTCTTGGATTAATTATTTCTCTAACTACAATTTTAGGATTAGTAAAATATTGTTTTTTCCTTGGTTCTGCCAACCATTCACCATATGAAATAAATTCATTTTGACTTTGATAAAAATACCTATTAATACCTTGAGAGATATAAGGATATTTAAATTCTTCACTTTTTATTTTTGAAACAAAAACATCATTATCTTTTTCGAATAAAGTTTGTTTTGGTTTACCCTTTCCTTTTTGATAAACTTTAACACCCATAACTTGCTCGTAAACTTCAATTAAAGCTATAGTGTTATCTTTTTTTATAATACTTTTAATAACTACAAAAGTCTTCTCAACTTGGGGTGCTTGTGTAATATATTTATTTTGATTAAAAAGTAAATCTGATTTTTCACTCTTACTAGAGTGTGATAAATCTAAATATTTATATGTAGAAGCGATTTCTCCTTTACAATCTAACACAATGATTGCTGTTGGCAAATTAACCTCTTCAAAAACATCATCACCTAATTTAATGTTAGTTATAGATTTAAAAAATTTAGAAGTAAAAACTCTTATGTCTTTGAAGTATTCTTTTTCTAAATAAGAGTCAGGCATTATATAACTCAATACTCCTTTACCCTTTAGTAATTCAGAACCTAATTGAATAAAATATTTATAAGAGTCTATATTGCCAAAACTTGATTCTTTAAATCTATTTTTCAACCATTTTTTACCACTTAATTCAGCTCCATAAGGCGGATTCCCAATAACTACATCAAAACCACCTTTTTCAAATACTTGTGGAAATTGAGTTTCCCAATGAAAGGCTTTTTCACCAGCAACAGTTTTGCTATCAATTAAAGAATTACCACATTTTATATTGCTGCTTAAATCGTTTAATTTTCTACGTGGTTGTGCAGTTCTTAACCATAAAGATAGTTTGGCAATTTCTACAGATTCTTCGTTTAAATCTACCCCAAAAATATTGTTTTCTAATATGGTGTTTTCAATATCTGAGAATTGTAATCCACCACCTAAAACTTTTGTTTTTAGTTCGTCTATATAGGTGTGTTCTGCAATTAAAAAGTTTAACGCTTGGTTTAAAAATGCACCAGAACCACAAGCAGGGTCGCAAATGGTTAATTGTAAGAGCCAATCTCTATATTCATCTAACAAACCAACTAACTTGGTTATGGTGGATTTATTTCGGTTTTTACGTCCTTTAAAATATTCTTCTTCTTTAATACCTAATGCTACTTTCTTTTCTTCACATAATTTACCAATAGTATTTTCTACAATGTATTTGGTAATGTATTTTGGGGTGTAGAATACTCCGTCTTTTTTGCGTTTGCTTTTTTGTTTGTCAAAATTAGCACCTTCAATTTCTGCATTTACGCTTTCAATTTCATTTAAAGAGTTTTCGAAAATGTGTCCTAGAATATTAACATCTACCTGACTTTCAAAATCATATGCTGCTAATTTGTGCGTGTGTTTGTACAGTAATTCGTTATCAATTTCTAAACCATCTAATAAAGTATCTTCTTTAAACAAACCACCATTATACGCATATATTTCGCCTCTGCTTTTTGTTCCTTGTCTACCTTGGTCTAAAAAATGAAAGTATTGTTTAAAAAGGTTGTACAATGGTCTTTCATCACCAAAATCGTTGTCTGCTTTCCACTTTTCTAAAATAAGCTCTGTACTATTTGCAGGTAATAAAGCTCTATCTTCAGCAAAGAATATAAATAAGAAACGATCTATTAATTTTTGTGATTTTTTAAATAAAGTGAGTTTTACGTTTTTTTCGAGTTGAAGTTGTTCTTGAGATTTCTCGACTGCGCTCGAAATGACATTAGAACTTTTTAATCTCTTAGCATTCTGTTTTACTAAATCTCTATACAATTCTCTTTTAAAGAGTGAGTAGTCTTTATAAAACTCTTTGGTTATTTTTTCTTCTTGTACTATAGATGCTTCTTTAATTTTTAAAGGAACATTGTTTATAATATTGTCTTTCTGTAAACATAAATAGAAGAGTTGAAAACGTGCTGCAGTGAGTTCGAATAAATTGAATTCTTCAAACTCTGTAGCATCATTTATATAGAAGCGTAACTTCTCGAAATTAGACGTAATTACATAGACACATCCTTTTTGGTTGGCTTTATAATCGAATGCTTGTTTACGTATACTTTCTAAATCTTTGGTATTTGTTCCTTTTAATTCTATAACTCCAATAGCAATATCGTTATGTAATATTGCTCCATCTGCTTTTCTAGAATTGGTTTGATTTTTATATTCTGCAACTAAATTAAAATCTGCTTTTGGTTTTAATGTATAGCCTAAAATATTTACAAATAGTTCTGTTAAAAATATACCTTGATATTCTTCTTCTTTAGAACTACGTATATTTTCTTGAATGGTAGGATTTAAAAAATACTTGACATACTTTTTATAGGCTTTTTCAATAACAGCATCTTCTTGTAAATTGATATAATTTTTTAATACTGAAGTTTGATATAATGACATATTCTAATAAGCAATTTATAGAATTATAAAAGTATAAATATTAATTGATTTTCTATTCTTCTTTTTCTTTTAATCAGCTCTTTGTGTATTGTTTATTTATTAATAATAAAAGAAGTAGTAATTGTATACTATATACTCACTTATAATGTTTCTAATTTTTTCCTTTTTTTAAAGTATAAATCAGAGTAAATTTTATCAATATGTTGTAAATAGTAGTTTCCGTTCTTAAATATGATGTTTTGATTTTCATCTCTATATTTTGCACCTTTTTTAGCAACATCTAACTCATTAGGCTTTAGTTTTTCATAATTTTTTTTAACTTCTATCAACTTGTGTTTTACTGCCAAATTTTTAATTCTTGATGCTTTGCATTTCGAGAGTTTAAAAATAGCTACTATACCATTTACAGATATTTCAGCATATTTTTTAACATCATAGGAAACCACAAAAGACTTATTGGCGCTCTCACTTTTTAGCACGTTGCTTTTGTGTTTTTTAAAATGTTTCCCACAATAAGATTTGTATAGTTGCGTGTATAATACTGCTCCTAACGTTGCTCTTATATTATTGATGTCTTTATAACCAAATGGATAGGCTCTTCTTTTTACCCAATCTCTTTCATCTCTTAATGTATCTATGGCTTCTAACCTGTAATATTTAAATTGTTCATCATAATACAACCATTCTAATTCAATTAATTTCTTAAAATTATTTGTTATTGTTTTAGTGGTTTTACATAAGAAAAAACTTGCATATTCTTTATCTAAACCATTCCATTGAATTTTACCTGATGGATATGTTAATTTTAGATAGACAAATAATTGAAAAGGGTTTTCTTGATTGTTTTGCAATACCCAATTGCACATTTCTAATGGAATATTAACCCTATTAATTCCGACTATTTTTTTTTATTTGAATTGTAATGTTTGTCAATTACTTTGTGCATATCAGATAGCTTATAATAGATTTTACCTTTTATTTGAGAATAAGGAAGTATCTGTTCTTCTCTCCAATTACTTGCTGTTTTAGGTGAAATTTTAAAGAGTTGTAAAATGTCTGCATTGTCTAACAAAACATATTCTGGACTTAGCTTATTTTTGAATTCATTTTGTTTAATTAAATATTCTAATCTAATAGATATTTTTTTTAATGAATCGTTAAATGGGTGTTGAAAATTGCTCATCTTATCTTTTTTTAGAGTTAATACTAATTAATGCCTGGTCTAATTCTGCTCTTTTGTATCTGATAAGATTTCCTAATCTGTAAGGTTTTAGCACTCCTTTTTTATTCCAATCTGAAAGGGTAACTAATGATACTTTTAAGATTTTAGCAACTTCTTTTCTTGTCAAATATTCGGGTAGCTTTTTGGGTTGAAAGTTTAGAACTATTTCTTTTAGTTCTGTTCTAACATCTTTTAAAATGTTTTCTCTTAATTGTTTTGGTGTTGTACCGTGTACTTGTGTAATGTTGTTCTCTGTCATCGCTTATTTGTTTAATAATTACGAGGACAAAGGTATAGTAGAACATTACATTTTTTAGTGCTGGAGTAACTCCAGAGGTTACTCCACGCTATGTTAAATCGTCTAAAAGTTTATCGATTTTATTGATATCTTTTTGATAGTTTTCAGTTGGTTTTGAGGCTTCTAGCTTATCAATGTATTTTTCAAAATTCTTTTTGTTTAGACCTGTTATTAAACTTATCAATTCTGCTTGTTTAGACCTACTTAGGTCTTCTAAATCTGGATGAGCTAAAAAGCCTAGTCTGTCTAGTAGTATCACTATCTGATTTGCTGAAAGTTGATTTTGTTTTGATTTAGACTTGTTATTTGTATCTATATTTAAATGTTCTGATTCCATTTCCTTTACTCTTTCAATAAAAAATAAGATTTCATATTTAGCTACATATCTATAAAGAATATTTTTGGCTTTAACTGACTCTTGATATAATTCAGCTCCTTCACTTGTAAATAAATCTGTGCGAGTTGCTATATGATTTAATAGTGAAATATATTCTTTGTCATTAATATTAAGCACATTATCCTTGTCAAGATTATATTTATTAAAATAGTGATTCATTTTTGAGTCCTCAAATTTTAAAAATTGAGAACTTTGAAGAATACTAATAATATGTTTAAAATAAATTTTTAATCTTCTTTCATCTAAAATTAATAAATTATGATTTATTTCTTTATCGAGGTTTTTTAACGAACTAAAAAGATTACGTTCTACATAATTTTTAAAATAATTATTATTCATTTCATGAGCATCTAAAGCTGATTTATGATGAAATTTATCTAGTTGCTCTGTTTGTAGTTCTCCCATTATTTTTGCAATTTTTTTATGATTGCTTAAATATAGTAGAATTGACTCTCTTACTAAAAACTATTTTAACTAAACATTAAAAAAGCCTGACTTCACAATATGAGCTGCTCTTTCTTTGTCTTTGATACGAATGTATTTATAGAATTCTTTCTCTGTAGTGTGCCCAGAAAACAACATAATATCAAAAACACTCATACCAGCTTTGTATTTATTAGTGCAAAAACTTCTGCGAGCTGTATGACTCTTTATTAAGTCGTATTTTGGAATCATTTCTGAATATTCTATTCCGCCTTTTGTGTACTCACATTTAACTAATGTATTCCATTCAAGCATTTGCCCTACTTGTTTTATATAGTCGTTTAAAATGGCTTCTGCTATCCTTTTTGGAGGGTTGCTATTATGTCTTAACTCCATAATTTCTTGCATCTCTTTTGTAATAGGACAATGTACAGTTCTATGAAACTTTTTATTTTTCTTTTGCTTAATTTCAAAGTATTTATAGCCATCTATTTCAATGACGTCATTTTCAGACAAACCATTATAATCACTGATTCTTTGCCCTGTGTAACAACCCATTAAAAAAACATCTCTTGCTAATTCTACTTCTGGAAATTTAGATAAATCTTTATCAAACATTTCTTGTATTTCTGCATCTGATAAATAGATTTCTGTTGTAATTTCTTTTAATACTTTAAAATCATTGCTTTTAAATTTCTGATTCTTAGTGTAGCCTTCTGAAAGCGCATAATTTAGAAAGGTTTTAAAGTTCTTTATATGCTTTCCTATTGTATTTAAAGCATATTTTTTACTTTCCATGAACGTATTGAATTCATTATAGAAACGCATATCTATATAATCGAACATCAATTTTTTATTGAAGTGCTTTTCATATTCTTGCAACCTCTTTTTAGTTTGCTTGTAAGACCTTATGGTTATGATAGAAATATTGCCTTCTTTGTTTTCAATATATTTATCAATGACATCGAAAAAAGAAAGGTTTGTATCAATTTCTTGATTGGGTATAATTTTACTTAAAAAGACATCTAATTTGTATTTTAATAGCTCATTAGAAACGTTTTTAGACTCTTTTAAAAGATTAGAGTATTCTTTGTTTAAATAACTCTCTAACTCGCTTAAATCTTCATTAATCTTGTCTTTATCTTCAATACCTACTTTGTTTCTAATGCGTTGTTTTTTGAAATCCCAATTGTTGAAACTAGCTTTGTAGCCTGTAGAGTATTTAAATCGATTTTTACCGTAACTGAAGAATAGAAATATAATACTTTGTAGATTTTTATTTTCTTCTAACTTTGTTTTTGAGACCTTAAAAGCAAATCTAATCGTGCCTTTTGTTCTCTCAACTCCTTTATTCATAGCGCTTTATTTTTCATAAAGATACAAAAAAAGGGTGCTAATTAGGGTGCTAATAAGAGTTTTTTCATATAAAATTGTAGATAATTTACTTACCAATAAAAAACAACAAAACCCTTATAAATAAAGGGTTTCAATAAGTTTTATTATAATTTATAATATATTGACAAAGTGAACAAAAGTACTGGAGGTACCACTTAAAAACCCGAACTTTTGTTCGGGTTTTTTGTTAAAAATATTCAATAAATAAAAAAATCTAGCTAAAGCTAAAAGCTAGATTTTTTTATTTATTATTTTAAATTTTGAAGATTTGCTATTTCCAAGTTTGTTAATGCTCTCCATCTTCCTCTTGGTAAATTTTTTTTAGTTAATTCAGCAAAAATAACTCTATCTAGTTTTACAACCTTATACCCAACATGTTCAAATATTTTACGAACGATTCTATTTCTACCAGAGTGAATTTCTATACCTATTTCTGATTTTGACTCTCCATCAATATATGAAACTGCGTCTATAAACACTTTTTTTCCTTCAATAATAACTTCTCCTCTTAATTTTTCTAAATCTTTTAGATCTAATTTTCTATCCAAAGAGGCATGATAGAGTTTACGAACGTTATGTTTTGGATGCGTCAATTTTTTAGCTAAATCTCCATCGTTAGTAAACAACAGTAAGCCTGTTGTATTTCTATCTAACCTACCTACAGGATAAATTCTTTCTTTAGAAGCATTAGAGACCAACTCCATTACTGTTTTTCTACCTCTATCATCATCCATGGTAGTAATATAGTTTTTAGGCTTATTTAAAAGAATATATCTTTTTTGTTCTGGAGAAATTGAAGTTCCGTCAAACTTGACAACATCATTTGGTTGCACTTTGTACCCCATTTCTGTTACCAATTTACCGTTTACTTGAACACTACCATGCTCTATATAAGTATCTGCTTCTCTACGCGAGCAAATTCCTGAATTGGCGATGTATTTGTTTAATCGTATCCCTAACGATTCATCAGATTTTGGAGTTGACTTTATTTTTTTAAAGTCTTTCTTGAAGTTTTTTCTACTAAGAGGTGTACTTTTTTTTCCTTCTTGTCGTCCTCTCGACGAGTTTTTATTTGATTTCATTACTTAAAATTTCTGCAAAAGTAGGTATAAAAAAGCTTAATTTAAACGATCCATCACTTTTTCTATAATCAAGCTAGTATCTATAAAAACCAAAGAAAAAACACCGACTAACAATAACAACTTTAATACATTATGAAGTCTAAGGTATTGTTTTGTTTCTTTAGATTTCCACAACAAGACACCCACTAAAACTAAGGTTAACATTGCCAAATAAAAATAATATTTCATATAGCTTAACTCTGGATAAGTAAATAATATTATAATAGGAAAAAAAGTAGAAATTAATAAAAAAACTGACAATTGTTTTGCTTTTTTCTCTCCATATTTTACTGGAAAAGTCTCGTAATTATTAACTATAGCTCCTTTCATACCTTGTAAGTCCTTGATTAATTCTCTAATCATCAACACTAAAAACAAGAATATGGCGTGCACAAAAATTATTTTAGAGAAGTTTTTAAAGTAAATAAAAGTGGCAAAAAAAGGCAAAATAGTAAGTATTGTTGCTGATATTAAACCTGTTAAAGGAAATTTTTTGAGTTTATGAGAATAAAACCATATAGCAAAAATATATACTGCAAAAAAAAGTGCTGCCCGCCAAGAAACCAACCAACCAAAAACAAAACCTAGAAAGTTTAAAGCAAAATAAAGATTTAGTTTGGTAGACTGTTTTACGTAATTCTCTAAACCAACTTTTAAAGGTCTATTTATCTTGTCTAACTTAACATCATAAAAACTGTTGATGATGTAACCCGCTGCCACAACACATACGGTAGCTATTACTACATATAATAAATGTAAATCTAAAACAGTATCTCTTAAGGTTTTTTTGGGAGAGAAAATAAAAATAGAAGCCAAATACTGTGCAAAAACAAGTACAAAGATATTGTACCCCCTAATGGTAGAAATTAAGCTTAAAAAAGTAACAATGTTTTTCTTAGATTTAAAACTAGGCATAAGACTAAAATCTGTATACCAACTCTAATTTGTAGTTTTTTAAACTTTCTTGTGCTTTTTCATAGTCTTCTGTGAATCCTAAAATGTAACCACCGCCTCCAGAACCACACAATTTTAAATAATAGTCATTTGTTTTAATTCCGTTTTCCCAAACTTTATGAAATGCATCAGGAATCATTGGTTTAAAGTTTTTTAAGACCAATTTAGAAAGCGACTTTACGTTGCCAAATAAAGATTTTACATTGCCGTGTAAAAAATCTTCTATGCAAGCATCTGTAGTTTTGGCAAAGTCTTCACTAATCATTTTTCTAAAACCTTCATTTTTCATCTTGTTCATAAAGATGTTTACCATAGGTTCTGTTTCACCAATTTGTTGAGAATCTAGCAGAAAAACAGCTCCTTTTCCTTCCTTTTGAGAAGGGATTCCTGTAGGCTCTATATTTTCTTTAGAATTGATTAGTATTGGTAAACTCAAGTAACTATTTAAAGGATCTAGACCTGAACTTTTGCCATGAAAAAAAGATTCCATAGCGGCAAAGACATTTTTTAATTTTAGTAGTTTTTCTCTAGTTAAGTTTTCTAATACCGTAATTTTATTATAAGCATATTTATCATAAATAGAGGCTACCAATGCCCCAGAACTACCTACTCCATATCCTTGAGGAATAGAAGAGTCAAAATACATTCCGTTTTTGACATCTTCTTCTAACTCATTTACATTAA
Source organism: Polaribacter sp. WD7 (assembly GCF_003335085.1). Classification (GTDB taxonomy): domain Bacteria; phylum Bacteroidota; class Bacteroidia; order Flavobacteriales; family Flavobacteriaceae; genus Polaribacter. Next base: position 589,445 of record NZ_QPEJ01000018.1, on the reverse strand, counting down.
AAGAAACTAAGTCCTTATCTAAACCTTTAAGGTAGTTGTAATATTTTTTTAAATTTTGATTAGATTCTTTAGCTTTTCCAACTAATTTTTGTGAGGTTTTAAGTGCACCTCTGTAGGCGTTAAAAGGGATAGCCAATCCTTTAGAATCTTTTATAATTCCGTACTCTCCGAAAAGAAGAATTTTAGCGTAAAAAAGTGGACCTTTCATAGTTGATACAATATAAATACAAAAATACGAATTTTATTGTTAAGAAAATCTTATCATATATTTTTATAAAAAGTCTTCCAAATCCCAACCTTTTCTCCGTTTTGATATTTACCTTTTTCTTTTATTTTACCATGTTTAGAAAAGGTTTTCCAAATACCTTCTTTTTTTCCATTAACGTATTTTCCGGTAGTTTTAAGTTCTCCTGTTTTGTAAAAAAGCGAGTACATACCGTCTTTTTTTCCGTTTACATAATAAACTTCTTGTGCTTTTTCACCAGAAATAAAGTAATCTACTACCCACTTGCCTTTTGTTTTTTGCTTAGGCAATGGCCTGTAATACAGTGCATTTACTTTGGACGTTTTTTTCCAATCAGCATTAAAATATATGGTTTCTTGAGCTATGGTTTTCATTGAAAAGAAAACCAAGGTAAGTAAAGTTGTAATTATTGCTTTCTGCATTGCTATTATAAACTAAGAATTTAGATTTCTTTTGCTCCTAAACCTACGTTATCACAAATATACTGGTTTTTCTGACAGTATACAGCCAATTCATTTTTAACAAACTCATTTACAGCTTCTTTTTCGTGTTCAGGAAACAAAACATGAACGTTAGCCCCGGCATCCAAAGTAAAACAAATATTACTGTTGTTTTCTTCTCTATAATTCCAAATTTTTTGTATCACTTTAAGTGTATTGGGTTTCATCAAAATAAAATAAGGATTGCTAGTTAGCATCATTGCATGCAAGGTTAACGCTTCACTTTCTACTAAATTGATAAATTCTTTAATATCTCCTCCTTGTAAAATAGTAGCCATTTTAGTTAAATTCTCATTTGCTTGAAAAAATCGATTTTCTGCATAGGGATGATTGTGCATTAAATTATGCCCTACTGTACTAGAAACTTGCTTTTCACCTTTATCTACCAATAAAATGATGTCTTGATAATTTTTAAAAATTGAATGTACTTTTAACGGAAACTTTACCCCAAACAAATCTGAACTACCTTCTATTTCTGGGTGTGTACCCCAAACCACCAAAGGCCCTTCTACACTTCTACTTGCAGATCCAGAACCTAATCTTGCCAAAAAAGATGCTTTTTTATTGATAAATTCTTCCGCTAAATTTGGGTTTATTTCTTTTTCTAAACTCATCAAACACATTGCTATAGCACTTAAACCACTTGCAGACGAAGCAATTCCGCTTGAATGCGGAAAAGAATTTTGAGAATGTATTGTCATTGTATAGTCTAAAATATAGGGGCAATATTCTTGTATTCTCTTAAAAAAATCTGCAATTTTGGGTTTAAACTCAGCTTTTTGTTTCCCTTCAAAAAACAAATCAAAATCTACACTTTCTGATTTTTCTTTTTTGGAAAAATCAATTGTAGTTATGGTATGACAGTTATTTAAGGTAAAACTAATTGAAGCGTTTTTTGGGATTTGAGGATTGCTCTTTCCCCAATATTTTACCAATGCAATATTACTTGGTGTTTGCCAAGTATAACTTGCTTTTTCTACGACATTTTCGATTGATTTAGCAATAAATTCTGATGTATTCAAATTGTAAAAATTTGCATCAAAGATAAAACTATTTACCCTAAAATTGACTTGCCTTTTTTTAGGTATTTTTGCATTCTCTGTTCTTATAAATAAAACACGACTTTTCAGTGTTAAAAAATACCTTAAAATGTGTAGAAAAATAAAATTAATATGGGATTTTAGAGGTCCAGACGCTAAAGAAACAGCTAAACATCATACCGTTCATCTTAAAGAGTTTGCTATTCTAGAAAATTTGAATTTTTATGATATTGATATTCATGAAAAAAACCCGATGTTGTGTTCTGCTTTTATTACGGTTGATGAAAACGATATGAAAACGTATAGAAACGCTCTGAAACCCCAAAGAGGGGAGGTTATTTAATCTGTTTTCTTAAAAATATTAATCAAATGTTAGTAATATTGGGTAACTTATACAACAATTTTAAACGAATACAAAAACTTACTTCCATTTGATACCGCAACCCATACTTGGTTTTTGATTGGGTAATACTGAATTATTCTGCAATAAATTATCTAAGGCTCCTCTCATATCTTTTCCTGTTACTGGCTTACCATTTCCTGGTCTAGAGTCATCCAATTGCCCATGGTAGACGGAGTGTAACTCAGCATCAAAAATATAAAAATCTGGTGTACAAGCAGCATCATAAGCCTTGGCTACTTGCTGAGTTTCATCATACAAGTATGGAAAAGGGCACCCCACTTCTTCAGCTAATTTTTTCATTAAATGTGGTGCATCTTGCGGGTAGTTTTCAATATCATTACTACTTATAGCTATAAATTTAATTCCTTTTAATTGGTATTTATTAGCCATTTTTACAAGTTCTTCATTAACATGAATTACAAACGGACAGTGATTACAAATAAATAGAATAACTGTACCTTTTTGCCCTTTCAAATCCATTAATGAATATTCTTTACCATCTATAGTATTTGTAAGTGAAAAACTCGGTGCTTTGGTACCTAATTTAAATTCATTAGACTCTGTTAATGCCATAATATTATTTTTTAATAGCTATCTTTTATTCTTTTAACGTGTATAAAAATACAAAATTTCTCTATTTTTTACAGTACATCAAACTTCAGATAAAGCTTTTGCACAAATATAACCTCCTGTCCAAGCATTTTGAAAATTAAACCCTCCTGTTACTGCATCAATATTTAAAATTTCACCCACAAAATATAAATTTGAGTGTAGTTTACTCTCAAAAGTCTTAAAATTAATTTCTTTTAAATCAATACCTCCTGCAGTTACAAATTCGTCTTTAAAAGTGGTTCGTCCGTTAGCATTAAAAATACCTTTGGTCAATTGATTTGCTAATTTTTCCAATTGATTGTTTTTTACATCTGCCCAGTTTTGAGTAGCTTTAATCTCAGAAAACAATACAAAACGCTCCCATAATCTTTTTGAAATTTCCACAAATGGCGATTTTAGAATAACTGTTTTTCTAGGTTCTTTTTTCTTTAAATTTAACAACACATTTAATACCTTGTCTGTTGGTCTTGACAACCAATTTACCTCTACATTATATTGATATTTTTTGTCCGCTAAAATTCTTGCTCCAAAAGCAGATAGCTTTAAGACGGCAGGACCACTCATTCCCCAATGTGTAATTAGCAAAGGACCAGATGCTTCTAGTTTTGTAGAGATAATTTTTACGGTTGCATTTGGTACAGAAATACCCAACAAATCTACCAATCTCTTGTCTTTAATATTAAAGGTAAATAGTGACGGAACAGGTTCTAGAATAAAATGTTTTAAAGTTTTACAAAGTTCCCATACTTTTTTAGAACTTCCTGCTGCAAAAACAACTTTATCTGCTAAAAACTGTTGATTTTTAGTATTAATAACCCACTTATTTTCTTGTTGATAAACCTCATTAACACCACAGTTTATGAACACCTTAATCCCTAAGTTATCAACTGCATTTTGAAAACAATCTATAATGGCTTGACTGGTATTTGCTTCTGGAAAAACCCTGTTATCATCTTCAATCTTTAAAGGCACTCCTTTGTGTTCAAACCACTCAAAAGTATCACCTGTCATAAATTGATGAAATGGTCCTAACAACTCTTTTTTTCCTCTTGGATAAAACTCACACAATTCTTTTGGCACAAAACAAGCATGCGTAACATTACAACGCCCTCCTCCAGAAATTTTTACTTTTTGCAATACATTTTTTCCTTTTTCTAGAATCGTAATATCTAAATTAGGGTTATTTTCTTTGGCGTTGATTGCTGTAAAAAATCCTGCTGCTCCACCTCCAATAATTATTATTTTTTCCATATTAATTTTCTACCAAAAAGAAGACTGTACATTATTGTATTCTTTATTTGATATTTAAAGTATTATAAAATCATTTCTGAATACGGTATAATCGTTTTATATTCTTTTGCATTAAAATATTCTGATGTTTCATCGTTTCCTGTTACCAACACAAAATCTCCTCCCCAAGCACCAAGGCTCTTAATTTCTCCAAAATAATCTGGAAATAGTTTTTCTTTTACTGGTTTTAATTTGATGATTGAACTAATAATATGCTCATGCTCAGCAATTAAATCGTTAAAAACAGCTAAAGATGTGGCTTTCAAAAAAGATTCAGACAACTCAGAAATTCTTTGTATTTCTTTTGAAAAATCTAAATTACTTTCTCTAAATTTTGCTATACCTTCTTTAGAATCTTGTTTTTGATTCAAGTAAACAAAAAATAAATTTTCTTTAAAATTTGGTTGAAATTTAACTTGAGTTACGTGTGGTTTTTTGTTTTTAATTTGATAAAAAATAGGTTGATTATTTTGCGCACAAGCCACATCATAACCACTGCCTTTAAAAGAATTCCAAAGTAACGTAAACGCATCTATCTTTGCCCAATTTGCGATCGAATTTATGAGCGTAGAGGAACTCCCTAACCCCCAATTTCTTGGAAAACTTAGTTTGGTTTTTACTACAAATCCTTTACTATCATTTAAAAATTCAGGATTCAATCTTTGTGCCTCTTTTAGAATTCCTAACAATGTTTCTGCTATAAACTCTGCACTACCTTCTTTGTCTGAATTAAATGTAGCCGAGACCAAACGTAGTTTTGGCAAATCAAAAACCGCTTCAAACCAACACTCTCCTGTATTTGTAAAACTGCCCCAAATTAATTGGTGCGTTGCAATTTTTTCTACAATTAAGTTTTGTCCAAATTTAGTAGGCACAGCCAACGCCTTGGCGCCATCTAAAACCAAATACTCTCCGGTTAATAATAATTTTCCGTTTGAATAAAATTCCATTATAACAAGTTGAATTGTTTAAAATGATGTGTAAAGTGTTTTACTTGAAATTTTTTCCAGTACTCAACATCTAGTTCACCAAAAAACGGATGTACTACTTTTCTAGTAACATCTTTAGCAAAAACTGTTTTAAACAGTTGAATTTGCAATATCAAATCATCTATAGCTGCATCTATGCTTTCAAACTGCAATAGATTAGGGTTTTCTGCCAAAAGAGAATTCCTAAACCCTAGTTGTAACTCATTTTCTGTATCTAAAAAAGGTTTTCTTCTTGCTGACTTTTCATCAGAAACAAAAATATCTGTTTTTAAATTTCCGTTTGCTATTTGAGTAACTGTACTTAAATGTTCAATCATTTGTTGTGCATTCATTTTTCCAAATACAGGTTTATTTTGATTACGTAAGCCATAGAGTTTTTTACGAACTAAAGTTTCATCTAAAAAATTGATCCAATTTATTTTTTCTTTTCTAAGCGAGTTTATTTTATCTACAACGGCAGCATGTGAAACCGTTTTACTTTCAAAATATTGTTCTACAGCTAACTTTTCATCTTCAGTAGCATGAAACTGATTTAAAATATTCTGCAAATGCATTTTCATATGTCCATGCTGTATCCCCTTTGTTGTCAAAGCTCTAAGTGCAGCAAAGTTTTGAGCTAAACCAGCTGCAGCTATAATTTGCATTAATTCTTTTGCCGATGGTTTTTGCAGCAACTCTAAAGACAATTTAGACATGGGATGTAATGCTGTTAAACCTCCAACTGTACCCAATGCTAACGGTATTTCTATCCAAAAGGTAAATGTATCTTCTGTTACCTTGCAGTGAGATAAACTAGAATATGTACCGTTTCTAGAAGCATATGCATGAGCACCAGCTTCTATTGCTCTAAAATCGTTTCCTGTAGCAAGTACTACAGCATCAATTCCGTTCATAATTCCCTTGTTGTGAGTAACTGCTCTGTAAGGTTCAATCTCTGCAATTTTTACAGCTTGTTCAAACTTTTGAGCAAATTTCTTGGGATTCTCTCCTCCTAAATCATCAATTTTACAACTAACTTCTGCTCTAACTAAACATTCTGGAACATAATTGGATAAAATACTCATTACAATCTCAATATCATCATTTTGAAATTGTTTCGCTATCGCTTCTAAACAAGAGTTAATAAAGTTTGCTCCCATAGAATCTTTAGTTTCAAAAGTAACATGTAGCTGATAGTAGTTGGCCAACTCATCTGTCTTATCTATCAAGATAATATCTAAAATTCCTCCACCACGTTTCTCCATATTTTTAGTAATGGAGGCAGTAGCTGCAAATAATTCTGTCTTGTTTTTTAAAAAATAAGCTTCTATAGCTTCTTTATTTCCAGCAAACATAAAATGCACCTGACCAATTTTAGTCGTAGAAAGTACTGATGTTTTAAAACCTCCTCTACTACTCCAAAATTTACCTACTAAAGAAGCTGCTGCCACTACAGAACTTTCTTCAATAACCATCGGAATTGCATACGTTTTATTATTAATTACAAAATTAGGAGCAACCCCAAAAGGCATGTAAAAATTGGTAAGTGTATTTTCTATAAAATCGTCATGAAGTTGTTGCAACTCTTTATTAGAATTCCAGTATTGTTGAATAATACTTTTGGTTTCTTTAGGATTTTGAAAGTAGTTTTCTGCCAACCAATTGAGTTTTTCTTCTTTGTTTAGCTTAGAAAAACCTGAAATAAGTTTTGTCATGTATCATTTATAAAGTTATAACAAAGATACGGTAAAGACAGAAACTACAGAAAAACATTTAGAAAGGCTTGAGCATAACCAAACCTTAATCCTTCCTTTTTTGATACATAACAGTAACATTATTAAAATTAAAACTTACCCGTTGTGCATTTTGAAAAATTCTGTCAATTCGAGTGGGTTTTATGATTGAAATGAGTAAAATTTGTATCGAGAATAAGAATTTTTAGCATATAAATAGTTCTCGATACAATTTTTCGTTCCTCAAAATCACTCGAACTGACATTTATCTAGTTTCTACCCCAAAATGCACAACGGTTTAAAACTTATAATCTTTTATTCAAAAAAAATATCCAAACTGAACAAACTATTAGCTTCATAATAAAACCTCATTAAATTAAGAAGGTAAAATGAGAATAAAGTAATTATATAAAAAATCTAATATTTATGTTAATGTTTACGTTTTTGTAATCGACAGGAGTTTTTAAATGGTTTTTTTGCCAATAATTTCGTAAACTTGACAAAGTTTTACGAAAAACGAAATGTAAATGAAATACTTATCCTATTTAGCTGCTGTTTTGCTTTTAATTAGCTGTTCAAAACCCTCAACATCTACGACAACTTACACTACTGGATCAAAAGAAATTACCTTAGAAGAAATTTGGGACGGAACTTTTGCACCTGAAAGAATGAATGCGCTCAACTCTATGAATGGAGATTTTTATTCTTTACTAAATAAAAAAGGGGGTAACACTACTGTAGACAAGTATAGTTATGCCACTTTAGAAAAAGTAGCGACTATTGCTAATAGTGTTGATTTTAATAACATCAACTCTTTTTCTTCATACAGTTTTAATGACGATGAAACAAAACTCATTTTAGGCACAGACTTACAAAAAATATACAGGCGTTCTCAAAAAGGTACTTATTATGCCTATGATATTGCCTCTAAAAAAACAATTCTTATTGGTAAAGGCATACAAGAACCTAAATTTTCTCCTGATAATAAAAATGTCGCTTTTGTTAAAAATAATAACATCTTCATCAAAAATCTTGAAAACAATATTATTATACAGGTTACTAAAGATGGTAAAACCAATAAAATTATTAATGGTATTACAGATTGGGTATATGAAGAAGAATTTGCTTTTGTAAGGGCTTTTGAATGGAATAAAACAGGAAATTTTTTAGCCTTCTTACGTTTTGATGAAACCAATGTACCCAGTTTTTCTATGGATATTGTTGGTAAAGATTTGTATCCTAACCAACAGGTTTTTAAATACCCTAAAGCTGGCGAAGAAAATGCAACTGTTTCACTTCATCTTTATAACTTATCTTCTAAAAAAATAAAAAATATAAGTTTGGGTGAATATGAATACATTCCAAGAATTAAGTGGTCTAATAACAATACTACATTAGTAGCTACTACCTTAAATCGCCATCAAAATCATTTAAAACTGCACAAGATTAGCACACTAAATGGTAACGCTTCTATTTTATTACAAGAGAAAGATAAGGCTTACGTAGACATTAACGACAACTTAACTTTTTTAAGTGACAATAGCTTTATTTGGACTAGTGAAAAGGATGGATTTAATCATATTTATCATTACGATTTTAATGGCAAACTCATCAATCAAATTACAAAAGGAAATTGGGAAGTTACACGTTACTACGGATTTAATACAGCCAAAAACACAATTTATTACCAATCTGTAGAAAATGGCTCTATCAATAGAGGTATCTATTCTATTGATTTAGATGGAAAGAATAAAAAATTATTGAGTAATAAAGACGGCCAAAACACAGCTGCTTTTAGTAAAAACTTAAACTATTTTATCAACACCTATTCTTCTGCTACAACACCTCCAGTATATAGTTTGTATACTGCGGAAGGAAAAATATTGAGAATAATACAAGACAATGAAGAGCTTAAAGAAACTTTATCTGAATACAAAATGACTCCGAAAGAGTTCTCTACAATTAACATTAATGGAAACGATTTAAATATGTGGACGGTAAAACCCGCAGATTTTGACGAAAATAAAAAATATCCAATGTTAATGTTTCAATATTCTGGACCAGGATCTCAGCAAGTAGGAAATAAATGGAACAACAGTAACGACTATTGGCACAATATGTTAGCACAAAAAGGAATTATTGTAGTTTGTATTGATGCTAGAGGTACAGGTTTTAAAGGTGCAGCCTTTAAAAAATCTACCTACCTTAATTTGGTAAAACACGAAACTGAAGACCAAATTGCTGCTGCTAAAAAACTAGCAAAACAACCTTATATAGATGAAGATAACATAGCTATTTGGGGATGGTCTTTTGGTGGACATATGAGTACAAATTGTATTTTAAAAGGAAACGATGTTTTTTCTACTGCTATTGCTGTAGCCCCTGTTACTTCTTGGCGCTTTTACGATACTGTTTATACAGAACGTTTTTTAAGAACTCCGCAAGAAAACGCCGCTGGTTATGATGACAATTCGCCAGTAAATTATGCAGACAAATTAAAAGGCAATTACCTATTGGTTCACGGTACAGGAGATGACAATGTTCATGTTCAAAATTCATATAGAATGATAAATGCGCTCATAGAGGCAAACAAACAGTTTGACATGTTTATAGTGCCTGATAGAGCTCATGGAATTCGAAAAGGAAAAAACGTTCGTCTAAATTTATATACTAAAATGACGAACTTTATTGAAGAACATTTAGTAAAATAAGATAAATCAATTGAAATAAAAGGATAGATTATGGCAGAAGCAAAATTTTCTGAATTCGAAAAAGAAGAACCTCAAATTTTTGGGCACCCTAAAGGATTATTCTACTTGTTCTTTGCAGAACTATGGGAGCGTTTTAGTTTTTACGGAATGAGAGCATTACTCACGCTTTACATGGTACAAGAAATCTTTAAAGCTATTGTAGAACGTGATACGGCAACAGCCGTAGTATATGCTTCTTATGGTTCTTTAGTATATGCTTCCACTGTAATCGGAGGTCAAATATCAGACAAAATTCTTGGTATGAGAGCTTCTATTTTCTTGGGAGGTATTCTCATGGCCTTGGGTCATTTTGTTTTAGCTATAGAAAATGATATTGCATTCTTTTTAGCGTTGGCTTTTATAGTGGTTGGTAATGGTTTTTTTAAACCTAATATTTCAACTTTTGTAGGCGCCCTATACAAAGATGGTGACGTTAGAAAAGATTCTGGTTTTACAATTTTTTATATGGGAATTAATATTGGTGGTTTTGTTGCTCCTCTTTTATGTGGATGGCTTGCTGCTGAATATGGTTGGCATTATGGATTTGGTTTGGCAGGTATAGGTATGTTAGCTGGTTTAATTTTCTTTTGGAGTGGGATAAAAAAGAACGTTTTTGGTGATAAAGGAATGCCTCCAAGTAACGCTATTTATGAGAAAAAAATTATTGGAGTGCCTCAAAAAACACTAATACCGATCATAGCATTCTTATGTGCTCCAGCAATTGCTTATCTATTATCTTCTTGGCAACAAAATTATGTAAGTGGTATTTTTAAATTTATTGGTGTGGCAGTTTTGATATATTTAGGATACATTATGTTTAATCTAGAAAGTGATGCGCGTAAAAAACTGTTTATGGCCGTTTTAATTACCTTTTTTATGACACTTTTCTGGGGTTTTCATGAATTATCAGGAAGTGTAATTACTTTATTTGCATCTAGAAATGTAGCACTAGATGGTATTATGACTGCAAGTCAGACAAATGCTTTGAACTCTATGTTTATTATTATTTTGGCCATTCCTATTTCACTATTGTGGGGCTATCTTTCCAAGAGAAATTTAAATCCTAGAACTCCTTATAAATTCGGTTTAGGTTTATTATTAGCGGGCGCAAGTTTTTATATTCTTTCAATAAGTGATGCTAGTGCTGATGCTAACGGAATGGTACCTTTCACATATTTATTTGTGATGTATTTTATTATTTCTGTTGGAGAATTATTTATGTCTCCTGTTGGACTATCAAAAATAACAGATTTATCTCCTAAAAATATTGTTGCTTTTATGATGGGAGTTTGGTTTTTATCATCAGCCTTTGCTTTTCAAATTGTAGGTTTTATATCAGAACAGTTAGCGGTAGAAAGTACAGATGCTAATGTTGGTGGTTTAGAAACTTTAGGTATTTATACCGACGGTTTTCATTTAATAGCAATGTATGCTCTAGGAGCTGGTGCAATAGTAATTCTATTTTCTCCTTTAATGAAGAAATTATTAGGCAACATTCATTAAATTATTAACTATATCAATACCTCATACATAATTTTATGAGGTTTTTTATGTTTAAACTCTAAATATATGAATGCATCTTCTTCTAAAGAATTTAGTTTACTAAATCATAAACCCGCTTTATTTGTGTTGTTTTTTACAGAAATGTGGGAACGTTTTTCTTATTATGGCATGCGTGCTATTTTTGTACTATTCTTAACCGCTTCTTTTTCTGATGGTGGTTGGGAATGGACTAGAGAAAGAGCTATTGGTCTCTTAACCATTTATACCAGCTCTGTGTACTTAACACCGCTATTAGGTGGTATTGTTGCAGATAAATATTTGGGCTATCAAAAAGCCGTTGCGCTTGGTGCACTTGCCATGACTTTAGGGCATGCATCAATGGCATTAGAAACAGAAATAACACTTTATTTAGGTATCGGGTTTCTTATTATTGGCAATGGCTTATTCAAACCAAACGTTACCTCTATAGTAAGTGGTTTGTATGACCAATATCCTGAACGTAAAGATGGGGCTTTTACCATATTTTATATGGGTGTTAATGCTGGTGGCTTTCTTGGTGTTTTACTTTGTGGTTTTTTAGCTAGTAATCTAAGTTACTCTTGGGGATTTGGTTTAGCAGGAATTTTTATGTTTTTAGGTACTTTACAATTTTGGTTTGGTAAAGCTATTTTTGAAAAGGTAGGCGCATCACCTACAAAAAAAATAAATAATTCTAAAGAGATACATATTACTTCTACAACCAAAGAAACTATTTCTTCAAATATTCAAAGAGACAGATATATTGTTGTTGGTTTATTAGCTTTTTTTACCGTCTTTTTTTGGGCTGCTTTTGAACAAGCTAGTGGTTCTATGAATATTTTTGCTAGAGATTATACGCATAGATCATTAACAGGTAATGCTGCTTTAATTTTTAAAATTGTAGATATTTTAGTTTCTACAGTTCCTTTATTTATCATTACCAGGGTTTTATTTAAATTGTTTGCACAAACATTTACCAAAATATCTCTGTCAAATATTGTTTTAGGTACTAGTTTTCTTAGTATTTGGGGGTTAGTACTTTGGAAGCTCTCTGTAATTATACCTAAAGATTCTGCAGAAATAGAAGCTTCTTGGTTTTTAATTTTAAATTCTCTTTTTATCATCTTTTTAGCACCCTTATTTTCTAAGTGGTGGGAGAGTAAGTTTAATCCGTCTGCAGCAGTTAAATTTGGCATAGGTATGATTTTGCTAGGTATTGGTTTTGGTGCGCTAGCCTATGGTTCTAGTGGAATACCACAAGGTGCTAAAACAGCTTCTGTAAGTTTAATTTGGCTGGTTTTAGCCTACTTACTTCACACTATGGGTGAGTTATGTGTATCTCCTGTTGGGTTATCTTATGTTTCTAAATTGGTTCCTCCAAAAAAGATAGGAATGATGTTTGGCATTTGGTACTTGGTTAACTTTTTAGGAAATCTAATTGCTGGCTTGGTAGGAAGTGCTATTGACGAGATTGTTTCTAATTATTCTATGTCTTATTTCTTCTTAATTTTTACAATTATTCCTGGAGCTGTAGGTCTTATTTTTTTGATCTTAAACCCTTTAATGAAAAGGTTAATGCATGGAATTAGATAAACACACGTAATTAAAATCTAAATTGTAAATTTGGTATGCAATTTGCGACAGTATCGATATGAAAAAATTACTATTTCTTTTTGCTATATTTTTATTTAGCAATACTATAACTGCTCAAGATAAAGTGCAATGGATTTCTTTTGAAGAAGCAATAGCTCTTAATCAAAAAACACCAAAACCTATTTTAGTAGATATTTACACTGATTGGTGTGGCTATTGTAAAAAAATGGATTTAAATACCTATGCCAATAAAATCATTTCTAACTATATCAATACTAATTTTTACGCTGTAAAGTTAAATGGTGAAGAGAAAAAAGATATTGTTTTTAGAGACCACACATTTAAATTTGAAAAACAAGGAAGACGAGGCTACCATCAACTTTCTGCCTCTTTAATGAACGGAAAATTATCTTACCCAACTACCGTTTTTTTATCTGAAGATGAAGAATTGTTAGATAGAATTCCAGGATATTTAGATGCACAAATCATGGAAAAAGTTCTCGTGTTTTTTTCTGAAGAGTTGTATAAAACCCAAAAATGGGAAGATTTTGATAAAAATTTCAAATCTAATCTATAGCGTATTTTCTAAGACAAAAGCACCTTGCTCTCCTGTATAATGAAAAGGAACTTGATGTTGTACAGCAATATTTTTCCATCGTACAATATCTGTTTTGTAATTAGAACCATCAACAATAATTTGATTTGGTTTTATGCTCTGTATCAATCTTTCTAAACTTATTTTGGGCGAGTGTTGTAAGATTACTAAAGGATTGTTAAGACCTCTTACCTTATAAATACCGAGGCTATCAACTATTAAAATTTGTTGATTTGAAAATGTCTGAATATTTTTAAAATCGGAAACCTCAATAGATTTAAGGTGTTCAGAAATTTGATATCTTTTTAATATTTTTTCATCTAAAACTAATGGATTACCTACTTGATTATGAACATACATTTTTTTTCCAACTCGTTTTCCCAATAAAGAATGTTTACTTTTATGAAAGACTAAAAATTCGTTTTTATGCTGAACTTTGTTTCTTTCGTAAAGAAAAAGAGTTTGCACTAAAACAATAGAAAACAAAAAATAAAGTAGTTGTTTTTGCGTCTTTTTCAACAAGAAAAAAATGCCCAGAAATATCGTTACATAGCAACATATCATCATCCAAAATGAAATGGCTAACTCCTTGAATAAAAAGGCTTCTTGATGAGAAACCCAACTTACAAAACGATTCATTTCCGAAATTGTTAGTCCGTATAAATCAGCAACAAACTGTGGTAAAATTTCAAAAAGGGACGTTATAATCACTAAAATTCCTCCTACTAAAATAACTCCTAAAAAAGGGATAATAACTAAATTAGATATTAGAAATAAAGCTGGAAACTGCTGAAAATAAAAAATACTTAGCGGTAAAATACCCACTTGAGCAGCAACAGAAACGGTACATAACTTCCAAAAAAAATCTACTATTTTGTTTTTAGGTTGCCAAATAGAATACAATTTAGGCTGTATCCATAAAATACCAAAAACAGCTAAATAACTGAGCTGAAAACCTACATTAAACAGAAACATAGGTTTTACAAGTAATAGCAAAAATAAAGAGGTTATAAAAGAGAACTCTACTATGCCTTTTCTTTTTATAGACATAGCCACAGCAACAAAAGAAAACATTGTTACCGCTCTTACCACAGAAGCAGATAAACCTGCAATAAAAGCAAAGGCCCAAAGCAATAATAAAATCACTAAGATTTTTATAAGTTTGCCGTTTTTAAGAGTTTCTAAGGGTTTAAAAATAAAGTTTAAAATTAATAAGATAATACCAACATGTAACCCTGAAACTGCTAAAATATGAATAGCTCCCGCGTTTTGGTAGTCTGTAATTAAGGCTTTAGAAATATCTTGTCTTTGCCCCAATAACAGTGCATTTATAACAGCCAATTCATTTTTTTCAAAATTATATTTCTGTAAAGTTTCTGTAATATTGGTTCTTACTTTGGCGGATAAACCTAGTAAGGTAGTCTGTGTATTGTCTATTTTTAAAAATTCATTATTTGTTGTAAAAATCTGTTCATGAATACCTTGTTTTGCTAAATAACTTTGATAATCAAATTGATGCGGATTTAAAGGCGGAATTAACTTTTTTAATTGGGGTTTCAACAGAATACGATCATCCACTTTTAATACTTTTGAAACGCTGTCATGTAAAACATTTAAGAGAATTTTCCCTTTGGTAACTTCACCATCAACTTGAATAACTTTAGCTTTGTATTTTTTATAAAAATTACCTGGTTTTAAGACCTCATCAATCTGTAAAAATAGTGTTGTATCTTCTGTAATATAATATTGATAATAGTTGTCATAATAACAATCTTCATTAACGTAAACTGAAGAAACTCCTATTAAAAAAAACAATAAGAATACAAATAAGGTGCCTAAAACCTTACGTTTTACCAATAAAAAAAATGATATTAAAATGATGAGAAAAAATAATTTTAGAAAGCCAAATTTCCAAATACCGCTAAAAAACTGGAAAGAAATTCCAAGAATTAAAAATACAACAAAGTAAAGTGGTAAATAGCTTAATAACCTTTTCATAGCACCATAAAGTTACTAAAAAAACGTGAAGCTTGTATTTTTTAGTTTACGTTGGTGTATTTATAAGATACGTGTTGCTTTTACGAAAGAGTTTTTCCAATATTTTTCTAAAAGTGAAGATACAATAACACCTCTAGAAGTAGTAGAGTGTATAAAACGTATAACTCCTTTTTGATGAGATACTACCAAACCAACGTGATTGATACTTCTTCTTCCTTTATTTGTTTTAAAAAAAAGCAAATCGCCTTTTTTAACCTTATTCAAAGAGACTTTTTTGCCTCTCTTTGCCATATCTCTTGATATTCTTGGCAACAACACGTTTTGACTACCGTAGGCAACATATACAATACCAGAACAATCCATACCACGTTTGGTTGTTCCTCCAAATTTATAACCAACCCCTCTATATTGCATAGCATTAGCAACAATTTTATCAACTTTAGAAACTGGTTTTTTTGCAGGCTTTTTTGATATGGTTTTAGAAGATGAGCAGGCACTCATTATCAAAGAAATTAAAAGTATCAAAAAAATAATTTTCTTCAAAATTTTTATTTTAATTGGGCTACGACTTGTTTGGCTACTTTTTGTGAAGCACCTTTTCCTCCTAATTTTTTCTCTAATTCAAAATAATCTAAAAATAATTTTTGACGATGTGTTTCATCCAAAATTTTTGTCAACTCTTTCTTTAAATTTCTGCTATTAAAATCGTGTTGAATAAGCTCTTTTACCACTTCTTTATCCGTAATTAAATTCACTAAAGAAATGTATTTTAAGGTAATAATTCTTTTTGCAATTTGATACGAAACATTACCCCCTTTATAACAAACTACTTGAGGTACTTTAAATAAGGCTGTTTCTAGAGTTGCTGTTCCAGATGCCACCAAAGCAGCATAAGAAACGCTTAATAAATCGTATGTTTTATTATTAATAAAACTAACTTTTCTATGACCTATAATATTTTTATAAAAACTAAAATCTTGACTTGGCGCACCAGCAATGACAAACTGATAATCTGCAAAATCTTCTATCAAAGACAACATGACCAACAGCATTTTGGTTATTTCTTGCTTTCTACTACCAGGTAATAAGGCAATTATAGGTTTATCTGTAAGTTGATATTCTTTTTTAAATTGATGAATGTCAGTTTGTTTTCTATCTGCAATACCATCAATTAAAGGATGACCAACAAAAACTACATCGTAATCAAATTTTTTGTAAAATGCTTTTTCAAAAGGAAGTATTACAAACATTTTATCAATATCTCTTTTAATAGCTTTAACCCTACTTGCTCTACTTGCCCAAACTTGCGGAGATATATAATAATTGGTTCTAAAATTGTTTTCTTTCGCCCATTTTGCGATACGTAAATTAAAGCCAGAATTGTCTATAAAAATAATTACATCTGGATTAAAGACCTCAATATCCTTTTTACAAAACTTAATAAAAACCATAACCTTTCTAAGGTTAAGTAACACCTCTAAAAAGCCCATAAATGCACGTTCTTTATAATGGCTTACTAGTGTTCCTCCAACACTTTTCATCAAATCTCCACCCCAAAATCTAATCTCTGCATTTGCATCTTCTTTATAAAGAGATTTCATTAGATTAGAACCATGTAAATCTCCAGAAGCTTCTCCTGCTATAATGTAATATTTCATTTTAGACTAACTTTAGAATTAGTGTGGTAAATGCAATTAAAATAGTGGCTAACAAAACACCTTTAGCTCTCTGGTCTTGTTTCTTTTTTATAAAAATAAAAAACACGAACAAATTAGGTATTGCAGCAATAGACAAAACTTTACCGTATAAATCTCCTTCCTGAATCATTACAAGCGTCTCATTAAAGCCAAATTTAGAGAAATATTCTAAATAAAGATACAAGCCTCCAAAAGTGGCAAAAAGTGCAACAAAAACACCTATAAAAATTTCTTTTTTTAGAGCTCCCAAGAATTTATTTTTTGAATCATATGGTGTGCTGTCATATCAAACTGAACAGGTACAACAGATACATAACCACTCTCTAAAGCATGTACATCTGTATCTTGGCCTTTATCTTTATTAACAAACTCACCAGAAAGCCAATAATATTCTTTACCAAAAGGACTCTTTCTTTTGTCAAAATCTTCTCTCCAATATCCGTTTGCTTGTCTACAAATTTTTACTCCTTTAATTTCTTCTTTTTTTAAATTTGGAATATTTACATTTAATACAACCCCTTCAGGAATACCATTTAATAAAGCATTTAACGTAATATTTTTCACATAATCTTCAGAAGGTTTAAAATCTGCATGCCATTTAAAATCTAACAAAGAAAATCCTATTGCCGGAATTCCTTCTATACCCGCTTCAATAGCAGCACTCATAGTTCCAGAATAAATTACATTGATAGAAGAATTTGACCCATGATTAATGCCAGAAACGCACAAATCTGGTTTTCTATTTAGAATTTCGTTTACTGCTAATTTAACACAATCTGCTGGTGTTCCAGAACATGTATATTCTAATTGCGGACCTTCATCTATAGTTATAGGGTTACAAGTCAACACATTATCTACTGTTATAGCATGCCCCATTCCGCTTTGTGGACTATCAGGAGCAACTACTACAACTTCGCCAATTTTATTCATAATTCGTATCAGAGCTCTTAATCCAGGAGCTGTAATTCCATCATCATTAGTTACTAAAATTAAGGGTTTGTCTTGCATATCTAGAATTTTAGTTACAAATGTAATTGATTTTACCCGATTTTCTTTTTAACATTTCCTAAAGAATAAAAACCACCTTTTCATGTAATATTATGAGTAATTAAACAACTAAGTTTATAAACCTTGATAATTCTATAACATCTGTAAAATATCTATAAGAAACAAAAAAATTATACCTGATATCTTTTAAGTAATTTATAAGAAAAAGTTAAACTAAAAGACCTTGCTATTTTTTGGCATTATTTTAGTAGATTAGCAAGTAACTAAATACAATTGTTAAATTTATATCGAAAGAAGATTTATGAAGTCGAAACAAAGAATTACCCTATTATTAGCTGCTTTACTTATTATAACCAGTTTTCAATTTCAAGCAAATACGTTAAGTAACAATAATTCTGACCCAGAAAAAGACAAAGTACTTATATATATTTTAAGAAATATTTTAACTAGAAGTCATTTTGTAGTAAAAGACATGAATGACGATTTTTCTGAACATGTTTACGAAGAATTTATTAACGGTTTAGACCCTAACAAAAGATATTTTACTCAAAAAGACATAAAAGAATTCTCTAAATACAAATATCTAATAGACAATCAATTACTTAGTGAGGATGTTAGTTTTTATAATTTGGTTTACACCAGATTCTCAGAAAAAATTAAAAATGCAAAATCATATTATGGAGATCTTTTAGCACAACCTTTTGACTACAAAAAGAAAGAAATAATAGATGTAGATTATGAAAAGGTACCTTTTGCAAAAAACGAAAATGAACTTATTGATTATTGGAGAAAACAAATGAAGTTGAGCACCTTAATCAGGATTCAAGATAAAACAGAAAAACAAAAATTAAACGCACAAAAAGACAAAAAATATAAGAAAAAAAGTTTTTCAGAATTAGAAAAAGAGGCTAGAACTGAAGTTCTGAAAAATATGGATGAGCTTTACTTAAGAATAGAAGAATTAGAACATGAAGATTGGTTTTCTACCTTTTTAAATAGTGTTGTTAGCGCTTTTGACCCTCATACAACGTATATGGCACCTAGAACTAAGGAAAGGTTTGACCAAGATATGTCTGGTAAATTGGAAGGTATAGGAGCACGTTTGCAGAAAAAAGGAATCTATACTCATGTTTTTGAACTGGTTTCTGGAGGACCTGCTTGGAAACAGGGAGATTTAGAATCTGGAGATATTATTTTAGAAGTGGCTCAAGGAGATGAAGAACCTTTAGATATAGTA
This sequence comes from Polaribacter sp. WD7, assembly GCF_003335085.1. Taxonomy (GTDB): domain Bacteria; phylum Bacteroidota; class Bacteroidia; order Flavobacteriales; family Flavobacteriaceae; genus Polaribacter. The sequence goes on along the minus strand of NZ_QPEJ01000018.1, from coordinate 570,256 downwards.
GGTATGCGTTTAGATGATGCTATTAAATTTATCAAAGGTAAAAAAGGAACAGAAGTACGTTTGACTGTTAAGAAAAAAATGGACGGTTCTAACAAAATAATTTCTATTATTAGAGATGTTGTAGAGCTTGAAGAAACTTTTGTAAAATCTAGTATTGTAGAAAAAGAAGGAAAAAAATATGCAATTATAGATCTACCCAAATTTTACATCAATTTTGACGATCAAAACTATAGAGATTCTGCCAAAGACATGGAAAAGGAAATTGAAAGATTAAAAGAAGAAGGTGTTACTGGTTTAATTGTTGATTTGAGAAATAATGGTGGGGGCTCTTTAAAAACAGCTATAGAAATTAGTGGTTTATTTATAGAAAAAGGTCCTGTAGTACAAATAAAATACAGAGGAGAAGACCCTATTGTAAAGAAAGATATTGATCCTAAAATGCAATGGGATGGTGCTGTAGTAGTGCTGGTAAATGAATTTTCTGCCTCTGCTTCAGAAATTTTTGCGGCGGCAATGCAAGACTATAAAAGAGCTATAATTATTGGTGGTAATCAAACTTACGGAAAAGGAACTGTACAAAGCGTATTGCCAATAAATCAATTTACAAAATACAATAAAGATTTAGGCGCATTAAAAATGACTATCCAGAAATTTTATAGAATTAATGGTGGTTCTACTCAAATTGAAGGTGTATATTCTGATATTGCCATCCCGAGTAGATATAGCTATATGAAATTTGGTGAACGTGATTTAGACGGAGCTTTGGCTTGGAATAAAGTAAAACAAGTAAACTATGTGCAAACCAATTCTTATTCTAATTTTACTGATGTTATATATAATAGTAAGCAAAGAATTAGTGCAGACCCTAAGTTTAAATTGATAAACAAATACGCTAAATGGTTAAAAGAAAATCAAGATGACACAACATATTCATTAAATATAGATGAGTTTTTTAAAGAAAATGATGAGCAAGAGAAGGCATCTAAAAAATTTAAATCTGTTTTTGATTATAAATCTAACTTAGAATTTGTTTCTCCAAAATATGAATTAGATTTATATAAAACAGATCCTTCATTAAAAGATAAAAGAATTGCGTGGCACAAAAATTTATCTAAAGATGTATATGTATCTGAAGCTCTAAATGTTTTGAGTGAATTAAAACTAAGCAACAAAAATGAAATTGTAAAAAATTAAGTATAAACAATAACTTTTTATAACCTGATGAATTTCTCTTTTAGAAACTTATCAGGTTTTTTTAATCTATAAAATATGAACTTTAAAGTATCATTTAATACCAAGTGGTCTGATTTTGATCCTAATAGACACATGCGTCATACAGCTTATAATGATTACGCAGCAGAAGTACGAGTACGTTTTTTTAAGGAACAAAATTTCTCTATAGAAGAATTTACAAAGCACAACATTGGTCCTATTTTATTTACAGAAGAAACTTCTTTTAGAAAAGAAATTCATTTAGGAGAAACCATTACAGTAGATTTTAAAGTACTAGGTTTATCAACAAATAATGAGCGTTGGAAAATTGAACACAGAGTGTTTAATGAAACTGGCAAACTATCTGCCACAATTAAAGTTTATGGAGCTTGGATAGATTTGACAAAACGAAAATTAACAACACCTCCTAAAAAAGCACAACACTTGTTTGACAACGCAGAAAAATCTGAAAACTTTGAAGAGATATTTTTGTAAAAAAAAACTTCTCGATTTCTCAAGAAGTTTATTTTGTACAGGCGGAGAGACTCGAACTCTCACACCTCGCGGCACTAGATCCTAAGTCTAGCGTGTCTACCAATTCCACCACGCCTGCGACTTTACCAATAAATTGGGATGCAAATATAAGCAATAGTTAGAAACTGCAAAGTAGTTCATTATTATTTTTCTATTTTTGATAAAAACACCAAAATCATTAAAATGAAAACCATTAACTCGTACATAAAAAAACACAAACCACGTTTTTTGAGTGAATTGATAGCCTTACTTAAAATGCCTTCTATTAGCGCAGATTCTGCCTACAAAAAAGATGTTTTAAATACTGCTGATTTTATCTTAGAAAGTTTAAAAAAAGCTGGTTGTGATAAGGTTGAATTGTGTGAAACTCCTGGTTATCCTATTATTTACGGAGAAAAAATAATAGATAAAAACTTACCTACTGTTTTAGTTTATGGTCATTATGATGTGCAACCTGCAGACCCTATAGAACTGTGGGATTCTCCTCCTTTTGAGCCTGTTCTTAAAACAACAGACATTCATCCAGAAGGAGCAATTTTTGCTCGTGGTTCATGTGATGATAAAGGACAAATGTATATGCATGTTAAGGCTTTAGAGTATATGACAGTTACAGGTAATTTGCCTTGTAATGTAAAGTTTATGATAGAGGGTGAAGAAGAAATAGGCTCTGAAAGTTTGTCTTGGTTTGTGCCTAGAAATACAGAAAAATTGGCCAACGATGTCATTCTAATTTCAGATACAGGAATGATTGCCAATGATATACCTTCTATAACAACAGGTTTGCGTGGTTTGAGCTACGTAGAGGTTGAAGTTACTGGCCCTAATAGAGATTTACATTCTGGTTTATATGGAGGTGCTGTTGCAAACCCAATTAATATTTTAACCAAAATGATTGCTTCTTTGCATGACAAAAATAATCATATTACAATTCCTAGTTTTTATGATAAGGTAGAAAATTTATCTACCAAAGAAAGGTCAGAAATGGCAAAAGCTCCTTTTTCTTTAGAAAAATACAAAGCTGCATTAGAGATTGATGCAGTATATGGTGAAAAGGGCTATTCTACTAACGAACGTAACTCTATTAGACCTACATTAGACGTTAATGGTATTTGGGGAGGATATACAGGAGAAGGAGCAAAAACGGTTATTGCAAGTAAAGCCTATGCAAAAATTTCTATGCGTTTGGTACCTAACCAAAACTGGAAAGAAATTACTGAACTTTTTAAAAATCATTTTGAAAGTATTGCACCAGATACTGTAACCGTTAAAGTTACACCCCATCATGGTGGTCAAGGTTACGTTACGCCAATAGATACTATAGCATATCAAGCCGCTAGTAGAGCCTACCAAACAACTTTTGGCAAAACCCCAATACCACAAAGAAGTGGCGGAAGCATACCTATTGTTGCCTTGTTTGAACAAGAACTTAAAAGCAAAACTATTTTAATGGGGTTTGGTTTAAATTCTGATGCAATTCATTCTCCTAACGAACATTTTGGGGTCTGGAACTATTTAAAAGGTATAGAAACCATACCATATTTTTACAAGTATTTTACAGAACTTTCTACAAAGTAATAGGCTTGTAAAAAATTGTGTTAAAGATTGTGCGGTATATTTGATAACTTTGTCTTTACAAAAAAGAAAGTAGTAAAAACCTGTTAAAACTCCCTTTTTATTTTATAAAGAAATATACCAAGTAGTTCTAAACCACAAAGTTTTATCGGTTTCTTTTTGAAACAAATTACCAGCTCTATAATCAAACCCAAATTCTATTTTATCTTTTTTTGAAACTTGATATCCCAAATATGGGGTACACCTAATTTCTAAATCAGTAAAATCATAGAGGTATTCATTACCTAATTTCAGGTAAAATTCTTTAACATCAACACGTTCTCCTTGTAAGGGTTTTTCTACACTTAAACGGTAGCGTGTTCTGTACGTAGTTTGTTTTTTAGATTGATAAAATTGTTCTAACGCAAGACGATGCCCAAGTTTGTATGTTGAAAATTGATTGACAAAATTGTAGTGTTGAAAGGTTCTATGAATTGTTTCTTCACGTCTAAATCTTAAAATATAACCAAAATTAAAAGATTGATTAGAAGAGGTTTTTACAGAATAAATAGACGAAAAATCTATCAAATTATGGGTAAACTGAAAATTTTTATCATAAATAATTTGACGTGTTTCTAAACTATTAATCCATTTTGTTTTACTATTTAATTTATGAGCAAAAACTACTTTTGGTAAAAACCCTATTTCTAAATTAGCTTGCGAGAATATTTTTGGTTGGCAACACAATACAAAAAGTAATAGAAAAAGTATATTTTTTATCAAAATTCAAGATTTAAAGAAGTACTGGGTGTAAATTTTAGTTCTTTTAAAACTTGACCGTTTTCATTTATTAAAATCTCAAACAGATTTGAATTACCTTCTAATTTTGCTTTTATGACCAACTCATAATTAATGTAAAAATCTTTAGATAAACTATTTGTGAACAGTGTTTTATACTCTTTAGTATTGCTGCGGAAAAATTGAACTTGAGTTTTTTTAATCTTAAACTTTTGAAATCTAATTGATAGACTCTTCGTAATTTTTTCTTTTATTTTTTTTGAAAGTTCATTAAATTTTATAGTTTTTTCTATATCTATAATATTTCCTTTCTCCGTAAACTCTATACTATACTTGTAATTATTATGTCTTACCTTCGCTTCAAATGTTTTGCCATCTTGACTTTCTTCTGCGTACCATTTTACTTTTTTATGAAATTGTAAACTTTTGATAAAAGTTGATGACGGTATAGGAACTTGAAATTCCGTAACACGATATTCCCTTTCAAACTTTTCTTGCGAAAAAAATGAAAATGTAGAAAGAAGGGTAAATAAGGTAACCTTTACAAAAAAATTCATTTTTTAGATTTTAAAATATAAGCTTTTTCAATAAAATCTATTTCAGGATATTTTCTTTTAATAAAGTCATTACCATATTGCGTTATTGAATCTTGACGACGACCTAATTTATCGCCATATTTATCATAAAATTGTAAAATATTCTCAAAACCCATGATAACTTTAGCCACAACAGGAAAACCTCTTACGCCCGAATAAGTTAAGGTATCTAAACGATGATTTTCTTTTAAATTGATAAAAATCTGTGTTGTTCTTGTTTGCTTTCCTCCTCTTGCAAAAGCAATAGTCATCGCATCATTTTTAGCAACTACGGGTTCATCATCTATTGTAAAAGTGTTCCATGCTTTGTTAACAATAGAATCATTATGTATACCAAATTGAGCCACAAAATTTGGCACTACTCTAAAAATAGGCATATCTGTATAATAGTTATGTTTTATTAAAGTGTATAACCTATCTACACCTTTAGGAGACCAACTTCTTTTAGCATAGATATCAAAATTGCCTTTAGTAGTTTCAAACCTTGCTTTAAAGCTTTCTGGTGCAGTCTCTCTAACCCATTTATCACTAAATAATTTCTTTGCGCAAGATGTTAACAAACAAATAGCTAGAAGATAAATAATGTTTTTCATAAATTCTTGTATTTCTTACGAAGATAAGAAACAAGATATTTTTTATGTAACAAATTCATTTCAAATGCGTTGTATTTGTAACTAACTTTTCGAGTGATTTTTGAACTTTTGAAAAAATTATGTCGAGAAATCTCAAAACAACCATTATGCGCAACACTTTCTTTCTAAACTGTTCTGGCGTTGATAAAAATATCATTGCAAATTGCTCTGATGGAGAACAAAACAAATACGTAGGTATTGGCGCTACTGTATTTTTTACAGCTATTATGGCAAATATTGCTGGTAGCTATGCTTTATTTACTGTTTTTGACAATTTGTACGCGTCAATTTTATTCGGAACTATTTGGGGTTTACTCATTTTTAATTTAGACAGGTTTATAGTATCCACCATTAAAAAATCTGATTCTAAATGGAAAGAGTTTTTACAAGCTTCTCCAAGAATTTTATTAGCTATTATAATTGCCATTGTGATTTCTAAACCTTTGGAATTAAAGTTATTTGAGAAGGAAATCAATCGGGTTTTATTGACAGAAAAGAACCAAATGACTTTGGATAATAAGACTCAAATTGCCCAACAATTTGGTCCAAAAATTGTTAAAATTAATGCAGAAATTAGTGCTTTAAAAAACGAAATAACCCAAAAAGAAACAGAAGTTAATGCATTATATGAAACGTATATTGCAGAAGCTGAAGGCAGAAAAGGAACAAATTTGAGAGGTAAAGGCCCTGTTTATAAAGAAAAAAGAGAAAAACATGACACTGCCTTAGCTGAATTGAATCAGTTAAAAAAAGAGAGTTCAGAAAAAATAAAAGCTAAAGAATTAGCCATTGAAGATTTGCTAAACGATCAAAAATTATCAGAAACAAATACACAACCCATTATTGCTAATTTTGATGGTTTAATGGCAAGAATAAATGCACTTGATAAATTACCTTGGCTGCCATCTTTCTTTATATTCTTGTTGTTTTTAGCCATAGAAACATCGCCTATATTTGCAAAATTACTTGCTCAAAAAGGAGAATATGATTTTAAATTAGAAGATCAAGAAACTGCCATAAAAACTTGGGTTAAACAACAAGTACAACAACGAGAAAAAATGCTGCAAACCGATATTTTGGTTTCTAAAAAAGTGTATGATACTATTGCTGACGAAGAAGAATTGTTTACCTACAAACAAACAATAGCTAGAGATTTAATGAAATTACAGACAGATTCGTTTTACAAAAAACAACAACAAATGCTATAGTCTAATAGTTTACAAATAAGTGCGTTAGCGATTGAAACGGCATCCCCTGAACTTGTTTCAGGGATATAGTGTAAAGCGCGACCTGAAAGGTAACGCCCAACTTCTCGATACAATTTTCTTTCAGAAAATCATCAGAAATGACAGTCTACTCTTTCTCAGCCACTTTTTTAACGTAGTCTGTTATAATTACAATTTGTGTAGCTCCTACTTTGCCCTCTATGTACTTGGCATTTTCATGATCTAAAGAAATTCTGCGAACTGCCGTACCTTGTTTTGCTACCATGCTAGAACCTTTTACTTTGAGGTCTTTGATTAACACCACAGTATCTCCTGCTTGTAAAACAGCACCGTTTGCATCTCTATGGATAATTTTTTCGCTTTCCTCTAAATGATCTCCAGATTCTTTTGCAAAACGCAAATCTTGCTCTTCTAAATATAGCATATCTAGCAGATCTTGAGGCCAGCCTTCTTTTCTTAAACGTGCCAACATTCTCCAAGCAATAATTTTTACTCCTCTATGCTCACTCCACATGGCGTCATTTAAGCAGCGCCAGTGGTTTGCATCTGTAGTTTCTGGGTTTTCAATTTGAGTTACACAGGTTTCGCATGCCAAAATACTGCCATCTACACCGCCTACAGTAACGGGTTTCATTTCGTAAATAGATAAATTATGGCTTGCTGAACAAAGTTCGCACTGTTTTCCGCTTCTAGCTTCTAAATCCTGTAATAAACTCATTGTTTTTATTTAATAGTGGGCAAATGTAATGTTTATTTTAAAAGCCCTATATTGTTTGTACTGCCCGTTTGTTTTAGGCTTCTGTTGATGATGATAAAGTCTCTTTCTAAGATTGATTTTTACTTTATTGACAATCAGACGATTATTAAATCTCTAAAGAGGTAAATTCAAATTTACTACCATCAAACAATCCTTTATCAGATAGTTTTAAAGCAGGAATTACCAACAACGCCATAAAAGATAAACTCATGTAAGGTGCATTTAGTTTGCTTCCCATTTCTTTTGCCATGGCGTCTAAAATAGCATAAGCTTCTCCTACTTCTTTTGCAGATTTGTTAGACATAATACCGGCTACGGGCAAAGAAACTATTTTTTCTGCGGTCTCTGTAACTGCGCATATGCCTCCTTTGTTTTTTATAATTAAGTTTATGGCATCACAAATTGCCTTGTCAGACGCACCAACTACAATAATGTTGTGAGAGTCGTGCCCAACAGAACTTGCAATGGCACCCTCTTTTAATCCAAAATTTTTAACAAATGCTATTGCTGGTGTATCATTTTGATAACGATTTACCACTGCCATTTTTAAGATGTCAGTTGCTGTGTTAGATACCAAATTAGTATCAACAACTAAAGCATCTGCTATAATTTGGTTGGTTACCAATTCGCCATCTAAAGCTTCTATTACTCTTATTTTTTTTGAAGTTGATTTGTATTGAAAATCGGTAACTTTTTTTGGAGTCGTATTAAAATTATTTGGTACATCAAATGCTACTGTTTTTATAAAACTTGTTCCGTTTTTGGCAACCAATTCTCCGTTTATGTAGGTTTCTAAAACATTAAAATGCGTTAAATTGTCTACTACTATAAAATCTGCAAAATCATTTTCTCTTAGCAACCCAACCTCTAAATTGTAATGTTCTACAGGATTTATACAAGCCGCTTGTAAAACCTTAAAAACGTCAATTTCTTTAGCCACTGCTCTTTCACATAATTGATTGATATGCCCTAGTAATAAATCATCTGGATGCTTGTCATCTGAACAAAACATCATATTAGGGTAATGTTCTGGCAATAAATCTATTAACGCTTCAAAGTTTTTTGCTGCAGAACCTTCTCTAATAATAACTTTCATTCCCTTTTTCAATTTCTCTAGGGCTTCTTCATAGGAAAAACATTCGTGGTCTGTAGAAATTCCTGCTGCTATATATTTGCTAATCTCTTCTCCACGCAACCCTGGTGCATGACCATCTATCGGTTTATTTTTATTTTTTGCGTGTTGTATTTTTGCCAAAACCTCTGCATCATCAAACAAAACACCTGGGTAATTCATCATTTCTGCTAGGTATTTAATATCTGGGTTTTCTAGCATTTTTTTAATATCATTAGCATCAATTGTAGCCCCTGCACTCTCAAAAGAAGTGGCTGGCACACAACTTGGTGCCCCAAAATTAAATTTTAACGGAACTTTTTTTCCGTTTTCAATCATAAAATCTACACCTTTTACTCCTAAAACATTAGCTATTTCATGAGGATCTGAAACTGTAGCTACGGTTCCGTGAGTTACAGCAATTTTAGCAAACTCAGAAGGCACTAACATAGAGCTTTCAATGTGAATATGAGCATCTATAAAACCAGGTAAAATATAATTTTCTTGATTATGGTTTGCCGTTGTAATTGATGCTATTTTTCCGTCTTTCACAGAGATTTCTCCTTTAAAAATAGTACGGTTTTTAATGTCTACAATATTGCCTTGTATAGTCATTTTTTTTGGGTTTACACAAAGCTACAAATAATAAAATTTTGAGTTACGCTGTTTCTAAACTTTATCTTATTTTTAGTTCATGGATTTTACTTTTAAAGAACTTTCTACAAACGATGCAAAAGACATCGTACTAGAGTTGTATAATATTACAGGAACTGCAGCAAAATTACCAGGTGAAATAGATTCAAATTTTAAAATAAGTGTAAACGGATTTCCTAGTTATATTTTAAAAATTTCGCCTTCTGATAGTGATGCTAAGGAATTGGATTTTCAAAAAGCAATTCTTCAACACCTAGAAACTAAAAATAACGCAATTCTTGCTCCAAAAATTAAAACTGATGTAAAAGGGAATACTATTTCTAGCATAACCTTAAATAAAAAAGTGCATCATGTGCGCTTATTGACCTATGTAGAAGGAAGACTTTGGAATACCGTGCATCCTAAATTGAACGATTTGTGTTTTAGTTTGGGCGAAAAAGCAGGGAATCTTACCTATTTGTTACAAGATTTTACGCATGAAAACGCTACAAAAAAGTTTGATTGGGATATTGCACAAAGCTTGTGGACCAAGCAATATATTTATCTTTTTTCTGATGATAAGCAAAATTTAGTCTCTTATTTTATAACAGAATTTGAATCGTTTTTTGCAGATTACAAAGACTTAAGAAAAAGTGTAGTTCATAATGATGTGAATGATAATAATTGTATCGTTAATAACAACATTTTGCAACCAAAAGTAACTGCAATTATAGATTTTGGTGATGCTGTACAAACACAAATTATTAATGATGTTGCCATAACTTGCGCATATGCAATAATGGATACAGAAGATCCTTTAGAAACAAGTTTAGCCATTATAAAGGGCTATCATTCTTCTTTTTCGCTCACAGAAAAAGAATTGTCTTTTTTGTATATCTTAATAGGTATGCGATTGGTTATTTCTGTTACAAAAGCAGCTTTAAATAAAACTCAACACCCTGATAACTCATACTTATTGGTTTCTGAACAACCAGCTTGGACATTGCTAGAAAAATGGCACAAAATTGCTGTAGATTTTGCTTATTTTAGTTTTAGAAATGCTTGCGGATTTATAGCTCACCCTAACCAAACAAAATTTGAACAGTGGGCAAAAGACAAATCCTTTTCTTTAAAAGAATTGTTTCCTACAATCAATAAAAACAAAATTCATCATATAGATTTAAGTGTATCTAGTGCTTTTTCGGGTCATCAAGAAGAATTTAATAACCTAGATGCATTGCAGTTTAAAATTGAACAACTTCAAAAAGAAGTTCCTGATACTATTATCTCTGGTGGCTATTTAGAACCCCGAGCTTTGTATACTTCACCAGAGTACGATACTAGAGGAAATTATGGTAAACGAAGTAGAGTTATTCATTTAGGTATCGATTTTTGGTTGCCTGCTTATACACCTGTACATGCATTATTTGATGGCGAAGTTGTTATTGCTGTAAACGACGCAGGTAATAAGGAGTACGGAGGTTTGGTTGTTTTAAAACACCAGCAAAAAGATTTTATATTTTATACGCTATACGGTCATAATACCATAGAAAGTGCGTTACAGCACAACGTTGGTGATGTTGTAAAAAAAGGAAAACAAGTTAGTGTTTTAGCCAACTATCCTGAAAATGGAGAGTGGGCACCACATCTGCATTTTGAAATAATGCTTTCTTTATTAGAGTATACAAACGATTTTCCTGGTGTTGGGTATTATCATCAAATTGAAGTTTGGAAAAGCATTTGTCCAGACCCCAACTTATTATTTAAAGTAGCAGGTTTACCTCAAAATTTAACAGATACTTCTAAAGATATTTTATCCTTTAGAAAACAGCATTTAGGAAAAAGTTTAAGTCTTCAGTATCAACAGCCATTGCATATTGTTAAAGGTGCAAATCAATATTTAATAGATAATTTTGGTCAAAAATATTTAGATACCGTAAACAACGTTGCTCATGTAGGTCATGAAAATTTTAATGTTGTAAAAACAGGACAACGTCAAATGGCATTGTTAAATACCAACACACGCTATTTACACGAAAACATAAACACAGCAGCAGCAGCATTATTAACCACTTTACCCAAAGAACTCTCTGTAATCCATTTTGTAAATTCTGGAAGTGAGGCAAATGAGCTTGCTTTACGAATGGTAAAAGCCTGCACAGGGTCTATTGAAATTATTGCCTCAGAACACGGTTATCATGGTAACACAAATGCAACTATCAATATTTCTTCTTATAAGTTTGATGGTAAAGGCGGAACTGGAAAACCTAAAAACACTCATATTTTCCCCATTCCCAACGCTTTTAGGGGAAAATACACAGGAAAACATACTGTAGAAAAATATGCAGAAGAAGTACAATTTCTAATTGATGATATTGAGCGTCAAAATAAAAAGGTAGGTGGCTTTATCATAGAACCTATTATTTCTTGTGGCGGACAAGTAGAGTTACCTATAGGTTTCTTAAAAAAAACCTATCAAAAAATTAAAAAAGCTGGTGGTTTGTGTATTTCTGATGAAGTACAAACAGGATTAGGAAGAGTAGGCAAAACCTTTTGGGGTTTTCAATTACATGACGTAATTCCTGATATTGTTACGATAGGAAAGCCTTTAGGAAATGGACATCCTGTAGCTGCTGTGGCTTGCACAAAAGAAGTAGCAACACAATTTGCAAACGGAATGGAGTTTTTTAATACTTTTGGAGGCAACCCAGTTTCTTGTGCCATTGCCACTGCTGTACTGCAAGAAGTACAAGAAAAAAAACTACAAGAAAATGCCTTAAAAATTGGCAATTTTTTAAAAACCGAACTAACTAAATTAGCCAAAGAACACCTAATTATTGGTGATGTAAGAGGTCAAGGCTTATTTTTAGGCTTCGAATTGGTTGATGCTAAACTGAATCCGCTTCCAGATAAAACTGCTTACTTAGCAGATAGAATGAAGTTTTTTGGTATTTTAATGAGTGTTGATGGTCCTGACCACAACGTTATCAAAATAAAACCGCCAATTACGTTTACACAACAGCAGGCAGAAGAAGTCATATTTTATTTAAAGTTGGTTTTCAAAGAAAATTTTATGACTCTTGTCTAAATATAAATCATACATTTATAACCCATAATTATTCTAAACACCTCATCATGTATAAAAAAATAGTATTTCTTTTTCTTCTATGTGTTTCTACACAACTGTTCTCACAAAAAGAAGATGAAAAATCAAAAAAATGGAATGTTAACAATCCTCATGAAACCTGGCTGTATGAATCTTTTCAACTCAATACAGACGAAGGAACTTGGATGAATCTAGACGTATCTCCAGACGGAAAGACAATTGTTTTTGATTTGTTAGGTAACATTTACAAAATGCCTATTTCTGGAGGAACAACAACTGTTTTACGTTCTGGTTTGGCTTACGAAGTTCAGCCTAGGTTTAGCCCTAACGGAAAGTATATTTCTTTTACTAGTGATGCAGAAGGTGGTAACAATATTTGGGTGATGACAAACGATGGTAAAAATGCAAAATCAATCACCAAAGAAAAATATAGATTGCTTAACAATGCAGTTTGGACACCAGATGGTAAATCTTTGGTGGCTCGCAAACACTACACTTCTACTCGTTCTGTTGGTGCAGGAGAGATGTGGCAATATCCACTTTCTGGAACAGCAGGCTTACGTTTAACCAAAAGAAAAAATGATCAGCAAGACGTTAATGATCCTTCAATTTCACCTGACGGCAAGTATTTATATTATGCAGAAGACATGTATCCTGGAGGTTATTTTCAATACAACAAAGATCCTAACAAACAAATTTATGTAATTAAGCGTTACAATTTTGAAACTGGAGAAATAGAACAGGTTACAGGAGGTCCTGGAGGAGCGGCAAGACCTATAGTTTCTAAAGATGGTAAATTGTTGGCTTTTGTAAAACGTGTTCGAACAAAATCAGTTTTATACATTCATGAATTGGAAACTGGAAAAGAATATCCTATTTATGACAACTTAAGTAAAGATCAAAGTGAGGCTTGGGCTGTTTTTGGGGTATACCCTCATTTTGCTTGGTTGCCTAACAATAAAGATCTTGTGTTTTGGAGTGGAGGAAAAATCAATCGCATTAATATCGATTCTAAAGAAGTGAAAAATATACCTTTTCAGGTGAGTCAAAGTATCAAATTGGCAAAAACACATCGTGTAAAACGAAAAGTATTTGAACCTCAATTTGCATCTAAAATGATAAAAGATGTGCAAACATCACCAGATGGTAAAACTATTGTATTTACAGCTTTAGGACATGTTTTCAAGAAAGAATTGCCTAGTGGCACACCGCAAAGAATTACCACTCTAAGTGATTTTGAGGCAGAACCAAGTTTTTCTTCAGACGGAAAATCTGTACTTTTTGTAACATGGAATGATGAAACTTTAGGAGCTATATACAAGATAAACCTAGACGGAACAAACTTGGTGAAAATTACACAAGAAAAAGGAATTTATAGAACTCCCGTATTTAATAGCAATGATACTAAAATTGTTTACAGAAAAGAATCTGGTAATGGCGACCAAGGATATGATTACACCAAAAAAACTGGTATCTATCTTTCTAATGCTGATGGATCTGAAGCTAAAAGAATTTCTAAAACTGGAGCATTTCCTATTTTTTCTTCTGATGACAAACGTATTTTCTTTCAAACAGGAGGTGCTTTTTTTGGCGGATTGACCAAAAACTTAAAAAGTATTGCTTTAAATGGTAAAGATGAAAAAAGTCATTTTTCATCAAAATTAGCCAACAGACTAGTTCCTAGTCCAGATAACAATTGGATTGCTTTTATTCACTTACATAAACTTTACGTTGCGCCTTTTGTCATAAACGGTAGCGAAATTAATTTAGACAATACCACAAAATCATTTCGTGTTGAAAGTTTGTCTGATAATGCAGGTATTAATTTGCATTGGGCTGCTAACAATAAAGAAGTGTATTGGACTCTTGGCGGTCAGTATTTTTCAAAATCTGTAGTAAATAATACTACAAACCCCTTTGCCGAAACAAATTTAGAAACAACAAACAAGCCGGCTATAAATATTAATCTGGTAACAAAATCAGATATTCCAGAAGGTAGAATTGCGTTTAAAAATGTAAGAATTATTACTATGGAAGATGATGAAGTTATTGAAGATGGTGCCATTGTAATTCATAAAAACAGAATAGAACAAATTGGAAAAAGAAAAAAAATAAGCATTCCTTCAGATGCCAAGGTATATGATCTAAAAGGCAAAACCATAATGCCCGGAATTGTAGATGTTCACGCTCATGTAGGTGCCTTTAGAAACGGATTAAGCACCCAAAAACATTGGCAATTTTATGCAAATTTAGCATTTGGTGTTACAACTTCTCATGATCCTTCTGTGCACACGGCAGCTGCTTTTACCTTAGAAGAACTGCAAAAGAGTGGGCATTTAGTTGGCCCTAGAATGTTTTCTACAGGTTTTATTTTATATGGAGCAGAGGGCGATTTTAAAGCTGTAGTAAATAATTTGGAAGATGCCCGTTTTGCCATTGCAAGAACCAAAGCTTTTGGGGCTAAATCTATTAAAAGTTATAACCAACCTAGAAGAGAACAGCGTCAGCAAATTATGCAAGCTGCCAGAGAACAAAAGGTAAATGTTGTACCAGAAGGAGGCTCTAATTTCTTTGCTAATATGAGTATGATTTTTGATGGTCATACAGGCATTGAGCACAACATTCCTGTAAATCCTGTATACAAAGATGTTTTGTCTCTTTGGAAAAATAGTAAAACAGGATACACACCTACGTTAATTGTAAATTATGGAGGAATGAATGGAGAGTTTGAATGGTATCAAAAAATGAATGTTTGGGAAAACGAAACCTTACTAAAATATACCCCAAGATATGTTGTAGATACGCGATCTAGACACAGGACAATGGTACCTGAAGAAGAGTATAAAAATGGACATATTTTGTCTTCAGAAACCGTAACAGCGTTAGCTAAAGAAGGTGTAAAAGTAAATTTAGGAGCACATGGTCAGCTGCAAGGTTTAGGGGCGCATTGGGAATTATGGATGTTACATCAAGGAGGGCTATCTAATCTCGAAGCCTTAAAAGTTGCTACAATAAATGGCGCTGATTATTTAGGTACAGCAGAAGAAATTGGGTCATTAAAAAAAGGAAAACTTGCAGATTTGATTGTTTTAGATAAAAACCCGTTAGAAGATATAAAAAACTCTAATTCTGTCATCTACACGATGGTAAATGGTCGTTTGTATGATGTAAGTACAATGAACGAAATAGGAAATTATGACAACAAAAGAAGCAAGTTTTATTTTGAGATGGAAGGCTACAATCAAGGTGCACCTATAAATTTGAACACCAATAGTTTTCTAACCCCAAAATGTAGTTGTCATGAGTAAACTATTCCTTTGGATAAATTACAGCATCTAAAGGAAAATCAAATTTATTAATATCTGAAATTTTAGCAATCGGTTTAAAGAAATTTAAACCGATTTTTTTACAATCATTGTTACAGTTTGATAAAAAACGATCGTAAAAACCTTTACCATAACCAACTCTATAGTTTTGTTCATCAGAAATTAAAAGTGGTACAAACACTAAATCAATTTCTTTTTCATCAAAAGGTGTAGCAACCAATGGTTCTGGAATACCGTATGTACTTATTTCAAGAATAGTTTCTTCTTCTAAAACAAAATGAGTTAATGAACTGTTTTTAAAATTACTTTTAGAAACAATAATCTGTTTGCCATTATTTCTAAAATAGGCAATTATGGGTTGTGTATTGATCTCTTTGAATTTCTCTAAAGTTAAGAATATATGTACATTTCTTATTTTTGAAATATCTAAGTTATAGATTTGTTGATAGATATTTTTTTGTAAAATAACAATTTCTTGAAAAGATAATTTTGATCGTTTTTCTTTGTATATTTTTCGAAGTACTGCTTTGTGCATCTTAATAATTATCCAATTCTTTTTGTTCTTTTCTGGTAAGCCCCTTTACTACTAAATCATAAGAATGATTAATGAGCTCCTTAACCAAATCATCAGAAACATCACTCGTATTCAGCGTTACCGTATTCCAGTGCTTTTTACTCATATGAAAACCAGGATTAATTCCCTCGTGTTCATCACGCAAATCTTTGGCTTTTTCAGGATTGCATTTTAAATTGATCCTTTGTTCTCCTTTTTCCCACCTATCTAAACTAGTTAACGCAAACATTTTTTGCATTACTTTAAAAACAAGTGTCACATCATCAAAAGGAAAATGTTCTGTTACACCTTTTTTAGCCATACAAAAATCTCTTAACTCTTCTATATACATTTGTGGTTTGTGGTTTGTGGTTATGAAAATAAAAAATTAGTTTAAAAAAGATTGATCAAATTTTAATTTCTGTAATATTATCTCTTTTTTATGTTAAAAAAGTATCTTTATACATCAAAACTACAATTATTTTAGATATGGAAACTGAATTTTTGAAGAATACCTCTGTAATTAGTTACGCTAAAAGAAGTTACGTAAAAAATAGTTTTTCTGATATTTCTGAGGTTATACTTACCAACAAAACAAACACTACTGAATGGATTAACACCTACGGAAATCAGTTTGGTGAAATATTTAAAACCGTTGTAGTTAATAATAACTTAGATGATTTTTTACTGAAATTGTTTACAGATAAAGAGCACCCTAATAAAGTAATTTTATTGAATGATTTGGTTTTTATTTCTACACGTATTTTAAAAACGGATGATGTTATTTTAGATTCTGAACAAATGTTGTTTATTGTTTCTTCTGGATTTCTTTGGAGTATTCAAGAAAAAGAAGGTGATTATTTCAATTGGATTAGAGAACGCCTAGAAGCTAACAAAGGTATTGTAAGACGTAAAAAAACAGATTATTTATTGTTCTTAATTTTAGAATCTATTGTAGATAATTATCAAGACACGTACCATAAAAATGCTGAATTAAGTTCAGATCAATTGAATTCGTCCAACATTAAACCAACTCCAGAATTTACATCTCTAGTTGAAAAAAGAAAACAAGAATTGTTTAATTTTAAAAAGGCCACACTAGGTTTACGAGATACCATTATTAAATTAGAAAAAATTGAACTTTCGAATTTTGAAGTCAAATATTTTAGTGAATTAAAAGAACAAGCTAATAATTTAATTTCTAATATTGATTTTGAACTGCAAGAACTAGAAAGTAAAATAAACTTAATTTTTAGCATTCAAGGTCATCGTTTAAATGAAGTCATGAAAACGTTAACCATTCTCTCTGTAATATTTATTCCGCTAACGTTTTTAGCAGGTATATACGGAATGAATTTTGAAAATATTCCTGAACTAAAATTTAAGTATGGTTACTTCATTTTAATAGGAATAATGCTATTGGTTACTTTAGTTTCTGTTTGGTATTTTAAACGTAAAAAATGGTTTTAATTTTTCTTTTAAAAGATATGGCTCTTTACTTTTCAATTTGATACAATACAGGTTTACTAGGTGTTGCATCATTCTCAAAAGGTGCAATCATTAAGTTTAGTAAATACTCACCATCTTCTACAGAATTGGGCACATAAATAAACTCAGTAATAGTTGCATTAAATCTTATATCTCCTGATGTATTCCAAAACGCATTGTGTGCTAAAAGTTTTCCGTCGTCTTTTTCTTTATCTACAGAAGGTAAATCTATTAACAAATGTTTTATACCTTTATCTCTAAGGTAAATAGCCGCTTCTTCTAATAAATAAGGCGGATTAGTGTTAGAGTAATTCATAGATTTTTTGTCTGGCAAATTGGGTAAGGTTCTAATAACAACAGCATCTCTTTTTTTATTTTTTAATGCTATTTTTAATTGTTTTTCTGAGATAAAAAAATCTTCTCCCTTACTTTCTGGAACTATAGTAACTACCTCTGCTAAGAAGATAAAATACTTCAAATTTTTATTTACAGAGTGTACTTTTTCTGTAATATGCCCCACGCATTCTGTATGCGTAACATGCGAATGTGGATTAAATTGAATACTATTAAAATTTACAACAGCTCCATTAGCAACACTAATTTCAAAGTCACCAGAAGTTTCTGCCTTAATTTCAGGATCATCTATATACCAGGCATTTACATTATTCTTACTCATATCTATAGGTATAGAAATATCTATAGGCTCTGAGATGTTTACTGTTATTTTTCTAGAATTGTATTCTACTACTGCTTTCAAATTAGTTTAATTAAATCAGGTTTAACATAAAAAGATCAGCGGCTATTCCGTCTGATAAAAACTTTCCTTTTTTAGTTGTTTTTAATATTTGGTTTTCAATATACAATAAATCTTGTTGAATAAATTTTTTAGATTGCTTCTCTAAATATTTTGCATAATTATTTCCAAAATCATTTTCTATTTTTTCAATAGAAACTCCCCAAATTGTTCGTAACCCCGTCATTACATACTCATTGTACCTATCTACTACAGTTAGTGTTTCTCTTTGAATTGGTAATTTATTTTGCTGAATAGCTTTTATATATTTCGGGTTGTTTTGCACGTTCCAACTTCGTTGTGTTCCATTAAAAGAATGTGCTGCAGGACCAATACCTAAATAGGTTTTACCCAACCAATAAGACGAATTGTTTTTACTAAAAAAACCTTGTTTGCCAAAATTAGACAATTCGTAATGAATAAAATTGGCTTTCTCTAATTCATCAACCAAAATTAGAAATTGTTCTTCTGCTTTATCATCATCTACATTTTCTATAACTTCTTTTTCTATAAATTTCTCCAAAGCTGTATTTGGCTCTACTGTTAAGGCATAACTAGAAATATGAGGTACTCCAAAATCTAATGCCATTTGTATATTTTCTCTCCATTCCTCATTGGTACAATCAGGAATACCATAAATTAAATCTAGAGAGATATTCTTAAAATAACGAGTTGCTATAGCCAAACATTCTTTAGCCTCCTGTGCATTATGCGCCCGATTCATCAATTTTAAATCTCTTTCAAAAAAAGATTGTATACCAATACTTAACCGATTTATAGGTGATTGTGCTAGTGCTTTAATTTTATCTTCAGATAAATCATCTGGATTGGCTTCTAGCGTAATTTCTGGAGTTTCTACTACTGTAAAATGATGGTAAATAGCGCTAATAATAGTTTCAATTTCACTTACCGATAAAACAGATGGTGTACCTCCTCCAAAATAGATCGTTTCAATTGTAGCGTTATTTAACTCATTTTTTCTTAGTGCTACTTCCTTAATCAAACAAGCAATCATGTCTTCTTTTTTTTGTAAAGAAGTAGAAAAATGAAAATTGCAGTAATAACACGCTTGTTTGCAAAAAGGGATGTGAATGTAAATTCCTGATACTTCCTTTTGAGGTTCTGATGATGTATTGTTATGATTAAAAACAATTTTATTTTTCAAAATTATTTCACTTTTGAAGGGTTTTGCTTTACAAAACTTGCCCAACCTGTGTAATTTTTACCACCAACAACTTTTCCTGAATTGTAAAAATGACAAACTGCCGCTGCCAAACCATCTGTGGCATCTAAATTTTTAGGTAAGGATTTTAAATTAAGTAAAGATTTTAACATTAAAGCCACTTGCTCTTTGCTTGCACTACCATTACCTGTAATAGCCATTTTGATTTTTTTGGGTAAATATTCTGTAATTGGTATTTCTCTAGACAAACCTGCAGCCATGGCTACTCCTTGAGCTCTTCCTAATTTTAACATAGATTGCACGTTTTTACCAAAAAAAGGAGCTTCTATAGCAATTTCATCTGGATGATAAGTATCTATCAATTCTATGGTTCTCTCAAAAATGAGTTTAAGTTTTAAATAATGATCATCATATTTTTGAAGTAATAATTCATTCATTTGAATAAACTCCATTTTTTTACCCACAATTTTTATCAGTCCAAACCCCATAATTGTAGTTCCTGGGTCAATTCCTAATATGATTTTTTCACTATTCAAATTTTATCGTTCTTTGTATTGATGCAAATATTGCTTACATACAAATCTAAACAATTCTTTTGGTTACTTATAAAACTAACCATTGTATTTGGATGTGCCTTTTTTATCTATCAAAAACTATTTTTAAATACAGCAATTAGTTTTGCTAGCTTGCAAACACAATTGTTTAAATATCAATTTTTTACTTTTAAAAACATGATAATTCTTTTTGTTTTTAGTACTTTAAATTGGTTTTTTGAAATTTATAAATGGAAAAAATTAGTAGCCATAACTCAAAAAATTTCTTTGAAAGAGTCAAGTATTCAATGTTTAGCTTCTTTGGCAACTTCTTTGATAACTCCAAATAGAATTGGTGAATATGGTGCAAAAGCAATGTTTTTTAAAAAATCATTACGCAAAAAAATTGTAGGATTTAATATTATAGGTAATTTTTATCAACTTATAACTACCTTACTTTTTGGGATTACTGGTTTTACTTATTTTGTATTCACACATAAGGTTAATCTTAATTTTAAATCAATTTTTACAATAATTATTCTATCCTTTATATTCTTTGGGTGTGTCTATTTAGCACTTTATCGTTTTAAAAAAGGTAAAGAATACGTAACAAAAATCACAACCTTTATCAATACTATTTCATTTTCAGTCAACTTAAAAACATTTTGTTTTGCTATTTTTAGGTATCTTTTTTTTTCGCATCAATTTTACTTTTTACTTACGCTTTTTTCTGTTGAAATTAATTATCTAGACGCGGTTTCTGCTATTGCATCTGTGTATTTAATTACCTCTATTGTACCTATGTTATCTCTTTTAGATATTGTACTTAAAAGTACGGTTGCGGTTTGGGTATTTTCTTTTTTTAGCGTACCTGCAATTATCATTTTAACTGTAGTAAGTTTACTTTGGTTTTTTAATTTTGCAATTCCTTCTCTTATAGGTAGCTATTTTGTAATAACCTTTAAACCCAAACTGTCAACATGATTTTAGGTGTTACTTTTATAGGTTTTTTATATTTTTTTTTTATTATTTCTCTACGTTTTGGATTTGATAAAATTGATTCATTTGACGAATTTAATCAACAACCTACAACATCTTTTTCTGTTATTATTCCGTTTAGAAATGAAGCGGATAATTTGGGTGAATTACTAAATTCTATTTTAGAACTGAATTATCCAAAAAATTTAGTTGAGTTTCTTTTTGTAAATGATGATTCTACCGATAATTCTGTAGAAATTATAGAACACTTTATACATGCATTTTCTAAAAAAAGCACAATCAAATTAGCAACTATTACAATCTTAAACAACCATAGAATTTCTAATTCTCCTAAAAAAGATGCTATTACCACAGCTATTGATAAAGCAAATTTTGATTGGATTGTTACTACTGATGCAGATTGTACGTTACCCAAAAATTGGTTAAATGCTTTTGATACTTTTATTCAAAAAAACAAACCGAATATGGTTGTTGCTCCTGTAAATTATGTGGTTGACAGTAGTTTTATACAGCAATTTCAATTGTTAGATTTTATGAGTATGCAAGCAACTACAATAGGTAGTTTTGGGCTCAATTTTCCTTTTTTATGTAATGGTGCAAACTTAGCTTACAAAAAAAGTATCTTTTTTAATGTAAATGGTTTTGAAGGAAATGCTACTATTGCTAGTGGTGATGATGTTTTTTTACTAGAAAAGTACACTAAATACAATCAAAGTAAAGTACATTATTTAAAATCTTCAAAAGCAATTGTTAGTACTTCTCCTGTAAGAAATTGGTCCGAATTAATTGAACAAAGAAAAAGATGGGCAGCAAAAGCAGCTAATTTTAGTTCTTTAAAAGTAAAATGTATAGGGCTTTTAATTGTTTTTACCAATCTAATTATGGTATACCTTTTATGTAGTGGTAATTTTAAATTATTGCTCTTTGCCTTTAGTCTAAAATTAATAATTGATTGGGTATTATTTAAACCTACTTTGGCTTTTTTTAATCATCAAAAAAACGATCTTGTCCACTATATTTTTTCAAGCTTCTTCTATCCTTTTTTTAGCTTGTATATATTTTTGTTGTCTATGACTACAAAATACAATTGGAAAGGAAGAAATTTTAAAAAATAAATTAAAAAAAATAGTCTAAAATAGCATCGGTTTTAAACCAAAGAAAAATGACTATAACTAAAAGAATTACCAAAAAAAGTCCTTTTTGAGGTTTACTTTCTTTTCTTCTTCCAAATTTACGTTTAAACTCCATTTACCATACTTTTAAACGAAGATAAAAAATCAATTTATAAAAACATCATGAGTAAGCAACTTTAAAAGTTTACGACTCATCAAACATCAAAACATTTTTTATGAAGTATTTTTTTATCTCAGTATTTAGCGTGTTTCTTTTTACAACTCACTTAACAAAAGACTCTGAAACAGTAGAAAACAAACCTACGGTTGTATTGCAATTATTTACCTCTCAAGGGTGTAGTAGTTGCCCAAGGGCAGATGAGTTTTTAGACATGGTAAAAGAAGAATATGCTTCTAAAAACGTTATTGTCATGTCATATCATGTAGATTACTGGGATTATATTGGATGGAAAGATCCTTTTAGTAAAAAAGAATATAGCAATTTACAAGCTGCTTACGGCAGACAATTAAAAGCAAGAAATATATATACGCCTCAACTGGTAGTTAATGGAAAAGTACATTATGTAGGTTCTGATAAACCAAAAATAAGATACAGTATTTCTAAAAACTTAAGATTAAATTCTGAAAATTCAATTGCGATTTCAAATATTTCTAAAAACAACAACACACTTTCTCTTAACTATACTATTGATGGAGATGTGACTCAGAAAAAACTTCAGGTTGCATTGGTTTTAGAAAATAAAATCACCAAAGTAAAGGGTGGAGAAAATTCTAACAGAACACTATCTAACAGCAATATTGTTATAGAAACTGTAACCCAAGAAATCAGTAAAAAACAAGGAAAAATTTCTATAACCATTCCAGAAAAATATAAAACCGAAAAACAGTTAAGAGTAATTGGTTTTGTTCAAAATGAGCAACTTCATATTACAGGAGGTACACAGCTAAAAGTATAAATTACTTTTTAATGGCTCTTAACATTTCTCTTTTTCCTGGTGGTCCAGGCAAACGTTCTACTGTAAAGCCAACTTCTTGCATAGCCCTTCTAACACTGCCTTTGGCAGAATAGGTAACTAAAATTCCGTCTTTTTTTAAAGCTGCATACATTTTTTTAAAAATAGAAACGGTCCATAGTTGAGGTTGTACACGGGCTCCAAATGCATCAAAAAAGATAAGATTAAATGTATTTATATCTGTAATATCTTCAAAAAACTGTTTTCTTTTGGTAAGCCAAAAATTAGTTGAAATTTGATGATTTTCTTCCCAAGAAACACTATGTATTTTTTGAAATGTCTCCGATTCTTTTTCTGCTTTTAAAACTGAAATAAAATTCATTTTTTCTATCTCTTCTAAAGTAACAGGGTAAGCTTCTACACCAACGTAATTTATATTTTTTTGATGTTCTAAATAGGTTATAAAACAATTTAAACCTGTACCAAAGCCAATTTCTAAAATAGATACATCATTAGAAGTTACCTGTTGTAAGCCATTTTTAATAAAAACATGATACGTTTCGTTAATAGATCCGTTTTTAGAATGATATTGCTCATTCCAATCTGGCAAATGAATGGTTGTAGAACCATCTGACGTAATTAAAATTTCTCGTTTCACAATTGTTATTATATAGTTGTTGTTTGTAATTCTTCAATTGTAAAAGAGTTTCTATTAAAGAGTATACAATTTTATGTTTCTATTCCATTAAAACACCATCTGCTTCAAAAGCATAGGTTATTTTAGGTTGGGTAATTTTAGCAATTTCTTCTTTAGATTTTCCTGCATCTTCTGCATAGTGCTGCAATGCTACTACAGAGGTTTGCTTTACAAAAGCTTTACCGTTTACTATAACGTTTTTTCCTTTGGCGTCTAAAGGCATAAAAAAACCATAATCTTTAAAACGTACCATCGTTTCTTTTTTGTTGTCTAAAGACAACTTCATCCAACACCCTTTTTTAGAACAAACTTCATTAATTGTGGCTTTAAATTTTACATGCAAGGTATCCCCTAAATTCAGTTCTTCAAACTTAGCTAACATTTGATTGTTATTTAAAAAACCTTCCGAAGATATTTTTTCACCAAAACTATGGTAACTAATTTCTGCGTTTTCTATATTTTTTTGTTCAGCCTTTTTTCCTTCTTTACATTCTATAAAAAAAAGAAATAATACTAAAATTAAATAGCTATTATATTTCATGAATTACTAAAATTTAGAGCTCTAAACAAAGTTACGCATTTCATTATGAAAAGCAATATTTAACGCATTGTCAGATGAATATTTTTGTACATTTGTCTTCATAATTCAATTCATTTAAAGATGTCTCACATAGAAATTCAACGTGTAGAAAAATCGAACATAGAAAATGTAGATTTTAACAATTTACCTTTTGGTAGTGTATATTCTGATCATATGTTAGCGTGTGATTTTGTTAATGGTGAATGGCAAACTCCTGTTATTAAACCTTACTCACCTATTTCTTTAGATCCTTCTGCTAAGATTTTTCATTACGGACAATCTATTTTTGAAGGTATGAAAGCGTATAAAGATGCAGATGGCAACACTATGTTATTTAGACCTTTAGACAATTGCAAACGCTTAAACAAATCTGCAGAACGTTTGGTAATTCCTCAAATTCCTGAAGAAATTTTTATGAGTGGATTAAAGAAATTACTAGAAGTAGATAATAACTGGATTCCTACAAACGAAGGAAGTTCTTTGTACATAAGACCTTTTATGTTTGCTTCTGGACTTGGGTTTCATGCTTCTCCTGCAAATGCTTATAAATTTATTATTTGCACAGCCCCTTCTGGTGCTTATTTTGCGGATAAAGTTAAGGTTTTGATAGAAGAAAAATATGCAAGAGCTGCCAACGGTGGTGTAGGATTTGCAAAAGCTGGTGGTAATTATGCAGCTCAATTTTACCCTACACAATTGGCAATAGAAAAAGGCTATAACCAAGTAATTTGGACAGATGATAATTCTCATGAATATATTGAAGAAGCTGGGGCGATGAATATTTTTGTTAGAATTGGAGATGCGCTAATTACAAGCCCTACAAATGATAGAATTCTAGATGGAATTACACGTAAAAGTATCATACAAATTGCAGAAGATATGAATATTGATGTTGAAGTAAGAAAAATAACGGTTTCTGAAGTTATTTCTGCTGCCCAAAGCGGTAATTTAAAAGAAATGTTTGGAGCAGGAACTGCTGCAGTAATTTCTCCAATTTCAGGATTTGGATACCAAGGTACTGATTATGAATTACCTGAATTAGACTTACCTTTTGCTACAAAACTTAAAAAAGCAATTACAGATATTCAAACAAATAAGGCAGAAGACCCTTATGGATGGAGAGTGATACTTTAAAAAGAATTTACTTTTATATAACACAACAAAAAGCATCAAATTGAATTGATGCTTTTTTTATACTTTTATTTCTTATCTTTAGAACAAGAAGTTTCTTAAAACTATAACTGCGTTAAATGAGATTGGTAATTTATCTTGTATTTATATGTCTACTTTCGTCTTGTTCTAAAACAGAAGAAGCTATTTTTACAAATATGGTTCCAGAAAATATTCCTATTTTTCTTTTATCAAACTCTTTTACCATACATAAAAACAATACCGAAAACATATCTTTAAACATGGGACTATGGATGTTTAAAGAAAAAAAGTATGAAAAAAAATCAATAGCTAATTGGATTGACGTACAGCACGAAGGTAAATTTATCTTAGAACCCATTAATGTAATTTGGGTAGATTTTAAAGCTACAAGTAAAAACGAAGCAAAACAAAAAATATTAACCTATTTAGAAACCAATAAATTTATACACAGGTCTGGTTCTAGTATTGGGTATTTTGGATATTTTGGCTCCTCCAATTGGGTAAGTCAGTTTAGAGAAACCTGGTCTGATAAACAAAATCCAAATACCATAAATAATCATGGTAGAATTTTTTTAAATTTTGAAACTACCGCTAGTAACGGACAAAAAGTATTTATAACATCAGGAGCCTTCAGTATAGAAAATGAAAAACATTTGTTTGTTTCTTTTGATAAAGCTTTAGATGCATTTAACAATACCCAAACTTGGCAATTATATTCTGAAAACTTGAATGTACACCAAATTTTAAATGACTATACTTATACTACTTTTGATCATAAACGAGTAAAAATTTTTACAACTAGATGAAGTGCTCAACTCAATTATACCTAATATACTCAATAGTATTGCTTTTTTTAATTCAATCTTGCTCTAGTAAACAAAGTAAAGTTTCAACAGAACAGTATATCACTATTTTAGGTATTGTTCAAGATGGAGGTTACCCACATATTGGCTGTCAAAAAATATGTTGTACCAATGTTTATAATGGCAAATCTAAAAGAAAAAATGTAATTGCTTTGGGGCTTGTAGATTTAAAAAATCAACAAAAATGGTTGTTTGAGGCAACACCAGATATGCATACACAATTGGCTATTTTAGAACAAAATCATCTACAAAAAGAATCGCTTATAGATGGTGTTTTTTTAACACACGCTCACATTGGACATTACACTGGCTTAATGTATTTTGGACGAGAAGCTTTGGGGAAAAAAAATATTCCTGTATATACCATGCCTAAAATGAAAAATTATTTAGAAAATAACGGCCCATGGAATCAACTAATTTCATTACAAAACATAGTTTTAAAAGAATTGCAACACAATATTCCTATCGTTTTAAATCCTACTATAAAAGTTACTCCTTTTGTAGTACCCCATAGAGATGAATTTTCTGAAACTGTAGGTTATAAAATAGAAGGTTCTAAAAAAACAGCACTTTTTATTCCTGATATTGACAAATGGGAAAAATGGAAAAAAAACATTATTGATGAAGTAAAAAAAGTAGATTATGCCTTTTTAGATGCAACATTTTTTAATCAAAAAGAAGTAAAAAGAGCCATGACAGAAGTACCTCATCCTTTTATAGAGGAAACAATTACACTATTTCAAAATGAATCTTTAACCACAAAAAACAAAGTAATTTTCATTCATTTTAACCATACAAATCCTGCTTTACAAGAAGATAGTAACGAAAGAAAAGCAATAGAAAAACTTGGTTTTCGTTTTGCTAGTGAGGGCAACAATTACCAACTTTAATCTAAAAAACTATCTTACAACTCTCTAGTAATGGTAGAAAATAGTATGATAGCACAAATTATTTCTCTAAAATCTCAGCAATATTAGGTTTAAAATAATTTGGTCCTTTTAAAACTTTACCATCTTCTCTGTAAATAGGTTTTCCGTCTTCACCTAACTTGCTCATGTTAGAACGTTGAATTTCATTAAAAACTGCTTCTATTTTATCTTGCATTCCATGTTCTATAATTGTACCACATAAAATATACAACATATCACCTAAAGCATCTGCAACCTCTACCAAATCGTTATTTTTTGCAGCTTCTAAGTACTCCTCATTTTCTTCTTTCATCAATTCATAACGCAATTGTTTTCTCTCTTCAGAAATATGTACAGTAGGTTTGTCTTGAATATTCAATTTAAACGCAGTATGAAACGCATGAACTGCAGCTATTTTATCCTTCATTATATTATGGTTTTTTGTATTCTTTTTTATATACTTCTTAAATGTCTATGTTGCTCTTTTTAAAACCCAAGCAGGTACAACTTTTAAAACCCAAGCAATCAATTGCCAACGCTTAGATATGTAAGCAACCCTTTTTTTGTTTTGTATTGCTTGATAAATTTGTTTTACTGCTTTTTCTAAAGGTACAACCCAAAATAATCCTTCTCCTAGAGCCATTGCAGTATTTACAAAACCTGGTCTAATATCTGTAATAAAAACTTTTTTAGAAGGTATTGTTTTTGTTTTAATGTATAAACTTTCTAAGTAGGCTTTTTGATAGGCTTTTGCAGCAAAATATACGGGTGCAGAACGATTTCCTCGAATAGAAGCAATAGAAGAAATTCCTACTAAATGCCCAAACTGTTGCCTTTTAAATAAATTATACGTTAGCGTGTACAATTTGGTTACCCCTAAAACATTGGTATTTATACTTTGTTGCTCTTTATCCCATTCAAACTTTGGATTTATAAATGCTACTCCAGAAGATTGTATTACCAAATCTATAGTTTTAAATTCGGTTACTATTTCATTAAAAACAGTTTCTAGCTCCTTTACATTTTGAATATCATTTTGCTTGATAATTATTTGATTAGGATACGCTTTTTGTAATGCCTCTAGCAAAGTCAATCTTCTACCCGTTATTGCTACAGTATAGCCATCTTTTACCAGAAGTTCGGTTAACGATTTTCCTATTCCAGAAGTTGCTCCAAAGACGATGGCATTCTTCATTTAATTTGTAATTTTGCTTTAATTATTTTTGTCTTTCTTAGAAAAAGACAAGATATGTAAAACTTTAGGAATTATTACTTGATTTAACCAAGAGTAATTTACAATTTATAAAAAATAAAATTATGTTTTTAAGTGCTTTTTTTACCACAGGACGAATTATTTTTATAATTTTCTTTGTTACTGCTTTTATTAGTTTGATGATTTATAGTTACCGAAAAGACATTAAAAACCACAATCGTTATTACAAAGGTGCTGGTAAAAAAGTAGTAATCTATGGTGGATTAATTGTACTTATTTTTATGGCGATTCGCTTTTTGTGGGGACATTAAACTACGTTATTTTTTCTACTTCACTTAGATGATCATGATCTAAAACAGTGTAACCTTCTTTATCAAAAGAGGCTGCAGAAACGTATTTAACATTTGTTTCTAGTTTATCAAAATCATATGAATAAATTTGATACACTTTTTGAGCAAAAGATTCTTCGTGGTAATTTATCAAAATATACAAAAAGGCATCTAACTTTTCAATTTCGTCATCAGAATAATTGTACAACGGACTTTTTTCATCAATTACATGTACTACCGTCCACACAGTTGGTAAATACATAATTTTATCACGCTCTAGTTGTAAATTAAAAAAGTTACGTACATACGCTCCCTTTTTATTTTTTTCTGATATAGATAAGGTTACTTTTATTTCTGGCTCTATCATTACAGTTTTACGCATATTCATTAGTCGAAACATAAGAGCTCTTTCTTTTTTAAATTTACGTAGTATTAAGTTATCGCTAAATTTAATTTTTGCTTTAGGTTTTGAAAATCGTCCGTATAACAATCCTGTAATAAAAGAAAAACTAAGCAACCCAATCATTGCTTCAAATGCAGCCACAAAGTTTGCAGTTATCCCTTTAGGTGCTATACCACCATAACCTACTGTAGTTAGTGTTTGTGCGCTAAAAAAAAATCCGTTTAAAAAATCTTGTAAAAAAGTACCTTTGGGTTTGGTTATTTGCTCTATACCAATGGTTACGTATACGAGTCCGAAAATTATATTAATCACCGTATAAGAAATGATAATAAGAAGAAAAAAGTGCCACCATGAAATATCTACAAAATAAGTATACAGGTCATTAATACTTTTTTTTCTGTTGATATGAATAACGTTGCTACTTCCATCATCATTAATGATATCCTTTGCATCATGTATTGATTTGTAACCAAAACCAGGGTCTTTTGTTTTTCTTACCATAATGTAAAGAAACAAAATTGATACCTAAAGCTAAGAATTTAGTTTTAACTTTTGTATTCTTTTTAACCTTTTCCAAGCTTTTTTACTTAAAAGAACATAAAAAACAAAACAACCGATATCTAATAAAAAATAAAATAAACTTATGCCACTTGGTGGATTATTACTGGGCAGAAACTCAACAACTCCGAAGGCTATTGGTGGCCATTGCCAACAACCAAAAGCAGTACCTCCAATTTCTAATAGAGCCACAACAATGTACATTGTATAAAAATATAATTTGTCTTTAGGGCGTTTGTGTAGTATTATAAAGACTACAACGGTCATTAAAAACCCAAAAACATCTGTAAAAAACAACAAGTACACCAAGGCAAATACTAAAATTACATATGCAAAAAGTTGTTCTATTTCTTTGTGATATTTTCTTGCAAGCGCATCTTTGCTAAACATAAACACTCTACCATACAATGCTGCATGACCAAGAGGAACATACCATGGTACATTTTCTAGTCTATACGTGTACATGCCCAAGTAAACAGAAAAAAAATACTCACCCAACACACCTAAAGCTACAGCAATAAACATAGATTTTCTTACTCTTGGATACGCTCTTTTGTACATCCAAAAAAAACTAAATAGTGCTAAAAGATTTATAGGTATTTGAGAATTTACAAAATGTTCTGTAAAATAGGTTCCGTCAAAAAAAAGAATAAAAATAAAACCAACAAAAATGCCTATTTTTCTTAGAAAAATATAGCCTAATTTAAACAAGTCTTTTTTAGGAATAGCTGTTATGAGCATCTAAGAAGGATATTTAAAACAGTTTTTTGTATGATCATTTACCATACCTACAGCTTGCATAAAAGCATAAATTACAGTAGAACCTACAAATTTAAATCCTCTTTTTTTTAAGTCTTTAGAAATTTTATCTGATAAAGATGTAGTTGCGGGTACATCTTCTCTTTTTTGAAAATGATTTAATATGGGTTTACCATCTACATAAGCCCAAATAAAATTAGAAAAAGAACCAAACTCTTGCTGTATTTGTATAAATAATTGCGCATTAGTAATAGCGCTTCTTATTTTAAGTTTATTTCTAATAATACCCGTGTCTAATAATAAAGATTTGTATTTAGACTCAGGGTAAACTGCAATTTTCTTATAATCGAAATTATCAAATGCTTTTCTAAAGTTTTCTCTTTTATTCAAAATAGTAATCCAACTTAAACCAGCTTGAAATGTTTCTAACACTAAGAACTCAAACAATATTGCATCATCAAAAACAGGTTCTCCCCATTCATTATCATGATAACTTTGGTATAATTTACTATCTGTTACCCAAAAACATCTGTTTATCATTATTTTACATTCTTTTGATGATTATACTCCTCTTGCTTATACTATACTACTAAAATACTTTTCTAAGCAATTCTATTTTGGGATTTAAAATTAATGTTAAAAGGGATAACTTCCTATACGATTTTATAATAATTTTGATAAGTTTATGCGAGTTAACTCTTTAAAAGCTCAGGTTAACTCATTATTGATTTAATAGTATACATTTATTTTTTAACTTTGAGTAATAAATAATGTAGTAAACACGACAGCTATCTTAAATCAGGATTACTTTTTATGAAAATATTAAAAATCAGTATATTAATTAGTATAGCTACACTTGTCTTTTGGGCTTGTGCATCATCTCCAAAAAAAAATAAAATTACTAAACAAGAAGAACCTGTTGTTATTGCCAATGATAGTTTAGAATATGAAATTATAATTATTGACCCTGGGTTTAATTACTTTTTAAATGCTATAGCGCAACCAGAGGGTTTTTACTCTCAACAATATTTAGAAAACAGAAATAGAGTTTGGGTTATTTCTTGGAATTTCAGAGCTCAAAGTATCAATCAATTTGATGCTAATATTTATCAAAATGTAATTGATTATGAACCTTCTATAAATTATGGTTATGAAGTTAATTACAAACTTTTTAATTATTTTTTGTTTGCGCAAAGAAAATATAATATGACTTTAGGAGGTGGTTTTAGAACCAATAGAATTAATTAATTTTTCTTTACATAGCTTACAAAGCTATAGTCAAAATTGTTTTTTTCATCTGCTACAAAATCTTCTCTTTCTACTTCTCTCCATATATTTAAATCTATCTCTGGAAAAAAAGCATCTGCATCAAAAGCATGATGTACCAAAGTAATATCTAACCTATCTGCTAAACCTTTTGCTAGTGTTTCTTTGTAAATTTGAGCGCCACCAATAATAAATACTTGTTCTTCTGAAGCAGAAAGTTCTATAGCTTCTTCTAAACTATGTGCTATGAAACATCCGTCTTTAAAATAATTTTTATTTCTAGTAATAATAATCGTAGTTCTGTTTGGCAAGGGTTTTCCTATAGATTCAAAAGTATTTCTACCCATTAAAATATAGTGCCCAGAAGTAACTTTTTTAAATCGCTGTAAATCAGCTGGCAGATGCCATATTAAATCATTATTTTTTCCTAAAGCATTATTTTTAGCAAGTGCAGCAATAATTGTAATCATAAAGGTTTTTGTTTGTTACAAAATTAATCTAATTCTTTAACCATTTGACGTTTTAATGCATTTTTAAGATAGATTTTAGTAAATAACAACTCTGTTTTTGGCTAAAATACCTGAAAATCAATCAGAAAAGAATTAAATTATTTTGTGTAAACCATAATTAACCATTCTATTTATTTGCAAATCTAAATATTTTGTAGAAGCATTTTATCAAACTGATAATTCTGAAAAATTCTTTAAAAACATTGTTTGTCATATAAGTAAACTTGTATAGTTTTACTAAAATTAAAATAACGTAATTATGGCTATTAAAAAACAATTTTTGAAAAGCAAACCAGTTTGTAAAGTGACTTTTACTGTTCCTGCTGAGGATGCTAAAAAAGTAGCAGTAGTAGGAAGTTTTAATGAGTGGAGCGAAAAGGCTACTCCATTAAAGAAATTGAAAAACGGTTCTTTTAAGGGTACTGTAGATTTAGATGCAGGCAACTCTTACGAATTTAGATATGTTGTAGATGGAAACTACATTAACGAAGAAGAAGCTGACGCTTTTGCTTGGAGCGATTTTGCAGGAGCTGATAATAGCGTTTTAAACTTATAATATTTAATTATATAAAAGAAAAAGAGCTTTTAAATTTGATTTTAAAAGCTCTTTTTCTTTTATTGATAGTTACACCGCAACTGCACCTTTTATGTGCGGATGTGGATTATAGTTAATAAGCTCAAAATCTTCAAAAGTAAAATCAAAAATACTTTTTACCTTTGGATTGATTTTCATTGTGGGCAAAGGTCTTATATCTCTAGACAATTGTAAATCTAATTGTGCTTTGTGATTGTTATAAATATGAGCATCTCCAAAAGTATGGATAAACTCTCCTGCCTCGTAACCGCAAACTTGAGCAATCATCATTGTAAATAAGGCATAAGAAGCAATATTAAAAGGTACGCCTAAAAAAATATCTGCACTTCTTTGATACAATTGACAAGACAATTTACCATCCGCTACATAAAACTGAAAAAATGCATGACAAGGTGGTAATGCCGCTTTTCCGTTGGCTACGTTTTCTGAAAAAGAAATTGATGTATCTGGTAATACTGAAGGATTCCAAGCAGACACTAACATTCTTCTTGAATTAGGATTATTTTTAAGTGTATGAATAACGTCTTGTAACTGATCTATTTCATCACTATTCCAATTTCTCCATTGATGACCATATACAGGTCCTAAATCTCCGTTTTCATCTGCCCATTCATTCCAAATTCTTACACCATTCTCTTGTAGATATTTAATGTTAGTATCTCCATTTATAAACCAAAGCAATTCGTAAATAATAGATTTTAAGTGTAATTTCTTTGTGGTTACCATAGGAAAACCTTCGCTCAAGTCAAAACGCATTTGATATCCAAAAACACTTTTGGTTCCTGTTCCTGTTCTATCTCCTTTTTCATTTCCATGTGCTAAAACATGCTTTACTAAGTCGTGATACTGCTTCATATTCTTTCAAAATTTAGTGTCAACTAAAATAAAAAAAGCTTCAATCTAAAAAAGACAGAAGCTAAAATTAATATTACAAAGTTATCAACTATTTTTTTTGATAACGTATTCTAAATTATCCTATAATCATTCCTGCTATAGTAGCAGACATTAAAGACGCTATTGTACCTCCTATTAATGCTTTTATACCAAATTCTGACAATGTTTTACGTTGTTTTGGAGCTAAAGAACCTATACCTCCTATTTGGATTCCTATAGAGGCAAAATTTGCAAAACCGCATAACATGTAAGTAGCCATAATTACAGATTTGTTAAACGATAAATGCGTAGCATTTGCCACATTTTTTAATTCTGCTAATTGAATATAACCTATAAACTCACTAGCCGCTAATTTTATACCCAATAATTGTCCCATCATAGAAATATCTGCTGTTGGCACCCCTATTAACCACATTAAAGGAGCAAATATAGAGCCTAAAATAAATTCTAAAGAGAGCGTTTTGTATGACGTATTTGTGGCTATAATATCATTTAAGGTTGTTATATCTCCTACCCAACCTAATATTCCGTTTAACATTGCAATAACCGCTACAAACACCAGTAACATTGCTCCAACATTAACTGCCAAACGCAGCCCTTCTGTTGTTCCGTTTGCTATAGCATCTAAGATATTAGAACCTATTTTTTCTTGAGACACGGTAACATCTGTATTCACTTTTTCTGTCTGAGGGTATAATATTTTAGAAATTACGATAGCTCCTGGTGCTGCCATTACAGAGGCTGCCAATAAGTGTTTTGCAAAAACTAATTCTAATACTTTATCTCCACCACCTAAAAATCCAATATAGGCTGCTAATACCGCTCCTGCAACCGTAGCCATACCTCCTATCATTACCAACAACATTTCAGACTTATTCATTTTTTCTAAATATGCTTTGATAAGCAAAGGCGCTTCAGTCTGACCAAGAAAAATATTACCTGCAACAGAGAGACTTTCCATACCCGAAATTCCTAAGAATTTAGATAAACCGATAGCTAAAATTTTAACAATCCATTGTATGACTCCTAAATAAAATAATAAAGAGGTTAAGGCAGAGAAAAATATGATAGTGGGTAGAACTTGAAAAGCAAATATGTATCCAAAAGTGTCCATATCTGCTACAAAACCTGCAAATAAAAACTCGCTTCCTGCTTTAGTGTATTCTAAAATTTGGATAAATAATTTACCTACTATTTCAAATCCTTTTTGAATAAAGCCTACTTTTAAAACTCCAATAGCAATTAGCAATTGTAGCAATAAACCAATAGCTACTTTTTTCCAATCTATAGCTTTTTTATTGGCACTACATAAAAATGCAATTGCAATTAGCGTAAACATTCCTAAAACACCTCTCCAAAAACTGCCCAAAGTAAAACCTTGACTTGGTAGTATTTCTAAATTTTGAGAAAACATTGAAATAGAGCATAAACAGAAAATGACAATTAGTATTTTTTTCATTTCTAGGTGTTTTTGTTTATGATCTTTTGCTGATTTCGTCTCTAATTTTAGCAGCCAACTCATAATCTTCATTAGCAACTGCATCATTTAGTTCCTCATTTAGAGCACTTAAAGATAATGTAGAAAAATTACTTTTAATATCTTCTTCAATTTCTACAGATAAAGATTCTGAATCACCTGTTTCTTGTATAGATAACTCTTCTTCAATTTTTAGATAAATGCCTGCTTTTTCTAAAATATTTTCGTAAGTATAAATAGGCGCTTGAAAACGAACTGCTATTGCTATTGCATCAGAAGTTCTAGTATCTATAGTTTCCTCTACTCCATCTTTTTCGCAAATTAAACTAGAAAAGAATACACCATCTACCAATTTATGTATAATTACTTCTTTAATATTTATAGTATACCTATCTGCAAAAGTTTTAAATAAATCGTGTGTTAATGGTCTAGGAGGTCTAATTTCTGTTTCTAAAGCTATAGCTATAGATTGTGCTTCAAAAGCTCCTATAATAATGGGTAGTGTTCTTGTACCTGATGCTTCACTTAAAACTAGCGCGTATGCTCCACTTTGCGTCTGACTATAGGAAATTCCTTTAATGTTTAATTGTATTAAACTCATATATCGTTCATCATAATCTAAAAAGCAGTTTATTTTGTATTTTCTTGCAAACTTTTTAGAGGGACAATTTAATAAAAATAAAAAACCTATCAACTTACATTAATAGGTTTTTATCATATAATTTATTTACGTTAAAACTGTAGTAGTATTATGCAGCTTTAAAGGCTTTTAATTTTTCTATTAGCTTTGGTACAACTTCAAAAGCATCACCTACAATACCATAATCTGCAGCCTTAAAAAAAGGTGCTTCTGGGTCTGTGTTAATCACTACTTTTACTTTAGATGCGTTAATACCTGCTAGATGCTGTATAGCTCCAGAAATACCAATAGCTATATACAAATTAGAAGCTACAGGCTTTCCTGTTTGCCCAACATGCTCTCCATGAGGACGCCACCCCAAATCAGATACAGGTTTAGAGCATGCTGTTGCTGCTCCTAAAACATCAGCTAATTCTTCTACCATACCCCAATTTTCAGGTCCTTTTAAACCTCTTCCTGCAGAAACTACAATATCTGCATCTGCAATAGTTACTTTACCAGTAACTCTTTCTATTTTTTCTGATTTTACTTTTGACTCTTCTACTGAAGCATTAAAATCTTCTGTAACTCCATCCACTTGCTGCTCATGTACCCCAAAAGAATTTTTTGCCAAACCTATCACCTTGATTTCTGTAGAGATGGTAGTATTTGAAAACGCTTTGTTAGAAAACGCTTTCCTTTTTACGGTAAAAGGACTTGTACTTGAGGGTGCATCAACAACATTAGATGCATAACCTGCTTCTAGGTTTACAGCTACAATTGGCGCCAAATATAAACCGTTTATACTAGAATCTATAACCACTACATTTGCATTTTCTGCTGTAGCTACATCGGTTACTACCGCTGCATACTGTTTAGCATTGAATGACTCTAAAGCATTGTTTGAAACTGAAACTACTTTTTCTGCTCCGTAGTTATATAATTCTGATAAGTCACTAGCATTAACTGTTAGCGCTACCAGATTGGTACCCAGTTGTGCTGCAACTTTTTTTCCGTAAGAAACTACTTCTAAAGCAGTTTTTTTAAATTTTCCTTCCGAAGAATCGGCAAAAACTAAAACAGACATATTTTTTTATTTAGAATGTTAGATTTTTAGATTTTTTAGTTTAGATTGTTCTTTATCCTTTAATTTTAATCTAAAAATTCATTTATTTTCATTAAAACCT
This sequence comes from Polaribacter sp. WD7, assembly GCF_003335085.1. GTDB lineage: Bacteria > Bacteroidota > Bacteroidia > Flavobacteriales > Flavobacteriaceae > Polaribacter. Next base: position 533,130 of record NZ_QPEJ01000018.1, on the reverse strand, counting down.
TAGTTGTAAACCATTATAAATGATATACTTAAACGTTTATCTTTTTATATCACTTTTGCTTCGTTATGTAATAAGTTAATCAACTCATCTACATTCTCAGCATTTACTAATTTAACAGCTCCTTTAGGTGCTGGTTTTTCAAAAGATTGAATATTGGTAGATACGTTTGCTCCCAATGGCTCAACTACTTGTAAAGGTTTTTTTCGAGCCATCATAATACCACGCATATTTGGAATTCTAAGATCTTTTTCTTCTACAATTCCTTTCTGTCCACCAACAACAACAGGTAAGCTTGAAGATAGCGTTTCATTACCACCATCTATTTCTCTTTCTGCAGTTATTGATGTTCCTTCTACGTCAATACCAACACAACCATTTATAAAATTAAAACCGGTTAACGTAGCTAACATACCAGGAACCATTTGTCCGTTATAATCTGCAGATTCTTTTCCTGCTAAAACCATATCAAAACCTCCATCTTTAACAACCACAGCCAATTCTTTAGCTACTTGCATTCCATCTGTAGGTTCTGCATTTATACGAATCGCATCATCTGCACCAATAGCCAAGGCTTTTCTTAAGGTTGGTTCTGTCTCTGCACCTCCAACATTTACTACCGTTACAGAAGCTCCTTGTTTTTCTTTAAACCACATAGCTCTTGTAAGACAAAACTCATCGTACGGATTGATTACAAACTGAACTCCATTTGTATCAAATTTTGTATCATTTTCTGTAAAATTAATCTTAGAAGTAGTGTCTGGAACGTGGCTAATACACACCAATATTTTCATAAAATTCTTATTTTGTACTTTATTGTTATTGCGAAATTACATCTTTTTTTTAAAAAATACTATGCGTGCATAATAAATTTTAAATACTTTAACATTTTATCGAAAACGACTTGGTTTTTTTATATTTCACATTTTTATTATAAAATTGTAATAAATTATTTAAATACACAGTGAATATTTGCTTCAAATTGATGATTTAACAACAATCTATATTCCCAACAAAAGCTTGTGTAAGTGAAGTAAATTCGGTTAACTTGAAAAAGTTTCATTTTTAAAATATGCAATTACCTCTTCATCAAATTTGACCTTTGTACTTTTTTATTTGATTCGGTTTATAGCAAAAAATTTTTCTAGAAACTTTTTCTAATACTTCTTAAAGTAAACCTTTGTTGTTGATTAAATTGAGTATGTTTTTTGTAATACTTCTGATTTAGAATATGGAAAAGCTTATTGAAATCCGTAAATTTTTTATTTTACAAAATATCAGTAGTGTAGTTTTCTTCATGAATTAACTTTATCAAGCTATCGTCTTGATTAGCTTGAACCGTAGGTACATCTTCTTGATTGTTAGTTCTGATGAAAAAACTATCATAAATACAGGTTTCTTGAACTGTTAAAATATCTAAGATTAAATTATAAAGTAACGCAAAGACACTATTATTTTTATCTTTTTATTAGTATTGAGACACGACTTTTTTAGCATTTAAAATGCTTTTCGAAAACGATTGAGTATTTATTACAGAAAATTCAATTACTTTCTATAATTGAACATAAAAATTGACAATTAATTCCTTATTTTTGCTTTTCAAAATTAACGACAAGAATTTATAATCAATGAAAACAGTTCAATTCAGAGAAGCCATTTGTGAAGCTATGAGCGAAGAAATGCGTAGAGATGAAAGCATTTATTTGATGGGTGAAGAAGTTGCTGAGTATAATGGTGCATACAAAGCATCTAAGGGTATGTTAGACGAATTTGGTGAAAAACGTGTAATTGATACACCTATTGCTGAACTTGGTTTTGCAGGAGTAGCAGTAGGTTCTGCTATGAATGGAAATAGACCTATCGTAGAATACATGACATTTAACTTTTCTTTGGTTGGGATTGATCAAATCATTAATAACGCCGCTAAAATCAGACAAATGTCTGGTGGTCAATTCAATTGTCCTATCGTTTTTAGAGGACCAACTGCCTCTGCAGGTCAATTAGGTGCAACACACTCTCAAGCTTTTGAAAACTGGTTTGCTAATACTCCTGGTTTAAAAGTTATAGTACCTTCTAACCCGTATGATGCTAAAGGTTTGTTAAAAGCTGCCATTAGAGATGATGATCCTGTAATTTTTATGGAGTCTGAGCAAATGTATGGTGATAAGATGGAGATACCTGAAGGAGAATATCTTATACCAATTGGAGTTGCTGATATAAAGAGAGAAGGAACTGATGTTACCATTGTGTCTTTTGGAAAAATCATAAAAGAGGCTTACAAAGCTGCTGATGAATTGGCAAAAGAAAATATTTCTGTAGAAATTATAGATTTAAGAACAGTACGCCCTATGGACCATGCTGCGATTATAGAATCTGTTAAGAAAACAAATAGACTGGTTGTTTTGGAAGAAGCATGGCCATTTGCAAGTGTTGCTTCAGAAATTACATACAGAATTCAAGATGAAGCTTTTGACTATTTAGATGCACCAATTAAAAGAATTACAACAGCAGACACGCCTGCTCCTTATTCTCCAGTACTTCTAGAAAAATGGATACCTAATCATAATGATGTTATTAAAGCAGTAAAAGAAGTTTTATACATTAAATAATAAAATACGAATCATAAGAAAAACCTTTTTGTAAATTTTATAAAAAGGTTTTCTTTTTTTAAACAAATGAAGAACCAAATATGAGCAAAGAACAAAAAAAACAATCTGTTACGTTTGACGTGCTAATAGAAATACCTAAAGGAAGTAGAAACAAATACGAATACGATTTTGCATTAAATAAAATTCGTTTTGACAGAATGTTGTTTTCTTCTATGATGTATCCTGGAGATTATGGTTTTATTCCTGAAACATTGGCGTTAGATTCAGATCCTTTAGATGTATTGGTTTTAGGACATCAACCCACTTATCCTATGGTAGTTATGGAAGTAAGACCCATAGGTGTTTTTTATATGACAGATGAAAAAGGTCCTGATGAAAAAGTAATTTGCGTACCTGTGTCTGACCCTATTTGGAGTAAAAAAATGGATATTTCAGACTTAAATCCACATAGATTAAAAGAAATAGAACACTTTTTTCAAGTCTATAAAGATTTAGAAAAGAAAAAAGTAGATACTGGTGGTTGGGGAAATGCTGAAGCCGCTATAAAAATTTATAATGAATGTGTAGATCGTTATGATAATAGCGAACACAAAAAGAAAAGAACTTTTACTATTTAGAGTAATAAAAAGTTTAAAAACAAAAACACCTTTTTTAGGTGTTTTTTTTTGTTTATACCAGTCTTATAAGCTTCATATTAATAAGTTTTTGATAACCAAAATCTCATCAATTTTTATCTGAATTGAATATATCAAAAACATATATTTATACATATAATAATTTAACACCTACTTAAATGTATTATTCTTAATTTGTATTGCTTTTTTTTATCAATTTAATTTTATTACATTTAACTCCTTAAATTATTAAATTAAACTAACAGATATGGAATACATAGTGGATTACTTATGGGCTTTTGGTGTTTTGGCCTTAGCTTTCGTTTTTATTAAAAGTGCCTGGGTCTCTAAACAAGACGAAGGTGATGATAAAATGAAAAAAATTGCAAAAAATATTGCAGATGGTGCAATGTCATTCTTAAAAGCAGAGTATAAGATCTTATCAATTTTTGTAGTTGCTGTTGCCATACTACTGTATTTTAAAGGTAATGCAGAAGAAGGTTCTAACGGTATGGTAGCTTTATCTTTTATAGTAGGTGCAATTTGTTCTGCTTTAGCCGGCTTTATAGGAATGAAAGTAGCAACAAAAGCAAATGTAAGAACAACCAGTGCTGCAAGAAATTCTTTAGGTAAAGCGTTAGAAGTTGCTTTTGCTGGTGGTGCTGTTATGGGGTTAGGTGTTGTTGGTTTGGGTGTTTTAGGATTAAGCTCATTATTTATGATTTATAGCGGACAAGGTTGGGAAATAGGTGAAGTATTAAACGTACTTTCTGGTTTTTCACTTGGAGCGTCGTCTATAGCTTTATTTGCAAGAGTTGGTGGTGGTATATATACTAAAGCTGCTGATGTTGGCGCAGATTTAGTTGGTAAAGTAGAAGCTGGTATTCCAGAAGATCATCCGCTAAACCCTGCAACTATAGCAGATAATGTGGGTGATAATGTGGGTGATGTTGCTGGTATGGGTGCAGATTTATTTGAATCTTATGTAGGTTCTATCATTGGTACCATGGTTTTAGGAGCCGCATTTACACAGATTCCTGCATTTGCTACTTCTTTTGATGGATTGGGGGCTGTGTATTTACCATTGGTTTTAGCTGCCATTGGTATTATTATGTCTATTATAGGTACGTTTTTTGTGCGTGTTAAAGATGGTGGTAATCCACAAACGGCATTAAATATAGGCGAATTTGGTTCTGCTGGTTTAATGTTAGTCGCTTCTTTTTTTATCATTAATCAAATGTTACCAGAAACATGGACTTTTGGAGGAACAACATTTACATCTATGGGCGTTTTCTATGCTGTTTTAGCCGGTTTAGTTGCTGGTTTAGCTGTGGGTAAAGTAACAGAATATTATACAGGGACAGGAACTCCCCCTGTTAATTCAATTGTAAAACAATCTGAAACTGGTGCTGCAACCACTATTATTGCTGGTTTGGGGGTAGGTATGATGTCTACTATGATTCCAATTATATTAATAGCTGCTGCAATTTTGGTTTCGCATCATTTTGCTGGATTGTATGGTATTGCTATTGCCGCTGTTGGTATGTTAGCTAATACAGGCATTCAATTGGCTGTAGATGCATACGGACCAATTTCTGATAATGCTGGTGGTATTGCTGAAATGGCAGAATTACCAAGCGAAGTTAGAGAAAGAACAGATAAATTAGATGCTGTGGGTAATACAACCGCAGCTATTGGTAAAGGTTTTGCTATCGCTTCTGCGGCATTAACTGCCTTGGCTTTGTTTGCAGCATTTATGCAAACTGCAAAAGTAACAGCAATTGATGTTTCTAAACCAACCGTTATGGCTGGTTTATTAGTGGGTGGTATGTTACCTTTTGTGTTTTCTGCATTGTCTATGAATGCTGTTGGTAGAGCTGCCATGGCAATGATAGAAGAAGTTCGTCGTCAATTTAGAGATATTCCAAAATTAAAAGCTGCATTAGAAGTAATGAGAGCTGTAGATTCTGATATGAGTAAAGCTACTAAAGAACAACGTGCTATTTTTGATGCTGCTGATGGTGTTGCAGAATATGATAAATGTGTAGATATTTCTACCAAAGCATCTATTAAAGAAATGGTTTTGCCAGGGTTACTGGCTATTGCGGTTCCTGTTGCTGTTGGATTTTTGGGTGGTGCTGAAATGTTAGGAGGTTTATTAGCAGGTGTTACTACATGTGGAGTTCTAATGGCTATCTTTCAATCAAATGCTGGTGGTGCTTGGGACAATGCAAAAAAAATGATTGAAGAACAGGGTAGAAAAGGAACTGATGCTCATAAAGCTGCAGTTGTTGGAGATACTGTTGGAGATCCTTTTAAAGACACTTCTGGACCTTCTTTAAATATTTTATTAAAATTAATGTCTGTAGTTGCTTTGGTAATTGCACCTAGTATTGCCATAAATAGTGCTACTGTTTCAGACTACAACACTATACAAGAGATTAAGATAGAAAATAAACACACCTCTAGAACCCTTGCAATGAAAACTATTACAACTACAAACAGTGTAGTGACTAATGATGTACAAAAAATGGAAGAAACTGTTGACAAAATTGAACAAAGAGCAAAAGAAGAAGCAAGTGAAATTGTTTCTGCTAACACCTCTATAGATGAAAAAGCAATAACTGATAAAGCAAAGCTTATTGTAAAACAAAAACAATAAATACGCTTTAAGACTTTTTTAATATTTTAAAACCACACCTTGTGTGGTTTTTTTTTACTTTAACAATTAAAAATATGGGGCTTTTCTCAAAAGATTCTTTACAAATTATAGTTTTTCAAAGTTATGGTACCGAAAACAAATTTTTTATTAGAGGTAGAGCTTTAGAAGATGAGAAAATTAACCTACAAAGTAGAAATATTTTAAAATTACTAATAAATTCTTGGAAAAGGTTTGAGAGTGATGAAATTAAAAATACAGAACTAACCGTAACATTACCTAATAATCTAAAAATTAAAACCATTACAGACAATCATGGTTATTTTAAGATAGCAAAAAATATTGAAAATCTTCATAAACTTGTAAATTCAGAGGGTTGGTTATATTTTGAAATATCTTTTTCTAACAGCAATTTTAGAAGAAGGATAAATAATAGTAACAAGTTTAAAGGAGAACTTTTAATACCTCCAAAAACATCAGATTTTGGAATAATATCTGATATTGATGATACTATTTTACACACAGGTGTCATCTCTAAATTAAAATGGAAAGTGTTGTTTAACACTTTTTTTAAATCGCCTTATAAAAGAAAAGCATTAGAAGGAACTTCTATATTTTATCACAAACTACACAGAGGTACTACAGGTAAAAAATCAAATCCTTTATTTTACGTAAGTCATAGTCCGTGGAATTTATACAGGTATTTAGAAATTTTTCTGAACGAAAATAAATTTCCTAAAGGAGCTATACTACTTAGAAGTTTTGCGGATATTTTTAATATGCAAAAAGAAAAACCAGAAAAACAAAGAGAGATTTTAGAGATATTTTCTACTTATCCTGACATGTCTTTCATATTAATTGGTGATGCAGGAGAACATGATATTGATATTTATATGGAAATAACTAAAATGTACCCCGAAAAGGTAAAGGCTATTTACCTTAGAAGTGTTAAAAACGCTAAGAAAACATCTAGAATAAAAGAGCTAACTAAGAATTACAAAGACACTTCATTTCTATTAGTAGACAATACACAAGAAGCTATAGCACATGCAAAAAAATTTAACTTTATACAATAAAAAAACTGTTTAAAAATATTTAAACAGTTTATGTTTTGATAGTTTCATAAATTTATCTTTTAACTTCTTACTCCACCTCTTATTAATGATACTAAAAATAGTATAATAAAGATAAAAAACGCAATTTTTGCAAGTCCTGCTGCAGCCCCTGCTATTCCTCCAAATCCTAATATTCCTGCAATTAATGCAATGACTATAAATGTAATTGTCCAACGTAACATAATTTTATTTTTTTGAGTTTATATTGTAAAATAGATTTTCTATTTCTTACTGCTTCAAAGATACGAGGCATTTATAGCAACATTTAACGTTTATGATATTATGATTAACTCAAATAAAAAAGGATGTCTACTACGTAAACATCCTTCTTTATACAGCATAAAACCTTTTTTTAGTGAATACTCTCTAAAGATTTGATATTGTATAAACCGTTTTCGATTTTGTTTTTTTGAGATTCTAACAAAGCTTTGGTGCTAGTAGGTAAACTGGTGTCGTTCAAAATATTTTCATATTCCTCTACAGCCGCTTTTTCTCCTCTAATGGCTTCCTCTAACATAGATTCTTCATCATCAAATGAAAGCAGCGATTTTAAATCCATCCAAGCTCTGTGAATACTACCTGTTACACTTCCTCCTTTATCAACATCTTGATAAAAAGATCGGATTTCTTTCTTAAGCTCATGCCCAAAGGCATATCTTTCTTCTGATTTAGATCTGAAATATTGTTTCAACGCATAGTTCTCAATATTTTCAGCAGCTTTTTTGAATCCTTTTTCAGCATCGTAGGTTTTTTCTAAAAGAGCATTAAGCTTCTTTCCTATTTCTTCTGTATAAGTACTCATAACTTTAACGTATTAAATTAACATTTGTTTGTTTTAAAGATGTCAAATGCTTTACATCTACATATTTGTTTACGAAATTAACATACGCTATTTCAAAAAGTTAATTCAAAAGAATTACGTTTTAGCTCATATGATTCTAACTCTTAAGTTATTACTGGTGTGTATTTTTTAAGAAGAGATAACATTGCTTTTTCTGAAGATGTCAACCCTGTTTTAGAATTTTTATATTTATTTATTTTTAAAAAAAATGGTTGAATACTACCGTCTTCATATTTCTTTATTATTTCTGGATGTATGTAATAATTTTTAGAAACACTTCTAGTATTACCGAGTTCTTTTGCAGCTCTATCTATTGATTTTATGATATTTTTCTTGATTTCTTTAGAACTACTTACCAGTCCAAAATCACATAAAGTGTTAAAACAAATTAGAGATGCCGACCAAGTTCTAAAATCTTTAGCCGTAAAATTATGTCCACTAATATTATGAATGTATTCATTTACCAGAGAACTATCAATACTCCTTTTTTCTCCGTATTCGTCATAATATTGAAACACTTCCCAACCAGGAATATCTTGACATTGATTGATTAGTTGTACTAGTCTTTTATTTCTAATAGTAATGTTATGTTTCTTACCCCTCTTACCAATAAAATGAATTTTCAAATTGCTATGTTTAGTAGATATATGCTTTGTTCTTAGTGTTGTAAGACCATAAGTTTTGTTTCTTTTTGCATATTGTTGGTTACCAATTCTTATGTGGGTTTCTTCTAAAAGTTTTACAATAAGAGCCAAAACTTTGGTTAATGTCCAAGTTTTTTGCTGAAGATCTCTTTCTACTTTTTTTCTAATTAATGGTAAATATTTTCCAAAAGCCTCCAGTTTTAAAAACTTCGTTTTACTTCTTAATTCTGTCCATTTTGGATGATATATATATTGCTTTCTGCCTTTTGCATCTCTACCTACAACTTGTAAATGCCCGTTTTCTAGACTAGATATCTTCACATTTTTCCACATAGGCGGTATAACAAGTTGCTGTATTCTGGTCAAGAAATTATCTTCTTTAATTATTTTATTCTTTTTAACATAGATAAAATTATCACCCTTTTTTTCTCGTCTTATGTCAAACTGATGATCATATACATAAATTAAATCAAAATCATTTATGCATTCTTCTGGATGTAATAACAAATTTGTAATATCTGATTTATGTAATACTGATGTAGACATTGACTTTAGTTTTATTATTGATGGCGATATTATTAAAACATCTTAAAAGCGCCTTAACCTTAAAGATTATAGCTTATTTAACAATTATTTAGATTAGATATAAATTGTCAAAAAAAGAATTTGTGAATTTTTTAAGACCAACTAATCCTATTTTACATAGTTTTGTTTAACAAAAATAAAGTTACATATAACAAAATTGTAACGATATTGGGTATAATATTGATTCAAATAATAATTAACTAACCTTACAATTATATAAGTGTGAATAGCTTTATAGTTGATTTAAAAACAAATGCACTATGATTGAAATAGAAATTATTGCAGATAGTCCCAAAGACTTTATAGAACAAATACACGATGTAACAGGTGGTTTAATAACCAACAGCTGGAACGAAACATTACTAACAGTTAACAATGACGTAGCTATAGGAACAATACGATTTATTGCTTTTGACTGGGGTGTAAATGTTCTTGATTTTGAGTTGAAAGTACACAAAGAAATTACATTTAGATTAAAAGCGCATGAAGAATTTAACCCAATTCGTTTTGTGTATCCCTCTGAAGGATTCTTAACTCATAGATTTGGTACGCAAAATCAAGAGCATAAAATAGATCAGTTTCAATCTTTAATTTTTACAAATAAAACAGATGGTTACAATTGTATTTCTTTTCCTGAAGGAGAAAAAATAAACGTTAACGTTATTCAAATTGTAAGAAAACAGTTTTTAAAGAAAAGAACTACTAATGTATCTACTTTAAGTAAAAAGTTATATGAAGTATTTGTAGACACAGACCACGAACATAAATTTGCCAATTATGGCACCTTAAATTTAAGAATGGCAGATGTTATTGCTGCTATGAAAAAAGCTAAAGGAAAAGGCATGCTTAGAATTTTAAAAATTGAGGCAAAAGTTTATGAAATACTTTCTATGCACATACAGCAGCATGATATGCTGTTAAAAGGAGTGCCTTTACCAACGTCATTAATTAAGTCTGAACTTAAAATTGTTAGAAAACTAGCCAAAGGTATTGTAAAAAAACCTTCTAAAGATTATACTTTAGAACAACTTTCTAACGATTCTGGTCTTACACAAGCCAAATTACAAGATGGTTTTAAATTCTTGTATAACAGAACAGTTACAGAATACATAAGGCATATAAGACTAGAATATGCAAGAGATTTATTAAAAAACAGTGATTTGAACATCTCTCAGGTTGTCTATAGTATCGGGTTTAGTAGTAGAAGTTATTTTTCTAAAATATTTAAAGAAAAATATGATATTACACCTAACGAGTTCAAAAAGAAACTTACAATTGTTACTACAGAAATAGAACAAAAAGAAATAGCTTAAACTTCTACAAATTATCACATAAAAAACCTCAGACGTATAATTACGTTCTGAGGTTTTCAAAATCAACCAACCATCATGATATTATTTAGAATAAATAACCTTATAATCTTTTTGTAAAGCTTCATCAACTTCTTCCATCGTTTCAAAGTATTTGTGTTGACTATTAAATACTCTGTCTGGTTTTTCTCCTACTATGTAATGTTTTACGTTTAAATCTGGAGCATTTAGTGTGATTTGATCTGAAATCCTAATTTTTTTATCACCTAAAGTCTGATTTTTTGCTTCTAACTCTGATATTACTACTAGATTGTTTTGAGAAGCCCTTATTTCTTTAATATCAATTTCATGCATATTTTCATCTACCTCAACCTCAACTAACACCGTTTTTTCTTCTTTTTCTATTTTATTATTGTTATCATTTGGCATATCAACATCTACATATGGTACTTCTACTTCTACTTCTTCCGTAATCACTACAATTTTAGGTACTGTTACCTTTTTTGTTGTTGTACCAACATTTATATCTGCCCATTCTACATTATAAGAGGGTAATTGTCCTGCCTCGGTTTCTACATCTACCTCAACTTCTGGGAGTTTTGTTTTTTTTGTTTGGTTTACATCACAGCTAACAATAAATGCTGCTGCCATAATAGTCATAATTACTTTCTTCATAATCTTTTACATTTTATATTAATTGTTCTACTTAAATATTTTCTTTAACACAAGCAAAGACCCGTATTTTGCTCCAAATTTTGCAAAACTTGACAGTAAACTTAACGGTTTTAAGCTTTCCTCAAAGTTATGTTTAATAACTTTTACTTCTTCTAAAGCTATCTGCCTTTCAAGATTCAATTTTTCTAGATCTTGCTGTATTTGAGTAAAATTTTCGTACGTCTTCATTTTTAAAGAATTTTAGGTAAAGAATTTTTTTGATAAATTCTTGATTATTTTTTGATCTACTTTTTTACTAAGAAAGAACATGATTGTACTTAAAATGACGTAAAAAAGTCCAACATAAAGAAATCCTAATGGAATACTTTCTACATGATTTCCTATTGCTACTGCTGTAGATATAGATAAAAACACTACCCCTATCATTAACAACCCACCTACAGCTATAAGCTTAACAACAGTACTTAAAGATTTTGTTAGTGTTTGAAAAAGCTTTAGTTTATAATACTCAAAAGAAGTTTTCACAAACTTTTTACCTGTATCTACAGCGCTATCTGAGGAATCATTTATATTATCTATAATACTCATATATTAGGCCGTTATTGGATCGTTTTTTGGCGTTCCGTTTCTTTTTGTTTGAAACTCCTTATTTTTTGCTTTTAATTCACTTAATTTTTTTTCTAAAGTAGAAATTACATCTTCCGCTTTATAACTTACATTTGTAATCACACTTTCTAACTGAGAATCAAAATTTTCTTTTTTTGAACTTACTGTAGCATTTACCTGATCTTTTAAATCTACAGCAACTTCCGCTAACTTATCTTTAGTTGATAAAGCTTCTTTTTTTATTTTTTTTCTAGTGTTTTCACCCTTGTCTGGTGCAAATAAAACTCCTAACGCTGCCCCAACTACTGTTCCTAATATTACTCCTGATAAATTACTCATGTTTATTTTTTTAATGGTTAAACTAATTTTAGATGTGTTTTAAACACAATACAAATGTAGGTAAGGTATCGAGTTTCTTTTAACTCAAACAGTGTTAAGGTTAACTCAAACCCTTTAAAGTCCTAAATCTAATTTTTTGATTTGTAGTCTTTTGTGCAATTCTGTCTAAACTACTTTCGGTAAGTTGTAAAATTCTAGGATACCCACCTGTAACTTGGCAATCTCTCATTAAGACAATTAAATTACCAAATGGCGTTAATTGAACTGTACCTGGTAAAACACCAGCGGTTAAAATAGTAGGTAAATTATTTTTCAAATTTTCTTTTAAACGATACCCCATTCTATTATTGTCTGAGGATATTGTAAAAGTAGTTTTGAATAGTTTTTCTTTTTCTAGTGAAGTCAACATATAAAACTCAGGACCTTCATAGCATGTTATTTCTTTTAAAGTAAAATGAGTTTTCGGTATCTTAATTGATGAGTTACTAGATTTAAGTTTTGTTTCATCGGTATTTAGCTCCAAAATATCGCCTGGTTCTATTTTGAAATTATCAGTAATATTGATAAACTGACTTCTACTACCTAAAATTTTTAAGGTTTGAAAACCTCCTTTAACTGCTAAATAACTCCGCACTCCATAATTTGGTTTTCCGAAAAATAATATGTCTCCTTTTTCCACTTCAATTCGACTATTTTGTCTAATCGGTTTTTTATTTATTGTAGGATTAAAATTTGCTCCAGAAATAGCAATTGCTGTGGCTGTTAAAAATTTAAGTTCTGTTGCTCCGAAAGTAATTTCTAGTACTGCGGCATCTAAAGAATTGTTTATAACCGCATTAGCTATATCTGCAGAATACCCATCCATAGCACCAGAAATTGGCACCCCTTCTGTAGAAAAACCCACTCTACCCTTATCTTGTATACTTGCATAGAAACCAGCTTTTAAAACTTTAATCATTCTAGTAAAGTTTTAGAAATTTGATACAGATTTTCTTCCACTTCAATTTCAAGTAAGGCAAATTCGTCTATAGAAATTGGTTTAAATTTTATTTGATCTCCTGCAGACACAAAACAAGGTTTATCTGCTTTTGCATTGAAAAAAGAAATAGGTGTTTTGCCAATAATATTCCATCCTCCAGGAGAATTTATGGGATAAATTCCTGTTTGTTTCCCTCCAATAGCTACGGCTCCCTTATCAACATTTAATCTAGGAGTTGGTTTTCGATTTACAAAAAGACATTCATCTAAGCCACCTAAATATAAAAACCCAGGCAAAAAACCAATAAAAAAAACTGTGTATGTCTTTTTGATATGAAGTGTTATAATATTATCAATAGTAGTTTTCTTTCTCAAAGCAATATCTTCTAGATCTATACCAAATGTAGGGTCGTAACAAACAGGAATTTCCCATAAAAAGTTATCTTTTTTAACAATATTTACGGTTGATGTGTTGATAAATTCTAGATATTTTACAATTACTTTAAAATCGTTAAAAGGCCTTTTTAGCTTAATGGTTAAAGAGTTATACCCTACTACTAAATCGTAAAATTCTATTTCTTTCTGATGTTCAATCTTAAGTTTAAAGTCTAAAATGTCATATAAAATAGCTGTATTTATCACCGCACTCCATTCTATCAATATTGCTTTATTACCAAATGGTTTATATGTAATACGTTTATCCAATCTTAAATCCTTTCTTAGAAAATTCTGTTGATAAAAATGCTAAAATTTCTTGTGCTTTTTGATTATCTCCATGAATGCAAAACGTATCTGCTTTTATTTCTTTTTCATTCCCTTGCAGTGTTTTAACGCTCCCTTCTACTACCATTTTATAAATATGATTGTAAACCTCTTTAGGGTTGGTAAGTATTGCATTTTTGTGCTTTCTAGAAACCAACTTTAAGTCTTCTGTGTAATTTCTATCACCAAAAGCTTCATACTGAATATTAATATCATTTTGTATAGCAATTCCCTCTATTTGAGAGTTATAAGGTACATATAAAAAAACACCTTGCATGTATTTCTGAATAGCTGCTACAAAATTTTTGGCAGCTACTTCATCTATTGCTATCAAATTATATAAAGCTCCATGTGGTTTGATATGGTGTAATTTCTGATTAAATTGATCTAATCTTTCTAAAAATAAATCCAATTGATTTTGAATACTTTTATACAATTCTCTTTTAGATATATTCATCACCTTTCTTCCAAAATTTTCTTTATCAGGAAAAGAAGGGTGCGCACCAATTAAAACATCGTTTTCTATAGCTAATTGTATTGTTTTGTCAATAGTTTTTCTGGTTCCGAAATGGCCTCCAGAGGCAATATTGCATGAAGAAATATAAGACATTAACAAAGTTTCATTAACCATTCCTTCACCTACATCACAATTGATATCTATTCTCATTTAAAGCAAATTAAAAACTTTTAAAATTCCTTTTAATCCTAAAAAAACAGTGATTGCTATAATTACAAATCCTAAGATATTTTGAGTATTAGAATTGGTAAACGTACCTAAAACCGATTTTTTATTCATAATCCATAATAAAATTACAGCAATAAGGGGCAATAACATTCCGTTTGCAACTTGTGCAAACTTTATAATTTCTATGGGTTTTATCCCTATTGATGAAAACAAAACACCTAGCAATAAAATACTTATCCAGATTGCTCTAAATTTTTTAGACTGTAGGCCATCTTTCCAGCCCAAACATCCTTTTACCACATAAGCTGCGGCTAAAGGAGCTGTAATTGCAGAGGTTATTCCTGCTGCAAATAAACCCAAAGCTAAAAAGTATTTTGCAAATGCTCCGTACAAAGGTGCTAATCCTTTTGCCAAATCTGCTGCATTATTTATATCTGTTGTTTTAATGGCTGCTGCAGAAATTAGTATTGCCATAGAAACCAATCCTCCTAAAACAATTGAAATAATTGTATCTTTTTTAGCCAAAGACACATCTGTTTTTTTATGCCATTTCTCCTTTACTAAAGAGGCATGTAAAAATAAATTATAGGGCACTACTGTAGTGCCAATAAGACCAATAATTGTTAGTATACTTTTCTCAGGAAATTTAGGAATAAATAGTCCTTTTAAAACATCAGTAATCTCAGGTTTTGTAGCTATTGCTGTAATTATAAATGAAAAACTCATGACTAAAACCAAAGTAATTAACGATTTTTCCAAAAATTTATAATTCCCAATATAAAGCAATACAAAAGCAATGACTCCAATTACTAGAGATAGTAGATTTATGCTAATTGATCCAAAATGAATAGTGTGCGTTCCTAAAATGGTTTCTAAACCCAAGATTCCGCCACTAATATTACCAGCTTCATAAGAAGCATTTCCTACAACAACTGCAGCTAAAATTAAAAGTATAATGAATTGCTTTAAAATTGGATGTTTAACTTCTTCTCTAATTACTTGAGATAATCCTTTTTGAGAAACAATGCCCAATCTTGCTGCCATTTCTTGCAATACAATGGTTGCTATGATAGAAAGTAACATTGCCCAAAGCAAGTTAAAGCCAAAGTTAACGCCTGCCAATGTGCATAAAGTTACTGTACCAGGGCCTATAAATGCTGCTGCTACTAAGGTACCAGGACCTATATTTTGAAACCACTTTTTAACCATCAAACAAAAAAAATTATTTACCGACTAAAGATACTTTTTTAAAATAAAAAACACCTCTTTTATGAGGTGTTTCCTAAAAACAAAAACTACTAAAATGCGTAGCGTTGAGGACCTCCTCTTCTGATTTCCTCACTAGCAAACTCTTCGTATTTTTTAAAATTATGCCTAAATGCATTCGACAATTTAAACGCCTCTTTATAATAAGCATCATCATTATTCCACGTGGCTCTAGGACTTAACAATTCTGTTGGAACACCAGGACAGGTTCTTGGTTGTGCTACACCAAATACAGAATGAATGTGATAATGTTCATACGTATAATCTCCTAATTTACCTTCTAAAACTGCTGTTATCATTGCTCTTGTATATTGTAAAGGCATTCTTTTTCCTACGCCATATTTACCTCCAGACCAACCTGTATTTATCAACCAAACATTTACACCTGCTGTTGTCATTTTTTGACTTAGCATTTCTGCATATTTTGTGGGATGTAAAGGCATAAATGGCGCTCCAAAACAAGCAGAAAAACTTGGTACAGGTTCTGTTACGCCCGCTTCTGTACCCGCTACTTTTGCGGTGTAACCTGAAATAAAATGATAGGCTGCTTGACTTGGTGTGAGTTTAGATATAGGAGGCAAAACCCCAAATGCATCTGCGGTTAAAAAGAAAATATTTTTCGGATTTTCTCCCCTAGAAGGTATTTTAATGTTTTCGATATGATAAATAGGATAACTTACTCTTGTATTTTGAGTGATGCTAGTATCTTCAAAATCTACAACTCCGTTTTTATCTAAAACAACGTTTTCTAGTATAGCACCTTTTTTTATAGCTCCGTAAATTTCTGGTTCATTTTCTTTAGACAAATTAATCACCTTTGCATAACAACCACCTTCAAAATTAAAAATAACGTTATCCTTTGTCCAACCATGTTCATCATCCCCAATTAAACTTCTGTTTGGGTCTGTAGATAATGTAGTTTTTCCTGTTCCAGATAATCCAAAGAAAATTGCTGTATCTCCTGTTTTGCCAACATTTGCAGAGCAATGCATTGGCAATGTATTTTTGTATACGGGCAAGATAAAATTTAATGCAGAAAAAATCCCTTTTTTAATTTCTCCTGTATATCCTGTACCACCAATTAAAGCTATTTTTCTGGTGAAATTTAAGATTGCAAAATTATGCTGACGAGTGCCATCTGTTTCTGAATTAGCCATAAAACCAGGGGCATTAATAATTGTCCATTCTGGAGAAAAATTAACCAATTCTTCTTTTGTTGGGCGCAAAAACATATTATAAGCAAACATATTACTCCAAGGATATTCGTTTACAACTCTTATGTTTAGTTTGTAATTCTCGTCTGCACAAGCATAACTATCTCTAACAAACAATTCTTTTTCAGATAAATAGGCAATTATTTTATTATACAGCGCATTAAATTTATCTGACTCAAAAGGAATGTTGATATCACTCCACCAAACTTTATCTTTGGTAACCTCATCTTTTACAATAAAACGATCTTTTGGCGATCTTCCTGTAAACTCTCCTGTATTTACAGCAATAGCTCCTAAATTAGACGCTTTTCCTTGCTCTTTTCTTAAAATTTCTTGATGCAAGTCATTAGAGGATAACTGATAACGAATTTTGGCGTTTTTGATTCCTAGATAAGTTAACGAAATCGATTTCGTATTTGTATCTACCATATCAATATTTTTTAAGTTTATAGTGCTTCAAAATTAAGTAATATTTTAAAACGGAGTATCATTTGATATAAGAATTATCATTTTTTTAATTCTTTACAGCTTTCTTTAAAAATATGACAATCATTAATATCCATCCTAATAGTAAAGTAACACCACCCAATGGTGTAACAAACCATATTTGTTTTGCAGTTACAGAAGTAAGATGAATTGCATAAATAGACCCAGAAAACAAGAAAATACCTAACAAGAAAACAAGACTAATTTTATTTTTTTGAGCTATAGTAAAGCCCTCAAAAATAGTAACAAACAAAAGCACAATAACATGATACATTTGATAACGTACTCCTGTTTCAAAACTTGCCAACTCTTGTGGTGTTAATACTTCTTTTAGTGCATGCGCGCCAAAAGCACCAAGTGCTATAGCTAAAACTCCTAGCAAGCTTATAATTGTTAAATTTTTATACATCCTAATTCTCTTTTATTACATTTTTAGATAAAAATCTTTGGTCAGATCTATATATTGCTGTGTATATTGATGACGCACTGTTTCTATAATTAAACACTCTTCTTTACATTCTTGTTCTTGAAAAGAAAAACGTAACAAACTGCGTTTTGCTGCTGATGATGGGTTGCCTTGAACTCTGCAAATATGATTGATATATAACTCATACTTTTTTGCTGTTTGTATAAATTCTTGCTCTTCTTTAAAAGGGATAATTAAAGAAAAAACTCCATTCTTAGATAAAATTTTAGCCACTCCAGAAAGTAATGTATCAAAAGATAACGAAGAGGTAAATCTTGCTCTGTTTCTAGAAACACTATCCGTTTCAAAGTCATCTGTGTAAAACGGAGGGTTGGAAACAATGACATCATAAAATTCTTCTTCCGCTGCAATTTCATCGGCAAATTCTTGAAAGCTAGAATGGTAACAATACAATCGATCTCCCCATTCAGAATTTTCAAAATTTTCTACAGTTTGTTCGTAGGCCTTTTCATCAATCTCAACAGCGTCTATAGTCATAGCATCGCAACGTTGTGCTATCATCAAAGAGATTACTCCTGTGCCAGAACCAATATCTAAAATAGAGTCGGGGTAGTTTTCTAAGTTACACCAAGCACCCAATAATACGCCGTCAGTACCTATTTTCATAGCTGTTTTGTCTTGATAGACCTTAAATTCTTTAAATTGAAACGGTTGTAACATTTGTCAAAAATACAACTAAAAACAACATTTTTTTAACAGAGTGTATGGTTTTTGTATTGGTAACAATCTCTTGTCTAAAAAGCTTTAGTCTTACTTTTGAACAAAGTTACATTATGATAAAAAAACATTTTCTCGTTTTAGTTTTTAACGCGTTTTACGTTGTCATTTTTTCTCAACAAATGCCACTTGATTTTAATAATAGGAGCCATTCTTTTATTGTTTTTGGAGAAGTTGCTTCTGCGAATCCGCCAGAGAAATTTGATATTTTTACAAATCCAGAAAATGGTGCTGATAAAGTAGGTCGTTTTTTTATGACAGGTAACAACCCAGAACCTTGGCAAGGTTTTTTTATAGACTTGTCTAACCCAATTAATTTAGACGAGAATAAAATTATAACACTAGATTTTTTTAAATATGATGGAGATGGACACTCTATTATTTTAAAATTTGAACAAGGAAACAACCCAGATGTAGAAGTATCTGTAAGTATACCTGGGGGTGCAAATACTGCTCAACAATGGACAAATGGTATTGAGTTTGATTTCAAAAATGCAAAAAGAACTTCTGACAACAGTACCATAAATGCTACAGGAAGTTACAACAGACTAACTATTTTTATTGATGGCGGAATTGCAAACAAACCTCCAGGAACTTTCCTTTTTGATGATATTAATGATGGTACAGTTGTATCTAATACTGATGGTGTAGATATTGTATATACAGATTTGGTTTGGTCTGATGAATTTGACAATAACGGAACCGTAGACAACTCTAAATGGTTTCATCAAACATTTGCGCCAAATGGAGGAAGATGGTTTAATGATGAGTTGCAACATTACACCAACAATATTAAAAACTCTAGCGTTAGTGACGGAAAATTAAGTATAACAGCCATTAGAGAAAAAATTATACAAAACAATGTTGCATTAGATTTTTCTTCTGCACGTTTAAATTCAAAATTTGCCTTCACCTATGGTCGTGTAGATGTTAAAGCAAAATTACCAGAAGGCAATGGTACTTGGCCAGCAATTTGGACTTTAGGTAAAAATATTAATGAACCTGGAGCCTATTGGCAAACCCAAGGTTTTGGTACTACTCCTTGGCCTGCATGTGGCGAACTTGATGTTATGGAGCATGGTTTGCATGCCGTAAATGAAGTCTCTAGCGCTATACATACACCTTCTAGTTCTGGAAACACAGTAAATACCGCTAGAAAATTGTTGTCTGACGTTACAAACAATTATCATGTTTATTCTATGAATTGGTCTCCAACTCAGATTACATTTTTAATAGATGGTGTTGCTTATTACACGTATAAACCTAATGAACTAAATGCTGCTACGTGGCCATTTAACTTAGAGCAATATCTTATTCTTAATGTGGCTATGGGAGGTTTTTCTGGAGTGCCAGATGCAAGTTTTACCCAAAGCAGTATGGAAATAGACTATGTAAGAATATATCAAAACACCAATACAGCTAGTATTGACCAAAGTTTTAGTGCTAAATTTAAAATCTATCCTAATCCTAGTAAAGGTTTTTTTAAAATTGATACATCAGAAAAAATAGACAACTTAGAATTATTAAATACAATTGGTCAAAGGGTACTTTTAAAAAGAAGTAATATGGATAAAATTATAAATACAGAAAACTTACCTGACGGATTGTATTTACTAAAAATAAACTCTGGTAATAAAACGGTATCTAAAAAAATTATCTTGCGTAAATAATTGTAAAATATACTTAGATTTGTACTTGAATTTATGAGTATCATTTCTAAAGACATCCAAAAAGCAGTTCATCTTTTAACAAATGATGATGTTGTAGCTATACCAACAGAAACGGTTTATGGTTTAGCAGGTAATATTTTTAGTGAAACCGCAATTACCCGAATCTTTTCAACAAAAAAACGCCCTTTTTTTAATCCTTTAATTGTACATATTTCATCTATTGATGCATTACAAAATATTGTAACCCATGTACCTGAAAAAGCAAAATTATTAGCTACTGCCTTTTGGCCAGGGTCTATGACATTGGTTTTAAAAAAACATGCAACTATTCCTGATTTAATTACAGCAGGCAAAGATACAGTTGCTGTTCGTATTCCTAACCATCCGTTAACTTTACAGTTGTTAGAGCAACTTACTTTTCCTTTGGCTGCACCTAGCGCAAATCCTTTTGGTAGTATTAGTCCTACAACTGCAATACACGTAGAGCAATATTTTAAAAATGATATTAAGATGGTTTTAGATGGTGGTTCTTGTAGCAAAGGAATAGAATCTACCATAATTGGATTTGAAAACGATGAACCTATAATTTATAGATTAGGTGCACTTGCTTTAGAAGAAATTGAAGCCGTTATTGGCAAAGTTGTCATTAAAAACAAAAAAGAACAAAATCTTGATGCTCCTGGAATGTTAGCTAGACATTATGCTCCGAAAACGCAAACTTTTTTAGTAGATGATGTAGTGCATGAAACTAAAAAACATCTTGGAAAAAAAATTGGAGTATTGGTTTTTCATCAATCTAAATGTGATGATTTTTGTATAGAAGTTGTATTGTCTGATAAAGCTTCTTTGCAAGAAGCTGCTGCTAATTTGTATAGTGCTATGCATCATCTAGACCACCAAAATTTAGATGTGATTATTGCAGAACGTTTTCCTGAAAAAGGTTTAGGAATATCTATTAACGATCGTTTGCAACGGGCTACAGTAGCTTTATAAGAAAATAGGAAAACCATGGTTTTCCTATTTTTATCTTTCAGTTTACCTACTTACAAGATAAGTTGACCTAGTTGTTTGATGTTACAGGAACATCTTCTACATCATTATTCCCATAAGAAAATCCACCTTTACCATTCCATTGGTTATCAATAGCCAAATGTGCAGAAAATTTAGACAAATAAGTGCCTATTGCTGGTGGTGGCACAGATACTATATATTCGCCCTCAAGGCTAACTACTTTAGTTACCTTACCAAAGCCTGTAGCTCTAATTTGCCCTACTACATTTTTTACTACAATATTACTTTCTGGGCCTTCTATAGCCTGGGTAATTTGCACTACACCAGACACACTTTTAGATGCTGGCACCACTACTAATGAAAAATGTGCTATTGGAGCTCCTGGCGTACCTACATTTCCTATTGTTCCTTTAGTTAAATATGCTCCTGCTATTACTTCTGATTTTGACATTTTTATTTTTTTATTGTTATCCTACTCTATTAAGGTTTTTCGGTTTCACCTAAAATTGTATTCGTATATCGGCCGTTTAATTAAAATACATGTCAAACTTATAAAACCAAAGAGTTTATTTTTAGAGTGTATGTACTCTTTTTGATAAGCAAGTACTAAACTTTAAGTAAAAACTATTGTTTTTAAAACTTGTAAATGGCTGCAATTCATTTATATATTTGTAGTCTCTAAACCCTTACTATCATTTTGAATTCTGAAAAATTTATTTCTTTTAAAACTAATGTTGATGCAATTGAAATTCCTAAAAAATTTACTTTTCCATTTTATTACCAGCCTCATCTTTTAGCTAAAATTGCGGCAAATGAGTTGCAAGACTACTTAAAGATTCAAACTGATTTTAAACACAATTTTGGACTATTTAATGCTAATGACCAAGTAGCTATTGGAAAAATGTTTGGTGTTTTAGTGGTACAAAATAAAAGCAATGAAATTGGTTATTTAGCTGCTTTTTCTGGAAAACTAGAAGATGATAGCTACCCTAAAATGTTTGTACCTCCTGTTTTTAACATACGTCAAAAAGGAAGTTTTTTTTTAAAAGAGGAAACAGAAATTAGTACTATTACCAAACAAATTAACCACTTACTAAACAGCACTAAGTACCTCACTTTAAAAAGTTCTTTTGAAAAGCTTCAGTCTGAAATTGAATACGATTTATCGTTAGAAAGAAAAAAACTAAAGCGTTATAAAAAAGAACGAAAACAAAAAAAGGAACAACTAAAACCAATTTTATCTGACAAAGAGTTTAAAAAACTTTGTCTAAAATTAGAACAAGAAAGTTTTAATAACAGATTTTATATTAAAGAATTACAAGAATACTACGCTTCAAAAATCAAAAAACAGGGGGAAGATTTTAGAGTCCTAGAAGCAAAAATTCATCACTTAAAAAAATTACGAAAAGAAAAATCTAATACTTTACAACATTATCTTTTTACCAATTATCAATTTTTAAATCAACAACAAAACGCAAAGAATCTATTGGATATTTTTAATGAGGATAACGAAATTCCTCCTGCTGGTTCTGGAGAATGCGCAGCTCCTAAATTATTACAATATGCCTTTTTAAATGCGCTAAAGCCTATTTGTATGGCAGAGTTTTGGTGGGGTATTTCTCCAAATTCTGAAGTGAGAAAACATCAACATTTTTATCCTGCTTGCCAAAGCAGATGCAAACCTATTTTAGGACATATGTTAGAAGGAATGGTAGTTGATGACAATGGTTTGTTAGAAAATACATCTACAAAAAAAGACCTAAAAATTGTTTTTGAAGATGACGATTTGTTAGTTGTTAACAAACCAGCAGAATTATTGACGGTGCCAGGTAAAAATATAAAAGACTCTGTTTTTACCCGAATTAAAAAACAATATCCAAATGCAACTGGACCTTTAATTGTACATCGTTTAGACATGTCTACTTCAGGAATTTTACTTATTGCAAAAACTACTGAAGTGTATCACTTTCTACAAAATCAATTTATCAAAAGAACTATTAAAAAACGATATGTAGCTGTTTTAGATGGTATATTATCAAAAAAAAGTGGCAAAATAAACTTGCCTTTACGTGTAGATTTGGATGATAGACCAAGACAGTTAGTTTGTTACGAGCATGGTAAAAAAGCAGAAACTTTGTGGGAAGTTATAACGCAAAGCGAAACCACTACTACAGTTTACTTTTATCCAATTACAGGCAGAACACACCAACTTAGAGTACATGCTGCTCATAAAAACGGACTGAATACCCCTATAATTGGAGACGATTTATATGGTATAAAAAGTAATCGTTTACAGTTGCATGCAGAATTTATTGAGTTCGTACATCCATCAACAAAAAAAAGAATTCATTTTACGGTACCTGCTGAGTTTTAAAAAAAAGAAAACCAATTATGGCTTTTCTATGAAAGTCTAATCTAAAAATGATGTTCCACCTTTTTGCTCCTGCAATTTGAGTTTCTATATCTAGATGATAGTATTTTCCATCAGGATTTTTTGCTAAAGGGCTCCACATTTTTCCGTAGCTTATTTCGGTAAAAAATGCATCATCTTCATTTTCTGTAATATTATCTTTTATATTAAATAAGCAGAAAAAGTATTACTGTATGGTGTCAATAATGATCAAAGTCAACATTGACATTCAAAAGATCACTTTCTTCAAAATTTATAAATGAAAGCCATCACTACTTCTTTTTTAAAGATTGTTATTCTTATTTATATCTGTAGTTTTACATTCTAATTCTGCCTGAAACTCTTCCATTACAGGTTTTACAGTACTATCAGGTAAGTCTGATACTTTAATATACATTAGACCATCTACTGCATTGTTAAATTTTGGATCTACATTAAAGGCAACTAAACGCGCATTTTGTTTCACATATTTTTTTATCAAAACAGGAATACGTAGTGCTCCTGGTTCAATTTCATCAATGATTTTATCAAATTTTTGAAGATCTGCTTTGGTTTCATCAAAAACAAAATCTTTGTCTGCATCTTTTAATTTTACCTTGTATTCTTTCTTCGGATAAATGTATTGTGCTATGTAAGGATCGTAATAGTGAGATTTCATAAACTCAATCATTAACGATTTTGAAAACTCAGAAAATTGATTGCTAATAGAAACACCACCCATTAAAAACTTATGCTCTGGATAGCGAAACGTTACATGAACAATTCCTTTCCAAAGCAAAAAAAGTGGCATTGGTTTTTGTTGGTATTCACCAATAATAAAAGCCCTTCCCATTTCTATGGTATTGGCCATCATTTGGTGTAATTCTGGCTCTATTTTAAATAAGGTGTGTACATAAAAACCATCTATACCAAATTCTTTGTATATTTTACTACCTAACCCCATTCTATAGGCGCCAACTAAACAATTAGCATTGCTATCCCACAAAAATAAATGATTGTAGTAATTATCATATTTATCTAAATCTATGGCATTATTGGTTCCTTCTCCAACATCTCTAAAGGTAATTTCTCGCAGTCGTCCAATTTCATGCAATAAATTTGGAATTTCTTTTGCCGCGGCAAAAAATACTTCGTAATTCTTGCTTTCTAACAATCTGCCATTTGTATTTCTTAATGCTGTTACTTCTTTAGTAAATAACTCTGAATCTCTTTGGGGCGTAATTTTCTTTACTGGTTTTTTAATTTTTATTTTCTCTGCAGATATGAGTTTGTTGGCTTTTTCAAAAGGATTTGCCAACATGTATGTCTTTTTTCTGATGTATTTGTAAAATTCAGAAATTTCTTTATGCTCATCTTGATCTTTGATAGATATAGGCTTTCCTATTCTTACTTTAATAACTCGTCCGCCTTGAGAAATAACTTCTGAAGGCAACTTTGCTGTTCTTAAGGTATCTGAAATTTTTGATAGAAAGTAAAATAAGCGACTATTTTTTGCATGAAAATAGATAGGTATTACAGGTACTTGCGCTCTTTTAATTAAACGTACTGCCCCATCTTCCCATGGTTTATCTACATTTAACTTGCCGTCTTTATAAGTTGACACTTCTCCTGCTGGAAAAATACCCAAAGGTTTTCCTTCTTTTAAATGCGATAACGCATTTTTTATACCTGCAACGCTAGATTTAGCATCCTTTCTATTTTCAAACGGGTTTACAGGCATAACATAAGGCTTTAAAGGCTCTATTCTATGCAGTAAAAAATTAGCTATTATTTTATAATCTGCCCTCTTCTCTAAAAGTAATTTTAGCAATAAAATACCATCTACCCCCCCTAAAGGGTGATTGGAAACCGTAATAAAAGGACCTTCTTTAGGAATTCTTTTTAAATCTTCCTCTGGAATTTCAAAACGAATATCACAATCTTTAAGTACCCCATTAAGAAACTCTAAATCAGACTTATGCTTATTTTTAGTGTATATTCTATTTAAGGCTGAAATTCGTAAAACTCGAATTAACAACCAACCAATAAAAGTTCCTAAAAAACCAAGTTTCTGTAAACCAATTACTTGAGATATTTCTTTAGATGTTACTAATGCCATTAATTCTAATTAGAAAGAACAGCAAACATACAAAAAAATTGAAATTTTAGTTTTATCTATTTTGGATTAACCACAATTTGCGAGGTTTCTTTATTAACCTGTGTAAGTAAAAAAGTACCTTTAGACTCAATGTCTTTAATTGCTCTATCATCAAAATGACGTACTGTATATAAATCTACATCTTTTTGAACATCAATTTTAAATTGTGTTTTTAACTCATTATAAAACGCATCAAATTTTTTAAATTTATTATCAATACAAACCGAAAAACTAATAGCTGAATTCTGAATCAAATTTACTTTTAATTGATAATCGTGTAATTTTTGAAAAATATAACTAATGTTGTTTTCTACCATAAACGAAAAATCTAATGCAGAGATAGAAACTAATATCTGCTTTTTCTTTACAATAAAACATGGTATGTACGGTACTAATCTTGTGCCTTTAGAAACTTGAGTTCCTTTTTCTTTTGGATTTATAAAAGAACGTACTAATAAAGGAATTTCTTTACGCTCTAAGGGTTGTAATGTTTTTGGATGAATTACAGACGCTCCGTAAAATGCCATTTCTATAGCTTCTTCATAAGAAATTTGTTCTAACAACGTAGTTTTAGAGAATACTCTAGGGTCTGCATTTAAAACTCCAGGTACATCTTTCCAAATAGTTACATTCTCTGCATTTAAACAGTAAGCAAAAATTCCTGCTGTATAATCAGACCCTTCTCTACCCAATGTAGTGGTATTTTCTGTATCATTTGCAGCTATAAAACCTTGCGTAATATTTAAAGTAGATGTATCTAATTTTTCTGAAATGATAGACTGTGTTAATTCCCAATCTACTTTTGCATCTCTGTAATTACTATCTGTTTTTATGAAATTTCTTACATCAAACCAGTTATTTTTTACTCCAATTTTAGTCAAATATGCGCTAACTATTTTTGTAGACAATAACTCTCCAAAACAAATAATTTGATCATATACGTAATTGTATCTACTAGAAGTATTCCTTTCTAAAAACCAATCTAATTCTCCTAAAAGAGTATCTATTTCTTTAAAAACAGCATTGTCTTCTTCAAATAATTCATTCATTATATTTTTATGGAAACCTTTAACTACTGCTAGTTTTTCTGAAAGTGTGCTCAATTTATTATAGTAAGCATCTATAACGTCTTCAAATGCATTGGTAGTTTTACCCATTGCAGAAATTACAACTACTGTATTTTTTGCTCCTTCACTTTGTAAAATGTTTGTAACGTTTTTTACACTTGCTGCATCTTTAACAGACGCTCCTCCAAACTTAAAAATCTTCATTTTATAATTATTATTTTTTATGAAACTCTTTAACATAACTCAATAGTTTTTTGAGTATGCAAAAAAGTAATTTTGTATTAATTATTTTGTATAAATTTTGCCAAATTCTCTTTATTCATTTGCACTACAGACCAATCACTTAAATATGTAGCGCCTGTACTTTTATAAAAATTAACAGCATTTGTATTCCAATCTATAACTTCCCAAGCAACTCTATTATAGTCATTGTCATAAGCGTATTTTAAAACGGCTGTATATAATGCTTTTCCTGCTCCTATTTTTTGTTTCTTTTTGGTAACAATTAAATCTTCTAGATGAATTGTTTTTCCTTTCCATGTAGAATAACGCTCGTAAAATAATGCAATCCCAATAATTACATTGTTTTGTTCTGCTACAAAAACTTTAAATTTTGGTTCTTTAGAAAAGCCATCTTTAAGTAAGTCTTCAACAGTAATTTCTACCGCATTGGTTTCTTTTTCAAATTCTGCTAGCTCTCTAATTAAATCTAACACAGATTGCATGTCTTTAGGCTCTCCTAAACGTACTAAAAAGCTCATATTTAAAATTTTGAGCAAAGATAGTTCATTTGTAATCGACCAAAAATATTTAAATATTTTACACACTTATTTTTGATTTGTTTAAAAAAAATACAAGAATATTTTGTAAAACAGATAGAAAAGGATAGTAGATTCTTAAAAAAAATAGATATTTGTTGAAACCAACAACTCATTAAGTAATATGACAGGAAAAAAACAAACTTTAGGAGAATTTATTATTGAAAACCAACATGCATTTAAATATAGCTCTGGAGAGTTGTCTAGCTTGCTAAACTCTATTAGACTAGCTGCAAAAGTTGTAAATCATGAAGTTAATAAAGCAGGTCTTGTAGATATTATTGGTGCAGTTGGAGACACAAACATTCAGGGTGAAGATCAACAAAAATTAGATGTTTACGCAAATGACAAATTCATTCAAACTTTAACAAGAAGAAATATTGTTTGTGGAATAGCAAGTGAAGAAGAAGATAGTTTTATTACTATTAACAGTATAGATGAACAACACCAAAATAAATATGTTGTATTAATAGATCCTTTAGATGGTTCTTCTAATATAGATGTAAATGTTTCTGTAGGAACCATTTTCTCTATATATAGACGTGTAACTCCTGTAGGAACTCCTGTACAACTTGAAGATTTTTTACAAAAAGGAAGTGAACAAGTTGCTGCTGGTTATGTAGTTTATGGAACTTCTACCATGCTCGTATATACCACTGGTGATGGCGTTAATGGGTTTACACTAAACCCTGCAATTGGTTCTTTTTACCTATCGCATCCAAATATGGAATTTCCTGAAGACGGATCTATTTATTCTGTTAATGAAGGAAACTATCAAGATTTTCCTGTAGGTGTAAAAAAATACATTAAATATTGCCAAGAAGAAGAAGGAAACAGACCTTATACTAGTAGATATATAGGTTCTTTAGTTTCTGATTTTCATAGAAACATGATTAAAGGAGGAATTTATATGTATCCTAAAGGATCTAGAAACCCTAATGGTAAACTACGTTTATTGTATGAATGCAACCCTATGGCGTTTTTAGCAGAACAAGCTAACGGAAAATCTTCTGATGGTTATACTAGAACAATGGATGTTACACCTACGGAATTACATCAGAGAGTTCCATTTATTTGCGGAAGTAAAAAAATGGTAGACAAACTAGAGGAGTTTATGCAAAAATACGGAGAATAAATCCTCCTTATAACTGTATAAGTTAACAAAAGCTTAATATTTTGTATAACTGTCTCATATTTTCTAATTTTACATAAACAATATATTACTAACATAAAAAAATAAAAAATGGCTTTTCAATTACCAGAATTAGGATACGCTTACGATTCTTTAGAACCACATATAGATGCAAAAACTATGGAAATTCACCATACAAAACATCACAATGGTTATACTACTAAATTAAACGGTGCTATAGAAGGTACTGACTTAGAAGGTAAATCTATAGAAGATATTCTTACAAATTTAGATATGAGCAATGGTGCTGTGAGAAATAATGGAGGTGGATTTTTTAACCACTCTTTATTTTGGGCCATTTTAAACCCTGAAGACAAAGGATATTTATCAGGCGAATTAAAAGATGCTATTGAAGCTGCATTTGGTTCTAAAGAAGCTTTTGTTGAAGCTTTTTCTAAAGCCGCTGCAACACAATTTGGATCAGGGTGGGCATGGTTATGTGTTTTACCAGGTGGTAAAATAGAAGTTTGCTCTACACCAAATCAAGACAACCCATTAATGCCTGGTGTAGGTTGCGGAGGAACTCCAATATTAGGATTAGATGTTTGGGAACACGCTTATTACTTAAATTACCAAAACAGAAGACCAGATTATATAGATGCTTTCTTTAAAGTTATTAACTGGAACGAGGTAGAAAAAAGATACGCTGCAGCTAAATAAGCAACGCAAAAGACATTTAATTGTCTTTTTCAAAAGTAAAAAAGCATCCTTTCTAGGATGCTTTTTTATATTAAGAATTTATAGAAAATTAAAAATCAACTGCTTAGCAACTTGTGTTTCTTTGAATGCTAAAAAGCTTTTATTTATTGCACTTTTCTAGTAAAAAAAATGATAAAAGTATTTGCTGAACTAACAAAACTTATTATATTTGCACCGCTCTTAATTTTAACAAACATAGAGCAACAAGTTCATTTAAAAAACGACTGCGAAAGTAGCTCAGGGGTAGAGCATCACCTTGCCAAGGTGAGGGTCGCGGGTTCAAATCCCGTCTTTCGCTCTATTACTATATAATACCAATGCTGAAGTGGTGGAATTGGTAGACACGCTGGACTTAAAATCCAGTGAGCAGTAATGCTCGTATGGGTTCAAGTCCCATCTTCAGTACAAAAACCGTAACATATAAATGTTACGGTTTTTTTGTTTTATAAACTTGCTTTTTTTAAAACACAAAAAAGAGTTGATAAAATCAACTCTTTTTGTTTCAATCTATAAATCCCCCAACTTATGATTGTTACTTAATTAACCTAAACTATTATAATTAATTATTCCCCTTAATTATACCTCAAATATACAACTGTATAAGAGCTTAAAACTAGAAGATTCGATGAGTTAACCATTAAAATCGGTAAAGTGTAAAATTACATCGACAAAGACTCTACAAAAGATTAAGTCTTCTCATCAATTCACCTTTATTAGACCTGCTAATAGGAATAACACTTTTCTGAATTAAGACACTGTTGTCTTCTATATCGACAATTTCAGAGATATTAATAATAAATGAGCGATGTATTCTTAAGAATAAAGAAGATGGTAGTTTATCTTCAATTTTCTTTAAAGTAGAATGTACTATATAATTTTTTTGTTCTGTTTTTATGCTAATGTAATCTCCTTTAGCTTCTACAAAATAAATATCTGGTATGTTAATTTTAACCAACCTTCTATCTACACTTACATAGATAAAATCTGATTCCTTTTTAGAGGTATTTGTTTCAGTAACTTTTAAATCTTTTAAGTTTGCAATTTTTTGTAATGATTTTTCAAATCGTTCTTTAGTAATTGGCTTTACTAAATAATCTACTACGCTTTCATATTCAAAAGCCTCTAATGCAAAATTTTTATCTGAAGTTGTTAAAACTATTTTTGGAGAATTTTTTATGGTTTTAATAAAGTCAAATCCAGAAAATGAAGGCATATGAATGTCTAAAAAAATTAAATCAACCTCTTTAGAATTCAAATATTTTATAGCATCTATAGCAGCATCAAATTCTTCTACAATAGAAACTTGATTTGTGTTAGCGCATAATTTATTGATGATTAATCTGGCTGTAGCATCATCATCTATTATAATACAATTCATAGTAATTAGAGGTAATTTTATTACCCTAAATATACATGAATTTTGTTAAGAATGTTAAAAAATTCTGAAGATAGTTGTATTTCTCCTTTTCGCAAATCATTTTCAAATTCAGATGCGTATTCCAAACTTTTTTTCATCCCTAGAATACTTATCTTATGTTTTATTTTATGAACATTATTTGCAGCTGCTTCATAGTTTTTCAATTCAAAATTCTTTTTGAATAGCTCTAACTCTTCAGGAAATTCTTTTTTTAAAACAGTAATAATACTTTCTTCAAATGCTTCATCACCATCAGAAAGTTTTTTTATATAATTTAAGTTAGGCATTTCCATATTCATTTTTATAAAATTATCTTAAGATATAAGTTCGTTTTTTTTCCAATATTCCAGTAAAGCTTTTACTTTTTTTTCATATTTGGTAAAACTAGATGGTTTTGTAAAATAACCAGATACTCCATATTTGTAGCATTCTTTTAAAAGACTATCGTCTTGGGCATTAGACATAATAATTATTGGTATATTTTTATAGTTACCATTTAACCTAACCGTTTTTAGTAGTTCTAAGCCATCCATTTTTGGCATTTGTAGGTCAGAAATAATGATATCAAAAAAATTTATTCTACTATTCAAACACTGTAGTGCTACTTTTCCATTTTCAGCCTCTATGATATGGCATTTAAAATTATTGTTTTTGCATACCTGCTTAAACTTCATTCTTTCGATAGCATCGTCATCAATAAGTAAAATAGAGAGGGATTTCATTTAAGCTATTTATTATGATTTTACAATGTAAAAATGAGATAAAAAAAGAGCTTAGCATAAAAACTTAGTTTAGCTGTTTAAAAAACTCGGTAAATGACATATTAATTTGGTTTAATTTTACGTTAAATATGTATTTGTCTATCAATTTGTTGCTGTAAAGAGATAAAAGTTTCTATTTTAGAAATTCCATTTATCTGTTGAATTTTAGTTTCTAAAACACGCATTAAATCTTGATTATCTTTACATAATACTTTTACAAAAATTGGGTAATTCCCTGTGGTATAATGGCTTTCTAACACTTCAGGAACTTCTTTTAATCTTTTTATGATAGATGATAAAATTGCTGATGGTTCTAAATGAATACCAACAAAAGAAAGTGTACGATAACCTATTATTACAGGGTTAAGTTTCATTGAGTACCCCTCTATAAGTTTAGATTTTTCTAACTTTCTTAACCGTTGATGAATAGCAGCACCAGAAATACCAACCTCTCTTGCAATAGTTAGTATTGGTACTCTAGCATCTTTTACTAAGCTTCTGATTATTTTCTTATCAATTCCGTCTATTTTCATATTAATTTCTTATACCCTAAAGATAAAAAAAATAGAGAATACATAGTGTATTCTCTATTTTAATATGAATTTAAAACTAAATTGTATTTTATGATTTCATTTTAAAATCTTCCATAAATTTAGTTGTATAATTTCCTGCTACATAATCTGGATGATCCATCAATTGTCTATGGAAAGGAATTGTAGTTTTTACTCCTTCTATAACAAATTCATCTAATGCTCTTTTCATTTTGTTAATTGCCTCTTCTCTAGTTTGCGCAGTTGTAATTAATTTGGCAATCATAGAATCATAATTTGGCGGAATCATATAACCTGCATACACATGGGTATCAATTCTAACTCCATGACCTCCTGGTGCGTGAAAAGTAGTAATTTTTCCAGGAGCTGGTCTAAAGTTGTTATGTGGATCTTCTGCATTTATTCTACATTCTATAGAGTGCATTTGCGGGTAATAGTGTTTTCCAGAAATAGGTACACCTGCAGCTACAAGAATTTGCTCTCTAATTAAATCATAGTTTACAACTTCTTCTGTGATTGGGTGCTCAACTTGAATACGAGTATTCATTTCCATAAAGTAGAAATTTCTGTGTTTATCTACCAAAAATTCTACTGTTCCTGCGCCTTCATACTTAATATATTCAGCAGCTTTTACTGCAGCTTTACCCATTCTTTCTCTCAAATCATCTGTCATAAAAGGAGAAGGTGTTTCTTCTGTTAATTTTTGATGACGTCTTTGAACTGAACAGTCTCTTTCTGATAAGTGACAAGCTTTACCAAAAGAATCTCCAACAATTTGAATTTCAATATGTCTTGGCTCTTCAATAAGTTTTTCCATGTACATATCATCATTTCCAAAAGCTGCTTTAGATTCTTGTCTTGCAGAGTCCCAGGCTTCTTTTAAATCTTCAGATTTCCAAACAGCACGCATTCCTTTACCTCCACCACCTGCAGAAGCTTTTAACATTACAGGGTAACCTGTTTCAATAGCCAATTTTTCGCACTCTTCAAAATCACAAATAACACCTTCTGAACCAGGAACACATGGTACACCTGCAGCAATCATAGTAGATTTTGCATTGGCTTTATCGCCCATTTGGTCTATCATTTCTCCAGTTGCGCCAATAAATTTAATATTGTGCTCTTCACATAATTTAGAAAATTTAGCGTTTTCTGATAAAAATCCGTATCCTGGATGAATCGCATCTGCATTAGTTATTTCTGCAGCTGCTATAATATTTGACATTTTTAAATAAGATTCAGAACTTGGTGCAGGTCCTATACAAACGGCTTCATCTGCAAACCTTACGTGTAAACTTTCTGCATCTGCAGTAGAATATACTGCTACAGTTTTAACACCCATTTCTTTACAAGTTCTAATAACACGAAGTGCTATTTCTCCTCTATTGGCAATTAATATCTTTTTAAACATAATTTAAGAGTTTAATATGATGAGTTTTGAGTTATATGAGTTAGAAAATCTAAAATCTGAACTCTAAAATCTAAACTCTTTATTATGAAGGATCAACTAAAAATAATGGTTGGTCAAATTCTACTGGAGAAGAATCATCTACCAAAACTTTAACAATTTTACCAGAAACTTCAGATTCTATCTCATTAAACAATTTCATTGCTTCTATAACACAAACAGTATCTCCTGTATTAATCTCAGAACCAACTTCTACAAAATTTGGTTTATCTGGTGCTGGTTTTCTATAAAAAGTTCCAATAATTGGTGATTTTACAGTTACATACTTAGCATCATCATTTTCTGCTTTTATTGGTGCAGTAGTTTCTGCAACTGGAGCCTGTGGTGCTGCTATTGGTGCAACCTGCTGAGGGATATTAGCCATTGGTGCTGCTTGCACAATAGTTGTTTCTGTTTTACCAGAACCTGTTCTAATAGTAAGTTTTACATCTTCCATTTCTAACTTTACCTCGCTAGCGCCAGATTTTGCTACAAATTTTATCAGATTTTGAATTTCTTTAATATCCATACTTATTATATAGTTTAGTTATTGAATTTATGAATTGTATGCCCATTTTAAATATGCAGCTCCCCATGTGAAACCACCACCAAATGCAGCAAAAATTAAATTATCTCCTTTCTTTAATTGATTTTCGTAATCTGCTAATAAAAGTGGTAAGGTTGCTGATGTAGTGTTTCCATATTTATGGATATTCATCATTACTTTTTCTGGTGAAACGCCTACTCTATTTGCAGTTGCTTCAATAATTCTCTTATTAGCTTGATGCGCTACCAACCACTGTATGTCTTCTTCTTTTAAATTATTTCTTGTCAACATTTTTTCTGCTACGTCTGCCATATTAGAAACTGCATATTTAAAAACAGTTCTACCTTCTTGATATACAAAATGCTTTTTTTGCTTAACAGTTTCTGCTGTTGTTGGCATCATAGAACCTCCTGCTTCAATTCTTAGAAAATCTCTTCCTACACCATCGCTTCTTAAATATTCATCTTGCAAGCCTAAACCTTCAAGGTTTGGTTCAAAAAGAGCAGCTCCTGCCCCATCACCAAAAATAATACAAGTAGCTCTGTCTGAATAATCTATGATAGACGACATTTTATCTGCGCCTATTAATAATACTTTTTTATATCTACCAGATTCTATGTAACTAACTGCTGTAGACATGCCGTATAAAAAACTAGAACATGCAGCTTGTAGGTCATATCCAAAAGCATTTACTGCGCCAATTTCTGAAGCTACATATGCTGCTGTTGATGCTACAAATAAGTCTGGAGTTGCAGTAGCTACTATTACTAAGTCTACTTCTGATGGATTTGTGTTTGATTTTTGTAATAATTCTTCTGCAGCTTTTATAGCCATATAAGAAGTACCTAAACCTTCACCTTTTAAAATTCTTCTTTCTTTAATTCCTGTTCTTGTAGTAATCCATTCATCATTTGTATCTACAAAAGTTTCTAATTCTTTATTTGTTAATACGTAATCAGGAACGTATTTGCCAACTGCTGTAATTGCTGCAGTGATTTTAGTCATAATCGTTATTTAATTTCTAAAACTTAGAATAATCAAAAGTAGTGAAAATTATTTCACTATAAAGTGGAAAATTTGCCCAAAAAAGGCAATTTTAACTAAAAAACGCAAAAAAACCCTCAAAAGTGAGGGTTTTTTAAGAGTTTTTTACTGTTTTATGCTTCTGCTATAGCAGACTCTAACACAACTTGACCTCTATAATATAGTTTACCTTCGTGCCAATGTGCTCTATGATATAAATGTGCTTCACCAGTTGTTGGGTCTGTTGCAATTTGTTGAGCAGATGCTTTATAATGTGTTCTCCTTTTATCTCTTCTAGTTTTCGAAATTTTTCTTTTAGGATGTGCCATTTTATGTCTTTTTTTCTGTTATTAAATTCTTTAATTTATCCCACCTAGGATCTATTTCTCCTGCTGTGTTTTCTTCTTTTATTTCTAATTCTTTCAACTTTTTTAGCGCTTCAGATTCCATAGTACCATCTAATACTTTTGGATGTACTCTCTTATTAGGAATCGCTAATACAATCATTTCGTAAATAAATTGTGCTACATTAAGTTCATAAGCTTCATGGGGTAAAATTAAAATTTCCTCATTATCGTCATTAAATTCTGGACCAAACTTTACCACTAAAGGCAAATCAGATTGAATTTCTTGATGAAATAATTCGCTAGTTACATCACAAGGAACTTCTACATAACCTTCTGCTGAAAATTTCAACTCAAATAATGTACTCTTTTTTACAAAATCTAATGTTACTTTAATAGATGAACTTTCAAATTCATCAAAATTAAAAGCTTCAAAGAACGTATTGTCAATTTTATATTCAAAAAAATGATTTCCTTCTTTTAATCCTACAAACTGTATGTTGAATTGTTTTAAGTCTTTCATTACCAAACATCAATTGAGCGTGCAAAGATATAAAAAAATATTATTTTACAATCTTTTCTAACAAAAGAATTATTACTTAACACCTAAAGGAGATTTGGACAATTCTTTATACTCTTTTCTTGTTTTAAAAATCTGTATTGCAGCAAATAAAGCTTCTGTAAAAGAAGATGGGTTGGCCTTGTTTTTTCCTGCAATATCAAAACCTGTTCCGTGGTCTGGAGATGTTCTGATTTCGCTTAAACCTGCGGTATAATTAACTCCGTTACCAAAAGATAATGCCTTAAATGGGGCTAAACCTTGGTCATGATAGGTAGCCAAGACACCATCAAATTGTTGGTAGGTTTCTGAACCAAAAAAGCCGTCAGCTGCATAAGGGCCAAAAACCAATTTTCCTGATTTTTGAATTTCATCAACCGTAGGTTGAATAATCTCATCATCTTCTTTTCCGATAACTCCTTTATCACCGCAATGCGGATTTAAAGAAAGAACTGCTATCTTAGGTTTAACAATACCAAAGTCTTCAACCAAAGAGGTATGCATAATTGCTACTTTAGATTTTATCAACTCTGGGGTAATTGTTTCTGCTACTTTGGCTATTGGAATGTGTCCTGTTATCAAACCTATTCTTAATTTATCTGTCATCAAAATCATTAGACTATCTCCTTCTAAATTCGCATTCAAATATTCTGTATGCCCAGGAAAGTTAAAATCTTCTGATTGAATGGTTTCTTTATTTATAGGTGCAGTTAATAGTACATCTACGTTTTTTTCTTTAAGACTTAATAAAGAAGTTTCTAAAGATTTGGCAGCATATAAGCCAGATTCTTTTGTTGCTTTACCTAATTCTACAGCAACATCTTCTTTCCAAATATTTAAAATATTTATTTTATTATGATTTAGTTGCTGTAGAGATGTAATACCATGAACAGGAACTTCTAAATTTAAAGCTTTTTTGTGCTGGGTTACAACCTTAGTACTCCCAAAAATAACAGGCGTACAAAACTCTAGCATTCTCTTATCTTGAAAAGTTTTTAGAATAACTTCAACACCGATTCCATTCAAATCTCCTATGGAAATACCAACTATAATTTTATCAGATTTATTCATAGTAACTCTTCTATTATTGCTATTTTTACGTGTACAAAAGTAACTAAAATTTACTGATATGTTTACCGGAATTATAGAAACACTTGGAACAATTATTAACATTGAAAAGGAGCAAGATAATGTTCATTTAACTTTAAAAAGTGATTTTACAAATGAGTTAAAAATTGATCAAAGTGTAGCTCATAATGGGGTTTGCCTAACTGTTGTTGATATCAAAAATGATGAATACACCGTTACTGCCATAAAAGAAACTTTAGATAAAACCAATATCGGTAATTTATCTATCTCTAATATTGTTAATCTTGAAAGAGGTATGAAACTTGGTGACAGACTTGATGGTCATATAGTGCAAGGTCATGTAGATCAAACTGCAAAATGTACTCATATATTAGAACAAAACGGGAGCACTGTTTTTACCTTTAACTACGATACTTCATTACAAAATATAACTATAGAAAAAGGGTCTATAACCGTTAATGGCGTAAGCTTAACTGTAGTTAATTCTAAAGTTGATGAGTTTAGTGTTGCTATTATACCATATACACTAGAAAACACCACTTTTAAAAGCATTAAAGTTGGTGATACTGTTAATTTAGAATTTGATGTAATCGGAAAGTACGTTAGTAGAATAACTAAGCTTTAAAATTCTTACGAAAACCGTAAATAACTCCAGACAATGCTAAAAACACTAAACCTCCATCTACAGGTAATCCTGGTGGTGGTGGTGGTGGTACAGGCGGTGGCACTACTTGTGCATTAAAAGCCGCTACTAATAAAAACGTTAGTATTAACGTTGTGTAATATTTTTTCTTCATTTTATATCCCCCCAGATTAAAATCTTGAAATTTATTTTTGCAAATATATGATTATTATATCAAAAACAATCAAAATATACAAAAGACTAATTTTCAAAAAAAAAATTGTCTGTAACAAATATAGAAGAAATGAGTTAACATCAAAATAATTTTAAAAAAATTACTGTATATACATTTTTAAGACTCAATAAAAACCAAATCTCTAAAAATCATAATGTATAATTATAAAATTTAATTTTCTTATTTGAGATAGTAGCTAAAACTAAAAAAGCCTTGATAATTTAAAATTATCAAGGCTTTGTGGTCCCACATGGACTCGAACCATGGACCACCTGATTATGAGTCAGGTGCTCTAACCAACTGAGCTATAGGACCTTTATTGATTTATTGTTTTAATAAACTTCTAAATTCAATATTGTGGCTGCAAATGTACTATTTATTTTAAATTATTTGCAAATAAAAAGTAACAATAATTACACAGATCTATTCATTAACCAAAGACCAAACTTTTTTAACCCTTCTTTATTTTTATTCGAAATCTCCATTGAAGCTAAAGTATCAAAAGCTTTTTCTGTATAAAATTGAATTTTATTTTTAACTAAAAGCGGAATATCATTTTGCTCAAGAATTCTTGTGACCTCCGGAATTTTTACTGAATTGTCTTCTAATTTTTGATTGTAGTAATACCTTAACTTTTGCCTGTCATCTTCATTTGCAACCTCTAAGGCTTTTAGATATAAAAAGGTCTTTTTATTTTCTATAATATCTCCTCCCACTTGTTTTCCAAAAGTTTCAGGATTACCAAATGTGTCTAAAAAATCATCTTGTAATTGAAACGCTAAACCTAAATTTAAACCAAAATCATAAATTAAATTTGCATTTTCATCAGATGTTTCTGCTACAATGGCTCCCATTTTTAGAGCAGCTCCTACTAAAACAGATGTTTTTAAACGAATCATGTTGATATATTCATCAATAGTTACATCGTTTCTTGTTTCAAAATCGACATCTAACTGTTGGCCATCACATACTTCTAATGCTGTTTTACTAAATAATTTTGCCAATTTTTGAAAAACATTTGGCTCATAATTTTCAAAATATTGATATGCCAGAATAAGCATTGCATCCCCAGAAAGAATACCCGTATTTATATCCCATTTTTCATGTACAGTTTGCTTACCTCTTCTTAAAGGCGCATCATCCATAATATCATCATGAATTAATGTAAAATTATGAAAAACTTCTATAGCCAATGCTGCAGGCATTGCTTTATGATACTCATTAGAAAAGATATCTGCACCAATTAGTGTTAAAATAGGCCGTATTCTTTTTCCTCCCAATTTAATAATATACTCAATTGGCTCGTATAAGTTTTTAGGTTCAAAAACCCATTTTTTCGATTCTAAGTAGTCTATAAAGTCCTTATGATAGTGTGTAATATCCAAATCTGTAATTTTTTGTAAAAATAATGTAAACAATTTTTTCTTTTTTATAGAAATGTTAAAAAATCTTTAAAACTTAGGAAACTTTTTTTGTTTCTATAGTTTCCATTTGTACTTTTGTAGTATCATTATGGAAGATAAAATTATAGCAAAAGCAAGCGAAATGTTCTTAAACTTAGGATTTAAGAGTGTTACTATGGATGATATTGCTAAAGAATTAAGTATATCTAAAAAAACCTTATATAAATATTTTGGCAATAAACATGATTTGGTAGCAACCACAACTACATTATTACATCAATCATGTTTTTTAGAAATTCAAAACATTACAAAACAAGGATTTAATCCTATTGAAGAAAATTTTGAAATTAAAAAAATGTTTAAAGAAATGTTTCAAAATGCTTCTTCTTCACCCGTTTATCAACTTAAAAAATATTACCCGAAAGTTCATGAAAAAATAATGCAAAAAGAAAGATTATTATTTTCTGAGTGTTTGCAAAAGAATATGAAAAAAGGGATAGAGGAAGGCTATTACAGAAAAGATGTAAATATAGAATTGGTTACTAAATTTTATTTTTCACTGGTTTTTAGCATACATGAAAATACCGTTGAAAATTATAAAATACCAAAATTAGAGCAAGAAGTTTTAGCGTACCATACAAGAGCCATAGCTACAGAAAAAGGCGTTTTAGAATTAGAAAAACAACTAAAAAATAACCAAATATAAATGAACAAATATCTTTACCCTTTTTGTTTTTTCCTTGTATCTGTGTCTGTAACAGCACAAGAAAAAACATTAAAATTATCTCTAAAAGAAGCCATAAATTATGCTTTAGAAAATAGTTACAATGCAAAAGCAGCAAAAAACGACATTTCTTCTGCTAAAGAAAAAGTTTGGGAAACTACTACTATTGGTCTACCTCAAATAGACGGAAAGATAGATTATCAAAATGCTTTAAAAAGACAATTCCCAGGAGTAGATTTCGACCAAGATGGAATTATTGATTTTAATGCTAGACATTCAGCTAATGCTGGTTTAACTTTAAGACAACTCATTTTTGATGGATCATATTTGGTAGGTTTACAAGCTTCAAAAACATTTTTAAAGATATCAGAACAAGCCAAAGAAAAAACAGAACTACTAACAAGAGAAGCTGTAATTAATGCTTACGGCAATGTTTTAGTGACAGAAAATAGCATCAAAATATTAGAAGGAAACATTAAAATTCTTCAAAAAAACTATAACGATGCCAAAAAAATATATGAAAATGGTTTAAATGAAGAGGAAGATGTAGAGCAATTAGAAATTACGTTAGGCAACTTAAAAAGTCAGTTAAATAGTGTTATTAGAATGAAAGCAATTGGTTATCAAATGTTAAATTTAGCATTGGGTAATCCAATAAATACTAAATTGATTTTAACGGATTCTTTAGATTCACTTGCTGTAAATAATATAAATTTAAATTTAGTTTCAACTGATTTTAACCACTCAAACCATATCGATTTTAAAATTGCTGAAAATGATAGAGAATCCAAACGTTTGCTTATGAGGTTGGAACAAAGTAAAGCATTACCAACTTTATCTGCTTTTGTGAATTATAATTATATAGCCAATTCGGAAACATTTACTTTTTTTGATAACAGTCAACAATGGATAAACACATCAGTTCTTGGTGTAAGTCTAAATGTACCGATATTCTCAAGCTTAGGAAGAATCGCTAAAACCACACAAGCAAAAATTGCGCTAGAAACCGCAGATTTACGATTAGAAGAAACCAAACAACGTTTAGCATTACAAGCCGAAAAATCGAAGAGCGATTACCAATCTAGTATAGACAATTACAATACAGCCAAACGAAATGTTGCTTTAGCAGAACGTATAGAAAAGAAACAAAGAATTAAATTTTTTGAAGGAATTTCTACAAGTTTCGATTTGTTACAAGCACAAAATCAATTATACACACAGCAGCAAAACTACATTCAATCTATGCTAAGTGTCATTGCAAAAAAAGCGGCTTTGGAAAATGCATTAAACCTACCAATTAAATAATCAAACAAAAATGAGAACAATATATTCAATAGTATTCATCACCTTATTTTTTATCGGTTGTGGAGATAAAAAGGAAAAATCTTTAGAGGATATTATAGCTAGTAAAGATTTAAAAGAAATTAGACAAAAAAAGTCTGAATTAGATGCTAAAATTTCTGAGATTTCTGAAAAAGTTAAACAGCTTAATACAGAAATTGAAAAGTTAGATACACTTAAAAGAGTTCCATTAATAACCACTTTAAAAGTAAAAAATGAGGTCTTTACCCATTATTTAGAATTACAAGGAAATGTAAAAACAAAACAAAATGTTTTGATTTACCCAGAAATGCCAGGAACATTAGAACGCGTTTTTGTAACTGAAGGGCAAAAAGTAAAAAAAGGACAGATTTTAGCTAAAATTGATGATGGCGGAATGGCACAACAAGTTGCTCAACTTGAAGCTACAACTGCGTTGGCAAAAACAACGTACGAGCGTCAAAAAAGATTATGGGAACAAAAAATTGGATCAGAAATTCAGTTTCTGCAAACCAAAACAAATTATGAAGCTCAAAAAAGCACTTTAGCACAGTTAAAAAAACAATTGGCAAAAGCTACTATAAGAGCTCCTTTTTCTGGTATTATAGATGAAATTATTAAAAACCAAGGAAACATTGTTGCTCCTGGTCCTGGTTCTGAAATTTTCAGAATTGTAAATCTTGGCAATATGTACATAGAAGCAGATGTTCCTGAAACCTATATTAATGCCATTTCAAAAGGTAAAGCTGTGGCTATTCAGTTTCCTGTTTTAGGAAAAACCATTAATACTCAAGTACGTCAAACAGGTAATTTTATCAATCCTGCTAACAGAACATTTAAAGTAGAAATTGGCATACCTAACCAAGATAGAAGCATAAAACCCAACTTAACTGCTAAGTTAAAAATTAACGATTATACAAGTTCTGACGCCATTTTGATTCCGCAAAGTATTATCTCAGAAAATGCAAAAGGAGAACAATATGTTTACGTCGTAGAAAACATTAAAAATTCTATTGGCGTAGCAAAACAAACAGTTGTTAAAACTGGTAAAACACAAGGAGACATTATAGAAGTTTTAGCAGGTGTTTCTGTTGGCGATCAATTGATTGAAGCTGGTGCAAGAACCGTTAAAGATGGTCAAGAAGTTAAAATTAGTGAGTAGTTTATTATTCTTAATACAAAATCACATGGTCTATTTGTGTGATTTTGAAGGATGAAAAATTGTTTCAAAAACTCATTAACATAACAATCAAAAAAATACAGACTAATGATTAAAAATAAAAAAACTGATAAAGAATTTAAACTATCCTCGTGGGCAATTTCCAACAAAACCACGATGTATGTTTCTATTTTCTTGATTCTAATTTTGGGTATTTCTGCATATTTTAACATGCCACGTGAAGATTTTCCTGAAATTAAGGAAACCAAAATATACATTAGCACTTTATATCCAGGAAATACTGCAGAAGATATAGAAAAACTAATAACAGACCCGCTTGAAGACCAATTGAAAGGATTAAGTGGTGTGGTAGAAATTACCTCTACATCTCAGCAAGATTATTCTATGATTATTGTAGAATTTGATGATGATATGGATGTAGAAGTTGCCAAACAACGGGTTAAAGACAAATTAGACACCGAAAAAGCTTCAGAAGATTGGCCAACGTTTAACGGAGCTAAAGTAGACCCAAATGCATTTGATTTGAGTATGTCTGAAGAAATTCCGTTTTTAAACATTAACATATCTGGTGATTATCCTTTGCAAAAGCTAAAAGAGTTTGCTGAATATTTACAAGATAAAATAGAAGATTTAA
Organism: Polaribacter sp. WD7; assembly: GCF_003335085.1. GTDB lineage: Bacteria > Bacteroidota > Bacteroidia > Flavobacteriales > Flavobacteriaceae > Polaribacter. The sequence continues at coordinate 489,681 of NZ_QPEJ01000018.1, read as the reverse complement.
AAGAAGTAAAAAAAGCAGATTTAAGAGGTGTTCAAGACAAAGAAGTAGAAATTGCGGTAGACATCTATAAGATGATGGCAATGCAAGTAAGTTTTAACGATATTGTGGGCGCTATCCAAAATGGAAACGTTACCTCTTCTGCTGGTAATTTGATTGCAAGCGGACAAAGAAGAACCATTAGAATTTTAGGCGAAATTGAAAAACCATCAGATTTAGAAGATTTTGTAATAAAAACTGATAAAGGAAATTCTATTTATCTTAAAGACGTTGCTACTGTTAGCTTTAGAGAAAAAGACAAAACTACCTTTGCTAGAAAAGAAGGAAAACAAGTAGTAATGCTAGACGTTAAAAAACGTGCAGGTAAAAATATGGTGGCTGCTGCAGATGAAATTAAGGTCATTGTAAAAAAAGCCAAAGAAGAATATTTTCCGAAAAACTTAGCGGTTACCATAACTAACGATTTATCTGATAAAACCATTGGTCAAGTAGATGATTTGGTAAACAACATCATCTTCGGAATCATCTTAGTTGTAACTGTTTTAATGTTCTTTTTAGGGTTTAAAAATGCATTGTTTGTAGGGTTTGCTATACCCATGTCTATGTTCATGTCGTTAATGATTCTAGGCGCAATGGGGTATACCTTAAACACCATGATTCTCTTTGGATTGATTATGGGATTAGGGATGTTAGTTGATAACGGAATTGTGGTAGTAGAAAACGTGTATCGTTTGATGGATGAAGAAGGCTTGTCTAGAGTAGAAGCTGCTAAAAAAGGAATTGGAGAAATTGCGTTTCCTATTATCATCTCTACTGTAACAACTGTGGCTGCCTTTGTTCCTTTAGGCTTGTGGCCTGGGCTTTTTGGTCAGTTTATGATTTATTTCCCTATTACTTTATCTGTAGTTTTAGGTTCATCATTAGTCGTAGCTATTTTCTTTAACTCTGTTTTAGTATCACAATTTATGACGACAGAAGATAAAGATATGCCGCTAAAAAGAATCATAACCATTTCTGCAATTGTAGCTTTATTTGGTATCGTAATTTTAGTGGTTGGTGGTCAATACAGAGGCTTAGGTTCTGTAATGGTATTTACTGCAATTATGTTGTGGGTTTACAGGCTAGTTTTAAGAAAAGCCGCTAATTACTTTCAAAAGAATACATTGGTTTGGTTAGAAAACGCGTATGAAAAAGTACTAAAAGGTGCCTTAAAGGGATGGAAACCAATTGCAATAACCATTGGTACATTTGTTCTTTTATTTGCTGCTTTTGGAGGCTTTGGAGCATCTGTGGCCTCTCAAAGAACAAAAATTGAATTCTTTCCAGACAACAAACCCAATCAGGTTATTGTTTATATAGAATATCCGCAAGGAACAGATATTAACGTAACCAATACAATTACTAAAGAAATAGAGCAAAGGGTATACGGCATCTTGAATGACAACATGTATATTGATGAAAAAGGAGAGAACTTTATGGTAGAAAGTGCTGTTTCTCAAGTCGGTGAAGGTGCAGGAAACCCACAAACAGATGGAGGTTCTGCTGCAGAAATGCCGCATAAAGGTAAAATTACAGCATCTATGCGCCAGTATAAATACAGAAATGGTTTAGATAGTGAAAAGTTGCGCCAAAAAGTACAAGAAGCCTTAACAGGAATCTATCCTGGTGTGTTAATTTCTGTTGAAAAAGATGCAAACGGTCCCCCAACAGGCGCTCCTATTAATATTGAGTTAGAAGGTAATGATTATGAAGAATTAATTGCAACCGCAGAAAAAATGCGGGCTTATGTAAACTCTAGAAACGTACCTGGTGTTGATGAATTGAAGATTGATGTAAATAAAGACAAACCATCTATGAAAGTAGTGGTAGATCGTAAAAAAGCAGGAGAATTAGGAGTGGCTACAGGTCAAGTAGGTCAGCAATTAAGAAATGCTATTTTTGGTGCAAAAGCTGGTATTTATAAAGAAGATGGTGATGATTATGACATCAACATCCGTTTTAACGAGGCTATAAGATATAATAAAAGTGCCTTATTTAATCAGAAAATTACCTTTAGAGACAATACGGGTCAAGTCAAAGCAATTCCTATTTCTGCAATAGCAACACAGTCTAACAGTTCTGGTTTTAGCGCCATAAAACATAGAGACACTAAACGTGTTGTAACAGTATATTCTCAATTGGCTCCTGGTTACGTGGATGCTGCTGCTGTGGTAAATCAGATTAAAGAAGAAATGAAAAATTTTGCTGATAAACCAGAAAACATCAATATAGATTATACAGGTCAAATAGAAGAGCAAAACAAACAACAAAGCTTCTTGGTGGGTGCTTTCTTTAAAGGTTTGGCATTAATTTTCTTTATTTTAATCTTCCAGTTCAACTCAATTTCTAAACCAGGAATTATCATGATTGCAATTTTCTTGAGTTTTATAGGGGTATTTGGTGGAATTGTGATTACTGGAAGTTCTTTTGTAATTATGATGACCATGATGGGTATTATTTCCTTAGCAGGAATAGTAGTAAATAACGGAGTTGTATTACTGGATTATACCCAGTTATTAATCGATAGAAAAAAAGAAGATTTAAACTTAGATAATGGTGCGTATTTACCAAAAGAATATCTTTTTGAAAATGTAGTTAAAGCAGGTAAAGCACGTTTACGTCCTGTATTGTTAACAGCAATTACTACCATTTTAGGACTAATTCCGCTAGCAATTGGCTTAAATATCAACTTCTTTACTTTATTTAGTGAGTTTGATGCTAAGATTTATTTTGGAGGAGATAATGTAATTTTTTGGGGACCCTTAGCTTGGACAGTAATTTATGGACTTTTAGTGGCCACATTTTTAACTTTAATTGTGGTCCCTATTTTATTCTTTTTAATTACTCAATTTAAGATGTGGATTAATGGCGATGATAGCTCAAAATCATCAGAAATAGACAAACAAATTCAAAAAATAGGATAACGTTGCCCAAACAAATATTGATTTAAAAAAGGATTGAAAGCCAGCAAATTTCAATCCTTTTTGTATTTTCGAAGTGATGATAAAAAAACCTTCTTTTACTGTTGATGAGATCAAGCGAAAGCTAGAACAATATTGCGTTTACCAAGATAGATGCCATAAAGAAGTAGCACAAAAAATGCGAGATTTTAATCTGATTCCTGAGGCTAAAGAAATGATTTTGCTAAGTTTAATACAAGACAACTTTTTAAATGAAGAACGTTTTGCTAAAAGTTTTGCTAGAGGAAAGTTTAGAATAAAAAACTGGGGAAAACAACGTATTATTATAGAATTAAAATTTAGAGATATTTCTGCTTACAATATAAAAACTGCTTTGAAAGAAATTGATGAGCAGGAATATATCGCCTCTATTTACAGAATTACAGAAAATAGAAATGAGGTACTTTCTGAATCTGATGGTTACAAAAGAAAGAAAAAACTTATCGATTTTTTAATGCGTAAGGGTTTTGAAACAGAATTAATTTACAAAGTAGTTAATGAGGTTACATCTTAACCATTTAAATTATTTCTTATACTGACTTAGAAAAACAGAATCTTTTTCACGTTTAATATTTATGACTGGCGTTATATCATCATTAGGTATCGTTACCGAAAGTACGTAATGTTTAATTTTCCAGTTTTTGTCAATTTTTACTAAGACCCCAGAACCTCTACACGTTCCCATCCAAGTGTCTAATAATTCGTCAAACCAAACAAAATCTTTAGAGTCATTTACATAAACATTACGTTCTAAAACTTTAAAATCCCATGCTTTTCCTTTATCAAAATGAGGTTTACTAAAATTCTCAAATTGTTCTTTAGTCCAATTTTCTGAAGCATCAGTCCCTATAAACACAGAAACACTATCCATTGCATCAAAATAAATTTTATAATTGGCTTCAGAAGCTGCTTTATGCCAATTGTTTAAAACACTATTTACGTTTTCTTTTATTTCAAGATGAGTTTTAACAGGTAATACTTCTACGTTTTTCTTACAACTTGCAAACACAATAAAAGTGAATAAAAAGAATATTATATTTTTCATAATTAGTATTTAAGACGCCCCTTCTTTATCTCTTTCTAATTCTTTTTGAATAGAATTTTTTGTAATATCATTTATTTTTATACTATCTATCCCAATTCTATCCAAATCTACTTCTACTTCTTCTTCAAAACGTTTTTGTTTTAAAACTGTTGTAATTTTAGAATTAACAGCATTAGTTGCTGCTATTGTTTTATTAATTTGTAAACTAATATCATCTGCTGTTATTGCTGGTATGCGTGTTAAGTCTGACAATCGTAAGGTTTCATTATGCAATACATTAACTCTTGCATAAAAAGACGGATGATCTAGAATTTTTGGCATTAGGCTATCTTTTAAACTTTTAACCAAATCTCTCAACTCTAATGCATTTGTAAGTGCTTCTCTTGGAGATACATTTTCAAATTTCTTAACAAAAGAGTTTACAGCTTTTAACTCTTCCCAACTTTCAACCACTTCTGTAACGTCTGGATTTACTTGCACTAAAGATGTATGTTTTTTAGGAGTACTAAATGTTGGTTTCTCTACAATTTTAGTGGTATCAGTTACTTTCTGTTTATCTGAACAAGAAAACAAAATCAATCCGAAAAATAGGAAAATAGAATATTTCAAAATATCAAAAAATTAATTTCTGTAAAAATAAACATTTTAACTACAGCACTACTAAAATTAATAAAACGCTAACAAAAGAGCTATTATTTACATTTTTTTAACAAATATTTATTTTAATAGCATTTTTTTATGAATATAAAAATCATTTACCTTTGTTGATGATTAATCTATAATCTGTTTTTTATGAAAGATGTATTATTAATTCTAGGTGCTAGCGGACAAATTGGTAATGAACTTACCCAAAGCCTAAGAAAAATATATGGTAATGAGAGGGTTATTGCTTCTGACATTAGAGAAGGGAATGCAGACATGATGAATTCTGGACCTTTTGAATTGATAAATGCTACCGATAAAAATCAAATTTTACAAATTGTACAAAAATATAAAGTTACACAAGTATATTTATTAGCTGCTATGTTATCTGCCACAGCAGAACAGCACCCTCAAAAAGCATGGAATTTAAATATAAATTCTCTTTTAGCAGTGTTAGATTTAGCTAAAGAAAAACACATTAAACAAATTTATTGGCCTAGTTCTATTGCCGTTTTTGGACCAACAACACCTAAACAAAATACGCCTCAAAAATCTGTTATGGAACCTTCTACAGTTTATGGAATAAGTAAACTTGCTGGAGAGTTTTGGTGTAATTATTACCATGACAAATACGGTGTAGATGTAAGAAGTTTGCGATATCCTGGTATTATATCATGGAAATCTAAACCAGGAGGTGGCACAACAGATTATGCAGTAGACATCTATTTTAGCGCTTTAGAAGAAAGTAAGTATACCTGTTTTTTATCTGAAAACACACGTTTACCTATGATGTATATGGATGACGCGGTGAATGCAACCATACAATTAATGCAAACAGCATCTCATAAAATTAAAGAAAGAACAGCCTATAATTTATCTGCAATAAGTTTTACACCTAAAGAGATTGCTCTAGAAATAAAAAAACATATTCCTGAGTTTGAAATTTTGTACAAACCAGACTTCAGGCAAAAAATTGCTGATAGTTGGCCACAATCTATAAGTGATAGTAAAGCCAGAGAAGACTGGAACTGGCAGCATCAATTTGATCTTTCTTCTATGACAAAAGATATTCTTACAAACTTAAAAGAACAACGTTCTACATTAAAATTGTAAGGTTTTTAATTTTGTTCGTCTTATACTGTACCATTAACATACACTATTGGTTGCTAATTATTAAGTTAAAAGGTAACTTTACAATCAAACTATAAAAAGATGAAAGAAATCATAGCAAAAAGTCTAGAAAACACATACAGTTATCAAGAATATAGAGAGTTAGTTAAAAATCTATTAGCTGAAGGAAAATCTACAGGTCATCATCAATCTGAAGCATTAACAAACTACAGTATGCTAAATGACCGAAGAATGAAAAGGTTAGACAAAACCATTACAATTTCAGAAGATACTATAGAAACTATTAAATCTGTAAACCAAGAACAAACTTGGTTGGTTTTAACAGAAGGTTGGTGTGGTGATGCTGCCCAAAACATACCTGTAATTAGTAAAATTGCAGATCTTAATGATAACATTAGTTTACAATTAGTACTAAGAGATGATAATGAAGAATTGATGGAGTTGTTTTTAACTAATGGAGGAAAATCCATCCCTAAATTAATAGCGCTAGATAAAGATCTTAACGTAATTGATACTTGGGGACCAAGACCAACTACAGCAACGCAAATGGTACAAGACTACAAAGAAAAGCATGGAAGTTTAGACCCAGAATTTAAGCAAGATTTACAAGTTTGGTATAACAAAGACAAAGGCTTAGATGTACAAAACGATTTTAAAAGAATTGCTACTAAATTAGCTCCAAAAGAAGTTTAAATTAAGTTTATAATAAATACTATAAACCGTAATCTTATCTTTAAGATTACGGTTTTTGTTTTTATATCTTTGCGTCATATTTTTAGTAAAAATGTTTGTAGAATATACTTTATTACCTGATGATGCCAAAGTATGGATTTATCCTTCTAGTCGTAAATTTTACGCTTCTGAAATTGAAGAGCTTGAAAGCAAAATAAAGTCTTTCATGAATTCTTGGAAAATTGAAGATGAAAATTTTAAGGCATCATACCAATTGCTATACAACAGATTTATTGTTTTTGCTGCTGATGATAGCCAATCTACTTTATCTAATGCTGACGTAGATAAATCTGTATCTTTTATTATAGCATTACAAGAATTTTATGGTATAACGCTTTTAGATAAGATGAATGTTTGTTTTAAACAAGGGCAATTTGTACAATACAAAGAATTAAAAGATTTTAAAAAACTTTTAAAAAATAAAGCTGTTACTGCCAAAACCATAATTTTTGACAATTTACTAACCATAAAACATGATTTTGACAACTTTTGGGAAATTTCTATTGAAGATAGTTGGTACCAGCGCTTTTTATAATCTACTTGTTAGTGCTATTTTTAAATACTTCTAAACCACATTCTAAAAATGTTGCATAATCATTTTCATTAGGAGTATAGCCAACAGCTTTATTTAATATTTTAGTACCGTCAGAATTTAAAAGTACATAATAAGGCTGAGAATTTGTTTGAAAAAACTGCGTTTGAAAATTTGCCCATTTATGTCCGTAATTCTCTAACTTTCGTGTACCCCCGTTAACACGATTTACCATAAGTTGTTCTTCCTTTGGTAGTGTTTTTTTGTCATCTACGTACAAAGAAATTAAAACATAATCGTTTCTTAAATACTTGTCTATTTTTTGACTAGGCCAAACATGCTCTTCCATCTTTCTACAGTTTACACAAGCATATCCTGTAAAGTCTAATAAAATGGGTTTTTTTACCTTTTTAGCATAATCTATTCCTGTTTTTAAATCTTTAAAACAATCTAAATTATTAGGGCAATCATTAGGATATAAAAAGCTATATCCAACAGGAGGCGCTAAACCACTTAATAATGTTAACGGAGTAAAAGTGTTTGTTTCTTTGTTAACTCTAAAACCAGAAGCCAAATACACTACAAAAGAAGCCACCAAAATTGCACCTGAAATTCTTAAAAAAGAAAGTTTTTGTATAGGAGCATCATGTGGAAATTTAATTTTTCCAAAAAGGTACAAAGCTAAACCTGCAAAAATTAAGATCCACAGACCTAAAAAAGGCTCTATTTTTAAGAGATTCCAATGTGCTACTAAATCTGCATTAGATAAAAACTTAAACGCTAATGCCAGCTCTAAAAAGCCCAAAATTACTTTGGTTGTATTTAACCAACCACCAGATTTTGGTAGTGCATTAAGCATATTAGGAAACATTGCAAAAAGAGCAAAAGGCAAACCAAGAGAAACCCCAAAACCAACCATACCTGCTGTAAGTTGCCACGCACCGCCATCTGCAGTTAAAGACCCTGCCAATAAAGAGCCTAAAATGGGACCCGTACAAGAAAAAGAAACTATAGCTAAAGTTAATGCCATAAAAAATATTCCTACAAAACCACCAACGTTTTCTGCTTGCGTGGTTTTAGACATCCAACTAGAAGGAAGTGTAAGTTCATAAAAGCCAAAGAAAGAAAATGCAAAAAATACAAAAATGGCAAAGAAGACAATGTTGAGCCAAATATTTGTGGAAATCTCATTTAAAATATCTGGATTTACAGAATCTAAAAGATGAAATGGTACACTTAATAAAATATAAACTAAAACTATAAAAAAGCCATATAAAAGCGCTTTAGAAACTCCGCCTTTAGCATTTTGACCATTTTTTTTGGTAAAAAAACTAACTGTGAGCGGAATCATAGGAAAAACACAAGGAGTTAACAAAGCCAACAAACCACCCAAAAAACCGAGAGCAAAAATATTCCAAAGAGATTTTCCTTCTTCCTTAATTTCTGAAGTTAAATTGTCCAAACCATCAGTACATATTTCTTGTGAAAATGAAATATCTTTGGTACTTAAACCATACAACTGATTATTTACAAGTTCATCATCAATACTAATTTTAACCTTAGTTTTGTCTTTTTGTATTGCAGATGCATTTAGCTTAAAAACCAAAGTTACCTCGGTTGGAGCTAAGCATTTTTCATCATCACAAACCATATATTCAACAGTGCCATTAATGGTATTAATTGCTTGATTTATTTTTACTCTTTGTTTAAATATAGCTTGATTTTCAAAATACGTAATCTTCATTCCAAAAACAGGGTCATCTACTGTTTTTCCTTTACTTTCTATCGTTTTTCCTTTTAAAACAATTTTATTTTCAAGATTATCATAACTAAAAGAAGTTGGTATTGGTCCAAATTCGGGTACATTTTGAGAGTATAAATGCCATTTTTCTTCTAGATCTGCAACTGATATCAATACATATTCACTATCAGACACTTTTTCTACAGAAGTAGACCAACGTATGGGATCTTCAATTTGAGAGAATGCAACAATACTAAACAAGAAAAGTAGTGTAGTTATAAAATTTTTCATAAAATAAATCTAGTTAAAAAGTGCTAAGCTCTTTATTCAGTCGAACAAATATTTGACTACTTAAAGGTAATTATTTTTTTCAGAAAAAGTTTAACATATACTTTCTTTGTTTTTAAAAATAGTAGATTTTTTTCTATAAACTGTAGATTTGATTTTTTTTATTTGAACAAAACACTAAAAAATGTATAAGAAATTAAAAAAAACATTATTTTTGGTATAAAATATTGCGAATTGCTATTAAATCTTTGCTATTTAACAAAATATTAGTTTTACTTTAAATAATAAAATATAACTTACTGTATTATTTTTTTAAAAAATTAAGTATTTATGTATTAGTAAATTAAGATTGCAAGTATCAATCCCCCCAATTGAAATGTCAAAAATTACTAGCCCTACCCCAAACACAATAGAAGACAAAAATTCTAAATTTAAGTCTCTATTCGAAAAAATGTATCTTGGTGTGATTTATCAAGATTACAAAGGAGAAATAATAGATGTAAATCCAGCAGCTTTAGAAATTTTAGGTCTTTCTTTAGACCAAATTAAAGGAAAAAGTTCTTATGATCCTGATTGGAAATCGATTCATGAAAATGGTTCTGATTATCCTGCAGAAAAACACCCAAGTATACTTGCTTTAAAAACTGGTAAACCTATATTGAACAAAATAATGGGTGTTATCAATTCTAGGGAAAAAGACTACAGATGGATAAAAATTAATGCGATCCCTGAATTCAAAGAAGGAGCCAAAAAACCCTACCAGGTTTTTACCACTTTTGATGATATTTCTTCTCTTAAAAGAAGTGAGTTTTTACGTAAAGAAAGTGAAAATAATTTTTTGAAAACGCTTCAAAATAGTGCTAACCCTATTCTACTTTCAAAATTAAGTGATGGTAAAGTTGTAAACTTTAATGATGTTACTTGTAAAGTTATTGGACATTTATCTAATGAACTTAAAAATCTTAAGCTATCAGAATTAAATATTTGGACTTCTTCTAAGACTTATCAATCGTTCTTCACTATCCTAAAAAATGATAAAAATATAAAAGATTTTGAGACTGAATTTGTATCAGAATCTGGTGATTTAAAAATCTTATTAGTTTCTGGAGAAATTATAACTATTGATAACGATAAGTTTATTTTAATCCATATTGAAGACATTACCATTACTAGAAAAACAGAAGAAGAATTACAAAAGCAAAGTAACTTTGCATTTGCAATGGCAGAAAATCATCCTGTAGGTATGGTAGCCTGCGACGCAAATGGTAAATTGGTTTTATTTAATAAAACTGCTAAAAAATGGCATGGTATTGATGTAATGAAGGTGCCACAAGAAGAATGGGCAGAACATTATGGATTATACAAACCTGATAAAAAAACACTATTAACTTTTGAAGAAATACCTCTTGTACAAGCATTTAACAATAAAAAAGTTATCAATTACGAGATGGTTATTAAAGCTAAAAATCAAAAACCAAGAATTGTAATTTGTAGTGGGTCTGTTTTTTTTGATGAAAAAGGGAATAAAATAGGCGCTTTAGCTATTATGAATGATATCACCCATTTAAGAAAACGAGAAAGAAAATTATTAAAAAACGAACAAAAAATTAAAAAAACACTCGAAAAAGTAGAACAAAGTGAGTTTCTTTTAAAAGAGTCTAGCAAAATGGCAAAAGTTGGTGCTTGGGACGTTGATTTGATAACAGAAAAAGTAAGATGGTCTGATCAAGTTTTTAAAATTCATGGGTTACCTGTAGGAAAAATTCCTTCTTTAGATGAAGCTTTGAATTTTTTTGTAAAAGGTGATAGAGAAGTTTTAATAAATGCTATTCAAGATAGTATTCAACACAATAAAAAATACGACTTAGAACTAAGGTTAAAGAATACAGAAAATAAAATTTTATGGATTAACACCATTGGATACCCTATTACAGATGAACAAGATACTGTTATAGGGTTAAGAGGTGTAATACAGGATATAACAGAGCAAAAAAATATCAGATCTAAAATTGAAGAAAATAGAGAAATGCATTTACTATTAGCTAACAATACTAGTGATATTATTTGTCTACAAGATGCTGATAGTACGTTTAGATATGTTACACCTTCTGTTAAAGATATATTAGGTTATAGACAAGGTGAGTTTATTGGTAAAAAAATATTTCCTATTGTGCATCCTGAAGACTTAACAGAATTGCAGCGATATATGAAACAAAAGGCTTTAGATGCTGAAGCTAAAAAAGCATATCAATTTAGATTAAGACATAAAAAAGGAAATTACGTTTGGGTAGAATTTTTATCTTCACCTGTTTATAAAGGAAAAAAATTAAATTACTTTGTTACCTCTGCTAGAGATATTACAGAATGGGTTTTGGCAAATCAAAGAATAAAAGAATATCAATCTTCTTTACAAAAACTCACTCACGAAATTACGATGATTGAAGAAAAACAAAAAAAAGACATTGCCTCTAACATTCATGATCATTTAAGTCAATCACTAGTGATTTCTAAAATGAAGATAAAACAGCTAAAAAATAATGCTAAAGTTAATGGTATAGATGATGACTTACAATTTATAGAGAATCATATTACTGATGCTCTTGAAAAAAGCCGTAAAATTACTAACGAACTTTCACCTCCAATCTTATATCAACTTGGAGTCATTGAGGCTTTGTATTGGTTGTTAGAAAATTTAGAAATTACGCATAAAATTAAATTTTCGTTAGATACAGAAATAGATTATTTAGACTTTAGCGAGTTAAAATCCATCATTCTTTATAGAAGTATTCAAGAAATACTTACCAATGCTATAAAACACTCTAAAGCATCTCATATTAAAATAAAAATATTAGATAATGATTGCCAAGTTAAAATTTTAGTGGAAGATAATGGTGTTGGGTTTGACACTTCTGTATTAAACAACTATAAAAGTCATTCAGGTTCTGGATTCGGCTTATTTGCTATCCAAGAGAAGATAGCCAACGTTAAAGGTGAATTTTACATTACATCTAAAATACAATCAGGAACTACAGTTACTATTTTAATACCAACAACTAAATGAGTCTTACAGAAAAAATAAAAATAGTTTTGGCAGATGATCATCAATTGTTACGAACTGGTTTAAAAAACATCATTGAACAAAAATCTAATTTAGCTGTTATTGGTGAAGCTTCTAACGGTAGAGAGGCTATAAAAGTTTGCGGAAAACTACTTCCTGATGTAGTTATTATTGACGTTTCTATGCCAGATTTAAATGGTATAGAAGCTGCAAAACAAATTTCAAAAATACATCCAAATATAAAAATAATTGCACTTTCTATGCATTCTAGTAAACAATTTATACAAGGTATGTTTAATGCTGGTGCTTATGCTTATTTATTAAAAGATGGCGATTCTGAAGATTTAGTAACCGCAATAAATACAGTTACTAGAAATATGAAATATCTGGCCAAAGAATTGGATCAAGAAATTTTGACTTCTCTTAAAAAAGGAGATAGTATAGAAAATGCTGCTTTAAGTACCAGAGAAAAAGAGGTATTGCAACTGATAGCAGAAGGCAATTCCTCTAAAGATATAGGTGAGGTTTTATTTCTGAGTTCAAAAACTGTTGATGTTCACAGAAATAACATCATGAAAAAATTAGATTTATTTTCTATTTCAGAATTAACAAAATACGCTATTAGAAAAGGATTAACATCATTGGATACCTAAACATTATATTTATTTGTAAGTTATTAAGCATATTGCCTACTAAATAAACATAATAAAATTACTAAATTTACATTATTAATTTAATGATATTAAACGTAACAATTTGAAAACCAGTTCTAACAATTTATTAGTCATAGAAGACAACCTATATATTAGAGAGAAAATAGCTAAAGAAGCAAAAAAAATTGTTAGTATAAATGATATTTTTGTTACAGAAACATTAGAACAAGCTTTTACTCACCTAAATCAAAATAATTTTGAAATTATAACACTAGATTTAAGTTTACCTGATGGTAGTGGTTTAGAAGTTTTAAGATGGCTTAAAAAGAATAAGACAGAGAAAAAAGTATTTGTTTTTTCTACAAGTACAGAGCTCAAAAGAATTTGTTTAAGATATGGAGCAACGGCATTTTTTGACAAATCTGAAGGTTTTGACGATTTGATTGATACAATCAAATATGCCTAAGCCTATTTCTTTTTTTCTTTAAAAGAGAACAGTAAATTATTTTAATTGTTATAACACTCTTCAAAAAATATTGAGATCTTTACACAAACTCACAATCTAAAAATCTCATCAATCAATGTTTTAAGAATGCCTTTCTAAAACATGAAACTTAATGTATAGACTATTGTCATAAAAATGTACATTTACTTTGCTCATTTAATAAAAACACATTATTACCCATCTATTTTAAGATAAAACAACATAATCTGATTAAACCAAAAAATACAGAAGATGTTACAATACACAATAAATAGACATCTTCAAATTCATTTATAAAACACTACTTACACTAGTGAAATGATAAAATTAATTTTCTACTGTAAAACACCTATAAAATATCAAAACGATACAAGAAGACACAACCTACGTAACTTGTTTTAATTTATATAGTTGATGTATTACCTATGTTAGTGAATAAACTTTAAATTATAGTTTCTTTAGGCATTCTATTTTAAAGTAAATAGTTATTTGTTATTTACTAAATAAAAAAGTATCTAAAAACACTGCTATAAATTACAAAATTAGTTTTAGCTAATAAAAGCAAGATTTACTTATTATAAGATAGAATTGGTCTTATTAGATAGATGAACTAAATAGAGAACGGTTTGATTTATAACGTAGAATCTACAGGGAGTTAACTATATGATTTAATAAAAAAATGATACTACTAAAATCAATTTTATATAGCTTTTCATCATGTATTATTAACTCTATAAAAACAGATTTTTGTTACATTAGATGTAACAAAAACTCATAAGTAGAATACTTCGCTCAACAAAAAAGAGCTAAATGTCGGGGGGTTTTGACAATTTAGCTCTTAAAATAATTAGTAGAGGGTTTTCTTACAAACCAAACTTAACCCCTACAAAACCACTAATCACAAATTCTTGAGAATTATAAAGTGTTTTTAGGTCGTTTCTTTGTGTAAGTTGATGAGAGCAAATTAGCTTGACACGTTCGCTAATTTTATAAGTCAATTCACCACTTAAACTAAAACTGTAAAAACCTTCACTTTCTCTATATATTTTTCCAAAGTCTAAATAAGCACCTCCACCAAATTTTCCACAAAGTTTATTTACCACATAACCCGTACCTAAGGCATAGCGTTGAAAATTTCTACCCTTTAAATCTGCATATTCTACAGACAAATAAGCTGGTATATGGTTCTTTTTTAAATTAAATACAGGAACTTCTAATCTGGAAAGAACGTTAAAAGTAATAGGATCATTTCCTTTTTCATCTCCTACTGTTAGAAGTCTTAGGTCTTGTTGTATAGATATTTCAACTTTGTTTTGAGCATTAAAAGTAAGGGCGCTCAATATGGTTATTATAAATAATAGTTTTTTCATGATGGAGGAATATTTTGTTATGATTTTTAAAAACTAAAGTCATTCCAAACAACCCTACTTTTAAAAAACTTATGCTATGTAATAAATTTTATGTTGGAGGTTAATCACTATTGAAGTATACTCATTTTACCAGTCCATGTTCTTCCTCCTAAAGTAGATTGATAAAAAACCTTACCTCTTCTTATTTTTAAGATTTTCATTTTTAATTCAGTTCCCTTTCTAAAAGGAAAATTAGGTAAGTTAGAAAATTGGATTGTCATGATACACTCTTCATTAGAAATCCATCTTACTTTAGATTTAATAAAGTATTTTTTATTTTCAAAATATTCTGTGTGTTCACCATCTTTGAAACTTACCAAAACATCATTTCCGTTATATTTGTATGTATAGTGAGTTTCATCTATTAATGGTATAATCTCTTCATTAACTTTTTCATAATTACTAATGTTATTCATATTTGACATTGCTAGGTCTTGAGCGTTAATTGAAAAGTTTAAAATTAAGACTAACGAAATTTGGAGGAAATTTTTCATAATAAATGTTTTTTAATTAATTAATAATTTTTACACTACAAACATATACCAGATATCCTTTCTGCTCAATAGGCATTTTTCTTATTCTTTATAAAATGCTAGATATTTTTAATATAGAAACGGCAAAAAAACATAGAAAAATAAATTTAATACGCTCACGTACAATGTTTTATTGTTAAAATCATAATTTAAATGAACATTTATAAAAATTTTTAAATAGTAAAAGACTTTAAGGGGTTATTGGTATTAAAATAAAATTTATAACTTAGATTTCTCATAAAATGCTTACGGCGATATAATTACAAATGCAGCCAATTCAAAAAGTAGAAAAATTTTTACCAGAAATTAATAAAGTGTACTTTATAAAAAGTCATACGCTTATTCATATTCTTTCTGGAAAAGGAAGCATACAAGTAGATTTTAAGAACTATTTTGATTGGCAAGAAAAAGCAATATTTCTAGAAAAAGGACAGTATATCAAATTTTTGTCAGATAATTTTATCGTTAGAAGAATTGAATTCTCTAATGAAGATAAGTTTTACGATAATAATGTAAGAGTGCTATTTAAACATCTAATTTCTTTAGGTTACATAGATTTATTAGAATGTGAAGAGTGTAATACTTTTCTTTCTGAAACAACATTAACTAATAATTCTGCTGACATCATAGACATTTCTTCTAAACAATGGTTTTGGCAAAATCCTTTTAAAGCTAACAAAGAAGAGTATCAGGTTATTTTTGACACAAAAGATATTATTGATAAAGAGTACTCTAACAATTTAACAAGCGATGATTTAGTAAACTTAATTAACGATAGAGGCTACAATGCTCAGGCATTAATTAAAGATAAAATTGGTTTATCTGTTAAGAATTTAATGACTTCTAAAAAACTGCAAGAAAGCCAAAAACAAATTGCATTTACAGACAAAAGTATTCAAGAGATAGCTTACGATCTTGGATACAAAGATGATGCGTATTTTAACAGAGTTTTTAAAAACACTAACGGACAAACCCCAAAGCAGTTTAGAAATAATTTTGATTATAAAAACAGAGATTTATTTTCACAAGACATTCTAAACCTGCTTCAAAAACACCATACTCAAGAAAGATCTCTTGATTTTTATGCTAACAAAATGAACCTTTCTATTAAAGCATTGTCTAACAAAGTTAGAGCTAAAATGAATACTTCTATAGGGCAACTTATACGCCTAGAGCTAATCAACTCTGCTAAATTAATGATTTTAGAAGGGCAATCGATTGTCTCAATTTCAAGACAATTAGGGTTTGAAGAACCAAATCACTTTTCAAGATTCTTTAAACATTATTCAAAATTGACCCCAACAGAATTTAAACAAAAAAAGTACAATTCTTAGTACTTTTCTTGTAGCCTTTACAACTCTGTTCTTCCCCATCTTTGTGATGTCAAAACTACAAAAGGTATACGTATTCAGTTAACTAATTAAACTTTGCATTCAAATTTCTATTAGTAACTACTGTGCTTTTTACATAAAATAACTCTAAAATATATACAAATGAATAAATCATATTACATAAGTGAAGCAATAACACTTGCACATCAATGCTTAGAAGATAAATTAAGAACTCCTTTTGGTTGTGTTATTGTTTATAATGATAAAATAGTAGGTAAAGGTAAAGCCTCTACTAGAATAAAAAATGATCCAACAGCACACGCGGAAATAGAAGCAATACGAGATGCCTCTCAAAATTTAAAAAGTACTAATTTGAGTGGTTGTACTCTTTTTACAAGTAGCGAACCCTGTTCTATGTGCTTATCTGCAATACATTGGTCTCAAATAAAAATGGTCTACTATTCGTGTTCAAGAAAAGATGTATTTGATTTTGGATTACCTGATGCATTTGAGTTGGTTGAAAAAAGAAAAAATGTTAATAAAAGTGATTTTAAAAAGTTTGAAATGGTTCAGATTAAAAACGATAAAGCAACTCAAGTATTTAAAGACTGGTTATTAAAACAAAAAATACAATAAATAAAAAGTACAATTCTTAGTCCTTTTTTGGTAGCATCTTAACTTTAATTCTGTCTCATCTTTGCAGTATAATAATCAAAAAAAAACATCAATTAAAAACAACAAGAATGAAAATTTTAGTAAAAACATCAATTTTAGGATTAGCATTAATAGTAAGTTCAATAGTATTTGCTCAAGACAATAAAGCAAATAACATAGACAATAGTAACATTGCGTTACAGGGTTATAGTCCAGTATCGTATTTAGATTTAGGGTTAGCACAAATTGGAAACAAGAACTTTAAATCAGAATACAATAAAGTATACTATTACTTTACTTCTGCAGCACAAAAAACAACTTTTGATAAAAACCCCGCTAAGTATATGCCAGAATTTGGTGGTTTTTGTGCCTTTGGAATATATGCTGGTGCAAAATTTAGAGTAGACCCAAATAAATTTATCGTGGAAGACGGCAAGTATTATTTGTATTTAAACAATGTAGAACTTGATGCTAAACAATTGTGGTTGGCTGAAAACAACCATAACAAATTGAAAAAAGTAGCCGATAAAAACTGGGAGAAATTAAGTAAAACACACAATTAATAAATAAACAGATAATAACAATCAAATAAAACTAGTAATTATGAAATTTATAACAAAAAGAATTCACGCATTTTTAGATTACCCTGTAGCAATAGCACTAATAACATTACCTTTTTTACTAGGGCTAGGAGACTCAAACCCGTTAGCACTGCAACTATCTGTTGCAACAGGAATAGCAGCATTTATTTTAACAATACTAACAGATCATCATTTAGGGATTATTAAAGTGTTATCCTATAAATTACATTTAACGATAGACTTTTTAGTAGCAATAGTATTCATTATTGCCCCTTTTGTCTTTTCTTTTCAAGGTGTAGATGCTTATTATTATTGGATTAATGGAATTGCAGTTTTAGCTGTAGTTAGTTTACATAAATCTGAGTTATCAGTATAAACATCACTCAAAAGAACCTTTACAAATAGATTTTAAATTATAGAGCAGTTGATTTTTTGTATAAAATTAATTGCTCTTTTATGATAATACTATTCATTTTTATCGCCATTTGTAAAGTGAGTTTGCATTTAAAAAGCAAAAAACCAGATTGTTAATTAACAATCTGGTTTTTGTCTTGAGTTTTGTAGCGGGAACTGGACTCGAACCAGTGACCTTCGGGTTATGAGCCCGACGAGCTACCTACTGCTCTATCCCGCGATTTGGACTGCAAATATACAACACAAAGAAAGTATATTCCAAATTTTATTTCATTTATTTTTTTATCATCTTAAATTATAGTCGCGTCCCAAAACAAACTATATTTGTATTATGATTCATAAAGCTGGTTTTGTTAACATTATTGGTAACCCTAACGTGGGTAAATCTACATTGATGAATGCTTTGGTGGGCGAAAAATTATCTATTATTACTCCTAAAGCACAAACAACAAGACACCGTATTTTAGGTATCGTTAATCATGAAGAATACCAAATTGTATTTTCAGACACACCTGGAATTATAAAACCTGCTTATGAATTACAAGCTTCTATGATGGATTTTGTAAAATCTGCTTTAGATGATGCAGACGTTCTTATTTATATGGTAGAAGTTGGAGAAACCGCTTTAAAAAATGAAGCTTTCTTTACTAAAATAATCAATAGTAAAATTCCTGTAATTTTATTATTAAATAAGATTGATAAGTCTACTAAAGAAGAAGTTGATAAAAAAATTGTCTATTGGCGAGAAAAAGTACCCAACTCTTTTGTTTATGTCATTTCTGCCCTAGAACGTTTTAATGTAGAATCTGTTTTTTATAAAATTATCGAACTTCTTCCAGAAGCTCCTCCTTTTTATCCTAAAGATCAATTAACAGATAAACCAGAACGTTTTTTTGTTAATGAAAAAATTCGTGAAAAAATTTTAACGCACTATAAAAAAGAAATTCCATACTCTGTAGAAGTAGAAACAGAAAGTTTTATAGAAGAAGAAAATATTGTGAGAATTCGATCTATTATCATGGTAGAAAGAGACACTCAAAAAGGGATTATTATCGGGCATAAAGGCTCTGCTATAAAGCGAGTTGGAGCAG
Organism: Polaribacter sp. WD7; assembly: GCF_003335085.1. GTDB lineage: Bacteria > Bacteroidota > Bacteroidia > Flavobacteriales > Flavobacteriaceae > Polaribacter. The sequence continues at coordinate 470,366 of NZ_QPEJ01000018.1, read as the reverse complement.
AAGCTAGAAAAGATTTAGAACGTTTTTTTCAGAAAAAAGTTTTTATTGAGTTGTATGTTAAAGTAAATAAAAACTGGAGAAGCGATAAAAATCAACTAAAACGATTTGGGTATAATCAAAAATAGTTTCAGATAAATTTTACTTTTTAAGTATATTTCTTAAAAATTCATGTAGTTTTTCCATTTTTTTCTTGCTTACACTCTTACTTAGTTTTACTGCAAAGAATAGCAATAGAAAAAACACACTTTCTTCTATACTAAATTCCACAAATACCATTGTATTTTAATAAGCTTTAATTATTTACATCTATTTTTCTAAGTTTTCTTAAAACCTTAATTAAAAATTAATGATAACCTGTTATAGGTTTTAATGAAACTTTGTCAATTCTAGTCAATTCTAGGAGTGAAATTTGTATCTAGAATAAAAATTTTAGCTTCCCTAGTAGTCCTTTATACAATTTTTTTATCAATAAATTACGCTAACTAATATTTTTAAACTATTGTTAAATCGTAATGCACAAGGGGTAATCACACCATCTTTTTTTTGATACATAAGTTGCTATTGTTACTCATATTATACTTTCTTAAACTGTTAGAATTAACAATTATTTATCATGTAGTAAATTGTATCTTTGCAAAAAATTTCAATTCAAAATGAATAGCATTGTTGCCATAGTAGGAAGACCTAATGTTGGAAAATCGACACTTTTTAACAGGTTGGTTCAACGTAGAGAAGCCATTGTAGATTCTGTTAGCGGAGTAACCAGAGATAGACATTATGGTAAATCTGACTGGAATGGTAAAGAATTTTCTGTAATAGATACTGGTGGTTATGCTGTAGGGTCTGATGATATTTTTGAAGAAGAAATTAGAAAACAAGTTGCACTAGCTATAGATGAAGCAGATATTATTGTTTTTGTAGTAGATGTTCAAGAAGGTATAACACCTATGGATGATGAAGTTGCTAAAATGCTTAGAAAAGTTAAAAAACCTATTTTTTTAACGGTTAACAAAGTAGACAACGCAATGAGAGCTGCAGATGCTGTAGAATTCTACAATTTAGGTTTAGGAGACTATCACACTATCTCTTCTATTAATGGTAGCGGAACAGGTGATTTGCTTGATGCAATTTCAGAAAAAATGCCAGAACCAGAAGAAGTAGATTTAGAAAAAGAAGAATTGCCAAGATTTGCCGTAGTAGGAAGACCTAATGCTGGTAAATCTTCATTTATAAATGCATTAATTGGAGAAGATAGAAATATCGTAACCAATATTGCAGGTACAACTAGAGATTCTATAGATACCAAATACAATAGATTTGGTTTTGATTTTAATCTGGTAGATACCGCAGGTATCAGAAAAAAATCAAGAGTAAAAGAAGATTTAGAATTTTATTCTGTAATGCGTGCTGTGCGCTCTATAGAATACTCTGATGTTATTATTTTGGTTGTAGATGCTACTCGTGGTTTTGAAGGGCAAGATCAAAATATTTTTTGGTTGGCAGAAAAAAACAGAAAAGGAGTTGTTATTTTAATTAATAAGTGGGACTTGGTTGAAAAAGAAACCAATACGATGCGAGATTTTGAAGCCGCAGTTCGTAAACAAATAGAACCCTTTACAGATGTGCCCATCGTATTTATTTCTGCGCTAACAAAGCAGCGTTTATTTAAAGCCATAGAGACTGCTGTTGAGGTTTTTGAAAATAGAAAAAACAGAATTCCTACCAGTAAATTTAATGACACCATGTTAGAAGTGGTAAAAAGCTATCCGCCTCCTGCAACTAAAGGTAAGTTTGTCAAAATAAAATATTGTATGCAATTGCCTACGCCAACACCACAATTTGCATTTTTCTGTAATCTACCTCAGTATGTAAAAGATCCTTACAAGCGTTTTGTAGAAAATAAACTAAGAGAAATTTACAACTTTACAGGTATACCTATTACCATTTATTTTAGACAAAAATAAGTAGTAAAAAAAAAAATTGTAACTTTAGTTTGTATAAAGCGTCTAAAATAGTAAGCCATTTTTAACTTTTTGAGCAATGAAAATAATTCAATCTAACAAAATTAAAGAAGTAGAATTACCTCTTCAACTCAATATCTCTTTTAAAAAGGTGTTTGTGTTATTTGAAAAATATGCACACCAAGATTATGCTAATCATCCTTTTCATGGTTCAGCTAAAAAAATGTTAGATTTATTTAATGAAAATCCAGAATTAAATGAAGGATTTTCAGATTATAGCTTACTAGAAACTTACAAAGAACAAATAGATTTACTGTTAGACCCATTGTTTCCAGAACCATTAAGGTCAAATGAAATTAAAGCTGTATGTCTTCCTTTTTCTTTCACCTCTTTTAAATTTTCAGATAGGTTTGAAAATATCATAAACAATGCTGGTGATAATTATGAATTCAGTGTCCGTAATTTTGAAGATGACAGTATGTACGTTATGGCATGTACATTTATTTTAGGTTTTGTTTACGGGTTTAATATAGATATAAAAAGACCTTTTTATTTTGATATTCCTGATCAAACATCAGGAACAATGAAATACTACAGAGCAGCTTTTAACGGTGATTTCTCTGAAATAACACCTACAAAAAACGCTCCTAAATTAACACAAGAAGACTTTAAAGAGTTGTTAAACAACTTTGAAAATATAGATTTATGGAAAGAAAAATTTCCTCCAAAAAGCTATATTTTCAAAGGTTTTGGCTTGGTTAATTTATTTGATGTTACGTCTGAAGAAATGCTGTCTGCTATAAAAGCAAATCTTTTGTCTGGAGATGATGATTTAATTTTTAGACTTCAAAACAACTTAAGAGACTTTTATGCCATAAAAGATTTAAAATTAGGTTATTCTATATTTGATAATGTAAACAATAAGGTTTGCGAAACTTCTATAAAAAAATCAAATAGTATCATACTAAATAAACATGTAGAGATTAAGTGTAATGAAGATTATTTTTGTGACGGAATTATGCAAAAGGTTTTTAAAAATCATGAAACCTTTGTTATTTCTGATTTAGAAGAATACGGCAAACACACAGAAAAAAATCCTTTTTATCAAAATTTACATGATTCTGGTATACAAAGTATTATACTAGTACCTATAAAAGCAACTCAAAACGGAGATTTAGCTTTACTTGAACTTGCTTCACCAAGGGCTTACGATTTAAACTCTGTTAATATTAATAAGTTAAAAGATATTATTCCTGTTTTTGAAGCTGCTGTAAAAAGAACATCAGAAGAACGTCAAAATGTTTTAGAAGCTACCATTCAAGAAAACTATACTTCTATTCATAATTCTGTGAAATGGCGTTTTTATGAGGCTGCAGAAAAATATCATTTTGAAAGTCAAGTAAATGATAATGCCAAACTTGATCAAATTATCTTTAAAGATGTGTATCCCTTGTATGGTCAAAGTGATATTAAAGGATCTTCTACAGCTAGAAACATTGCTATTAAAGAAGACTTAACAACACAACTAACACTTGCTATTTCGGTATTAGAAGATGCTTGTAAAACAGAAAAATTACCCATTTACAACGAACTCATGTTTAGAGTTTCTTCTTATTTAAATGATGTTAAAAGTGGTTTAAATGCTGGTGATGAAATAAGTATTTTAGATTTTTTAAATAAAGATATTTATCCTGTTTTTAATCATATTAAAGAAATTAGTAAAAAACATGCTGATAAAGTAGAAGTTTACATGAATCGTTTAGATGACAATTTAAATGTTGTTTACGAACGTAGAAAAGAATATGAAGATAGTGTAACCTTATTAAATGATAAATTAGCACGATTTATAGATAAGAAACAGAAAGTAGCTCAAGAGATGTTTCCTCATTATTTTGAGCGTTACAAAACTGATGGAGTAGAATACAACATGTACATTGGGCAGTCTATAACCAAATCTAAACCTTTTGACAAACTGTATTTATACAACCTACGCTTATGGCAACTTCAAGTAACTTATGAAATGGAAAACGTTGCTTATTTTGAGCGTAAAAATATGAAAAATGAGTTGCGAGTTGCATCACTAATTTTAGTACATAGCAATGCCATGGCTATAAAATTTAGAATGGATGAAAAGCAATTTGATGTAGATGGTGCTTACAACATACGTTATGAAATTATCAAAAAACGAATTGACAAAGCTCATATAAAAGGTACAGAAGAAAGACTTACAGTTCCTGGAAAAATAGCTATTGTTTATTCTCAAGACAAAGATGCTTTAGAATACACCAAGTATATTAATTATTTACAGTCTAAAAAACAATTAGGAAAACTAGAATACTTAGAACTTGAAGAGTTACAAGGAGTTTCTGGTCTTAAGGCTTTACGCGTAGAAGTATTGTATAAAAAAGACTTTAAAGAAAATAACAATACATTTTCTTTTGCTGATCTTATTAAAGAAATAGAATCTTAGTAAAGGTTGATAAAAATAGTTTCAATACTTATTAGAAAGAGAAAACCAATACAAACTCTTATTACTAAATAAACGTATTTAATGTTATTAAACTCCTGTTGGTGGAGTTTGATAATAAAAGGAAAGTGCAAAAGAAATTACACTTATTATAATACCAAACATAAAAACGGTATATGTTAACCTTAATAGACTGTATTTTCTATTTAAAACCAATCCTAAAAAATACAAATCTTTTGTAAGAGAACCGTACAAATAATCTCTATCTTTCATCATTTCTTGAATACCCCACTCAAAATCTTCTAATTTCATTTTATGAAAATTACCAAAAAATAAAAGGTTTACTTTTTTATTTGCCACATCCTCTTTGGTAAACTGTCCACTTGTAACATTAGGTCTGGTTGCTAAAACCGACAAAATAATTGATGCCACTGTAAACATTACAAAAACAATAGTAGGTACAAATAAATGTGCATTAGACGGATTATCTAATTTTGGTAATAAGTTGGATAATGCTAAAGAAATAATAATTGCATTTACAGAAAGTAAAATGTTTGCCTTGGTGTCTGCAATATCACTTAATGTAATATGGTTTCTTAACGCTACTCTAAACATTGTTTCTATACCACGTTCAGGAGCTTCTATTTTCTCTTTTTTTAAAACTAAGGCTTCTTGTTTTTGATTAAATTTCTTTAAATCTCCTTTTAAACTTTTAAGGTTTTTAATTAATTTAGATAGGTTCTTTTCTTTTCTTTTTGTCCAATTTTTAAGTGCAAAATCACTTTTAAATCTATGTTGTTGAGATAAGAATTCAATATTACTTTTTACCCAATCTACATCAGAAAATTTTTTAAAACCTGTAAGTTCCCATTCTTTTCTGAGTAAAGATGTAAAATCAAAAAAACTTTTTGAAGCTAAATGTGCGCAATCTGCATCAACAATAATTTTTTCTAAATCATTAGTTACCTCATGCCCCATCTTAGTGGCTAAAATTAACTTAGATATTATATCTATTCTGCTAGCAGGTACTTTTTTCTCTTCTAAAAACTCACTAACAATTTTTACGCTTTCTTGTTCATGATTTTTTGCTCCTTTTATATAACCCGTATCATGAAACCAAGCCGCTATTTCTAAGTTTTCAGTATCCGTTTTTGAAAGTTCTAAACTTTCAGAAATCTCTTTAGTTTTTTCTACTACACGTTGCGTATGTGCTAGATTATGATACACATAATTGGTATTTAACTCGGTGCTTAATAGATTAAAAACAAATTTTTCTGCGTCTACAATTAAAGTACTCATGTAAGATTATTTTATTAACAAATAAGAAGAAACTATAATTAGCTCAAAGTCTTCGAGAATATTCGTCGTAAATTTATGTATTGCTTTCAAGACTTACAAATTAAGCATTATTTGCAAGTTTACAAACGTTTTTACGTCTAAAATAAAAGCATATCAATACAAATTAAAAAAGAAAGGAAATTAACATATGCTTACTTGGAAAGAAGTGATTCACTTCGCAACTAAAGGAAACCCAATTCCTGAAAAGAGAATTGAAAAAACCAATACAGAATGGAAAGCTCTACTAACTCCAGAGCAATTTAGAATTACCAGGCAAAAAGGAACAGAAAGACCACATAGTGGAGCTTTGTGTAGTAGTTATGATGAAGGACAATACAACTGTGTATGTTGTAATACTCCTTTATTTGATTCTACTATAAAATTTAGCTCTGGTACTGGATGGCCAAGTTTTACACAACCCATACAAGAAAACGCAATCAAATACTACAAAGACACTTCTTTTGGTATGGTTAGAGTTGAAGTTTTATGCAACACGTGCGATGCGCATTTGGGTCATGTTTTTCCTGATGGCCCAGAACCAAGTGGTTTACGATATTGCATAAATTCTGAATCTATGGTGTTAGAACAAAAATAACATAATAGCATTTTAAACAAAAAATGAATAAAAATATACAAACTGCTACTCTAGGTGGCGGATGTTTTTGGTGTACAGAAGCTGTATTTCAAGAAGTAAAAGGAATTGAAAAAGTTGTGTCTGGTTATTCTGGTGGTAACGCCCCAGGAAAACCAACATATAGAGAAATTTGCTCTGGATTAACAGGTCATGCAGAAGTAATTCAACTTACTTTTGATGCTGATATGATTTCTTTTGAAGAAATTTTAGTCATTTTTATGACAACACATGACCCTACAACGTTAAACAGACAAGGTGCAGATAGAGGAACCCAGTACCGTTCAGTAATTTTTTATCATAATAAAAATCAAAAAACAATTGCCACAGAGGTTATAAAGCAACTTCAGCAGTATTTTGAAGATAAAATTGTGACCGAAATTAGTCCTTTAGCTATTTTCTATGAAGCTGAACAAGAACATCAAAATTATTATAGAGAAAACGCTCAACAAGGATATTGTAGTTTTGTCATTGCTCCTAAATTGGCGAAATTAAGAAAACTGCATGCAGATAAATTGGTTTAAAAGAGTTCAATTTAGAAAGAATTAAAAATTATGGAATTTACACACGATGCTAAGAACAATAGATTTACATTAGATGTAAACGGAGCAATAGCTAAAGTAGACTACACCTTAAAAAATGATAAAATGTATTTGGTGTATTCAGAAGTTCCGCACAATTTAAGAGGTCAAGGAATAGGTAAAATACTAGTAGAAAAAACATTTGAGCACTTGACAAAAGAAGGCTACAAGGCTGTAGCTATATGCGGCTATATAAAATTGGTAGCTTCACGAAGTGAAAAATGGAAACATATAATAGAATAGTTTAGCAATACTAAAATGCAATTAAGCCTTAACAACACATTTACATCAGAATTACCAGCAGATAAAATTCTTGAAAACTCCAGAAGACAAGTACATAATGCCGTTTTTTCTTATGTTAATCCTAAAAAAACCAGTGCTCCAAAAGTTATTCATACCTCTAAAGAAATGGCTAATCAATTAGGAATTTCATTAAAGGAAACGAAATCAGATTTTTTTAAAAATGTATTTACAGGTAATAAAATTTATCCTAATACAACACCTTTTGCCATGTGCTATGGTGGACACCAATTTGGCAATTGGGCTGGACAATTAGGAGACGGAAGAGCCATTAATCTGTTTGAAATTGAACATCAAAACAAGAACTGGAAAGTACAATTAAAAGGAGCTGGAGAAACACCATATTCTAGAACTGCGGATGGTTTAGCTGTGTTACGTTCTTCTATAAGAGAGTATTTGTGTGCAGAAGCCATGTACCATTTGGGAGTTCCTACAACAAGGTCTTTATCATTAAGTTTGTCTGGAGACAATGTTTTACGAGACATATTATACAATGGAAATCCTGCGTATGAAAAAGGAGCAATTGTTTCTAGAATTTCTCCATCTTTTTTACGCTTTGGTAATTTTGAAATTTTTGCTGCTAGAAACGATGTAAAAAATTTAAAAATCTTAACAGACTATACCATAAAACATCATTTTGCCCATTTAGGAAAACCATCAAAAGAAGTTTATCTTAAATTTTTTCAAGAAGTTTCTAAACAAACTTTAGAAATGATTATTCATTGGCAACGCGTAGGTTTTGTTCATGGAGTGATGAATACAGATAACATGTCTATTTTAGGGCTAACCATAGATTATGGTCCTTATGGTTGGTTAGAAGGTTTTGATTTTGGATGGACACCCAATACAACAGACAGACAAAACAAACGCTACAGATATGGCAATCAACCCAATATGGGATTATGGAATTTGTTTCAACTTGCTAATGCTTTATATCCGTTAATTGAAGAAATTCCTCCTTTAGAAAACGTATTGGCAGACTATAAAACAGATTTTGAAAAGCAGTCTTTAGCAATGATGAAATCTAAGTTAGGTTTTTTTACAGAGAATAAAAATGACTTGGGTATCATTCAAAATCTAGAGGATACGTTGCAATTAGTAGAAACAGATATGACTATCTTTTTTCGAAATTTAAGTAATTTTTCTGATCAAAATACTGGATTAAAAGTGATTGAGGATGCATTTTATAATTTTGAAAACATCTCTGATGAAGTAAAAAAATTATGGAATTCTTGGTTAAAAATATACGCGAAAAGATTGCAAGAAGAAAAACTTTCTCATCAACAAAGAAAAGAGAAAATGAATGCTGTAAACCCTAAATACGTTTTACGCAATTACATGGCGCAATTGGCTATTGATGCTGCAGATAAAGGTAATTACGATTTAATTGATGAGTTTTACATTCTTCTTAAAAAACCATATGAAGAACAACCTGAAAATGAAAAATGGTTTGCAAAAAGACCAGAATGGGCAAGACACAAAGTAGGTTGCTCTATGTTATCTTGCAGCTCTTAAAAGGTAAATAATAGATACTACTTTCTTTATTTATAAATGTGTCTTTAGCTTAAAATTTTCTGGCATCTAACAAACAAAACTCAATAAAAAACAGTAACTTTAAGGTATCTTTTTTATATAAATGCTTACTTTCTATTAAAAAACCTTAATGAAATTATCAATTCAAAAGCTTTTAATTCCGTTATTTCTTGTAGCAGGAATTTTAGTGGCTTCTAACTATTCTAGAACACATATAGAGACGTATATCGTTGTTGAAGAACAATCAGAAAATGAGAAAAATTTTCATAAGATGATGGATGTTCTCACACACAAACGTTGTGTAAATTGTCATCCAAATGATAACATTCCGAAACAAGGCGAAGATAGTCACCCTCACTATTTTGGCATCTCTGGCGGACAAAATAATATGGGTTACCAAGCTACAAAATGTACTACTTGTCATCAATCAGAAAATAATGATTATGCTGGCGTTCCTGGAAATCCAGAATGGGCCTTGGCACCACATAGTATGAAGTGGGAAGGTCTAGACCGCTATGAAATTGCAGCGTCAATATTAGACTCTAAACGAAATGGTGGTAGAACAAATGAAGAAACCATGCATCATTTAACAGAACATTCTTTGGTTTTATGGGCTTGGAATCCGGGTATAAACGCAGCAGGTATTCCTCGTGAAAAACCACCTGTACCTCTAGAAGAATATAAAAAAGTAGTGAAACAGTGGTTTAAAGACGGTGCAATTATTCCTCAAAAAAAATAACGCTAATGACAATATCATTCTCTATAAATAACAAACCATCAACTATAGAAATTGAAGATGAAAACACACCACTACTTTGGGTAATACGTGACGTACTAAATCTAAAAGGTACTAAGTTTGGTTGTGGTAAAGCCGCTTGCGGCGCATGTACGTTGCATGTTAATGGGCAAGCTGTTCGGTCTTGTTCCTATGCTATAAAATATGCTCAGGGCAAGAATATTACTACCATAGAAGGTTTAGGAACTCCAGAAAATCCTCATCCTGTACAACGAGCTTGGATTGAAGAGGTTGTTCCTCAATGTGGTTATTGCCAACCAGGTTTTATGATGGCTACAGCTGCTTTATTAAATGAAATCCCAAATCCAACAGACAAAGATATAGACAACAATATTGTTAATATTTGCAGATGTGCTACCTACTACAGAATACGTAAAGCCATACATAGAGCAGTAGATTTGCATAAAACCAACTCTAAAACTGATAAAAATGACTAAGAAAATATCTCGCAGAAAATTTTTAGTTAGAGGTGGATTAAGCACTTTGGGTGTTCTTGCCATAGGCACTTATGCATTTAGAAATCCTCTTAGAAGAAAAGTTTTGGGTATGGTAGAAACCTTACCTCCCACTTACGTGGGAAGCGGAACTGAACCCAATTTATGGTTTGAACTCACCGCAAAAAACACCCTTATTTTCCATTCTCCCAAAGTAGAAATGGGACAAGGTGCTTTTACAGGCTTTGCTCAAATGATTGCTGATGAAATGGATTTGAGAATAGACCAAATAGAAGTTATTGGTGCAGCAACAAAAACAGGAATTGTAGATGCTTTAGCCACAGGCGGTAGCTTATCTGTAAGTAGTTTATGGACACCACTTCGAGAACTTTCTGCCACCATGAGAGAAATGTTGAAAATTGAAGCCGCTAAAAAATTGAATACTGATATTGCATTACTAACTACAAAAGAAGGGCAAATTTCTAACGGAAAAGAAACCATTGCCTATGCTGCAATTGCCAATGGAATTACGGAATGGGAAATACCAGACACACCTGATTTAAAACCCGTAAAAAACTATAAATTTATTGGTAAACCTATTAAACGTATAGATTTAAATGCAAAAGTTTTTGGTGATCCTATTTTTGGTTTAGATGCAACAATGCCAGAGATGTTATACGCTAGTATAATTAGACCAAGTGTTGTAGGTGCTACTTTTAAAAAGGCAAATTTTTCTGCTGCTAAATCTATGAGTGGTGTTGTACAAATTGTTCAAATTGATGATTGGGTTGGTATTATTGCTAAATCGTATCCGCAAGTTTTGGCTGCAAAAAGAACTATAGAAATAGATTGGAACATTGAAAAACTTTGGACAGAAGAAGAATTAAGAGAAATGCTTAAAGTAGGTAAAGGCAAACAGATGATTACCCAAAAAGAAGGAAATGCACTAGACATTAATGATAAAGATACCACAAGCATTCAATTTACAAGCCCTTTAGGTGCACATGCTCAAATAGAACCAAATGCAGCTGTAGCCAATTATAATCATGGCAATATTACAGTAATTTTATCTACTCAAGTTCCTGGTTTAACACAAAATGCAGTTGCAAAAGCATTAGATGTAAATAAAGAAAATGTAAATATTATTCCTACTTACCTCGGTGGTGGTTTCGGAAGAAGGTTAAATACCAATCATGCAATACAAACCGTACAGCTTTCTAAAGTCGTGGGTAAGCCCGTAAAATATATCTTTAGTAGAAAAGAAGAATTTCAGAACGATTTGTTTAGACCTCCTACACATCATATCGTTAAAGGAAAACTTAACAAAGAAGGCTTTTTAGATACTTTAGAACATCATTATGCTAGTGGAGATGTTTCTGTCAATTCTATTATGATGCCTAAAATTGCTACTACTGTTTTGGGTACAGATATTGGCGCCATGCGTGGTGCACATATTATGTATGACAAAATACCCAATTATAGAGCTGTTCAATGGCATCAGACCTTACCTTTTGCAACAAGTTGGTGGCGTAGTTTAGGGTTGTTGGCAAATACTTTTGCTATAGAAAGTTTTATAGATGAAATGGCTATAAAAGCAAATAAAAATCCTATCCATTTTCGTTTGGCTAGTATTGATAATAAAGGCAATCAGAAAAGACTGTATAATGTTATAACATTGGCTTCTGAAAAAGGAAATTATAACGATAACATTACAAACGGAAAAGCAATGGGTTTTGCTGCTTCTATAGATACAAACTCGCCTGCCGCTCATGTTGTCGAAGTTTCTATAGAAAACAATCAAATTAAAGTGCACAAGGTAACTTGTGCTTTTGATTGCGGTGTTATTGTCAATCCAGATCAGGTTAAAGCGCAATGTGAAGGTGCCATAATTATGGGAATGAGTGCTGCCATGTTTGAAAAAATGACACTTAAAGATGGTGCGTTACATCCAACCATATACGGGCCTTATGACATGGCACTAATAAAACATGCGCCCAAAGAAATAGACATCCATTTTATTCAAGGAAAAGATATTCCTTTACCTGTTGGAGAGCCCCCTATGGGACCAATTGGAGCAGCCATTGCTAATGCAGTGAGAAGATTAACAGGAAAAAGATTAACCAATTTACCATTACAATTACATGAATAAAAAGATAGGTTTAGGTACAGCTGCTTTAGGAAGACCTCAATACATAAACATTCGTCTTGAAAATTGCGATAATTCTGATGTTTCAGCATTTAGAGCACAAAGTTTTTCTGTCTTAGAAGAAGCGTACAAAGCAGGCGTACGATATTTTGATACTGCACCTGGTTATGGTTTAGCAGAAGAATTGTTATTAGAATGGTTACAAACAAAAAATGACAACAGCATACAAGTAGCTACAAAATGGGGATATACATATACAGCAAACTTTAACGCCAACGCAAAAGTACACGAGGTTAAAGAACATAGTTTGCAAAAACTAAATGAGCAATGGCATTTTTCTAAACAACTTTTGCCTTATTTAAAGGTATATCAAATTCACTCAGCAACATTAGACACAGGAGTTTTAGAAAATTCTGAAGTTTTAAAACAATTGGCATTTTTAAAAAAAGAGTACAATTTAAAAATCGGCATCACTACTTCTGGATCAAATCAAGTAGAAATCATAAAAAAAGCATTAGAGGTTCTAGTAGATGAATCTCCTATTTTTGACGTTTTTCAAGTTACTTACAACTTTTTAGATCAAAGTTTTTTAGCTATTGCTAATGAATTGATTCGTCAAAAAAAGTCGATAGTGATTAAAGAAGCTCTAGCAAATGGTAGAGTTTTTCCGAATACAAACTATCAAAACTACACAGCTATGTATGGCAAGTTGAAAGATTTGACATTAAAATACAATGTTGGTGTAGATGCCATTGCATTGCAGTTTTGTTTGCAAAGCATACCAAATGCAACTGTATTGAGTGGTGCAAGCTCTACAAAACAGTTGCACCAAAACTTAAAAGCATCTTCTTTGTTGCTTTCTGATGAGGATATGAAAACATTACAATCTTTTAATATTTCTCCAGAATTTTACTGGTCAGAAAGAAAACAATTGCAATGGAATTAACTAGAATTGCTTTTGGAGGAGGTTGTCATTGGTGCACAGAAGCCGTTTTTCAATCTCTAATTGGTGTTGCCAAAGTAGAACAAGGTTGGGTAGCTTCTTTACATGATAACGCTACTTTTTCTGAAGCAGTTGTAGTACATTATAATGAAAATATAGATTTAAAAACATTACTGCACATCCATTTATTAACTCATAAAAGTACTAGCAATCATTCTATGAGAAACAAATATCGTTCTGCAGTTTACTATTTTTCTGAGCATCAAAAAAAAGAAATTGAACCACTTCTTAAAGCATTTCAATCAAAATTTTCTAACAAAATTATAACTCAAATATTGGCTTTTCATCAATTTAAACCCTCTACGGAAGAATTTCAGAATTATTATTTAGCCAATCCTAAAAAACCTTTTTGTCAAAATTATATAGATCCTAAGCTAAAATTATTACTTCAAAAATTTTCATCAAAAATAGATACTAGTAAAGTAAGTCATTTGATTTCGACTACGTAAAAAACCAACCTTATGAATACAATTAGACTTGAAATTGAAAACAAAAAAGGACTAAAACTAAGAGCTTATTTAGAGTTACCTGCCAATCAAAAACCAAATCATTTTGCAATTTTTGCACATTGCTTTTCTTGCAATAGTAATTTTAATGCTGTAAAAAACATCAGTCGTTCTTTATCTAATCACAGTTTTGGGGTTGTAAGGTTTGATTTTACAGGTTTAGGAAGAAGTGAAGGTGATTTTTCTGACAGCCATTTTTCTGCCAATGTAGATGATTTACTAGCTGTAAATGACTACATAACAAAACATTACAAGTCTCCTAGTTTATTAGTAGGGCATTCTTTAGGTGGTGCTGCAGCTATTGTAGCTGCTTCTAAATTAAAAAATATTAAAGCAGTGGCAACTGTTGGTGCGCCTGCAACTGTGGGGCATGTAACGCATTTATTTTCTCATGCAGTAGAAGAAGTTGCAGAAAAAGGAGAAGTTGAAGTTACAATTGGTGGAAGACCCTTTGTTATAAATCAAGATTTTGTAAAAGATTTTCATAAAACAGACTTACCAAAAATTATAAAAGAACTTAGAAAACCTATTCTGGTCATGCATGCTCCTTTTGACAATATCGTGGGTATAGAAAATGCACATCAAATTTATCATAATGCAATGCATCCAAAGAGTTTTATTAGTTTAGACGATGCAGATCATTTGCTTTCTAAGAATTCTGATAGCGTATACGTGGGCAATTTAATTGGTACTTGGGTAGATAAATACTGTGAACCCGAAGAAAATGAAATGTTACAAATAAACGGAGAACAATTGGTAGCGCATTTAAATATACAAGAAGATAATTTTACAACTTCTATACAAACCAAAAAACATTCTTTTATTGCTGATGAACCTGCTACCATTGGAGGTGATGATTTTGGTCCGTCTCCATACGATTATCTAAGTGCTGGTTTAGCGGCTTGTACAGTTATGACCTTAAAAATGTATGCAGAACGTAAAAAGTGGGACTTACAAGAAGTATTTGCTTACATAACCTATTCTAAAAAACATAGTGATGATTTAGGGATAGAATTAGACAAACCTACACGTTTAGATCATCTTCAAAAAAAGTTAAAATTAGTAGGCAATTTAGATGAAACGCAAAGAAAAAGACTTAAAGAAATTGCATCTAAATGTCCAGTTCACAAAACATTATTAACCACTACTATTATAGACACAGAATTGATTTAAAAATAATATCTTCGTAAAAAGAGTTTTTGAAGAAACAGTATGTTTTTCAAGAAATAAAGATGTAGTTTTTAATGATTCATGAACTTAAAGAAATACTAAAGCAAAGTGTTATCAATCAACAAAAAGGATTGAAAAATGTGTTGGCTTCTGTGGTTCATTTAAATGGTTCTTCTTATCGAAAACCTGGGGTTAGAATGTTAATTTCTGAAGATTTAAACTATGTAGGAGCCGTTAGTGGTGGTTGCGTAGAAAAAGAAATCATACAAAGAAGCACCTCTGTTTTTTTAGATGGAAAATCAAAAATTATTACTTATGATGGCAGATATAGATTGGGTTGCGAAGGAATTCTATATATTTTAATTGAACCTTTTTTTGTTACTGATAATTTTTTAGCCTCGTACTCTAAAGCAATTTTAAATAGAGAAACTTTAAAAATTGAAAGTTGGTACGCATTACAGGATGAAAGCTTTGGAACTTTTGGTTCTCAAATTACTTTTAACAATAAGCAACAATTTACATTTTCTAACAAATTTGAGCCTAAAAAAAATACAATCTCTTTTACACAAATAGTACAACCTGCTTTTAGACTTATTATTATTGGTGGTGAGCATGATGCTGTTAAACTTTGTAAAATTAGTGCAAATTTAGGATGGCAAGTAGACGTAATTACCGCTGCAAAAGACAGCAAACAATTGCATGATTTTTCTGGAGCAACTACCGTAGTTGGAGAAAGTCCAGAAACTATTCAGTTTTCTAATATAGATAAACATACGGCTATTGTAATTATGAATCATAGTTACGTTCAAGATCTAAAATATGTTATCCAATTGGCTAAACATCAAGCAAAATATATTGGTATTTTAGGTGCTCCTAAACGTCGAGAACGTTTATTCTCTGATCTTTTTGATTATGTACCTGATATTTCTGATGCTTTTTTAGATACAATTTATACTCCTGCTGGTTTACATATTGGCGCTCAAACCCCAGAAGAAATTGCCGTTTCTATTCTAGCAGAAATCTTATCTGTAGTTAGAAAAAAAGAACCTTTTTCTCTAAGAAATTTGAATGGAAAGATACACAGTTCTTAAATGAAAGATATTGCTATTTTACTTTTAGCCGCAGGAAAATCATCAAGAATGAATGGTATTAAACAACTTCTTAAAGTAAACCACAAAACGCTTTTAGAAATTACTATTGATAAAGTAAAAGCACTAAAAAACAGCACCGTGTTTTGTGTTTTAGGAGCAAACGCAAACCGTATCCAAAAAGAAATTAACACAAATGAGCTAAAGTATATTATAAACCCTAACTACAATGAGGGCTTAAGTTCTAGTATTATAGCTGGTCTACGTCATGTAAATACTAATACACATAGTTATAAAGGTATTTTTATCATTTTAGCAGATCAACCCGCAATATCTTCAACCTATTTAGCTAAAATGATAGCTATCTTTAACAACAATACTTCTAAAATTGTTGCCTCAAATTATCAAGGTAAAGCAGGTGTTCCTGCTATCTTTCCGTATACATACTTTAAAAAGTTATTGAAAATTACGGGAGATAAGGGCGCTAAAGAATTACTAAAAAAAAACGAAAAAGATATTATTTTCTGTAACTTGCCTACAAATTTAGTTGATATTGATACTCCTGAAGATTATTTAAATTACCTAAATAGTATTTAACTTATGAAACTACACAAACTTCTCTTTTTTATCACTATAACAATTTTATTTGTTTCTTGTGCAACCCTTAAAATGCAAGTTGTAAATGATCATCAGTTTACACCAAAAAAAGATAGTTTAAATGTTTTACATTCTTTCTATTTAATAGGTGATGCTGGTAACTCAGATTTATATAAAAAAGATTCTGCATTAGCTTATTTAGATAAAGAAATTTTAAAGGCCAAAAAAAATGCTACACTAATTTTTTTAGGAGATAATGTATATCCTAAGGGAATTCCCGATAAAAATTCTAAAAATTACAAACTTGCCAAACATAGGTTAAAAGTACAAACCGATATTGGTAAAAAATTCCCAGGAAAAACAATTGTAATTCCCGGAAATCATGATTGGTACAATGGTTTAAAAGGGTTAAGAAGACAAGAAAAGTTAGTAGACAAAGCACTTGGTAAAAATTCTTTTCAACCAGAAAAAGGGTGTCCTTTAGAAAAAATTGAAATTAATGATGAAATTAATGTCATTGTTGTAGATTCTCATTGGTATGTTACCAATTGGGACAAACATCCTGGAATAAACGATGATTGCGAAATAAAAACAAGAAAAAAGTTTTTTGAAGAATTTGAAAGTTTAATCAAAAAATCTCAAGGAAAAACAACGTTGGTTGCGCTACATCATCCTGTTTTTACAAATGGTCCTCACGGTGGGTATTATTCTTTAAAAAGTCATATGAAACCGCTACCTATTCTAGGCTCTATCCAAAATATTTTGAGAAAAACATCTGGTGTCACAAATACCGATCAGCAAAACTTTAAGTATAATGATTTACGAAAAAGAATTATTACCATTTCTCAACAAAACGAAAAAGTAATTTTTGTTTCTGGTCATGAGCATAGTTTACAATACATTGTTAAAGAAAATTTACCACAAATTGTAAGTGGTTCTGGCTCTAAACTTACTGCTGTAAAAAATGTTAATGGTGGTGTTTTTGGTTATGGAACCCAAGGTTTTGCAAGACTAGATGTTTATGAAGATGGATCTTCTACAGTGCATTTTTACACTGCAAAAGAAAGAAAAATTGTTTTTGAAGCCAATGTGTTTGATAAAGATAGTGTAGCCAAGTTTTCAGATTTCCCTAATGTAAATCTTACACACAAAAAAGCCTCCGTTTACACTCAAAAAGAAGTAGATAAAAGCAAACTCTATAAACTTCTTTGGGGTAAGCGTTACAGACAATATTTTGGTACAAAGGTAAACGTTCCTACAGTAAGTTTAGATACGCTATATGGAGGGTTAACTCCAGTAAGAAGAGGTGGTGGGCATCAATCTAAATCATTACGATTAAAAGATAAAAAGGGACGCGAATACGTTATGAGAGCATTGCGTAAAAATGCGGTTCAATATTTACAATCTGTAGTTTTTAAAGATCAATATGTAGAAGGTCAGTTTGAAGGTACTTTAACACAAGATTTACTTATGGATGTTTTTACGGGCTCTCACCCTTACGCTCCTTTTACAGTTGATAAATTAGCAGAAGCTATAGATATTTATCATACAAAACCAGTTCTGTTTTATGTACCAAAACAAAAAAAATTAGGAGAGTTTAATTTAGATTACGGAGATGAATTGTACATGATTGAAGAAAGAACTGATGAGGGTCATGGAGATAAAAAGAATTTTGGATACTCTAACAATTTGATTAGTACAGACGACTTAAGAAAAAATTTAAAGAAAGACGAAAAATATATCTTAGATGAAGAAACCTACATAAGAGCTCGTCTTTTCGACATGCTTATTGGAGATTGGGATAGACATCAAGACCAATGGAGATGGGCAGAATTTAAAAAAGGTGATAATATAGTATACAAGCCTGTACCAAGAGATAGAGACCAAGTATTCTCTATTTTTGGTGATGGTTTTTTACTCAATTTTTTAACTAATGCTTTACCAGGTTTAAAAGGATTGCGTTCTTATCAAGAAGATTTAAAAAATCCAAAGTGGTTTAGCTACTCTGCTTATCCGTTAGATATGATGCTAATAACAAGATCTGGAAAAGAAGTTTGGAAACAACAAGCTATTAGAATTCAAAACCAAATTACAGATGATGTTATAGATAGCGCTTTAGCAAAGTTTCCTAAAGAAGTACAAGATGAAACTATTAATGATATCAAAAAAAAATTAATAGGAAGGAAAAAAAATCTAAAAAAAATTGCCGAAAGATATTTTAAATACCTTAATGATTTTCAAGTTGTATTAGGCACTAACAAAGACGATTGGTTTGATATAGAACGTTTTGAAAATGGAGATACCAAAATAACTGCATACAGAATTAAGGATGGAAAAAAAGCAGATGTTTTACTGCAAAAAACATACTCTAATACCATTACTAAAGAAATATGGATATACGGTCTAGACGATGATGACATTTTTAACGTGAACGGAAAAAAAGGTAAAAACGCAATTAAACTAAAAATTATTGGTGGTTTAGATAATGATACTTATGAAGTAAATGTAAAAAACAAGGTTAGGGTGTACGATCATAAAACCAAAAAGAATACATTTAAAACCAAGCGTATTCATAAAAAATTAACAGACAATTACAAAACAAATACATACGATTATACCAAGACAAAAAGTACTACAAATTTAATATCGCCTGCAATTGGTTTTAATCCTGATGATGGAGTTAAACTAGGGCTTAAAAAAACAATTTTAGTAAATAATTTTGAACGAAACCCCTTTACCTCTAAACATGTTCTTTCTGGTTTCTATTATTTTGCTACAAGAGGATATGAATTGAAATATACTAGCGAGTTTGCTAACATTTTTGACAAATGGAATTTAGGCATAGCATCTAACTACACAAGTCCTAATTTTGCAAGAAATTTCTTTGGTTTTGGAAACGGATCTATAAATACAGAAGCAAATAAAGATGACCCTAATTTAGATTTCAATAGAGCAAGAATTAGACGTTTTAATGCGGGTTCTTTTATTAAATGGAGAGGAGATTTAGGTGCAAAAATTAAAATTGGTATTCAATATCAAAATTTTGATGTAGAGAGAACTCCTGGTCGTTTTATAGACAATCCTCAGTTTCCTGCAAAAAATAGAATATTTTCTATTCAGCAGTTTTTAAATGCAGAGGCAAGTTATACATATGAGCACTCAGACAATGCATCTTTTCCTACTTTAGGAGTCTCTTTTACTTCTAAATTAGGCTTTACCAATAACATACAAGAAGCAAGAAGTTTTGCTTATAATATTACCTCATTAGCCATAACTCATAAACTAATTCCTAACGGTAAATTAGTCTTAGCCTCAAAAGCAAAAGGGCATTTTATTATTGGTAGAGATTTTGAATTTTATCAGGCAGCAAACATTGGTGCTAATGAAGGATTAAGAGGTTTTAGAAATGAACGTTTTAATGGAAAAAACTCTTTTGTACAAACTACAGATATAAGATGGAATGCTAGTAAACTAAAAACAGCATTGTTACCCTTAAATCTTGGTTTTTATGGCGGGTTTGACTACGGTAAAGTTTGGGGTACACCAAACTCATTATCTGCAAACGCAATAAATAGCACTACCCTTCATACTTCTTATGGTGGTGGATTTTTTATAAATGCTGCAAACATGTTTGGAGGAACAATAGGTTATTTTGGTAGTAAAGATGGCTCTAGAATAGAAATAAGTTTAGGTTTTGATTTTTAATTATAAATGAATACAATTGCATTAGTTTTCGGTGCTTCTTTCGGCACTTTATCAGTCATTTTTGGAGCTTTTGGAGCCCACTTATTAAAAAAGAAATTAACAACAGCACAATTACAAAGTTTTGAAACTGGTGTAAAGTACCAAATGTATCATGCTATTGTTTTAGTGTTACTTGGGTTTCAATTAAGTAAAGATATAGCAATAAACAATTATATTATTTGGAGCTTTATTGTAGGAGTTTTACTATTTTCCTTTTCAATTTATGGCTTGGTGATTTCTTCTGCTCAAAATAAAAAATTAAAATTTTTGGGTCCTGTTACACCCTTAGGTGGTTTGTTTTTAATTTTGGGATGGGTCTTATTGCTTTTTAAATATTTATAATCTATTCTAAACTTAACTCATACAAATTACCTCCAGAATTTCTCGCAAATTCATCTGTTACTAAAAGAGTATTGTTATCTTTAAAACAAACACCTTCTTTCTGAGAGCGGTATGATAATTTAATTTCTTTTACATCACCTGAAAAAAAATTATCTCCTCTAAAATTAGAGAATACAAGAATATTTTGTTGTGATAATAAAACTACTTTATCTCCATTTGGAGAAATATCTGCAGAAGTTATCCAGCAATCATTATCCTCACAATTGTCATATTCTCCAACCAATTCAGCAACATGTTTCCCTTTTTGAGCAGGAATCTTGTATAAAAAAGTTTTTCCAAATTTATTTTTTACCCTACTTTTAGTAAAAATGTAAAAGTTATTCTTAAAATAGAAAAAAGATTCTGTATCAAAGAAACGGTTTTTCTTTTTGGGTGGAAATTTTTTTTGATTTGGATAACTAAATTCAATTTTTGTTACCTCAGCACTATTTGTGGTTAAATACTGTTGGTCTACTTTTAATATTCGTAAATTTTTTCTTCTGTTTCTATTATTTCCAAAATCACCAATATAAAGATTACCTTTATTATCAGAAGTTAAATCTTCCCAATCATGGTTTTTGGCCTTAACATCAACCACTTTTATAATTTTTCCTTTTTCTGAAACTAAGTATAATTTAGACGAATTACCTCCATCATTATGCACCCAAATAAGGTTAGAACTACTCACAAATTCTACACCAGAAACCTCTTTCAAGTCACTGGGTAAATCTCCAAGTATTTTAAGTTGACCAAAGTTTTGACAACTAAATAAAATTAATAAACCAAATAGTACTGCAACCTTTTTCATAATTATTCTTTTATAATTTACCATCCACCAGAGGCACCACCTCCACCAAAACTTCCACCACCAAAACCGCCACCAAAACCGCCACCAAAACCACCACCTCCAAAACTTCCGCCACCAGAAGAACTTCCAAAGCCTCGTCCGCCTCTACCTGCATTACTTAAAATAATGGTTTCTAAAATACTGCCTGCTACAGAACCTCTTCTATAACCTCGTCCTCCTCCTCTATTATTTTTATTTCCTTTAGAGATTAACCAAAAAAGAATAACAATAAAAATAATGAAGACAATAATTCCAGGGTCAAAACCTTGTGCATCTCTTTTTCGAGTTCCTTTAAACTCTCCGTTTAATGTTTTAAAAATATAATCTGCTCCGTTATTTAAACCTGCATAATAATCATTGCGTTTAAAATCTGGAATGATAATACTTTCTATAATTCTTTTAGATTGAAAATCTGTAAGTAAATGCTCTACACCTTTACCCGCTTGAATAGTTATTTTTCTGTCGTCTTTTGCCAACAACATTAAAATTCCGTTGTCTTCCTTTGCTTGACCTATACCCCATTTTTCTCCCCAGTTTGCGGCTAAATATGCAATATTTTCACCTTCGGTTGATGCGATAATTGCGACAACTATTTGGGTTGATGTAGTATCTGAATAACGAATCAACTTATTTTCTAAACTCTTTTTCTGAGCACTAGACAACAGGTTTATATAATCGTAAACACTAGTTTCAAACTTAGGTTTTTCAGGAATTTTATATCCTTGAGAAAAGAGCGCTATTGAACATAACAGAGTGAGTAAAAAAATATTTTTTTTACCAAAAACCAAAAATTGAACATAACTCTTTTTTTTGAATATCATCCTTTTGAGATTTCATTAGAAAGTTCATTTATATCATCAATTTGCCAAGGAAAATGAACCTTTAACTCTTCACCCGCTTTTAAAATACCGTCTATAAGACCTTTCTTAAAATCTTTGTGCTTAAAATGATTTTGCATTACATCTTTAGTTGCATTCCAAAAATCTTTAGAAACTACTTTATTGATGCCTTCATCTCCATAAATCACAAATTTTTTATCATGCACTGCTACGTATATCAAAACACCATTTTTATCTTTTGTATTGTTCATTTTAAGCAAATGAAATACTTCTAACGCACGTTGATAATGATCTTTTTCTGAAGAAGATTCTATATGTACACGTATTTCGCCAGAAGTATTTTGCTCTGCAATTCTAATAGCAGCAATAATCTCTTCTTCTTCTTGTGGAGTAAGAAAGGCTTCTACTTTAGACATTTATTGTTTTTTATTAAAATCAAAATTAATGTCTGGTGCATTCTCCGAACCAGGATTTGATTTGTAGCGAGACATTTCATCAAAATTAAAAATACCTGCTAAAAATGAGTTTGGAAAAACTTTAATATGCTTGTTATATTTGTTTACACCCTCATTAAAACGATCTCTGGCAACATTAATTCTGTTTTCAGTACCTTCTAACTGGCTTTGTAACTCTAAAAAGTTTTGATTTGCTTTTAAATCAGGATAACGCTCTACAGAAACTAATAACTTAGATAAAGCCCCTGTTAAACCAGATTGTGCTTGTTGAAACTGCGCCATTTTATCTGGAGTTAAATCACCTGCATTTATGTTTACAGAAGTTGCTTTAGCTCTTGCATTAATAACATCTGTTAGCGTACTTTTTTCAAAATCTGCTGCTCCTTGTACAGTTTTTACCAAGTTGCCTATCAAATCGTTTCTACGTTGGTAAGCACTCTCTACATTAGACCATGTTGTTTTTGCATCTTCTTGCAACACAACAGCTTCATTATTAAACCCTTTAGCCCAATTGTAAATACCAAATACAATAACTGCGATGACAATTACTGGAATTAACCATTTTTTCATAATTTCTAAATTTAATTTTGTTGATTTTCTGTTACACAATATTACCCAATAATCTTGAGAAAGTAAAACATATTTACGTATACCAATCTATTAGTAGTATAATTTACGTTTTGTTACAGTTGATTTTTAATTTTAATCAACTCTGCTTTTACAGCCTCTAACCTATTGATGATTTCTTGAGTATCATAAATAGAGTCTGGGTTTTTCTTTAATTTTTGTTTGGCCCCATCAAGCGTAAATCCGCGTTCTTTCACCAAATTAAAAATCAACTTGAAATTATTGATATCTTCTTGTGTAAAAAGACGATTTCCTTTTGCATTCTTTTTAGGTTTAATGATGTCAAATTCTTTTTCCCAAAACCGAATTAATGATGCATTTACCTGAAACGCTTTGGCAACTTCTCCAATTTTGTAGTACCTTTTTTCGGGTAAATCTATATGCATTTTTAGTTGATAAAAGTTAGTTGAAATACAGCTATATAGAGCTTATAAAGCTATTTAATCGTAAGATTGTCCTTCTTCTTCTGCTGCTTTTTGCATTGCTGCAAATTCTTCTGGAGTTAAATCTCCGTAATAAAAATTAATAGGATTTAATGCTCTATTGTTTTTATGCACCTCATAATGCAGGTGAGAAGAAACAGACCTACCTGTATTGCCTACATAACCTATTAAATCTCCTCGTTTTACTTTTTCTCCTCTTTTGGCTTTTATTTTACTCATGTGGGCATAAATAGTTTTGTACCCATAACCATGATCTATATATACTACTTTTCCAAAAGTAGGACTTCTTTGTGCTCTAATTACAGTTCCGTTTCCTGAAGCATAAATTGGTGTGCCTATAGGGGCTGTAAAATCCATCCCCTTATGAAACTTTCTTATTTTTAAAATAGGGTGCATTCTCCATTTATAACCAGAAGCCATCCTTGTCATATCTTCTAATTTAACCGGTAAAATTGCAGGAATAGAAGCTAACATTTTTTCTTTTTCTTTAGCCAATTCAACAATTTCATCTAAAGATTTAGATTGTACAACCAATTGTTTAGAAAGTACATCTATATCTTTGGTTAACTTTTTAACCATGGTAGAATTATCAAAACCGTCTAAATACTTATACCTGTTTACACCTCCAAAACCAGCTTTTCTTTGCTCATCAGGTATTGGGTTTGCTTCAAAGTATGTTCTATAAATATTGTTGTCTCTTTCTTGTAGTTGTGCTAAAATCTCATTACTCTCTTGCATTCTTTTAGACAATAGTTCATAATGCAATTTTAAATTTTCTAGCTCTCTTTTTTGAGCACGTTCTGTAGGAGACATGATAAACTGACTAAATACAATAAAACCAATAAATGCAATTAAAAACACCCCTAAAATACCAAAGATGGTTTTCTTATAATAAGCACTCTTTTTTACAGTAATTTTTCTGTAAGAAAGGGTATCTGCATCGTAATAATATTTTACTTTCGCCATAATAGGATTTATACTATTTTTGCTCTATTATTTATGATTTAAGTTTAAAAATCATTTTTAATAACTCACAAATTTACAAAATGTTTTACAACTGCATTTTTAGAGCAGTTTTTATTAAAATAAATTAACATCATCCAACTTGTTGGAAACTTCTTTTTTATGAAATCACAAGATATTCGTTCCACATTTTTAAATTTTTTTCAAGAAAAAAAACATCTAGTTGTTCCTTCTGCTCCAATGGTAACTAAAGATGACCCAACTTTGATGTTTGTAAATTCTGGTATGGCACCTTTTAAAGAATATTTCTTAGGTAATGGAAAGCCAAAAAAAAATAGAATTACAGATACACAAAAGTGTTTACGAGTTTCTGGAAAACATAATGATTTAGAAGAAGTAGGTTATGATACCTACCACCATACGTTGTTTGAAATGTTAGGCAATTGGTCTTTTGGAGATTATTTTAAAAAAGAAGCAATTGCTTGGGCTTGGGAATTGCTGACCGAAGTCTACAAAATTGACAAAGACATTTTGTACGTTACTGTTTTTGAAGGAAGTGATGATGCCGATAATTTAAACATGGATACTGAAGCGTATGACATTTGGAAGCAATACATTGCAGAAGATCGAATTTTAAAGGGTAATAAAAAAGATAATTTTTGGGAAATGGGAGATCAAGGACCTTGCGGACCTTGTTCTGAAATTCATGTAGACATTCGTTCTGCTGCAGAAAAAGCTAAAATTGATGGAAAAACCCTAGTAAATGAAGATCATCCTCAAGTGGTGGAAATCTGGAATTTGGTGTTTATGCAATACAACCGAAAAGCAAACGGAAGTTTAGAAGAATTGCCTAACAAACACATAGATACAGGAATGGGTTTTGAACGTTTGTGTATGGTTTTACAAAACGTTACCTCTAATTATGATACAGATGTTTTTACACCAATTATTAAAGAAATTGAAGCCATAACAAATAGCAAATACAATACTGATGAAAAAGTTGACATTGCTATTCGTGTAATTTCAGATCATATAAGAGCTGTTGCATTTTCTATTGCAGATGGCCAATTACCAAGTAATAATGGAGCAGGTTACGTAATTCGTAGAATTTTAAGACGTGCTGTACGCTACGGTTTTACTTTTCTTGATAAAAAAGAGTCTTTTATATACAAACTAGTTGCTGTTTTGAGTGAAAAAATGGGAACTGCGTTTCCAGAAATTAAAGCACAACAGCAATTGATTGAAAACGTAATTAAAGAAGAAGAAACTTCTTTTTTAAGAACATTAGATCAAGGATTGGTACTGCTAGATGGTATTATCTCATCTGCAAAAACAAAAGAAATTTCTGGTGATAAAGTTTTTGAACTCTATGATACTTTTGGTTTTCCTATAGATTTAACGGCCCTTATTTTATCTGAAAAAGGTTATACGCTTGATGAAAAAGGATTTGAAGCAGAATTGCAAAAACAAAAAAATAGATCTAGAGCGGCTAGTGAAATGAGCACTGAAGATTGGACTGTTTTGATAGACAATGCTACCGAAAGTTTTATAGGTTATGATGCTTTAAAAAGCAAATCTAACATTATAAGATACAGAAAAGTTACTTCTAAAAAGGATGGAGAATTATATCAAATAGTTTTAGATGCGACTCCTTTTTATCCAGAAGGCGGAGGTCAAATTGGTGATAAGGGTTTTTTAGTTGATGAAAATGAAAACAAAACATTCGTTTTTGACACTAAAAAAGAAAACAACGTTATTATTCATTTCACCAAAAACCTACCAAAGAACTTATCAAATTCTTTTGATGCTATTGTAGATGCCCAAAATAGGTTTAATACAGAATGTAATCATACAGCTACACATATACTACACCAAGGTTTAAGAACAATTTTAGGCACACATGTAGAACAAAAAGGATCTTTGGTAAAAGCAGATTATTTGCGTTTCGATTTTTCTCACTTTTCAAAAGTTTCAGCTAACGAATTACAAGAAGTAGAAGATTTTGTAAATACTCGTATTGCTGAAAAAATTGCTTTAGATGAAAAAAGAGACATTAGCATGCAACAAGCAATAGACGAAGGTGCAATGGCATTATTTGGCGAAAAATATGGTGATACCGTTAGAGCTATTAAATTTGGAGAATCCATTGAACTCTGTGGTGGAACTCATGTAAACAATACCGCTGATATTTGGCATTTTAAAATCAAGTCAGAAGGTGCTGTAGCTGCAGGTATTAGAAGGATAGAAGCAATTACCAATAATGCAGTAAAAGATTTTTATTTTAAAAACAATAAAGCGCTTTTAGAAATTAAAGAAGTGCTAAATAATACCAAAGAACCTGTTAAAGCCGTTAAAGTTTTACAGGACGAAAACACATCACTCAAAAAACAAATTGAGCAATTACTAAAAGATAAGGCTCAAAATTTGTCTGGTGAAATTAAAAGTCAACTGCAAGAAATGAATGGTATTCAATTTTTAGCTACTAAAATAGATTTAGATGCAAATGGTATTAAAAACTTAGCATTTGGTTTAGGAAAAGAATACGATAATTTATTCTTATTATTTGCTGCAACTCCAAAAAAAGACAAAGCACTTTTAACTTGTTATATTTCTAAAGAATTAGCAAAAGAACGTGGTTATGATGCTGGTAAAGTAGTTAGAGAATTGGGTAAACTCATTCACGGTGGTGGAGGTGGCCAACCTTTCTTTGCTACTGCTGGAGGTAAAAATCCTGGAGGAATTCCTAAAGCGTTAGAACAAGCAAAAGAATACCTAAATTAAACTTTTCTATTTTTCTGTGGTCTAAAGAATTGAAATACATTGTTGTATTTATTTTCATATCTTTAGAACGTGGCTTATTTAGATACTTATTCCGGAAATTGGTCTGCAGAAAAAGCAAGACATTTATTAAGAAGAACTTCATTTGGTATTACTCCAGATTTAGTTGCAGAGTCTGTAACATTAGGTTTGTCTGCAACTGTAAACAAATTATTTGAAGAAACTCCTTTACCAGAACCTCCCTTAAAATATGAACTTGATGGTACTGGTAGAAATGAAGTAAATGACCCAGATGTAAACTACGGAGAAACTTGGGTAAATGCGCCTATTTATCCTGATTTACCAACCTCGCAAGAAAGAAATCGTGTTTTTAGATCTAGAAATAGATCTTTGTATGCATGGTCATTTTTAAACATGCAAAATTCTGGAATTTCAATAAGAGAAAAACTTACCCTATTTTGGCACAATCATTTTGTTTCAGAAAATACAAATCCGCATAGAGAGTTTTACTATATGGATATTTTGCGAAAAAATGCTCTAGGCAACTTCAAAGAGTTAACCAAGCAAATTACAATAGACCCGAATATGTTAATTTACTTAAGTGGTAACGAAAATCAAAATAATGCGCCAAACGAAAACTATTCAAGAGAATTATTAGAGCTGTTTACTATCGGTAAAGGAGCAACCGCAGGTAGCGGAGATTATACCTATTACACAGAAGAAGATGTTGTAAAAATAGCCAAAGTTTTAACAGGATGGAGAGCTAGATGGATTAGACATGAAGATGCATTAAATGCTTATTTTACCGATAACAGACACACAAAAGGAGCTAAAACTTTATCACATAGATTCAACAATACTGTTATTGCAGAAAATGGAGATGAAGAATATAAAGATGTAATAGATCTAATTTTTCAACAAGAAGAATGCTCTCGTTTTATAGTAAGACAATTTTATAGATGGTTTGTAACTGCAGAAATATCTGACGATATAGAAACCAACATTATAGAGCCCTTAGCAAAAACAATACGAGATAATGATTATGAAATTGCACCCGCTTTAAAAGTATTACTCTCATCAGAACACTTTTATGAAAATACATATTGTATGATTAAAAGCCCTATAGACTTAATGCTATCTGCTACTAAGTCTTTATTATTCTCAGCTCCTAAAACAACAATTAAATTAGAGTACGATTTTGCATATTTATTGTATTTAGCATGTACAGATTTAGAGCAATCTATCTTTCATCATCCAGATGTTGCAGGCTGGAAAGCCTATTACCAAGAACCTTTATTTTATAAAACTTGGGTAAACAGTTATACCTTACCTAAAAGGTTAGCGTTTTGCAAAGTAATTGTAACTGGTGGTGAGTTATTGATAGACAAAAGAAAATATAGAGTTCCTCCTTTGGTACCTGTTTTGTTAATCGCTACAAAAATTACAAATGCAGAAAACCCAAATGCTTTGGTTACAGGGTTGGCTAGTCAGCTTTTTAATTATGAAATTTCTCAGGATCAGGTAGATAGTTTAAAAGAGTTTTTAATTCAAGGATTGCCTGATTTTGAATGGACGGTAGAATACTCAGACTATTTGGCAAATCCTACAGACCTAGCATTAAGAGCTTCTGTAGAAAATAAATTGAGAAATTTGATAGGAACAATGGTACAAATGTCTGAATTTCAAATCATGTAGTTATGAAAAAGAATCAGAAACTTAACAGAAGAGATTTTATAAAACTAAGTTCAATAGCCTCAGCTTCTTTGCCTTTGGCTTTAAGTGGTTTTCCAATTTTTGCAAACCACAAACCAAAAGAGTATAATTTTTCTGAAGATAATGAAAATGTATTGGTATTGATACAATTGCAAGGTGGTAATGATGGATTGAATACAGTTTTTGATTTAAATCAATATGCCAATTTACAAGCTGTACGTTCTAATATCATTATTCCTGAATCAGATTTATTAACTGTTAACGGAACAACTCGTTTTCATCCAAATATGACAGGAATGCAAGATATTTGGAATGATGAAAAACTAGCTGTCATACAAAATGTAGGGTATCCTAATCAAAATAGATCGCACTTTAGATCCACAGATATCTGGAACTCTGCTTCGGATGCAGAAGAGTTTATTTCTTCTGGTTGGATAGGTCGTTTTTTTAACGAAAATCATCCTCAGTTTCCAGAAAGCTATCCAAATGAAAACAATACAGACCCTTTTGCCATAACCATTGGTAGAATTGTTTCTGAAACTTGCCAAGGAACTTCAGCAAATTTTTCTATGGCTTTAGAAGACCCCGATAATCCTGGGACTGCCCTTGTAACTAGCAACGGAGAAATACCTGAGAATTGTTATGGTGATGCCTTAAGTTTTGTAAACGATACCATTAGCCAAACCAATGCTTACGCAACTGTTATAAAAAACGCATCTAATTCAGGCAACAATGTCTCTCAAAAATATATAGATTCTGGTTTGTCAGAAAAACTGAGACATGTTGCTAGATTGATTTCTGGCGGCTTAAAAACCAAAGTTTTTATTGTACAATTAGGTGGTTTTGATACACATGACAACCAAGTAATAGAAGGAGATAAAAAAACTGGTAGACATGGAGTACTATTGCAAGAACTATCTGATGCAATTGCAGCGTTTCAAGACGATATTGAATTGTTAGGTATTGACAATAAAATTATTGGAATGACATATTCTGAATTTGGAAGAAGAATTCGTTCTAACGGAGGTTTAGGTACAGATCATGGTACAGCTGCACCGTTATTTCTCTTTGGTTCTTGTGCTAACAATACTATTTTAGGAGATGCACCAGAAATAGACACTCAGGTTGATGATAAAGAAGGTGTACAAATGCAATATGATTTTAGAAATGTATACAGTACCATTTTAACAGATTGGTTAGGGGCTACAAAACAAGAATCTAACACCGTTTTGTTTGATGAATTTGATGCACTACCCATTTTTAAAAGTGGTTGTTCTGCAGCATTATCTATTGATGATTTTTCTTTAGATAAATTAGATATAGAAGTCTATCCAAACCCAACAATACATTCTATAAAAATTCGCTTTTACGGAAATAATGAAAACGTAAAAATTACTTTATATAATAGTATTGGTGCTGTAGTTAAACAAATTACAAATAAAAAATACAGCTCTATACAGCATGCAATTGAAGTTGACTTGCAATATTTGGCTTCAGGAAATTATTTTGTACACTACCAATCTAAAGGAATTTCTAAAACAAAGAAGTTGTTGAAGTACTAATTTTATTCTAAATTTACATTAGAACTAGACAGACTTCTAATGAAACTTCAAACCAAGATTCCTATTACAAAAGTGACACACAACCAAATAGATTATACGTCTAAAATTTTGGTGTTAGGATCCTGTTTTTCAGAAAATATTGGTAAAAAACTCGGTTACTTTAAGTTTCATGTTACTCAAAATCCGTTTGGAATTCTTTTTCATCCAAAAGCCATAGAAAAGATGGTTTTAGATGCAATAAATACCAAAGAATATTTAGAGAAAGATATTTTTTTTCATCAAGAACGTTGGCACTCTTTTTATACACATTCAACTTTAAGTAGTCCTAATAAAACTAAATTTTTAAGCGATGTAAACACCGCATCACAATCAGTTTTTTCTACATTAAAAACAGCAAATCATATAATTATTACCTTAGGAACATCTTGGGTATATAGACATATTGAAAGTGATACCATTGTAGCCAACTGCCATAAAATTCCGCAAAAAAAATTTTTAAAAGAGCTACTTTCTGTTTCTGAAATTATAGAAAGTTTAGAGGCAACTGTACAACTCATAAAATCTATCAATACAAAAGCAACTATCTTATTTACAGTATCTCCTGTACGTCATCTAAAAGATGGTTTTGTAGAAAACACACAAAGTAAGGCTCATTTAATTGCTGCAATTCATCATCTTATAAATGTTAGAAATAACATTCATTATTTTCCTAGCTATGAAATTATGATGGATGAGTTAAGAGAATATCGTTTTTATGCAGAAGACATGATTCATCCCAACCAAATTGCAATACATTACATCTGGGAGAGATTTGTAGAAACCTGGTTTTCAGAAAACACAAAACCAATACTTAAAGAAGTGGATAATATTCAAAAAGGAATGCAGCACAAACCTTTTTATAAAGACTCTAAAGAGCATAAACAATTTTTACAAAATTTAGAAGCTAAAAAAGAGCGCTTGCAAAATCAATTTCCGTCTATTCGATTTTAAAATAAGGCATTTGGCGTATTATAAATGTCTTTTTAAAAAGTGGCATTTACGCTTTTAAAATCATTAGTGTGTTCAAAAATATTTTTTATCCAACAACACAAAATGTGTTCATTTGGTTAGGTGCTATTTATTTACTTTTTTTACTTTATATTGGTAAAGCATCTCCTATTATTATTCTCTTTGCTTATTTTTTAGAAACCATTATTATAGGTCTTTTTACCACTTTAAAAATGTTGTGGAGTATTGTATTCGGAAAATCTAAAGGCTTTAGTTTGCTTCTTATTTTTACAATTCATTATGGTTTTTTTGTAGCCATCCAATCTATTTTTGGGTTCGCGCTGTTTAGCATAGAAAATACTTCTGTTATTAAAGAACCTTTTCATATTCTACAGAATTACGGAATCATAATTAATCTAGAGGGTATTCAATACGCATTTCCTGCTATTTTTCTGAATCATATAGGTAAATTTATTTCAGATTTTTTGCACCATAAAAAATACTTAGTTTTTAGTGCTAAAGATTTAATGTTTAAACCTTACGTACGCATTTTTATACAGCAGTTTGTTGTAATTATATCTTTCTTTTTTATCGTTTTTACAAACATTGGCTTTGTCTCAGCGATACTGCTAGTGCTTTTTAGGTTAATTGTAGATCTATCTTTGGAATCAATTAAAAAAAATTCTAAGACCTTAGATGCTTTGGCACAAATACTTGCCAACAAAAAAGTGTCTATAGAAGAAATTAAGAAACAACTCATTTTATTTACAGAATAAATATAAAATATACGTCATTTGCCGTATTGTAACAACTTTTCAATTTTTACAATTTTGTTGAGTAATCTTAAAAAACAAAAAAATGAAAAGTTTAAATTTTGTCCTATTAATTTGTGTATTCACTTCAATACATCTTTTTTCTCAAGATTTAGGGGAAATCAACGTAAAAAATCAATTTTACGGTGTAAAAACGATGAAAAAAGCACCTAAGAAAATCTACATCAACTCTTTTAATGTAAATTATGAATTTTATAAAGAAGCTGTAGATTTTAAAAATGGTGGAAACGGTGGTAGAATTGGTGGTAATAAAGGAAGTGCAACTGCAAGAGCTGCCATTGGTTTAGGGGGTATACAAGCAAATTTAATGCAAGAAAAAACCAACAAATTATACACAAACTTTGTAAACAGATTGAAAAGTGAGGGCTATGAAATTATAAGTGCAGATGAAGCCGGAAAAACAGAATTATACAACGATTGGAAAAAAACTACAGGGCCTTCTATTGGCGAAAGTTTTTCAGGAATTATTAATACCGTACCAGAAGGATTTTCTTTCTTTTACAAGAGAAAAACAGACAAAGGTGAAATTAAAAAAGGTTTTCTAGGAGGTATTGGTAATCAGGCAAAACTATCTAAGGCCCTTGGAGAAGCTACCATTGCAGATGTAAATCTTTTTGTAATGTTTACAGAAAATGGAACCAACTTATTTAAAGGAAGTGCAGCCAAAGTAAAATTAAAAACCAATTTACGTTTGGCAAGTAACTACCTAATTTCTGTACCTGTAAAACCAAAAAAGAAAAAAGGGATAGCTGGTAAACTTTTGGGCTCTGTAAGTATTAAAGGAGCAACCAATGATTATCCTGCAAGTTCAAATATTACGTTTATGCAGGGTAAAGTAGGTTTAGGTTCTAAAGCCTCGTTTACAGGAATACTTAAAGAAGATATAGAAATTAATGGTGTTGTAGAAAAACAAAAAGTAGTTGCATACCAAAAACAAGGGTCTTTTGTACCTACCTCTTTTAGTACGTATTCTGGTTATTTAAGTGCTACTGCAGACCGGTTTTCTACCACTACAAAGTGGATAGATGTTGATGCAAAAAAATACGCCGAAGGATACTACAATTCATGTAATACATTTTTAACTAAACAGTTAGATGCTTTTTTTGCTAAGATGAAATAATAATTCAAATTTATTTTCTTCGATAATTTTTCTTTTAACGATACTATTATGAAAATTACAAAATATGTCTTTGTACTACTTTTTTCTGTATTAATATTGAGCTGTA
This sequence comes from Polaribacter sp. WD7, assembly GCF_003335085.1. GTDB lineage: Bacteria > Bacteroidota > Bacteroidia > Flavobacteriales > Flavobacteriaceae > Polaribacter. Next base: position 436,417 of record NZ_QPEJ01000018.1, on the reverse strand, counting down.
TTGGTTACGGAGACAGACTAAAATATGATAAAACAGACGTTTATTATACCATGAAGGTAGAAAAAACTGATGCAGAAAAACTTGGTAATTATTTGGTAAGTTCTGGTTTTACAGATGGTAAAGAAAAATCTGTTCAATTATCAAAAAATGATGAAAACGGAAACTATCAATTTAAAATGGTAACCTCTAAAGAGGCGACAGACAGCAAAAGTTATGAAGTAATTTTTAGATTGTATGCTCAACAAATTTCAGATTCTGTTTTTAACAAACAGCCTGTAGAATTTCATATATGCGATAATACTTTTAATACACTAAAAGTAATTTATTTACACAAACCTAAGTCTACAGAATTATAGAAATAAAAAATATAAACTTTGTTTTTTAGGATTACAAATGGCTGGTGTTTACAAATCGGCATCAGTCATTTCCTTAAGAACAACAGCCAAAAAAAGAGAACCGTATGCGACAATTATTAATACTATTATGGATTACAGTTGGTTTTTATTTCAACAGTTTTGGTCAAACTGAAATTTATAATTTAAAGTCTCAAAACTTACATAAAAACGTAAGAAAAGTAATTTCACATTATTACGGTTATGACTCCTATAGTGGTGGTTTTGTTAAAAGATCGGTAGACATTAAACGCTACAATAACCAAGGAAATCTTGTAGAAACCTATTACTTGTACAATGGTAGTTATTCTGAATCTACGCCTGTAAAAAAACTATATAATTACAATACAGAAGGATTATTACTAGACACAAAAGACATCAGCGATAAAAAAGGAAAATACACAAATAACTTCTTATTTTCTTATGACAAAAAAAATAATTTGATCAAAAGAGAATCTCTTTATAAAGATGGTAGCAAATACTTTATTCAGTATTCAAATGATAAGAGAGGTAACACAGTTCATCAAAAAGAATACAACAAATCTAACAATTTAATAGCAGAAGTTAATTATACATATAAAGGCAGTAAAAAAACAACAAGTAGAAAAAGTTTTAGCAGTAAAGACGGTAGCATTATAGGCACTTATACTACAATTTTTGAAGATGGTAATAAAACCTTGTACAAATCTAACAGCACCTATGGCAACTCTACGACTACTTATAAATACGATAGAAAAGGAAATCTACTACAATCTAATTCAAAAGGAAAAACAGACACTAGCATAAAGTACGATTACATATATGATAAAAAAGACAATTGGATTAAAAAACACTATAGATCTGGTAAATATCAATATTTTTATTTTAGAGAAATCCATTTTGAAAATGGCGATGTTACAGGAAGTACTAATTTTGACCCAAAATTTGTTAACGGTTTAGGCAACTTCCCAAATACGGATGTTGTTCCGCTAAAGAAAAAAACAAATACAACAAACAACAATACTTCTAATAACGTAGAAACCAATAGTTCTTACATAACAAGTAAGTTTTACAATTTTAACTATGTATATTCTAAACAAAAAGTTAAAAAATTATCTGGTACTTTAAAAATGAGCAGTACAGACGGCTCTGTAATTAAATATGGAAGCAATGTTGATGTAAATATAAAATTTAATGGTGAAGAGTTTAATTTAAAAATGACTGTAAGCTCTTTTAAAACCACAGATAAGGGAAATTACGAATGGAAAATGAAAAATAAATACAATGATAGTGCACTCTTTAGAGTATATAAAACTACTAAACTTCTTAGAGACAACCCATTAACCGTAAGTTTTAATGTAAATGGTTTTTTTAAAGTGGTAGATCAAAAAAACGTTACTACCGGATTTTATTTAAAATAGCGTTCATAACATGGCCATACAAATCACTATTTTTATTTCTGTTTTTATTCGTTTATTTTTTGTTTTAGGATTGTGGTTGGTTGTGGTTCATCAAAAATTTAAGAAAACTCAGAAAAATCGTTTGCAGTCTCTGGTAATTGAAGTTGAGAAAGAGAAACATCAACAAGAAAACCTAAAAAGTGTTTCTCAACAAATTATTGGTTTTGAGAGTAATACTGCTCTGAAATTTAGAAAGGTAAATCTTGCTATTGTAACTATTGATTTTTCGTTAAGAGAGATTTTTTGAGTACTTTTTACTATATTTCTAACAATAAACTGTTTAAATTATGAAAAATAAGCTTCTATTTAGTTTGTTTTTATTTCTATGTTTTTTTAAAACTATCTTTTCACAAGATAGTTATTTGAGATCTCAATCTGAATTTGAAACAATATTAAAAAAGGCAAAAGAGAATTTAAAAAATAATAATGAGGATAGTATTATTAATTATTTAGAAAAACTTAAACCTTACTCAAAATCTAAAAATCAATACAATGACTACATTAGGTACTTAATAAACACGATTCACTTTTTTGATACTAAAGGTAGTTTTGAAAAAAGCATTAAAGTTGCTCAAGAAGGAATAGATATTGCTGAAAGATACAATGATTCAACAATAATATCAGAAATATTGGCTGATATGTCTCACTCATACCGTCTATTTCAAGATTACAAAAAAGCTATAGTTTATGGTAAAAAAGCGGTAGAAGTATTACCAGATAATGAGGAAAAAGAAAACCTTTTGCTAAAAGCAAACGCATTAAATATGATAGCTGCTGCCCATACAGAAAAAGGTTATCCTGATAGTGCTATAGTTTTTCAAAAAAAGGTTTTAGACTTTTTACCAAAAGTAGATTCATTTGATATTAAAAATACATTTGTAAATATTGGCTATGCATTTATGGAAACCAATAGGTTACCAGAAGCAAAACTGTATACAGAAACTAGCTTAAAGCTTTATAGACCAACAAAAAGTGATTATGCAATGGCTTCTATTTTTACCAATTTAGGCATGTATGGACGAAGAGCAAAAGACCATAAATATTCTTTACAAATGTTTGACTCTGCTATTTATTATGCAAAAAAAAGTAAATATATTGAAACTTTTGAATGGATTTATGAAGAGAGGGCACAAGTGTATCAAGCATTAAATAATTACAAAAAAGTTTCAGAAGATTTAAATAATTTACTCATCATTAAAGACTCTATGTTTACAAAACAAAGAGATAAAAATGCACAAGAAATAGAAGCTGTTTATCAAACAGCAAAAAAAGAAAAACAAATATTGAAACAAAGAGAAGAGCTTTTAGCACAAAAGCTAGCCATTAAAAACAGAACAGTATATACTATTTTGTTAGCTTCTTTATTAGTTATTTTTGGTGTTAGCTTCTTTGCCATTTATAAAAGAAACCAACTTAAAAGAAAACAACTTCAAAAAGAAATTGACTTAAAAGATGCTTTGGCTAAAATTAAAACACAAAACAGACTGCAAGAACAACGTCTAAGGATTTCAAGAGATTTGCATGACAATATAGGTTCACAATTAACTTTCATTATTTCTTCTATTGATAATTTAAAGTTTTTATCTAAAAATGCTGACGTAAAATTAAAGGATAAGCTAACAAACATTAGCACTTTTACAGGAGATACTATTCACCAACTTCGTGATACGATTTGGGCAATGAACAAAAACGAAATCTCTATGGAAGATTTACATTCTAGAATATTGAGTTTTGTTGAAAAGGCTAAAATTGCTACACAACATATTGAGTTTTCTATCAATAATAATATCCATACAGATTTTAGTTTTTCATCCGTTCAGGGAATTAATATTTTTAGGGTAATACAAGAAGCCATTAACAACGCTATAAAATATGCAGAAGCCAAAACAATTTCTATTGATATTGATATTGATATTGATATTGATATTGATATTGATATTGAACAACAAAAAAATGACCTTGTTATTGTTGTAAAAGATGACGGAATCGGATTTTCTATTGCAGAAGTTACTCTAGGTAATGGCTTATCTAACATGGAAAAACGCATGAGTGAAATTGATGGAAAAGTTTTAATTGATTCTAAAAATACCTTAGGTACTAGTGTTACACTAAAAATTAAAATAAATACGACAGATGACGTATAGTTTATGTCTTCAATTCTTATTTTCTTTATTAAAAAAATAAACTTATGAAATTAAAAGTTTGTATTGCAGAAGACAATTATTTTTTAGTAAAAACTATTAAAGAAAAACTTTCTTTTTTTGATGATATTGCTGTAAAATTCCATGCTAATAATGGTGCTGAACTAATAGGTAAATTGGAAGAAAATCATAATATTGATGTTGTTCTTATGGATATTCAAATGCCGCAAATGGATGGTATTAAAGCTACAGAAATAGTAAAGAAAAAGTACCCTCATATAAAAGTAATTATGTTGACAGTTGTTGATGATGACGAATGTGTTTTTAATGCTATAAAAGCGGGCGCAAATGGATATTTATTAAAAGAAATTGATGCAGAAAAATTGTATAAAAGTATTTTAGAAGTTACAAAAGGTGGTGCGCCAATGACGCCAAGTATTGCTTTAAAAACCCTAAACCTATTAAGAAACCCTAAATTAGCAGACACAAAAATAGACGATCAAGAAGACATAAAACTATCTAAAAGAGAAACAGAAATTTTAATACAATTAAGCAAAGGGTTAAATTATAATGTAATTTCTGACAACTTAATTATCTCTCCTTCAACTGTTAGAAAACATATTGAAAATATTTACAAAAAATTACAAGTACATAGCAAAATGGAAGCTGTAATAAAGGCTCAAAAAAGAAATTTAATTTAATACAAAAAAAATTGTAATTTTATAAGGATGAACTCCCCCTCAAAAACATGATTCAAAAAATAAGTATAGGTGTTTTTTTTGCTACCATTTTAGGCATGTTCATAACGTCTATGTTTGTAAGTAAAGACGCTTCTTTATCAGAATTAATTTTTACAAAAATAACCGCTACTACTATAATCACTGGTGTTTTTTGTGGTATATATGCATCCTTTTCTAAATCTAAATTGCAGATATTTTTAATTTCAATAGGTATTGGTCTTATTGTTTTTTATGCAAAATATCTAATTACTGGTCATCATTTTGATCCAGTAACTATGGGTGCTTTTGTGGGTGCCATCTTAGGCACTATCTTTGCAGGAATAAAAAAAATAGCACAATCTATTACCCTTTATAATAGCGTTCAAAAACTTAAAAGAGTAAGAAAAAGATTTAGCAATTAGTTATGAAACGTATTGATTTACGTTTTGCCAAGGCCCCCCGTTAATTACATCAATTCCGTTTTGAGATAAAAATTGAGTTGCTTGCCCGCTTCTTGCACCGCTTCTACAAACTGCAATAACTGGTTTTTTCCAAGATTTTACTTTTTCTACTTCTGTAGGTATCTCGTTTAATACAATATGTTCTGCCCCTTCTACATGCCCTTCATCCCACTCTTCTTGAGTTCTTACATCTAAAACTACTGCACCTTTTTCTAAATATTTTTTAATTTCTCCCGATTTGTCTTTTTCACTAAAAATACCAAATAAACCCATTTTTTTATTTTTTATTGATTGCACAAAGCTAATCCATTTTCAATTAATTTTGTGTAGCTTTTGTTACATTTTAACCCCTCTAACTTTTCTAAAATTAACGAGGTATTCTTATATTTATAATGCAAAGTTAATTCATATAGTTCTAATAACAATAACCAGTCTGATGGAAATTTACGGTTTAACTCTTTAAAGATATCTTCAATTTTACGTTCAGATACTGTATTGTTTTCTCTCATTTCTCTAACCTCTTTATACAAAGCATACAAATCTTGTTCTGAGGCAGAATAACGTATTTTCTGAGTTTTAGTTTCAGAAACTTTTCCCAGTTCTAGAAAAGAGTTAACGTCTGCAGGACCTGAATAAGCAGCCACAACTTCTTTACCTATTGCCATATCATAAATTCCCCATTCGGGTTGAAATAATATTTCATTTAAATAACGAACAGTACAATTTTTAAAGGTAATTAACTGAATTCTTCCTCTTAAATCTCTTGTTCCTGTTATAACTTCACCTTCAACATATATACCTCCTTCAAATTCTAGATTAATTTGTTTTCCTTCATAAATTTGATATGCTTCTAAATCTCTTGGGCTCATGTTTTCTATAGGAATATTAATACCCTTTAATTTTCCTATTGGGCTTCCAAAACCGTCTTTATGATTTTCAACTCCATGACCAATTAATTCTTTATCTCTATTTGATAATGCCGTTTCTCCTGTAGTTTGAAAATAAATAGGTTTTCCGTTTTCATCTGCAATTACTTTGGTAAATACACCAGAAATTTGAACTCCTGTACTCAACTCTATGGTTCCTAAATTTTTAGAATCAATTAATTTTTGAAGTCCTTGTAAACCTCCTGTTCGTATCCCCATTTTATTTGCAAACTGTTCTAAAACTAAACTTAAATGCGCAAAATCTGGAGTTACAAATAATTGTGGTTGCGGTTTTGTAATATCAAAATTAACACGAGCAGCTTCTATAGAATAGGGTACTTTTTTTACCTCATCTTGCATGCACCACTTACTTTCTCCTATAGAAGATAACAAACCAGCTCCGTATATTTTTGGTTTTTTAATATTACCAATTAAACCATATTCTACGGTCCACCAGTGTAAGTTTCTAATCTGAGCCATCTCAGAAAGTTCACCCATATTTTCTTGTAAAAATGCTACTTTTTCTTCTGCTTCTTTAATTGCCTTTTCAGATGAGTTTGGATTCTCTTTTAGGATAGAAAGTAGTCTAATTGCTTCATACATTTCATAATCTTTAGCAGATGAAATGGCTTTACTTCCTATTTCTCCAAATCTTCTTAAATATTCTGCATATTCTGGATTTGCAATAATTGGAGCATGACCTGCTGCTTCATGAATAATATCTGGTGCAGGTGTATATTCTATATGATTTATAGTCCTCATATCTGAAGCAATAACAAGTACATTATAGGCTTGAAATTCCATGAAGGCATTAGGAGGAATAAAACCATCTACTGAGACTGCCGCCCAACCAATTTCTTTCAAAATTCTATTCATTCCTTGCATGTACGGAATTTGAGCAATAGAAATACCTGTTTTTTCTAGGCCTTCTAAATAAGAACCATGAGCAACTTTACTCAAATATGCTACATTCATTCTCATTACATACCTCCACACAGCTTGGTTTTGGGCTGTATATTCATTATAAGGTTGCTGTATTACAAACTTATGTAAATGCTTTGGTAATTTTTTTGTTACCTCATTCAATTCAAAATGTGGGCTCATAGTTTATATTGAATTATCCTCACAAAAATAAATACAAAAGGATTAAAATTTATTTAAATGATGTTAAAAAGAAGTATTTTTATAATATCCATAAAAAAAGACCATCTTACTAGCTGTCAGATGGTCTTAATTAAATTTCTTTAGAGTAATTAATTCAAATAAATATCCAAAGTCGTATATTAAAGTTATATGGTTGTTTGTTTAATAATACACTATTATAAAGACGTTCAAATTTTAGTTTTGTTACATCATTTTAATTATTTAGCAATTAATTAACAAAATAATGATTTTTGTTACAAAATAAACTTAAAAAAACACCATATTACTATAAAACAAAAAGAATTGCACCTTTATAGTACAACTCTTTTTTTAGTTGGGGGGGATAAAATATCTTAGTTCTTCGTAGCTTTATTAAGAATCTTAATCGCATCTACCGCCTTAGATCTTTTTGCCATATCTAAAGCTGTCATTTTGTTACTACTACATTTTGCGTTAACATTTGCTCCGTTGTCTATTAATAATTGTACAATTTTAGCTCTGTTTTGTCTTGCCGCAAACATTAAAGGCGTTAAACCATTAGATCTCTGATTTACATTTTCACCAGCTTCTATAAGTGCTTTAACAGATTCATATTTCCCTAATTGAATCAGCTTACAGAATGCACTAACGTCATAAGTAATATCGCTAACTATTACTTTACGTGTTGGTTCATCATTAATTGATGTTGCATTAACTGTAGAAAATGTAGTTGCAAAAATGGCTAAGGTTAAAAATAATTTTTTCATGATTTTAAAAATTTAATTTAGGTTAAAAAAGTTGTTTGTTATGCTTTATAGACTATTGCATTTTAATTATGTTTCAGTAAAACCAGTTCTTTAACACAGATTTAACAATAAAACCTACCTTTATTTATCAATTTAAGAATATCAAATAGCGCTATCGGTTTCGTAAAAAAATTAAAAAAACAAGAAAATCTTTACTATTTTTACGGTATAATTCAAGACAATGAACAAGAAAGTTATCCTTATGATTTTAGACGGATGGGGTATTACACAAGACCCAAAAGTATCCGCTATTTACAATGCAAAAACACCATTTATTAATAGTTTATACGATAAATATCCGAATGCAGAATTAAGAACTGATGGAGAACATGTTGGACTTCCTGAAGGTCAAATGGGAAATTCTGAAGTAGGACACATGAATCTTGGTGCAGGAAGAATTGTTTACCAAAATCTTGCTCGTATAAATAAAGCTGTTAAAGAGAAAACTTTGGGTAAAGAAAAGGTTTTGTTAGATACTTTTAAATATGCCAAAGAAAACAATAAAAATGTTCATTTATTAGGATTAGTTTCTAACGGAGGAATACATGCTCATATAGATCACTTAAAAGGTCTTTTAGATGTTGCTAAAGAAAATAAAGTAGAAAATGTTTACCTACATGCTTTTACAGATGGTAGAGATTGCGACCCAAAATCGGGTACATACTTTATTAACGACATTCAAGAATACATGAAAGAAAGTACAGGAGAATTAGCTTCTGTAACTGGTCGTTATTATGCAATGGATAGAGATAACAGATGGGAACGTGTTAAAGAAGCATACGATGGTTTAGTAAACGGTGTAGGTACCCAAACTACAGATGTATTAGCAACTATCAATAAAAATTATGACGATGGTTTAACAGACGAATTTCATAAACCAATTATTGTAACCAACCAAGATGGTTCTGCTAAAACTAAAATACAAGAAGGTGATGCTGTTATCTTTTTTAACTACAGAACAGACAGAGGTAGAGAGTTAACAAATGCTTTATCTCAAAATGATTTTCCTGAATTTGGAATGAAAAAATTAGATTTATACTATACAACTATAACCTTGTATGATGAATCTTTTAAAGGTATTAATGTAATTTATAATACCGATAATATTAAAAATACTTTAGGAGAAGTACTTTCTGCTGCGGGTAAAAAACAAATTAGAATTGCAGAAACAGAAAAATACCCACACGTTACATTTTTCTTTTCTGGAGGACAAGAAGAGCCTTTTAAAGGAGAATCTAGAATCTTAAGAAATTCACCAAAAGTAGCTACTTACGATTTGAAACCAGAGATGTCTGCTTACGAATTAAAAGATGCATTGTGTGCCGATTTAGAAAAAGGTGAAGCAGATTTTGTCTGTTTAAATTTTGCAAATGGAGATATGGTAGGACATACAGGAATTATGGAAGCTGCTATAAAAGCATGCGAAGCTGTAGATAATTGTGCTAAAAGTGTTATAGAAACAGGTTTAGATAACGGATATTCTATTTTAGTAATAGCAGACCACGGTAACTGCGAAACTATGATGAATCCTGACGGTTCTCCTCACACAGCACATACTACTAACCCTGTGCCTTTTATTTTAGTTGATAAAGAAATAAAATCAATAAAAAGTGGTATCTTAGGTGATGTAGCGCCTACTATATTAGATTTAATGGGTGTAGAGCAACCAAAAGAAATGACACAACATTCTTTATTATAATTCTATAAAAATGAGAAACCTATTTTTACTAACCTTTATCTCTTTATTATTTTCATGTACAGTGCAAAAAAAAGTAACTGCAGTTAAAGATAAAGCTGGTAACTTAATTGGTGTAATTAATAAAGAAGCATTTTATCAAACCCCATATAGTTCTTGGTTTGCTGAAAACTATGAGAATTACAATCCTAATAAAAATATTATCGCTTCTTTACAAAAAGAATTAATAGGGGTTTCAATTAAAGGGTTTATGGGTACCTGGTGCGGAGATAGTAAAAGAGAAACACCTCATTTATACAAACTATTAGAACTAACAAATTATAACTTAAAAAAGTTAGAACTAGTTGCGGTAAATAGAAGTAAAAAAACTCCTAATAATTTACAAAAAGGATTCAATATTATTAGAATACCTACATTCATCTTTTATAAAGATGGAAAAGAGATAGGAAGATATGTAGAATACGCTAGAGAATCTTTAGAAAAAGATATTTTAAAAATTGTTACAGGGCAAGACTATAAACATTCTTATATTAAATAATGCTACCTAATAACCCTTTAATTATAGCTGTCGATTTTGATGGTACCATTGTAGAAGATGCGTATCCAAAAATAGGGAAAGAAATGATTTTTGCCTTTGATACGTTAAAGAAACTTCAAGGTCAAGGTCATCGTCTTATTTTATGGACCTACAGAAGTGGAAAAAGGTTAGATGAAGCCGTTACTTTTTGTAAAGAAAACGGACTTGAGTTTTATGCTGTAAACAAAAATTTCCCAGAAGAGGTTTATAATGAAAAATACAGTAGAAAAATTCATGCAGATTTATTTATAGACGACAGAAACATTGGTGGTTTTTTAGGGTGGACAGCCATCTATAAATCTATATTCAATTATGAGCCTCCAATAAAAAAGAAAAAAGGATTTTTTTCTTTTTTCAAATAAAATTACCTTTCTTTTTATAATCTAAAATATAGTAACTTTGTGGTTCAATTTTTTCAAAATGATTAAAATTAAAACCAGAGAAGAAATAGAAATTATGCGCGAGAGTGCATTAATCGTTTCAAGAACTTTAGGTATGCTAGCAAAAGAAGTAAAGCCAGGAGTTTCTACTTTGTATTTAGATAAACTAGCTGAAGATTTTATAAGAGCAGAAGGCGCTATTCCTGGATTTTTAGGGTTGTACGATTTTCCTAACACGCTTTGTATGAGTCCTAATTCTCAAGTAGTACATGGCATCCCTAATAAAGAACCTTTACAAGAAGGTGATATTATTTCTATAGATTGTGGTGCTAAAAAGAATGGCTTTTACGGAGATCATGCCTATACTTTTGCTGTTGGAGAAATTGATGTAACAACTCAAAAACTGTTAGATATAACTAGAGAAAGCTTGTATGTTGGTATTAGAGAATTTAAAGCAGGAAACCGAGTTGGAGATGTAGGGTATGCTATACAAAACTTTACTGAAAAACACGGTTATGGGGTTGTTAGAGAATTGGTTGGTCATGGTTTAGGAAAAGAAATGCATGAAGACCCAGAAATGCCAAACTATGGAAGAAGAGGTAGAGGTAAAAAATTTACAGAGGGTATGGTAGTGGCTATAGAGCCAATGACCAATTTAGGAACTCATAAAATTAAACAACATACAGATGGTTGGACCATTACTACTTTAGACAATAAACCTTCTGCACATTTTGAACACGATGTTGCGATTGTTAACGGAAAACCAGAACTTCTTTCCACATTTAAATATGTGCATGAAGCCTTAGGTATTGTTACAGATGAAGAAGATGAGTTTAGACAATAGTTTTAATTTCATTTTTAAAAATAACATTTTCATTAACAGCATTAAAATTTGTGTCGCTATTTAAATCTATCTTAAACACCATTCCAAGACCTTTGTTAATCAAAGTAAGTTATGTGGTACGTCCCATAATAGCATTTTCTTTAAAAGGAAATAAATACACAGACCCAATAGATGGTAAAAGTTTTCGTAAATTTTTACCTTATGGATATGGGAAACAACGTAAAAACGCTTTGTCTCCATCTACATTATCATTAGAAAGACACCGTTTAATGTGGCTATTTTTGAAAGATGAAACCAATTTTTTTTCATCAACAAAAAAACTAAAAGTATTACATATTGCACCTGAACAGTGTTTTTTGGACATCTTTAGAAAACAAAAAAACCTAGAATATATTACATCAGATTTAGAATCTCCTATTGCAGATGTTAAGGCAGATATATGCTACTTACCTTTTACAGATGATGAATTTGATGTTGTTTTTTGTAATCATGTTTTAGAGCATATTCCAGATGATACCAGGGCTATGCAAGAATTGTATCGTGTCTTAAAAAAAGGAGGTTTCGGTATTTTTCAGATTCCACAAGACTTATCTAGAAAAGAAACTTTTGAAGATGACACCATTACTGACAGAAAAGAGCGTGCTAAGATTTTTGGGCAATATGATCATGTAAGAGTATATGGTAAAGACTATTTTAACAAACTACGTTCGGTTGGTTTTACTGTTGATGAAGTAGATTACACAAAAAAAATTGCCCCAAAAGAATTAGAACGATTTTGTTTGATGAAGAATGAGATTCTTCCCGTATGTTATAAAAAATAGCTTATTTATGAGATCTTAAAAAATCTACTTGTTTTTCTAATTTTTCGCCTCCCAGAACAATAAATTGACCTTGCATAATTTGATATTTTCCATTCTCTAGTTTTACAACTTTAGAATTACCTGTATATTTACCAGATTCATCTTTTGGAGCAGTAACCTTTGTTCCGTTTTGATTTATCCAAATTGTTTTATTTCCTTTTACTGCTTGAGATTTGTTGTTGTAGAAAAAACCTATATTTTGATAAGTAGAATTTGCGTTTAAAACACTACCGTCTATTGAACATAAAAATGAATTAACTTTATACTGGTTTGGTAAATATAAAGGATGAATACCGCCACCTAAATGACCTCCAAAACGATACCATTCTTTAGCTATCTTAACTTCTCCATCTTTGTTAGATTTATCAATAACATCATTTCTTTTTAAATCTTTCAATAATTCTTCTTCATTAGCTACTTTAACAAATTTTCTGGCATTTAAATCGTAAACCATAGGTTTGTAAGAATTATTTGGATAAGTCACTAACCTACCATTTCCTCTAGGTAACATTACTTTTCCGTAATGTGTAGAAAGAGCATTAAACTCTGATGGGCTTGGTAACATATAACCAGAATGAGAACTATTTATGTATGCAAAAATCTTTGTAGGTGCTTCTTTAGTATTTTTAAGAATAAAAAAACCATCAAAATGTAAGGCATCTTGATAAGTATCTGCTTTAACCAATATTTCTCCACGATCACTCATTACTCCAAAAAATCCTTTAGCTTCAAATAAAGCCAAATTATCTTTATTAAATGTATAAATACTATCTACCTTTAGAGAAAGAGCTTCAGATTTATTTCTCCACATAGTCTTTAAAGAATCTATTTTTCTTAATTCCTTTTCTTTTTGTAAACGTGCTAAGGCTAGTTGTTTTTCTTTTTGTTCTAAAGTTTCTATTTCTTCATTTATATTGACAAAAAGCTCTAAAAAGTCTTGATATTCCTCTGACTTTTTATTTTTAGCTAACAAAAAATATTGTTTTGCATAGGCTTGAGCTTCTTTAAATCTATCTAACTCAAAATGAATATAGGTACCCAATCTTGCTATTCTATGTGAAGTAATAGTATCTATATACTTCATAGCTTTATTGAAGTGATCTAAAGATTCTTCAATTTCTAAATTACCAAGACTTTCTTCAGATCTTTTTATGTAAACGTTTGCAATATCTTTTTTTGATTGTCCAGAAATTGTCGTAAAAGCTACCAAACAAATTAGTACAAAAAGTAAGTTTTTCATAGTTATAAATTATCCCCAATTAAAGACTTGCAATATACAAAAATACCTAACATAAATTATGCTAAACCACCTACTTATAGGTATTTGTAACATATTCTTTTAAGGTACCCTTTTTATCAGAAAAAAGTAAAATTACATCTATCTTATTGTGTTTTTCTAAAAATTCTTTTGTTTTTTCTAATCCCATAGCCATAAATGCTGTAGCATAGGCATCTACATCTGCACAATCTATGTTGGCAATTACAGAAGCACTTAACAAATTACTTTCGGTTGCATAACCTGTTTTAGGATTTATTGTATGTACATGTTTTTTTCCGTATTCATCTATTCTAAATTTTCTATAATTACCAGATGTAGCCATAGATTTATTAGATAAGTTTAATTTTTTAAATTTATCTAAATCATTTTTATGTAACGGATTTACCAATTTTATTGTCCAATCAGAATTGTCATTCTTTTTCCCTCTAGAGCGTATCTCTCCTCCAATTTCTACGAGGTAATTTTTAATGTTTTTTGATTCTAAAAAACGTGCTACAACATCAATTCCGTAGCCTTTTGCTATAGAATTAAAATCTAAAAAAATATTTTTATATTCTTTAATAATCTTTCTTCCTTCTAAATGAACCTTATTAAAACCAACTAATTTCATTTGCTCTTTTACCTGTACATCTGTTAGGTTTCTTTTTTCATTTTTAGGCCCAAAGCCCCAAGCGTTAACCAAATTACCAACTGTTGGGTCAAAATAACCATTTGTTTCTTTGTAAATTCTCTTTGATTTTTGAAAAACTTCAACAAAAAAGTCATCAACAATTACAGCAGTATCTCCGTTATTAATCTTAGAAATATCTGATGAAGGAATATAGGTTGATAACGATTTATTGATTAAAAAAAACAAACTATCTATAGCACTTTGGTAGTTCTTTTCTACGCTTACATATTTGATGTTATAAGTAGTTCCAAAAACAGCACCTCTTAAATTATAATCTTGTAGAATAGGTTCTTTTTTACACCCAAAAACTAAGGTTATTAGAAGTAAGAATAGAAGTTTTTTTTGCATTCTCATTAAAATAATTTTAACACAAACAAAAGTAGTATTTAAATTTTTCACAAAAAATGGTTATGTACTGTTTTTATTGATTGATTTTGTTAAATTTGAAGTTCAAATTAACGATTTTAAACCATGAAAAAACTATCAATTGCATTATTGTCAATTATCTTGGTGAGCTCTTGTGTTTCTAAAAAAGAATACGCTGCTCTAGAGACTAGAAACAAACAAACAGAAAAAGAACTTGTTGATGTAAAGGCCAATTTACAAAAATGCTTAGTTGAAAAAGAAAAGGAAGATGCACAGGTTTTTGCTTTAAAAGAGCAAGTTAAATACTTAAAACAAGACAAAAAAACAGCTTTAAAACAAGTAGAAAATTTAACTGTTTTAACACAATCTTCTTCTGACAATATTAAAAGTGTTATTTCGCAGCTTAGTGAAAAAGACAAGTATATTAATGGAATTAGAAAAGCTATGACGCAAAAAGATTCTATTAATTTAGCTATTAAATACCATTTAACTAAAAACTTAACAGATGGTATACAAGATGAAGATATTGAAGTTAACGTAGAAAAAACAGTGGTCTTTATATCTATTTCTGATAAATTACTATTTAAAAGCGGAAGTTATAACGTAACAGATAAAGCTTATAATGTTTTAGAAAAAATAGCTAAAGTTATCAAAGGACAACCAGAAATGGAAGTGATGATTGAAGGTCACACAGATTCTAAACCAATTAAAACAGAGTTTTTACAAGATAACTGGGATTTATCTGCAAAAAGAGCTACTTCTATCACAAGAATATTACAATACAAGTATGGTGTTAAGCCAGAAAGATTAATAGCTGCAGGTAGAAGTCAATATGTGCCTTTAGCGCCAAATGATACTGCAGAAAACATGTCTAAAAACAGAAGAACTAAAATTATTATTATGCCTAAATTAAATCAATTCTTTGATTTACTAGAGCAAGATGCTAAATAATTAATTTTTATTTAAAAACAAAAACCATCTCTTTTGAGATGGTTTTTTTATATCCTTTATTTGTGTTTTTTTTAAAATCTCCAACCTACATTAAGTCCAAGTCTTGGAACTAAAACAGGAGAATCTGTACCAAATAAGTTTCTTCCTAAACCTCCGTACAAATCTATAACTAAGCCACCATTAGCTACATATTTTGTACCTACAGCAATCCCTAGAGCTCCATCTGTGTATTTTACATCGTATACACCAGAGTCTTCTATAGACTCTATTTTACCTGAATTTATACCTACAAATCCTTCTCCAAAAAAATTCCACTTTTCATCTGCAGTAAAATAATGCCTATAATATGGTGTTATCATGACATTTTCATTGTACCGAAAACTTACATCTTGTTTTGCCAAATTAAATAGTGCAGAAATACCGAAAGATGAATCTTCTGAGAAGTAATTTTCATAAGAGAATTCTAAACTTCTTATTACCAAAGCGTCTCCAAGATCTAATTTAATTTCTTGTTGAGAGTAACCTAAAGAGGTAAATGCTAAACCTAAAACTAGTAGTATTTTTTTCATATTGTTATTTTATGGGTAAATTTTTAAACTACACCACAAACATAACAAATAAAGATTCATTAAAATCTATACCCTAAAGAAATTCCACCTCTTGTAACCAATTCATTCTCTAAAAATCCATCAGCAGTATTTCCAAATATATTTCTACCAACACCTATAGAAATCTCTGCTACAAAACCAGATTTGATAATAAACTTACCTCCTACAGAAATACCTATAGCAAAATCGGTTTCTTTTACTGTTTCAAAATTACCATTAGTATCAAATGAATCAAAACTGTAAACTTCTTCCTCAAATGTATTTAGCATACCAAAACCTTCTACAAAAAAACCTCTTGCAAATCTAGTTTCTGTAAAAAACCAACGATAAAAAGGAGTTAAAGAAAACTTTTTGGGGAAATACAAATCACTATCTATAGTATTAAAATTGTAAAATAAAGAAACTCCGTAAGAAGAATCTTTGTTTACCAACCTTTCATAAGTAACATCAAAAGAAGAAAATACAATTAAACTAAAAGCATCTATTTTAATTTCTTGAGTTTTACCTGTGTCTTGAGGATACTTATTCTGTTTTTCTTGCGCAAAAAGTATAGCGCTAAAAAGTAATACTGGTAAAAATAATTTTTTCTTCATCTTTATTTTTTTAATTGGATTAGTTGTAGGGTAAAGATGCTAAAAAAATAGAAAGGTTGCGTGAGTTTAACGTTAAAAAATTGCTCTTAATTGAATACTACCTGTATGTATGGCTTTTGAGTTTTCACTTTTTCGACCTAAATAGGCTAAATTTAGGTTTAAAAAGGAATTTAATTTTTGGTTAAAAATCAAATTCCAAGTAAAATTTGTTCCTGCTTGCAAGCCTTCTAACATTTGGTAGGCTACAGGTGTATTTGTATTACCCACAAAATCATTCAAAAACACATTAATGTTTGCAGAAATTTGATTCTGTTTTTTGCTGATGTAAAAATACTCTAGACCAAATTTTTGCTGATTTAAAGTTTCAAAATCTTGCAATTTATTCTCTTTATTTTTAAAATGATAAAAAGCAGAAAAACGATTGTTCTGATTGTATAAGAAACTTATTTTTGGTTGAATTTCATTAGACAAAATCTTATAATTTCTGTTGGTAAAGTTTTCTGTTTGTAAATCATTCTCTGAGGTTTTACCTAACAATTCAAACAACCAAAAAGTTTTAAATTTATGTGCAAAATCCACTTGATGTAGTTTTACTCTATTCTCTTGAGCACCAATTAAAAATTGTTGTCTATTTCTGTTTGTACCATAAGTATACGTTGTGCTATAATTTTGTAAATTTTTATTAAAAAACAGACTATTTTTAAAATTAAAATTAAGGCTTACAAGGTTGTCTTCATCAAACTGAAAAGGATTAAAATTAAATGAATCTTCAACTCTTTGTTGTTCATTTTCTACACTTAAGAAACTTTGATTGGTAAATTTAGAAATGGTTTTTAAAACGTTTTTCTTAGATACCCATACTCTAGGGTTTATGGTTATATTTTGGGTAAGTTTAGCTCTTTGTGTTGGTATAAACCTTAAGTTTGGTTTAGGCAAACGCAAATACTCTGCTTGATCTTGAAATTCTGCAATTTCAAATTCATCAAAATCTTGAATGCCATCTTCGTTATAATCAATCCATGTGTAAAAACCAAGCCCGGGTTCTGTTTGTACATAAAAAAATTCTTGTCTTGCCACGTTACCAGAAGAGGTTTCGTAAACTGTATTTAGATTGATAAAGTTTTGAATTAGTTTTTGGCTAAATTTTACTCTAGAATTCAGCGTTTTTTCATCTTCGATAAACTGGTTTTCTGTAACTCTATAATTGGCAAAAATACTTAGATTGGTATTTTTATTCTTAAGTAGTCTGCTGTTGATATAAAACGTTTTTCTGTCATTAATTTCTGTAAATGCGTTGGCTCTTATACTGTCGTTATTTCTAAGATTAATCCCAACTTTGGCAAATACTTTTGTTGAGTCTCCCACTCCAAAATAGGTTTCGTATTCTTTAAAACGATGACTGGTGTTTATAAATTCTTTAGTGATGATATTTTGCCTGCTATTTGTTTCAACATTAACAAGTGCACCCAACCATTTTTTATTAAAATCATGTTCTACCTTACCTCTTGCCACTAAAAAAGAGTTATCTTCTATTGTTGATGTGTTTTCTAAATAACTTGCATCTACAGAAAGAATTGTTTTTTTTAGGTTAAATTTAGATTGAAATTCGTGCTTGTTTCCATTAAATGTATTTGGATAGTTTAAGTGATTGAACCGATACAATACAAAATCATTTTTTTCATTTTGTAAGCTAAATTCTGATTGAAAATAATTTTTGGTAGCATTGTTGGTTAAAATATTCCAATCTCTATTAAATTCTACCGGCTCCCAACGCATTTCTATATTGTAGTTTTTCTGAACAAATTCATGAGAAATTTTGCTTTTTAATTGCCACTTTTTATCAATCAAAATCTGTTGCCAATTTACTTTAACAGCTGGCGCAACGTTATTGGCATCGTCTATAGACGAAAACAAATTTGCATCATTATTACTAACAGCAACCTCTAAATTTAACTTGGTTTTGTCTTTAGAATCATAATTGGTCTTAAATACAAAAGCTTGAAATCTATTAGGAGCAGTTAAGCGAATAATAGGACTAAAGTTACCTTGATTTACCCCAACAAAGCGAAAAATATTTCCAATAGCAGTACTTCTATCCAAGACGTAATCTCCATTATTTTGCCCAACATTGGTAAAGGTTACAAAAAACAACTGATCCTCTGGATTTTCAGAAAATTCAAAAACCTCAACTGAGCCTTGAAACACTTTTTTGTACAAAATTTTATTTTCATCAAACGTATCTTCAAAAGCACTTTCTGCAATCATTAAATCTGGATTGTTTCCAGCATTTGCTAAAATTTGCTTCTGTTCATCTGTTAAAACCTGTTGTATAGGTTGATTTTTAGCATCATTTTCATTAAAAAAATACCCACTAATATTCCATTTATCTGATTTATATTCTACTTCTTCATAAGTTAAAAAACGTGTGTAATTTCTATCTGCATATTGAAATTCTACAGCAATCCTCATATCATTAGTTATAGGAAACGTAGTCGTAAATGTTATTTCCGCCAAATTATAGTCCATCACATAATCTTTGTCTGCACCTCGTTGAATTTGCACCCCGTTTATATACACTTTTTCACTACCTTCTATAATTAAAATAGCCGGCTCGTTATTTACCCCAAAAACCTTGTAAGGACCTTGATTACCTTCTCTGCCTGTTATTCTAAAACTGTTAAATTTACCACGCACAACGGCACCAGAAGCGGCAACTTTTAGTTTGTCATTAACATTGGCTTGCACTCGCAAACCTGCTATTTGCTTACTAATTGGCATAAAATAACTTTCTTTATTTTGTAATGAGATATCACCTGCTCTAATTTGCCAATTGTCTGAAAATAATTCTATAAAAACTCTATCAAAATCGGTTAAGTTTTGAGAATATCCGTTCTGTTGAATAGGGATATTGGTATCAAAAATATTAGCTCTTAAAGTAACTTTATTTGATAGTTTACCTGATATTTCTAAATCTAAAGCAGAATTTGTTACCGCATTTTGATTGTTTCCTGAGGTAAGACCCCTTGTTATAAAACCTCTTGTTTCTAACCCATCAAACAACTTAATATCTGATGCTTTTTTATTAGTTGTTAAACTATATAAGGTACCTGTATTGGTTTCATTGGGTAAAATTAGTTTTTCATCAAAAGGGGTGTATACTTTGGTAACAAAATCTGGTAATCTAAAATATTCGACTGTAATTTTTGGATATTTTTTTGCATCAATAATAAGTGTTGCATTGCTAAAATCTACTTGATATTCTGTCTTAGAAATTAGTTGTAATTGTGCATCTTTTAGTGTAAATTTTTGAGAATTTATAGCTACAGAATCTAGTTGAATAGTATCCTTTTTAACTTCAATTTTCCGTAATCTAAAATCTTTAGATATGGTTTGAGATTGGATGGAAAACCCAATACACAGTAACATAAAAAAAAAGAATTTTTGAAGCATCTAAACACTAAACGTAGCTAACGTAAAAATAGTTTTTTTAATGAATGAATTCTAGTAAAATATTAGAAAAGAGTATGTTGTTTTACTGGATTTTCATGCGCCAATAACCATTTTTTAAGCCAAATACCCCCAGCGTAACCCGTTAAAGAACCGTCTGAACCAATAACTCTATGACAAGGTATAATAATCCAAAGTGGGTTTTTACCATTTGCAGCAGCAACAGCCCTTATGGCTTTGACGTCTCCTAAGGCTTTACTCTGTTGCAAGTAGGTACTTGTTTTTGCGTAAGGTATTTTTAAAAGTGATGCCCATACTTTTAACTGAAAAACAGTTCCTTTTGGGTTTACAGTTAGGTTAAAACCAGCTCTTTCTCCTTTAAAATATTCATCTAATTGGGTAACACAATCTTGTAAACATTGAGGTACTTTTTGGTTTAACAATTCTAGAGAAATTTTATCATCATCTAAAATAGAAACAGATTGTATTCCGTTGTTATCACCCGTAATTTTTGCAATGCCAATAGGTGTTTTGTAATATGTTGTTTCTATATTCAATTATATTCCAAATACTTCTTTAGAATTCTGGGTAGTTATTTTTGCAATTTCATCAAAAGACACTCCATAAATATCTACTAACTTATCTACAACGTTAGTAATGTAAGCAGATTCATTTCTTTTACCTCTGTATGGTGTTGGTGCCAAATAAGGGGCATCAGTTTCCAAAACTATGTGTTTTAGGTCTATTTCATGTAAAAATTTATCAATCTTTCCGTTTTTAAAAGTAGCCACTCCTCCAACACCTAATTTCATGTTGTATGAAATCGCTTTTTCTGCTTGTGCTTTTGTACCCGTAAAACAATGAAAAATTCCGAATAAATCATCTCCTTTTTCTGCTTCTAAAATTTCAAAAATCTCATCAAATGCTGCTCTACAATGTATTACAATTGGCAGTTTTTTTTCTTTTGCCCATTTAATTTGCGTGCTAAACGCTTCTTGCTGTTGTGCTAAAAAAGAAGTATCCCAATATAGATCTATTCCAATTTCCCCTATGGCATAAAAATTACGTTTGTCTATCCATTCTTTTACATGCGCTAACTCTTCTTTATAATTTTCTTTTACAGATGTTGGATGCAAACCCATCATCAGATACACATCATTAGGATAATTTGTTTCTAAATCTATCATTCTTTCCGTGTAAGAAGCGTCTATCGCGGGGATAAAAAATCTAGAAACTCCAGCCTTTTTTGCACGTTGTATCATAGCTGCTTGGTCTTCATCAAACTGACTAGAATAAAGATGTGTATGTGTATCTGTAATCATTGTTGTTCATAATTTTACACTTGCAAAACTACTAAAATAGGACTGATTAAATCTTAGATTTCAAAATTTAGAACTCAAAACTTTAAACGTACCTTTGTAGAAAATTATTTAGAATGACTTTTGAAGATTTAGGTATCTCTAAGCAATTGCAATATGCTATTGACGACTTGGAATTTGTACACCCAACCCCAATTCAAGAACGTGCTTTTTCTGTAGTAAGATCAGGTAAAGATGTGGTAGGAATTGCCCAAACAGGTACAGGTAAAACCTTTGCATATATGATGCCTATTTTGCAAGATTTAAAGTTTTCTAAACAACAACATCCTAGAGTTTTAGTACTGGTGCCAACCCGTGAGCTTGTTATACAAATTGTTGATGAAATAGAGAAATTGGCAGCCTATATCAATGTGCGTGTTTTAGGAGTTTATGGCGGCACAAACATCAACACTCAAAAACAAGCCATTTTACAAGGTCAAGATATTATTGTTGCTACTCCTGGGCGTTTGTATGATTTGGCTTTAAGCAATGCTTTAAAGTTAAAATCGATTCAAAAATTGGTAATTGATGAAGTTGATGTAATGTTAGATTTAGGTTTTCGTTTTCAGTTGATGAATATTTTTGACGTGATACCTGAAAGACGGCAAAATGTATTATTTTCTGCAACAATGACCAAAGATGTTGATGCATTGATTTATGATTTCTTTAAAAATCCCACAAAAATCTCTGTCGCCGTTAGCGGAACACCTTTAGACAATATAGAGCAAGTTGCTTACAATGTGCCCAACTTTTTTACCAAAGTAAATTTATTACACCATTTATTGAGCGATAAAGAAACGTTTACTAAGGTGCTTATTTTTGTAGCATTTAAAAGAAGTGCAGACTTATTATTTAAGCATTTAGAAGAAATCTTTGGAAGCGAAACTTGTGTAATTCATTCTAATAAAACGCAAAATTATAGAATACGTTCTATTAGACAGTTTGATGAAGGCAATAATCGAATTTTAGTAGCCACAGATGTTATGGCACGTGGTTTAGATTTTGATGAAGTTTCTCATGTTATCAATTTTGACACCCCCGATTTTCCTGAAAATTATATGCATAGAATTGGTAGAACTGGTCGTGCAGAAAAAGCAGGAAAAACCATTTTGTTGTCAACAGTAAAAGAGCTAGAAGCAAAAGAGAACATAGAGCGTTTGATGAATTATCAAATTCCTGTTTTAGAAATGCCAGAAGATGTTGCAATTTCTAAAACATTAACAGAAGATGAACGTCCTAAAGAAGACGGAGAACAATCTAAAAATAGAACAGGTTTAGAATACGTTCCAGGGCCAGCGTTTCATGAAAAAAGTGAAAAAAATAAAAAAGTAAATTTAGGAGGATCTTACAGAAGAGAAATTGCTAAAAAATACAAGAAACCTAAAACTAGAGGAGACAAAAATTACAATAAAAGAAATAAGAAAAAATAGCGTATGCAGGTTTTAACAGCACAAGAATTGCACAATTTAGCAATGAACATTGTGGGTGAAAAATTAACCCAAATGGGGTACGAATTTCAGGCGATAAATAGTCAATTAAAAAGACATCCTCAATTTGTACTATTCAAAAAAGGAGAGCCTACAATTTTTGTTTTGGTAAAAGCTACTAGCAATCTACAAAACCCCAATGCAGAATATGATACCATTTGGATGGAAACCTTTAAAAATCATGCACTAAAAAACAATGCAAAAGTTTGGTTTGCTGGTGTAGGCATTGCCAATGCAGAAAGCGTTGAAAGCCCTGTTTTTAAAGACCAACCTTACTATGTAGCTTTTGAAGATTTCGTAAAAATTATTGAATAACTTATTTTACGATAAGCTCAAAATTGTATTCCAAATACTCTCGTTTACCAGTACGCCTTCTTTTAACTGTTTAGCTCTAGTTTGTGCAGTACGTTCTCCAGGGTAATAGGTTTTTTCACCAGGTTTTATGGGAGTTACGTCATGCGTAAAATCAATAATTTCTTTTATCAGTTTTTGCGATAATCCATCGTCATAAAATACCTCGGGATAAATACAAATATATACTTGAGAAATTCCGGTTTCTATTTCTTTTTTACTAATTCTGTAGGTAGAATTTCCTGCAGATAATATTGTGGCTAACATATCTAACACCATAGAAAGTGCAGAACCTTTCCAATACCCTATGGGTAAACCACGTTCTTTTTCTAAAATTTTTTCTGGGTCTTTAGACAGTTGATTATCATTATCCCAACCCCCGTAATATGGTAATTTTTCTCCTTTTAACTTGTAATCGTTTATTTTACCAAACGCAAATTGTGATATAGCCATATCTAACACAACATGTCCTTTCTTTCTAGGAATAGCTACCACAAAAGGGTTGTTTCCAATACGACTGTCTTTTCCACCCCAAGGTGGCATATTAGGTTGGGTGTTTGTAAATAGTATAGAAATACAACCAGCATCTGCGGCTTGTATGCCATAGCTGCCGCCTCTCATCCAATGATTGGTATTGCGTAAGGCAACCAACCCCATTCCGTATTCTTTTGCTAATTCTATAGCTCTATTTGTACAGGTTTTTGCATTTAAAATACCGGCACCAAAATTACCATCCCAACGTTCTATATTACCAAAAGAAGCTACTTTTTCTGCATCTGTATTAATATCTACAACTCCTTTTTTTATATAATCGATAAATAAGGGAACTCTATTTATACCATGAGAACTAACACCATCTACCGTACTTTCTGTAAAAACCTTAGCTAATAATGCTGCTTTTTCTTGAGTAAAATGATACTTTACAAAAAGAGCATACAGTTTTTTTTGTATTTCTTCTACTTTTATTTTCATGGTTACTTAGGTATTTCAGTATTATATGAATAACTAATATGGTACACTAGTAAAATTAGTTTTATAAAGCTTAAAAATACATAAAAAACTATACCTGTCTATACTCAAATACTATACAAAAAAAGCAGGCTTAGAGCCTGCTTTTCAAATTATTGAAATTAGTTTTAGAAACTATACCCTGTCCAAGAAAACACAGATGCATCTGCACCTCCTGATGTTCCTGATGTTAAGTTTATAGTTGCTCCACCAGTAGTTGTATTTTTTACATCTGTAATATCTAAAGCATTTGCTGTGTTAGCTACTCCTGTTACAGAAGTTGCATCGTCTGCATCTGTTTTACTATCTTGTAAATCTACTACATCTCCAAAGATTGCTCCAGTACCTAAAGCCAAGTAAGCGTTTGTAATGGTAGCTCTTGCATCTCTTCTTACTTTAATACCATCAGACATTTCTACACCTGCAGCATTATTAATAATAGTTACTCCGTTTATTGTAAAATTAGATTCGTTAATATCTGAAGGAGAGTTTCCATCTAAGTTACCATCTGCCTCAATACCTCTTGGATCTGACGTTACAGCTTCGTATCTATTTTCTCTGATACCATATAAGTTTGTACATGTACCTGCATAACCTTGAGTAAAATCGAACATATCGTCTTTAGCATTTACAACTAAAATATTAGAAGCGTTAACTGTACCTCCAAAAAATTCTATAGCATCATCATCTCCAAAGAAAATAGCAATATTAGAAAGTGTAGTGCCAGAACCAACTCCATTTAATGTTAATCCGTTGTGTTCTGCTTCATCGTCAATTCTTGCTCCAGAATATTCAATAATTACATGGTCTAAAATTCCTGAATCATCAGCGATGTCTGAACCTCCAAAGAAAACACCGTTGTTTACCTCTGTAGCGGCATTACTTTCTGTGCCTTCTTGACGACTTAAAGGTGCATTACCATTAATTATGATTCCACCCCAATCTCCTGCTCTTGGAACAGTTGCATTAGATGTAAATTTAATTGGATTTTCTGGTGTACCATCAGCAATAATTCTACCGCCTTTTTCTACTAAAATATATACATCTGTACCACCTGCTAAAGCATTAATAGTAGTACCAGCATCTATAGTTAATGTAGCACCATCTTTTACTAATAAAGCACCTATTAAGTTATGTGAAACACCAGATTCTAATCTTAAATCTGTTGTTAAATTACCTGCTAAATTTTGAGAAGTTGCTTCTACACCACCTCCTATTACTACTTGGTCATCATCGCTTAAGGAACATCCTGTAAAGATTAAAGAAGCAATTGCTGCAAAGGTTAAAATTGTTTTTTTCATTATTGTTTTAATTAGATTTTATTGTTTTGTTCACCACAAAATTATATTGGTTTTGTTTAATTTATTTTATCTTAATTTTAAAGAATTGTTACGAATTAGAGCGTTTTTTAAAAGTCGTACGTAAATCCTAAGCTAAGGTTAACACCTTTTTTATAATTTCTTAACACTACATTCTCACCCCCATTAAAACCAGCTCTTTCTAGTTGAAAATCAGGATTTAATAAGTTTGTTGCTTTCAATTTAAAACCATAGTGTTTGCTTAATTTATATGAAGAAACAATGTCTAATGTTGGAATTCCTTTTTCAATTACGTTTTCAAAACCCCTTGTTCCAACAGAATATACTCTTTCACTGAAATAATTAAAAACTATTGAAGAAATAAATGTATTATCATTAAATTTTTTATTTAATGATATGTCTGCATTTACCAAAATTGGTGTTGCACCTTCTAAATCACTAGAAGTGTTGGTAAATTGAGCTACAGAATTTTCATCTAAATTAACGTTAGACACCAATAGTGACGTATTTAAACCAGCAAAAATTTCTAAATCTTGCTCTTCATTATTAACAATTTTCTTTCTTGCTTCTAACTCTATACCATAAACGCTAGCATCATCTCCTACATTTAAATAAGTTAATGTATTACCTCCAGAAGGAATTTCACTTCTAGAAATTGGATCTTTAATATATTTATAAAAACCTGTAACAGTAATTAATTCTGATGATGAAAAATAATACTCATACTTTGCATCTAAATTGTAGTTGTCTGATGGTCTTAAATTTGGATTACCCTGGCTAGAGAAAGTAATGTCTTGGTATTTAAAAGGTGCTGTTTCTTTAAATTGAGGAAAAGTGTACGTTTGACTTCCTGCTAACCTAACAATACTGTTTTCATTAAAGTTATATTTAATATTAAAACTTGGTAATACATAAGTTTTATCTAAAAAAGAAGGTCCTTCTACAAATGAATTAGCAATATTGGTATTAAACGTAACTCTTTGTTGAATTTTTTCGAACCTCGCACCAAAAGAAGCTATTAAATTAGAACTAAATTGATATGCCAAATTACCGAATGCACCAAATATTTGTCTTTTTCCTCTATAAGTAAATGGTACAAAAGCATTAGGATTATTTCCTCTTCCTCTACCTGTTTGCAGGTCAAAAATATTATTATCGATTGAAGATTGATTAAAAATTTCATCTGGATTATCGATATCTATTGGTATTCTGGTAGAAAAATCATGATTGAAAATTGTAGCAGAAAACAAACGCTCTGTGTATCTATAATCTCCTCCTACTTCTAGTACGCTAATATCCTCCTCGTCTTCTTTTAATTTATATGTAAATTTTCCTTTAGCTGCGTAGTCATTTTCTTCTAATTTAGAGAAAAAACGCTCGTTTTCTCCTGCAGAACTTGTTTGAGGACTAAAAAAATCGTCTCTTAAAAGATACTTGTTAGTTCTTCTATCTGGTTCATTACCTCTAATAAAATTTAAAGATCCTTTAGCATCAAAGTTTAATCTTTCAGAAAACTTGTAGTTTGCTAAAAACTGATTTACATAAACTTCATTATTATTAGTTTGTTGTCTTCTTTGAAATTCTAAATCTCCATCTTGCTCTGGATTTACCTCTCCAAAGTAATCTCCTATAGATTGTTTGTTATTATGAATAAATAAATGATTGTAAGCTATGTTATGACCTGCATCAAATTTATAATTCAGGTTTGCCATTAGTATTTGAGATACATTAAAATCATATTTAGAGAAATCTTGATCTAAAAAGATAGCACCTGCGCTTGTGGTTTGTTTGATGTTTCCTTCTAAGAAATTATATCCGGCATCAAATGCACCAACCACAAAGAAACTAAATGTATCGTCTTTAATATCGTATTTTCTTCCTCCTGCAAAAGAAAAGCTATTGTCAAATTGAAAATCTTGGCTACGTGGTCTAAAAGAGTTGTTAAACGAATACTTATTTAAATCGTTTACAGGTATAGATAAATTTTGTGTACCAAACCTATTTGTGCCATCTATTGTTAAAAACTCTTTAGATACAGTTTGTGTATTTACACCCAAAGAAGTACCAATATTAAATAATTTTTTCTTAGAAAGTTCTTTAGAAGAAATATCAATATTTGCTCCACCTACATCACCATTAATTTCTGAGGTAAAAACTTTGTTAATTCCAATGTTTTTAATGATGCTCGTATCAAAAAAATCTAAAGATATATTTTTGTATTCTGGATCATCAGAAGGTAGTGGCAATCCGTTTAAAGTTGTAGAATTGTATCTATCACCTAAACCCCTAACCACAATATTTTTAGAACCTTTAGACACACCAGCTGTTTTAGTTACGGCTCCTTCTGCATCAGACACACCCTTTATAGATAACTCTTGTGCTCCAATAGAAGTTTTTATAGCTACGGCTTTCTTTTGTTCTAGAATCAATGCACTAGATTTTTCTTTACTTGTAGTAGATTTTACAACAACCTCATCTAAAGCAACACCTTCTTCCGCAGACATTTGTTGATTGATGGTTATGGTTTGTCCTTTATTTATGGTAAACGTTTTTTCAATGGTTTTATACCCTAAAAAACTAAACACTACAGTATGTGTTCCTGCAGGTACGCTAATTGAGTAGTTTCCGTCAAAATCTGTTGTAGATCCATTTGTTGTGCCTTTAATAATAACGTTAGCAAATGGTAAAGGCTCATTGCCTGCCTCTTTATCTGTTAATAAACCTCTTAAAGTACCGTTGCTTTGTGCAGTTATAAATTGACTTAAGGCTAAAAAAATAATAAATAAAATTTTCTTCATTTTAGTGTTTAATTTACTGCCGCAAAAGTCTATTACTTTTGTAAAGTCTATGTTAGTTATAAATTATGCTTCTGTTATTAGGTTGTTAAGAGAATGTTACCAAAAATGTTTTACTTTTGATTTTTAAATGTTTAATAAGTTTTACTTTTTAAAGTAGTTAATACAGTACTTTTAATACGTGAACATTTCATAACATTAAAATAACATTATCAAATTAATGAGTATTTAACTTTGCTCAGTTAAAAATAAAGACAAAAAATGGGAGATCCATATATCTTGATGCTAGTAGCTTTGGCTGTTTTAGCTATTGTAGATTTAGTAGTTGGTGTTAGTAATGATGCTGTTAATTTTTTAAATTCTGCCATTGGTTCTAAAGCAATATCAGTAAAAAAAATCATGATCATTGCAAGCGTTGGCGTTTTTTTTGGTGCGGTTACTTCTAGCGGAATGATGGAGGTTGCCAGAAAAGGAATCTTTAACCCCAGCATGTTTGTTTTTCAAGATGTAATGTACATTTTTATGGCTGTTATGATTACTGATATTTTACTGCTAGATATTTTTAACTCTTTAGGCATGCCAACTTCTACAACAGTATCTATTGTTTTTGAATTGCTAGGTTCTGCAGTTGTTATTGCCCTCCTAAAAATTGCTTCTAATGATGCAGAAAGTATTTCTGCTATATGGAGTTATATTAACTATGAAACTGCAACTCAAATTATTTTAGGAATTTTACTCTCTGTAGTTGTTGCTTTTTCTGTAGGAGCTATTGTGCAGTAT
Organism: Polaribacter sp. WD7; assembly: GCF_003335085.1. Lineage (GTDB taxonomy): Bacteria > Bacteroidota > Bacteroidia > Flavobacteriales > Flavobacteriaceae > Polaribacter. The sequence goes on along the minus strand of NZ_QPEJ01000018.1, from coordinate 407,042 downwards.
TTTTCTAGATTGATTTACTCTTTTAATTTTGAAAATAAACCTACATACATCAACGCTCTTTTTGGTGGTTTTGCCATTACTGCTATTACCTATTTTATCATTATAAAAGGTTTAAAAGGAACTGAATTTTACGAAAACATAAAGGGTATTTTAGAAGGTAGCACATTACAAATTATTACCGTTAGTTTTTTGATTTGGACAGGTTTATCTTCACTTTTAATCAAGTTTTTTAAAGTTAATATTTTAGTACTTATTATTGGTATTGGTACTTTTTCTTTAGCTATGGCTTTTGCTGGCAATGACTTGGTTAATTTTATTGGTGTACCTATAGCTGCCCTAAATTCTTACGAAGCTTGGAGTATTTCTGGTATAGAACCCACAGCATTCTCTATGGGTAGTTTGGCTAAAAGGGTACCATCTAACATTTGGTTGCTTCTACTAGCGGGTGCAATTATGGTTGTTACTTTATGGACCTCTTCTAAAGCAAAATCTGTAATAGAAACAGGTATTAATTTATCTAGACAAGGAGAAGGACATGAAAAATTTAGACCTAATAACTTATCTAGAGTTACGGTAAGATTTGCTATGTTTTTAAACTCTGGAATCAACTTCATTATTCCTAAAAAAACACAAAATTATATCAATTCTAAATTTGAAAAACCATCTATTAAATTACCAAAAGATAAAACTTATGAAATGCCTGCTTTTGATTTGGTAAGAGCTTCTGTAAACTTAATTATGGCAAGTGTTTTAATTTCTATTGCTACCTCTATGAAATTACCACTTTCTACTACTTATGTTACTTTTATGGTAGCCATGGGTACCTCTTTAGCAGATAGAGCTTGGGGACGAGAAAGTGCTGTATACAGAGTTGCTGGTGTGCTTAATGTTATTGGTGGTTGGTTTTTAACTGCTATTATAGCGTTTACTGCTGCAGGAGTTATTGCCTACATTATTAGCTGGCACATGGCTATGATACCTGTATTACTAATAGTAGTTGGTTTCTTGATTGCAAGAAATACCATTAGACACAGAAAAAAATCTAATGAGGTAAAAAAGAAAACACATATAGAAAGAGCAGAATTAATAACAATAAATGGTGTTATTGAAGAAAGTGCAGATCATATTTCTGGGGTGGGTACTAGAATAGAAAAATTATATACTAATGTTGTAAATGATTTGGCAAATCATGACCTTAATAAACTACGTAAAACTGATAAGCATGTTGAAAAACTAAATGATGAAATTGATGGTTTAAAAGATGGCGTTTTTTACTTTATTAAGTCTTTGGACGACACCTCTGTTCAAGCCAGTAGATTTTACATTATGGTTTTAGGTTATTTGCAAGATGCTGCTCAATCTATTAGTTATATTTCTAGGGCTAGTTATAAGCATGTAAACAATAATCATAAAAATCTTAAAAAAGGACAATTAAAAGATTTAAAAGAAATTAATAATGAGTTGTCTTCTTTACTCTATGAAGTAAGTGACATATTTAAGAATAGGACTTTTGATGATTTGAACGAAATATTAATCAAAAAAAGAGAATTATTAAACAAGGTTTCTTTGTCTGTAGAGAAACAAGTTGCTAGAATTAGATCTGACGAAACTAGCCCAAAAAATACTACGCTATATTTTAGTATTTTACTAGAAACTAAAGATTTAATTGCAGCGCTTATGAACCTTTTAAATACTTATGAAGAGTTTTATTTAAGTACAAAACAATAAACTAAAACCAGAAACCTAAATTAAACAACCAATACTGTTGTTGGGTTTCTGGAGACCAACTGTACTTTAGTTCTACTGGCCCAATAAAAGAATTGAAACTATACCCTAGTGCATATCCTGATTTGATATTTTGAAACAAATCTAGATTTCTAAACACGTTTCCTTCTAATCTGGCATAATTAGCAATAAAAGAAGCATAATGGTTCTTTGCTAAACGATATCTAAAATTAAATTCTGATTTTATGAAGGAGTTGTTAGACAATTCTGCAAAATCATATCCATAAAAAGACACAAAAGTATTGATGTAGTTTTGATTATATCCTCCTAAATAATAATCAAACACATCAGATTTTGGGGGTTCTAAAGTAAAGCCTGCCTCATTGGTTAACTGAAAGGTGAGCTTGTCAAAAAAAGTTGTAGCAAAACCTAGTGTTCCTTTTGTTTGTGCAAATTTTGAAAAATCATTATTAAAATCTGATGATGCCAAATACCATCTAAAACTTAAATCTGCAAAATAACCTTTGGTTACAAAATATTTTTTATCATACGTATCTAGTTTTATGTAACCATAGGCATTCAAATAATTACTATTATCAAAAGTAAATTCTTCATCATCATTAACATTTTCAGATACAATGGTCTCTGTAGTAGCATTAACAAACTTATGTTCTACACCTAAACCTATTGCAAATTTTCTGTTGAACGTTGTTTGAATGAACAATTGGTTGGTAATATCTGTGTATTTTAAATTAATACTATTAATGTTAGGAAACATAGATACTATAGGATTGAACTTAGTACTTGCTCTAAAATTATTATATCTAGATGTTAACCCATAACTTATGTAAAAGCCATTGTCTACAAAGTAGTTTAAATTATACCTAATGTTGTCACCAAGTATTACATCTACAGAAAATAAATCATTTTTTCTAAGTAAATTCTTTTGATTGTAGTTTGCTAAAATTCCTGATTGGTACAACAAATCATAGTGAATACCTAACTTTAAACTAGCATAATCTTTAGATTCTATCAACTTTAAATTTAGAGCATAAGCGTTACCTTCAATATTTTCTAGAGTATACTCTATACGTTCATAATTTTTTGTTGCAGATAATAAGTTAATTCGTTTAGTAATTTCTTTTCTGCTTATCGTATCTCCATATTTAATTTTTAACTTACCAAGAATAAAAGACCTTGTATAATATTTAGCACCAGAAATATTCATATCAGATATCAAATATTGTTTTATTGTTTTTTGTTGTACTTTTTTTGGTTTTTTATAAGTTTGTAAAGTCGCTAGCTCTTTAAAAGTATCACTGTATTTTTTTCCTTCTGCTTTACCAATTTCTAAAATCTTTTCTTTTTCATTAAAGTCTACAACATTGTATTTATAAATTTTAGGATGTATATAAAAATCTGCACCTTTTTTTTGAAGATTACTTTTATTATACATCTGATAACTCATAATTTGCCCCATAATAGCAACAACAGAGTTTAGCTTTTCTTTTTCATACAATCTTCCTTCAACATCTACACCAATAATAATATCGGCACCTTTTTCTCTCATTAAAGCAATCGGAAAATTATTTGCAATACCACCATCTACCAATAATCTGTCATTAATTTCTACTGGAATTAACAAGGTTGGAAAAGACGCACTTGCTCTTATAGAAAGTGGTAAGTCTCCTTTTTCTAAAATTACCTCTCTTCCTGTTTCAACATCTGTGGCTATGCAAAAAAAAGGAATTTCTAGTTTTGCAAAGTCATTTGCCCCTTCTACAGAGGCAAACAATTCTGTTAGCAAATTTAGAATGTTTTGTCCTTTAGAAACTGCTCTAGGTAGACTTGCTTTACCTTTTTTTACAGGTAGCGTTATTACAGTTTTTTCTCCGGTTTCTTTTTCAAAAAAAGGTTTTGTATTACGTGTAAGTTTATCTCTTAATACTGCTTCAAAATCTGTATTTAGTATTATCTGTTCTATGTCGTTACCAGAATAACCAATAGCGTACAAACCACCTATAACAGCACCCATGCTAGTACCGGCTATATAATCTATTTGTAAACCTGCTTTATCTATCTCTTTTAAAATACCAACATGAGCAAAACCTTTTGCACCACCACCACTTAAAACCAATCCAATTTTTGGTTGTTTTTCTTGACTATATAAAAGTGTAGAAATTAATGCAAAAAGTAAGATTAAAAGTTTTTTCATTCTTTAGATTCTGGATGATAGTATTGATATACTTTTACGGCTCTAGAGTTACCAATAACCTCTTTTATACTCTCAAAAGAAGCTTCTTTTACTCTTTTTGCCGATTTAAATTTACGTAATAAAGTTGTAATAGTTTGTTTACCAATGTCTGGTATTTGTTCTAATTCAGATTGTATTGCACTTTTACTACGCTTGTTTCTATGAAATGTTATACCAAATCGGTGAGCCTCATTTCGTAAATATTGCGTTATTTTAAGAGTTTCTGACTTTTTATCTAAATACAATGGAATAGGGTCATCTGGATAATATATTTCTTCTAATCGTTTGGCAATACCAATAATGGCAATTTTTCCTCGAAGACCCAAAATATCTAAACTCTTTAAAGCAGACGATAATTGCCCTTTACCTCCGTCAATTATGATTAACTGTGGTAAAGATTCTCCTTCAGAAAGTAATCGTTTGTATCTTCTGTAAACCACCTCTTCCATAGACGCAAAATCATCTGGCCCTTCAACGGTTTTTATGTTGTAATGCCTATATTCTTTTTTACTTGGTTTACCGTCTCTAAAAACTACACAAGCTGCTACCGGGTTGGTTCCTTGTATGTTAGAGTTGTCAAAACACTCTATATGTCTTGGCTCTTCTTTTAAACGCAAATCTTTTTTCATTTGCGCCATAATACGTTTTACATGTCTATCTGGATCTACAATTTTAATTTGTTTAAACTGTTCTTGTCTGTAATATTTTGCATTTCTTTCAGAAAGCTCTACAATACGTTTTTTATCACCCAATTTTGGGATAGTTACTTTTACACTTTCACCTAAATCTACTTGAAAGGGAACATAGATTTCTGGGGCTTGAGAGTTGAAACGCTGTCTAATTTCTACAATAAACAATTCTAGTAATTCTTGGTCTGTCTCTTCTAATTTTTTTTTGATTTCTGTAGTGTGCGATTGTATAATAGAACCATTAGATAATTTTAAAAAATTTGCATAACCGTGAGTTTCATCAGAAATAATAGAAAAAACATCCACGTTATTAATAGTAGGATTAACTACAGTACTTTTTGCTTGATAATTGCTGAGTCTATCTATTTTTTCTTTTATGTTTTGCGCTTTTTCAAACTCCATTTTTTCAGCAAAATCAAGCATTAAGGTATTTAACCTGTCTAAACTTTCTCTAAAATTACCTTTAATAATGTTTTTAATTTCTTTTATTGAGTTGTTGTAATGTGTTTCTGTTTCCAGAGCTTCACAAGGCCCTAAACAATTGCCTAAATGATATTCTAAACAGACTTTATATTTACCTGTATTAATTTTTTCTGCGCTTAAATCATACTTGCATGTTCGTAATGGGTATAACTCTTTTATCAAATCTAGCAAAGTCCTTACTGTTTTTACAGAAGTATAAGGACCAAAATATTCTGAGCCGTCTTTAATTACCCTACGTGTTAAAAAAACTCTAGGAAAGCGTTCTTTTTTAATACACAACCATGGATAACTTTTATCATCCTTTAGTAGTACATTGTAGCGTGGTTTGTATTTTTTGATGAGATTGTTTTCTAATAAAAGAGCGTCGGTTTCTGTATGAACAACAATGTGCTTGATTGATTCTATTTTCTTTACTAAAACTCTTGTTTTTCCACTATCATGATTTTTGGTAAAATAAGAACTTACTCTTCTTTTTAAGTTTTTTGCTTTGCCAACATAAATAATTATCTGATTTTTATCAAAATATTGATACACTCCTGGTGATTCTGGTAACGTTTTTATTTGTAAATCTAAAGCGGCTGTCATACCACGAAAATACGTTTTTTTAAAGAGTTCTAAAATGAAAGCATCAGTTATTCATATTTAAAATTTCAAGTAATAATACCTGTTTTTTTATCAATTTATAATCATTTAATCTACTTTAGTTCATTTTATATATCTTTAAGGTCTAAACAAATTAATTTAAAAACTTTACTATTATGAGTACAAAAAAACCAAGTGGTGGCCCTAAACCAAATCCTAGAAATACAATTAGTTTAAAAACTGCAAAAAAATGGGCCAAAGAATGGAGAGATGATGAAGCTTCTTACAACAAATATTTTGAATGCAGAGCTTTTAACATTCCTAAAAAAGACCTTATAGAAGTATTGCAAGAAGATAATGTAGCAAGTATTAGAGCTTATATTGGTGTAGAAAAATTAAAAGTTGAAGGAGAAAAAGTGTTTATTGAAAAGTTAATGATAGTAGGAGTTGACAAAAATGGTAAAGACATGTTAACTTTATCATCTGAAGATGAAGATGTGTTAGACCCAATTGGTGGAAGTATTTATGATTTTACAGACCCTTGCCCTGATAATTGTGATAACAGTAGTCCTTTAAATGGTTAAAACTTGGAAAAATCAATTATTTATATAGGCAATTTTATACTCCTTGTTAATACAATCTTATTTTTTAAAAGCTATCGAAGAAATTCGATAGCTTTTAAAATTTTAAACTACTACTTATTTCTATCTTTATCTATCCAGTTAATATCCAGCTATTTAAATCATTCTAAAGTTAATAACTTGTATATTTCTCATTACTATTTTGTTGGTCAATTTATTTTTATGAGCTTGTTTTACTCTAAAATACTTAAGGGAAAAAGATTGGTTGCCGTTATTCAAAAAATACTCATTTTAATCATTATTTTAGTAATTGGATATTATAGTTTATACCCTAAAGATTATTATAAGTGGAATGTTTTTGAAATAGCGATAACTTCTGTACCACTATTAGTCTATAGTTTTTTGTTTTTTACTCAGAAAATAGAAACTAAAACAGGCAATTCTTATATCTATTTTATCTCTGGTTTTTTTATTTACCTATTATCTAGTACACTATTATTTACCCTTGGTAATATAGGGTTAGGAGATTCTACAGTAAAACCCCTTAAACAATTAGTTTGGAAAATAAATAGTATTCTTTATTTAATATATCAAATCTTAGTATTTATAGAATGGTACAAAAACTTTAGAAAACCTCAATCAATAAAAAATAATATAAGTATAAATACCTGATTTATATTTTAGGTTTTTTAATTCTTCTTACATCTACTATCTTTATATAAAAAATTTTTCCGTAATTTCGTTTTGACTTTTCAAAACCCTTGATGGAAGAATTTTTAAGAAAAGATAACCAATTGATAGCTATAGTTTTAACAGGAGTTTTATTACTTCTTTTAATGAGTGCAGCATTATTGTTATTTTTCTTTTTTTCTCGTAAAAAAATAATTGAAAAAGAATTAGAGAAGAAGAATTTACAAATTCATCATCAAAAAGAAATCATACAATCTATAATTGTTACACAAGAAAAAGAACGTAAACGTATTGCACAAGATTTGCATGACGATATTAGTTCTAAACTGAACGTAATAAATTTAAATGCAAACTTACTAAAAGACGGAGATTTAAAACCTCACGAATATTATCAGGTAAATAATACCATATTGTCAGCAACAGACGAAACGTTACAAAGCGCTCGTAAAATTGCTCATAACCTCTTGCCTCCAATCTTAGAGAGGTTTGGTTTAAAAGCAGCCATTGAAGAGCTTGCTGATGCTTTTAGCAATAGCAAAAAAATTAATATAGAATACAGTTTAAATTACTCGAAAAAATATTTATCAGAACAAAATGAACTACATCTTTTTAGAATTGTACAAGAGTTAATTAACAATTCTATTAGACACGGAAAAGCAAAAAATAGTACTATCAATATTGATTGTAAAGACAAACATTTGCTTTTTTATTATACTGATAATGGCATAGGTTTCAACTACAACAACCAAGACCATCAAAAAGGTTTGGGAATGAAAAATATAGATAGTAGAGTAGCATTACTTAACGGCAACTATAAAATAGAAAGTAAAGAAAACAATGGTTTTACTATAAAAATATCCATTATAAATCCCTCATAATTATGGAAAAAATTAATATTGCAATTGCAGATGATGAACAACTGTTTCGAAAAGGAATTCGGTTTTTGTTAGAAAGAGAAGCCAATTTTAATGTCATTTTTGAAGCAGAAAACGGGCAAGAACTTATCGATTTTGTTACCCATACAGAAGAGTTTCCTGATGTTATTTTGATGGATTTAAAAATGCCAGAAGTTAACGGTGTAGAAGCTACAAAAATAATTCATAAAACACATCCTGACATTAAAATTATTGCACTAACCAGTTATGGAGGTAAATCTTTTATTACCAACATGATAGATGTTGGTGCTTCTTCTTATTTATTAAAAAATGCAAGTCCCAAAACTGTAGTAAATACCATAAATGAGGTGTATGATAAAGGTTTTTTTTATGATGAAATTGTATTGAAAATAATTCATGAAAACATTATTTCCTCTAGCGGAAAACGTATAAAAAGCGATTTAGACAAAAAATTATTATCTAAAAGAGAAATAGATGTTTTAGAATTGATTTGCGAACAACTTACTACCGCAGAAATTGCAGACAAACTATTTATTAGTCCTAGAACCGTAGAAGGCCACAGAAACAATCTTTTGCTTAAAACCCAATCTAAAAATGTAGCAGGTTTGGTCATTTATGGCATTCAAAAAAAACTCATAGAAATTACTCCTGATTTTAATCTTTAAAAGTTAGAATAATTTATATAAGATTATGATTATAAAATAGACAAGTATTAACACCTCCTTTTTTTTTCAGTATTTACTACTCTTAAGTACATTATTTTTTATCTATAGTTTTGAATATGTTTAATTAAAACTATAACTAATTTTATGTATACATTAACTGTAAAAAACAACTACGTTTATGATATTGGAGCTTCTAATGGAGTAACCATAAAAACCGGTACTCAACACGTTTTTAATAATAAAGGAAGTATCTATTTTACCTTACCTGGTAGTGGAGAAATCAACTTTATAGACTTAGGAAATAAAAAAATTGAAGGCTATCCAATACCAACAGAAACCTGGGGTGTTTTGGTTAGAATTCATACTACAGAAGCTTATTATAGATATGAAGGTGATGGAGAACTAACTGCCATAATAGATCAATATGGCTCTTTACAACTAACTACATCTAATGGTACTATGATACTAATTAGTCTAGAAGAACTTACTTTAAATTAAATCTTAATCTTATAAACTATGAATGATGAGTATTTAGGAGTTGTAAAAATTTTCGCAGGAAATTTTGCTCCATTAAACTTTGTTTTTTGTCACGGACAATTAATGTCAATTGCACAAAACCAGGCACTTTTTTCACTTTTAGGAACAACCTATGGTGGTGATGGTAGAACTACTTTTGCTGTACCAGATTTAAGAGGTGCTGCACCAATAGGATCAGGAACTGGACCAGGACTTACTCCAAGAAGTGCAGGTCAGAGATTTGGAACTGAAAGAACATCCTTAAATATAGGTAATTTACCATCTCACAACCATATTATAACTGTTAGCGAAACTGCTGGTACAATAGATATACCCGTTAATACAGAAGAAGGTAGTGAAGATGAATCCAACCCTGGTACTGGTTTTTTAGCTAATACAGGTACCGAAAATTTTGTTAGTGAAGCAACCACAGGACAAAAATATGGTGGGCAAAGTATACCTGTAAACGTTGCTGCTACTGCTACGGCTTCTAATACAGGAAATGGTAATTACTTTAATAATATGCAACCATCTTCAGTTGTAAATTATATTATTTGCATACAAGGATTGTATCCATCAAGAAGCTAATAAGAATTAATCTTCCATTAAAAAAAGAGGTATATACACCTGTTTTTTTCTTTGATTATGTTGTTAATTTTGTAATCTAACTAACCAAACAAGTAATGAAAAAAATCAATTTATTAAAAGAAAAAATATTTTTTTTATTATTACTTACATTTCAAGTAATAGTATCTCAAAATAATAATGGTAGTATTGATGTTATGGGAGATATAGCTATCATTGCAGTGAATAGAATTTCTACTCCTTCTTCTCAGTCAGATTATGCTTTTGTTTTACTTGATGATTGTTTAGCAGGTACTAAAATTTACTTTGATGATGATGACTGGACTGGCTCCGCTTTTAGCTCTCTAACAGGAGAAGGAGTTAGTGAATGGACTAACAATACAAATAAAACACTAGGAGCTGGTACTGTAATAAGGGTCAACTTTGCTAATAATAATGGTACTACATCCACAACTAACATTGGAATAACAAATGAAATAAATGGGGGGTTTAATTTAGCCGCTGGAGATCAACTATATGCATATTTAGGTGCCGAAAGAGCTCCTACTGTATTCTTATCTTTTTGGGGAGAAACAAATGCTATAAATGGATCGGAGACTGCTGTTTTAACAGGAACAAAACTTTCAAATGGAGGGCTTGACCTTACAAATGGAACTACTGCAAGGGTAACTGCTAATATAGGTTATTACAACGGCTCGACAGATTGTAATGGTAGCATTTCTGATTGTGCTGCTATGATTAATGGCGGAACAATTGTTAGTGGTTCTTTTACATGGCCTACTGGAGTTAAAACGGCTTTTAAAGGTAGTGCTTTACCAAACAAATTTTTTGGCACTACAAACACAAATTGGAGTACAGCTACAAACTGGGGTTACAAAACTGTTCCTTCTGCTAGTGACCATGTGAGAATACTCAATGTTACTAACAACCCTGTTATTAATTCTAGTACTAGTGGGGTTAGTAACAATATTTTAGTTGATGCAAGTTCAACCCTAACCATTAATGCTGGAGGCTCTTTAACCATTAGTGGAAACCTCACTCAAAATGGAACATTTAACATACTATCTAACGCTTCTACAAACGGATCTTTAATAGTACAAGGTACCTCTACAGGTAATGTGTCTTACTTAAGACATGTTAGTACAAATTGGCATTTAATTGGTGCTCCTGTAGAAGGACAAAGCATAAATAGTTTGTCTGGTGAAGTGGAAACTAACGGGAATAATTTTGCAATAGCTCCTTATCTTAATTCAACTACCTCTCTGTTAAGATGGAATTATTATACTACTAATGCAGGAACTAATGATATTGCTTCATCTGGTAATTTTTTAGCAGCCAAAGGATACACTTTTAAAAAGAAAACTGTTGCAGGAACTGTAACTTTTACAGGTACTATAAATACAGAAGATCAACCAATTTCTATTACTGATGGCGGAGACAATCCTTCAGGAAATAGATGGAATTTAGTTGCAAACCCATACACAGCGGCTTTAAATGCTACTAATGCTGCAGACGCAACTAATAATTTTTTAAAGGTAAATATAGACGCTGGAAATTTAGATCCAACAAAAGCAGGTTTATACCTTTGGACAGGAGCTACTCCTTATGATGTAAAATCTGTTGATGATGCCGCATTTTATATTGCACCTGGACAAGCATTTTTTGTTCACGCTCCAGACGGAGGAGGAACATCGGTATCTTTTACTGAAGCAATGCAAAGTCATCAAACAGGAAATATCTTTTTAAAGAATACTACTTCATATCCAGAAATTATTTTAAATCTTTCTGGTGGTAAATCAAAATCTCTAACAAAGATTAGGTACATACAAGGAAAAACAACTGGTTTAGATGTTGGTTCTGATGTAGGTACATTTACAGGAACAGGTAAAAGCAATTTTGAGGTATATTCTCATTTAGTGAATAGCAAATTTGAAGATGATTTTGCAATACAAGCCTTACCTAATAGTAATTTTGAAGAAATGATAGTTCCTATTGGAGTTTCAGCAAAATCTGGACAAGAAATATCTTTTTCTGCTGCCCTATCTAATCTACCTGTTGGTTTGAGTGTATTCTTAGAAGATAAAGAAAACAATACATTAACTGAGTTGAGTGATGCAGATAGAAACTACTCGATTGCGTTAAACAAAGATTTGAACGGAACTGGAAGATTCTATATACACACAACTTCTAATGCTTTAAGTATAGATAACAATGATGATTTACAGAATATTAATATTTATACGATAAATACATCAACCTTAAGAATTACTGGGTTATCGGTTGAAAAAAATGAGATTGTTATCTTTAATATGTTAGGAAAACAAGTGTTTAGTACTTCTTTTATTGCAAATAATGTAAAAGATATCAATTTACTTAACCTTTCCGCAGGTATTTATTTTGTTCAACTACAAAATAATAGTGGCAAATTAACCAAGAAAATCATCTTAGAATAACAGTAAAGACAGAAGATCATGAAAAAAAATATAGAAAATAACTCCACTATTAGCAGAAAAGAAGCTTTAACTAAAATAGGAAATTACAGTAAGTATGCTGCATTAACTGCTTTAAGCACTTACCTTATTTTAAATCCTCAGAAAACACAGGCACAAAGTCCTGAGGCCCCAGGAACCGGGTTTTAAGTACTTTACATTACGAAGCGAAACGTTTTGTTTCGCTTTTTTTAATCTTTAATGTTTCTTAACAAAAATGAATTGGTTGCATCTATTACTTGCCACCTGTAAATAGAAGAAAGTTGATATATTCTAGACAGTTCTTGTAACAATCTATTTTTTGACTTTTCTTTTAAATTGTCAACTACCATAGAATTTTTTATTTTAGCAATGCTTTTTGAAGTAATTTTATTCAACTCTTCTTTAGAGAAAGAATTAAAACTACTTTGTTGCAAATCAAAATATTTAATATTTGGAGATATTACAATTTCTTCTTCAGGAATCTTAAGAATAATAATTTGTTTAGCAAGAGTATCTACTTCAATTTTTAATTTTGACAAGTCATAGCCCACTTCTACATCAGCATTAACAGATACTATTGCCTTTTTATCAAAAGATATATAATCGTAAAAGTATTTTTTTGAATCTGTATAATTGTAAATTTCTGACAAGCTCCCCTTAGAAACTACGAGTTTATTAAGGTTTTGAATAGAATTTAAAACCACTTGTATTTCTTCTTTTTGATGATTTATTTCTTTTGGCTGATACCAAAATTTAGCTATAAAAAAACCAAACAAAAAAATAAGTAAATAGGCAAGAAAGTGTCTCATACAAATACTTTCTTTAAAGATACGGTTATTCTGCTATTTCTTCTTCTTTAGGAAAAGCTTGTTTGCTAAAAATAAAAAGCAATGCAACTCCTATAGAAATAAAAGCATCTGCAGGATTAAAAATGTATTGAAAAAAAGTATAGGATTCTCCGCCTACAAAAGGGAACCATTCTGGTAATATACCTTCCCAAATTGGGAAATAAAACATATCTACCACTTTACCAAAAAACAATTTACCATCTGTAGTTTCTGGAAAAAGCGTAGCCACCTCGTGCCTTGGATGATTAAATATAACTCCGTAAAAAATAGAATCTATAATGTTACCTACTGCTCCAGAAAATATTAATGAAATGGCAACTATAACGGCATTATGTACTTTTTTCTTTATATTTTGTATTAACCAATAAATTATAGCTCCAACAGCAACTATTCTAAATAACGTTAAAAACAATTTTCCTGCATTACCTCCAAACTCAAAGCCCATTGCCATACCATTGTTCTCAGTAAAATGAATTCTAAACCAATCAAAAACGACAACTTCTTCTCCTAAAATAAAGTTAGTTTTTACATAAATTTTTATAATTTGATCTACTACAATTGCGATAAGAATAGTTGCTATTGCAAGGGTCTTTTTGGACATGTTTTTTGAATATTTTAATACACAAAAATACTAATATTATTGTGTTTATTTAGTAGTTAAGAAAATATTAGCTTTTATACTGTGTACATCTATTTTTTTTGTGAACACCGGTGTTTTTGTTAGATATTTTTTTTTACAAATAGCACTATCAATAAGAATTTTACCCAGGTTAGAAATAATCTTAACATCTGTTTTTTTAGCAGTTGCATATACATTACCAGCGTACAATTTTACAATTGTATTAGCCTTGATTGTATGCAGCTTTACAATTCCGTTATCTATATAAATTGATAAGTTATTGTTGATACTTTTAGATTCAATATCAACATTTTCTCCAAAAACATACACCTGTTTATTTTTCGGAATTTTTACAATTGCGTTTGCTTTCTGTAGTCGTTTTGTAATAAATTTTCTAAAAATAACTTCTCTGGTTTCTGTACCTCTAAAATCAAATTTTACATTTGCCCTCTCTGTGGTATTTTCTATTTCAATTAATTGATCGTCGTAACTTTCTGCACTCAAAAATACCTCTATTAGATCAGAATTTGAATTCTCAATTTGTAAATTATCCAAACCTTTTGTGTAAATATTAATCTCTTTAGATAAACTTTTGAAGGTTTTACTAATTTTCTTTTGTGAAAAAGTAACCCCAAAAATTAGCAGAAAAATAAACCCAAAACTTTTTTTCATAGATGATTTATTCAATAACTATTTTTTGACTGATATTCCCTTTTTCTGTAGCTAAACGCACTATATAATTGCCTTTTACTAAGTTTTTAATAATTATAAAATTGCTAGTTTCTATGTTGCTTTTATGTACTAATTTTCCTAAGATAGAAAAAATTTTAACTGATTTTTTCCCTTCGGGTAAGTTTAAAAATTTTAGTTTATCATCACTTAAAAAGATGTTTATTTTCGATAAAAATTTTTCTTTATTAGTTTGCAATGTTTGGGAAGTAGTGTGTAAAAAAAATCGTCCAGAACCATTAAGGGCAGTACTTGTTGTAAACGTATAAAATGCATTATCATCATTTAACAGTGTAAATACCCCTGTGTCTCTATCTTCTAAATATACATCGTATGTTTCATCTAAGTTTTTAGCATCTATACTTATCTTAAATTCATTATTAGCACTTGCAATTATACCAATAGGTATCACAGGTGATGCATCTTTAGGAATAGATTGTATGGCTAAATGCATCTCTTTTTCTTGATTTATTAATGTGGTATAAATTTCAAAATTATTAGAAAAACCTGTATATACAGAACTATCATAACCATTATCAAAATCCTCAGTGGCTTCATCATTATAAAAAATACTTGTATGTTTTTTTTCTTTTCCTTTACGTAAGATCACTTTAATTTCTGGTCTAAGTTCTTTGTTTTTTAAAAAACTACTATTTTGGTGATTTTGCATTTCTTTAGTAAAAGAAATTATACCTCCCTCTGGTTTTGTATGCACAAAAAAACTTTGTCCTGGAGCAATAAATTGACTTGGTGTAACATGGTTTACGGCCGTATACGAAGAACCGTTCCAAAGCCAAATTGTAAGTTCACTTAACGCATTAACGTTTGTATCTAAAAAATTATTAACTGCATCTGCACCATTATTTAACGGAATATAAGAGGTATACGTATTACCTACTAAATTAAAAGCATTGCTAGTTCCTTTGGTTACACTTTTTGTAGTATTTGTAGTTACAAGTTGCCCTGTAAAACTTAAATTTCCTGAAGAAGTTTTTAATAGAGAATATCCAGTTCCTTTTTTAAAGACTCCAGAATCTCCAGCCGTCATATATTGCCAAGAACCACTGCTATTACTGTAAGTAGCTATACCTCTTAAATTAGGGTTTACAATTCCTGATGCAATGGCATTTACAGAAACCCAATCATCATTATATACTTGATCTGTTACTGGTGCATTTACCAAGTGCCAATTATCTGTTACAAATCTATTATAAGTAATGTTTCCTGTTGATGAACCTTCTACAATTAAACTTCCGGAATTTAATAGTGTACTATTTATAATTAGAGATCCGTTATTGGTTAAGTTATCTTTGATTGTTAATCCTGATGATTCGTTTAATATTAGTTCTGCATCCTTTTCTATTGATAAATTATTTACTGTAACACTACTGTTTAAAATGGGGTTTTTGGAAGTATTGGGTATGTTAACATCTGTATTTATTGTTGGCAAACCATTAGACCAATTGCCTGTGTTTGTCCAATCAGAATTAATATTTCCTGTCCAAATTGTAAGTGAATTTCCTTTAAATTTTCCCGTGTACATTCCTCTTCCAAAAGTAGTGGCCAAAACGGTATTATCTACTTTTCTTAAACTTAAAGACGTTACTGCAACATTAGACATACCATTATAAGCATGTTGCCAATTTGGTGAAGCATCTCTAAAATTTTGAGTAGACCAAACTCCTAACTCTGTACCTATAATAACCTCGCTTGAATTTAACGGATTCATTAAAATACAACGCACAGTAGTATCAGGAAAATTACCTTCTTTATTTTGCCATGTTACTCCTCCATCAGTTGTAAACCAAATATTCTCTACACCAAAATTATAAAAAGTAACCATAATTTCGCTTTCACTAGCACCAAATTCTACTGATGAAATACTACCTAAAAAATTTGCTCCAGAAATATCTGTTATCAGTTGATTTTCTGTTTCGGCATTTTCAATTTTTACTAGCTTTCCTCTTCGTGTACCAGCAAAAACTTTTGATGAAGTTGTTGTAAATGGAGATACTTTAATAGCAGTTATATCATTTAATAAAGCATCTGTAATGTTTGTTCTTAAGGGTGAACTTGTCGTAATATCTGTAAAGCGTGCTAAATGTGAACTTCCGTTGGTGTATAAAATATCTAAATTATCATCCAATGCCATTGCATTGATAAAACTACCTGTAGTACCATCAGAAACAATAGTAATACTATTTCCAGTATAGGGTAAATCAAACCTTCTAATTCTGTTAAATGTAGTGGTAACTATCATGTAAGAATTATCTTTATCTATATAACATTGACCTCCGTCACCACCCAACACCTTTGTTGACGAATTAATTCCGCTAGAAGGATTATTAAGTAAGTGTGAACCATTGTCTTGAGAACCGGCTAAAAAATATGTTGGAGCTTCTGTTTGAGAAATTGAACCGTTATAAAATTGAGCAGTATTGTAATCTTTATTTCTTGAATTGATAGAAATATCTGTAGAAACATCAGAAAGATTTGATGAATAATATACCCCCCCATCATTTCCAAAAATTGCAACATCATTATTTGTTGGATGAAATACCATTGTATGCTGATCTGAATGCACTAAAGAAACATCTAAAGCTGCTAAATTATTATTGTTAGACCATTTGGATATTTGTGTCCAATTTGCACCACTATCTATTGTTTCAAACAAATCTATACCTCCAACATACACTGTTGCATCATTAGTTGGATGAGATTCAATCATTAAATCATAAAACGCTTGACCTCTAGTAAAATCATTTGCAGGTATGCCATTATCAGCATCATTAGGTAAAGCTAGTGATGTTGGTGGCGTTGCAAATGCATCAGTAGTTTTTAAAATAGAAACAAATGGTGCAATTAATTGATTAGAAGGGTTTACATTGTATAATCTTGCTAAAGTGTAAACAGTATTTGCATTTTGTTTAGATAGCGAAATTTCTGTTCTTCTTCCGTTTGCAATGGTATGTTTTAACGTAAAATTTATTCCATCTGAACTACTGTAAATTCTACCTCCACCATCTCCATAAACATTTCTAGTTGTAGCTAACCAAAGCGTATTGTCTAAACCAATTTCAAAATCATTGGGTGCAATGCTATTTCCATTAACATCTAAAGTTACTTGATTCCAAGTATTGCCTTCATCTGTAGATTTAAAAATTCCATAGTCATTAATTCCCACAAAGGTATTTATTGGATTACTTGTATAAAATGAGGCCCCAATACTTGCAAAAACTTCAGAGTCATTAGTTGTATTGGTATCTCCATCCTTATCTCTAACAACAATATCGGTAATATAGTAGGTTCCTGGTACAAAACCATTTGAGGTAGTGCCTCTTGTTCTGTATACGTTAGTCCAAGTATTTCCGCCATCTGTAGATTTCCAAATACCATTACCTAATGCTTGTTGAGGCACATATAATTCTCCTGTACCTAAATACATTATTTGAGTATTATTAGGGTCTACAGCCATACAGGTTACAGATAAATTGTCATCTATACCTACTTGAGTCCAAGAAGAATTAGCATCGGTAATATCATCGTTTACCCAAAGACCTCCGCTAACACCACCTGCAAAAACACGCTTTTGAGAAGCATCGTTTGGATCAAATAACACTACTCTTGTTCTTCCACCAACATTGTTAGGACCTCTTTCTTCCCATTGATTGTCTATAGCGTCTCCTGGTGTTCTTCTATACAGTTTTTTTTGTTCTTTTAACTTTTGTTGAATTTTATAGGTTTCTTCTGGATGTGTTCTACCTGTATGTGGATTCATTTCTAACAAATATTTTTCTTCGTAATATTTGTTTGGTGGTAAATTATAAGCTAATCTTTCTTGATTTGTAAGTTGGAGAAAATAATGGAGCGGATGTTTGTGTAAACGATTATTTTCTACGACATCTTTATTCCTATTTTTAAAAAGTTTTAGTAATAAAATTGTACTAACAACTAAAAAGACAAAACCTAATGTACTCTTCTTCATAATTGTAAAAATAATGCAATTATCTCATTTAAAGCAATTAAAAAAGGCTTTCAAGTGTATTTTACTTAAAAGCCTTTAATTTTATCAAAGATTATGTACGCATTTTATTGTTTGCGTTTTGCCTCAATACTTAAGGTTGCATGAGGTACCAATTTTAAACGTTCTTTTTGAATTAATTTACCAGTTACTCTACACACACCGTAAGTTCCGTTTTCTATACGTAATAATGCATTTTTTAAATCTCTAATAAATTTTTCTTGACGGATGGCCAATTGCACGTTTGCTTCTTTGTTCATTACATCAGAACCTTCATCAAAAGATTTAAATGACGGTGAAGTATCATCTGTACCGTTATTTGCATCATTTTTATATGCGCTTCTTAATATTGCTAAATCTTCTTCTGCTCTTGCTATTTTCTTATCAATAATTGCTCTAAATTCTTGTAAGTCTTCTTCTGAATATTTTACCTTGATATCTGACATATTCTTACATTTTTTCTATTAATATTCTACTTTTTATGGCGTCAAATTCTATTTCTGTACCATTGGTTAATTGATCTACAAAAACCAAATCTTTGGTTAATGTTTCACTCATAATGTAGTCTTTATTATCAATAATAGATTGCTGTAAGTTTTCATAATTTAAAACCGTAAGCTTAATTTTATCTGTTACCTCTAAGCCTGTGTCTTTACGTGCGTTCTGAATTCTATTTACCAATTCTCTGGCTATTCCTTCTTTACGTAAATCTTCTGTTATCGTAACATCTAAAGCAACCGTTAACGATCCTTCATTGGCAACCAACCAGCCTTCAATATCTTTTGATGATATCTCTACATCTGCGCGTTCTAAAATAATATTTTTTCCATTAATTGCAATAGAAATGTTACCTTCTTTTTCTATTTTGTTAATATCTTCTTGGGTAAATTTCTGAACCTCTGCGGCTACAAAACGCATCTCTTTTCCAAATTTAGGCCCCAACGCTTTAAAATTAGGTTTAATTTGTTTGATTAAGATATCTGAAGCATCTTCTAACAATTGAATTTCTTTAATATTTACCTCATGTTTAATTAAGTTAGAAACTGCTATTATTTCTTCTTTTTGTTGTTGATTATCAACAGGAATCATTATTTTTTGCAAAGGTTGGCGCACCTTAATTTTTTCTTTAGCTCTTAGTGATAATACTAAGGAAGATATAATTTGTGCACTTTCCATTTTACGCTCTAAACTTTGATTTACAACGCTTTCGTTAAACTTTGGAAACTCTGATAAATGGATGCTTTCTGATGTTTCTTTACCAGTCACCGAGTTTAAATCTTGATACAGCCTTTCCATAAAAAAAGGAGCAATTGGAGCACCCAGTTTTGCAATGGTTACCATACAGGTGTATAAAGTTTGATATGCAGAAATTTTGTCGGTTTGATAATCTCCTTTCCAAAAACGTCTTCTGCTCAAACGCACATACCAATTGCTTAAATATTCTTGGGTAAAATCTGAAATTGCTCTTGCTGCTCTGGTTGGTTCGTAATCTGAATAGAATTTATCAACTTTATGAATTAAGGTGTGTAATTCTGATAAAATCCACCTGTCTAATTCTGGTCTTTCTTCTAAAGCAATATCTGCTTCACTGTATGAAAAACCATCAATATTAGTATACAAAGAAAAGAATGAATATGTGTTGTATAATGTTCCGAAAAACTTACGCTTAACCTCTTCAATTCCTTCCAAATCAAACTTTAAATTGTCCCAAGGATTGGCATTAGAAATCATATACCAACGTGTGGCATCTGCACCATATTTTCCTAAAGTTTCAAAAGGGTCTACAGCATTTCCTAGACGTTTAGACATTTTTTGTCCGTTTTTGTCTAAAACCAAACCATTAGACACTACATTTTTATAGGCAACAGAATCAAAAACCATAGTTGCTATAGCATGCAATGTATAAAACCACCCGCGTGTTTGGTCTACACCTTCTGCAATAAAGTCTGCAGGATATGATTTATGATTGTCAATTTTTTCTTTGTTTTCAAACGGATAATGCCATTGTGCATATGGCATAGAACCAGAATCAAACCAAACATCAATCAAATCAGACTCTCGTTTCATTGGTTTTCCTGATGCAGATACTAGCGTAATTTCATCAACAATATTCTTATGCAAATCTATTTTTGCATAGTTTTCGTCAGAATTGTTTCCAACTTCAAAGCTTGAGAATATGTCTTTGCTCATTATACCTGCGTCTACGGCACGTAGCATTTCTGCTTTTAATTCTTCTACAGAACCTATACAGGTTTCTTCTTTACCATCTTCTGTTCTCCAAATAGGTAACGGAATTCCCCAGTATCTTGAGCGTGATAAATTCCAATCATTGGCATTTGCTAACCAATTTCCAAAACGACCTTCTCCCGTAGATTTTGGTTTCCAGTTAATGGTTTTGTTTAGCTCATGCATTCTGTCTTTAACATCAGTAACTTTGATGAACCAAGAATCTAATGGATAATATAAAATTGGCTTATCTGTACGCCAACAATTTGGATAACTGTGCTTGTATTTTTCTACCTTAAAGGCTTTATTTTCTATCTTTAATTTAATAGCAATTTCTACATCTACCGATTTTTCTGGTGCTTCTCCTTCTGAATAATATTCATTTTTTACATATTTACCTGCAAAATCTGTAACTTCTGGTCTAAACCTACCTTGTAAATCTACTAACGGAACCAAATTATCGTTCTCATCTTTGACCAACATTGGCGGAATTTCTGGTATTGCTTGTTTTGCAACCAAAGCATCATCTGCTCCAAAAGTTGGTGATGTATGTACAATACCTGTACCGTCTTCTGTAGTAACAAAATCACCAGATATTACTCTAAATGCATCTTGAGGATTGTCATTTGGTAAAACATAATCTAATAATTGTTCATATTTTATTCCAACTAAATCTGTTCCTTTACATTCATCAACAATTAAAAAAGGAATTTTTTTATCTTCTTTAACATAACTACTCAATTCTTCTGCTTTTTCTACTGCAACATATTTTCCTGAGAATTGTTTACCTACTAAATTTTTGGCTAAAATAACATGAATTGGCTCAAAAGTATATTGATTGTAAGTGGCTACGACTACATAGTCTATCTTTGGGCCAACTGTTAATGCTGTATTACTTGGCAACGTCCAAGGTGTTGTTGTCCAAGCAATAAAATTTAAATGGTCGTATTTTTGCAAAAATGCTGGCAACGAATTTTCAATTGCTTTAAATTGAGCTACAATTGTAGTATCTGTTACGTCTTGGTAAGTTCCTGGTTGGTTTAGCTCATGAGAACTTAAACCAGTACCTGCTTTTGGTGAGTAGGGTTGAATTGTATAGCCCTTGTATAATAATTCTTTATTATAAATCTGTTTTAACAACCACCAAACAGACTCCATATATTTAGGTTCATAGGTTATATATGGGTCATCCATATCTACCCAATAGCCCATTTTTTGTGTTAAATCATTCCAAATATCTGTATAACGCATTACTGCTTTTCTACAAGCTGCATTGTATTCTTCTACAGAAATTTTTTGACCAATGTCTTCTTTAGTAATTCCTAACTCTTTCTCAACACCTAATTCTATTGGCAAACCATGAGTATCCCACCCAGCTTTTCGTTTTACTTGATAGCCTTTCATCGTTTTATAACGAGGAAAAATATCTTTAATAGCTCTTGCTAAAACATGGTGAACTCCAGGTAGACCATTTGCAGATGGTGGCCCTTCAAAAAACACATACGGTTTTGCACCTTCTCTAGTAGTAACACTTTTTTCAAAAATGTTATTTTCTTGCCAATACTGTAAGATTTCGTCTGCAACTTTTGGTAAGTCAAGTCCTTTATATTCAGGAAATTTAGCGCTCATTTTCGATCTTTTCTAATAAGGATGCGAAATTAAGGAATTTCTTTAAAAAATAGACATATAGGTATATTTAAAATGAAGTATTCGTATTTGTATACCTAAAATTTTTCTTTTTTAAATAGAAATTGAATTTTTAAGAAGCTGTACTGAAAAATTCGAGTAAAAAGTTTGTTGTATTTAAAATTGAATAGGCTGTCTATCATATCATCAATCGTAAAGTTTTTTCTAAAAAATTTTACTCTATTTTCTATTTGATTATCTGTATATCTGCTATACATTCTTCTTCCAGAGTATTCGCTTAATTTCCATTTTAATAATGTTTTCTTTCGCCATTTTTTTTGATATTCATCAAAATTTTCTTTCCCTGTAGTTAGGTATTCTACAATGTAATTAGACACTAATTCTCCTGTTTGCATTGCATACCTAATACCTTCTCCTCCTCTTGGGTTTATAGCAGATACAGCATCACCAACGGCAACTACTTTATTGTTGTAAAATGTATCTTTTAACCCAATACTGTATCGTAAAATACCTCCGTGTTTGTCTATAATTTTATAATTTGTAGTCTTGATGTATTCTGAGATAATTTTCTCAGTAATTTTTCTTGTTGTTTTATTAGTTTTTTCTTGATCTTTAGATTTGATGTGTGTTTTTCCTGCACCCACTTTTAGCACTCTATTTTGCATGGGGAAAATCCAGGAATATCCTTTAATAGCCCATTTATGTCCTAAAAAGAACAACAATTTGTCTTTAAATTTATCGTAAACTTCTTGTTCCACCTCTATTTCATATTCTGTACCACTTCCTAAAACCATTTCTGGTTGTGTTTCGTTGGCATCGTACATTACTTTTCTTAAAGGCCCTGTTGCATCTACTAATAATTTGGTTTCAATTTTTAAAGATTTTGATTTGTCTGAGTGAGAAAGTAAAACCGTTACCTGATTACCTTGTATTTCTTTACTTTCGTATTTATAGCCCATTAAAACTTTTCCTCCGTGTTTTGTTGTTTCGTCTGCTAAAAATTCTCGTAATTTTTTAAAATCTAACACTACTCCCTTTTTAGTGTTTCCTTGCCAAGTATAGGCTTCTTTTGTGCATTGAATAACCAAATCTTTCCAGTAAGCCCCTACAACACTCTCTGGAATATTGAACTCATCTATAGGTTCTAGGGTCATGCCTGCACTAGAAAAATTGTTTAATGAAAAGTTTTCGTGTTTTTCAACTAATACGACGCTTACACCTTTTTTTGCCAAACTTCTAGCCGTTTGTCCTCCTGCAGGACCTGCACCAATTACTACAACATCAAATCTTTCTACTGTCATTTGGTTTTATTTATATTCCTCTTTCGTTTTTAATTTTCTCGTATGCTTCTTGTATACTTTGAAACTTTTCTTTGGCTCCTTTTATGTGTTCTTCACCCAAATCTCTCAATTTATCTGGATGATATTTTTTAACCATTTTTCTATATGCAGTTTTAATTTCGCTATTGGAAGCAGATTTTTCGATTTCTAAAATTTTGTACGCATTGTCTGTTGCATCGTAAAACATTGCTTTAATAGAGTCAAAATCTCTTTGGTTTATATACAAATAACCCGCTATTTTCTTAATCTCATCTACTTCTGCAGCCACTACAAATTCGTCTGCCTTTGCTATTCCAAAAAGAAAATGTACCAATTGCAAACGAGAGGCATGAGACATATTTTGTCTTATTTGAATACAAACTTGACGCGCAGAAATTTTCTTTTTTACGATTCCTTTAAATAGTTTAAAGGCGTTGTTTGCTCTTTGTTTGCCATACATACTTAAAAATTGTGTACGCACAAAATCTAGTTCGCGTTTGTCTACCTTACCATCAGCTTTTATAACTATTGATGCCAATACCAACAAACTCATTTCAAAATCTCCAGATTGGGTGTCTACAGTCCTTTTATTATTTTGATAGGTTTGTCTTTCTTCTTTTAAGTCATCATCAGAAAAACCATCTACAAAACTACCTAAAGCAAAACCTATTGCTGCTCCTATAGGACCTCCTAAAGTAAATCCTAAGCCTGCGCCTAACCATTTGGAAAAATTCCCCATACAAATATCTATATTAATTTTTCAAAGATAAGGAATCATCAAGATGTGTTAATTTATTTAGTTTTTAAAAATTCATTTTTTTAGCAACTTTACTTAAACACAAAATCTCATTAAAGAGATTTTTTTTTGATTATGCCTTACAATACTATTTTGTACTGTAGTACTTAAAATAAGGAGAACTTACACCTTTAGCGTAACACTTAAAACTTAAAAATTATTATTCTTTATAGTACTATCTAAATTGTTGTTAGTTTGTTATTTATAGTTAACAGTAAATTAATTAAATTTGCACTATTAAAAATCTAAATATTTAGAATTATGTATCCAGAAGAATTAGTAAAACCAATGCGTGACGAATTGATCAATGCAGGTTTTGAAGCATTATATACAAGTGAAGATGTTGAAAAAGCGATGTCTAAAGAAGGAACTACATTGGTAATGGTAAATTCTGTGTGTGGTTGTGCAGCAGGTACTGCTAGACCAGGAGCTATAGCTTCTTTGGGAGCAGATAAAACTCCAACTAATTTAACTACTGTTTTTGCAGGTGTTGAAAAAGAATCTACACAAAAAGCACGTGAATTTATGATTCCTTTTCCTCCATCATCTCCAGCTATTGCTTTGTTTAAAGATGGTAACTTAGTACACATGTTAGAACGTCATCATATAGAAGGAAGATCTGCTCAAATGATTGCTCAAAATTTAGCGCAAGCTTACGAAGAGTATTGTTAAAATTGACTAAAATGAAATCCACGTAAATTACGTGGATTTATTTTTTTTACAAAAAACCAAAATATGCCAACACATTTTACTTCTTACACCACAGAAGAGCTTTCTAAAAAGTTAAAAAAACAAAAAGTAATGGTATTTATTAAAGCTATCGTTGTTATTTTGATGATTGTATTTTCTGTTTTTGTAACGCTAGAAAAAGGCATTTCTTTTCAGACTTTTTTACCTTTATTTTTTTTACCTATGTGGCTTGTTATGGTTTTTGAATTGAAAAAAATTAAACAAGAATTAATTTCTAGAAAATAAATTATTTTATTTTATATACCTATTAATGACATATTTAATATAACCAAAACCTGAGACGCATTTAAAAATAATTGATTATGACTCATGAAAAATTGATAGACACCACAATAGCCTTTGTAAAAGAAGAGTTAAAAAATGCCGAAGGTGGTCATGATTGGTTTCACATAGAACGTGTTTTTAAAAATGCTATATTAATTTCTAGAGAAGAAAAAGTAGATATTTTGGTAGTTTCTTTGGCGGCTTTATTACATGACATTGCAGATCCTAAATTTTATGGAGGAGATGAAGAAATAGGTCCAAAAAAAGCTTCTGAATTTTTACACGCTATAAACGTTGACAACGGAATTATTGCACATGTTATCAATATCATTAAAAACATGTCTTTTAAAAACTCTTTTGAAAAAGATAGTATACCTATAAATTCTAAAGAATTTCAAGTAGTACAAGATGCAGATAGGCTAGACGCCATTGGTGCTATTGGTATTGCTAGGTGTTTTAATTATGGAGGATTTAAGAATAGACCTTTATATGACCCTTCAATTTTACCAAATTTAAATATGTCTAAAGAAGAGTATAAAAACACTAAAGCACCAACCATAAATCATTTTTACGAAAAACTCCTATTGCTAAAAGACAAAATGAATACACAAACTGCAAAACAAATTGCTACTGAAAGACATGTGTATATGGAAAGTTTTTTAAATCAATTTTATGAGGAATGGAATGGTGTGAAATGATATTAGCATTTTAATAAGCTAATAGTGATTTACTTTTTTCTTGTAAACGCAACTCTTTACCTAATTGAATAATTAATTGCTTACTTTAAAATTATCATACTCTAAAGCGTTATCTATATGATAATTATTGAATTAAATTCATCATTTCGTTTCTATATTTAGAAGCTGATTTTCCAGTAAATTCTTTAAACAATTTATTAAAGTGAGAGAAATTATTAAAACCGCATTCAAAACAAATATCTGTAATACTCATTTTACTTTCTGATAGCAATTTTGTAGCGTGTACAACTCTATATTCATTGACCAATTTGGTAAATGTTTTTCCTGTAGTTTTCTTAAAAAAACGGCAAAAAGCAGGTACAGTCATACTTACTAAGTCAGCAATTTCATCTAGACTAATATGTTTATCAAAATTCTCGTTTATAAATTTATAAATTACATCTATCTTAGAACTATCTTGAGGTTGCGCTTCAAAGGCAAAACCATCTGCATTTAATAAAGTATAATCTTCAGATTTAGATAATGTATGTAAAATTTCTAATAACAGTAAAATTTGTTTGAAACCCTTTTTTTCTGCAATTTTTTCAATTTTAGGTCCTAATTTTTGCTTGGTTTTAACTCCAAAAAGAATTCCTTTCTTAGCTTTTTCAAACAATATATGAATGGGTTTCATCTCTGGAACAGAAAAAAAATCATCACCTAAAAAATCTGGTTTAAATTGTATTAATGTCTCAGAACCGTTTGTAGTTAATCTATCTGTAAAACCATTATGAGGTAAATTAGAGCCCAACAATAAAAGTTGACTATTGTTAAAGTAAGACAAATGATTACCAATATGTCTTTTTCCTTTTCCTTTGTTAACGTATACAAGCTCTATTTCTGGATGAAAATGCCAGAAAGCTTTTATTTGTTTTAAAAACTCTGTATGTTTTTTAACCAATATAGAGCTTCCAAAATCTGGACTTATCTTTTCTAATGTAGGTTTTACCTTCAAAATTTCTATTTTGTTACAAATTTACAACACAGTATTGGAATAAAATATATAATATTAACAAAAATATATCCTATTTTAACCTACTTGCATTTTAACATTAGTTAATTTGATAATTTAGCATACAAACTAGCCAATTTAGATGTGTTTCATGTTGTAAAACCAATATATATTTGTAATGTATTTAATAGGAGTATTAAATATATTTGAAAAAAGCAAATAGTAAATTCTTATTTAAATTATTTATTATAGTAAATAGAATTTTATATAGAGTTTTCAATTCAAAATTTAGTTAATTGTTTCATCGAGCTTACTGTAAGTTAGATGTAAAAAGCGAGTCTTTTACGACTCGCTTTTTTGTTGTTTACACTTTACACAAAAAACGATACTCTTAAAAATTAACACATATATATACTAAATTAACACACATTAATGCATTCAACATTAATACCTGTTAAAATGAGACATTTATATGATAAATCTGTTGTTTTTTTAACTCTATAACCTCTTTAACTTTGTAGCGTTATTAATCATTAAATGAGAAAAAAATGAGAACAACAGTAAAAACAATCCTATTAGTAACCTTAATGTTTGGAACATTAATAAGTTACGCGACAGAAATCACTAAACCTATTAAAATAGGCGGAAAGAGAGTTAAAGTACAGTTTAATGCCGTTAAAAAGGGGCAAGCTTTAACTATTAAAGATGTAAACGGAGTTATCATTTATAAACAAGACATTCAAGAGTCTGGTGTCTATTCTAAAATATTTGATTTATCATTATTAAAAGATGGTTATTATACTACAGAATTAGAAAAAGATTTTGAAATAATTATTCAAAAAATCAAAGTAGAAAAAAATACGGTTACTTTATTTAAACAAGAAACAACTAAAGTTTTTAAACCTGTGGTTAGAAATGAAGGTAATATGTTATTAGTTTCTAAAATTGCTTTTAAAAAACAACCAGTTAAAGTAATGCTTTATTACAATAACGATATGATTTTTTCTGAGACATTAGAAGGTAAAAAACTAATTGAAAGAGTTTACAAATTATCGAAATCAGAAAAAGGAAACTATAAATTGGTTTTAGGTACAGACGGAAGAATGTATACAAAAGAGTTTACAATATAATTTAGTTAATTGTTTATAGAGACTTTTATAAGTTGAATGATGAAAGCGAGTCAATTAAGACTCGCTTTTTTTATTTGAAAAAATTTGATAAAGATGTTAGTTACATAATTAACATCTTTATATTCTATTTTAACATAAGTTAAAATTAAACATAATTATATTGATTAAAATAACATACAAAGTTGATAATTCAGTTGTTTTAAGAACTCTATCAGGTCTATATCTTTGTAGTGTTATTAATCATTAAATGAGAAAAAAATGAGATCAACAGTAAAAGCAACAGTAGTATTAGTCTTAATGTTTGGAACATTATTAAGCTACGCAACAGAAATTACAAAACCTATTAAAGTTAGTGGTAAAAAAGTAAAAGTTGAGTTTAATTCCGTAAAAATAGGACAAGCCTTGACTATTAAAGACGAAAATGGAATTACCATTTACAAACAAAATATTCAAGAAACTGGTGATTATTCTAAAATATTTGATTTAACTGCCTTAAAAGATGGTTATTACACAACAGAGTTAGAAAAAGATTTTGAAATTATTGTAAAAAAAATAAAAGTTGAAAAAGGAAGTGTAACACTTTTTGACAACAGTACTACCAAAATATTTAAACCAGTAATTAGAAACGACGAAAATTTATTATTAATTTCTAGAGTTTCTTTTACAAAACAACCCTTAAAAGTTTCTTTGTATTATAAAGATGAATTGATTCTTTCTGAAACTCTTAAAGGAAAAGAATTGATTGAGAGAGCTTACAGATTATCTCAATCAGAAAAAGGAAACTACAAAGTAGTAATTAGTACAGACAATAGAATGTACACAGAAGACTTCGTGATTTAATTTAGTTAATTGTTTCATCAAAACTACTGCTTAATTTTGATGACTAAAAACGAGCCTTTTGGCTCGTTTTTTTGTTTTAGTACTTAAATATTACATATTTTCTAGTCAAAATTTGGTTTTCTTTTTTCTAAAAAAGCTGTAGTGCCTTCTTTAAAATCTTCTGTCCCAAAGCATTCTCCAAATTCTTGAATTTCAATATCAAAACCATTTACTTCTTTTTCATAATTAGCATTAATAGCTCTTATCGCTGCGCTAATTGCAGTAGATGAATTATTTGCTATTCTTGATGCTAATTTTTCTGCTAAAGGTAGCAACTCTTCTTGAGGTACTACATAATTTACTAGTTGATTTACTTTAGCATCTTCTGCGGAAATCATTGCTGCAGTCATAATCATTTCCATAGCTTTTCCTTTGCCTACTAATTGGGGCAAACGTTGTGTACCCCCATAACCAGGTATAACACCAAGAGAAACTTCTGGCAAGCCCATTTTAGCGTTTTCTGAAGCTATTCTAAAGTGGCAAGCCATTGCTAATTCTAAACCACCTCCTAAAGCAAAACCATTTATACAGGCAATTACAGGTTTAAATAAATTTGCCACATAGTCAAACAAGATTTCTTGTCCTTTTTGAGCCAAATGTAGTCCTTCTTGAATACCGAAATTAGAGAATTCAGAAATATCAGCACCAGCAACAAATGCTTTTGTTCCGCTTCCTGTAAGTATAATAACCCTAACAGAATTATCCTCTTCTACATTTTTAAAAGCAGTATGTAATTCTTCAATAGTAGCTTTATTTAAAGCATTTAATTTTTTAGGTCTATTAATAGTAATTACGGCTAATGCTTTCTTTTTTTCAACTAAAATATTTTCAAAATTCATAAACTTAAGTTTTTATGTTTTGGGTAGTATTACCGTGAAAGCTGTTCCAATTCCAATTTTTGACGTAAAAGAAATTGAACCATTGTACGCTTCAATAATATTCTTTATCATTGGCAACCCTAAGCCCATTCCGCTTGTTTTTGTAGTAAATTTAGGTTCAAAAATGAGGTTTTTTACCTCTTCTGAAATTCCTTTTCCGTTATCTTTTACAGATATTATAATTGTATTTTCTTTATTTTCTACTTTTACTTCTATAGAAGGATTTTCTTCTGTATGTGTAGCTTGAATTGCATTTTTTACTAAGTTGGTTACAATTCTAATCAGTTGAGTTTTATCTAATATAGCATACAGTTGTTTCTCTTTAGGTATATACTTAATATAGCTTTCGGTAAAAATATCTAATGCAAATTTTACAACATGTATAACATCTATTTTCTCTTTTTTCTGACTTGGCATTTTTGCAAAATCAGAAAATGCAGATGCTATAGAACTCATTACATCTATTTGTTGCACTAAAGTTTCACTGTATTCATTTAGTTTTTCTATAACATCTTTATCTTTAGGATCAAATTTGCGTTGAAAACTTTGAACAGTTAATCGCATTGGTGTTAGCGGGTTCTTGATTTCATGTGCTACTTGTTTTGCCATTTCTCTCCAAGCTTGTTCTCTTTCACTTTGGGCTAATTTTGCTGCACTTTCTTCTAATTCATCAATCATGTTATTGTATGCGTCTACCAAAATTTCTATTTCAGAACTTGCTTTTTCTAGAATAATTTTCTCATTTCTTTTATTTAAACGAGTTTGTTGCATTTTGTCTGAAATTGTCTTTATAGACCTTGTAATATAACTAGATAAAAAATAGGCAAAGGCAATAGCTATTAAAAACATGAGTACATACACCAAACCTAATCTAGAAATGAACTCTCTAAGTTCTTCTTCTATTTCAGAATTGTCTTGTGTAAACTGAATTTCTAAAATTCCTATTCTTTTAAACTTTGGATCATTTATGTACGAATAGGAAGATTGATATCCAATACCTTCTTCTTCTCTAGATTTTAAAATTCTGTGGTTAGAATTCTGTGCCAACTCTATCAATAAACTTTCTTCTAATGGTTTGGTTTCAATTTTTTCAAAAGCACTTGCTATAGAAGATTTAAGCAGGTTTCCTTTTAAATCGTACAACGCAATATTTAACTTATTTATAGATGAAATTTCATAAATACGTTCTTTAAAAATTTTAGGCAAATTTTCTGTACTAACAGGATAGGTAGTTTTATTTTTTAATTCTAATTCTATCGTTTCTTTAGTGGTAGCTTCTTTACGCTCAAAACGTTGAATATTGTAATCTTGAGTTTGTTCGTCATATTGATAAACAGTAACCACAACAATTAGTATTGATGCTAACAATACCAATAGAATCATGGATAAAAAAATTCTTATCCGTAAAGAAATATTTTTAAATAGAAACAAATTATTTTGTGTTTAGTCTTTTGGTTTTCATCGTTAAAATATCATCAAAATCACCATCTTCATCCCAATCATACTTGCTTTTACCTACAAAACCATCTTTTGTTTTTGTAATATGATAACCCACTTTCATATCTCTGCCACCATAGTTAAATTTTACAAATAAAGAATCATTAAGAACACTCCATGTACCTGTAGATTCTGATACTTTTTTATTCTCTTTGGTAAGAAACCACGCTAAAAATGTTCCATCTTTGTTGTAAATAGATTGCGCTATAAACTCTGGATTATTATCAAATTTATCTTCATAAACTTCTAAAGAATCTGTTTTATGAGCAGTAATCATATCTATCTTTAAGTAGGTAGTTTGCCAAGAATCTGTCATAAATCCTTGTAAAGAAGTTTCTTTTTTACATGATGTAAAATAACACATCAAAAAAACCAAAATTAAATAGATGTTCAGTTTCATTACAAAAATTTGTTTTAGTTGTACAAGATAATCAAATAAAAAAGTCGTTACAAATACTGTAACGACTTTTGGTTTTATTTATGATAAAATACGCTACTTATATTTTAGTTTTAAGCCTATTAAGGTTAATGCAGATATAGCTGTAATTATATTTGCAATTATCATAGGTAAGCTATTTAAGTAAAAACCATAAATTATCCATAAGGTTACCCCAATAAAAAATGCGGTATACATGGTTAATGATAATGCCTTAGTATCTTTAGTTTTCCACGTTTTATATACCTGTGGTAAAAATGCAGTAGTTGTAATTATTGCTGCTAACATTCCTAAAATTTCGAAAATGTTCATCTTATACGTCTTAAATTATACTACAAAAATAACAAAGCTACCTCTTAAAAAGACAAGTATTTAACCTACTATGTTTACAATTTTACCAGGTACTATTATTACTTTTTTAGGTGTTCTGCCCTGTAACTGTGCCTTGGTCTTATCGTGTTCCATCACAATTTTCTCAATTTCTTCTTTACTTAAGTCCAATGATAACTCTAACGTAAAACGCATTTTACCATTGAATGATATTGGATAATTCTTAGCACTTTCTACCAAGTTTTTTGGTTCAAAAACTGGGAATTGAACTGTTGAAATACTTTCTGTATGCCCTAACTGACTCCATAATTCTTCCGCTATATGAGGTGCATAAGGTGAAATTAACACCAATAACGGTTCTAAAATTTTGCGTTTGTTACATTTTTGAGCAGTTAACTCATTTACAGCAATCATAAAGGTAGAAACAGATGTATTAAAAGAGAAATTCTCAATATCCTCTTCTACTTTTTTAATGGTTTTGTGTAGGGTTTTTAGTTCGTCCTTTGTTGGCTTTTCCTCAGAAATCTCTAAATTTTCTCCGCTATAAAATAGCTTCCACAATTTTTTTAAGAAAGAATATACACCAGAGATTCCAGACGTTTTCCAAGGTTTTGTTTGTTCTAAAGGACCTAAAAACATCTCAAATAAACGTAAAGCATCAGCTCCGTATTCTTCGCAAATTAAATCAGGGTTTACTACATTAAATTTAGATTTAGACATTTTTTCTACTTCTCTAGCAACTTTAAAAGTATTGTCTTTTTCAGTGATAAACGCTGCATCTCTGTAATCTTGATTTAAAGGATGATTTTTAAACCCTTCAATATCTAATTCATCAGAAGCATTAACTAAAGAAACATCTGCATGAATGGCATTTTTAGTAATCATTACTAAATCTGCGTAATTAGGATGTAATAATTTTTTGTCTAATAAGTAATTTTTAACAACATTTTCAAACTCATCATCAGAACTAAATAGTGTTTTAGAAACAAAAAGAGTTGGTATATTTTCAATAACATCATCATTTGACTTATCTATAGCACAACCATTTTTTACAAACACAGATGTTTTGTAAACAAATGCACTTGTTCCTAAAATCATTCCTTGATTAATCAGTTTTTTCGCAAACTCATCAACAGGAACAATTTCTTTGTCGAATAAGAATTTTTGCCAAAAACGAGCGTACAATAAATGACCCGTTGCATGTTCTGAACCTCCTATGTATAAATCTACTTCTTTCCAGTAATCAAGAGCTTCTTTACTTGCAAATTCATTAGCATTGTTAGCATCCATATATCTATTAAAATACCAAGAACTTCCTGCCCACCCTGGCATGGTATTTAATTCTAACGGAAAAACTGTTGTGTTGTCTATTTTAGAATTGGCTACCACTTTGTTAGCACTAGTATCCCAAGCCCAAATATCTGCATTACCTAAAGGCGGCTTTCCATCTTCTGTTGGCAAATACTTTTCTACTTCTGGCAAAACAATTGGCAAATACCCTGCATCAATCATTTGTGGCATTCCGTCTTTATAATAGACAGGGAATGGTTCTCCCCAATAACGCTGTCTGCTAAACACTGCATCACGCAAACGATAGTTGGTTTTTCCGTAACCAAAACCTCGTTTTTCAATTTCGTAAATGGCTAATTTTAATGCTTTTTTATATTTTAATCCTGATAAAAAATCTGAATTTGCAATTACTGTTCCTTCTTTATCTGCATGGGCAGCTTCAGAAATATCTACGTTTTCAAAAATATTAGGAATAGGAATGTTAAAGTGTTTTGCAAAATCATAATCTCTTTGATCTCCACAAGGAACTGCCATAACTGCTCCTGTACCATAAGAGGCTAATACATAATCTCCAATCCAAATTTGTATTTTTTCTCCCGTAAACGGATGAATTGCATATGCTCCTGTAAATGCCCCAGAAATAGTTTTTACATCTGCCATTCTATCTCGTTCAGAACGTTTTGCTGTAGCTTCTATATATGTTTTAACTTTTACTCTTTGCTCATCAGTTGTAATTTGTGACACTAATTCATGTTCAGGAGCTAACGTCATAAAACTCACTCCAAAAATAGTATCTGGTCTTGTGGTAAATACAGAAATAGTTTTTGGTTGTTGGTTGTTGGTTGTTGGCTCATCTACCTGAAAGTTTACCATTGCTCCTTGAGAACGACCAATCCAATTGGTTTGAGAATCTTTTAGAGGTTGTGGCCAATCTATAGTTTGTAAACCATCTAACAAACGTTGTGCATAAGCAGAAATTCGCATAGACCATTGGGTCATTTTTTTACGAACCACAGGATGCCCACCACGTTCTGATACTCCATTTACAATTTCGTCATTTGCCAAAACTGTACCCAAAGCAGGACACCAGTTTACCTCTGTATCCGATAAAAAAGTCAATCGATATTGCAACAAAATTTCTTCTTGTTTTACTGATGAAAAATCGTTCCATTCATCACTTGAAAAAGAAATAATATCGTCATCACAAACGGCATTTACGGTTTTGTTTCCTTCCTTTGTAAAAATAGAAATTAAAGAAGTAATATCTTCTGCTTTATCTGCGTCTTTATTGTACCAAGAATTAAACAACTGAATAAAAATCCACTGTGTCCATTTGTAATATTCTGGGTTTGATGTACGTACTTCTCTACTCCAATCAAAAGAAAAACCAATTTGGTCTAATTGCCTTCTATATGTTTTTATATTTACTTCTGTGGTTTTTGCAGGATGCTGCCCTGTTTGAATAGCATACTGTTCTGCTGGTAACCCAAAAGAATCATAACCTTGAGGATGCAGTACGTTAAATCCTTTATGACGTTTGTAACGCGCGTATATATCTGATGCAATATACCCTAATGGATGCCCTACATGTAACCCTGCACCACTTGGGTAAGGAAACATGTCTAGCACATAATATTTAGGTTTATTAGAATTGTTTGAGGCCTTGAACGTTTGTTTTTCTGCCCAAAATTCTTGCCATTTTTTTTCTATTTCTTGATGATTGTATTGCATCGTCTATTCGTTTAAGGATGCAAATTTACGGTTATTCTATAAAAGAGTACATAAACCCTATTAAAATATAGGTATATAAAAAATCGAGATCTCTTGTATAAGAAATCTCGATTTTTATAAATGTTTAAAGTTGTTTTTATTTCAACTTTTTCTTTACAGCAACTTCTTGATAAGCTTCAATTACATCACCTTCTTGAATATCATTATATCCTTTAATTTGAAGTCCACAATCATAACCTTTTGCTACTTCTTTAACATCATCTTTAAAACGTTTTAAAGAGGTTAAGACTCCATCATGTACTACAATACCGTCTCTAATAATACGTACTTTCGAATCTCTATAGATTTTACCAGACATTACCATACAACCTGCAATATTACCTACTTTAGAGATTTTGTACACTTCTCTAATTTCTACATTACCTGTAACTTCTTCTTTCATTTCAGGAGATAACATTCCTTCCATGGCGTCTTTTAAGTCGTTAATGGCATCATAGATGATAGAGTATGTTCTGATATCTACTTCTTCTTTGTCTGCTACGGCTCTTGCATTTCCTTGCGGACGTACATTAAACCCAACAATAATTGCATCTGAAGCTGTTGCTAATAATACATCAGACTCAGTAATAGCACCTACACCTTTGTGTAAAATATTAACTTGAATTTCTTCTGTTGATAATTTTTGGAAAGAGTTGGTTAATGCCTCTACAGAACCATCTACATCTCCTTTAAGGATAATATTTAATTCTTTAAAGTCTCCTAACGCAATTCTACGACCAATTTCATCTAGTGTTAATGTTTTTTGAGTTCTCACAGATTGCTCACGTTGTAATTGAGAACGTTTTGTAGCAATTTGTTTTGCCTCTCTTTCATCATCAAAAACGATAAATTTATCACCTGCTTGAGGTGCTCCATCTAAACCTAATATAGATACTGGTGTTGATGGTCCAGCAACTTTAAGTTTTTTACCTTTATCATCAAACATGGCTTTAACCTTACCACTATTTTTTCCAGCTAAGATATAATCTCCTATTTTTAGGGTACCTCCTTGTACTAAAATAGTAGTTACATATCCACGTCCTTTATCTAATTGTGCTTCTACAACTGCTCCAACAGCATTTTTATTAGGGTTGGCTTTTAATTCTAAAACCTCTGCTTCTAACAATACTTTTTCTAGCAGTTCATCTATTCCTTGACCCGTTTTTGCTGAAATATCTTGAGATTGTATGTTACCACCCCATTCTTCAATCAATAAGTTCATTGAAGAAAGTTGTGTTTTTACGTTATCTGGATTTGCATTTGGTTTATCAATTTTGTTGATTGCAAAAATAATAGGAACTCCTGCTGCTTGTGCGTGAGAAATTGCCTCTTTCGTTTGCGGCATTACATCATCATCAGCTGCTGCTACAATAATTACTAAATCTGTAACCTGCGCTCCACGTGCACGCATTGCTGTAAAAGCCTCGTGACCGGGTGTATCTAAAAATGCTATTTTTTCATCACCTACATTTACTGAATAGGCTCCAATATGTTGCGTGATTCCTCCACTTTCACCATCTACTATATTTGCATTTCTAATATAATCTAGCAAAGATGTTTTACCGTGATCTACGTGACCCATTACCGTAATAATTGGCGCACGTTTTTGTAAATCTTCTGGTTTGTCTTCTACTTCTTCTATAGCTTCTTCTACCTCTGCTCCAATAAACTCTACTTTATAGTTGAATTCTTCTGCAACAATAACCAATGTTTCTGCATCTAATCGCTGATTCATGGTTACCATCATACCTAGCATCATACAAGAAGAAATGATATCGGTTACAGGAACCTCCATCATGGTTGCTACTTCACTAACAGTAACAAATTCTGTTACTTTTAATATTTTATTATCTAATGCTTGTGCTTCTAACTCTGCTTCTGTTTGTTCTCTGTGTGCATCTCTTTTATTTCTACGGTATTTTGCACCTTTACCTTTAGAAGATTTACCTTGAAGCTTCTCTAGTGTTTCTCTAACTTGCTTTTGGATTTCTGCTTCTGTTGGTTCTTCTTTTTTAACAGCTGCTGGTCTGTTTGCTCCTCTACCTTTGTTAAATCTATTTCCTTGACCGCCTCTATTGTTTTGACCTCCTCTTTGATTTCCTCCACTAGAACCTCCAGCTGCTGGTTTGCTAATTCTTTTACGTTTTCTTTTTGTATCTGAATTACCTGCAGTATCTTTTTTCTCTTCTTTTTTCTTTTTTGGTCTTTCAAATTGCTTTAAATCAATTTTCTTACCTGTAAAGTTTGGTCCATCAAGTTTTTTATACTGAGTTTTAATAGTCTCTGCATTTTCTGGAGTAACCTCTTCCTTTTTTTCTACTTTTTTCTCTTCTGCCTGCTTTGGCGTTTCTTTAGCTACAGGTTTAGGTTGTTCTTCTTTTTCCTTTTTTGGAGCTACCTTTGGGGTTTCTGTAATTTTCTTAATGACTTTTAAACCTTCAAGTTTTGGAGCTTTAGCTTCTACTACTTTAACCTCTTCTTGCTTTGGAGCTTCTTTTTTAGGTTCTTCTTTAACCTCTTTTGGTTCCTCTTTAACTGGCTCTTCAACTTTTTCTGCAGGTTTTTTGCCTACATTATCAATGTCAATTTTACCAACAGTTTTAAACTCCAATTTATCTGCTTTGGCTTTTAAAACTTCTTCTTTCTTCTCTTCTTCTGCTCTTTTCTTTTCTAATTTAGCTTCAAGTTCTAAACGAATTGCTTCTTTCTCTTTACGTTTTTCCTCTCCAACTTCTTTAGACGCAGCTTTTTTGTTTGCGTCTGTTTCAAAGCCGTCAAGTAGTACTTGATAAACGTTGTCGGTAATTTTAGTGGTTGGTCTTGCTTCTATATCATGACCCTTATCCGCTAAATACTCGACAGCTCTATCAAGAGAAATATTTAATTCTCTTAACACTTTATTAAGCCTCATTGTTTTGCCTACAGACATATATTTTTTTTAACTTATTACTTGTAAAAATATGACTTTTTACTTTATTTCTTACTATACTTTAGTCTTCGAATTCTTCCTTTAAAATTCGTTGAACATCTATAATGGTTTCTTCTTCTAAATCGGTTCTTTTTACCAGTTCTGCTACAGAAGTTTCTAACACACTTCTTGCAGTATCTAAACCAATATTTTTAAATTCTGCAATTATCCAATCTTCAATTTCGTCAACAAATTCTGTTAACTCTACATCTTCTTCTTCTAAACCTTCTCTTTGAACGTCTATTTCGTATTTGGTTAATTCACTTGCCAAACGAATGTTTACACCACCTCTACCAATAGCTTTAGAAACTTCTTCTGGTTTTAAAAGTACATTTACACGTCCTTTTTTACCATTTTTTTCTTCTTCATACATTTCTATTTCCATAGAAGTTACTTTTGCAGGACTTAAGGCTCTAGAAATGAACAATTGTTCGTTTTTTGTGTAATTGATTACATCAATATTTTCATTTCCTAATTCGCGTACAATTCCATGAATACGAGATCCTTTTACACCTACACAAGCACCAACAGGGTCTATTCTATCATCATAAGAATCTACAGCTACTTTTGCTTTTTCTCCTGGTATTCTTGCAACTCCTTCTACAGTAATTAATCCATCAAAAACCTCTGGAATTTCTTGTTCAAATAATTTTGTCAAGAAAATAGGTGATGTTCTGGATAAAATGATAGCCGGTTTGTTACCTCTTAATTCTACCGATTTAATTACACCTCTTACAGAATCTCCTTTTCTAAAGAAATCTGAACGAATTTGCTCACTCTTAGGCAATACAATTTCGTTACCTTCATCATCCAATAAAATAATTGCGTTATGACGAATATGATGCACTTCTGCACTAAATAATTCTCCTTCTAAATCTTTAAATTGTTTAAAGATATTGGTACTATCATGCTCGTATATTTTAGAAATTAAATTTTGACGCAATGCTAAAATTGCTCTTCTTCCTAAATCGATTAGTTTTACTTCTTCAGAAACATCTTCACCAATTTCAAAATCTGGTTCAATTTTTCTTGCTTCACTTAATTCGATTTCTTCGTTATCATCTTCAGAAAAACCATCTGCAACTACCACTCTATTTCTCCAAATCTCTAAATCTCCTTTGTCTGGGTTTATGATAATATCAAAATTTTCATCTGACCCGAACTTACGTTTTAAGGCAGCTCTAAATACTTCTTCTAAAATAGACATTAGTGTTACTCTGTCTATACTTTTGTTATCTTTAAATTCTGAAAACGAATCAATTAATGCTATATTCTCCATTTCATTCTTTGCTTAAAATACAATCTTCACTTTTGCTTCTTTAATATTTGTATAGGCTATGGTTGCTGTTTTTTCAACCGTAACTTTACCTTTTCCAATTGGTTTTGGTTCTCTTGTTTTCCACTTTAATACAATGTTATTATCATCAGCTTCTATTAAAGTCCCTTCAAATTCTTCTTCTTGCGTTTTTACTTTAAGAATTCTGTCTATATTCTTTTTGTATTGTCTCGTTTCTGAGAGTGGCCTTGAAATATCTGGTGTTGTTACTTCTAGTGAAAAATCCTCTGACTCTCTATCTAAATTATGCTCTACGTTTCTGCTAATTCTAACACATTCGCTTAGCGGAACCCCATGATCTCCATCTACCGTAACTTTTATCTTATTGTCTGATGAGATTGATAAATCTATTAAAAATAAAGATTCATTCTCCAATAAGGCTTCGTCTACTAATTCTCTTACTCTGCTCTCGTTCATTTTTTTTCTTAAAAAAAAGTATAAAAAGAGGGGACTTTCAAGTCCCCTTCCTTATCATTTATCCTTAATTTTCGGTGCAAATATACTAAATCTTTGGCATTTACCAAATTAACTTTAAGTCATTTATTTTTTGTAAATTGTAAGTAGGATAGTATTAACTAAAAATATTTTGTATTATGAAAAAAATTTTAGTTCCCATAGATTTTTCTAAGACTTCTGAATATGCTGCAAAAATGGCGGCAAGAATAGCCAAAGACACAAAAGCAACTGTGTATTTACTACACCTTATTGAACTGCCAAAAGGAGTTGTAGACATGGGTGCTGGAAGTAGATTTAGTATTCCTGAAAGTATGTTGTATTTGAGAAAAGTTAGAGAAAAAGTACTTTCTTTTAAAAATGATTTTTTTGATGTTACAATTGATGTCAAATATTTTATAAAACTGAACAATCCTTTTGAAGGAATTCAAAAATATGCTAATAAGATTGATACAGATATGATTATAATGGGATCTAAAGGACATTCTGAATTTGAAGAAATTATAATTGGTTCTAATACAGAAAAAGTAGTGCGTAGTTCTCACATACCTGTGCTTGTTGTAAAAAAGGATGAAAAAAAATGTAAACTAAAAAAATTAGTTTTTGCCTCAAATTTTAAAAAAGAGAATACAGAGGTATTTCAAAAATTTATTGATTTTGCATCTATTTTTAATAGCAGCATTCATTTAGTAAAAATAAATACGCCATCTAACTTTGAATCTACAGCAGAAGCGAAGCGAAAAATAAAAGAATTTATTGCAGATTTTAAACTCTCTAAATCTAAAATTAATATTTATAGCGATGTTTCTGTAGAAAAAGGAATTTTAAATTTTTCTAGAGAAATAAAAGCCGATTTAATTACCTTAAGTACCCATGGTAGAAGTGGTTTAGCACACTTATTTACAGGGAGCGTTACCAAAAATTTATC
This sequence comes from Polaribacter sp. WD7, assembly GCF_003335085.1. GTDB lineage: Bacteria > Bacteroidota > Bacteroidia > Flavobacteriales > Flavobacteriaceae > Polaribacter. The sequence goes on along the minus strand of NZ_QPEJ01000018.1, from coordinate 366,102 downwards.
AAAAAATGCATTAAAACCGATGATGACTATTAGGGTATAGTGCTTCCTGTTGTATACAACATAAAACTAGTAAACTTGAAAAAACCAAATACATCCAATTTTTCATATTTTTATTTTAATGTTGAAGGACAAACCTCATCTGTTCTGTCTATATTCGTTTTTCTAATAGCCGCATAACCTCCTGATACATCAATAACGTTATGAAAACCACGTGCTTTTAAAATAGATGCTGCGATAACTGAGCGATATCCACCAGCACAATGCACGTAAAAATTTTCTTTTTTAGGAAATTCTGAAATATGGTGATTTAAGAAATCTAAAGGTGTATTTTCTGCAACTCTAATATGTTCTTTTATAAATTCTCCTGGTTTTCTAACATCAAAAACAGCATTATTTTCTTTTATTTTTTGCTCTAAAACATCTGCAGAAACAGATTGTAAAGTATCTATTTCTTTGCCCGATTTTTTCCAAGACTCAAAACTACCTGCTAAATATCCTAACACATTATCAAAACCAACTCTAGATAGGCGAGTTATAGTATCTTCTTCTTTATTTTCTGGGGTTACTAACAAGATTGGTTGATTAATATCTTTAATTAATGCACCTACCCAAGGAGCAAATCCGCCATCAATTCCAATAAAAATAGACTGAGGAATAAAGCCTTTTACAAATTCGGTTTGGTGACGAACATCTAAGATTACAGCATCAGTTTTATTTGCTATATGTTCAAATTCATCTATAGACAAAGGTTTTGCACTGTTTTTAATAACATCATCTACATCTTTATAACCTTCTTTATTAAGTTTCACATTTAATGGAAAATATGCTGGAGGAGGTAACAAACCATCTGTAACTTCTGTAATAAACTCTGTTCTGGTCATATCTAATCTTAAAGCATAATTGGTTTTCTTTTGTTCTCCAATAGTTCCTACAGTTTCTTTACTTAAATTTTTACCACAAGCAGAACCTGCCCCGTGAGCAGGATAAACAATAACATCATCTGCTAACGTCATTACCTTATTGCGTAAACTATCGTACAAAAAACCCGCTAAATCTTTTTCTGTTAGTTTTCCTTTTTGTGCTAAATCTGGACGTCCAACATCACCTAAAAATAATGTATCTCCACTAAACAATGCATGATCTTTTCCATTTTTGTCTTTTAATAAAAAACAAGAACTTTCCATAGTATGTCCTGGTGTATGCAATACTGTAATAGTGATATCTCCTACTTTAAAGATTTGATTGTCTTGGGCTATTATGGCATCAAAATTTGTTTTTGCTGACGGACCATATACAATTTGAGCTCCTGTTTTTTCTGCCAATGTTACATGTCCACTCACAAAATCTGCATGAAAATGAGTTTCAAAAATATATTTGATTTTAGCATTATTTTTAGTAGCTTTATCTATATAGTCTTGTACTTCTCTAAGAGGATCTACAATAGCAACCTCTCCATTACTTTCTATAAAGTATGCTCCTTGAGCTAAACAGCCTGTATAAATTTGTTCTATAATCATTTTAACCTTTATTTGAAATTTAAAATAACATTAAAAATCGTTTATTTTCTATAATATTTATCAATATGCTTGATGTATATATTTAGCATATTTTTCTTGTTTTGATCTGTCTCCCGTTTTGTAAAATTTTACGGCATCATTGGCTCGCATAAAAAAATGGTTAATATCTATAATTGCCAACACGCCACATTTAAACAAATCATCTCTTACAGGTCCTTTAACACCTGCAAAATAGAAAGTTACACCTCTGTTTTTATAGTATTTTACACGTTCTTTTAATACTTCTAGCCCTGTACTATCTACTCTATTAATACTTTCTGCATCTAAAACTATTAGTTTTAATTGATTTCCTTTGTTAGAGGCCATTTCATCTAACCTATCTCTAAAATATGCTGAATTTGCATAAAATAATTGGGCATCGAATCTAAATATTAAAATGTCATTTTCAATGATTACTTCTTCAAAACGACTTTTATTTCTATAAAAATTAGAATTAGGTACTTTACCTAATTCTGCAACATAAGGTCTAGATGTTCTAAAAATTAAAACGATTAATGAAAGCCCTACACCAACCATTATTCCGTATTCTATTCCAAAAAATAATGTAGCTAAAAATGTAGCTAACATTAACCAAAAATCTAATGTATTGGCTTTCCACAAAAAACGAGCTTCTTTTACGTTTACCAATCCAAAAACTGCTACAATAATGATAGCAGCTAAAACCGTTTTTGGCAAATGGTAAAATAAAGGTGTTAAAAATAATAAAGTAAATACGACCATAAGTACAGAAACTATTGCGGCCATTCCTGTTCTTGCACCGCTTTCTTGGTTAATTGCAGAGCGAGAAAAACTAGATGTTGTTGGGTAAGCTTTAAATAATGAGCCTACCATATTTGCCAACCCCAGAGCAATTAATTCTTGATTGGGTCTAATTCTATATTCATCTTGTTTGGCTTCTAAAGACTTACCAATAGAAATTGTTTCTAGATAACCAACCATTACAAGCGTAAATGCAATTGGTAATAGTTCTCGTATTAAATCGATGTCAAATTCTGGTATTGCAAAAATGGGTAAGCCTGATGGAATATCTTTAACAATTGCTACATCTTCAAAAGATTTTCCAAAATACTTCATGATTATAATTCCGACAACGACTACGATTAGTGCATTGGGTATTTTTTTATTTATTTTCCTAAAGAAAATAATAATGAATACAGATATAATACCAATACTTGTTGTATGAAAATTATACTCTAAAAATTGCTGCCAAATATCTTCTATAACGTACTGAATTTGGTCACTTTGCACAAAATTTACCCCTAGTAAGTTACCAAATTGATTGATACCTATGATGAGTGCAACTGCAGAAGTAAATCCTGTAATTACAGGTTTAGATAAAAAATTTACAATGAAACCCAAACTAAAAACACCCATAATGAACTGAATAGTCCCAACAATTAAAGCTAATAAAATAGCTATAGAAATATAACTATCTGAACCCGTTAGAGCCAGTGTAGAAACCCCTGTTGCAACAATTAAAGAATCCATTGCTACCGGACCAATTGCTACTTGTCTAGAAGAACCGAAAATTGCATACATTATTTGAGGTACTAATGCGCAATAAAGACCGTAAATGGGTGGTAATCCTGCAATTAATGCATACGCTATACCTTGAGGAATCAAAATAATACCAACTGTTATTCCTGCTAACATATCTCCTTTTAAAAAGATTGTATTGTAGTTGGGTAACCACTCTAAAATTGGTATAATTTTTTTGATATTCATAAGTCCAATTTTCTTTTCAAGAGAAAAGAACTCTTATTTTGTTACTGTTTTAGACATTTAAAAAAGTTCTCCTTGGTTTGTACCTTTAGTTCTTCCTAAATGCTTGTATGCTAAATCGGTTACTTCTCTTCCTCTCGGAGTTCTCATAATGAAACCCTGTTGAATTAAAAAAGGTTCATAAACTTCTTCTATAGTTTCTGTATTCTCTGAAACTGCTGTTGCTATAGTTCCTAATCCTACAGGTCCACCTTTAAATTTATCGATGATGGTAGATAATATTTTATTATCCATTTCATCTAAACCATGAGCATCTACATTTAGTGCTTTTAAAGCATATTTTGCAATTTCAATACTTATAGTTCCATCTCCTTTAATTTGAGCAAAATCTCTAACCCTTCTTAACAATGCATTGGCAATTCTTGGTGTTCCTCTACTTCTTCCTGCAATTTCTATTGCTGCTTCCATAGATATAGGAACATTTAAAATATGAGCACTTCTTTGAATGATTGTTGTTAGTAATTCTGTAGAATAGTAGTGTAAGCGACTGCTTATACCAAATCTTGCTCTCATTGGAGCAGTTAGCAATCCTGAACGTGTTGTAGCACCTATTAACGTAAATGGTTCTAAATTGATTTGAACTGTTCTGGCATTGGGTCCAGATTCAATCATAATATCAATTTTATAATCTTCCATAGCAGAATATAAGTACTCTTCTACGATGGGACTTAAACGATGTATTTCATCTATAAACAATACATCTCTTTCATCTAAATTGGTCAATAAGCCCGCCAAATCTCCTGGTTTGTCTAATACTGGGCCTGATGTAACTTTTATACCTACACCCAATTCATTTGCCAAAATATGAGCTAATGTTGTTTTTCCTAAACCTGGAGGCCCATGAAATAAAGTATGATCTAATGCTTCTCCTCTTTGATTTGCAGCTTCTACAAAAATCTTTAAATTTTCTATAGCTTGGTCTTGTCCTGTAAAATCATCAAAAGATAAAGGTCTCAGTTTTCTTTCTAAATCTAATTCTTCTGAAGAAAAATTAGTGTTTTCAGGATTAAGATTTTCATTCATAGTTACAAAGATAAGAGATTTTGAATGAGATATTGTGTACCTTTTGTTACACAAAATACAAGTTAATAATAAGATAATGATTATTTATGAATTAAACTTAGTTTATTTTAAAAAGTAAAAACTATACATTTGAATAAACCCTATTATAACAAAAAACCTTTTCGAATATGAAAAGGTTTTTTTGATTATTTGTTGTTATTATTTTAAGATGGTTCTTCACCGTCTAACAATGGAGTTGTTTGTAAAACGAAATCTTGACCGTGTAAGTAGTCGCTATCATCATCTTCTGCATCTACTCTCTTACTATAGTCATAAGCCCATCTATGTACTTCTGGTATTTTACCTGGCCAGTTTCCGTGAACATGTTCTACAGGTGTTGTCCATTCTAATGTATTAGATTTCCAAGGGTTTTGAGAAGCTTTTTCTCCTCTATACATAGAGATAAAGAAGTTTCCGATAAAGATAATTTGGGCTAAACCTCCAACTAAAGCAAACATTGTAATTACAACATTAATATCTGCCAAATCATCAAACATTGGAAAGTTTGTATTTGTATAATATCTTCTTGGTAAACCAGCAAGACCTATAAAATGCATTGGCCAAAAAACGCCGTAAGCACATATAATCGTTACCCAAAAGTGCCAATATCCTAATGTCTTGTTCATCATTCTACCATACATTTTTGGAAACCAGTGATAAATACCTGCATACATCCCAAAAATTGCTGATACACCCATTACTAAGTGAAAGTGAGCCACAACAAAGTAAGTATCATGAATATTAATATCTAATGCAGAATCTCCTAAAACTAACCCTGTTAATCCTCCTGTTACAAATGTAGATACTAGCCCAATAGAAAATAACATCGCTGGGTTTAGCTGTAAATTACCTTTCCACAGCGTTGTAACATAGTTAAATGCTTTTACTGCTGATGGAATTGCAATTAATAAGGTTGTAAATGTAAATACAGAGCCTAAAAATGGATTCATTCCTGAAATAAACATATGGTGACCCCAAACTATCGTTGATAGGAAAGCAATTGCCATGATAGATCCAATCATTGCTCTATAACCGAAAATTGGTTTTCTGGAATGTGTTGATATAATTTCTGAAGTAATTCCTAATGCAGGCAACAGCACAATGTAAACCTCAGGGTGACCTAAGAACCAAAATAAATGTTCAAATAACACTGGTGATCCTCCTTGATAATGTAATACTTCACCTGAAATAAATATATCTGACAAGTAAAACGATGTACCAAAACTTCTATCAAAAACTAATAATAATGCTGCTGATAATAATACTGGGAATGATACTACACCTATAACTGCTGTAATAAAGAAAGCCCAAATTGTTAGTGGCAATCTTGTCATCTTCATTCCTTTAGTTCTTAGATTAAGAACAGTTACTATATAGTTTAATGAACCAATTAAAGACGAAGCAATAAATATAGCCATAGATACTAACCATAAAGTCATACCTGCTCCAGAACCTGGAATTGCTTGTGGTAATGCACTTAATGGCGGATAAATTGTCCATCCTGCAGATGCTGGTCCTGCTTCTACGAACAATGATATAACCATAAGTACTGATGATATAAAGAACAACCAGTATGATAACATATTCATAAAACCAGAAGCCATATCTCTAGCTCCGATTTGCAATGGAATTAATAGATTTGAAAATGTACCACTTAATCCTGCTGTAAGTACAAAGAATACCATTATTGTACCGTGTATTGTAACTAAGGCTAGGTATATGTCTGGGCTCATCACTCCATCTGTTTGATGAGATCCTAAAAAAGCTTCTATTATTGAGAAGGACTTTTCTGGCCACGCCAATTGAAGACGGAATAACATAGACATGAAAACTCCAATAATTCCCATAAACATTCCTGTAACCAAGAATTGTTTAGCAATCATTTTATGATCTTGACTAAAAATATATTTTGTTACAAATGTTTCTTTATGATGATGTTCTGACATAATCTATTATTATTTGTAGTTATTTTTTTATTATTTTATTTAACAACTGACGCTAGAGTTGGTTGCTCAGCTATCCATTTTTCATATTCATCTGGCTCTACAACAGTAATTTTCATTTGCATGTTGTAATGTGATGCTCCACAGATTTTATTACATAATAATAGGTAATCAAAAATATATGGGTCTTCACCCTTAGCTCTTCTTACTTTATTTATTCCTAAAGTTTTTTCTATCACTTCAGGTTGTTGTCTCATTTCTTCTGTAGTATATTTTGGTGTAAAACCAAACTCTGTTACCATTCCTGGAACACAGTTCATCTGAGCTCTAAAGTGAGGCATATATGCAGAGTGTAATACATCTTGAGATCTAAATTTAAAATGTATTTTTCTTCCTTTTGGTAAATATAACTCTGTAACTTGTACATCATCTTGAGCATTTTTATCACTCATATCTACACCCATTGTGTTGATACCTTTAATGTAATTTACGTTTCCTAAACCTAAAGTATTATCTTCACCTGCATAACGAGCATCCCATCTAAATTGTTGAGAGTATACTTCAATTACAATAGGGTCATCTTCTCCAGATAGGTCCATTACGTTGTTCCATTGCCATAGACCGTAACCGATTAATACAACTAAAACTATAGCTGGTGTAACTGTCCAAATGAATTCTAACTTATGACTATCGGCATAAAACTTTGCTTTTCTATCTTTACTTCCTTTATACTTATAAGTAAAGAAAAAGATTAGAAATTGCATGATAAATTGCACAACACCTATCAACCAAAATGTAATACTGAAAAGATTATCGTCATGCTCTCCTTCGTAAGAAGCAGATTCTGGTAGCATAATAACATTCATTGCTATTAAACAATAAACCATCATTACATATAAAAACACCATAAAGTATAAAGCGTTTTTACCTTGTGTTTTATTGTCTTTGTCATTAGCTATAGAACTTCTAAAATTTAGTATTCTTGTTACTTGCCAAAAACTTACACCTATTGCAACACCTATAAAAATATAAAATAGAGCTAGCATATTTATCTCGTCTTAATTATTTAATTTAATTATTTATTAATGATGATCTGAACTTTCTCCACTATGTTCTATATTATAGTAGTGAAAATGTTCGCTTTCTTCTAGAAATGGATTTCCTTCTGGAATTGGTTTTGCCTTAGCAAAGGCACTGAATGTAGCATAGATAAATATACCTACAAAAAGTAATAATGCACTAGCTTCAGGAATACCAAATCCCCATTGACCACCAACAGTTGCTGGCATTACCATGATGAAAACATCTATATAATGACCTGCTAAAATTACAATACCTCCGATGATAACAAACCAAGGTTTACTTTTAAAATCACTATTTAACAATAATAATATTGGGAACACAAAGTTCATACCAACCATGGCTAAAAAAGGTAGTTTATATTCTGTAAATCTTGCTACAAAATAAGTACCTTCTTCAGGTATGTTTGAATACCATATTAACATAAATTGAGCAAACCATAGATACGTCCAGAATACTGAAAAACCGAACATAAATTTTGCTAAATCATGAATGTGACTGTCATTTACAGCAGGTAAAAAGCCTTTAGAACGTAGATATATTGTAACTAAAGCTGTAACCGTTAATGCACTAACTAATAAAGTTGCTAATACATACCAACCAAACAATGTAGAGAACCAGTGTGGGTCTAGTCCCATAATCCAATCCCAAGACATTAGCGTTTCTGTAATCATAAAAACAACTAAGAAAACAACAGATGCATTGTAGTTAAATTTGTATGTTTTACCTCCATCATTAGCAGTATCTTCTTTGATAGAATTTTTACGAATTATCCACCTATAAGCATTCCAAAGTAATAAATAAACAATACTTCTTATGACCCAACCTGGTGTATTTATCCACCAAGACTTTCCATCAACAATTGGATCATAATTTGGGCTAGCAGGATCAAAGGTTCCTGGCGTCATCCATGAAAATAAATGATTGAAATGCATTGCCGTTGCAATAACTATAAGTGCCATTATAATTGATGTTGGTACTAAATTAGCAGTAATTGCTTCAAAAACTCTAAAGATAACGATAGACCAACCAGATTGCGCAACTCTTTGGGCTGCATAAAACGCTAACACAAGTAATGTTAATCCTAAAAAGAAAAATAAAGGTACGTATAACGCAGACCATGGTCTGTTTTGTAACTGATGTAATACATGCTCTGCATGTGAATCGTCATTATGAGCACCATGTGCACTCATTTCTTTATCCACATGAGTATCTGACCCGTGAACTCCACTAGCGCTTTCATGATGGTCATTACTACCATGAGCATTAGATTCTTCAGTAACGTGTGTAGTTCCATGAGCATCTCCATGAGAAGATTGATGTGCTATAATTTCTTTGGCTTCTTCTATCGTTTTTGGGGTCGAAAAAAAGCCATATGCAATTCCTAAAACACCTAATAACATAAGTGCAAGAGAGAAAGTTTTTAATTTACCTGAGAATTGATACATATCTTTAGTATTCTATCTTTTTGTAATTATTTTAATAAATCAGCACGTAATTTTTGTACGTATTGTACAACCTGCCAACGTTCTTTATATGTTAACTGAGACGAATGTGAACCCATCAAGTTTTTACCATACATAAGTACATGGTAAATACTTCCTTCTGTTAAATCTCTATCTTTATAATTTGGTATTCCTAGAAATTTTTCAGCCTCAACAAGATAACCGTTTCCTGCACCTTTTTTTCCGTGGCAAGAAATACAATAGATATCGTACATCTTTTTACCGTTATCTAAATTCTTTTCATTGAAAGCTAACGGATTTTTAAGTGTAGCTTTTGCTAGCTCGTAACCTTCATTAGTATCTGGAATATCATACGCTGGGTGCCCTCCTCTAGGAATTGTACCTGCTACTGGTTTTCTATTTACTGGTTTATCATTTATACCATTTTCAGTATTGGCATTGTAAGGTACGGATTCATACATATCTGGCATGTATTGTACCTGTGGTTTTCTTTTGTTATTACAAGCAACCATGCTTGCAAAAACTACTAAAGCGATAATTAATTTTAAATTCTTCATTATCTATTTTTTAGTGCTTGTCTACTACATTAATTTCTACAGCTCCTGTTGCTGATAATAAAGCAGTTAATTCTTCTTCATTATTATGTACAGGTATTTCCATTAAAAAATGATCGTCTGTTGTTCTTGGATCTGGATTTTCTGCATCTTTGAATGGCCAAATTCTACTTCTCATATAAAATGTAATTACCATTAAGTGAGCCGCAAAAAATACTGTTAATTCAAACATGATTGGCACAAATGCTGGCATATTTTCAAACCATGAAAAACTTGGTTTACCTCCAATATCTTGTGGCCAATTCTGAATCATCATATAATTTGTCATCCAGATAGCAAAAGACAAACCTGTAATTCCATACATAAATGCTGTGATAGCAAGTCTTGTAGGAGCTAATCCCATAGCTTTATCTAAACCATGAACTGGAAAAGGACAAAAAACTTCTTCTATGTGATGGTGTTTTGCTTTAACAGCTTTTACTGCATCTAACAAAATCTCATCATCATTATATAATGCGTGAATAACTTTTGATGATTCCATAATTATTCTTTATCTGATTTATCTTTTTTAACAACCTCATTATTTGCAATTACTATTGCAGGTTTTGTAGGTATACCTTCTTCTCTTCTCTTTTTGTAAAATTCTCCAGAAGACTTTAAAATTGTTTTAATCTCTGCAGTTGGTATTACTGGAAATGTTCTAGCATATAATAAAAATAGCACAAAGAAGAATCCTATAGTTCCTATAAAGATACCAACATCTACAAAAGTTGGTTCAAAACGCCACCATGTAGATGGTAAATGACCTTTACTTAATACAATTGCAATGATATCAAAACGCTCAAACCACATACCAATATTGATAAATATTGAGATGATGAAAGACCATATAAAACTTCTTCTAATTTTCTTAAACCATAATAATTGTGGTGTTAAGATATTAAAGAATAATAATGAATAAAATGCCCAAGCATATGGCCCTGTTGCAGCACCTACAGAAAGATATGTATAATTCTCATATGGAGACCCTGTATACCAAGCAATAAAAAATTCAGTTGCATAAGCCACAGCCACTATACCACCAGTTAAGATGATTACAATATTCATATACTCTACATGTAAACGAGTAATATATGCTTCCATATTTGTAACTTTACGCATAATACCTAATAAGGTCTGCACCATAGCAAATCCTGAAAAGATTGCTCCTGCTACGAAATAAGGAGGGAAAATTGTTGAGTGCCAACCAGGATTTATAGATGTGGCAAAGTCCATAGATACAATAGTATGTACAGAAAGTACTAATGGTGTTGCTAAACCTGCTAACACTAAAGAAACCTCTTCAAAACGTTGCCAATCTTTAGCTCTACCAGACCAACCAAAACTCAATAATGAATATATTTTTTTCTGAAATGGTTTTACTGCTCTATCTCTAATTGTTGCAAAATCTGGTAATAAACCTGTCCACCAGAAAACTAATGATACAGATAAATATGTTGAAATTGCAAAAACGTCCCATAATAATGGAGAGTTAAAGTTTACCCACAAAGAACCGTATTGATTCGGAATTGGTAATACCCAAAACGCATCCCAAGGACGTCCCATATGAATAATTGGAAACAATCCTGCTTGAAAAACTGCAAAAATTGTCATTGCTTCAGCAGAACGGTTAATTGCCATTCTCCATTTTTGACGGAATAACAAAAGTACTGCAGAAATAAGTGTACCAGCATGACCAATACCTACCCACCAAACAAAGTTGGTAATATCCCAAGCCCATCCAATGTTTTTGCTTAATCCCCATACTCCAATACCTGTTCCTATGGTATAAAAAATACATCCAAACCCCCATAGCATTGCTGCTAAAGAAATATAAAATGCCATGTACCAATTTTTATTTGCTTTACCTTCTATAGGTCTAGCAATGTCTTCAGTAATATCGTGATAATTTTTATCACCTAATATTAAGGGTTCCCTGTAGGGTGCTTCGTAATGAGACATATTTTAATTACTTAGTTTTATAATTTTAGTTGAAAGTTGTAAAACTTTCCAACTCATTTAAGCTTCGTTAGTATTTTTTATTTTTACTTGATAGATTACGTTTGGTTTTGTTTGTAAATAATCTAAGACGTTGTATGCTCTTTTGTCTTCTGCAAGTGCTGCAACTTTATCTTTTTTATTATTTACATCTCCAAAAACCATAGCTCCTGTTGTACATGCAGACGAACAAGCTGTTTCAAATTCATCTGTATTAACTAGTCTACCTTCTTTTTTTGCTTTTAGAATAGTTGCTTGGGTCATTTGAATACACATAGAACATTTTTCCATAACTCCTCTAGAACGTACAACAACATCTGGATTTAACACCATTTTACCGTATTCATTATTCATATTGAAGTCAAATTCACTATTGTCAGAATATTTAAACCAATTGAAACGACGTACTCTATATGGACAATTGTTTGCACAATATCTTGTACCTACACATCTGTTATAAGTCATTTGATTCTGACCTTGACGACCGTGAGTGGTGGCTGCTACTGGACAAACTGTTTCACACGGAGCATGATTACAGTGTTGACACATCATCGGTTGGAAAGTAACCTCTGGGTTTTCTGCTTCAGTTTCTAGCTTTCTGTATGTTTCTCCTCTACTTAAACCTAACTCTTTGGCTTCTTCTCTAGTTTCTACTTCAGATGAATAATATCTATCAATACGCAACCAGTGCATATCTCTACCAATTCTTACTTCATTTTTACCTACTACAGGAACGTTGTTTTCTGCATGACATGCTACAACACATGCTCCACAACCTGTACAAGATGTCAAATCTATAGATAGATTAAAATGATGCCCCATATCTCTATTGTGCTCATCCCATAAATCGATAGTATTTGCTTCTACTTCTTGATGATCATAAGACACATACGCAGGTTTATTCCACCCATGGTGATGATCTTTAGGTTCAACAGTTTTATACTCTTTTAAAGAAGCAACTTTTAAGATATCGTGTCGTCCAGCAATTGTTTTTTGTACTTGAGTACATGCAAATTTATGGTTTCCTGACACTTTTTCTATTGCAACTCCGTATTGGATATTATTTCCATTAACATATAAAGGATAAGCATTTACCCCAACTTGCATTTCTTCTTTTAATCCAAAAGTTTTTCCATATCCTAAAGACAATCCTAAAGAACCTTTAGCTTGACCTGGTTGTATCATTACAGGTACAACTACTTCTTTTCCGTTAACAGAAACTTTTGCATAATCTCCATCAATTGCTCCATTGTCTTTTACAGGATTTGAAAAACCTAATTCTTTGGCATCTGCCATAGATATCGTTAGATAATTATCCCAAGAAGCTCTTGTAATTGGATCAGGAAATTCTTGTAACCAAGGATTGTTAGCCTGCTTACCATCACCTAAACCTGTTTTTGTATATAAGTTTAACTCAAAGCCTGATGCTTTTTTTGCTGAACTTGACAAGGCTGCTGCAGCATTTGCTACAGAAACTTCTGCTTTTATATTACTCGCAACAATTTCTCTTTTGAAAAATCCGTTATGCAATGCTTTGTTCCACGAAGATTCGTTAAGAATCGTTGTAGCAGCAAATGCTTTTAAATAATCATAATATTTTGTACTGTTTCCAGACCATTTTAACAAAACATCTTGTACTTGACGTGTATTGAATAATGGTTGAATTGTTGGTTGCATTAAACCATAAGTAGACTCATCAAACTGAGTATCTCCCCAAGACTCTAAAAAATGTGGAGTTGGTAATGCATAATCCATTGCATTAACTGTAGCACTATTTTCTGTTGACAATGCTACTTTTAAAGAAACTTTATCTAAACCAGCTGCAAAATCTTCAGCATTTGATAAAGTATATATAGGATCTACATTGTAAGAAATTACACCTGCTATCTTTCCTGATTTCATATCAGAAACCAACTGAGCTACTTCTGTATCGTTTCCTTGGCGAACATTTAATGTGTTATTTACATCAACAATTTCGCTGTTTAAAGCAGCATTAATTGCCAAAGCAACTAATTGCGCATTTTTATCGTTAAGCCCTGTTAGTACAACCGCTTTAGAACCTGACTTCTTTAATTCAACGGCCATTTTCTTCACTTCAGCATCTACAGGTGTTGCTTTAGATGAAATATTGTTTCCTGTAATTGCATTATACAAGTTAAGTAAAGCAAATACTTGATCTGAAGGCTTTACTACCACTCTTTTATCTGCATTAGCACCAGTCAAAGACATGTTGCTTTCAAACTGAACATGATAAGACATCTGTCCAGTATTTGGATTTCTACCAGCTATATATTGTTTTTCAAAACCACCATGAAAATCCCCTAAAAAGTCTGCACCAAAAGAAACAATTGTTTTAGCTTTATCTAGATGGTAATTTGGCAACGCACGTTTGCCATACATTGCCATAAAAGCATCAGCAGCACCAGACTCTGAAACTGCATCATATACAACATGTTTTATATTTGGATAAACCTCTGTAAAACCTTCAATAATTTTCTGAGTAGAAGGGCTTGCTAGAGTTCCTGTTAAAAGTACAACAGGTTTATTAGCTTCTTTTAATTCGTTTAATTTTACTCCTATTTCTTTATCAGCATCTGCCCAACTAATTTCTTCTCCTGATTTTGATGGATTTTTTAAACGTAGTTTTTCATCATACAAAGAAAGAACAGCAGCTTGCACTCTTGCGCTTGTTGTGCCGTTTGCTTCTTTATTTGGCATGATTTGAATTGGACGCCCTTCTCGTGTTTTAACTAAAACATTTGCAAAATCATAACCGTCTGCTATAGATGTAGCATACCAGTCTGCAACTCCAGGAATTACATCATTTGGTTGTACTACGTAAGGAATTGATTTAACAACTGGTCCTTCACAAGCAGCTAAAGAAGCTGCAGCAGTTGTGAACCCAACATATTTCAAGAAATCTCTACGCGATGTAGACGAATTCTCTAACGTTTCTTTATCACCTAAAAACTGATCTGTTGGAATTTCTTCTACAAACTCGTTTTTACTCAACGTTTCAACAATAGAACTGTCTTTAAGTTCCTCAACACTTTTCCAGTATTTTTTGTTTGAAGCCATTTATATATAGTTATTAGTTGTTAGCTGTAGATATTGTAGTACCCAAAACTATCTTTCTTCTTTGTTAATAGTGACATTTACCACACTCCAATCCACCTAACTGAGCTGCTGTAACTTTTTCTACACCATACTTTTTAGCAAGTTGCTCATGAATTTTAGCATAATACTCGTTTCCTTTTAAATCTACTCTAGTTTCTCTGTGACAATTGATACACCAACCCATAGTCAACTCAGAGTATTGATACATCTCTTCCATCTCCGTAACAGGTCCATGACATTTTTGACAAGCCACATTACCAGCTACAACATGCTGAGAGTGATTAAAATACACAAAATCCGGTAAGTTATGTATACGAACCCATTTAATTGGCTTTGTATCTCCAGTATACTCAAGATTTTCAGCATCCCAACCAGCTGCCTTGTAAACTTTAGCAATTTCATTGTCTAAGTATTCTTTACCATACACTGTTCCGTCTTCCAACTCCACAACTGTATTCTCTGCAACTTCAGAAATATTTTTATGACAATTCATACAAACATTTACAGGAGGTATACCAGAATGCTTACTATGCTTTGCAGAAGAATGACAATATTGACAATCTACCTTATTAGCACCTGCATGAATTTTGTGAGAAAATAATATTGGTTGAATTGGCTGATAACCTTCATCTACACCAACCTTAAATAAGGTTCCGAAGACAACATAAGCACCTACCAACAATAAGAAAATAGTAAACGTTACTTTTAAGAACGTGTTATTTTTTATACCCACCCATAATTCTTGCAAGTCTCTTTTTAGATTAGACTTAACATCTGGTTTTGTATTACCCTTCAATTCATTTACCTGCTTTAACAAGCTTGCTATCATTAGGAAAGCAACTATAATTGCGGCAGCAAGTATGTAGATCAACCACTCAGGAGCACCTCCAGAGGTTGAACCCCCGACAGCTACTGTACTAGAATCTGCTACAACCTCTTTTTTTATCTCTCCTACTGTGGTGTAATATAAAATATCGTTGATATTTTTATCTGTTAATTGAGGGAAAGCAGACATATTAGAGCCATTATACTCTTCATAAATTGCTATTGCATCTTGATCCCCAGAAGCTCTAAGCTCTGCATTATTACGAATCCATGCAAGCAACCAAGCGTTTTCTCTTCGTTCCTCAACACCACCTAAAGCTGGCCCTACTAATTTCTTATCTAATTTATGACAAGAAGCACATAAAGATTTAAACAGTTTTCTACCCTCTCTTTGCTTAGCTTCGTCTACATCTTGAGAAAAAGAAGATATACTAAAACCAAAAAATAAAAGAATTGTAAAGTTCTTAAGAAGAATTGTGGTTAGTCTATTGTGCAATGCTACACTTTTCATATTTAAACTTTGTTTAAAAATATCAATTATAAAATGATATAAAGTCATTTTTTTCGTTCGACAAAAGTACTACATATTGCTAAATTTCGGAAAAGGAAAAGAATCTTAAATAATAATTTATAATAATTCTAAATAAAGAGAGGCTTTAATATATTCAATTCTTAGTCGTTATTTTTGTAGAAACAAATTCAGAGATGAAAAACAATATAAAATTGCCCGTTCTAATCTTCTTTTTAATAGCTATCTCTATAGATTTTTGTGCTCAAAATCAAACTAATGAATCTGCAGAAATTAAAAATATCATAGCTAAAAAAAGAGACTATAATGAAAGGTATGGCTATGGTTTTAGAATACAACTCTATAATGGTAATGAGCAAAAATCCAGAAAAATACGTGCTCGTTTTAGAGCAGAATTTCCTGGATATATTACTAAATTAGTATATAAGTCTCCTGAATGGAAAGTGCAAGTTGGTAATTACAAAACCAAACTAGAAGCAGATAAAGACTTACTTATTTTTAGAGAAAAATTTTCTGGTATTATTGTTATACCTATGGGGAAATAATATTTCCTAAAAGTATAAATATGCCTATTTTGATGTTTTATCTTTTATAGATATCGAAGCAATTGTTTTACCCCACCCTAAATACATCATAACTTTTTCTTCTCTTTCTTCAAAAGTTATTGAAAAGGCTTCAATTGGATCTTCTGATGTTAACACATCACCCTCTACCCTTAAAACATCGTCTTTAACATCATAAGAATAATGACCCCAAACATTTCTAACAGCACTTAACACAAACGTCCAATTGGTCTCACCTGGGATTGTAAATAATGTATATGTACCTGCTTTTACCTCTTTTCCTCCAAAAAGTACATCTTTATAAAAAGTAATTTCTGGTGCTTCATTAGCTCCTGTTCTCCAAACTCCTTTTTTTGACACTTTAGCTAAATCAGCTAATTGTCTTCCTTTTAATTGAGGTCTTCCATAAATAATTTTGACTAATTTGTCTGCATTTCTCCAATTTTTTGGATAAACAGCAGCATCCATTGGACTAGCATCTAATCTTGGGAATTTTTGAGCCCTTGTTTCTGTTGATGTTGCTAATGCAATGGCAAATATAGCAAACGTTATGATTGATTTTTTCATATTACTAGTTTTGTTTTAGTTCTTATATTATGTCTGTAAAACTATAAAACCTTACGAGTACAACTTACTAATTTTGTGTTAAAGAACATATTTATAATGAATTCAAAGTTTTAATGGCAACCGCAGTCTGTATTACAATTTTTGTCTTTTTTTGAAGGAAAAATATATTTTTTTACCAAAAAAAAGACAGCTAGTGCTACTATAATATAAATGATAACTTCTTGCATTAACTTAAAATTTGATATGTAATAAATGATGAAATGTACGCTAGTAAACCCATACCAAATAACTGAATTAATGGCCATTTCCAAGTCTTTGTTTCTCGTTTTACAATGGCTAAAGTTGCCATACATTGCATTGCAAAAGCATAAAAAACCATTAATGACATCCCTACCGCAAAATTGAATCTTTTTTGACCTGTACTTGGATTGATTTCTGATGCCATTTTTTGTTTAATGGTGGTCGTATCTTCATCATCTGCACCTACGCTGTATATAGTAGCTAATGTACCCACAAACACTTCTCTTGCAGCAAAAGAAGTAATTAAAGCTATACCAATTTTCCAATCGTAACCTAGAGGTTTTATAATTGGTTCTATGGTTTTACCTAAAATACCAATGTAAGAATTTTCTAATTTTGCTGAGGCTATTTCTTGTTGCAGCTCTTGTTTTGATACATTTTGATTTGCAACATTTTCTATTGTATTTCGCGCTGCATTATCAAAAGATGATGGCCCGTTTGAAGCCAAAAACCACAAAACTATAGATAAGGCTAAAATAATTTTACCTGCCTCAAAAACAAAAGACTTTGTTTTTTCTAAAACTTCTAAAAAAACATTTTTTACAGAAGGTATTTTGTAGTTTGGCATTTCTACTACAAAAAAAGATTTTGTTTTTAATTTTAGTGTTTTATGTAAAATGTAAGCTGCTAAGACAGCGGTAGCAAACCCCAGACCATATAAAGAAAGTAACACTAAACCTTGTAAATTTAAAAAACCAAAGATTTTTTTACTTGGTATGACTAAAGCTATTAAAATTGCATAAACTGGTAAGCGTGCAGAACAGGTTGTAAACGGTGTTACTAAAATAGTAATTAATCGTTCTTTCCAACTAGAAATAGTTCTAGTTGCCATAATGGCTGGTATGGCACATGCTGTTCCGGAAATTAAAGGAATCACACTTTTGCCATTCATCCCAAAACGACGCATAATTTTGTCCATTAAGAAAACAACACGACTCATATATCCTGTTTCTTCTAGAATGGCAATAAACAGAAATAATATAGCAATTTGAGGAATAAAAATGATAACACCTCCAATACCCGGTATGATACCTTCTGTAATTAAATCTGATAAAAGACCTGCTGGTAATTGCTTTTTTGCATAAGTTGAAATATCAGCAAATGTTGCATCAATAAAATCCATGGGTACAGAGGCCCAATCAAAAATAGATTGAAAAATAAGCAATAATAAAAATACAAAAAAAACGTAACCAAAAATTTTGTGGGTAAAGATCTTGTCTAGTTTACTTCGTAAATCTGAGGCCTTAGTTTTATCTATTATATAGGTTTTTTTTAAGATTTTATTAATCTCTTGGTAACGATAAATAGTTTCTTTGTGTTGGTATTTTTTAAGTGTAGAAATATCTTTTTTAAACTCTATTAGTTTTGTTTTTTCTTCTTTAGAAATAGAATCTGGAAAATTATTTTGTGTTACCATCAACCACAATTCATACATAGAATGGTTTGGACTGATTTCTTTTAATTTCTGAAAATAATTTGGATCTATTTTATTGTCTATATTGCATAGTGGAGAAGCCTTTGCTGCAACATGACAGCGAATTATGGCTTCTTTTAACTCTTTAATACCTTCGTTTTTTCTGGCACTAATTAATACAACTTCTGTATTTAACTCTTCTTTTAAAATAGACAAATCAATAGAAATTCCTTTTTTTACCATTTGATCTACCATATTAATAGCTAATACTGTAGGTATTTCTAAATCTTTGATTTGAGAAAAAAGGAGTAAATTTCTTTTTAAGTTTTCTACATCAGCAACTACCAAAATAACTTCAGGAGAGGTTTCTACATCTTTATGTAAAAGTGTTTTTAAAACGATACTTTCATCAAGAGAAGTAGGGTTTATACTATATGTACCAGGTAAATCTGTAACTAAGGCGTTTTGTGTTGCAGAAAGTTTACTAACTCCTTGTTTTTTATCTACTGTGATGCCTGGGTAATTCCCAACTTTTTGATTTAATCCGGTAAGTTGATTGAATAAAGAGGTTTTTCCTGTATTAGGGTTTCCTATTAAAGCAACTTTTATATCGTTTTTAGACATTAAATATCGCTTTTAAGTATTTTAATTTGAGCTGCAGTTTCTTTTCTAATTGCCAAATGGCTTCCGTTTACACAAATGTAAATTGGATCTTTTAAAGGAGCTATTTGTACCAATTCTATTTCGGCTCCTGGCAAACAACCCATTTCTAATAATTTTAATGGAATAAAGTCTAAGGCTTCTTCAGAAATATACCCTACTTCTCCAATATGTAAAGATGCAATTGTACTCAACTCATTTATTTTGGGAAGCAAATATAGGAATTTAGAATCGTTCTAAACAGTTTTATTGAGTTACATATTCTTCTTTTAACAAAACAATATCGTTTTTTAGTTTTTCCATATCTTCTATATCTGTGCCATCATAATAACCTCTAATACGTCTTTCTTTATCTACCAAAACAAATTGTTCTGTATGTATAAAATCTTGTTCACCCCCATCTCCTTCATCTAAAACTGCAAAATAACTTTTGCGCGCTAACTCGTATATATGTTTTTTACTTCCTGTGGTGACGTTCCATTTTTTATCTATAACTCCTTTTCTTTTTGCATATTCCTTTAATACTGGTACGCTATCCATAACTGGAGTTACTGAGTGAGATAGAAACATAATGTCATCATCATCTTTATAAAACTCTTGCAATTCACTCATATTATAAGCCATTGCAATACAAATGGTTTGACATCTTGTAAAAAAGAAATCGGCAATATAAATTTTATTTTTGTAGTTTGAATTTGTGATTACTTTGCCGTTTTGGTTTATAAGTTCAAAATCTGCAATCTTATGATTTTTTTGAATGTGAAACATACTTTCATCTACCAATCTTGGATTAACATCTACAGGATTAAATACCTTAAGACGATTTTCTTTTTTTACCAAGTGATAAAACACAGAAACTCCAATAACAGAAAATACACCTAAAAAAATAAGCGTAGGAATTGATTTTTTGAAGAATTTGAACTCCATTTACAATATTTTGAAATGCAAATTTACAATATCTAAAACAGCTAAGAAATTAAGAAAAACAATTACTTTGTAAAATCTTTGTTAAAATAAAAATCTTGTTCTAAATAGTTCTTTTACAACTCTCTTTAAAAACGTACATTTGTTCGTTTTTTAATTATGATTTAACGTTGAATGGAAATACTAATAAAAGCATCGCAATTTATTTTAAGTTTATCTTTATTAATTGTATTGCATGAGCTAGGGCACTTTATCCCTGCAAAATTATTTAAAACTAGAGTAGAAAAATTTTATTTATTTTTTGATTATAAATTTTCTCTGATAAAGAAAAAAGTAGGAGAAACCGTTTATGGTATTGGCTGGATTCCGTTAGGAGGATATGTAAAAATATCTGGAATGATTGATGAAAGTATGGATACTGAGCAAATGAAACAACCTGCACAACCTTGGGAGTTTAGATCTAAACCCGCGTGGCAACGTTTAATTATTATGTTAGGTGGTGTTTTTGTAAACTTTGTGCTTGGTATATTTATATATATTATGCTTATGTATGCTTATGGAGAGAAATTTTTACCTAATGAAAATGTGACAGATGGTGTTTGGGTACAAGATTCTTTAGCAACAGATTTAGGTATAAAAACAGGAGATAAAGTGTTAACCATAGATGGCGAAAAGATTAAAAAATTCTCTGAACTTACCATTGGTTTTGTAAATGGCAACACATATCAAATTGAAAGAAACGGACAAATTCTAGACAAAGAAATACCTGAAAATTTTATTTCTAAATTGGTTGATAGAGGCAAAGATGCAGGTGCTATTTTATTACCTAGATACCCTTTTGTTATCGCAGAAATTTCTGAAGATTCTCCAAACACAAATGCAGATATACAACCTAAAGATATTGTTGTTGCGATTAACGGTAATTCAATAAAATATTTTGATGAGGCGCAAACTGAACTAGATAAAGTTAAAAATCAAGAAATTACTATTACTGTTCAAAGAGGCATAGAAACCAAACAAGTTGTTGTTAAAGTTACAGAAAATGGAAAGTTGGGTGTAGGTTTAGGACAGTTATCTTTTAAAGATTTAGAAAAATTAGGCTATTACCAATTGGCAGAAATTGAATATTCTTTTGCAGAAGCTATTCCTGCGGGATGGAACAAGTCTTGGAAAACTTTAACCGATTACGTAAAACAATTAAAGAAAATATTTAACCCAAGTACTGGTGCTTACAAAGGTTTAGGAGGATTTATTTCTATAGGTAGTATTTTTCCTGCAGAATGGAGTGCACAATCTTTTTGGAATATTACTGCATTCTTATCTATCATGTTAGGATTTATGAATTTATTACCAATTCCTGCGTTAGATGGAGGACATGTTGTTTTTACACTTTGGGAAATGATTACAGGTAAAAAACCTGGAGATAAATTTTTAGAATATGCCCAAGTGGCAGGGTTTGTATTGTTAGTCGCTTTACTTTTATTTGCCAATGGTAATGATATTTTTAGACTCTTTAAATAACAATAAAACATAAAACACTCATAACACTAAAAAAAGCTCTGATTTCTCAGAGCTTTTTTTAGTGATCTAATTTAATAATTATCTAATTACTAATTTCTTTGTTGCTGTTTTTCCATTTTCTGTAACTTTTAAAATATACACACCTGGGTTAATAGTTGAAACGTCTATAACTTTCTTTGCATCAAAAAAAATAATAGTAAAAACTTTTTTTCCGATAACATTAAAAATAGAAATTTCTTTAGCGCCTGTACTACTACTTGATAATGTAAATCTTTGGTTTATAACAGGATTTGGATAAGTTGCAAAACCTAGTATTGAGCTATTGCTAACGCTAAGCACAAAATTATTAATTGTACCTGGTGTACCCAAATCACTATCTTCTACATTTTCATCAATTTTAGAAGTTGCTTCTGACCAATTTGCACCAACGTCATTATCTGCTGCAGAATATTTATTGGTAGACAATTCCATACTTTTTCCTGTAGGATCTGGAAACGTGGTTCCGTTATCATACGTAACGCTATCAAAAACAGAAGCGTTACATTCTATGGTAATTGTAGCTATTGCGTTTGTAAGAAACAAACTAGAGTCGTATTGGTAATCTACGGTAACCCCTCCGTTTGTTGTTGTATCAGCATTTTTACCTAAAACTGCATAATCCTTAGCGGGTACAACCACAGAACTTGTAATTGAGGTTATATTAGGATTTTCTGAAGAAACTACTTTAATAAGCCAGCCTTTTAAATCTATATCAACATCAGTCGTATTATAAACTTCAAAATATTCTCCTAAATTATCACTTACCTTATCAGGGTTTTGCATAATTTCTGTAATAATTATAGATCCAGTTGATGGGCAACTTAATGATGGCAAACATCTAGGACTAGCAATATTTCTTATAAAATTACAACTACTTCCTTGTCCTCCAACTATTGTAACAGTATAATCTACACCTTCAGGCACATCTGTAATAGAAATTACTCCAGATTCCACATTATTAGGGTCATCACCTCCAACAATTCCAACATCTGTACCACTACTATCTTTTGCAGTAATGGTGTATCCAATGTTTGTTGTACTTCCTTTAAAATTTATTGTTGTGCTGTAAGTATCGGTATCGTCTGTTGATACATCACAAGCTGTAGCTATATTAGTAAATTGAATTTCGCAAGGAAATTTAACCGAAAAAGATACTGTTTCTATAATAGCAGGATCAAAAGAAGAACCACTATTATCTACCAACTCTAAAGTTAACGTGTAAGAATTACCTTCAGAAACTATTAAGTCTGGTAAAGCATCAGAAAAAAAAGATGAAGATTCTGTTACTCCTCCAGATACGGTAAAGGAAGATCTGATAAAACCATCACCAGAATTATCTCCAAGTCCTGAACCATTATCTGCAGAAAATGTGAAATTATCTACCAAAATGTCTACATTTATTGTGGTTGTAGCTTCTTTTTCTCCTGATGTTGGAGAAGTTATGGTTAAAGTAGGTTCTGTTGAGTTTATTGTAAAATATGTACCTATTGGCATTGGAAAATTTGCAGTAGCATTATTAGTTCCGCCTTCTAGACCATTTACTCCACTGTATGTAAAATCTGTTTCAGAAAAGGTCGTAGAAGCTGTTCTACCACTTTTTCTGTAAGCCCAACCATCAAGATATTCCCAAGTGGTTGCTTTTCCATCAACATTAATATCACCAAAAACATCAATAACGGTTTCATTCATAAAAAGTTCTACAGCGTCGTTTCCATTTATAATCATAGATCCGTCTGTATAATTAGGTTCAAATCCAAAAAAGGTTTTAAAATTATCTACCTCATTAGAAACATAAATAAAAGAACCTGCTTGAGCTGCTACCTCTGGAAATTGAAATTCTTGTCCGTCAGAACCCTCTCCGTTATTAGCACTTCCCAAACCATATATACTTAGGTTCGGTATCGTATTGATCACATAAAGTTCAACTCCCTTTGGATTTCCTCTAGAGAGTGAACCATCAAAAACACCCGTAATTATTAAATTTTGAGCTTGTGAAAGGAAACTCATAGACACAGTTAGCACTGTCGCTAAAAAGCAATTTTTTTTCATAACATTTTTTTTTAATTACGTAAATATACATAATTTTTAATTTTATAATTTGTTTAATATTGATTAGCAGATAATTATAAAATTAAACACGAGTACTTGTTACGTTAACGTTAACGAAGTGGTAACAAATTAAATGATTGTTAAGGAGTTGTTTTTCTAATAGAATTATTACTATTTTTGATGACTATAGTATTCAAATCTATTTATGAACAAAAGTGATATTAAAGTCTTATTGGTAGACGATGAGCCAGATATTTTGGAAATAGTTGGTTATAATTTAAAAAACGAAGGATATCAAGTTTTTACTGCTGAGAATGGTCAAGAAGCTATAAAGTCTGCTAAAAAAATCACTCCACACCTAATTTTACTAGACATAATGATGCCTGAAATGGATGGTATTGAAGCTTGTGAAAAAATTAGGAAAGTAAAATCTTTAGAAAACGTAATTATTGCTTTTTTAACTGCAAGAGGAGAAGATTACTCTCAGGTTGCAGGTTTTGAAGCAGGGGCAGATGATTATATTACAAAACCTGTAAAACCTAAAGTTTTGGTTAGTAAAGTAAAATCTTTGTTAAGAAGACTTAAAACCGAACAAGAAAGTGATGAAACTTTTAAAATTGGAGATATTGTTATAGATAGAGATGAATATGTAGTTTATAAATCTGGTAAAAAGATTTCTTTACCCAGAAAAGAATTTGAATTATTCTCTTTATTAACCTCTAAACCAGGTAAAGTATTTAAACGCGAAGTAATTTTAGATACTGTTTGGGGTAATGAGGTTGTAGTTGGCGGTAGAACAATAGATGTACACATTAGAAAACTTAGAGAAAAAATTGGTGATAACCATTTTAAAACGGTAAAAGGTGTTGGATATAAATTTGTTTTAGAAGGAGCAGATAAATAAATTTACTGCACGTGAAATTTAAAAAAACATATTCATACGCTCTTTGGTCTGCAATATATTTAACCGTGCTTGCTGCAGCTATTGCCTCTATTTCATATTTTTTTATTGTAGAACATCTAGGCTTTGTAACGGTAGCCATTTCTATAGCTGTATTATTCATTATTTCTTTTTTTATCATTCAATATAGAGCAGAGCATTTTATATACAGAAGACTTAAGAAAATTTATGAAAATGTTTCTATATTAGATACTAACGATTTAAAAAGTGATTCTGTAACTACAGACATCGAAAAACTTTCTAAACAGATGGAAACTTATGTTGAAGGAAAACGTTTAGAGATAGAAGATTTAACAGAAAGAGATTCTTTTAGAAGAGATTTTTTAGGAAATGTTGCTCATGAACTAAAAACACCATTATTTACTGTACAAGGTTATATTTTAACACTTATTGAAGGTGCAGTAAATGATAAACATATAAGAACTAAATACTTAGAAAGAGCTAACAAAGGTGTAGAAAGATTGGTTGCTGTAATTAAAGATTTAGACATGATTGCTAAGTTAGAAACTGATGGAATGCGACTTAATAAAGATGTTTTTAACATTTTAGAACTCATTCAAAACGTTTTTGATTTGTTTGAAATGAAAGCTAAAAAGAGAAACATTTTACTCAAATTTGATAAGATTTATGAGTTTCCTGTTTTTGTTAGAGCTGACGTAGAAAAAATAGAACAAGTGCTTATTAATTTGATTGTAAACTCTATTAAGTATGGGAAACCTAACGGAACAACCGTAGTTGCTGTAGAAAGTTTTAATGTAGATAAATTTATCGTAAAAGTAATTGATAATGGAGAAGGAATACAACCCCAACATTTACCTAGATTATTTGAACGTTTTTATAGAGTAGATCAGAGTAGGTCTAGAGAACAAGGTGGCTCTGGATTAGGATTATCTATTGTAAAACACATTATAGAAGCCCATAATGAAACACTTTCTCTAAAGAGTAATTTTGGTGAAGGTTCTGAATTTTCATTTACGCTTGAAAAGGCTAAATAATTCTTTATTTACTTGAGTTTGCCCCGTTGCTAAGCCTTTGTATTTATCAATCTGATCAATTTTTATTTTCGTAAAATCATCAATACTAGAAAAGGGTGCATATTCTTTTTTTTCTAAATATCTTGCTAAATATTCTTGTTCTGGTTGATTTTTGGTAGGAATAAAAAATACTTTCTTTTCTAAAACAGCTAAGTCCATAACTGAGGAATATCCTGATCTACATACTACTATTTTGCTAGAATTTAGCAATTTTTCTAATTGATTAGACAATACATAATTGTAAAAAGTAATATTATTTTCTTTCTTTTTTGTTTGCTGCTCTTCTACACAACCCAACACAAAAACAATATTTCTTGTATCGTTTTGAAATGCTAAAGTCAACTTTTTTTCTAAAAGAGTTCTATTAGGTTCTGGACCAGAAAGGATTACTAAAATGTCAATTTCTTGCTGTAAAGACTCTTTTTTAAATCTGCTTAAAACACCTATGTATTGTGCATTAATTTTGTTTTTTGATATTGATAATTTTCCTGAAAATTCAGAATTAGAAGTATCTGGTATCCAGCATTCATCAAATTTTTTAATAATTTTTTGATGAATATAACTTGTAAAAAAAGTACTTATACCAGAAAATATATTAATTTGGTGAGTAATGTATATAGAGGGGATTGCATTATTGAAAACACCAAATCTATTGTCTGAAATTAATCCAAGTACATCTTTATTTTTTGCTAGAAACCTTCTTATAAGCTCTTTTTCTTGATTAACTGCTTTCCAAATTTTTGGAAATTGGAGTATTAATTTTAATTTAATATGTTTACCATAAGAGATATGGTAAGAAGGCAATTCTATACTTTGTAACTGCGGAAATTCTTTTTGCAGAAACAGCAATGCAGCTCCATCAGAGGCAATAATTGGTGTATAATTGCACTTTAACAAGGCGTTTATAATTGGCACACAACGTGAGGCATGACCTAACCCCCAATTTAATGGTGCTACAATTATTTTACCGTTCATTTATGTTAAATCAAAACCAATATCTTTTCTAAAATTCATTTTATCAAAATGAATTTTATTTATGCTTTTATAGCTCTTTTCTAGCGCTTCTTCTATAGAATTTCCAAAAGAAGTAACTGCAATAACTCTACCACCACTAGTTATTATTTTATCATCCTTAATTGTTGTTCCTGCATGAAAAACGATTGAATCTTCTACAGTTTCGGAACCTGTTATCTCTTTTCCTTTCTCGTAAGATTCTGGATAGCCTCCTGAAACCAACATAACTGTAGTTGCTGTTTTAGAGGTTACGGAAAATGATTTTTCGTTTAAATTTTGATTGGCAACACCTTCAAACAAATCAAATAAATCAGATTCTATTCTTGGTAAAACAACTTCTGTTTCGGGGTCTCCCATTCTAACGTTATACTCCACTACTGATGGATTTCCTTTGTCGTTCATCAAACCTATAAAAATAAAGCCTCTATAATCTATTCCGTCTTTCTGCAAGCCATTTATAGTTGGTTTAACTACCAATTCTTCTACTTTAGCTATAAATGCTTCATCTGCAAAAGGAACAGGAGAAATTGCTCCCATACCGCCTGTATTTAAACCGGTATCTCCTTCTCCGATTCTTTTATAATCTTTTGCTGATGGTAAAATTTTATAATTTTTACCATCTGTTAGTACAAAAACAGACAATTCTATCCCTTTTAAAAATTCTTCAATCACCACTGTAGATGATGCTTCTCCAAATTTTTGATTAGACACCATTTCTTTTAACTCTGCTTTTGCTTCTTCTAAAGAGTTTAAAATTAGTACTCCCTTACCTGCAGCCAAACCATCTGCTTTTAAAACATATGGAGCTGTCAAGGTTTCTAAAAATGTAAAACCATCTGCTAAATTATCTTTAGTAAAAGACTGATATTTTGCTGTAGGCACTCCATGCTTTTGCATAAATTGCTTAGAGAAATCTTTACTACCTTCTAATAACGCACCGTCTTTTTTTGGGCCAATTACAGGTATATTCTTCAAATCTTCATCTGCTAAAAAGAAATCGTGTACACCCGCTACCAAAGGTGCTTCTGGACCTACAACTACCATTTTAATGTTGTTAGTTATAACAACTTTTTTAACGGCTTCAAAATCTGTTGCATTGATATTAATATTGATTGCAATTTTAGCTGTTCCTGCATTTCCAGGAGCAACAAAAAGTTGATTAACTTTTTTACTTTGCGTTAATTTTATAGCAAATGCATGTTCTCTACCTCCAGATCCTAAAATAAGTACGTTCATTATAAGTTTAATTGTTGTGTTGCAAATATACAATTAACAAAAAAAAGAGACTTTTAATTTTACTGTTTTATTTACAACTTCTGTATAGTATAATATGGAATTTTACATAAAAAATCTGCTTAATACGCTATTTAAAAACCCCATTTTAAAAAGTATTTGATGGCAGAAATAAAATGATGATAAAATAATATTGGTTTTTTTGAAGATCCCTTTTGGTGTTGATGTATAATTTCTACCTCTGGAAAATACAACTTCTTTTTACCAGATGCATCTATCTTTCTACAAAGGTCTGCGTCTTCCATATATAAAAAATAACGCTTGTCAAATCCTTGTAAAGTTTTAAGTTCTTTAGTCTTAAATAGCATGAAACAGCCATGAATAAATTCTGGGTAAAAAGGTTTACTTAAATCTTTATGTGCATATTGATGTGCTTGAAACTTCTTTTCTGAGAATTTTATCTTTCTATTAATTAAATCAAAAAAAGTAGGATGCTTTCTACATATAAACTGAGGTGCTTGGTTAGGATACTTAACTTTAGGTGTAATAAATACAGTGTTATCTTTATTTTTTAGTTGATGTATTAGAGAGGGAAGTACATCTACAGAGAACTCTACATCTGGATTCAGAATTAGATGGTAATCTGAGTTTATTGTATCTAAAATTAAATTGTGTGCTTTACCAAATCCTATATTTTTTCCTACAAAAACATACTCAATCTGATTATTTTTAAAATGTTCTTGTAAGCTTTTTGATGTAGAATTATCTATTAGATATAATTTTTTTTCTACAGGTGTTTGTAAAAAACTATCTACTGTTTTTTTGAGTATATCAATCTTATTGTCATATAAAACAATTGATGCAGAAATCATAAATTAGTATGCTTTTTCTTCACCTTCAAAAACATTAAGTACTGTTTTAATAATAATTTTAATATCTAAGAAAAAAGACCAATTTTCTATATAAAAAATATCTAAACGAACTCTGTTTTTAATATCTGCTCTTTTTTTAATTTCACCTCTATAACCACTAATTTGTGCCAAACCTGTAATTCCGGGTTTTACAATATGTCTTTTTAAATAGTCATCTACATCTTTTTGGTATTCTAAAGACAAACTTTCTAAATGAGGCCTAGGCCCTACAACGCTCATATCTCCAGCAAAGACATTAAAAAACTGTGGCAACTCATCCATACTTGTTTTTCTTAGAAATGCCCCTACCTTTGTAACTCTTGAATCTCCTTTTGTAGCATGTATTTTATCTGACAAATCATTTATTTTCATAGATCTAAACTTATAACAGACAAACTCTTCTCCGTTGATACCTTCTCTTTTTTGTTTAAAGATTAAAGGTCCTTTAGATTCTAACTTTACAAAAATCCATATGATTGGTATTAACCACGAGAGAAAAAACACAATAACAATGGTTGAAAAAACAATATCAAAAATTCTTTTTTTATAGAAGTTTTCAGCAAACTCAAATGGGAGTTTGTTTACGTTTAATATCATTAAATCATCATCATAAAACTCTGGACTTCTACTTTTACTATATAATTCTGTGATATTCGGAATCAGTTTTAGAGAGATATCTTTTTCTGTAGCAAATTTATTTATTTTTTTAATCTCATTTTTTGAGAGCTTATTTAATGTACAATAAATTTCATCAACAGTGTTTTTTGAAGCGTAGGCAAATACATCTGCTATTTTACCTAAATAATTTTTACTGTTAATGGGCTTGTCATTAAAAAACCCCAAGTATTTGTACCCTAAGTTAGATTTACTTTTAAATAACTTAATTATTTTTCTTGATGATTCATCTATACCTACAACTACTGTAGTTCTATAATTGTTTCCAAATGATCTATATTTTTTTAATAAATAGAAAATAAAGAATTTAAAGAAAGAAATACTAATAATTATTAATGTTAGTATTTTAAATTGATTATCAACAATATATCCTTCTCTGAAAAATCCAAAGTAAGCAAAATATCCTAAAAAAAATAGTATAAATTGTTTGGCTAACAAAACAAATAGACCAAGAAATCTGGTGTATCTATATACTTTATAAAAACCATAATTATAGGTGGTAATTAGCCAAAAAATAGTAATATAAGATAAAAAAGAAATATTTAGGTACTCATTATCTCTTATAAGATATACAATTAAATTTATTAATAGTACATCTATTAGAATTTGTATGGGTCTTATAAGATGAGAATATCTTTTTTTCAAGTTAATTAATTAAAATAACATTGGCAAATATATTACTTTAATGTAAAATTTTGCGAATCATTTCATCTAAAGTGAACAAGCTATTCGCTATTTTGTTCTGATGGTTAAAATCTACCTTAGTATCTATTATTTCTTCTAATTTTTTTACCAATTCACTTAAATCCCAAGACGTTGATACGGCTTTTAATTTATTATCTAAAAAGAGATGCTCTATTTCGCTGTTAGGATCTGTGATAACTAAAATCTTACAATTTGATGCTAATAAATTAGGTAGTTTAGAAGGTAAAGACCCTTTAGATGTATGCTCTTTTTGAGGAATGATTTGCACTGTACTCTTAGCATACAACTCTTCTAAACATTCTCTTTTAACAAGATTGTGAAATTTTATATTTGAATTGGTATTATTATCTTTTAATTTTTCAAAAAAGCTACCCTGAGAAAAAATATGGTATTTGGAGTTTTTAATTTTGCGAGATGATGTATCAAAAAATTCTAATAACTTAAACGGGTTTTGCTTTTCCCCTAAAGCACCAGAATATACAATATTAATTTTATCTTTAGATAAAATAGAATTTAAATTGTTAGTAACAATTTTACCCATTGTAACAAAAGGATATTGTATTTCCAATTTACTTTCTTCTAAATTGTATAATTTTTTTGCAACACTTTTCATCTCATTAGATAAAAAAATTAATTTGTCACAATTATTATAACATTTGTTTTCTACTTTATGAATAAAAGTATTTACCAATCTATTTATGACTCCTTTTTTTTGATTAGCGTATACTTCTTGTAAATCATGGACCATTCCAACTTTTTTGATACTTTTTTTTATAAATGGTAGTATTACAAAATAAGCAAAACTAGGAGGAAAAACAGGGATAATGATATCCTTATTAAGTTGGTGTTTTTTTAAATTTCTCAATATAAAAAAAGCAAAGCTAATTTCTAGTATCAGTCTTCTTATGAGTGTTTTTTTTGTAAAAAATAAGTTTTTACCTCCTCTAACTATTTCAATTCCTTTTAAAGTCTTTTGACTTTTTTTTATTGACCAATCTGGATAAAAAGGATGAAAACATAAAACGGTTACGTTGTGTCCTTTTTTTTGGAGAGATACTACAAAATCTGTATTAAATTTTCCAGTAGATATTGGTTCTGGATAAAAAAAAGGAGAAAGAACTAAAATTTTTTTTTGACTATTCACCTACTCTATTTCTTATAATTTTTACCGGACTTCCCATACATATTTTATTAGGAGGCAAATTTTTATACACGCTACTTCTAGCACCTACTACTGTTCCTTCACCTATTGAAATACCTGGAGCAACAAATACATCTGTAGCTAGCCAAACTTGATCGTTAATCACAATTTTTTTTGCAAAAATAGAAAAATCTAACTTTAAATAGTCATGAGAAGCTGCACATAAATATGACTTTTGAGAAATAACTACATTATTCCCTATTTCGATTTCTCCCAGAGAATATAATACTACGTCATCTCCAATCCAACATGAATCTCCAATAGAAATTTTCCAGGGGTATGTAACTTTTACGCTTGGTCTAATAATTACATTTTTTCCAATTTTTGCACCAAACATCCTAAGAAGAAAGTTTCTAAAACCATACATAAACTGAGGGGAGTTTTTAAAAAAAAAGCCTTGTACTATCCACCATAATTGTACAATAAAAGCATTTTTACCTCTAAAGTTTTTTGGGAGTTTAAATTTCTCTAAATTCTGGATTTCTTTCATTTAAATTAACGTATATAAAAATAGTAATAAAAAAACAGAACAAAAATAAGCCATAATGTCTAGATAGGTAGTTCTCTGTTAAATTAATCATCAAAACCTGAAAAAAGAATACAACATGCATCATGTTATTTTTCAAAGTTGTAAAAATATAATAGAAATATACTAAAAATAATATTAAGAAAAACCAGCCACCATATAACAATATATAAAAGTAATAATTATGTGTATTAAAAATATTTACTTTGTAAAAGATACTATCATAATTTTTAGCATAACAATCATCCAATTTATTTTGTAAAGCATTTCCATAACCAAAAAATGGTAATTCTTTTGTTAGTTGAATGTTACACTTATAAATAGCTATTCTCGTATTTGTAGAGTTATAATAATTACCACTTATAGGTTTATTAAACTGACTCATAACCTCTTTAAATCTATTTTTTACAACATCTGTATTAAAAATAAAAATTACTGTAATAACCAAAAACAATCCAAAAAATTTAATAACTTTCTTTCTACTTTTTGATATTTGAACACTTAAATATATTGTTAATGTTAATAAAAGTATTAATAAAATTATTCTAGAACTAAAGAGCATTATAAAGAAAAGTGAAATAATTAAATTTAATAGATTAAAAACAATATTTGATTTAAATTTAAATAACGAGAAAGTGATACTAAATAGTAAAAATGAACTAAAATAAGTTGGATGCATTTCTATTAAATAATTAGAAGTAACATATTCTCTAAAAAATGGAATATTTTCTTTGCTTATGTTTAACAATTCTCTAATATTATTTTTTTTAAGAAATACTATCAAATAAATAAAACATTGGACCAATACTGAAATCTGAAAAATCTTTATGGTATTATCTATTACTTTTGGGTTTATATATTTAGGTTTATATAAAAAAACAAGAGGAAAAATTAAAAACGGGAGGTTTAATAAAATTATTTTTAAGTTGTAACTTTTGCTTAACAACTCATATAAAAAAAATAATAGAAAAGGTATTGAGAGTACTACATATTTTTTCTGTATTGCTAAATTATTATTTCTCTTAAAAGAGGAAAATAATAAATTTAAAAGTATAAATACAATAACAGATATAGAGCTAATATTTGGTTTAAGCAGAGGAATTGTAGCTATAGAATAAAAAGACACTATAATTACACTGTTTTTATTTAGCTGTCTCATAAATTATGGTATTGTATAGAGACTCCCAGTCTTTAAATCTTTTTTCCCATGAGTAATTCTCTTTTATAAAATTACTTAACTTTTCTCCGTTCTTCTTTCTTTCTTCACTAGACCAACTTAATACTTCTTTTAATATCTTTTCTAATTCATTTACATTAGGGTTAATCAATTTACCTCCTTGAATATTCCAATCTCTATGAAGCCCTGTTTGGTATGTAGTAATAACTGGTGTTTTTAGGATACCAGCTTCTAAGTTTACCATTCCTATAACTTCAGAATGTGAAGGTGCTGTTAAAACTAGAGCATTTTCTATGACATCTTGCTTTTGTTTACCAGAAATTACTCCTAAAAATTCTACATTGTCGTTTAAATTTAAAGATTCAACTAAAGTTTCTAAATAATTTTTGTAATTATTGAATCTTCCCGCGATTTTAATAGATATATTATTATTTTTCAATCTTGAATAAGCGTTTAATAATAAGTCTATTCCTTTCTTCTCGTCTAACCTACCTAAATATAATATATACTTTTCTTTGTGATCACTATTTTTATTTTTCTTAGAAATAGTAATATTATTGATGAGATTAGGAATTTCAACAATGTTATTTGAAGGAAAAAGTGTTGTTAAATTTTCTTTTTCCTGTGGCGTAATTGCATGAATGTAAGAAGCTTTATTGAATTTATTTTTGATCAAATAGTCAAAATATATTTTTTTTTTAATCTTACCTTTATCCCATAACCAAGGCTCATACATACCATGACAACTTAACAAAAATGGTATCTTGTTTTTTATGCAAAATTTTGCAGCAATAAATTGTGGATACATCCAAACTCCATGAATGTGGACAATATCAATACCAATACTATCTTTTAGAGAAGATAATTTTTTGGACCAATTCGTAGAAAAAAGCCATGTATTACTAGATTCAACCCTATATATACTATCTTGTTTCTCTTTTTTTGATGATAAAATAAAAGAGAAAAAACCAGCTTTATTTAAATTATTGTTTAAATCGTTAACAACTGTTCTTAACCCACCACTATCTATAGAAAAATCTTCAACTATGTGTAATATTTTCATCATCTGTATTATTAAAAAAAATTAGTAAAAAGAAATAAAATTCAGGAGGAAAATAGTGTCCTTCCCTAATTAGTTTTACCACTAAATAAAAAAAAGTACTTTGTTGTATTTTTTTTGAGTCATTTCTAAAAATTAAAATACTCTTGTAAATAAAGATAAAAAATATAACTATTGCAAATAAACCGAAGTCTGATAAAATTCTCAAAAATAAAGAATTAGCGTCTGTCCGATTGATTTTTCGTAAACTAGTAGTTAAATAAGATGGAGGCTTAAGATATTTATAATATTTGTCATACTCGTGCTTGTATGCCCCTAAACCTGTTCCTAAAGGCTTGTCTATTAAAACACTTTTAGTTACAAAAGCATTGCTAATAAAAGCGTAAGAACTCAAGTTTACATTGTTATTAAATTTACCAGTTATAAATGAAGAAAATGTTTCATGCGTTTCTTTTAACCTACGTACTACTTTGTTACTTCTATTTTCATCTATAGGTTCATTCCATTTAGATTTTAAATAAAAGAAACTAGCTATAGCAATTAAAAATACAACTATTGAATATTTTAAAAAATATTTTACTTTTAAAATGGGTATAATTAAAATTAAAAATAAACCTATGAAACCAACAGAAGACTGTGTGAGAAAAATTGTGACTAAAATTATTATAAATTTTAAGTATTTTTTTTCAACAAAACACAAAAACACAGCTGGTAACATTATTGCAGCATAATGTGCTGGCTCAGACATGATTCCATTCAGTCTGTACTTGGAAAAAGTATTTATATTAAAATAAAACATTATCAAAGAAAGTATAGCAAAAAAATAAGCAAACTGTAAGTATATTTTAGTAAGTAATTTAACACCAAACTTTTTTACAACATTAAAATAGAAGATACTACTTATACCTATTCCTAGAATTTGTGCTATTAGGGAGACTATTGAATTCTGATATATTAAAAAACCTAAAACACCATGGATAATTAGAAAAAGAAAAAAGTAAATAAAATTTTTATGAATTTTTATTTCATTTTTATAAGCTAGTATAGCAAAATTAGTAATTAGAATAAGGTAGAATAGCTTCCAGTCTATGATATATTTAAAACTAATGTCTTCTGTAAAAATTGCTAGTACACTTGTATATAAAAGATACTTATCTAGTTGCCGCATTCAACATTCTTTTTATTTTAAATTTCAGAATCCAAAAATAGTAATCGTAAGTAACTAAAAAAGAACTTACACTTTTATTTTCTCTTTTAGCTCTGGCGGCTTCCCTATAAACCATCTTTATATTGCCATTACTTACTCCTCCATCAGACATGTATGCTGTGAACTTATCAAACCAATAAGTTTTTAATTTATCTTTTGCTCTCAATAATATTTCGTAATCGCCTGTAATTCTATATGAAGTATCAAAATTTCCATAAGTTGTAAAAAAATTTCTATGATGAAACGCACCAACATGAGCTATTAACATTCTTCTTCTAAAGCTCCTCCAGCACCAAGTGTCAGAAATTATTTTTCTATCTGCTAACTTTACTTTTGAATGAATTAAGTCTATATGTCCTGTCAGTTTTTTTATTTGCTCGCAATAATTTTTTAATGCATCCTTTAGATAAAAATCATCTGAACCTAAAAAGGATATCCAATCTCCACTTGCCAAGTCTATTCCTTTATTAAAAGCATCATAAATTCCTTTGTCTTTTTCAGATATCCATACATAATTAATATTTCTTTCTTCAAATTTTTTTTCAAACGATTTTATAATCTCTGTCGTTTTATCTGTTGAATTACCGTCCACGATAATGTACTCAAAATTTGTTGTTTTTTGACTTAATAATGATTCTATAGTTTTTGACAATGTTTTTTCACTATTAAATGTAGCTGTAATTATGGATAATAGCATTAATTTTTAATTTTTTTGATAAATTTTACAGGATTCCCTCCCCAAACCTCATTAGAAGGAATATTTTTAGAAACAACACTACCAGCTCCAATAACCGAATTTTTACCGATTTCAACTCCTTTCAGGATTATTGAGCCCGCCCCAATAAAAACTCCAGACCGGATAATAACAGGTGAAGATTTTATATCCGTTTCAGGTACATTTTTTCTATGTCTTACATAAATTGAATGAAAATTTGTATCGTAAATTTTACAATTTCCACCTATTAAAACATAATCTTCTATTAAAATACTTTTTGAGCAATATATTGTACTATTAGATATACCTACATTATTCTCTATTACTAAACTTGCATCTTTTTCAACAACAATACTTGTAAATTCCTGCCCTCCAATGGGATTGTATAGATGAGAAGAGTTTATAGTCACATTATTTCCTATTTTAATTTGTCCTTTACCTTTTAAAAATAGAGAACCTTTAACAACAAATTTTTTTCCATAAGTTATATCAAGCATCAAATACTTTATCCTATTGGAGATATTAGGGACAATTAAAATTAATGATTGATAAAATTTAAAAAGAAGATTTATCATTTTTTAAAAGTTTTTCATATATTTCAAATGTCCTATTATTGTTCAAAGTTTGACAATAGTTTTTTTTAGCTAATTTTCTTGAATTCTTCTTCATCTCTCTTAGTTTTTCGATATCATTTTTCATTAAAATTAACTTACTTACTGCATCTTCAATATTTCCAAAACTGTAGAGATAGCCTGTATCCCCATCTTTTAAAAGAGTATTTTGAGATTTTACATTTGTAGCCAAAACTGGTATAGAAAGAGACTGAGCCTCTATTATAGATCTTGAAAAATGAGGGGTTTTAAAGGGACTTATAAGAACATCAATCATCTGCATTTTTATTGCAACATCATTAACCATACCTTTTAAAATTACATTATTAGGCATTTCTTTTGCAATTGATTTTATTTTATTATCAAGTAAATTAGGAGCATACCCATAAATTAAAAACTTGACATTATTATCTTCTAATTTTTTAGCTATCTCTAAAATATCTTCTATTCCATTTTCTATATTAAATCTTGCAAAAAAACCTACAATAAAATCTGATGTTTTCAAGCCTATTTTTTTTCTCTCTTCTTCTTTTATTAATGAGTTAGATTTGTACTCTTCTAAATTAACTGAATTCTTTATAATTGAGGTATTTATTTTATTAAAAAAACTTGCTTCGTAATCATTAATAGCTATAAAATGATCTACACTAATTCTATTGAAAAATTGAAGTATCTTACCAAATAAATTTTTTAACAAAGGCTCTCTTATATGAGATACTACTTTTACATTTTTGAAAAATAATTTTGCAGTAATTGCATACACAAATAAGCAACTAGTGTTAAGGTGGATAAGTTGAGGGTTTGCTTTCTTTATAACCTTATAAGCAGTTAACATATTGGGTAAGATGTAAAGTATATTTTTAGAAAAAAGTCTAAAGCTCATACCAGAAACAGTTGTACCATGAAAAGCAAAAAGTCTTTTACTACTTGTAATTACTTTTGTACCACTTTTTAAGAACAACTCCTTTGCTGGACCATTGATAAGCATAAAAACAGTTGGTTTAAATCTAGACCTGTCTAATTCATCTAATATGATTGATAAACTCTTAGGTGCACCACCAAGTTCGCCTGCGTGGTGTATATACAATATATTATACAAATCTTTTACTTTTATTTGATATTGAAAAAAGTTCCACTAAAGCTTATTTTCGTTAGAGGATTTAAAGGAATAAAATTTAGGTTAAATTTCTTTTCCCATAAATTAATAATTATTCTTTCTCCTTTTCTATTTGTGTCATCCAAAATAATAGAATTGTTCTCATTTAAATAATTAATTATAAAAGGTAAAGCTGGATATCTTGACATTTGTATATGTTTTTGATAAGCTAAAGGACCATCAATTAATACAGAGTCAAATTTTTGATTTTCAATGTTTTTCTTAATAATATCAGCATCATACCATTTATTATTACCTATTGCAAAATTATTATAGGACAATGGTGCATAAATTAACTCTACATATTTTAACAGTTCTTCTTTTTTTAATATATTTCTCAGTAATTCTATCCACACTTTATCATGATCTACTGTCACTATCTTTAAATCAGTTTTTGAAGTTTGAGCTAATTTAGCCAAATAAATAGTAGAGATACCTCCTCCAAATTCTAATATCCTTTTTCTGTTGTTTATTATTATATCGTTAAGTAGATATCTAATACTACTATAACTCAGTGATGATTTTGAATGCGGCAAATAACTCTTAAAAAGCAAAGAAGACATACTTAATTTAGCTAATATATCCTCTTGATTATTTTTTAATAAGAGTTTTTCTTTAATCTTAGATTTTAATTTCTTGAGCATATTATTGATTTCATTTTCAACCTAAAATTGATTCTTAAATTCTTAAATAGTAAATCATAGAAAAAACCCACAAACGCATAAGATATTAATGTAGAAATAGCTGCACCAATAAGACCAATTTTCTCTAAAAGTACAAAATTTATAACTATATTCATTAAAGCTCCCATTATATTTCTTATAAATGAATGTATATAATAACCTTCTACAACAAGCCACTTAGAACTCACTGTGGTAAAGAAAAAGAAAACATTAGACCATATGTATATTTTTAGTACTGAAGATGAATTAGTATATTCAATACCATATAAATTTTTAATAA
Source organism: Polaribacter sp. WD7 (assembly GCF_003335085.1). Lineage (GTDB taxonomy): Bacteria > Bacteroidota > Bacteroidia > Flavobacteriales > Flavobacteriaceae > Polaribacter. The sequence continues at coordinate 326,944 of NZ_QPEJ01000018.1, read as the reverse complement.
TGAATTCTCCAAATAAAGTAGTAAATAAAGCAACTAAAATAGCTATCCAAAAAAGGATTCTGTACAAGTTTATTAATCTTTTATGATAAACCTCTTTTTCTTTAGTTTTAGAAATAATAATTGCAGGAAATAAAGATGATACAATCATATTTGGTATAAAATACCAAACTTCAGACAAGTTTATTGCTACTGCATACAAGCCTGCTGATTTATCTCCTAAAATCTCTTTTACCATGACTTGATCAATTCTAATGTAAACAATATACATTAGACCGCTTAAAAATAATGGCCAACTTTTTTTTAATAATTTAATTGCAAGCTCTTTTTTAAAAATCCATAAATTTAAACTGAAGTACTTTTTAACAAACAAATAAAATGTAAAAGTGTGCAGTAACAAAACCTCAAAAACCATAGCAAATGCAAAGTAAAATATCGAAAAATCTTTGTAAATAAAAATAATTTTAATTATGCTAGATATGGATACTGTTATAATTTTTGCAAAAACAGTAAATTTAGATTTAACTTTACTTTGAAAAAAAAGGTCTACAATTTCGAAAGCCTGAAGAAATAAAAAAAAAGAAAGTATGAATATTAATAGTTTAATATGATATGAATCATAAAAAACACTAGCAAAAATTATGATTAAAATAAAACTTAAAGAACCGAAAAGAAATTTTAATCCCAAAGAAGTTCCTAGAATTTTATAAGTATCTTTTTCTGTTTTAGCAAGTAAAAGTTCTTTTATTACAATGTCATTTAAGCCAATCATAGCAAGAGGTATAAATAAAGATACAATGCTATAACTATATGAAAGTAACCCAAAGCTTTCGGGGCCCAGATATTTAGCAACCCAAGCCCCAACAAAGACTACTGAAAATAAACTTATTATTTTACTAACAAAAAGCCAAATTGTATTTTTAAAATATTTTAAAAACGACTTATTGTTTTTGATAGATTGATATTTACTTTTTAGCATCCAATATTTTTAATAATCTAACACAAATACCAAACAAAAGTATTTGTTAACTTACTAATGTATCGTTATTTTACAAAAAGGTTGAATTCTGACAATTTCCTATCCTTCTCAGATAAAACAATATCTTCTTTTTTAATTTTCCAATCTATATTTAAATCCGGATCATTGTATATAACTCCGTCTTCTGATTCAGGATAATAATAGTTGTCACATTTATAAGAAACTATGGTATCATCTTCTAACACTGAAAATCCATGAAGAAAGCCTTTAGGTACTAATAATTGTTTGTTATTATCCTCAGACAATTCTATAGCAAAATGCTGCCCAAATGTTGGTGAGTTTTTACGAACGTCTACAGCTACATCTAGTATTTTTCCTTTTACCACTCTAACCAATTTTGTTTGAGCATACTCTCCTTTTTGAAGGTGTAAACCCCTTATAACTCCATATTGGGACGTAGACTGATTGCCTAAAACAAAATCACCTACAAAACCTGTTTTTTCTTGAAACTCTTTTTTGTTATACTCTAATAAAAAGCATCCTCTATTATCTTTAAAAAAAGTAGGTTCTACAACGTAACAATCTTTTAAATGGGTTTCTTTTACTGTCATAAAATATCTAATAAATTTTTACCATATCCGCTTTTCATATTCAATTCTGCCAATTTTTTTAATTGACTTTTAGAGATAAAACCACTTTTAAAGGCTGCTTCTTCTATAGAGCCTACCTTTAAGCCTTGTCTCTCTTCTATTACTTCTACAAAATTACTTGCCTGTATTAAACTTTTAAATGTACCTGTATCTAACCATGCTGTTCCTCTATCTAATATTCTTACAGATAAATTTACATCTCTCAAATATGCTTTGTTAATATCTGTAATTTCTAATTCGCCTCTAGGACTTGGTTTTAATTTTTTTGCTTTTTCGATAACAGAATTATCATAAAAGTAAATACCAGGAACTGCATAATTAGATTTTGGGTTTTTGGGCTTTTCTTCTATAGAAATTGCGTTTTGATTGTCATCAAACTCTACCACTCCATAGCGTTCTGGATCATTTACATGATAAGCATATACAATTCCACCATTAGGGTTTGTATTCTGCTGTAGTAGTTTAGACAAACCAGAACCGTAAAAAATATTATCACCTAAAATAAGCGCAACACTATCATTACCCACAAAATCTTCGCCTATAATAAATGCTTCAGCCAAACCGTTAGGTTTGGCTTGTATTGCATAATGAAAAGAGCATCCTATTTGAGAACCATCTCCTAATAATTTTTTAAATAAAGAAGTATCTTGAGGTGTAGAAATAATTAAAATTTCGTTTATACCTGCAGAAATTAAAGTTGATATAGGATAATATATCATTGGCTTATCATAAACAGGCATTAATTGTTTACTAACTGCCAATGTTAAAGGGTGTAACCTTGTACCCGAACCTCCTGCTAAAACTATTCCCTTCATATTATGCGTATTTTTTTAAATACCAAGCTATGGTTTTTTTTATACCAGTCTCAAAGTTTTCATCTGCTTTCCAACTCAATTCTTTCTCTATTTTTGATGCATCTATTGCATACCTAAAATCATGACCTGGTCTATCTTTCACAAAAGAAATTTGATTTTTATACGATGCTTCAGAAGGTATTATTTCATCTAAAATTTCGCAAATTTTAGCCACAATATATAAATTATTTCTTTCATTTTTGCCTCCTATATTGTACGTTTCTCCTGCTTTTCCATTTTGAAAAGCAAGGTGAATACCCTTACAATGATCTAAAACATACAGCCAATCTCTAATATTTTTACCATCTCCATAAATCGGAATTTTTTCTCCGTTAATGGCTTTTCTTATTATGGTAGGAATCAATTTTTCATCATGCTGTTTTGCTCCGTAATTGTTAGAACAATTGGTGGTAACTACATTTAAGCCATAGGTATGAAAATAACTTCTAACTAACATATCTGAAGATGCTTTCGAAGCACTATACGGGCTATTAGGGGCATAAGGTGTTTCTTCTGTAAACAAACCCGTTTCACCTAAAGTTCCGTAAACTTCATCAGTAGATACATGATGAAATCGATGTTGTTCGCAACCCTTTTTGTACTGAAATGGAGATAGCATCCAATTATTTTTGGCAACATCTAGTATATTAAATGTACCAAAAACATTGGTTTTTATAAATGCATCAGGGTTTTTTATAGAGTTATCTACATGAGATTCTGCTGCAAAATGGATAACGGCACTAAAATTATACTCTTTAAATAGGTTTTCTACTAAAGTTCTGTCACATATATTACCTTTTACAAAGGTATATCTAGTATTTTTTTCTATTTCTTTTAAGTTGTCTAAATTTCCTGCGTAAGTTAAGAGATCTAAGTTTACAACATGATAATCTTGGTGTTCTAATAAAAAAAAAGGAATAAAGTTAGAGCCAATAAAACCGGCACCACCAGTGACAAGAATAGTTTTCATCCTTATTTTTTATAATTATTTAAATACGTATTTAATTGTAGTAAAAGCAAAACACCTATCATTACCCCTGCACCTAATAAACCAAGAATAAAAATATAATTTTTAGTTACTCCACTAATTTCATAACCTACTGGTTGAAAATTGGAAATAACATTAATAACTTCATACTTTTGAGATTTTTCTTCAGAAATTTCTTTTAAATCTCTAATAATTCTCCTTTTTGTGTTAAATATTTCTAGCTCTTTCGTTTCTTTTTTAGTACCACCTAAATCTATATTAGTTCCGTTAGAAGATTTTTTAGCCTCTTCTACCATGACTTGCATATAAACTTTTCTTAACGAATCTAATTGACTAATGTTTTGAATAAAAATTGAATCTGTTCTATTTAGATTTTCATTTTTTAAGTTCTTAATTCTATTAAAGTAAGGGTTTTCCACTACCGATGAGATAATCACTTCTCCTAGCTTTGGAAAAACATCTTTTTGTTCTGATACTACACTTATTTTATGAAATTTGTAGTCTAAATCTGTAAAAGCAGTCTTAAAATCTGCAAACGTATAGCTACTCACTGTTGCTGTATCTACTTCTAAAATAAACTCATTATAAGAATTGATAATATCATTTTCATTAGCAATGGCTTCTATTGAAAACTTTTGTAATCCTCCAGCAGATTCTTTATCTAAATTAAAAACTTTTACAAGTGCCATGGTGTCCTTTTGAAGGACCAAATCATTATAAAATTGAATATTATTATACAATTGTAATGTACTTTTAAAATTAGGTTCTACCAATAAATCAGATCCAAAGCTTTTTGACTTCTGTGTTTGTAGAAAAAAACCAAGTATTGCGCCTAAAACAAGGGCTACACCAATTTTAATAGTATTCTTTTTTAAAAACAAAAGAATAGCAATTATACACTCAAAAATTCCTATGAAAATATTTCCTATAAAATTGAAAAAGTTTCTAAAGCCATTTCCAATAATGACGAATAAAGAGCCTAAATCTACTTCCTCGTCGTTGTTTTTTTGATTTGTTGACATAACTTATTTGATTATAATATAGTCTTAAACTATTAAAAAATTTGTTCTAATATTTTTTGTGTTATTGCATATGTAGGTGTTACTCCTGTCATACCTAATCCTCCAGAAGCTAAAGTTGCACCCGTTTCTAACGGATTATCAGATGCATAGTAGGCATACCTAACTTTTACATCTTCAGAAATAGTACCTCTTATTTTAGAGGCTGCCTGTATTGCTTTTTGATAATGAGCTCCTTCCATTTCTAACCCAATAACATTCCATGTTGAGTTATGAAAAAACTTTAATAAATCTTTGTTCTGTAAAGATGTTCCTAATACAGAAATCATAGATCCATCAAAAACATTAACTCCAAAACCTTTTAAATCTTCTTTAGTAAGTTCATTTTTAAATGGATAATTATCTGCAGTGCCTTCAAAAATATGTGCAGAAGGAATCATTATATCTCCTTTTGCGCCTTCCAAAATACCAGCTTTACCCATAATAGAAACAGATTTTACGTCTAAATTATTTTTTTTCTTGCTGTTTTTATAGGGTTTTAATAATTCGTCCATAGTTTCATACGCTTGTTCTCCAAAAGCATAATCCATTACTATAATTACAGGATTCTCTTTTTCTAAACTTGTTTTTTGAAACGCAGAGTTATCAAAATTTATTTTGTTGGTATCTATTACTTGAACATTAATATTTGTTCCAGAAGTATCTTTTATATAAATCAATCCATTTTTAGAAGCATACTCTTTTACTTGTTTTTGTAAAGGTTTGCTATCTGCATTACTTAATAGTTGATATAGCTCAAAACCTTTATATTCCTTAGCTTCTTTTGGTAAAGCGTTTTGGGCATAAATAGAATTTAAGACACTATGCATATTTGCGCTAATAATATGAATTGGTCTTTTTAAAAGCTTATTTTCTTTAAGGACTTTCTTAATTGTGTTTGCCCAAATTTCTCCATAAATATGATGCCCAATTTCTTCTATTAGTTTTGAACTAAAAGTAATGGTTCTTTTCTTTTGATTTATGACTTCATTTATAGCCAACTTTCCTAACCAATACATAAGATGAAAAAAACGATCTGGATTTTCTTGAGTTGAAAAATTATGGTGAATTTTTGTTACCTCATCAAAGGTTCTTCCTAGAATACTGCCTAAATGTACTATAGATAGTTCTCTTTCTTCTGAAGTTATTTTTTTATTATAAATTACAATTTCTTCTAAATGTTTCCATTCTCGTGTAAAATCTTCTCCTTCTAATAAGGTAACTCTTTTTTGAATTTTGTGCGACTCTATAAATAAGAACGTCAAATGAGTTAAAATATCATAGATTTCAGAACGTCCTCTAGTAATCTCTATATTCATTTGATCTTTATCTATTCTATAACAATTTCTTCTTCTTTTTGGAGGCACAATAGCCTCAAAAGTAGAATTTCTATATCCTTCGTCTGTGGTTAAATTTATAAATTGACACTCTTCTATTCCTATAGGAAGTCTATCTATTACATACATTAAACCGTTTAGTTCTATTCTTTCTTCTGCAATAGAACCATAAATTTCAGGACGCAGTAACAATAACGAATTGCGCAAGGTTTCTCCAGAAATTCCCATAGGTTTGTAAAACCCTCTAGTAAATAAGTGTCGCATAGAAATGTATAGTTTTTCTATAGCATTTCTTGATTCTTGTGCTCGAGTTCTATCTATTTTATTGAGTTTTGACATCTTAAATTTCAGGCTGCAAAGATAAAATTATTTGGCAGATAAGAGCTTTTTATATTCATGTTGATTTTGCAATAATGCAACAGCTTCTGTAATCGTCTGATCTTTTTTTAAGTTATACCTATAAACACCTTCTTCGTATACATATCTATGCAATATTTCCTCTCTAATTACTTTCTTTAAAATATCATCATTTTTAGAAATTTCAGCAATTTTAGCGTCAAATAATATACTTTTTATTTTAGCATATTCTTTGGTTATTTTTTTTGATGATGTTATCTCATATGCTTCTTTAAATAGTTTTTCTTGCTGGGTTACAAAAGAAGTATCTGTTTTTAAAAAGTTTGTAAATTTTGCAAAATCTTCATCTTTAAAATCATAGCTGTCACCAACTGCCAAATCAGGGTTTTTATAATAATAATTTGTTGCAAAATTAAATATAGCACTAGAATTTAGTAAAGCTTCTGTAGCTTTAGTTTTTGTAGATTCTTTAGTAATTACATCGGGTAAAATTCCGCCACCATCAAAAACTATTCTGCCATTTTGGGTTTTAAATTCGTTAATTCCTAAATCTGAAAACTTAGGTACAGTTCCATCTTTTTTACGATTCGTGTAATCCAACTCTTGAATACATCTGCCACTAGGAGTATAATACTTAGATATGGTAACTTTTAATTGCGTACCGTAAGTTAATTTTCTATAACGTTGCACTAAGCCTTTTCCAAAAGAACGTTGCCCCATAATTACGGCTCTATCATAATCTTGCAGAGATCCACTTACAATTTCTGATGCTGATGCAGACCTTCCGTTAACCAAAACTACTATAGGTATTTCTAGATCTAAAGGCTTATTTGTGGTTCTGTAGGTGTTACTCCATTTCTTTATTTTAGCTTTTGTAGTTACAATAGTTTTACCTTTTGGCAAGAAAAAATTACAAATATTTATAGATTCTAATAATGACCCTCCTGGGTTGGAACGAAGATCCAAAATCAATTTTTGCATCCCTTTTTCTTTTAACGCTTTAAACGCTTTTTTCACCTCTATAGAAGCTTTTTCATTAAAACGTGTTAAAACAATATATCCTGTTTCTTCATCAATCATTTCTGAAAACGGTACCGGATTGATAATTACTTTATCTCTAGTAATCTCTTTGGTTATCAAACTTCCTTGACGATCAATTTTGACTGAAAAAGTACTATTTGGTGTTCCTTTTAAAAAAGAAGACAATTGATCTCTGTTCATATTCTCTATAGATTGATTGTCTATAACAGTAATTACATCTCCTGCTTTTAAACCTGCTTTGTCTGCAGAAAACCCTTTATACACCTCTCTAATTTCTATACCTCTTTTGTCATAATTTACAGAAACACCAATACCACCATATTCTCCTTCTCTTCTAATTCTTACATCTTCAACATCTTGTTCATTGTAAAAATTAGTATAAGGGTCTAAATCTTTTAAAGTATTTTTAATAACCTTATCAGTAAGATCTGCGGGATTAATTTCATCTACATAATACATGTTTAATTCTTTGAATAATGTATTGTAAATTTCTATTTGTTTGGCGACTTCAAAAAATTTTGATTTAAAAGAAAACGACACCAAAACAATAGCTACTAAAACTACAAATATCGTTTTTCTAGACACGTTAATTTTCATCTTTTTTTTCATTTACTTTGGCAACAAATAGTTTTAACAATTTTTCCATTTTTAAACACAATTCGCTGTAACTCCGTTCTTCTTTCCCAATATACGAAATCATAAAAACATAGGGCATATCTAGGTTGTTATAAACAATATTTTTTTGCAACCTATAGGTTTCTCGCATCAAACGTTTTATTCTATTTCTGTCTACAGCCAATTTAAAGTTACGTTTGGGCACAGAAACACCCATTTGTACAGGAAATTTAGAAGTGTGTTCTGTTTGTAAAAACACCATTCTTAACGGAAATGTTTTTACAGAATTACCTTGTTGATATAACTTTTCTATCAACTTTCTACTTTTTAAACGCTCTTGTTTTCCTAAAGTATTCTTCATCAATACAAACTTAATAGAAATGAAGAACTTTTAACGTTTTCTAAAGAAGAACTTTAGAAAAGATGGTTAATTTTATTGATTATTATTTGATCATTTTTAACGATTCTTTTTTTTATAATTCAACTGTTTCATGAAACAAGATCTTTTCAAAGCACCCGATTATTATCATTTAGATGATTTATTGACTGATGAACATAAATTAATTAGAGATACTGCTCGTAACTGGGTAAAGCGAGATGTTTCTCCAATTATTGAAGAATATGCTCAAAAAGCTATATTTCCAAAACAAATTATCAATGGTTTGGCAAATATTGGTGCTTTTGGACCTTACATACCTGATGAATATGGTGGTGCTGGACTAGATCAAATTTCTTACGGATTAATTATGCAAGAAATTGAACGTGGAGATTCTGGTGTTCGTTCTACAGCTTCTGTACAATCCTCATTAGTTATGTATCCTATTTTTGTATATGGAAACGAAAAACAACGCAAAAAATACTTACCTAAATTGGCCTCGGGAGAATGGATGGGAAGTTTTGGTTTAACAGAGCCCAACCATGGTTCTAATCCTGGAGGAATGGAAACCAATTATAAAGATAAAGGAGATCATTTTTTATTAAATGGTGCTAAAATGTGGATTTCTAATGCTCCTTTTTGTGATATAGCTGTAGTTTGGGCAAAAAATGAAGAAGGTAGAATTCACGGGTTAATTGTAGAACGTGGTATGGAGGGTTTTTCTACTCCTGAAACTCATAATAAATGGTCTCTTCGTGCGTCTGCAACTGGAGAATTAATTTTTGACAATGTTAAAGTTCCTAAAGAAAATTTATTACCCAATAAATCTGGTTTAGGGGCTCCTTTAGGTTGTCTAGACTCTGCAAGGTTTGGAATTGCTTGGGGTGCCATTGGTGCTGCCATGGATTGTTATGATACTGCACTTCGTTATTGTAAAGAACGTGAGCAATTTGGCAAACCTATTGGGCAATTTCAATTGCAACAAAAAAAACTAGCAGAAATGATTACAGAAATTACCAAAGCTCAACTATTAGCTTGGAGACTAGGTGTATTGAAAAATGAAGGAAAAGCAACTTCTGCTCAAATTTCTATGGCCAAACGAAATAATGTGGAAATGGCTATACAGATTGCTAGAGAGGCAAGACAAATGCTAGGTGGTATGGGAATTACTGGCGAATATTCTATTATGCGTCATATGATGAATCTAGAAAGTGTTATTACCTATGAAGGTACACACGACATCCATTTGTTAATTACAGGTCTTGATGTTACAGGATTAAACGCTTTTAAATAAATAGTATTTAAACCTGTTGTGCATTTTGAAAAATTCTGTCAATTCGGGTGGATTTTATGATTGAAATGAGTAAAATTTGTATCGAAAATAACAATTTTTAGCTTATAAATAGTTCTCGATACAATTTTTCGTTCCTCAAAATCACTCGAACTGATATTTATCTAGTTTCTGCGCCAAAATGCACAACGGGTTATTTAACAAAAATAGTATCTTTTTTTGAAAAGCTTAAGATGCTACTTTAAGTAATACATTAGGGCATCTTTTGCAGTTTATACCCTTTTTTTTGTACTTATTGCAACACTTATTTTTAGGTTTTATGCAATTGGCACTACAAACACTGTCACAAACAGAGGTGCTTGCCATAGGAATAACTGGTTTTTTTGAAGTGTAAAATACAATCATTTCTAATAAATATATGGCAAATATAACTATTTATTTAGAATAAATAAAAATAGTAATCTTAAAAATAGTTTAATTTTTGAGTTTGTCTGTTATTATGTTTTATTTTTATGTTTTTCTAAAAAACTATGAAAAAATCTAAACAAGATTATTCTGTAAAAAGTAAATTTAACATAAAGCATTTACCAAGCTTGCTGGTTAGCGCTGCAAAATCTTGGTATAATAGCAATCCTTTTAATCATGCAGCAGTAATTGCTTATTACGCTATCTTATCATTGCCCGCATTAATTATCATCATTTTTAATATTGTAGGTTCTATCTGGGGAAGAGAAATTGTAGAAGGTGAAATATTAGGAGAAATATCTAATGCCATTGGTCAAGAAACCGCAGAGGCAATTCGTAAAATGATGATTGATGATGGCAACAAAAAAACGTCTATTGTAGCTACTACTATTGGTATTGCTACGCTTTTGTATGGTTCTACTGGAGTTTTTTTTCAAATTCAAAATGTACTTGATGTAATTTGGGAAGCAAAACCAAGATTTAAAAACGGAATTCTTGAAACTGTATTTGTAAGGCTTAAAAGTTTCGGTTTTATTTTAATCATCGTTTTTTTATTGTTGATAAGTTTAGTTTTAACTTCATTATTAAGCACTTTTGCTGAAAATCTGAAATTACTCTTGTCTGAAAATTTAGTAAAATATATTTTTATATTCGATGTTTTCATCTCACTTGGCTCTATATATTTTGTATTTGCTGCTATGTTTAAAGTATTACCGAATGTAGATGTGCCATGGAGAGCTGTTAGAATAGGAGCTTTGCTAACATCTCTCTTTTTTGTAATGGGTAAATACTTACTTGCAATATATTTTAATGCATTAGAACCTGGTTCTACTTATGGAGCAGCTGGCTCTATGATTTTAGTTATGTTATGGGCGTCTTATACTAGTTTAATTTTATTTTACGGAGCCCACTTTACAAGACAATACTCAAAAAAATACTTATTAGATCAACCTGAAAAAATTATAGAATAAATTTTATTTTTTTGTCAATTTTATAAATATCTCCCTACCTCTTCTACTAGAGATAGAATTGTAACATGGCTCAAAAATATCCACGTTAAAATAAGGTTTAAAATAGTTTTTATATTCTTTGGTATTTCCTCCAAAAGGGGGTCTATCTTTATATAAAGGAACGTTAAACAATACCCCAACAAGTTGTCCTTCAGGTTTTAAAATTTCATGCATTTTAGTAACATACTTTGTTCTTAACGATGGATGAATTGCGCAAAAAAAAGTTTGTTCGATTACCAAATCAAAAGTGTTTTTTATATCGAAAAAATCTCCTAAAATAAGTTGAGATTTTGGAAAATTTGGCACCCTGTTAGATAAATTATATAATGCTGTTTTAGATAAATCTATGACAAAAACATTTTTAAATCCTTTAGCAAATAAATATTCTGCTTCATAAGAATTACCACCTCCTGGAATCAAAATTTTACAATTTTTATCTTCTAAATGATCAAAATATGCCTTTAAAGGAGGAGAAATAATCCCCAAATCCCAACCAATATCACTATTTTGATATCTTAAATCCCATGCTTTTTCCGATAAATCCATTTTTTAACTTTTATTCATTTTTTGTTAGAATAAATATAATCATTTCCCTACCAATAAAATAGAGTTATATTTGCACTCCCGTTTTAAAAAAACAAATATGGAAACTTTAGTTACTGCAAAAGAAAAATTAACTGAAAAAGGGTTTTTAGATATCAATACTCCAAATATTGATTATATCGAAGAAATTCTTCGCCTTAAAAAAGAGAAAAATGCAGTATTACTAGCGCATTATTATCAGATTGATGAAATTCAAGAAATAGCCGATTTTGTAGGTGATAGTTTAGCTTTAGCACAACAAGCAGCACAAACGAATGCAGATATGATTGTATTTGCTGGTGTGCATTTTATGGCAGAAACTGCAAAGATTTTGAATCCTGATAAAAAAGTAATTTTACCAGATTTGTTAGCGGGTTGTTCTTTGGCAGATTCTTGTCCGCCAGAAGACTTTGCCGCATTTAAAGCAAAGCATCCAGATCATATCGTAGTAACATATATTAATTGTTCTGCAGAAATTAAGGCGTTGAGTGATTATGTTTGTACCTCATCAAACGCTCGAAAAATAATAGATTCAATTCCTAAAGAACAACCAATTATTTTTGCTCCTGATAGAAATTTGGGTGATTATTTAAACAAAGAAACAGGTAGAAACATGTTACTTTGGGATGGTGCTTGTATGGTTCATGAGGCTTTTTCTATGGAAAAACTAATTGATTTATTTCAAGAACATCCAGATGCAGAGTTAATTGCGCATCCAGAATCTGAAGCCCATATGCTTAAAGTTGCCAAATATATTGGTTCTACATCAGGACTTTTAAATCACGTAAAAAACAGCACCAAAAATAAATTTATTGTGGCTACAGAAGCGGGTATTTTGTTTCAAATGATGCAAGAAAATCCTGATAAAATAATTATTCCTGCACCTGCAAAAGAAGACAATACTTGCGCTTGTAGCGAATGTGCATACATGAAAATGAATACCTTAAAAAAGTTGTATTTGTGTTTAAAATACGAGCTTCCAGATATTGAAGTAGATGCAGAGTTGTGTAAAAAAGCCATAGTACCTATTCAAAGAATGTTAGAAATTTCTAAATAATTATATGCTTGTAGAGCAAAAAATACATACTACAGATTTTTTAGTAATTGGTTCTGGAATTGCTGGTTTAACATTTGCGTTAAAAACAGCAAATAAGCATAAAAATGCGAAAATTACTATTGTTACCAAGGACCAAAAAAGTGAATCTAATACCAAATATGCCCAAGGAGGCATAGCGTCTGTATATAATAAAGCTGTAGATTCTTTTGAGCAACATATAAACGATACTATAATTGCTGGTGATGGTTTGTGTGATGAAGATGTTGTAAAAATGGTTGTAGAAGATGGTCCAAAACGATTAAAAGAACTTATTAATTGGGGTGCTAAATTTGATGAAGATGAAAATGGAGATTATGATTTAGGTCGTGAAGGTGGGCATTCTCAACATAGAATTTTACATCATGCAGATATTACCGGAGCAGAAATAGAACGTACTTTATTGGCTCAGGTAGAAGCGTTAGAAAACATCGATTTTTTACCATATCATTTTGCAATAGACTTAATTACAGAACATCAGGTTCAACAAAAACAAACCAAAAGAAATAGTAAAATTTCTTGTTTTGGCGCTTACGTTTTAGACATTAAAAAAGGAGCTGTTATAACCTTTGTCAGCAAATTTACGTTGCTTGCCTCTGGTGGTAATGGGCAAGTATATGAAACCACCACAAACCCTACAGTAGCAACTGGTGACGGAATTGGAATGGCGTATAGAGCTAAAGCAGAAATTTCTGAAATGGAATTTATTCAGTTTCATCCCACAGCTTTGTATAATCCAGGAGAATACCCGGCATTTCTGATTTCTGAAGCGGTTAGGGGTTTTGGAGCAAAACTAAGAGATTATGACGGTAATTTTTTCATGCAAAACTATGATGAGCGTGAAGAACTTGCCTCTAGAGATATTGTGGCTAGAGCAATAGATAATGAACTTAAAAAGAGCGGGAAACCCCATTTATACTTAGATTGTACGCATTTAGATATCGTAAAATTTAAAGAGCATTTTCCTAATATTACAAAAAAATGTAGTTCTTTAAATATTGATGTTTCTAAAGATTTTATTCCTATAGCTCCAGCTTGTCATTATACTTGTGGTGGCGTAAATGTGAATAAAAAAGGAAAAACATCTATTAAAAACCTATACGCTTGCGGAGAAGTTACACGAACGGGCTTACATGGGGGAAATAGATTGGCATCTAATTCTTTATTAGAAGGTTTAGTGTATGCCCATAAGGCATTTAAAGCCGTATCTAAAAAGTTCGCAAAAGCTAAGTTTCCTAATAAGATTCCTGCTTGGAACGATACAGGTGTTGTAGAAAATACTGAAAAGGTACTTACTTCTCAGGCTAGAAACGAGGTAAAAACCATTATGACCAATTATGTTGGTATTGTGCGTTCTAATGAGCGTTTGGCACGTGCAGAAAAGAGGCTTCGTCTTCTGTATGAAGATAATAAGCGTTTGTACGATAATTCTGAACTTTCTGAAGATTTATGTGAGTTACGAAACTTGATTACCACTGCCTATTTAATTACCCAGTTTTCTAAAAAAAGAACTGTAAATTGTGGCGGTTTTTACAACTTAGATTGTATAAAAACTATTGCGTAAGCTTAGCAATTAAGTCTTTTTTTGAAACCAAACCAGATTGTTTCCAAACTTGTTCTCCATTTTTAAAAAGCACAAAAGTAGGCACACCTCTTACTTGAAACTTACTGGCTAAAGCTTTGTTTTTATCAACATCTATCTTTATGATTTTTACAGTATCTCCTAATTGATCTTTTACTTGCTTTAAAAGTGGGCTCATGGTTTGACATGGACCACACCAGGTTGCAAAAAAATCTATCAACACTGGTTTTTCTTGATCTATAATTTGATTGAATTTCATATATATTCTTAAAAAAAAGTAACGTAAAATTATACCAAATAAATTTGATTAAAATTCTATATTTAAAATATCCCCACTTAATTGTAGTAACTGTAATTCTATCAATTTGGCATCAAACTTTGCATTATTTAGTGCTGTTTTTGCGTTGATTAAGTTAATTTGAGCTTGACGAAATTCTACAGAAGAAATTTGCCCTAATTTAAAGCGTTCTTGCGTTCTATCAAAATTATTTTGCGTGGTCAAAACATTGGTTTCTTGAGCTTTTAAAATAAACAGTTGATTTTGATAATTTTCCCAAGTATTCTTTAGGTTGTTTTTTATAGTAATTTGTTGCTGTTCTAAAGCTATTTGCTGATTATCTAATACTATTTTAGCATTTGCCACTCGGGTTTTCCGTGTTCCTCCATCAAAAATATTCCAGACTAAATTTACACCTGCGTTTAATCCATCAGAAGTAATTAATTTAGCACCAAAAGGGTTGATTAAGTTTTGATTTTCTGTTCTGTTGAAGCCGTAAGAAGCATTAAAGTTTAACGTAGGAAAGTAATTGGCCTTGTTTACTTTTAAATTAAACTCGCTTATAGCTATATTTGTTTCGTTCTGTTTTAGTAAAGAATTATTTGTCATTGTTTTTTGAGATAACTCCTCTAAATTTAACAATGTACTATAGGTAACCTGAGTTTCTACGGTGTAATTACTTTCTTTTTCCACACCTAAAACCACATTTAAACCTCTTTTTGCATTACTCAATTGCTGTTTGGCAGAAATGTAGGCTATACTGTCATTATTAAGATCTACTTGAGCATTTAAAAATTCTAACTTTGTGGATTGTCCATATTCATATTGGTATTTAGCTCTTTTTAATCGTCTTTTAGAAATACGAAGTGCCTCTTGTAAATTGGTTTTGTTTTCTGATAATCTGGCAATTTGAAAGTAAATCGTAAATAGTTGTAAATAGGTATTTTCTATAGTTTCCCTTGCCTGTAGTTCTGTTAAATTATAAGTTTCTTTTAATTGTTTGTAGTTGTATTTTCTACCTAAACCGTCAAAAATAGTATAATTTACGCCAACTGAGGCATTGTAGTTTCTTGTAATTATTCCTTCTCCAGAAATTTCAGAATCGTTACCTGTATTTCTATCCGTAAAAGTAAAACTTTGATTATTTCTCCTAAAATCTGCTCCAGAATTTATAGCTGCAGTTGGTAAAAAACCACCATTTAATATGCTGGCATTGTTTTTAGCAACTTCTAGATTATTATTGGCAATTTTAATACCAAAATTGTTTTGTAAAGCAATTGCTAAGGCCTCTTTTTTTGTTAGAATTTCTTGTGATGAAATATTTAGCGAAAAGAACAAAATAAGTACTGTGACTCCGAGTGATTTTTTTGAGGAATGATAAAAAATAGTATCGAGAAATCTATTGGTTCTCGGTACAAATTTTACTCCTTTCGTCTGTAAAATCCACTCAAATTGACAGGATATTTTCCGGCTTTTATATCTCATTTTCATCGTATTTAGCATCTATTACAGCTCTTTCTACCTCTTCTTTTGTTATCTTATTACCTGTTTTTAGCCATTTTATTTTTACCTTAAACCAATTAGAAGTAGATAGTAACATTGGTAAAACAATTAACGTTAATAAAGTAGCTATAGCAATACCATAAGCAATTGAAATTGCCATAGGTATTAAAAATTGGGCTTGCCTACTTTTTTCAAAAATTAAAGGGGCTAAACCTGCAATAGTGGTTAATGAGGTTAAAAAAATAGCTCTAAAACGAGATTTTCCTGCTGCAATTAAAGCAACATCGTACTTCATACCTTCGGTTAAATAATTATTGAATTTGCCAATTAATACCAAACCATCGTTTACCATAATCCCTATTAAGGCAATAATGCCCAAAAAGGATAAAATACCAATAGAAAAATCGTGTATGAAATGCCCCCAAACTACACCAATCATACTAAACGGAATCATAATAATAAGTAGAATAGGCTGCGAATAAGATCTAAATGTAAAGGCAATTACAATATAGATGAGTCCTAAAATTATCCATCCAACACCAGCAGCAGAATCTGTTGTTTTTTTACGTTCTCTATTTTGACCTTCATAAATAGGAGTAACCGAAGTGTATTTAGATAAAATTTCTGGCATTACATTATTTCGTAAATCAGCTAAAATTGCTGTAGCACTCCCTTTTAGTTCTTTTAAATCTGCCGTAATTTGTATTTCTCTTTTTCCGTCTAAATGATTAATTGCAATGTCTCCTCTTTCTATAGTATAATTTGCAATTTCAGAAAGCGGAATTCGTGTTCCGTTTGCTGCAATAATTCGCATATCATCTAGGTCTTTAATAGAAGATCTATCTCTTTTATCATAGCGTACCCAAACTTTTATTTCATCCTGACCACGTTGAAAACGTTGCGCTTGAAGACCAAAAAAACCGTAACGAATTTGCTGCATTACAGACTGTAAATTTAAGCCCAATAAATACGCATTATCTTTTAACTTTATACGGACTTCTTTAATTCCTGACGGATCATTATCTGTTACATCTTTTAGTAAAGGATTATTTTCTAAAGCCGTTTTTAATTCTTCTTTTACCGCTTTTAATTCTCTAATATTGTTACCCAACAATGAAATAGCAACAGGACTTCCTCCAAAATTTCCGCCAGAACCAAATACCAAACTTTCTACACCATAAACTTTTCCTACTTTTTCTGAAATGGAATTTGTTATTTCTGGGGATGAAAAATCTCTTGCTTCACCAGGTAAAAGATTTACGGTTAAAGTAGCATTTGCACTTCCAGGACCAACTCTTTTAATTACATTTTCTACAACTTGTATGTTACCCGTTTGTTTTTCTGTAAAGGCATCATTTACCAACCATACTTTTTCTTCTACCATAGAAATAATAGAATCTGTAATTTTCTCGTTAGTTCCCTGTGGCATTTTTAGCGTAATCTGAATTCTATCACTTGCTATTCTTGGAAAGAAAGAAGTTCTTACAATATTGGCATCTATAGCCATTTTACTAAAGATTAAAACCGCAATAAAAACTGAAAAAATAAAAATCTTATTTTGTAAAGAAAATTTTAAAAATGGTAAATAATAGGCATCTCTAAACTTAGACAACCCTTGGTCTGCTTTTTTATTAATTTTCTTAAAAAAACGATCTATACTATTGGTTTTGTTTACCTCTCCTTCTTCTAATCGTTTTCTGTCTAAGGCTTTAGAATGTGCAATGTGTGCTGGTAAAATAATTAGAGCCTCTACTAAAGAAACGCTTAATGTTAACAGCACAATTGTAGAAACCTCTCCAAAAAAACTACCAATTCTACCATCTAAAAAGAAAAAAGTAGAAAATGCTATGATTGTTGTTAAAATTGCAGAGATAATCGGCGGAATAACTTCCATAGTACCATCTATAGCTGCCTTAATTTTCGATTTTCCTAAATCGTAATAATGATGATAAATATTTTCTCCAATTACAATTCCATCATCCACTAAAATACCGATAACAATAATCATCCCAAAAAGGGAAAGTACATTAATAGTAACATCAAATTGTGCTGCAAAAATAAACATTCCTAAAAATGCGATTGGTAATCCAAAAGCTACCCAAATTGCCAAACGTAAGTTTAAAAATAGAGCTAAAAAAAACAACACTAAAAGTATACCTACAATACCATTTTCTATAAGTAATTCTGTTCTGCCATTTAGGGTAATACTTCTATCACTAGTAACGGCTAGTTGAACATTTTGTTGCTTTTGGTTATACTCATAGATGTATTCTTTAATTTTATCTGCAGATGAAATTAAATCTTCATTATTGGTATTGCTAACCGTAATATCTATTGCTAAATTACCGTTAAAAAATAATCTGTCTGGGTTTTCTGACCACGTGTCGCTTACTCTAGCAATATCTTTTAAACGTATAATGGTTCCGTTTGGTTGTGTTCTTACAATAATATTTTGAAGTTCTACTCCATAATATGATTTGTTGTTAGCTCTAATTAAATAATCTTCTTGATTGGTTTTAATATTACCTCCTGTTATTAATAAATTAGCATTTCTAACCGCATTAGAAACCTCTGTAAACGATAAATTATACGCTCTTAGATCTTTTTCGCGAACTGCTATTTCTATTTCTTCTTCTGGAAATCCTGAAATGGCAACCTGAGAAATACCGTCTATTGCACGAATATCGTTTTCTATATTTCTAGCGTATTGTTTTAATGATTTTAAAGACACATTTTGTCCGCTAAGCGAAAAACTAATCGTAGGCCGTATACTTTCTACTTTAGCAATTACAGGAGGCTCCATACCTGTAGGAAAAGAAGGAACTCTATCTACAGCATTCTTTACATCGCTTAAAACTACATCAATGTTTTTTCCTTTTACAACTTCTATGCTAACAACTGCAGCATTTTCTCTAGATACAGATGTTACTCTATCTACACCAACAATTCCTTTTAAATTATCTTCTATTTTAAGAACAACACCTTCTTCCATTTCTGCAGGTGATGCTCCAGGATAGGTTAAGTTTATTTGTATTAATTGAGAATCTACCAAAGGGAAAAAGGAAGATTTCATACTCAAAGCACCTAATGCACCAAAGACAACAAATGCAATAATAACAACATTTACAGCAACAGGAAATTTGATAAAATAACTAATTATTTTTTTCATCTTATTTCTTTTTGTTGATTTTTACAATCATACCCTCAAAAGCACCAGGTAAGGGTTGAGAAAGAATTTTATCGTTATTTTGTAGTCCTTTTACAATTACTTTTTCTGCTCCAAAATATACAGGGTTTATCCTTTTTAACCTTAAAATACTATCGTTTTCTACAGTGTATACCATTTTGTTATCTACCAATAATTTTCTTGATATTTCTATAGCGTCTTTTTCAGATTTACCCACCAAACTAGCTTCTAAAAACATACCCTCTTTTAAATCTGAATTACTTACCTGAATATAGGCGTTTATAGTTTGAGAAACTTGATCTATTTTGCCATTTATGCGCACTACTTTGCCCTCGTATTTTTTAGATTTATTTAAATTACTCAAAACCACTTTATTGCCTACTTGCAATAAATCTGCAAATGCTGCATTTACAGCAACTTCTAATTCGTACACACTAGTATCAATAAATTCACCTAATTTTTGACCAGCTCTAACTAAGGTACCAGATGAAACTAAAGTTTCTGTTAATACACCTGTAAAAGGGGCTCTTAAAATATGTTTAGATAAGCGTACCTCTAGGTTTTTTACGTTGTAGTATGCGGTTAAAATTCCTCGTCCAGAAATAAAATATTTTTCTTTATCTGATGAAAATTTTGGAAGACTAGGTGTACTTTTATGAATATTAAAATCTTTTAAAAAGGCTTCCCATTTATTGAATTCTGAATTATAATCTAGTCGAATATCTGGTAAAATAGAAGTTACCAAGTTATATAGATTACTTTTTTGTGATTTTAAGCTGGCCAAAAACTCATCACTATTAATACTCAATAAGGTTTCTCCTCTTTGATATGTAGTACCTGGTTTAAAGACTTTATTAGATGTATTTAACACTCCTTGTACTTCAGAAAAAAGCTCAATTTTACGTTTGGCAACCAAATTACCACTAGCTGTCAAAACAATAGGTACTTCTGTATTTTTTACATCTTCTATAAAAACAGATTTAATTGTTTTTTTAAATGTTGGTTTTGGTCTTTGATTTTTATGAACAAAATGTTTTCCTAATAAAATTGCACCAGCAATTAAAAAAAGTCCTAAAACAGCTAAAATTATTTTTCTCATAGTTGGTTAATTTTCAATTCTTTTTAGTAAAATCATAAGAGAATTCTATGCTTGTGCAAAGATAGTTTTAAAGCAAAACGTTTGTCGTTAGCTTGCATTTTTCTTTGTTAAAGAAAAGTTATAATTATAGTTTTTAATACATAATACAACCCAAACCACTTTTTTTTAGCATCTTTATAGTTCATAAAAATGATACTGAAATAGCGTTTTGTATTGCTGTCCTAACACAAATAATGCCCTTTTTTTTAATTCTGTAACTAGTGTTCCTGAGCATATTTGGGAGTCTTTACATTGTAAAAGCAATCTTTATTTTCATAAAGATTTTTTAATCGCTATAGAAAAAAATCATCCAGAAATTACTTTTTCTTACTTGGTTTTACTTGATCGTCAAAAACACGCTATTGCATTTGCGTCTCTTCAGATTGTAGATTTTTATATTAAAGGAATAAAAAACGAATTGCAATCTCTAATTAAAAAGATTGAACATTTAGGGCAAAAATTACGTTTGCTGCCTTCTAAAAAACCTTTGAAATTATTAATTTGTGGCAACACCTTTGTAAGCGGAGAACACGGAGTTTTTATAAAAAAAGGACAAGACAAAAAGCAAGTAATTAAAAAATTAGCCGAAGCCATAACACATTTTTCTAATTCTGATAAAAAATTAAAAGCAGATGCTTATTTGTTAAAAGACTTTGTAAACGAATCACTTTTTATTACCAATGAACTTAAAGAATATCAATATCATCCTTTTTTAGTAGAACCTAACATGGTTTTATCTCTTCAAGAAGATTGGTCTACTTTTGATGATTATTTAACGGCAATGAAAACTAAATTTCGCGTAAAAGCAAGGAAAGCTTTTAAGCAAAGTGCTGCCATAAAAATTGAAGAAGTAACCCTTAAAAATATTACAGAACAGTTACCAAAAATGACAGAGTTGTACCAAAAAGTAGCCGATAATGCAGACTTTAATCTTGGGCACTTTAATTTAAAAACTTATACTGATTTTAAAAATAAATTAGGAGAAAATTATATTTTAAGAAGTTATTGGTTAGGAGATAATATTGTTGGTTTTTTATCTGGTATTATTAACAACAACAATTCTTTAGATGCTCATTTTGTAGGTATAGATTATGAATTAAATAAACAATATGCTATTTACCAAAGAATGTTGTATGACTATATTGCTATTGCCATTAACAAAAAGATGAAAACATTAAATTTTGGAAGAACAGCAAGTGAAATTAAAAGTTCTGTTGGTGCTGTTCCTCAAGATTTAACCATGTATCTTCGTCATAAAAAAACAATCACAAATAAGATTTTAAAAGTATTTTTGCAACGCGTAGAACCTACACCTTTTCAGCAAAAATTTCCATTTAAAAAAGTAGAATTTGTCAATGAAAAATAGCGAAGAACTTATAGCATTGTTGCACCTAAAAGAGTTAGGAGACCATAATTTTAGCGGAAATAGTGTATCTATTGGAAGTCCTCATGTTTTTGGAGGTCAAGTATTGGCACAAGCAGTTCATGCTGCCTATAAAACCATTTCAAAAAATCGTTATTTACATTCTTTACATTCATATTTTTTAGAAGCAGGTGATTTAACTATTCCTATTCAGTACCTTGTTGCAGAAGTAAGAAATGGAGGTAGTTTTTCTACAAGAAGAGTAACGGCAAGTCAAAACGGTACAACTATTTTTATTTTAGCAGCTTCTTTTCATAAAAAAGAAGAAGGTTTTGAACATCAAATTAATTTTCCTGAAGTTAAAAAACAACCCGAAGAATTAATGAGTTGGGATGATATGCTACAAAAGTTTGGTGATTTTTTACCAAAATCTACCAAAGCGTTTTTAAGTATTGAAAGACCAATTGAATTTAAACCTGTTAGAATTCCAAATCCTTTAGATCCAGAAGATTTGCCTCCTAACGAGCAAGTTTGGTTTCGTTTAAAAGGTAAAAAACAAACTCTTGATTATAGAACAAAACAAGAAATTCTTACTTATATTTCTGATTATAATATATTAAATGCTGCTTTTAATCCAAACGCAAGTAAATTTAATTTCGGAAATACGCAAACTGCAAGTTTAGATCATTCTATGTGGTTTTTTAGAGATTTTAATTTTGATGATTGGATGTTATTCTCAGCAGAATCTCCAAATGCTTTTGGTGCAAGGGGTTTAGCAAAGGGTAATATTTTTACAAGAAATGGAAAGTTGGTGGCATCTTTTGCACAAGAAGGATTGTTAAGACCAAAGAAAAAATAAAATAATTATTGATTTAAGATGAATGCTACAACATATGTTTTAACCACAAACGGTTTATTGTTTTTACTAAGTATTATATATTGGAAATTCCCGCCAAAAAAAATTAACAATTGGTACGGTTACAGAACACATAAAACCATGTTACATCAAAAAATATGGGATTTTGCAAATGCAATTTTTGCTAAAAACTTACTCATATATGCAGGTATTTCCTTTCTTGGAGCATTAGTCTTTGCAAAATTTGCAACTGTGGTTATTTCTTGGCAACCTATGGCATTGGTTTTTTTAACCATAGTAGTTTGTATTATAAAAACTGAAAAAGCACTAAAAGATAGTTTTACCGAAGAAGGCAAAAAGAAATAGTTATTGCTAAACTATTTACTAAAAATTTGCCATAAAAGAAATAGATAAATTTCTACCAGGAGCAGCAACACCAGAGGCAAACTCTATATAATGTTCATCAAAAATATTATCTAATCTTGCCTGTACTGTAAAATTATTGCTTACTACATAACTACCATTAAATCCTAAAGTCATCCAACTTGGAGACCCAAAAAAGATGTCTGTCTCATTGGTTGCATTTGGATTTACAACGGGTGTTAAATCATGATTATCTATGCCCTCTGGAATGTTAAAATCTTCTATATCTTTTTTACTATTAAATCTAAAATCTGCACCTAATTCTAGTTTATCTTTTTTATAATTTACTTGAAATTGACCAAACAAAGGAGGTATAGAAGACAAAGGCTCATCTGTATCATAGGTTCTTCCTTTTGTATAGGTTACAAAACCAGAAGTATTCCATGTATCAGATAGTTTACCTAAATAGTTTAATGTATATCCAAAAATATAGGCAGTTCCTCTGTTTTGATTGGTTACAGCATTTCCAAATTCTCCATCAAATTCAACTTGTTGTCTGCTTCCATCGTCATTTAAAACAAATTCTCTTTGTATATAATTGTCTAATAATGTATAATAAAAATTACCTGCAACTCTAAACTTTCTGTTGTTAAAATACTTTTGAATGCCTACCTCTGCATTGTATGCAAATTCTGGTTGTACATTGATATTTGGAATGGTAACGTTACCAGATTTTTCTCTAACTCTGCCTACATCATCTATATTTGGCGAACGAAACCCTGATGATAAAACACTATTGAATTGCCAATTTCTATTAGGTCTATGTACATATCCTAAAGTAGCAGTAATTGCAGAGTTGTTAGCAACTAAATTTGGGTTGGGTAGTTGAATAAAAGTTTCGTCTATCCAAGTTGCTTCCAAATGCGTCCTTGTAAAACGAATACCAGAATTTAGGGTGGATTTACTACCTAAATCTTGTCTATATCCTGCGTAAGCAGCATAACTTGTATAATTGCTACCACCATCTGGATAACGAGATTGTACCGGAAAACTATCTGAAAAACCATCTATTTCTCCATCTTGAATATTTAAACTTCTGCCAAAGGAATTAGAGGTTACATCATTGTATGAAAACTCAAAACCATACGATAAATTTCTTTTTTTGTCTTGCGTTAGCGGCACAAAAAAATCGCCATTTAAATTAAAAATATCTACTTCCTCTTCTCTATAAGATCTATTTAGACTTCCAAATCTTCTTTGAATTCTACTTTCTTGTACGTTTTGATAAGCTAATGTAATTGCTCCGTTTTCTATCCAATTTCTATTAGGATGTATCAGCAATTGTGTTGAGGCTAAAAATCTATTTTGAGGCCCGTAATTCCATTCAGCAAATTTTAAAGAAGATGGATCTGTAAGATCTGTAAGCTCAGTTAATCTATCAAATCTAGGAATATCTGATGAGGTAGAATACTGTAAGTTTATTTTTAAATCTGTTTTTTTAGATAAAGGAATGTAAAATTTTTGCAAAACATCTGTTTGATTGAAACCAGTATTTCTTAACAAACTAGGGTCTGGGTTTTCAGCAGGATTTGGATTAAAGTTACCGTTACTATTTTCTGAATAAAAAAATACTTTACCCCAATCTTGGAAACCATGATTTCTACTTCTACCCGCTCTTAAATCTCCAAAATCGCTATAAGAAATGCTTGTAAAAGAAGCCCATTTTTTAAAACTTAATTCTGCAGAAACGTTTGTAGTTACTTCTTGATTTGCTGAAGAAAATCTAGAGAAAAAATGACTCTTTATCTCTTTTTCTGCAGATAATTTAGGAGTTTTGGTGTAATAATGAATTACACCTCCTAAAGCGTCAGAGCCATATATTACAGATGAAGGTCCAAAAACAACCTCTACCTTGTCTAATAAATTGGGTGATATAGTTATGGCGTTTTGTAGATGTCCTTTTCTGTATATAGCATTATTCATCCTAACACCATCTACAACTAACAACACTCTATTAGACTCCATACCCCTTATTACTGGGCTTCCACCACCAAATTGAGATTTTTGTACTTTAATTCCGGGTACTGTTGCCAATAAATCTGCAGATGTTTGCGGAGAAACTTTTTGAATATCTTTTGTAGAAAGTACTGCTATCTGTTCTGCAATTCTCTTTGTTTTTTCTTCTTTTTTAAAAACAGATAGTACAATTTCATCTAATTCTTCAGATTGTTTGGTAAGATATACTACAAAGTTTTTTTTTCTTAATACAGATTTTTTAACACGTTTAATGGCATACGATAAATGAGAAAAAACAACAGTCTCATTTTCTTTAAATTGAGAAATATTTACAAAGCCTTGCTTGTTAGATGTTACATTTATAGTGTAATTATCGTTAAAAACAGTAACATCTTTAACAAATTTGCCTGTGCTCTTATCTAAGATTTGTACGTTTTGTGCAAAGTTTATACCGTAAAATAAAAAGAAAAATCCAAAAACTAAATACCTCATCAACTAAAAACTGCTTCTAAAATTTGTAACGATTTTGGTGTTCTAAAACCGTCCAAATGTAACTCAAAATATCGAATTATTATTTTTAAAACTGTTTGTCTTTCTTGTTTGCTAAAAGACACGTTTTCTATTGCATCAAAATTTATGCCTAAAAGCTTTTTAAATTGATAAAATTGGTTTTTATAAATGGTATTTTTTTGTGATGTACTATTTGTAAAATTTCCTTCTAATAAATTGAACCCTAATTTATCTTTTTCTGATACGTTAGGATAAAAACCTAGAAACTGTGTAAGGTTAAATAAAAAAAGTAGATGAAAATTAGCAACATTGTCATGAACGTCTAACCAAGTAAATGCAGTTTCTATATAACTAAATAAGTTTGTATTAGGCTCTTCTTCTTGAATGGCGTAAGACAGTACCTCTGCTAAAAAAAGGACAATAGATTGTTTTACAATATCTTTATAAATAGTTTTGTAAGGGTTAGAAACGTGTACTTCTTTTATATGGTGTAGTGTCTTTTTTTCTGAATGACTTGCAATTATACTTAACTGAGTAAGTGGTTGAAAATAGGCTGCTTTTAATCCTCCTTTTTTAGATTTTAAGACACCTCTAAGCAAATATGATGTAAGGCCACTTTGTAAGGTATAGCATTTAACAATTAGACTAGAATCACTATATTTTATAGTGTTTAGTACAATAGCTTTTGTGGCAACAACCGCCATTAATTTACAATAGCAATTTTAGTAACTGAGGTTTCTGATGCATCTTCATTAGATAACAAAACAATGTAAACACCAGAAGCTACTTTTCTACCCGCAAGGTTTGTCTTATTCCATACCACTTTACCACCTTGTAGTTCTTGCCCCTCTATAACATTAGTTTCATGTACCAAGTTTCCTGCAACATCTAAAATTTTAACGTTAGTTCCGTTGGGTAAATTGGTGTTATTTCGTCCTGTAATTGTAACCCTTTCATGGTTTTTTAATGCAGGGTTAGGGTATGCGTAAACCTCACCTAACACTTCACCAAATGGTGCTACTCCACTATTAAAAACAACTATACCTCTATCTGTGGCAAAATATACTTTTCCGGTACTATCATCTGCAGCAATTTTAACGATTCTTGATGAGGGTAAAGGTGAATTTTGAGGACTAAAATTAGCTAAAGTTCTTTGTCCGCTTGGATTTGTGTAGATTACACCACCATTGTCTGTTCCAAACCATTTATTTTCTGCACCATCAACAACTATAGAATTTATGGTTTGATCTCCTAATAATCTGTCTCCAAAACCATCTTCATTGGCGTTAATTACAATGGGGTTTGCATTAGGGTTCGGGTCATTAAAAACACCAGAAGCGTTATTGTATACTACAAGACCAGATAGGGTTCCTATCCAAACCCTATTACTATCATCAACTGCAATAGACCTTACATTTACACTTGGTAAATTACCAGAATTCGGGGAGCTTATAAATGCCCTTTGTCTATTACCATTTTCATTAAAAATATATACCCCATTTCTTCTAGTACCTAACCAAACTGTTGCAGATCTATCTACAAACATTGTGTTGGTTTCTTCTGCGTCATTTGTTTGTAAACTACCCAAATCAAAACTAGACCAACTACCTGTAGGTGTTCTTTTTTTTAATTTTGAAGAAGCTAAGGCATCTGCAACCCATAAATTGCTATCATTATCAAAAGCAACACCGCTAATTCTTGTTGTTATGCTATTATTATCTGAAGGAAATAAATCTTCTAACGGACTATTTCTAGAGTGAAAAAAATTGACAATTTGGTTGTTTTCAATTTCTAAAAGACCACCACCAGAAAATATATTACCGTCTGCTGTCTGAGCAAAAGAGCCTATAAAGGCTCTATTTTCTGAATTCTGATCTATTGCAATATCTACCAAATCTTTAACAGGTGCCTCAGCGGAAAAGTTTGTATTGTTCCAATTTTGTCCATCAAAATAACTAAAGCCTAATCGTGTTCCGTTTGGCACATATGATGATAAATTATACCCTCCATAAACAACCCATACATTATTATTGAGAACTGCAATAGAAAATGCTTGGTTTGACAATGGTCCTTCAGGATGAATCTCTACATAATCTGAAGATTGATTTGAAGAAGTACTTAAAATACCAAATTCTGAAGTTGCCAAAAAAATAGTATTATCTATATAAAAAGCGTTGTTTATTGTGAAGTTGAAAACTTCATTAGTTCCAAACTGAAAACTTTCATTTAAATCTGTATTGAATACTACAGCTATAGTATTTAATGAAACTGACAAATGAGAATCTGATGCTTTTATAGAAATAATGTTTTGATTAAAGTTTCTAATTTGTGTTAAAGCATCGTTTTCTAAACTATATAAAATTGAACCTTGTGTTACATAAATTTGATTATCAAATTGTGTTACTTCTTGAAAATTTCTTCCTTGAAAACTTTGTTTCCAACTGTTAAAATCTATGAGTAAATTATCGTCTGCATCAGCAGTAAAAATACCGTCAACTGTTGCAGCATATATAACTCCGTTTAAAACTTCTATTTCGTTAACTGTAACAGATGTAGAATTGTTTCCAATAAAATACGTGTCTCCAAATTCTAGTCTTTCTATATCATACACCACAATACCAAAAGGAGTAGCCAAAAATAACTCATTGTTAAACTCTTCAATAGCATTAATACTTTTATCTCCAGATTCGGTAAAATTGACAATGTCAGAAGATATGGTAATACTTCCGTCTTCATCTACTACCTCTATGAGTCCGTTTTCATAACCAATAATTAATCTTTCTGTACTATTGCTATAATGAATTGTTGTTGTATTTTG
This sequence comes from Polaribacter sp. WD7, assembly GCF_003335085.1. Taxonomy (GTDB): domain Bacteria; phylum Bacteroidota; class Bacteroidia; order Flavobacteriales; family Flavobacteriaceae; genus Polaribacter. The sequence goes on along the minus strand of NZ_QPEJ01000018.1, from coordinate 298,638 downwards.
TCCTGATAATCCTTGCACAGAAGATAACTTTTCTAATTCTTCTGTAGATGTATTGTATGTAAAAACAGCATTATCTACTAGTGCGTATATAATATCATCTACTTTTTGAAAATCTTTTACATTATTGTAAGAAAAAAAATCTTCCCAAGAATCGCTAAAATCAGTTTGAGCATTCATCAAAAGCGTTAAGAACAAACTATATACCCAAAAAAGTCTTTTCATTTTTTTATTTTGATATTTCAAAGATATTTATTTATTGTTACAATAACGATAAAAGGACTTACATTAGTACAATTAACTGGTATTTTATGGGTATTGAAATAGAACGTAAGTTTTTGGTAAAGAGTGATGTGTTTAAAAAACAGAACTATCAAAAAAATTATATTAAACAAGGGTATTTAAATTCAGATAAAAACAGAACCGTGAGGATTCGAATTTTAGATGACAGGGCATTTTTAACCATAAAAGGTAAATCTAATGTATCAGGTACTTCAAGGTTTGAGTGGGAGAAAGAAATTATGCTTGATGATGCAAAATCTCTTTTTTTGTTATGCGAAGATGGTAGTATAGAAAAAACAAGATATCTTATTAAACAGGGCCAACATATTTTTGAAGTTGACGACTTTCATGGAGATAATGATGGTTTAATGATTGCCGAAATTGAATTGTTTTCTGAAAATGAGTTGTTTGAAAAACCAGATTGGTTAGGAAAAGAAGTAACAGGAGAACTTAAATATTACAATTCTAGTATTAGCAAAAATCCTTTTAAAAATTGGAAATAAAAAAACCTCGAACGTTACGTTCGAGGAATTTTTAATAAACCTACCCCCTAAATAAGATTTATAATACTTACCTAATCAACTTAAATTGATGCAGATAAGTATTGCAAAGATACATTTTTTTTTGAGATTCAAAAAATAATATAATTATTTCTATTAAATTTAATTAAAATAGCTTATAGGTTGTAAATAGCTAAAAAGTGACTTATGCTACCTAACAAAACAAAAACATGAAAAATAGCGTGGTTATATGTCAATTTTTTTATAGAATATAAAATAGCTCCAACTGTATAAAAAATTCCGCCAATAATTAAAAAACTCAATCCAAATTCAGACAATACATTCATAAGTGGTTTTATAAAGAACATTACCTGCCACCCCATTAACAAATACATTACTGTAGAAATTTTATTAAATCTTCCTGTAAAAAAAAGTTTTAATACAACTCCTATGCCCGCAAAAATCCAAACAGCAACAAACATATACCACCCCAACTTAGTATCTAAAGCAATGATACAAAATGGAGAGTAACTCCCAGCAATTAAAACATATATAGCTGCATGATCTAAAATATTTAGTTTTCTTCTTTTTTTAGGTTCTTTTGCTGCATGATAAAATGTAGATGCAGCATACAAAATCATCATGCTTACTCCATAAATTATCAAACTAAAAGGTTTCCAAAAACCTGTATATAAAATCGCTTTTTGAATTAAAAAAGGAAATGCAATTATACTAGCTAAAAACCCCAAACCATGAGACCAAACATTAAGTTTCTCTTCAGGTTCTGAATACGTATAATTTAATTTTTCACTCATTTATTTACTTCTATTGGTGTCTTTCATATATTTTTTATCATTAGCTAAGTCTTCAAAAATAACATCAAACGTTTGCTGTTGTAACATACCTATATTACCACTCTTTAACCCTATTGTGGGTATAAATTTGTGCTGTTTAATTCTTAAAATTCCTGGACCTCCTTTTAAAAAATTCCAAGAAAATAATCGTTTACAATCATAATACACTTGGGGCACTATTGGTATTTCAAACTCTATTGCCAGACTAAATGCTCCTTTTTTAAAGGGAGCTAAGATTACATTTTCTTCAGGTACTAATCCTTCAGGAAAAATTGCCATACTTACCCCGTTTTGCAATCTTTTTTTTGCCATTTCATAAACTCTCTTTCTACTTTTTATACTACTTCTATCTACCATAATTACTGCTCTCTTGTAAAAAAAACCAAAAACAGGAATTTTAGCCAATTCTTGTTTACCCACAAAAACAATTGGGTTTTTGCACAATACAATCAATACAAAAGGGTCTATCAATGAAGTATGATTTGGACAAAACATATAGCTTTTATCGGGTTCTATTTCTTGGTCTGATTGCACTTCTAAACGAAAACCCATGCTAAAGATTAACACTTTAGACCATATTCTAACCAATTTCCATAACAAATGATAATAACTTTCTTTTGCTGTAAACACAATAAGTAAGGGAGACATGATAACAATAGTGGTAAACATTAAAATGTAAAACCAAGCACGCCAAAGTAGAAGAAATGGTATTTTTAAATATTTCACAGAATAACAAAACGGTTTTTATTTACTAAAATTATACGAAATTTTTACAATCTAAAAAACCTTATGTAAAAGTAGTAATATTCTTTTGTTTGATGGATTTTATGATTCAAAACCTTACTTTTGCGCTCTCAAAGCGTTTAGGTATCATAATCTTACGCTAAAATTGGTAAATCATAACATTATGTCTAGAGTTTTAACGGGTGTGCAAAGTACAGGAACACCACATTTGGGAAATTTATTGGGTGCTATTTTGCCCGCTATAGAAATGGCTAACAACCCAGATAACGAGGCTTTTTTGTTTATTGCAGATTTGCATTCTTTAACGCAAATTAAAGACGGTAAAGTACTTAGAGAAAACACCTACAGTACAGCTGCAACTTGGTTAGCTTGTGGTTTAGACATTGATAAAACCGTATTTTATAGACAGAGTGATATACCCCAAGTTACAGAATTATCTTGGTATTTAAGCTGTTTTTTTCCTTATCAACGTTTAACATTAGCGCATAGTTTTAAAGATAAGGCAGATCGTTTAGCAGACGTAAATTCGGGTTTGTTTACATACCCAATGTTAATGGCTGCCGATATATTATTGTATGATGCAGAAATTGTTCCTGTTGGAAAAGATCAGCTACAACACTTAGAAATGACACGTGATGTTGCCAATAGATTTAACAATCTTGTTGGTGAAACCTTGGTAGCTCCTGAAGCAAAAATTCAAGAACATACCAAACTTGTTCCTGGAACAGATGGCGAAAAAATGAGTAAATCTAGAGATAATATTATTAATATTTTCTTGACAGATAAAAAGTTAAGAAAACAAATAATGAGCATTAAAACAGATAGTAAAGCCTTAGAAGAACCTAAAAATCCAGACAACGATAATGTTTTTGCGTTGTATAGATTACTTGCTTCTGATACTCAAATTACTGAAATGAGAGCAAATTATGAAGGCGGAAATTATGGTTATGGTCATGCAAAACAAGCTCTTTATGAGTTGATTGTAGAGAAATTTGCTAAAGTTAGAGAGCGTTATCATCATTTTATGAATAATAAAAATGAAATTGATGCTGCTTTAGAAATTGGTGCAAAAAAAGCTACAACCATTGCCAATGATGTGCTTTATAGAGTTAGAGAAAAAGTTGGGTATTAAATATACTTTCTGATACAAAAAGGCCACATACTCTTTTGCAAAAGTATGTGGCCTTTTTTTATGTATGTACTTCTATAACCATTTACAAATAATTCCGCTCATAATTGCAAGCGTCACTATCCAATATCCTGCATTAATTGCAACGTATTTAAATGATTTTTTTTCAAACATGGCAATAATTCCTAGAATAGGCATAATTAGAAATAAACCGTATAAAACTCCATGAAAAGCCCCGTGTTTAAAAGTTCTAAAACGGTCTCCATAAGTATTTACAAAGTTTTCAAAATATACAAAAGCATCTCCCGTTTGTTCTGCAAAACCAGGTTCTCCTGCTAAAGTAGAATATGTTCCCATTTGATGAATTACCATTGGCATTAAGGCAGAGGAAATAAGAACACTTAAAACATAGCAGATAGCTAATACCTTAATCATGTTTGTTTCTTTTAAAGATTCTTCTGTAAAACCCATGATGCTCATCCATGTTTTTCCAAAAAGAGGGCCATACCAAATGGACCCTAAAATCATAGGTACTAAGGCTGTTAAGAACAGAACATAAAAATTCATCTCCATAATAAAAAAGTTTTTGGTTAATTCTCAAATATAAGAAATCTTATATTGAGGTAAGAAAATAAAAAAGCTGAGAACTTCTGTTTCTCAGCTTTTTATAAGAATAACGGTATCGTTTTTATTTAATTTTCATAGTTTTTGCAATGGCTTCTAATTCAAAAATAAATGCTCTTTTATTTACAGAAGGTGCATAGGTAAAGCCTTCAAAAACAATAATTCTGTTGTTCTTTTTGTCTATAATGGTGTAGTTTATAAAAGGACCCGCCATAAAATCGTTTTTTACCTCCCATTTACCTCTAGTTTCAAACGCTTTTTTGCCATCTATAATGGCATCAAAAGTAGAGGGGGTATACGCTTCTTCTGTAATCATATGCATGGTTTCTGGATCTGAACCCGGTATGTATTTTTTACCAATTCTATTTCTTACCGCTACAATACTATCTGCTACAGTTTCCTCATTTTCTAACGGAAGACTATACAAAATGATGTTATTGCTTCCTGTTTTGGCTATTCCGCTTGTTAAGTGATGACGTAACCATAAAAATTCTCCTGTGTCATCTACAGTTCTAAATTTATCGTGTAAAGTTAAAGATATACCTAAATTTTGCAGTGTTTTAAATTGTGTATCGTCTAGTTTTGTTTGCCCAAAAACGTTTTGAATCATTTTTAAATCTGCAGCTAAAAAAATATCTATGATTTCTTTCTCATGTTTTTTAAATAATGCTACTGTACGTTGTTTGGTTTTTCCTTTAAGATATACCACAGTTTGTGGTTTTGCATAAGCATCTTTTTTTACAAAAAACTCATCTTTTGATCCTTCTCCTATAATTAAAATGTTTCTAGAAGCCTTCATAACGCTATTAAAACCATTTGGAGCAATTTGCGAAACAGATAATGTTGCCTCTGGTTGAGGCAAACCTGCAACTAACTCGCCAAAAGAGTTTCTAATTTCTTTACCAATATCTCCATTCCAATCGTTAATATTGGCAACAACCATTACCTTATTTAATTTTCCAACAGAGCTTCTAAGTACTATTTTATCATTTCCTTTACAAGAAACGAGTACCAAAGCAATTGTAAATATGCATATAAAATGTTTCATAAGATTTTTTGTATGTTATTAAGTTTAGTTTAGGCTTATCATTACCAAATATTATTCCATTTTTTATAAAATTAAAAAAATAAGCTGGTTATTTAAATAAACAGTTTATATTTTTCTTGGATAAATGTATAAACGTTGTCCTATTTTTAAATTACTGGTTTTTAAACCATTCCATTTTTTTATTTGACTTACTCTAACCCCATATTTATTTGCAATTTTACCAAGATAATCTCCACTTTTTACTTTATACCGAATTCGTTTATCCATTTCAAAATATTTGGGTAATGGTTTTTCTCTTGTTGCATCGTCTGCATCAGCTAAAGCATACAATTGTTTTTCTTTATCTAAAAAAGTAATCATTTTGTTTGATGGCAATTGTAAAGCATAATTTCTGTCCTTTACAAAGGGGATGATATTGAGTTTGTATTCTGGATTTAAAAATGTCAAAACTGTTTCATCTACTCCTATAATTTCAGAAATTTGATCAAATGTAACCGTCCGTTTAACACGGACTGTATCTGTCTGAAAATTGAAAAATTGAGGTGTTTCTGCATAAATATGATGCGCATCTGCATATTCAAAGATGTACATTGTAGCGTAAAATGCAGGCACATATCCTGCTGTTTCTCTTGGCAAGTAGGGTCTTATATTCCAGTAATTTTTATAACCGCCAGAACGTTTTATGGCTTTAGTTACATTACCTGGTCCTGAGTTGTAGGCGGCTAAAGCCAAATCCCAATCACCAAAAATTTTAAATAGCTGACTTAAATACTTACAGGCAGCAATGGTTGCTTTTACTGGGTTGTAGCGTTCATCTACATACGAACTTACTTTTAAATCAAACTGTTTTCCTGTACCATACATAAATTGCCACATACCAGAAGCACCTACTCTAGATTTTGCTCTGGGTCTTAAAGCAGATTCTACAATGGCTAGATATTTCATTTCTAAAGGAATATCGTATTGATCTAAATATTGTTCAAACATTGGAAAATAATATTTTGCTCTAGCCATTAATGCAGGATAGTATTTTTTTCGATACAATAAATAACTATTAATTACTTTTTCTAAAGCAGGATTATACGCTAAATTAAATGGTGTTTTTGCGTTTAAAATTGATAATCTTTCTTTTAGTAAAGGCTTTGTTACTGCTGTTTTTACATTACCTGTAATATCTTTATCGTTAAGAACATAGGCTAAAGTGTCTATTAAAGGTGAATTGAATTTTTCATCAATCAGTAAACTATCTATCGTTATCAAATCATCATCAGAAAACAATTCTACAATTACTTTTTGAATAGAATCTGTTCTAAAAACAACAGTATCTTTTTGCTTGAGTAGCATGGTATCTTTTTCTTGAGAAAAAATAGATACTGTTAAAAATAAGAGGGGAAAAAAATTTTTCATATCATTTAGATTTAGCCCTTGCTAAACCTTTTGTGTTTTATATGTTTAATTCTAAAGCAATGGGGCAATGGTCTGAATGTTTTGCCTCTGGTAAAATATAAGCTCTAGAAATTCTATCTTTTAATGATTCTGAAACCATTGCATAATCTAGTCGCCAACCTTTGTTATTAGCCCTTGCATTGGCTCTGTAACTCCACCAAGAATATTCTTGTCTTTCTGGGTTTAGGTGTCTAAAACTATCTATAAATCCGCTATCTATAAACGTACCAATCCATTGTCTTTCTTCTGGTAAAAAACCAGAAACACCTTTCATTTTTGGGTTGTGAATATCTATTTCTTCATGACAGATATTATAGTCTCCACAAATGACCAAATTCGGAATTTCTTCTTTTAAATTATTGATGTATTCTTGAAATTCATCCATATAATTTAACTTAAAATTTAACCTATCTAAGTTTGTACCTGATGGTAAATACAAACTCATTATAGAAACATTATCATAATCTACACGAAGATTTCTACCTTCAAAATCCATAGTTTCAATTCCTGTACCGTAAGCAATATGGTTTGGTTTTTCTTTGCAAAAAACAGCTACAGAAGAGTATCCCTTTTTTTGTGCAGAAAACCAGTAATGGTAAGGATAACCTGCTTGCTCAAATAAAGTAAGGTCTAATTGTTCTTTATGAGCTTTGGTTTCTTGTATACAAATCACATCTGGATTTGCGGCTTGCAACCAATCTAAAAAGCCTTTTTTTAATGCGGCTCTAATTCCGTTTACGTTGTAAGATATTATTTTCATAAAAAACTTTTTGTATAATAAAAAAATATTGAGTTATTCTAAAATGATTGGTTTTTTTAAAAATAGCCAAGTAATTTGTATTTGTTCTCCTGTTTGTGTTTTGATTTTCTTTTTTTTGGGAGATAAAATAAAAGCTAGCGTAATAGAAAACACCGTTCTTAACATAGGGTTTTCTATGCCACACAAATAAGTAATTAGATATAGTATTAAAAAAGTAATTACAAAAAATAATTTTGGAAACTTAGCGATATTCTTCATTATCTAGTTCTTATAACTATCTCTTAATGTTCTTCTCATAACTTTGTTAGATGCTGTTCTTGGTAAAACATCAATTTTTATTAAATCTGACACTTTAAACAAAGGGTTCATCTGCTTTTTTACTACTTTTTGGGCATGTAATAAACGATCTTCATCACTTAAGGTTTTTGTTTCTTTACAAACATAAAAAACAACCAATTTTGCTGGTCCTCCATCTTTTGGAGCTACAGCTATAGCTGCACATTCTTTTACAAAGTCTAGAGTACTAATTACTTGTTCTATTTGGGTAGCACTTACTTTAATTCCGCCTAAATTCATGGCATCATCTACACGTCCTAAAATTTTAAAATAACCATCATCTAACTCTGCTAATTCATCTCCGTGTCTTCTTAAAATAGTCGTATACTTAGGAGTATCTTTATAATAAATAGCATGATGATTTTTATTTAATAGCATTGTAGAAAGCCCCATAATTGGTGGTATTAAAAATACCTCGCCTTTTTTTGTTTTTTGATGGTTGTCATCCAGCAGTACAAAATCACTACCTAAAGCTTTTGTAGAAAAAGTACTGGCTATATTTTCTTGAACCACTGTACTTGTTACATAACCGCCGCCAATTTCTGTACCTCCGCAATATTCTATAACTGGTTTATTGTTTGCCAATTGCATTAAATATTGCATTTCTGTAGGATTAGAAACCTCTCCTGTAGAACTAAAGTTTTTAATAACACTCCAATCTAAAGGCTCCATACAACCTGAGTTTTTCCAGTGTTTTACAATACTAGGAATTACACCTAACATGCTCACTTTTGCATTTTGCACAAACATACCAAAGTCTGATTGCAAAGGTGCATCATAATACAAAGCTATAGTTGCTTTGTTTAGTAAGGTTGCAAAAATTAACCAAGGCCCCATCATCCATCCTAAATTGGTTGGCCAACAAACAACATCGTTTTGTTGAATATTTTGATGATACAAACCATCTGATGCTGCTTTTATAGCCGTAGTATGATTCCAAGGAATAGCCTTAGGTTCTCCTGTTGTACCTGATGAAAATAAGATGGTAATACTCTCTTGTGGTGTTTGTTTTACAGATGTAAAATTGGTGTTTTCTGATAGAAAATCATCCCAAAAAAGATCTTGCTCTCTTAAAGAAAAATCATTACTGGTAGTTGTTTGTAATACAATAATTTTAGCTGCGTTTGCACTAACCACCTTTTTATACAGCGGAAAAGATTTACCTGCTCTAGATAAGAAATCTTGAGTAAATACTACTTTTGGCTTGGTAATTTCTAGTCTTACTGCAATTTCTTGTGGTGTAAAACTATCTACAATGGTGGCCACCTTAATACCTGCTTTTATGGCTGCCAAGTATATGGCAACACACTCTAAAGTCATGGGTAAATCTATAGCTATAGTATCACCTGTTTTAATATGAAGCTTTGCAAAACTATTGGCTATTCTATTAACGAGTAGTAAGAGTTCTTTTTGATTTATCTTTTGAAGGTCTTTGTTTGGTTTTTGAAAAACAATAGCTGTAGCATCATCATCGTTTTGAAAACAAGAATCTACGATATTTAAGCTTGCTCCATACAACCATTTTGCTTGAGTAGCACCATCATTCAAATTTAAAATTTGATCGTATTTTTTATGTTGAATAATATTTAAAGAAGCTACAGTTTGCTGCCAAAACTCTTCTTTATTTTGTACTGACCAACTCCATAAATCATCATAATTAGTAAACTCTAGCTTTTTCATGAGTTTACCAATATTAGAATTCTGGATGCTTTTTTTAGTTGGTTTCCAAGTCATACAAAATGGTTTTAGAAATCTGTGTCTTCTTCTGGGATTATAATTTTGTTTTCATCTTCCTCAGGTTTTTTATCACCACAATCTATATTTATGGTAAGTAACTCTGGTTTTTCAAAATCTTCTTGACTAATTCTTAAAGACGTATCTGCATAACATTTTTGCATAAACAAAGCCCAAGTTGGTAATGCCATTGTTGCGCCTTGACCTTTGGTTATTCCTGCAAAATGGGTTGCTCTATCTTCGCCTCCTGTCCAAACACCAGTTGCTAAATTTGGCACAATACCCATAAACCAGCCATCTGATTGATTTTGAGTTGTACCTGTTTTACCTGCTATTGGATTTGTGAATTTATACGGATGCCCAGTAATATAATCTGCTTTTTTCCAAGGTAATCGTAAACGAACTCCAGACCCAGATTGGGTAACTCCTTTTAAAAGATCTAAAACAACATAGGCAGATTCTTCACTTAAAACTTCTTTGGTTTTTGGTATAAACTCTTGTAAAACCGTACCATTTTTATCTTCTATTCTTGTTAAAATCATAGGTTCTACTCGTAAACCTTTATTTGCAAAAGTTGCGTAAGCACCTACCATTTCTATAAGTGATAAATCTACAGCTCCTAATGCTATAGATGGGTTTGCCATTATATCACTTTCAATACCTGCAGACTTTGCCAAACGAACTACATTTACAGGAGAAACCATATCTACTAACCTTGCAGACATTGTGTTTACAGAACCTGCTAATCCATCCTTAAGACTAAGCATACCACCATATTGATCATTTGAATTCTTAGGTGTCCATTCTTCTTTAATTCCGTATTTTCCTTTTGGTATTGTGTATGGGGTATTAGGATATGTATCACAAGGAGATAATTTTAATTGATTAATTGCTGTAGCATATACAAACGGTTTAAACGTAGAACCCACTTGTCTTGATTGTTGTGCTACTGCATCATATTTAAAATGTTTGTTATCTATACCACCAACCCAAGCTTTTATGTGTCCAGATTGTGGAGCTATAGACAATAACCCAGATCGTAAAAAATGTTTGTAGTATTTTATAGAATCGTAAGGTGTAAGTAAGGTGTCTTTGTCTCCTTTCCAAGAAAAAACACGCATTTGTACCTTTGTTTTAAAAATGTTTTCAATTTCTTTTTCAGATTTTCCTGCGTTTTTTAGCCTTTTATAACGCACAGAATTTTTCTTAGCACGTTGATAGATATTATTAATTTGTTCTTTTTTAAGATCATAAAAAGGTGCTGTTTTGTTTTTTGCTTGCTCTTTAAAAAAATAAGATTGCAAGTTGGCCATGTGTTCTTGTACAGCTTCTTCTGCATATTTTTGCATGCGCGAATCTATAGTTACATAGATTTTTAGTCCGTCTCTAAAAATGTTGTATTGCTCTCCATTTGGTTTTGGATTGTTTTGCACCCATTTTCTTAAATATTTCTGTAAATACATTCTAAAATAAGTTGCATACCCATCTGAATGACTTTCTGGTGTATAATTAATTTTTAAAGGCAATTGCTGAAGCGAGTCTTTTTCTTTACTCGTAATTAGGTTATTTTTATGCATCTGGGCAAAAACAACGTTTCTTCTAAGAAATGATTTTTTCTTTGAAATACTTCTGTTTGGATTGTATTGTCTTGGATTTTTTAACATTGCTACCAAAATTGCCGATTCTTGAAGATCTAAATCTTTGGCTTCTTTACCAAAGTAAATTCTTGCTGCAGAACGAATACCAACCGCATTAAAAATAAAGTCTTGGGTATTTAAGTACATTGCAATAATTTCTTGCTTAGTGTACTGTCTTTCTAATTTTATAGCCACAATCCATTCTTTTGCTTTTTGTAATACCCTTTTAAAAATATTACTTGAAGCTCTTTTGGTAAATAAATTTTTTGCCAATTGCTGCGTTATGGTGCTTGCACCCCCACTTCCTGGTTTTAAAATTGCTCTGGCAGTACCTCTAAAATCTATCCCAGAATGTTCATAAAAACGTTCATCTTCTGTAGCTATTAAAGCATCTACAATATTTTGTGGTAGCTCTTTATAGTTAATTGGTGTTCTGTTTTCTGTAGCGTACTTACCAATGGTTTTACCATCTGCAGAAATTACCTCTGTAGCTAAATTTGTTTGTGGGTTTTCTAGTTCTTCAAAAGTTGGTAAAGTTCCAAAAACACCTACTGATGCTAAAAAAAATAACAGTAATACTGCCCCAAAGCCTCCTAAGACGACTCCCCAAAACCATTTGATGTATGTTTTAAAACTAGTGGTTTTTTTCTTTTTTGTCATGATAAAACTATATTCTATTCTATTTTTTCAATACTTAATCCCACGTCTTGAATTCCTTTCAAAAATTCTATAGGATTTATTGCTCCGTTTTTTCGCATTGCGTGACGCACGGAAAACTTATATTTTCCTGCAACAGAAAACGTTTTTTTTTCTTTATAAAATAACTTGTTGTCTTTAATTTCTGTGATACCAGTGCCCAAATATTGACCTGTTTCGTCTGCCATTTGATATTGCAAAGTATCAATAACAACAGTAGCATCTGGAAAATTTAATGCTGTAATAAGGTATAAGTTACTAAATTCATAATCACTATTATTTCTAATATTTATAAATAGATTTTTTTGAGAAATTGTGTCTGTTACTTCAAACTCGAAAAAAACGTTTTCATTTGCTTTCCAACCTTTAGCATTAATGGGTTTATATTGATTAAAATCTATTTTATCGTCACAAGAAAAGATTAAAAAAAGAAATCCGAAAAAAATAAAAAAGAGATTATTTTTCTGAACTGTTGCCATTTTTAGGATTGTTATTTTTACGGTTTCGGTTATTTCTTCTTGGTTTGGTGTTTTTTTTCACCTCTCCTTTTGGTACATTTTGGTTTTGTTGTTGTTTCTGTTGCGGGTTATGCTGTTTTTTTGCTGGTGGTTTTCTTTTCTGGTTTCTATTTGGTTGCTTTGTGTTTGTATCTGTACTTGCCGCTGCAGGTTTTTTCTTGTGTCTATTTCGGTTGTTTCTGTTTCTTTTACTCTTTTTTGGTGCATCAAAACGCGTTAAACTGTCTTGACCCACAGCGTCTTCAAAATCTACTTTTTCTGGAATAACTACATCAGACTCGTACTCTTCTAACGTTGCTGATTTCTCATTATTTTTATTGAGTTCTATTATTTCTAAAACTTGTTCTAATGTTAATCTAAACCATTTAAAACGTTCTTCTTTGTAGGTATACCAAAGATGTTGTTTAAAAATATCCATCTTTACAAAAACAGCGTCTCCTTTTTCGGTTTTTAAAACTACATCTTGTTTAGGAAAAGATTTTAGTGCATCTAAATACGTATCTAACTCAAAATTTAAACAACATTTTAATTTGCCACATTGACCCGCTAATTTTAGTGGATTTAAAGACAATTGCTGATAACGCGCTGCAGACGTAGTTACTTTTCTAAAATCTGTTAACCATGTAGAGCAACACAACTCTCTACCACAAGAACCTACCCCGCCTAAACGTGCAGCTTCTTGTCTTGCACCTACTTGTTTCATTTCTACACGAATAGAAAAAGCACTTGCCAAATCTCTAATTAATTGTCTAAAATCTACTCTAGCATCTGCAGTATAATAAAAAGTAGCTTTATTGCCATCTCCTTGATATTCTACATCAGAGAGTTTCATTTTAAGACCTAATTTTCCTAAAATTTCTCTACCTCTACGTTGCGTTTCTTCTTCTTTTGCTCTGGCCTGTTGCCAAATGTCAATATCTTTTTGGGTTGCTTTTCTATAGATTTTTTTAATCTCTTCGCTGTCTTGTGCAACTTTGTGCTTTTTCATTTGCACTTTCACCAATTCTCCTGCTAGAGAAACGGTACCAATATCGTGTCCTGGATTTCCTTCAACAGCAACAATATCTCCCATGGTTATGGGTAAATTATCTGGATTTTTAAAAAAATGCTTTCTTCCGTTTTTAAAACGAACTTCAAAAATATTGAACCGTTCTTGTCCGCTAGGTAGTGTCATGTTAGACAACCAATCAAAAACGGCTAATTTTTGACTACCGCTTCCGCAAGTTCCTGATCCACAATTACCGTTACTTTTACAACCTCTTGGTACACCATTTTCTGTTGTACCACAACTACCACATGCCATATATATCTAGACTTTAGTTATTGCAAACTTGTTTGTATACTACAAACTATGTGTTACTAAAGTTTTATTTAAAATTGATAATCAAATATTTACAATAAAAATAGATTTTATTGCTTAATCAGTAAATATATGAAATCTAGTTGAGCAATAAAATTTAAATTTTTGACAAAAAAAGTAATTCTTATTAGAAACTTGTAAAAACTTTCTTTTTAGGTTTAAGTGTAAAAAGAAAACAATCTTTTAAATTGCGAAATAAAGTTACCTTCTTTAAATTATATGAATAGGTATTATCTCATAATCATTTTTTTCTTGTTGTCTTGTTCAGAAAAAGAACAAAGCTTAGTTGGTAATTATCAGAGTAAAAATATTACTATATGGCAAAAAATATACTATTTAAACAATAGTAATATTAGCAACTTAAGAATTAACTTTATCTAAGGATAGTACCTTTCATTATAATGCTTGCGGTTTAATTTACGATGGTAAATGGTCTGTAAAACAACAAAAACTGTATTTAACTGTTGAAAAACATCAATGGAAAAGTGCTGAAATACAAAAATTCAACAAACCTTTTAAACAAGAAAATAGTCCTGGTTTTTTTATTTATGAAATACAAGATGATAATTTATTATCATTCATTGAAAAAGAAAATCGCACAGATATTATTCAACTAGTAAAACAGTAATAAAAAAGGTTCAAATAATTTTAAATTAATTTAAGCCTTTTCTACGAATAGTAATTGTAAATTTATAATTCGAAATTTAATTTTTAAACTTCAACTTTTCAGAACGTCCTTTTTTAAAGATTTTATTACTGTTGCCTTTTCCTTTGCGTAATGCTTTTTGCTCTTCATAAGACAAATGAATAATTTCTTGACAATCTGTAGAGCAAGTATTTTCCATTTTTTCTGCACAATCATCGCACTGAATAAACAATAAATGACATGCTTCATTAGCACAATTGGTATGTGTATCACAGGGCTTTCCGCATTGATGACAATTGGCGATTATATCATCAGAAATTTTTTCTGCCCTTCTATGGTCAAACACAAAATTTTTACCAATAAATTTATTTTCTATGCCTTCTTGTTTTACTTGACGTGTATATTCTATAATACCTCCTTCTAATTGAAAAACATTTTTAAACCCCTTGTGTTTGTAGTAAGCTGAGGCTTTTTCGCAACGGATTCCTCCTGTACAATACATCAACAAATTTTTATCTTCTTTATGGTCTTTTAAATCTTCTTCTATAATATCTAAAGAATCTCTAAAGGTATCTACATCTGGAGTTATAGCGCCATCAAAATGACCAATTTCACTTTCATAATGGTTACGCATATCTACACAAACTGTATCTGGGTTTGCCAACATTGCATTAAACTCTGCCGCATTTAAATGTACTCCTTTGTCTGTAACATCAAAAGTATCGTCATTTAAACCATCTGCTACAATTTTATTTCTAACCTTAACTTTTAGTTTTAAAAAAGATTTGTTGTCATGTTCTATGGCTACGTTTAATCGGATTCCTTCTAAAAAAGAAATACTATCTAATTGATTTTTTAGTGCCAAAAAATTTTCTGAGGGTACAGAAATTTGAGCATTTATGCCTTCGTAAGAAACATAAGTTCTTCCAAGAACTTCTAAATCATTCCATTCTAAGAATAATTTATCTCTAAAAATTTGTGGATTTTTTATACGATGGTACTGGTAAAAAGAAATTGTTATACGGTCTTTACCAGCCTCATCTATTAATGCAGCGCGTTCTTTTGCGCTTAACTTATTGTACAGTTGCATGCTATACCAATTAGGTTAAACTTATTTTTTGCAAAGCTAAAAAAATATAGCAAATCAGCTATGATTTCTTTATTTCTATCAAGTAAAATAAAATTTATATCAAGTTGTTATAAATTAAACAATACGAATTATTTTGGTAAATAATTCTAAAAATGATGTATACAATTATTTTTGTCTGCATCTTTGCACCTAGATTAAAATCATTAAATAATAAACTGATGAAAATAGCAGTAGTTGGTGCAACTGGAATGGTTGGCACAGTAATGTTAAAAGTATTAGAAGAGCGTAATTTACCTATCACAGAATTAATTCCTGTGGCGTCAGAAAGATCTGCAGGTAAAAAACTATCATATAAAGGAAAAGACTATACTGTAGTTACTTTACAAGATGCCGTAAATTTAAAACCAGACATAGCTTTGTTTTCTGCTGGAGGAGGAACTTCTTTAGAATGGGCTCCAAAATTTGCCGAAGTAGGCACAACTGTTATTGACAACTCTTCTGCTTGGAGGATGGATCCTGATAAAAAATTAGTGGTTCCTGAAATTAATGGTGATGTATTGACTGCTGATGATAAAATTATAGCTAACCCTAATTGTTCTACCATTCAATTGGTCATGGCTTTGGCTCCTTTACATGCTAAATACAAAATGAAACGTGTAGTAATTTCTACCTATCAATCTGTTTCTGGTACTGGTGTAAAAGCGGTACAACAATTAGATAATGAAGAGGCAGGTATTGAAGGTGAAATGGCATATCCTCATAAAATTGGTAGAAATGCATTGCCTCATTGTGATATTTTCTTAGAAAACGGATACACTAAAGAAGAGATGAAATTGGTTAAAGAACCAAAGAAAATTTTAAGAGATCAATCTTTTTCTGTAACTGCAACTGCAGTTCGTATTCCTACTGCTGGCGGACATTCTGAAGCCGTTAACGTTCAGTTTGAAAACGATTTTGATTTGGCAGAAGTACGTCAAATTTTAAGTGACACTCCAGGAGTTGTTGTACAAGATGATTTGGCTAACAACGTATATCCAATGCCAATACATGCAAATGATAAAGATGAAGTATTTGTGGGTAGAATTAGAAGAGACGAGTCTCAAGAAAATACCTTAAATTTGTGGATTGTTGCAGATAACTTACGTAAAGGTGCAGCTACAAACACAGTTCAAATAGCCGAATATTTAGTAGAAAATAATTTGGTATAAAATATTCTTAATGGCAACATTTCATAACGTTACAATTAAAGAAATACAACAAGAAACCGCAGATGCGGTTTCTGTTGTATTTGAGATTCCTGAAAACTTAAAATCAGATTTTCATTTTACAGCAGGTCAATACATAACTTTACAAAAAGAATTGAATGGTGAAGAAGTTAGAAGAGCATACTCCATTTGTTCTACACCTAAAAGCGGCGAAATTAGAGTAGCTATAAAAGCTGTAGAAAACGGAACTTTTTCTGTATATGCTACCTCTAAATTAAAGGTTGGTGATGCTATTGAAATTGCTGCTCCTGAAGGCCGTTTTTTACTAGAACCAGAGCCTCAAAAAAATTATATTGGTTTTGCTGCTGGTTCTGGTATTACACCTATTTTAGCCATGGTAAAAACGGTTTTAGAAAATGAACCTTCTTCTACTTTTACCTTGGTTTATGGTAACAAATCTGTTGCAGACACTATTTTTTATGACCAATTGTTAAGTTTACATGCTCAATACAAAAATTTTAACTTAGAATTTGTTTGCAGTAGAGAACGTCAAGAAAACATGTTATTTGGAAGAATTGATGGTTCTTATACCAATTTTTTCATCAAAAATAAATACAAAGACATTACTTTTGATGCTGCTTTTTTGTGTGGTCCTGAGACTATGATTGATATTGTTTCTAATACATTAAAAGAAACAGGATTTTTAGAAAAAAATATTCATTTCGAATTGTTTACTACTGCTGAGGATGAAGAGGCTCTATCAACAATTAAAGAAGGTACTACAGCAATTACTGTGCTTTTAGACGATGAGGAAACTACCTTTACTATGTCTCAAACAGATACTATTTTGGCAGCTACTTTGCGCAACGACTTGGATGCTCCATACTCATGTCAAGGTGGTGTATGTAGCTCTTGCATGGGTAAAGTAACCGAAGGTAAGGCAGTAATGACAAAAAATTCTATTTTAACAGATAGTGAGATAGCAGAAGGATTGATTTTAACCTGTCAAGCACATCCTGTAACTCCTAAAATTATGTTAGATTTTGATGATGTATAGGTAACTGTAAAGCCTGTATTAAGTTACATTCCTAATTCGTTTTTTCTTTTTTGTAAAAGATCCGCTATTGTTGGGTTTTGTGGACAGCTTTTAACTTGGGTAAATTGGCTACCTACATTTACATTTCCTGTTTGTAATACTTTAAAATAAACACCACAAAAGCTTGTGTTCCAAAATTGCTTTACAATTTTCATAT
The DNA here is from genome assembly GCF_003335085.1 of Polaribacter sp. WD7. GTDB lineage: Bacteria > Bacteroidota > Bacteroidia > Flavobacteriales > Flavobacteriaceae > Polaribacter. The sequence goes on along the minus strand of NZ_QPEJ01000018.1, from coordinate 280,779 downwards.
CGTTAAAGCGAATACCTAATTTCATACAAGGACTTCTTTGCAAAGTAGCCTCTAAAATAGTTTCTCCTACTATAAAGGTATCGCCTACATGCGTAGTAGTTTCATCTATATGATCTAGCGTTAAATTTTCTCCAAAAATTCCGAATTGCCAATCTACATCAGGATATAAATTTTTCCAATATGAGTAATGCTTTAAAGAATAAGCATACACAGCTTGATCTATACCTCCATGATATTTTAAATCGCAAATAGCATCTCCTGTTACATTTTTAACATCCAAAAAAATGGGATGTTTTACTGGATATTTAAAAATTCCTGTAGCTACTTTTTTTCCTTTCCAATCTATTTCTTTACGTTCTCCTATGTTGGTAGAAATAATTTTCATAGTCTATTTTTTAAATTTTACCAATGCATTTTTGGTAAAATCAGACAATACCAATTCTCCAGTAATTGCAGCTCTTTCTGCTAGTAAGTCGTTCCAATTTTCAGTTCCTTTCCACAATACTTTTTTCATTTCCGATAATGCCTCTGGATTGTATGAGGCTAATTTTTCTGCAAAAATTTCAACTTCTTTATTCAACTCTTTTTGCGTTTCATAAACCTTTGCAAACAATCCTTTTTCTTTTGCCCAATATGCAGTTTTCCAAGAAGTTGCTTCTAAAGTTAGTGCTGCTGTTGCGGCAATTCCAACTTTTCTACTCACAGCAGGCTCTATAACAAAAGGTCCTATACCTATGGTAAATTCAGATAATTTGATGGATGCATGTTCTGTTGCCAAAACATAATCGCAGGCTGCAGCTAAGCCTACTCCGCCACCTACAGCTTTTCCTTGCACTTTACCAATAATCAATTTTCCACAAGTTCGCATTGCATTAATTACATTAGCAAAACCAGAAAAAAACCGTTTACCTTCTTCTAAATTAGAAATGGCTACCAATTCATCAAAAGAAGCACCTGCACAAAATGCTCTGTCTCCTTCCGACTTTAAAACAATAACAGCCACTTCTTTCTTCTTACCTACAAGAAGCAATTCTTTTTGTAACCTCTCTAACAATTCACTAGGAAAAGAATTGCTTGCAGGATGACCAAATTCTATGGTTGCAATTTTATTTTCTATATGCGTATATAAACTTCCGTTTTGTCTTGCTGTCATAAACGTTCTTTTTGTAAAAATAAAGTTTTCTGTGCTATATCTTGTTTCGCTTGTAGTTATTTATAACTATACATCCAAAAAACCTTGTACAATGCACATAAAAAGTAATTTAATTATTTTTTACAAGCGGTAAAAAATCGCTTCTAAACTTGAAAACCAGTGGTAAACCTCTAGCTAAAATCCAAAGAGTAAAGGCTATCCAAATTGCTACAAGTTTAAGATTATAATAATCAAATAATAATAAAGTAGGTATAAAAACCAATCCTGTAGAAAGAATAAGTAAATTTCTTAAATACTTCATTTTTCCCATCCCTTTAAACATTCCATCAAAAATAAATGTAATAGCACTAATAGGTTGTGTTAGTAAGACAATCCAAAAAACATGATTAAACTGTGCCAAAACATCTACTTCTTTGGTGAAAATTTGCCCAATAACATCATAAAAAACAAATCCGACAGTAGCAATTATACTTCCTGTAACTATTCCGTACTTAAACAATTTAGAGCTTAATTTGACTAAAGAATTATAATCTTTGGCTCCTAACAATTTTCCTGATAAAATATTGCCTGCACTAGAATATCCATCAATCATAAAAGCACCTAGCAACCAAATATTTACTCCTATCGTATAGGCGGCAATATACGCTGCTCCGTACTCTGTAGCATACGCTGTTGCAAAATACAATGCAGTATTTAGTGCTAAAGTTCTTACAAAAAGATTTGCTATCATACCTAAAAGTCTTGGGATTTCGTGATGAAAAGGCATTGTTAATTTTAAAGAAATAGCTGTCTTTTTAAGAAGTAAAATCACCGAAATTATTGCCATTGTAATTTGAGCTATAACACTTGCGTAAGCGGCTCCTTCTATATTCATTGCAGGTATAACACCTTCAATTCCATAAACAAAAATAAAGTCTAACACTATATTTAGTAAAGCTCCAATAATAGCAATAATCATAGGGTAGTATGTATTTTGTAACCCTCTAAAGGTGCCAAAAATTGCAAATACTAATAAGGAAAAAGGAAATCCAAAAATTCTGATTCTAAAATAAACAATGCACAATTCTAAAACATTACCAGAGGCATTGTAAAACTTAAAAATTTGTGCTGCAAACGGATATGAAATGAGTAAAACCAATACACTACCTACTACTATAATTGCAATGGCTTGTGCTGGTAAAGTTTTGATATTATCTAACTTATTTGCCCCTAAATATTGTGAAATAATTGAAGAGATTGCACTTCTTACTTGACCAAAAACCCAAACCAACATAGAAATAAAAGCACCTACAATACCCACAGCTGCTAAATTTTCTGTGGCGTTTTCATCAATATTTCCAATAATAGCAGTATCTGTAATAGATAATAAGGGTTCTGCAATACCCGCAATTAATGCAGGTATTGCTAACTTATTAATGCTTTTAAGACTTATATCTGTACTCAAAAAATATTTTTTACAAAGGTACATATCTAAAAACAGTAAAAAGAGTGGAATCTTTTAAAAATAACTAACTTTGCAGTATCTAAAACAAGTTGAAATGAAAAATATTTTAGTACCTATTGGATCTACAGAAACTGCACAAAACACATTGCAATATGCTATTGATTTTGCTTCAGATATTAACGCTAATGTTTTTGTTTTTAGAGCCTACAAAGCAAAATCTAAAGCAGGTACAATGATTAATGTAGATGCTATTATAGAGCGCGAAACCAACTTGTATTTGCGTACTATGGTAAATGCTGTAGATACAAAAAATGTTACTGTAAAATTGATTTCTGCTAGAGGTGGCGTTTTAGAGAGTGTAGAAGCTATTGATGAAGAGTTAGGTGTAGATTTAATTATTGTAAACACAAAAAGTAATTCTATTAAAGAAGAAATTTTTTTAGGAGCAACTGCGGGTAGTTTGGTTAAAAAAACCAACATAGCAGTATTAACTGTACCCCCTAGTTACCAATACAAAACTATTACAAATGTTTTGCTTGCTTTTAAATCTGGTATTGTTAGAAGTAAAACAGCACTTTTTCCTTTACAAGCCATTGCAAAACAATTTTCTCCAGAAGTAAATATGCTTTTGGTTAAAACTCCAAATCATAACGATAGTGATTTGGTTTTAGATAAAGATTTAGAAAATCTTAAAACCTCTTTAACTATTACAGAAAATGCAACTACTTTTCAAGGAGTTTTAGAACACTTTAAAACCTACGAGCCAGATTTATTGTGTGTTTTTAGACGTAAGCGTGGTTTTTTTACTAAACTTTGGGAAAAGAATACAGTTTTGAAGCAAGAGTTTCATACCTCTAGACCTTTATTGATTTTAAAAGGAGAATAAATTCTAGTACTTTAAATCTGCAGGTTCTGTAAACGGAACATTGTCATTGTAAATTTCTTTGATGTATTTTTTAATTTCATCAATAAAATCGGTTAATCTTTCTTGATTAATTGCTACATCTGGCTTTCTGTAATTAGCAGAAAAATTTACGGGTAAAAAACCACTATTTAGATTTTTGAAAGAGTAAATTCCGGCTTCTAAAGGTTGCTTAAAGTTATGTTGTTTACTTTCTGTGTATAAATATGCATATAACAATACTTGTATTGCTTTATGATGTTTTTCTTCTTTTAGATTTTCAAAATCTGTTACTTTTAAATTAGTACTATCAACCATACCTGTTTTGTAATCTATAATTCTGAGTATTCCGTTAAGTTCATCTACCCTATCTACTTGACCATGTATCTTTACAGGAAAATCTAACTCATCAACCTGAAGTTGTACTCCTAGCGTTTCTTCTGTCGCTATAATTTTTAACCTATTGTTTTCATCTTTTAATAACTTTTTTTCTTGAGTTAAGAAATTCTGAACAAAACGATTGGCAACCTCAAAAATTAATCGATTTCTACCTTTGGTAATGTCTCCATTTTTAAACTCTTTTTTAAAATGTTTGGTTATCAAATCTTTGCTTTTGGTTTCCATCCATTTTATGTTTTCTAAAGATAAATAGCAACCCACAAAAGGTGTATACAGCTCATCTAAGGTTTCATGAACTACAGTACCTAGGGTATTATAAGCTACTGTTTCTTCTACATCATCAAACTCTTTTATTCTTAAAACTTTTTGTTTGTAAAATGCTACAGGGTTGTATAGATAATTGGTTAATGCAGACGGAGAAATTCCTTTTTTAGCCAAATCTCTTAAAGTCTCTGCAATAATGTTATCTTTTTTAATTTCTTTTAATTCTATTTGTTGAGGTAATACTTTTGGAGAGATTATTTTATGTGTAATATCTGTTCTCATCATTTCTAACTGCGTAACAAACCTACTTTTTTCTCCACTTCCAAAAACATCATGTTCTGTATTGTAAATGATAAAAACATTTTTAGCTCTTTGCAACAATCTAAAAAAATGATACGAAAAAATAGCATCTTTTTCTCTATAGGTAGGCAATTCAAATTCTAATTTTACATCAAAAGGAATAAAAGAATTTTGCTGACTATTAACAGGTAACACGCCTTCATTTGTAGAAATTAAGATTATGTTTTCAAAATCTAAAACACGCGTTTCTAGCATACCCATTAGCTGTAAGCCTCTTAAAGGTTCTCCTTGAAACGATAAATTTTCTGATGCTATAAGTTGTCTAAAAAACTGTGCTAAAGTTCTTAAATCTGGAAAATATTGATATTCTTCTTGGAGCGATTTTAATTGAGTAAATGCGGTGTAAAAGCGAAACAATTGCTCTTTTTCTATCTCTGTAACTTCTTCTTTTAAAACAGCTATCAGATTTAAAATTCGGGTAATAAACTCACCTACAGAAGTAATTGGTTTAAAAATTGAAAAAATACTTTGTGTTATCTTTTTATCAACTTCTTGAAAAAAAGATAATAAGTATTCTTGATTTATAAATGTTTGATTTTGTTCTGCTACTTGTGTAGAAAAAGCATCTATATTGGGTAGTAATTTGTATATGGATTTATGTTTTATAAAGGAAATTACATCTTTATAATAGAATTGATTGGTCTCTTTTTTTTGTAATTTTTCTTGAGAAATAAATAACTTAAAAATAGTAAATAACAAGCTTGTAGTGGGTACATCTTTTAAAGGATACCCCATTGTTATATTAATAGCATTGATATTTTTAGGCAATGAATTTAATGTAATTGGCAACAATGTTTCATCTGCTAAAACCAGTGCTGTATTGGTAAAATCTTTAAAATTTGACAAAATTTCTCCTGCATATTTTACTTGTGTAGTATTCTTTGGAGCGCCAATTACGGTAATATTTTTCGTATTGGTAAAGGAATTTCCTATCGTTTTTAATGCTTTCTTTTCATAGTATTTCCATTCTTGAGCATACTTTCTTATGAATTTACCTGCTTGATGATTGCTGTTAAAAAAAACAGTATCTATATCCCAATAAATTTCGGAACTTCCTGTTGCTAATACTTTCTGAAACAAGAATTCTTCTGCTTTGTTTAAGGCGTTAAACCCTATAAAAAAGAATTTTGTGTTTTTGTTTTTATTTAAATATTTATCTATTTTAAAACATGCTTCTCTATAAATTAATCCTTGATAACCACTATTTTTTTCTTTTAAAAAACTATACAAAACAGTGTAGTACGTGTTCAGTTTTTCTAAAAAAAAGTAATGGTCTTGAATTAATTTTGTTTCTTTGAATTCTCCTTTAACAGACCATTTTCGCAATCTTTGAATATCTCTTAGGTAAATAAAAATATCTTTGGTGTTAACCAAATGCTGGTCTATTTCATTAAAATCTTGTAAAACAGTTACTGCCCAAGAAGCAAAAACATCAAAAGCAACTGGTTCTTTTTCTGTTTTTTTGTATACTGTATAAAAGTAAAACAACAATTGCAAGCTATCTGCTTTTTCTACTTCTGAAATTTGATTGATAAACTGCTCTACATTTAAAATTTCAGGTAAAAACCCAACATTTATTTTGTCTTTAAATGTTTGTTTTACAAAGATTTTTGCTCTTTGTGATGGTAAAACAAAAACTACATCTTTAAAACTAGTAGTTGTTTTTAAGATATCGTTTATAGTATCAGAAATAAAGGATTGCATCAATTTTTTGTCATCTATTTGGTTTTCTAAATTACAAAAACTTACCTTTAAACTTCTTTAATCTTAAAATTATTTTTGATGCAGAATGAATTGAACGTAGTTGGAATTCAGACAGATTTGGTATGGGAAAATCCTGAACAAAATCGTATTGTTTTTGAAGATAAAATACATACGTTACATAACATCGATTTGGTGATTTTACCAGAAATGTTTACCACTGGTTTTACCATGCATCCTGAAAAAATTGCAGAAAGTATGCAAGGAATTACCATTTCATGGATGCAAAAAATGGCTAAAAAACATGATTTTGCTATTTGTGGAAGTATTGTAATTGCTGATGATAAAAACTACTACAATCGGTTTGTTTTTGTGCATCCTTCAGGTAAAATCAATACTTACGATAAAAGACATTCTTTTACCTTAGCTGGTGAAGATAAAGTGTATACTTCTGGAAATAGTAAATTGATTGTAGACTATAAAGGATGGAAAATTTGTCCATTAATTTGTTATGATTTGCGTTTTCCTGTTTGGGCTAGAAATACTGAGAACTACGATTTATTGATTTATATGGCCAATTGGCCTGTTACCAGAATTAAAGCTTGGGATACGCTTTTAAAAGCAAGAGCTATTGAAAATATAAGCTACACTGTGGGCGTAAATAGAATTGGAAAAGATGCCAATGATTACGTGTATTCTGGTAATTCTTTAGTGGTTGATTACCTAGGTAATGAACTTTCTAGTTTAGCAAGCAATGAAATTGGTTTGGTAAAAGCTACTCTAGAGAAGGTTGCCCAAAATACCGTTCGTAAAAAGTTGGGATTTTTAAATGATAGGGATTCTTTTGATATTCAATAATGAGTGATTTAAAGTACGATCCAAAAAAAAGCTATCAAATTGAGTTGTTTTTAGAAGTGAAAAAGGATAAAAATTGTATCAAAATTACTCTTTTGTCTAAAAATTCATTCATTTTTAATAAAACTTTCTACTAAAAATTAACCTGACTTATGTCAATTTTCTCAAGTCCAACTTATGTATTTTATAAAAACAAAACAGACCTCATTACTATTTAGTATCTATGAAGTCTGTATTTTTTATACTATTTTGAGGCACAAAAAAATGCGAGTAGCAAAAGCAGAAAATAACTTTATATACTAACTTGGTTGTAGCATCCATTTGAATTTGAAATCTGTATCTGGTACTACAATTCTTTCTGTAATTCTGTACATTCTGTCAGGTAATTTCATTAAGAAATCTCGTGCTTTTTCTGCTTCTGGAGTTAAGTTATTAATTTTGTCTATTTCCCAGGCTTCATTAAGTTTTCTTAGAATATCTACATAATCAAACCCAGTGTATACGCCTACTCTTTGAGCTACTGTAGAGAAATCATCAAACAAAGTTCCTTTGGCATTAAAAGACTCTCTTAAATGCATTGCAGGCATTACAATTTTGTGTTTCATCATGTGATGAAAAGCTAGCATCATTTCACTAGGGTCTATCTTAAAAATTTCTCTTACAAACTCTGTGTATGCTTTGTGATGACGCATTTCATCTCCTGCAATAATTTTAGACATTTTAGCCAATGCCTTGTGTCCTTTTTTTCGTGCTATTTTGGCCACATTGTTATGAGAAATGTAGGTTGCTAGTTCTTGAAAACTGGTATATACAAAGTTTTTATAAGGATCTGTAGAGGTACCAATATCAAAACCGTCTGCAATTAAGTGTTGTGTAGAAATTTCTACTTCGCGCATGTTTACACGTCCTGATAAATATAAATATTTGTTTAAAACATCTCCGTGTCTATTTTCTTCTGCAGTCCAGGTTCTTACCCATCTTGCCCAAGAGTTGTCTGGGTCTTGAGAAACACCATCTAAATCTAATAACCATGATTCATAAGTTGGTAAAGCTTCTTCCGTAATGGTATCTCCTACTAAAACAATCCAGAAATCATCATGCAGTTCTTTAGATAATTCTCTAATTTCTTCTACTTCTGAGATGAAAGAATCTTTCTGAGAATTGGGTAAAAAATCTGTAGGTTGCCAAACTTTTTCTGGTGTAATTAAGTATTTATCTACAAAGTGTTGCATGTTCTTTTCTAGCGTCTGCATCACTTCGATTCTTATGTTTTTTATAGACATAATTGTTATTTTATATGTTCTTTAATGACTTTTTCTGTCTTTTCTAATAATTCTTCAAAGGGGAGACTGTCTATTTTTATGGGTTTGTGTGTTGTAATTGTCATTGGACTACCAATGCCTAAAGGAAATTTTCCATATTTAAATACTTTCCAAGAATTATTAATTGTTAAAGGTACAACGTAACCTTCTTTATTAAATTTTGCAATTACCTTTAATCCGTTAGAAGAAAAACGTTTTGGTGTGCCGTTTCTACTTCTTGTTCCTTCAGGAAAAATAATAGCTCCCCATTTGTTTTTATTAATATTTTTAGAAAATTTAACCAATTCACTAATAGCTTGTTTTGGGTCTTTTCTATCTATTAATGCTGCTCCTCCTTTTTTTAAATTGAAAGAAACACTAGGTATGCCTTTTCCTAACTCAATTTTTGCTACAAATTTTGGTTTGTGTTTTCTAAAAAACCATCCTATTGGAGCAATATCAAAAGTAGATTGATGATTGGATACAAAAATTAAAGAAGTATTTTCTGGCAATTTGTGTTTGTTGATTAAACGAACAGGTACTCCTATAATCAACATTGATTTTACTAAACAATAATTTAATGCATTAATTACTTTTTGATGTGCCTCTCTACCAAAGACATTAAAGCTAATCCATTGTAATGGATGAAAAATGACTAAAAATAAAAAAAACACCAATGCAAAGATTGGTGATAATATGTAGCTAAATATTTTCATATAGTTTAGAACCAGTTACTCCAAGGTATTCTAGAAAGTACTAAAAATAAGGCTGCTCCATAAAAAATTGCAAAAGTTTTAAATTTTGCAGCAGCTTCTGCTTTCTTTTTGTGTTTAGACCAACCAATTGTAATTAATACTATTGCTATAATCATTACTAAAGGATGTTCTAAAGCTAATAATCTTGCTTCACTAACCTTCATTGTTTCTGCTATATTAGCATATCTACCTTCATAAATATATAAAGCTACTCCTATTAAAAGTTGTATGTGAGATACAATTAAGGTAAATAAACCTAGTCTTAAATCTTTGTCTGTAAATTGTTTCTTTTTGCTTAACCCAATAATTGCATTAACAACTGTAAAAATTAAAATTGCTAAAACAATATATGCCCAATACGAGTGAATTTCTTTCATAATTCTAAATATATTTATACGTACAAAGTTACGTATTTTAAACCAAAAAAAACCACCTCAAATGAGGTGGTTTATAGATATTTATTTTTATATCCTTTTAAACGTATTAGTTAAAAGTATATCTGATTCCTAATTGAGCTTGCCATCTAGAAGATTGAATTCCTAAATCATCAATTAAGTTATCTGTTCTACTTACATCATTTGGATCAAAAATAAATTCTGGGTCTGCTGTACCGCCACCATTTTCTACTTGTAGAACACTAATGTCATCTGCAAAATATCTTACTCCCCAGTTTTTATTTAACAAGTTGGTAAAGTTAAAAACGTCTGCTGTTAATTGAAGTGTGTGGTTGTTTTTACCTGATTTTAATTTGATGTCTTGTACAACTCTTAAATCCACGATATGACTCCATCTTGCTCTATCTGCATTACGCTCTGCATACTGACCTCTTCTTGAACTTAAATAATCATTACCATCAATAAAGGCATCTAACGCAGCTTCTTGTTCTGCAACAGTAGAAGTTACAACGCCATTCCTATCGGTTATTGGAACCAAGTTTACATCTGAAGCACTTTCTGGAACAAAGAATAATGCATTATCTCTAGAATCATCATTTAAAAGTGTTCCATCATAGATATAAGAAAATGGTTGTCCTTGAAAACCGTCATAGAATAAACCTATTGTAGTTTTTAAAACATCATTCCATTTAAAATCTATGCTTGCATTAGCCAAAGCTCTATGCCCTTGAGCAAAATCTGATGTTGATAATCTTGGGCTATTTTTTCCATCTCTGGTAATAATATTTCTCCATTGAGAACTGTTTTGAGAGCTTGTACCATCAAAAATAGATGTTGCATCTCCGTAAGAATAACTCGCAGTAGAGAACACGTTTATAAATTCACTTCTGTAGTTTTTACGTAATGTAAATGTGGTATTCCAAGACTCTCCTTGACTAGTATTAGAAGCCAAAATAATTCTATCGTAAGTTCTATCTATTGGGTTTCTTCTATTATAAAATGGTCTATTATCTGCACCATTTAAGTTTCCTACAGGACCTCTAACATTTAAGTTTTCATAAAACACTTGGTTTATTGTGTTTTGGTACGTTGCATCTACTGTAAAAGAGAAACCGTTTTCTAACTTTTGATCCCAAATAAGATTGTATTTTGCTATTTGAGGTAATTTAAAATCTGGTGCAAACAAATCTACGTTTCCTCCTGTTTCTCCTGTTCCTGGAACAGCACCTACAGGTTGATTGTTGATATCTGGATTAAATGTAATACCATTAGTTCCTGAAAAGAAACCTCCTGTAACACCATTATTATTATAAGTAGCACCTGGCCAAACAAATGGTAGTCTAGAAGTAAATACACCTATACCACCTCTAATTTGTGTTTTAGACTCTCCATTAACGTTCCAGTTAAAACCTAATCTAGGAGAAAAATGAATTTGTGTATCTACACCTTTACCTACTCTAGCTCCTTGTAAATCTTTTCCTTCTGCTTCTAAACCAGCAATTGCTCTAGTATTAAAATCATCATTAGCTAAACCACCTTCCCAAACAGGAACATCAAAACGTAAACCTGCAGAAAGTTTAAAATTGTCTGTAACTTCATAATCATCTTGTACATAAAAACCTAATTGCATTGTATTAAATTCTGCTGCACCAGAAGAAGTATCTCCAACACCAGGAGCAAGTAAAGAATATCCTCTATCAAAATCTCTTAAATTTGTATTATTGATAAAATCGTCTATAGAATCATATCTATATTGGCCGAAGTTAAATGCAAAGAATAAGTTTTTAATACTTGCAAATTCGTTATGAGTTCCAAAAGTAAATGTGTGTTTACCAGAGTACACTTGAAAGTTATTTGTGATTGTTAAAATATCTGTATTTAATAAGTTTGCTGTAGAAAATGGTTCTGCACCAAATGTAATACCATCACTTCTAAATACGTTAAAACCATCTCCTATTTGTACAGAAGGAAAAGGATCTCCTGCAGGGTCTCTATCATCTCTAACACTTGTGTATCCTACTAATAAGCTATTAGATGTTTTGTCTCCTTGGTAGTTCCATTCTAAAGATAAAGAATTTGTTGTTGTTTTAAACAATTCTGCTCCGTTAGAAAAACCTAAGTCATTAAAATCTGAAGTTCTAGCCTCTAGGTTGTCTCCTGTTACTAAGCTATATCTTCCTGTAAACTTATGTTGTTGGTTAAGGTTGTAATCTAATCTTGTTGTAAATTTTTGACCTTCTAAACTACTTAGCGCATTGTCAAATCTACCAATATCGTAATTAAACGTATTTAGTACATGGTTTCTTAATCTGTCTATGTCTGCTGCATTAGAGTTACCCCCATAGCTTGCCAAATCAAAAGGAGCAGGAATTTCATCATTTTGTCTTTCGTAGTTTACAAAGAAAAATAATTTATCTTCTATAATAGGGCCTCCTACTCTTACTCCATAAGTTAGTGCAGAAAAATCATCTAATTTTTCTCTAGTATCTGTATTTAAATCTACAGGTGTTCTACCTGCTAAAGATTCATTTCTTAAAAAAGAATATACAGAAGCTTCTATGTTATTAGTACCTGATCTTGTAATTGCACTAATTGCACCACCAGTAAAACCTGATATTTTTACATCAAAAGGAGCAATGTTAACTTGAAACTGCTCTATAGCATCTACAGAAAAAGGGCTAATACCTGTTTGACCACCGTTTGTACCTGAACCTGCTAAACCAAAAACATCATTATTTACAGCTCCATCAATATAAATGGCATTATACCTATTGTTTTGACCTCCTATAGAAATAGAAAAACCATCATTTCCTTCAGAAATTTGAGTTTGTGGAGTTAGTCTTACAAAATCTGCAATAGATCTAGATGCTGCTGGCGTAGAATTTATTTGTCTAAGATTAATTGTTGTTTCTGATCCTGTTTTATTACCGTCTATGATACCATCTGAAGGTGCAGTTATTACAATTTCATCTAGTTGACTTGCAGATTCTTGCAATACAACATTGATTTTTTGTGTTTGCCCTAATGTTAAAAAGATATTCGATTTTTCAAAACTTTTAAATCCTACATAAGAAACGGTAATACTATAAGGACCACCTACTCTCATGTTAGAAATTCTGTAAAAACCATCGAAATCTGTAGAAATTCCGTACTTAGTTCCTGTAGGAGTATGAATTGCTAAAACAGAAGCTTGAGGAAGTGATTCTCCAGATTTGTCTACAACTTTACCACTAATTGAGGATGTTGTAACCCCTTGCGCAAAAACGGAAGCAGCAACAAAGAATATTGCAACTACCAATAAATTTTTAAAATTTTTCATTAATTTGAATTGAGTTATTAGATCTTTTGCAAAATTCTAATATTTAACAATCTCAAATGTTAATTCAATGTTAAGTTTCGAAAAACTAATTAACATATAATTAACTGATTAACAGTTAATTAAAAAAATTTAATTATTAAGAAAAAGAATAAAAAAAAGTTAAAATTTTAGTATTTTAACAATTCCGTTACTTACTGTTGTTTATTTAACAATTTCTTCGCTAATTCTTTTCCTAATTCTACACCAAATTGGTCATAACTATAAATATTCCATAAAATTCCTTGCGTGAAAATTTTATGCTCGTACAACGCTATGAGTTTTCCTAAAGAGTGAGGTGTTAATTTATCAAAAAGGATAGCATTACTTGGTCTGTTACCTTCAAACACCTTAAATGGTAGTAATTGATTGATTTTATCTTCGTCTCCAGAAAACTTAAGTTCTAAATGAACTTCTTCTTTTGTTTTACCAAAAGCTAAAGCATCTATTTGCCCATAATAATTTGCCATTAATTTTTTGTGATGCTCTGTTAAACCGTACAAGGACTCTTTATAACCAATAAAATCTGCAGGAATTAACTTTGTACCTTGATGTACTAACTGCATAAAGGCATGTTGCATATTTGTACCTGTACTACCCCAAACAATTGTTCCTGTTTGGTACGCTATTGTATTGCCATTTCTATCTACACCTTTACCATTACTTTCCATAATAGCTTGTTGTAAATATGCAGGAAGCTTAGATAAATATTGAGAATAGGGTAAAACAGCTTCTGTTTCTGCTTTGTAAAAATTGTTATACCAAACACTTAATAGAGCTAAAATAACAGGAATGTTGTGCTCAAAATCTTCATTTCTAAAATGATTATCCATTTCTTCTGCACCTGCTAACAATGCCTTATAATTTTCAAAACCTACAGACAAAGAGATTGATAAACCTACTGCAGACCAGAGTGAAAAACGTCCTCCAACCCAATTCCACATAGGAAAAACGTTATTTTTATCTATCCCAAAACGATCTACAGCCTCTAAATTGGTAGATACTGCAACAAAATGTTTAGGAATATCAAAAATAGTAGCTGATTTTAAAAACCAATTTTTAATGGTTTCTGCATTACTAATGGTTTCTTGTGTGGTAAATGTTTTAGAAACAATAACAAATAATGTTGTTTCTGGGTTTAGGTTTTTTATAATCTCAGAAACATGGTCTCCATCTACATTAGAAACAAAGTGCGTTGTCAATTGGTTTTTATAAAACTTAAGCGATTCTACTACCATATCTGGCCCTAAATCTGAACCTCCAATACCAATATTAACAATATCTGTAATCGCTTTACCTGTATATCCCTTCCATTTCCCTGAAATTACTTTATTAGAAAAACTTTTAATTTTTCTAAGCGCTGTTTGAATTTTAGGTTTGATGTTTTTACCGTCTACTAAAACAGGTTCTTCAGAAGTACTTCTTAAAGCTGTATGCAAAACAGCTCTTCCTTCTGTTGCGTTGATAATTTCTCCTGTAAATTGTTTTTCAATAGCGTCTTTTAAATCTACTTCTTCAGCCAATTTCACAAGTAAACTTAAGGTTTCTTTTGTAATTCTATTTTTAGAAAAATCAACCAATAAATCGTTAAATTGAATAGAAAAATTTTCTTTTCTATGCTCTTCTTTAGACAAATTTTTAATAGTTATGTCTTTGGTTTCATTAAAATGATTTGCTAATGCAGACCATGCTTCTGTTTGAGTTGGGTTGATGTTTTTAAGAGCCATTTTTTTAGTTTTGAGCGATATCTATTACTTCTGGTTCTTCCACCGGAAGTATATTATGATCTAGTTGATATTTTAATGGTTTTATAAAAGTTAAATACCTTGGCTTTACACTTTTTTGAAGAGGTTTAGCAGAAGGTAATTTTTGCTTAAAAGGATCTACTTGCTTGCCGTGTTTCCAAAAACGATAACATACGTGTGGGCCACCTGTGTTTCCTGTCATTCCTACCCAACCAATAACTTCTCCTTGTTTTACGTAATCTCCTTTGTTTACTTTGCGTCTTTGCATGTGTAAGTATTGAGTAGAATAGGTACTATTGTGTTTTATTTTTACATAGTTGCCATTACCTCCTTTTTTTCTAGATTCTGTTACTGTACCGCTTGCTGTTGCAATAATAGGCGTACCTACATTAGCAGCAAAGTCTGTACCTCTGTGAGGTCTTATTTTGTTACCATAATACGCAATTCTTCTTCTAAGGTTGTAACGAGAAGACACTCTATATCTAAATTTTATGGGTGCTTTTAAAAATTGACTACGTAGCATATTCCCTTCTTCATCGTAATACTCTGGAATTCCTTTACTACTATCTGCAACAAATCTAAAGGCATATAAGTTTTTTCCTTTATGCGTAAAAACTGCCGATTTTATATCTCCATAACCTGCAAATAAAGAGTCTTTGATAAATTTTTCTTCAAAAATTAATTTAAATGTATCTCCTTTTTGGAGCTTGTAAAAATCTAAAGTCCATGCATATATATCTGCAACAGCCCATGTTAAATTGGGGTTCAAATGCAAACTATCCATGGTATTAGAAAGGTTAGAGTAGATTTTACCTTCTACAATTCTTTCTACAGTTTTTATGGGTTCTTTAAATCGTTGTGCTGTAATTGTAGAATCTTTAAAATCTACGATTGTAGCATTTATCCTATCGTGCTTATAAATAAACACTTGTGCTTTTTCTAAAGAATCTTTGCTTGCTAAAATGGTATAAGGTCTTCCTGCTCGTACTCTTCTAACGTCAAAGGTATTTTTAACTTTGCTTGCTATCTTATTAATTTTTGGATAAAACACATGGTGTCTGTCTAAGATAATCCCGAAACTTTCTCCGTTTTTTATAGTATCATGAATTACTGTAAAGTTGTCTAAATTGTAACCATACTTTATTATGGGTTTGGGTTTCTCTACAATTTTTGCAGTCTCTTTAACAACCTCTTTTTTACAAGAAGAAAAGGACGCTATTAAAATAAAAAGAAAGAATACTTTTTTCAAAAAAATTAGCATTAGGTTAAACTTCTCAAAAGTACAAATAAAAATGATTTTTTATCGATTGTAATCTATGAAGTTTCTATATAAATTTTGCTACTTTTTTAAAAATGGATTTGCCAAACCTTTGTAAGCTTCTAGTTCTGCTCGTAGAGATCCTACAGCTAAATCAGCTTTTAATTTTACGGGTATTTTATTACTATCATCAGTAATCCAAATGGTAACACTTTCTTGCTCTTTAAAGATTCTACCAGACTGCACTAAAGGTCTAAATATCAGTGTTTTTATTTTACCAAATTTAGTTTTTAAAATTTGCCTACCCATAAACCTTAGTTTAAAGTTATAAGTTTGAGCGTCTAAAAACATGTCTAAAATAATTTCTTCTCCTTTTTTCATTTGAGAAACATCTCTATTTCTTAAAAAATAAAAAGAAGATAGCATGTCTTGAACATTTTGGAAAGCTATAGAAGAATCTTTTTGTTTTAAAAAGTCTTGAACGTAAGCAGTATTGGTATTGTAATCAAAAGAGGTTATGGTGTGTTTCTTATACCCACCTTCGTTTATTTTTCTTTTAAACACGTATGGTTTTATGGTATCTAAATCAAAATAAGATTCGTAAGTGTCATCTACTTCAAAAAACCAACTTATCATTCCTGAAGTCCATCCTTTTCCTTTGGTATAGAACACTTTTTTACCATTTAAATCTACTTCTTTAAGTTCTAAGACAGCAGATCCAGCTCTTAAAAAGCCACTGTAGCTCATTTTATAACGTAACCACTCTCCGTCTTTAAATGCTTGTGGTTTTTCTTGACCAAAAGCAGTTGTCAAAAAAAATAAAGTGAATATAAATGGTATTATTCTTTTCATAAAAATCAAACTTATAAAAAAGGAATGACAATTACTGTTCCAAAACATAAAAAAGTCATTTACTAACTTTTTGTAAATGACTTTTTAACGTTTTCTTTATATAAGTATCTTTAATCTTGTTCAGGTTTCTTATTTTAAAAAGCACCCCAGTTGTTCAATTCATCTTCACTCCATAAATAAGGATAAAAAATTCTTCTTTGGTATTTTGGGTGCATATATTTACGCCAATTACTACCACCTGTTGCTTCTAAATCTGTCTCTTTGCCTCCTATATATTTTGCTGCAGCTTTGTAGTGTTGCATTACCCATTTTACGTTAACAGTGTAATCATAATGACGCATTGCTTTAATTAAATCTTCATCTTCTTGAACTTCTTTTGGAAGTTGTTTAAATTTTAAAGACAAATTGATATCATTATAATCTTCCATAAAATCTATAAAATCTCCCATATATTTTTTTTCAAAAAGATTTAATAAGGTAGATTTTTGACCAGTAGTATAATTTTTACCCGCTGCTTGCCAGTACAAATGATTGTATGCGTTTTTAAAAGATGAACTTCTGTTAATTGTATTTCTAAACCTAACGTCTATGAGATTAATGAGTTCTGTAGAAGCAAATTCTATTTTTCTGTATTGTGCTGATTGAAAACCACTTGCTGGTGTTAATGTATTTCTGAATTTTAAGTACTGTTCGCGCTCCATACCTTCTGTCATTACAGAAAAGGAGTTGCATAACATATCAAAATAACGACTAATTCTGTTTAAATGCATTGTAAATTTAGTTGCAGAAATTTTTATGAGTTTTGCAATCTGATCTATTTCCCAAAGTATCATTTTAAAAATTAGTTCGTTTACTTGATGATACATGATAAACACCATTTCATCAGGCTGATTGGTTCTTGGTGTTTGTAAGCCTAAAAGTGCATCTGTTTGAATATAATCCCAATAGGTAATAGGTGTACTGTGCAATAACCCTTGCAGCATAGCATCTACAGGAACACCTAATTTATCGTATTTTTCTTCTATAGCTTTTAAAATTTCTTCTCTGTTCATTATTGATTATTGTTAAACAAAGATAAAATAGTTTCATAAATAAAACCTTTCAGGATTTTGAAACCTAAAAGGTCAAGAAACATGACTTTTTTTGAAAATCTAATTTACTTATAAAAATTAATACCTATTGGTATGATTAAAAGCATAAAGAAAACTACTAGAATAGCATAAATTAGTAATTTGAGAATAGGATTTCTTATCGTTTTTTTCTCAAGTATATTCAAAAATAGTTTTAGGGTTTTACTCATTTTTATCTCATATCTCTTTTATTACTTTTTAGAGTTCTTTTCTCTATTTAAAGAGTTCCTCTTTTTTGTTGTTCTCTTTCTATAGATTCAAACAGTGCTTTAAAGTTACCGGCTCCAAAACCTTTGGCTCCCATTCTTTGAATAATTTCAAAAAATAAGGTAGGTCTGTCTTCTACTGGTTTTGTAAAAATTTGTAATAAATAACCCTCTTCATCTGCATCTATCATAATTCCTAAAGCTTTTAGCTTTTCAATATCCTCTCTTAATTCATGGCTATGTTCTTCTAAACGACCAGGTACTGCTCTGTAATATTCTTCTGGTGGTGTAGATAAAAATTCTACTCCGTTAGAACGTAGTTGCGAAACTGTTTTTATAATGTCATCTGTTGCTACAGCTATATGCTGCACTCCTGCACCTTCATAAAAATCTAAATATTCTTCTATCTGCGATCGTTTTTTACCTTCTGCGGGTTCATTTATTGGGAATTTGATTCGTCCATTTCCATTAGACATCACCTTACTCATTAAAGCAGAATATTCTGTGTGAATTTGTTTATCATCAAACGATAAAAAGTTTTCGAAACCCATAACCTTTTCATACCATTTTACCCAAATATCCATTTGGTTCCAGCCTACATTGCCTACCATATGGTCTATGTATTTTAATCCTGCTGTTGGTGGGTTATAATCAGATTCCCATTTTTGAAAACCTGGTAAAAAGGGTCCGTTATAGTTTTTACGTTCTACAAACATGTGTATTGTTTCTCCGTATGTGTAGATTCCTGATCTTACAACTTCGCCAAATTCGTCTTTTTCTACTGTTGGTTCTAAATACGACTTTGCCCCTCTTGAGGTAGTTTCTTTATACGCTTGTTTTGCATCTTCTACCCAAAGTGCTACTACTTTTACACCATCTCCATGTTTTACAATATGGTTATTTATAGGAGACTTACTACTTAGTGGTGTAGTTAGCATTAACTTAATTTTATCTTGTGTTAAGACATAACTTACCGAATCTTTTGACCCTGTTTCTAAACCACGGTATGCATGAGATTGAAAACCAAATGCTGTTTTGTAAAAATGGGCTGCTTGTTTTGCATTACCTACATAAAACTCTACATAATCTGTACCCAATAGCGGAAGGAAATCTTGAGCGCCTTCAAATATTTTTTCTAAACCGTAGTTTACTGATTTTATTTCTTTTTTACTCATTTTTTATGTTTTATAGAAAAGAGAATCAAGAAGCAAGAATAGAGACTTTTAGAGCTTATTTTGAAAGCCCATTGTCATTTTTTGAAATTCTTGAATTTTTAATTCAATCTTTGTTAATTGTTCTTTATCAATGTACTTCCTTTTAAATGCAATTATTAATTGTGTTTCCAGTTCGAAAGAAGAACCTAAAGCAATGTCAATATAGTGAGAAAAAGATTTATCCGTTCTTGATGAACCTTCTGCAATGTTACTAGGAATTGAGATAGAACATCTATTAATTTGAGAAATTAGTCCAAATCTTTCATCTTTAGGAAAATTTTCAATTATAGAATAGACGTCATCAACAATTTCGATTCCAATTTTCCAAATCTTTAAATTCTTATAATTGTGCCTTTGCCTTTTCACCATTCTCTTTGTTCTTTACTCTTTGCTCTCTTCTCTTTTTTACTCCAACCAACTCTTATAATAATCTTCGTCTGCAATTTTCATTGCTTCTTCTGTAACTTGTAAAGGCTTAAAGGTATCTACCATTACTGCCAACTCTTCTGTTTTGGTTTTACCTATACTTTTTTCTGTTGTACCTGGGTGTGGACCATGTGGTATGCCTGCTGGATGTAAGGAAATATGACCTGCTTCTATATCGTTTCTACTCATAAAATCGCCATCTACGTAATACAAAACCTCATCTGAATCTATGTTGCTATGATTGTAGGGAGCTGGAATTGAGTTTGGATGATAGTCATACAAACGCGGAACAAAACTGCAAATTACAAAGGCATTGGTTTCAAAAGTTTGATGCACTGGTGGCGGTTGATGAATGCGCCCTGTAATGGGTTCGAAATCATGAATAGAAAAGGCATACGGGTAATTATAACCATCATAACCAACAACATCAAAGGGGTGTGAGGCATACACCATTTCTATGATTTCATTTTGTTTTTTTACTTTTATTAAAAAGTCTCCTAATTCATTGTGAGTTTCTAATTCTTCTGGTCTGCGTATATCTCTTTCACAAAAAGGCGAGTGTTCTAGCAATTGACCAAACCAATTGCGGTAGCGTTTGGGTGTATAAACGGGTGAATAGGATTCTACGATAAAGAGCCTGTTGTCTTGTGAAGCGAAATCTAATTTGTAAATAACTCCTCTAGGAATTACCAAGTAGTCTCCGTATTTGAAATTGATATTTCCTAAATGTGTTCTTAATTTGCCTGTTCCTTTATGAATAAAAACAACTTCGTCTGCATCTGTGTTTTTGTAAAAATATTCTGTTGTAGATTGTTTGGGTGCAGCTAAAATGATGTTACAATCAGAATTTGTAAGTACAATTTTTCTACTTTTTAAATAGTCATTTTCTGAGGGTATTTGAAATCCTCTTAATCTATATGATTGAATATTATTTGCTTTGGCAATTTTAGGTTTTATAGCATATTGCTTTCGTATTTCTTTGACCATTGTTGGTCTGTGCTCATGATATGAGTTTGTATACATTCCGTCAAAACCAATAGTACCAAAAAGCTGTTCAGCATAGAGGCTTCCGTCTTTTTTACGAAACTGAGTGTGTCTTTTGGGGGGTATTTTTCCTAATTTATGGTAAAAAGGCATAATTTTATTAATTTATCATTTCTGTAAAAACAGAAATCTTGTTAATAGTTGTTCTTTTGTATATTGAGGTTCCTAGCTATACAGGAATGACAGAAAAAAAGCCTTATTCTGGATTGCGTTTTAGTAAGAACTTTAAGTAAGAAAGTAAACATAAAAACATCTCAATCGATTTCGTTAATGTAACAAATATACAAAAAGTACATCAGAAAGTTTTGTTAAGAATTGCATGTAAACTCGTGTAATATATTGCATTAAAAATAGTTGAGTAGCGTTCATAAAAAAACCGAAACAAATTGTTTCGGTTTTTCATACTTTTTAAAAAAAAGATTATTCTGTTGGTAATCTTTCGTCTATCATCTTTAAAGGCATGTCTCCCATTAAATCAAACACGTCTATAATACTTCTTACGGTATCTTCTTCTTCTACTTGCTCATTAACAAACCATTGTAAAAATACTTCTGATGCGTAATCATTAGTACTTCTGGCTTTGCTAAAGCATTTGTAAATAGATTGTGTTACGTGAATTTCTTGATCTAAAGAGGTTTCATAAATTGCTCGTAAACTCTCAAATTCATTGTTTACAGTGGGTATTGCAGGTGAAATTGCTGCTCCTCCAGCATCGTTTATGAAATTGAAAATCTTCATTCCGTGTTCTCTTTCTTCTTCTGCTTGTTTGTAGAAAAAAGCTTTACTATTTACTAGTTCTCGCTGATCACACCAAGAAGCCATAGCTAGGTATGAAGCAGATGCATGCATTTCTAATTCTATTTGTTGGTTTAAGACATCCATCACTTCTGGATTGATTGTCATTTGTCTTCTAATTGCCGTCTTCATAATAATAGTTATTTACTATCAAATATACGATAAAAAGAGTTTATTCTTATGGTAACTATCAAAATTTAAAGGTAATCTAAATAAAGGCTATTTCCTTATCGTGCTATAACTAATAGCTATAAAAACAAAGTTCTATTTCTTCCTTTAAGTCTAGAAGTTTAGGAATTTCAAGAAAAACCAAATGTTGTCTGTCAGCAACAGACAATAACACAAAGTTCTCATTATCTATAATACGTTCTAAATTTTCTGGTGCAGTGTAGTTATTTATTTTATGACGAAGTTGCAATAATTGCGGAAAAGTAAGAAACATAAGCTTGTCATCTATCGTTAATTGATATTGACAAAAGGTTACTTTTTGCAGCTGTATGCTAAATTGTATGTCTCTAAAGATATTCATGCTGCAAAAATACCTATTTATTTAGAATAAATAAAAATAAACTTTGTAAAAAAACGTGAAGTATTTTAACAATAATGCAAATCTGTTAAGTAACAGCCATTTTTACGAAGCATATGAAACTGAATTCCTTTATTTTAGAAACAAAAAAAGCGCAAGTTTTTCAACTGCGCTTTGTCATTTTTAAGCTATTAAATACTATGCAACGTTAATCACTTCTTCTATATGCGGTGCATATTTTTTTATAGTAGCTTCTACTCCGTTTTTTAACGTCATTTGGTTTACAGAACATCCTGTACAGGCACCCTCTAGTTGTACTTTTACCAAAGTATCTTCTATAGATAATAGTTTTATATTACCTCCATCACTCATTAAAAATGGACGAATTTCATCTAATGCCTTTTCTACGTTATGCAATGTTTCTTGTGCTGTCATAATTCTACTTTTTAACGACACTACAACCACTCATAGTTGTAATTCTAACAACTTCTGTTGGTGGTAAATTAGCGTTTCTTTTTAACAATTGAGCAACCATTTCTTTCGTAATATTTTGAAATGCTTCTTCTAAAACTGTGCCTTCTTGCAATGCTACTGGATGACCAACGTCTCCTGCTTCTCTAATACTCTGTACCAAAGGAACTTCTCCTAAAAATTGAGTACTGATATCTTCTGCTAAATTTTTGGCCCCATCTTGTCCAAAGATATAATATTTATTGTTTGGTAACTCTTCTGGCGTAAAATATGCCATATTTTCTATAATTCCTAAGACAGGAACATTTATACTTTCTTGCTGAAACATTGCTACTCCTTTTTTAGCATCTGCTAATGCAATATTTTGTGGTGTACTGACTACTACTGCACCATTAATTGGTAAAGATTGTACTATAGATAAATGTACATCACCTGTACCTGGAGGTAAATCTATCAATAGAAAATCGATATCTCCCCAATCTGCATCAAAAATTAATTGCTTTAAAGCTTTAGATGCCATTGGCCCTCTCCAAATTACAGCTTGATCTGGGTTTGTAAAGAAACCTAGTGACAATAATTTTACTCCGTAATTTTCTATTGGCTTCATTTTAGAGCGTCCGTCTACATTTACAGAAAGCGGTTTTTCTTTTGCTACATCAAACATAATATGTTGTGATGGGCCGTAAATATCTGCATCTAACACACCTACCTTAAATCCCATTTTAGCCAATGATATAGCTGTATTTGCCGTTATTGTAGATTTACCTACGCCTCCTTTACCAGAAGCTATAGCAATAATATTTTTTATATTAGGTATTTCTTTACCTCTAATTAAATTTGGATTTTCTTTTGGTGCTGGCTTTTCTACTTTTACAGCTACCTTTACATCTATATTTTTAGCAACATTTGTCTGTATTGCTTTTATAATTTCTGTCTCTATTTTCTTTTTTGCTTGTAAAGTAGGGTTGCTAATGGCAACATCTACATTTACTTCATTTCCAAAAATTACAACATTAGTCACGTTCTTATTTTCAACCAAACTTTTTCCTTCTCCAGGAGCTGTTATGGTTTCTAAAGCATTGTATATATCTTGTTTTGTAAAACTCATTTTACGATTTTCTTGTTCAAATTTAATCTAAGATACAAAGATACTTTTAAAAAAATTCTTAAAGAAATAATGTGGTAACTACTACTATTAAAATAGTCTTAAAAGTTTATTTACAGTGATTTAGTTTTTATTTATAAAAAAAAATCTTATATTTATGTCATAATTAATCCCTTAAACAATTATGAAAAACACTATTCCCCCAAAGTGTGTATTTCTTTTTTTAGTATTCACTTTTAGTTTTCAAACTTTATTTTCTCAAGATTTAGCACAAAGTACATCCTTAAGGCCATTTGCAAAAATGTATCGTCTTTCTAATAACGTGGTTATTAAAAATGCAATATTAATGGATGGTAAATACACCTACAAATTTAAAGAAAGAGACATTTTAGTTGAAATTAAAGGTGATACATACTATGAATATCACCCTGAAAAAGAGTTCATAAAAGCTAAAATTGACTGGTTGTCTGAGTATGAATATGAACTTACCATTATTGATATGGAAAAAAGAGGTGTTCCATTTAAAATTGGAAGTAAGTTAAGCGCAACAATTACAAAAATTGAAGGTGACAAATTTTTTTATACTTCTAGATTGAAAGATAAAACAGCTAAAGGAAGTTTCATAAAATTGAAACAATAAATTATTTGTTCTAAACCTTTATAGCATAGAGTTAAATTTAAAGAACTCATCAAAAAAAATTGATGAGTTTTTATTTCCTGTTTTTAAAAAAATACGAAAATTATACGTTATAACTCCTCTGCGGGATTCCAAAAAATTGTATCAAAATCTTGAATTTGATTTTCAATTACAGCCACACCTTCATTTTCTAACAACTGTTGCATAAGGTTTGTACCTTCAAAATGATGCTTTCCTGTAAGTATTCCTTTTCGATTCACAACTCTATGCGCTGGCACTTCTGGATGTTGATTTGCAGAATTGTTCATAGCCCATCCCACCATTCTTGCTGATCTTGCTGCGCCTAAATATTTAGCAATTGCACCATAACTTGTTACTCGTCCGTAAGGAATTAAGCGTGCTATTTGGTATACTTTATCAAAAAAATTTTCAGTTGTACTCATGTTTATGAAAATATGAAAAACAAATATAACCTGTTATATATTTTAATAAAACTCTTTTAATTGTAGTAAATTTTATCTTTTTATATAGTGCTACGTACAGTTTTGTAGCTCAAAATCAATGAAGCTAACAGTTTTGTCAGAAATAACACAAAAGTGAAATTTTTTAATACTTAAGTTTAAATTGTATGTACGTAATGGGTTTTCCTACTGATAAGTATTGTTTCTCATAAAACGTTTGAGTTTCTGTTACTTCTTTAGGAGAACCTTCATTTTTATACACATTATGGTTGGCATTTAGGATCTCATGGCCTTCACCATGCAGCAAACCTAACGTATAACCATGCATAAATTCACTATCTGTCTTTAAGTTTACCAAACCTTCTTCCTTTAAAATTTGGTGATATTTTTTAAGAAAAGAAGTATTGGTCATTCTATGCTTTGTTCTCTTATATTTTATCTGAGGATCTGGAAATGTTATCCAAATTTCTGAAACTTCATTTCTATCAAAAATATGATGAACCAATTCTATTTGAGTTCTTACAAAAGCAACATTATCTAAATTTTCTTCTAATGCAGTTTTTGCGCCTCTCCAAAAACGAGCGCCTTTAATATCTATACCAATAAAATTTTTGTTTGGGTTTTTACGAGCCAATGCAATGGTATACTCTCCTTTACCACAACCCAACTCTACAACAACAGGATTATTGTTGCCAAAAAAAGAATGCCATTTACCTTTAAGAGAAAAGTTAGTAACTACTTCTTCTCTTGTAGGTTGAATGACATTTTTAAACGTTTCATTCTCTTTAAAACGTTTTAGTTTGTTTTTACTTCCCAATTTTTCTGAAGTAAATTAAGCTCTATCTTCAGTTCCTTCGTCTAAAAACTTCTTAGACTGTTTCATCCAGTAAGCAAATAAAACCAACAGAATTAATAAAAACCCCCAATTAATTGCGTTAGAAGTCCACCATCCAAAATCAGACAATGCTACATCTAAACGTAATGCTTTAAAGGGTAAGAATAAAAAATCTGTAAATAAACTTCCTATCCATCTAAAAATATTGCTTGCTATCATAACTTAATTATCTTTACACTGCAAAAATAACAAAAGAAACAATGTTAGCCAATTTTTTAGAGAAATCTAAACCTATAAATTTTATAGTGTATTTAAGTGTGTTTTTTTGTTTCTTTTTATTATCACTAATTACACATTTTTTTAATGATGGTTTTAGTTGGAGTAAGACTTTTGAAAGTGTTGTATTCTTCTTCTTATTTTTAATCATTTTTTTCTTTTACAACTTTATTGTTACTAAGAACAAGTTGACTTTTGATCATTCATACGCATTTTTTATTTTTACTCTTATTGCTATTCTTCACTTTTCTTTTCTTTTTGAATTTAAACCACTGATAACATTTATATTACATCTACTTTATTTAAGAAAAATATACAGCTTACGCTCTTCTAAAAGTATAATTCAAAAACTGTTTGATAGTGGGTTTTGGCTTGGTGTTTTATTCATTTTAGAGCCTTATTGTTTTGTGTTTTTTTTGGTAACACTTACTGCAATACTGTTATATCAAAAACTTACAATCCAAAATTTAATAGCACCTATTATTGGATACATAACTCCATTAATTATATATTTTACCTATCTATTTTGGGTAGATACTACTAATAATTTTATAAAACTTTTTACTGTAGATTTCATATTTGACTTATCAACATACACAAAAAACTCCACTACTTGGAGCACTCTTGTACTTCTTTTATTTACTTTAATTGCACTTATTTTGAAATCTCCAAAAGCTATGTCTGTAAATAATAGTTTTAAAAAAAGCTGGCAATTACTAATTATAAACTTACTTGTAAGTCTTTTTTTTGCTATACTTACCAATACGAACCAAGGTTATGAAACGTTATTCTTATATGTACCTGCTTCTATAATAATAGCCAATGGTTTTGAGGTACTTCAAAAGAGAATGGTAAAAAACATATTGATTTTTATCTTTATGATGGGAACAATTATTGGTTTTTGCTACCTATAACTTTTTTCCGTATGCCAGATCTCCTGCATCACCTAACCCTTGCACAATATATCCTTTATAGTTCAATTTTTCATCGATAGCGGCTATCTATAAATGCGTATTTTTTGAAAATTTATTTTATTCCGTCTTTAGCACCAATTACAGATACAATATCAATTTCTTTAAGAGTACCTTTTTTACTGTATGGCTTCTAAAACAGCTACTAAAGATTTTCTTGTAGCCAACATTGGGTCTGCTAAAAGCAAAACTTTATTTTCTATAGATGGGCTGCAAAATACGCTACCACAATTTCTAAATTTTTATCTTGGTTTGGGTGATGACGATATGCAGATATAAACGCATTTTCTGCATCATCAAAATAATTAAACAAACCCTAATACAAGGGTAAACTTGCTCTTAGTACAAGAAAATTGTTTACTTAGTTCATATCCTAGAATTTCTCCTATTATTTCTATATTTCTCCTAAATCTGAGTTAATCTTTTCGTGGGCTAACATTTCTAATTTCTGTTATAAATGTATTAAGAATAACCTGTTGTGTATTTTGAAAAATTCTGTCAATTTGAGTAGATTTTATGATTGAAATGAGTAAAATTTATATCGAGAATAAGAATTTTTAGCTTATAAATAGTTCTCGATACAATTTTTCGTTCCTCAAAATCACTCGAACTGACAGTTATCTAGCTTCTGCGCCAAAATGCACAACGGGTTAAGAATAGAATTGTATTCTTGTAGATGGTGGATGATCATTTTTTAATTTTATACAAAGAAATTTACTTAAAATAGCCATTATTTGTATATTGCAGTAACTTAATTTCCATCTCCTGTTGGAACAACTAAAAGTTAACAACCCAACTTAAAAGAGTTTTAGCTAATTACTGAAACTCTTTTTTTGTTCATCAAATAAAGTATCTTTGCCATTCATCTAAAACGTTGATTTTATGATTCAATCTATGACAGGTTACGGTAAATCTGTATTGCAATTACCTACCAAAAAAGTTACCATAGAAATTAAATCGCTAAACAGTAAAAATCTTGACTTAAATGTCAGAATTCCTTCTTATTATAAAGAAAAAGAACTGGCTGTTCGTAAAAAATTAGCAAGTGCATTACTTAGAGGAAAAGTAGATTTTTCAATTTTTGTAGAAATGACTGCAGATGAAACCTCTACCACTGTAAACCCTGGAGTAGTAAAAGAATACATGCAACAACTTAGAAAAATGATTGAAGCTGATACTTCTACTGATATTGAACTTTTAAAAATGGCTGTAAAAATGCCTGATGCACTTAAAACAGAACGTGAAGAATTAGATGAAACTGAGTGGTCTACCATAGCGAAAGGAATAGAACTAGCAATTAAAGATATTGTACAATATAGAATTGATGAAGCAGCTTCTTTAGAGATAGATTTTAAACAAAGAATTGTTAATATTAAGGCATTTTTAGAAGAGGTCAACGATTTGGATGGTGATAGAATAGACAATGTAAAAACAAGATTACAAAAAGCTATAGATGAATTAAAAGTAGAAACGGATGAAAATCGTTTTGAGCAAGAATTGATTTATTACTTAGAAAAATTAGATATTAATGAAGAAAAAGTACGTTTAGCAAATCATTTAGATTACTTTTTAGAAACCTTAGCTTCTCCAGAATCCAACGGAAAAAAATTAGGCTTTATCGTACAAGAAATGGGAAGAGAAATTAACACTACAGGTTCTAAAGCCAATTTTGCCCCTATGCAAAAAGCGGTTATTCAAATGAAAAACGAATTAGAGCAAATTAAAGAACAAATTTTAAACGTTTTGTAGGTAAAACGTATTTTTAAACTTGTTTCAGAATCATATTTACCTT
The DNA here is from genome assembly GCF_003335085.1 of Polaribacter sp. WD7. Classification (GTDB taxonomy): domain Bacteria; phylum Bacteroidota; class Bacteroidia; order Flavobacteriales; family Flavobacteriaceae; genus Polaribacter. The sequence goes on along the minus strand of NZ_QPEJ01000018.1, from coordinate 252,152 downwards.
GTAAGGTTTTGACAACCTTAAAGGGAAAAATTATAAAGTATATGTCAGATTTTCAAGGAAAGTTATTTGTGTTTTCTGCCCCATCTGGGTCTGGTAAAACAACTATTGTCCGTCATTTATTACAACAAGATAAATTTGGTTTAGAATTTTCTATTTCTGCAACGTCTAGAGCACCTAGAGGTACAGAAAAAGACGGAGAAGATTATTATTTTATTTCTTTAAAAGAGTTTAAAAATAAGATTAAAAATGACGAATTTTTAGAATGGGAAGAAGTCTATAGAGATAACTTTTACGGTACCTTAAAAACTGAAGTAGAACGTATTTGGGCAGAAAAAAAACATGTTATTTTTGACATTGATGTTGCTGGCGGATTACGAATTAAAAGCAAATTCCCAGAAAAAACCTTAGCTGTTTTTGTAAAACCTCCTAGTATAGACGAGCTAAAAATTCGTTTAAAAAAACGCTCTACAGAAAGTGATGATAAAATAAATATGCGCATTGCAAAAGCATCTGTAGAATTGGCTACTGCACCTCAGTTTGATAAAATCATCAAAAACTATATCTTAGAAGATGCTTTGCAAGAGGCTGAAGATTTGGTGGGCTCGTTTTTAGAATTATAAAATAATAAGTAATACGATTTCTTGATACAATTGTTCCATGAATCTGCCCTTTGCAGCTAAACTCGTAAATCACTCAAAATGACAAACTCATTTTTACCCTTAATTTAAAAGCTGTCAGTTTCAGTGAATTTGTAAAGAATGAGCAAATTTGTATCGAGAACATTTAAGAATTGAAATGAAAATAGGTTTATATTTTGGTACATTCAATCCAATTCATATTGGGCATTTAATTATTGCCAATCATATGGTTGAACATTCTGATTTGGATGAAATTTGGATGGTTGTCACACCTCACAATCCGTTTAAAAAGAAAAGTTCACTATTAGAAAATCATCATCGTTTTGAGTTGGTGTACAGAGCTACAGAAAACTACTCAAAAATTAAACCCTCAGATATAGAGTTTAAATTACCGCAGCCTAATTATACTGTACATACCTTAGCACACATTTCCGATACATATCCTAACAATGAGTTTTGTTTAATTATGGGAGAAGATAACTTAAAAGGGTTTCATAAATGGAAAAATTATGAAACTATTTTAGAACATCATCATATTTATGTGTATCCTAGAATTGCTGAGGGTGTTGTAGCGCATCAATTTAAAAATCACCCAAAAATTCATAAAGTATCGGCACCTATTGTTCAAATCTCTTCTACAATGATTAGAAATGGTATTAAAAACAAAAAAAATGTACAACCTTTACTTACCAATGAAGTATGGCAATATGTAGATGAAATGAACTTTTATAGAAAATAATTTATTTATTTTTACAACGTTACTTGACCAAATACCCTCTGTATGGGTTTGTTGTATATTTGTAAAACATCAACTACTTATTTGTGGCAAAAAAGAAGAAAAAAAAAGGAAAACTCAAACGTAAACTAACTGACAAGTACAGACTAGTGGTTTTGAATGAAAATACGTTTGAAGAACGTTTTTCTTTAAAATTATCTAGACTTAATGTTTTTGTTCTTGGTGGTGTATTTTCTATTTTATTAATAGCCGTGACCACAGTTTTAATAGCCTTTACGCCAATTAAAGAATACATACCAGGCTATTCCTCTACAAACTTGAAAATAAAAGCAGCTAAATTAAATTTTGAAGCAGATTCTTTAAAAACAAAATTAGCTGTTTTAGAAAATTACACAAAAGCTTTACGCCCAGTACTAACTGGAGAAATTGCTCCTGAGAGCATAGATTCTATTCAGGTAGAAGCAAGACAACGTCTTGTGGATGAACGTAAATTAAACGCTACTAAAGAAGATTCTCTTTTTAGAGAAAAAGTAGAGCGTAAAACCCGTTTTGCTTTGACAAATAGCACCCAAAATAGAGTAAATGTTATCTTTTTTGCACCTTTATCAGGTAATATCTCTCAAAATTTTGATAGTAGCGCTAATCACTTTGCTGTAGATATTGTTGCAAAAGCTGGCACTCCAGTAAAAGCAACTGCAGACGGAACAGTAATTTTTTCTGGTTGGACTACAGAAACAGGGTATGTTATCCTTTTAAAACATGCAAACAATTATATATCTGTTTACAAACACAATGGAAATTTGTTAAAAGAACAAGGAGATTTTGTAAAATCTGGTGAAGTTATAGCCACAGTTGGCTCTACAGGAGAACTTACAACAGGACCTCACCTGCATTTTGAACTTTGGAGTGGTGGTTATGCCGTCAATCCAACCAATTTTATCGACTTTAAATAACTATGAGCATCAAATCTATTCTTGCTATTCCGTTTGCTAAAATAGCTACAAAAAAAGTATACAAGTGGACAAATAAACCCCATGAAACTCAAGAAAAAGTGTTTAAACACTTAATTTCTGCTGCTAAAAATACCGCTTTTGGTAAAGATCATAATTTTGAGACTATACAGAATTACGATGATTTTAAAAAACAAGTAAAAGTTCAAGATTATGAAGGTTTAAGAAAATATGTAGATCGAATTATTGCTGGCGAATCTGACGTACTCTGGAAAGGTAAACCTCTGTATTTTGCAAAAACCTCTGGCACTACTTCTGGAGCAAAATACATTCCTATAACCAAAGAGTCTATGCCAACTCACATCAAAGCAGCTAGAAACGCTTTGCTATTTTATATTGTAGCAAAAAATAATGCCAGTTTTGTAGATGGTAAGATGATTTTTTTACAAGGCAGCCCTATTTTAAGCGATAAAAAAGGAGTAAAATTAGGCCGCCTAAGCGGAATCGTAGCACACTATGTGCCAAAATATTTGCAAAAAAATAGATTACCAAGCTGGGAAACCAACTGTATAGAAGATTGGGACACTAAAGTAAATGCTGTTGTTGAAGAAACCATACATGAAGACATGACAGTTATTAGTGGCATACCTTCTTGGGTACAGATGTATTTTGAAAAATTAATTGAAAAAACAGGTAAAAAGGTAGCAGAACTCTTTCCTAATTTTAACTTCTTCATTTACGGTGGTGTTAATTTTGAACCTTATAAAAACAAGTTTGAGACTTTAATTGGTAAAAAAATAGACTATATAGAATTGTATCCTGCCTCAGAAGGTTTTATTGCATATCAAGATTCTCAAACAGAAAAAGGCATGTTATTGCAATTAGATTCTGGTATATTTTATGAATTTATTCCGGCTTCAGAATTTTTTGATGAAAACCCTACTAGAATTTCTCTAAAAGATGTAAAAATTGGAGTTAACTATGTTATCATTTTAAATACGACTGCTGGTTTATGGGGATATAATATTGGAGATACAGTAGAGTTTACAGCAACAAAACCCTATAGAATAAAAGTTACAGGCCGTATAAAACATTTTATTTCTGCCTTTGGCGAACATGTAATTGGTAAAGAAGTTGAAAAAGCTTTAAATGATGCCATAAAAGGAACAGATATTAATATTAGTGAGTTTACTGTGGCACCTCAAGTAAACCCTGAAAGTGGTTTACCCTATCATGAATGGTTTATAGAGTTTGAAAATGAGCCAGAAGATATAAATGATTTTGCCCAAAAAGTTGATGCTTCTATGAGAGCACAAAATATTTATTATTTTGATTTGATTGAGGGTAAAATTTTACGAACACTTGTAATTAGAAAAGTTAAAAAAGGCGGATTTCATGAATATATGAAATCTATTGGTAAATTTGGCGGACAAAATAAGATTCCGCAACTATCTGATAACAGAAAAATTGCTGATGTATTAACAAATTTTTTAATTGAAGAGTAATAAAAGATAAAACAATGGGAGGAGATTTTTTATTTATTGGATTAGCAATAGCTTTAGTTATTGTTTATTTTTATAACAAATACAGAAACAGACGTTAATGAGTACAATTAGAATTACAAAACAATTCAGTTTTGAAACAGGACACGCATTATATGGCTATGACGGAAAATGCAAAAACGTTCATGGGCATTCTTATAAACTTTCTGTAACCGTTTCTGGAAAACCAATAAAAGACAATACCAATGTAAAATTTGGAATGGTGATTGATTTTGGAGACCTTAAAAAAATTGTAAATGAAGAAGTTGTAGATCTTTTTGACCACGCAACTGTGTTTAATAAAAACACACCACATGTAGATTTGGCTAAAGAATTACAAGTTAGAGGGCATCATGTTTTGTTGGTAGATTACCAACCAACAAGTGAAATGATGGTGATTGATTTTGCTAAAAAAATTAAAAAAAGATTGCCTAAAAATATCAAACTACATGCTATAAAACTACAAGAAACAGATACTAGTTTTGCAGAATGGTTTGCTAGTGATAATTAAACTTTATAAAAAATATTAAAAATGAAAACTGTCAAATTTATAATGGTTTTATTGGTTGCCTTTAGCTTGTTTAACTGTAATAGTAATAATGAAGAAAGACCTATTTTTGTATTATCTAAATCTAATTTGGTTGGTATACATGAAATAGAAAGCTTTATTTTAGATACAAAGACAACCACAGAAGTTTCTGGATTTCCTGTTGTAATTAATTCTAATAGCGTTGGAAACCTTTTTCAAGTAGAGCTTATTTTTAATGCTGATGATACTTATTCTCTAAAAGGAGAATATGCGGTTACCACAACAATTACCTCTGCTGGCAGCCAACCTGTAGTTAATGAAGAAATTCTTATTGTAAACGAATCTGGAACATTTTCTGTGAACAACACAGAAAATACAATTTCATTTATAAGTCCAGAAGCAGAGTTTTTAACAGGTACACTAACCGTTTCTGGTCTTAGTGAAGAAAAATTATCTTTATTACAAACAGTAGAAGAAACTATTTCTTTAAGAAATACGTTAATTGAGGCTGACTTAAAAATAAGTTTTCTTAGAAAAGAGTAGTTTTACTTGCCATTAAAAGTATTCATAGTGTTTGCCAAACCAGCTGTACCAAAAGAAGTTACTACTTTTACAGCAGTTGGTAAGCGCTCTATAAATTTACTTTCTTCTTCTTTATTCCATTCTCCTAGCACGTAGTCTACTTGACGTCCTTTAGAATAATTGCTACCTACTCCAAAACGAAAACGTGGGTATTTGTTGGTTCCTAATTTTTCTTGAATATCTTTAAGTCCGTTATGGCCACCATCACTTCCTTTTCCTTTAACTCTTATTGTACCAAAATCTATATTTAAATCATCTGTGATAACTAATGTGTTTTCTATAGCAATTTTCTCTTTCTGCATCCAAAACTTTACTGCTTTTCCGCTTAAATTCATAAAAGTACTTGGTTTTAATAACATAAAAGTTCTGCCTTTGTACCTATAGCTAGCAACATCACCTAACTTATCTGTTTCAAAAGAAGTGTCATAAGTAGCTGCAACTTCGTCAAGAATTTTAAACCCTATATTATGACGTGTATTTTCGTATTTTTCACCAATATTTCCTAACCCTACAATTAAAAATTTCTTCATCAATTCTTCTTTGTTTGTCTTTTTTATACAAAGCAATTTATAAAAAAAACGTTTTAATTTCATGTTGTAAAAGTACTATCTTATTCTCAAAAAATAAGCGTAAAAAAAAGCGTTACTAAATTTGTAACGCTTTTTTAATATAATTTGTTTGCAACATTTATTCTGCTGCTGCCTCTTCTTCTTCATCCGAAGTTTTAACTGCATTACGAGATGTTCTTACTTGAACAACAACAGTGTTATCTGGATGCATAAAAGTATAATCATCATTAAATAAAGAAGTGATGAATAATTTATTACCGATTTTTAATTTTGAAATATCTGCTTCAATAAAATCTGGCAAGTTAGCAGGTAACGCTTTTACCTTTAATTTACGGTTTGTAAAACGTAAAGCACCACCATTTAAAACTCCAGGAGAGGTTCCAACTAGGTTTACAGGAATATTCATTGTAACTTCTTTATCATCAAATAACTGATAAAAATCTACGTGTAAGATTTTGTCTGTTACTGGGTGAAATTGAATGTCTTGTAAAATTGCTGGTATTTTTTGCCCATCAACTTCAATACTTGCCGTATATACGTTTGGAGTGTATACCAAGTTTTTAAACGCTTTTTCTTCTGCTGAAAAGTGTATTGGTGTTTTTCCTCCGTATATAACGCAAGGAACCAATCCAGCATTACGTAAGGCTTTGGTAGCTACCTTGCCCACGCTTTCTCTTTTTGATCCTTTAATTGTAATTGATTTCATTACTTTTTATTAAAAATTTACATTAAAAATTGTCCACTAATTGAGTTGTTATCTTGTACTTTATGCATAACAGCTGCAAATAATGGCGCGCAAGATACTACTTTTATTTTAGATGTATCCTTTTTTAGCGGAATTGTATCAGAAACAATTAATTCTGTTAATGCAGAAGCTTCTATTTTTTCATAGGCATCTCCAGAAAGTATAGGGTGTGTACAAATTGCGCGAACACTTTTTGCTCCTCTTTCTTTCATTAAATTTGCCGCATGTGTTAAAGTACCACCTGTATCAATCATATCGTCTACAAGAATTACGTCTTTACCTTCTACTTCACCAATTACCTCCATATGCCCAATCACATTGGCTTTTTTACGTTGTTTATAACAGATAACTACATCTGAATGTAAATGTTTTGAATATGCGTAGGCTCTTTTTGAACCTCCCATGTCTGGTGAAGCTATAGTTAAATTTTGTAATTCTAAACTTTTTATATAGGGCATAAATATTGTTGAAGCAAATAAATGGTCTACAGGTCTTTCAAAAAAGCCTTGAATTTGATCTGCATGCAAATCCATAGTCATAATTCTTGTAGCTCCTGCAGCTTCTAATAATTTTGCTACCAATTTTGCACCAATAGCAACTCTTGGTTGATCTTTTCTATCTTGTCTTGCCCATCCAAAATATGGCATTACTGCTGTAATATGTCTTGCAGATGCTCTTTTGGCTGCATCTAAAATTAGCAACATTTCCATTAAATTGTCTGCATTTGGAAAGGTAGAGCCGATAATAAAAACTCTTCTTCCACGAACAGATTCTTCAAAAGCAGGTTGAAATTCACCATCACTAAAGTAAGTTATCTTAATATTTCCTAACTCTGTACTGTATTCTTTTGCAATTCTTTCTGCCAAAACTCTACTTTGCCTACAGGCAAAAAGTTTTGGTGCTAATTGATTATTAAGCATTTAGTTATATTTTGTAGTGTTGTTGTTGTTGCACAAAAGTAGAAATTATTTACTGAGTTTGAAATTAATTTTATGCTCAATAAAATAAAATATTTTAATACATTTGCAATCCAAAATATATTTTGCTCAAGTGGCGGAATTGGTAGACGCGCTGGATTCAAAATCCAGTTCTTTCGGGAGTGTGGGTTCGATTCCCACCTTGAGTACTAAAAACCCTTTAAAAACGTTGTTTTTAAAGGGTTTTTTAATTTTTGGGTGGCGAATTGGGTGACAATACTGTCCTTAATTACTATAATACGCTTATAACTTCCCACCAACACCTTTAAACTTCTCTACAAAAGAAGCTATCTTTTGAAAGACACATTGTTTTTTAGTTAAGTACTTAGGATTTAATGGACTCATTTTGGGTAATATAGAATTTAGTTCAGTTCCATTTTCACTAGCATATTCCCGTTTTAAAGATGCAATTATATAGCGTTTCGCTGCTTCCTCATTTAGTTCTTCATCTTCAATTAATTCTGAAGCTTCTTTTTTCTGTTTTTCTTGTGCATACCCAAAAAAAGCATCTATAATAGTAGCTTTTTCCTTTATGTTATCTATATCTGTTTCATTGATAAAATCTACTACTAAACTTTCTTTTGCCCTATTCCCTATACTGGCACGTATTACACGTCTTATTTCCTCTATTAAATCTTCTTTACTCTTAGTTTTCTTATTACTATCAAATATTAATTCTAAAATATAGTCTAAATTTATTTCTTGAGATTTTAATAAATCTACTTCAAATACTACATCATCCCAATCAATATCTGAATCTTCTGCTTCATTTCCTTGTTTCTCTCTTCTTAACCAATCACGAATATCATTATACGTAGAGCGATAATCTTGTATTATTCTTTCTGCAGGTACTTCAATAGCTTGCATACTTACAATATCTTCATCTGTTAAGAAGTTTTCTTCTTTAAATGCTTCTATAGCTTCTCCATCTGTATAGTCAATACTTTGCAATTCTTTAAGATGATTAAACTCATCATAATTTTGCAATATATTTTCTACGCATAAATATTCACCGAAGAGTTTAGAGAATTCTTTTTTATCCTTTTCTGTTTCTATTTCATCTGGATTAGGGAATTTTTCTTTTAATTCTGCTACCACTTCAATGTATCCTCTTCGTGCGTTACCTGTTGCTATATCCGTAAAACCTTCTAAATATTCTTTATAGCTTTTTTCTAATACTACATTTTTAGTACTGCTATCTCCAAAAAGTGTTATTGCATCTATTGTTGCTTGTTCTAAATCTCTAAACGTAACAATATTACCAAAGGTTTTAGTAGCATCGTAAATACGATTTGTACGTGAAAAGGCTTGCATTAATCCGTGATAACGTAAATTTTTATCTACAAACAACGTATTTAAGGTAGGTGCATCAAAACCTGTTAAGAACATACCTACTACAATTAATAAATCTACCTCTTTGTTTTTTACACGTTTGGCAAGATCTTTATAATAGTCTTTAAATCCTTTACTATCAATACTATAGTTCATTTTAAAAGCAGTATTATAATCATCAATAGCCTTGGATAAAAACTCTTTAGCACTACTATTCATTGCTGTTGGCTCAAAGGTTTCGTCCTGTATTTCTCCAATTGCCCCTTGTTCTTCATTTGCTGCAAAAGAAAAAATAGTTGCTATTTTTAAAGGCTTATCGCTATCTTTTTGTAGCTTGTTTAGCTCTTCATAATAACATTTAGCTGCATCTACACTACTTACTGCAAACATTGCATTAAAACCACTATTACTCCATTTTGTACGGTGTGTTTTTTGTCTAAAATGTTGTAATACATATTGCGAAATCTCTTTAATACGCAAAGGATGAAGCAACGCTTTTTTATTTTCTGCTGATGATAACTTCTTTAAATCTTGTTCTGTTTCAAACCCCTTAAATGTTGGGCGCACATCATTATAATCTACTTTAAACTTTAATACTTTTTCATCTCTAATAGCATCTGTAATTACATAAGAATGTAATTCTGTGCCAAATACGCTTTGTGTAGTTTCTGAACCTAAAGCATTTTCAGGAAAAATAGGTGTTCCTGTAAAACCAAATTGATAGTATTTTTTAAAATTCTTTTTTAAATTCTTTTGTGCTTCACCAAATTGCGAACGGTGTGCTTCATCAAAAATAAAGACCACTTGCTTTTGATAAATTGCTAAATCATTTTCACCTTTCATTAAGTTATTTAATTTCTGAATGGTGGTAACAATAATTTTATTATCGGTTTTATCTATGTTTCTTTTTAAACCCGCAGTACTGTCTGAACCATTTACGCTATCAGGTGAAAAGCGTTGGTATTCTTTCATTGTTTGAAAATCCAAATCTTTACGATCTACCACAAAAAAAACTTTATCTATAAAATCTAGTTTTGTGGCTAAACGTGCTGCTTTAAAACTGGTTAATGTTTTACCAGAACCTGTAGTATGCCATATAAAACCACCACTTTCTGTGGTAGCCCATTTTTTAGCATTGTAAGAGCTTTTTATTTTCCATAAAATACGTTCTGAAGCTGCAATTTGATACGGACGCATTACTAATAATACATCACTTACATCAAAAACGGAATAGGTTAGTAATACGTTTAAAAGTGTATGCTTTTGAAAAAATGTAACTGTAAAGTCTTTTAAATCTTTAATTGACTTATTTTTAACAGTTGCCCAATTCATTGTAAAATCGAAACTATTCTTATTCCGCTCTACTGTATTGGCAAAATAACGACTGTCTGTACCATTAGATATAATAAATATTTGTAAATATTTAAACAAAGAGTTTTTTGTATTAAAACTCTCTTTTGTATAGCGATGTACTTGATTAAAAGCCTCACGAATAGCAACACCACGCTTTTTTAATTCTATTTGTACTAATGGTAAACCGTTTACTAAAATGGTAACATCGTAACGATTGGCATTTGTACCTGTTTGCTCGAATTGAGATATAACTTGTACTTTATTACGTACAATATTATTTTTATCTACTAAATAAATGTTTTGGATATGACCATCATCAAAAACAAAATCATAGATATAATTATTGTGTAACTTTCTTGTTTTATCTACTAAATTATCGTTTGGTTTGTCTAAATACTCTTCTACAAAACGCACCCATTCTTTATCTGTAAATTGCATATCGTTAAGATTTTGCAATTGCACGCGCACATTAGCTAACATTGCTACTGGTGTGGTTAAGCTTTTTACATACTCATAGCCTTGATTAGTTAAATCTTTTACGAGTTCTTTCTCTAAATCTGCTTCGGTTTGGTAGCTTGCAGGTGCTTCATTTAATTCTGAAAACTTTTTGTATTTATCTAAAACAATAAAATTGTTAGATTCTGCTATAGTATTATAATTTGCCATTTTTTAACTATTTAATTCAAAACGATAGGTTTCTTTAATTGTATTTACAAGAAAGCCTAATACTCTTTTGTCGCTCTCTTGCATTACAGAGACTTCTTCTCCATGATGATAGGAATGACTAGAAAGATTAATAATACGTCTGTAATAAGCATCTCTTGCACCTTCTGTCTCTTCAGGTAAAAGTTCCTGCCATTTTGCGTATCCTAAAAAAGTTGATGTTTTTTCTAATATATTTCTTAGAAAGTTAAAATGATATTTTTGAATTTCGCCTGATTCTATTACTCTATCTAACTCATTTAAAAGATACAAATGATAAGAAAAAGGAGAATCATCTGGTTGAGAAAGCAACGAAAAAGTACCATCTTCAAATTTTTCTAAACGTTTTTTATCTGCTTTGTTAAACTCATTATATAGCACATTATAAAATAAAGGATTATGTGTAGTAATAACAAATTTTAAACTTGATTCACTAGATCTTATTAAAGCAGCTATATTAACAGCCAATTCAATTAAATGAGTGTCATCTAATGAACTAACTGGGTCATCGATAAATACATACTCTAAATGATTAAATTGTTCCGTATCACGTTCATTTTCTTCCGAAATATTCAAGGTACTTATAGCTTGCTCTAACAAACTATAGAAAATACTCCAAATAAAACAACTTTCTTCTCCCTTAGATATTTTTACATATTCTGAAGCGGAATCATCACCACGCTCAAAAGAAAAACGAACCTCAGAAAATTCTACATTAAAATTAGGCGTTAACTTATCGTTTGTATAACGCTGGAAATGAGCTGTTATATTTGGTTCTTGACCTTGATCTTGAAGTACCCATTTTGTATATCCATTAGACTGAATTACTAATTTTCTATCTAAATCGTTATCCAAATCATTATTCCAATAAAACAAATCTTCGGTAAAAGCATTGTAATAAAGCACTTTTGATTGGTAGTCTGCTTCTGTTTCAACATCTTTGGGAGATATTAAATCTTTTAACTCACGTGACAAACGTGTTTTACCCGTACCGTTAAAAGCGTAGATTAACTGTACTTTTTTATTGGCATCCCTTAACTCTTCTGCAATTTTATTTAAAGTCTTACTCATATTATACTTCTACGGTATCTTTAGAAAATGTTAATAGTTTTTCTCTGTAATACTCGTATTGTTTTTTACGCAGTTCTATTTCTTTTGGCAAACCTTCACTTATCGAAGTAGTTAATGCATCAAATTTATCAAGGATGTTTACGATACGCTCCTTATCTTCAAATGAAGGATTGGGGATTTTTATACTATTTAGATTTCTCTTATTCAATTTTGGTTGTGCTGCTCCTGATATATATGGCGTTAAATCAATACTGCTTAAGTAGTATTCTACAAATCTTCTTTCTACATATGTTTCGAATTTAAGAATGTGAGCGTGATTATTAACCCAACTTTTTCCACTTATACTGAAAGCTATAGGTGTTTTTCTTGCCAATAAATTTGCCCCATCTTCTGAAATCAATAAATAATCTCCGTCAAAAATGTAATTTTTAACATAGTCAACTATACCTGATGCACCATAATAAGGTATGTCTCCTGACTCTCTCAATCCACTCGCAATTGGTCTCCTCTTCGAATCAAGATTTTCTGCTAATTTTTCTAAACTATCAAAACCAATTTTTTCATCAAAAGTTAGTAATTGCTCACGATAATACTTGTATTGTTTTTTACGTGCAGTAAGTTCTGTAGTAAGTTCTGTAGTAAGTTCTGTAGTAAGTTCTGTAAAGGTATCTAAAATACGGACAATTTCTTTTTGGATTTTGAGAGGTGGAATTGGGATTTGTAGTTTTTTAAACCTTTTTTTAGACACATTAAAACGTGTAACACCACTTGCTGTTTTAGATATTTCTTTACGCATAAAATGACTTCTAAATAAATATTTAGAAAATTCTGGCAATATTTCTATATCTGAATTAAACCTTAGCCCAAATGAAAAACTATTTAAAAACAATTTAATATTCGAATTATTAGTAACAGCGGAAGACATTCCTGCCTCTGTAGCTACTTCTGATGAACCAGTAAATAGTACATCTCCATACTTTACTTCATATTGATTTTCGTCAGATTCGACTTTTACGCCATCAAGATTATTAAAATCAACTTCAATGTTGTAAAATATATTTTTATACGAAACATATTTTGCATTACCATCTGTAAAATCTCCTTTGCTTTTACCTTTTAAACCTCCATAAATTTCAGATATATCTCCTAAAATTTTCCATTTCACAGCAACACCTTCCAATAATTTTTCTAACTCGCTCATCCTTCAATCTCCTTTACAATACTATCAATATTAGCACGTAGTTTATCTATTTTTTTTATTGTAATAGCTACTTCTTTATTTAGCACTTCAATATTTATTTTTTCTCTGGTGTCTTTAGGTTCTACATAACTGTTTACAGAAAGGTTATAATCATTTGTAGCTATTTTGGTATTGTCAATAGTAGTAGCTACATACTCTACTTCTTCTTTGTTATCAAATATCTCCATAACTTTCGCTATGTGAGTATCTGTCATCTCATTGTTATTGGTTACCTTTTTAAAGAACTCTTCACCTGTAGCATCTATGAATTGTGTTTTGGTGTCTGTTTTATTTTTTGATAATACTAAAAGTGTAACCGCTATAGTAGTACCGTAAAATAAATTAGGAGCTAAATCAATAATGGTTTCGATATAGTTATTATCTACTAAAAATTTTCTTATTTTTTGCTCTGCACCACCACGATAAAAAACACCAGGAAAACACACTAACGCTGCTCTACCTTTAGGAGATAAGTAACTTAACGAATGTAACACAAAAGCAAAATCTGCTTTAGATTTTGGTGCTAATACACCTGCAGGTGCGAAACGATCGTCATTAATTAATGTTGGGTCATCACTACCTTTCCATTTAATAGAATATGGCGGATTAGATACTATGGCATCAAACGGTTTATCATCACCTAATTGAGGATTCATTAATGTATTACCCAGCACTATATGAAACTTATCGTAGTTTATGTTATGTAAAAACATGTTCATACGAGCCAAGTTATAGGTAGTATGGTTTATTTCTTGCCCGTAAAAACCTTCTTCTATAATATGATTATCGAAGTGTTTTTTAGCTTGTAAAAGTAAAGACCCAGAACCTGCAGCAGGATCATAAATTTTATTGATTTTTTCCTGCTTATGCATTGCCAATTGGGCAATTAATTGCGATACGTTTGTTGGTGTGAAAAATTCACCACCAGACTTACCAGCATTAGCTGCGTATTTATGAATAAGAAATTCATAGGCATCACCAAAGAAGTCAATATTACTATCTTTAAAATCTCCTTCAAGTTTTAAGCCTTCTACTCCTTTTAAAACATCTCTTAACCTGTAGTTTTTATTTTCAACAGTATTACCTAGTCGGTTACTGGTAGTATCAAAATCTGCGAATAATCCTTTTATGTCTTCTTCTGATGGATAGCCATTTGCAGAACTTTCAATAGCTGTGAAAATTGCTGCTAAATCTGTATTTAGGTTTTCATTATCGTTAGCATTTTCTACTACATTTACAAACAACTGACTTGGGTAGATAAAGTAGCCTTTTGTTTTGATAGCATCTTCTTTTATTTCAGGTGTGATTATATCGTCTGATAGTTTTGCATAATTGATACTATCATCACCACCTTCAATGTATTCTGTGAAATTCTCACTTATGAAGCGATAGAATAATGCTCCTAAAACGAAGTGTTTAAAATCCCATCCATCTACAGAACCACGTACATCATTAGCTATTTTCCAAATTTGATTTTGTAATTCGGCTCTTTGGTTGTTGCTTGTCATTCTTTTTATATCTTATTTATCAATTCACTCCTAAGCCAATTAAAAGCCTCTTCTTGATTATATTTTACTCCTGTTCTTAATAAAGCTTCCATATCTCCTGTAAAATCTGGGTCTTGCTCTTTTTCTTCTATGTTTTGTAAAAACTCTTTTTTACTTGGGTGTTTATTTTCTGTTCCAAATTGTATGTACTCTTTAAAGCATTGAATGATTTCGTCTGTATTCAGTTCCATATTTAACCTAGAATATTCTAAATCGAATAAATCTCTTCCTTTGCTACGTTGGTACAAGGCACGTAATTTTGTACCTAACAATTCATTAATGCTATAGGTTTTTATTTTGGCTTTTCCGGAAAACCATTCGTTTTCAACTTCAAAAGGAAAATCTACCCAATCCAAAACATTAAAATGCTCTTTACAGTTAATTTCTAATTTTAAACGCAGTCTAATATCTTCGTATTCCGAGTTAAAACGATACAATGCTTTTGCTCCATGACCTCTTACTTGAGTTTTTCTAGGTTCTTCAAAAAAAGTAACAACTTCTTTAATTCGTTCCATTATTGGTTTTATGGGGCCTGGTTTAATTTGCACCAGATCAATATCTTCTGAATATCTAGGAGCAGGGTTTAAGTATAGTTTATGCAAAGCTGTACCACCTCTAAATGCTAAATTTTCATGCAGAAAATCATCAGAAAAAATTTCTACTAAAGCACGACTAATTACAAGGTCTTGTTCTACTTGATAAAACTGTTTCCAAGGTGCTTTTTCTTGCCATTTTGCTATGTAAGGCTTTGGAATCATAAATCGTTTTCTAATTGTATGTTTATATCGACTTTCCAGTTATTGGATGTTGCTCCTGGTTTCTCTTTTGATTTAGGACTTAATAATACTGGAAAAAAATTTGATGCTTTTAAATGTTTTATAATAGGCATATATAATTCAGATTCTACTTGTAATTCTTGTTCTAACAAAAACCCAAAACGTTGTAAAGTACTTTTATGCGGATACCAACTCAACAAATCTTCGATATCATTTTTAGTAATTTCTTCGGATAATTCTTCTAAAATGGCTAACATTCTACTAATTCCGCCTAATTTATTGTGATGATGAATTAAATCTACTGCTGTAAGTGCTGGACTTGAAATTTTAAAAATTCCTGCATCAGATTTTTTTTCTACAATGTTTTTTGATGGCCATTTTGAAGTTGTGAAAAAATGAATATCTAGAGACGATTTTCTAATGTTAGAAAATGCTTTATCAGTCATTACATAATCTCTTTGCACTTGCTGATGCCCAGCTCCGTGAAACTTGGCTGCAGAATAAAAACCTAAGTAATAATTACTTTTTAAATGTTTGAAAAGCTTTTCTACAAATAATTGTATGGGTATTTGCTCTTGTTTGGAGTATCTTGGAGGGATGATAAGGTAGTATCCCTTCCTTAGATTTGTGATTTCTTTTTTTGTTACTAATCTAGATAATTCTCTTTTAATAGCTATTTCTGTTTTATTACATTTTTTTAAAACTTCTTCTAAAGAAAAGGAGTACTCTTCAACAGATTGTAATTCTTTTATGTAACTAGAAACGTCCAATTTTTAATAGTAAATTTTTGAGAAAGATACCAATTTAAGGTAATAATCTCGTTGTTTTACTAAATTTTTTTAAATTATATGGAAATTTGAGTGTTATTAAGAGATGTAAAGATACTTTTTAGATGAAAAATTGAAAAGCATGTATTCTAAAAAGTATATAAAACTCTTTAAACTAAAGAAAACTATCAACGAATATAAAGCTTGTAACTAGTTCTAAATATGCTAAGAAATTAGTATATTTCATAAATGTAAAAGCAATATAGAATGAATAATAATTTGGAATACAGAGGTTTTAATGGTTCTATAGAATATAGTAAGAGCGATAATATATTTTTTGGTAAAGTAAAGAACACAGATGACTTGATTTCTTATGAATCAACAAATAAAGAGTCACTTGAAAAAGAATTTCAAATAGCTGTAGATAGTTACATAGAAACAGTAAATTGGAAAGGAAATTATTAAAGGTAAAGTGGTAATATTTTGTATTACCACTTTCTTTTTTAAAAGAATTCTTGAGGTAAGCCCAAGTTACTTGTGTTTACCCCCATCCCTAAAACACTTTGCATTTGTTTATTAACGTATTGACATTTGTGGCAAAGAATGTATTCTGAGTTTAAGTAGTTATTTAAATGCTCTCTATTAAGTATCACAATATCATTTTCTTTTAAGCATAAATCGCAGTTTTCAACTGTAAATGTTGCATGAAATACTCTTTTTAAAAGTAAATTTTTAATAGCTGTATTACCGTATTTTTCGTCAATTTCTTTCTCGGTAAATGTAAACCCTTCTATATGATTTTCTTTTCGGGTTAAGAAATATTCAAACGCGAGTATTTTCTCTTCTCTGGTTACGTTCTTATCAAATATGATATCTTTTAAATACATAAAATAGTGTAATTAAAAAAGCGTGGAACTGAATCTTATAAGTTTTAGAGGTCTCGCCAGAAACCCATCCACCATCATAGGAACAGCCCACGCAGAACGTGGGCGTCTCATCTTTTGAAAGTGGTGGAATATAAAACCTGGCGAGTTTCTAAAACCAAATCAAAAGCTAAACGCTTTATATGTTAATATGTCTTTTTTTCTAATTCAAATATACAATTTATAAGAAATCTTTTTATGCATTTGTTCCTTAAAGCTAAAGAAAAAACCAATTATTTTGGGAACATTTTAAGTTCTAAGTTTCAAAAATTATTGTAATCTATCCAATAGATATTATCATGTTTATTCTTTGAACATAATGTATATGATTGAATACATTTGTTTTTATACGCTAGAAAAACTTTTCAAAAGATAGTACTACAGTGTCAACGCTAAATACATAATGCAACTAATACCTATTCAAATAAATAAAAATAAATAGTATACACAATATATTTTAATTATTATATAAATAGCAGTAGAGTAGACTTTAGATGTAGTTTTATTTTGTGTATGTTTATTATTTTAGATTAAACCTATTTCAAACTCAGCAGAATTATAAGGAAATTCAACAATAGATTTGTTACTAATAATAAGGATTTTATATTAAAAAAATAGTTTTTTATTTAGGTAATCATTAAACTAAGTGAAGCTTTTGTTAAAACCTAATTTATGCTTTTTGAGATTTGCACATATGAGATTAGATCTTATAACTGTTTCTTTAATCTATCAAGATAATAAACTAGTTCCTTTTTTTTTATAGTTAATTCTATTAGTGTTTTTTCTAGCTTTACTAAAGTTTCTTTCTCTGGTAAAACGGAATTTTTATGTAATACGTGGAAATGATACGCCATTTGATTAATATTGTTACCTATTCTACTAATTTCATTTTTAAGCCTTCTGATTTCCTTGAAAGATTCTAAAGGGCTTAATCCTGTATTTTTTTTATCAAAAAGTTTACTTTTAGCATAAGTACTTAAGTTAGAGAATTTACATCTTTCGGCATCACTCTTAAAGCGATTCATTTGATCAGGTGTTAATTGGACGTTCAACGATTCTGTCTTTTTTGTACTATCACATTTAACGTATTTGTTAATCCACATATAAATAGCGCTTTTAGATATTCCATTCTTACTTGCATAATCAAGAATCGATTTACTGCTTAACGCCTTTTCGGCATGTTGTTTTTTCTGTTCAATAGAGTATTTCATTTTACGAATAAATATGATTATTTTTTTTAAAAAAACAAGTTGCGGAGTTTTTCAACATTTTTAAGATTTAATAAAATCTATGAAGCAAGTAGTTTTCCTCTTAGGAAAGCACAACTTGCAGTACCCTACCGTAACTCTAGTTTATTTTGTTTATCCTTTTAAAAGTTCATTTAGATCCTTGTAGTTTTTATAGTGCTTTCTGTAATCAGTAATTATACATTTTGAGTTTTTATTTAAAAAATCAAATGCTTTATTTCCAGCTTCATCATTATCTAAAAAACATTTAACTTGAGAAAATTTGTCTATAGATTCAATTACTTTTTTTATTAATGAAGTTGAATTTAATATTATAAAATTTTCATCAGGTATATTGTTTTTCAAAGTAAGATAAGAGAGAAAATCGGACCATGACTCAAATAAAGAAATAGTGTTTGAATTATTATTTATTGTGGTAATCATTTTTTTACCTAAACAACCCTTAAAATATATATTTCTAATTTCATAACCTCCAAAATCATTCATGAAGCCAATACCGTAAAATTCCTTTTTAGGCTTAAAAGAATAATGAACTTGGCATAAAAACTTCTTAGCAAATTCAATATTTATTTTACGAGAATTTAAATATTGAATTAAATTTAAATTAGAGAGTTCTTTAACTTTAGTGATAGAATACTTTGGTTTTGATAAAATCAACTTGTTTTCTTTTTGCTCGTGAAAGAAAAAATTATCCTTACTTAAAATTTCCAACGCATTTTTAGCAGAGCAATTATTTAATTTAATAATAAAATCGATAACACTCCCACCTGATCCTTCCCCAAAATCAAACCAGATATTCTTTATTCGATTTACTCTAAAAGAAGGGGTTTTCTCGTTTCTAAATGGCGACAAGAACCAAACTGAAGTTGGGGTGTTTTTTATTGGTTTATAACCCTGTTTTTTTAAATACAAAACGAGGTCTATTTTATTTGCTTTTTTGCAGTTCATATTTTTTTCTTTCATTAGCAAATCTTTCAAATTCCACTATACTTGTATTATTTATTGTAGGTACCTTATTGTACGTGCTCTGTATCCCTTATGGATAAAGGGATAGCTATGTCTAAATCACACTAATTGACGACGTTTTCATTTTGAACTCACACTAATTGACGAACTTAATCACACCAATTAACGAAGTAGCCTATTAGAATCGCACTTGACTCAATTTGAGTGTGATTTGGTTTTTATCAAAAGTAGAGATCCCAAATTCTGGTAATATTGACTTTAACAATATGTTTTTTATATCTCTTTTTGTTTTATATCTGGCCTCTAACTGGTTTTCTAATTTTACGAAACGATAGTATGCTTTTTCTGTATAACCTTCATTAGCGATGATCTCTGTATAGTTTCTTGCCTTGTTGTCATCATGATTAGGAAAAAAACGAGAAAGAAAATTGTAGATATAGATAAAATGCTCTTCTCTAATTCCATAATACTCTTCATTTGCTTGTATATTTCTATGAATTTTAAAAGATATTTTAGAGTATTTCCTTCCTACTTTTATTAAGCTATATGTATAAAATAAATCTGCTTTTCTCTTTAATTCCTCTTTAGACTTTTCTAACACTTTAACCCGTAAATGTGCTAATTGATTATACTTATCTGTTATTGATAAGTAGATTTTTAACTCTTCAATAGTGCAAGAATACCCTCCTTTATCTTCCCAACGACAACATAATTCATATAATTGTTTTGAATAGATTGAACTTAAACTAATAGCAATAGTTTTTTGAAATGATGTAAAACCACCACCTATATAACAAAAGAATCTACAAGCATCTTCTGGAATATTTAATGTTATAAATTTTGAGTTATACTCGTGGCGAAGTCCACTTATTAATGATGTTGAAAAACCTGTTATTTTACCTGTTTTTGGAATAGTAAAATCAAATTCTACGTGTTTAGAGCCTAATTTTTTTATAGCATTTTTAATTCGACCATAATTTCTATTTTGTTCCAAAGTTTTTAATTCTACAGTAATTCGTTGATTCATATATTTTTGATTCAAATCTCTACTCATTATTTTTTGTAGCTCGTCAATAATCGTATAAATTATATTTTTCTCTAGTACGGTCAAACTAAAATTAAACCTCGCAGTTGAAACGTGATTTGGTTGCTTTATTTTATTCGAGTTTTCCAAAATGGACTACTTTGAATTCTTGCTAATATTTCTATTGTTTCTTGCGTATTCGAGTAGTTTCTTTTTTGAATAAAAAATAGGTCTTCCAATACGCATATATGCGTCTCTTGGAATTTTACCAGATTTTCGCCAATCAATAATGGTGGTTACACTAATACCTAAAAGTAATGAAGCTGCTTTTTGAGAAAGTTTTTCATCATCGTCAGGGATAGATGAGTCTACTAATTCTGTTTGTCTTATTTCATTTATTACGAGTCGAACCGCTCTTACTAAATCGTCTTTACTGTGTGTGTAGAATAATACGTTTGCCATCTTAATTTGTTTATAATTTAATTCAATTTCGATGGGTGCAAGTTGGCTTCAGGTTGGGGTAAAAAAAAGTTGACAATTTAATTTGTCAACTATTAAAAACAATAAATTTTTGATAATCAATTTATTAATACTCTTTTTATTTCTGCTAGTGTTTTTAATCTTGTTAACTTTAAAAGATGATCTTTTGACAAATTGTTAAGATCTCCAGATATGATGTTCCTTAAATTATTACTTAAACCAATATTTGCTTTATTTATTTCTCTTAAATCTAAAACCAAAATTCTTTGAATCGGAAGAGCGTCTATTTCTTTAATATATTTTAACTTTTTAAGAAGAATTAATAAAGCAATAAATGATTTGAAATTTTCTCTATTTAAAAAATCAATTGATTCTAATTCATTATTCTTTGTATTTGCAATTGCAGAATACTTGCTATTTGTGATGAAACAATTTGAAATAAATTGATTTATTTTTTTTATTCTTTCCTCATCAATTTCTGTCTTATTATTCTTAAAAAAGAGAACAAGTAACTTACTAAATTTTTGTGGGCTGACTTCTAAATTGAATTTTTCTTTTGTATTATTAGACTTGTCAAACAGTACATTTAGCCTAAGTATCAATTTTTCGATTTTTTTAATTGAAAAATCTAAGTAATAATGTTGATATTTTTCCTTCAATAATTCCAGTCTAATAACTTCACGATGCAGGTCTTGTATATTAACAGAATTGAAATTCTCTTTTAGTTGAATCATTACTTTACCAAAGTAATTTTCAAAAAGGTAGAATTCTTTTTTTGCTGAAAAGCTCACCTTATAAGGTTCGAATTCTATGTTTTCAAGTATTTTTGAGATTATAAAAAAATGAAATTCTTTTTTAGATTTAAAAGGATCGTTTTTTCGATAGAATTCTTCATCCCTAAACAAGTAGTTGTATTTTGAGCTAATAAACTTATCAACTTCAATTTGGATATGATAAATTAACTTTTTTTCAAGAGTATTTAGGTTAGTGTAGCCATATTTCTGATTTTCTAAAAAGATGAAAAAATCATCTTCTTTAAAAACAGTCTCTTTAAAACTAGAATTGACTAGAATTAATAAGATTTTATTAAACTTGTCTTTATATTTGTGATAATAAGACAACTTTCTTGGGCCCTCTTCAGGAATGAAAAAATCCTTATTTATCGATTTGTTTAAAGGTTTTTTTAAATATTCATAAAATTTAAAATAGAACTCTTCATCTATCTCCCTTTTCATTCTCATTGTTTCAAACTTTATCCCAAGTATTATCCATTTCCTGCCTCTTAAAATCTTCTGCAATTTTTACATAACGCCTAAAACTTTCTTCCTTTTTATGACCGGTAATATTTCTAACTACCATCTCTTTCATTCCTAGTATTAAAGAGTTGGTCACAAATGTTTTACGAGCTGTATGTGATGTAATTAACTCGTATTTCGGTAAGGTTATTTCAATTCTTTTTTGCCCAACATACCTAGTTTTAGTTATAAGCGAATCTATTTCTACTATTTTACAACACTCTTTGATGTACTTATTAAATTTCTGATCAGAAATAATAGGTAAAGGTTCATGGATGGTATCTTTATATCTTTCTAAAATTTCTCTAGAAAACTTGTTTAAGGGTATTTTGGTGTTAATTACTTTCGTTTTTTGAATCGTAACTAATAAATATTCCTTTCTCACATTTGAAGGCTTTAGAGCCTTGTAATCTGATATTCTTAATCCTGTTACAGAATTAAAAACGTACATGTCTCTTACTTGATTTAATCGGTCAGATTCAAAATTATGATTATATAACCTCATTAACTCCTCCATCGTCAAGTAGATAATTTCGGTCTCATCTTCTTTAGCTTTGAATTTTTTATACTTCAAATTACTGTGATATTCTTTATCTAAAGACCAATTCATAAAAGTTTTCAAAACCTTTATAATAAAAGCGAAGTAGCTATTTTTGTTTTTTCTTTCTATAAAAGTATAATCCTGTAATTTTTCAAAAAAAGTGCTATCTATAGAGTCAAATAACAATCTTGTTCCAGAATAGGATTCAAAATCTTTAAGAAAATTTATAGTTGTAACATAAGACTTAATAGTTCTCGGTGTCTTTGTTGATTTACTTGAATCTTTAAATTCTTCAAATGTTGGAAAAAACTCATGAGTAAGATTTACTTTATCTAATCCGTTTTCAAGCTTCTCTAAAATATAGTCTTTAGTAGGATTGATGTTATTTAGTAAAATGTATCTAAACAATTTCTTTATTTCCTCTTCTTTTTCATCAATCAACTTATTGTATTCAATGTGATAATTATAATCCTCACTTTTTAAGAATGGTTTAATTCTCTGTTCTCTAACCTTCCAATGTTTAGGCAGAGACTTTACACCTTTTATGGTTTTCCGTATCCTAACACTATTGAAACTAATAGTCATTAAAACTGGCATTAAACCATTTTTATCAACCTTTTCTTTCCTTAAACTAAATGAAACTTGCATATAATTTCAAATATATAAAAATACGTTTAAAGGGTGTCAAAAAAGGTGGCGAAAAACTAATATATTTTAATATAAATTGACTTTAACAGATAAAATTCCCTGCCATTTAATCAATATAAATAAAGAACAAAGCGTTTAAGAAGGTTTAAAAATATAGGTACTCCCATCTTGAGTACTATAAACCCTTTAAAAACAAAGTTTTTAAAGGGTTTTTTAATAAGATAAAAAAGTTTCTTGTACTCTATCTATTTTGCAAAATAAATATAAATAGCAAGTACAATTACGCACACTAAACCACCAACAAGTTTCAAATATTTCCAAGGGGTTATATCTACAGCCTTGGAATTAAATTGTACGTAAGCTTCTTTTCTTGGATAGAGCTTACCAATAACTAGCATAATTATAGTATTGAGTACAAACAAAATTGCCATGACATGTAAAAAATGAGGATAAGTGTTACCAATAACGGTTGGTACACCATCTATATTTTCAATAATATCAAAAATAGGTTTGATTAAAAACTGACTTATACTATACAGAATAACTCCAGAAAACAACCCAACTTTAGCAGCTATAGCTGGTACATATTTGGTTAAGTACCCCACAACAACAATGGTTAAAATAGGTATAGAATAGGTTCCGTTAATTTCTTGTAAATAAGCAAAAACACTACCTGCATTAGCTATAAAAGGTGCTACAATCATAGATAATATTGCTAAGAAAACCCCAAAAGTTTTACCCGCTTTAACCACTTGTTTTTCTGTAGCTTCTTTTTTAATATATTCTTGATAAATATCTATACCAAATAATGTTACACAACTGTTTAATGCCGAATTAAATGAACTTAAAATAGCACCAAACAATACCGCTGCAAAAAAACCAACCAGTGGTTTTGGCAATACTTCAGCCACCAAAGAGGCGTATGCTAAATCTGGTTTTTCTAAGTTTCCTTCAAAAATATGAAATGCAATAATACCTGGTAAGACTAAGATTAAAGGGCCTAAAATTTTTAAAAAGGCTCCATAAACCAATCCTTTTTGACCTTCTACCAAGTTTTTTGCTCCTAAAGCGCGTTGGATAATAGCTTGATTGGTACCCCAATAAAATAAATTTACCAACAACATTCCTGTAAATAGAGTAGAAAAAGGTACGTATGAATCTTCTGCACCTGTAGCATCAAATTTATCTGGATGATTGGTTATTAAAACATCTATACCTGCTGTTAGGCTTCCATCTCCAATTAATGACAACCCAAAATAAGGTATTAACAATCCTCCAATAATCAAACCTACTGCATTTATAGTATCTGAAACTGCAACCGCTTTTAATCCGCCAAAAACAGCATAAATAGAACCTATGATTCCAATTCCGAAAACGGTTAACCATAGGGCTGTGTTTTCAGAAATTCCGAAAGTTGTAGAAACATCAAACATTGTGTTTATTGCAGAAGCACCCGTATACAATACCACAGGTAAAAATATGGTTACATAACCAGATAAAAACAAGCCAGAAACAATGGCTTTTGTGGTCTTATCATATCTTCTTTCTAAAAATTGAGGAATGGTTGCAATACCACCTTTTAAATATCTTGGAAGTAAAAAAACAGCTATAACTACCATAGTAATTGCTGCTAAAGTTTCCCAAGCCATTACTAAAATACCTTGTTCGTATGCTTGCCCATTTAAACCCACAATTTGCTCTGTAGATAAATTTGTGAGTAACAAAGATCCTGCAATTACTATTCCGGTTAAACTTCTTCCTCCTAAAAAATAACCATCTTTTGAGGTTTCATTAGAAGATTTTGTTGAGATATAAGAAATAATAGCAACTAGTACTGTAAAACCTAAAAATGTAATGAATTGCATGATCTGTGATTTTCTATTTAATTGTTACACCTAAATTCCAACTTATAACATGAGTTTCTTTTGGCTCTAATACCTCCAACCCTATTTTATTATTAAAACTATCTGATACACCAGTCATGGGTTCTATAGCTATTAGCGGAAAACCATTTGGAGTATAGAGTTGCAAGAAATTCTTTAAAGCGTTACTCGTAATTTTTAAATTGTATTTTGGAGTAGAAAAAGCCACTAAGTTATCTGCTAAGAAATAACAATCATCTAACTTTTTGTCTTCAATTTTAAAGTTTTCTTTATCTGGATTCTCTACAATTTTGTCTGTAATTAAAGCCTCGTCAAATTGTACTTTTTTATCACTTTTAAAATTTAAAACGCAATCTGATAACTTATCACTGTAAAAATAAGGGTGCCATCCTAAGGTAAATGGAAAAGGTTTATTGTCCATATTTTTTACAGTAACTCTTAGTTGTAATTTATCTTCAAACAACGTATACGTTAATGATATAAAATATTGATAAGGAAAAGCAGCGTGTCTCTCTTTTTCGTAATAATTAAACGTAGCAGAACAATTATCTTGATGTTCTTCTGGCTCAAAAAGTTCAAATGTTTTATCAAACACCAAACCATGTAATGCATTACTATTATTTTCGTTTTTTTCAAATTGATAATCCTCTCCTAAAAACGTATATTTTCCTTCTTTAATTCTATTGGCAAAAGGAAATAAAACTGATGATGCATAAGAATTTGCATAAGCAAAATCTTCTATTTCTTTGATTATAAATACATTATTTACTTTTAACTCAGAAAGCCTTCCTCCTTCTTCTACCGCAATTTTTGCTGAAGTTGTTTTAGCGGCATTTTCTAAAATAACATATGATTTATGATTTTCAATTGTACTTTGAATACGAAACATTTTATATAGATTTTCTTAAAATTAATTTACTTGTATTGGCTATAGACTCTTTACGGTTGGTTGTAATCATTTCTGCTAACTGTTTACCCATTAATTTAAAATCGGTTGAAATGGTGGTAATGCCATCTGCTACAACCTCTTTTAAAAGGGTGTCATTATAAGAAATGATTCCTATATTTTTTGACAATTCTAAGTTTGTCTCTTTTATTTTTTTGATAATTTTTATCAAATTTTTATCTTCAAAAACAATATATATTTCTCCTTCTTTTGGAACTCTATCTTTTATAGAAGCAATAATTTCGTAATTGATTTTGAAATCTACACAAAATTTTTTAAAACCTTCCAATAATTGAATGGGTTGTTTTTGGGGAGAAAATAATAGTACTATTTTTTTATATTTTTGAATTGATGTAAATCCTGACTGTAATCCTTTTTGAATATCGTTTTTAAAATCTTGATATATTGCAGGGTATTTTTCTAGTTCTTTAGGTACTTGGTCTAGTATATACACTCTATCTTCTGGTAGTTCTTTGATAATGTTTTTAACCCCTGTTAAATTTGCTGGCATAATAACATAGTAGGTATAATTTCCTAAACTATGATTGATTAATTTTTGTAAAACCTCTTGATTAAAGTGATGAAAAAAGATGTCTACTTGAAAGGTTTCATCTAAATTTTCTAGAAAAGAATTGTACAAATCTTCTTTAAAAGAATTGAACTCATCAAACAATAAGAATACTTTTTGTTTTACAACAATATCTTCTGTAGAAACGTAATATCCTTTACCTACTACAGAGTGAATAATGCCTCTATTTTTAAGTTCTTTAAAAGCAGCTAACACTGTATCTCTAGATACTTTGTGCTTGTTTTTAACTACATTTAAAGATGGTAATTGATCTCCTTTTTTTAAAACACCATTTACAATTGCATTTTCTATTGAAGTAACAATTTGCTTGTACTTAGGTTGATCAGATTTTTTTGTAATTGAGACAATTGCCATAAGACAAATGTAAACAATGTTTTTAAATTACCTACCAGTTCAAACCAGTTGTACTTTATTTTAATACTTTATTGTAAAATAGTTAACAAGTCTAAGGGGGTTTGTAAAATATGTACTGCTCCAGAATTTAAAAGTTCTTCTTGGTCTCTAAACCCCCAAGAAACCCCAACAGGAAGCATATTTGCGTTTTTAGCAACTAAAATGTCTACATCAGAATCTCCAACATAAATAGTTTCTTCTGGGGTAACCTCTAAATTTTTACATATTTGTAAAGCAACTGTTGGATTTGGTTTTTTTAATACCTCTTCTTTGAGTCCTAAAACTGGGGTAATGTAGTTTGGCAATAAAGCATTAGCTACTTTTTTAGTTAAAGAATCTTCTTTATTTGAAAGAATACTTACTTTTAGTTGCTTTTTTTTGAGCACATCTAACAACTCTAAAATGCCATTATAAGGGATAGTTTTGTGAGTACAATTTTTGCTGTAAACTTGCATCATAGCGTTTAAACATGCTGTAACCTCTTGTGTATTTGGGTTTTGCTCTGTAAGCGCCTTAAGTACCAAACTTTTTATACCACTACCTACAAAAGTTGTATAAGTAGCATAATCATATGTTGGGTAATTTTTTTGCTCTAAAACTGTATTCATAGCATCTGCAATATCTTTTATAGAGTTTACAAGTGTACCATCTAAATCAAAAATTACTGCTTTGTATTTCATCTTTATTTTTTTGATAAAACTACTAATTAAATATGGTTGTAAAAACTAAATCTTTAGATTGATTTTGCAGTAATAGTGGTGTAAAAAAAAATCCCTCAAAAGAGGGATTTAGATAATGATAAACAATTGATTAACACTAAAAATCAATCATGTTTATCAATATTGACATTAGAGGTTTTTATTTTCCTGTTAAAAATTTAGGCTTAATAACTAACATTGCCCACGCCCAATTTTGAGTGTCTTTTGCAGCTGCCTCAGAAACACCTTTTAATTCGTACAATCCGTCAGAAGCAAACATTTGAGAGTACCCTACTTTTAAAGCATATCCTTTAAACTTCTTTGAAAAAACTACATCTATTTCTGTACCCAAAGATTTCTCTCCACTTGCTAATGCTTGCTCTCCACTAAAATTTAACGCTTTTACCATTAAACTAGAAGTTGCTCCTAATTTAAAGTTAGCGCTTGCATGAATATCTACTAAACCAATTGTGTTTACATGGTTTGCTACGTAGAAATAATCCATAAATCCGTTAAACTTGTGGTTGGTTCCAAAAGTTGGCAAAAATGCCTCTGTTTTATCTGTAGTAGCTGTATCATTACCACTTATAACTTCTATACCTGCCCCTAAGCCAACCTTAGCTGAAGCTTTATAACTAGCATCTAAACTTAAAAGATATGCACCACCTACATCTGTGCTTCCGTTAAAAAATGTACCGGTTTGTAAAAATGCATTACCTGCTAAACCAAATTTACCTTTCTTATAGTTTAAATGCGTACCAGCTGTAAATAAACTATTTACGCCATCAGCAACAGGGGTAGCTCCAGTTGTATCAAAGTTTTGATGACTATAGTTAACTAACAACAAACTTGCATTAAAACCTCCCCATGTTTCCTTTGCATATAAATACTGCATTGCTTTGTATTGAAATGGGTTGCTAGCTGGATAAGCAGTACCCACATTTTGGAAACCAAATAATGGCCCTCCATTATTATCAAAATCTTGATTAA
Source organism: Polaribacter sp. WD7 (assembly GCF_003335085.1). Classification (GTDB taxonomy): domain Bacteria; phylum Bacteroidota; class Bacteroidia; order Flavobacteriales; family Flavobacteriaceae; genus Polaribacter. The sequence continues at coordinate 223,474 of NZ_QPEJ01000018.1, read as the reverse complement.
ACGCTAAACCAAAATCTAACATAAAACTTCCTGAGCGATACTGATACATTGCTAAATCATGATTTCTACCTTGTTGTGCCCAGTCTAATCCACCAAAGAAACGTTGGTCATCATAAGACAATACTTGACGACCTATTTTAAGTCCAGAATTGTCTGTAAGTTTTAAACTTGCCCAAGCTTCAAAAACAGCAAAAGAATTATTTGCATCTACTGGTATAATCTGAGGGTTTTCTCCCCATACTAACAAATCTTGTATACTTAAATAAACTTTAAACAAATCTGTTTGATAACCAGCATTTAAACGAACTCTGGTATTTATGGCAAAACCTGCATCTGCTCCTTCTGGAATTAAGCTTTGGTATCCGTTTCTATACTCTGTTCTTGGTCTAAACTGACCATCTAACGTAAACTGTGCATTTACAAATTGAAAACACACTAACATTAGTCCTAAAATTGCGTATTGTTTTTTCATTTTTTTTACTTTTAAATTCTGTGGTTTGTTTTGATTAATCTTAATTTTTGGTTGTTAACTCTCTAGAAATATAAAATTGTAGTTATTTATATTTCTTATGTATATATGTAATTTGGTTTGGTTAGTTTTTAATCTTAATGCTCTAAAAAGTCAATTAAGTGTTTTCTATATTTATAATAATCATCGTGCTCTAAAACCGATTTTCTAGTTCTAGGTCTTTTAAAATCAATCTCTAATATATCTCCTATTTTTGCTCTTGGTCCGCTTGTCATCATTACTACTCTGTCTGCTAAAAAGATAGCTTCATCAACATCATGAGTAATCATAACAGCTGTAATTTTTTCTTTATTCCAGATTTCAATTAAAATATCTTGCAACTCTCCTCTTGTTAAAGAATCTAACATTCCAAAAGGTTCATCTAATAATAAAACTTTAGGTTTAATGGCAAATGCCCTTGCAATACCTACTCTTTGCTGCATCCCTTGCGATAATTCTGCTGCTTTTTTATGAAAAGAATCTTCTAAACCTACTTTTTGTAAATAATATTTTGCAATGTCTGTTCTTTGAGATTTTGTTCCATGAGGAAAAACTTGATTTACACCTAGCATTACGTTTTCTAAAGAAGTCATCCAAGGCATTAAACTTGGTGCCTGAAAAATAACTCCTCTATCTGGTCCTGGACCTTTTATATGTTTACCTAATACGGCTATATTTCCTCCAGAAATAGGGTTTAATCCTGCAATCATAGATAACATTGTGGTTTTTCCACATCCAGAATGACCTATTATTGTTACAAACTCTTCTTTACGAATTTGAAGATTTAGATCTTCTAGTACTACATAATCTCCTTTTGGAGTGGGATATACTTTTTTTAGATCTTTTAAGTCTAACATTACTTCATTTGAAGGAAACGTTTTTGCTAAAACCTCTTTAGTAATCGTATTTTCTGTTATTATGCTCATCTTTTCTACTATCTAAATTGATTAACAAAATCTTTTGGTGCTAAATCTGGAAGCACATACGCTTCTCTTGCCTCAGATTTACGTTCATTTCCTATATCCATTAAATACTCGATAATCGCATTTCTGGTTTGTTTAAAATTTTCATTGTCATTCATTTCCGTTTTATCTCTTGGACGATCAATATCAATCTTAAACTCGGGTCCTAAAGTTGCTTTGGGTCCTGGTCGTAAAGGAATAATTCTGTCTGCCATATAAATACCTTCATCTACGTCGTTCGTAATTAATAAAGCAGTACGCTTATCTTGCCCCCAGATATTTAAAATTTCATCTTGTAAATTACCACGCGTTAACGCATCTAAAGCGCCCAAAGGTTCATCCATAATAATCATCTCTGGTTTCATAGCTAAAGCTCTAGCTACGGCAACTCTTTGGCGCATACCACCAGACAATTCTTTTGGTCTTTTGTTAATGGCAGGTGTTAAACTTACCATTTCTACATAAGACGCTACTAAGGCGTTTAATTCTGATTTGCTTTTTTTAGGAAAAGCTTCTTTAACCGCCATAAATACATTTTGACCAACGGTTAACCATGGTAACAAAGAATAGTTTTGAAAGATAACTCCGCGTTCATGACTAGTGCCTAAAACAGGCTGTCCTTTAAACAAAACTTCTCCGCTAGTTGGCTGTATCAAACCATTTATTAAATTTACTAACGTTGTTTTTCCGCTTCCTGTAAAACCAACAATGGCAACAAACTCTCCTTCTTCTATTTTTAGATTGATGTTAGACAATACTTCTGTCTCATTGTCTCCCTGTCCGTAGGTTTTGTAAATATTATTAAGCTCTAAATATGCCATATCTCTATTTTTTTGGGCGTTCCCTAAAAGGGCGGGCTTTAGTTACAATCTTTTTTATTTGTTCTCTATACGTTTTGTTCATTCTTCACAAAATACTCGAACTGACATAAAAAAGGATTTCCACTGCAATCCCTAACGCGAATCCGTTATTGGTTTTTAAATTGCGTCTTGTTTATCAAAAGACACCCAGTTTTGTATGGTTAACATTAATCTATCTAATAAGAACCCAATGATACCAATAACAAACATGGCAACAATTATTTTTGCATTAGAGTCGTTTGCTCCATTTTGGAATTCTTCCCAAACAAACAAGCCTAAACCTGGGCTTTGTGCCAAAAGTTCTATCGCAATTAAAACCATCCAAGCCACTGATAAAGTAATCTTTAACCCTGTAAAAATCAACGGTAAAGAAGAGGGTAACACCACTTTAAATATTTTTTGAAAAGTCCCTAATTTTAAAACTTTAGCAACATTAATATAATCTTTATCTACAGATGAAACGCCCATTGCAGTGTTTACTAATGTTGCCCACATAGAACATAAACCAACACTAATAAATGAAATGGTAAAAGAGCTATCATTTGAAGAGCCAATTAATACTGTTTTTACAATCATAAAAACTAATAAATACCAAACTACAGGAGATACAGGTTTAAATATTTGAATAAACCAGTTAAATGCACTTTTTAAGGTAGGACTTAGTCCTATAAATATTCCTAAAGGAACAGCAATCAAAAATGCTAAAAAGAACCCAGCAAATACGGTTTGCAAACTTCTAAAAATTTGATCTACAAAAGATGGTCTTCCTGTATATACAATAGGGTCTTGACCTGCGGCAATTCTTTTCTCATTTAATGCAGCTGTTTTTTCTGCAAACGCAGCTTTATCTGCACTAATAATATTATGATCTCTCAATAAAGATTGAAAAGACTCCCAAACTTGTGCTGGAGAAGGCAATGTATTAGGCTGGCAACTAGAATCTCCAGAAGCTATACACACTTTTAATGCATCTGCAGCTGCTTGACCTTGGTCTTGCAATGCTTTTGCGATTTTAAATTCTGCTTCTGTGTTGTATAAAGATTTAGCCCCTAAATGCCATAAACCTATAAATAAAATTATGGAAGCAAGTGGCACTACTACTTTGCGCAAGAAGCTTTTTAAATCTTCTTTTTCTAACTTCCCAGTAAAAAGGTCTTTTAAGGTGATAAAAAATCCTAATCCCATAAATTTAGAGACTTTTCCTAATGTCAAACTTGCTTTCATAATTTCTTACTTGATAATAAATAAATATTATTTTTTGTCTTTGTTTCCTATTTTAAAACTATTGATGTATCCTATTGGATCTTTAGCATCGTAAGTTGTACCGTCTATAAAATCTGCTGTTGCTGGTTTGTAACCATCTGTTGTTGGAACATCTGAAGCAGGAATGTTTCCTTCTTCAACTAAAAGTGCTGCTGCTTTTTTCCAAATATCAGGTCTATAAATATCTTTTATTGTAGATGCATACCAATCTGCTGGTTTTGCTTCAGGAATTTGACCCCATCTTCTCATTTGTGTTAAAAACCAGATTCCATCAGAGTAGAAAGGATATGTTGCGTTGTATTTATAGAATACGTTAAAGTCTGGCATTTCACGCTTATCTCCTTTTTCAAACTCAAATGTTCCTGTCATAGAATTTGCTAATACTTCTTCTGGAGCACCAACATATTGAGACATTGATAAGATTTTTACAGCTTCTTTTCTATTTTCTGGTTTATCTAACCATTTACCCGCTCTAATTAAAGCTTTAGTTACTGCAATTGCTGTATTTGGATTTTCTTTTACAAACTTTTCTGTCATTACAAATACTTTTTCTGGGTTGTTTTTCCAGATATCGTAATTTGTTGTTACAGGAACCCCAATTCCTTTAAATACTGCTTGCTGATTCCAAGGTTCACCTACACAGTATCCATAAATAGTACCTGCTTCTAATGTTGCTGGCATTTGTGGCGGAGGCGTTACAGATAATAATACTTCTGCATCAATTTGACCTTGTACGTTTTCTTTTGTATACATACCTGGATGAATTCCTGCTGCTGCTAACCAATATCTAATTTCATAGTTATGCGTAGATACTGGAAACACCATACCCATTTTAAATGCTTTTCCTGAGTTTTTATACTCTGTAATTACTGGTTTTAAAGCATCTGCTTTAATAGGATGAATTGGTTTTCCGCTTCCATCTTTTGGAACATTTGGCTTCATTTTAGACCAAACATCGTTAGAAACTGTAATACCGTTTCCATTTAAATCCATAGAAAAAGGAGTCACTAATTTTGCTTGACGACCAAAACCTGCTCCGGCAGCAATTGGCTGACCTGCTAACATATGAGATCCGTCTAATTGACCATCAATAACTCTATCTAAAACATTTTTCCAGTTCGATTGTGCTTCAACAGAAACAAACAATCCTTCATCTTCAAAGAATCCTTTTTCTTTAGCAATAGCTAAAGGTGCCATATCTGTTAATTTGATAAACCCAAATGTTAATTGAGGTTTTTCAATTGCTAACTGTTTAGTTTTTGAAGTACTTGCTTCTACGGTTGTAGTTGATTTTTTAGTTTCTTTACCTCCACATGCAAACAATAACATTGCTGTCGATAAAACTAAGGTTGATTTTTTAAGTAACGATTTCATTTCTTGATAGTTTTAGTTATCTACGTATTAATACTTATTTTTTGACAAATATATAAGTAGATAGTTTATCAAATAATGATAAGACACATATTAAAACATCTTTTTAAAACATGTTAAAACATGTTTTAAAGCAGTTAATTATCATAAATAACTAAAAATAAGGTGTTTAAAAAAATTATGAATGTATACGTATACTTACAATGTACGTATTTTAAAAAAGTTTTTATATACGTAAAAAGATGAATACGCTTAATATTGATCTTTTTGCTTTGTAAGTAATAATTTAGAGTTATTTATCAAAAGACTTTAACCAGTCCTCTAGTGACAACGCTGTGTACTTCTTAAGTTTTCCGTACGGATCTGAACCTCCATCAAAATAATCTTGGATTATTTTCATTGGTATTGTATCTGCTAACTTTACAGGAACAGCGTATTTATGATTTCCATGAAAATCATGACATTGTATACAGGTAAACCATTGTTCTTTAGCAATTAAATCTTTATGAGAAATATCTATAGGGTCGTTTTCGACTACTAAAGTTTGATGACAATTCATACAATAGTTAATTGACTCAACAGAAACTCTTTCTTCTTGATGTTCTGTATGACAAGTGATACAAGTAGTGGCATCTATATTTTTAATAGCATCTTTAAATCTGGGCTCTGAGAATCGATATACGGGATGTCTATCGTTTGGCCTATCATGGCATTGCAAACAATTATCTACTGTAACATCTTTTGTCCCAAAATCTACTCCGTTCTCTCTTACTCCTATTGTATGAGAAAAATTAGATTGTATTTGCTGCAATAAATTACCCTTTGCATCTGTATGACAAGCAAAACACTTTAAATCATTATGCCCTGTATTCATAGGTCCGATAGAAATATATTCTTCTGTTGCGTCTAAAGTTAATATATATATCAAGGGAATTCCTACAATTAGACCAATAATGGATCCAAAAAATTGTCTTTTACGAAGAGGATTTATCTTAAACATAGATACATAATTAAATTTCTAAAACAACTTTTTCACTTAAAGGATAGCTAATGCAAGTTAAAATATCACCGCTAAGAACTTCATTATCTGACAAGTAGTGACCATCAATCATTTTTACCTCTCCTTCTACACATTTAGCTTTACAAGTAGAACACATACCAGATCTGCAAGAATACGGTAACGCAATATTTTTAGACATCGCTTGTCTTAAAATGGTTTTATCTCCGTTAACTTTTATTTGATATTCTTTTCCGTTATGCTTAATGGTAACATCACTCTCTAAATTTCTACCTGAAACTCTTACTTCTGGTTTTTTAAAAACTTCTACTTTAATTTTTTCTCTTGTAATTCCGTTCTCATTTAAAATCTCTTTAATTTTTTCCATGTATCCAAACGGACCACAAATCATATACTGATGATCTTTAAACAAAATGTTGTGTTTAGAAAAAATACGATCTATTAATTCTTGGGTAGCTAAACCAGAATGATAATTGTCTTTATCTTTTGGAATCTGCGCTACAATATGCTCTACTTTAAGGGTATTATAATATTGCTCTTCTAGTCGCTTTATTTCATCATGAAAGATTATAGAATCTATATTTTGATTAGCGTAAATTAACAATATCTTAGAGTTTTTCTCTTCAGTTAAAACAGATTTTACAATAGAAAACATAGGGGTAACACCACTACCACCAGCAAATAAAATGTACTGTTTTTTGGTTTTACTAGAAGGTTCTACAAAAAAAGAACCTGCAGGATCATCTACCTCAACTTTATCTCCAACTTTTAAATAATCATGTACATAGTTTGAAACCAACCCCTTCTCTACTCGTTTAATAGTAATTTTTAAATCTTTATCAGTAAAAGGATTACTACTAAAAGAATAAGCCCTCTTTTCTATTTTCTTTTCTATAGTGGTATGAATTGTTAAAAATTGCCCTGGCTTATATTTTAGTTTCTTAAACAGATTTCCGTTTTTAAAACGGATACTAATTGCCTCATCTGTTTCTTTAATTATGTCTTTGACTAATAATTTCAAATCTTTCTATTTATAATAAAACACCATTGTTATATGAAATAACATTAAAATGGTTATGATTAACGACAAGGCTACATGTGTAATCATCCACCCTTTAAACAATAATTCTCCATCATTTTTAATTACATCTAGATTTATATACCCTAAAACAGTATTTAAAAGAAAAATATATGTTAACAATAACAAATATCCGTACCCTAAATGCATGCTATGGATGTAAAAAAATACTGGACTTATTGCACCTAACCACTTGTGTATGTTCTGCACAGTTAGGTTATGCTTTCTAAATTTTTTTACAGTTCTAGTTAAAGAAAACATCCATTGAAAAACTATAAATAAAGCTAAAACCAGACCAGACCATCTTTTAAACATTTGCTCTTGTTGTAGTTCTAGCAATAAGTCCCATTCTAATTTAAAAAAAAGTTGAACAAAGAATGCTAAGAGTAAAATAAGCCCAATTATTGTGGATTTATTACCGCTAAAAATCATATTTATGACCGATTATAATTTAAAACAAACCCATTATAAAACATAGTAAAATGATAAAAATGGGATTATTATATATTTTGAGAGTTACTTCTTAGCTACCAAATGCTTCATTGTTTCATATGACGATAATTTTTTAACACTATCTAAAAACACTTCCGCTGTAGGTAAATAATTACCTTCTGCAGGCCATTTGCTTCCAATTTCTGGTTTATCACTTTTCTTAAATTCTTCAATTTCCGCCAAGTATTCTTTGTAAATATCTACTGTACCTTGCGCATAAGAACCTAATAAAGCAATTGTTTCTTTATAAGATAAAGAATCTTTTGGATATTGCCAAGTAGTTGCCCCCATGACATCACCCAATTTCCAATCGGTTTTCGTTGTTTGAGGATGATCATTATGACAAGATACACATGCCCCAGCACCTGCTACATCTGCAAACATTGCGGTGTGTAGTTTTTGATCTGAATCATAAAAAAATTGTGGTTTTTGATTCATCTTTATTTTTTTAAATAATTCTGCTTGCTTTCCTACAAATTTATTTGCTGCATTTACAGGAAAATCAGAACCTAAATACAACCCTAATGGAACAGGACTTTTTCTAATACTAGAGGCTACTCCTCTTAAAAATAGTGCTGGCAATGGTCCTGCCTCTACATCATCTTTACGCCAATCTTCGTCAAATTTCATGCCTTGTGCCTTTCCCTTTCCTACAATAGCTTTTGTATAAAGCGTTCTTGTTACATCATTTTCTTTGGCTACCATTTCTAAAACTTCTTCGACTGAAAAAGCTTTTTCTGAATGAGACGCTGTTGATTTTTCTTCAGGAACACCCCCACAAGCACTTAAAAGTGTTAGCATAAATAAAGACAATAAGGTTATTTTGTAAAAATATTTCATAATAAAGAGTTTAAGTTATTAATAAGATGCATCTATCATTACACCCGCCATTGTCCCATAAACACTAGACCAAGCGTCTTTTACTTCTGGTGTAAAATCATCACCCAAACCAGCTTCCAATGTTGCCAATAAAGCTGCACCTACAGTATCATAATGAGAAGCTTCTACATTATAATTTACGTGCCTTTTTCCAAGGTCTTGTAATACAGGAATTAAAGCATCTATATTGCTCAATCCTGCTACTGCAGCACCAAGCATAGTCATTAATTTATTTCCTTGACTTTTCATTGCTTCACTACCACTAGGAAATAAAGGTTTTAATTTTGGATCTAACTCAAATAACTTACTATAAAAAATCTCTGCTGCTTGTGGAGCAATAGGTTTTACTTTTGCAAATGTTTCTTGAACTAGGGTTACTGTTTGTGCTTCCATTATTATAAATTTTTGGTTGTTTAAATTAAATAATAAGTATTAATACTTACTTTAAACAAAAATATAATGTTGGAGATTAAATTAAAATGAGAAAAACGTGATTATAACATTCTTTTACAACAGGTTTAAACCTGATAAAAAGCAGAAAAAAACATAAGTAGCTGAAATATAACGAAATAAAAAATACGTATTGTATTATAAATCTAAGAAGTAGTTGTGTTCACTAATTTCATTTTTTAGCAGTTGCACATCAGGTATTGCTATTTTTTTTCCTTTAGCTGTAATTAATTCTTCTTTTTTTAAGGCTGAAAAGACTCTAATAACCTGTTCTTCTGTGGTACCTGCATAATCTGCATATTCTTTTCTACTTAATGGCAAGTTCAAAAAACCTCTTAAGTTTCCAAACTTTCTGTGAATATACAGCAAGGTATCTATAACTCTCTCTCTAACGGTCATTTGAGAAATAGATTTTACTTTAGATTCACTTCTATTGAGTTCGTTTGCGTAAAACAGCATCATATCGTAACTAAAAGCAGGATTTTCAAAAAGGATTTTTTGCAAGTATTCTTTAGAAAAATAATACAGTTCTGAATCTTGTAAAGCAATAGCCCCAATAGAATAATATTCTTGAGTTCCAAAACCTCTATGACCAATGATTTCGCAATCTTTGGCAAAACGAACTATTTGTTCGCGACCATTAATTCCGGTTCTAAATACTTTTACAGTACCTTGTTTAATAAAAAATAAACCGTTTACCGGAGCTCCTTCTATAATAAACTGTTGCCCCTTTTTACATTTTATGATTGTATTTTGGGTAGTTTCATCTCCAAGTAGCGTTTGAGAATGATTGTGCACCAAACAATGTTCATTATTACAAACATCGCACACCCCTTTGTTAGAGTTATTTTGTGAAGTATTGTTAAATGAACTATGCGTTACCATTTATATTTTCTTTTCTAAAATTCTTTTTTTAAAGTTACTCTTTGGAGCCTCACAAAGTGAACATTTATAGGTTTCTGGCAAATCTGCAAAAGTAGTGTTTTCTGAAATATTTTGAGTAACATCTCCATACACTTCATTGTAAACTGTTAAACAATCTTGGCATTGGTACACTTCTTCTTTTAAAGATTCTTGTTTGGTTTTTTGGACAACTTCTTCTTCTTTTTCTGAACCCAATTGATCAAAATACAACTGACTCAACTCCATTAACAATCCTGGTAATTCAACCTTATCTACATCTTGTACGTGGGTTATGTATTGCCTAGTATTTGGATCAAAATTTTTGGCATACAGTAAATTGTATGTATCTCTAGTTTGAAAATTACCTATCAGTTCTGGTTGCTTATTTTTCTCAATAACTATTGATGTAAAATAATAGGATGATTTATTATAATCTGTAATACCAAAAGTTAACCCATAGGTACTAATGTCATTTTGATCAAAATTTGCAACTAAGTATTTTTTAAGATTAAGTGCTTCTTTATTAGCTACGGGTAAATGCCAATTTAACTCTAACATAGAATGACGCACGTTAATACCTCTTTTTCCTAAAAACTTCTCCCAAACCAATTTTGATTCTCTTGGAATACCTTTTACAATAAAAGATTTCCATGGTGTAATAGAAATTTTACCAATTTTATTTTCAAAACACAACTCGCACATATCTTTCAAAAAAGAGACGTCGTATTTATTATTTCTCCAATACAATCCTAACCAATATTTATCCATTCCTATTTTGTTCATTCCTTCAAAATAAGGAAAGGGATAAAAAGGAACCTCTAACGGTTTGTCTACTGTTCTGTTATTGGTATCTACAGCATCACTTACCAATTCAAAAATAGTTTCTATAGTTTCTGGTTCTTCTTGAAGAATGTTTTCTATAGTAGTTTCAATTTTATCTAAATCCCAACTATAAATTAACGCAGGATACATTTTAGTCTTTTTCCATTCTGGCAACCTAATGTACAAATACCAGTAATCTTCATGTTCTGAAGCTATAAAATTAATGTGACCTGTAAACAACGGAACCAATCTTTGTTTAGGATCTGTAATATTGATTTTTAAGGTAGATTTTGTTCTAAATTGTTCTAAAATATACAAATACTTATCTCCTGTTAACCAAGATGTAGATGGTAAAATATCTGCACATACGTATGAAGAAACCACGTTTTCTACTCCAACTTCGTCAAACTCTACCACCATCAATTTATCAAACTTAGACAAGTCTTCTGGTTGTACTTTTTTAGGCAACAAAATATCTTGTCTAGAACCAAATGATATGGTTTTACAACCTAAACTTTCTACAGATTCGCAAATGTATTTTAATTCTCCAGGAGACAAAACTCCGCCTTTTACAATAACCCTATTTAACAACTCGTTCATACTCCTACTTTTGCGTTATTTAATATTTCTCTTACCTCTGTTTTACAACTACCACAACCTAAACCTGCCCCTGTTTTATTACATAGTTCCGTAAAATTTGTACATCCTTTTGCAATGGCATCTTCTATGTTTCCAGAACCTACCTGACTACAAGAGCAAACCAACTCACCCAACATTGGTTCTGCATTAGATGTACCTCTTAATAAGGAATCTCGTTTATCTGACATTTCGATTTTGCTTTCTATCATGGTTTTAAATTCTGCAAACTCGTTTTTATCACCCATTAAAACTGCTCCAATAAGCAAATCGTCTTTTACGATACATTTTTTATAATAACGTTTAGAAATATCTGTAAAAATAATTTCCTCGTAACTTGGGTCGTTTTCTGGCACTATAATATCTCCAATACTACAAAGATTTAAATCGTTAAATTTTAAAATATTCATCAAAACAGAACCTTTGTAAGATTCACTAATATCTCCTGCTATAAAATTAGCCAAAATACCTGCTTGTTCTTCTGCAGCAGAAGTTATACCAAACAATCTATTATCATACTCAGCAATTTCACCAATAGCAAAAATATCAGGGTGAGAAGACTGTAAATGCTGATTTACCCTTACTCCTCGACCACAAAGTATTCCGTTATTTTTTGCAATTTCTATATTAGGTCTTGTACCAATTGCATACACAATAGCATTGGCGGTAATGTATTTTCCACTTTTAAGGTTAATAGTTAACTCACCTGTATCCTCATCATCAAAAACAGTACTAACTTCATTATCAAAATAAATTTGAATACCTCTTTCTTGTACATCTAACGCTAATAATTTACTTGAAATAGAGTCTAATTGACGCTCCATTAACCTAGATGCTCTTTGCACAATTGTAATTTTTACATTTTTGTGTTTCATGGCTGCAGCCAACTCTAAACCTAACAAACCACCTCCTACAATTACAACATGCTGTTCTTCTGGAGGTAAACCTGTATCGTCTAAGTATTTTTTAAAGTTATCTGCATCAATTTTATTACGCATGGTAAAACGACCAGGTAAATCTATTTGCACATCTCTTGGTATAAAGGCTCTACTTCCTGTCGCTAAAATTAATTTATCAAATGTGTGAATTTCTCCTTTTGAGTCGGTTACTGTTTTATTCTCTTTATCAATCTTATCTATTAATGTTTCTGGATGCAAATGAATTTTTAGTTCAGATAATTCTGCATTTTTTATTTTTAACAACTGCTCCCAAGTCAACTCTTCTGTAACATATTCTGGTAATAAAACCCTATTATAAAACAGGTTAGACTCCATTGAAAAGACATGAATTTCATCTACATCGTTATAATCTCTATAGTTTTGTAAAAAACGAAATGCAGCGGCACCTGCACCTGCAATTACAATCTTTTCTTTTGGCTTTTTATATTTAGAAACAGATACAGTTGTAAATTTAAAATCTGGCTCTTTAGATATCGGATCTAAATGTGTGTTGGTTAAATTATTAGCTCTATTTAAATTGCTTTGCAACACTTTACCCCAATGCATAGGCAAAAAAACGACCCCTTCTTTAATAGCGTCTGTAACTTTAGCTCGAACTCTAACAACACCATTTGCACTTTTAATTTCGGTTACATCACCGTCTTTTAGGTTATTTAAGTAAGCATCTACAGGATTTATTTCTAAAACTGGCTTTGGATAATGCGTTTTTAAACGCGATACTTTTCCTGTTTTAGTCATGGTATGCCACTGATCTCTAATTCTACCTGTAGTTAAAATTAACGGAAATTCATCAGTAGTTTTTACAGCAGTATTTTCTGTAGATGAAGGAATGTTAAAAATAGCTTTTTGTGATGGCGTATAGAATTTTTTATCTTGAAAAAGACGAGGAGTTCCTTTACTTCTGTACTCATTTACTGGCCACTGAAAAGTACCTTCTGCTTTTAACCTATCATAATTTAAAAAAGAAACATCAATATTGGTTCCTTTTGTCATTGCAGCGTACTCATCATAAATTTCTTCAGCTCCATTATAATTAAATCCTCTAAAACCCATTCTTTGAGCAAAATCACAAAAAATTTCTACATCTGGTCTTGCTTCACCAGGGGCATCAATTTCTTTTGGTAAATAAGAAATTCTACGTTCAGAATTGGTCATTGTACCTTCTTTCTCTAACCACGCTGCGGCAGGTAAAACCAAATCTGCATACTTAACCGTATCAGATTTGTGCGAAATTTCTTGAACCACTACAAATTTAGAGTTTGCCATGGCTTTTTCAATCTGATGTGAATTTGGCAAACTTACCAATGGATTTGTACACGCAATCCAAACTGCTTTTAATTTTCCGCTTTCTAAGGCATCAAACATTTCTGTAGCTGTAAGTCCTGGCTTGGGAGATATTTTATCAACACCCCAAAATTGAGCAACTTCTCTACGATGCTCTTCGTTCATTAAATCTTTATGAACAGCTAATAAATTTGCCATTCCTCCAACTTCACGACCACCCATAGCATTAGGTTGACCTGTTAATGAAAAAGGACCTGACCCGGGTTTACCAACCTGACCTGTAATTAAGGATAAGTTTAATAGAGAAACATTTTTATCTGTACCCACCACACTTTGGTTTAACCCCATAGCCCACATACTTATAAAGCCTTTAGATAGCCCTATCATTTCTGCAGCTCTTATAATATCTTTTTCAGGAACGCCACATAATTTAGAAGCTTCTCTTAATGTTGTTCCAAAAATTATTTTCTTGTAATCTTCAAATCCTTGAGTGTGTTGTTTGATAAAATCTTCATCTATCAATCCACTTTTATACAAACATCTTCCTATGGCATTATACAACACTACATCTGTACCCGGAATTAATTGTAAATGCAAATCTGCAAAGTTTGCAGAGTCTGTTTTACGAGGATCTATTACGATAATTTTTACACTTGGATTTTTCTCTTTATGTTGCTCTATTCTCCTAAACAAAATAGGATGACACCAAGCAGGGTTTGCACCTGTAATTAAAAAACAATCTGCCAACTCTATATCTGCATACGAAATGGGTACGCTATCTTCTCCAAAAGCTTTTTTATAACCAACAACTGCAGAACTCATACACAAGCGTGAATTTGTATCTATGTTATTGGTTCCAAGAAACCCTTTTGTAAGTTTATTGGCAATGTAATATTCTTCTGTTAAACTTTGACCAGATACATAAAATGCTACAGCATCTGGACCATGTTTTTTAATGATAGACTTAAAAACACTAGCAGCCCTATCTAAAGCGGTATCCCAAGAAACACGTTGTAGAGGATGTGAGCGAGACCATCGCATTTCTGGATATAAAATTCTATCTGAAGTATCATTTGCAACATAGTGCAAGTTCATCCCCTTAGAACACAACATACCTCTATTTACCGGATGATTTTTATCGCCCTCTACATAAACCTTATTGTTTGCGTCTTTTTTTACGATAATTCCACATCCTACTCCACAATAAGAACATGTTGTTTTAACTTCATTTTTCATCATTTTAAACTAAGGTTTTTACGAAATACGACATTAAATTTTTACTATCCAACTATTGATTTTATTATTCTGAATACCCTAAAAAACAATACTTTGAATTTTCAAATAAATAAAATACATGGCATTAATTGACTTTTACTTATACACGAACTAGTTCTTGTACATAATCATTATCATCTTGTACTTTTGATTTTTCTTCTTCTGATAAAAATTTGATTATTAGCACAAGTATTGATGTTATATCAAACCTATCAATAGAAACTTCTTTAAAGTTTAGAAAACTTAATTTTGTTGTTTTTTCTTGAGATCGTGTTGACATGATATAATTCTACATTACAAAACTAAGTATAAATACTTAATTTTTATTAAAAAAATACGTACAACACAATTATTAAGGATTTGGTAATTGAATATTTTATTTTTAAGGATATCTCAAAAATGAACCCATAAAATAAATAATTCTAAAATAAGTATGAGACAAACTACACCAAATCGTACTCTTTGGCCTTATTAGTCAACTCCATGAGATTTTTAACCTCTAATTTTTTCATTAAGTTAAAACGATGTACTTCTGCAGTTCTTTTGCTTATTTTAAGTTCATCGGCAATATCTTTATTGTTTTTCAATTCTAAAACTAAACTAAGTATTTGCTTTTCTCTTTTGGTTAATTTAAAAGGTAGTTCTTTAAGTTCTTTTGTTTTTGAAGCAGTAGTTGTATTTCCATTTACAAAGTTACTCATAATAATGGCAGAAACATCTCCTGTAAAATACTTGCCACCAGAAGCTACTTTGGTTAATGCTTTTAAAAACTCATCTTTACTAGCTCCTTTTAACAAATAACCATCTGCTCCAGCTTGTATAGATTTTACAACATATTCTTCAGAATCATGCATGGAAAGCACTAGAGTTTTAACATCTTTATAGTTTTTGTTAACCTGTGCAACCACTTCTATACCATTCATTTCGGGCATTCTAATATCTACAATTAAAACATTAGGTTTGTTTTTAGAAATTACCTCTAGTGCTTCTTTTCCATTCGAAGCTTCATCTATAACTGTTACGCCAGATTCATCCTCTAAAAGTGCCTTTATTCCATTTCTAACTAAAACGTGGTCATCTGCTAAAACTACATTAATCATATTACAATGCTTGGTAAGTTAATACGTATACAAAGGTACTGTTTTTAGCTAAAACTACGTAGTTTAGTTTTTAAGAGCAGTAACTTGAATTTCTATTTTCATTTTTTCATCTGCTAAACCTGCTGCAATCATAGTTGCTGCTGGCTTTATCTCTCCAAAATACTTTCCTAAAACTGGCCAACATTTTTCAAATTCTGACGCTTCTTTAAGTATATACATAACTCTAACAACGTCAGACAAACTTGTTTCTGCTTGCTCTAAAGCATTTTTAATATTTAAGAGACACTGTTCTGTTTGACTAGCAATATCATCACTAATCGTCATGTTTTCATAATTATAACCTGTTGTACCAGATACAAATACCCAATTTCCTTGCACTACTGCTCTAGAGTATCCTATTTTTTCTTCAAACTCAGAACCTGAACTAATTCGCTTTCTTTTCATTAGTATTAATTAAATTATAAAGGTATATTAAATGTTACTCTTGTTCCTTTCTCCAATTCTGAAGTAAGAAACATTCTTCCGTCTATATATTTTATACGTTCTTTCATAAACGTCATTCCCATACCACCATCTCCGTTTTTTACTTTTTTTACTTTAGAAGGTTCAAAACCTTTACCATTGTCATCAATTACAATACTTAGCATATTTTTACTATGAGACAATGACACTAAAATGTGCGAAGATTGTGCGTATTTAATAGCATTGTTAATAGCTTCTTGTGTAATTCTATAGATATTAATTTCTATTAAAGAATCTAAGCGCTTATTAAAATCTGTTTTATTAAAAAATAAAATTTCTTTACCTGTTAACCTCTCCAATTCTTTAGTTAGTTTAGAAATAGCAGGTACAACACCATGATCTGACAATTCTGGGGGTGTAAGGTTAAACGTAGCGGTTCTCACCCCTTTTATAATGCTAGATGTCAACTCTTTAAGATGTTCTATTTTTGAGGTTGTTTTTTCTAAATCGTCTACATTAATACTTTCTAAATTGTATTTTAAACCGGTTAACATTTGCCCAATACCATCATGAACATCTTTAGCAATTCTGTTTTGTTCTTTTTCTTGATTTTCTATAATTTTACTAGAAATAATTTTTTGCTGACTCATTTTTTCTTCAAAACTCTTTTTAGTCAATCTTTCTATTTCTATTTGAGCCTTTTTTCTTTCTGTAATTTCTGATGCTATAATTAACAGTTCTGATTTATCTTCTGTAGGTCTGTATGGTATTACAGACATTTCTAACCATATATCAGAATTGTCTTTTTTGGTTCCTTTCACCTCACCTTGCCAGCCTATTTTCTTATGTTTATTTATCAACTGTTCTATTGCCAACTGCTCGTTTGCATTATTGGAAATGATATTCCAAAACAAAACTTCTTTTTTAAATTTAGATAATTTAAATAAGCGTGAAAATTTATTTCCAATATGAATTAAACTTCCTTCTGGATCAATTCTAGCAAACAACAAGGTCTCATCCATAGCATGACTTAAAGCACGCAATTCTTTGATAGATTTTTCTTTGGCTACACTTAATTCATCTGCATCAAAAGCCATTTTTTTAGCTTTTTTTTCTGCCATTAGTAAATCTGCTAGGGTTGCTTTTACTGATTTTGCAGCAGGCCAAAAAATAAATAAAAATTCGCCTAAGAGAATTAACAACGTTAAAGCCATTAACAAAAACTCTAATTTTCTTAACCAAGCTACTTTTGCATCTGCTTCTTTATCATACTGATTTACAATATCATCCATCATCGTTAAAAAAGTACTCTCATTATTTGTTACTTTTTCAATATCTGATGTTATAGCAGTTACACCTACTAAAGGATTGCTTTCTAATTGCTGAACAATAGATTTTGATGCCGTTTGTATGACATTAAAATAAGGGTTGATATTTGCAAATTTTTCTTGAATGTCTTTGCTATTTTTAGCAGGAAGCCCCAAAGAATCGTTTCCTTTTTGCAATGAATAATGAGAAAGTGCCCATAAAGAAATTGTTTTTTTGATCTTATTTGTTAATAAAACCCTATGAATCTCATCTTTAGAAACTGTAATAGAAACAATTTCTTTTGTCAGTTTCTGACTTAACATTCGTTGTCTACCAGCAATATTAATTACAGTAGAATCACTTTCTTGATTGTTTAAGTGATTTCTTACCAAAATTTGACTTATTATTACCGAAAATGCAATAGTACTAAGTGCTATAATGTATAACCGCCTTAATTTATCAAACGTTCTTTGATCTAAAGAATTGCTGATTGTAGCCACTATAAAAAGTATAAATTTATGAGATTGCTTTTTGCACCAAAGCTAATCCTTTTTCAGAAAAAGGTAATTCTAATGCAGCTTTATGTCCTTTATCAGACATTTTTACCCAAGTTTTTTGCAAAATATCAATTACTTTTTCATCACTGTGTTTTGCAGCAAACTCATCAAAATAATAATCTAAAAACACTAAACAAATGGTATCTTCTAAGGCTTGAGATTCTTCGTTTTTTTTGATAAGTTTCTTCAAAATAATTTTCTGAACCCTCTTCACAAACTCATCATCATAACCAACTTGTTGTAAAATTTCTCCTGCAATTTGTGCATGCATTTTTTTTAAGGTTTCTCTCCATTTTAAATACCCAACTCTATCCATTGGATACTCATTTCTGGCAATTTGCCACCTACACACATGTTGCCCTCTTGCTGCTATTTGCAATGCTTTTGAAGCATTGGGTTCAAATTGCAAAAGTTTTCTTGTCATTCTTTGAGCGTACAATAGCTCTTTAGGATATTCATAACCAGCAACTTGATATGTTGTTGGGTCTTCTGCATTTTTTTTATCTAGTAAGGCAATAGCTGTTTCAAATTTTGTTGGCTTCATTTTATAGCTTTATTCTAAAAAGCCAATATACACATTTTCTCCTTCAATCTTTACAGGATACGTAGCAATAGCCTCTAAATCTCCGTTTAAATTTTCTCCATTTTCTAAAGAAAATGTCTTTTTATGAAGCGGACAAGCAACCTTTGGCATACCTTTATCATCACCTATCATTCCTCTACTTAATACCATTTCCATTTTATGCGGACAAACATTTTGGCACGCATACCATTTATTTAATCTAGCAAAGTTAAAAACCGCAATTTGCTTCTCTTTGTACTTTACACAAGCCCCTCCATCTTTTGGAAAATCTTTTACAGATGCTGCCTTAAACCAAACTTGCACATCTTCTAATTTGGTGGTTGTATAATGTTCTAAAATTTCTTCCATTTTTTGTTTTTTTATTTGCGTTACCTTAAAAGGTCGGGCTTTACGTTATATCTTTTTTATTTGTTTTCGTTTTTTTTTGTTCATTCTTCACAAAAAACGCAAACTACACAAAAAAGGATGCCACTTCAATCCCTAACGCAACTGTTTGCCAACTTTTAGCGTAATCTATTCTATAATTTTAATTTTATAAGCTTTAAAGCATTCAATTTTTATACTATTACACCCAAGGCTCTGGCATTTTTTGCTCTCTTAACGGCACAAAAACGATGTTATCATCCTCCTCTTCGCTATTTACAAAATGATTGAAACGCTTCATAACCTCGGGGTCATTAACAGCCTGCGTCCATTCACATTCAAATTTATTGACTAGTGTTTGCATTTCTGCTTCTAAATCTTCTGCAATACCTAATTTATCTTCTATAATTACTTCTTTTAAGTACTCTAAACCTCCTTCTAAACGCTCTTGCCACGCAGCAGTACGTTGTAAAGGTTTTGCAGTACGCATATAAAACATTAAATATCTATCTAGGTATTTAATAACCGTTTTATTGTCTATTTGCTCTGCAAATAATTCTGCATGACGCGGATTTGCACCTCCATTACCACCTACATACAAATTCCAACCACCTTCTACAGCAATCAAACCAAAATCTTTACCTCTTGCTTCTGCACATTCTCTAATACAACCAGAAACGCCGCCTTTAATTTTATGTGGTGCACGAATCCCGCGATAGCGGTTCTCTAGCTCTATACCAAAACTAACACTCTCATCCATTCCGTATCTACACCAAGTAGATCCTACACAAGTTTTTACAGTCCGTAAAGATTTACCGTAAGCGTGCCCACTTTCAAAACCATGTGCAATTAATTCTTTCCAAATTAATGGCAATTGATTTAAGGTTGCCCCAAACAAATCGATACGAACACCTCCTGTTATTTTAGTGTATAAGTCATATTTTTTAGCAATTTCCCCAAGCGCTATCAATTTGTCTGGAGTAATTTCTCCCCCAGGAACACGCGGCACCACAGAATACGTTCCGTTTCTTTGAATATTTGCCAAGAAACGATCATTAGAATCTTGAATAGCGTATTCTTTATTTGCAGTATCTGCATGAATTGTTGCCATTAATGAGGCTACCAAAGGTTTACACAGTTCACATCCATGACCTCCGTTTCCATGATTATCTAACACCTCATTAAAAGTAGTGTAGCCTTTTACTTCTATGATTTTGTACAAATCTTGTCTGTTAAAGTCAAAATGTTCGCAGACAGTATCTTTAACCTCTATACCTAAAGATTTTAAGGTAGCCGTGGTTAAATCTGCAACCATTGGTTTACATCCTCCACAACCTGTACCTGCTTTTGTGCAAGAAACCACATCTGCCAAATCTTTTGCTTCTCCGCTTTCTATAACTCCACAAATCTGACCTTTGGTAACACTTTCGCAAGAACATACCTGTGCTTCGCCTGGTAAATCCATAACATCTCCTAAAGATGCAGCGCCATCTGTAGCTGGTAAAATTAATTGTGCAGGATCTTCTGGAATTTTCATTCCGTTTAAAAAGATTTGATGCAACATGCTATAATCAGACGCATCTCCTACCATAATTCCTCCTAGTAAAGATTTTCCTTCTTTATCTACAATAATGCTTTTATAGATACCTTCGTAACCATTTTCGTATACGATTTCAACACCACCATTTTCGTTTAAAGCATCACCAAAACTAGCCACATCTATACCACTTAATTTTAGTTTTGTAGACATGTCTATTTCGGTAGGCATACTTGCCTCTGAATTTCCTAAAATTTGTGCAACAGCAACTTCTGCCATGTCATAACCAGGAGCAACCAAACCGTAAATCATACTATTTAAAAGTGCACACTCTCCAATGGCAAATATGTTTGGGTCAGAAGTTCTCATATCATTAGATACTAAAATTCCGCCTCTTGTACCTATTTCTAAATTACAGGTTTTAGCCAACTCATCTCTTGGTCTTATTCCCGCAGACACTAAAAGCATGTCAAAAGGCACGGTTTCCTCTTCAGAAAATTGCATTCCTGTTATTGCGTCGTTTCCTGTTAATTGTTGGGTAGCTTTACTTAGCAAAATTTCAATACCTAATGCTTCTAATTTTGTTTGGAGCGATTTACTAGCATCTCCATTTAATTGCCTTGGCATTAATCTTGGTGCAAACTCAACAACGGCAGTTTCTAAGCCCATATCTATTAAAGCTTTGGCTGCTTCTAACCCAAGAAGACCTCCTCCTAAAATTGCAGCTCTTTTTTGAGTACCTTCAGATTTAAGCTTCGCAACATAATTCATTGTTGCATCTAAATCTTCTATAGTTCTATACACAAAAACACCTTCTTTTTCAATTCCTTTTATTGGAGGTACAAAAGCAGAAGACCCTGTAGCTAAAACAATATAATCATAGGCATACTTATCATCATTAGCTGTAGTTATAGTTTTGGTATTTCTACTAATATCTGTTACTCTAGCCTCTGTAATTAATTTAATACCATTTTCTTCATACCAAGAACTTGGTGCCATTTCTAAAGCTTTGGCATCTTTATTTTCAAAATATTCACTTAGATGAACTCTATCATATGCAGGTCTTGGCTCTTCACCAAAAACGATAATTTTAAAATCTTTGCTCGCATCATTAGCTACAAATTTTTCGCAAAACTTGTACCCCACCATTCCATTACCAACAACAATTATTGTTTTCATAATTACGTATTTTAAAACAAAACTAAGTATTTATACTTATTTTTATATCTAAGAATGTTGATTTTTTTACGTAAACAATTAATTTTTATGATTTTGAGAAAAAGAAATATCTATAAATGAAGAATTTGTAAAATAGCTTTGTTATAAATAGGAATGCTACATACCTATATTACTTCTCTGTTTTTTAATATCTTTGAAAACCTTGTAAAAACATATTGTAAATGGACGAATTTATCCTGTATTTTAAAATAGGACTTAATCATGTGTTGGATTTTACAGCTTACGATCATATTTTATTTTTGATTGTTTTAGCTGTTGTTTTCAATTTTAATCAATGGAAAAAAGTATTTTGGTTGGTTACTTTATTTACTATTGGCCACTCTTTAACACTTGCATTGTCTGCATACGGAATTTTAAAAGCAAACATGAACTTAGTTGAATTTTCTATTCCTGCTACAATTTTTATTACAGGAGTTGCTAATGTTTTTACAGCAAAAAAATCATCCACAGACAAACAAAGCCTCAATCTTGTTTTTGCAGTTATATTTGGACTTATACACGGTTTAGGATTTTCTAATTATTTTAGAATAATGGTAGGTAAAGAAGAAGATAAATTATTTCCTCTCTTAGAATTTGCCTTAGGAATTGAAGCAGCTCAAATTATTATTGTTTTAGGAATTTTGATTCTTGGAACGATATTGCAAAACTTTTTTAGAGTAACTAGAAGAGATTGGATTTTAGTTACCTCAGCTATCGTTATTGGTTTTGCTATTCAGATGATGATAGACAGGGTTTTTTGGTAAAAAATTTTTGTACAAACAACCAGATTTTTAATGATTTTAAACAAATCTACCTCTTTTATAAATTTGTAGTATTCTTTATCAATTTTGTCTAATTATTAACTTCTAAATTCATCAAATCTTTTTACTTTCGTTATAAATGACAGAAAAAAAGCAACTAAAATACGATAGAGCTTACCTAAAAATGGCTCGTGAATGGGGAAAACTATCTCATTGCAAACGCAAACAAGTTGGCGCTTTGATAGTAAAAGGAAGAATGATTATTTCCGATGGGTTTAATGGAACCCCAACGGGTTTTGATAATTGTTGCGAAGATGAAGATGGAGTTACAAAATGGGAAGTTTTACATGCAGAGGCTAATGCTATTTTAAAAGTTGCAAGCTCAACACAATCTGCAAACGGTGCTACATTATACATTACATTATCTCCTTGCACACAGTGCAGCAAACTTATTCATCAAGCAGGTATTAAACGTGTTGTTTATGCAAGTGCATATAAAGATCTTTCTGGTATTTATTTTTTAGAAAAAGCAGGTGTAGCAGTAAATCATTTACCTTATGAAGAGTAAAAATAATTTTCCTATCTATTTATCTTTAGCAGTTGTTTTAGGTATTGCTATTGGTATTTCTTTAAACGGAAACTCTTCTGATGTTTTATCTTTATCAACAAACGCATCACAAGAAAAAAAGATTAAAAAACTTATCAATTTTATTGAAAGAGATTATGTAGACGATGTAGATACAGAGCGTCTTTTAGACGGTGCCATTACTCAAATGCTCGGAAAACTTGATCCACATTCTGTGTATATTCCTAAAGAAAATCAGCAAGAGAATATAGAAAATATGCAGGGTAATTTTGTAGGAATTGGAGTTCAGTTTAGAATGATAAATGACTCAATTACCGTAATTCAACCTATAAAAGGTGGCCCAAGTATCAAGGCAGGCATTAAAGCTGGTGATCGAATTCTAATGGCTAATAAAGACACCTTGTACGGTAAAGACATGTTTAGTAACAAAGTACCCAAGTATTTAAAAGGAAAACCAGGTACAGAGGTTAATTTAAAAATCTATAGAAAAAGTAATGATTCTCTTTTTAACCTTACCCTAAAACGAGACAAGGTTAATATTAAAAGTGTAGATTTAGCCTACATGCTTAATGACAGTATAGGGTATATAAAGTTAGATCGTTTTGCTAGAAACACGTATCGCGAATTTAAATCCTCTCTAACTGCCTTGATTGATGATGGAATGACAGATTTGGTTTTAGATTTAAGAGGTAATGGTGGTGGTTATATAGACATTGCTAATAAGATTATTGATGAGTTTTTAGAAGACGATAAACTCATTGTTTTTACAAAAAACAACAAAGGTGAAATAGACGAATCTTATGCTACTTCTATAGGTAGTTTTGAAGACGGAGGCTTGTACATTTTAATAGACGAAAACTCTGCATCAGCCTCAGAAATTGTAGCAGGAGCATTGCAAGATAATGATAAAGGAACCATTATAGGACGCCGTTCTTTTGGTAAAGGTTTGGTACAAATAGAAATGGATTTAGGAGATGGATCTGCTGTACGCTTAACTACAGCAAGATATTACACACCAACAGGACGTTCTATTCAAAAACCATACACTAAAAACGGCAACAGCAACTACTATAAAGATTATCAAAAAAGAATTGCAAGTGGAGAACTGTTAAATAAAGACAGTATTAAAGTAATTGATTCATTAAAATTTGAAACACCTAAAGGAAAAGTAGTTTATGGTGGCGGTGGTATTATTCCAGATGTTTTTGTTGCCATAGACACTACCTCTTACATGTCTAACTTTTATTTTAATTCTATCAATAACTTTGCTTTTGATTATGTAGACAATAATAGAAAACGCCTAGAAAAATGGACTATAGATACTTTTGTAAAAGATTTTGATAAAGATCATACCGTTATTAAACACTATTTATCTTTTATAAAAGACAATGCAAAACCTTCTTTTAAAACAAAAAAAAGCCTGCAAAAATACCTAAACGCATCTATTGCTAATGTTCTTTTTGGCGATGTTGGTTTCTATAGAATTATTCATCAAGATGACAAAATGTTACAAAAAGTATTGATCTTAGAAGAACAAGAATAACTAATTATAATATTGTAATTTGTAAAAGAAATGAAAAATGGAATTCTTGCTTTATTTCTTTTTTTTCTTTTGGCAACCTGTACCCCAAAAGAAGAAGAAATTTACACACCTATTCCTTACAACATAAATATACCCTCACTTTTTCAAGAAAAACTAATCAATCCTATAATTCCCACCACAAATCCTTTAACTCAAGAAGGTGTTGCTTTGGGTAAAAAACTTTTTTTTGATCCTATTCTTTCTGGTGATGGCTCTCAATCTTGTGCAACTTGTCACAATCCTAAAAATGCATTTTCAGACAAACGCCAATTTAGTTCAGGAATAGAAGGTAACTTTGGCACCAGAAATGCAATGCCCTTATTTAATTTAGCTTGGAATTTTGATGAAAAATTTGCCTGGGATGGTAAAGATTTTAGTTTAGAAAGACAAGCTTTTGAGCCTGTTACCAATCCTATAGAAATGCATGCTAATTGGCAAAATGTAACCGAAAGATTACAACGCCACCCAGAATATCCCTTACTTTTTGAACAAGCCTTTCAAACCTTAAAAATAGATTCAACTTTAGTTACAAAAGCTTTGGCACAATTTGAAAGAACATTAATTTCTGGAGATTCTAAATTTGATAAATTTTTAAGAGGAGAAACTACTTTAACTACAGAAGAGCAAAATGGTTTTGACGTTTTTATGGATGAAGCCAAAGGAGATTGTTTTCATTGTCATGGAAGCAATAACAACCCACTTTGGACAGACAATAAGTTTCATAACAATGGGCTAGATTCCTCTTTTTCAGATTTAGGTCTTGGGGCAGTAACCGGTGACCCTGCAGATAACGGAAAATTCAAATCGCCCTCTCTAAGAAATCTAGCTTTTACAGCACCCTATATGCACGATGGCAGATTTGCAACATTAGAAGAAGTCATTAATCACTATTCAGAAGGGTTACAGTTTTCATCTACCATAGACCCTTTAATGAAAAAAGTAAATCAAGGTGGCGTAGGCTTATCTGCTAAAGATAAAGCCAATTTAAAAGCTTTTCTCTTAACACTTTCAGATACCAATTTTATCCAGAATACTAGCTTTCAAGAGTAATCAATAAAACAAATGGTTTTATTATGTTTGATAATGAAAGGTTGCTGTTTTTGTTCGACTTATGTCGTATATTTGCAAACAGTTTAGATTTAATCTATTTAAATTATGATAAAAGTTTCAGACACAGCTAAAAAGAAAGTTATCGAATTGATGACAGATGACGGTTTTGACGCAACAAAAGATTATGTTAGAGTAGGCGTAAAAAGTGGCGGTTGTTCAGGGCTGTCATATGATTTAACATTTGATAACAAACAAGAAGAAAACGATAAAGTTTTTGAAGAAAACGATGTAAGAATTATTGTAGACAAAAAAAGCTTTTTATACCTGGTTGGTACCACTCTAGAATATTCTGGAGGGTTAAATGGTAAAGGTTTTGTGTTTAACAATCCTAACGCTAACAGAACTTGTGGTTGCGGGGAATCGTTCTCACTATAAAAAAATATTTATGAGTAAGTATACAGAAGACGATTTAAGAGAAGAGTTAAAAACCAAAGAATATGAGTATGGTTTTTATACAGATATAGAAAGTGAAACCTTTGCAAAAGGGCTTAACGAAGATGTGGTACGTGCCATTTCTAAAAAGAAAAATGAACCAGAATGGATGACTGAATGGCGCTTAGAGGCGTTTCGTGTTTGGTCTAAAATGGAAGAACCAGAATGGGCTAATGTAACTTATAAAAAACCTAATTTTCAGGAAATTGCATACTATTCTGCACCAAAACAAAAACCAAAACTAGACTCTTTAGACGAGGTAGATCCAGACTTACTAGAAACTTTTAAAAAGTTAGGAATTTCTATTGATGAACAAAAGAAATTGGCAAATGTTGCTGTAGATATTGTTATGGACTCTGTTTCTGTAGCTACTACATTTAAAAAAACACTAGCAGAAAAAGGTATTATTTTTATGCCTATCTCTGAAGCTATTCAAGAACATCCAGAATTGGTTAAAAAATATATTGGTTCTGTAGTACCTATTACAGACAATTTTTATGCAGCATTAAACTCTGCAGTTTTTTCTGATGGCTCTTTTTGTTACATACCAAAAGGAGTAAGATGCCCAATGGAATTGTCTACCTACTTTAGAATTAATGAAGGTGGTACAGGGCAGTTTGAAAGAACTTTAGTAGTTGCAGATAAAGGAAGTTACGTTTCGTATTTAGAAGGATGTACTGCACCTCAAAGAGATGAAAATCAATTGCATGCCGCGGTTGTTGAATTGATTGCTTTAGACGATGCAGAAATTAAATACTCTACCGTTCAAAACTGGTTTCCTGGTGATGAAGCTGGAAAAGGAGGTGTTTACAATTTTGTAACCAAAAGAGGTTTGTGCGAAAACAACGCAAAAATTTCTTGGACTCAAGTAGAAACAGGTTCTGCTATTACTTGGAAATATCCTTCTTGTATTTTAAAAGGAAATAATTCTGTTGGTGAGTTCTACTCTATTGCGGTTACTAACAACTACCAACAAGCAGATACAGGTACTAAAATGATTCATTTGGGTAAAAACACTAAGTCTACCATTATTTCTAAAGGAATTTCTGCTGGTAAGTCTCAAAATAGTTATAGAGGTTTGGTACAAATTAATGCTAGAGCAGAAAATGCGCGTAATTTCTCTCAGTGTGATTCTTTATTAATGGGTAATGAATGTGGTGCACATACGTTTCCGTACATAGAAGCCAAAAACAAATCTGCTCAAATAGAACACGAAGCAACCACCAGTAAAATTGGTGAAGACCAATTATTTTACTGTAACCAACGTGGTATAGATACAGAAAAAGCAATTGCTTTAATTGTAAACGGATTTAGCAAAGAAGTTTTAAACAAATTACCTATGGAATTTGCGGTTGAAGCGCAAAAATTACTAGAAATTTCTTTAGAGGGTTCTGTTGGATAAAATAAACATCAAATGAAAAAAATATTCTTCTTATTTCTAGCAATTAGTATTGTAAGTTGTAAAAAATCAGAAAAAAAATCAGATGTTAAACTCTATCAACTGGTTGGTGGCTCTATTTTTGTAAAAAAACTAGAGGTTTTTTCTCAAGACACCACATACACAGGGCAGTCTAAACAATTTACAGATGCTTACTATGTAATTTCTCATCCTAAAGGAAATTTAATGTGGGATGCTGGTTTGCCAGAGCAACTAGTTATGCCAACACCTTATGATGAACCAAGTGGTGTATTTAGAATTCAAAGACCAGATTCTTTGGTTAATCAATTAAAATCTATTGGTTTTTCAACTAAAGATTTTAAATATTTTGCCATGTCTCATTCACATTTTGATCATACAGGACATGCAAATTACATGAAAGATGCTACGCTTTTAATTCAAGAAAATGAATTTAATGCAAATTTATCTGATACCTTAACTCAAAAAAATCCTGCTTTAACAGCACTTCAAAACCTTAAAAAACTAAATGGTGATTATGATGTTTTTGGTGATGGTACAGTAGTTATTAAATACATGCCTGGTCATACCATTGGACACCAAGTGTTATACGTTGAGGTAGCTGGTTTAAAAAAACCAGTTTTGTTAACAGGAGATTTATATCACTTTGAAGAAAATAGAACTAACAAAGGAGTTCCTTCATTTAATTATAATGTAGAGCAAACTCTAGAGAGTATGGATAAATTTGAAGCTTTTGCAAAAGAAAAAAATGCAGAAGTAATTATACAACACTCTCCAAAAGATTACAATAAATTAAAAACAATATTAAATAGCTTAGAGCCTAAAGCTTAAAGCAAATAGCTTAAAATACGATGTTAAAAATAGAAAACTTAAACGCAGAAATAGACGGTAAAGCTATCTTAAAAGGATTAAACCTAGAAGTAAATCCTGGTGAAGTTCATGCAATTATGGGACCCAATGGTGCAGGTAAAAGTACTATGGCAAACGTTATTGCAGGTAAAGAAGAATATGAAGTTACTGCCGGAACTATAGAATTAAATGGAGAAGATATTAGTGAATTGGCTCCAGAAGAAAGAGCTCATAATGGGGTGTTTTTATCGTTTCAATACCCAGTAGAAATTCCTGGTGTTTCTGTTACAAACTTTATTAAAACTGCTATTAACGAATCTAGAAAAGCACAAGGTTTAGAAGAAATGCCTGCTAAAGATATGCTAAAAAAGATTCGTGAAAAATCAGAATTGTTAGAAATAGATCGTAAGTTTTTAGGTCGTTCTTTAAACGAAGGATTTTCTGGAGGAGAAAAGAAACGTAATGAAATCTTTCAAATGGCAATGTTAGAACCAAAATTAGCCATTTTAGATGAAACAGATTCTGGTTTAGATATTGATGCATTGCGTATTGTTGCCAATGGTGTAAATAAGTTAAAATCTAAAGATAACGCTGTTATTGTAATTACACACTACCAACGTTTGTTAGATTATATTGTACCAGATTTTGTACATGTTTTACATGATGGAAAAATTGTAAAAACTGGTGATGCTTCTTTAGCTCTAGAGTTAGAAGCTAAAGGTTATGACTGGATTAAACAAGAATTGGTTTAAAAGTAAAAAGGTTATAAAATCTATAAAATTGTGTACTCAGTTTTTAAAGATTTTTCAACTTTCAAACGAAACAAAATGGAATTAAAAGATAAATTATTATCATCATACGTAGCTTTTGAAAATCGTGTAGACACCAACTCTGATGTGCATGAAATTAGATCTCAAGCATTAGAGAATTTTGAAGAATTGGGTTTTCCTACCAGAAAACTTGAAGCATGGAAATACACATCATTAAACACTGTATTAAAACAAGATTATAGTCTGTTTCCTAACACTGAAAGAGCGATTGAATTAGTAGACGTAAAACAATACTTTATTCACGAAATAGATTCATATAAAGTTGTTTTTATAGACGGTAAATACAGTTCATTTTTATCGCAAACTACTCATGAACATTATGATGTTTGTTTAATGTCTTCTGCTTTAAGTAATGCAAAATATAAGCCAGTAATAGATAAATACTTTAATAAAATAGCAAAACAAGACAATTTAACTTCGTTAAATACTGCATTTGCTGTAGAAGGTGCTTATATACACATTCCTAAAAATACCGAGGTAAAAAAACCAATTCAAATCATCAATTTTACAACAGGCTCTGAAGCCGCAACAATGGTGCAACCTAGAAATTTAGTTGTTGTAGGAGAGAATGCTCATGTTCAAATTATAGAACGCCATCAAAGTTTAACTAGCAATGCTGTGTTAACAAATGTAGTTACAGAAATATTTGCTGATAAGGCTGCTAACATTGACTATTATAAAATTCAAGATGATGAAATTACAGCTTCATTGGTTGATAATTCGTACATAGAACAACAGTCTAATAGTGTGGTTTCTGTGCATACATTTTCTTTTGGTGGAAACATTACAAGAAACAATTTAAATTTCTATCAAAAAGGAGAACATATAGATTCTATTTTAAAAGGAATTACCATTATTGAAGGAAAACAACACGTAGATCATCATACTTTAGTGCATCATATAGAACCAAACTGCGAATCTCATCAAGATTACAAAGGTATTTATGATGAGCGTTCTACAGGTGTTTTTAACGGAAAGGTAATTGTTGAAAAAGAAGCTCAAAAAACAAACGCATACCAACAAAATAATAATGTTTTGGTAAGTGATAAAGCCACAATTAATGCAAAACCTCAGCTAGAAATATTTGCTGATGATGTAAAATGCTCTCATGGTTGTACAATTGGGCAATTGGATGAAGACGCTCTTTTTTACATGCAACAACGTGGAATTCCTCAAAAAGAAGGTAGAGCTTTATTAATGTTTGCTTTTGCCAACACCGTTTTAGAAAGTGTTAGAATACCAGAGGTAAAACAGAGAATTACAAAATTGATTGCCAATAAATTAAATGTTAACATTGGGTTTGATTTGTAATTGATTCCGTTCATTTTTCGTGTAAACCAGTTAAAATCTGCGATATAAATGTTTTAGTTTTGAAATAAGTTATTTATTGTAACAATTTTAAAAATTAAAAATCATGAATAAAAGTATTAAACTCGTTTTAGTAATAGTAGGAATTATTTTAGTAACCTATGGCATTTATACTATGATAATTCCAGAAACACAGGTGTCAATTGGCGATTTAGATTTAATTGAATCTCAAAACAATACCAGTTCTTATGTTACTATAGGTTTAGGAATATTGGCAATAGCGATAGCTCTTATTAAAGCAAAAAAATAAAAGAAGCCTCCTAATCGGGAGGTTTTTTTGCATAAAGTCTTTTTTTATCTAATTGAAAAACAGTAAACTTTCTACCATTTTTTAGAATAAATTCTTCAAATTTTTAAAATTGGTAGGTATATTTTTTTCTGTAATATTGTAACGTAATAAATTGCAAATCTTTACACAATACTGACATTAGTAAACCATTATCCTTGAAAAACAATACAATAGGATTAGATTGCTCGTCATTTTGTATAGCAGACTTGTACAGTATAAAACAGAAAAATTAATACCAAACCAATCAAATGAAAATCATCAAAATCACACTATTATTTATTGTAATTTCTACTTTAACAAGTTGTGCATCTGGCTACAGAATGATTGAGCCAAAATCTATCAATTATGTTTCAACTAAAGAAACTAACAA
Source organism: Polaribacter sp. WD7 (assembly GCF_003335085.1). GTDB lineage: Bacteria > Bacteroidota > Bacteroidia > Flavobacteriales > Flavobacteriaceae > Polaribacter. The sequence goes on along the minus strand of NZ_QPEJ01000018.1, from coordinate 191,992 downwards.
CGTAAAACTTGAATACAAATACGATTTACTAGACAAAAAATATGCTAAAAAAGAACTAAAAAAAGGAATAAAACTTGTTGCCATTAAAATAACTAATAACTCTGAAAAAGACTTGACATTTGGAAGAGATGTTAAATTGACTTATGAAAATGGAACTGAAATATTTGTTATGGATAATACAAAAGCATTTACATCATTAAAACAAAGTCCTGCGTCTTATTTATGGTATTTATTGTTAACGCCATTAAATCTACAAACTATTGAGAATGGTGTGCCAACAAGTTCAACTCCAATAGGTCTTGCAATTGGTCCTGGTTTAGCTGGAGTAAATATGATTGCCGCAGGTTCTGCAAACAAAAAATTTAAAACGGAAATGTTGGAGTATAATATTAACGGCACCTTACTTAAAAAGGGAGAAACTAAATATGGATTAATTGGAATTAGAGCAGATTCTTTTGATTCATTGAAACTGAAAATTGAATAATCACCTTTTTACATAAATCAACGTGAGTTCGGTGTAAAAAATAGTGTTTGTCAGGGAATTACTATTTTTATTGTTTAAAGAATATCATTTCGACTGAAATGAAGAAATCTAACTATAGATATGAGATTTCTCAACTACACTTTTACTTCGTAAGCTACTTTCAATTTAAATTTCAGCAATGTTCGAAATGACAATCATCTAATTTTCAATTAAATAATACTTATATAATAGAAAAGTTATATAGAAATCACGTTAAATTACTTTTTTGTGTTTCATCAAAGCTATTACTAAAATAGAAATTTATAAGTATAAAGTTGCTTCTAAAAAATCATTCAACAGCAGATATTATTTCCTTTAGGAATTCATTCTCATCAAACCAAGATAAACCAAAACGCACAACTACCAATTCTTGATCTGGCAATACATACACTCTTTGTCCTTGATAACCATCAGCAAAAAACATATTTGCAGGCACGTCTTTAAATTGCTTTTTAGCATTTAACCAAAATTGAGCCCCATACGTTCCGTTAGATGTTGGTGTTGGGGTTGTAATATATTCTACCCATTCTTTTGCAAACAACTGTTCTCCCTTCCAATTTCCTTTTTTAAGGTATAACAAGCCAAATTTTGCCCAATCTCTTGGTGTTGCCCATGAGTACGAAGAACCTACGTAATTTCCGCTCAAATCTGCTTCTAATATCATAGAATTCATTCCTATTTTGTCTATAAAATTTGTGTACCAAAAATCTAAATACTCCTGATGAGTGTTAAATTGCTTTCTTAAAATACCCGACAATAAATTGCTTGTTCCCGAAGAATAATTCCATGTTTCATTAGGTTTACCAACTAAAAATTTCTCCTCTTGCATTGTAGTCATGTCTCGTTCTAAAAAAAGCATTTTAGTAGCGTCAGAAATTTCGTTATAATTTTCATCCCATTCTAAACCAGAATTCATCTGTAACAAGTTATGGAGTGTAATATTTTTACGCTCATCATTTTGCCAAGAATCTATTGGTGCTTTGTCATAAACATTAAGTTTTCCTTGATATTGTAATACTCCAAAAACTGTGCTCAAAATACTTTTGGTCATAGACCATCCTAAAATCTTAGAATCTTTAGTAAAACCGTCTGCATATTTTTCTGCAATAATTTGGTCTTTATACAAAACAACAACTGCTCTTGTTTGATTTCTTTTTTTAAATACAGAACCAATAGCTAATTGTAATTTATCATAATTAACATCTGTAAAGATTGTATCTTTTTGAGGTGCATTTCCGTATGGATAAGGTGTAACGTTATCTGGTTGTAATCGTTTAGGCGATAAATACGATGCTGTTTCATCTTCTTTAATAAGAGTTAAAACAGTACCCAATCCTTTTCTGTGAACTGCTTTTCTTGTTAATAATCCAAAAGCAGATGATATAGTAATACCCTTTTTATAGTCAACCTCATCTGCAGCTAAATTAACAGGAGTAAAATTGTTGTCTGTTGCATCTGTATATTCTAAAGATCGGTTAGCAACAAAAACTGACGAGGCTATGTTTTTTGCAGAATACCCTGCTAGTATATTTAATTTTGGATAATTATAGGCAACAATAGCTATTAATAATACAAGAAGTAAGAGCAGAAATCGTTTAAAATTTTTCATATTAAGGTTTAAATATTAAAGATAGAAAAATTTGAAGCACTCTTAAGATTTTCTGTTGATAAATAAAAAAAGAGGCATATTGCTATGCCCCTCTAAAAAAGAATATAAAAACTAAAACTATTTTAATACTTTTTTACTAAACAATACTCCCCCTTTATCGTCAACTATTCTAACTAAATATATTCCTTGATTTAGTCTTGAAATATCTATACTGGTATTTGAACTTACTACTTTTTCAGAAAGCACTCTTTTCCCTAAAACATTGTATACATTTAAGCTAATATTACCAACACTATTTAAATTTGAAAAACTAACATTAAGGTTATTTACTAATGGGTTAGGATATAAGCTTACTGACAAATCATTTGTAAATTCTGCTGTACTTAACACGTTACAATCTCCTCCTGATAAACGATTTACATTTATCCAATTGTTTGTAATATCAGAACAATTTACAGCCTCTAATTCTGCTAGTGGCTTTCCTAAAAAACCTGCTCCATTTTCTGGTGTTCCTCTATAAGACCATCCCCATATTCTGCATGTTCCTTCTCCTGCTCCTGTTAAATCTATCTCATTAGTATTGGTTATCCCTAATATTGTATTAGAAGCGTCTGAATCTGTAATTACATATCTGTATGATAAGTTAGTTTCAAAATCTGATTTGGTTACATGAACTGGTACAGGTCCGTTGTCTATACATATTGATACTGTATTACCATCTATTGTAATATTTGAATTTGATGATTCAGTAGCAGGTACATCTAAACTAATTGTTCCTGCATTTGCTTCTGCTCTTACTACTGTTACCCAATTGTCTGTAATATCAGAACAGTTTACAGCCTCTAATTCTGCTAATGGCTTTCCTACAAAACCTGCTCCATTTTCTGGTGTTCCTCTATAAGACCATCCCCATATTCTACACGTTCCTGCTCCTGCTCCTGTTAAATCTATTTCATTAGTATTAGTTATACCTAATATTGTATTAGAAGCATCTGAATCTGTAATTACATATCTGTATGATAAGTTAGTTTCAAAATCTGATTTGGTTACATGAACTGGTGCTGCAACTAGTGGATCATCTAAACAAATAATAGCCCTGTTGCCTTCTACCGCTGTTGTTACATTTGCTGATTTTGTTGCATCTGCATCTAAACTAATTGTTCCTGCATTTGCTTCTGCTCTTACTACTGTTACCCAATTATCTGTAATATCAGAACAATTTACAGCCTCTAATTCTGCTAATGGCTTTCCTACAAAACCTGCTCCATTTTCTGGTGTTCCTCTATAAGACCATCCCCATATTCTACACGTTCCTGCTCCTGCTCCTGTTAAATCTATTTCATTAGTATTAGTTATACCTAATATTGTATTAGAAGCATCTGAATCTGTAATTACATATCTGTATGATAAGTTAGTTTCAAAATCTGATTTGGTTACATGAACTGGTGCTGCAACTAGTGGATCATCTAAACAAATAATAGCCCTGTTGCCTTCTACCGCTGTTGTTACATTTGCTGATTTTGTTGCATCTGCATCTAAACTAATTGTTCCTGCATTTGCTTCTGCTCTTACTACTGTTACCCAATTATCTGTAATATCAGAACAATTTACAGCCTCTAATTCTGCTAATGGCTTTCCTACAAAACCTGCTCCATTTTCTGGTGTTCCTCTATAAGACCATCCCCATATTCTACACGTTCCTGCTCCTGCTCCTGTTAAATCTATTTCATTAGTATTGGTTATACCTAATATTGTATTAGAAGCATCTGAATCTGTAATTACATATCTGTATGATAAGTTAGTTTCAAAATCTGATTTGGTTACATGAACTGGCGCTGCAACTAGCGGATCATCTAAACAAATAATAGCCCTATTGCCTTCTACCGCTGTTGTTACATTTGCTGATTTTGTTGCATCCGCATCTAAACTAATTGTTCCTGCATTAGGGATTGCTCTTGTTATTGTAATTGGGTTTGACAAATCAAAACATCCATTTAAATCAGATAGTAAATTTCCAACTACGTTTCCTGTAAAAGGAGTATCATACCTAACATACCAAATATCACACACACCAGCACCAGCTCCACTCAAATCAAATGGTCCTGCAGCAGGCAAACCTAAAATTCTATTTGTTGCACGATCTGTAATTATAAATCCTCTATTTGCACCAACACTTCCAGAAGCAACATCAACACTAATTAAATCTGTTACCTGATCTATACATATAGTTGCACTTTTTAAGTCATCTGAAACACTAGTAGTTGCACTTAAATTTGCTGTATTAATAGTAATATCTCCTGCAACAGCAGTACAATTTTCTGCATTTAAAGTTGATGCTGCTTCAAAATAATCTGCAGCAGTATTACCAACACCATCATATTGTATAGAATTAGATTCATCAAAAGCTGGTATAAAGTTTTCGCTAGTCCATGTTCCTGCTTCAATAGCAACAGAAGCCCTTCTATGACCAGTAGCACCCCACTCAATATAATCTACAATACTAGCAGTACTCCCAAAACTATTATTACTATAAAGTCCTAACTCACCATCATCTCCACTAATAAAGTTAAAACCACTTATTTCTACTATTGCATTTGGAGCAAGTGATAAGCTACCATTTACAACGTTAATAGATGAAGAAGATAATTGACTATATGCTGGAAAATCACATAACCAATAAGAAGAAACATCTACTGTTTCTTTACCTATGTTTTTTAATTCGACACTTCCTGGTGCCTTAATTTCAGAAATAACTATCTGAGCATTTAAAGATAATAGTCCGCTAAAAAATGTAAAGAATAGAATACATTTTAGAATTGCTTTTTTAAACCGTAATTTTGTTTTCATTTTTTTTATTTAAAACTGTTACAAATGTTGCTTATACAACACAAAGGCAAAATTATTTCGTAAACCAGAGAAACCAGCTATTAAAGTAGTTGAGAAGGAATAACTACAACTAAAAAGGAAAAAATAAACCCTGAAATAGCTATTATATACACGTTTTATTCATATAAAATTTAAATATTATTTGTTTTAAACCAATACAAAACTATTCTTTAAAAATGTATCTCTATCTTTGCATATAAAATGTTTTTGTATGATAAATGTTGATAAAATTCGAGAAGACTTTCCTATTCTAAAAAGAACAGTTCATGAAAAACCTCTAGTGTATTTTGATAATGCTGCTACCTCTCAAACACCGCAAATAGTTATAGATACTATTGTAGATTACTATAGTAATTATAACGCAAATATTCACAGAGGTGTGCATACCTTAAGTCAAGAGGCTACAGATAAGTATGAAGAAGCACGTATTAAAATTCAACAGCATTTTAATGCAAAAAAGGCTTATGAAATTATCTTAACATCTGGTACAACACATAGTATAAATATGGTTGCATCTGGTTTTGCCTCTCTTTTACAAAAAGATGATGAAATTATCGTTTCTGCTCTTGAGCATCATTCAAATATCGTTCCTTGGCAAATGTTATGTGAAAAAACGGGTGCTATTTTAAAAGTAATTCCGATGAATGATGAAGGTGGATTACAAATGGATATTTTTCATCAACTTATTTCTAAAAAGACAAAATTGGTTTTTTGTAATCATGTTTCTAATGCTTTAGGAACTGTAAATCTTATTGAAGAAATTATTGATACAGCACATAAGTTTGGAGCTGCTGTTCTAATCGATGGTGCTCAAGCGACACCACACATAAAACCAGATGTTCAAGCATTAGATGTAGATTTTTATGTAGCTTCTGCTCATAAATTGTGTGGCCCAACAGGTGTTGGAATGTTGTACGGAAAAGAGGAATGGTTGCAAAAATTACCTCCTTATCAAGGTGGAGGAGAAATGATTGAAACAGTAACTTTTAAAAAAACAACTTATGCTGGTTTACCCCATAAGTTTGAAGCAGGTACACCTAATATTTGTGGAGGTATTGCATTTGGCGCTGCTATAGATTATATGAATTCTATTGGTTTTAATGAGATTGCTGCTTACGAACATGAGCTTTTAGAATATGCAACTTCTGAATTACTAAAAATTGAAGGCTTAAAAATTTACGGTACATCTGCTAAAAAAACTGCAGTAGTCTCTTTTAATGTAGCCAATATTCATCCTTACGATATTGGATCTATTTTAGATAAACTTGGTATTGCTGTTAGAACAGGACACCATTGTGCACAACCTATTATGGACTATTATCAAATACCAGGAACGGTTAGAGCTTCTTTTTCATTTTACAATACAAAAGCAGAAATTGATGTACTTGTTAAAGGTGTTCGAAGAGCTGTAATGATGTTAGGCTAACCATTTAAATTTACAAAATGATATATTTTACCTTTAGAGAACTTCTAAAGGTTTTTTTTGGTAAAGCGCAACAAACTAAAAAAAACGTATATTCGTATTGTTAAAATTTTAAATATAATGTTATTTTTTTGTTGCATTTTAAACGAAAAACTTATAAAATCCTTAATTTTTTAACTTCTTTTAACATATTTTTTAACCCTAAAATTCAATTTAACATGATGAAAAAAGGATTAGTAGCGTTGCTTTTAACTGCAACGACTTTTATTGGTTGTCAAAATAACGGAACGGACATACCAAATGATGAACAGTCTAAGGTAGACATGAGTGATTTTTTTCTGTACACAGATCAATACGAATCTAAAGGAAACAACTCTCAATGTCACACTATGAATGTTTTAAATCAAAAACTCAAGACCAACAAAGGTCTTTACCAAAAAATGTATGAAATAGAATATGCTACTAGACAATTTATTGCTGCTAAAAAAGGAGGTGGAGGCGGAAGACCTGGTAGCGGTAACGGCGGTGGAGACACTGGTGATAGTGGAGATAACTTAGGTGTCATCAACATTCCTGTTTATGTACACGTTGTATATAGTAACTCTAATGAAAATATTTCTGATGCTCAAGTTGCTTCTCAAATTAAAGTTTTAAATGACGACTTTAGAAGAGCTAATAGCGATGCAAACAATACACCAAATGAATTTGCTAGTGTTGCTGCTGATTCAGAAATTACATTTACTTTAGCAAATACTTTTAGACACCCTAACTCAAGAACTTCTTGGGGCACAAATGATGCTGTAAAAGGGTCTTACCCACCTATTACACCAAGTACTCATTTAAATATTTGGGTAGCAAATATTGGCGGAGGTATTTTAGGTTATGCACAATTTCCAGGTGGTAGTCCTTCTACAGACGGTATTGTTGTTTCTCCTCAATACTTTGGTACAACTGGTTTTGTAGCTGCCCCTTTTGATGGTGGTAGAACAACTACTCACGAAGTTGGTCATTACTTAAACTTACGTCATATATGGGGTGATGGAAGATGTAATAGAGATGATTTTGTTTCTGATACACCATCTTCTGATAGACCAAATTACGGTTGTCCAACTTCTGCAAATCACTGTCGTTCTAACGATCAGTTTATGAATTATATGGATTACACAGATGATTCTTGTATGAACATGTTTTCTGAAGGACAAAAAAGTAGAATGAGATCTATTTTAGTTGCTGGAGGTGCAAGAGCTTCTTTAGCTGGTAATTAATTTATAAGTAGCTTATAAAATATAAAGACGTCATTTATGGCGTCTTTTTTTATACCTTTAAACAAAAAAATGAACTTTATAAAAATTATACTCACCTTGTTTTTAATTCCGCTTTTAGCATGTAGTGCTCAACAAGAAGAAACAAACAAGTTTATTGAAATAACTTATAGCGCCCGTACTAGAGGATATCAAATGACAATAATTTACAAAGAAGATAAACTAACTGTTTCCTCTAATATAAGTAATAAAACAATCTCTTTAACTAACAAACAACAAGTAAAAATACAAAAAGAAGTTTCTAAAATAGTGCTTTCAGAAATAAACAATCTAAAGGCTCCATCAGATAAACGCTTTATAGATGGAACCTTATCTGCTTCTTTAAAAATTAAAAATAACTCAGGTACTTACATTTCGTCAGATTTTGATCACGAAAATCCTCCTAAAGAATTAAGATTTTTATATCTTCTTTTAGAATCTATCATAAAAAAAGGTTGAGAAAATTCTCAACCCTTTTTGCATATTAAAACTAAATCTATCTCTACTACCTCAACAATGGAGAATAGTTTGTTTGAAAGTCTGCTGCTTTAGCCAAACCACCTGTAGCTGTAGTAAAGTTAGAGCCAAATTTAAAGTCTATAGATTCTAAAATTTTATTTGCCATTAAAGCATAACCTCTAGCTGTTAAATGAATACCATCTAAACTAATTAAACCTCCTGTGACTAAGTTTGTATTTAGGGTAAAATTATCAAATACAATGCCCGAAGAAGCTTCTATTAAGATTTGATTTAAGTCTACTAGCGCTAAATTAGCATTTGTGTTAGCAACAGTATTAATTTTCTCATTAAAAGCATCTGTTGCTACTTTAATACTTGCTTGTTCTTCTGGAGTAAGTACCCATTGATCTGCCAATGGAAGAGTAACTCCTTCAGCAGAAAATTGTCCTGCCAATTGAGGAGGAAAATTCTGACTTACTAAAAACTCAAAATTACTTGTATTTACTGTTCCAATTACTGCACTACTAGGCAATACTAAAAGATCATTTTCTGTTGCTGCTCTGGCTTGTCCGTAAAAATTACCAAAAAGGCTAGCCACTAAAGGTACTGCTTCTGCTGGCAAACCAAACCCTTGTACAAATGTTGCAAAATCTGGACTAGCCCCAAGAGCACCAGATATTGTTGCAGATAAATCTACCAGACTTTCATCTTTAATAACCACTGGGTTTGCAATTTCTCGACTAAACGTTATAACTCTATCTGTTTGTCCTACAGCTACAAAAACTTGATTTACAGCACCGTAAACCTGATTTAACAATGCAATTTGACTACGAAAACTTGCGTTTGATGGGTCTAAAGGATTATGTGGCACTGTTGTAAAAAATGGCAATAATTGTATATCTGGTACTGTTGCTATAACGCCTCTAGTATTACCATTAGCAGTTAAAGCACCTACCATAGCGTCTACAGAAGCATCAAAAACAATAGGGCTAGTGATGTCATTACTTCCATACGTTCTAGGATCTGGATTGTCTCTCTGATCAACTCCTATACCTCCTGAGGTTGCAAACGATAACACATCATTTCCTCCGATTTCTGAAAGTGAAAAAAATGTTGGGTTTTGAGCTAATGCATCTTCTAAAATTGTTGCATTGGGGCTAGATGCTATTCTTGCAAAATAAGGATTTGCAGCGCCTGTTGCTACGCCCTGTATGTTACCGTAACCAGGAGCAACAATATGAAAACTCTTTAAACCTGGAACTCCTAAATTGTTAAAAGTATTCCCCTCTGCTCTTGCTAACAAATTAGTTGTTGGTAAAGCATTTAATCTTGCTGGTCCAGCACCATTAAAAAATAATCTTGGTGGTTGTGCAGCAGCTCCATTAAGTACAAACCCTCCAATATTATCAGCCATTAAAGGTTGCGTAAAATCTCCACCATTAGCTAATCTAAATTTTGATGCCAAAATGTTAGGAAAAGAATTTTCTTGGGATGCTACAAATAAGGCTCCGTCTGTAAAACCTGCTGTAAAAGAAGCTCCTAAAGAAACATAACTAGAAAAGTTTAAATCTCTAACATCTAATTCTACAACTGGTGCTGTATTTTGTATTGCTTCTAAGTCATTGTTTACATCACAAGATGAAAAACCAAATGCTAAGCAACACAATGCTATATATGTGTAATTCTTCATAAATTTTTATATTATTAGTTATTAATTGTCCAAGATAAATAGTACTGAGAACCTATGGCTCCAACTCCTGGGGCACTAAAAAACTCTTGACCTGTTAAGTTTGCTCCTCCTAATTTAAATACTGATTTAATTGAAGGAATTGCGTAGTTAATCTGAGCATCTAACACAAACCTATCATCTACAAGACCATCTACAAATGTAGATTCCCAGAAAAACTCATCTTGCCATCTTGCATTAATATTAAATCCAAAATTATCAAATAGTTTAGTGTGTCCAAATTGTAATTTAACCTTGTGTTCTGGTGTGTTAAAACCAGCTTCAAAATCTGGGTCAGAGGCTTGGTCAAAATCAAACTTGGCATAGGTATAATTAAAACCTAAATCAAAACCTCCAAACACTTTTGTGTTAACCCCTACAGAAGCTCCGTAAGAACTAATATCTGCAGAAGAGTTTGTGTAGGTTGTAAAATTTCTAAAATCTCCAGGCGTTACCAAAGCTCTTTGTAAATCTGCGCCTGTTAATGATGGGTCTAAAACTACTCTTACATTTCTAGCAGAAATAAAGTCTTGATAAAAATTGTAATATGCACTAACATCTAAAGTTACTCTGTTCTCACCAGCGTTAACTAGTCCTCTATAGCCTATTTCAAAAGCAGAAACTCTTTCTGGTTGAACCAAATCTACATTAGCAAGTTCTGGGCTTCCGGCCAACAAAGATGCAATCGAAAAAGAACGTTGATAAGCGTCTCTACCTGTTAATCTAAAAGTGTTGCCGTTGCTATCTCTATAGTTGTTAGAAAAACGTTCTAAATTATCTGGCGCAGAACCTACTAAAATTGCAGAACCTACGTCTAAACCAATGTATTGATCTTGTGTTGTAGGGTTTCTAAACCCTGTTTGAAAAGATGCTCTAAAGTTATCATTCTTATCTTCTCCTGCTGCATATGCTAAAGATATTCTAGGAGAGAAATTTCCATCAAAATTTTGAGCTTTATCGTAACGAACAGAAGCCGTTAACTTTAATCTATCTTCTTCTAAAAAGTTTTTTTGCATTTGCGTATAAATACCGAATTCATCATAATCTATAGGTCCATCTGCATCTGTAAAAATATTACCAAAAGAATTTAAAACATATTTTCTATAAGAACCTCCTACTTGAAATTCTGCAAAGTCTATAACGTCTCTTAAATTGTAATTTACGTCTGAATGATACAGTTTTGTTTGATCTCTAAATTTAGCACCCGTTTGTAAATCTGGGTCTGCAATAATTCTTTCAAAAGCATCTTGAAACCCTTCTGTACCCGGAATCAATCTTCCTCTATCTGCATCTAATCTTCCTCGTAAGTGTGCTTGTTGTCCATTTGCTCCTTGTAAAGTAGCACCTAAATATCCTCCAACATATTCACCAAACCAAGTTTGATCATCTTTCCATGCTCTATTAATGTTAATACCTGCAAATAACAGGTTGTAAGAATCTCCTGCGTCTTCATTAGTGGTATATCCTCTTACAAAAAAGTTTTTTCCTCTAACTTCTAATTTGTGTTGCGCCAAAAAGAAATTTTTGATACTATAACGCTGACCTCCTTGAAAAATTGTATTACCTGTACCAAATTTAGAGTTCCAAATAACTTCTAAACGATCGTCTCCAAAAGGACGAAAATGAAACGCCGAATTAAATTTTACACTTCTAGCTTCATTATTTATTAAATCTGTTTCATTATATCCAGTTCTACTTACATTTTCATCAGGTACCAAGGCAGATGCTCCTGCAGGAATTAGACCTCTTCTTTCTAAAATTTGAGCAACATTTTTAATATTTGCAGATGCAAAATCACCATAAATATTAACCCCATCAAAATTTGGAGCATCTCCTAATTGTGGGTTTTCAGCATTTCTTGTTCCTGGTGCAAACTTTTGGTTTTCTGTATTTCTATCATCTGTTGCATGCCATTCTTCACCATCTAAATAAGAAAATGACACTTTAGCAGCAAATTTTTCTGAAAAAGCACGTGCCATTCTTACATTAATATCTGTAAACTCATTGGTTCCTGCAGCTTCTTGTGTAGTAACACCACCTTTTACAGACACACTAATTCCTTGATCTTCAAAAGGACTTTTACTAGTCATAAACATAATACCGTTAAAAGCATTTGCACCGTATAAAGCTGATGATGCTCCTGGTAGTAGCTCTACTGTTTTAACATCTAATTCAGACATTCCTAACAAGTTACCTATAGCAAAATTTAACGCTGGCGAAGAGTTATCCATACCATCTACTAGCTGCATAAAACGTGTGTTTGCAAATGTTGCAAAACCACGTGTGTTTACAGATTTAAACGTTAAACTATTTGTATTAATGTCTACACCTTTTAAGTTTTCTAAACCGTCATAAAAAGAGGGTGCAGAGGTATTTTTAATAGCTCTAATATCCATCCTCTCTACAGTTACTGGAGACTCCATGATACGCTCTGGTGTTCTAGAAGCAGAAACAACAATTTCATCTAAAGAGGTTTCATTTTCTTCTAAAACAACATCTATTCTTTGTTTCTTTTTAGTGATTTCTACTTTTTCGGTTTTAAACCCTAACACAGAAATTTCTAACGTAAAAGGAGGATTATCTGATACTTTAAGCTCAAAATTACCATCAAAATCTGTAGTTGTACCTACAGCTTTTCTAGAAACCTTAATGTTTGCACCAGGTAACACTTCTCCTGTCTTTGCATCTTTTACAGTTCCAGTAATAGTAGTTTGACCCACCATTGCTAAACTACTGAAAGCAATAAAAGCGATTAGTAAAATTTTTTTTGTCATAATTTGAATTAATTTGTTAACTGATATGCAAATTACAATTTTTTTTGAATTTCTTATTATTTCTATTCATAATTTATCATTTTACTAAAAAAAACTACTTTTTTTAACATATTTACACTTACTCAATCAGATAAATAAATCCTGTTTTTAAACATTTTCTTATTGTACCTTTGTGTTTTAAATTCTTTTTGTTGAAAACAATTCAAGATATCTCTAATTTTTCATCCAAAGAAAAAACCTTTGTAACCATTGGTACTTTTGATGGTGTGCATTTTGGCCACCAAAAAATTATAGAAAAATTAGTTACAGACGCTAAAAAAGCAAATAAGAAATCTGTTGTATTAACGTTTTTTCCGCATCCTAGAATGGTCTTACAAAAAGATAGTGCTCTAGAGTTAATTAACACAATTGAAGAAAAAAAAACATTGCTAGCTAAAACGGGTTTAGATTACTTAATTATACATCCTTTTAGTAAAGATTTTTCTAGAACTACAGCTCTTGAATTTGTTAGAGATCTATTAGTAAATCAACTTAATATTTCAAAATTAATTATCGGATACGATCATCATTTCGGTAAAAATAGAGAAGGCAATATTGTACAATTGACAGAATATAGCCATTTGTATGATTTTACCGTTGAAGAAATTCCTGCTCAAGATATAGATGATGTTTCTGTAAGTTCTACCAAAATTAGACGCGCTTTGCATGCGGGAAATTTAAAGACTGCTAACAATTATTTAGGTTATTACTTTACTTTAAATGGTAATGTTGTAAATGGTAAACAATTGGGAGGAAAAATTGGCTATCCAACAGCTAATATTGATGTTAAAGAAGACTATAAACTGATTCCAAAAACAGGAGTTTACGTTGTAAAATCTAAGATTGATAACAACACCGTTTTTGGAATGATGAATATTGGCAACAGACCAACTGTTGATGGGAATTACCAAACCATAGAAGTTCATTTTTTTGATTTTAATCAAGATTTGTATACGAAAAACCTAACTATAGAATTGTTATACTTTTTACGTGGTGAACAAAAGTTTGATGACATAGACTCCTTGATCAATCAAATTAATAAAGACGAGGTAACTGCCAGAGATTATATTAAAAATAATATAACTCTTTGAATTTAGAAAAAATCTAAAACTACGTATCGTAAAGCTTCATTTTTTAGATATTTATAGTGTTGTTTTATTCGTGTAATCGTGGCAATTAAATATATTTGCACTTCAAAATTCCTACAACATGTTACAGGTACAATTTATTAGAGACAATACACAAACTGTTTTAGAAGGGTTAGCAAAACGTAATTTTGCAAATGCTAAGACAATTATAGAACAGGTATTAACGGCAGATGAAAATAGAAGAAAGACTCAGGTTGAGTTAGATAACGTGTTGGCAGAATCTAATAAAATTTCTAAAGAAATTGGGGGGTTGTTTAAGTCTGGAGAAATTCAAAAAGCAAATTTACTAAAAGAAAAAACAGGAAAATTAAAAACCAAATCTAAAGAATTAGCTGAAAATTTAACTGGTTTTGCAGAAGAGTTACAAGAGTTGTTATATCAAATACCAAACATTCCACACGGTTCTGTTAAAGCAGGATCTTCTGAAGAAGATAATGAAGAAGTTTTTAAAGAAGGAGTAATACCAAATTTAGGCGAAAACGCACTACCGCATTGGGAGTTGGCAAAAAAATATGATATTATTGATTTTGAGTTAGGAAACAAAATTACAGGTGCTGGTTTTCCTGTTTATAAAGGCAAAGGAGCAAGATTACAACGTGCCCTAATTAATTACTTTATAGATAAAAATGTAGCAGCAGGTTATACAGAATATCAAGTTCCGCATTTGGTAAATACAGCATCTGCAACTGCAACTGGGCAATTACCAGACAAAGATGGTCAAATGTATCATGCAACGCAAGACGATTTATTTTTAATTCCTACAGCAGAAATACCAATTACCAACATATTTCGTGGTAATTTACTGCAAGAAACAGATTTTCCTATCACAGCAACGGGTTACACACCTTGTTTTAGACGTGAAGCTGGAAGCTATGGAGCGCATGTACGTGGTTTAAATAGATTGCATCAGTTTGATAAGGTAGAAATTGTACGAATAGAACACCCAGAAAACTCTTACAATGCCTTAAATGATATGGTAGAACACATAAAAGGTATTTTAAGAGAATTAAAATTACCGTATAGAATTTTACGTTTGTGTGGCGGAGATACAGGATTTACTGCTGCCTTAACTTTTGATTTTGAAGTATTTTCTACTGCGCAAAATAGATGGTTAGAAATTAGTTCTGCATCAAATTTTGAAACATTTCAGGCCAATAGATTAAAACTTCGTTTTAAAAATAAAGTAGGAAAAAGCGAATTAGCGCATACGCTTAACGGAAGTTCACTCGCGTTACCGCGTGTTTTAGCAGGAATTTTAGAGAATTACCAGACAGAAGACGGAATTCAAGTTCCGGAAGTCTTGATTCCTTATACTGGCTTTGATTTTATTGGCGCTTAGTAAATTGTTGGTTTTATAATCAAACGTTAATTTGCTACAACAGCTACCATTAATCTCTTATATCTATTCATTTCTAAAAGAGCATTAAAATAGGCACTAATTTGTCCATTTTTCATAAACTCAATTGAATTTTGTTTTGCGATTTCGTATTGTTTGGTTAAATCTTTCATTGTACTACGTTTTGATTGGTTATTTATTCTATAGACAACTTTCGTGCCAAAACGTTACAAAGAAACACTTCAAAAACTCCTGCTTTAATAAAAATTTAACATTTATGTTGATTATCTTTGAATATCATGAAGCAAATTTTAATTCTTTTTTTCCTTGCTATTAGTAGCTTTAGCTATGCTCAGAATGAATATTTACTTGCAGAAAACTATTTTAGAGAAGGTGCATATCTAAAAGCTTCTCAAATTTATAAAAAGCTCTATGAAAAAAGTCCGTTTAATACCACTTATTTAAACAGATTGATTTCTTGCTACCAAGAAACAGAAAATTTTACAGAGGTAGAAAATCTTTTAACATCAAAAATTAAGCAAAGTCCAAATCAAGGATATCTCTACGTCTATTTAGGGTATAATTATGAGCGACAAAAGCAACCAGAATTAGCTCAAAAAAATTATACTATTGCCTTAAATTCTATTGATAAAAATAGCGCATTTGGCGGAATTATAGGTCGTATTTTTAAAGAATACAACCTCTTAGACAACGCCATTTTAGCCTACAAAAAAACCATGGCAAAAGACGAAAACACCAATTACAGTTTTCAAATTGCTCAAATTTATGGGGAAAAAGGAGATTTAAAAGAAATGTTTCAGTCATACATAGATTTGGTAAACAAAAATGAAAATTACTACAATTTAGTACAACGCTATGCAAGTAAATACATTACAGATGATTCTGAAAACGAAGCCAATATATTATTTCGAAAAACACTACTAAAAAAAGCAGCTAGTAACCCAAAAGATGTATGGAATGTGTTGTTGAGTTGGTTATTCTCGCAACAAAAAGATTATGAAAAAGCGTTTATTCAACAAAAAGCATTGTACCGAAGAAACCCTGTTTCTCTTTCTGGTATTTTTGAACTTGGAGAAATTGCATACAACAATAATGCATTTACAGCCTCAAAAACTGCATTTAATTTTATCATTCAAAACACCACTATTGTAGAAGAAAAAATTGATGCGCATTGGTATCTGGCTAAAATAGCCGTGGCTATACAAGATTCTAATACAAATCTTTTGTTTCAATCTTTGTTCTCAGAATTTGGTAAAAATCCACTTACTATAAAATTACAAGTAGCTTATGCAGATTTCTTAACTTTTTATCAAAATAAACCACAACAAGCAAAGTTGGTTTTAGAAGAAGCATTAACCTTTTCTAGGTCTAAATATGACAAAGCCAGAATAAAATTAAAATTAGGTGATATCTTAGTATTTACAGAGCAATACAATAAAGCGCTAATTTATTTTTCTCAAATTCAAACACAATTAAAGGGTGATGAATTGGCACAACAAGCTCGTTTTAAAGTAGCTCAAACATCTTATTTTAAAGGAGATTTTACTTGGGCAAAAGCACAACTAAAAATCTTAAAAAGTTCTACAACGCAACTTATAGCCAATGATGCTCTAGCTCTGTTTTTAACTATTACAGATAATGAGCCTGTAGATTCTATACCTTCTGGATTAATACAATATGCTAAAGCAGAACTGTATGCTTTTCAAAACAAAACACAACAAGCCTTAGACACCTTAAATACCATTAAAAGAAATTTTAAAGGACAACCTATTGAAGACGAAGTTTTATTTAAACAAGCAAAACTGTACATCAAACAGCAAGAATTTGAAAAAGCCGTTGCCAATTTTAAGCAAGTTATAAGCCTTAACCCTCAAGGTATTTTAATTGATGATGCACATTACCAATTGGCAGAATTGTATAAAAATCATTTAAATAATTTAGAAAAAGCTTCAGAATACTATCAAAAGATTATTTTTGACTATCCTTCTAGTATTTATTTGGTAGATGCCAGAAAAAAATACAGAAAAATTAGAGGAGACAATTTATAGTTGATGGTTTGTAGTTTTTAGTTAATGGTTTAAAAAAACCTATAAATTTAGAATTAAAAACCAAAAATCACTACCTAAAACCAAAATAAATGTACATATACAACGTTACGATAAATATTGATGATAACTTGCATAAAGAATGGCTTACTTGGATAGAAACTCATGTTTCAGACGTACTCAATACAGGTAAATTTACATCTGCAAAATTAACTGAAGTTTTAGTTGATGAAGATATGGGAGGCAAAACGTATTCTGTACAATATACCGCAAATACTAGAGAAGACTTAGATGCATATTACAAAGAAGATGCAGACAGATTGCGTGTTGAGGGACTTAAAAAATTTGGCGATAAAATGTTAGCTTTTAGAACAGAACTACTTTTGATTAAAGAATTTTACCCAACTAATATTAGCAATTAATATATGTCTGTAAAAGCAAAAAAACATCTAGGTCAGCACTTCTTAAAAGACGAAAACATTGCAAAAAAAATTGCAGATACACTTACCGAAAATGGCTATGATAATGTATTAGAAATTGGTCCTGGTATGGGGGTTTTAACAAAATACCTTTTGCAAAAAAGACCAAAAGTAATCGTTTTAGAGCTAGACTCAGAATCTGTAGCTTACTTAAATGACAACTTTAAAAAAGAGCAAATAAATATCAATACCTCATCCGAAAAATTTGAAATTATTGAAGGCGATTTTTTAAAGAAAAACCTACAAGAATTATGTAACAAACAACAAGTAGCCATTATAGGCAACTTTCCTTATAACATTTCTTCTCAAATTGTATTTAAAGCCATAGAAAATAGAGAATTTGTACCCGAGTTCTCTGGCATGTTTCAAAAAGAAGTAGCCCAAAGAATTGCAGAAAAAGAAGGCAGTAAAGTATACGGTATTTTATCTGTGTTAACACAAGCTTTTTATGATGTAGAGTATGCCTTTACAGTGCCACCAACAGTATTTAATCCGCCACCAAAAGTAGATTCTGGCGTAATCAAATGCATTAGAAAAGAAAACTACACGCTTCCAGTAAATGAAAAACTATTTTTTAGAGTCGTAAAAACTGCGTTTAATCAACGTAGAAAAATGTTGCGCTCTAGTTTAAAATCTTTCAATCTTTCGGATTCTTTAAAAGAAGACCCTATATTTGCGAAAAGGCCAGAGCAATTATCTGTTGCCGCCTTTATATCACTCACGCAAAAACTCGAAAATAATGGCATTTGAAATCACTAATACTTTTTTCGACAACTTAACATCTCTTATTCATAATCAAGACGATAAAGCAATTTCTAAACTATTTGCAGACGTCCATTATGCAGATATTGCAGAAGTTTTAGACGAAGTAAATTTTGACGAAGCCATTTATATAATTAAACTTTTAGATAGCGAAAAAACGTCTGAAATTTTAATGGAATTAGACGAAGATATTCGTGAAAAAATCCTAAATAATTTATCTGCTAAAGAAATTGCTGAAGAAGTAGAAGAAATGGATTCTGATGATGCCGCAGACATTATTGGAGAACTTTCTGAAGACCGTCAAGAACGCGTTATCAATGCCTTAGATGATGATGAACTAGCTGCAGATATTAAAGAACTCTTGTCTTATGATGATGAAACTGCAGGTTCTTTAATGGCAAAAGAATTGGTAAAAGTCTATGAAACTTGGACAGTTGCTGGTTGTATGCGCAGAATTCGTGGACAAGCCAAAGACGTAACAAGGGTACACTCTATTTACGTAGTAGATAAAGAAGACAAATTGGTAGGTAGACTTTCTTTAAAAGATTTAATTATTGCAAAATCTGATCAAAAAATTGCTGAAATTGCCAAATCAAAAGTAGATGCTGTTCATGTAAATATGGATGATGAAGAAGTGGCAAAAATTATGGCAAAGTATGATTTGGAAGCCATTCCTGTAGTAGATGATCATAATGTCTTACTAGGTAGAATTACCATTGATGACATTGTAGACGTTCTAAAAGAAGAAGCAGAAAGAGACTACCAAATGGCAGCAGGTTTAACCCAAGATGTAGACTCAGACGATAGTATTCTACAGCTTACCAAAGCACGCTTACCTTGGCTATTTTTAGGCTTAGTGGGTGGTATTGGTGCCTTTTTAATTATGAGTGTATTTGAGCATTCTTTTAAAGAAAGTGCATTTGTCTTATTCCTTTTTACTCCGTTAGTTGCTGCCATGGCAGGTAATGTTGGTGTACAATCATCTGCAATTATTGTACAGGGTTTAGCCAATGATGATGTAAAAGGAAGCATAAACAGCCGTTTATTAAAAGAAATGCTCTTAGCGTTGCTAAATGGCTTTATTTTGGCACTCTTTTTAATGCTTTTTGTTTGGATTTATGAAGGAAGAATAGATTTGGCTTTAGCCGTTTCTGTTTCGCTTATTGCAGTAATTGTTGTAGCTGGCTTAATTGGTACTTTTGTACCTTTGTTTTTACACAAAAGAGGTATAGACCCAGCCATTGCCACAGGACCATTCATTACCACCTCAAACGATATTTTTGGAATTCTAATCTACTTCTTAATCGCAAAATCAATTTTAGGAATTTAGTTTTAGAAGCTATTTCCAGCTTTCTGCACTCGCTTTTTTTGTTTTGTAAAAAACAAAAAAGAGCTCAAACAAATGCTTCAATCTGGGCTAAACGTGTTTGTTAACTTTACGTTTTAAAAGTTATGCTTTGTCAGTCTAATTGCTAATTTTACAAAACAAATCCCAAATAACAACACCAGTAGTCACAGAGATGTTTAAGGAGTGTTTGGTACCCAATTGCGGAATTTCAATACACAAATCAGAAGCATCTACAACCTCTTGTTGCACTCCTTTCACTTCATTACCCATTACAATAGCATATTTTTGGTTTTTTTCAGGAATAAAAGCATCTAGTTTTGTACTATCTTCTGCTTGTTCAATGGCTAGTATTTTTATACGTTCTGCCTTTAGACTTTCAACCAATTCTAAAGTATTTTCTGCATACTCCCAATCTACAGAGGCAGTAGCCCCCAAAGCTGTTTTATGAATTTCTTTATTGGGTGGGGTTGCACTAATGCCACACAAATATATTTTTTCTATCAAAAAAGCGTCACTTGTTCTAAAAACAGAACCAATATTATTTAAACTTCTAACGTTATCTAAAACAACAATTAATGGTGTTTTTTTAGAAACTTTAAATTCTTCAACACTAATCCTGTTCAGTTCGTTGTTTTTTAATTTTCTCATTTTAGTCTTTAGACTTTTATATTCAGACGTTAGTAAGACTGTTGAAAACTAAAAACCACCAACTAACGACTAAAAACTATATTTTCTATCTTCGCAAAACTAACCCAAAAATTCTAAAACTTGGCAAAATCAAAAGGTAAAAAGGTAACCCCTTTAATGAAACAATACAACAGTATCAAGGTAAAGTACCCAGATGCAATGTTATTGTTTAGAGTGGGCGATTTTTACGAAACTTTTGGTGAAGATGCCAAAAAAGCTGCAGAAATTTTAGGCATTATTCTTACCAAAAGAGGCGCAGGCTCTGAGTCTGAAACAGCTTTAGCAGGTTTTCCGCACCACTCTCTAAACACCTATTTGCCAAAGTTAGTAAAAGCGGGTATGCGGGTAGCTATTTGCGATCAGTTAGAAGATCCTAAAATGACTAAAACTATCGTAAAACGTGGTGTTACAGAACTAGTTACTCCTGGAGTTTCTTTAAATGACGAAGTTTTACAAACTAAAAAAAACAACTTTTTAGCAGCCGTTCATTTTGATAAAAAACAACTTGGTATTTCTTTTTTAGACGTCTCTACAGGAGAATATTTGGTAGCCCAAGGTAATGCAGAATATATAGACAAATTATTACAAAACTTTACACCAAGTGAGGTTTTGGTACAAAAACAAAACAAACAAAAATTTCTTGAACTGTTTGAAAATAGATACTACATATTTTATCTAGACGATTGGGTTTTTCAAGCAGTATATGCTAATGAAACCTTACAAAATCATTTTGAAGTTAAGACCTTAAAAGGATTTGGGGTTCAAGACCTAAAAACAGGAATTATTGCTGCTGGTGCAGTGTTGTACTATTTGTCTGAAACACAACATAATCAATTAAAACACATTCAAAATATTAGCAGAATTGCAGAAGACAATTATATTTGGATGGATAGATTTACTGTTAGAAACTTAGAACTCTACAATCCTAATTCTGTGAACGCTGTTACACTTTTAGATGTAATAGACAAAACCATTTCACCTATGGGTGGCCGCTTGTTAAAACGTTGGTTGGCATTACCTTTAAAAGATATTAATGCCATTAAAGACCGTCATGAATTGGTCAAATTTTTTATAGACTCAGATGTTTTTTCGCAAACGGTAACCTATCAACTCAAACAAATATCAGACCTAGAAAGACTCATTTCTAAAGTAGCCACAGCAAAGGCTTCACCAAGAGAAATTGTACTTTTAAAAAACTCTTTAAAAGCCATTTTACCCATAAAAAAGGCTACTGAACAAAGTAAAAACAATACGGTAAAAACCTTAGGCAAGCAATTGCATGCTTGTAATGATTTGATTGATAAAATTTCTAATACACTTTTTGAAGATGCTCCTGTAAACATTACCAAAGGCAATGCTATTGCAGATGGTGTTCATCAAGAATTGGATGATTTACGTGCTATTTCAAATTCAGGAAAGCAATATCTGGATGATATGCTTACGCGAGAAACAGAACGTACAGGAATTACCAGCTTAAAAATTGCGTTTAACAATGTTTTTGGCTACTATATTGAAGTTAGAAATACGCATAAAGATAAAGTACCCCAAGAATGGATTAGAAAACAAACCCTAGTTTCTGCAGAAAGATACATTACAGAAGAACTTAAAGAATACGAAACTAAAATTTTGGGTGCCGAAGAAAAAATTCAGGTTCTAGAGCAAGAAATTTTTAGCAAGTTATTGCTCTATATCATTCAATTTGTACAAAAAGTACAAGAAAACGCACAAATTATTGCAAAAATTGACTGTTTATTGTCTTTTTCTGTTTTAGCAATAGATAACAATTACGTGCGTCCTATTATGGATGAAAGTACAGATTTAGATATTAAAAACGGACGTCATCCTGTTATTGAAAAACAATTACCCATAGATCAACATTATATTGCCAATGATGTTGTTTTAAATAGAAATCAGCAACAAATCATTATGATTACTGGACCAAATATGTCTGGTAAATCTGCTATTTTAAGACAAACTGCATTAATTGTTTTGTTAGCACAAATGGGTAGTTATGTACCCGCACAAAACGCTAAAATTGGTATTGTAGATAAAATTTTTACCAGAGTTGGTGCCAGTGATAATATTTCTATGGGAGAATCTACGTTTATGGTAGAAATGAATGAAACGGCTTCAATTTTAAATAATGTTTCTGAAAGAAGTTTAATTTTATTAGATGAAATTGGACGAGGAACCTCTACTTATGATGGAATTTCTATTGCTTGGGCAATTGCAGAATTTCTGCATGAACATCCTGCCAATGCAAAAACGCTATTTGCTACACATTATCATGAATTGAATGAAATGACAGCCACTTTTGAGCGCATCAAAAACTTTAATGTTTCTGTAAAAGAGTTAGAAGACAACATCATTTTCTTACGCAAATTAGTTTCTGGAGGTTCTAATCATAGTTTTGGAATTCACGTTGCAAAATTAGCAGGAATGCCAAATATGGTTATTCATAGAGCCAATAAAATACTGGCTCAATTAGAAAAAAACAATAAAAATGCAGAAGTAAAAGACGTTTTAAAACAAACACAACATGATGAAATGCAACTCAGTTTTTTTCAGTTAGATGACCCCTTGTTAGAAAATATTAGAGAGGAAATTTTAGCGACTAATATTGATACCTTAACACCAATTGAAGCGTTGATGAAGTTAAATGAGATTAAGCGTATGCTTATAAAAAAGTAATGTTTATGACGCATACTTTATAAAAACCTTTGTTTTTAGCTACTTCTCTAATAAATCTTGCACACCATTTTTAAGTGTATACAAATGTTTAATCTCTTCTGGAAACAAGTATTTGTTGTAAATAGAAATTTCATCCATAAGACCAATGTAACCTAAGCCTAAATAGATTTTAGCATTATGAATATCCCAAGTAAAAGGGTCTTTAATTTCATTTCTCACACCTTTAAACACGCCGTTAACATAAATAGCAGCTTCACCATTTCTATTTAAGTTTTTAAAATTTATCACAATATGTGTCCAACTTTTATTGCTAAATCCTGGTTCATCAACAGTAACTAGTTGATTTATAAATATTGGATTTTCATTGTCTGGTCCTTTAGGATTTGGATTCCAACTATCACGATCTCCAATAACTCCAAGACGAAAATCTCTTGGGTTTTCTTTGGTAAAATCTACCCAAAAACCAGCATCATTATAACCAGAATCTGTAATTTGAATGGGGTCACAATATCCAGGTTCTAGATCTTCATCAGGATTTAAACTTAACCAAAAAGAAATAGCTCCTTCCCATGCTTCTTTGGTATAATTCATATTCCCTTTTGCATTGTAATACAAATATCCTTTACTATCTTCTGTGTATGAAAGTGCATCACCATAAAGCCCTTTTCCTTTGGCAATAGTTACTCCTTGTTTATAAAGCCCTACTTTTGCAAAATCTCTTTGTTTACGATTGGTAACAGTGTATAAGTTTGTATCTCCTTTACCAAATACAGCCTTTGTGCCATTATCAAAAGAAGTAAAAAAGGTTAGTGAGTTTCTTAAAGATATGGCTTCTTTTTTAGTAATGTTTTTATTTTTATTTTGAGTTGTTTTTTTGGTACAAGAAAATATAAAAAGAAAAACCAAACTGTACAAAACTTGTTTTGTAAAACGCATAAGAGATATTTTTAACAAATATACCTGAAAATAAGTAATGTTTTTGTTAATAGGGGTTTTGTAAAAAATAAAAGCAATAAAAGTTGATTAAAAAGTAATTATATTTGCATTATGAATTCAATATTGTTATTTATTAGTGGGCCAGAAATTATGGTGGTAATGCTTATTGTTGTCATGGTATTTGGTGCAGATAAAATTCCTGAAATAGCAAGAGGTTTAGGAAAAGGGATGCGTCAAGTAAAAGATGCTACAAATGATATTAAAAGAGAAATAAAAGAAAGTTCTGAAAAACAAGGAATTGATACAGATATTACTAAAGATATTAAAAAAGAAATTGGCGAAGTAAAAGATAATTTAGATGATCTTACAGGGCCAATTAAAAGACAAATGTAAGTTTACAAACACCCAAAAAAACGTCACGGTTTGTGTAAACTGTGACGTTTTTTTGTTTATTATCTTTTTTTAAAGTCTGTATTAAAAATCTAAAATAAGTTTAATTTTACACAAATTATATAACCCTGCTAACTGTTAAACCATCACGAATTGGTAACAAAACCGTTTCTATTCTATTGTCAGCATTTAAGAGGTTGTTATACTCTAAAAGCACTTTGGTATCTGTATCTTTTGGATCTAATTTTTCTACCACTTTGCCACTCCACAATACGTTATCTGATAAAATAATTCCTTCAGGATTTATCTTGTCTATAATTAAATGAAAATAATTGATATAGTTAGATTTGTCTGCATCAATAAAAACCAAGTCAAAAGTAGTGTTTAGCTTGGGTATAATCTGTGTGGCATCTCCTACAAATTGTTCAATTTGGTTTCGGTAGCCAGATTTTTCAAAATATTTATTTTGTAATGTTTCTAATTCTTCATTTTTATCTATCGTAATTATTTTTCCTTCAGGATGTAATCCTTCAGCAAAACATAAAGCAGAATACCCTGTATACGTTCCAATTTCTAAAACCGTTTTTGGTTGAACCAATTTAGAAATCATACTTAAAATTCTTCCTTGAAAAGCACCGCTTAACATTCTTGGATTTAATACTTTTTGCCAAGTTTCTTTACTAAGTTCTTGTAATATTTTGGGTTCTTGTTGCGAGTGTCTTACAACATAGTTGTCTATATTTTCTGGTAAAAAATGCATATTATCGTACCTACTATTATGGTGTTTCAATGTATCAAAAATAAAAAAACGGAATTTATATTTCTATAAAATCCGTTTCAATCTAACAAAAAATCAAAAAATGTAGTTTTTAAAAAAACTACAAAAAAATTTTTATTGTGCTTGGAGTTTTTCAAACTCTTCTTTTAATAGATCTTTTGCATTATCTGGCATGCAATGATTTACATGCTGACAACTTCTTGCATGACCTTTATATATTTTTGTAAGAGTCATATTTTGCTTTGTATATTTAAAGCAAATTTTACACCTAATAAAATGAAGGTTTAACTTCAATTTTTCCAATAAACTAGCTTCACCATATTGATTTTTATCGCAAATGGTTGTGGCTTGATCGCATGTTATTTTTAAACTTTTAAACATTTTTCTAAGTATTAAACCAGTTATCTTCCATACATTTTCTGAGCTGTGTTCTTGCTCTGTGTATCATAACCCATAAGTTTGACGCAGTAATATCTAGTTCCTTACAAATTTCTTCAGTTTCAAATTCTTGTATGGTTTTCATTCTAAAAACCATGCCGTATTTTTGAGGTAATGCATCAATACAAGACTCTAGTTGAGATTTTAATTCTTCGTTCTCTATAGATTTTTCAGATTGGTTATCCCAACTTTGAGGTACTCTTTCTTCTAACCAATTTCCTTCGTTTTCACCATCATCATAAAAATTCATTCTAACTTCAGCTTGCCCTTTTTTAGAATTAATTTTTCTATAATAATCAATAATTTTTCGCTTTAAAATTGAAACTAACCAGGTTCTTTCTGTTGATTTTCCTTGAAAATTTTTTGCAGATTTTAATCCTGCAAAGAACGTTTCTTGTACAAGGTCTTTTGCTAAATCTCCGTCATTAACACGTACAATAGCATAATTATACATATAATCTGCATAATTATCTATCCATTTACTAGTATCTAATACAACTTGTTCTTCTGCCATTTTAAAATAAAAAACCAAATATAATGTTATTTTTTTTGTTTTGCATCCTCACAATTAGCTCTTCTTCTCATATCTACCAAATAAATAATTTTCCAAATTCCGTTGTCATTAAACAATTGAAAAGAATTTGCACCACAATGACTAAAATTTCCGTTTAAAAAAAATGAATACGGTGTCCAAACCGAAGCCAAGTTTCCATCTACATGTATTGTGTAAGAATGTATTTTTTCTAAATACATATCTGCTGTTTTTTTGCTAGCAACTTGCTTTAATAAATTTGATTTTGTCTGTGTTCTCAACTGTTTTTCTCCTTCACTAGTGGTAAATGTTGTCTGAATTTTAAGATTTTTATGTAAAGTGCTTTTTAAAAGTGTACTATCGCCTTTATGTAAACCTATAAAAAACGTTTTTAGTACTTCTTTTATTGACTTTTCTTCATTTTGGTTTTGAGCAGATGCTGTTACTGAACATAATAGAACTGTAAATACAATAATAATTCTTGACATAAAATGTTGATTTTAAAACAACTAAAACTAATCAAAAAAAATTGTGCTTGTTAAACAATAACTAAGATTAACGAAACATTAACTCGTTTTAAATCTCTCAATATTTCTTACATTTACACTATTCTAAAACAAAAAAAGAATGTCTACAGCAAAAAAAGAATACAAAAAAGTTACTGTAAAATCTCTAGTAGATATGAAGAAACATGGAGAAAAGATCTCCATGTTAACAGCCTATGATTTTACCATGGCCAAAATATTAGATGGTGCAGGAATTGATGTGCTTTTAGTTGGCGATTCTGCCTCTAACGTAATGGCAGGTCATGAAACTACTTTACCTATTACTCTAGATCAAATGATTTATCATGCGAGTTCTGTAGTTAGAGCTATTGACCGTTGTTTGGTTGTGGTAGATTTACCTTTTGGTAGTTATCAATCTGATCCTAAAGAAGCATTGCGTTCTGCGATTAGAATTATGAAAGAAAGTGGTGCACATTCTATAAAATTAGAAGGTGGTAAAGAAATAAAAGAATCTATAAAACGTATTTTAAATGCAGGAATACCTGTTATGGGGCATTTGGGTTTAACACCACAGTCTATATACAAATTTGGAACATATACTGTAAGAGCTAAAGAAGAGAAAGAAGCAGAACAGTTGATGGAAGATGCTTTAATGTTAGAAAGAATTGGTTGTTTTGCGGTAGTATTGGAAAAAGTACCTGCAAAATTAGCAAAGAAAGTGGCCGACACTATTTCTATTCCGGTAATAGGTATTGGAGCAGGAAATAATGTAGATGGACAAGTTTTGGTTACCCATGATATGATTGGAATGACACACGAATTTCATCCTCGTTTTTTAAGACGATATTTAGATTTATATAAAGAAATGACAAGTGCTTTTGAATCTTATATTAATGATGTAAAAAGTGGTGATTTCCCTAGCGAAAAAGAACAGTATTAAATTAGTTTTTAGAAAGTAAGAAAAACTCTTTTTTTACTGTTTACTATGTATCATTAATTTCTTTTTTATATGTTTTTGATTTTATTGCTCATAAAACTTGACATCTAATCATTTACTCTCTATAACCATCTAATTTGAAAATTCTACACCTAGATACAAACCACCCTCTTTTACTAAATCAATTAAATGATTTAGGGTTTATTAATGATGAAGATTATACTTCATCTAAAGAAGTTGTTGAAGAAAAAATTCACTTGTACGATGGTTTTATCATTAGAAGCCGTTTTAAAATTGATAAAAACTTTTTAGACAAAGCCACAAATTTAAAGTTTATTGGTAGGGTTGGCGCTGGTTTAGAAAATATAGATTGTGATTATGCTTTATCTAAAAACATACATTTAATTGCTGCTCCAGAAGGTAATAGAAATGCAGTTGGCGAGCACGCTTTAGGAATGTTACTATCACTCTTTAACAAACTTAATACCGCCGATAAAGAAGTAAGAAATGGAAAATGGTTGCGTGAAGAAAATAGAGGAATTGAGCTTGATGGAAAAACCGTTGGTTTAATTGGCTACGGCAATATGGGAAAATCTTTTGCAAAAAAACTACGCGGTTTTGATGTCCAGGTTATATGCTACGATATAAAACCTGGTGTTGGTGATGAAAATTGCACCCAAGTTTCTTTATTAGAATTGCAAAATAAAGCTGATGTTTTGAGTTTACATACACCGCAAACCAACCTAACCAAACAAATGATAAATATTGATTTTATCAATAATTTTAGAAATAATTTTTGGTTGATAAATACTGCACGAGGTTCAGCTGTGGTTACCAAAGACTTAGTGTCTGCTCTTAAATCTGGCAAAGTTTTAGGCGCAGGGTTAGATGTTTTAGAATATGAAAAAACGTCTTTTGAAAACTTATTTTCTGACCATAAAATGCCCAAAGCTTTCAACTATTTGATCAATTCAGAAAAGGTACTTTTATCTCCTCATGTTGCGGGTTGGACTATAGAAAGCAAAGAAAAATTGGCGCAAACTATTGTCAATAAAATAAAAGTAAAGTTTTGTTAACTTGTAACCATCAAAATTTGATGTTATGCAATACAAAGCAAGTTCTCCAGAAGATTATATTAATCAAGTTCCAGAAGATCGTAAAGAGACTCTAAAAAAGTTACGCAACATTATCAAAGATAATTTACCCAAAGGTTTCAAAGAAGGTATGCAATATAGTTTTATCAGCTATTTTGTTCCGCATTCTATATATCCTAAAGGATATCATTGCAACCCAAAAGAACCATTACCTTTTATAAGTTTTGCTTCACAAAAAAACTCCATAAACTTGTATCATAGTGGTATTTATGCAATTCCAAAACTTCATAATTGGTTTGTTTCAGAATATCCAAAACATTGCAAACGCAAACTAGATATGGGAAAAAGTTGTATTCGATTTAAAAAAACAGACGAAATCCCATTTGATTTAATTGCCCAATTGTGCCAAAAAATTACAGTTGAACAATGGATTAAAATTTACGAAACCAATATTAAAAAGAATTAAATTTTACCTGTTATGCATTTTGAAAAATTCTGTCAATTCGAGTGTATTTTATGATTGAAGTGAGTAAAATTTGTATCGAAAATAAGAATTTTTAGCTTATAAATGGTTCTCGATACAATTTTTCGTTCCTCAAAATCACTCGAACTGACATTTATCTAGTTTCTGCACTAAAATGCACAACAGGTTAAATTCTTATTTCTAATATAGATTACAGCAATCTTACATACTCAAAAGTTTACATAAAACATACTACACATGAAAAATAGAGTAACAGGAATTGGCGGTTTATTTTTTAAAAGCAATGACCCTAAAGCATCCAAAGACTGGTATAAAAAATATTTAGGTTTTAATACTGATGAATGGGGCTGTACATTTTGGTGGAAAGATAAAAATGGGAATGAATGTTCTACACAATGGAGTCCTTTTGACAAACATACAGATTATTTTAAGCCTTCTCAAAAGGAATTTATGTTTAATTATCGTGTGGAAAATTTAGTTGAACTTATGACTCAATTAAAAGAAGAAGGCGTTACTATTGTTGCTGAAATACAAGAATATGATTATGGTAAGTTTGGTTGGATTTTAGACAACGAAGGCAATAAAATAGAACTTTGGGAACCTATAGATTCCGCTTTTAAATAACTATTAAAACTACTTAGATGCGCTTTTTATCTAATCATCCTGCAGAAATTCTTATTTTACTTTTTTTAACCATTACTTTTTTAGTATCTGTTTTTGAAAAAACAACAGATTGGAAAGGAAACGTACATTTTATAAAAGAACATTTTAAACTATCTCCTTTAAAAAACTACGTTCCATTCTTATTAGCTATTGTTTTACTAACAGAAATATTTGCTTGTATTTTTATGGGTATTGGTATGTATCAAATTTACACTTCAGAGGCAAAGGAGTATGCTTTATTTGGTGTAAGTCTTGCAGCGGTTACTTTACTTTTTTTGTTAATAGGGCAACGTTTGGCCAAAGATTATCCAGGAGCGATGTCTTTAGCCGTCTATTTTATCGTTACGCTTTTGGGTGTATTTCTTTTAAATAATTAAAAACTATTATTTTTATTAAAGTTATAATAAAAAACTATTAAATTATCAATGAAAAGAAGCTTTTTAAGCTCTTTTTATTTTTATTTAGACTTATGTGTTGTTTGTGCTACAAAATTAAATCTAACCCCGCTTTAAATCTTTTTTAACACATAAATTATAGAAGAATACTCAGAAGTTGTCCTTGCTTTAAGATTTGAAAGAAATCCTTTAGCAAAAGCCTGTATAGGCTTCATTTTTCCATGCTTGTATTTTTCACTTAGCAGCGAAACATAATATGCATCAAATTTCATAGGTATCGTTTTTTCAACAATCATACTTTCTTCTGTAAATATTTTATGAATTGATGTTTGTGAGAAATGCCAAATATGTCTTGGTACATCATAAGCTGCCCAATATTCTTTATAATGTTTTGCATCGTAACTATTAAAATTAGGTACAGCAATTACAAGTTTACCATCTTCAGATAACAACTCTATAATTTTAGAAATGTAATCTGAAAGGTTTTTTACATGTTCTAAAACATGCCATAGTGTTATAACATCAAATGTTGTTCTTTCAACTTGTCCTAAATCTTCTTTTAAGAAAATGCCTTTTTCAGCAGCCTTATTTATAGCACTAATGTTTGGCTCTACTCCAGAAACAGTCCAACCATTATTTGCACAAATTTTTAAAAAATCTCCTGTACCCGCTCCAACATCTAAAACCGTTTTTGTTTTTGTTTTAAATGAGTTGAGTAACTTTAATTTTCTTTTGAGTGTTATATTTTTTACAGATTGATATACTTTATCTAAAGATGATGTTTTGCTATCTGTATGAGATATATAGTTTTCACTTTTATAATAATTTTCTAAATCTGAAGGTATAGGTGAGGTAACCATCATATCAAATTCAGAATTAAACATAACCTCATACGTTTCTCCAGAAACAGTATAATCTTTACAATTTAAAAAAGGTTTTAATCCTTTTTGTAAATCTCTTTTCTTCTCCATGTTGTTCTTTTTTCAAAATGTTCCACGAGGAACAATAGCTCTTTTTTTATTTTTATCTTCCCATATAAACCAACAATACAGAAATATCACTAGGAGATACACCACTTATTCTACTGGCTTGTGATATAGATGTTGGTTGAATTTTACTTAGTTTTTCTCTAGCTTCATACGAGAGAGATTTAACTTTTTGATAATCGAATTTAGAAGGAATACTTACATTCTCTAATCTATTTAATTTATCTGCGTTACTTTTTTCTTTTTCTATATAACCAGAATACTTTAAATGAATTTCTGCTTGTTCTATAATTTCTGAATCGATATTATTTTCTTTCAGAAAAGAACTTAGTTTTTTTAGGTTTGTGAAATCAGAAAAATCCAATTGTGGTCTGGCAGCAATTTTAAACAACTTCATGGACTGATTTACCAAAGCTAAGTTTTTTGCCTCTAAAATAGGATTCATTTCTTCTTGTTTAACGCTTGTTTCTTTTAAAAACTTAATCAACAGATCTGTTTTTTCCTGTTTTTCTACAACACGATCCATACGTTCTTTTGAAGCCAAACCTAATTTATATGCTTTAGGTGTTAATCGTAGATCTGCATTATCTTGTCGTAACAGTGTTCTATATTCTGCTCTTGATGTAAACATTCTATAAGGCTCTTCGGTTCCTTTAGTTATTAAATCATCAATTAGAACTCCAATGTAAGCTTCATTTCTTTTTAAAATGAAAGCTTCTTTTTGTTGAACTTTTAAGGCTGCATTAACTCCTGCCATTAGACCTTGTGCAGCGGCCTCTTCGTACCCAGTAGTTCCGTTAATTTGACCTGCAAAGAATAGATTTTGAATCAGTTTAGTTTCTAAAGAATGTGTCAATTGCGTAGGTGGGAAATAGTCGTATTCTATAGCATAACCATATCTAAAGAATTTGACATTTTCAAAACCTGCTACAGAACGTATTGCTTTGTCTTGAATATCTTCCGGAAGTGATGTTGAAAAACCATTTACATACATTTCGCAGGTAGTCCAACCCTCTGGTTCAACAAAAATTTGATGTCTGTCTTTGGTTGCAAAACGGTTTACTTTATCTTCTACAGAAGGGCAATATCTAGGCCCTGTAGATTTAATTCTACCATTAAACATAGGTGATCTTTCAAAACCTTCTTTTAACAAATCATGTACTTTTGGGTTTGTATAAGTTAGCCAACAAGACCGTTGTTTAGTTAAATTTTTAGTAATTGGTAAATACGAAAATTTCTCTGTGTTATCATCTCCTGGTTGTTCAGTCATTTTAGAATAATCTAAAGATCTACCATCTACTCTTGGAGGTGTTCCTGTTTTCATTCGTCCCGCTTCAAAACCTTTTGTGACTAAATCTTCTGTTATTCCTCTTGACGCTCCTTCTCCTGCTCTACCTCCTCCAAAATTTTTATCACCTATATGTATTAAACCATTTAAGAAAGTACCAGCAGTAATAACTACAGTTTTAGATTTTATCTCTAATCCTAACGCTGTTTTTACACCAATAATTTTATCGTCATCAAACAAGAGACCATTAACAGAATCCTGATAAAAATCTAAATTATCTGTTTGCTCTAACATTGTTCGCCAACACTCTGCAAACTGCATTCTATCTGATTGTGCTCTGGGACTCCACATTGCAGGTCCTTTAGATTTATTCAACATCTTAAACTGAATTGCTGTTTTATCTGTTACTATAGCACTGTAACCACCTAGAGCATCAATTTCTCTTACTATTTGCCCTTTAGCAATACCGCCCATTGCAGGGTTACAACTCATTTGTGCAATGTTTTGCAAATTCATTGTAATTAATAAGGTATGTGCACCCATATTTGCAGCAGCAGCAGCAGCCTCACTACCTGCATGACCACCACCTACTACAATTACATCGTATGTTGTATTAAATAAACTCATTTTAATAGTTCCACGTGAAACTTTATATTTAATTAATTGTTAATCAATTTATTAAGACTCGATAAAGCGTTATCTTCTGCATTACGCATAGCTTTTTTTTCTAAGGATGTTTTATCTTTAAAACCCATATAATGCAAAACACCATGAATCATAACTCTTGACAGTTCTTCTATAAAAGTTACATTAAAATCTTTTGCGTTTTCTTTAACTCTTTCTACAGATATAAATATATCTCCGCTAATTAATTTACCCACAGTATTATCAAAACTAATAATATCAGTTAAGGTATCATGTTGTAAAAATTCAACATTTAATTTATGAAGATATTTGTCATCACAAAAAATATAATTGATTTCACCTATATCATAACCATTTTCTATGACCACATCATTTATCCATAACATAAAATTGTTTTCTTCTTCTAAGACAAAGTTTGTTTCGTAGTTAAAAAGAATCATTATTTTATAGATATGTTATGAATTACAAAGTTTTTGTCTTTAATATTATAGGCTATGTATCTAAAATTATTTTTTAAAAAACAACTAGATTCAAACTTAAACTTAAGGTTACCCTCTAAATTATCTATGTACATTTCTTTATCGATTTCTTGATAAAAAGAATCGGGTAAATCTTCTTCCAATAAATTACAGTCTACATCCAAAACCACCTCAAAGAATCTTTTTTGTTTTAATACTGTTGCACTTAAAAAAGCTTCATCATCCATAAAATTAGGTCCAAAGCCACTAGGAATACTTCTTTGTATATTTTGTTGGATAAATTGATTGTGGAATTGTTGATGGATAAATTGATGATGATACCACAAATTATAATTATAATTATAGGTTACATCTACATAATCTATTCTTAATCGTAATTTATCTGTAGTTGTTTTATTAACAGTAAGAGTTGCATTGTACTTATTCTTTGATGCGTTTTTCAAGAATTTAGGTAGACCAATAAATTCGTCATTATTTTTTATATATTTTGACAAACTTTCATCTAGAGGAAAATTATTTACTGTTGTATTTGTATTAATATCGTGTATTTTTATATAACCTTCACTTTTTGATAAAGCAAGTTGAAACAACTTATTATCAATTACATAAGAGGTTGCTTTTCTATACTTTTGATTATTTTGATTGTTAAAAACAGATAACTGTGGAGACAATAAATTACTGTTCAAATTAAAAATTAACAATTCTGTAGTATTGGTTTTTTTACTATTGATATCAAAACCAATGATATTAAATTTTAAAGGCTCTTCTGAATCTCTGGTAAAAAATAATTTATTATCTTTAAAATAAAGTCTTACATCATTGACAGCTCCATTAGGTACAAACTCATTTGTATTTATAGAAGAAACAGATTTATCTTTAAAAAAAACTTTAACACTATCTTTTGGGGAAATGAATGTATATCTTTTTAAAACAGGTTTTAGTGAGGATATAAAATCTGCAATTTCTATGTAATTATTATCATTTTTGTATACTAAAATAGAACGATTATTTAAGCGAACTGAAGTTAGAAAATCATCATGAACCAAGGGGTCTGACTTTTGTATTGAGTTCTTGTAAAGGTTGAAATCAATCTTTTTTAAAAAGGATTTATTTTTGAGTTTATAACTTAATAATAACGTTAACATTTCTTTATTTTGGTGAAAAGAAACAATATTAACATCTGTTTCACTTGTAAAAATTGGTAAAGCAACTACAGTATTTCCATCAAACAAAAATGAAAAAACTTCATACTTCTTGGATATTTTGTTTTTTGTAAAAATTAGATGAAAAGATTCATTATTAAGTAAGTCTCCAGAAAAAGTGCGTAGTGTTTTATTACTTTTTGGAAGCACAATATCATTTTCTAAGTTTAGATTTGCGTGAATAAAATTTGAACATAAAAAAGCAATAATGATGCTAAACTTTTTCATAATTAAATGGTATTTTCTATACTTTGTTAGAAAAATAAGCTCTAACTTTAAGTTTATAATTTTGCTGCAAAGGTAATGATTGTCTGTTTAATATCTCTGTTTGATTATAAAACTGTTTTTTAAACTTTAATGCTTTTGCTTTTATTCTTTCAAAATCTTTTTTGTTGGTATTAGATTTTCGTTTTTTATCTTTTCCTTGTTCTAAAGCTGCTTTGTCTAATTTAAGTAATTCATAATTTAAATTTTGCATTTTTTGTAATGTTGAAGCATTAAAACCTTTTTCTAAGATTTCATTTTCTAAATCTTCCATTTTTTTTAAGGCTTTTCTAGCTTTAGAATTTACACCACTACCACCGTTTTCAGATTGCCTAATTTGTTCTTGTAATTGTTGGCGTAATAGACTTTGTTCTTTGTAGATTTGATATAACTCACCATCAAGATCATCATTTAAACCTCCTTCTCCAGATCCATTTTGCTTTCCATTATTTCCTTGTTTCCCTCCTTCACCTTGTTTCCCTTGCTCTCCTGTTTCTCCTGGTTTACCCATTTTTCCTGCTTGTTTGCCTTCTTTCCCTTTCCCCTTTTCAATACCTTTTTTCATCTTCTTGGACAATCCTTCTTGTTTTTTAATCAAGTCAGGTAAACTAAAGCCACTTCCACTACCCTTTTTTCCTTTTCCCATTTTCATAGACATCGCATTTTGCATACTATTTAAGATGTTACTTAGATAATCTGAAAGATTATTTGTTGCGGTCATTACATAGCGTTGATTAGATACTCCGTTTGTGAACCTATTTTCTGAGAAATTTTCTAAAGACTGGTCTAAATTATAGTGAACAGTAGAAAGATCATCTTTAATTTTGGTTGAAATTTTGGGTACCCGTAGAGATAAAACGTACAAACTATCATCTATGTGCTCAAAATATGTTTTTAATTGATTTTGGTTTTTTAAATCTTTACCAAAATCTGGATGCGATGTAGATATATTGCTAAACTTTTGCATAAGGTTTTCTTGTTGAAAAGAAAATGTAACCAAGTTTTCAAGTATTTTTCGCAAATCATCCATATTTTCTTGCATAGATTCTCCTTCCATTTCTAGCATTTGTTGTTGCATTTTAGCACTCATTTTTTGCATTTGACTAGAAGATTTTTGTTGACTTTTTTTGGCTTCTGATGATTTTTTTTCAGTTAAATTCTCTTCCGATTTTTTTAACTGATCATCTACGTTCTCTTTTTCTTCCTCTACATCAGGAAGCTCCATAGGTTTTTTTAATTTTTCATTGTCTTTATCTAGTTCTTTTAACTCTTCTTTTATTTGATTAAATTCTTTTTTTATGTTTTTTTGAGCGTCTAGATTGTCTTTCTCTTCTTTAGCTAAATCATCTTGTTTTTTAGACAGCTTATCTATTTTATTGGCAATTTGCATTGCTTTTTGTTCTACATAAAAACGTTTAGTAAGTTCTAAAACACGTTCTAAACTGCGCTCTTGTTGTTTATTTTGTTGTGCTAATTCTTTAGCTTTTTTTAGCAAATCATCTTTATTCAGTTTTTCTGCCATTTTTTGAATTTCATCCAACAGCTTTTGTTGCTTTTGTAACTTTTTTAATTCCTGAATTCTTTTCTGTAACGCTTCTTTTTTATTTTGAAGAGACTCTGTTTCTTCTTTCTTTTCTTCTAAATTTTCTTGCAACTTGTCAGTTTGACGTTGCATCATTTGATTGTATTGATTTTGGCGTTGTATAAATTTTTGAACTTTCTTTTTATCGTTCCAATTTACTTTTTTCTTACTTTGTAAATCTTTTTGAACTTCTTGTAAGGCCTGTTTCTGTTTTTGTTGTTTACTTATAGAGTTTTCAATAGCACGTATGGTGTTTCGCTGTTCTTGTAACAACTCCTCTTCTATTTCATCGTCTAATTTATTTCTATAATTAAAAACTTTACTTGTAGTTTTTTTATTTCCGTTAACAGCATCGTTATCAAAAACTTGAAAAAAGAACTCATAAGAAACTCCTTTTTGCAGACGCAAACCATTAGGAAATTCATAGAAGAAAGATTGTATGCTCTCTTTTGTAATTTTTATGTTTTGTATTTCTTTTACATCTGGATTATTTTCATCATAATAAACCAGTTGTAATTTATGTAAACCATAATCATCAGAAATTTGTCCCGCAAAAAAAGATGTTCCACGAGAAATACTATCTATGTTAGATTTTACAGAGATTTGAGGAAAAGCATCTTTTACAACATCAACAGAAAATTGCAAACTTTCAAAATCTTTTAAATAGTTGTTAGAAGATGAAATTTGATAATAAAATGCTTTACGTACTTGTTGTGTGTGTCTAAAAAGATCTTTACTTACAGAGTCAAAAAAAACACTATTGTTATTGTTAGTAAATGAAACAGAATCTGTTTGATTCGCAGTTACATTCCAAGTTATTTTTGTTCCTTCGGGTACACTTATATTGTTAGAATTTTGAGTTGATTCATTTTTTTTACCTAAGTACTTTGGATATTTTAAATCTAATGAAATCGATTGTATAGTTGGTGTTTTTAAGATTGATATTTGATAGTTTTTTGATTCAACTCCATTAGCATCAATATAAAAATCTATAGGTTTTTGCACATCAGAAAAGGTATAAGAAAAAGTACCATTCTCTTTATTTTGTAAATAGTATTGTTGATTGTCAAAGATAACCTTAGCTTCACTTGGTATAACATTACCTATAGTTTCTACAGTTATTGTTATAGAAGATCCTTGAATTATTTGTAGACTTTTATTGGTTATAGAAATAGTAAAAGGCGCTGGCGGAAGATATGCTTTTTCGTGATTTACTACGCGCTTTAGACTTTGAGTTAAATCTTTATAAAATCCTGATAATAAAGATATTATAAAAATAAAAACAGGAATTATTGCATATTTTAAATATTTTTTATTTTGCTTAAAATCTACTGCTTTAGCAAACGGAATAGGTTGTAATTGTGCTGATTTTTGAGCTATGCTTGCCAATAATAAATCTGATGTATTGCTGCTTTGTTGTAACTGTAAAACGTTTAGTAGTTTGTCTTTTACTTCAGGAAAATGATTTCCAATAATTGTAGACGCTTGTTCATAAGAAATGCCTTTTCGTAAGCCTATTAGCTTAAAAATAGGAAAAGCAATAAAACGAATTAAAAGAAAAAGTTCTACCAAAACAAACACCCAAAACAAAATTGTTCTAGATAAGGGTTTAAGCCATAAAAAATATTCTAAAAAAAGAGTAAAAAAGAGGTAAACACATCCTAAAGAAAGAAATAAAATTGTGCCCTTTATCAACTCACTTGTATAATATTTTTGTGTAAACTGATGTAGTTTTTTTTCTATGTTTTTAAATACGTCCATAAACAACTAATAAAAATACTGTTTTTTAAATTTTTATCATTCAATTTTTTGTTAAAACAGTTTTGTAAGTAATTTAAAAACAACGCTACTAAGTTCATATAAAAAATTTAAAATGAAACATCTAACAAAACTTTTGTTCCTATTCATTACTATTAGTGCTTTTTCTCAAAGCCCTTGGACACAAGAAAAAGGAAAATTTTATACACAATTATCATTTACAAGTATTGCCAATTATAATTCTTTATTTGGAGACCCAGAGATTCTTACTGAAAGAGAAATTACAGACAATACGTTACAATTTTTTGGAGAATATGGTTTGTCTGATAAAACGTCTTTACTGGTAAATATTCCCTTTAAACTTATTGAAACAGGAGATTTAACATCAACCAACTTAAACCCAACAACAACAGCTGCTACAGAAAGTACACTTGGCAATATAGAATTGGGTTTAAAACATAATTTTTATCAAAAAGACTGGACAATTTCTGGGCAATTTTCTGTCGAAGCAAATACAAGTTCTTTTGATGCTAGTTCAGGTATTAGAACAGGGTACGATGCTTGGACATTCTCTCCTTTATTATTAGCAGGAAAAAGCTTTGGAGACACATATATACAAGGTTTTTTAGGAGCCAACTTAAGAACAAACAATTATAGTTCTAACTTTAGATTTGGAGGTGAAATAGGAAGCAGATTAGGAAAACACGTATGGTTAATTGCTTTCTTAGATGTTTCTTCTTCTTTCAAAAATGGAGATGTAGTAATACCTCAAGAAAATATACTTACTGGTTTATATGTAAATGATCAAGAATTTGGTGCTTTTGGTTTAAAAGCAATTGGAGAAATTTCTGAAAATTTTGGTATTACTGCCGGATTTGGAGGTGCATTTTCTGGAAATAATGTAGCTAAACAAGGAGCTCTTAATATTGGTCTTTATCATAAATTTTAGAGTAATTGCCCCGAATTCACGAATAAATCATACCAAAACCTCACAAAATATGTGAGGTTTTTTGTTTTTTGATTCATATGTTTTCTAATCAACTATCAAATCATTCTAATAACAGGCAATAATTTGTGAATTCGTGGCTATAATTTTTAAGAAAAAGTATCTTTGCGTCGTAAAAAACTAAAATAAATTTGTTTGTCATTTCGACTGAAATGGAGAAATCTAAAATAATTAAATACAAAGGTTAGATTTTTCGGCTTCATTTCATTCCGCACAAAACGACATTTAAAAAATTTTAGAAAATCTTATTCAAAAATCAAGAAAATAATGAAATCTGATGTTCGTGTTCGTTTTGCACCAAGTCCTACAGGACCTTTACATATTGGTGGTGTAAGAACAGCTTTATATAATTACTTATTTGCAAAAAAACATAACGGAACTTTTGTGTTACGTATAGAAGACACAGACCAAACACGTTACGTTGCCAACGCAGAACAATATATTATAGATGCTTTAGATTGGTGTGCTATTCCTTTTGATGAAGGTCCTGGAAAAAATGAAAAATTTGGTCCGTACAGACAATCTGAACGAAAAGAGTTATACAAAAATTATGCAGATACTTTATTAAAAACAGGTTGGGCTTATTACGCTTTTGATTCTTCTGATGATTTGACTAGTTATAGACAACAACACGAAGCTGAAGGAAAAACCTTTGTATATAACTGGCAAAATAGAGCAGACGGAACTTTGGTAAATTCTTTAGTTTTAAGTGAAGAAGAAGTACAAGCAAAACTTAATACTGGTGATAAATATGTCATCCGCTTTAAAACACCACAAGACGAAATTTTAAAATTAGAAGATGAAATTCGTGGTAATATTACCATTGATACTAATACTTTAGATGATAAAATTTTGTTTAAATCTGATGGAATGCCAACCTATCATTTAGCAAATATTATAGACGATCATTTAATGAAAATTAGCCATGTAATTCGTGGAGAAGAGTGGTTACCTTCTCTCCCACTTCATTCATTATTATATAGAGCCTTTGGTTGGAATTCTCCAAAATTTGCACACTTACCATTAATTTTAAAACCCGTTGGTAAAGGAAAATTAAGCAAACGAGATGG
The DNA here is from genome assembly GCF_003335085.1 of Polaribacter sp. WD7. Classification (GTDB taxonomy): domain Bacteria; phylum Bacteroidota; class Bacteroidia; order Flavobacteriales; family Flavobacteriaceae; genus Polaribacter. The sequence goes on along the minus strand of NZ_QPEJ01000018.1, from coordinate 151,302 downwards.
TGATAAATTAGGTTTTCCTGTATTTCCTCTAGAATATACAAACGATGTTACAGGTGATGTTTCTCGCGGATATAAAGAAGATGGGTATTTTGCTGATGCTTTTATAAACATGTTGGCTTTTCTTGGATGGAATCCAGGTACAGAACAAGAAATCTTTTCTTTAGAAGAATTAGTACAAACATTCGATTTAAAACGTGTGTCTAAATCTGGTGCAAAATTTAGCCCAGATAAAACCAAATGGTTCAATCAACAATACATGCAGTCTAAATCTGATGCAGAATTGACAGATTTATTTCTTCCACTTTTAGCAAAAAAAGAAATTGTAAAAGACTACAATTTTGTTTTAAAAGTAGTTTCATCAATAAAAGAGAGAGCTATTTTTGTTGCTGATTTCTGGAATTTATCTTCATTCTTTTTTGAAACTCCAACCTCTTACGACCCAAAAGCCGCTAAGAAAAACTGGAAAGAAACAACTTCTGAATTGATGAAAGAGCTTATTTCTGTGATTGAAAACATTGGTAATTTTTCTTCCGAAAACACAGAAAAAGAAATTAAAGGATGGATTACTACTAAAGAAATTGGTTTTGGTAAAGTAATGCAACCTCTTCGTTTATCTTTGGTAGGTAAACTAGCAGGCCCTCATTTATTTGATATTATTGCTATGATTGGTAAAGAAGAAACTATTAAACGAATTGAAAATGCAATAGAGAACCTATAATTATGAAACAACTATTTTTTCTTTTAGCTTTACTATTTACTAGTATTTCTTATGCTCAGTTTAACAACAATTCTCGTCAGAGACAAAGCTTTCCTAGTCCGCAACAACAACAAAGTCCTAAACCAAAGTTTGAAGTAGAAAAATATGTTGGTATTATAATTTATGATGTAGAAAAAGCTGCCAAAAAAACAGGCGTAAAATTATCTTCTACTACTGGTAAAACATTTTCTACAACTTTAAAAAACTACAATAAATCTATTAAAGATATTGAAAGAATAAACAGTTTTGTTTTAAAAAGTACTAAAAATATGGTAGAAAGTTTTCAAAAAAAAGCCATAGAAACAGGTGATTTTTCTAACCAACCTAAAGTAATGAAAGCTATGAATGAAAATTTAAAACCAGTTTCTGAAAGCATTCAACAAGAAGATAAAGCTTTTGATGCAAAAATGAAAAGCGTACTCTCTAAAAAACAATACCTAAAATGGATTAAGTATAATAGAAAACTAAACAAAACGTTTTATAAATAATACTTTTACAACCAACATATAAAAACCCTGTACTAGCTGTACAGGGTTTTTCTTTTAAATAACTGTAACATTTTTAAGAAAAAATATACCTATAAGTACTTAATCTTTTAAGTATCTTTACAATAATCGTTTATTAATTTAAAAAAATTATCATGTTTGCTACTTTACCTATTATCTTTATTCTTATAGCTTTATTTGTTTTCGGCGCCTTTTTTGTGGTGAAACAACAAACTTCTGCAATTATAGAACGTTTCGGAAAATTTCAAAGCATTCGTCATTCTGGTCTTCAATTAAAAATTCCTTTAGTTGATAGAATTGCAGGAAAACTGAGTTTAAAAATTCAACAATTAGACGTTATTATAGAAACCAAAACGTTAGATGACGTATTTGTAAAACTAAAAGTTTCCGTTCAATATAAAGTTATTAGAGAAAAAGTTTATGATGCTTTTTATAAATTAGATTATCCTCATGATCAAATTACTTCTTTTGTTTTTGATGTAGTTAGAGCAGAAGTTCCTAAAATGAGATTAGATGACGTTTTTGTAAAAAAAGATGACATTGCCATTGCTGTAAAAAGAGAATTGCAAGAATACATGACAGAATATGGTTATGATATTATTAAAACTTTAGTAACAGATATAGATCCTGATGCTCAAGTTAAAGCAGCTATGAACAGAATTAACGCAGCAGATAGAGAAAAAACTGCAGCTCAATTTGAGGGTGATGCGCAACGAATTTTAATTGTAGAACGTGCTAAAGCAGAAGCAGAAAGCAAACGTTTACAAGGGCAAGGTATTGCAGACCAAAGACGCGAAATTGCAAGAGGTTTAGAAGAGTCTGTAGAAGTATTAAATAAAGTAGGTATAAACTCTCAAGAAGCATCTGCATTAATTGTGGTTACACAACATTATGATACGTTACAATCTATTGGTCAAGAAACAAATAGTAACTTAATTTTATTACCCAACTCACCTCAAGCAGGAAGTCAAATGTTAAATGATATGGTGGCTAGTTTTACAGCAAGTAATCAAATTGGAGAGGCTATGAAAAACGCTAAGCCAAAAAAGAAAAATAATGAATAAACTACTTTTATTTCTTTTAAGTTTTTTCTTTAGTTTTATATCTTTAAGTCAAACTAAAGAAGAGGCTTTAAGAGATGCAAAAATAACGGCAGATGCTACTTTAAAGTCTGATTATAAAACCGTTTTAGCATATACATATACTCCTGTTTTAAAAGTAATGGGAGGTAAAAAAGAAGCTTTACGTTTGATTTCTAAATCTATGGAAGATATGAGAAAGCAAGGTTTTGCATTTGAATCTGCAGAGGTAGTGTCTTGCTCAGAAATTGTAGAAGAACAAAATCAAAAAAGATGTTTTATAAATAATACATATGTAATGCTTTTTAATGACTATAGAATTACTTCTAAAGCATATCTTCTAGGTATTTATAATGAGACAACAAAAAATTGGAATTTTATAGAAGCTAAACAACTTTCTAGTCCAATGATGAGTAGCATTTTTCCAGATTTTAAAACTTCTCTTATTATCCCTCAAGGCTCTATAGATAAAGAAAAAATAAAATAGCTTTTATGAGTTTTTAAATAATTTTTTATTTGTAAAATCTTTATCAAAATAATACTATAATCATCTTAGAATGTTTGTTTTACATTGGTTAAAAAAACCTTATTTTTTTATCAATTCTTTTAAGTTTAATTTTATAATTTGCTTAGGTGTTGGTTTTTTTATATTTCTATTTCTCTTTATTTTTCGTCCTTTCGGAATAACAAGTATTTTAAACAACAAATTGTTATATACAGCTGGTTTTGGGTTAATAACATTTATTTGTTCTTCTTTCTTTTTTCTTTTATTTCCAATTTTGTTTCAATCTTTTTTTGATGATGAAAACTGGACTGTAGCAAAAAATATTTTTTTTCTGTTTTTATTAGTTTTTTTTATTTCTGTGGGTAATTATTACTATAATTCTTTAGTACAAAATACACAAAACATAGATTTATTATCTCTTAAAGATTTTTTAGGTTTTACCTTTACTATAGCTATTTTTCCTATAATTATTTTTACTTACGTCAGTGAAAAAATGTATAGATATCATAGAGAAAAAACAGCAAAGAAAATCATGAACATAAAGCTTTCTAAAAAAGTAGATAGCAAAGATATAGATACTAATGAAATTATAATTTTTGGTGAAAATAATAAAGAAAATATATCTTTTAATGTAAATGATTTAATATACATTACTTCTCAAGGTAATTATGCATGTTTTTATCTTAAAACTGAGAAACAAACAAAAGAGCGTATTATAAGAAATACATTATTTAACATACAAAAGTGTTTAAATAATTACTCAAACTTTGTTAGATGTCATAAATCCTATATCATAAATACAAAATTTATAAACTCAGTTTCTGGAAATGCTAGAGGATATTACTTAAAATCTGATAGTATTAATAAAAAAATACCAGTTTCTAGAAATTTTAAAAAAGATGAACTTACAAATTTAATTTCTTAAATTTACTTTTTAAGCTTCGTATGAAAAAAAAAAATTCTTGGTTATCTAAACCTTACTATTTTAATACTTCTATTAAATTTAAACTAAAAATTAGCTTTTTCTTTGGTCTTTTTGTTTTTTGCTTTTTATACATCTTCAAACCTTTTTACTTATCATTAATAGATCATCCTGTTATTCTTGAATATACAATAGGTATTGGTATCATAGTTTTTATAGGTACTTTTTTTATGGTATGGGTTCCTCCAATGATTTTTAAACGTTTTTTTAATGAAGATAAATGGACTATTGGTAGAAATATTTTACTTCTTTTAGTGGGTGTTCTTATTGTAGGTACTTTTTTATGGTATTTTGGAGAGATGTACAAAGAACAGTATAATCTAAAAAAACTTTCTTTATTACAGTACTTAATCTATTCTTTTTTAGTTACGTGTTTACCTTTAAGCATATATATATTTTATAATGAAAAATATACTAGAGAAAGAAGACAAGAAAAAATAGGGTTTATTAAAAAGTACAAATCGAGTATAACGTTAGAAAAGAAACAAATTTTAAATGATTTTATAAAAATTTATTCTGATAATAAAAAAGAATATTTAGAGTTTAAAGCAGACGATTTGGTTTATATTACCTCTCAAGGAAATTATGCTAGTTTCTTTTTAAAAAAACAAAACTCTATTAATTTAAAAGAAGATATTTTAAGAGTAACTTTATCAAAAATAGATACTAATTTAAAAGAATACCCTAATATCATACGTTGTCATAAATCTTATATTATCAATTCAAACTATATAGAAGATATTCAAGGTAATGCAAGAGGTTATTTATTAAAAATTAAACATGTTTGTTTTTTTATTCCTGTATCTAGAAATTTTAGCAAACAATCTTTATTAATTTTTTCTAGATAAAAGCTTCCTTTTCATCCCAAACATTGAATAATTCTTCCCGTTTGTAACATTTTCTTGAGAAAACAATGATAGTAGCCTATATTTGTGTCAAAGAAATTAAATTAGAAATATTGGGGGATTTTTTTAATTTAAAAAAACTAAAGCTCAATTTATATATAAATTGAGCTTTTTTTATGAGATAATAAAGTAACGATTTTTACTTTTTTTCTTCTAATTTTTCATCAGATTCCTCTTCTTTAGCGGCATTTTTAAATTCTTTAATTCCGCTACCTAATCCTTTCATTAATTCAGGAATTTTTCTTCCACCAAATAGTAATAAAATAACCACAACAATTATAATAACTTGTGGTCCACCTATCATTCCAAAATATATTGCTAAACTGTTCATTTTTTATTCTTTAAATACAAAGATACAAAAGTAAGACTAATTTCTTTTCTGAATAATTCCTCCTATAACTTTTTTATCTTTAATTACTTTAGGATTTCCTTTGTAAAAAATAGAACCTCCAAAACCAACCTTAGCATTTAGTGTTTCTCCTGCTAAAATTTCTGCTTTTGCACCCGTACCTGCATTTACGGTAGAATTGCTAGATACACTCATATTAAAACCATGATAAGTACCATATAAATCTACATCTACAACTTGATTTTTTGAAGCACCAGATAATTTAATAATTCCACCAGAAGACGCTCTTACCTTTAAGTAATCTGTAGTACATAATAAATTTATAAAAGCTCTTTCTTGTGCGTTTACTTCTAATTTATCTTGATTAAAGCTTTTACTTGTTATAGTTGCTCCTTCATTTGCATCTATAATAGCTATTTCTTTGTTATAATATAATTTAATTAAAACTTCACCCTCAGCAGCGTTTTCGCTAGGTTTAACAGAAAATTTTAAAGATAATTTTAAAGTATTATCTACATTTTTAATCTTTACTTTTTCAGATTTTTTTCCTGTAATTTCTAGATATTGTTTATCTGATTTTATCAATTCTACTTCTATACCATTGTAAACTTTCAATTCTGAATAATCTCCAAGAGTTTTAGATATTTTTATTTGAGACATTAAGGATAGACTCAATAAAAATAACATTGTACAAAAAATTCTTTTCATTTCTTTTGTTTGATTAAAGTTACCAATATAAAGACTAATTTATATTTTTATTGTTGCAATTGCGTTAAATCTATATTAATCAATTTTTTTAATGTTCTATTAAATCAAAATCAAGGTGTTTACGTTCTAAATCTGTTTTTTTTACTTTTACCTTTACATCATCACCTAATTGATACATTTGTTTTGTAGATTGTCCTACAATGGCGTATTGCTCTTCATCAAAAATATAATAATCACTTTTTATATCTCTAATTCTAACCATTCCTTCACACTTATTCTTTGTAATTTCTACATAAATACCCCATTCTGTAACACCTGTAATTACACCATCAAATACTTCATCTTTATGATCTTGCATATATTTTACCTGCATGTATTTAATAGAATCTCGTTCAGCTTTAGATGCTAATTCTTCTCGTTTAGAAGAGTGTTTACATTTTTCTTCATAAACATCTTGTTTTACGCTATTTCCGCCATCTAAATAGTGTTGTAGTAATCTGTGTGTCATTACGTCTGGGTAACGCCTAATAGGTGATGTAAAATGGCTATAATAATCAAATGCTAATCCGTAATGACCAATATTTTGTGTTGTATAGACAGCTTTAGACATAGAACGAATTGCTAAAGTTTCTATCATATTAGATTCTGCTTTTCCATGAACATCACTTAATAATTGATTTAAAGAATCTGAGGTAGATTCTCTTGTATTGGTATCTATTTTATAACCAAATTTACTGATGATGTTTTGTAAAGATGCCAACTTTTCTATATCTGGTTCATCATGCACTCTGTATATAAAAGTTTTATTAGATGGCTTCCCTCCTTTTGCTTTTCCAATAAATTCAGCTACTTTTCTATTGGCTAATAACATAAATTCTTCAATTAATTTATTAGCATCTTTTGCTTCTTTAAAGTAAACACCTGTAGGATTAGCTTGTTCATCTAAATGAAACTTTACCTCTACTCTATCAAAAGAAATAGCTCCTTGCTTCATTCTTTTTTTACGAAGAATTTTTGCTAATTTATCTAGTTGTAAAGTAGCTTCTACGATATCTGGAGTAACTTCATATTCTTTATCAATAATAGACGTTTCTATAGGCATTGTATAAGATGCTATAGTATCTGACAATTTACAATTTTCTAGTATAGACTGTGCTTCTTCATACGCAAAACGTTGGTCTGAATAAGTTACTGTTCTTCCAAACCATTGATTGATAAGTTGCGCTTTTTCATTCATTTCAAAAACAGCAGAAAAGGTTAATTTTTCTTCATTAGGTCTTAGAGAACATACCCCATTACTTAGCATTTCTGGTAGCATAGGCACTACTCTATCTACCAAATAAACAGAGGTTGCTCTGTCAAAGGCTTCTGCATCTAAAATAGTTTTAGGTTGTAAGTAATGAGAAACGTCTGCAATATGAATACCTATTTCATAATTTCCGTTTTCTAATTTTTTAAATGACAAAGCATCATCAAAATCTTTTGCATCTTTAGGATCTATGGTAAACGTTAAATCGTTTCTCATATCTCTTCGTTTTGCAATTTCTTCTTTTGTAATTTCTACAGGAAGACATTGTGCTTCTTCTTCTACTTCTGTCGGAAATTCATAGGGTAAATCATATTCTAATAAAATAGAATGCATTTCTGTATTATGATCTCCTGGTTTACCGAGTACCTTGGTTATTTTTCCGAACGGATTTTTAGATTTTTCTGGCCAGTCTGTAATGGTAGCTTGTACTTTATCTCCATGTTCTGCTCCATTTAGTTTGTTTTGAGATATAAATATATCTGCATACATTTTGTTACTATCTGGTAATACAAAACCAAAGTTTTTATTGAGTTGTAAAACGCCTACAAATTCTGTTTTTGCACGTTCTAAAACTTCTACAACATCTGCTTCTAGTTTATTAGAACGTCTTTTTTTATACACATAAGCTTTTACTATATCTCCATGTAAACCTTTACCTAAATTTATATTTGGTATAAAGATATCGTCTTCATAATCATCAGACATGAAATACCCATTTCCGTTTGACGTAATATCTAAGGTTCCTAATGAATATTTTCTATCTTCATTAATTTGAAATTTTCCTCTATCTACTTCTTTAATTTTTTTGGTTGCTGTTAATTCAACTAATTTTTTTAATACTTGAGTTTTACCATCAGTATCAAATATATTTAATTTAGTAGCAATTTGCTTATAATTGTAAAATTTATCACTGTCTTGATTTAAAATTTTAAAGATGTTTCTTGTAAGATCTTTAATAACTTTTCCTTTCTTTTTATATATTTTTTTATTTTTTCTAGGCATAAAATGCTTTTATTATTATGTTACCAAAATACAATAAATTATAAGTTAACTAATTTAAACAAATGTTACTTTTTAATGTATATATAGATAAACTATTTCTATAATATATGTTGATATCTCATTGTTTATAATTTATAATTAACTTAATTTCAAGTTTTTATAAAATATAAATATCAAAATACTTTTTAATTATGTAAAGGGAAATTAAATGCTTTATGAAATCTTAATTAGATTTTTGGAGAAGAAAACTGTTAACGGTTTACAAAATATTAACGCAAACATACATAAAAACTTTTAATGTAAGTCTTTATAATCTTTCGGCTAAGTAAAATCTCTATTTTATGGCTTTAATTACCTAAAATTTATACAGACGTTGATGACTAACTTAAAATAAGTTAAATAAATCTTAATTTTTTTGTAACGTTTTACCAAAAAGTACGTCTATCATATAGAAGCAACACCATAAAGATGAAAAATTTTAGAAAAATAATTCTTTTGTTTACAGTAATATTTGTAGCAGGAATCATTATTACAGTAAAAACTGTAAATTCATCTCTACAGAAAAAGGATACACTAGAAAAGGCTTCAGAAATAGAAAAAGACATCACTTATCTTTTAAAAGCAGAAAAAACAATAGAAACTGTTTAATTTCTTTTTTACATCACTACTACATTTTTTTAAAACTAAAGACGTTACATAGATTTAAAAAAAGAAGACTTATTAACATCTTATATTATATTTATTTTTCTTTTATAAATTTTTTAAAAACTATGATGTTTATAATAGTCTGTGAATAGCTACTATAAAATTTAGATCTTTTATTTTTTAATATCACTTATTAAAAAGCATTGACAAGTTATGAGTCATTTAAAAGCTTAAAAATCAATTTAATTTTAGAGTTATTAACAATACTTATAAACAGCTATTAACTTCTTTTTGATGATAACTAAAAGATCTTTTATGTAAACAAATTGTAAATTTTGTGTTGATAAACTTTTATGAAAATCTAAAAATAAAATTTGCATAATTCATCTAGATACTTGTATTGTAATAAATATTGAAACAAACAAAAAAAGTTTCGAGTTTTTAATGATAAGTTCTTAACATTCTCTTAAACTTGTTAAATCCTTAAAAAATAAGGAGTTATTAAAAATAGATAAATTTTGAATGTTTATAACTGTTGATAACCGGTATTTTCTATATTTTTGTGATGTACAATACAATTAAAATCAACAAATTATGACTATTGCCATAGGTAATGACCACGCAGGAACAGTATACAAATTTGAAATTATAAAACATTTAGAAAATAAAGGCTATACAGTTTTAAATTTTGGAACAGATACTAATGATTCTATGGATTATCCAGATGCTATTCATCCTACAGCAAATGCAGTAGAATCTGGTAAAGCAGCATTTGGTATTATTTTATGCGGTTCTGGTAATGGTGCACAAATGACTGCTAATAAACATCAAGGAATAAGAGCTGCATTATGTTGGAATAATGAGTTGGTTGTCTTAACAAGACAACACAATAATGCCAATATACTTACCATACCTGCTCGTTTTGTATCTCTTCAACAGGCTTTAGGTTTTGTAGATGTATTTTTAAATACAGAATTTGAAGGAGGAAGACATCAAAACAGAATTGATAAAATTTCTTGTGCTGGTTGATAAAACTTAATATTTATCGCTTCAAGTAAATTTTTTGAATGATGCGAAAATTTGTATCAACACGTCTTAAATAGTATTCAATGAATTTCATTACAAAATCTTTTAAAGAATTAGATATTTACGAACTCTACCAAATATTACAACTACGATCTGAAGTTTTTGTTGTAGAACAAGACTGTGTGTATCAAGATTTAGATTTTAAAGATCAAAAGGCATTACATATTTTAGGTTGTAAAAACAATAAAATCGTAGCTTATACACGTCTTTTTAAACCTGGAGATTATTTTAAAAATGCAAGTATTGGTAGGGTAGTAGTGGCTAAAAATGAAAGAAAGTATGGTTATGGACATCAATTAATGAAAGCATCAATAACAGCTATACAAGAACATTTTAATACAACCCATATTACTATTTCTGCACAAGTATATTTAAAAGACTTTTACAAATCTCATCAATTTAAAAAAGTAGGAGAGGAGTATTTAGAAGATGGTATACCTCATATGAGAATGAATAGAAATTAATTTATACAAGAGTTTCTATTTCTTTTACTTCACCAACATTTAACTTCTCCAATTTTATAGCACCAACTCTAACACGAATTAACCGTAATGTAGGATGTCCTACAGCAGAGGTCATTTTACGTACTTGTCTAAATTTTCCTTCTGTTAAGGTTATGGAAATCCACGATGTTGGCCCGTGTCTTTCGTCTCTAATTTTTTGAGCTCTTTTAGGTAAATTAGGAGTTTTAATGATTGATGCTTTGCAGGGTTTTGTTGTATATTTTTTGCCATCAAAACCAATTTCTACTCCTTTTTTTAATTCTTCAATTTTTGATGGTATAATTTCTCCGTTAACTTGAACGTAATATTCCTTTTCTACATTTCCTCTTGTTGTTATAAAATCACTTACTTTTCCGTCTGTTGTTAATAATAATAAGCCTTCAGATTTAACATCTAATCGCCCAATAGCCATTGTTTTATCAGGAAAATTATACAATTCTCCTAATAATTTTTTCTTTCTTTTGGTTTGATTATTTACAAATTGAGATAAAAATCCGTAAGGTTTATAAATGATAAAATGGCGGTGTTTTTTTATCAATTTATATCAACTTTAAAGTTACAGAAAAAACATTTTTACCTTTAGAGAGCGTCATATTGTTTTCAGAAAATTTTTGGTTGGTATAAGAGGTGTAATGAGTAATAGGTTCTATACAAACCATATTGTCTACTTCTGTCCAAAGCATAAAATTATGAAAACCTGTAGTAGAAATTTCAACATCATTTTTACCTATATTTTTCAAGATGATGGTATCTGAATTTAACACAGGAAAAGCATTAGAACCAGCTTTATACACATCTTTTAAATGATATACCGTGTTGTTAGAAATAAAAGTTTCTTTACCAGAATTAGATAGCAAAAAAGCAGGATGATACCCTAGCATAAACGGCATATTAGCATCAGAATTAACAATAAATGTTATCGTTAAAATAGTATCTTTTAAATAAAAATGTTTTTCAAATGAAAAATCGAAAGGCCAAAACAAATTTTCTTCGGTAGACTTTTTAGGATATTTACTGTTTTTAATAAGTGTATTTTTCTTATATTTTTTAATAAAAGTCGCACTGTTATCATCACTAGAAATATTTTCATATTCTAACTCTCTTAGCAAACCGTGCTGATCTTGAATGGCATCTCCTTTTTTAGTATGAACTTTAAAATTATTTTTATTTGTAGGACCAATTACTGGAAACATTTCGTCATCAGATTTTCGCCAACCTATATTTCCTTTTTGATGAATATATTCGTTATTATCTTTTTTAAAACTAATAAGTTCTCCTTTTTCAATAGTAACAACAGTAGTTTTATTTTCTAAAAAAAGTATAGAATTCATGAATATTTTTTTAGGCAAAAATAGTACAAAATATTAGTAGTTTTTTTAGGATAAAAGAAACAGTTTTTTGTAACTTGTGTCACTTTTAAAATTAAAAATTTTCAATACTATATATGGCAACAGATAAAGAAAAACAAGCTAAACTAAAAGCATTACAACTTACTTTAGACAAGTTAGATAAAACTTATGGTAAAGGTTCTGTAATGAAATTAGGTGATGTTGTTACAGAAGATGTAGACGCAATTTCATCTGGATCTTTAGGGTTAGATTTAGCTTTAGGTGTAGGGGGTTATCCAAGAGGTAGAGTTATTGAAATATACGGACCTGAATCTTCAGGTAAAACTACATTAACTATTCATGCAATTGCAGAAGCTCAAAAAGCAGGAGGAATTGCTGCTTTTATAGATGCAGAACATGCTTTTGATAAGTTTTATGCAGAAAATTTAGGAGTAGACATAGATAATTTAATCATATCGCAACCAGATCACGGAGAACAAGCGTTAGAAATTGCAGACAACCTAATTCGGTCTGGAGCTATTGATATTGTAGTCATAGATTCTGTAGCTGCTTTAACGCCAAAATCTGAAATAGAAGGTGAAATGGGAGATTCTAAAATGGGTCTTCATGCACGTTTAATGTCTCAAGCTTTACGTAAATTAACAGGTACAATTTCAAAAACAAACTGTACTGTAATTTTTATCAACCAATTAAGAGAAAAAATTGGAGTAATGTTTGGTAACCCAGAAACAACAACGGGTGGTAATGCTTTAAAGTTTTATGCGTCTGTTCGTATAGACATTAGAAGAAGAACTCAAATTAAAGACGGAGATAGAGTTATTGGAAATTCCACAAAGGTTAAAATCGTAAAAAATAAAGTGGCACCTCCTTTTCAAATTGCAGAATTTGATATTATGTATGGACAAGGAATTTCTAAAGTAGGAGAAATTTTAGATATTGGTGTAGAATTAGGAATTGTAAAAAAGAGTGGATCTTGGTTTAGTTACGGAGAAACCAAATTAGGTCAAGGTAGAGATGCTGTAAAAGGCTTAATAAAAGACAATCCTGAGTTAATGGAAGAACTAGAAAGCAAAATAAAAGATGCTATTGAAAATCAAGATTAAGTTTTAAAAGTTCTAACTATTATTTATTATTAAACTGCTGCAGAAGTAATCAATCTACAGCAGTTTTTTTATTTCTTAAAATATTATTCTTTAGAAAATATTTTTACCAACCAAAGTATTAAGTAGGCACCAATACCAAACCCAGCTAACAAAACTGCTAATACAAAGAATATTCTAATATTCTTTGCTGTAAATTGAGTTTTCGTACTCAACCACTCACAAACACCTAAAATCATAATTTTTATTTTTAGTTAAACAAATATAAAGAAACTAATTTTTAATATTTTTTAGACACCAGTGCTTCCAAAACCTCCAGAACCACGCTCTGTCTCAGATAAAACAGAAACGTGTTTCCATTGTACACGTTCATGTTTTGCTATAATTAATTGAGCAATACGCTCACCATCATTTACAATGAAATTTTCATTAGATAAATTTACTAAAATAACACCAATTTCACCTCTATAATCTGCATCCACAGTACCTGGGCTATTTAAAACTGTAATTCCCTTTTTGGCAGCTAAACCACTTCTAGGTCTTACTTGAGCTTCATAACCAATAGGTAAGGCAATATATAAACCAGTTTTTACAATTGCTCTTTCTAAAGGTTTTAGAGTTATAGAATTTTCAATATTTGCTCTTATATCCATGCCAGCTGCACCTTCTGTTTCATAAGTTGGTGTTGCATGTTTAGATTTATTTATTATTTGTACGTCCATTTTTAATTTATGATCTCTTACAAATATAATAATTCGCTAATGCATACATATAAAGATTTTAGTTTTCTTATTTTTGAAACTTAAATATGTTGTATTGATGAATGATCAGAAAAAAATAGCAGTTTTAGGTGGAGGTAGTTGGGCTACAGCAATTGTAAAAATGTTATCAGAAAATTTAAAAACTATAGGATGGTATATGCGTAATGAGCAAGCTATAGCTCATATAAAAGAAAATGAACACAATCCTAATTATTTAAGATCTGCAGAGTTAAATGCAGAACAACTAGATTTATCAAATGATATTAATTACACTGTAAAAAATTATGATGTTTTAATTTTTGCAATTCCTTCTGCCTTTCTAGTAAGTGAAACAAATAAGCTTAAAACAACACTAGATAATAAAATAATTTTTTCTGCAATTAAAGGTATTGTACCAGAAACAGGTTTAATTATAGGAGAACATTTTAACGAAACTTACAACATCCCCTTAAAAAATATTGGTGTCATAACAGGACCTTGTCATGCAGAAGAGGTAGCTATGGAGCGTTTATCTTATTTAACCATTGCTTGTCAAGATGAAGAAAAAGCAATTTGTGTAGGCAAAGCTTTAGAAAGTTGGTATATAAAAACTAAAATTTCTGATGATATTATTGGAACAGAATATGCTGCGATGCTAAAAAATATATATGCAGTTGCTGCTGGTATGGCTCATGGTTTGGGTTATGGAGATAACTTTCAGTCTGTTTTAATGAGTAATGCTATTCGTGAAATGAAACGCTTTATTAAAAAAGTGCATAAAATGAAACGAAATATTAACAACTCTGCCTATTTAGGAGATTTGTTAGTAACAGGGTATTCATTATTTAGTAGAAACCGTCAGTTTGGAAATATGATTGGTAAAGGGTACACTGTAAAGTCTGCTCAAATAGAAATGAGCATGATTGCAGAAGGGTATTATGCCACAAATAGTGCTTATAAAATTAAAGGAGAAAACAAAGCTAAAACACCTATTATAGATACAGTTTATCATATTTTATATAAAAATAAAAATCCAAAAATAGAATTTAAAAAACTTACAGATAAACTAGATTAAGCGTTGGCATATTAAATTTGTATAAGAAGTTTTTTATTTTGATTCAAAATATTATTTAGAAAAGAAACTTAGAAGTGAATAAATTACCTCAAAATAAGTTTGATTTAAAACAAGTAAACCCTATAAAGTATATATTTTCTAATTAGTGATGAAGTATTGATATATTGTTTATTTTTGAACATTAATATTAATTATTAAACAATCAACATGAAAACAATACAAGAAGTTGTTGAAAGTACTATTAGAAAAACTCCATTTATAGAAGAGGCATTAAATGAAAAACTAATTAATGTTTCTTCTTTAGCAAGAATTATTTTACCAGAGGTTTCTACAATTTTAAAGAAAGATGTTAAAGTAGGTGCAGTTATGATGGCAATTAACAGACTTTCTCCAGCAAGCGAGTTGCGTATTCGAAAAAATATTAAAAAACTTGCTTTAGACTTAGGAGATGTTATTGTACGTTCAGATTTATGCGACTTTACTTTTAAAAACACTCCTTCTTTATTAAAAGAAATTGCAAAGATTTTAGCAAAATCTGCAGAAAATTCCGATTATTTTTTGACCGTTTCACAAGGTATATTTGAAACAAATATTGTGACTAGTAAAAATTTAAGACCTTATGTTGAAGGAATTTTTGAACAAGAAAGTTTAACACATAGCATGTTAGAGTTGGCCTCTATTACTATAAAATTACCACAAGCCAACCTAGAACAATCTGGTATTTATTATTTTATTTTAAAACAATTAGCTTGGGCAGATATTCCTTTACAAGAAATTATTTCTACTACCAATGAAATGACTATTGTTGTAAAAGAAGAAGATATTAACCAAACCTTTTCAATTTTAATGGATATGAAATTAAGCTAAATGACAAAAAATGATCCTTATGCGGCACTTAGAATAAAAGAGTTTAATATTTTTTTATTTGTTCGTTTTTTATTGGTTTTTGGATGGTCTATGCAATTTATAGTTATTGAGTGGCAAGTGTACTCTATAACCAAAAACCCATTGTCTCTTGGCATCATTGGCTTAATGGAAATTATACCTGCTTTTACAATGGCGCTTTTTGCGGGTCATATTGTAGATCAAAAAGAAAAAAGAAACCTATTGGCATTATGTACAGCAGCTTTTTCTTTAATAAGTTTTGGGTTATTTTTTTTAACCTCAGATAAGGTTGTAGGTAATTGGTCTACTAATTCTATTTTATATGGTATTTACGCTTTGGTCTTTTTTGGTGGTTTTCTACGCTCTTTTTTTGGCCCCACAATTTTTTCTTTAGTTGCTTTATTAGTTCCAAAGAAAATTTATCATAATGCTGCAACTTGGAGCACAAGTACCTGGAAAACGGCATCTGTTTCAGGGGCATTATTTGGTGGTTTTTTTATCAGTTGGATTGGGGTGGATATGACACTTTGTTTGGTTTTTGTTTTGGTAATATTATCGTTAATTTTTACTTTTTTAATTCAAAAAAAACCAATTCTTAATAAAAAAATTGGAGAACCAATGATGCAAAGTTTAAAAGCAGGAGTAAGGTTTGTTTTTAAAACTAAGGAAATTTTAGGTGTTCTAACCTTAGATATGATTGCCGTTTTATTTGGGGGTACAGTAGCAATTTTATCTGTTTTTGCACAAGATGTGCTAAAAGTAGGACCAGAAGGCTTTGGTATTTTAAATGCCTCTATTTCGGTAGGAAGTATTGTAACCATGTTTTTAACAACTTATATACCTATCAACAAAAAAACAGGTATAAAAATGTTGATATCTGTATTTATCTTTGGATTAAGCATTATTGCTTTTGGATTATCCTCTTTATTTTGGGTAAGTGTGCTGGCTTTGTTTGTTAGTGGAGCAGCAGACGGAATTTCTATGGTGATTAGACAAACTATTTTACAATTAAAAACACCTGATGATATGCGAGGTAGAGTGTCTTCTGTAAACTCTATGTTTGTAGGTTCATCAAATGAATTAGGTGCTTTTGAAAGTGGTTTAGCGGCTAAAATTTTAGGTCCTGTTGCTGCTGTTGTTTTTGGTGGTACAATGACGCTAATTACTGTAGTTGCTACAGCAGTAGCAAACCCTACACTAAGAGAATTAGATTTAACAAAAGAAATTGAAGCAAATCAACAAGAATAAAAAAAGACTTACTAAAAATTAGAAAGTCTTTTAAAAATAAAATATTGTTTTTACTTAGTTTACATCTAGTTGTCTAAAATTACCTAAAAGTAGGGTCCAATCGTAACTTTTAAACTCTAAATTTTTAGCTTCCTCTGGGGTAATACCGTATTTTTTTAAAATTTTACAAGCTCCAGATTTTCCTCCAAAATCACCACGAAACCAAGACATTAAAGCAACAGATTTTGCAGTTCTTGTTTCTTCATTATATATAGTTTGTTCTTTTAAATATTCTGTAGTCATAAAATCAAATTCTTTATCTAAATTTTTAGAAGAATAAATAGCTACTGGCGGACAACTTTTTGCACCACAATTTAAAGCAAAATGAACCCTCCAATCAATATCATTATCTATTCGTAATTTACGTTCCCACTTTGGGTTAAACCATTTTTTAAGATATCCTAGACTAATTTTAACACGAGATTTTCTAATGATTCCATGCTCAATATCATCAAAAGATAAAACTTCTCCAGCAATTTTAACTCTTGGTTTGCCAAAAAAAGCACCTCTATTTTCATATTCCTCAGGGTTTTCTGTTAGTGATATTTGAATAAAAGCATTGTAAATGTTAACCCAAAAAGCAATTTTTTGTTTGTCTGTTTGTAGAGCTGTTGTTAAATCTTCTAAGGTTGTGTTTTCTAGAAGCTGTATAGCTTTTTCATTAGACTTACCGTCTATAATATTTTGTAGTAATTGTTGTGAAACTTTTTCATAATTTACTTTATCTTGTGAAAAAATAAAAGAACCTGTTAAAAGAAATGCAATTAAAAAAAACTGTTTCATATAAATATCCGTATGTTTTATTATGTTAATAAGTGTAATAATTCCTGTTTATAACGAACAAGAAAATCTTCTAAAGAGATTGTCGTTTTTGTGTAACCAAGCTAACAAATTTCCTATAGAAATTATTGTTTCTAACTCTCCTGAAACTACAGACAATAGTACCAAAGTTTGTAGTAATTTTGATAAAGTTAGGTATTTACAATCAGAAAAAAAAGGAAGAGCAGCTCAAATGAATTTTGGAGCAAAACATGCAAAAGGAGCTATTCTTTTATTTTTGCATGCAGACAATCAGCTACCAAAAGATTTTTATACTCAAGTGGTTTCTGCAATAAAAAACGGAAATAAAGCGGGTTTTTTTGCGTATAAGTTTGATAGAGAAACGTTTTTATTGAATGTAAATAGTAAATTTACTACCAAAGATGGCATTTTTGCTGGTGGTGGAGATCAAAATCAATTTTTTACAAAATCAACTTTTGAAGATTTAAAAGGGTTTAACGAGTCTTTTTGTATTATGGAAGATTTTGAAATAATTGATAGAATTCGTAAAAAGAAAATACCCTATACTATTGTACAATCTAAAGCAATTGCTAGTGCAAGAAAATACCTTAATAATTCATGGTTAAAAGTAAACTTGATTAATGGGTATGTTTTTTTGCTGTATAAGTGTGGTGTTCATCCAAGAAAGTTAAGAGAAAAGTACAAATCATTATTAAGAGAAAGTGTATAAAAATGAATACAGTATTGACAGATAATTATAAGAAAAAGTATCAATTTTTAGAGATACTTTTATTATTTGTTGTTACACCAATTGTACTTACCTTACCTATACTTATTGGTTTTAAAATAACATATTTGTTATTAGGAGTTTTATACATTGTATGGATTTCTATCACAAAAAAAAGTGTTAAAAAAGAAAAAACAATAACGCTTAAGAGATTGTTGCTTTTAATCGTAGGGCGTTTTTTTATAATTGCAATAAGTACAGCTGCTTTTATATTTTTTAAAGATAAATCTTCTTTATTTAGTGTAATGCTAAATAAACCTATGTTATGGATAAAGTTTAGCGGAATTTATATTGTCTTTTCTGTGATTCCGCAAGAATTAATTTACAGAAGTTTTTTTGTAAAAAGGTATCGTAATTTTATAAAAAACAAAAAAGTATTTATCATCTTAAATTCTATATTGTTTTCTTTTGCACACATATGGTTTCAAAGTTGGGTAGTACTAATTTTTACGTTTATAGGAAGTCTGTTTTTTATAGATACTTATTTAAAAACAAGATCTATTTGGTTGGTAATTTTAGAACACTCTTTGTATGGTGTATGGTTGTATACTGTAGGTTATGGAGCGTTGTTTATGTTTCCTGTTTAACTACAAAAAAGTTGTTGCTGTTTTTAAATGATATGCCAATTCTTGTTGGTAATGTTGGGTAGTTTTATCATCCCACAAAAACAGAGTTTTAAAAATATCTAAAACAAAATCTTTATACATAACAACACTTTTAGCATCAAAGAAAAGTCTACCAGTTCTTCTCATAAAAAAATCAGTAGGCGAACATGTCATTTCGTTTTCTATACAAAATAAAACCTCAGCTTGCAGCATTTTTTTTGGTTCTCCTTCTATAGACATTTGTAAAGATAAATCGTCATATTTTTGTAAGATAAGGTCTGTTTGTTTTCCGTAATTATATACTAAATATTCTGCATATTTTCTATCAAAATCAACTTCTGCTATTCTATTTTGTATAGCATCTGTATAACTTTTTACTTCATTAAAGTCTTTAAAAGTACCTCCAGATAATATAATTTCTTTTGTTTTAATTTCATCAAAAGAAATAGCAAACCTACGATCATATTTTTTTGCCACAAGGTCTACAATTCTTTCTGCCATTTTTCTATATCCTGTTAGTTTTCCTCCAGCAATAGAAATGAGTTCTGTTTCAGAAACAAAAATTTCATCTTTACGAGACAATTCTGACGCAGATTTTCCTTCTTCATGAATCAAAGGACGCAAACCAGCCCAAGAAGATTGCACATCATCTAAGGTTAAATTAATGTCTGGAAACATATTGTTAACGGCTGATATTAAGTAAGTTGCATCTACTAAGTTAGTAGTTACGTTATCTTTATCTTTTTGATAATTTGTGTCTGTTGTGCCAAAATAAGTGACTTTACCTCTTGGTATAGCAAACATCATTCTACCATCAGGAACATCAAAATAAACAGATTGTTGTACAGGTAATTTTTCATGAGAAACCACCAGATGCACCCCTTTTGTTAGGTGCAAACGTTTGCCAATTTTAGAATGATTTAATTGACGTAATTCATCCACCCAAGGGCCAGCAGCATTTACAACATATTTTGCATTTATATGAAACTCTTCATGTGAGATGGCATCAAAAACCTTAACACCGGCAACACGATCGTCTTTATAAATAAAACTTTTAGCCTCTATATAATTGCTAATTTTAGCACCATATTGTAAAGCCGTTTTTAAAACTTCTATGGTTAAGCGAGCATCGTCTGTTCTGTATTCTGCATAATAGCCAGCTCCGTTTAAAATGCTTTTAGGAAGCAGAGGTTCTTTTTCTAAAGCCTCTTTTTTGTCTAGCATTTTACGTTTATCTTCTCCTTCTACAGAGGCTAAGATATCATAGACTTTTAATCCAATAGAAGTCAACCAAGAACCGTAGGTGCCTCCTTCTATTAAAGGCAAAATCATTTTTTCTGGAACTACTAAGTGTGGCGCTAATTTGTGTACAATGGCACGTTCTGTACCTACTTCTTTTACCAACCAAAAATCAAATTGTTTTAAATAACGCAGACCACCATGAATTAGTTTGGTAGATTTAGAAGAGGTACCAGAAGCAAAATCGTTCTTTTCTACTAAGGCTACTTTCATACCACGAGAAGCAGCATCTAAAGCAATTCCTGCCCCTGTTATACCTCCGCCTATTATTAAAATATCAAACTCTTCTGCTTTTAAAGAATTGTTAATATTAGCTCTATTTTGGAATGAAAATTGTTGCATAAATATTTTTTTGTAAGTATTTGCTTAAAATTTCGGACAAAAAAGTACGAAAAAAATAAAGTTTAATTATTAAAATATAAATTTATTAGTCATGGCAATATTAGATATCTATACCACAGGGTTACAAAAACAAGCAGTAGGACACTTTGCAAACATTGTAAAGTTAGCAAAATCTGATTATAAAATTACAGAAGAAGAAAATTCATTTATTGAAAAAATGGCAATAAAACTAAATATAGGTTTAACTACCAAAAATTTAGTTTTAAAAAATCCATATCTATTTCCAATACAACCACCTGTGCATTATGAAGATAGAATTACCAGGCTTTATAATTTAGCAAAAATGATTATTGCAGATGGTAAAGTTGCTTTAGAAGAAAAAAAATTACTTCGAAAATTGGCAATTGGTATTGGTTTTCCTTTAGGTAAAGCAAAAAGAGTTTGTAAAAAAGCCTTAAAAATGGTAAAACAAAACAAAAGCTTAGAAGATTTTATATTTGAGATAAAACGAGTAAATAGATCTTAAATAAAACTTTAAGATAAAAAAAATAGCCTTGTAAAGGCTATTTTTGGTTTACAATATTTGTAGGTAAACCGTCAATACTTTCTTGATTTTTAGCAGCCCAATATTTTTTAATTCCTTCTTTTCCTTGTTCTACAGCCCAAGTATTCAATTCGTTTCGTTCTCCTTTATACTCAAAAAACGGTATAGACATTCCACAAGAAGTCTGAGCAGATTCTATGGTAATATCAAAAATTTGACGTGTTCCAGGAGTTTCTGGAAATAGTTGAATTAGTGCATTCCAAGAAGCATCTCCTTCTTTAATTTCTTTGCCCTTACCGTACAAACGTAAAATATTAGGAGCTTTTTCAAAAGCACAAAACATTATAGTAATACGATTATTTACTAACAAATGTGCTGCAGTTTCGTTTCCGCTCCCTGTAACGTTTAGCCATAAAACTCTATTTTCACTCAGAACCCTAAAAGAATCCATCCCCTTTGGGGATAAATTTATTCTGCCAGAATTAGGTGCTGTTGCCACAAAAAATATTTTTTGAGCTTCAATAAAACTTTGAAGTCTTGAGGTAATTTTGGTATATAATTTTGACATTTTTAATACGAATTAAGCACCTGCAATTTACAAAATCTAAACGTATTAATTTCTTACCTTTAGCAAAATAAATATCATTTATGGAATACGGATTTCTCTCGGTTTTACCACCTATTATTGCTATCATTTTAGCATTAAGAACAAAGCAAGTATACATTGCCTTATTATTTGGCATCTGGTTTTCTTGGTTGATAGTTAAAGGATGGAATCCGTTAGAAGGTACTTTGGCAATGATAGAAGGTTTGGTAAACGTTTTTCAATCTAAAGGAAACACCAGAACTATTATGTTTAGTGCATTAGTGGGCTCTTTACTTATTTTTATTCAGTACTCAAGAGGTGTAGAAGGGTTTATCAATATTATCAACAAAAAATTGGTAACTTTAGAACAAAAAAAAACAGGCTATGCAAGAGTAATGGTGCAAATTTTAGCAACATTTACAGGCTTATTATTATTTGTAGAAACTAGTATTTCTTCATTAACGGTGGGTACATTATATCGTCCAATTTTTGATAAACTTAAAATTCCGAGAGAAAAGCTAGCATACATTGCAGATTCTAGTTCTGCACCATCATCTATTTTAATACCTTTTAATGCTTGGGGTGCATTTATTATGGGGTTACTGTTAACACAAGGAATAGAGAAACCATTTTCTGTACTGATAGCCTCTATTAAATATAATTTTTATCCATTATTAACTATAGGTATTTTATTTTTTATCATTTTATCAAAAAAAGATATTGGTTCGATGAAAAAAGCAGAACAAAGAACTAGAGAAACTGGTGCTTTGTTAAACGAAGGCTCAACACCTATGGTATCTGACGAGGTAACTTCTTTTCCGCCTAAAAAAGGCATACCAGCAAGGGCTTGTAATATGATTGTACCTTTATTAGTAATGGTTTTAATGATGCCAATAAATTTGATATACACAGGATGGGATGCTGTAAAAAAATCTACCTCGTTATTAAATCATGCATCACAAGCTATAGGAGAAGGTTCTGGGTCATCATCTGTATTATATGCTGTTATTACAGCTATTTTGGTGGCTATTATCATGTATTTTATTCAAGGAATTTTAAAGCCAAAAGAAGCTGTAAATTTAACGTTAAAAGGAATTAGTGAGTTGATGCCTTTAGCGTTATTAATGCTTTTTGCTTTTGCTATTGGAGATGCTTGTAAAGTTTTAGATACAGGAAATTATGTGGCAAATATTACAGAAAGTTGGTTGTCTGCAGCGTTATTGCCTGCCGTAGTTTTTGTAGTAAGTTCTTTTATTGCATTCTCTACAGGAACTTCTTGGGGAACGTTTGCTATTATGTTGGCAATTTCTGTACCCATGGCAAATATTCATAGTGCAGATATTACCATAGTTGTAGCCGCTACTTTAGGAGGCGGAATTTTTGGAGACCACTGTTCGCCTATTTCAGATACGTCTATTATTTCTTCTATGGCTTCTGCTAGTGATCATATAGACCATGTAAAAACACAGTTACCCTATGCTTTGTTTGGTGGTGTAATTACTACTATTTTGTATCTGATTATTGGGTTTTTTGGGTAAGTTTTTCTTCTCAGTTTTGTCATTCTGCAAGTATCTTTTAGGTCTGTGATTATTCTTGTTTTTAGAATGCTCACCGACTGACAAACCTATTATAATCACTCTACTGTGAAACCTTTTTAAAGAGAGAAAATGTGCGAGTTATAAAAAACGCATTATTTTGCCAAAACTCCACGTTTTTTAATTTCAGAAATCATGCGTAAAGCCCCTTCTTTAACAGTATTTTGCTTGAAGATAAATGTTTTATCAAACAACATGTTTCCTTCAAAAAAACTTACCTGAAAGCGATTGTTTAATTGAAATAATTCTGGCTGAATCAATTCTACTTTAGCAAAAGAATTGGCAGGTAATTTTTCTAATTTTTTACGCAATAAAGAAGTCGTTTTTGTTTCTGAAAACCCTTGAGATACAATAACTATCATTTCTAAATCTACATCCTTGTTGTTTATAATGTAAACATTCCAATCATCTGTTTTATAGATGTCATTGTACTCATAAACAATAGCAATTTCTACGTTAGTAACTTCAGGTATTTGAATGTCTTTTTTCATAAGCCTTTTTACTGATAAGGAAAGAAATCATTAGCAAGTAATACTAGTTTCATCTACTATATAATCGCGCTTTATACTACAAAATTTTACTTTTTTTATAGTTAAAGATGTTACTAAATAACAGATTTAAACTGCTCTAAAAAACGTTTATCATTTTCATAAAACATTCTAATATCTGGTATTTGATACAACAACATGGCAATACGCTCTATACCCATTCCAAAAGCATAACCAGAGTATTTTGTGGGGTCTATATTCGCGTTTTTAAGAACGTTAGGATCTACCATTCCACAACCCATAATTTCTAACCAACCAGTACCTTTGGTAATTCTGTAGTCTGTTTCTGTTTCTAAACCCCAATAAATATCTACTTCTGCACTAGGCTCTGTAAACGGGAAATAAGAAGGACGCAAACGAATTTTAGACTTTCCAAACATCTCTTTGGTAAAATACAAAAGCGTTTGTTTTAAATCGGCAAAAGATACATCAGTATCTATATACAAACCTTCAACCTGATGAAAAATACAATGTGCACGAGCAGAAATATCTTCGTTTCTAAAAACTCTTCCTGGAGAAATTGTTCGTATAGGGGGTTCATTTTCTTCCATATAACGTACTTGTACAGAAGAGGTATGTGTACGTAACAAAATATCAGGATTTTGCTCTATAAAAAATGTGTCTTGCATGTCTCTTGCAGGATGATATTCTGGCAAGTTCAATGCTGTAAAATTATGCCAATCATCTTCAATCTCTGGACCTTCAGAAACGGTAAAACCAATTCTGTTGAAAACTTCAATAATCTGATTTTTCACCAGTGATATTGGATGACGAGACCCTAAATTAATAGGTTCTGCAGGACGTGTCAAATCTCCATAACTACCTTTTTCTTCAACAGCATTTTCTAAAGCATCGTTTAATTCAGTAACTTTGCCTTCAGCACTTTTTTTAAGATTGTTTAAAGCTTGTCCAAAATCTTTACGCAACGCTGCGTCTACATTTTTAAATTCAGCAAACAGCCCTTTTAACAAACCTTTGCTTCCTAAGTATTTAATTCTAAAAGCTTCAACTTCTTCTTTAGAAGTAGCATTAAACGCTTTTACTTCACCAATCAATTCTTTTACCTTATCTAACATTGTAATTTATAGAAAAAAATTCGACTACAAATTTAGTGTTTTTTAGATAGTTTAAGAGCGCTTTTTATGACGATCAATGAAATCAAACGAAATCGATTGAAATTAGGGGATTTGGATAAAATTTAAGAAAACTTTTTAATTTTATCATATTTAAAAAGAAGTATCTTTGTTACGTTAAAATTTTAATAAATCAACAAAAAATCATGGAAGAAAGTATAAAATCTAAAATAGAAGGTTTCATGGAGTTGGTAAAACAACGAAATAGCCATGAACCAGAGTTTTTACAAGCTGTTCAAGAAGTTGCAGAAACTGTAATACCTTACATTGTACAGCATGACATATACAATGGTAAAAATATTTTATTAAGAATGGTTGAGCCAGAAAGATTAATTTCTTTTCGAGTTTCTTGGGTAGATGATGATGGAGAAATTCAAGTAAATAGGGGGTATAGAGTGCAAATGAACTCTGCCATAGGACCGTATAAAGGAGGTTTGCGTTTTCACCCAACTGTAAATGCAAGTATTTTAAAGTTTTTAGCGTTTGAGCAAGTCTTTAAAAACTCACTAACTACGTTACCTATGGGTGGCGGAAAAGGAGGTTCTGACTTTGATCCTAAAGGAAAATCAGACAATGAAATTATGCGTTTTTGTCATGCATTTATGACAGAATTGTTTAGACATATAGGGCATAATACAGATGTACCTGCTGGAGATATTGGGGTAGGAGCTAGAGAGATTGGTTTTATGTTTGGAATGTATAAAAAGCTAAGAAACAATTTTACAGGAGTTTTAACAGGTAAAGGAGCTTCTTGGGGAGGTTCTTTAATTAGACCAGAAGCTACAGGATATGGAACAGTGTATTTTGCAGAAAACATGCTAAAGTTGAAAGACGATTCTTTTGATGGCAAAAAAGTTGTTATTTCTGGTTCTGGAAACGTTGCTCAATTTGCTGCTGAAAAAGCGATTGAGTTAGGAGCAAAAGTGGTAACGCTTTCTGATTCTGGAGGATATATTTATGATGAGGATGGAATAGATACAGAAAAACTTGAGTTTGTTATGGATTTGAAAAATAACAAAAGAGGCAGAATAAGTGAGTATGTAGACAAATACACATCTGCTAAATATTTTGAAGGAGAAAGACCATGGTCTGTGCAATGTGATGTTGCTTTGCCTTGTGCAACGCAAAATGAATTGAACGGTGAGGAAGCTAAAGCTTTAATAGACAATGGATGTATTTGTGTTTCTGAAGGTGCTAACATGCCTTCTACACCAGAAGCAATGCATGCTTTTCAAAATGCAAAAATTTTATTTGCACCAGGAAAAGCTAGTAATGCCGGAGGTGTAGCTACATCAGGATTAGAAATGAGTCAGAACTCTTTACGCTTAAGCTGGTCTCGAGAAGAGGTAGATGAAAGGTTAAAAGATATTATGGAAGACATACATGATTCTTGTGTTCAATATGGTAAAAATGACGATGGATCTATAGATTACGTTAAGGGTGCAAATATTGCAGGTTTTGTAAAAGTTGCAGACGCTATGTTAGCTCAAGGTATTATTTAAAACAAATTTTACTTAAAAAATATAAAAGCTTAAAGTGACTACTTTAAGCTTTTTTTTGAGTTATTTTTCAGTTCTTGGATTGTAATTTTTGTCTTTGGTTATCAACCATTCATCCATTTCAAAACCATCTTCTCGCATGCTAAATTGAATATCATGTTCTCCTGCAGTTTTAATATCTAAGTAAATTGCATTTTCTATTCCGCAATGTTCTGCTTTTGTTCTTTGTTTGCTCTCCCAATACCAAGAGCGTTTGCCTTTGCACCATTGCAAGCGTTTGCCAGAGTTTGGCCATTTGCCATTTAAACCCACATGCACCCCATTATCTTCAGAGCCTGTACTAAAGGCTTTTACCCAAACATAATATCGTCCAGGATTTTGAATACGAACTTTGTAATGTACTACTGCAATACCAGGAACATTGCTAAAGTTTTCGTTTTGTATAAGTTTGTCTTTGTGCGTTTGGCGGGTATCAGGTAAAATCTCAATGTATTTTCTTTTACTAGCAGTTTGAGCATGAGAAGCATCAGCATCTTGTAAAGTTGTTTTAAATCTTTTGTCAACAACATACCATTTTCGTAGCTCATCATTGGTTTGTTTGTAAAAACCTTCTGCCTCAACTTTTAAAAAACCATTTTTTTCTTTAAAAACTTTTTGAGCTTGTGCTGTAGATGTCCATATTAATAAACAAAACCCAATTTTTAAAATGCGTTTTACCATATTTATTTTGCTTTATTTTTATTTGTAGAGTTTCTTATGACTAAAAAAGACTTTAAAATTCTTTTCTCATACAAATTACTAGGTTCTTTTAATTCTTTTACCAATAATTGTGCAGCCTCTTCTCCCATTCTAAAACCAGGTTGAGAAATACTGGTTAAAGAAGGGTTAATGAATTCACCCACCGGTTCGTTGTTAAAACCAATAATACAAAGTTTTTTTGGAATATCTATACCTCTTTCTTTAGCAACTAGCATTACAGAAATAGCAATTTGATCGCTAAATGCTAAAATTCCGTCAGGATGCATAGGAGCATACAATAACATACGAGCAGCAGATAGTATACTTTCTTTATCAAAATTACTGTATACCAAATCGTCTTCAATAACCTCTAAATTATTGTCTTGCAACGCTTTTTTGTAACCGTTGGCTCTATCTCTATTTATTTGTAACACTTCTGGACCACCTAAATACGCAATACGTTTACAACCTACGTCAACTAAATGACTAACAGCTTCGTAAGCTGCTCTAGAATTATCAATAGTTACTTTATTGCTAATAACATCTTTACATTCTCTATTAAAAAAAACTATGGGTATCCCCAATTTTTTTAATTGGTTAAAATGAGAAAACGTTTTAGTTTCACTTGCTAAAGAGGCAATAATACCGTTTACACCTATAGCTATCAATTCTTCTACTAAACTTTTTTCTCTTTGGTAAGATTCATTTGATTGACAAACAATAATGTGCATGCCGTTACTTTCAGCAACTTTTTCAATACCACTTATAGCCATAGCATACAGATGATAGCTTATTTTAGGAACAATAATACCTATTAAATTAGAATGTTTCTTTTGTTGTTCTTCTAATAAATCTATAGATAAATACCCCAAACGGTTAGCTGCTTGTTTTACTCTTCTTTGTGTAGTTTCACTAATTCTAGGATGCCCTTTTAAAGCTCTAGAAACAGTAGACACAGAAATTTGTAAAGTCTTTGCAATGTCTTGCAGCGTAATTTCTTTTTTATAAGAGGACATGGTTTTTATATTCAAAATAAATATCTTTTGCGCAAAAAATTGCACAAAAAATAAGGTATTTGTAAAAATGATGGTTCAAAATTACATATGTTTGTTGAAATAGTCATTAAATTTTATCAAATTCTTAAAATTTGATTATGCAATTTTTTGCACAAACATATTGTTAAAACAATTAAAATAATAAATTAAAATGAGTAAAAGTTATAAGATTGCCGTTGTTAATGGTGATGGAATTGGTGCAGAAATTGTGCCTGCAGGAGTATCAGTTTTAGAGGCTGTGGCAAAGAAACATGGCTTTCAACTAGAAAAAGAATCATTTCCGTTTGGAGCAGGGTATTATAAAAATCATGGTAAATTTATGTCAGATAATGCTATCGAAACTTTAAAACAGTTTGATGCCATTTATTTTGGAGCTGTTGGTTTACCTGAAATAGATGATACTTTGCCAGCAAAAGATTACACGTTTAAAGTAAGAACAGAACTAAATCAATATGTAAACTATCGACCTGTAAAATTATTTTCTGGCTTAAAAAGTCCGTTAAGAACAAAAACAGAAGCAGATATTGATTTTGTAGTGGTTCGTGAAAATAATGAAGGAGAATTTGTACAGAGTGGTAAAACTTTTTATGCAGATGATGCGCATGGTTTTGCAACTGACACTAGTGTTTTTACACGTTTTGGTATCGAAAGAATTGCACATTATTCTTTTAAATTGGCAAGAAAACGTAGAAATAAAGTAACCAATGTAACAAAATCAAACACACTTATTAACAGTTTAGCGTATTGGGATAGAGTAATTGAAGAGGTGTCTAAAGAATATCCTGATGTAGAATTTAATAAAATGTATATAGACAACGCATCTGCAAGTTTTGTGCTAAGACCAGAAGTGTTTGATGTAATTATAACAACAAATCTTTTTGGTGACATTTTATCAGATTTAGGAGGTGCAATTATGGGAAGCTTAGGTCTTGGAGGAAGTGGAAATATTAATCCCGAAAAAGATTTTCCGTCTATGTTTGAGCCAATTCATGGTTCTGCGCCAGATATTGCGGGTCAAAATATTGCAAATCCAATAGGACAAATTTGGTCTGCAGCTATTATGTTAGAACATTTAGGCGAAGTAGAAGCGGCAAAAGATATTGTGGCAGGTATAGAAGCTACAACTGCAGCAGGTAATTTAACTGTAGACTTGGGTGGAAATGCCTCAACTTCAGAAATTTCAAATCGCGTAGTTAAACATATAGAGGCTACAAAATTAGTTACCGCTTAAAATGCAGCGTAAAAAAATAATAGATTTAACACTATCCGTCAATAATAAGATGGATGGTGTAGTTATTACGCCTGCTAAAACCATAGATAAAAATGGTTGGAACGCAACAACATTAAATTTGTACTCGCATAGCGGAACTCATATGGACGCTCCATTACATTTTGGAGTCAATGCACAAACCATAGACAAACTTTCTATAGAACGATTAATTAGTGAAGCTTGGGTGGTAAACCTTACACACATAAAACCAAAGGAAGAAATTTTAATAGCGCATTTAGATGGTATTGCTGATGTTTTTAAAGCAGGACAAAGTATTTTATTACATACAGGTTGGAGCAAAAAATTAGGAACTGCGGCTTATCGTGATAATTTACCAAGAATAAGTGTAGAATTGGCAAATTGGTTAGGTGAAAAAAAGGTAAATATGTTGGGTGTAGAACCACCTTCTGTAGCCGATGTTAACAATCTAGAAGAGGTTACCAATATTCATCACATATTAATGAAAAACGATATTATTATCGTAGAAGGCCTTTGCAATTTAGAACAAATTACTACACCAAAAGTAACGTTAATTGCACTGCCATTAAAGGTTGAAGGTGGAGATGGTGCACCATCTAGGGTAATTGCTTTACAAGATTAACAATGCTAAAGAAAGATATTTTAAAGGCTATTTCTGAAGGAAACCAACACAATGGTTTTTTAAAAGAGATACAAAAAGAAATTATAACAAGCCCTAAATCTATTGTTATCTTAGACGATGACCCAACTGGAACCCAAACAGTTTACGATTTGCCTATTGTAACCAGTTGGAATACATCTGTTTTAGAAGAAGAAATTCAAAAAAACCCCATTTTTTTCATTTTAACAAACTCTAGAAGTTTACAGGTAGAAGAAGCAAATAATTTGGCAGTACTACTTGGAAAAAAACTAAAAGAACTTGCTAAGAAATATAATAAAGAACTTATTGTGGTTAGTAGAGGAGACTCTACATTAAGAGGCCATTATCCCAACGAAGTTGATGCATTAGCTAAAGGATTAGGTATAAAAAATGCAACTCATATTTTGGCTCCAGCTTTTTTTGAAGGAGGACGTTTTACATTTAATGATGTTCATTATGTGAAAGAAGAAAACAATTTTATACCAGCAAACAAAACTCCTTTTGCAAAAGACAATACTTTCGGATACAAAAATGCAAATTTAAAAGATTGGATTGTAGAGAAATATACAGGTAATATTGATAAAACATCAATAGATAGTCTTTCATTACAATTTTTACGAACACAATCTACAGAGAAAATTATAGAAAGAATAGAATCATTAGAAAAATCGCATATAGTTATAAATGCAACAAGTTATACAGATTTAGAAGCTGTGGCATTGGCAATTTTAAAAAGTAGCGCACCATTTTTGTTAAGAACATCTGCCTCTTTTGTAAATGCAATTACAGGTATAGCAGCTAAAGCTTGTCTGGTAAAAGAAGAAATTTTAACACATCAAAAAATAGGAGGTTCTTTAATTGTAATAGGTTCTTATGTACCTAAAACAACAGTACAATTGGCTTTTTTAAAACAACATTCTAATGCTATTTTTCTAGAGTTGAACGTATCAACTATAAAAAATGATACGCTTTTTAAAAATCATGTAAAAGAACTATCTCAAAAAATAAATCACCATTTAAAAGAAAATAAAGACGTAGTATTTTATACCAGTAGAACTATTATCAAAGGAGAAACTAAAGCAGAAAGTTTAGCCATTGTAAATAAAGTTTCTAACGGAGTAATAACTATAATTAAACAACTAAATATAAAACCAAAATATATTGTAGCAAAAGGAGGAATTACCTCTAGCGATGTTGCTACTAAAGGCCTAAATGTGCAAAGAGCTCACGTTCTAGGGCAAGTTTTAAAAGGTGTACCTGTATGGAAATTAGGCAATGAGACCAAGTTTCCTAACATGCCTTACATCATATTTCCTGGTAACGTAGGAGACAGCGAAGCATTATATCAATTAACTAAACTTTTAACATGAAACAATTAAGCTATTTCCCAAAACGATACCTAATGGTAACAGGTACATTTCTTTTAGCACTATTATTATACATAGATCGTATTTGTATCTCTGTGGCTAAAGAACCAATTTCTGAAGCATTAAGTTTAACAGACAAACAGATGGGGTGGGTATTAGCTATTTTTTCTCTAGGATACGCATTTTTTCAAACTCCATCAGGGATGTTAGCAGACAGATTAGGCCCCAGAAAAGTACTGGCAAGTATTGTAACTATTTGGTCTGTTTTTACAGCATTAACAGGGTATGCCTGGAATTTTATATCCTTATTAATTCTTCGTTTTTTGTTTGGTGCTGGAGAAGCTGGTGCATTTCCAGGAATGACAAGAGCTATTTACAATTGGATACCTCTAAAAGAAAGAGGTTTAGTAACAGGTATTAATTTTTCTGGGTCGCGTTTAGGAGCTGCTTTTGCATTGCCTTTGGTGGTTTGGTTAATTGATAATTTTGGATGGAGAACATCGTTTTTAATTATGGGAATTGTAGGGGTACTTTGGGCAGTTGCTTGGTATATTTTGTTTAGAGATAATCCAGAAAATCATACAGCGCTCTCTAAAGAAGAAAAAGACTTTATCATAGAGCATAGACAAGAAAGAAAAGCAGATGTTGCAAAAGAAAAAATACATTTTGGAACACTTATAAAATCTAAAAACATGTGGTTGGCTATGGGGCAATATTTCTGTAGTAACTTTACCTTTTTCTTTGCATTAACTTGGTTGTTTCCACATGTAAAAAGTGAATACAACCTAAATACATTAGAAGCTGGTTTGTATACGTCTATACCGCTAGTATTTGGCGCTTTCGGTAATTGGTTTTCAGGTGCTTTAGGAGATTATATTTTTAGAAAAGGAGATTGGAAAAAATCAAGAGTAATTCCTGCTACTATTGGTTTTGCACTAGCAGCTATGGGTTTAATAGGTAGTATTTACATGAGTTCTGCAATGGGTGCAATAGCATTTTTAAGTATTGCTATTTTTGGCGCAGATATGACCTTACCTTCTTCTTGGTCATTTTGTGCTGATATTGGTAAAGAACATTCAGGGGCAGTTTCTGGTACCATGAATATGGCAGGAAACATTGGTGCATTTATAACAGCATTAATTTTTCCATATCTATTGTCTTGGACAGGTAATGCAAACCTATTTTTTATTGTTGGTGCACTATTAAATATAATTGCTATCTTTTTGTGGTTTAACATGAAACCAAACAAACACTTTTCTGAATATTAAATTAAAGGGTAATGAAAAAACTAAGAGGTGTAGCTGTAGGTACAGGATATTTTAGCCAGTTTCAATACGAAGCTTGGAACCGAATGAAAAATGTAGAAATTGTTGCAGTTTCTAGCAGAAGATTAGAAAAAGCACAAGCCATATGTAACCAATTTAACATACCGACTGCTTATGATAGTTTTGAGGAAATGTTAATTGTTGAAAAACCAGATTTTGTAGATATTATAACACCACCAGAAACACATTCACTGTTTTGTGATATTGCTATAAAACATAAAGTTGATATTATTTGTCAAAAACCATTAGCACCTACTTATCAAGAATCTGTGGCTTTGGCAAAAGCCATAAAAGAGTCTGGAGTTAGAATGATGGTGCACGAAAATTTTAGATTTCAGCCTTGGCATAGAGAGATTAAAAAGTTGTTAGATGCAAATGTGATAGGTGATAAAATTCACAGCATCAACTTGAGAATGCGAATGGGAGATGGTTGGCAAGAAGATGCCTACATGAATCGTCAACCTTATTTTAGAGAAATGCCACAGTTATTAATTTACGAAACTGGTGTTCATTTTATAGATGTTTTTAGATATTTAATAGGAGATGTTTCTCAAGTATATTCAAAATTAAAAACCTTGAATTCCAATATCAAAGGAGAAGATTTTGCATGGGTGCAGTTTGAGTTTACAAACGGAACGTTGGGTTTTTTAGATGCCAATCGTTTTAACGAAAATACCAGTGAAGACCCAAGATTAACTTTTGGTAATATATGTCTGGACGGAAACAAAGGAACTATTCGTTTGTTTGATGATGGAACCATTACAATTCAAAAGTTGGGTAAAGAAGAAAGAGTACACAAATATTTATTTGAAAAAATAAATTTTGCAGGAGATTGTGTATACAACACCCAAGAACATTTTATAGCATGTCTACAATCTGGAAAACCTTTTGAAACTGATGTAGAAGCGTATTTAGATAACATAATTGTGCAAGATGCTATTTATATGTCTAATAAAAAAGGAATTCCTGTGGATGTGAAGTAATTATTATAGTGATTGAGTTAACTTTACATAGAAAAAGCCTCTAAATTGCCCTTGCAAATATGGCTTTTTACACTTACATTTTTTTGGGATTTATTATTGCTAGTTTAGGTAGTATAACACCTAGTTTTTTAAATTTAACTGTTGTAAAATTTAGTTTACGAAACGGAATAAAATCATCTTTTTATTTAATTGGAGGTTATGCAACAGTGTTGTTTTTTCAAGCAAACATAGGTGCTTATTTGTCTAATATTTTGATGCAAAATTCAGAGTACATCACTTTAATTCAAAAAATTGGTACAGCAATTCTTTTTTTGCTTTCTATCAATTTTTTTAGACTTCATTTTACTACTAAAAAAGAAAAAAAAGACAAAGAAATTCCGAAATCTAAAGCCTACTTTTATGGAGTTATGATGTCTTTATTAAACATGATGGCAATTCCCTTTTATTTTACATTTATTTCTATTTTGATTGGGATGGAGTATTTTAACTACTCTTATACAAGTGCATTGTATTTTTCTATTGGTTCTACAATAGGTTCGTTTACGTTGTATTCCTTCTACGCAATTGTTGCAAAAAAAATAGAGCATAAACTTACGTATGTTGCCACTAAAATGGATTTTATTTTAGGTGTTTTAACAGGTATAGTAGCTGTAACAAATGTAATTTATTTGCTTTACAAGTAATCTTAACTATTTAATTACGACTCAAACTACAATACAAACCGTAATTAATGATTTTACTTTTTTTTTTAGGCATCTTTTTTTCTTTCTTAGGATATACGCCACCAAGTGTGTTGAATATGACTGCCTTAAAAATACGTTTACATGGTGATAAAAAGGAATTTAACAAATTTATGTTTGGAGCCCTGTCAATTGTGCTTTTTCAAGCATATCTATCTGTGTATCTGACAAAATACGTAGCGGGTAATCAATCTTTACTTATCATTTTACAAAAAATAGGAATTATAGTCTTATTGTTACTTTCTATATATTTTTATAAATTAAATAAAAAAGAAAAAACAAAAAATACAGCTTCCTCTACAAGAAAAAATCCTTTTGTGGCTGGTTTGGTTTTATCTTCTTTAAACATGTTTGCAATCCCTTTTTTTAGCGGAATAATTGCTTTTTTAGGAGCATTTAATCTAATGGACTTTAACGGAAATTCAATATTTCTCTTTGTTGCGGGTTCTGTTGTAGGTACTTATTATATTTTGTACTTATACGGTAAATATGCTCACAAAATTCAGGAAAAAGCAGGAAAATTAACCAACAATATCAACTTGATATTAAGTTATATTACAGCAGTATTTGCTTTGTTTACTTTGCTTAAATTAGCAGTATAAATACGATCAATGAAAATTTTAAAAAATTTAATTGTTACAGGTAAGCATCAAAAGCCAATTGTAACTGATGTTTTTTATAAAGAAAACCATCAACCCAAAAAAGTAGTTATATTTTGTCATGGTTATAAAGGATTTAAAGACTGGGGTCCTTGGAATTTATTAGCAACGCAATATGCTGATGTTGGTTTTTTCTTTGTAAAGTTTAATTTTTCGCATAATGGAGGTACTTTAGAGCAGCCTATAGATTTTCCTGATCTAGAAGCTTTTGGTAATAATAATTATACCAAAGAATTAGACGATTTGGCTGCTGTTATTGATTGGGTTTCTGTTCATCAAGACTTTAAAAATGAAGCTAATACCAATGATATCTCTATAGTAGGGCACAGTAGAGGTGGAGGTATAGTATTGTTAAAGGCTAATGAAGACCATAGGGTAAAAAAAGTCATTACACTAGCTGCTGTTTGCGATTTTGGAAAAAGATCTTCTACTATTGGCGATTTAGAGCAGTGGAAAAAAGAGGGTGTAAAGTATGTGGTTAATGGTAGAACCAATCAAAAAATGCCACATTTTTATCAGTTCTATTTAAATTTTAAAGAAAATTCTGAACGGTTAAATATTCAAAATGCGGTAGAGAATTTAACAATTCCGTATTTAATTATTCATGGAAATAAAGACGATGCTGTATTTGTAGAGGAAGCAGAAAATTTAAAAAAATGGAACCCAAATGCGCAATTGGAAATTATTGAAAATGCAAACCATGTGTTTAATACAAGTCATCCTTGGAATAAAGATGAACTTTCTCTAGAGTTGTCTAAAGTTGTAGCATTAACTATAAATTTTTTAAATGCGTAACTACGACTTCAGTAAAATTTTCTTGTTTATAATACCATCTTTTGTTTTTAGCTGCACTACATAAACTCCTTTTTTAAGAGTATTTAGAGAAACTCTATCAGATTGAATATTCTCTTTTACTAAAGTTAGTTTTCCTAAAACATCATATATGCTTAGGTTGTATTTTGTTTTTAAATCTCCTAAAATAATTAGCTCTTTTTGATTGACATAAACAGATAAAGTATTTGTAAAATCGCTATCAGTACTCAACGATTTAGATTTTGTGTGTAAGTAAAAACGGCTTAAATTGTTCTGGGTTTCATTTATATCAAGAGTTATAGCGTTTAACTCATCCAGCTTTGTAAAAGAATTCTGCAACCTGTCTTCTAGATAAATGGTAATACCCTCAGGTTTATTAACCGTAGAAATAGAAAGAGAAATTTCTTTGTTAGCAACAATATGTAAAGGAACTTCTATTGTTTCTAATTTGGTTTTGGGTAAAGATTGAATAGCCAAATTTTTATCAGCTTCACCTTCCACTAGTTGACTGTAAATATCTAAGTCTGTGTTTTGGCTAAACTTAGAACTGTCAAAACCATTATCAAACTGCATTGTTGCGTTATCAAAATAAAAAACATCTGTAAATCGTGTTAAGTTATCTGTATTTGTAACAGAAAGCCGTATTCTAAATGGTTCTGTATTTGATTTGAAAAAAACTTCTGAAGTTTGATGACTTTGCCAATCTTCTAAAATAGTAAAAGCACCTCCAGAAGAAGTAGAACTCACAAAAAAACCTTGACTAGGAGCAACATAAAAAGCGGGAGAAGCATTGTTTATAGTTGCATAATCAGAGATAGTATTGTCCCAAAAATACAAAGTTTCTTCACTCAGTATACTTGTGTTGTTGCTTAATAGGTTATTTGCATTTGCATTACTATTTGCAGCAACATAAGATGGAAAAGGATTTCCGATTAAATTGTTAGGATCAGGAGTTATGTTTCCCATTGTACCCTCAGAGATAGAGATGGCACCATCATTAGTTGGCATTGTACCTGTAAAAGAAATATTACCCGCACTAATTTGTGTTCCGTAACCTCTAGCTGATTCAAAAGGACCTGTAGAAGTAGCTTGATAAAAAATAAAGCCAGAACCCGCAAAACCACTAGTTGTATTATTATTATAATAAAACAAGCCAATGTTACTATTGCTTCCTACAGATAAAGAGTTGTTAGTAATATAATTTTCTACTGTCTCGTTTCCAACAGGTGAAGCAACATTGTACCATTCGTTTACATTGGGTAAATCTCTATTGTAGGTTAAGTTTCCTGTAGATGTGCCTTCAACAATGATAGAGCCACCAGAATTTAGGATAAGACCATCGTTAGTTGTTAAATTTCCTTGTACAGTTAAACCACCCTCTATGGTTAAGGTAGCACCAGCATTTATGGTAACATCATTAGCCGTAAATATATCTGTTGCGTTTATTATAGGGTTATTTGTTGTGGTAGGTATTACAACATCTAAAATACAATCTGTATCGTAGCCATCTTGCCAATTCGTTGAGGTATTCCAATCTGTGTTGGTATCACCTGTCCAAACAAAAGAAGTCAATTCTCCTCCATCAATAAAAGTCCATCCATCAGATGCCATCATGTTAGCTCTTGCAGCAATAGCGGCAGGAGAACAGAATGTAGAACTACCAGCGTGTAAAGTTTCATTTGGTTGAAGTGATTGCGCATTCCAACCAATAAGAAGAGCATTGTAATTGCTAACAGATAACCTAGAATTAACAAACATATTTGTAAAATTAGTTACGTTAGATACATTCCACCCACCAATATCTTGATCAAAGGCATTATTATTATCTCTAAACATAGATCCCATGTTGGTAACATTAATGGTATTCCATCCACCAATATCTTGGTTAAATGCATCTGCATCTCTAAACATTCCATTCATTAAGGTTACTGCTCCAGTATTCCACCCACTAATATCTTGGTTAAAACTACTTGCGTTTCTAAACATATTCGCCATATTGGTAACATTAAGCGTGTTCCACCCACCAATATCTTGATTAAAACTAACAGCATTAAAAAACATAGAGTTCATATTGGTAACAGAAGTTACAATCCAGCTTCCTATGTTTTGATTAAAATTTGTTGCTTCTCTAAACATTCCAGACATATTAGTTACAGATAAAGGCGTCCACGAACTTATATTACCATTAAAGGGGGTGTTTCTAAACATTTCGCTCATGTTGGAAACGTTAGCAACATTCCAGCTATTTAAATCTTGATTAAAACTAGTAGCATTTCTAAACATTTCGTCCATATTACCTACAGAAGTAACTATCCATCCATCGATATTCTGGTTAAAATTTGTAGCATCTCTAAACATAAAACCCATAGAAGTAACTGCGCCAGTGCTCCAACCTCCAATATTTTGGTTAAAATTTGTAGCTCCATTAAACATTCTAACCATATTAGTAACTAAGGTTGTATTCCAAGAAGCTATGTTGCCGTTAAAAGCAGTAGCGCCTCTAAACATATTAGACATATTGGTTACACTAGCTGTATTCCAATCATTTAAATCTTCATTAAAAGAGGAAGCGTCTCTAAACATTTGAGTCATGCTTGTAATATTAGAAACGTCCCAATTGGTCCAATTAGTAGCTAAACCATTACCAATAGAAGAAGCATTTCTAAACATTCTTTGACAAGAGGTTGCTACAGATAGGTCTGGTACGTCAGATGCATTATTTACTAGATTTGTACAGCCTTCAAAAGCACGACTCATGGAAGTCCATAATCTTCCTACACCCCATTGTTCTATAGATTGTATTTTTTCTGGATTACCAGGGTAAGTATTTGCAATTCCATCAAAAAAGATTCTTCTAAAAGTTCCAGTAATGGTAACAGTATACGTTCCTGCAGCGGTATATATATGTGAAACATCTCCCGTAACTCCAGTATTATTAGGGCTACCATCTCCCCAATTTACATCATAATTTAAACCACCACCTGCGGTAGGAATAACAATTGTTTCATTAGGGGTTGTAGTTCTCCATGTTGTGATGAATTCTGTTTGTGAAAAACACAATAAAACACTACAAAAATTGAGCAAAATAAAAGGAAGAATTCTTTTGAGATACATTTTTTAATTTTTTTCTTTTTAGCAATGCAAAGGTAAAAAAAATATAGATTGTATTTTTATACAATGAAACACTCAAAACCTCCTTTTAGAAAAATTATTCATGTAGATATGGATGCTTATTATGCGTCTGTTGCACAATTGGATAATCCAGAATTAAGAGGTAAAGCTGTTGCTGTTGGTGGTGGAGGTGATAGAGGTGTGGTTTCTGCTGCGAGTTATGAAGCAAGAAAATACGGCGTAAAGTCTGCAATGAGTAATGTAATGGCAAAACAGAAATGCCCTCATATTATTTTTGTAGAGTCAGATTTTGCAAGATATAAAGAGTTGTCTGCTCAAATTCGAGAAATTTTTTATGAGTATACAGATTTAGTAGAGCCACTTTCTTTAGATGAGGCTTATTTAGATGTTACAGAAAATAAAAAAGGAAATCCGTCTGCAAACGATATTGCCAGAGAAATTAGACAGCGTATTTATGATGAAACAGGTTTGAGAGCATCAGCAGGAATTTCCATTAACAAGTTTATTGCAAAGGTAGCTTCTGATATTAATAAACCGAATGGGCAGAAAACCGTTCATCCAGAAGAGGTTATTAGTTTTTTAGAAGAATTACCTGTTCATAAATTTTATGGAGTAGGTAAAGTTACCGCAGCAAAAATGTACAATCTCGGAATTTTTGTGGGTAATGATTTAAAGCAAAAAACGTTAGAAGAGCTAGTTTCTCTTTTTGGTAAATCAGGTGCTCATTATTACAATATTGTTCGTGGTATTCACAACAGCCCTGTTAAGCCCAATAGAATAAGAAAATCTGTAGGAGCAGAAAGAACGTTTAGAGAAAACATATCTTCGGAAGTGTTTATGTTAGAAAAGTTACATGATATTGCAGATGAAATAGAAAAACGAATGGAAAAATCTAAAGCCAAAGGAAAAACCATTACATTAAAGATTAAATATTCTGATTTTACACAGCAAACAAGAAGTAAAACTGTACAACATTTTATGTACAAGAAAAAGGATTTTTTTCC
Organism: Polaribacter sp. WD7; assembly: GCF_003335085.1. Taxonomy (GTDB): domain Bacteria; phylum Bacteroidota; class Bacteroidia; order Flavobacteriales; family Flavobacteriaceae; genus Polaribacter. The sequence continues at coordinate 111,107 of NZ_QPEJ01000018.1, read as the reverse complement.
CATAGTAAAAGAGTTGTTATATCAAGAAAAATTAAAAAACTCAGTTCGTTTATTGGGGATATCTTTTGGAAATTTAGATACCATTAAAAAAGACCCAGTTTGGGTACAGTTAAAATTTGAATTTTGACGAAAATACTTCTTTCATTAATTTGAACTTGTTTCAGAATCACATTATCATAATTATGAATTTAAAAATAATAAGAACCAATTCAGCAAATAAAGATTTTATCAACTTGGTAAAAAAATTAGATGCGTATCTTAAAATTACAGACGGAGACGAACATGATTTTTACAATCAATTTAACACTATTACTGTTTTAAAAAATGTGGTGGTAATTTATGCTGATAAAACGCCTATTGGTTGTGGCGCTATGAAACATTTTGATGATAAAACTGTAGAAATAAAAAGAATGTTTGTTGATCAATCTTACAGAAACCTGGGAATTGCAAAATTAGCCCTACAAGAATTAGAAAATTGGGCTAAAGAAATTGGGTGCGATACTTGTGTTTTAGAAACAGGGAAAAGGCAAATAGAAGCAGTACATTTTTATCATAAATGCAACTATAAAATTATACCTAACTATGGGCAATATATAGCTATGGAAAATAGTATTTGTTTTAAAAAAAATATATAAATGCAGCAAGTTAAAAACACCTCAAAAGATTTTGAAGTCATCATAATTGGTGGTGGTTTAGCAGGTTTGTGCAATGCTATTCATTTATCAAAATATGGAAAAAAAGTAGTATTGTTTGAAAAAAACACATATCCAAGACATAAAGTTTGCGGAGAGTATATTTCTAATGAAGTGTTGCCGTATTTAGATTTTTTAGAAATCAACCCTTTCCATTTTGGAGCAGTACATATAGAAGATTTTCAATTGTCTACAACCAATAACAAATTGATATCAGCAAAATTACCTTTAGGAGGTTTTGGTATTTCTAGATTTACATTAGATTTTCAATTGTCCAAAAAAGCACTTCAAAATGGAGTAACCATAATACAAGATACTGTAAAAAATAGTTTTTTTAAAGAAGATGTTTTTACGGTTACAACTAAAAAAAATGAAGCGTTTACAGCAAAAATTGTAATTGGTGCTTTTGGCAAACGATCTGGTTTAGATGTAGTATTACAAAGAAATTTTATTCAAAAAAAATCTCCTTATTTAGGTGTAAAAATTCATGTTAAAGGAGAGTTTCCTGAACAAAGAGTTGCGCTTCATAACTTTAAAGGAGGGTATTGTGGTGTTTCTAAGGTAGAAAAAGACGCTATAAATCTTTGTTATATTACTAACTTTTCATCTTTTAAAAAATATAAAAATATAGACGATTTTCAAGAACAAGTAGTGTATCAAAATACGTTTTTAAAAAAAATATTTAGAAATTCAACTCCTATTTTTAGGCAACCGTTAACCATCAGTCAAATTTCATTTGAATCTAAAAAACAAATTGAAAACCACATGATTATGTGTGGTGATGCAGCAGGAATGATTCATCCACTTTGTGGAAACGGAATGAGTATGGCTATACAATCTGCACAAATTGCATCTAAACTGATTCTAAATTATTTAGAAGGTACAATTTTAACAAGAACACAACTAGAAAAACAATATATTAGACAGTGGAAAAAAGAATTTGGTTGGCGTTTAAAAGCGGGTCATTTTATTGCAAAATTGTTTAGAAATAATACTATTGCAAATCTAATGTTACAAGTACTACAAAAACTACCCTTTTTATTGCCAATTATCATTAAACAAACCCACGGTAAACCCATAAAATTATAATGGATTTTATAGTAAGCACCAAACAAAGAACTGACAAAGAAGAAATTATGGACGATTTCTCTATTGGGGGCGATTTGTTAAGAGATACGTTAGATAAATTAGAAAACATAAACCGTTGGTTGGGTGGTAATAAAGTAACCGTAAACGGATTAAAAACTATTCTAAAAAACCATCCAAAAGAACAAGAAATTACCATTGTAGACATAGGTTGTGGTCATGGAGATATTTTAAGAGATATTGCCATTTTTGGTAGAAAAAACGGATACTTATTCCGTTTAATTGGTGTAGATGCAAATCCTACAGCAATAGCGTATGCAAAAGAACTGTCTGTAGATTTTTCTGAGTTAGATTTTAAAACAGAAGATATTTTTTCTGATGAGTTTAAAAACCGAAAAATAGATGTTGTTGTGGCCACCTTATTCTTACATCATTTTAAAGAAAAACAACTCATTTCTTTTTTAAAAAGTACGTTGCAACAAACTAAAATAGGTATTGTTGTTAACGATTTACATCGTCATAAATTGGCATATTATTTATTTATGTTATTGGCTTTTTTTATTAAAAACAAAATGATTGTTGAAGACGGATTAACCTCTGTTTTAAGAGGATTTAAACGACAAGATTTAGAGAAAATAGCATCAAAAATTAATATAAAACCACAAATTCAGTGGAAATGGGCATTCCGTTTTTTGTGGATAATAAAAAAATAAATGGCTGTAAAAATTATTTCAGTGGCAAAACAATTGCCAAAATATTATAAAGAAACCAAAGATATTATTCCGTTTGTACAATTATGGATGCAAGGTCAAGAGGAACGTTTTCAGCGCAAAGTCATTAAGCTTTTTGAGGGTGCAGGTGTAGATAAACGTTACTCTATTATGAATCCAGAAGAAGTCTTTACAGCCACATCTTTTGAAGAAAAAAATAACATTTACAAAAGAGAAGTCGTACAATTGGCAGAAAAATCGCTTCAAAAATCTTTAAACAAAGCAAATATAAAGCCCACAGATATAGATTATATTATTACAGTGAGTTGTACAGGAATCATGATTCCTTCTGTAGATGCATATCTAATTAATTCTTTAGGAATGAAACAAGATATTGTACGTTTGCCAGTTACAGAAATGGGGTGTGCAGCAGGTGTATCCGGTATTATTTACGCAAAAAACTTTTTAAAAGCAAACCCCAATAAAAGAGCAGCAGTTGTAGCTATAGAAGCACCAACAGCAACTTTTCAGCTTAACGATTATTCAATGACAAACATTGTAAGTGCTGCTATTTTTGGAGACGGAGCCTCATCTGTTATTTTGTCTTCTTTTGATGAAGATGAAGGCCCAACTATTGTAGATGAAGCAATGTATCATTTTTACGATGCTACTAAAATGATGGGGTTCAATTTGGTAAACACAGGTTTACAAATGGTGTTAGATAAAGAAGTACCACAAAAAATATCCGATCATTTTCCTGCAATTATACATCCATTTTTAGAACAAAATAATTTAAAAATTGAAGATATAGATCATTTGATTTTTCATCCTGGAGGAAAAAAAATTGTGCAAACTGTAGAAGATTTGTTTGGAGTATTAGGAAAAAATATAGACGATACCAAAGAGGTTTTACGCTTATACGGTAACATGTCTAGTGCAACAGTGTTATATGTTTTAGAACGATTTATGGATAGAAACCCTAAAAAAGGAGAACGAGGAATTATGTTAAGTTTTGGCCCTGGGTTTTCTGCACAACGTGTTTTGTTAGAATGGTAAAATCATAAAAATGAAATCATCAGAAATCGTAAAATATTTACCTTATCAAAAACCCTTTTTGTTTGTTGATGAAGTTATAGAAATATCAGAAAACGGAGTTATAGGAAACTACACATTTCAACAAAACGAATTTTTTTACAAAGGTCATTTTAAAGATAACCCAATTACACCAGGTGTAATTTTAACAGAAACTATGGCGCAAATTGGAGTGGTGTGTTTGGGTATTTACTTACTAAAAGATAAAATTTCAATCTCTAAAAAACCGCAAATTGCACTAACCTCTCAACAGGTAGATTTTTATTTGCCTGTTTTACCAAATGAAAAAATAACTGTAATTTCAACAAAAGAATATTTTAGGTTTAACAAATTAATGTGCAAAGTACAAATGATGAATGCAAAGAATAAATTGGTTTGTAGAGGTAGCATATCAGGTATGATCGTAACAAAATAAGATGAAAAATAGAGTTGTTATAACAGGTTTAGGCGTGGTTGCACCAAATGGAGTTGGGTTAAACGAATTTAACAAGGCAATACAAGAAGGTAAATCAGGAATTTCATTTCATCAAAATTTAAAAGATAAAGGATTTTCGTGTTGTATTGGTGGTATTCCTGAAATTTCAGAAGAAAAAATTGCCGAATATTTAACACCTTTACAGTTAAGAGGTTTTCATAGTACTTCTATTTTGTACGGAATTATTGCTGCAGTAGATGCATATAAAGACGCTGGTTTTGCGGTTCATGAAAACTCAACTTTAGATTACGATACTGGTTTAATTTTTGGAACAGGTACATCAGGAATAGAAAAATTTAGGGAAGCTATTTATAAGATAGATGACCAAAATGTAAGACGTTTAGGAAGCACCTCTGTTGTGCAAACCATGGCTAGTGGTATATCCGCCTATTTGGGCGGAATTCTAGGATTAGGTAACCAAGTAACTACAAACTCATCTGCCTGTACTACAGGTACAGAAGCATTATTATTGGGTTTTGAGCGTATTCAAAACGGAAAAGCAAAACGAATGTTAGTAGGTAGCTCTAGTGATAGTAGTTTATACACCTGGGGAGGTTTTGATGCAATGCGAGTAATGACCTACAAACACAATGAAACTCCCAAACAAGGCTCAAGACCTATGAGTGCCACTGCATCTGGTTTTGTACCCGGAAGCGGTGCAGGGGCTTTAGTATTAGAATCTTTAGAGAGTGCTTTAGCAAGAAAAGCTACTATTTATGCAGAAGTTTTAGGCGGAAACGTTAATTCTGGAGGGCAAAGAAATGGCGGAACGTTAACTGCCCCAAATGCTGAAGCTGTTCAAAAATGTATTACAGATGCAATTGCAGATGCAAAAATTAAATCGTCAGAAATAGAGGTTATAAATGGGCATTTAACAGCAACCTCAAAAGATAGTTTAGAAATAGAAAATTGGACAAAAGCACTGAAAAGAAAAGGGGTTAATTTTCCATTTATAAACTCGCTAAAATCTCAAGTTGGGCATTGTTTGGCTGCTGCTGGAGCAATAGAATCTGTGGCCTCTGTATTACAAATTAAGCATAACTTCGTTTTTCCTAATATTAATTGTGAAGATGTTCACCCAGAGATTTTAGAGTTAATTACAAAAGAGGTAATACCCACAAAAAAAATACAAAAAGAGATCACTATTTTAGCAAAAGCAAGTTTCGGTTTTGGTGATGTTAATGCTTGTGTTATCTTTAAAAAATATAAAGAATAGAATGACAAAAGAAGAAATTGTATCAAAATTAACCACTATTGTAAAACCATATGTTCAAAATGAAGAAGGTTTTAAAAAAATGTCTGAAGAAACAGATTTTATTAACGATTTAGAAATAAACTCTGCAAATTTGGTAGATATTATTTTAGATGTAGAAGATGAATTTGATATCCATATAGATAATGATTCAATGGAAAAAATGTTATCTGTAAAGGCAACTATAGCCATTATTCAAGAGAAGATGAATGCATAGTATTGGTAATGATATTGTTGATTTACATTTGGCAAAAACCCAAAGCAATTGGCAACGAAAAGGCTTTTTACAAAAGCAATTTACAGAAGAAGAACAAACAGTTATCTTAACTTCAAAAAACCCTTTTCTGCAAGTTTGGTTGTTTTGGTCTATGAAAGAAGCGGCCTATAAATGCTACACTCAAAAATATCAAAAACGTTTTTTTGCACCTCAAAAATTTTTGTGTAAAAATCTTTCAAATTCAGAAGGTGTTGTAAAAATTGGGTCAGAAGTTTATGTTATAAAATACAGTATAACAGATGGTTACATACATTCTATTGCGCAAAAGCATATATCAGAAAAAATGGTTTCAAAAATTATTTTTACTAAAAATTGTTTGTCATCCACCAAAATGATTACGCAAAGTGTGTTGTCTCATTTTTCTGCAGAGGTATCTCTCAAAAAAAATAAAATTGGTATACCTTATTTGTATCAACAACAAAACAAAATGCCTAATTCTATAACAATTTCACATCATGGAAATTATGGGGCTTATGCAATTATTGGTTAGGTATGGAAATTAAAGAAATATTGTACCAAAAATGTAAAGATTTTGTAGACAAACGTTTACAAACAGTTCAAGAAATCATATCATCCAATCAAAAAGCTTTACAATCAGAAACCAAAAGTTCTGCGGGTGATAAGCATGAAACAGGTAGAGCAATGTTGCAGTTAGAAATGGAAAAGGCAAGCCAACAATTGGTAGGCATTTCTCAAATGCAGCAAATCTTGTCAAAAATTAATATTACCAAAACTACTAAAAATGCGCATTTGGGCAGTATCATTAAAACCGATAAAGCAAATTATTTTTTAGTAATTTCAGCGGGTAAACTAGTTGCCTTTGACGAGGAGTATTATGCAATTTCTGTTTCATCTCCAATAGGTAAATTATTGTTAGGAAAACAAAAGGGAGACGTGTTAACTTTGAATGCCCAAACTATTGAAATTAAAGAAATCATCTAATTAACGTATGAAAAAAGTCCTTTTTTTATTCATAATTCTAGTATGTATGAATGTAAATGCTCAATCTAGTTTTAAAAGTTTTTTTGAACTATCGCCTCCAAAAAGAACTTGGGTATTGTTTCATCCTTTTAAAGCAAAAAAATCGTTAGCAATATCTAAAGAAACCAATAGAGTATCAGACTCTATTGCTAAAACAATTTTGTTAGATGGCGATAAATCTGGGGGTCAAGTAGATGCTTTTAGGCATGCATATTGGATGGCAAGGTTGCACCAAGAAATAGGAGAAAAAGCTGCCCGCTCTTTAGGAAAAGCTCATGAAAAAGAGAATTATTTGACCTTTAAAAAAAATAAATTAGAAGACGGAGTTGTGCCAGATGAAATTTCTTCAGAAATGGATTTACACAACAATGAACAAGGATTAAAATTGATCTCTAGAAATAGTGGTTTAACTAGAAAAGCGTTAATTTATAAGATTATAAACGCAATCAAGAAAGGAGAGATGAAAATTATCAAAAAAGATAAAAAAGGAAATTTTTTGACTTGTGAAGGTAAAAGAATAGCTAAGAGTCAATTAAAAGGGAAGTGGAAAAATAATAAATGTTTAACCAGTTCTAATAATACTTAGTAAAATACTTAAAAATATACGTATTTAAATACGTATATTTTTATTTATAACAATTCTAAATACCAAACAAAATAGTTCGCAAAGTTTGTTAAGCAAGTAGTTTAACCTTATTTTTGTGTAAAATTTTAACTACTTATACAATGAGCGGATTTTTTAAATCTTCTATCGGAAGAAAAGTGTCGATGGCTTTATCGGCCTTCTTTCTGATGATATTTTTGCTACAACATTTGGCAATAAATACTTTATCTGTTTTTAGCCCAGAGCTTTTTAATGAGGTTTCTCACTTTATGGGTACAAATCCATTAGTACAATTTGCGTTACAACCTGTATTAATTTTTGCAGTGGTTTTCCATTTTGTAATGGGTTTTATTTTAGAGCTAAAAAACAAAAAAGCAAACGGGGCAGGATATGCTAAAAACAATGGAGCTGCAAATTCTACTTGGTTTAGTAGAAATATGATTTGGAGTGGGCTTACCATTTTAGCATTTATAGCATTGCATTTTATAGATTTTTGGTTTCCAGAAATCAATACAAAATTTATTCAAGGAGATTGGTCTGGAACAGTACAAGGAGTAGAAGGGTACCGTTATCATGAAGAACTGGTGCACAAATTTGTAAATCCAGCAAGAGTTATAGCGTACGTTGTAGCGTTTGTTTTTTTAGGGTTGCATTTGGCACACGGTTTTACTTCTGCATTTCAATCTGTAGGAGCTGCCTCTTTAAGAAAAAAACTAGAAAAAGTGGGGGTAGCGTATTCTATACTGATACCTCTAGGATTTATATTTATAGCACTATATCATCACTTTAACCATTAATCTTAAACATTATGGCTTTAGATTCAAAAGTACCTCAAGGTCCATTAAAAGATAAATGGACAACTTATAAAGACAAAATTAACTTAGTAAACCCTGCCAACAAACGTCATATAGATGTAATTGTAGTTGGTACAGGTTTAGCAGGTGGTTCTGCTTCTGCAACGTTAGCAGAGTTAGGCTACAATGTAAAAGCATTTGCTTATCAAGATTCTCCACGAAGAGCACACTCAATTGCAGCTCAAGGTGGAATTAACGCAGCAAAAAATTATCAAGGAGATGGAGACTCTACCTATAGATTGTTCTACGATACAGTAAAAGGAGGAGATTACCGATCTCGTGAAGCAAACGTATATCGTTTGGCTGAGGTTTCTGCCAATATTATTGATCAATGTGTGGCACAGGGTGTTCCTTTTGCACGTGATTATGGTGGATTGCTTGATAACCGTTCTTTTGGTGGAGTTTTAGTATCTAGAACTTTTTATGCAAAAGGGCAAACAGGTCAGCAATTATTATTAGGAGCTTACTCTGCAATGAACAGACAAATTGCTCGTGGTAAAATAGAAATGTTTAACAGACATGAAATGTTAGACGTTGTTGTGGTTGATGGAAAAGCAAGAGGAATTATCGCCAGAAACTTAGTAACAGGAGAAATAGAGCGTCATTCTGCGCACGCAGTTGTTATTGCTTCTGGTGGATACGGAAACGTATATTTCTTATCAACCAACGCAATGGGTTCTAATGTAACTGCTTCTTGGAAAATTCATAAAAAAGGAGCATATTTTGCAAATCCTTGTTATACACAAATTCACCCAACTTGTATTCCACGTTCTGGAGATTATCAATCTAAATTAACGTTGATGTCAGAATCGTTACGTAATGACGGACGTATTTGGGTACCTAAACATTTAAAAGATGTTGAAGCTATTAGAGCAGGTAAATTAAAGCCTACGGATCTAAAAGAAGAAGATAGAGATTATTATTTAGAAAGACGTTACCCTGCGTTTGGTAACCTAGTACCTCGTGATGTTGCATCTAGAGCCGCAAAAGAACGTTGTGATGCTGGTTATGGAGTTAATGCAACAGGTGAGGCAGTCTATTTAGATTTTGCAGCGGCTATTGTTCGTTATGGAACAGAGCAGGCAAAAATTCAAAATATTAACAATCCTTCTGATGCTAAAATATATGAATTAGGTCAGAAAATTGTTGAAGCAAAATACGGTAACCTGTTTCAAATGTATGAAAAGATTGTTGATGAAAATCCGTATGAAACACCAATGATGATTTATCCAGCAGTACACTATACTATGGGTGGTATTTGGGTTGATTATAATTTGATGACTACTATACCTGGTTGTTATGCCATTGGAGAGGCAAACTTTTCTGATCATGGTGCAAACAGATTGGGGGCCTCTGCTTTAATGCAAGGTTTAGCTGATGGTTATTTTGTATTACCATATACTATTGGAGATTATTTAGCTGATGATATTAGAACTGGAAAAATTTCTACGGAAACTCCAGAATTTGACAAAGCTGAAGCTGAAGTTAAAAAACGCATTGATTTCTTTGTAAATAATAAAGGAACGCATTCTGTAGATTATTACCACAAAAAATTAGGTAAAATCATGTGGGACAAATGTGGGATGTCTCGTAACGAAGCTGGACTAAAAGAAGCTATTGAAGAGATTTCTGCCTTACGTAAAGATTTCTGGGAAAATGTAACTGTACCTGGAGAAGCTAACGAATTTAATGAGCAATTGGCCAAAGCAGGTCGTGTAGCGGACTTTTTGGAGTTAGGAGAGTTGTTTGCAAAAGATGCTTTAGTAAGAGAAGAATCTGCAGGAGGTCATTTTAGAGAAGAACACCAGACAGAAGAAGGAGAGGCAAAACGTTTAAAAGAATATCAATTCGTTTCTGCTTGGGAGTATAAAGGAGAACCAAAAGATGCTGTTTTGCATAAAGAAGATTTGGTATACGAGAATATAGAAGTAAAAGAAAGAAGTTATAAATAATATAGTTGATGGTTGATGGTTGTTGGTTTCTGGAAACAAAAACTAACAACAAACAACTAGAAACCAAAAACTAAAAGATATGAATTTAACACTAAAAATTTGGAGACAGAAAGACGCTAGTTCAAAGGGTCAAATGGTGGATTACAAAATATCTGATATTTCAGAGCACATGTCTTTTTTAGAAATGATGGACGTTTTAAACGAAGAATTGATTTCTAAAGGAGAAGAGCCAGTTGCTTTTGATCATGATTGTAGAGAAGGTATTTGTGGTATGTGTTCTATGTACATCAATGGAGAAGCTCATGGTCCTGATAGAGGCGTTACCACTTGTCAGTTACACATGCGTATGTTTAAAGATGGTGATACCATTACGATTGAACCATGGAGAGCAGCAGCTTTTCCTGTAATTAAAGACTTAGCTGTAGATCGTTCTGCTTTTGATAGAATTCAACATGCAGGGGGTTATATTTCTGTAAATACTTCTGGTAATACACAAGATGCAAATGCAATTCCTATTGCTAAAGAAGCTGCAGATACAGCAATGGACGCAGCAACTTGTATTGGTTGCGGAGCGTGCGTAGCAACTTGTAAAAACTCATCTGCAATGTTATTTGTGGGGGCAAAAGTATCGCAATATGCGTTGTTGCCACAAGGGCAAGTAGAAGCTGCAGACCGTGTTAAAAATATGGTAGCTCAAATGGATTTAGAAGGTTTTGGAAATTGTACCAATACTGGAGCTTGTGAGGTTGAATGCCCTAAAGGAATTTCTTTAGATAACATCGCAAGAATGAATAGAGAATTGATGAAAGCGTCTATCTAATTTACAATAGAATAGATTAAATAAAACCCTACAGCTTTTAAGTTGTAGGGTTTTTTATTTAAAAAAGATCTTTTGCATCAATGTTTAGATAATGTGCAATCTCAAATAAACGCATTAAATCTAGTTTAGACTCTCCCTTTTCTACCTTAAAATAACCACTAATAGTCATGTTAAGTTGATGTGCTAGTTGGGTTTGAGAAATACCTAGTTCTTTTCTTCTCTTGACAATTTTAGACAAAACATCGTACGACTTAGATTGAAGTGCTTCAACTGATATTTTTTCTTTCATTCTGCTTTTTCTTAATCGACATCAAATATAATGCAAAAATGGATTTTTCAACTTTCCATTTTGGATTAACGGAAAACCGTGAGAAAAATTACCTCACGGTTTTCCGTTAGTCGAAAAAGAGAAAGCCTATTTTTTGAGGAAATAAAAAAAAACATCAAATTTGTCATGTGGGAACAATTGCTATGAAAAAAATGTATCCTTCAAATAAAAGCTGATAATTTAGTAAGTGGTAAGTTTAAAGTAAAACTTTTTAGTTAAAATTTTAATTTTGCTTACTGCTTACTGCTTACTGCTTACTGCTTACTGCTTACTGATAAAAAAACCTCCGCTTACGGAATTAAGAAGTACAAAACTACAAAACCATTTCTAACTTAAAACTAATATCTATATGAGCCAAGACATGACAAGTAAAGAATGTCTTAAAAGTAAGCCTTTTTCTACAAGTTTTTTATAGAATTTTAGACTTGTTAAATCATTTAGAATTTTAAAATATTTTTGATCAGCAAAAGGAAACAAAATTATCATTTAGTTTTTCGTATGATTTGTCTATTATAGATTACAATAATGCCTTTGATAATTTTCTAGATTTAAATTTAGATTACAAAGTTGGGGCCAAAAATTCATATACATCTATTGTTTTAGATAATTATGAGTTTTAATATGGGAACTTTTTAATTCTTTAATTACATAAAATTACCCAAAACCAACCCAATCTACTTCCGCCCAAAGTCAGCAGGAATTTCTCCCCAAGCTTTGGTTTCCCATTTTAGAATAGGGTTTTTAAAAGTGTTCTCTTTCAGCCATTTTTCAGCTCTTTTAATGAGTTCTAAGAGTTCTTTGTTAGAAGCATCAAAGTTGATGTTGGTTTTACAGCGTTTTTGTGTAATCCAACTCATGGCAATTTTAGAATCTGAATAAATGGGAATATTTCCTTTATTTCTTTGTTTTAAAAAAGCAATACCATGCACTAAGGCTAAAAATTCACCAATATTATTAGTACCTTTTTCAAATGGACCTTTTCTAAAAATTTCTTTTTGATTATGCGTTAGAACACCTCTATATTCTAGTTTTCCGGGATTTCCTGAACATGCAGCATCTACGGCAATACTTTCTAAATTAGGGTTGCCATATTTTTCTTTTTCAAAAGAAGATAAAACAGGTTTTTTAGTGTTTTTACCTTTATAATCTTCAAAAGTTTTAGAAGCTGCAATTTCAGCCTCGTCTAGACTGGTAAAAGATTTGTATTGCGCACCTTCAAAACCATCAATTTGACGTTTGCATACATTCCAAGAAGTAAAAACACCCGTTTTCCTTCCCTTCCAAACTACATAAAATTTCTTTTTAGCCATTTTGAGATGCAATAACTTCTTCAATAACTTTTGGGAAATACTGTTGTTCTAAAATATGAATTTTAGCAGCAATAGTTTCTGGAGTGTCTTGAGTGTTTAAATTAGTCTTTGCTTGAAAAATGATAGCACCCTCATCATAATTTTCATTTACATAATGTATGGTAATTCCAGTTTCAGTTTCGTTATTTGCTGCTACAGCTTTATGCACATGAGCACCATACATCCCTTTACCTCCATACTTTGGTAACAAAGCTGGATGCACATTAATTATTTTATTAGGAAAAGCATCAATGATTTTTTCAGGAATTTTCCATAAAAAACCAGCAAGAATAATATAGTCTGCTTTTTCTTGCAAAAGGGTCAAAATTACATCTGTTTTAAAAAACTCATTTCTATTAAAATGGAGACATGCTATCCCAAGGCTTTCGCATCTTTTAAAAACTTTGGCATGTTCATTGTTACACAGCACTTGAGTAACAATGGCTGTTTTAGTTTGATTAAAATACTTTATAATGTTTTCTGCGTTCGAACCAGAACCAGAAGCAAAAACAACAATACGCTTCATATACTATAAATCTAGGTTACAAAAAAAAGAATAATTATTAACAAAATGATAGATTTAAAAGGAAGATTCAAATAATTTCTTTACTTTTAGTAATCATTTTTAGGACAAATATTAGTTATAATTATAAAGATTTGTATTTTTGTCCCCGATTTAAATTTTAAAAAACAGAAAATTATGTCAGACATTGCATCAAGAGTAAAAGCTATTATCGTAGACAAATTAGGAGTAGACGATAACGAAGTAACTGCAGAAGCAAGCTTTACTAATGATTTAGGAGCGGATTCTTTAGATACTGTAGAGTTAATTATGGAGTTCGAAAAAGAATTTGACATCCAAATTCCAGATGACCAAGCAGAAAACATTGGTACAGTTGGTCAAGCAGTAAGCTATATAGAAGAAGCAAAAAAGTAATTTATATATGCAATTAAAACGAGTTGTAGTCACTGGACTTGGCGCATTAACGCCAATAGGTAATAATATAGAAGAATATTGGAACGCTTTAATTAACGGAGTTAGTGGGGCAGCACCAGTTACATATTATGATGCTGCCAAGTTCAAAACTCGTTTTGCTTGTGAGCTTAAAAATTTTAAAGTTACTGACTTTATAGATCGTAAAGAAGCTCGAAGAATGGATCGTTTTACGCAATATGCTATGGTAGCTTCTGATGAAGCTATAGCAGATGCTAATTTAGATCTAGACAATATTAACAAATTACGCGTAGGTGTAATTTGGGGAGCAGGAATAGGTGGTTTGGAAACGTTCCAAAATGAAGTGTTAAACTTTGCAGCAGGAGACGGAACACCAAGGTTTAATCCATTTTTTATTCCAAAAATGATTGCAGATATTGCACCAGGAAACATTTCTATTAAAAATGGATTTATGGGACCAAATTATACTACAGTATCTGCCTGTGCATCATCTGCAAACGCAATGATAGATGCACTAAATTACTTACGCTTAGGTTATTGTGATGTAATTGTAACTGGTGGTTCTGAAGCCGCAGTAACCATTGCAGGTATGGGAGGTTTTAATGCAATGCATGCCTTATCTACCAGAAATGAAAGTCCAGAAACAGCATCAAGACCTTTTGATGCAGAACGTGATGGTTTTGTTTTAGGAGAAGGAGCAGGAGCTATTGTTTTAGAAACATACGAACATGCCAAAGCTAGAGGAGCTAAAATTTATGCAGAAGTTATTGGAGGGGGCCTATCTTCTGATGCACATCATATGACAGCGCCACATCCAGAAGGAATAGGTGTTATAGAAGTGATGAAAAACTGCTTAGAAAACGCTGGTATTACACCAGAAGACGTAGATCATATCAACACACACGGAACCTCTACACCTTTAGGAGACGTTGCAGAATTAAAGGCAATTTCTAAAGTTTTTGGAGACCATGCCAAAAATATAAATATCAACTCTACAAAATCGATGACTGGTCATTTGTTAGGAGCAGCAGGAGCCATAGAATCTATTGCTTCTATATTAGCCATGAAACATGGTATTGTACCACCAACAATAAATCATTCTACCGTAGACGAGAATATCAATCCAGAATTAAACCTAACATTAAACAAAGCGCAAAAGCGAGAAATTAATGTGACTATGAGCAATACGTTTGGTTTTGGTGGGCACAATGCGTGTGTAGCATTTAGAAAGTTAGAAGACTAAGATACTGTATGAATTTTATTCGTAAAATAGTGAAACCTCGTTCTAAGGAGGATGAACAATTGTATCACGAATTAAAAACAGTACTCAACTTTTCTCCAAGAAGCCTTAATAAATACAAAAAAGCATTTACACATAGATCTGTACAAATTATAGATAAGAAAGGAATACCTATTAATTATGAACGCTTAGAATTTTTAGGAGATTCTATTTTAGGTTCGGTAATAGCAGCATATTTGTATAAAAAAGTACCTACAGGCACAGAAGGATATCTTACTCAAATGCGCTCTAAAATTGTAAGTAGAGAGCACTTAAATGAATTGGGTAAAGATCTAAATTTAATTCGTTTTGTAAAAAGTAATATAGATCAGGCTAATGTTGGTGATAATATTCACGGTAATATTTTTGAAGCCTTGGTGGGCGCTATTTACCTAGACAAAGGATATAACAAGTGCCAAAAATTTATTCATGAAAACGTAATTGATCCTTATGTAGATATTGAAAAGTTGGAAGGAAAAATTACAAGTTACAAAGGTTTAATTATAGAATGGTGTCAAAAACAAAAGAAAAAATATACTTTTGATACATATGAAGATTCTGGAAACGAACCTGTTAAACACTTTAGTGTTAAAATTAGTATTGATGGGCAACAAATTGCTAAAGGAAGAGCTACTTCTAAGAAAAAAGCAGAAGAACAAGCTTCTAAAAGAGTATATTACGCATTTCAAAACCAAATTACTTTAAGTTAAATAACGAAAACGTTATCGTTAAATTAACACGCAACTCGTAAACTAATTCGTAAATTAGCTTATTCATAAAAACTATAACTCGTTATAATTTATGCAAGTTTACGCTTTAGAAATGGATGATTTTTGCGAAGAAGAATATTCTTTAATAGGTATCCATTCCACTTTAGAAGATTACAAACTTGCTTATTTTTTAAACAGAAATTTAAATGCTAAGCTTTCTAAAACTGCAAAAGATTTAGAATTCATTAGGAGGCAAAAAAAAGCAACATTTTCGCTTTACAGCTATGATTGTAATAATGGATACTGTTGGTCTTTAATTGCAAATAGTTATAGAAGAGAAAACCAAACCGTTTCTAACGAGTTGTTATTAACAACAGAAACAAAAACATACCTAATTCCAGAAAAGAAAAAAGTAGACTTTTTTTTAAAAATATGCGGATGCTTAGAATATGAGTTTGTTTTAGAAACAATACAAAAAATTAAGAAGATTGATAATGTAATTACAGCATATTCAATTGATAAAAACACCCTAAAGTCTAAAGACTTTTTAATATTTTAAATATGGATTATTACAAGAAAACTAAAATAGTTGCTACATTAGGACCCGCAACAGACTCTAAAGAAACCCTTACACAGTTGGCTATAGAAGGTGTTAATGTTTTTAGAATAAATTTTTCTCATGCAAATTATGATATTGTAAAAACTCAAGTACAGCGCATTAGAGAAATTAATGCAGAAAATAACTTTAATGTTGCCATTTTAGCAGACTTACAAGGACCAAAATTAAGAGTTGGTGTTATGGAAGATGATGTTGTTTTAGAAGATGGTGATACATTTACTTTTACTACAGAAAAATGCGTAGGAACTAAAGAAAAAGCATTTATGACGTACCAACGTTTTCCTAAAGATGTAAAAGTTGGTGAGCAAATTATGGTAGATGATGGTAAACTTTTGTTTGAAGTTTTGTCTACTAACAAGGAAGACGAAGTTGTTGTAAAAGTAATTGTTGGCGGACCTTTAAAGTCTAAAAAAGGAGTAAACTTACCTAATACAGCTATTTCTTTACCTGCATTGACAGAAAAAGATAGAGAAGATGCAGTTTTTGCCTTAGGACAAGAAGTAGACTGGATTGCACTGTCTTTCGTAAGAACTCCAGAAGATTTAAGAATGTTGCGCGATTTAATAGATGAACATTCTGATTTTAGAGTACCAGTAATTGCAAAAATTGAGAAACCTGAAGCGGTTGCTAATATGGATGCGTTAATTCCTTATTGTGATGGTTTAATGGTTGCTCGTGGAGATTTGGGTGTAGAAATACCAATGCAAGATGTTCCGTTAATTCAGAAAAAATTGGTAAGACGTGCTAAAAGAGCAAGAATTCCTGTAATTATTGCTACTCAAATGATGGAAACTATGATAGATAACTCTGTGCCAACAAGAGCAGAGGTAAATGATGTTGCCAACTCTATTATAGATGGTGCAGATGCGGTTATGCTTTCTGGTGAAACATCAGTAGGAAAACATCCTGTAAGAGTTATTCAGAAAATGACAGAAATTATTAAAGCTGTTGAGAATTCTAGAATGATTAAAGTACCTCATGAAGCACCACATATTAGAACCAATAGGTTTATTACAAAATCAGTTTGTCATCATGCTGCATTAATGGCAAATGATATAGATGCTGCTGCAATTTCTACACTAACCAATAGTGGTTATACTGCATTTCAAATTTCTGCTTGGAGACCACAATCTAAAATTTTAGCCTTTACCTCTGAAAAAAGAATATTAGGAAAACTAAATTTATTGTGGGGTGTAAAAGCATTTTATTATGATAAACATTTAAGTACAGATGATACCGTTGTGGATATTAATAAAATTTCTAAAGAAAAAGGATACGTAAAACCTGGAGATTTAATGATTAACCTTACCTCTATGCCAGTAGAAGCTAAGGGTATGGTAAATACCATGCGAGTATCTGAAGTAGAATAAGCACATATTAGAATAGAAATAGTAAAAAGAGCATCTTACTACAGTAAGATGCTTTTTTATAAATTTAACTTTTTAGAGATAATAATAGCATCATTGGTTACAAACGGCATGGGCATCATTTTTTCTGTTCTGGGTGTTATTGTAAAGTTATTATTGTCTAACAAATCATATGAGATTTGATTAACTACAATGTCAAAATTGTATTCTTTAGCTACAGAGAAAGAAAGTGTAACTTTTTTATCTTGATTTGCTAAATGATACACTAAAAAAGTGCCTTTCTTTTTCTCATATGTATTACCATTATTTACCAAAGTATTATTTACCTTAAATTGATGTAGGAGAAGTTTTTTATGAGTTATAAATTCTAATTTATTTAATTTTCTTTCAGAAGATATTGTCAATTCTAAAAAACGTTTATCGCCTATAATAGTGTCTAGTTCGGTAATAATATTGGCTGATTTTATGTCTCTAAATTCAGTTCTTTTATGATAGGTAAAGCGTGTATTGTACTTGCTTTTAGTTTCTGCGTTAACAATACTTCCTTTGGTAGAACTTTTATCAAAAATTTGTTTGGTATAGTTGTCTAAAACATTGTTATAAGTACCAAAATAGGCTGTTTTATCATCAGAATTTTGAACATAAACAATACTGTTAGGTTTTTTATTATCTATAGAAAAACCACTATTATACGTTGCTATCATAAAAAAAAGAATAGATAAAATGGCGACTGTTTTTTGCATCCAAAATGTCTTTTTTTGATGAAACGAAAATATCATCAATCCAAAAATAAGCGCAATAAAAACACCACTTACAAATAGTATTTTTAGCCCTAAACCTACAGGAAACATTTTTATTAATGGAGCAAAAATATATAGCGTTGGTATAGATAAAATGGTAAATAAAATACGTTTAGATTTTGCTTCTAAGTCCATAAAAATAACTACAGCAAGAATAATTAAAGCGCATATAACAGGAATAATAAAAAAGCCAGCTCCCTTTAAAAAATTACAAATTAACAAGTTTATAATTAACCAAATTAACAAGGGACCAATTAGTAAATCTGAAGATTTATTATGCTTAGAAATGTACTTGTAACATTTAAAAAGTATCCAAAGATTTAAAAAAACAAAAGCAAAAATATATTGGTAACCATTATAGGTAAAACCATGTAGAATATCTTGGTAATGAGGGTGAATGATTAAAATCAATTTCCATAAACCATAAGAGATTCCTCCACATAAAATAAGTGAAGCTAAAAAAGCGAGCATTCCTTTTCCAATTCCTTTTAAAGATAGTTTGTTTTTAACAAACCCAAATAAAATTAAGATTATAAAGAGAATACAAGATGCAATAAACAAGGGAAAAACCCATGAAAAAGGATAGGTAAGTAAACCAATAAACGGAAAGTTAACGTACACAAAATCTTCATCAGAATTTAAATTTGTCAAGTCAGAATTTGCAAAATAAGTAAAGGTTGTTGTAAAATAATCTGCTTGATGTAAAAGTGTTTCCCTATCTAATCTTTCATACGAATCTTGTGCTGTATGATAATCAAAATGATCTCCAATAAAGGCAAAATTAAAACCGTTGATGTTGGCATCTTCTCTAAAAATAGTCAAATCGGTATCATTAGGTAACTTTTTGTAAATACTATACATCAAAGAATTGGCTGCAGGAAAGTTAGGTTTTGCAGATAAAAATTCTGATAATAACTTACTGTTTTTGCCATTCGTTTCCATTAGCATGTAACTAGGGCCTCCACTTCCTCTAGCTTCAAAATTTAGAACCAAACCAACATCTTTACTCCAAGGGTGCTTATCTACAAAGGCTTTTGCACCCAATAGGCCCAATTCTTCAGCATCAGAAATTAAAATGATGATATCGTTTTTAGGTTTTTTGTTTTCAGCTAAAAAGGCTCTTAACCCCTCTAAAATAGTAACCACACCAGAGCCTGCATCACTAGCCCCTAATGAAGAGTGTGGATTAGAATCGTAATGAGTTAACAAAAGTAACGCCTTACCTTTTTCAGTACCTTTAATTCTTGCTATTATATTTTCTGCTGTTGTGGCTGCAACCCACTTAGAGTTTATAGCGGTTAGTAACTGTGTATCAGATTCTAACCCCATTTTTTGAAATGCCTGTAAAATATAATTTTGAACATCCTTGTGGTTTTTAGAACCAACAAAATGTGCATTTTTACTTATATTTTTTAGGTGATATAGGGCATTGTCTATAGAAAATGTAGTCTTAGAAATATTTTTTTGAGAAGATAATGAAGGCTTCATATCTGAAAAACTCCAGTAGATGATACCTAAAATAATGAGACTAGAAATTAAAGAAGAAAAAGATTTCATAAGTTATATTTTACTTCCTATAAATGTAAGTAAATAAAAAAACTTAAGCTATTTGTTGGACAAAACAGAAAAATCAGTAAATTTAAAACAATCTAAAACAAATAATTATGGGTATTAAAAACTTTCAAGGAAAAAGAGACACCAGTCAAAAAAAAGAAGATGCTCAAATTTTAGTGTCAGACTACATGACTAAAAAACTTATTACATTTAAAGCAGAAGATTCTTTAGACCATGTAATACATCAGTTAATTACGTATAAAATTTCTGGAGGCCCAGTTGTGAATGATAGGAATGAATTGGTAGGTATTATATCTGAAACCGATTGTATAAAGCATATTTCTGAAAGTAAGTATTACAATATGCCTTCCGATACAAATAATACTGTAGGAAAGTATATGGTAACAGACGTAGATACCATTGATAAAAACATGAATATTTTTGATGCTGCTTTTAAATTTATTAGTTCTCGTAGAAGAAGATTTCCTGTAGTAGAGAACGGAAAATTAATAGGGCAATTGAGTCAGAAAGATGTGTTAAATGCTGCTTTAAAGGTTAAAGGAAATACTTGGAAATAAACAATTTATTATACAATAATATAAGAATTTCATAATAAAACCGATATATTTTTTGTTTTACAAAAATAATGTTATTCTTTTGTTATAAATATACCCCTATTGATACCAATAATAAAGCCCTTTTTACCACCGCAAAAAGAATACAATTCGTTAATTTCTAAAATTTGGGAAAATAACTGGTTAACCAACGATGGGCCTCTCGTAAAAAAACTTGAATTTAATCTAAAATCCTATTTAGGTACAAACAATTTTTTGTTTGTTAATAACGGTACAAATGCCTTAATGTTGGCAATCAGGGCACTAGAACTTAAAGGTGAAATTATTACAACTCCCTTTTCTTTTGTAGCCACTACCTCTTCAATTGTTTGGGAACATTGTACTCCTATTTTTGTTGATATAGAACAAAAAACATTAAATATAGACGCAAATAAAATAGAAGCCGCAATTTCAGATAAGACTTCAGCAATTTTAGCAACACACGTCTACGGCAACCCTTGCGAAGTAGAAAAAATAGAGGCTATTGCAAAAAAACACAACCTAAAAGTAATCTATGATGGTGCACATGCTTTTGGGATTAGATTAAATGGAAAATCTATTTTTGAATACGGAGATATTAGTATTTGTAGCACACATGCTACAAAGGTTTTTCATACTACAGAAGGTGGTTTTTTGGTAACCCAATCTGAAGAAGTATTTAAAAAACTAGAATCGATGCGGAATTTTGGGTTTAAGGATTCCACCTCCTTTTCTTGTTTAGGAATTAATGCAAAAAACAGTGAATTTCATGCTGCTATGGGATTGATAAATTTAAAGTTTCAAAGCCAAATTTTTGAAAAAAGAAAAGCCCTAACAAATTTATATGACAGCAACCTTTTTACAGAAAAACTG
Organism: Polaribacter sp. WD7; assembly: GCF_003335085.1. Classification (GTDB taxonomy): domain Bacteria; phylum Bacteroidota; class Bacteroidia; order Flavobacteriales; family Flavobacteriaceae; genus Polaribacter. Next base: position 89,885 of record NZ_QPEJ01000018.1, on the reverse strand, counting down.
CCATTAGAAAGTATATTAGATAAAGAACATAGAAACTATTCTTATTATGCTATTCTTTTTGAAAGTGAAGAGATGTTACTAGAATGTGAGAAAGCTTTAAAACAGCAACAAATTTTTACAAGAAGATACTTTTATCCTTCATTAGCTAATTCTTTACCTTATGTAGATACCACTAATGAATTGCCAATAGTAGAGGATATATCTAAATGCGTGTTGTGTTTACCGCTTTATTTTGATTTAAAATTTTCTGAGGTTAATTTAATTTGTAGTATTATAAAGGATGTTTTGGTTAATAAATATCAAAAACCTAGCATATGTCTGTAAAAAATCAATTAAAATCTGGCTTATTCTGGGTCTTTATTGATACTGTTTTTTTAAGAAGTTTTTCTTTTTTAATCACCATTGGTTTAGCTAGAATTTTATCTCCGGAAGATTTTGGACTGATAGCATTAATATCGATCTTTATTTTGTTAGGTTCATCTATCGTAGATAGTGGGATGGGTAACTCAATAATACGGGACAAAGAAGCCACAATTACAGATTACTCTTCAGTATTTTATGGTAATTTAATAATTAGTTTCGGTATATATCTATTACTATTTTTATCAGCTCCTTTAATTGCAGCCTATTTTGAAAAATCAATTCTTATAGATTTGGTCAGATGGTATGCACTAAGTTTCATTTTATCAGCACTTTTTAACATTCAGCAAAGCGTTTTGATAAAAAATATGAACTTTAAAAAAATAACGTTTTACAATCTGCCAGCAACAGTTATAGGGTCTTTACTCGGTTTAGGTTTAGCGTATTATGGGTACGGAGTTTGGAGCTTAATTTTTATGAATTTAAGCACTACGTTAATAAAAGTGATTATATACTGGGTAAATTCAGATTGGGTACCTCAAAGAAAAGTATCATTACTAAAATTAAAAAAACATTTCTTATTTGGGTATAAATTAATGCTATCGTCACTTTTAGACACTTCAATGAAAGAGGTCTATTCTTTTTTAATAGGTAAAAAGTTTTCTATTGATACCTTAGGCTATTTCAGGCAAGCAAAATCTGTTCGTAATTATCCAGTAAATTTATTCACAACAGTATTGTCTAAGGTAACCTACCCGATGCTGTCTAAAATACAAGATGATAAAGAAAAAACGGCAAAGGCCTATAGCGCTATTATTAAAAGTATTTTTTTTGTCATCTGTCCTGCAATGTTTTGTTTAATTGTTGTTGCAAAACCTGTATTTGTGTTACTATTTACAGAAAAATGGCTACCAGCAGTACCTTACTTTCAAATCTTAGCAATTTCTGGTATGCTAATACCAATTCATTCATTTAATATAAATATATTAAAGGTTTATGCAAGAACAGATTTGTTTTTAAAGTTAGAAATTATAAAAGTTACTTTAACTTTAATATCTATTACTTTTGGCTTGATTTATGGCATTTATGGGTTGTTAATTACTATCGTAGTTACTTCTTTTTTAGCACTATTTATAAACACCTACTATAGCGGAAAATTAATAAGCTACTCTACTATAGACCAATTAAAAGATATGATTCCAATTCTTTTAATGGCTTCGATGGCAATAATAATCAGCTATTCTTTTAGTTTACAGGTGTTAACTATACCTCTTGTTTTACAAATTTTAACGGTAGCTTTAGTATTTATAAGCAGTTATGTTTTGCTGTCTTTAGCACTCAATAAAAAGGCCTTTTTTGAAGTAAAAGAAATGATTGTTATGATGATAAAAAGATGAAAATTAGACCCAATAAAATATGTACATAGAAAAGTAGCAAGTATTTTTTAAAACGATTACATTAGAAATGAACACACCACAAGATCTTACAGAAGAGCAAATAAAATTACTACCAACGGAAGAAGAAATTAAAAAATACGAAGAACTAGGTTGGTATATTAGTCCTGTTGTTATTCCAGAAAAAATAATTGATGAATCATTAAAAGGAGCAATGTCCTTTTTAAATGGAAAAGTAGATTTTAAACATCCTGACATAAAAGGGCCAGCAAATGATTCTAACGACGGTAAAAGAACACTTACAAATAACGAGTTTGCATCACTCCAAAAAAAAGAAATAAAAGACTTAATCAATTATCCTATTGTTTCTGCAATTGCAGCAAAATTAAGTAGAACAGAAGAGATTAGACTTTTTGCAGATGCGTTAATGTGTAAATTTCCTGAGAAAGAGCAAAACAGTAGTGCATTTGGTTGGCATACAGACAAGGCTTATTGGCCATCTTGCACCTCTAATGATATGCTTACGGCATGGATACCTTTACAAGATGTAACTATAGATATGGGACCTATGATTGTTATTGAAAATAGCCATAAATGGGAATTAGATGACGAATTAAAAAAATACTGTGCAGCAGGTAACAAAGATTTACAAGGCTTAGAAAGTTACTTAGAACAATCCAAAAAGAATTACAAATACATTCCCATGACCCTAAAAAAGGGACAATTAAGTTTTCATAATGGAAACTCCTTTCACGCTAGTTCTGTAAACAAGAGTAACTTAAATAGAGTAACACTTACCATTCATATGCAAGACAAAAAGAATGAATATAAAGCGGCTTATAATGAAAACAAAGAAAAAATAATTATAGGGTACGAAAGAATGTGTAGAAAAGACAGTAATGGTAATCCAGATTATAGAGATCCAAAAATATTTCCTGTTTTATGGGATGGCAAACTATAAACATCTCTTATGGATAAAGAATTATTAATTACAGCTGTAGGTAACTTTATAGCAGATAAAAAAGAATATTACCAAAACTGGGTATTTGATACACCTATAGTAGCGAGTAACAAGCACCATAAAAAGCTACTCAAACTCCATGGTATCATGCATAAACTTATTTTACATTTTGTAAATAATTTTGAAGATTATAATCAGCTTATGATGTTATCTAATAAGGTTATTGAAATAACAAGAGCTTTACAAGATGTAAATTATAAAGTAGGTACATTTAGAACCGATTTTGTTTATGATGATAAACAGCAACCTAAACTCATAGAAATTACCTGTAGGTTTGCCTTAAATACGTTATTTGTTTCTTCAATTTTTGATGCTATATCAAAAGGGTATCATCAACAAAAATATAAAGACCTATCTATAATAAATCCATACGATAATCTATTACCGTATTTAGCCCAATTAAGTAAAACAGGCATTATTTATGTGTTAAAAGGAGAGGACAAAAAAAATGAATCACACTTTTTTAAAGGAATTTTTGAAGATGCAGGCAGAACAGTGGTATTGTTACATTATAAAGACATTAAAACACACGTAAATAGTATCTCTAAAGAAGATTGGATTGTTAGCGAATTAACCATTAAAGAAATTGAATCTTTAGAAATTGATACAATTAAAAAATTATCTCAATTAAACTTGATTAACGATTTTAGAACAGCTTTATTAATTCATGACAAACAATTTTTCTCTGTGTTAGTAAATCAAAAGTTTCAAGAAGATTGTCTAAGTAATGAAGAAATTATATTTTTTAAAGAGTTTTTAATTCCTACCTATAATTTTGATCAAAGAAAAGACTTTTGGAAACAAGCAAAAGAAAATAAAAATAACTGGATTTTAAAGCATAAAGCTCTAGGTAAAAGTAAAAGTATTTATGCAGGTATTGTAACACCTCAAGAAGAATGGGATGCTATTTTTAAGACAGATCTTAACGATTATGTTTTGCAAAAATGGGTACCACAACAAAAAACCAAAGGAACCATTAAAAATAAAGAATACAATGATTATGTAACAGGAACGTTGCTCTTTTTTGATGAATATTTTTTTGGATTAGGACTCTATAGAACCTCTTCTTACCCTGTAACCAATATAGGTGATGATAGAAAAACTGTTGCGCTAATTTTAGATGAGAATAATCAAGAAAATATAGAAAAATATCCATTTATGAATTATATAGATTCTTAAGAAGTTATGAAATTAGGTATTATGCAAGCTTACTTTTTTCCATATATTGGCTATTTTCAACTCATAGACAGTGTAGATACTTTTGTGCTTTATGAGCATGTTACTTTTAGAAAAAAATCTTGGATAACCAGAAATAGAATTTTAGATAAAGGAAAAAAAGAACCTGTTTATATTACAGTGCCTGTTGTTGGACAAAGTTCTTATAAAATCATCAAAGAAATTAATATAGTTGATGATAAAAAATGGAAAAAGCAAATACTAAACCTCATTTATTTCAATTACAAAAAAGCCCCTTTTTTTGAAGAGATGTATCCTTTTTTAGAAAACTTAATCTATCTTAAAGAAGAGACTATACACAATTATAATTCAAAAATTTTAATAGCACTTTGTCGCTTTTTTGACATTAGGACAAAGATTATATATCAAAATTCTGATAATATTGAGAAAACTCTTTATGAAACTTCAGCAACAAATAACTTAGAAGAAAAAGTAAATAGGATATTTGAAATTGCTAAAACTCATGATTCTAAACACATTGTCAATGCAATTGGTGGGCAAGCTCTATACGATAAAAAAACCTTTAAAAAACATGGATTTACTATAGATTTTATAAATACTAAAGAATATAAATATAATCAATTTGGGTTGGCTTTTCAACCCCATTTATCGATTATTGATGTCTTAATGCAATTAGGTAAGAAAGACACTCAAAAGTTGATTAAAAATTACGAAATAGTCTAAAATACTTTTAAAAATGGAAAATTTAACCTACCAAATAAATGATAAAGAACACAGTGTTTCTATAAAAGAATCACCTGTATTTCAACATGGAAAAGATGAAATATTGTCTTCTAAAGAAACAGATATTACCTATACTCAAGATTGGTATAGTGAAGGTTTTACAGAAGTTGATTTTTTAAATGAAGAAGAGTTTAAATCTCTACAGGAAGGGCTATCAACAAGTATTTCCAAAATAATTTCTAAAGACTTAGCAATAGATACAGAAGGGTTTAGTTTAGAAAGCTACCACAAATTTGTTAAAACGGATACAGATCATTTTAAAATTGTTTCTAAAACAAGAGATTTATTTGCAACAGATTTTAATTTTCCAATTACAAAATTATACAAAAGATTGTCTGAATTGGTTGGATTTGAATTGACAGATATTAATACACAAACCAATGATAAGGTTCATATTATTGTAAGAATTAATAGACCTGGTTCTAACGATTTTAATCCACCTCATAAAGATATTTATGAAGGAGTAGATAAAAAATCAATAATTTTTAAATTCTTAAATTTTTGGATTCCTATTGCAGGAGTTACCAATAAATCTGCATTACCTCTAGCTCCTGAAAGTCATAGGTTAAATGAAAATGAAATAGTAAGAACTTTTGATGGCGGTACTATGCAAGGAAATAAATATAGAGTAAGAACTATTAAATCTTGGGCTAGAGAAAGCAAGCTTATGAGATCTGCAGTTAAGTATGGTCAGGTTCTGATGTTTTCTGGACATCTTATTCATGGTTTAGCTGTAAACGAAGAAACCGATAAAACCAGAGTGGCATTAGAATTTCGTCTTTTTAAGAAAGAAAAGTAGATAAGAACAATGGATTTTTCTGAGTTTAAGAAAAAATATAGTAAAGTACCTGTAGTAGAACATCCAAATAACAGAGAGGGCAAAGTACCTTTAGTTACTGTTAAAGTAGTTACTTACAATCACGTAAACTATATCAAACAATGTTTGGATTCTATTTTGATACAAAAAACAAATTTCGATTATGAAATTCTAATTGCAGAAGATGATTCTAATGACGGTACAAGAGAAATTTGTATTAAATATGCAAAAAAACACCCTGATAAAATTAGACTTCTCTTAAACTCCAGAGAAAATAACATTATTATAAATGGCAAACCAAGTGGTACCTTTAATAGTGTATATGCTAATTTTTGTATTCATTCAAAATATATTGCTTTTATAGAGGGAGATGATTATTGGACAGACGAAACCTCATTGCAAAAAAGAGTCGATTTTTTAGAAAATAATCCAGATCATGTTCTATGTTTTCATAATGCTAAGCTCTTCTATGAAGATACAAAAGAGTTTGATAAGAAGTTAAAAAGTAGTTTTGATAAATCTCAAACTTTAGAAAAAAATAGCTTTAAGAACGTTACATCAGCAACACTAACATATGTGTACAGAAATTTTCTCGTAGATATTTTTGATAAAGAGATGCTAAATATTATTTCTGGAGATACAATACTAATTGCTAAACTAGAAAATTTTGGGAAAATAAGATACATACATGAAATCAAACCAGGAGTGTATAGAATTCATAATAAAGGTATTCACAGTTCTTTAAATTACAATAGTCAAAAACTAGCAAGAATAACTGCGCTAATTTATATTTATGAGTATTACCAAAAGAAAGGTTGGCATATAGATTTATTACATGAAAACTTGTTTAACTTATATATAAACAAAATAGTTAATCATGCTCAAATACTAAAAAAATTTAGGATCAAAGACTTGATAAAAGTATGCAAGCATTTTTATGCCTGTAACCAAAAATTTTATGCAGTAAAGATATTTACCAAAAATTTAAGAATATCGTTAAAACAAAATAAGTAATGGAACTTAATATTATAGATTTTGAGGTTTTAAGAGAAAATCAAAATAAACTTTTACAAGAAATACAAAAGGGATTAGTAGAAGTTGGCTACATCATCATCAAAAATTTTAAAGTAGATACATCTAATTTAGAAGACTGTAGAACTAAGTTTTTGGCAATTTCAAAACAAATAGGCACACCAATACCTCACGACGCTAACGGAACCATAATTTGGGATATAAAATCTAATGCCACCTCTAAGAGTTTAATAAAAACATATTCAGAGCACTCCCATGAAGCAGAGTTACATACAGATAGTCAGTATAGCGAATACCCTGAAGATTATTTTGGATTATTAACCTTAAAAAAAGCAAATTGTGGTGGTGGTATTTCTTATGTTTTAACGTTAAATGATATTTTATCAGAATTAAGAACATTACCAAACGGTAAAGAAATAGAAACCATTTTAAGAGAAACAAATTTTCCTTTTATAGTTCCTAATGTTTTTAAAAAGAGTAAAAATAAAAATCACGAATTCAATTTTGGGCCTATTTTAAGAGATAAAGAAATTAGATTTAGAGTAGATACTTTTGAAAAAGCATTAGATTATGACAGCACACTATGTACAGAAGAGCAATTACTAGCCTATAGAGCATTAAAAAAAATAATTTTAGAAACAAACAAAACAAAAAAGTTTTATCTAGAAGATAGAGATTTGATTTTTTTAAATAATAAAACGTTATTGCATGGGCGTAGTATGTTTACAGACGAACAAAGACATTTGTTAAGAATACGTTTAAACAAATTTAAACATCTTTCTTAATAAGCAAAAACGTTTCATTTTCTAAGACTAAATACCCTTGGTCATAAATATAAAAATAGGTATTTCCTGTTTTTGTAGTATATATTGAGGTTATAAAATTAAAATCAAAACCTCTATCATATAACTTAGTTCTCGTTACTTTTACTTTTCCTGTAGTATTTAATTCAGATAGAATTTTGTAGTTTTTACGTAGTCTGTTATTTATATTTCTGATAAGATTTTTACTGTCTTTATTTACTTTATTATTGTAAGCATTTCTACAATAATCAGTACAAAATTTTTTATCAATTCTACCTTTAACTGGCTCTCCGCATTCTAAACATTTTTTATTTTTCATACAATTTAGTGTCTTAGTAACTAATATAATAAAAAAGACAATTAATTTTTACTAATATAAACTACTTCTTAAAAAGATTTTTTTGTAGGTAATCTTACAAAATAAAATTATTTAAAGAACTAATTAATAATTAAATTTTTGCTTATTATACTTCCTTTTTTCTGCTTTTCTAAAGAATATTGAGAGCTACCTACAGATATTAAATACTCCCCAGGTAGAATTACTTTTTTTCCATCTTTGTTTACAGAAGTTAATTGCTCTTTATCAATTGTAAAACGGACTTCTTTTTTTTCACCCGCTTTAAAAAAGGTTCTTTTAAAGCCAGCAAGTGTTTTATGAGGATTAAGTTTATCTGCATTTAGATGATGTACGTAAATTTGGATAACCTCTTCACCGTCAAAATTTCCTGTATTTTCGACATCAACAGAAAGTGTAAAATTTTCGCCGGAATTGATAGTTTCTGGCATTTTTAGATTTTGATAGTTGAATGTGGTAAAGCTTAAACCAAATCCAAATTCATAAAGCGGCTCTCCTTTAAAATAACGATAGGTTTTTCCTTGCATTTTATAATCGCTAAACGCAGGTATATCCTTAATATCTTTATAAAAAGTAACTGGCAATCTACCAGCAGGATTGTAATCTCCAAAAATTACATCTGCAATAGCAGTTCCACCTGCTTGCCCTGGATACCAAGCTTCTATAATTGCAGGAATATTATCATTTTCCCAGTTGATAGACAAAGCACTTCCATTTAATAATACAAGAATGGTAGGTTTTCCTAATTTTTGTATTTTTTTAATCAATTCAGTTTGCGTTTTTGGTAATTTTGTGTGTACACGATCTCCACCACTAAAACCGTCAACTTTTACTTTCATTTCTTCTCCTTCTAATAAAGGACTAATTCCCATACACAAAACTATTGCGTCTGCATCTTTACTTATTGCAAAGGCTTCTTTTGCTAAATTGTCTTTTGGAGATTCCCATAACAACCTCATAATAGAATGTTCTGTATTGTCTTGAACACATTCAAAACGTATGGTATACTTTTTTCCAGCTTCTAACGTAACATATTTGTATACTTTTTTAGGATGATGATTGTTATGATAAGTAATCAAAGGTTTTCCATCTAAAAACAATTTCATAGCAGAAAAAGCTTCTCCACCTAGCGCATAGTTTCCTGTTTTGTTTACAGATAACACTCCTGTCCAACGAACAGCATAAGCATCATAACTCATATCTTTAAACGGAGGAGTTGTTCTCCAAGTAAAGTCTATGGTTTTATCAATACGAGTGTGCTTTGGCTTACCTTTACATTTAATATTGTCAAAATATTCTCCTTTTAATCCGCTTACTTTTAAAGAAGAATCGGTAAATAATACAGACGCTGGCATTGCTTCAAAAACAGGAAGCCCTTCAGCTAATTTGCTACCTACAGCATAAGACACCTCTGCATTTGGTAATTTACGTTTTAAGCCTTCTAGCGGGGTTATTGGATTTGTAGGATAGCCATTGTAGTTTCCTAATAGTACTTCTAAATCGTTTGCATTAGAACCAATTACCGCTATTTTTTTAATACTATTTTTATTAAGAGGAAGCGTATTGTTTTCATTTTTTAACAACACCATAGATTTACGAGCGGTTTCTAAAGCAGCTAATCTATGTTTTTCAGAATCTACAACATCATAAGGTATTTTTTCATAGGTAACATCACCTTCAGGAGCAAATAAACCTAATCGCAAACGAGCCACAAAAAGTCTTACAAGAGATATATCTAATTCACTTTCTGTAATTAAACCATCTTTTACAGCTTGCACTAATGCAGGATAAGAATTTCCACAATTTAAATCTGTACCCGCTTTTACCGCTAAAGCAGAAGCCTCTTTTTTATTGGCAGTTATTTCGTGAGTTCCTTTGTCATAAAAATCTCTAACAGCCCAACAATCGGATACAATGTACCCATCAAAACCCCAATCATCACGCAGTAAGCTACTCAAACTTTTGTTTCCACAACAAGGTTCTCCATTGTAGCTATTATAGGCACACATAATAGAGTAAACTCCAGCTTTTTTAACTACCTTTTCAAAATGCGGGCTATATGTGTTTAAAAAATCTTGAGGACTTGGAGTTGCATTAAAACGATGACGATCTACTTCTGGACCACTATGTACTGCAAAATGTTTTGCTGTAGCTACTAATTTAAAGTAGTTAGGATCATCTCCTTGCAATCCTTTAATAAAACGAACTGCTAATTCTCCTGCTAAGTAAGGATCCTCTCCATAGGTTTCCATTCCTCTTCCCCATCTTGGATCTCTAAAAATATTAATATTTGGTGTCCAATATGTAAGTCCTTGGTAGATGCCTCTTTTTCCTCTAGAAGCAAATTCGTGATGTTTTGCACGAGCTTCATCAGAAATAATAGTAGATATTTTAGACATTTGATCTCTGTCAAATGTTGCTGCTAAACCAATTGCTTGAGGAAAAACCGTTGCTCTACCCGCTCTTCCAACTCCATGTAAACATTCGTTCCACCAATTGTATTCTGGAATACCTAATCTTTCAATTGCTGGAGATTCGTGGCTCATTTGAGAAACTTTTTCCTCTAGGGTCATTTTAGATACTAAAGCTTTAGCTTTAGTATTAAAGTTGATGATTTTGTCATGCTTAGGATTTAAATTATCTGCACAATTGTAAAAAAAAAGTAATATAGTGGTAAATAAAAATAGTTGAATTGAGATTGATTTTTTCATTTTTAAAAATTGCGATAAACTTTATTTTAGCTCAAATATAGCTTTTAAATCTGCATTAGAATCTGTACCCACAAAAATTTCAAATTCTCCCTCTTCAACTAAAAAGGTACCTTGGTTATTGTAAAAACCAAGTTCTGCCTTAGACAACTCAAAGTTTATGTTTTTAGTTTCTCCCCTTTTTAATGCAACCAACTCAAAACCTTTCAATTCTTTTACAGGTCTTACAGTACTAGCAAATTTATCTCTTATATAAAGTTGCACTACTTCTTTACCGTCGTAATTGCCCATGTTGGTTAAATCTACAGATATTTTTATAGTTTCTTCTTTAGAAAATTTTAATTTGTTTATTTGTAAATTATCGTATTGAAAAGAAGTATAACTTAATCCGTAACCAAAAGGATACAGTGGAGTATTTTCTACATCTGAATAATGAGACCAAAACACATTATTTTGAGTATTACTTCCTCTTCCTGTGCTTTTGTAATTGTAGTAAATAGGAATTTGCCCAACGTTTCTAGGAAACGTCATCGGAAGTTTTCCGCTTGGATTATAATCTCCGTACAACACTTGTGCAATGGCATTTCCTGTTTGTGTGCCCAATTGCCATCCCATTACAATAGCAGGAATGTGTTCTTTAGCCCAATTGATAGCAAGTGGTCTTCCTGCTTGTAAAACCAATACTATATTAGGATTAACCTTATAAACTGCTTCTAGCAATTCTTGTTGTAAACCAGGTAAATCTAAATTGGTTCTTGTTCTACCTTCTCCACTTTGAAAACCATGCTCGCCTAAGACCATAACAACTACATCGGCATTTTTTGCGGTTTCAACAGCTTCTTGTATTCCTTTTCTATTTGTCGTATTAATGTTTACTTCAGTCACAAAAGTAGGGTTGCCATTATATAATTCTACCCCTTTTTCATAACTTAAAGTGTTGCCTTTATAGGCTTTCATACCATCTAAAATTGTAACTGCAGAATGGTCATCAGAAGCCAACCTCCAACTACCTAAAGGACTATTATCATCATCAGCTAAATGACCAATTAAGGCTATTTTCTTTCCCTCTTTTTGTAGCGGGAGCAATTGGTTCTGGTTCTTTAATAAAACTATTGACTTTTTAGCCATATCTAGGACAGCATTATGGTGAGATTGCTGACCAATTATTTTCTTCTCTCTATCTTCATTACAATATTTATAAGGATCATCAAAAAGCCCTAATTCAAATTTTACTTTTAAAATTCTCCTTACAGCGTGGTCTAAAATAGTTTCATCAACTTTACCATCTTTTACAAGATTAGCCAGTTCTTTTATATAAACATAACCTTCCATATCCATATCAGAACCTGCAGTAGCTGCTAAGTAAGCAGCTTCTTTTTTATCTTTAGCTTGTCCCCAAAAAATGGCTTCGTTTATAGAAGCCCAATCTGAAACAACAAAACCATTAAAATTCCATTTTCCTTTTAAAATATCTCTTTGTAAAAAAGTATTTGTACTTGCAGGAATTCCGTTTAAATCGTTAAAAGCATTCATAAACGATCTAACACCAGCATCTTTAGCCGCTTTAAAAGGAGGTAACACCGTGTTGTATAATGTTGAATTACCAATACTAACAGTATTATATTCTTTACCAGCTTCTATAAATCCGTATGCAGCAAAATGTTTTGCGGTAGCAATAATTGTGTTTTTAGCAGAAAGATTTTCTCCTTGAAAGCCTTTAACTCTAGCTACTGCAATTTTACTTCCAAGATATGGGTCTTCACCTCCGCCTTCCATAACACGTCCCCAACGAGCGTCTCTAGAAATATCAACCATCGGTGCAAACGTCCAATTGATTCCTGCTGCAGAAGCCTCTGTTGCGGCAACTCTTGCAGATTTTTCTATCGCCTCTAAATCCCAACTTGCCGACTCTGCAAGTGGTATTGGACTTAAAGTTTTATACCCATGTATTACATCAAAACCAAATAATAACGGAATACCTAATCTAGTTTCTTCTACAGCAAATTTTTGTAATTCTCTTGTTTTATCGGAGCCCTTAACATTTAGCATTGCACCAACCCATCCCTTTTTTAAATGTTCATACTTTGTTTTTGCATTTCCTTTTTTAGGAACCGGGCCTGTAGCATCCCAAAAACCATTGTACAAGTTCATTTGACCCACTTTTTCCTCGACGGTCATTTTAGCTAATAGTTCCTCGATTTTTTTTTCATAAGTAATGCTGTTTTGTTCTTTTGTATTTTGCCCAAAAGAACTACAGGAAAAAAAAAGTATGGTTAAACATACTGTAAAATAGTGTTGCATTTTTTTCATATGAATTGGGTTTTCACGTTTTTATCAATTTAGCCAGCCTAAAGTACTCATAGTTTCAGTATTCAAAAGAATTAATTCAAAAAAAAGAAGTTTATGCAACATTAAGAGTAGCTGAGTGCAACATTTTAACTACTGCTCTGAAAAAAAGTTACGATTTTCTTTATTGAAGATTTCTTTAGAAACGATAATATAATTCATAGCATTATTATTCAATTTTAAACGTTTACAAACATTTACAACCGAAAGTAATTGTTTTGTAACCGAATACAACTTGTATGCTGTTTCATCTTTGCTGTGTTGAATGGAACTAACGAAATTCAGCTTTAAATAAAAAACTTATCTTATGAATACGTTAAGAAACAAAGTACAATTGATTGGTAGATTGGGTCAAGATCCAGAAATTAAAACCTTTAAAGATGGCAACAAATTAGCAAAGTTTTCTTTAGCTACTGATGATAGTTATAAAGACAAAAACGGTAACAAAGTTGAGCGTGCTTATTGGCATTCTATAGTAATAAAAGGAGGCTTAGTAAATGTAGTTGAAAACTATGTAAACAAAGGTCAAGAAATTGCAGTAGAAGGCAAATTAACAAATAGAACTTATCATACAGAAACAGGAGAAAAAAGATACATAACAGAAATTTTAGTAAACGAATTATTACTACTTGGAGGGAAATAGATGAGGGAGATTTGCTGTGAAAATGAAAGCCTGTTCTATGTAGAACAGGCTTTTCTGTTAAATGATTCTTAAAGTAAATTCAAAACAAGTAGAAAAATTTTTAAAGTTGCAATTTTTTGTAAATTACCAGATGAAATTTAAAAGCAACTAATTATGCCAATGTATACATTAACTATTAATGGAGAACAACGCTCTGTAACTGCAGATGCAGATACACCTTTGTTATGGATTCTAAGAGACGAACTGAATTTAGTAGGTACAAAATTTGGTTGTGGTATAGCACAGTGTGGTGCATGTACTGTTCATATAGATGGTGTTGCCACAAGAAGTTGCCAAATGCAAGTTTCTATTTTAAATGATGCAAAAATTACGACTATTGAGGGTTTATCAAAAAACGGTACACATCCTGTGCAAGAAGCTTGGAAAGAAATAGATGTACCCCAATGTGGATACTGTCAAGCAGGTCAAATAATGACAGCTTCTGCATTTTTATCAGAAAATAAAAATCCATCAACTGAAGAAATCAGAGAAGCAATGCACGGAAACATTTGTAGATGTGCTTCATATAACAGAATAGAAAAAGCTGTAAAGGTAGCTGCAGAAAAAATGTCTTAACCAATCAAACTACAACAAAATGAAATCTCAAAAACATATAAATTTTAGTAGAAGAAATTTTCTTAAAACTTCTGTTTTAGCAAGTGGTGGTATGTTAATTGGTTTTAACTTTTTAACGGCCTGTAAGGCTGATGCAAAAATGCCTGTTGCTATAGAAAACTTAAATTTTAACGACTTTAATGCATACATTAAAATTTCTGATGAAGGTTATGTTACAATTTTTTCGCCTAACCCAGAAATTGGTCAAGGCGTAAAAACATCTATGCCAATGATTATTGCTGAAGAGTTGGATGTAGAGTGGAATAAAGTAAGTGTAGTTCAAGGAAATTTAGATACAAAAAATTTTACAAGACAAGTTGCAGGAGGAAGTCAATCTATAAGAAGTAGTTGGACTGTTTTAAGACAAACTGGAGCTACTGCAAAACAAATGTTAATTAATGCTGCAGCTTTAAAATGGAATGTAGATGCAACAACTTGTAAAGCAAAAAAAGGCATAATTACCAACGCTAATGGAGATAAACTAGGTTACGGAGATGTAGTAAAAGAAGCGGCTCTTTTAGAAGTGCCAGAAAATATTAAATTAAAAAAAACTAAAGAGTTTACCATTATTGGTAAAGACGCAACAAATGTAGATATAGATAAAATTATTACAGGAAAACCACTGTTTGGTCTAGATTATAAAAAAGACAATATGATGATTGCCTCTGTTTTAAGACCACCTGCTTTTGGACAAAAATTAATTTCTTTTGATGATAGCAATACTAAAGCGATTTCAGGAGTTAAGGAAGTAATTCAATTTGGAGATAAAATTGCAGTTTTAGCTTCGTCTACTTGGTCGGCAATGAAAGGTAAGAAAGCTTTACAAGCAAAATGGAAAGACAAAAAACTAGAATCTACAGAAAATCATGATAAAATTTTAAATGAAATTTTAAATCAAAAAAAATTAAAGGTTAGAAGAGAAGATGGTAATATTAAAAAAGCTTTTGCTACAGCAGATAAAGTGATAGAAAGAACATATCATGCGCCTTTTTTACCACACAATTGTATGGAGCCTATGAATTTTTATGCTAATGTTACTGATACTAAAGTACATCTAGTAGGCCCTATTCAAACTCCTGAATGGACAGTAAATAGAGTTGCAAAATTGCTACAAAGAAAAGTAGAAACCATACAATGTGACATGACTAGAATGGGTGGTGGTTTTGGAAGAAGACTCTATGGAGATTTTGCTCTTGAAGCTGCAGAAATTTCTAGTGTAGCAAAAAAACCTGTTAAAGTAGTTTACTCTAGAGAAGATGATATGACTGCTGGCAGGTACAAACCTTCAGTTAAATATAAGATAGCAGCATCATTAAAAGATGGAAAAATTACAGGTTATCATTTAAAAGAAGCAGCAATTAATGGTAATATGTATGGTTTAATTCCTAATTTTTTTCCTGCAGGATGTATTCCTAATTATAAAGTAGAAACCAGTAATTATAAAAGTAATATAACCACAGGGGCTTGGAGAGCACCTTACACTAACTTTTTAGCATTTGCAGAACAAAGTTTTTTTGATGAATTGGCTACTGAACTTAATAAAGACGTAATTGAGTTACGACTAGAATTGCTACAAAAGGTAAAAAACACTACTGATGAAAGTATAGAATATTCTGGACAACGTATGGAAGATGCAATTGCATTGGTAAAAGAGAAAGCCAATTGGGGTAAAGTACCTTCTGGAGTATATCAAGGTTTTGCAGCATATTACAGCCACAACACTCATGTTGCAGAAATTGCAGATATTGTTTTAAAAGACGGATTTCCTGAAATTAAAAAAGTTACAGTTGCTGCAGATTGTGGTATAGTTGTAAACCCAACAGGTGCTATAAACCAAATTCAAGGGGGTGTTTTAGATGGTATAGGACATGCTATGTATGCAGATTTTTCTTTTAAAGAAGGAAAACCAGTGCACAAAAACTTTGACACATATAGGTTAATTAGAATGCAAGAAACACCAAAAGTAGAGGTGCATTTTGTAGAAAATAATTTATCTCCATCAGGTTTAGGAGAACCAGGTTTACCACCAGCAGGGGGCGCAGTAGCAAATGCAATTTATGCCGCTTTAGGCAAACGTTTGTATAAACAGCCTTTTATTAATGGCTTAAAAAAAAGTAATGTTTTAGGTTAACCAATTAGTAAAATCTATACTTTAACTTCTTTTTTATGCAAAAAGCGAGTCAGTTTCATAGAAAGATCTAACAAGATAATTTTAGCATTACCATTTCGTTCTATATGATATATGGCTTGGTTAAGTTCTTGTTCTATATCAAGAATATTTCCAGAATGAACAAAAGGCGCAAATTTTGATAAATCAAAACCAGACTTTGTTTCTATAAAAACCAAGTTTGTAGATTTATAATTAAGAAGTAAAGCTTGTCTAAAAAATTGCAAGCAATATTCTAGAAAACGCTTTTGTGTTTCGCGTCCGCTTTTAGCAATGATTTCAGACCATTTAACTAATTGTTGTACTACTGCTGCATTGCCTTTAGCTTTAAATGCAGTTCGTATCCAAGTAATAAACCATTCTTCAAAAATAAGATCAGAAGAGTTGTCATAAAATAAATGAAGTGCCTTGTTAAAGTTTCCTTCTGCTTGGTGTGCAATTTTAGCAGCTTCTTTATCTTCTGCCTGATGATTTACTACCAAGGCATTTGCAATATCTTGTTCACTTAATGTAGGAAAATGTAGTGCTTGACAACGTGATTTGATGGTATTTATAATCTGCTCTTCATGCTCAGTAATTAGTAAAAAAACGGTTTTGCTTGGAGGTTCTTCTATAAGTTTTAACAATTTATTAGCTGCAGCAATATTCATTTTTTCTGCCATCCAAATAATCATCACCTTAAAACCACCTTCATAGCTTTTTAATTTTAATTTTTTTACAACATCTTCGGCTTCATCTACACCAATAATTCCTTGTTTATTTTCTACACCAATATGATGCAACCAATTAAATAAACTTCCGTAAGGTTGTGTTGTAATAAATGTTCTCCAATCTTCAAGAAATAGACTACTTACAGGGTGTTTTTTTACATTTTCGTTGGCAGTTACCGGAAAAGCAAAATGCAAATCTGGATGCTGTAATTTGTCACATTTTAAGTTACAAATATCAGCAGCGTCAGAAAAATTACACAATAAAAATTGCGCATAAGCAATTGCCATAGGTAAAGTACCACTACCTTCTTTACCTACAAACAATTGAGCATGCGGAATTCTACCATTTTTGGCAGAAACTTGTAGATGTTTTTTTATGTGATCTTGACCTATAATTTGGTTAAAAAGCATAAGCAAATATAAGATTTTAGAAAGTCTTAACTTTAAATTTTGTTACTTTAGTAGATAAAAACAAGTATATCTGTATGAAAAAATTACTTCAAATTTTAAATGGTGTTGCCTTTATTTCTGTAGTTATTGTCAATTATTTATCAAATACAGGAATGTTAAACAATACTACTATTGGTAAAATTTCTAGAGGATTAAATTCGTTATTTACTCCTGCAGGTTATGCGTTTTCTATTTGGGGGTTTATTTATTTTTTATTGCTGGGTTTTGTTATTTATCAAGGTAAAAGTTTATTTGTAGCTGTTAAAAATGATGAGTTTATTAATAACATAGGTGTTTGGTTTTTAGTTTCTTGTATAGCTAATAGTGCTTGGGTTTTTGCATGGATTTATGAATACACTGGCTTATCTTGTTTGTTTATATTCGGGCTCCTTTTTTCGTTATTAAAAATAGTAATGAATACAAAAATGCAATTAAAAAGCGTTTCAAAATCCATGCAGTTTTTTGTATGGTTGCCTTTTGCAGTGTATAGTGGTTGGGTGTCTGTGGCTAGTGTTGCCAACGTTTCTTCTTATCTTGTTAAAATAGGATGGAATGGTTTTGGAATTTCTAATGAAGTTTGGACAATTGTCATGATAATTATAGCAACAGCAATCAATATTATAGTTTTATGGACAAGACATATAAAAGCTTTTGCATTGGTGGGTGCATGGGCATTAGTTGCTATTGGAGTTGCTAATGAAACCCGCGTAAATGTTATTAATTATAGTGCTTATGTTGCTGCTTTTATTTTGGTTTTAAATGCAACACTTCATTTCTTTAAAAACAGAAATATCAATATAAAATAGTTACGCAAACGTTAACTTAGATTTTATCAACCAAAATTAAAATTACCTAAATAAATCGGTATTTTTGTTGAAAATAGAATTCACAAAAAAATGAAAACACTAAAAGACTTTAACTTTAAAAATAAGAAAGCATTAATTCGAGTAGACTTTAATGTGCCTTTAAATGATGCTTTAGAAGTAACAGACGCTACTAGAATTCAGGCAGCAAAATCTACAATAATTGATATTTTAGAACAAGACGGAAGTTGTATTTTAATGTCTCATTTAGGACGCCCAAAAGGTTTTCAAGATGAATTTTCTTTACGTCATATAGTAAAAAAAGCAACAGAAATTTTAGGTGTTCAAGTTAAATTTGTTTCTGACTGTGTTGGTAGTAAAGTGGAAGAAGCAGTAGCAAATTTAGAATCGGGTGAAGTATTGTTGTTAGAAAATTTGCGTTTTTATGACGAGGAAAAAAAGGGAAATGTTGCCTTTGCCGAAAAACTATCTAAACTAGGAGATATTTATGTAAACGATGCTTTTGGTACTGCGCATAGAGCACACGCATCTACAACAATTGTTGCACAATTTTTCTCAGAAAATAAATGTTTTGGAAATTTATTAGCCAAAGAAATTATAAGTATAGACAAGGTTTTAAACAATTCTAAAAAACCAGTACTGGCAATTTTAGGAGGAGCAAAAGTATCTTCAAAAATTACAGTTATTGAAAATATTTTAGAAAAAGTAGACCATTTGATTATTGGAGGAGGTATGAGCTTTACTTTTGTGAAAGCACAAGGTGGTAAAATAGGAAACTCTATTTGTGAAGACGATAAACAAGAATTGGCATTAGATATTTTAAAACAAGCAGCGGCAAAAGGAGTTCAAGTTCATATTCCTGTAGATGTTATCGCTGCAGATGATTTTAGTAATGACGCTAATACACAAATTTGTGATATTAATGAAATTCCTGATGGATGGGAAGGCGTTGATGCTGGTCCAAAATCTCGTGAAATTTTTGACGAAGTTGTAAATAAATGTAAAACGATTTTATGGAATGGCCCTTTAGGTGTTTTTGAAATGGAATCTTTTGCGGGCGGAACAATAGCCTTAGGAAATTCTATAGATACAGCTACACAAAACGGTGCATTTTCTTTAGTTGGTGGTGGAGATTCTGTTGCGGCTGTTAAACAATTTGGTTTTGCAGACAAAGTAAGTTACGTTTCTACTGGTGGTGGTGCTATGCTAGAAAGTTTAGAAGGAAAAACCTTACCAGGTATTGATGCAATTATGAAGTAAAATATTGCTTTAAAAATGTAAGTTAAATTTATAGAAATCTACGATACATAATCTTAAAAAACGTGTAATTAATATAATTACACGTTTTTTTGTTGGATGTAAAAGTGAAATATTTATTAAAATGTTGAGCTTATTCTTTTATTCGGTTTTAAGTTTTTAATTTAGTTGATTCAATATACATTAAAATAAGATTACACAGTAACAAATGAAATATACAACCTTACCAAATACAGCTATAAAAGTTTCTAAAATATGTTTAGGAACAATGACTTGGGGAAATCAAAATACAGAAGCAGAAGGGCATCAACAAATGGATTACGCTTTAGAAAACGGAGTCAATTTTTTTGATACCGCAGAGTTATATTCTGTTCCTGCTACTCCAGAAACTTACGGAGCAACAGAAAAAATAATAGGAACTTGGTTTAAAAAAACAGGAAATAGAGATAAAGTAGTATTGGCAAGTAAAATTGCTGGAGGAGGAGATTATACAGCCCATATTAGAAAAGGAGGTATCAACAAAAAAAATATTCTTGAGGCTATTGATAAAAGTTTAGAAAGACTTCAGACAGATTATATAGATTTATATCAATTACATTGGCCAAATAGAGGAGTAAACGTTTTTGGAACTAGAGATTTTCCATTAAATACGGCTAACAGTGAAGTAGAGAATTATTTAGAAATTTTAGAAACGCTGAATGATATAGTAAAATCTGGTAAAATAAGAACCTATGGCTTATCAAACGAAACGCCTTGGGGAACAATGAAGTACGTAGAAGCTTCTAAAAAGTTAGATGTAGCTAAACCCGTTACTATTCAAAATTCATATTCATTAATTCACAGAGGATATGAAGTAGGTATGAGTGAGGTTTCTATGAGAGAAAACATTGGCTTATTGGCATATTCACCATTAGCACAAGGTGTTTTATCTGGTAAATATTTAGATGGCAACAAACCAGAAGGAGCAAGAGGTACCTTATTCCCACGTTTTATTGCACGATATATGGGAGACGGATCTTTAGATGCTGTTAAAAAGTATGCAGACATTGCAGAAAAAAACGGAATTACCTTGACCGAGTTGTCTCTGGCATTTATCAATCAATTGCCTTTTGTAACTAGCAATATTATTGGAGCTACTAAAATGGATCAATTAAAAGAAAATATTGGAAGTATTGATATAGATTTATCTGAAGAAATACTCAAAGAAATTGAAGAGGTACATAAAGCTATTCCTAATCCAGCCCCTTAAAAGCTGTTTTTAAGGTTGTTGTATCTGCTACGTGTTTAGAATTTTGTAAAACAATAAAACGTTTAAGAGAAGTAAAACTTTTTTTACTTCTCTTTTTTAGTTTTTCAGCTGGTACAAAAAAGTCTTTTTTAGAAGCAATAATAGTAATAGGTGTTTGTAGTCTAGCCAAATCTTTCCTTTTAAAATTAGGAGTCATAGAAAAATCTATATTAAAATGTAAGAATACTTCTTTTAGATACATAAATGTCTCTTTATCATAATTATCATATAATTGGTCTAAACACTCTATCAAATACTTTTTGTTTTTTGTTTTTTGAAACCTTTTCATTGGTAACACAAACTTAAAAATAGTTTTTATTAGTTTACCATTAATCAACCCTGCAGGAGAGATTAAAAAAACTTCTTTAACATTATCCTCTTCTATAAAAAGCGATTTTAAAATAGGAAAAGCACCAAATGAGATTCCGCACAAGCTTATATTTTTAAAGGCAAAATAATTAATAATTTCTAGTAGCCACTCTCCATAAGTATTCTCTTTTTTATTCAATCTAATAAAATCACTTTTATTGGGTTGTCCTAAAATATCAATAGCAAAAATTTGGTGCGTTTTTGCTAAAAATAAAACCCTATCAAGGGCAAAAGGAGCGCCAGAATTTAATCCATGTATTAAAAAAAGAGGGGGTTTACTACTATTACCACAAACAATAATATGGGTTTTTCCAAAAGAAGTTAAGATTGTTTTTTCTGTATAATTAACATTAATATTTGTTAGCTTAAGGTGATAACAGGTTAAAAAATTCATTTATAACTTCATGAAATTAATAGGTAAAACTACTTGTTTTTTCCATAAAACAGAAGTTTTGTCGGAAATTTACAGATAAAAAAATAACATCTGTAACTATTTTTACACTTTTCTGATATAATGAAGTTTATAAACGATTCTAATTTAAGTCATTCTTTTTATAAAGATATAACACGAATTAATTACTTGGAAGA
Organism: Polaribacter sp. WD7; assembly: GCF_003335085.1. Classification (GTDB taxonomy): domain Bacteria; phylum Bacteroidota; class Bacteroidia; order Flavobacteriales; family Flavobacteriaceae; genus Polaribacter. Next base: position 68,119 of record NZ_QPEJ01000018.1, on the reverse strand, counting down.
CATGTCTTCTCAATTAATTAGTGATTATGGATATACCTACATTATGCTTTGTTACGGAACAATAGAAGCGTTTAATTACAAAGGAAAAAAAGTTAAAGTACCCGAAGTTTTTATTAAAGGAACAGGAGACTTTTTTACTGTAAAAGCTTATAAGAATAGTTCTTGGTTATCTTTTGAACTACCAAACCATGTACTACATAATGTTACTAAAATTCATTCTAAAAAAAATAGAAATACATTAATAGATCTTTCTTTATATGTAGAAGAAGAAATTATTCAGAGCCTTTATGAATCTCTAAGAAATGTAAATCAAATTGAAGAAATAACAACAATTGCAGACAATCATTTGCGAGCATACTACAAAGATTGGAGTGTATTATTGCCTTCTGTTGAAATTGTTCAATACATTTTGAGAAAAAAAGGAATGCTCGCTACAAAAGAACTTTCTGAAGTTTTCCCTTATTCAGAAAAATCCATAGAACGAATGTTTAATAAAGAAGTAGGTGCAACACCCTATCGTTTTATTTGTTTGGTTCGTTTCAACTACATTATTAGAGAACTAGAACAAAACAAATACACTTCCCTGACCGATTTAATTACCCAATACGATTACTACGATCATTCTCATTTTGAGAAAGATTTTCAAAAATTTTTAGGACAAAGTATTAAAGATTATAAAAACGACAACAATTCGTTACTCTCTAATGGATTGTCTAGAATATATGTAAAATAGAATTATGAAGAAAATTATACTATTATTTTTAATCATTTCGAGCTCCATAAATGCTCAAAACTTTATCCAAACTGATAAAATTGTAGCTTCTGATAGAGGAGCTGGAAGAAGATTTGGAGAGTTTAATGTAGATATTTCTGGTAATACTGCTATTGTTGGAGACTTTAGAAGAAATAGTTTTGCTGGTGCTGTATTTATTTACGAAAAAGATGAAGTGGGTAATTGGCAAGAAGTACAAATATTAGCAGGAGCTGCAGGCACCAGATTTGGGCGTTCTTGTGCAATTCACGGTTCTTACTTAGTCGTTGGTGCAACTTCAGATGCAACTGATACTACTGGAGCAAATCCTTTAGCAAATGCTGGTGCAGCTTTCGTTTACACAAAAAACACCTCAGGTGTTTGGGTTTTGGTAAATAAAATCGTTTCATCTACAAGAGCAGCGTCACAATTTTTTGGTGTTGCTGTAGATATTACAGATACCACTATTGCTGTAGGTAATTTTAGAGATAGTACAGATGGTTTTAGTCTTAATGGTTCTGTAGAGTTGTATCAAAAACAAAGTTCTGGAAATTGGACACATCTTCAAAAAATTACAGCACCAGACAAGGCTTCTAATCGATTTTTTGGGTTTCCATTAAGTATTTCTGGTAATACATTAGTTGCATCACACAATAGAAATGATTCAAGAGGTGTGTATGTTTTTGAAAAACCTCCTTTTGGCAGTAGTTGGCAATTTACCCAACAAATTCCTAAGGGAACCTTTCAAAATTTTGGAAACAGATTGGCAGTTTCTGGAGACAACATGGTGTTTACCTCTAGAGACCAAGCCAATACCAAAACCGTACTTCAATTTTATCAAAAAGATAGTGGTGGTAACTGGAGCTTAAATGCAAACCATGATATTAATTCTTTAACTGTTTTCTCAGTAGCCATGGATGGCGTAAATGCCATTGTTGGAGACCAAGGCAATGATACAGATGCTAACAATACAACTACTTTAACGGATGCAGGAGCAGCGTTTTATTACAAACTAAGGTGGAGAGAACAAACAAGTCCACTTTCTACAAATAACCCTAGTGAGTGGTTTTTTAGTAAAAAAATTACTCCTAATATTAGAAGAACTCAAGATTTTTTTGGTAGAGCTGTAGCTATTAATGGTAATAGTTCTATGGTTTCTGCTATGTTTCACGATTTTGATGAAAATGAGTCTAATTTTTTATCAGAATCTGGTGCAGCTTATTTTTTTGAAGGTGGAAATCCAGGTGGTATCTCAGATAATTTAGCCATTTGGCTGAAAGCAGATGTTGATGTAAATACTGATGCAAATAGTAATGCAATACAATGGCAAGACCAATCTGCCAATCTTCATATTGCTAATGGACAAAACAACCCTATTAAAGTAGATAATGCTATCAACTTTAATCCTGCAATTCGTTCTCCAGATGACAAAACTACCATATTTCTCATAGATTTTAATGCGCTTATAGGAAGCGACTATACCATTTTAGCAATAGCAAAAAGAAATACTAATGCTAATAAAAATTATTTTTTAGGAACTACAGGTTCTTCATTAAATAGAGGACTTCATTTGGGTTATAGAAATAATACCTCTCTAGCTTTAGCACATTTTGGGAATGACTTAGATTTACCGGTAGATGAATATGATAACCCAGCAATTGTTCCTGTTTTGGTAACAGGAACTTTAGACCAAACTATAGGAAGAACACTTAGAGAATTAAAAGATGGAATTCTAAAAAGTACTTCAGATACCAGTACTGCTCCTTTGGTTGGTAACTCATCAGGTACGCTTAATGGTGTTATTGGAACCGGTTTTGACTTTGATGGTTTTGATGGAGATATTGCTGAGGTAATCATTTATTCATCAACATTAACTAATTCAGAATTACGAAAAATCAACTCTTATTTAGCCATCAAATACGGGTTTACACTGCCTAATGCTTCTGGTGGTACAAATGGAGACTATATTGCGAGTAATGGTACTACTATTTTCTGGGATGCTTCATCCAACGCTACTTATCATAATAATATTATAGCTTTAGCAAAAGACGATCAATCTACATTACATCAAACGAAATCAAAAAGTGTTAATACCAATAGTATATTAACCATTGAAAAATTTGGAGGAATTGTCAATAATAGAAATGCAGTTGTAATGGGAAGTACTTCTAAACCTGCAACCTTTACTAATTTTACAGCTTTAGGATCTTATGATTTGCTAGAAAAATCTTGGAGAATGCAAACAACGGGTAACATTGGCAGAATTACAATGAGTTTTACTGTACCAAACAACACAGGAAACCCAGCTGATTATGCATTAATTATTAACGCTAACAATGCAGATTTCACAACAGGCTCTTCTGCTATTACAACGGCTACTATTTCTGGTGATGAAATTACCTTTACCAACATTACATCTAGAAATGGAGCTTATTATACTTTAGGAAGAGTTGCCACAGATGCACCAGGAGGTATTAGAGAAAACATAGTATTATGGATTAAACCTGGAACAAACAGCATAAATAATACTTCTGGTAATGCTGCTACTAATGGTGAAACTGTAGAAACTTGGAAAGATGATTCTAATGATGGCACAAAAACTTTTGTAAATGGATCTTTACAAGCACCCGTTTTGTTAGATAATGCAACAGATAACATTAACTACAATAGTGTAGTAGATTTTTCAGGTGATAGTAAAGGAATGTACATTAATAATTCTAATTATATTTTTTCAAATGGATCAGGTTCACAAGACGGATTTACCTTTTTCTCTATAGTAAAACCAACTGACCAAGCTAGCGCTAAAAACCAGCAATTTATATATGATTTTGGTAATAATTCTGGAGATGGATATGGTTTTGCCTACGGTGATGATAATTTGTATATGTATTCTTCAACTAATTTTGGCGGTGTTAAAAGTGCAATTACCAACCATAGCAATAGTACAAACACATCATTAACCAAACATATTATTGATTTTAATGATAATCAAACTGTACACTTAAATTCAAATCCTATCCCTTTAAAAACAGATGCTATTACTTTATCAAAATTAACAGCAGATGAAATTAATGAACATCCTGTAGGTGGTTTTCAAAATGCTGCTGGTGCTTTTACCATTGGTAGACAATCTAAACAAGGAGGATTTGTTCAAAATAATAATCGAAGTTTTGATGGTAAAATAGCAGAAGTTATTGGCTATAGAAAAGTTTTAAATGCAGAAGAAACCAAAAGAATAGAAAGCTATTTAGCTATTAAATATGCACTAACTTTAGACAATTCTGGCAGTGTAACTCAAGGCGATTATTTAGATTCTGAAGGTAATATAATATGGGATGCTTCTTTTAACCCTCCATCACATAACAAAATCATAGGTATTGGTAGAGACGAAAATCAGCGATTACTACAAAAACAGTCGCACACAATTAACGATAGTATCCGTGTTTATATTGGCAATTTAGCTGCTACAAATTCGTTAAATACAGGAACTTTTAGTAGTAATAAATCCTATGTAATGGTTGGAGGTTCTGGTAAATTATGTGCAACACCTCTTTCAAATTCAGAAGTACCTTCAGTTAATATCACAAGAATGGAACGTGAGTTAAAAGTTACAAAATCTAACTTTGATGATACGTTTAGTATTGATTTTACTATGGCAGCTTGTGCAAACATTATCATTAATAAAGTAAGGTTGTTGGTAGATACAGATTCAAATTTTGATAATGGAAACACAACTTTATTTGCAAATGGAGATCATGGGTTATCAATTACCTATAACGCTCCTGTAATTACAGTTTCTGGTATTTCATCTACTCATATACCTAACAATAGTATTCGCTGGATAACCTTATCAGATATAAATATAACTTTAGCAAATACAACAACTGCAGATGCTACTTTAATTAACGGTTCTTTTGCAACTTTAGGTGGAGAAGTCTTAGGTTTAGGAGGAACATCTGTAACCGAAAGAGGTATTGTATATTCATCAACCAATACAAATCCAACTATTGGAGGTACAGCTGTTATTCAAAATGAAAACGGAACAAATCTAGGCCCTTTTTCAGAAGTAATTACAGGTTTAAATTTAAGTACAACTTATTATTACAGAAGTTATGCTATAAATACATCTGGAATTGCCTATGGTGAAGTAAAAAGTTTTACAACCTTAGCAAATAACACCAATAATTACTCAAGTATAAGAGGAGGGCAGTGGTCTGATGTAAGCAAATGGAGTTTAGGTAGAATACCGGTAACGACGGATAATGTGGTTATTACATCAGGTAGTGCTGTAAGTGTAGATTTACCGAATATAGAAGTGAATGATTTAACTGTTTTAGGAAGAACAATTATAAGAACAGACGCTTCGATTACTGTAAACGGAGATTTTTCAAATTCTGATGAGTTTATTATTACTTCTGATGAAAACGACAGTGGAGTTTTATTGGTAAAAGGAAGTACTACAGGAACAATCAATTATGCAAGAGGAGGCTTATTGGCTAATAGATGGAGTTTAGTATCTCCTGTAGTTCAAAATCAATTGATAGTTCCTTTTGCTCAAAACGCAATCAATAATATTCGTGTTAACACAGCTGCTAATCCAGATAGGTATGCAATTGGGTATTATGAAAGCTTAAATGCACCTGGTAATAGATGGCAATATTTTAATGAAAACACCAATAGTAGTAATGCATTTGAAGTAGGAACAGGATATATTGTTTCTAGAGCTACTGACGGAGCTGTTATTTTTACTGGAAACTTACATGTAGATGATATTAATAAAAATGTTATTGGAAATCAATGGAATGCTATTGGTAATTCTTTTGCAGCCTATTATCCTTTAAATAAAAATAGCGGAAACAATTTTTTAACAGAGAATGCATCAAAGCTAGTAATTCCTGCAGCCTACACTTGGGATAATTCTCAATCAAAATATGTAGCTACTACCAATTTAGTTACATCTACTGAAAAGTTTTTACCTCCAGGACAAGGTTTTTTTGTAAGACCAAATGCGAATACTATTTTACTTTTTGATGAGCAGAAAAGAAGTACTAAACCCAGTTCTGGAACTCATATTTTTGCAAAATCATCAGCTACAACACCATTTATAAAATTATCAGTTTTAGAAGATAAAACTACCGTAAATACAGATATTATTTTTAGTAAAACCGCCACTAAAGGCTTTGATAAAAATGAAGATATTGAAAATTTTAATGGTGCTTCTTTTGATGTAAATACACATTTGATTGAAAATTCTGATGGTAAAAATTACACCATTCAATCTTTACCATTTTCAACCATAGAAAGTACTATTATACCAATACATATTACAGCAAAAAAAGATAAAGATATTATATTCTCTATAAATGCTGTTGATTTCCCAGAAAATATAGACATCTATTTAGAAGATAAAGTAACAAATGCTTTTAAAAAGTTGAATTCGACTAATGATAATAGTTACAGAGTTACTTTACAAGAAGATGTAAATTCAATTGGGCGATTTTATGTACACACTTTAGCTAAAACATTAAAAAATAGCTCAGAAAATAGCTCTTCTATTCAATTGATTAAAAAAGACAATAATCATTTGAGTATTACTGGAATAGTGAATCAAAAAGCAGCAATTAATATTTACAACACTTTAGGTAAAGAAATTTTTAAAACTTCTATCACTGGAAAAACCAACAATATTATAGGCTTACCTGATATAGCTTCTGGGGTTTATATTGTAAAAGTTATTTCTGAAAAAAGAAGTATCACTAAAAAAATAATTATTGAGTAGTATGAAGAAGAAGAACAAAGAAATTTCAAGAAAAGAAGCTTTAAAAAAACTAGGTAATTACGGCAAATATGCAGCACTTACCTCTTTAGGTACGTATTTAATTTTAAATCCTAAAAGAGCTCAAGCACAAAGTATTGACACTCCTGGTGGAGGGTTTGACTCTTTCTAGCATATTAGCATAAAAAATCGAAGCCTTTTTATGGCTTCGGTTTTTTGATTGCTTTTTTTAAGGATTATTCTAAAACAATACTACTTGCTAAAAACTTACCGTTCTCTACTTTACCTGTAACTTTCCCTTTTCTAACAACGTTACAAAAACCGGTATGTTTATCGTGGGCGTCGCCAAAATCATCTATATCAAAACCCGTAACGTAATATGCTTTATCATCAAAACAAACCGCTAAACTACAGCCTTCACCTTCAAGATTAAACTGACATTGACCGCAAGATATTTCTGCATTTTTAGATTGCTGTTGTTCTTTACTGCAAGAGGTAAAAATTATTAAACTCAATAAAATTAGTTGTTTCATTTTATTGGTCTCTAGATTTTAGTTCTATTTTAATCTTCTTCATTGTGGTAAATTGAAGTGGTAAAATAGCGCCACATGAAATACCTACAACAAATAAGGCTAAAAAAGTAGCATTGTTTTCTTTAACAATTAAACCATAGATTGTAGTAGATAACAGAGCAAAAATAACAATAGACAAAGATGTAGATATGATTTTCATCATTTTTAAAGTACCTTTTAACTCTTTGGTAGATTTATGACTAAAATTATTTTCCATACAAATACTGCTTTAAATTTATTACAAAACGTACGCTACTATTCTAAATTACTTTTTTCCATTTCCCCAAGAGTCTCGCAAACCTACTGTTTTGTTGAATACTAATTGTTCAGAAGTGCTATCATCATCAACATTAAAATACCCCAAACGTTGAAACTGAAAACGCTCTCCAATTTTTGCAGTTTGCAAACTTGGTTCTACAAAAGCATTAATTACTTCTAAAGAATTCGGATTTAAAAAATCCATATAGTCTTTGTCTTTGTGGGCATCAGGAGCTTCATCTAAAAACAATCTATCGTAAGCTCTTACTTCTGCTTTTACAGCATGTTTTACAGAAACCCAATGCAAAGTTCCTTTTACTTTACGCATACTTTCAGGAGTTCCACTTCCAGATTTTGTTAACGGGTCATAGGTACACTGAATTTCAGTAATAGTTCCATCAGCATCTTTTGTACAGCTATTAGCAGTAATAAAGTAAGCGTTTTTTAAACGTACTTCTTTTCCTAATTTTAATCGAAAAAACTTCTTATTCGCTTCTTCTCTAAAATCTTCTCTTTCTATATAAATCTCTCTTGAGAAAGGAACTTTTCTGCTTCCAAAACCTTCTTCATAATCATTATAACTTGCATCTAGCATTTCTTCTTCACCTTCAGGATAATTTGTAATTACCACTTTTACAGGATCTAAAACTCCCATAACTCTAGGAGCGTTTTTATTTAAATCTTCTCTTATTTTAAATTCTAATAAAGCAACATCAATAACATTTTCTCGCTTAGAAACACCAACAGTTTCTACAAAACTACGTATAGAAGCTGGTGTATAACCACGTCTTCGTAAACCAGATATTGTTGGCATTCTAGGATCATCCCAACCAGAAACTATGTTTTCTTCTACCAATTTCAGCAACTTTCGTTTACTCATTATAGTATAACTCAAATTTAAACGAGAAAACTCACGTTGTTTTGGTGGTAATGGGTATTTATCTGAACTGTATTCAAAAACTAAATCTCTAAACCAGTTGTACAATTCTCTATGAGGTTTAAATTCTAGAGAACATAAAGAGTGCGAAATTTGTTCTATATAATCGCTCTCACCATGAGTCCAATCGTACATTGGGTAAATACACCAATCGTTACCAGTTCTATGATGATGCTTGAACATAATTCTGTACATTAAAGGATCACGCATTAACATATTAGGCGATGCCATATCTATCTTTGCACGTAAGGTATGTTCTCCTTCTTTAAACTTTCCCTCCTTCATTGATTGAAACAATTGTAAGTTTTCTTCAATACTTCGATTTCTGAAAGGACTATTAGTTCCAGCTTGTGTAGGCGTACCTTTTTGAACGCGCATTTCTTCAGAAGTTTGGCTATCTACATAAGCCTTTCCATCTTTAATCAATAAAATTGCCCAATCATACAATTGCTGAAAATAATCTGAAGAATAACATTCGTTTGCCCAAGTATATCCTAGCCACTTAATATCACGTTTAATAGCATCTACATACTCTTGCTCTTCTTTAGCAGGGTTAGTATCATCAAAACGCAAGTTTACAGGTGCACTATATTTTTCGCCCAAACCAAAGCTAATACCAATGGCTTTAGTGTGCCCAATATGCAAATATCCATTAGGCTCTGGCGGAAAACGAAAACGCAAATTATCTTTTGGCATTCCGTTAGCCAAATCATCCTCTATAATATGCTCTATAAAATTGAGCGATTTAGTTTCTTCAGACATCATGTTAAAATTGAAATGCGAAATTACATAAATATTATGGTTTATTTAAGCGATTAAGAGTGCTTTCCGCTGCAAAACATTACTCATTTTGTAGCATATACTTTCTGTATAATTGGTAAACGTTTGCAGTTTATAAAACAGTTGTTTTTACCAGAATTGTAACAAAAGTTGTAAATGAACTACTTATATATAAAAATACCCATTATGAGTAATCAAATAAGAAATTACACCTGCCCTAAATGCAATGCTAAAACATACAAACTAGGACAAATGCGGGCAACAGGAGGCACGTTATCAAAAATTTTTGACATTCAGAATCAAAAATTTACAAGCGTAACTTGCGAGCGTTGTACGTATACCGAATTCTACAAAACCAAAACAAGTGCAATAAGTAACGTTTTTGATTTTTTTACCTCTTAATTTTAGGGCGTTCCCTTTCAGGTCGCGCTTTCGGTTTTATCTCTGAAACAAGTTCAGGTGATGTCACTGCAATCGCTAACGCGGGCGTATTTGCCAGTTAAAGTTTTCTAAAAGGAAGATTTGGTACTTATTTATTATCGTATTTTTGTATTGTTAAATAAAAGTATGCTTTCCTTTTTATTAAATCATATTGCGCTGTCTGTCAAAAATGTTGATGAGTCTGTTGCTTTTTATAAAAAAGTACTTCATTTAAAAGAAATTAAAAACACAGCATCAAATTCTAAAACCAGATGGTTGTCTTTAGGAGAAGGCAAACAGCTGCACCTTATTCCGCGTCCTAATCTAGAAATAAAAACCAACAAAGCGGTTCATTTTGCATTGTCTACACCAACGTTAGTTGATTTTGTAAAACATCTTGAAAGTTTAGAAATAGACTATTCAGATTGGACAAACACCGTAAATAAAGATTATGTTAGAAAAGACGGTATACAACAGTTTTATTTTCAGGATTTAGATGGATATTGGATAGAAGTAAATAATGCATAGACATAAAAAAGAGGTATCATTTTAAAAGTAAATTTGTAGGTAATGAAGAAAGAAAATAAAAAACCAGATTTAGTTGTCTTTAATGAAGAAAGTCAACAATATGATGCCGCTTTAAAACCTTATGGTACTTCAGCAAGTTCGCCAGTAATTAAGCCACTAAACACAGCTAGTTGGAAAAATGATGGCATTCAGCGGGTAAATAAGCAATTTAAATCTAAATTTGATGAGGTAAAGCAGCAATATGAAGAGTTGATGCAAAAGTTTCAATATAACGATTTAGTGTACAATGCTAAATTTAGTTTTGAACCCAATATTGGCGAAACCTATCATCTATATAAAAATAAAAAAGAAGAGTCTTTTTTATCTATCATTTCACCAGATCAATGTAATTTTGAGCACTTAGGTTCTTTTAGATTAAATTCTGATAAGATGTGGGAAAAAATAGAAGTAGCTCCAAAAGAAGAATAAATGGGTACAATACAGGTAAATAACATCAAATTATATGCAAACCATGGCTGCTTAGAAGAAGAAGCAAAAATTGGTTCTTGGTATAGAGTAGATGTAACGGTAAAAGCAGATTTAAAAAAATCGGCCAAAACAGATAACTTAACAGATACTGTAGATTACGTGCATTTAAACCATATAGTAAAAGAAGAAATGGCAATACGTTCTAAATTATTAGAAGAGGTTGCACAACGTATTTTAGATCGTTTTTTTAAAGAAATACAAATGCTTAAAAAAGCCACTGTATCTGTTGCAAAAATAAATCCGCCTATTGGAGGAAACGTAGAAGAAGTAGTTATTATACTCTCAAAAAAGCGATAAGCACAAAAAATACTTGCAGTAAACTTAAAAAACTGTAAATTTGCAATCCTTTACAACTATGGTGTCGTGGCCGAGGGGCTTAGGCACTGGTCTGCAAAACCAGTTACAGCGGTTCGAATCCGCTCGACACCTCAAAAAGCTTCAGTTTTACTGAAGCTTTTCTTTTTCAGTTGATTACATAAATAAAGTATTTATATATTGTAATTTACAATTCACCGAAAACAATGTGTCTTTTATCGAAAAATGATAAAATAAACTTTAGTCTTATAATACCTTTGAAGAGCAAATTATAAATACTAAAAGTTATGTTTTTACAGATTTTACCAGCAGATAAATTAACATTTACAGAAATTGTATTAGAAAATCAACTTGCATTTGTTGTTTTAGGAATGGCAATTAGTGCTTTTGCAATCATTAGAGCTGCTAAATATTTAAGTAAAATTAAAATAGTTAGAGTTTCAAATAAACCAAGCTATACTTCTTAAACGAGATATATTTTAAGTGTAATAATTAGTTTTTTATTAACATAATCTCACATAATTTTCAACATCTTTGTGTTCTGTGTGCTCAAAAAGGAGCATTTAAAATAATTTGTATCATCATATTGTTATTTTTATAAATAATTTTAATGATGTTAATTATACAGAATGAAGATATATCCTATAGAAACTGGTAATTTTAAGCTAGATGGAGGTGCAATGTTTGGCGTTGTACCTAAAACTATTTGGCAAAAAACCAATCCTGCAGACCAAAATAATTTGATAGATATGAGTATGCGCTCTATACTTATAGAAGATGAAAATCGATTAATTTTGGTTGACACTGGTTTGGGTAACAAACAATCGGATAAGTTTTACAGCTACTACTATCTCTTTGGCGATTTTTCTTTAGATACATCATTAGAAAAACATGGTTTTCATAGAGATGATATTACAGATGTTTTTTTAACTCATTTACATTTTGACCATTGTGGCGGTGTAATAGAAAGAAACCAAAACGGGGTATTGGTTCCTGCATTTAAAAATGCAAAAGTTTGGAGCAATGATAAACATTGGAAATGGGCTACAGAACCCAATCCAAGAGAAAAAGCTTCATTTCTTTCAGAAAATATACTACCAATTCAAGAAAGCGGTCAACTAGAGTTTATTCATAGCAATTATAAAGAACAAATAGGTTTTGATGTCTTATTTGTAGATGGTCATACAGAAAAACAAATGTTACCTAAAATTAGTTACCAAGGCAAAACCATTGTTTTTATGGCAGATTTATTACCAACAGTAGGGCATATTCCGTTGCCATATGTAATGGGTTATGATACAAGACCTTTATTAACATTAAAAGAAAAATCAGCATTTTTAAATTTGGCTGCAGACCAAGACTTTTACCTTTTTTTAGAACACGATGCACAACATGAACTGTGTACGGTAAAACATACAGAAAAAGGAATAAGATTAAAAGAAACCTATTCATTTAAAGGCATATTTAATTAATATATAGTAGATTATGAGAATTATAAAACCAGTTTTATATACCGCAGTTGCGAGTTTGATAATAACAAGTTGTAAATCTATTTCTAAAATACCTGTTCCTAAAGGAGCAGAAAATGTAATAAGTATTCCGGCTAAAACAACACCGCTTTCTGAACAGGAAATGCAAAGATGGAGCCACTTAGATTTGCTTACAGACTCTATACCAGGAATGAGTATAGCTAAAGCCTACGATTTCATTTCAGATAAACAAGGTGTAGAAGTTATTGTGGCTGTAGCAGATTCTGGTATAGATGTGGAACACGAAGATTTAAAAGACGTAGCTTGGGTAAATCCAAAAGAAATAGGAGGAAACAAGATAGACGATGATAAAAATGGATACACAGATGATATTCATGGATGGAATTTTTTAGGAGACGCTTCTGGCAAAATGATTTACAAAGACCAGTTAGAAATAACAAGAATTGTAAAAAGAGGAAACGAAAAATTTGGGGATAAAAAAGCATCAGAAATTTCTGAAAAAGACAAAGCAGCGTACCAACAATATCTTAAATTAAAAGAAGAATTTAAAAACGTTGTAGATAAAAAAGAACAGGAAATAGAAAACCTTAAAAAAACAGAAGAAAGAATTCTACAAATAGAAGAGGCTTTTACAGCAGTAAAAAAACTAGCTGGTAAAGAGCGTATTACAGCATCTGATTTAAAAGATTTAAAGACAGATGATGCCAAACTTTCAGACCAATTAAACATGGTTACCATCATGATGGGTAGAGGAATGACAGCCGAAGGCCTTCAAGATTATAAAAAGCAGTTAAAAGACTATATGGACGGTCAGTTAAATGGTAAACACTACGATTTAGACTTTAACGAGAGAGCATCTTTAGGAGATGACTTGTATGATATTAATGATAAATATTATGGAAATAACAACGTTATTGGTTTCAAAGATTCAGAAAGTCATGGTACTCATGTTGCTGGTATTATTGCTGCAAGTAGAGACAATAATTTAGGTGTAAACGGAGTTGCTCAAAATGTAAAAATTATGGCAGTTAGGGTTGTGCCTGATGGAGATGAGCATGATAAAGATATAGCATTAGGAATTAGGTATGCGGTAGATAACGGAGCAAAAATCATCAATACTAGCTTTGGTAAAAGGTTTTCACCAAACAAAGAGTGGGTTTATGAAGCCATTAAATATGCTGCAAAAAATGACGTTTTAATTGTTAACGCAGCTGGTAATGATGGTAAAGATATAGATGTAAATAAAACATACCCTAACGACTCTAAAGACTTAATTAGCGAAATTTCTGATAATGTGCTAACCATAGGAGCTATGAGTTTAAATTATAACGAAAATTTGCCAGCCACATTTTCTAATTACGGAAAAATTAATGTCGATGTTTTTGCACCAGGAGTAGATATTTATGCTACTTTTCCTGCAGACGAGTATCAGGCAATTAGTGGAACGTCAATGGCAGCACCATCGGCAGCAGGTGTAGCCGCTTTGGTACGTTCTTATTATCCAGCACTTACTGCTAGTCAAGTAAAACATATTTTAATGAACTCTGGGATAAAAATTAATTTTGACGTTATCAAACCAGGGACTAAAGATGAAAAGATATCTTTTTCAGAACTATCTGTTTCTGGTAGAGTAGTGAATGCCTACAACGCCTTAAAAATGGCAGATAGAATGGTAAAAGGAAAAAAATAATTTAAAAATAATAAGATGAAAAAAATTTTATTTTTTGCATGTGGAATTTTGTTTCTAGTTGCCTGTGCACAAACAAAAAATGTTGCTTCTACTCAAAAAGCACAATCAAATACGTATTGGCAACAGCATGTAGACTATACTATGGATATAGACATGAATGTAGATACACATCAGTATAAAGGAATACAAAAATTAGTATATACCAACAATTCTCCAGATAATTTAGATAGAGTTTTTTATCATTTGTATTTCAACGCTTTTCAACCAGGATCTCAAATGGACGTTAGATCTTTAAACATTAAAGATCCAGATAAAAGGGTAGGAAATAGAATTAGCAAATTAGAACCTAATGAAATTGGGTACATTAAAGTAAACTCTTTAAAACAAAACGGAACTGAAGTAACTCATAAGACAGTGGGCACAATTTTAGAGGTAGAATTGAATCAACCCATAAAATCAGGAGAAAGTGTAGTTTTAGAGATGAGTTTTGATGCCCAAGTACCTTTGCAAGTAAGACGTTCTGGAAGAAATAATGCAGAAGGTGTAGCTTTGTCTATGTCTCAATGGTATCCTAAATTAGCAGAATATGACTTTCAAGGTTGGCACACTCCACCATATATTGGTAGAGAGTTTCATGGTGTTTGGGGAGATTTTGATGTAACCATTCATATTGATAAAAAATACACGGTAGGTGGCTCTGGATATTTACAAAATCCGCAAGAAATTGGACACGGTTATGAAGACAAAACAAAACCACTAAATGTTCCGGAAACTTCAAAATTATCATGGCACTTTAAAGCACCTAACGTGCACGATTTCATGTGGGCTGCAGATTCAAACTATAATCATGATGTGGTAACTATGAAAAACGGAATAGATTTACACTTCTTGTATAAAAAAGATTTAGATGGTAAATATTTAAAAAACTGGAAAGATTTACAACCCAAAACAGTTGAGTTAATGACTTATTTTAGTGAAAATGTTGGCCAATATCCTTACAAGCAATATTCCGTAATTCAAGGAGGTGATGGTGGTATGGAGTATGCAATGTCTACGTTAATTACCGGAAAACGTAATTTTGGTAGTTTATTTGGAGTTACTGCACACGAAATGGCGCATACTTGGTTTCAGTTTTTATTAGCATCGAATGAGAGTTTACACCCTTGGATGGATGAGGGTTTTACAACCTATATATCTAATAAAGCATCTCAAGAAATTTTAAATAAAAATAATGAAAATCCGCATCAAGGTTCTTACAGAGGATATAAATATGTGGTAAAAAACGGTATGGAAGAATCGTTATCTACGCATGCAGACAGATACAATACCAATACAGCGTACAGCATTGCAAGTTATTCTAAAGGTAATATCTTTTTATCGCAATTAGAATATGTAATAGGTAAAGAAAACGTAGCTAAAGGATTAAAAAAATATTTTACGGACTTTAGTTTTAAACATCCAACACCTAATGATGTACAACGTACTATGGAAAAAGTATCTGGTATTCATTTAGATTGGTATATGAATGAATGGACACAAACAACGCACACTATTGATTATGGAGTAAAATCTGTAAAAGGAAAAACCATTACTTTAGAAAGAATAGGTAAAATGCCAATGCCATTAGATATAGAAATAACTTATACAGACGGAAGCAAAGATAATTTTAATGTAGCTTTAGAGATGATGAGAGGTAACAAACCAACAAAAGCTATTCTTTTAAAAGATTGGGGTTGGGCGTATCCAACATATTCTTTTGAGGTTTCAAAACCAGTGCAGTCTGTTTATATAGATAAAAGTGGTTTAATGGCAGACATTGACTTAGAGAATAATGTGTTTAAGGTGAAATAATAAACTTATTTTTAATAAACAAAAAAGCGAGGTTTTTAACCTCGCTTTTTTGTTATGATACTTGTTAAGTATGCTTAATTTTAAAAGACGATTAATACATTAAATTATCGATTTTTTCATTGGGAATAAATCCTTTAAGCATTAAAAAAACGCCACAGACTATTAAAATTATCCCCATAATTCTCTTTAATCTATAAATAACCAAAGGAGTCATTTTTTTTTTAAGCTGCTTTGCTAGTAAAATTTTAGCAAAATCCGTAATTATATAGCTCGTAACTACGGTAGCAAAATACCAAAGTATGTACTTCGGATTCATGTCTAAAGTAGGTCCAACAACTACAACTATACCAAGCCAACCCGCTAAAACGCCCACATTGATAAAATTTAAAAAGAAACCTTTAAAAAATAATTTTACGTAATTGTTTTTTATAGGAACTTCTAAAATTTTGGCAGATTCAAGAGCTTCTTTTTTGTTTTGTTTATCAAAATAAGTAATAAGTCCATAAACAATAAGCACCAAACCCCCAATAAAAAATAATCTTGGATCATCTTTAATTTTTTCTAGTAATGTTTTACTACCAAAATAAGCAATTAAAATAAAGCAGATATCTCCTAAAACAACACCAAAATCAAAAACAACAGCTGCTCTTGCCCCTTTTAAAATACTAGTTTGTAAGAGCATAAAAAAAACAGGACCAATCATAAAAGCCATGAAAAAACCTATTAAAAAAGCATTTTTAAAATCGTAAAAGTCCATTGTTTAAAAATACTATTTTTAAATGAAAAGCTAAAATAAAAGCATATTTGGTAAAAGCTTTATTTTTTAGCTTGATAGAAAGTTTTGTACCCAAAAAAGAGCCATTTTAAAATGGCTCTTTGAGATTTAAATAAATACTGTAAAATGTTATTGTTTGTTGGCTTCTACTTTAGCTTCTTTTACCATTTTTTCGTTAGGTACAATGGCTAAATTTACTCTTCTGTTTTTTGCCCTTCCTTCTGCTGTAGTGTTGTCATATTTTGGTTTTGTTTCTCCATACCAAAGCGTTTCAAACCTGCTTTCTGCCACACCATCATTGATTAAATACGCAGTAACTGATTTTGCTCTCTTTTCTGATAAAATTAAGTTGTAATCATCTCTACCAGAACTATCTGTATGCCCAACAACTACAATTTTAGTATCAGGAAATTCTAAGAAAACCTTAGCTAGTTTATCTAGATTTGCTTTAGACTTTGCATTAATATCAGATTTGTTAGTATCAAAATAAACACCACTATTTTCATCAAAAGTAACTACAATACCATCGTCTACTCTTTCTACTTCAGCTCCAGGTACTTCAGTTTCAATTTTCTTAGCTTGGTCGTCCATTTTTTTACCAATTAAAACTCCAGCGCCACCACCAACAACGCCACCAATAACGGCGCCAATTTTACTGTTTTTACCGTTACCTACATTGTTACCAATAATAGCCCCTAAAAGAGCACCAGCACCGGCACCAATTACAGCACCTTTTTGTTTGTTATTTGCATTTTTAGTTGCTTCACAGCTGCTAAAAGAAACTGTAACTAATAGAGCTAATGCAACTATACTTATTTTGTTTATTGTTTTTCTCATCTTATTGTTTTGTAAAATTCATATTTATTAAAAATGGAGTTCCGTCTATAATGATTTTTTGTCTCCATAACATTTCCGTTTCTGTCAATTCTTTTAAATCTATTCTGTAGCCTAAATTGCCTTCATTATTTTTTGGTTTCAACATAAAATCGTAGTAACCAGAATTGGCATCTATTTCTTGAATGACAAAGATAAATTCTCTTTCTCCGGCTACACAACCAGATTCATTAATAGTATACACACCACTGTTGTTGTTTGGTACAAATTTCCAAGAGCTACCTTCTAAACAATCTTTGCTGGCATCACCAAAAAAAGTAACATTATAATTACCGGTTTTACTGTAGGTAATTTTTGATAAGGTCCAATTTCCTTTTATGGTTTTCTTTTTTGTTTTTAGGGTTTTTGTTGCTCCACAAGAAAACAGTGTAGCAGTTAGGACTAGTATTAGAATTTTTTTCATAATTGATAACTATAATTTTGTTCACTCAAAATAAGTTTAAATCTTATTAACTTTTTAACTCATACGATAATAAAGTTGATGTATTTCAGAGAAAAATATTTTTACGAGCTTAAAAGAAATAAACTTATTTAGTTTAGTTGATATCACAAAATTAGATAAATAATAAATGAGAAGTTAGAAAATTCGATGAAATGTAAGATAAACTCCTTATGAGGCATTAAAAGTATATTTCTTGAGCTAATCTAAAGGTGTTTGCATGTGCATTTACAATAATATTAATATCTTTAGAATAGCCACCGCCCATAGAACACATTACAGGTATTTTGTTATTAAAACAAGTTTGTAATACAAAATAATCTCTCTCTTTACAACCTTCTATAGTTAGTGCTAGTTTTCCTAATTTATCGGTTTCTAAGACGTCTACACCACATAAATAGTAGATAAAATCTGGTTTTTCTTTAAGAATCAATTTAGGTAATGTATTTTTTAAAGTAGATAAGTATTTATCATCTTTTGTATTGTTTTCTAAGGCAATATCTAAGTCAGATTTTTCTTTTACAAAAGGATAATTGCTTTTTCCATGCATAGAAAATGTAAATACAGAACTGTCATTTCCAAAAATTTCTGCAGTTCCGTTTCCTTGATGTACATCTAAGTCTACAACAAGCACTTTACTAACCAGACCTTTGTTTTGTAGATATTTTGCCCCAATTGCCTGATCATTTAACATGCAAAAAGCTTCTCCTCTATTAGAAAAAGCATGATGCGTACCTCCAGCTATGTTCATGGCAATACCGTATTGTAGTGCAAATTCTGAAGCTTTTATTGTGCCGTCTGCAATTATCATTTCTCGTTCTATAAGAACTTCAGATAGCGGAAAACCAATTTTTCTTGCTGCTTTTTGGGGCAGGGTAATGTTTAACAATTCAAAGAAATATTCTGGATCATGAACCGAGAAAAAATGTTTGTTATTTGGAATTTTTGGTTCAAAAAAATTTTCTGAATTGCATGTTCCTTCATACAACAACTGTTGCGGTAACAAATCATATTTTTCCATTGGGAAGCGATGTCCTTTTGGTAATGGGTGTTTGTATATAGGATGGTATGCTATTTTTAGCATTAACTTACCTGTTGCCCATCTTTAACCATTTTTTCAGGTTCTATAAAAGCCAATTTTCCATCAGGAGTATCTGTCATTAAAATCATACCCTGACTTTCTACTCCTCTTATTTTTCTAGGTGCTAAATTTACTAAAACAGAAACTTGTTGCCCTATAATATCTTTAGGAGAAAAACTTTCTGCAATACCAGAAACAATAGTTCTTGTATCTATACCCACATTAACCTTAAGTTTTAATAACTTTTTGGTTTTAGCTACTTTTTCTGCTTCTAAAATAGTACCAATTCTAATGTCTAATTTTGTAAAATCATCAAACTCTATTGTTTCTTTTTGAGGCTCTACAACCTTATTTTCTTGTTCATTAGACAATTTGGTAGCTTCTAATTTTGCCAATTGAGCATCAATGGTTTTGTCTTCAATTTTTGAGAATAGCAATTCTGCTTTATTGATTTGATGACCTGCAGGAATTAATATATCTTTTTGGGTAACGTCGTTCCAAGAGTTCTCGATACGATTCTCCTTTGTCGAATCACTCGAACTGACATTTAAAATTGATTTTAACTTTGTTGATGTAAATGGAATAAAAGGTTCAGAAACAACCGCTAAAGCAGTTGCAATTTGCAGTGCCACATACATAATCGTTTTTACACGCTCTTCATCAACTTTAATTACTTTCCAAGGTTCTTCGTCTGCCAAATATTTATTTCCAAGTCTAGCTAAATTTATTAATTCTTGAGAAGCTTCTCTAAAACGGTACCTCTCTATAGATTTACCAATTGTGTTTGGAAATTCTTTTACAGCAGCTAAAACATCTTCATCAACTTCTGAAAAGTTATTTGGAGCTGGAACAATTCCCGAGTAGTATTTATTAGTTAAAACTACAACTCTATTGATAAAATTACCAAAAATAGCAACCAATTCGTTGTTGTTTTTTGCTTGAAAATCTTTCCAAGTAAAATCATTGTCTTTACTTTCTGGTGCATTTGCTGTTAAGGTATAACGTAAGACATCTTGCTGATTTGGAAATTCTTCTAAATACTCATGCAACCAAACTGCCCAGTTTTTAGAAGTTGATAATTTATTGCCTTCTAAATTTAAAAACTCATTGGCAGGTACGTTTTCTGGCAAAATATAATCACCATGTGCTTTTAACATTGATGGAAAAATGATACAATGAAACACAATATTGTCTTTACCAATAAAGTGTACCATTTTGGTATCGTCTTTTTTCCAATAATCTTCCCAATTTTTACCTTCTCTTGCCGCCCATTCTTTGGTTGATGAAATATATCCAATTGGCGCATCAAACCAAACATACAACACTTTACCCTCTGCACCTTCAACAGGAACAGGAATTCCCCAATCTAAATCTCTGGTTACAGCTCTTGGACGCAAACCATCTTCAACCCAACTTTTTACTTGTCCGTAAACATTAGGTTTCCAATCTTTTTTATGCCCTTCTAAAATCCATTCTCTTAAAAAAGCTTCGTGCTTATCTAAAGGTAAAAACCAGTGTTTGGTTTCTTTTACAGTTGGCACATTACCTGTAATTGCAGATTTTGGGTTAATTAAATCTGTGGCGTTATGAGATGTTCCACAGTTTTCACATTGATCTCCGTAGCTTTCTTCAAAACCACATTTTGGGCAAGTACCTACAACAAATCTATCAGCCAAAAACTGATCTGCTTCTGCATCATACAACTGTGCTGTAACTTCTTCTACAAACTCACCATCATTATATAATTTTGTAAAAAATTCTGATGCAGTTTTATGATGAATTTCTGCAGATGTACGAGAATAGTTGTCAAAAGAAATCCCGAAATCTTCAAATGATTTTTTAATAATAGTATGATACTTATCTATAATGTCTTTAGGAGAAACACCTTCTTTTTTAGCCCTCATAGGTATGGCAACTCCATGCTCATCAGAACCTCCAATAAAAGCAACATCTTTACCAATACCACGTAAATAACGAGCATAAATATCTGCAGGAACGTAAACACCTGCTAAATGGCCTATATGAATTGGACCATTAGTGTAAGGTAATGCTGAAGTAATTGTGTATCTTTTTGGTGCACTCATGCGTTTCTCTATTTTGTGGACTGATTTTTGAACAGCAAAAGTACGAAAAAGCAATTTTTTAAAACCACTGAAAATAAATACATTTACCAATATTCTATTTTTAGATTTTTAACTATTAGAAATTAAACTTATTTTGAAAAAGTACTTCCTTTTGTATGGCTTTTTACTGATGATTTTACCATCTGTAACGGCACAAAAACAACAAATAAAACCACCCTATTTACAAAAGGGAGATAGTATTGTAATTCTAGCACCAGCAGGAATTTTAAAACCAAGCAGAAAACTTGTAATTTTGAAAGCCAAAAAATTAGCAGAAAGTTGGGGGCTACATGTTGCTTTAGGTAAAAATATGTTTCAGCAAGAGCATCATTTTTCGGGTACAGATGCAGAAAGAGCAGCAGATTTTCAGCAAGCGTTAAATAACACAAACATTAAAGCTATTTGGGCTGCAAGAGGTGGTTATGGATCTGTGAGAATTTTAGACAAATTGGCGTATTCTCAATTTTTAAAGCATCCAAAATGGATTATTGGGTATTCAGATATTACTGCTTTTCACAATCATATTCATAATTTAGGAGTAGAAACCATTCATGGAATGATGGCAACCAGTTTGGAAGGTAATCCTCAAGAAATTATTGAAACCATTTCAAGTTTCAAAAGTGCGCTTTTTGGTGAGAAACTAAGCTATACAATTACTTCCTCAAAATACAACAGAAAAGGTGAGGTAAGTGGACAAATTATTGGAGGAAATTTAGCCATTTTAACCTCAATGTTAGGGTCTAAAAGCCAGTTAAACACAGATGGAAAAATTTTGTTTATTGAGGAAATTGGCGAATATAAATATTCAATAGACAGAATGTTGCAAAGCTTAAAAAGAGCAGGGTATTTTAAAAATGTAAATGCTGTTATTGTAGGAAACATGTCATCTATCAAAAAAAATTCTACAAAATGGGGATCATCTATAGAGCAATTAATTTTAGATGTTTTGCCCAATAATATTCCTGTTATATTTGATTTTCCTGCGGGTCATGAAGCAGATAACAGATCTTTAATTTTTGGAAGAAGAGCTCAGTTGTCTATAAATGAGAATGAGGTAACTTTAGAGTTTGAAACGTAAATTACAATTCTAAATTGTAATAATAAGCCAAAGAAACCCAACTTGTTTTTACTTCTCTTTCTAACCTGCTGTAGGGTAGGTGGCCATTGTAGTATTCTAAACGTAAACTGTTATTATTTCTAAAAGCATAGCCAATTCCTCCATTAAAATCAGCATTAAAATTATTGTTTTCTAAAAAACGAACATCATATCCTATAAAAACTCTTTGCCAAAACTTACTTTGAGACCTAAAATTTTTAAAAACACCACCTGTTTGTAAGGTCAATTTTTTACGATTGCTATCTGTTCTAATAATATAAGATACACCTGTGTATACCCCTATATTTTTTGTGTTAAAAGCATATAATACTTCTATAGTTTCATAATTACTTGGGTCATTTGCCCAATAATCTGGATTGGTAATTGTGGTGAATTCATTTTTCAGTAGAAAATCATCACCTAAGTGTGATGATCTGTGGAATAAATTGATGCGTAAAAAGTTACGTTCATTCAATACAAAATCATTATGCAGATATAAAAAATAATCTGTATTAAACAAAGAATGTGTTATGCCACTAAATCTTTCTGAACGTTCTTCACGAAACACAAATTGATTGTCTATAAGACCACTAACTGCTAATTGAAAATTACCTTTAGTGTATAGTTTTTTAAAGACGTTTACCTTTAGATTTACCAAAACTTTATAGGAATTGAATTGAAATCCGCTTGCGGTTTTAGCCAAATTTGGTTTTACAGTAAACACACTACTATTGTCTGTAGGACTAAATACTAAAAAAGGAAAACTTCTGTCTTTTTGACTTAAAAAAGGTTCATAAATATTGTTGTTTTTTTGCGCAAAACAGAAAAAATAACATACAGAAAAACAGTAAAAAAGAAAGGTTTTTTTTGTGGTTGACATTACATATAATTTGATTTTAAAAGTACTAAAATCATTATTATCTACAAGTTCTTATTTTACTTCTGTATGATAGTTATTCTATTTTGTAAATACAATTTTAAAGAATTAAATAAGAAATATAAATGTAAAAGGAATACACATTTTTTTTATACATTAACATTATGGCACAACACAATGAATTAGGAAAAAAAGGAGAACAACTGGCTACAGATTTTTTACTTAAAAAAGACTATGTAATTCTTGAAAAGAACTATAGATACCTTAAAGCAGAAGTAGATATTATTGCACAGAAAAAAAATCTACTTTGTGTAATTGAAGTGAAGACAAGAAGCAGCGTTTATTTTGGAAAACCAGAAGAGTTTGTAAATCCCAAAAAAATAAAACTATTACTTTCTGCAATAGATAATTATGTTGTAGAAAGAGATTTAGATGTTGAGGTTCGTTTTGACATTATTGCCATTATTACAAATAAAAAAGAAACAAAAATTGAACACATAAAAGATGCCTTTTTGCATTTTTAAGTGGCTTAGGTATCGTAATTCTATGTTTATTAGATAAGCTAACGCTTTACCAATTGGTATTTTTAAGTAATGAAAGAAAAACGGTTTTGGATTGGTATTTTATTGGGGGTAATTGGTGTTGTTCTTTTTTCTTCTAAAGCAGTTATGGTAAAGCTGGCCTACAAATATAATGTAGATTCTATTACTATATTATTGCTTAGAATGTTGTTTTCTTTCCCTTTTTACGCTGTAATTGCCTTATTGTATAGTAAAGAAACGAATAATATTCTCATAAAGAAAATAGATTATGCATGGGTAGTTTTTTTTGGTTTGGTTGGGTATTATTTAGCAAGTTATTTTGATTTTGTTGGATTAAAATATATTAAAGCTAGTCTAGAAAGAATCATTTTATTTGTCTATCCTACAATAGTGATTATACTTAATAGGCTGTTTTTGCAACAACCGATATCAAAAAATCAAACAATAGCAATTTTTTTATCTTATTTGGGCATCATCATTGCTTTTTCTAATGAAATTGAAATTTCTGGGAACAATATTTACTTAGGAGGTTTTTTTGTACTGTTAAGCGCAATAACCTACGCATCTTATTTGGTAGGTAGCGGATGGTTAATTCCTAAATTTGGTGTTGTAAAATTTACAGCTTATGCAATGTTGGTTTCCTGTTTCTCAGTATTTATTCATTATAGTTTTATAAATGAAACAGACTTGTTTGCTCTACCTTGGCAAGTCTATGGTTTAGGACTTTTAATTGCAATTTTTGCAACTGTAATTCCTTCTTTTTTAGTAAGCACTTCTATAAAAATGATTAGTTCTTCAAATTTTGCAATAGTAGCAGGTATTGGTCCTATTTCTACGATAATTTTAGCTTCATTTTTCTTGGGTGAAGAACTTAGCCTAATTCAGTTTTTCGGAGCATTACTAGTTATCATAGGAATTATAATTACCTCTATTAAAAAAGATAAACTATAATTCTAAGAATGCTTTTACATCTTTTATAGTATCTGGTTTGGCAATAATTTTCTTGTTGGTATTTAGAATAAAATAGGTAGGTGTAGCCATAATATTATACGTTCTAGCTATTTTATTTTCCCATTTGTTGAGACCTAAAACATGATGCCAATTCGGTAAGTTTGGTATGTAGTTTTTCCAACCAAAATCATCATTTTCTAAAGAAAAAGCAACAACTTTTATAGCATTATTTTCTTGTAAATATTTATGTAACTGAGGTATTTCTCTAAGGCAATGAGAACAACTAGTACTCCAAAAAACCAAAACGTAAGTATCTGCTTCATTTAAAGTTGATAATGAAAAAACCTTATTAGCCTCTTTCCAAGTAAAATCAGGAGCAGTTCTACCAACTTCTGCCATAAAAAGTGCTAACTTTTCAGTTTTATATTTTTTATTCTGAACACCTTCAGGAAGTTTATCATAATAGTTTTCAAACAAATAATCAATTAGAGATACGTTTTTAGTCTTTTCAAATTCGCCAACTAAAAATTCTATTATATCTTTTTTAAAGATTACTTCATTAATTTTAGACATTACGGTATCAACGGATTCTTTAAATAGTCTTTCTTGTACCTCAGTATCATCAGAATAATTGATATAAAAAACGTAATCTGTAATTCTATCTACTAAAAAAGAAGAATTTAAAAGCGTTTTATCATTAAAATCTATTTTATCAAAAAAAGTGTTAACCAAGTTAGACATGTATTGTTGGGCAGATAAAATAAGTTTTTGAGAATTACTTCTAAAAGAGGCTTTTATAAAAGGTTTTATGTATAAATCTTTGGCATCTTCTAAAAAACTTTCTTGAATATTATCTGCTTTTAAAAGTGCATCTTTATATGTAGAGGTTAAATTTAAATCAGGATTTCTGAGAGAAGCAATTTGAACGGAATCTATACTTTGCTGAGCAACTGCAATAGCATCTAAATAATTTTTATAAAAGATATTTTCTTTAGATTCATAAAATTGAACAGATTGGTTTGGGTATTCTGGATGAAATCCAAAACGAACATCTTCTTTGTTAAATATAAAATCTACGAAACCAGAACTTTCTAACTGATAAGTTACTCTGTATGCACCAATCTTAGTATCTTTTGGTAAAGTAAAACTAAAATTACCAACAGCTTGTTTATTACCTTCAACTAAAATAGAATCTATGGTTATTTTAGTGTTTTGCACAAATTTCTGTTTTGCACCTTCAATTTTGTATAATATAACCCAATCGCTTTCTAAAGTTTTTGTCATGGTACCTTGCACAGTATATTGTGCAAAACAGCTAAAACTGAACAACACCAAAAAAGAGAGTATGTTTTTCATTCTTATATTTTTAAGTTAGGTAGTCAATAAGTATACCAAAATTTAATCTAGATAAGATAGTTTTTCAAAGTAATTTACAATGGCTTCTTTCATCAAGATAGTCTGTTCACCAGGTTTCAAATTGGGTAACGTTGTAATAGTTTTGTAGTGAGGCCAACCATCGTCATCAAAAAAATCAAATTCATAATATCCGTATGGCTCAAGTAGTTTGCAAATAGCAATGTGCATTAGGTTTACTTTTTCATCTTTTTTAAAAGTTCTATGACCTTGCCCTAACTCTTGTACACCTACTAAATAAATAATTGCGTCTATATTAAGCATATCACCATCTGCAAATTGAAGTGTTAGTTTTGCTAACAAAACATTCCATTTTTCTTTAAGTGATTTTATCTCTGGCATACTCCTTGTTTAAGAGGTAAATATACAACTCACATTTTTAAATTTTAAAAAAAAGATGTAGGTTTGACCAAATAATATAGATGAATATATTTGATATAGTTATAGCAGCTTTACTACTTTTTGGCTTTGTAAGAGGGCTTATGAAAGGCTTATTTGTAGAGGTAGCATCTTTGGTAGCTTTGGTTGGTGGTGTATATGGTGCTATTCATTTTTCATATTATGTGTCAGATTTTCTAAAAGAATCCGTATCTTGGAAACCAGAATATATAGCATTAACAGCTTTTGCTATAACTTTTGTTATTATTATTCTTTTGATAGCGTTACTTGGTAAAGTTTTAACTAAATTGGCAAACTTTGCTGCATTAGGTATTTTAAATAAGATTTTAGGAGGTGCTTTTGGAGCTCTTAAAATTGCTTTAATTTTGAGTGTTATCTTTATTTTTTTTGGTAAAATGAATGATACAATTCCCTTAATAGAAAAAGAAACGCTAGAAGAATCCATTTTATATTCCCCTGTAAAACAAATAGTACCTGCTATCTTTCCTTCAATAATAAAGAAAGAAAAACAGGTAAAAACCCCTGCTGAAATCGTATAAAATCAGGCAACTTTTTTGTAAATTGCTGCCGTTAAACAAACCATATAAAATGAAAAAAAGTTTTAAAATATTAACATTACTAGGGGTAATGATGTTAATGTCTTTTACTGCTGACAAATGTTTTATTCTAAAGAATAACACATTTACCTATAGAAATTCAAAGAAAGATGTATTAGTAATTTTTAAAGAAAACAAGCACGTAGAATATCATAATGATAAAGAACATTACATAAAGTCTGATATAGAATGGGTAACTAATTGCGAATACTACTTAATTATAAGAGAATGTAATTTGCCTAATTTTCCTTTTAAAATGGGTACAAAAATGCACATTGTAGTAGATAAGGTTAGTGGTAAGAAGGTATATTATACTTCTTCTTTAGGTGGAAGATCTTGGGAAGGAAGAATGACAAAGGTTAAGAAGAAGTAACCACGCTTTTTAACCAATTGAAGTAATTGTTAAAAACAGTTTCTTTTTCAGACTCAACGTACTCTAAAAAAGTTTTTGCTACTGGCGAAAGCTTTTTCTTTTTTAAATAAATAAGTTTCCATTGAGATTTTAAAGGTAAACCTTGAACAGGAATTACTTTTAATTCATTCTGCAATAACTCATTTTTAATACTTAACAAAGAAACAATAGAAACACCAATATCTGCAATAACAGCTTGTTTAATGGCTTCATTAGAAGTTAATTCTAGTTTTATTTTGGGTGATATTTTTGCTTTTCTAAAAAACTGTTGCATGGTATGTCTTGTTCCTGAGCCTTCTTCTCTATAAATTAGTGGAATAGAATTAAAAATAGAATCTCTTTTTTCTTTGTCTGTAAGTTGATTGTCTTTAGAAGCTACCAAAACCAATTGGTTCTCCATAATAGGATGTTCTTTAAGATCTAAATGACTAGGACTTACGGTTACCAGGGAAAAGTCTACTAAGTTTTGCTCCAAGTCTCTAATTACTTGTGTTTTGTTAGAAACATCCATAACCAATTCAACATTACGATGTTGTTTTAAAAAACCATTTAAAAAGAAAGGCATTACATAATTGCCTGTAGATACTACAGATATTTTGAGTTTGCCAGAAAGCAATCCTTTAAAAGCTTCTGTTTTGTATTGAATTTCTTCAGTTTTGTTTAAAATATCACGGGCAATTTGATAAATTTCTTTTCCAAAATCCGTTACATAAAATTGTCTTCCTACGACTTCAGAAAGTGAAATGTCAAATTGATCTTGAAAATTTTTAAGTTGAATTGATGCTGCAGGTTGCGTCATGTTCAACTCTACAGCAGCCTTAGTTATACTGCTATTTTCTACAATAGTGGTAAATACTTTTAGTTGATGTAATGTAAAATTCATAAA
Source organism: Polaribacter sp. WD7 (assembly GCF_003335085.1). Classification (GTDB taxonomy): domain Bacteria; phylum Bacteroidota; class Bacteroidia; order Flavobacteriales; family Flavobacteriaceae; genus Polaribacter. The sequence continues at coordinate 39,739 of NZ_QPEJ01000018.1, read as the reverse complement.
AAAAATTAATGTATCGTATAACAAATTTAAATAAAAATATATGAATTATTGCATATAGCTTTGCAGCAACAAAACTTAATATAATGAACATAGATGTATTAATTAGTAATTTAACAAACCCAGTACTCCTATTTTTTGTACTTGGAATTATTGCTACAACCTTAAAAAGTGATTTAAAAATTCCTGAGTCCTCCTCTAAATTTATATCATTATACTTATTATTTGCAATAGGATTTAAAGGAGGTCAAGAATTATCTCATAGTAGTTTTGATGCTGAAATTCTCTACTCTATAGCATTTGCAATTTTACTGTCTACAATTGTACCCGTTTATACTTTTTTTGCATTAAGAAAAAAAGTAGGTGTACCAAATGCAGGTGCTATTGCAGCAGCTTACGGATCTGTAAGTGCCGTAACTTTTGTAACAGCGGTGTCTTTTTTAGAAAATCAGGGTATTTCTTTTGGAGGGCATATGGTTGCTATTATGGCAATTATGGAATCTCCAGCAATAATAGTAGGTGTAGTTTTAATTGTACTTTTTGATAGATCTAAGAAACAAAATAAATCCATTCCTAAACTAGTAGCGCATTCTTTTACAGGAGGTAGCGTATTAATGCTAGTGGGTAGTTTGGTAATTGGTTTAATAGCAGATGCAAGTCAAGCTAGGGGTATAGAACCTTTTACAACGGATATTTTTAAAGGATTTTTATCATTATTTCTTTTAGAAATGGGAATGGTAACTGCAAGCAGAATTAAAGGATTTAAAAAGCACGGAATATTTTTATTCGTATTTGGTATTGTAGTGCCTTTATTAAACGGAATTATTGTTGCATATTTAAGTGGTTTTGTAACTGAAAGTGATGGAAATAGATTGTTATTTGCAATTCTTGGGGCAGGAGCATCTTATATTGCAGTACCAGCCACCATGAAATTGGCAGAACCCAGAGCAGATGCAGGTATTTATATACCTATGGCATTAGGAATTACATTTCCTTTTAATATAACTTTAGGAATGCCTATTTACTATGCAGTAATTCAGATGTTCTAATTATTTTTGAACTCTATCTGCTAAAGGATGATGAGATAGTGCCTGTAAATCTTCTAGATGTAAAATTTCTAAAACAATACCTTGTTGGTCTTTTCTGTTCTGTAAAGCTTTCAAATGTTTAACTACGGTATGTCCAACAAAGGTAGTTTGTTTAAAATTGATACTAATTTTTTTACAAGTTTTAGGCATACTATCTATCTGTTTTTTTAAAGACAAATAATTTGAAAAAGTTTGAGACCCTTCTAAGTTAATCACGGTTTCTGTATCGTTTTGAGCAATGCTTAATTTTGATTGAAAAAACTCGTTTAGTTTTGCACCATTTAGTATTGAAAAAACATAATTAGCTACTATACCAATAGCAATACCAACTATTAAATCTGTAGCTAAAACTGAAATAAGCGTAATGATAAATACTAGAAATTGAATTTTTCCAATGTTGTACATCTCTTTAAATTCTTTTGGAGACGCCAATTTAAAACCAGTAAATACCAACATAGCAGATAAAGCAGAAATAGGAATCATTTCTATAATTACAACACCGATAAAAAGATAAATGAGTAAAAATAGACCATGATAAAAATTTGCCCACTGTGTTTTTGCTCCGTAAGAAATATTAGCAGAAGAACGTACAATTTCAGAAATCATAGGTAAACCTCCAATTAAAGACGCTACAGAAGAACCTAGTCCCATAGCAACTAGATCTCTATCTAAATTAGACTCTCTTTTGTAAGGATCTAAGGTGTCTACGGCTTTGGCACTCAATAAGCTTTCTATACCAGATACCAAAGCAAAACCGATTACAGCTACCCAAAATGCAGATGAAGCAATTTTGCTAAAAGAAGGAAATTGAAACCCCTCATTACCAAATAAATCGTCTGGCATATCTACCATGCTCAAATGTTCTGTACCAATAATTGCAGCTGTAGAAATTGAAAAAATGAGAACCCAAAGCGGAGCAGGTATTGCTTGAAACCATTTCACTTTTACTTTTGGATGAACTATTAAAATGATAATTGTGCCTATAGCAATGAACAAACATTCGAGATTTGTTTCTGTTAATTTCTGTGGCAGCTGTAGTAGCAAAGAAAAGATACTTCCTTTTACAAATGAAATTCCTAATGCAGGAAACAATTGCTTTACAATAATAATGACGCCAATTGCAGCTAACATTCCGTGTACAGCAGGTAAAGGAAAATAGTCTCCTATTTTACCAACTTTCAAAAAACCAAAAGCGGCTACAAACAAACCAGCTACAAAAATTGCACCCAAAGCATTTGAATATCCTAAACTTTCAACAGCACCTAAAGAGATAACAATTAAACCAGCTGCAGGACCACTAATAGTTACAAAAGTGCCAGAAATTCTAGAAGCAAAAATACCGCCTACAATTGCAGTTACCAAACCTGCTAGAGGTGGCACTCCAGAAGCAATTGCAATACCTAAACACAATGGCAAAGCAATTAGAGAAACACTAAAACCTGAGATAATATCTGATTTGAAATGAGATTTTAATGCAGCAAATCCCTTTTTAGGTATATTAGAAGACTTCATTTTTTATACTTAAAAGCATCAAAACGAGCTAGCAATCTAAAAATTGCCAAACGTTTATTTTTTAAACAATTGAATTTAAACCTCTTATAAAACGAAAAAAGATTTTATAAGATGGTTTAAAAATAGAATTAAAAATTAATTTTCTGCTATTTTTAGAATATAAGTTTACAAGAATTAAGACAGCACTAAAGTTCTTTGATTTCAGAAGCAATAATCCAACCTAATTTACCGTCTGCTAATTTTATTTTTTTCCAATTATCAACAGCATCTAAAACCAATACTTTTGTACCTTCATGCAGTACAAAGATTTCTTCAGAATTTAATGTTGGTGCATTTCTTATCTCTGTCTTCTCTGCAAAAACAATTGCTTTTGTATTGTTTTTTGAAAAACTGAATTGGTTATAAGTAATAAAAATTGAACCAATCAATATTAAAAAACAAATGATACTAGTAATAAAAAACAATCTTTTTTTAGATGATGAATATGAAAAATAGTACAATAAGAAAAGTGTAGCAGCTAAAAATGAAAATAGAATAGATACAATTGCCCATTGATTATAGGAAAGCGTTTGTAAATAATTGGTATTTATTTTTTGAAATATAGTTTGAGGTAATGCCTCAATATTATCTAGAGCCAAACGTGTGGCAAATACCAAGTTGTTTGTAACGTCTTCATTTAGCGGATTCAATTGCAGTGCTTTTTCATAATAATAAATAGAAGGCCCTACTTTATTGAGTTTATAATATGAATTTCCTAAATTATAGTATAATTCAGAAGAGGCTACTTTTTTACTTTCAATAGCCTTATATTGTACTATTGCTTCTTCAAATTTTCCATTTTTGTACAACTCATTAGCACTTGTAAATAAACTATCTACACTTTGTGAAAAAAGTGACTGTGCAACTGTAATCAATAGTAAAAACAATATTTTTTTCATCTTTATAATTGTTTATCTAATTGGACAATAACTTGTTTTGCGCGCTCAAATTCTGCTTCCATTTCTGTACTTGTAATTGGCGTGTATCTTGCAAAATCAGAACTTTTTAAAACGTCTATAAATTGTTGTATGCTAGTATCATCTATATTTTTACTTTGTAAAATTTGAGTAATTTTTTCTTTACTAATGTCTGCTGTTTCTATCCCTAATTTTGCTTTTAAATAATTATGTAAAGCACGTTCTAAAGCCTCGTAAAAAGCCTCTTTATTACCCAATTGCTTTTTAGCTTCAGAAAGGTATTTTTTGGCTAACTTTTCTGCTTTTCTTAGTTTATTACCAACAATATCATTGCTTCTTGCTTCGCTTCTTTTTGCAAGAATTACACCTATAGGAATCGCTATTAAAGGTAAAAACAACAGAATGTAAAATAAAGCAGATTTAAAAAAGTCTTTGTTTTCTAAAGACTCAAAAGTACTTTTAGTTTGTATATATCTAAAGTTCTTTCCTGTTAATTTTACAGTCTGTTTTTGTATTTCAGTATTGGTATTCTCTGTGTTGGTTATCAATTCTTTGCCTTCAATTACGTCTACATACAAATCTTCAGAAGATAGTGTATAGTATTTTTTTTCTTTCGGGTTAAAATAAGAGAAGTTTACATTGGGTATCTTATATTTACCTTTGTATTGTGGTACAACAGTATATGTATCTGTTACAGAGCCAGAGATACCTGAAGAAGTAACACGAACTTTTTCTTTTCTTTCTGGTTGATATTTTTCTAGTTCAGTAGGTGTTGTTACCTCTGGTAATTCAAACAATTTTAAATTTCCTTTACCAGTTACGCTAAGTTTAATTTGAGAACTTTCATTAGACTTTAAGATGTCTTTACTAAGGGTTACTGCAAAATTAAAATCACCAACAGCACCCGTAAAATTTTCTGGTTTGCCTTCTAAAGGAAGACGTTTAGGTTGTATTATTTTTTTTGGCGATGCAAACTCTTTTCTAATGTTTCTAGTAATAACGTTACCAAAAAAATCGGCTCTTCCAGTAGGTACCCCAATGACAATATCCATTTTCATAGGGTCAATTTCTAATTTACCCGTTTTTGTAGGAATTAGTAAAGCCTTTTGCAAGACAATATACCTGTAATCTTCTCCATTGTATTTTCCCATTTTTACAGGAAAACCATTAATTTTAATATCTTGATTCCAAAATCCGTTGTATTGTGGTGGTTCAGTTACACTGGTATCGTAAACACTAATATTTTCACTAACATATAATCTATACTCAACATAAATACCTTCACCCACATAAGGACTAGACTTGGAAACTTCTGCAACCAAATGAATATTTTGTTGTGCAATATAATTGGGATCGTTCGGATTTTTTGGCAATTCTACAGCATCTAGAGCAATTACTTTTACAGGTTCTGATTTGATAGTTTTTCCTGCAATTTCTATGCTAGCAGCTCCAATGGTAAGCTCTCCTTTTCTTTTGGGTTGAATAATATAGGTGTACGATTGATTGAAGCTCGCTTTACCATTAATCAAAGATTGACTTATAGACTGACTTGGCCCCCCAACAACCTTAAAATTTGTAAAATTTGGGGGAGAAAAATGATCTCCACCTTGCTTATTGATAGAAAATTCAATTCGTAAACGTTGATTTACACCCAATTTATTTTTGCTCACTTTTGCAGTAAGTTTTGCTTCTTGTGCAAAAACCGAAACTGTAAGTAGCGTTATTAATATTGATATGTAAAATTTCATCTTCATCATCTGTTGCTTAAAATTGGCAATTTACCAATCTTTTTCTTGTTTTATTTTTTTGCCTTTTGCCTTTTTAGCATTCATTTTCTTCTGCGTCTTTTTTTCTTCGTTGTTTAAACTTTCCAACAATTGTTTAATTTGCTCAGGAGTCATTTTCCCTTGTTGAGGCTTAGGTTTTTGTTGGTCTTTTTTGTCTTCTTCTTTGTTGTTTTTTGGATTTTTTTTCTGGTCTTTATCACCATCTTTATCATCTTTCTTATCCTTGTCTTTATCGTCTCCGTCCTTATTTTTATCTTTATTTTTATCGTCTTTATCTTGCTTATCTTTGTCTTTATTATCCTTGTTATCTTTGTTTTTGTCGTCTTTATTTTGTTGGTTTTGTTTGTCTAACAGTTTTTGAGCAACTGCTAAATTATAACGAGTCTCATCATCATTTGGGTTGTTTCGTAACGCGTTTTTATAAGCATCTACAGCACCTTGATAGTTCTTAGATTCCATCATGGCATTGCCAATATTATGAAAAGCTTCTGCTTTGGTAAATTTATCTTTTGCAGTTTTTGCAGTAAGCTCATACTGCGGAATTGCTTCTTTAAAGTTTTTACTTTGGTACAAAGCGTTACCCATATTGTAGGCAGCCTTATCATAATTAGAGTTATTGCCTAAAGCTTTTCTATAGGCTACAGAGGCATCTGTAAATTTTTCTTGTTGGTACAAATCATTACCTTGACGTAGTAATTTTCTTGCTTTACGTTGCAATGCAATAGAGTCTTTTTGAGCTAAAATTTCTTTGGATGAAAATAGCATCGTAAAAACAATTAGTATGTATTGTAATTTTTTCATAATGTTCACTTTAAGACTTCTCGGTACAATTTTTTTCGTTCTTCAAAAATCACTAGAAGCGACAATAATTATTTTTTAACTTTTTCTTCATTAAATAAATCTACCTTTTTTAACCATTTTGTTTTCTTTTCAAATAGAAATATATCTGCAATTAAAAATAGCAAACCTAATGCCAAAAACCATTGAAATTGGTCTTTATAATCTGAAAACTGTTTTGTTTCAAATTCGTTTTTTTCTGCGTTAGCAATAATTTCTGAGATTTGTTTAACAGGGTTTTCTGTAACATTTCCATCAAAATATTTTCCATTGGCAGCATCTGCTATACCGCGTAAAACATCTGGTTGCCTTTTGGTAATTACCGTTTCTCCTTTTCTATCCTTTTTATAGCCAATCATAGACCCATTAAGACGTATAGGAATTGGACCTCCCTTTTCTGATCCTACACCAACGGTATAAATCTTAACCCCTTCATTAGATATATTGTTGGCAACTTGTTTGGTTTCTTCTTGATGGTCTTCACCATCAGAAATCATAATTAAAAACTTATTGGTTTGCTCATCATTATTATAATAGGTTTTGGCCAATTCTAAAGCTTCGTTTATTGCTGTTCCTTGGCTAGAAACCATATCTGGATTTGCATTTTGCAAAAACATATTTGCGGCTGCGTGGTCTGTAGTTATTGGTAACAGAGGGTAAGAATTACCTGCATAAATAATAATACCCACTCTGTCTGAACCTAATTTATCTATTATTTTAGAGATAATCTGTTTCGCTTTTTCTAAACGATTTGGAGCAATATCTTCTGCCAACATACTTTTAGAAACATCTAAAGCAAAAACGACATCTACACCTTCTCTTTTTACAGTTTTTAGTTTGGTTCCCATTTTTGGGTTTGCCAAAGAGATGATTAAAAATGAGATACCAATTAAAAGAATTATTAACTTTAATGTTGATTTAAAAACAGATGAATTTGGAGCCAACCTTTGTAATAAGGTACTATCAGAAAATTTCTTTTGGGTTCTTTTTTTCCACCATAAAACCAATAGAAATACCACAATCATTGCAGGAATGATTAGGAGTAGCGTAAAATAAATTGGTTCTTCTATTCTGTACATTTTATATAAAACTCTTAAATAATGTATTTCTTAATATAAATTCAAGTAGTAAAAACAGGAGTCCTAAAAACACGAAAATTCTAAATTTCTCTTGATAGTTATAGTACTTAAACTCCTCAATCTTTGTTTTTTCTAGAGCATCTATCTCATCATAAATTTCTTTTAAAGAAGTGTTGTCTGTTGCTCTAAAATATTTACCCTCTGTTTTAGAAGCTATGTCTTTTAGTAGTGCTTCATCAATTTCTACTTTTTGTTTTCTAAATCGCAATTTTCCTGTTCTGGGGTCTTTTGCCCACGGAAAATCTGCCATTCCATTAGTCCCAATACCAATGGTATAGGTTTTAATACCCAATTCTGTAGCCAATTCTGTAGCAGTTCTTGGGTCTATATTTCCAGAATTGTTTACCCCATCTGTTAATAAAATAATAACTTTACTTTTTGCTGTACTTTCTTTCAAACGATTTACCGCAGAACCTAAACCCATTCCTATAGCTGTACCGCCTTCTAATTGGCCCCACCTAAGATCTGAAATGGTTCTTTTTACAATACCTTTATCGCTTGTAATTGGTGTTTGTGTAAAACTTTCACCGGCGTAAACTACAATTCCAATTCTATCATTAGGTCTTCTATCTACAAAATCTATAGCCACATTTTTTAGTGCTTCTAAACGGTTTGGTTTTAAATCTCTAGCAAGCATACTTGCAGAAACATCTATGGCCATAACAATATCAATTCCTCTATTAGACTTTGTTTTTTTGCTTACAGAAACGTTTCTTGGTCTTGCTAAAGCTATAATAATTGCAGCCAACGCTAGTAAACGCAACAAATACAAAAGTGGTTTTAATTTTGCTATTAAAGAATCTTCATTAAAACCTTTAATACTAGGTATGGTTAAGATAGCGACATCTTTTTTACGTATAAAAAAGTACCAAACTGCTAGCAATGGTACTAGAATTAGCAACCATAAGAATTCAGGACTATAAAATTCAAAATTACTCCAATTCATCTGCATCGTCTTTTTCTTCTACTATAGGTTTTGGTTTTAAATTGGCAACAATGTATTCTGCGTCTTTTCTGTCTTCTTCTATTTCTGGAGCTAAGGGTTTAGATTTTGCAAATTTTACCAAATCTGCCTCTCTTAATAAACTGTTTAATTTATCTATGGTTTCTTGAGAGGTTAAGATGGTGTCAGACTTTTTAAAGTCTTTTAGCATATCTAAAATCTCATCTGTAGTTTTTTCTAATGCAGGCACACTTAGTTCACGTTCTATATAACCTCTAACAATTTCTGTCAACTCGCTATAGTATTCTTTAATTTGGTTGTTTTGCCAAAGTTGTTTTTCGTCCAATTCATTTAGGCGATAGATAGCTTCATCGTAAGGAGGTAAGGCTTTGTAAGTAGGAGTTTCTTCCTCTTCTTCTTTTCGTTTTCTTATTACAAACCAATAAATCCAAAAGCCTATAATAGCCAAAGCTGCTAAAATAATGTAGATATATACCTTAAAATCATCAAACGTATACGGTTCACTTTTTATAGATTTAATAGGAAATTTTTTAACCTTAGTGGTGTCTATGGCAACAGTTGCCACATTAACCAATAAAGAATCTGTAAGATAGGCTTGATTTTTAACAAAAATTTGTTGTTGAGGTATATAATACGCACCACTATCAAAACCTGTTAAAATGTACTTTTTAATCAGCGTATTTTTTACGGTATCTATTTTGGTAGAATCTACAACTTCTAATCCGTTTAGTTGTAATTTAGGAATGATAACATTCTGAATCTCTTCTACAGAAATTTTTAAGTTAAACTGTTCGCCAATTCTAATATTGGTAGTATCTATTTCAGCCTTAACCACAGGTGTTTGCTGAGCATAACTAACAGTAGAAATTAATAGTAATATGTAGAATAATTGTTTTTTCATTATAATAGTTCTTAATACAAATTTGTTCATTTTTTCTCAAATTTATCAGAACTGATGTTTTTTTAAATTAACGACCTTTATGTTTAAAATAACCTAATAGTTTTTTTACGTATCCCTCATCTACCCTAACGTTAACTGTACCTGCACCACTTCTTTTAAACATGTTTGTAAAATAATTAGATAAACGTAGTGCGTTGGTTTTGTAGTTCTTACGAATAGATTTTGATGAAGTATTAATCAATTGTACGCTACCAGTTTCTGCATCTAGCATGGGTACCATTCCTAAATTTGGGATTTCTTCATCGTGTTTGTCATATATTCTTATGCCTGTTAAATCGTGTTTTTTTCCTGCAATTTTTAGTGTTTTTTCATAATCATCATCCATAAAATCAGATAGTAAAAAGACAATTGCTCTTTTTTTCATGACACTAGACAGAAATTTTAAGGCAATAGCTATGTTGGTTTTTTTACTTTTTGGTTGAAATTCTATCAACTCTCTGATGATTCTTAAAACGTGACTTTTTCCTTTTTTAGGCGGAATGAACAACTCGATATCATCAGAAAACAAAATTAAGCCTACCTTATCGTTATTTTGTGTGGCAGAAAACGCTAAAGTTGCTGCAATTTCTGTAATAGTTTCTCTTTTAAATTGATTTGAAGTACCAAATAATTCTGACCCAGATACATCTGCCATCAACATCATGGTAAGTTCGCGTTCTTCTTCAAAAACTTTTACATAAGGTTCATTATAACGTGCTGTAACATTCCAATCTATAGCTCTAACATCATCTCCAAATTGGTATTGACGTACTTCAGAAAAAGTCATACCTCGTCCTTTGAATGATGAATGATATTCACCACCAAAAATATGATCAGACAAACGACGTGTCTTAATCTCTATTTTACGAACTTTTTTGAGTATTTCTTTGGTATCCATTTTTTCAATTGTCAATTATCAGTTATCAATCATCAATATTATTTTTTGATAATTGTTCTTGTATATTGATAATTGTCTAAGGTACTTCTACTTCGTTGATAATTGAGTTGATAATATCTACAGAAGTCACATTTTCGGCTTCGGCCTCGTAAGTAATTCCTATTCTATGACGCAAAACATCTGTAACTACAGCTCTTACATCTTCTGGTATTACATAACCTCTTCTTTTAATAAAAGCATAACATTTAGCTGCTTTTGCCAAATTGATACTTCCTCTTGGAGAAGCTCCAAAACTAATTAAATCTTTTAAATTTGAAAGGTTGTATTTCTCTGGGTAACGTGTTGCAAAAATGATATCTAAGATGTATTTTTCTATTTTTTCATCCATGTATACCTCGTTAGCAGCTTGTCTTGCTTTTACAATTTGCGCTACAGAAATTACAGGGTTTACTGTGCCAAAACTACCATTTAAATTGCTTCTCATAATGGTTTGTTCATCCGATAATTTAGGATAATCGATAACCACTTTTAACATAAAACGGTCTACCTGTGCTTCTGGTAAAGGATATGTACCTTCTTGTTCTACAGGGTTTTGTGTTGCCATTACTAAAAAAGGTTCATCTAGTTTAAAGGTTTCATCTCCAATAGTAATTTGACGTTCTTGCATAGCTTCTAACAATGCAGATTGTACTTTAGCAGGTGCTCTGTTAATTTCATCTGCTAAGACGAAGTTGGCAAAAATAGGGCCTTTTTTTATTGAAAAGTCATTAACTTTCATATTATAAATCATGGTACCAACTACATCTGCAGGTAATAAATCTGGCGTAAATTGTACTCTACTAAAACTACCTTGTACAGCTTTAGATAATGTATTTATGGCTAGGGTTTTTGCCAAACCTGGAACTCCTTCTAAAAGAATATGCCCGTTTCCTAAAAGACCAATCAACAAACTTTCTATCATCTGTTTTTGCCCAACAATTACTTTATTCATTTCTAAAGTAAGTATGTCTATAAAGGCACTCTCTCTTTCTATTTTTTCATTAATAGCTCTTACATCTACATCCATTTTGTTACTGTTTAATTTTTATTACAAACAAAGCTACAATTTTAACAAAATTATTTTGTTAAAACAAGGTTAAAAGCATCTAGTGTTTATAGTGGTTTTAGGCTATTTGTTAGTTAAACTTTGTTAATTGAAAATTACCGTTGCTAAAAGTGCCAAAAGTGAAGTAGGTTATCCAATCTCCAAGGTTAAAATAGGTAGAGTTTTCTTGTAGTTTTATATCTAGTGGAAGGTGCCTGTGCCCAAAAATAAAATAATCATAGTGTTTTTGGGTTAATATTTGTTTGCAATACAAAACTAACCATTCGTTTTCATCACCTAAATATTTGGCATCTTCATCACCCGAAATAAGTTTGTTTTTTACAGACATGTAATGCCCCAAACGAACTCCCAAATCTGGGTGAAACCACCTAAACATCCATTTAAATAAGGGAAAAGTAAATACTTTTTTCATTCTTTTATAACCTTTATCTCCAGGTCCTAAACCATCTCCGTGACCAACTAAGAATTTTTTATGGTCTATAAGTACTTCTTGAGGAGAATGAAAAATAGGAATATTAAGTTCTTCTTCAAAGTAATCATTCATCCATAAATCGTGATTACCTACAAAAAAATAGATAGGAATTCCAGAGTCTTTAATTTCTGCTAATTTGCCTAAAACTCGCACAAATCCTTTAGGAACAACTGTTTTATACTCAAACCAAAAATCGAACAAATCTCCTAATAAAAAAATAACTTCTGCATCTTTTTTTATAGTATCTAACCAAGCTATAAACTTTTTTTCGCGTGGAAAACTCAATTCTGGAGTAGGTGCACCCAAGTGTTGGTCTGATGCGAAATAGACTTTTTTATTTTTAGAAGTAGTAATTGTTATCAAAAAAGAAACAGATTTAGGACGTAAAAATAGAAAAACTTATTGACTAATATTGCCTAAGCTAAATACTGTTTTTCCGTTTGCACTCATTAGTTTTTGAGCTTCAAAATTTGGCATTAGTACTGTGTTTAGGTTATTTAAATTCCATGTATTAGGGTTTTTAAACCATTCTGCAATATTAACTTGTATTTCTATAGTTGTATTGTTACTAATGTTTACTGTACCTAAATTTACCGTAAAAGAGGTGTCTTTAAATTGTAAGTTGTCTGGGTTATTTCTGTTAACAGCTCTAATGGTGTGGTAGTTAAAGTTAGCATCTAGGTTGTTGGTATCTTTATATTTACCATCAAATTGCATGTAATGATACCCTCCGCCCAACATTGTAGGAACGTTAAAAGAAACAGCATTTAAATCTTGATAGATACCGTCTTGATTATCTGTATCTGCAAAACCGAATGTGAATGTTATAGGTTGATTACCTGTCTGTACATCGTCTATTTTTAATGATAAACCTGAAGCTTCACCAATATTTATAAGTTGATAATTGGTGGTAACCTCTGCAACAGAAATATTAGAAAGTACGTATCTTAAACGATTGATGCTGATTTGCTCACCATTTTTATTGGTGAATTTAAAATCATTAAAGTCTGAAGCATTTATAGTTGTTCCATCCCAATGATGTGTAAAAAGTAAGGTTACATTTGCATTTTGTGATAGCGTATCATTGTCGTCACAAGATAGTATTAAGGTTAGCAAAATGAGTAGGATAGTATTATTTTTCATCTGTTTGTATATTGATAATTAGTGCGTCAGAGAATCCTTTATTTTCTTTTATATCTCCGTTATTACTGCTGCTTTCTCCTACTGCAATTATACTTTTATTTTCTAACTCTATAGCATCGTATAAAAAATCAATTTCAGAACCTCCAATGGTTTTTTGCCATTGTAAAATTCCATCAGCATCAATTTTAATTAAGAGCGCATCATTTTGTCCTTGATTAACAAATCCATTATCTGCACTTCTAGAACTCCCAGAAATTAAAAATCCGTTATCTTGAGTATTACTGATTGAGCGAGCAACGTCAAAACTGGCAGCCCCAATGGTTTTTTCCCAAATTAAATTACCATTGGTGTTTATTTTTATGATCCAAATATCTGCACCGCCATTGTTTATTTTTATATCTTTATCAGTACTTCTTGTATCTCCAACAATGATAAAATTACTATCATTAGAAGTAGTAATGGCTCTTGCTTGGTCAATCTCAGAACCTCCAAAGCTTTTCTGCCAAAGAAGTCTTCCGTCAGCAGCAATTTTTAAAATCCAAAAATCATAAGAGCCTTTGTTGTTGGTAATATCGATATCATTACTATCTGAAGAACACGCTAGTATGTATCCATTGTCTTCAGTTTTTACCACCCCTAAAGGGGTATCTGTAAAAGAACCACCATAAAACTTACTCCATTCTGTGGCTCCATTATTATTAATTTTAATAGCCCAAACGTCTCCTCCTGCATGACGTCTTGCTGTTTTGGCATTACCTAGACCATTAGAAGCTGTTACATCTAAACTTCCTGTAATTAAGTACCCATTATCATTAGTTTCTATACAAGTTGTGCCAAAGTCTGCCCCTGAAAAGCCAAATGTTTTTTGCCAAAGAATGCTTCCTTTTTCGTTTAATTTGAGTACCCAAAAATCTTGATTACCAGCATTTTTAGAAACATCTAAATCGTTACTTCTACTGTGGCCTGTTACTAAAAATCCGTTGTCATTGGTTTGAATGATGTCTGCACCTCTATCATCTTTAGAACCTCCGTAGGTTTTTTGCCATTGTAAGTCATTGTTTTTATCATATTTTAAGAGCCAATAATCAAAACTTTCATTGTCTTTTGTAGCAACGTCTTTATCATTGCTTTGTGTATAGCCTAAAGTAATATATCCTTTATCTGTAGTTTTAATTACAGCTTGTAATACGTCATTTTTAGAGCCCCCAAATGTTTTTGTAAAACTTTCTGGATTCTTGTTTATAATTGGTGTTTCTGGTTCAGCTATCTCAATATTTTCATTAGAACAACTGTAAGAAATTAAAATACAATAAAGAATGTATCTAAAGTTTTTAAAACCCATTAAGACTTACTTTTTCTAATGACAAAAAGACCTCTATCAATATCACTTACAATAATGTTTCCGCTAGGAAAAAAAGGATACACGTTCCAAGCTCCATCAAAAAGAGTACTGTTATTTTCTGGATGTGTGTCAAAAAAACCAACTTCTGTAAACGATTTGCTACGAATCTGAGAAATATCTATAATTCTGACACCGTTTGTATAACTTGCTTGAAAAAATAAATCTCCTTTTACATATCCGTTATGGTCTATGGCTTCAGTTTCTCCAAAATAATCAAAATGAAAAGTAGGGTTGTCTAAATCTGTCAAGTCAAAAATAATTGTTCTGGTATTGCCTCCAAAATTTTGTTCGTCCAATTCATCTCCTAATAAAAAATATCTAAAATCTTCTGTAAACCAACCTTGATGTGAATAACCAATATTAGGATAGGTAACTGATGAAATTGCTGTTGGATTTTCTTTGTCTGTTACGTCTACAATAACAATTTCGGTTTCGTTACTACCAATTAAAATTTCTCTATTTGTATAATCAGTATCAGGTCCATTATAAGTGACAACCTGTGCATCATGAGAGTAAGTACCCTCTGCAAAACCACCTGCAGGTATAGGGTTAAAAGGGCTATTTAAATCTACAAAATGTGGGCCACCATCAAAAGTAGAAGTTCCTACTGCGTAGGCATAACCTGTGTCTTCATTAATTACAAGATTATGCGCATTTCCAAATTCGCCATAAAAGGCATCTTCAGTGAATTCTATAGGAGGATTTACAACATTTCTTAGTCCTATTAAATTAAATAACTGCATTCCATGATTAGGAGCTTCACTGACAATATAGGCTATAGAATTGTGCACTTTTATATCTCGCCAAGGGCTGTTTTCAGTTTTTGTTTTTAAAGTTCCTAAAATAATAGATTTGGCAGGATCTGTAATGTCTACAAAAGTAACTCCACTGTTTGTGCACATTAAGGCATATTCTTTTAAGGTTTCAGGATCTGTCCATCCCCAACAGTCATTTCCTTTTTCTGCACCAATTTCTTCAAGAGAAATATGGGTAAGTAAATCGTAATCATTACATGGATATTCACCAGCAAAACCGTTTATGCATTCTGCCATGGGAGTAATGATAATTTGTTCTCCGCTCTCAAAAACATCTTTTTTAGAGCAGTTAACTAAAAATACCAACGTTAGTACATAACTAGTATTTTTTATAGGATGATATAGTTTATTGAACCACATATTTTTGAGTTTTTAAATTGTTAATTTTAATGAAATAGACACCTTTACGATAGTTTTTTATGTTTAAAACGTAGCTGTTTTGATTTATATTATCTTGTTCAAAAACTTTTTGACCTAAGATAGAAAATAGCTGTATGTTATTAATGTTTTGATTGCCTGAAGATTGAATAGTAACCCTTTCTCTGGCTGGATTTGGAGCTATAGAAAACAGATTTGCAATTAAGCTATTATTGGCACTTAAAGTTCCGCTTTTTCTAACCACAAAAAGACCTTTTTCAATATCATTAATCACAATATTTCCACTTTTAAAGTAAGGATACACACTCCAAGCTCCGTTAAAATCTGTAGCATTATTGTCTGGAAAAGTGTCAAAATAACCAACTTCTGTCATCGAATTTGTACTATTTGCAATATTGGTAAGGTCTAAGATTCTAAGACCAGCTCTGTAGCTTGCCATAAAAAAAAGATTTCCATTTACGTAACCATTATGATCTATAGCATTAGAGTTTCCAAAATATACAGAAGAAAGTTTTGGGTTGTTTAAATCAGAAAGATCAAAAACGAGAGTTCTGGTGTTCATTCCAAATCTTAACTCGTCAGTTTCATCACCTAAAATAAAATAACGATGATCTTCTGTAAACCACCCTTGATGTGTGTACCCTATTTGAGCATAACCAATGTCTGCCAATTTTACGACGTTTAATTTATTGGTAACATCTAGTATGACCATTTGATTTTCATTGCTACCCACATAAATTTCTTTACCTCTATAATTTATATCAGGTCCTTGATATGTAATTACTTGGGCATCATGAGAGTAACCGTCTTGAGTATAATTTCCTAAAGCAACAGGGTTTGTTGGGTTAGAAATGTCTAAAAAAATAGGACCCCCACCGTTTGCAGACCTACAACCTACTAAATAAGCTACAGCTGAGTTTTCATTAATAAAAATATTATGGCAGCTGCCAACATCTGTATAAATAGCGTCAGCCGTAAAATTTTGAGTAGAAGACACATTTCGTAGACGAGTTAAATCAAAAATTTGCATTCCATGGTTACCAGCATTATCAGCAACTATAAAGGCATAATTGTTATGTACTTTTACATCTCTCCAAACACTATTACCTGCGTTAGAGTCTAATCTTCCTAAAAAAACAGGGTGTATAGGATTGCTAATATCTACAAATGCAGTACTGTTAGACATAGCTACAATAGCGTATTCTTTATTTGTTGTAGAATCTGTCCAACCCCAAATATCACTTCCGTTTGGGTTTCCGTTAGTATTGGCTAAAGTAGCAACAGGTACGTTAACAAGTAAATCATAATCTTTACAAGGATATTGTCCTGCAAAACCATTAATACATGGAGTTTGAGCAGTCATGTGTTGTACAAATACAATACAGAAAAGTAGAAGTTTTTTCATAGTAAACATGATAACTATCTCAAAAATACTATATAAATTGAAAAATAAAAGGATAACAATGTTAAAGTAACTGTATCTTTTTTTAGAATGTACCTATCTTTGTAGCATGTTAGAAGATAAAAATACGCAAAAAACATCATTGGCTGAACTTGGTGAGTTTGGTTTAATTAATCATATTACTCAGTATTTTAAAATTAATCATTCCACTACTATAAAGGCTATAGGAGATGATGCCGCAGTTATAGACGCATCTAAAAAACAAACCTTACTTACTACAGATTTGTTGATTGAAGGTGTGCATTTTGACTTAAGTTACATGCCTTTAAAACATTTGGGTTACAAAGCTGTAATGGTAAATTTATCTGATGTCTATGCCATGAATGGAGAAGCAGAACAAATAACAGTTTCTATTGCTGTTTCTAACAGGTTTCCGTTAGAGGCAATTGAAGAATTGTATGCAGGAATTCAATTGGCATGTGATACCTATAATGTAGATTTAATTGGTGGAGACACTACGTCATCAACTAAAGGAATTTTGATTTCTGTAACTGCAGTTGGAAAAGCAAATAAAGAAGAAATTGTTTACAGAGATGGAGCAAAAGAAACCGATTTGATAGTGGTTTCTGGAGATTTAGGAGCAGCATATCTAGGATTGCAAGTATTGGAAAGAGAAAAGCAGGTTTTTCAAGTAGACCCAAACAATCAACCAGATTTAGATAACTATACGTATTTGATAGAAAGGCAATTAAAGCCAGAAGCACGTAAAGATATAGTTGGTCTTTTTAAAGAATTGGATATAAAACCAACAAGTATGATTGATATTTCTGATGGATTGTCTTCAGAATTATTTCATATATGTACACAGAGTAAAGTAGGCTGTAAAATTTATGAAGATAAGTTGCCTTTAGACCCTCAGGTAATTTCTGCTTGCGAAGAGTTTGAACTTGATTCTACTATGGTAGCTTTGAGTGGAGGAGAAGATTATGAATTGTTATTTACAGTACCTATAGCCCATTTTGATAAGATAAAAGGGAATCCTAATTTTTCAATAATTGGACATGTTACTGCAGAAAACCAAGGTTTACAATTGATAACAAGAGCCAACCAAGAAATTGAATTAAAAGCTCAGGGTTGGAATGCTCTGAAGGCGTAAAACAATCGTAAAAAAGTAATAAAAAAGCGGAAAATTTATTTTTCCGTTTTTTTATTTATATCACAATAATCAAAGTAAGTACACTTGATATTGTTTGTTAACAAGTAAGTATTCTTAACTCGTTGTGCATTTTGGCGTAGAAACTAGATAAATGTAAGTTCGAGTGATTTTGAGGAACGAAAAATTGTATCGAGAACTATTTATAAGCTAAAAATTCTTATTCTCGATACAAATTTTACTCATTTCAATCATAAAATCTATTCGAGTTGACAGAATTTTTCAAAATGCACAACAGGTTATTCTTAATTTAAATACAAATTAAAAAAATGTTCAACATTTTTGATGTAGTTTAGGTTCAAAATCCAACAGACCTCAGAGAGGTCAGAGAAATCCAAACCACCTTGTGCTATGTGTTTGTTGTTGTATCTCTTGTCTTTGCCATTGTATTGGTTAGATATATCTATTGCACGTTGCCATATTTTTAACAATTTAGCGTTTTTAATTTCGTTTTCCCAATTTACAAAAGCAGCGTCACTAAATCCTGGCGAACCATTTGCTACAATATTACCATCTGGTATTTTATGATAATTAGTATTGTTTTTTACAAATGCTAAACTTTTTGGAGCAGTAGATTTTTCATTCCAACTACTATGTTGTACCAAATGCACGCGTTGTGTAATATTTACTTTTGGTAAATCGTTTTGAAGGACTTTAATAAGTTTGGCTGTAAAATCTGATTGACCCGCTTCTGCAATCCAAATATCTCCGTTTTTTCGTAATATCCTTTTCGTAATTTTCGTAACTTTTTTTAATGCTTTTTCAACATCTTTATGTGCGTCTGTCCACTTATTTCCAAAAGCGAGGTCAAATAAATCATTTGGCGGAACGTATAAACCTTTTTGAATACCGTAGGTTCCTGTTACAGGATGATACTTTAATTTTGAATATTTAGGATTTGCTACTAAAGTAGCAAATGCAGCCACAGTGTGTAAATCGTCTACATCTGTTTTGCAATCAAATTGTACAAGAAGAAGATCTTTTTCTATATTAAATTCTTTAGTTAACGTATTCTTGTAATCGCTATTGTCTATTGCGAAGAGCAAAAAAGGAGTTGTTATTAGTACAAATGATAATAATTTTAATTTCATATTTCTAATTGATGAATTCGTGTTGGGATAGATGTCACTAAATAATTTACTTCAAAATTATTTTTAACCTTATGATAATTATAAAAAATAAGTTGCTAAACGAATTTAGTTATTTTTTTGTAAATAAAATTTTATGTTGTTTTAAAACCTTTTTTTGTAGAACTGTTCTCTAATTTTATAGCAATTACAATTGATTTATCTTTTCAATCATCAATTTTGCATTTTCATTAGCAGGATTTAATTCCAGTGATTTTAAATAGTTAATTTTAGATAATTCGTATTGTTTGTTATTGTAGTAGCCCTCTGCTAAACTATCAAAAGCATTTGCTGATTTGGGAAATAATTTTGTGTTTAATTTAAAAACTGCAATTGCAGCATTTAATTTATGTTGTTTTAAATAACGATATCCAAGACTGTTTAAAGAACGTTGGTTGTATACGAGTTTATTTTCTTGTATAGAGTGGTAAATTTGAGTATAAATTCCAGTAAAATCTTTAGTTTCAACTTTTGCCAAAATTTGATTAATTACAGGTATTTTAGGTTGTTGGTAGTTGGTTTTCTCTAAAATACCATCTATTGAATTGATTATCTCAGTCATTGGTAATTTACTTCCATGATTGGTTAGTAAAATATAATCATAACCATCACTCAAATTTTTCTTAATTAAGGTTCTAAAACCGTCTACAGAACCATCATGATTTACATATTTCTTTCCATTTTTATACTGAGTAACCCAACCAAAACCATACCCAAATTCTTGACCCAATATTTTTAGTGAAATTTTACCATTATTTAGATTTCCGTTTGTAAAAGCTAAGTTTAAAGTTTCTTTAGTAACTAATGTATTTTGGTTTAAAGCTAGGTTCCATTTATACAAATCATTTAGTGTAGAGTATATTCCACCAGGACCAATAACTGAAGATTTATAGCTCGATTTTTCACCTGTTAAACTGTACCCAATTGCCATGTTTGTTAGATTGTTAACCTCATCTTTTATTGCAGTAGTATTGTTCATTTGCAAAGGAGTAAAAATTTCATCCTTAAAAAAATCTGCTATATTTTTTTGCGCTACTTTTTCTATTATTGTTGCTAACAAAACATAACCACTGTTGCTATATCTAAAAAATTGATTTGCGTCAACTTTGGTGTTAGTATTTTGTAATAATACCTTTAACACATCATCATTACTAGGGTTTATTAATTTGTAGTATTCGTTATCTAAAATACCTGAAGTATGATTTAGTAACTGTTTTATGGTGATTTGTTTTAAACGTTCTGGATATTCTGGAAAAAAATCTTCAACTTTACTATTAAAAGATAATTTACCTTTTTCTTTTAAAAGCAGAATAGCCATTGCTGTAAATTGCTTAGAAACCGAAGCTAAATAAAAAACCGAATTCTCATCTATATTCTGTTTCGTTTGCTTGTTTTTGTATCCAAAACTTTTTTTGTAAACAATAGCATTGTTTTTTGTGACTAAAACAGCACCATTAAAAAGATCATTTTTGAAACTGTATTTAAAAAGAGAATCTAATTGTTTAACTTGTTTTTCTTTTGTAATATCTATTGTTTTATGAGAACAAGAGAACATTGAAATAAAAAAAAATGTGAATACTATTAATTTGAGTTTCATATTTGGTTCGTTTTATTATTTAGATACTCATAAAAAAATTAAACGTTGCAATTTTTACGCTATTTTATGATTTCTTTAAGTTCTATGGTTGTCCACTCTGGGGTGTAATCTATAAATTCTTTAAACATTGCAATGTGGCTAGCACCAGATACAATTAGTATTTTTTTATCATTTTCTTCTATTGTTTTTTGTATAATAGCATACATATATAAATTTCTTCTGTACCATTCAGAAGCCAAATGTGCACCTACAAAATTGTTTTTTTCGCCTCCTTGGTTTGCAAGATTTACATACCAATTAATATCTTCTTTTCTTCTTTTATCATCGTTGTAATAGAACAAAATTTCTGATAATGTTTTATTTGATGAAAATAGAGCATTTTCAGATTTTTCAATTTTGTTTAACTCTAAACTATCTTTTTTTATGAGTGTAAATTGTTTTGCTTTTTTCATTTGAGTAAATAAACTATCAAAAGGAAACACAGTTCTAAGGTCATAACCAAAAATCTTTTTATGGTTTAAGTTTTTAGCAACTCTAAACCCTATTTGATAATTTTCACTTCTTTTTACTTTACTATAATCTGTTGTTGTAAAATTTAAAAAAAGAGAATCTAATTGTTCTTGTTTACGAAAAGGATATTCTATAAATACTTTATCAGGATTAAAATCGCTTATTTTATCTGTAATATATTTTAATTCTTTTTGGTTTTTTGGTGTTAAAATATCACTAACAGAGATGTTAACAACATCTCCGTTTTTACTAGGATTAAAATTTTGAAAATGAAAAGTACCAAAGAGTAATACAGTAAGTTTTTCATTTACTTTTTTTAGATTTCCTTCTTTATTAACACAAGATAAACTTGTAATAAGTAATATTAAAAGTATTTTTTTCATTACAGATAAAGTATTACACTTTTTTCAAATGTAAATAATTACGGTTATTTGGGTTAATATAAAGAATTTATTTGTTTGTATTTTATAAAATGAATGATTGTATTAATAGATATTTAATCCATGTTATTTCAAAAGAGCTATCTTTCAAAAAAATATTTTGAATTTTAATGCATACAGAACAAAAAAAACTTTGTTTTAAAATTTTATTAGTTGCATTTGTTTTATCTAATGCAATTATATCTAATGCGCAGTCTAATTTAAATAATGACACTACAGCCTTAGAAAATTTAGAAAATAAAAGTTATTTAGATTTAGAAAAGGTATTTTGGAGTGATTTAGATAAATTTGATACTGTAAAGAAACTTAAATATGCAAAAGCTTACTTAAGAAAAGCTAAAAAAGAAAAAGATACTTTAGAAATTGCAGATGCTTATTTCATGATGACCTATTGTTCTAAATTAAATACTTTATCTTATTTAGATTCTATAATTGGTGTTACCAAAAATAAAACATTTAAAAACCAACCCATAAATGCTTATATTCTCAAAGCTAGCATTTTTGGCCAAAAAAATGATTATAAGCGTGCTTTACTTAACTTAGAAAAAGCTAATTTTTATGCAAAAAAACAAGGGAGTGTTTTACAGTTAAATGATATTAAATATTTTATATCTAGATTTAAAACTAATCTTGGGGATTATGAATCTGCTAAAAAACTTCAAAAAGAGCTTGTCTTGTATTATAAAAACTCTAATGATTTTTATTCCAAAAGAGCCTATGTTGTTGTTTCAGAAGCTTATGCAAATTCACTTAATTTTCTAAATAAACCAGATTCTGCTCTTTTAATTGTTAAGAATTTAATACCCTTAAGTTTAAAAACTAAAGATAGCATTATCTACAATAAATTATTAATATCATCTGCAATATCTAATTACCAAACAGGCAATTACAAAATAAGTTTAGATAGTATTAATAAACTTAAAGAATACAATAGAAGAAAAGTTTTTAGCACAGATGTAGACATTTTGATAAACCTATACGAAGGTAAAAATTATTTAGAACAACAAAAAAAGAAGCGTGCTATACAATGTTTTAAAAAAGTAGATTCAATTTCGAGTGCTAAAAACTATTATCATAGTTATGTTAGAGAAAATTATACGTTAATGTATAACTATTACAAGAACAATAATGATATTAATAACCAATTGCATTATATAGATAAACTTTTAGTTACTGATAGTATTTTAAATAATGATTTTAAATATTTGGCTAAAAATGTAAATGATAAGTTTACAAAACCAAACCTCATAGATAGTAAACAGAAAATTATCAAATCCCTAGAAAAAGAAAAAACTAAAAGAATTTCTCTAATGTTTGCTCTATTGTTTTTAATTATATTGATAATAATAATTACTTTAAGAAATATTAAAAGAAAAAAATTATATAAGAAACATATTGCAAATTTAGAAACCCCCAAAAAAGTAAAAAGTTATTTAATTGATGACAAAACTACTTTGAGAATATTAAATGATTTATCTAAAATTGAAGAAACAGATTTCTTACTAAGTAAAGATTTTAGTCTTGTATTATTAGCAAAAGAACTTGAAACAAACACCTCTTATTTATCTAAAATAATCAATGAACATAAGAAAAAAACGTTTAAACAGTATTTAATTGATTATAGAATTCGGTTTTTAATTCAACAGTTAGATACAAAATTAATCATGAGAAAATATTCCATTGAAGCTTTAGCAGAATCTGTAGGTTATACAAATGCATCGTCTTTTACTAGGATTTTTAAAAATTATACAGGTAAAAGTCCTTCTGAATTTTTAAAGAGTAGATATTCTACTGATGATAGTCTCTTTTAAATTGATTGATTCAATTAGTTTTTACCATTTGGTGCATTTTATAATGCTACTACAATCAAATATTGTCTTGGCGGAAACTCCATAAGCTGTAATTCTTTATCATTAAAATTGACACTTTCAGGTTGAAAAAAAGAGACATTACAAAGCGCATTAGTTAATACCAATGTAAAATCTAAAACAATAGTTTCAAAATCATTTATAGCAACTGTGTATCGAAAATCAGATTCGTTTGGAACAGTTAACGCAATAGAATTGTCAAATTCATTAAAGTCTCCAAACTGACCTTCTGGAATAAAGGTAAATGATATGTTAGAAGAATTTTCTTCTATGGTAATATTGGTCGAATTTATTGTTCCATTTTCAATTAAGTTTACTCCTTCATTATTAATTATTTTGATAAAAAGCTGAGGCCTCTCTATTTCAAATGTTAAACAATTTATATTTTCTTTTTCATAACAACTAATAATTACCCCAAACCCTAGAACTAATAATATCAATTTTTTCACCTTTTTTACTTTGATAGTTGTTGTTATATTTAGATATAATTGATTTAAGGTTGCTTTTAAGAAAAGTGTAATTAGTTGCTAACAACTAAAATTTCTCTTGTATATTCAATTAAAATCCTAACCCAGGAGCTTCAGGGCTTTGGGCCTGTGCTTTTTGTGGATTTAAAATCAAATAGGTTCCTAGAGCAGTCAAAGCTGTGTATTTTCCGTAACTCCCAATTTTCTTTAAAGCTTCTTTTCGAGTAATAAAATGAGATTCGTTTATATTTTTTTTCATAATTTGTTTCTTTTTATTACCCATTATTATTGTAAAGTTATTTTTTTACTTAGTTGTCCTTTAGATGTTTCTATTTGAACAATATATATACCAGATGCTAATGTTGGTAATTGTATATCTTTTGATCCATCAGAAGTAAAGGTATCACTCCATATTTTTTTACCCAATATATTATAAAGGCTTAATAATGTATTCTTTTTAGAGAACCCTACAATTCTTAGAGTAGAATTGTTTAATGTATATACTTTAATATTTTCTAAGGTAGTTTGTTCATCTACACTTAAAACGTTTTTAGATGTTGTATGTAGATAAAAGCGGCCAGTACCTGTTAATTTTTCTGTTGTAATTAAATTATAATTTTCAGAATCTTGATCCAAACGTATGAATCTGTTTAAAAGCCTATCTTCTAAATAGATTTTTAAACCTTTTGGAAAATTATTCTTATCAATAGAAATAGAAATTTCTTTTCCACTCTCAGCAATAACACCAACAGGAACAATC
Source organism: Polaribacter sp. WD7 (assembly GCF_003335085.1). Lineage (GTDB taxonomy): Bacteria > Bacteroidota > Bacteroidia > Flavobacteriales > Flavobacteriaceae > Polaribacter. The sequence continues at coordinate 14,922 of NZ_QPEJ01000018.1, read as the reverse complement.
ATGTTTTCAAAATTATTGTCAGGTAAAGCTTGTATGGCAAAATCAACGTTAGTACTTTGATCAACTAAATGAGAAAATATGTTAAGATTAGTGCTTTCTCCAGTAAACGTACCTACGTCAGAACCAATATCTAAACCTTCGGTTTTATTGCTGATATATCTAATTTTAGTGAATACGTTATTTTTATTTTCTGATAAATTCAAGATAATTTCTGGGTAAGAACTTGTATTTTTTAGAAAAATGTCTCCCGTTTCATGTGTTTGCATTGCTTCTGTAAAAGAAACAGAAGTACCTCCATTATCTGGTGCATGTACAAAAAAAGCTTGCCCAGGAGCAATAGAAAAAGCTGCATCATCTATAGATTTTATTTCATAAGGTGTAGCACCGTTCCAAAGATATAAACCAGCCCTTGTAGGATCTAAACTATTGGTGCTTATATTTGTTTTTAGAAAATTATCTGTAGTATTAGAGGCGTTGTTACCGTGTATTGCAGAGGTGTATGGGTTACCAACTAAATTCCATCTACTTCCATTAGGATTATCTCCACCATCTTTTATAGCTATAGATTCTCCAGCATTATCAACATTTAGAGCGCCTGTAAAAGAGATTGTACCCGCTACAGTACTTTTTTGAATAGCATATCCTTTAGCAGTTAAAAAATTACCAGCATCATCAATATCATTTGTTCCTGAGTTATCTGTATAGTAATTATATCTTAAAAGAGATGTTGTATTGTTAACATAAGGGGCTATGGCAAATCTATTTCCGTTTGTGTTTACTTGACCAACTAACGCATTTAAAGGGTAGTTTTCAACAGGAGCAGCAATTAAATGCCAATTTGTAGAAACATATCTTAAATAGGTAACATTTCCTGCAGAAGTTCCTCTTACAATCAGAGAACCATTTGCAGTAGCATTTGATAAAATATTTAATGTTCCGTTTTGAGTTAAATTACCATTAATTGTTAGTGCATTGCCAGATAAAATATTTAAGGTACCAGATATATTAGTGGTTATGTTATTTACTGAAACAGTAGCCAAATCTAGATTAATAGTTTTACCTGTATCAACTATAATATTATCAGTAGTTATTGGTAATCTCCCTAATGACCAATTGCTAGCATTAGACCAATTACCGCTAAAAGGATTAAATGAATTGATTTGATTTGCCTCTGATATGAAATTATATGTTGTATTTGATGTTATACCAGAATAATTATTATTTGCAGCATCTTTAAAAACAGTATTATCTATTTCTATATGATATGCTGTGTTTAAATCCAAATTATTTACAGGATTAACAGTTGCAACATTAAAAGCGATTAAAACTTGAGTAGAAGAAACATTTATAGTTTCAAAAATGCTACTATCAGATGTTCTTTTAATAACTATATTCCCTGTCCCTTTGCTAATATTTTCATTAAAAGTTAATGTTATATCTTGATTGATAAGAACTCCTGTAGCGTTATCTGTAGGGTTTGAACTGGTTAAGTTTGGAGCAACAGTATCTACAGTATGCACAGCACCATTTGTAAACCCCCCACTTATTCCATTATTACTTGCATCTATAATACTGGTTCCACTAGCTTTTAAATCGACACTTAAAGTTCCTGATCCAGATACTGAACCAACTGTAACTATATAATTAGAACCACTACCAGAAACATTGGTGATACTTCCTGTAACTCCAGAACCATCTACAGTAAAATCGTTAGTATCTACGCCAGTTACGTTTTCACTAAAAGTAACATTGTAGCTTACGCTTGTAGCATTAGTAGTTGGAGAACCATTTACTGAAATATTTGTAACTGTAGGCGGAGTTGTATCTGCTGGTGTTGCAACTTCTACCTTAAAATCATCAAAAGCAATATCTTCATCAGTACTTGTCAAGTGCTCTATATATATACGAATATGAACATTTGTATTTGCTCCTGTTTCAAAAGTATCTTCAAAATTTGTAAAACTAGCATTAATTATAGTTTTTGGAACATCTCCAATATTATCACTGTTGCTATCGAGAACAGGAGCTGCACCAGTTCCACTTGATGATGTATTGTCACCAATAATAGAAAAAAGACTAATCCAGTTGCTGTTATCAAAAGAATATTGGATGAATACCCTTGAAGCATTTCTAATACCATTAAAAACATCCCAATCTTCACCGCCATCTGAAGCATCACCTTCTGCAATTAGAGAACTTACTTTTATAGTAGTTGAAGCAGGTACCGTAATATTACTCCAATTTATAGATACGAATCTTGTTGCTTCGTCTGTTGTTATGTCACCATCATCTGGTCCACCATAAGTATCAATTGCATCGTAATCTGAAGCTCCAAAAAAACTTGAGCCATTAAAATTAGAAAAATTTAAATTATCACTAGGGTCTAAATCACTTAATCGTAATCTACCAAAATAGTCTTCTGCTAATACATCAACAATATCTTCTACTAATGGTAAATTGTTTGAGTTATCTCTTAAAGTGTAACCAACAGTACTATCTTCAAAATCTTCGAAAACTAAAGTTTGGGAATAACTTTGTAAACTGATAATAAGTAAAAAAGAGGTTATTGAAAATTTAAAAATCTTTTTAAAGGTGTAATTTTTTTTCATAATTTTATGAATAACGATAGAGTTTCTTCCAAAACTAATTGAAAAGGTTGTTCTTATTTGCATAAAACTTAAGGTTGTCTTTGTGTTTTATAAAATGTAATGCTGTAAAGTATTAAACAAAAGCTTTAAAGACTCTTGTTCTTAATGTCTCACTAGGGTATTTTCTGAATAGAAAGAGACTCGCTATTTGTATTCTAAAAAAGAATATTAATTACTCCTTCTTTGTTCATCATCATTACCAAAACGTCTGTTTTTAACCTTTACTTTTTTGTTTCCAAAATTGTAAGACAATGAAATTCTAAAGTTTCTAGAGCTTGCATTTTGACTATAACTTTGTTCTATACCATTTACAGTAGAGTTGTAATCTCTTAAACTACCAGTGTTTAAAACATCGCTAAATAACATAGAGAGTTTTAAGTTATTCTTAAAATCATGTTGTAGCCCAAATGATAAGTGAAACAATTGCCCGATACTAAACAACCCGTCATTATGAAAAGAACTGTACCAAGCATTAGCCTGCAATTTTGTGCTTTTATTTAAGAAAAACGTATTGTTTGATTCTGCATAAAATTGAATACCATTATTAACTTCGGCATCAATGTCTTTTGTCAATTCTGTAATGTATGCTAATACATTGATGCTATTTTGGCTCTTAAACCAAGAGATTTTAGAATAAGAAAAACTTTCTTGAAGTGTGTAAATGTATTTTTTGAAATAATTTTCTCGAGTTACAATTTGATCTTGATTTATGATATCTGTGTTAAAAAATACTCCAAAACCATCTGTAGTTATGTTTAAAGAAAAACTGGTATTAAAGTTGTTTTTGTAGAGATGAGAAATTTCAAAATTATCAGAAAAAGAAGGTTGTAAAAACGGATTACCTACACTATAACTGTTGTCATTAATATAAAAACGAAACGGATTTAAATCTCTAAAATTAGGTCTGTTTATTCTCTTACCATATGAAAAATTGAAATTATTATTTTCATTCTTAGTATAAGACAAATATAAAGTAGGAAAAAATTTACTGTAATTATTTATATTTTCTTGATTGGTATCTGTGCTAATTCCTATTGTTTTGGTGTCTTCAAAACGCAATCCAAACTGCATTGTTAATTTGTCATTCAATTTTGAGTTTCCAGAAAAATAAGCTGCCAAAACGTTTTCTTCATATTTAAAATCTGTGGATTGATTTGGGTCTAAAACCTCCATTCCAGAAGTAGTATCAAAAAATAAAACGCCACTATTGGTATTGGTAAAACTTACTTTTGTACCATAAGAAAGGTTTACCTTTTTTAGCGGAACATCTATATCTATTTGACTGCTAAAATTTTCTATCTTTTGGTTTGCTATGTTTAACGCAGATGAACTTATGCCTTGAGAGTTTCCGTCAATATCAAGCTGTTCTGTAAAATAATCTAAAGTTCTATCTGATGTGAAGGTGAAATAATCTGCATCAAAAGAAATTTGTTTTCCCAAATCATTTAATTTAGAAATGATATGAAAATTTGCAGAATGGTTGTTGTTTTCTACTTCATTTTGAGCATGGTTTTCTTGACTTCTTTCAAAAATATTATTGGTGTCAAATATCTTTGAAGTTGTTACAACGTCAATCCCAGGTGTGGTAGTATTTCCTAAATATTGAAAACCGAAGGTAGTTTTATCAGAAACGGCATAATCAATTAAAAAACGACCTGATATTTGATCTGTTTTTTGTTTTCCTTCTATATCAATATCCCAAATATTTGTTGGATACTCTATAACTAATCCTTCTAAGTTTTGGAAATTGCCTATACTTCCATTAACACTTGCAGATAAAGAAATTTTGTTTTTGTTGTAAAAAAAGTTATTGTTTAGCGTTGTAAAATTATACTTGTTTTGATTATAAGAAAGAGTAGTTGCATTTTTCCAAGAGTTTTGAGCTCCTTTTTTTAAGATAATATTAATTAATCCTCCGTTTCCAGAAGCATCATATTTTGCTGGAGGGCTAGTAATTACTTCAATTTTTACGATATCATCAGCAGCAAACCCGCTTAAAAAAGCAATCAATTCATCTCCCGCTAAAGGAGACAATCGTCCATTAATCATTACTTGAGTTGCTCCTTTGCCTAAAATAGATAAAGCATTATTTTGTAACTGTACACCTGGTGTAACTCTTAATACATCAACACCATTACCACCAGTTGCAGCAATACTTTTTTCAACGTTAAAAATAACTCTATCTATTTTTCTTTCTAAAACTCTTTTTTCTGTTTTTACCACAACTTCATTTAATGCTTGTGCATCTTCTTGTAGTAGTAGGGTTCCTAAATTTAGATTGCTTTTAACATTAATGTCTTTTGTATAGGTTTTGTATCCTAAAAAACTTATTTCTAAAGTATAGTTGCCTGGTGTAATTTTGAGTTCAAACAAACCGTCGTCTGAAGTAGTTGTTCCGGTTACAATAGTATTTTGTTGTTTTAAAACAACATTAGCAAACGGAATTACATCTAAGTTGTCTGTTACTTTTCCTGTCATTGTTTGTGATAATAATGAACTAGAAAAAAGCAAAAATATAAGTAGTTTAAATGGTTTCATCTTTATTTTGTTTTAATGATTTCAAATATGTTTTTAAATAATTCTTGTCTTAATGAATGATTTCTTTGGTTTAAAAAAAAGACAAGTCCCCATTTATGTTCTCTGTCATAAGCTATTATTGAAGATTGCCCTAATACATCTCCTGTTTTAAGAAAAACAGTATTTTTTTTGTATTTTATTATGTTTAAACCTAACCCTAATTGCCTTCCATCTTTGTTATATTTAATCTTTTCGCATAAAATAGCAGCTTTTCCTAAACGGCTTTTTTGGTTTAAAACAATTTTTAAATAAGTAACCATATCTAAAGTATTCGATTTTACCAAACCAGCAGGACCAGTAATGCCCCAGTTAAAAAGTTCTTGTGTTCCACCTTCTGAATTATAGCCCTGTACCTTATTATCAACATTAAAATCTGTTGAATACGTACTTGTTAATTTTAAAGGTTGTATTAAATTTTCATTTAAAATTTCTGGATACGTTTTTTTGTAAACAGTTTCTAAAATTTGACCTAATAAAATGTAGCCAATTGTAGAATATCTATAGTTGCCGAAATCAATTAATTCGTTGCAATTGTTTATTATTTTTGATAATGTCTCTTGATTTACAGCATCTGTAGGTTGTTGAGAATTTGCCATAATTAATGACCTGAAATCAATATCTGGTAAACCTGATTGATGAGAAGCTAAATCAGAAATTTTAATTTTTTGCTGTAGATTTTTATTTAGTTGATATGCATTGGGCAAATAATCATCAATAAAATCAGTAATTTTTAATTTTTGTTCTAGTTGTGCCTGTGCAATTAAATTTGCTGTTATAATTTTAGTGATAGAAGCAATCTCAAAAAGTGAATTTTCATCAACTTTTTGATCACTTATTCTACTTAAATTTCCGTAGGCTTTAAAATACAGTTGATTATCTTTTACAAGACCTAAACTTATACTAATATTCGGATTTTTTTGGTGTGTTACTTTTAAAATAGAATCTATTTTCTGATGAATATTTTGACTAAATGACTTAAATGTAATTGCTAAAAATAAAACTGTAATTGTAACTGTTGTTTTCATCGTATTTGTTTTTGTTGCTGCAAATGTGCAATGGAAAGCAATACTGTGCGACCGAAAACATAAAGTCGAACGGATTTCTACTATAGAAATCCGTTCGACTTTATTTGTTAAACGTTCGACTTTACGCTAAGTAATTGATTTTAAATAGATTTACGAAATTGAGTAGGTGTTAATCCCGTATGTTTTTTAAAGGCGGTATTGAAAGAAGATTTTGAATTAAAACCCACTTCATACAAAATTTCTAATACCGTAAACTCTTTTTTAGATGGATTTTTCAAGATGTTTTTGGCTTCTTCAATTCTATATTCATTAATAAAATCAAAAAAATGTTTGTTTAAACTTTGATTGATAAGAACCGATAAATCTCTTGTATTCATTTGAATTTCTTCTGCTAAATGTCTAAGTGTTAAAGACGGATTTAAATAGGGTTTGTTCTTTATCATAAATAAAGAAAGTTGCTCAATCTTTTTTGTATTTTCTTTTGTATTTAATTTTTTAGCCAAATCTGTAGATAACAATATTTTAGAATCTACCCCTGTAAATAATTGCGGATATCTTAACGCTTTTAAAACATACCAACACACAAAACTTAATACAGAAATTACTAAGATTTTATGCGAAATTTCAAAAAATTCGGGTGCTCCAAAAAACTTTAAAACATTTTTTATAATTGCAAAACCATAAAGAAAAGCAGTAAATAATAGCAACTGAAATAACCAATTGTATGTTGTTATAGTGTTGCTAGAGTAATTTTCTTTAAAAATCTTTTTGGCGCGTTTTAAAACAATAAAACCAGCCGTAAGATAAAAGACAGATTGTAAATGTAATGCAATATGAGAAAAGTAAGATTCGTATAGCGAATTAAAATTAGTGAATAACTCAATTTTTTGGGTTGTAGATCCCATATAAAATCTAGGTAGCATTACCAAATTACCAATAATATAAGGTATAGCATGCCATAGGTGTTTCCATTGCAATTTAAAATCAGAATAGCAAACTGATAAAATATACAGAAATAAAACAGGCATTTGCAAGTAAGAGAATTCTCTTGAAGCAACCAGTAAATTATTGGGTTCATTAAAAATAAGAGAGCTATAAAAACCTGTAAATTCTATGGCATTAAGAACCAGATAAGAAGCAAAAAGTTTATTGCTAATTTTATTTGATGAGGGTACAGAATAAATAAAAAAAGCTAAAAGTAACAATATAAATGTTATGATAATTCCAATAATATTAGTAAAAGTTACCGTTTCCATTTTTAGTTGTAAAATTGTTTTCTGTACTCAGAAGGTGTTGCTCCTGTATGTTTTTTAAAAGCAGTATTAAAAGAAGATTTTGAATTAAAACCTACGTCATATAAAACCTCTAAAATGGTGTATTCTTTTTTAGAAGGATTTTTTAAAATATTTTTAGCTTCGTTAATTCTATATTCATTAATAAAATCAAAAAAATGTTTGTTTAAGTTTTGATTGATTAAAATTGATAACTCTCTAGAATTGATTTTAATTTCTTGAGCTAAATTTCTGAGCGTTAAAGATGAATTTAGATAGGGCTTTTGCTTTTTCATAAAATTATCTAGCTTTACTAAATGCTCAGTGTCTTCCGTACATTTTGTTTCATCAGTACTAAAAACTTCTATTTTAGAATCTACACTTTTAAACAATTCTGGATATTTTAAGGCTTTAAAAACAAGCCAGATCACTATAGATAAACCAATTATGCTAACTACTATTTGTGCAATAGGAAAACTAAAATTACCATCTACATACTTTAAAATACTTTTTATAATTACAAAACTATGAGCTATAGCAGAAACTAAGGTAAACTGAAATAACCAGTCGTAAGTCTTGGTAGCTGTATCTGAAAAATTTTGATAGTAAATTTTTTTGTATTTGTTTAAAACAATAAAAATTAAAACAATATAAAATATAAATTGTAAATGAATTGAAAAATGAATAAAAACTAGTTCCCAAATGCCATTAAAATCTTTCCATAAATTGGCAATGTAGCTAGCATCTTTAGTATAAAAACGATTTACTAAAATTAAATTACCAACAACAAACGGAATACAATGAAATAGATGTTTGGGTTTTAGCTTAAAATCACTGTAGCAAACAGACAGCACATAAAAATAAAGAATGGGCATTTGTAAATAAGCCAATAAGCTTTTAGCCATTACAAAATTGCTAAATCCTTTAAAAAATAAGTTGTGAAAATAAGCGCTAATATCTATGGCGGTTAAAAATAAAAAAGAGGCAAAAAGTATATTGCTTATGCGGTTTTTTGATTTTACAGAAAGTAAAAAAAAACCTAATAATAGGCATAGTGTAAAATACACAAAAGATATAAACGTAATTGAACTAACTCCTTCCATTATTTTTATAAGATAATCAAAGATAGTTTATATATCTAGTTTTAGCAACGTTTAATAAAAGTCTGTAAAGTACTTATCAACTCATCTTTATTTTCTATATGACTCATATGCCCTCCAGAAAAAACAACAATTTCAGAATTTGTTGTTTTTGCCTCTTTAATTGACGTTTTAAAATCTAATACAGGATCTTTTTCACCAAAAACAATCAACTTTTTAAAATTATTTTCACTTAAAATACCGTTGTTTTTTTTTCTAATACGCATACCTTCATTAGCGGCTATATATCCTTGTAAAGAAGTTTTTAGCGCTTCTGTTTTTACAAAATCTATTTCTTTTTTAAATTTAGATAAATTTTGTGGTTCAAATAAATTTGAAATAGACATTCTTACCATGTTTTCAAAATTTTGCTGTACCATTTTATTGGCTCTCAATCTTAAATTTTTTCGATCTTCAGAATCTTCATTAGAAGTAGAATTTACTAAGCAAATTCCCTTTATTTTAGTACTATTTTTTTGGGCAATTGCTAAAGAAACATAGCCACCTAAAGAGTGCCCTACCAAAATATATTTTCGAATTTTTAGCTGTTTTAAAACAGCTTCAATTGTTTCTGCAAACAATTCCATGGTATGCACATAGCCTAAGCAATCAGATTTTCCGTGACCCAATAAATCAACTGTAATTACACGGTTTCTTTGAGAAAGATGAGGTACAACTGTATTCCACATAGTGGCATTTTCTAGAAACCCATGTAGTAAAACAACTGCAGTACCTTTGCCCACATCTGAAAAAGAAATAGTTGCATTTTTAAAAGTGATTGACTTTTGCATCAAACAAAAATATGTATATTCCAACAATAAAAATTCATAAAACAATGAACAAAACTAAAGAAATTTGGATTGCTGGTTTTGCACTTTTTTCGCTCTTTTTTGGTGCAGGAAATTTGATATTACCACCAACTTTAGGGGTTAAATCTGGTTTAGATTGGTGGGTTGTAGTGTTAGGTTTTGTAACAACAGCAGTAACTATCCCTATTTTAGCTATTTTTGCACACGCCAAATTACAAGGTACCTTATTCGATTTTGGTAAAAAAGTTTCTCCTTTTTTTAGTACTGCATATTGTTTGTTAATTTACACTATAGCCATTGCAATTCCTTCTCCAAGAACTGCTGCTGTAACTCATGAAATGACTGTACAACCCTTTTTTGGTACAGCACCAGTATTAACAAGTATTATTTACTTTTTCTTGGTTTTTATATTTGCGATGAATAGATCTAGAATTATCGGCTTGATTGGGCAATTTCTAACCCCAGTTATTGTCACAATTTTACTCATCATTATAGGTGTGGCTATATTCTCTTCACCAGAAACTATTCTTCCATCAACATTTAAAATCCCATTTGTAGATGGTCTTTTAGAAGGATACCAAACCTTTGATGCTATTGGAGGGGTTGTTGTAGGTGCAGTAATTATCATTTCTTTAAATTATAGCACACATACTAGCTTTAAAGCGCGAAAAAAATTAATTAGACAAGCAGGAATAATAGCAGGTTTAGGTTTGTTTTTGATATACGGAGGTTTAATTTTAAGCGGTTCTTTATTCTCATCTACTTTTGTAGAAAACGCTTCAAGAATTGAAATATTATCTAGTTTAAGTGCCCAAACCTTAGGTGGTTTAGGGGCAAGTTTTTTAAGTATTTTAGTGGCTTTGGCCTGTTTTACAACAGCAGTAGGTATTGTAACAGGAACTGCAGATTATATAAAAGGCATATGCAATAACTCTCAAAAAGCGTATACTATTACAGCTGCAACAGCCTCTATTATTGGTATTGTTGTAGGTAGCTATCAAGTAGACTTTATTATTACCATAGCAGTGCCAGCACTAATGTTTTTATACCCAATAACTATAGTTTTAATTTTACTAAACATTGTTCCAGAAAAATTTGCTTCTAAACGGGTGTTTAGAGCTGTAGTTTTGGTAACATTTCTATTTAGCATCCCTGATTTTTTAGGGTTTGTAATTCCAGAAGAAAACTTAACAGGAATAAAAAATAGTATTCCTTTAGCAAATTATAGCTTAGGTTGGGTAATTCCTGTATGTTTAGTTTTTGTAGTCTTTAATTTAATGAAAAAAACACCTTAAAGTTTTATTTTTGTAACTCATTTATAATCAGGTAAAATGTACCAATTTTAATCTTACTCAATTTAACGGCAAAGAAACGATTAGCACGTTACGAGGTATCAATTGGGTAAAAGAAAATATTACTCATTTAAAAAAGATGGTTATTATGAGTAAAAGTTATATATAACCTTCTCTTTAACAAAAAAGAAATTACAGATGGCAAGCAGGTATTGGGTTAGAATTTCCAATTTTTAAATTTCAAAATAAATTATCTACATACTTTTGAAAGCTAGGTTATACAAAAGTAAAAACAGCAAGATCGGTTTATTACTTTAGGCTTTTCAGTAAAAAATTTTTAGAAATACATTAAAAAGAGCGTAAGTTTTAACTTACGCTCTTATAAACATATTTGAAAATTAGATTTGGGGGGTAATATCTTTAAATGTTTTTCATAACTATGTGTGTATACAAAAATAGGGTCCATCCCACAGTAAAAAAATGACCTATGATAAGAAATAAACTTTACGAATTTGATTTACGAATTCTACTCAAACTCTCATTGGTAATACCTAGATAAGATGCAATATGATAATTTTTTACTTGTTGTTCTATATCTGGGTAATTGGTAATAAATTTTATATACCTGTCTTTAGCAGAAAGTGTTAGGTGTTCTAAAATTCTTTTTTGAAAGTTAGCAAAAGCTTTTTCTAGTTTTATTCTAAAAAAAGACTCTACTTTAGGTATGGTTCTGTATAAGATTTTTGTGTCTGATTTAGAAATTTTATAAATCTGAGCATCTCTAATACAATCTATACACATTACAGATTTTTCTGTTGTAAAGAAAGAGGTGTAATCACTAATCCACCAATCATTTATAGCAAATTGTATGGTGCTTTCTTTTCCATAATTATCAATAAAATAAGAACGTAAACAGCCACTATAAATATAATATTGATACTCAGCAGACATACCAGGGTGCAAAATAATATCTCCTTTTTTTACTTCAACCATTTCAAACTGAGCATTAATAAACATTACCTCTTCTCTAGAAAGAGGATAATTTTTAAAAATTTCTAGGGCTATAGAAAATTCAGCATTCATAGGTGAGTAAGTTGCAATCTTTTTTTAAAGATAACAAAAAAGAATAACATTTTTAAACTTGCATGTAAAAACAATGGGCTTTAAGCGACATAAAATGTATGAAGAAATACTTATCGCTACTATTTTCTATCATAATTCTTTTTTCAAGTTGTACTAAAGAAGAAGATTTATTTGATATTAATGCAGAAAGATTGCCTCTATTAGTTACAAATCCAAATAACTTTGCAGATCAAAATATAAATCAACAAACTAGAGATCTATACAACAGACTCATAGAGATTACACAAAGCGGAATTGCTTTTGGGCAACAACAACCTTTTGGAACAGGTAATAACTTTCCAGTTAACAACGAGCTAGATAACGATTTTTTTGAGGTTACAGGAGATCATCCAGCTATAGCTGGTTTCGATTTAGAACTAATAGGTTTACAACCAGAAGGAAGTTTCTTAGAGGGTTTTATCAATCAATTTGCAGAAAAAGTAATACAAGCACATGAAAACGGAAGCATAATTACCATAAGTTGGCATTATGCAAATCCAAATGGTTTTAGTTTATTAGGAGATAGAAGAAATTTTAATGGTATTGTAACATCGCTTTTAGAAGGTGGTCAATTTAGAGAGTCTTTTATACAACGTTTAGAAAGAGCAGCTCTACTTTTAAATCGTTTGGTAGATACAAACGGAAATCCTATTCCGGTTTTATTTAGACCTTGGCACGAAATGAATGGCGATTTCTTTTTCTGGGGAGAAGGTTTTAGAACTACAGAAGAATACAAACAACTTTGGCGAGATACTGTTCAAATTCTGTCCAATCAATTTAACGTTCACAATTTAATTTATGTGTACGCACCAAACTTTGTTTCTAGTAGGTCAGAATATTTAAGAAATTATCCTGGAGATGATTTTGTAGATCTATTAGGCATAGATGTGTACGATTTTAGAAACAGAAGATTTTTAAACACAGCCATAAAAAACTTACAAATAGTAGAAGAAATTGCTACAGAAAAAAACAAACTTTTTGCACTTACAGAAACAGGATTAACAAACTTAGTAAATAACAATTGGTTTACAGAAAGTTTATACAAAGCCATTAGAAGTAGCAGTATTAGTTATGCAATGATTTGGAGAAATGATATGACAAACTTTTTTCACGCTCCATTTTTAGGGCATCCTTCTGAAGCTGATTTTAATGAATTTTTAAATAAAGAAATTATTTTATTAAGTACAGAACTTTTTTAAAGAAGATTAATAACTTTGAACTAAATTGCAATCAGTCCAAATCAACCAAACAAATGGCAGTTCAAGAAATAACAAAATATACCTATAAAGACATCTTTACATTAAGTACAGTAGAATTTGAAAAGGCGTGTACTATAGATCATTCAGTACAACAAAATGCCTATTCTATTTATTGGATACAAGAAGGTAAAGGAACCTATAATATTGATTTTGAGCAATTTGAATTTCAAGACAATGTGTTGTTTTTCTTATCTCCCGGACAAGTTTTTACGGTAGATTCAGAACAAATAAAAACAGCCTATAAATTTACTTTTGTTAGAGATTTTTACTGTATTCAAACCCACGATAAAGAAGTAGCCTGTAACGGAATTTTATTTAACAACGTTTACGAAACGCCGTTTGTAAAACCTTGTAAAAAAGACACCAAAAAACTCCAATTTATTTTAGAAAGCTTAGTAGATGAGTTTCAACAAAACGAAGCTGCTCAGTACGATATGTTGCAAGCTTATCTAAAACAATTTATGATTTGTGCTGTACGTGTGCAAAAAGAAAACCACGTTATTAAAGAAGACACAGAAACCCGTTTGTTTAAAGATTTTAGTGTACTCGTAGAGCAAAATTTTAGAAATTTACACTCCGTTACAGATTACGCAAATAGGTTGGGTGTTTCTCCAAAATCCATTAGCAAACATTTTCAAAAAATAGGCAGTAAAACACCTTCAGATTTTATTAAAAACAGAATTATACTAGAAGCCAAACGCTTACTTATTTACACAAATAAAAATGTAAAAGAAATTGCGTTTGAACTCGGTTTTAATGACCCTGCTTATTTTACTCGCTTCTTTACCAAAGCCATTTCTAAATCTCCTTTGCAATTTAAAAAGGAGTATTAATCTTATACATACTTTACGTTTTTTATTTTGGGCGTGCCCTTTCAGGTCAGGCTTTCACAACTCGCTTTTTTAAGTTTTATCAAACTTAAAAAGAGCTCAAACATCTTGTTCAATCCTTCACGCAAGCATTTTTGCAAACTTTTTTTCATAGTCCAAGCAGTAAGAACTTTTGTCCATTTTTAAACCTTCTTTTCGGTTGCATCTTTGCAGTGTCAAAACAAAACAAAAGAATTTAAAACAAATACGAATCATAATTCTTAAACAAATAAAAGAATTTAAAAAACAACCAAAATGGAAACACAAATAGAACACCTAAACGTAAAAAGTATTATAGAAAATAACGGTAATGTCTTATTAGATTTTTATGCAGAGTGGTGTGGCCCTTGCCAAAAATTATTACCAACTATTCATAAATTAACAGACGAGCTAAAAGATGATGTTCTCATTCAAAAAGTAGACGTAGATGACTATCAAGAATTAGCAGCAAAATATAGCATCAGAAATATACCTACGCTTATTTTTTTCAAAAACGGAAAACCGGTAGACAGACATACAGGGCTAATTACAGAAAGAAACTTAAGAGACAAAATTAACAGATTAGCATAAAATCTCTTCAGTCCAAACAGTAAGAACTTTTGTCCATTTTTAAACATAAATGTTGGTTGCATCTTTGCAACATATAAAAAATAATCACTTAAAAACATAAAATTATGAGCAACATAGAAAGAACAGATTGCCCAAACTGTTGGGGATATCAAACATACGAGAACAACAATTTAGAACAAGAATTTTGTACAAATAACGAACAATAATTAACAATCAATAAAAAAAAGTCCTGTTTGCAGCAGGCATAAAATTATGAGCACATTTAATGTACCAACCAAAAACGAAGTATCAGAAAACAATCAAGCAATTTTTGCACAATTAGAAAAAGGATTAGGCTTTGT
>NZ_QPEJ01000017.1 GCF_003335085.1 Polaribacter sp. WD7 | reverse complement strand
ACCGGATTTTATATCATCAAATTAAAATCAGATAAAGGAATACTTAATAAAAAAGTGATTATTGAATAACACTTGTTTTTTAGAATACAAATTAAAAACCACATCTTTTTGATGTGGTTTTTTGTATACCATGTATTTCCGTTCGTCTACACTTAAAAGTATTTCATCTATACTTTAATTTTTGTAAACCAGTAAAAAATTAAAGTATAGTAAAAATAGATTAATATCGTATATCGTAACCATAAGAATGTACTAAAATGAGCAAAAATTTAAATATCTTATTAATAGAAGATAATTTGATAGAGATTATGAAAATGAAACGGACAATTTCTTTTCTTAAACTAGATCATACATTACATGAAGCCAAAAATGGTGAAGAAGCTTTAGAAATTTTAAAAGATAAAAGTAAATATCCTGATATAATTTTATTAGATTTAAACATGCCAAAAATAAGCGGTATAGAATTTTTAAAAATAATCAAAGATAATGATGCTTTAAAACATATTCCAGTAATAATTTTAACAACATCAGATAATCAAAAAGATTTGTTTGAGTGTTATAAAATTGGAGTTTCGGGTTATATTTTAAAACCTTTAAAATATGATGATTATGTTCATAAAATTGGGGCTGTATTATCTTATTGGAGTATTAATCAACTAAAAAAAATATAAATGAAAGGAATTATTTTTACAGAGTTTTTAGACTTAGTAGAAGATAAATTTGGAATAGAAATGGTAGATACCATTATTTCGCAATCTAACTTGAAGTCAGAAGGTATATATACCGCTATTGGTACATATAATTTTTCAGAAATGTTACAATTACTTCAAAATTTAAGTAACAACACAAACATTTCTATAGATGATTTACTTTTAGTCTATGCAGAACACTTTTTTTCAGTTATAGAAACTAGTTATCCAGGATTATTAGCAACCTATAAAGATCCAATAGAGATGTTATCTTCCATAGAAAACCACATTCATGTAGAGGTTCGTAAAATCTATCCTGAAGCAAAATTACCAACCTTTATTGTAGAATCTAAAACTGAAGACTCTTTAGAAATGATTTATAAGTCTAGTAGAGCTATGCATCATTTTGGGTTAGGATTGATGAATAAAACTTTTGAACATTTCAATAGTACAGCTACAATTGTTTTAGAAAAAATAAAAGAAGATGGTACAGAGGTAAGGTTTATTATCAATAAAAATTAAATGAGTTTTAAAAAAATTGAAATTTTAGAAAGAACTTTAGAAAGAGAAAGAAAAGCTAGAAAAGCAGCAGAAAAAATTCTTGAAGAAAAATCCTTAGAGCTTTATAATACCTCTATAACGCTTAAAAAAGTAAATCAACAACTAGAAAATTTACTTAACGAAAAAACGATTCAGTTACAAGGTGTTTTTGAGAATATTAATGATGCTTATGTTGTTATGGATTTGTTTGGTAATGTTTTACGAATGAATGATGTTGCAGAAACTCTTTTTGGTTACGATATTGGAAAAGAGTCTCTTAATGTTACAGATCTTATATATCCAGAAGATTATAGTTACGCAATGTCTTCTTATAAAAAACTAAAAGAAAAAGGTAGTTTTTTAGATTATACAGCAAGAATAATTACTAAGAACAACTCAGTAAGATGGGTTCAAATAAATTCTAGCATTATTTATAACAAAAATAAAACACCTATAGGAGCCCAAGGTGTAGTTAGAGATATTACAGAGATAAAAATTTTAGAAGAACAAAAAGAAACTATTCTTAAAGAATTAAAAAATAGCAATCAAGAATTACAAGAATATGCTCATATAGTTTCTCATGATCTAAAATCGCCATTAAGAAGTATTAATGCATTGATATCTTGGATAAAATCAGACAATGAAGGTAAATTAGATGATATAACACTTCAAAATTTTGACTTAATTGATACCACTCTTGAAACTATGGAGAAATTAATTTCTAATATTTTAGAGTACTCTAGTGCAGGAGCAGATACACAAAAAAAAGAAGAAGTAGATTTAAATAAGGTTTTACAAAATTTAAAAAAAGTACTGTTTATCCCAGAGAATATAAAGATTTCTGTTTTAACTCCCCTTCCTACTATACAAGGAGATTTCACCAAATTTCAACAACTATTTCAGAATTTTATTAGCAATGCTATTAAGTTTTGTGATAAAGAAAATGGCATTGTAGAAATTGATTGTAGAGAAGAATCGAAATTTTATCAATTTTCTATAAAAGATAATGGTATTGGTATAGAGCAAAAATATCATGATAAAATCTTTGAAGTATTTCACTCTTTACAAAAAAGAGAAGACTCATCTGGTATAGGATTATCAATTGTAAAAAAAATAATTGATTTATATGAGGGAGAAATTTGGTTAGAAAGCCAATTAAATAAAGGAACAACATTTTATTTTACTATAAAAAAAAATTAGATGAAAACAGTACAACTCAAAAAAAATAACAATTCAGATTGGCAATATTTATCTAAAAATATTCCGCTAAATAATCCATTAGTGCTTGTTTTTGGTAATAGATATATGTTAGAAGATAAAGATATTTATCAAGAAGTAAGAAATCTTTTTCAAGACGGTCATATAGTATTTGGTTCATCTTCAGGAGATATTTCTTCTCTAGCAGTTAATGAAAATTCTGTAACTATTACGGCAATAGAATTTGAAAGAAGTAATTTTGTAATAAAAAGAATCAATGTCTTAGATGATACAAAACAACTAGATAGTTACATATTAGGGCAAAAACTAATAGAACAACTACCTGTAGAAAACTTAAAATACACATTTGTTCTTTCTGAAGGAAGTTTTATAAATGGAAGTCAGTTAACAAAAGGGATGAATGCTGCAACAGACAACAATTTATTAATTACAGGTGCATTGTGTGGAGATGATGCTCGGTTTGAAAAAACAATTTCATCTTATAATGAAAATCCCAAACAGGGAGAAATTGTAGCAATTGGGCTATATGGAGATTCATTGGAGGTTTCCTTTTCTATTAATGGAGGATGGACGCCTTTTGGACCAGAAAGAATAGTGACAAAATCTAAAGGTAATGTTTTATATGAGTTAGACAATCTACCCGCTTTAGATTTGTATAAAAAATACTTAGGTGAAAAATCTAAAGATTTACCTGGAGCTGCTTTATTATATCCTTTAAGTGTAAAGTCTACAAAAGAAAATCATTCTATTGTTAGAACTATTTTAAATATAAATGAAGAAGAGAATTCAATGATTTTAGCAGGAGATATTTTTGAAAATTCTAAAGTGCAGTTAATGATGACCAATGTAGATAATATTGTAAATGCAGCAGAAAATGCGGCAATAAACGCATCAGAATTAAGAGAAAGTGAGGCAGAATTAGCCATTTTGGTAAGTTGTATTGGTAGAAAATTAGTATTAGACCAAAGAGTTGAAGAAGAAGTAGAAGAAGTAATGGAAGTTGTGGGGAAATCTCCAACAATCACAGGCTTATATTCTTATGGAGAAATAGCTCCTTTTATAGGAGAAAACAATTGTCAGTTGCACAACCAAACCATGACAGTTACCTTAATTAGCGAGTAATGAATTCATTGTTAAAAAGACAAATACGAAAGTTTTTACCTGAAGAGTTGAGGTCTGAAAAAAAGTTAGAAAAATTTTTAGATGCTATAGATAGATCGTACACCACTTCAGACGAGCAATTTGCAATGTTACAAAGAGCAACAAAAATTAGTTCTGATGAACTTTTTAATGTGAATAAACAACTAACAAAAGAAACTGAATCTCAAAAACAAGTAATTAAGAAGTTAGAAGGTGTCATTGATAAATTTCAGTTTTATGATTTAGGTGATGATAGACCAACAGAAAGTTCAGATTCTTTAAAGTTAGCAGATTTTATAGACAACCAAACTAAGGAGATTATAAAAATCAATCAACAAAAAGATAAATTAGTAAAAAGTTTAGAACGTCAAAATAGAGAGTTAAATGACTATGCACAGTTAGTTTCTCATGATTTAAAATCACCACTACAAAGTATAGAAGCTCTTACAACATGGGTGATAGAAGATTATGCTGATGTTTTAGGAGAAATGGGTAAAGATAATCTCAATTTAATAAAAGAGAATGTAGAAAAAATAGATATTTTGGTAAAAGGTATTTTAGATTATTCTACTGTTGGTAAATTAGAAGATGAAACGTACGATGTAGATTTAAATATTATTATAGATAGTGTTTTTGAAAACATTGATAAAAAGAGTAATATTCATTTTATAAAATCCAATGCCCTACCAATTGTTAAAGGAAACAAATCTAAGTTAGAATTACTTTTTATACATTTAATCCAAAATGCAATTCAGTTTAATGACAAAGAAATTATTGAAATAGAAATTGGTAGTGAAGAGAAAGATGATTTTTGGGAGTTTTATGTAAAGGATAACGGAAAAGGAATCGATCAAAAATATTTTGATAAAATTTTTATTGCTTTTCAAAAATTAGAAGACAACTATAAATCTTCAGGTATTGGGTTATCAATAGTCAAAAAAATTGTAGAAATGTATAACGGAGAAATCTGGTTGAAATCAGTTGTAGACAAAGGAACCATATTTTATTTTAAACTAAAAAAGTAATGCAAGAAACCCCCAATTTAAATTACGTAAATCAATTAGCTAGAGGAGATGAAGCAATTAAAAATGAGCTGATAACGGTTATAAAAACAGAATTTCCTGAAGAAAAAGAAGACTATTACAAGAGTGTAAAAGAACAAGAGTTTAAAAAAATAGAAGAAAACGTTCATAGACTTAAACATAAAATTAGTATTTTAGGACTTGAAAAGAGTTATAAAATAGCTAATGAATTTGAACATAATCTTCGTGAACATAGCTTAGAAAAGCAACAAGATTTTGAGAAAATTTTAATAGCAATTACAAATTATATAGAAACTATATAAGTTTATGGATTGTATTATTATTGATGATGAAAAAATGGCAAGGGTCGTTTTAAAAACCCTATGTAATGAAATTAATTCGTTACATCTTGTTGAAGAATTTCCCAATGCAATAGAGGCTATGAAATTTTTAAACGATAATAAAGTTGATTTAATTTTTCTTGACATTCATATGCCCGCTTTCAGCGGACTAGATTTTATTAAAACACTAAAATCACCACCAAAAATTATTTTAACAACTTCAGATCCTCAATTTGCTATAGAAGCTTTTGAGTATGATTTTATTGTAGATTACTTATTAAAACCAATAACAGCTACTCGTTTTCAAAAAGCTATTCATAAAGCAGAAAAGTTTGAGTTAGCTTCTGCAGATCCTAGCCCTGTTGTAACAGCAAAAACACTAGTAAGTAAAGATATTGATAACGACTTTTATATTAATATAGATAGAAGGCTCATTAAAATAGATTTACCCAGTATTTACTTGGTAGAA
Organism: Polaribacter sp. WD7; assembly: GCF_003335085.1. Classification (GTDB taxonomy): domain Bacteria; phylum Bacteroidota; class Bacteroidia; order Flavobacteriales; family Flavobacteriaceae; genus Polaribacter. Next base: position 617,641 of record NZ_QPEJ01000017.1, on the reverse strand, counting down.
GCAAAAGGAGATTATATTAAAATAAAAACCGAAGAAAAAGAGTATACGGTGCATTCAACCTTAAAAAAGATTGAAGAAAAATTACCAGATGCTTTATTTTTAAAAGTCCACCGTTCTTACATTATCAATCTTAAAAAGATTATAGATATAGAAGACAATAGCGTTTTAATTAAACGAGACGTTATTCCGGTTAGTCGTTCTAAAAGACCAGAACTTATGAAACGACTAGATTTACTTTAAATATAAAAACCTCACAATTTTTTTTGAAATGTGAGGTTTTATTTTTTTAATTACATAAGTAATTCTTTAGTTGAAATTTTATCTTTTAAAAATTGGTTTCTTTAAAAATTGCCATTGAAAACGTAGTCCAATTTCATTAAACGTAAAACCAGCAGCCGTTGCAGAGGCAATATTACTTCGTAAACCGTAAATATTTAAAACACTTCTTTCAGAAAACTTGTAACCAAATTGACCTTGAACTCTATAAGTACTTTGCCTTTCTCCATCTTCAATATATTGAAAACCAGTTGCTGCTGTTAACATGTAAAACCATTCTTTTGGTTTAGCAATTCCTTCATCTTTAATAATGTTTGTAAACACTTCAATTGCATTAAAACGACTCGGACTAAAATAGATCGTAGGCACTTGATCTTTAAAAGTGATGTATTGGTAATTAATACCTGCTTTTAAAGCAGGTTTCTTTAAAATATTGTAATACAAAGAGGTAAATAATAAGTTTCGGGTGTTTTCATCACTTTGAGAAGTATAATAATATTGAGTAAACCAGCCTAAATTAAAGTTTGTGTTTAGATTGTAATTTACAATCCAATTATTTTGTATAATTTCTCTATTTAATAATTCGGCATTAAAATTCTGAATATCTCTTTTATAGCCAAAGTCTAAATTTTGCAGTTTTAACGGTTTTATTTTTAGAAAAATATCTGTTATAAACTGATTGTAATCAATAACTTCAGAAGACGAAGCGGTTACTCCAAAACTACTTTGTAGTGTAATGTTGTTTTTTATTTGATAAGCGGTACCAACTAAAATGTTGTTAGCACTAGCCGCTACGTCTAAAACATCATTAGAAGTTGTTCTATAATTGTAATTGGCTAAAATCTTAAGTTTTGTTGATAATGGAAATACTGTATTTGCAGTATACGAATACGCGATGTTATCTCCATTATCAAAAGAGTAACTTACTTTTGTTTCTATACTCGGAATAAAACTTTGATCCAGTTGTTTGATGAAATTCATGGCATCTTTTTGATTCGTATAAAATTTTAAAGTATTCTCAGCACTTTTATACGCCTTGTTTATATATCCAGAAGCTTTTAAAGCATTAGCTTTTCCTAGGTTGCCATCAAAAGAAGTACTGTCTTGTTGTAAAATAAGATTGTAATCGTCTAAACTCTTTTTAAAATCACTTTTATACGTATTCAATGTTGCTCTTAAAGAAAGCATCCAGTTTTCTGGATCTTTATTATCCTTTAAAAGTGTATTGATTTCCGCCTCAGCTTCTTTGTATTTGCTGTTCCAGATTAAGGCTTGTACGTATCTTTCTTTTGTTTGATTTTGTAACGTTTTAGACGTATTTTCATCAATACTTTCTAAAGCTATTTTACTAGTGGCAAGTGCTGTTTTTTCATCACCTTTTAAATGGTAAGTTAATGCAATGCCATTTAAAGCGGTTAATTTATTTTTTGGATTTTCTCCAAGTTGTTCAAAAGTATCTTTTGCTTTGTCAATTTGCTCAGAAATCAAATACAAGTTGGCCAAGTTTTGTAGGGTTTCTTTATCGTTTGTAAAGGTTTGTAAATTTTCTAGTAGTAATTCTTCAGAACGTTGGTATTCTTTGGTCTGAATTTTAAGGTTTGCCAAACCTAGTCGCATGTATTTTTTAGAAACCAAAGCATTTGGGTTATCTGGAATAACGGTCAAAGCTTTATCAACATAAATTAAGGCATCATTATACTCTTTTAAATTCGATAAAGTATTTGCGTAACCTAATAATGCAGGAAAACTTTGAGCATCTTCTTTTACCAAGTTTTTATAATAGCTTTTCGCTTTATCAAATTGCTTACTCCACAATAAAGATTCAGCATAATTTAATTTTACTTCAAAATCGTTTGGGTAGTCTTTTAAAAGACTGGTAAATAATTGTACGGCTTTAGTAGCCCCTCCATTTAAACCAACAGCTCTACCGTAACAAAGTCTAGCTGTTTTGTTTTTAGGAAAATCTTTTAAGATTACTTTAAAAAAAGATTCAGCTTTTTGGTATTTACCAGTTTCTAAATAGGTAAAGCCTTCTTTCATGTCTTGAGAAAACAAAGAAATAGTTGTTAAAAGTATAAAAAGGGATAGTGTTTTTCTTAGCATCATGTAGTTTAATTTTCTAAAAGCAAGTTAAGCAATAGCTATAAATCATTAATCGGAACAATTCGGTCATTCGTCTACACTAGTATATTTAATGAGAGTTTCCTTATGATATTTGTAGCAGATAATAACACTAAAACAAAAAAATCATGGCTTTACAAATTACACAAAAAAAAGGAGCGTACTACTTAAAAGGGCAAATAAATGTGATGTCAAAATTAGTTCTTATTACGTATTTCAATCAACTTTTTAGAAAGGAAAATAAAATAGTAATTAACATAGAAGAAATTAATGCAATAGACAAGCAAGGCTTACAAGCATTATTTTTTATGATGGATAAAGCAGAAAAAAGCAACAAGATATTTTCTATTGTTGGTTACGGATGCAAAGATATTTACGATCAATTTAATCAAAAGGTAGCATAATATATTATGGAAATCGCTTTACAAAAAATCAGAAAAAAAATACAACCAGAGCAATTGTTTATGCTAAGCGTGCTTTTGGTAAACGGAGGCAACTACCTTTATAATTTAGTATTGGGTAGGGTATTAGGACCAGAAAAATTTGCAGACGCAGCCATATTAATTACTTTTTTATTGGTGCTTTCTTTTGTAGCGATGACCTTTCAACTGGTAACAGCAAAGTTTTCTGTAGTTTTTGAAAAATCTGTTTTTACAGCCTTTATTTCAAATACGTTTAGAAATGCATTAATAACCGGAATTGTACTAGGTATAGCAATTGTCTTTTTTGCAACAAACTTACAGCATTTCTTTAAAACAACATCGTCTAATATGTTTGTTGTTTTTGGGTTGGGAGTACCTTTTTACTTTTTAATGAGTGTAAATAGAGGTATTTTTCAAGGGAAGAAAGAACTCAAATCTTTATCGGTAACCTATCAAACAGAAATGATTAGCCGTTTAGGAATAACCTTTTTATTGCTTGCTTTTTTGCAAGTGCTAGACACTTCTTTGGTAATAGCTATTGGTATTTTTTGTTCTTTTATTTTTGGGTTGTTTCCTTTTAAAAATAAACAAATTTTTCAATTGAAATCCATAGCATTACCGATAACAGAAAAGAAATTAGTAAAAAACTTCTTCATCATTACTGCGTTTTACGAATTGACTCAGATTGTAATAAACAATAGCGATATTCTTTTGGTAAAGCATTATTTTGAAGCACATGAAGCGGGTTTATACGCGTCTTTAGCCTTAATTGGTAGAGTAGTTTATTTTATTGCGTGGATGTTTGTCATGTTGTTATTACCTTCTGTAATTCAGTTGAAAAAAGAAGGGAAATCTACCTTACCTATTTTAATAAAATATTTGGGATACATTGCTTTTATTGCCATTACAATTGTAGCAGGTTGTTATTTGTTTCCTGAAACAATTATTAAATTATTATTCGGAAATGAGTATTTGGTAATTGCTCCATTATTATGGAAATATGCCTTGGCTACGGGTATTTTTGCCATCTCAAACATATTTGCGTACTATTATTTGTCTTTAGACAAATATGTACCAGTGGTTTTGTCTGGACTTTTTGGAATGCTTCAAATTGTACTGATTTTATTCTTTCACGAGTCTTTAGCACAAGTAGTTTATGTGCAAATTTTTGCAATGATTTTATTATTGATTGTGCAGTTGAGTTACTTTTTCTATAAAGATGCAAAGCGATAAAAATAAATATGAGCTCTATACAGTTTACTGTCATTCTGAGCTTGTCGAAGACTATTTTATGTTTGTAAATAAAACTTCAATAAGCTCCGTTTTATGTTTGATTCTAAAATTATTTTATTTGGTAAAAACGGCATATTAAAAATTTGTTGTAAAATTTAAAATGAAAACTTCGTTATAATTTCAGACTGTTTGAGCGTTAGCGAGTTTCTGAAATTAAGAAGTTGAATATAAAATTTAGACAAATTTTCATCAGCCTAGATTTTTTTATTTCTTTTTTTGTCAATGAAAAAAAGAAAGTATTCATTAAACGTTCAGGGATTTTTTTATAGAGGTATTGTTAAAGAAGATCCTAATTCATAAGCAAAACTTCGACAAGCATAGTTTTACGTTTGAGTTTAAAAATATCTATTAAATTATTTTATTTGGTAAAAACGGCATATTGAAAATTTGTTGTAAAATTTAAAATGAAAACTTCGTTATAATTTCAGACTGTTTGAGCGTTAGTGAGTTTCTGAAATTAAGGAGTTGAATGTAAAATTTAGACAAATTTTCATCAGCCTAGACTTTTTTGTTTCTTTTTTTGTCAATGAAAAAAAGAAAGTATTAATTAAACGTTCAGGGATTTTTTTATAGAGGTATTGTTAAAGAAGATCTTAATTCATAAGCAAAACTTCGACAAGCTCAGTTTGACATTTGTCAGAAAACTTAATGTTACACTCGTCAGTCTGAGCCTGTCGAAGACTAGTTTATGTTAGTAAAGAAAACTTCGACAAGCTCAGTTTAACGTTTGAGTCTAAAAATATCTATTAAATTATCTTATTTGGTAAAAACGGCATATTGAAAATTTGTTGTAAAATTTAAAATGAAAACTTCGTTATAATTTCAGACTGTTTGAGCGTTAGCGAGTTTCTGAAATTAAGAAGTTGAATGTAAAATTTAGACAAATTTTCATCAGCCTAGACTTTTTTGTTTCTTTTTTTGTCAATGAAAAAAAGAAAGAATTAATTAAACGTTCAGGGATTTTTTTACAGAGGTAGCGTCAAAAAAACTAGTTCATAAAAAAACTTCAACAAGCTCAATTTGACTTTTTAGTAGATTTTGAAAAAGGTTTTGTCAGGTCGAGTAATTTTCTGACGAAGGAAGAAAATTGTATCGAGAACATATGAACGGATCTAATATTTAATATTAAGAAAAACATCTCGATACAAATTCAATTTTCCTAGCGTCAATTGAATCCACTCGATGTGACAATCCGTTTATCGAAGACTATTTCCACTCGATAAAAAGCAACATCTTAACATCTTTTCCATTCGTCTATACATATATGTGTTTAAACCCAGTAGGGGATTTTTAAACGTGTAAATGCCTGAAATTTGTGGTATCATTAAAAACAAAAACATCATGAAACTAGCAATCGTAACCGCATTTCCGCCTAGTAAAGTAACTTTAAATGAGTATGCATACCACTTGGTAAAAAGTTTTAGAACTAAAGAAACCATTACAGAAATTATTTTGTTAACCGATGAAACTCCAGAGGCAAAAGACATCAATTTTGAAGAAAATGGATGTAAAATAACCATCAAAGAATGCTGGAAGTTTAACAGTTATGCAAACATTGTAAATGTTACTAGAGCCATCAACCAGACCAAACCAGATGCAGTATTGTTCAACTTGCAGTTTATGAAGTTTGGCGATAAAAAGATAGCAGCAGCTTTAGGCTTAGCGCTGCCCTTAATTTGTAAAATCAAAAGGATCCCTACGATTGTGTTGTTACATAATATTTTAGAGCAGGTAGATTTAGAAAGTGCAGGATTTACATCTAACAAAATAGCGCAGAAAGTCTATAATTTTATTGGAACCACCTTAACAAAATTGATTTTAAAAGCAGACCTAGTGGCGGTTACCATGGATAAATATGTAGATACGTTAAAAGAAAAATACAAAGTAGATAACGTAAAAATGATTCCACACGGAACGTTTGAAATACCAGCAAATCCTTCGCAAGAATTACCAAAAGGACCTTTAAAAATAATGACTTTCGGAAAGTTTGGTACGTACAAAAAGGTAGAATCTATGATAGAGGCAGTAGTGCAAGTAAGAAAAGAGACCAATTTAGATTTAGAGATTGTAATTGCAGGAACAGACAACCCAAATGTGCCAGGATACTTAGAGAATGTACAAAACCAATACAAACACGTTTCGCAACTAACGTTTACAGGTTATGTAGAAGAAGAAGAGGTAGCGCCTTTGTTTACAGAAAGTGCCGTAGTGGTGTTTCCATATACGTCTACTACGGGAAGCTCTGGGGTTTTACACCAAGCAGGCAGTTATGGTAGAGCAGTAGTAATGCCAAATTTAGGTGATTTAGCTACGTTGATTGAAGACGAAGGGTACAGAGGCGAATTCTTTGAACCAGAAAATGTAGCAAGTTTAGCAAATGCCATTAAAGCAATTGTAACTAATGAAGCATACAGAATAGAATTAGGGGAAACCAACTACAAAGCAGCTACTGCTTTTCCAATGGGTAGAATTACAAACATGTATTTGGAAGAATTTACTAAGATTAACAACAAAAAATCTGTTGAAAAGATTGAAGTAGCTCAGGCATAACCTCCTTTTTAAAATATATACAAGCTAGTTTTTATACAAGAGTTCTATCGTTTTGATAGAACTTTTTTGTGTTTTTAGAGTTGAAAGAAAAAAATTACATTTTCAAAATCAATCTTAAAAATATTGATCTGGAAGCAGTTGGTTAAAACAATGCCACTTACTAAAGTTTACTTTTAACATTTAATGCACGTATTTTTTTATTATTTTTGTACGTATATATAATTTGTGATGGATAAAAAATTAACTTTAAAACTTAATCAGGAAATTATTGAAAGAGCCAAGGAGTATGCCTCAAATAAAAAAATGAGTTTATCTCGTATAGTAGAAGCTTATTTACAATCTTTGACTTCTAATGATGATACCGCTGAATTTGAAATTTCACCTTTTGTAAAAAGCATTTCAACAGGAACTGAAATTCCAGCTAATTTAGACTATAAGAAAGAATATTCTGACTATTTGAATGAGAAATACAAATGAGTAAAAGAATTTTTATAGATACCAACGTGATGTTGGATTTTTTAGGAGAACGAAAACCGTTTTATGAGCCAATTGCTAAAATTGCAACTTTGGCTGAAAAAGCAAAACTCACAATGGTTATATCTCCCATTTCTTTTGCCAGAGTAAATTACTTTGTAGCAAAATTTGAGAACGAGAAAATTGCAAGAGAAAAACTCAGAAAATTTAAAATTATTTGTGAAATATGCTCTCTTGATGAACAAACAATTGAAAAAGGATTAAACTCATCAATTAAGGATTTTGAGGATGCTTTACAGTATTTTAGTGCTACTGAATCAGAATGTGACATTATAATAACAAGAAATGGAAAGGATTTTAAAAAATCATTACTACCTGTAATGACAGCAGACGAGTTTTTAAAATCTCTTTAGAATATATAATGCTAACTTTTTATGAGAGTTCTATCGTTTTGATAGAACTTTTTGTATTTTTAGACTTGAAAGAAAAATTGCATCTAATAAAATCTTATAATTTATCTAAGTAAACGCTAAAGGGTTTAATATAAGAGGTGTTGTGAATCATATATGAACCAATGAAAACATTATTCGGAAATGAATTGTTAAATGAATTTGCTAGGTTACTTAACTCTGCAAAAAATAGAATATGGATTTGTTCGCCTTATGTTGGAAGTTTGAAATTTATAGAAACGATAAGTAATAATAAAATCAACAGTTCAAAAGTTGAAAAAAAATTTATTACTGATATAAAGGAAGTATCTAAACTAAATTTTAAGTTCTTTAAAAGAATAATTAAAACTGGCGAATTAAGAACTTTGACTGGTGTTCATGCAAAAATTTACATAATTGACAATAAATGTCTTGTTACATCTGCTAATCTAACCGAGACAGCTTTTTATAGAAGACACGAAATTGGAATATTTCTAAATGAAGAAGAGTCTAAAGAATCTATATCGACTTATGAAAATTTTTGGAAAAAGTCTATTAAAATAAAACGCATTGAGCTAAAAGAAACAAAAGATAAAAAGAAAGAAAAAAGCAAAGATGAAAACTATGGATTCAAACTTCCAAAAATTTGGAATATATCACAGAAAAAAAAGTTACCCCAGTTTTGGTTAAAACCTATTGGAGTTAGTGAAAATCCAATAACAGAAAATCAAAAATTTTCGGACCTGGAAGTCGAATTACATTTTGCAGTAAACCCAAAAGCAATAAGAGTAAACGACATTATTATTGCTTACGGAATTGGAGCAAAAAGAATACTGACAATATATAAAGTAAAAACAATAGGAGCTAAGTTTACTGAAAATGAACAATCTGAAGAATGGATGAAAAGATGGTCTTATTATTTAACAGGACAAAACCTAACACCAGATTTTGGGAAAGTCTGGATGAAAAAGAGTTTGTACGCTAGTAACTTAATAAGTGAATACTTAGAAAACAACCCAACTGAATTTATTACCCATAACAAGAGTAAGGGATTAGGTGCATTAAATTTTAAAAAAGATAAAATAAGATTAGAATCAGATTTTGCAAGTTTTATAATGAATAAAATCGAACAATAAAATAAAAAATACGAATGCAAAACAAAGTATAAGGTGTATTGCTAATTTTTAGCTTACTTAAGAAAGTTTTTGCGAACTTTCTAATCAGTATTACATACTTTTAAGCTTGATAAATCCGTAATAAAACTTATAAAGAAACGTTGTGAGTAAGCTAAAAAAACTATGAAACTAAAAACACTTAAATTAAAGAATTTTAGAAGTTACTCCCAAGAAACTGAAATACATATTTCTAATTTGAATGTAATAATTGGAAAAAATGATATAGGTAAATCTACAATCCTTGAAGCGCTAAATATTTTTTTTAATGGGAAACCTGATAAAAACGATTTATGCATTGAAAATGATAACAGTAAAATTGAAATTACTTGCGTTTTTACCGAATTACCTGACGAACTTATTTTAGATGATACAATCTCAACAAATCTTTCTGATGAATTCCTTTTAAACTCAGATGGTAAACTTGAAATAAAAAAAATATTTCCAGTTTCAGGTTCTGGAAGTGTTTCAGAAGAGTCAGTTATTGTTTGTGATTATCCTGATAACGAAAATCTTACAGACTTACTTTCCAAAAAAAGAACAACTCTAAAAATACAATTTGAAGAATTAGGAATCAATCCTGAAGGTGTTAATAGAAGTAAAAGTAAAGAATTAAGAAATGCTATTAGGAATCACTTTTATGAAGATGGACAAATAACCACTCAAATAACTCAAATAAAAATTGACGGAAAATTAGACAATGAGGATAATAGAAAGAAAATTTGGATTAACCTTAAAAAATATTTACCCCTATTCTCTTTATTCTTTGTTGACAAACCGTTAAATGACCAAGATTCCGACATTCAAGACCCAATGAAGGAAATCATAAAAGAGGTTCTTAAACGTGATAACATTACACCATTACTTCAACAACTTAAAGAAGCTGTTCAAGATGCATCTACTAATTTAGCTGATGAGACAATTAATAAATTAAATGATTTGGATTCGGAATTGGCAGAAACGTTACGTTCTAATTTCCCTAAGGAGCCGACTTGGAATTCAATATTCAAACTAACTTTAGAAGATGATAGAGGTGTCCCTCTAAATAAACGAGGAAGTGGTATGCGAAGACTTGTTCTATTAAGTTTCTTTAGAGCTCAAGTCGAGAATAGAAGAACAGCAAATGCGCCAAATATAATATATGCTCTAGAAGAACCCGAAACATCTCAGCATCCAGATTTTCAACTAATGATAGTTAATGCCCTGAAAGAACTTTCTGAAACTGAGAATGCACAAGTATTTTTCACAACTCATAACTCTAACTTGGCTAAAGAGATACCTAAAAGCTCGTTAAGATATGTTTATTTAGAAAATGGTCGAGTAAATGTAGAGAGTGGTCTTAATCCTGACGGAACAGACAACGAACAAATAATTGACCGAATTATTGAAACTCTTGGAGCATTACCTGACCCTAAAAATAAAGTCAAAGTTCTAATTTTTGTAGAAGGAGAGAATGATATCAATGCTTTAATAGGTTTAAGTAAGATATTAAATACAGCAGATGACAATGTAATTAATTTAGAAAACAACGAAGCTGTCGCATTTATCCCGACTGGTGGTTCACAACTAAAATTTTACATTGAGAAAAAATATTTAGACGGTTTATTACAATCACAAATTCATATTTATGACTCTGATATTCCTGCGTATGTGCAAAGTGTAGAAAACTTAAACGCAGAAGGAGTGCATACCAAAATAGGATTTAATACAGCAATAATTGAATGTTATAGAGAATTAAATATCAATATAACTTTATCTGAGATTATAGATGATGAAGATGTTCCAGAAAAAGTGGCTATGGCAGTTCATCAAGAAACTAGTAATACAGATTGGAATACAATAAATCCTGACCCAGTTAAAACTGAAGAAAAGCAAAAGAAAAAAATATCAAGAGCTAAACGTCAGTTGAATAATCTAGCAATTGAAAAAATGACAGTTGAGCGGATAAAAGAACGAGGTGGATTTGATGAAATTAAAAGTTGGTTAGATACAATAAAAGCATTTGTAGAATAAAGCCAGCTCACAACAATTTATAAACTGTATTACTAAATTTTAGCTAAATAAAACATAGCAAAATTAATACAAAACCGTTAAAACTCCCTACTCACAAATAAACTCAAAAGAAGCCTTTTTCTTTCCATCAGCATCAATAAAACCAAATTTTTTCTGAGGATTGGTACGCCAAGGTAGTTTACCCACAACACTGCTAGGTACTTCCTTAAAATCGTACAACGTCCAAGACATAAAATGAATGTTATGTTTGGTCAATACTTGTTGTATGGTTTTATGATATTCGGCTTGTGTGGTTTCAGAACTTGCAAACGGTCTCCAAAATCCACCATAAGAAGACAACCCAAATTCCTGTAAAATTAAAGGCTTGTTGGGTATATGTTTTTTCAATGCTAAAAATTGGGTTTCAAATTGTTCTACATCTTCGTAATAATGGAAAGACACATAATCTACTTTATCGCTTAAAATAGTTGCACTTTCTACATTAGACCAACCAATGGTTACAGGATGCGTTTCATCAATAGATTTTATTAAAACCAATAAATAGTCTAACCAAGAAACCACGTTTTCTTTTCCTCTAGAAGCAAAATCTAAGTTGGGTTCGTTTTTTAAATCCCAAGCTAAAATAGCGTTATGGTCTTTAAATTTGGTAACAATACCTCTGGCGTGTTTGTAGGTCAGCGTCCAATCTAAAACATCATAATTACCGTAAAAATCAAACAAAGTAACCACTACTTTCAATTGCTTTTTTAACGCTATATCTAAAACCTGTTGTAGCTTTTCTAGTTTGTCTTCTTTTAGATTCGCTTTTCCAAAATCTTCGTAAGGCACAAAAATACGTATGGTATTTAAACCAGTTTTTTTAATCAGTTCAAAGTCGTTAGCAATAATTTGGGCATCAAAATCATCTCCAAACATGTCCCAAGGTGTGTCTTGCGGATAATAGTTGATGCCTTTAATTTGCAAAGAATCAGCAGGAGTATCTTTAATTTTTTTAATAAAAGGCGTCGTGCTTTCTTTTACACTGTGGCGTATTCTCCAAAAACCATCTTCCAATAACAATATATGTTTGTAATCGGACTGTTCGGTGGTTTCCAACACCTGTTTTTTGTTCTGAAATACCTTTTTGTGTTCTACAACAGCTTTGTCTTCTAAAACAATCAATTGTCCATCTTCACTATAAAACAAAATATCTGGCTGATGAGAAAGTGTGGTTGCTGCAATGTAAGTGTTGTTTTTCGCATTATTGTTGATGGAAGCATATAGATTTTTTCTCGCATTTTTAGTGTAAAAATCTTCGATTCCCGTTTTTTTATTTTCTCTATATGCCACTTGTTTTATGTACCAAGCATCTAAATAGTTGTTTTCTACCTCATTTAATACTTGTTGACTAATGGGTCTTCCTTCGTTGCCATTGTCTTGCCAACTTAATTGTGGGGTGTAAACCGTTTCTTTATGTATTTGCGTATGCAGTAGCGTACTTCTGTCTGCTCCAGTATTTAAGTAAGAGAGAATTCCGCTAATTAGAAACACCAAAATAGCGCAGAGCAAAAGGTAAGAGCTTATTAAAATAGCACGAATCAATAGTTTGTTTGTTCTTATCATAATGCTATATTTTTATACGTTTTAACCAAACCAGCAGCTTCAATTTTTATGGTGTAGTTACCTTTTGGGTAAAAGTTTTTATTTAAAATAAAATGCGCAAAGCCTTTATTAGTTTCTCTGTAATATACCTTTACTACGTTATTTTTTTGAGATACTGTTAAGGTAACTTTTAAACCATCTGGAATCATCTGGTTCATAAAACTTTGAAAAGGGCCTACCTTTATTTTAGCATTTTCGTTAGTAAAAGCAACCTTAAAATCTTTTATAGCTTGTTGGTAGTTGATATCAATTGAGTTGCTTTCTGAAATACCATCAATAAACGCTTTAACAGACCAGTTTGCCGCTTTATCTGGGTGAATCATTTTTGCTTTGGCAACACCATTTACAGTTTGTCCGAAGGTTTTTAAGACTGCGTTTTCACGAGTGGTAATATAGAAATACACAAAAGTACCATCGCTAACAACGTTATTGTAGCTGTCTTTCAAAACAGAGGTGTAAAATGTTGTAATTTGATTTCCATCTGCGTAACTATGATTTCGGGTGAAAAAGATTTGGAAATTTTTAGGAATTGCAGGTACAATATTTACATCCAATTCCACAGAATTTTTTTCTTGATGTTGGGTAGATAACAACATTCTTCCAGACTGTAAAGGCGCATAAATGTTACGATAAGCAATTAAATTGTTTGTAGTTACTTCGGTTTTATCTTCTTTTGCTAAAAACTGAGTGTTGATAAGAACAGGAGTATTTTTTGGTAAAGGATTGTCTAAAGAATCTGTGGGAATAGCAACCAACATCGTAAAATCTTTACCACCAGCTTCTATACTTGGTGGGCCTAAATATATTTCTAATGATTCCGATTTTTCAATAGGCTTTATATGAAAATTCCCTTCTAATGCAGTGGTTTCGTTTTGAAATACTTTCCAATAAACAATACCTCTTTTTTGGGTGAAAAAGGTTGGCAGTGCAAAAGCAATGCCCTTATCTGTTGGTGTGTGGTTTACCAAAATGCTTCCGTAACTATTTGTACAATACAAACTAAAATTAGTGGTTTTGGTTTTAAATTCTAACACAATATCGTTTCCTGCAACAAATTCTTGTTGCGTAGAAAGCAAAGAAATTTGTGTTTCTGTAGTTTCTTTTTGTTGACCAAACATCAGTCCACAAAAAGTAAGGATACAAAAGAATATGATGTTTGTGTGTTTATGCATTATCTAGGGCTTCCAATAAAATTATTCAATTCAATTTTAATGTATTTGTACTTGTTGTATTTTGTTTGTTGCAACTGGCTGTAGGTATGGTTTACAATTCTATCGGTTACAATTTCATTGGCAATGTCTGAATTTGGTAAACCGTTTACAAAACAATTTTCCATGTTGGTATTTATTGTCACAATAGTATCATCTTGTAGCAAAGGATATTCAAAATGTTGTTTTCGTTCTTGTCTAATCGCATCTTTTACAAATTGATGGTCTACCCAAATTAATTCTTTAGCATCGTTATAATACGAAACTAGCAATTGCGGTATGGTAATTTGTTGCAATCCTGCATTAAAAATAGTCCCTTCAATTTGATTTTCTTTTACCGCTAAACTGCTTATTGTTGCATCTTTATATAAATCTAAATTGGCAACATTACCCGCAGCTTGTAAATTGAATTTTGTAGGTTGCTCTTCAAATTCTACAGGCGTAAATTCATCTGGGTTAAATGTATTTGGGATAGAATCTTGAGTTTTAGACCAAGCAATTCCCTCAAAATCAATTCTAAAACTTGTCGTTTCTTTTGGTAGCAATTTGTGTTTGATGTGGTATTTGGCATTGTAGGTTGCCAGTTCTTTATTATCATCATTATACAAAGTGCCTTTTAACACAACATCTGCAGGAACATTATCTATATTTTGAATCTCGCCAATAATAGCATAACTGTTGTTTCTTTTAACTAGTTTGGCTTTTAAAATTTCTAAAACAGGCTGTTTTAAAACATCTTCATGATAGGTTTGTTCCGTAGTAACTCGTCTTCTCCCTTGGTTGAAATATTTGGTAATATTTTTACTGTACAATTGATCTGGAGGTAAATCTTGTTCTATTTCTACAGGGTCTATATACCACTTGCCTTTAATCTTTTTTAGGTCTTTATAAACGGTTTTATTAATTTTCTCTAACGGAGTAATCCAATTCGTATATACTTTTACGGTAGCAAAATTTTCCGTTTGTTTGATAATTTCTGTTTGAATAGCATCTAATTTTCCATAAGAATTTAAAACACCGTCTGTAACCGATATTTCTAACATAAATTGTGCAATAGTTTTTTTACTCTTTGGATTGATAAGATTGTAACTCTTTTCAAACTCTTTAAAATCTATGGCATCGTAATATGCCATTATTGCGTTTTCTGGCGTTCTTTGGGTATCGTTTTTTAGATAAAAAAGATACATTCCGTACCCAAAAAACAGCAATACAATACAACTCCAAATATGAATAGCACCCAAAAGTTTACTCGGAAACTTTGTAAAGTTTAATTTGAATTTATAAAAATCGTTAACAGGACGATTTTTGAGTTTTAAACTTTGTAAAAAGATAGCCTGAATGTTTAATGCAAAGGCAATAATTACGGTTAAAAACGGAATGATTCCCCATAGTAACTTTAAACTTTTAGCCACATCGTCTTTAGGTAAAATGGTAGAAAGCGGAGGAACATTTAGTTTTTCCCAAACCATAATGCCGTTTTCTAAAGCAGGTAACCGTTGCCATCCGCAGAAATATAAAATAGGGTCGTAAAATTTATCGTTAGAAAAAACATACTTTAAATTGTATTTTTCTGGAGTAGTTAAAAACTGTTGCAAAGAGCCAATACCCGCAACGCCTTTAAATTTAGAGTTTTCTAATCGTTCAATAGGTCTCGTTGTCAATTCTGGTAACCTTCTGGCAGAATGATAATTGCCATCTACCGTCATAGCATTGGTTTGTGCAGACAGCCACGCCATTTGATCGCCAAAACCTAAGGTTAAAAATCGCCACTTATCATGCTGGTCTTGATTTAAAAAATTAACAATAGGCAACATTTTAATTTTTTGGGGTTGAGACGGTCTAAAATATCCCAAGCTCATGGTAAAAACAACCATTGCCAAAAACAAACTTGCAAAGAACCCTGCAAATAATTTGTGATACACTGCGCCAAATTTAGCAACCATCAGTGTTTTTAAATCGCCATTGATAAGCCTATAAATAAATTCGCCAATTATAGGTAAAGACATGATAGATGCCCATAATGTAAAACGGTCTAAGGTTAAAATATTAAAGGCATTTTCGCCTAAAATAATTTTAGGAATGGGAGTTGTTCCTCCAGTACCTAATAACGTTAACATGGCAATAGATAGCCCGAAAAACAAATACCGCTTGCTAAAATATCGGTAAAAGATATAGGGGAGTAGGAGGAGTATAATTCCCCAAGGAATAAAAAAGAAAACCAATCCAGATGAGGTGATTTCTAAAAAATTGTCTCTAGAACCATGTGGAATAGGGACTTGTGTAATGGGGTTGTTTTTAGAATTTATCCAATACGGAAAAATACAAAATACAATAAGAAAAAGCGATGAGAACCCAAATAAGAGGTTACGCTTTAGTCGTTTTAAAAAAACAGCGATAAAAATTTTAAAAGACACTTCTTTATATGAAGTTACTTGCTCTCTCGCTTTATCCATAATTACTGTTCCAATTAAAGGAAAAATGAAAAAGATCATTCCAAAAATTGGAGTAACATGATGAGAAGTAACGGTAACTGCAATAAGCGATAATGAAGTAAATAGGTATTTGTATTTCCCTGTTTTTAACCATAAATAAATTTCGGGTAGCGCATGCATTAAAATAGAAATACCAATAATACTTGGTAACTGACCAAAAACATGCAACGTCTCTAAAAACGATGAAGACAAAGAAGCAAACAAAGCGGTATAACCTGCAACAGTTCTATTGCCTGTTATTAACAAAGAAAATCGGTATGCTCCAGTAATAAAAAGAACAATACCAATTAAGGCAACTGTAAAAAGCCCAAATTTTAATCCACCAATTAAAGACAAAGCTGCAATAGATTGATGCACTAAAGGGGGGTAACTCATTACTGTAAACCCAGTGTACCATTTATAGCTCCAAGGTTCAAACCAACTATTGGCATAATGCTCTGCAAAAAACAAGTGTATTAATGCATCGTACGTGGTTTCTAGCGTAAAAAAGATAGCAGAACCATGAAATGCAACTCCAAAAAGCAAAGCAGCAATTAAAAAAGTATTGGTCTTCTGTTTCATGAACAAATTGTGTTACGTAAAGATAATCGGATTTCTAATATCGACGAAATTTATTTGTCTTTAGTAAAACGCTATTCGTCTAAACAACAAACTAGTTTTGGCTTGAAATGAAAAAATCAACATGAGTGCTAACGTACATTTGTAGTGTATTTAACACAAAAAATAACAAGATGAAAGTATTAGCCATAGACGATCAAAAATTAGTTTTAATTCCGTTAGCATTAAGATTAAAAGAATTAGGTTATCAAGTAGAAACAGCAACTTCTGTAGCTACTGGAAAAGCGTTGATTGAATCTTTTCAACCAGATTTGGTTATTGTAGATATAAATATGCCTGCTACATCTGGAATAGAAATTGTAAAATATATTAGAAACGAAAAAAAATCTGAAACTCCAATAATGATTCTTTCTGGAAACACAGACGATAATATTATAGCACAAGCTTTTGATTTGGGAGCAAATGATTATATGAAAAAGCCATTAAGCTTAAGTGAGGTTTGCGCTAGAACTAAAAGATTAATTGGGGTGCCAAATCAAATGGGTTCTAAAAAAGATTTTCAAGATGTATTGATACAAAAGAGATGTGTTGGGGTTGTAATACCTTGTTATAATGAAGAAGAGCGTTTGTTAAGCGCAGCATTTACATCTTTTATAAAGAAAAATTCTGGTTACCATTTGTGTTTTGTAAATGATGGTAGCAAAGACAATACGCTACAAGTGTTAAACGAATTAAGAAAAGGTAGGGAAGATTTTATAACGGTGTATGATTGTAAACAGAATGGAGGAAAAGCTGAAGCAGTTCGATTAGGAATGTTACACATGGCTAAAAAACAAGACTTGGATTATATTGGTTTTTTAGATGCTGATTTATCTACCGATTTAGCAGATTTTGATGCTTTGGTAAGTACTATAGAAAGTACAGATTATAAAATTGTAAGTGGCTCTAGAATCAGTAGAATGGGAGCAAATATTACTAAAGAATCGGCAAGAAAAATAATTAGCCTTTCCATTAATTATATCATTAGAAAAATACTTTCTATGGACTTTAAAGACACGCAATGTGGTGCTAAAATTTTTCATAAAGATGTTATAGAAACTTCGTTTAAAGACAAGTTTGTAACGCAGTGGATTTTTGATGTAGAAATTTTTAAAAGAATTACGCTAAAATACGGTTTAGCAAATGCTAAAAAAATGCTTTGCGAACAACCTTTAAAAAGATGGATTCATGCAGATGGTTCTAAACTTTCTATGAAAGATTCAGTTAAAATAATTGGACAACTAGGGCAAATAGCTATTCACTATAGAGCGAATAAAAAAAGTAAAAAAAATGCTACCATTAATTTTTCTAATGAAATGTTTTTTCCTCTAGAAAAAAACCTAGAAGTATAATGAAAAAAGGACTAATTATAGTTTTCGGTAAAGACGATATAGATTTTGATAACACCATTATTTTTAATGTATTAAACAAACAAAAAGTAACCATTTGTTTGGTGAATAATGGAAATTACAATAAAGTACAACAATTACTAAGTTCTTTAAAAGAAGTTTCTGATACAAATGTATTTACATTAAGTTTAAAGAAAGAGAAATCTTTATTATCAGCTGTAAAAGCAGGGGTAAGGAGTTTGGTAAATAAATATGATTTTGAAACGATTATTTATACATCACCCAAAGATATCAATCATAAAAATTACAACACTAAATTTATAGAAGCGTTTAGCAATAGTTTTCATGAAAGAAAAGACAAAAGAGTTTTGTTACGAACTTTGTATGCAATAGACGAGGTAAAAAATAAAATAAAAGGGGTTAATTCACTATTTCATTTGTAGTTAGAACTCTAAAACAGTTTTCTGTTCCAATGAACTCGGAAGCCCCCAATTCTTCTGTCCAAGTGCCTTCTAGGATATTCTTAGTAAGGCACTTATAATTTACTTTTCCTTTGTAAATAATGTCATTTTCTCCTTCGTAATAAAAATGTATGGTTAATAAATTATCTTTAAAAAAGCCAGTTCCAAATTGTTCTTGAGTATTGTTGATAATCCATTTTGCATTAATTGAATTATCGTCTCGTAAACTCAAATAAAGTATACCTTTATAGGTGTTTCCAGTATCATCTTGATTGGTGCCAATAATTTGATATTTACCAATTAAATCTTTGATAGACATTTATTTACCGATGCAAAAATTCGAGAAAATATGCCCTAAAATGTCCTTATCAACATCGTATTCTCCGGTAATATTGCCTAAATAACGCAAGCATTCACGAATATCAATAGCAAATAAATCTGTAGAAATTTCCAGATCAATACCTTCTTGTACAGAAGTAATAGCAATTAGTGCATTATTTAGTGCTTCAAAATGTCTAGAATTGGTAACTATCGTTTCATTATTACTCAAAGCACCAATGTTTACCAAAGACGTCAATTCGTTTTTTAAAGTATCTATACCAATGTTATTTTTAGCAGACAACAGAATTAAATGTTCAATTTCAGATTCAAGTTGTGTAATTTCCTTTTCATCAATCAAATCTATTTTATTTGCAATAACAAGCAAACGTTTTTCTGGAAACCTGTTTTGAATGCTTTTAATTTCGTTCTTAAATTTAGAGTTTTCAACCACAAATTTTTTTGAGTTTACCAGAAAAATAATCAATTGTGCATTTTCAGCCTTTTCATAGGCTTTTTTAATACCAATACTTTCAACAACATCTTCGGTATCTCTAATTCCGGCAGTATCTATAAATCGAAATGCAACACCGTCAATAATCAATTCATCTTCAATAGCGTCTCTTGTAGTACCTGCAATATCAGAAACTATGGCTTTTTCTTCATTTAACAAAGCATTTAGTAAAGTAGATTTTCCTACATTGGGCTCACCAATAATAGCAACAGGAATTCCATTTTTCATTGCATTTCCAAAAGAAAAAGAATCAATCAAGCGTTTTAAAACAAAAGTTATTTTAGCAACCAATTCTTTAAATTGAGTTCTGTCTGCAAATTCTACATCTTCACCAGAAAAATCGAGTTCTAATTCAATTAACGCAGCAAAATCTAAGAGTTTTGCACGCAACTCTTTTAATTTATTGGCAATTCCACCTCGCATTTGCTGTATAGCCATTTGATGACTTGCGGCCGAATTGGATGCAATAACATCTGCCACAGCTTCAGCTTGACTCAGATCCATTTTACCATTTAAAAACGCACGCATGGTAAACTCTCCATTATCTGCCATTCTACAACCATTCTGTAAAAACAACTGTATTATTTCTTGCTGTATAAAACTACTTCCATGACAAGAAATTTCGACCACATTTTCTCCAGTATAAGAATTAGGGTTTTTAAAAACAGAAACTAAAACTTCATCCAAAATGACATTATTATTTACAATATGCCCTAAATGAATGGTGTGCGATTTCTGTTTTACTAATGATTTTTCTTTTTTTACAGCTCTAAAAAAAGTATCAGCTATTTCAATTGCATTTTCCCCAGAAAGTCTTATTACAGCAATCGCTCCAACACCAGAAGGAGTAGCCAAAGCAACTATAGTATCATTTTGAATCATTATGCAAAAATACGTAAAGATTTATCAAAAAAATAAGCTCAACACAATTGTGTTGAGCTTTCTAAAAATAGTTTTCTAGTCTATTATTTTACAGTACTGTAATTAGAAATAGTAATTTCTACTTCTTCTCCATTACTCAAAGCAATCATGTATACACCATTTTCTTTTATTCTATTATTTTTAGAATTAGAGAACATCATTTTATCAGACTTTCTCCAAATTTTAGATACATACAAATCGTTTACGTCTGTATTAATGATAATTCCTGTTTTACTCATAGTAAAATCTAAATCACCACTTTTTGGTTTTTCATATGCAAATTCTACTTTTCTATCGTAAAAAATATCATCATCATTATCTATCATCAAAGTCGTTTTTACTTGTGTTGGCATAAATATAATGTCTTGATTTAATTTATATTTATCCTTAGGGTCTAACATTACAGGAGTATACTCCTTTTTAGTTTCTAATTGAATAATCTCTTCTATATCACTATCCTCTGGTGTTTCCATTTTTTTTACATCAGTAGTGATTACTGTACTAGAAATGTCTTCGTCTCCTGTTTGTGCAAAGGCAGTTGTAGATGTTATTAGTAAGGCTAATGCCGTTAATTTAAAAATTTTCATAATTTGTGTTTTTAAAAGTTAAACTTATTTTGTTTGAATTATTTTGTCTCCTAATTCTGGGATACTTTTTCTTTCGCTATATTTTTTACATTCAGTTTGTTATTAAATTCTAATGTTCTTATCGGGAATGGTATAGAAATACCTTCATTGTCAAACGCTTTCTTAATCTTTATGATAGCATCACTTTTGGCTTTTAATTTTTCTAATGCACTTTCTGAATCTACCCAAAATCTACACAAAAAATTTATAGAACTGTCTCCAAATTCGGTATAGTAAAATTCGACGCTTTTACCAATCTCTTTTTGATTAAAGTTGCTTTTTATTACTTCTTTAGTCAATTCTTCAACCCTTTCTAAGTCAGCATCATATTCTACACCACAAGTAATAGAAATTCTCATTTTTGTAGTCAAAGAATAATTTTTAAAAGGACTCTCTAAGATGGTTTTATTAGGTATAACAACCATATTATTGTCTGCTTCTTTAATAACAAAGTAGTTTAAGTTAATATCCATAACTTCACCAGAATAACCATTTGTTTCTACCCAGTTTCCTATATTTAAATTTTTTCTGAATGAAAGTACTACACCAGATATGGTATTAGATAAAGTGCCTTGTAACGCTAAACCAATAACAATACCAGATACACCAGCTGCAGACACAATAGTTTTAAGCGTATCATCAAATTTTAAAACGGTCATAGCAAAATAAAGACCAACTAAGAAAATTACTGAAGATGCTAGTCTAGAAACCAAATTTCTAACAGACTCTTGTTTTATCCTCTTTCCAATAACCTTATATACAAGAGAGTTTATTGCTCTAGACGCAAAGTAAGCTACTATTAGTACAACAGTTGCGATAGCAATGTTGGGTATGTTAGCAATAAAAATATCTTTCCAGCTTTCTAGTTTGTCTATTATTTTGTTCATTTTGTTTGTGTTTTAAATTTGTAAATTACTTAGCTAACTAATTGCTAAGTATTATTTTACAAAACTACTATTCAATTGTTCTTTAGTGTCTTTAGACCATGCATTTAACATCCAAGTGGTTTTTTCTAACTCCCTAATGTATGCACCCATTAAATCAATGGTACCTTCGTCTTTTGCATTATCAGCTCTGTCTATAACTTTACTTAATTGTTCTAAGATAATTCTATGATCTTCAATTATTTCAGCTACCATTTCTTTATCTGTTAACAAAGGTGATGATTCTTTGATCTTTGAAATCTCAATGTAATCTGACAATTTACTAATCGGATGATACTTTAAAGTAATAATTCTCTCTGCAACCTCATCAATTTTAGTTTTTGTATCGTTGTACATTTCTTCAAATTTATTGTGTAAGTCAAAGAAATTTTTTCCCAAAACATTCCAGTGGAAATTTCTTAATTTTTGATAGTATACATGGTAATCTGCTAATAACACATTTAACTCAGATACTATTGGTAATACTTTTTTGTCATCTATATTTAAATAATCCATAATTTTTGTTTGTTTTAATGTTCACTACAAAAGTAAGTTCAAAGTAAAGGTTGTCTTAGCTCATATAATTTTGATGTTTGCTCATATACCCTTTTTAGGTAAAATTTAGTTTTTTTTATAAAAAATGACGTAAAAATGGCTTTTTACGCTATTTTTTTACTGTTTTTAGTAATTTTTGGTAAAATTTCAATTTCTTTTTTGTGTAACAAAATCAAATTTTAGCGTCATATAAAAAGACAACATAAAAACCAAAATATGAAAGAAGACAGACAGCTATTAGTAATTACACATTTAAGTCAGTTATTAGATTTTGTAACAGGAATAGGTGGATTAATTGTACCACTAATATTATGGGGTACTAAAAAAGACGAAATTATAGACATGGACAGACATGGAAAAGCCATTCTTAACTTTAGAATATCTATGTTACTATACATTCTGCTATGTTTGCCTTTTATTTTTCTTTTTGGTTTAGGAATCATCGGGTTAGTGGTTATCGGAATTTTCTATTTTATTTTCCCAATAATTAGTGCCATAAAAGCAAGTAATTACATAAGTCCAAACTATCCTTTAAGTATTCGATTTATAAAGTAATAACTCACTTCAGTATTATTATTAGAAGGAGTAGAAAATAACACAATTTTTTTGGCGTTCCCTTTCAGGTCAGGCTTTCTGCACTCGCTTTTTTGTTTTTAAGAACAAAAAGAGCTCAAACAAATGCTTCAACCCTTAACGCAGTCCTACTTGCCAGATTTTTGTTGTATAAAAAACTAAATATTTTTTATAATATCTTCGTATTCATAGTAGAAAAGTTCAAAAGTAGTCATGGTTTCAACAAAAAATTCGTAGCAATCTCTCCAAGTATTTTTGTTATAAACGCTAAACTTACCTTCAAAAGGCACATAGATTCTGTGTATTTGTTTACTATTATCAAGCTCAAATGAACTGTCAAAAATAACCTCAGAAAGTTCATTTTCTAATAAGGTTTTTAGAGAGAGTAACTGGTCATAATATAATAAATTGGCAATTTCGTCAGGTGTTTCAATATCAAAACACACCAAAGCTATTTTTCTTTCGGCCACAAACTTAAAAGAAAGCCCTTTTACTTTAGTATTGTACAATAACCATTTTCTAGGAAACGATTTTCCAAAACTAGTCCAGAATTCTTTTCGCAATAAAGCAGCTTCTTCTTTAGAAAACATAGTATGATTTTGTGAAAGGTAAAGTTAAAATGTTTGAAGTTTGTAAAGTTTCAAAATAATAAAGTTAAAAGAGCTAAATTCCATCAACCATCAACCATCAACCATCAACCATCAACCATCAACCATCAACCATCAACCATCAATTATTACCCATGAATTTTAGCCAAGTTACCACGTTCGCGCATCATATTAGCTTCAAAAGCTAATAAGTCATTCCATTTTTTATCTACAATTTCTCTATCTTGATATTCACGCGCAAATTGTAAAAAAGTGGTGTAGTGGTTGGCTTCAGAAATCATTAAGTTTTTGTAAAACTTAGCCAATTCTTCATCTTCCATATTTTCAGAAAACACTTTAAAGCGCTCACAACTTCTGGCTTCTATTAAAGCAGCTACCAATAAGCGCTGAATTAACGCATTTGTTCTATCTTTTGTTTTCGGAAAAAATTTTTGCAACCTAACCGCATAATCATTCTTTTGTTCTCTACCCAACACCATACCTCGTTTAACCATAAGCAAATGCACCATTTTAAAATGCTGCATCTCTTCTATAGCAATATTGCTCATTTCTTTAACTAATTCTGTCTCTTCAGAATAGTTTATTATAATAGAAACAGCGTTAGAAGCAGCCTTTTGCTCTAAAAATGCATGATCTGTTAAAATTTGTTGTAAATTATCTTTTGCAATTTCTGCCCAAGAGGTTGTTGTTTCAAATTGTAAGCCTAACATAAGATTTTGCGTTTGTTTTGCAAATTTAAACATTATTTGATGTAAAGAAACTTGCTACTAGTATGTTTTTTCATAAATTAGATTTTTTAAAAAAATAGAATGTTAGAATTAGCAGGAATTATAATATTAGGAATATTGGCGCAATGGGTAGCATGGAAATTTAAAATTCCTGCTATTTTGCCACTTATATTAATTGGTCTATTAGTAGGGCCAATTGCAGCCGAATTTTTAAGTGAAGATGGTTCTAAATGGATAGAGCCTATTTGGAACGGTGAAAAAGGTTTGTTTCCTGGAGAAGGCTTGTATTATTTTGTTTCTCTAGCCATAAGTATAGTACTTTTTGAAGGTGGTTTAACTCTAAAAAGAAGCGAGATTAAAAATGTAGGTCCTGTTATTACCAAATTAATAACATTGGGTTCTGCCATTACTTTTTTTGGAGCGGGTTTAGTAGCGCATTTTATTTTTAAATTGGGTTGGGAGTTATCTTTTCTTTTTGCAGGATTAATTATTGTTACTGGTCCCACAGTTATTACGCCAATTTTAAGAAATATTCCTTTAAAAAAAGATATATCTACTGTATTAAAGTGGGAAGGTATTTTAATAGACCCTATAGGAGCTTTGGTAGCTGTATTGGTATTTGAATTTATAAGTGTTGGTGGTGGTGGTGGTTTTACAAAAACAGCACTCATAGAGT
This sequence comes from Polaribacter sp. WD7, assembly GCF_003335085.1. Classification (GTDB taxonomy): domain Bacteria; phylum Bacteroidota; class Bacteroidia; order Flavobacteriales; family Flavobacteriaceae; genus Polaribacter. The sequence continues at coordinate 592,702 of NZ_QPEJ01000017.1, read as the reverse complement.
TCGGTAAAATTTTACTTTTCGGTACAACTTTTGGCTTTACGTTTGCGCATGCTTTAGCCTATGCTATTAATAAGAAGTTAATTCCTCATTATCTATTAAATGTAGTTTCTTTATCTACTGTTTTACTAGTGTTCGTAGAATCAGAATTATTTGCTCATGAGTCTGGATTGTTAGCTGTTGTAGTTATGGGTATGGTGTTGGGTAACGGAAAGTTAAGCAACCTTAAAGAACTATTGTATTTTAAAGAATCATTGAGTGTTTTATTAATCTCTATTCTCTTTATATTGTTAGCAGCAAATATAGATATAGAAGATTTAATGTTGCTGTACACTTGGAAAACAGCAGCATTGTTTGCTGTAGTTGTTTTTGTGATAAGACCCATAGCTGTATTTGCAAGTACTAGAAATTCTAAGCTAAAGTTTAATGAAAAACTATTTATCAGTTGGGTGGGTCCTCGTGGAATTGTAGCTGCTGGTATTGCTTCGCTTTTTGGTAGTAAACTCTTAAAACAAGGAGTAGAAGGTGCAGAGTATATTACTCCACTAGTGTTTATGATTGTTTTGGGCACAGTGCTCTTAAACGCTACTACAGCAAGATTATTTGCAAGATTGGTAGGCGTTTTCTTAAAAAGTTCTGATGCTATTTTATTTGTAGGAGCTTCTGATCCCGCACGTTTAATTGCAGAGTATTTGCGTGATAAAGGTAAAAGAATAATACTTATAGATTCTAATAAAACATTTGTACAGCAAGCATTAGATAGTGATCTAGAAGCGATAAGGGCAGATGTTTATGATGACGAATTAACAGATAACATAGAGCTGAATGATGTTGGGTATCTAATAGCGATGACAGGTAGTGATGCTGTAAACAATCATGTTTTAAAGAATTTTTCTAAAGATTTTGGAGAACATGGGGCTTATAAACTAGCGTCGTCTGTGCAATTATTAGAATCTACAGATGAAGATAGAGAATGGTTTTTTACACCAAAAGATGATTACATTAACTTAAGTGAAGCTTATAGAGAAAATCCTAATATAAATGAAGTGAAGATTGAAAATGAAGAAGAATACAATAACATTTTAGAACTTTTATCTAGAGAAGAAAAATCTGTACCGTTGTTTGTTGAAAAGGGAGAAGGTATTTATTTAATTTCTGAATTCGAAAAAATTGGAGCAGGTAAAGAAGAGTTAATGCTATCTTATTTAGGAAAAAATATTGGAGAGACTTACAAATCTAATTCAAAAGTCTGACGAAGTTTTTCCAACAACGGATTCTTTTCTTTCATTTTGTTAAACTTTTCTTGCGGTGTGTAAGCAAACTTTTTCTCTACGGTTTCATTTAGATTCACAATAATATCTATTCCATAATTGTTTAATTGCTCTCTAAGATACTTTACTAGTTTAGGCCTGCCTTTATGAAATTGATCTTTCATCAATTTATTGGGTACAGTAAATAAAATATTAAATTTTCCTTCTAGCTTAGGAATATCTGTGGCTACTATAGAAGCCATACTTCTTTCTCCTTTTTTTTGGAGAATAGTAGCATACTCTTTCCATAATGTTTGTAGCTTTTCTTCAGAAAAGACATCTTTAGGGTGGTTGTCAAAATTTTCCTCTACATCCGTTTTTTTAACTTCTTTTTTCTGATAGATACTCTTTAGAGATAAAGAAGAGGTACGTCTTTTAACCGATTTTAAAATTGGTTTTTCTAATTTTGGTTTTGTTATTTCCGGAGTTTTTTGAGATTTTGTTACGGTCTCTCTTTGCTTAACTACTGTGTTCTCTTTTTTTATTGCAGGAGAAAGAGCCTGAAAAAAAGTAGCTGGTATTATGTAGTTAGCTGACTTTTTTTTTTCTCCATCAAAAGTGATAGAGGCAATCTGCATTAGAGTAAGCTCAACCAACAATCGTTGATTTTTACTTGTTCTATAGTTTAAATCACAATTGTTAGCTTTCTCAATTGCTTGTAGCAAAAAAGGTATGCTAGCCTTAGTAGCTTGGGCTAAGTATTTCTTTTTTGCATTGTCACCAACTTCAAGTAAATCTATAGTTGCTTTGTCTTTTGCAACCAAAATATCTCTAAAATGACTTGCTAAACCATTTATAAAATGATGCCCTTCAAATCCTTTTCCTAAAATAATATTAAATCCATTTAAAACTTCAGGTATTTTATTGTCTAGCAATAAATCTGTCATATTAAAATACGTATCGTAGTCTAATACATTTAAATTTTCTGTAACTGCTTCTCGAGTCAAGTTGTTTCCAGAAAAACTTACAACTCTATCAAATATAGACAAAGCGTCTCGCATTGCGCCATCTGCTTTTTGAGCAATAACGTGTATTGCATCATCTTCTGCAGTAATATTTTCTTTTTCACAAATTACTTTTAAGTAATTTTTTGCGTCTAAAACACCAATTCGTTTAAAATCAAAGATTTGACAACGAGATAAAATAGTAGGTATAATTTTATGCTTTTCTGTAGTAGCCAAAATAAAAATAGCGTGTGCAGGTGGTTCTTCTAATGTTTTTAAAAACGCATTAAAAGCCGCTTGAGAAAGCATGTGTACCTCATCTATAATATATACTTTGTATTTTCCGGTTTGAGGAGGTATACGAACCTGATCGGTTAAACTTCTTATATCATCAACAGAGTTATTAGAGGCAGCATCCAATTCAAAAATATTAAATGCAAAATCTTCATCTTCTGCATGGGTTGCATCTTGTTGATTAATTTTTTTTGCTAATATTCTAGCACAAGAAGTTTTACCAACTCCACGCGGACCTGTAAATAATAAAGCCTGGGCTAAATGGTTGTTTTTTATAGCATTTTCTAACGTATTTGTGATAGCTTGTTGCCCAACAACATCCTCAAAATTTTGAGGTCTATATTTACGTGCTGATACTATAAAATGCTCCATAGATGTGTTAAAGTATAAGACAAAAATAAGATTCTGTTAAGATTTCTGCAACCTCAATTCTTAAGAAATTACTAAAGTTGTAAACATCTTGTAAATTAGATGCAAATCATACGTCTAAAGTAATATCAAAATAAATATTTTTGTTTCTCTCTTTTGAGAAAAGCAGTTTAATTGAAGCTGTGGGGTTGTAAATACCTAGATATTTATTCAATTAAAAGTTCTAGAGATTGTACTGAGTTTTAAATGATTCTTAGTACAATCTTTTTTTAACAAATATGAAATTAATATATGAAGTTTTTTAAACACTTAGCTGCATTCGGATTTTTTTTAGTATTGGTCTCTTGTTTTGGTTTTACAAAAAAGGAAGAAATTAAAATAAACTCAAAATATGCCCCAAGTCAAGATACAGAAGTAGCCTACTTTGCTAGTGGTTGTTTCTGGTGTGTAGAAGCAATTTTTGAAAGTGTAAAAGGGGTAGAAGAAGCTGTTTCTGGTTATGCAGGCGGAAATACTAAAAACCCAACATACCAAAGTATAGGAACAGGAAAAACAGGGCATGCAGAAACTGTAGCTGTGTATTACAACCCTAAAATTGTAAATTTTAAAACGTTAGTAAAGGTATTTTTTGGGTCACATAATCCTACAACAGTTAATGGCCAGCATCCAGATTATGGAACGCAGTACAGATCTATCGCATTTTATAAAACAGAAGTTGAAAAGCAAATTGTACAAAATGCTATAAAAAAGTTAAATGAAGAGGTTTATGAAGGTAAAATAGTTACAGAAGTACGTAAAATAGAAACTTTTTATAAAGCAGAAGATTACCATCAAGATTTTGAAAAAAGAAATCCTAATCAAGGCTATGTTAGGGCTGTTTCAGTGCCAAGATTAAATCGTTTTAAAAAGAAATTTCCCGAATTATTAAAGGTAGAAAAACATTAATTGTTATAAACGTTCTTCTAACCAATTTTTAAAACTATAAAAATTTTGTGGAGCAACTCCATGACCTACAGGATACTCTGAATAAACACTGTTTAAATTTAGATTATCTAAAAACGGTTTTGAGTTTCTAGCCCACTCAACTGGTAAAACTTGGTCTACACTACCATGAGAACTATAATATTCTGTTTCAATATTTTTAGCCATAGAGTTTGGTAGCAAATCTGTATTAATATAGCCGCTTAATGCAATTACGTATTGTACTTTATTTGGGTAGAAAAAACTAAGAGAATAACTTAAAATTGCCCCTTGACTAAATCCTAATAAAAATGTTTTTTTAGCGTCTGTATTATATTTTATTTTTATATCATCAATAAAGCTAGCTATTTTATCTATAGCATTTTTTGCTTCTTTTAGATCTGAGAATTTACCGTTTATATCATCAAAATTAATAGAATACCAAGCGTAACTACCAAACCCCATACTTAAAGGAGCTTGTACACTAATAATTAAAAAGTTGTCTGGTAATTCTTCAGCAAAAGAAAACAAATCTTGTTCATTACTTCCATAGCCATGAAGTAAAATTAATAAAGGCGGATTTTTAATTTGTATTTTAGGTTGTCTTACTAGGTAATGTAAATCACTCATTTGTGTAGCTTATTGATTTAAAACAAGTTGGTTGTTAGCGAATATTCCGTAAGCTTTCCCTTTTAAAGTTTTACCTAAAAAAGCACTATTTTTTGAAGTAGATAAAATATTTTCTAACGTAAATTCATACTCTCCATCAGTTGTAAATAAAGAAACATCAGCAATATTCCCTTCAGAGATAGAAGTATTCTCTAAGCCGAAAATTTCTTTTGGATTTGTGGTGATTTGTGCAATAAATTCTTCAATTTCAAAAATTGAATTTAAAACAGAAAATGCACTCTCTAGACCAATTGCACCGTCTTTAGCTTGACTAAATTCTACTTTTTTATGTTCAATATCAATAGGATTATGATCACTTGTAATAATATCAATAACGCCAGATTTTACAGCTTTCTGTAAAGATTTTACATCACCCTTGGTTCTTAACGGAGGGTTTAATTTAAAGTTGCTATCAAAACCATGCAAATTATCATCAGATAAGAAAAGATTATTAATGGATACACTACAAGTTACTTGCAAACCTTTCTTTTTTGCCTCCTTAATTAAGCTTACAGATTTTGCCGTAGAAATGGTTGGTATGTGCAGTTTACCTCCTGTATATTCTAGTAAAAATAAATCTCTAGCAATTTGTAAGTGTTCAGCTAAATCTGGTATTCCTTTTAAGCCCAATTTTGTGCTATTAATGCCTTCATTTGCAATTCCTTCACCAGCAATAGCCTTGTTTTTAGGAAAACTCATAACCAAACCTCCAAAGTTTTGAGCATATAAAAGCGCAATTTTCATTAGATTGTCGTTTGCAATTGGCCTTTTATAGTCTGCAAATGCTAAGGCCCCAGATTGATACATATCATACAATTCTGCCATTTCTATACCTTCACTTTTTTGGGTTAAGGCCGCAATAGGATAAAGATTTGTAGCATGACCCTTGGCTTTGTTTTTTAGAAATTCTACTGAAGATTTAGTGTCGATAACCGGATTTGTATTTGCATTTACAGCGATACTCGTAAAACCAGATTTTGCAGCTACACGTAAGCCCTTATCTATAGTTTCTCTTTCCTCAAATCCTGGTTCCCCTAAAGAAACACTAGTGTCAAACCAACCCAAAGAAACATGAAGGTTATTAAAAGTAACGATAGTAGCATCTTGTTGAATAATTGTGTCTTCAATTTTTGTGATCATACCATCTACTATTAAGATATCTTTTCTTTTTAGATGATGTGGGCTTGAGGCATCTACAATTTTTGCCGATTTTATAAGCGTAGTCATGTTTTGTAGAATTTTAAGATTAAAATTTCTAGCAGCAAAGATACAATTGCCAATGATAAAAACCATTTCCAAAGCCAATGAACTTCATTTTTTTTGTTCAGTTGATTAAAAAAAGAAGAGATGGAATCTGAAATGTTAATGTTCTTATTTGTATTTCTTATTGCTGCAACATCCATAAAATTTAAGTTGCTCTCAGATTTTGGATAGTTAAACGCAATTGTTTCTAGGGTATCTTTATTTTTTAAAATATAGTAAAATCCATTTTTCTTAAGTTGATTATCTGTAATCAAACTTGTTTTTTTCTGATATTGTCTTTGCAAGGGAATAAACTTGTTTTTTGTATTGGCAATAGATAAAACATCGTCTTTGTTCATTTTAACTTCAACATCAATAGTGTTTTTAGTATTTGTTCTGTAAAAAATAGTAGAACTATTAAAGCTAGATTGTGCAAAATTATAGAAAATAGGAACAATTAAAGGAGAGTTTGTAAAATTACTGTTTTCTTTATCTAAATTGCTGGCAACCAAAAATAGTTTTCCGTTAGAAATAGAGAACTCTTGTATAAAGGGAAGGTTGTTTTCGAAAGTTAAAATTTGATAACCTAAACTTGTGTCAAAACTTAAATATGAGTTGACTGTTGGGTATTGAAAATTTGTAACCTTTTTAACAAATACATTTTTAAGTAAAGGATGATTAAAATTGATTTCTGTAATTTTTAAATTGTTTTTCAATTGATTTTTTACAACCCCAATATTTAATTTGGTTAAGAAATTATTGTAAGAATTTGTATCAATTTTACTACTAGGAATTAGTACAAGATTTCCTCCGTTTTTCGCAAACTCATATAATCGGTTCGATAAAATTTTGGGGATGCTTTTTAGTTCAGAAAGTACAATTAAATTTTGATTTGAGATGCTATTGTAACTCGTATTTTGAAGACTAGAGAAGGAGTAGTTAAATTCTTCTTTTGGGTAAATTTTTTTTAAATACTCAGCATTGTTTCCAATAATCAAAACATTTATTTTTTTAGGTTTTTTAAGGGTGAAGAAAAAAGAGTTGTCAAATATGAAAGTATCGCTAAAAGTTATACTAATTTTTCCGTTAAATTCAGATTGGTTTTGTAATTTAAATTCAATAATTTGATTGCTGTCTTTTTGTATAGAAAAAGATTGTTTACTAATCAATTTGGTTTTGTTGTGTAATGCTATAGGAATATTGTATTTAGCATCACCTTGGTTTTTAATGACAGCTTTTACAGTGGTTGTGTTGTTTTTTTTATCACTTACAAAAACACTATCAATAGAAATATTGTTTTTTATCGAAGGTTTGAGTTGAATAATAGAAAATGGAGGTGTTACATTTGTAAACTCTAAGTGTTTTTTATTTTGAAAATCAGATATATAAATGTTGTTTATTAAAGTTTTAGTTTTATGTGGTATAGGTTCTGATATTTTCAAGTATATACTCTTAAAATCTATAGATTTTGAAGTGTTTTTGATATCTAAAAGTACTTCTTTTAATTCTTCTTTAGATAAATTTTTGTAAAAATTTGTATTTGTTTGTAGCGTGTAAGTATTACTAGCTGAAGCTGAATTGATAATTTCTTGAGCTGCAACTTGAAGTAGTTTTCCTTTTTCTCCTGTTGCACCAGTGCTTAAAGAATTGTCTAAGTAAATAAAGTTATGTTGTTTTTTTGAAAATTCTTTATTACTAAAATATGGTTGTGAAAAAGCAAAAAGTATCGATGAAAATAATAGTAATCTACAGGTTAAAATTAACCATTTTTTTATGCGAGAACTTCGTCTATTTTGTTGTACTATTTGTTGTAAAAAAGCAACATTAGTAAATGCTACTTTTACAAATTTTTGTAGTTGAAAAAGATGTACTAAAATTGGAATAATTAGTAGAAAAAAAAGATAAAATATTTCTGGATTTTTAAATTGCATTCACTTAAATTAAGGTTGTAAGTTATTACAAAAAAAGGAATTTTTAAACGGTTGTTAACTTCTAATCAAAACTTTTCAAATACACCTAAACCAAATAAAGCAAAATCATATTTTACAGGATCTTCTTTATCTAGTTTTCTTAGTTTTAAATCCAATTCATGTAGTGCTTTCCAATCGTTTTGTTTTCTCTTTAAAAGTTTTAATTTTCTTGCAACATTTCCAGAATGTACATCTAATGGACATGACAAATTAGAGGAAGAATGACTTTTCCAAAGACCAAAGTCAACTCCATTACCATCGTTCCTAACCATCCATCTTAGAAACATGTTTATTCTTTTAGCGGCAGAGTTTTTTAATGGATCTGAGATGTGCTTTTGTGTTCTTTGTTGGTGTGGTATTTCAAAAAACACCTGTTTTAAATAATGAATTGCATTTTGGTAATTGTCTTTGTTGTTTTTTACAAGTAAAACATTTTCTAGTCCATTGTGTGTACTGTAAATGTGTTGTAAGGACATGATAAATTGCTGTAAGTCTTTGCTGTTAAAAGTTCTATGAACAAAATTATCAAGTGTTTTTAAATCTTTTTTTTGATGGTTTAAAACAAAATCAAAAGGAGCGTTATCTAGTAATTCCATCATTTGTAAAGCATTCTTAATTATCATTTTTCTATTTCCCCAAGAAATAGTAGCGGTTAAAAATCCTGCAATTTCTATGTCTTCTTTTAAAGAAAATAAATGAGGTATTCGGATAGGGTCAGATTCAATAAACTTTGGGTTATTGTATATAATAACCTTTTCATCTAAAAATTCCTTAAGCTCTTTACTATTCATCTTAAAAATTCTCTAAAAAACTTAATGTAATTAAAATTCCGTTATAAGCAGCGTGTAAACAAATAGACCAAAGTAGTCCAAAACGGACTCTAATAAAACCTAAATAAACACCCAAAAGTATTTGAGGTAAAACTAGTAAAGGAGAAAGTAGTATTACGTTTGTGGATATCTCAAAATTAGTAATGTGTATAAAGCCAAATAGAATTGTTAAAGTGTAAAATAAAATTTTAAATGCAATTTTACTTTTACATAGGGTAAGGGGAGCTCTAAACAATACTTCCTCTAATATAGGAGCTAAAATAGCACCTAATAAAAGTATTTTTAAGTTACTCATTCCTTTAAACATTTTGTCTAGTTTATGAGCATCTGCATCTATAAGGTTAACATATTCAAGAAAAACAAATAGCGGAGAAATGATAAATCCTGTAATAATACTTATTGCTAAAAGCTTCCCAAAAACGTTTAATCTATATGAAAAATCAGTATTGGGGTCTTTGTGGATACTGGGTTGTTTTAAGAAGCCTAGTATTTTTTTAAGTGTTTCTAACATATAATTTATAATATAATACCAAATTTTAATCCTAAACTCATTTTTATTGTATCGCTATAAGTACCATCCAAAAAATCTAATGAAAATATATTATCTTCATAATATGTTCTGTGTAAATCAGGATTAAATTCAATGCTAATATCTTTAAATCTTTTTAATCTTATTCCTAATCCAGCGTAAAAATCAAAATAAAATACGTTGTTTAGGGGTGCCAATAGTTCATATTTTATATTTAAAATGGTCACTTTTTTCTTAGAAAAAACTATTATTTATAATAAAGTTTTTATCTGTATTGGTTTGATTTTTTTCAAAATAGATGATTTGATCATTAAATCGATTTTTTTTTGAATTATTTCAAATCCTAAATATTCATTTAAATGTACATTTCTAATGAGGTTAATATTAATATTATTAACCACAAGGTTTCTAGCCTGTACATAGCTCTTTTTCTTTAATACAGTATTTAATAGAAAATTATATGATAATTTTCTGTTGAAATAAAAATCTTTTTATAAGGAATCCTTTAAAATGGTCAATTTTATTTGTTTTTTAGAGCGTATAGATCTAATAGAAGCTTGTAATGTATTTCCTAAAGCCGTATCCTTTTTAAAAACAACTTTTACTTTTTTGGTTTGCAGATATTTTAACTGTTGTTCTTTTGGTGTTTAAAAATGGTGGCACATGAACTCAATAAAGTTACCAGTAGTAAAGATAGAGCAATTTTTTTCGTACAATTACTCAATTTTACCATCTATCATGTTTAGCTTTCTATCTGCCATATTCGCTAAATCTTCATTATGCGTTACCAAAACAAATGTTTGCCCAAATTCATCACGTAGTTTAAAAAATAATTCATGTAAGTTTTTAGCAGATTCACTATCTAGATTGCCACTAGGTTCATCAGCCAAAATTACAGAGGGGTTGTTTATCAATGCTCTAGCAACCGCAACACGTTGTTGCTCTCCTCCAGAAAGTTGGCTTGGTTTGTGGTGAATACGATGAGATAATCCCAAAAAACTCAAAAGTTCTTTTGCTTTTTTTTCTGCTTCAATCTTTGGTTTTTTTCCAATGAAAGCAGGAATACAGACGTTTTCTAGCGCAGAGAATTCGGGTAATAATTGGTGAAATTGAAAGATAAAACCGATATGGTTATTTCTAAATACAGAAAGCTTATTATCGGGCAATTTTTTTAAAGAAGTATTGTTTATTGTTAGTTCAAAATCATCTTGTGTATTGGGTTTGTCCAATGTACCTAATATTTGAAGTAAGGTTGTTTTTCCTGCTCCAGAAGGGCCAACAATAGCAACAACTTCACCTTTATTAATGGTTAAGTCAACCCCTTTTAGAACTTCTACATCACCATAATATTTATGGATGTTTTTACCAAAAATCATATCAAATTTCTTTAAAACGAAGTTATAAAAAGAAATCAGAAAAACGATTAAAGATTTCTGATTTATAATAAATTAAATCTGAGACCATTTTATGATTCGAAAAGATTTTTAGCTTATTGTAATTTACAAAGTTGTGTCAAGTATCGAGTTTTTGAAAGTGCTTTTGAGCACGGTATTTTGGATTGATATAAAATGTGTTACGTTTTTTTACTAGTCTAACTTTTGCAAAGTAATTGTTAATTAACCTATTATATATTTTGATGAAATTTTATCAAATCGAATGAGTTTTACGATTAAAATCAGTAAAATTTGTATCGATAATAAATTTTAAGTTCTAAAGTATTTCTAGTTACGTTTTTTTGTATCCAATAATCACTTTAATTGACAGTTTGTAACCATTTCAGATATAATACACCATAGTTCTATTAGTGTTTTAAGGTGTTTTGTCTATAGATTATTTTGAAGATATTTATAGAAATTATGAATATCCTAAAATAGGATAAGTTGTAAGAAAGCCTTTTTAAATTTTAAAGGGTTTAAGAATTAGTTTGTTAAAAAAGTCTTAAAGAATATTTTTTATGACTCTAATGGGGTTTTTTAAAGAAAACCTTGCTAAATTTTACATCTGAATTTGTATTTTTGTCAACGTTTTTAAAAGATTTATAGATGAACTTACACGAATATCAAGGAAAAGAAATTTTAAGCAGTTTTGGAGTTAGAATTCAAAGAGGAATTGTTGCAAGTACTCCTGCAGAAGCAGTAGATGCTGCAAAAAAACTAACAGAAGAAACAGGTACGGGATGGCATGTTATAAAAGCTCAGGTTCATGCAGGTGGAAGAGGAAAAGGAGGAGGAGTTAAACTTGCTAAGAATTTAGAACAAGTAGAAAGTATTGCAGATGATATTCTAGGTATGATGTTGATTACACCACAAACTTCAGCAGAAGGTAAGTTGGTAAATCAAGTTTTAATTGCTGAGGATGTATACTATCCGGGAGATGAAGAGCCAGATGAATTTTATATGTCTGTATTATTAAACAGAGCTACAGGTAAAAATATGATCATGTATTCTACAGAAGGTGGAATGGATATTGAGACTGTTGCAGAAGAAACACCACATTTAATTTTTACAGAAGAGATAGATCCTTTATTGGGTATCATGCCTTTTCAAGCACGTAAAGTAGCTTTTAACTTAGGTTTATCTGGAGTAGCATTTAAAGAAATGACAAAATTTGTTACTGCTTTATATACTGCCTATATAAAATCAGATTCATCTATGTTTGAAATTAATCCGGTATTAAAAACTTCTGATGCTAAAATAATGGCTGTTGATGCTAAAGTTTCTTTAGACGAAAATGCATTATACAGACATAAAGATTATGCAGCAATGCGTGATATCAGAGAAGAAAATCCAATTGAAGTTGAAGCTAAAGCTGCTGGTTTAAACTACGTAGATTTAGATGGAAATGTTGGTTGTATGGTAAACGGAGCTGGTTTGGCAATGGGTACTATGGATTTAATTAAAGAATCTGGAGGTGAGCCTGCTAACTTTTTAGATGTTGGTGGTACTGCAGATGCACAAAGAGTTGAAACAGCTTTTGGTATTATTTTAAAAGACCCAGCTGTAAAAGCAATCTTAGTAAACATTTTTGGTGGAATTGTACGTTGTGATAGAGTCGCACAAGGTGTAGTTGATGCTTATAAAAGCATGGGAGATAAAATAAACGTACCAATTATTTGTCGTTTACAGGGTACTAATGCTAAAGAAGCTAAAGAATTGATCGATAATTCTGGAATGGAAATTATTTCTGCAACAGAATTTCAAGAAGCAGCAGATAAGGTAAGTGAAGTTCTAAGTTAGAATTTTTACAATTATGATATTTATAAGCCTCGTGAAAACGAGGCTTTTTTTTGGTCGAAATCAAAAAAAAATTAACAAAACATATAGTGTTAATACTCTTTTTTTAGAAAAATTAATGTATTAGCTTCTTAGATTAATAAATATAAAATTCACAAATAATGAATATTATTAGAAATTATTTAACGTGAGTTAGACTTAACTTATTCCAATATTAGGAAACACATTTTGCGTATTAGGAATCATATTTTTTATTTTAATAGACGGTTTTTTAGTTATAAAACCATATGCTATTAGTTTAGGTACTGAATTTGAGAAAAAATTATATACAAATCTATGTTTTAGTGTGCTCAATGTAACATACATTTTTTAAAATATCATTTACCGATTTAATTGTAGCCCTTTTTTTTTAATAAAACCCTGTCCATAAATCTATTGCTTTTTTCTTCATATTCTTTCTAGCTTTTACTATGAAATAGATTTCATCTAAAAATAATCTATTGAATAAATCTTTACCAAGATAATCTTTATCTTAGTAAATTTTACCAAATACTTTATCATTGATAAGATTTATTTTTAAATGGTTTTCTATCATTTACATTTCCTATAGTAAGCATAAATTCAACTATTTTCCTTTATCATTGCAAATAATGATATAATTTAAAACTATAAAACTAACCTAATATTCTATAACTTTTTGAGCCAGAACACTAAATACTTTACGTAGCTTTTCTCTTTTGTAATGACAAGATTTTAGAGTAGTTGAATAGAGGAATTAAATACCTGTATAATCTTCAGGACAGTGCATTTTCATATAAACCCCAATGGGTTGAACTACTTTCTTTTGCAATTTAACGGATTGGTTATAAGAAACAGAATTAGGAATTCATTCAGGGTATGTTTGCAAAGATTATTTATATAAAAGTGTTTCAAATTTCTGTATGATTTTAAATGAAAAATAACTAAAATTGTTATTACTTCTCCGTCTGACACTCTACGATTTCTTTTACGAATTTTCTTTTTATTTGGTCAGCTACATTATTTTTAGTTACCGAAATATTCCGATGATTTTATTGACAGTAATCATAAGATAAAAATCCATTATTCACTTGTTATTCAAAATATTAAGTTAACGGTTTTTTTTGTTTTTTTGTAAATAAAATAACCGTTTTCTTAACTCGAATTCACATAATTATTTAAAATTCAGACAAAATCCTATGTTCTTTAAGTGCTTTGTGTGGGTTTTGTTATTTTTTTTTCTAATAAAATATAATATTGATAAAACTTACAGGACACTACAGGACACTAAATTTTACATGTGCTTATATTTTTGACGAAATAATATATACTAAATTAACTCAAACATGAAAAATTTTAACATTAAAATTGGAGCTTTAGCAGTAGTAATGACTCTAGGAATTTTTACTTCTTGCCAACAAGAAGAAGATATCTTTATAACTGATAATGAAGCTTCGTTGAAAGAAGAAAGCAAACCTCTAGAAAGACAAGGAAGTGATTGTCAAACCAATTTACTAAATTTTGTATATCCTAATGTTTTTTCTGATAAAAATTCTGGTATCAGTAATGTTGTTGATGATAGAAGTTGTAGTTACGATTATGGTCAGTCGGGTAATTTTGGAGTTTATCAATTAAATAGTGCAAATACGAATGGAAGTTTACAAACTAGAATTGAACGAACTACAGGGACTATAGGTTATTCTAATGGAGCGTCTCTAACTGTAAGTGGTACTGTAAAAATACTTAATTCAGGTATTAAAAATATGTCTAGCTCTCCTTATCCTCCGTCTGATATGAGAGACGAAAATGGAACTTATATTGCCCAAGTAAAAGGAAAACATACAGGTGGAGGTGGATCACCTGATCCAGCTATTATGTTGTTTATTGCTAAACCTGCAAGGTATAACAGAGGATCTGTTAATAATGGAGGTGCAGTTTGGATTGATTCAAGTGGTTTTCCAGGGATGTATCATATTTATGCTGAGCTTATTAACAAACGTGGAGGCTCTGGAACCAATGGAAGAAGATTAATATATATTACTAGTGTTTATAGGGATGTAGAATTTAGTTTTAATGTTACTTCTAGGTTTACTTCTAATAATAATCATTATATAGATTATAATATCAATGGTTCTTCTAATTCACATAAAATATCTAGACAGAGTGTAAATGGCAACCTTGCAAATCCAACAGATACAAAAATAAGAATGGGAGCTTACAGATGTAAAGGAGGATATGCTGATATTAGATGGAAAAACAACTTATGGACTAACAAACGTAAAAATATGTAGTAATAAGAGCTTTTAATTAGTTGCATTTAAATTATAACAAAAACTAATTATATTCTAAAAAAAAACCACTCACTCGAGTGGTTTTAGATTTTACTCCTTTAAATAGAGGGTAAATGTATTTAAACATAGAGTTTTTGAGTGTAAAATTTTATTGATCTAAAATTTAGAGAAAATATTTATTTTAAAAAATTTCACTTAAGTTTCTAAAAAAAAATACTTGGTTAATGGAAAATCAAAAGATCATGTATTATGTATACAGAGTATCACTCATCTTAAGTTTTTAGTGTATTGCAAAGAAATTTAAAGGAAGAACATCTAGAAAATTTAACAGGTAACACTGAGTTATATTTTTGGACAATAGATTTTAAATGTTGGTGGTACTGCTGATGCACAAAGAGTTGAAACAGCTTTTGGTATTATTTTAAAAGACCCAGCTGTAAAAGCAATCTTAGTAAATATTTTTGGTGGAATTGTACGTTGTGATAGAGTAGCACAAGGTGTTGTAGATGCTTACAAAAGTATGGGAGATAAGATAAACGTGCCTATTATTTGTCGTTTACAAGGTACTAATGCTAAAGAAGCAAAAGAGTTGATAGATAACTCTGGAATGGAAATTATTTCTGCAACTGAATTTCAAGAAGCTGCAGACAAAGTTAGTGAGGTTCTAAGTTAGAATTTTACTTTTATAATATTTAAAAGCCTCGTTAAAACGAGGCTTTTTTTATAGATTTTACTTAAAAAAATATAGTGTTAATACTCTTTTTTCAGAAAAATTAATGTTTTAGCTTCGGGTCTTAATAAATATAAAAATTTAATAATAATGAATACTCTTAAAAATTGCTTCTCCCTAACTGTATTACTCTTTTTTATTAGTCTCTCAATTTCATCTCAAGATAATACCTATTCGTTATTAGTTGCGTTAAAAAAAGGTACTTCTCCAGAAGCAATGATTAAATTCAAAGCTTTGAACAATCGTTTTAACTCGATATCTATGAGGTCATTGGGTTCTTCGGATAAAAGTACAGAAGAACAAAGCATATTAACTTCTAGGGTAATCCGCTTAAAATTTTTAACCACTACAGATAAAATAGTTGTTAAAAGTGAATATGAAAAAAGTAACTTATTCAAGTTTGTTGAATTAGACCATGCTAGTAAAGGAAATATCGTACCTAATGATCCTTTTTTCTCTGAAAATCAATACTACCATCTTAATAATGGTTACGATGGTGTAGTAGGTGTAGAAGGTAAGGCGGATGCCGATATGGATACAGATTTGGCTTGGGATATTACCACAGGAAACGAAAATGTAGTACTAGGAGTTTTTGATAGTGGTCTTAGATTAGACCACGAAGAATTTGTAGGAAGAGTTTGGGTAAATGAAGATGAAATACCAGGTAATGGTATAGATGATGATAATAATGGTTACATAGACGATATTAATGGATGGGATTTTGTAAATGACGATAATGATCCTAGTGATGACAATAGGCACGGTACTGTAGTTGCTGGAATAGCCGCAGCAACAGGAAATAATGGAGTCGGTATTGCAGGAATGGATTGGAAATGTAAAATAATGGTGTTAAAAGTATTGGATGATAGAATTGATGGATTAATTTCTAACGAAATTGAGGCAATTTTTTATGCTGTAGATAATGGTATACATATAGGTAATATGTCATTTGGAGGGTTAGAGCGTTTAGATTCTTTTCAAGAAGCAGTAGACTATGCAGAATCAAAAGGAGTTTTGCTTATTGCTGCAACTGGTAATGAAGGTGAGGAAATAGCCCAGTTTCCAGCAGCCTATAGTTCTGTTATGGCAGTCGGAGCCTCTCATCCAGATGATACTAGAGTAACAAAGGCAACTACACGAGGTAATTTTGGTAGTAATTACGGTGACCATGTAGATGTTTTAGCACCTGGTTCAGGTATTTTTTCTTCTAGAATAGTTAGGTCAAATGCCTATGGTTTTTTTGGAGGAACCTCTTTCTCATCTCCTATGGTTGCAGGACTTGCTTGTTTAATAAAAGGACTAGACTTAACAAAGACTCCGCAAGAAATAAGGGCTATTATTCAAAATTCTGCTGAAGATGAAGTAGGGGATCCCAAAGAAGATACCGCGGGGTTTGACAAATTTTATGGTTTTGGTAGAATAAATGCACATAAAGCACTTTTGCTAGCTCAATCTAACTTTAATTTAAATGCAGAGTTTAATGTTTCTAAAAATTTTATATGTAAAGATGAGACTGTAACTTTTACAAATAGTTCATCAGAAAATGCAACTTCTCTTAAGTGGACTTTCGGAGAAGGAGCTTCTCCTGCTACTGCCGTAGGAAATGGTCCTCATAATGTAACATATACTAGTAAAGGTTTTAAATCAGTAATATTAGAGGTAAAAAATAGTGAAACTAGAGATGCAGAAGTAAAAAGAGAATTTATTGGAGTTGGTACAGGATTTTTAGAAAACATATCAGGTCCTAGATTGGTTGGAATAAATCAAACAGCAACATATTCTGTAGCACCTGTAGAGGGTATAGAAGAATATATATGGAGTATTCCAAGTGGAGCTACAATTATTTCGGGTAAATTAACAAATACTATAGAAGTAAAATTTGACAATCAGGCAGGTAATGAAGAGATTAGTGTTTTGATAATTAACGAATGTGGTGAAGAAGAGTTTACAGATATATTGATTGAAATAAGCACAACACTTTCCACAAAAGAAAACGATCTATCAAGTTCACAAATAACTGTTTTTCCAAACCCATCATCTAAAGGTTTGTTTTATTTATATAATTCACAAAAATATTCAGTTTACGACGTAAGAGGTCGTATTTTGTTGAAGGAAGAGGGTGTATTGGTAGATCTTCGTAATTATTCCGGTAATATATTTTTCTTAAAAATAAGTGGAAAAACTATAAAATTATTACGATGATATATTGATTTTTCTCTTTAAATATTTAGTATAAATCATAGATGATAAATAAGTAAAATATATTGATAGTCGCAAAGTAAGTAATTGCAACTGCAATAGAGTTCTAAAAAAAATCGATATTGGTTATAGTCATTTAATAAAAAGAATAAAGATAATAGATAAAAAGTCTCGTGAAAACGAGGCTTTTTTTTTAAAAAATTAAATTTTTGAATTTTATGTTTTTTAAATTTTTTCAGTATTAATCAAATGCTTTAAATTAATGCGAAATCCCTTATTTTTTAAGTTTTTTTTTGAAGATTTTGTTGTGTTTTCTGCTAAAAAATTATTGTATTAAAAACATCTTACAGGATGCTGCAGGATACCTCAGGTTACTTTTGTTTATAAATTTGAAACAACAATATATACTAAATTAACTCAAACATGAAAAATTTTAACATTAAAATTGGAGCTTTAGCAGTAGTAATAGCTCTGGGAACTTTTACTTCTTGTCAAGAAGATGATGATAACCTTTTTAATGAAAATGATATTTCTTCTGTAGAAGAAAATGATTTTCTTGCTAAGGGCACTTGCGATCCTAATAAATTTATGCTTATTGATGCTATTACTGGAACTGATTATAACTCTAAAATCAGTACAATGATTGATGATAGAAGTTGTTCTTATGATTATAAACAATCAACGTATGGTTCAAGTTATAGATGGGGTGGTTATAGATTAAACAGCGCCAATAACCAGTCAGGTAAACTTCAAGTAAGAATGGAGCGTACCACACCAAAACTTAACTATGCTCATAATAAGTACATCCAGCTTTCAGCCACTGTAAGAATCTTAAATGCAGGTTCAGTAAAAGATATGGTAGCTGATACTTCAATGTCTGATAATGATGGTACATATATAGCACAAGTAAAAGGGAAACATGATAAAATCCAAGGTAAAGAATCAAGAGATCCAGCAATTGCGTTATTTATTGCAAAACCAAAAAGGGAAAATAATGGAAAAGGAGATATAATTTATGAAAATGGAAAAGTAAAAGAATTTAAGATATTTTCAGAACAAGTTACAAAACGTGGAGGTTCTGGATCTTCTGGCAGAAAATTGGTTTACATTACAACAGTTAAACGTAATAAAAATTTTGATGTAGTTATAAAAAGTACATTTAAAACTGTAAACGGCCTAAAGAAACAATTTATTGATTATACAATAAACGGTGTAAGTAAATCAATACCTGTTTCATCAAAAAATACAGCAAATCAAACAACAGTTCCTTTAGAAACAAGAATTCGTATGGGTGCATACAGATGTAAAGGTGGAACTGCAGAAATTTTATGGAGAGACAATTTGACGGTTACAAAAAACTAAGTTAAATCTTAAAATAATATCATAAATTAAACCCAAAGCAAATTATTGCCTTGGGTTTTTTTATTTTACTAAAATAAGAGTTCTCTTTACCTTAATTTTATTAGATAGAAGATTCTGTATTTCCGGTAATCTTTTACTATTTATGTAAAGTGTACTTAAACTTTTTCTTTTAAGATGGCTATTTCGTCTCGTAATTTTGCAGCAGCAATAAAATCTAAGCTCTTTGCTGCAATTTCCATTTGTTTCCGTTTGTCTCTAATTCTTTTCTCAATTTCTTCTTTAGGTAAATACTGTAAATCTTGTTCTGCAGCAACTTGTTTTGCATTGTCATAATGATAACTTGAAACTGCAGATTTAGATAATGTATCGTCTATTTTTTTGTTAATTTGGGTTGGGGTAATATCATGTTTAGTATTGTAAGCAATCTGCTTTTCACGCCTTCTATTTGTTTCATCTATTGTTTTTTGCATACTATCAGTAACTTTATCTGCATACATAATAGCTAAACCATTTACATTTCTTGCGGCTCTACCAACAGTTTGTGTTAAAGATTTGTTGTTACGCAAAAAACCTTCTTTATCGGCATCTAAAATAGCCACCAAAGAAACCTCGGGTAAATCTAAACCTTCTCGTAAAAGATTTACACCAATTAAAGCATCAAATAATCCTTTACGTAAATCTTGCATGATTTCTACACGCTCTAAAGTATCTACATCAGAATGAACATACCTACATCGAATGTCTACTCGTGTTAAATATTTTGTCAATTCTTCTGCCATTCTTTTGGTTAATGTAGTTACCAAAGTACGTTCGTCTTTTTCAACTCGTAATTGAATTTCTTCTATCAAATCATCAATTTGATTCAAACTTGGACGAACCTCAATTGGAGGGTCTAATAAACCTGTAGGCCTAATAATTTGCTCTACAAATACACCTTCTGTTTTTTGAAGTTCGTAATCTGCAGGAGTTGCTGATACAAAAATAGTCTGATTTTGAAGTGCTTCAAACTCATCAAACTTTAAAGGTCTATTGTCCATTGCAGCAGGTAGCCTAAAACCATATTCCACTAAATTTTCTTTTCTGCTTCTGTCTCCTCCATACATAGCGTGAGTTTGAGGAACGGTTACGTGACTTTCATCAATAACCATTAAATAGTCATCAGGAAAGTAGTCTAACAAGCAAAAAGGTCTAGTGCCAGGGTTTCTACCATCTAGATAACGCGAATAATTTTCGATACCAGAACAATATCCTAGTTCTCGAATCATTTCCAGATCAAATTCAGTACGTTCTTTTAAGCGTTTTGCTTCTAAATGTTTTCCTATTTCTTGAAAATAAGCAACTTGATGCACCATGTCTTCTTGTATTTGATGTATGGCATTTTGCAAAACATCAGGAGAAGTAACAAATAAATTTGCAGGGTAAATATTTAATTGTTCAAATTGTTCTAATACTTGTTGATTCTCTAAATCAAATGCTTCTATTTCTTCAATTTCATCTCCAAAAAAGTGTACACGGTAACCATTATCTCCATAAGACGGATATATTGTTACAACATCTCCTTTTACTTTAAATGTTCCGCTTTTAATTTCATGCTCTGTTCTAGAATATAGACTTGTAACCAATTGGTGTAAAAATTTAGTTCTAGAAAGTAGTTGACCAACTTCTATAGGAATTACATTCTTTTTAAATTCTGTAGGGTTTCCAATACCATATAAGCAAGAAACAGAAGCAACAACCAGTACGTCTCGTCTTCCAGAAAGTAGCGATGAGGTTGTGCTCAAACGCAAACGCTCTATATCATCATTTATAGATAAATCTTTTTCTATGTAAGTACCTGTTACTGGTATATAGGCTTCTGGTTGATAATAATCATAATAAGAAACAAAATATTCAATAGCATTTTTAGGGAAAAATTGTTTAAATTCAGAATACAGTTGAGCTGCTAATGTTTTGTTATGAGCTAACACCAAAGTAGGCTTTTTTACTTCTTTTACAACGTTAGCTATGGTAAAAGTTTTTCCAGAACCAGTTACACCAAGTAAAGTTTGAAACCTTTCTCCAGACACAATACCTTGAGAAAGTTCTTTGATTGCCTGGGGTTGATCTCCTGTAGGAGAAAAATCTGATTCTAAATTAAATTCCATAAAAAGTATAACAAATATTCAGTTTCCGTAGCACTAAAATAGTTAGTTTTTATGAGTCAATCTCAAAAAAAGTGCGTTATCTAGTAATTAAAGAAAAGTGACCAGTTTCTGTTCTTACATTACCATTAATATCAACAAGTGTGGCTTTAAACCAATAATCATTTTGGGGTAATAATTTACCTTGATAAAAACCGTTCCAGCCGTTGGAGGTTTTTAAATCAAGTTTTTTAAGAAGTGTACCATATCTATCAAAAATTTCTAAATTAGCAATAATATAAAAAACGTTATTTATTCCATTAATTTTCCAAGTATCTAAGACTCCATCTTCATTAGGAGAGAAATGTTTAGGGATTTGTAAAAAAGAGATGCTCTCAGATGCTGAAATACCACAGCCTTTTTTATCTCTTACAAACACCGTGTTTAAACCAGGTTCTACTTCATTGAAAGTAAAAGAAAGATTATTTTCTCCTTGTCTAAAAGATGATAAATCTTGACTGTTTAGAGAGTATTCGTAATCGCCTTCTCCAGAAATATTTATAGTAATAGAATTACCGGAAATAGAGTTTTGGTCTTCAGTCACTGTAATATTTTGAATTACTGCTCTATTTGACTCTAAAACGATAAACGTATAATACCCCCTACAAGTAATATCGTCATTAAGATCTGATCTATCATTTTCATAGTCTCTAAATATTTCTACTCTGTAATTACCAGCTTCTTTCACTTTTAAAATAGGTGTTGTAGCACCAATTATTCTTTCATTATTTTTATACCATAGAAAAGTATCACTACTTAAACCTGTTGAAGCATCTATATCTACGCTTCTTTCTTGAGGTACATCTCTTGGGTTATTAACACATAAGACAACTGAGTTTGAATCTCTATTTAAAAAAGGCAAATCTTGTATTATGACTTTAAAGTTACCAATACTTTGGCAAGTACCTGAGTTCTTTAAAGAAATTCTCACAAAAATATTATCATTTTCATTTAGTAATGTATCTTCAAAAGGTTCGGTTATTTCTGCAGTTTGTGTAATTGCATCATTTCTATTTCTATAATATTGAAAGTTATGGGTATTTAAGGATAAGCTTTCATTAGAGTTTGCAATTATTTGAGTAGTTTTTTCATTAAAATTAAAAAAACCAGTTCCATTACCTAAACTATTTAAAGCATCTGGACTGTTTTTATTTACGTCGAATTCACAAGTATATACATCTCTAAAATTAGCTACACCAGAAGGAGTTGCTTTTAATTCTATTTCTGTGGTTAAAAAACATTTGGTTTCAATAATTGTAACTTTAGCAACAATTTTATGAGTATCATCAGCTGTTTTAGTGGGGGTTGAGTTTCTGTAGTTAGTTTTATTTAGTGGAGATGAGAAGTTGATATCTGTACTTTCAAAAAAATCAATTTCTACCTCTTGATTCCCATCGTATATTTTTTTTTCTAAAACTTCAAGATTAAAATTAGTAATACCATCTGAAGGGTCATTGTCAAAATCACATTGGTCAATTAAAGGAACAGTACTAAGATTTGGTTTTGGAGTGAATTTAATTTTAATTGAACTATTAAAAGTTTCAGGTTTTCCACATTCATTTCTGGTTATTATTTGAAGATTATAAGTTCCGCTTCCAAAATTTGAATTAGTAATTGATATTCGTCTTGTTTTTATATTTACAGCATTATTGCCTTCTTTCGTCCATAAATAATCGTAACTAAATAATGGGTTTTCAATAAGTTCTGGCTCAATATTTAAATTTTCACCAATACATACAGTTTGCTCATTTTC
Source organism: Polaribacter sp. WD7 (assembly GCF_003335085.1). Classification (GTDB taxonomy): domain Bacteria; phylum Bacteroidota; class Bacteroidia; order Flavobacteriales; family Flavobacteriaceae; genus Polaribacter. The sequence continues at coordinate 569,822 of NZ_QPEJ01000017.1, read as the reverse complement.
ATTTAATATCTTAGTTCTGTCATCAGAGTTAACAATATTAACAGGAGAGAAAAATGACTGAATAAAAGGTGGGAGTCCTTGTTGAGTAATTTTTCCTTTTAGATCTACAGCATTTTCTATATATCTAACATTAGTTCCAAGGTCATTTGGATTTTCAATTACATCAAGAAATTTTTTTTCAGGAATAGAAGCATAAATTTTGCCATCAGGACCTAATTGTAAGGCGCTTCTAAAGCCTTCTTGATCATATATTTTTGTTTTAGAAGAAAAAATATTGTCACTTCTAAGGTCAAATTGAAAGACCAAGTTTCTATCTTCAATAATAGTTGATGTATATAATCTACTAGAGTTTTGAGAAAATTCAACTCCGTAAGGTATGCCATCAGTAGATAAATTAGTTAATATTGAAGAACTTGGAGAAACAATTCCAGTTTGGTCGTTAAATTCATAAAGCACTAGCTTAGCTTCGGGATCAAAAATATTATTTGTAGAAAATTTAAAATCAGCTAAAGCTACATATTTCCCGTTAGGAGATATTTTTAAATAGCCTCTTTTGTCTACTAACTCATAGTCAGTTGTACTTATAACAGGATTAGCAACATCAACTCCATTTTCACTTATATTGTATGCATAAAATTGATTTTTTACAGCTGACAAAACCCAAATTGAATTACAATCTCCCTGAATTGCTGTAACCTTTTCAGAAAAGTCTTCACTTATATCTTTGCCCGTTGAAGGTTCTATACCTAGTGTTATTGGTCCGTCTATAATTTGGCCTAATCCATTTTCTTTAGATTTATCTATGGTGTAAAATTTTAAACCTGGATTTTCTATACCATCAATTACTGAGTTTGTACCAAGTGTAAATAAATAATAGAGGTTTTGATTTTCAGGATTTGGAACAAATAATGCAGATTGAGTACTAGATGGGTTACCTCCTAAATCGTTAGCAAGGTTACCATTAGAAAATGTCATTACCTCATGGTTGGAGTTGTATAAAATAATACCATCAGAATAAAATAACAGGTTACCGTCTTTATCAGAAATTGTAGAACATCCTTCTTGAGTATTAAGTTCTCCATTTGTTAATGCTACAGGGGCTCCAGAACTAAAATCTAAACCAGCATTTTCACCAAAATACCAAAAATTAGCTTCTTTTTGAGCGTAGAAATTGGTAAAGTATAGTAGAAATATTAAGAAATAATATTTTTTCATTTAATAAAGGCAATTTCTTACATCAAATATATTTAAAAAAATTACAAATCTCTCTTTTTTAACAGTGTAAGAGAAATATAAATAAAGATGAAAGTCCAACCAGAAACGATTAAAATATTAAAAAAAGAGACATCATAACTTTTAGTAAATGTTTCTCCTATTTGGTTGGCTACAGATTTTACAGCACCTAATCTAGAAAAAGGTTCTTTAATTAAATTGGCCATAGATTCAAACGGAAGAAACTGCATGATGCTATCTACTTTTTCGCTTGTATTTGTAGCTTTCTTAAAAGTCCAAAATAAGTATCCTTTAAACATACTTTCTATAATAAACCAAACTACCATTGCACCTACTGCAAAAGCAGATCGTTTTACTAAAATCCCGAAAAACAGTCCCATAGAGAAAAAACTGACTAGTTTTATAAAAAAAGCAAAAAGATATTTTAAATCAGAAACAATAATTGCAAACTCATTGTAATCAGAATATACCAAGCCTAGTATAAGAGAAACAACAAAAACAAAAACAGTTGACACAAATGCAAATGCAATAACCGTGTAGAATTTAGATAAAATAAATTCTTTTTTACTTAACCCATCTATTAAATTTTGCTTTAAAGTTTTGTAACTGTATTCATTAGCCATCATGGATACAATAACTAACAACAAGAAAAACTTTAAAATAGAAGCTATATAAGTGTTAAAGTGCCATATGTAAGGGAAATTAAAAATTCCAGCATCAGCTAAGTGAAATTTTACTGGGCCAATATCAAATTTTATAGCAGCAATAAGAGCGATACAGGAAAGTAAACCGAAATATATTATAGATAGTATCTTACTTGCTCTATTGTATTTAAGTTTATGAAATTCTATAGTTAGTAGTCGTAACATAACTTTTGAGATTTAGTAATGATTAATTGTTGTTGGTTAGGTCTAAAAATTGTTGTTCTAAACTAGGTTTACGCTTTATTAAATGAGATAAAACAATACCTTTGTTAAATAAATAGTCATTTATTTCAGTGGCAGAAATAGAGCTTTGGATGGTAGCTATTATAGTCTCATGGTCTTTAGTTATTTTTGCGATATGTGGGTTTTCTTCTAAAGCGTTAAGTAATTTTTCTTCATTAGTTTCAACCTTTAATTCAAATAAACCATTAGAAGCGGTCATTTCATCTACTCTTCCGCTATATAATTTAACACCTTGTCTAATTACAACAACGTGAGAACATACTTTCTCTACTTCATCCAATAAATGAGAAGCTAGTAAAATTGTAGTTCCTGTAGCCGCAATTTTTTTGATAATTTGACGAATTTCATGAATTCCTTGAGGGTCTAGACCATTAGTGGGCTCATCTAAAATAAGAATTTCAGGATCATTTAACAATGCAGATGCAATTGCTAAACGCTGTTTCATCCCTAAAGAATAGGTTCTAAATTTACTATCTCTTCTTTCAAATAAATTTACAATTTTTAATTTTTCATCAATTTTTTGGTTTGTAATTCCTTTTATTTTACAGATGAGTGACAGATTTTCTGAGGCTGTCATATAAGGATAGAAATTTGGACGCTCTATAATAGCACCTACTTTTTTTAAAGCTTCGTGAGTTGATAATTTTCCATCAAACCAAGAGAATTCGCCAGAAGTTCTGTTTACAACATTTAATATAATACCTAAAGTAGTAGATTTTCCACTTCCATTAGGACCTAAAATTCCGTATACATTTCCTTTTTGAATGTCAAAAGAAAGATTGTTTACAGCATGGACTTTTCCGTATTTTTTGTCGAGGTTTTTAAGAGATAAGATAGTTTCCAAAGAAATAAATTTAGTCGGTTATGAGTGTATGACGACTAATTTACAATTTTGTTACCAAAAAAGTAGATTGTTTTTTAAGAAAGCTCTTTATCTAAATAAATGTTCTGATAGACTTCTAAATATTAATACTCGTTAAAATCAAAATCGTCATCAAAATGACCAAATTCATCATCTATATCTTCTTGATCACCAAAATTTTCTGCTTTAAATTCTTTATCAGGAGCCTCTTTTGGTAGATTACCTACATTTAAAATGGTTTTTGGTAAATCATCTCTAGTTTGAGAAGAGATTTCTATAACATCAACATAAAAAGTCCACATGTTTAAAAAGTCATAAACATAAATTAGCTTGCTATTTTCTATAGGCAAAGTTTCTTCTAAAATACATGTTTGCATAGCAATTCCTTCTCCTGCTTCTGCCATGTTAAACAACGGAATTTCTTCGCCTTGATTCCATTCATCATCAGTTCTATAAAAAGAAGCCATTTCTTGCCCTTCAAAACCAAATGATTTTGCAATTGTAAAATGCAATTCTTCTAAATTAAGACTATTTTCAACTAAAATAGTTCTAATTACATCTTCTTTTGTATCTAAAATTACACGTATTTTGTACATAAAGTGGTTTAACTTTTCTACAACAAAAATACAATTTTTTATATGTATTTTTACATATCTAAACAATTGTTGATGGATAAAATAAAAACACTTGCAACTCTAAATAATCTTAATAAAAATACTCTAATGGAAACGTTAGAAATAGAGTTTGTAGATGTAGGTGAAGATTTTGTAATCGCCAAAATGCCTGTTAATAGTAAAGTATATCAGCCTTACGGTATTTTACATGGTGGTGCAACAGCTGCTCTAGCAGAAACAGTAGGTAGTTGTGCTTCTGTACTTTTTATAAATGCTAAAACAAAAATTGTAAAAGGGATAGAGCTTAGTATCAGTCATATAAAAAGCAAAAAAGAAGGTTTTGTATTTGGTATTGCAAAGCCAATACATAAAGGAAGAACAACGCATTTGTGGGAAATTAAAATTTTAGATGAAGAGAATAATTTAATTTCTATATGTAAACTTACCAACATTGTTTTAGATAAACAATAATTGCTTTTTTATATTGAATACAACTTTTAAGAAAATAGAAACTGCTTACAAAAACAAGAAACCTTTTGTAAGTTATAGCGAGCCAGAATCAACAACAATATCTTCTTTTTTTATGAAGGAAGAGACGCTTTTTTTTACGTCTGATTTTACCGAAAGCGGATTTGTATTTTCTCCTTTTGATGCAGAAGAAAATACTGTTTTGTTTCCTGTAGATAAAGCTGATTTTCTGCAAGAAAAAATAGAACGTCTGGATAATTTTGAGTTTTTTAATAGGTATACAGATGATGAATCTGAAAAAGAAGCACATATAAATTTAGTAGATAAAACAATTTTAAAGATAAAAAACTCCTCTTTACAAAAAATAGTAATTTCTAGAAAAGAACTGATTTTATTAAAAGATTTTGATGTATTGCTTCTTTTTAAAAAACTTTTAAAGCAATATAAAGCAGCGTTTGTATATGTTTGGTACCACCCTAAAATAGGATTATGGTTTGGGGCAACACCAGAAACATTATTGCATATTTCTAATCAGCGTTTTAAAACAATGTCTTTGGCAGGTACCCAACTTTTACAAGAAAACACAGCTGTAGCTTGGGGGGCAAAAGAACTAGAAGAGCAGCAATTGGTAACCGATTTTATTGTCAATCAACTAAAACCTATAACAACATCATTAAAAGTAAATCAAAAGGAAACTGTACAAGCGGGTAGTTTATTACATTTAAAGACGAAAGTAGAAGGAGAGGTAAAAAGTAATTCTGATTTAAAACAATTAATAAGAGCATTGCATCCTACACCAGCAGTTTGTGGATTGCCTAGAAAAGAAGCATTTGTATTTATAACAGAAAACGAACCTTATAAACGCGACTTTTATACAGGTTTTTTGGGTGAATTAAACTTAGAGTCAAATCTTGATAAAAGTAAGCTATCGAAACTTTACGTAAATTTAAGGTGCATGCGTATTGATGGTAAAATGGCTTCGCTTTACGTGGGTGGAGGAATAACTAAGGATAGTAATGCTTTTAAAGAATGGACAGAGACAGTTTCCAAAAGCAAAACTATGAAAACAGTACTATGATTATTTATAAAAAAAACCGTAAGTAAATCTTACGGTTAGTTGTAGATGTAAATTGAATTTGAATTAAACTATTTATCTTTAAAGATAAATGGTGTTTTTCATAAAATTTAATATAAAAATTTTAACTTTTAGATATCGTCAAAAGAAACATCTGTAAAATTCTGTGCAGAACTTGTTTCTTCATTTGTTTCTTCCTTTTTAAAATCTTTTTGATGACGCTCACTAATTACTTCATTTCCTTTCTCATTAATGATGTAATCTGTTGCTTTTGTTAGCATTTCTTTAAAGTCAGAAAAATCTTCTTTATATAAATAAATTTTATGTTTTTGATAATGAAAAGTTCCATCATCATGAGTAAATTTTTTACTTTCTGTAATTGTTAAGTAGTAATCGTCTGCTTTTGTTGCTCTAACATCGAAAAAATAAGTTCTTCTACCTGCTCTTAATACTTGAGAAAAAATTTCTTCCTGTTCAACTCTCTCTGCCATAATCTTAAAATAGTTATTATATAATGTTTGTTATCTAAAACAAATCTAACAAAATATTTTATCTAGCAATGTTAAAGATTAAAATTCTTTTTCTAAAAGTTGTTGATTGTAAAGTTCCTTGTAGTATCCTTCTTCTGTTATTAGTTGATTATGAGTTCCTTGTTGAGTAATTTTACCATTATCTAATACTATGATTTTATCTGCGTTTTTAGCAGAAGAAACTCTATGGCTAATTATAAAAGTAGTAATGTTTTTTGAAATTCGTTCTAAATTCGATAGTATTTTCTCTTCTGTTTCTGTATCTACGGCAGATAAACAATCGTCAAAAATCAAGATTTTAGGTTTTTTAATAATTGCTCTTGCAATAGAAACACGTTGTTTTTGTCCTCCAGAAAGTGTTACCCCACGCTCTCCTAAAACGGTTTTATAACCATTAGGAAAATCTACAATATTTTTATGTACATCAGCATTTTTTGCTGCAGTAATAATTTCTTCTTCTGTAGCATCATCTTTACCAAATTTAATATTGTCTTCTATACTTTCAGAAAATAAGAAAGGGTCTTGTGGTACAAACCCTATTTGGTTTCTAACGTCATCTAAATTAGCATTCTTAATTGGTTTATCATCTAAAAAAATAGAACCATTATCAGTATCATATAATCTAGAAATGAGCTCTATAACAGTAGATTTTCCTGATCCTGTTTTTCCTAAAATAGCTAGTGTTTCTCCTGATTTTACAACAAAACTAATATTTTTTAAAGCCGTAATATTAGTGTCATCATAAGTAAATGTAACATTTTTAAACTCTACTTTTCCTTCTAATTCTGTAGTTGATGTATTGTTATTTTGAATTTCGGGTACTTGTTTTAAAAACTCATTAATTCTAAGTTGAGAAGCCTCTGCTTGTTGAATCATAGAAGTTACCCAACCTACAACTGCAACAGGCCATGTTAAAATATTAACATACAACATAAACTCTATAATAGTACCTATCTGTATTTCTCCATCAATATATTGTTTTCCACCCACGTAAATTACCAAGATATTGCTAATTCCTATCAACAAAACCATTAACGGAAAAAACAATGCGTTTGCTTTATGTAAGTGAATGTTTTTCTCTTTGCTTTCATCTGCAATGTCATCAAAATCTTGAATAATACTCTTTTCTATACCGTAAGATTTTACCACGCTTATACCTGAAATAAATTCTTGGTTAAAAGTGGTTAGAGTAGATAAATATTGTTGTACTACAGTACTTCTTTTATGTATAACCTTACTAAGTATAAAAATAGATATAGATAGTAAAGGGAAAGGAATCAATGTATACATTGTTAATGTTACATCTATGCTTATCATTTGTGTAAAACCAACAGCAAACAAAACAATCATGTTCATGCTATACATAATTGCAGGTCCTGCATACATTCTTACTTTAGAGACATCTTCAGAAATTCTATTCATCAAATCTCCTGTTCTGTTTTTCTTGTAAAAATTAAGTGATAGTCTTTGGTATTGCTGATAAATTTCATTTTTTAAATCAAATTCAATCAATCTAGAAGTTACAATAATTGTTTGTCTCATTAAAAACGTAAAAAAACCAGAGAGCAATGCAACTCCAATAATTATAAGTACATTGATTAAGAGTTGATGTGTAACAGCATCATAATCTGTAAGTATGCCTTTTTGATAGTCTTCTACAACATTTAAAGAATCTCCAACAATTTGAGGTACTTTTAATGCCAAAAGTTTAGCTAAAATGGTAATAACAAGACCTATAAGTATACGCCATTTGTATTTTGAGAAGTACTTATTTATATATTTTAATTCTTTCAAAAGGGTAAATTAATTATCTAAAATAGAAGTACGAAGATACAAGATTAACCACTAAACTTTTTCTTAAAAAAGAATTAAAAAGGATTCAAATTAAAAATAAAATAACACTACTTTTGCACCCATATTTATACCAGTTCTTTAGAAAATGATTAACAGAAGACATATTCGAGTTAAAGTAATGCAATCTGTGTACGCTATGTTACAGTCTCATAATGATGATATTATTAGGGAAGAAAAATTCTTAAAACATAGTATTTTAAAAATGTTTGATTTATATGTTCTAAATCTTTTACTTTTAGTAGAAGTTCAAAAACTTGCAGCTAAAAAAATTGCACTTTCTAAAAAGAAAATATTAGCTACAAAAGAGGATTTAGCACCTAATACAAAATTTATAGATAACAAAATTATAAACTCTATATCAGAAAGTGTTAGCGTAGAAAGTTATATGGAAGTTAACAGTTTAAAAAATTGGGAACTTGATGATGAGTATGTAAAAATTATTTTTGATGAATTACAAAAAAATAATTTATATAAAAAATATTTAGATACTGTAGAGGATTCTTTTAAAGTAGATAAAGCCTTTGTTATAGATTTTTTTAAAGAAATTATTGCACCAAATGAAAAACTAGCAGAATATTATGAAGACAAGATGATATCTTGGGTAGATGATATTCCTTTTGTGAATACTTGGGTTGTTAAGTCTCTTAGTAAATGTAAAGAGAACAAAACCTTTATGTTGGGTACATTGTATAAAGACAAAGATGATGAAGATTTTGTGGCTAATCTATTTAGAAAAACAGTTTTAAAACACAAAGAATTTGAGGCAGATATTGAGGAAAAAACTCCAAATTGGGAAAGTGATAGAATTGCCGAAATAGACATGATTTTGATTAAAATGTCTCTTACTGAGTTTGTGCATTTTCCTTCAATACCTACAAGGGTTACTATTAATGAATATATAGAGATTTCTAAAGATTACTCTACAGAAAAAAGTAGCTACTTTATAAATGGAGTTTTAGATAAAATTTCTAAAGACTTTCTAAAAAATAAAAGAATCGTTAAAATTGGTAGAGGTTTATTGTAAAATATGGATATCGTTCTATAATTTACTATTTTTACGCAAATTAATTAATATTTAAGATGAAAAAAATAACACTTTTAGTATTGGCAATAACTATGGTATCTTTTTTTACAGCATGTAAAGATGGGGCTGATGCGGCAAAAAAAATAAACAAAGAAAACTTAGATCAAGCAGTAAATAGAGATGCAGAGATTAAAAAAGGAACAGCTTCCATTACTTTTGATAAAAAAACATATGATTTTGGAACTGTTAATGAAGGAGATATAGTAAAAACATCTTTTACGATAACAAATTCAGGTAAAACAGATTTAGTAATTACAAATGCACAAGGGTCTTGTGGATGTACAGTTCCAGAGTGGCCAAAAGCCCCTATTAAACCAGGAGAAACAGGAGAAATAAAGGTTAAATTTAATACTTCAGGTAAACCAAATAGACAACAAAAAACAGTAACATTAACAACAAACACAGAATCGGGTAGAGAAGTATTAACCTTAAAAGGTTCTGTAACACCAAAACAAAAATCATAAGTATAATGAATTTTACAATTATCGCTTTACAAGAAGCAGCAGGAAGTTTAATGAGTATGTTACCTTTCTTGGCAATAATAGCCGTTTTTTACTTTTTTATGATAAGACCACAAATGAGCCGTCAAAAGAAAGAAAAAGCATTTCAAGCAGAGATAAAGAAAGGAACAAAAGTGGTAACATCTAGTGGGATTCATGGTAAAATAGCAGAAATTAATTCTTCTGACAATACAGTTACTGTAGAAACAGGTGCTGGTAAAATTAGATTTGAACGCTCTGCGATTTCTATGGAGCTTAGTAAAAAGCAATCTAACCCAGTAAAAAAATAAAATAAATTTTACAATTTAAAAAAGTGAGTTTTTATAGTAAAAAAACTCACTTTTTTTTTGTGTCATTTTTATGTAGCTTGCAACAAATAAGTTTATCAATTTGAAAAAAAGGAGAAAAATTTCAAAAAGTTTCATAGGATTCTTGTTTGTTTCTATGCTTATTTGGGTATTAATTACAATGTCTAAAGAATATGTAACAACGACAGAGGTGCCTATAGCGTATATTAATATCCCTCAGAACTTGTTGTTACAAAAACAACCCAAAAAAACAATTGAAATTACTGTTAAAGCATCTGGTTTTAAGATAAGTATGTTAAACTTAAGAAAAAAGGTAATAGATATAGAACTTAATACACTTTCAAAAAAAAACACGAATACTTATTACGTCTTAACTAGAAATTATTTCTCAAAAATAAAAAATCAACTTGCAGATGGTGTTACCCTTCAGCAAATAGAAATAGATACTTTATTTTTAAGTTTGGGTAGTTTACAAAGTAAAAAATTAGTAGTGGTACCCAATTATAAAATTAATTACCATATAGGGTATGATTTGTCTGAGGCAATTGCAATTTCTCCAGATAGTATTTTAGTTTCTGGTCCAAAAAATCAAATAGAACAATTGCAAGAAATTCAGTTAGAACCCTTTGAGTTATCTAATGTTAAAGAAAATTTTTCAAAAGAAATACATATAGCAAAACCCAAAAAGCTATCTAATTTGCGGTTTGAAACAGAAATTGTTACCCTAAAGGGTAAAGTAGAAAAGTTTACAGAAGGTACTATAAATGTAGATTTTGAAATAATTAATGTACCCAAAGATTTTAACATTACAACCTTAGTAAAATCCATAAGTTTAACTTTTATAGTTTCTCTATCAGATTTTAATAAAGTAAACGAAGACTCATTTAAAGTTGAATGTGATTACAACATATCTTTAACTAATAATTTAAATTATTTAGTGCCAAAAATTGTAAGAAAGCCTTCATTTGTAAAAAGTATTAAATTTGTTCCTAGTAAAATTGATTATTTAATTCAGAAATAATATGATAGTTGGTGTAACTGGAGGAATTGGCAGTGGAAAGAGTACAGTAGTAAATTTTTTTTTAGAGTTAGGTAACATTGCTTTTTATCACGCAGATATAGAAGCAAAAAACATAATAAATTCCTCAGTAAAAGTAAAAACTAAAATAGAAGCATTTTTTGGTAAAGAAGCATACAAAGACAATGTTCTTAATAAAAAGTATATTTCTAATATTGTATTTCATAATCCAGAAAGTTTAAAACAATTAAATGCAATTGTACATCCAGAGGTAAAAAAACATTTCAAAAACTTTGTAAATCAACATAAAAATAAAGAATATATTTTGTATGAAAATGCAATTTTATTTGAAACAAAAAGCCATCATACTTGTGATTTTATAATTAGTGTTTATTGTGATTTAAAAACTAGAATTTCCAGGATAAAAAATAGAGACAATATTTCTGAAAATGCAATTTTAGACAGAATAAATAACCAATGGAAAGAAGATAAAAAATTACTTCAATCTAACTACCTAATTACTAATTTCGCTCAAATAGAAACTAAAAACCAAGTAAATCATATCCATAATATTTTAACAAAAAAGCGTAAATTGATTTAAATAAATTCAACGTTTTTGTTAAAAGTTACTTAAATTTTTCTATAATTTGTTAATTTAGGTTAAAAATCTTAAAATCAAATTTTGAAAGCAGTAAATTTGGTTCATGGGTAAGAAGATGTTTATTCTCATTGTTATTTTAATGAGTATTTCTCTTATAGGAATTATAGCTGTACAAGTGTATTGGATTAATAATGCATTAGCTAGTAAACAAGAACAGTTTAAAAATGATGTGCAAAAATCTTTGGGTAGTGTTTCTCAAAGAATTGCAGACAAAGAAGAAGCTAGTTTAGAGAAAGATATTGAAAATATTATTAGAGATAAAGGAGTTGCAGATAATGCTCAAATTAAAAATTATCTTTTTCAACAAATAGATACTACAACAAAACAAAAATTTACTTTTGGAGCCACAATTTTAGAAGAAAATTTTAAACTACCTACAGATTTTTTAGACAACGATACAATTATTTGGAAACGAATTTCAGGTAAAAAAGATTTTTTTAGTTCAAGCTATATAAAAGGTGTAGACAATTACTTTACAGATACAGATGAAAGTAGGTTTTCTGTTTCACAGAGAATGGCAGCAGTAGAAAAAAGTCAGTTCAAAGAGGTTTTTAAAGACTTTTTGAGTATAAAACCCATACATCAAAGAATAAGTAATAGAGAATTAAAAAAAACTATTGCAGATGAGTTAAAAAAACGAGATATCGATCTTGATTTTAAGTATGGCGTGTACACCAATGATGGTTTGGCAACAAAATTAAAATCTGGATATTATACTATAAATACAGAAAATGGTTACGCTTATCCATTTATATATGGAACCGATGGTGAGTTAGATTATAAACTATATGTTACGTTTCCGACTAAGAATGAACATATTTTGGCAGGCATATCAGGTATATTACTACTTTCTTTATTGTTTATCTTTATTATAATTATAGCTTTTTCAAGTTCATTATATCAATTAATACGTCAGAAAAAAATATCAGAAATTAAAACAGATTTCATTAATAATATGACCCATGAATTTAAGACTCCTATTGCAACTATAAATTTAGCATTAGATTCAATAAGAAATCCTAAAATATTGGGTGATGATGAAAAGGTTTTAAGATACATTCAAATGATCAGAGATGAAAATAAAAGAATGCATGCTCAAGTAGAAAATGTATTAAGAATCTCTAGATTAGAAAAGAATCAAATAGAAATTAGTAAGGAAACTGTAGATGTCCACGACATTATTGATGATGCTATTTCTCACGTCAACCTACTAATAAAAGATAGAAAAGGAAATATAAACACTCATTTTGAGGCGATTACTTCAGAGATTAGTGGAAACGAGTTCCATTTAACCAACGTAGTTGTAAACATGTTAGAGAATGCATTAAAATATTCTCTAGGTTCTCCTAAAATTGATGTGTATACAGAAAGTACCAATAAATTCTTTCTTTTTAAAATTAAAGATGAAGGAATTGGGATGAGTAAAGTAGTTCAGAAACAAGTTTTTGATAAGTTTTATAGAGAACAAAAAGGAAATATACACGATGTTAAAGGACATGGGTTAGGTTTAGCTTATGTAAAAGAAATTGTAGATAAACATCATGGAACAGTATTTGTAGAAAGTGAAAAAGGAAAAGGAAGCATATTTACAGTTAAACTACCGTTAATTTAAAAAGTATAAAATGGGAAGTAAAAAAATTTTATTAGTAGAAGATGATCCAAATTTTGGTACAGTCTTAAAAGATTATCTAGCATTAAATGACTATAATGTTACACATGCTAAAGATGGTATAGAAGGTTTAATCATGTTTAAAAATAGTGATTATGATCTGTGTATTTTAGATGTGATGATGCCTCGTAAAGATGGTTTTTCTTTGGCACAAGATATAAGAAGTACCAATAAAGAAATTCCAATCATCTTCTTAACAGCAAAAACCTTAAAAGAAGATGTGTTAAAAGGATATGCTGTAGGAGCAGACGATTATTTAAATAAACCTTTTGATTCTGAAGTATTGTTACATAAAATAAAAGCAATTTTACAAAGAAAAGAAACAGATAAATCAACAGAATCTGAACAATTTGAATTTACTATAGGAGGTTTCTTTTTCAACTCTAAACTACGTCATTTATCGATTGGTGAAGATGGAGAACCTACAAAATTATCTCCTAAAGAAAGCAAGTTGTTAAGAATGTTAGCTATTCATAAAAACGATTTGATGCCACGTGAATTAGCGTTGACAAAAATATGGAGAGATGATAATTACTTTACCTCAAGAAGTATGGATGTTTACATTGCTAAACTGCGTAAATATTTAAAAACAGATGAAAATGTAGAGATATTAAACATACATGGAGAAGGTTTTAGATTGGTAGATAAATCTTAATCAATATTAAATACTTCCCTTATAAAATAACTCAACTTAATTTTAAGTTGAGTTTTTTGTACCTTTAATCTATGGCAGAATTTATCAAAATATATAATGAAAACCCTAATCAAAAAGAAATTGATAAGGTTGTAAAAATATTAAAAAAAGGAGGTTTGGTTATTTATCCCACAGATACAGTCTATGGTTTAGGCTGCGATATTTCAAATACAAAAGCTTTAGAAAGAATAGCACAAATAAAAGGTGTTAAGATAGATAAAGCAAAATTCTCTTTCATTTGTGATAGTTTAAGTCATTTATCTGACTATGTAAAACAAATAGATACGGCAACATTTAAGATTTTAAAAAGAGCGCTACCAGGGCCGTATACTTTTATTTTACCAGGAAATAGTAGTTTGCCAAAAATATTTAAAAAGAAAAAAACAGTTGGAATTCGTATTCCAGATAACAATATTATTAGAACTTTAGTAGCACATTTAGGAAACCCAATAGTATCTACTTCTATTAGAGACGATGATGAAATTTTAGAATATACAACAGATCCAGAACTCATCTACGAGAAATGGCGTAGTAAAGTAGATGTTGTTGTAAATGGTGGTTATGGAGATAATACAGCGTCAACTATTATAGATTTAACAGAAGATGTGCCCAACGTAATAAGAGAAGGTAAGGGTAGTTTAGATGTTTTATAATGTCTTACTAATTTAAATCATCAAACTTTTTTTTACCCAAAACAAAGTGTTGCCATACAATACTAGTATGTAAATTGTAATTTTGTTTTTTTGATAGTTTTTTTCTTTTCTTTAAAAAAGGTAAAATGTTTTTATAAAAGCTCATATGTGCTTTTAAAATGGCAATTGTATGCACAGGTCTTACTTCTAAAATAAATTTAATTCCAGCAATACCATCTAAAATCAAACGCGAAAAAATTACAAATAGAAACCATTTTTTAGGTACATTTTTTACCACATTTAGCAAACTATTTCTAAAATTTAAAAAGGTTTTCTGCGGATTAGTTTCTTGCAGTGTAGCTCCTCCAACATGATAAACAGTAGATTGTCCAACATATTTTACTTTGTAACCAATGTTTTGTGTTCTCCAGCACAAATCAATTTCTTCTTGATGGGCAAAATAATCTTCATCTAACCCGCCAACTTTTTTATAAACCTCAGATCTTATAAATAAACAAGCACCAGAAGCCCAAAAAATATCACTAATATCATTAAATTGATTGTTGTCTTTTTCTAGGTGATTAAAAACACGCCCTCTACAATAAGGATATCCAAATAAATCTATAAATCCACCACCAGCACCAGCATATTCAAATGTTGTTTTATTTTTAAAATCTAATAATTTTGGTTGAATAATGGCAGTTTTTTCATCGTTTTTAAAAACTTCAATAATGGGTAATAGCCAATTTTTTGTAACTTCAACATCAGAATTTAGTAAACAAAACACGTCTGCGTTTATAGATTGCAGAGCATCATTATAACCTTTGGCATAACCGCCATTAGTAGCATTTTTGACAATTTTAACCGAAGGAAAAAATTCTTTAACATAAGCTATAGAATTATCTGTAGAAGCATTGTCTGCAACGTAGATATCTGCTTGCTGTGAACTATAATTCACAACAGATGGTAAAAATTGTTCTAAGAGCTTTTTACCGTTCCAATTTAATATAACAATTGCTAATTTCAAGGATGCGAATTTACACTTAAATACTGAGTTTTAGGCTAAAGTTTTCTTAATTTGACAAACTCTATTGATGTTTTTTAAACGCAAAAAAGATTACAGAGCACTTTTGTAATCAGGAATTTCTTTTAAAAAAATGTAAGTTTCATTATCAAAATCCATTCTACAATAATAATGTTCTAAACCGTTGGTAACAATTAGAAAATTTGCTTTCAATTTTAGGTTGTAACGCGCAATTTGATCAAAAGTATCTTGAGTTATTTTTACAGACGGCGCTTTACACTCCACTACAATATCATGATGCCCCATATTGTTAAAAACAAGTATATCTGTTCTTTTAGTTCTATTGTTTATAGTTAATTGCTTTTCTATAGCAATTAATGAGGTAGGGTAATCTTTGTCATCAACCAAAAAACGAACAAAATGTTGGCGTACCCATTCTTCTGGTGTCAAGACCAGGTATTTTTTTCTCAAATTATCAAAAATAAGCGTCTTATTTTCGCTATTTTTGAGTTTAAAATGATAAGTTGGTAGATTGAGTTTTTGCATCAATCAAAAGTAAGAAAATGAACGACATAAGAACTATAGTTTCTAATATCAAACAAGGAAATCTAAAGCCTATTTATTTTTTAATGGGAGATGAGCCTTATTACATAGATAAAATTTCTGATTTTATTGAAGAAAACGTCTTAGAAGAGTCTGAAAAAGGATTCAATCAACAAGTAATGTATGGTAGAGATGTGAGTGTAGAAGATATTGTTGGTGCAGCAAAACGCTATCCAATGATGGCAGAAAAACAGGTTTTAATTGTTAAAGAAGCTCAAGATTTAAGTAGAACTATAGAAAAATTAGTGTCTTATGCAGAAAATCCTCAGCCAACTACTATTTTGGTAATTAACTATAAATATAAGAAATTAGATAAACGAAAAAAGTTACATAAAGCTGTTGCAAAAACCGGACTTATATATGAAAGTAAAACCTTATATGAAAATCAAGTTTCTGATTGGATTAGACGTGTTTTAGGAGGAAAAAAATATCATATAGAGCCAAAAGCAGCTCAAATGTTAGTAGAGTTTTTAGGAACAGATTTAAGTAAAATAGCAAACGAATTGTCTAAGTTGATGTTAATTCTTCCAAAAGAAACGATCATCAACGATCAACATATAGAAGAAAATATTGGGATTTCTAAAGATTATAATAATTTTGAGTTGAGAAAAGCTGTTGGAGAAAAGAACACAACAAAAGCCAACAGAATAATCAATTATTTTGCAGAAAACCCTAAAAATAATCCTTTAGTAATGACCATTTCATTACTCAATAGTTTTTTTACTCAATTATTACTTTTTCATGGTTTGCAAGATAAATCTAAAAATATGGTTGCTAAATCTTTGGGTGTTAGTCCTTATTTTGTTGATGAGTATTTTTTAGCTGCTAGAAATTATCCTATGAGAAAGGTAGCCCAAAATATAGCAATTTTACGAGATGCAGATGTAAAGAGTAAAGGAGTAGGAGCCAATTTATCTAATAAAGATATTTTAAAAGAATTGTTATTTAAAATTCTTCATTAAACCTACACCCAAAGAGTTTACGATAGTATTTTTTAGTGAACAAAATAAAAATCAACCAAAATGAAAGATATTTTTAATAAAAAAGGAAGTCAAGAAGTTATTGATAGAATTGAAAGTTTAACAGCATCAACTCAACCTAATTGGGGTAAAATGTCTGTTGCACAAATGCTAGCACATTGTTGCGTTACTTACGAAATGATGTATACCAACAATCATCCAAAACCAAATGCGTTTACAAGATTTATTTTAAAAACCTTTATTAAAAAAGTTGTGGTTTCTGATAAACCTTATGCTAAAAATGGGAAAACTGCCCCACAGTTTATCATTACAGGTGAAAAAGAGTTTCTAGCTGAAAAAAAACGTTTGGTAGATTATATATACAAGACACAAGAATTAGGAGCTGCTCATTTTGATGGAAAAGAATCACACTCTTTTGGAGTACTAAACAAAAATGAATGGAATAATATGCTTTATAAACATTTAGATCATCATCTAACACAGTTTGGAGTCTAACTTTTTTTGATGATGATTAACACTAAAAACAATTCTGTTTTATTTGAATAATGTCAATCTTTAGAACAAAAAACCACGCATTTTGCGTGATTTTTTTTGTTTTTATAAATACCTTATTTTTTAGTTACAGCTTTGTCTACTATAATTCTTTCTTTTCTGTTAGCAATTTCCCAAGCTGTATGAAAAATTAAACGAGCTCTTTTTTCAAGTAACTCATAATTTATTTTATCTGGAGTATCTGTAGGTTTATGATAATCTGCATGAGTTCCGTTAAAATAAAAAATTACAGGAATGTTATGTTTTGCAAAATTATAATGATCAGATCTATAGTAAAAACGATTGGGGTCATTGTCATCGTTATATTTATAATCTAAGTTGATATTGGCGTATTTTTTATTAATATTTTCAGAAATTTCATGCAATTCTGTACTTAACTTATCAGAACCAATTAAATATACATAATTAGAGTCTGTTTGATGAAATTTATCAACTCTACCAATCATGTCTATATTTAAATTAGCTACAGTATTGGCTAGTGGAAAAATAGGATGTTCTGTATAATATCTAGAACCTAATAAACCTTTTTCTTCTCCGGTAACATGCAAAAATAAGATAGATCTTTTTGGTCCGTTTCCTTTTTTAGCTGCTTTTTTAAAAGCTTCAGCAATTTCTAAAATTGCTACAGTACCAGAACCGTCATCATCAGCACCATTATAAATTTCTCCATTTTCAGTACCTACATGATCTAAATGAGCAGAAATTACAATGATTTCTTCTGGTTTTTCTGAACCTTCTATAAACGCTAATACATTTTCCGAATCTTTTAAAGATCCTCTTCTAGAAGCATTGGTTAACCATGCAGAAGAGATGGGTTGAAAGTAATTTTCTGTTCCTTTTGCAGCAGTAATTTTATTTTTTGTGTAGTAATTTCTTAGATATTCAACTGCCTTTTTTTGTCCTGGCTCACCTGTATCTCTACCTTCAAATTCATCAGAGGCATAAATATATAAGTGCTTTTGTAAATCTTTAGCTTTTATTCTTTTGGCAAATTTGGTTGCTTCTATATTAGAAGCACAACCTGTAAGTGCAATTACACTTAATAGAAATATAATTTTTTTCATGAATGAATGAGTTTTTAAGAACATCAAAAATAAACAAATAAAAGTTAAATGTCTTTAATGATAAACTGTTGTAAATTAGAATTAAAGTAAACCAAATCTTCTGGAAAAAGATTGGTAAACGCTTTTTTTTGAATGAGCTGTTTTGGTGTTGCAAACTCATATTTATTTTCTTTTAAAAGCAACACATAATCTGCCAACTGAATAGCTAAGTTAACTTGATGAGAGGAAATTAGAATAGTTTTATTAGTTTCTGAAACTAATTTTTTTAGAAGCGAAAATATTTTGATTGTATTGTGTAGGTCTAAATGAGCTGTAGGTTCGTCTAAAATGATAATTTCTGTATCTTGTGCTAAGGCCCTTGCTATTAAAACACGTTGTAGTTGTCCGTCGCTTAACTCATAAAAACGTTTGTTTTTTAGGTGATAAATTTCTGTTTGCTGTAAGGCCGTATCAATTTTTTTAAAATCGTTTTCAGATAGCTTATCAATCCAATTTGTATAAGGCTGTCTACCTAAAGCAACCAATTCGTATACGGTTAACTGACTTTCTGGTAAACGTTCTGTAAGTACTAAGCTTAATTTTTTAGAGAGTTCTTTTTCAGAAAGTGTAGTAATATTTTTAGACTCAAAATAAATATTTCCAGAGATTGGTTTTTGGATTTTAGAAAGCGTTCGTAATAGCGTAGATTTTCCTATTCCATTTTTTCCTAAAACAGCAATCAATTTTCCGCTTTCAATAGCAATATTAATATCAGAAAGTACAACTTGTTGATGTTTTTTGTTTTGATAACCAATGCAGAGGTTTTCAGTTTTAAGAATGTTATGTTTATTGAGTTTTTTAGACATACATTCTTTTTTTTCTAACAAGTAACCAAATTACAATAGGTGCACCAAATAAAGACGTAATGGCATTAATGGGTAGGGTAAATTCACTTGTTGGCAATTGTGCAATACTATCAGAAATTAATAAAATAATAGCCCCTAAAATACCAACTGCAGGCAGTAATATTTTATGATTAGCACTAGAAAATAACAATCTAGCTATGTGTGGTACAACTAAACCAATAAAAGCAATTGGTCCAGAAAAAGCAGTAATAACCCCGGTTAAAATACTAGTAATTAGTAAAATAAGGTTTCTGTTTTTTTTAATATTGATACCTAAACTTTTCGCATAATCTTCTCCCAATAAAAAACTATTTAAGGGTTTTATAAGTAATATTGTAGCTAAAATACCAATACTATATATAAAACCAAAAACAGATAATTCGCTCCAAGTTAAATTTCCTAAACTTCCAAAACTCCAAAATAAATACTGCTGAATTCTTTCTGCTTCACTAAAATAAGCCAAAACACTAATTACAGAAGAGGTTAAGCTACCAAACATTAAACCAATAATTAAAATAGACATGGTATTTCGTATAGTATTGGCAGTTATAATAACTGCAAAAAGCACCAAAAAAGCACCTAAACTAGCGGCTATTGGTAAAGACCAGTTAGAAACACCACTTGTTAATAGCAACCCACCAAATAAAGATGAACCTAAAACCAAAATAGCAACCCCCAAACTTGCTCCAGAGGAAATACCAAGTACAAAAGGACCAGCAAGCGGATTTCTAAATAAAGTTTGCATTAACAAACCGCAAATAGATAAACCAGAGCCTACTAAAATGGCAGTTATTGCTTTAGGTAACCTAAAATTAAGAATAATAGTTTGCCAGCTTTCTTTTGAACTAGAGTTACCAATAATAGTGTTAACAATATCATCTATAGGAATAGCAACAGAACCTAAGCTTACATTAACAAAAAATAAAATTACCAATACTATTGATAGTACTATAAAATGTTTTTTGAATGATTTTTGTTCCATTATTATAAATAAGACTTAACATGTTTTAAAAATGCTAAAAACCTAGAGTTGTTATTTGTATTTAGATAAAAAATCTACTAATTTTTGAATGGCTAAACCTCTATGAGAAATTTTATTTTTTTCATCAGAACTCATTGTTGCAAATGAGTCATCAAACCCATTTGGTTTAAAAATAGGATCATATCCAAATCCTTTGTCACCTTGTTTTTCTGTTAAGATTTCTCCTTTACAAATCCCTTCAAAAAGAAATTTATCACCATTTAGATTTAAAGCAACAGCGGTTCTAAACTGAGCATTTCGCTCTTTTTGGTTACGTAATTCAGACAATAATTTTTGCATGTTTTTTTCTGAGTTTGTAGGCTCACCAGCATATCTAGCAGAATACACTCCAGGTTTTAAGTCTAAACAAAAAACCTCTAACCCAGTATCATCCGCAAAACAATTGTATCCAAATTTATCGGTAATATAATCTGCTTTTAACTTAGAGTTACCTTCTAGCGTAGTTTCTGTTTCTTCAATTTCATCAAAACAATTGATATCTTTTAAACTTAAAAGAGTTATAGATTTAGGTAACATCTCTTGAACTTCTTTTAATTTATTAAGGTTATTTGTAGCAAAAACAAGTTTCATAATGCAAAAATAATCATTTTAAATCCAGAATAGGCAAATACTTAAATTTGACTATTACTATTCGTGATGATAAGGTTCATTCTTTAAAATTGTATAACCTCGATACAATTGTTCTACAATAAACAAACGAATCATTTGATGCGAAAACGTCATTTTAGATAAAGATATCTTTCCTTGAGCTTTTTTATAAACAGCTTCTGAAAACCCGTAAGGTCCCCCAATAACCAAAACAAGTTGTTTGAGGCCAGAATTCATTTTTTTTTGTAAATATTTAGAAAATTGGATAGAAGTAAAATCTTTCCCCTTATCGTCTAATAAGATCAATTGATCTGTATTTTGCAATTTAGATAAAATTAAACTTCCTTCTTTTTCTTTTTGTTGAGTTTCACTAAGATTTTTCGCGTTTTTAATGTCAGGAATAATTTCTAACTCAAATTTTATATAGTGTTTTAAACGGTTTTGGTATTCATCAATCAATTGAATTAAATTTTTGTTATCCGTTTTTCCAATAGCAAGTAATTTAATCTTCATATTAAAACTGTCATTTCTAGTAATTTTTCGAATTTTTAGAAAATACCATCAAAAAATCATTTTATTTTTTCACTACAAACTTATCAGTTTTAGAACATAAAATCATCAGAACTCACATAAAATTGAAAATCATTCTTATTTTTACATCATTATAAAGCTATAACGAATGATATCAAAAGTACAATTTGAAAAAGAATTAGATTTAATTATTAAAAATGCAATACGAGAAGATATTGGAGATGGAGATCACACTTCATTGTCTTGTATTCCTAAAAATGCTAAAGGGAAAGCAAAATTATTGGTAAAAGATGAAGGGATTATAGCTGGCGTTGCTTTTGCAAAACAAGTGTTTCAATATGTAGATGCAGACTTAAAAGTAGAAACGTTTATACAAGATGGTGAAGCAGTAAAATTTGGTGATGTTGTTTTTCATGTTTCAGGAAAATCTCAATCTATATTAATGGCAGAACGTTTGGTTTTAAATGCAATGCAAAGAATGTCTGCTATAGCCACAAAAACAAAGTTTTTTGCCAATTTGTTAGAAGGTACAAAAACAAAAGTATTAGATACAAGAAAAACAACTCCAGGAATTAGAGCTTTAGAAAAGTGGGCAGTAAAAATAGGAGGTGGAGAAAATCATAGATTTGCTTTATATGATATGGTAATGATTAAAGACAATCATATCGATTTTGCAGGAGGAATTACAGCAGCCATTACAAAAACTAAAAAATATTTAGAACAAAAAAATCTTGATATTAAAATAATTGTAGAAGCAAGAAGTCTAGATGAAATCAAAGAAATTCTGTCAAATAAAGGTGTATATAGAATTTTGATAGACAATTTTAATTATGAAGATACTAAAAAAGCTGTAGCATTAATTGGTAATACTTGTTTAACAGAATCTTCTGGAGGAATTAATGAAAAAACCATCAGAAATTATGCAGAGTGTGGGGTAGATTATATATCTTCTGGTGCATTAACACATTCTGTTTACAATATGGATTTAAGTTTAAAAGCAATAGATTAGCTTTACAACAAGAGTTAGAAGCTAAAATGCTACTTATGACTAAAGAAATAGAAGACAAACTAGATAAACTTCCAATAGTAAATATATTGGTGCGTTTTGGAAAGAAGATAAAAATTCCGAGACTAGAAGGTATGTCTTTGTATGATGTCATAGAGATGTATATTATTGGTATTATAGAAGGTGCATTAACAACAAGAGCAGGAGGTATAGCATATAGTTTTTTTATGGCTATTTTTCCGTTTTTACTTTTTGTACTCACACTCATTCCTTTTGTACCCATAGACGGAGCTCAAGAAGGTTTACTTTCTATAATTGCAGATGTGTTACCACCTAAAACTTTTGATGCTGTAGATTCTGTTCTGGTAGATATTATTAAAAATCAATATGGTGGATTATTGTCTTTCGGATTTATAGCTTCTATTTTTTTAATGACAAATGGGATAAATGCTATTTTTGGAGGGTTCGAGTATTCGTACCATGTCAAAGAAGTTAGAAACGTTTTTAGATCATATTTTATAGCAATGTTTGTTTCAATCATCATTGTATTTTTTTTAGTAATTACAGTTGTTCTTATTCTTTTTTTCGAATTAATTTTAAAAGATTTGGTTACCCTTGGTTGGTTAGAAGACAACTTAGTTTGGCTACAAATGGGTAGAGGTTTTATTTTTCTAAGTATGATTTTTATAACAGTTTCTATTTTATATCATTATGGAGTAAAAGAGGGCAAACACTCTCGTTTTTTCTCTCCAGGAGCAGTATTTACAACAATCTTATCTATCCTCACCTTTTATTTATTCGGTTTTTATGTAAATGAATTTGCCAAATACAACGAGTTGTACGGTTCAATAGGGACGTTGTTAATTTTAATGTTATTTATCTGGTTAAATGCCATTATTTTATTGTTGGGTTTTGAGTTAAATGCATCTATTTATGCATTAAGAAGAGGAAATAAAACCTTTACAACCCCTAAAAAATTATAAGTTTTTCACGATATTTGCGCACTCAATTAAAAATTATCATTTCGTATATATTGCTCTAGTTGATAATTGATAAATAACACTGATAATAGATTTATATGAAACCAAGTATCCCAAAAGGAACAAGAGATTTCTCACCAACAGAAGTTGCCAATCGTACCTATATTATGAATACGATTAAAACAGCTTTTGAAACTTTCGGTTTTCAACCTATAGAAACACCAAGTTTCGAAAATTCTTCTACATTAATGGGAAAATATGGAGAAGAAGGTGATCGCTTAATTTTTAAGATTTTAAATTCGGGAGATTTTTTAGTTAAAGCTGATGAAAAGTTACTTTCAAACAAAGAAAGTACAAAGGTAATAAGTCAAATATCAGAAAAAGCATTACGCTATGATTTAACAGTCCCTTTTGCAAGATATGTTGTGCAACACCAAAATGAAATTACATTTCCTTTTAAACGTTACCAAATACAACCCGTTTGGAGAGCAGACAGACCTCAAAAAGGACGTTTTAGAGAGTTTTATCAATGCGATGCAGATGTAGTTGGTAGTAAATCTCTTTGGCAAGAAGTAGAATTTATTCAGTTATATGATACTGTTTTTTCGCAGTTAGGATTACAAGGAACTACAATAAAAATTAACAATAGAAAAATATTATCAGGTATTGCAGAAGTTATAGGCGCACAAGATAAATTAATAGATTTTACTGTTGCTTTAGACAAATTAGATAAAATAGGTAGAGAAGGTGTTATTAAAGAAATGCTTAGCAAGGGTATTACAGAAGATGCCATAAAAAAAGTAGCGCCTTTATTTAGTTTTAAAGGGTCAAACTTAGAAAAATTAGATGCTCTACAGCAAATGTTAGCTGCATCAGAAGAAGGAAAAAGTGGAGTAGAGGAGTTGCGTTTTGTTATAAATGCTATTGACCAATTAGGTTTAACATCTGCTAGTTTAGAGGTAGATGTTACGCTGGCAAGAGGGCTAAATTATTATACAGGTGCTATTTTTGAAGTTGCTGCACCAAAAGGTGTAAAAATGGGTTCTATTGGTGGCGGTGGAAGATATGATGATTTGACAGGTATTTTTGGAATGCCAGATGTTTCTGGAGTAGGTATTTCTTTTGGATTAGATAGAATTTACCTGGTCTTAGAAGAGTTAGAATTATTTAAATCTGTAAACTTGCCCAAGCCCAAAGTGCTCTTTTTAAATTTTGATAAAACAACAGATATTGCAAAAATGAAAGCTATAACAGTTTTAAGAAATAGAGGTGTAAAATCTGAAATGTATCCTGATTTGGCAGGCAGTAATAATCAGCAAAAAAAACAATGGAAATATGCTACAAACAGAGAAATACAATATGTAGTTTCTAAAGTAGAAAATGATACCTATTTACTAAAAAATATGGAAAACTTTGAGCAGTTAACCTGTTCATTAAATGAAATCATAGAAAAAGTAAAATAATTACTATTAATATTTGACAGACTTAAGAAGCAATTTAAAATTAAAGTATTTATTTTCAGTTTGTCTAAGTTTATAAATTATCTAAATTATACAAAATAAAGGCGTAAATTTGTACCTTATAATTTAGATTGAAATGTTTGAATTGAACAGCAAAATGAATGACGATAGAATAGAAGAGCTAGGAGAAAACCATGTTGGTACTTCTGCAAAAACACCCTTAAGAGCAGATGCTTTTGATATTTCTGATGAAGAAAAAATAGCTAAAATCCAAGAAAGTGTAAAAGATATATTACAAACTTTAGGTATGGATTTGACTGATGATAGTTTACAAGGTACACCCAAGAGAGTTGCTAAGGCATTTGTAAATGAGATATTTATGGGACTAAATCCAAAAAACATGCCCAAACCATCTACATTTGACAATAATTACAATTACGGAGAAATGTTGGTGGAAAAAAATATTGTTGTATATTCCACCTGCGAACACCACTTATTACCAATCATTGGACGTGCTCATGTAGCATATATTTCTGATGGTAAAGTAATCGGTTTGTCTAAAATGAACAGAATTGTAGAGTACTTTGCAAAAAGACCACAAGTTCAAGAAAGATTAACAATGCAAGTTGTGCAAGCAATGCAAGAAGCTCTCGGCACAGATAACGTAGCTTGTGTTATAGATGCTAAGCATTTATGTGTAAACTCCAGAGGAATTAAAGATATAGAAAGTTCTACAGTAACTGCAGAGTTTGGAGGAAAATTCAAAGAAAAGGAAACCAAAAGAGAATTTTTAGATTACCTAAAAATGGATACAGATTTTGATTAATTAAATTTTTAATTGTTATACTGATCCTTATTATAAATTAAATATAGTTTATTATGATGATAAGAAATTATCCAAATGAGCTATGGAAAGAAATAGAATTAGATAGTCGTTTTAAAAAAGTAGAAAAGTTTATCATATCTAACTATGGTAGGGTTATCAAAGAAAGCGATGGTGTACAAAGTTTATTGCAACAAAAGTACATTAATGATTATGAAGTTATTTATGTAAAACTAAGCAACGAAAAATCAAAAAGAAGAGCGTTGTATGTTCATAAATTAATGGCACAAACTTTTTTAGAAAAGTCAGAAGAACACAGGTTTGTAATTCACAAAGACTACGATAAAAAAAACAATCATTTAGATAACTTACAGTGGACTACTAAAAGAGAAAAAGAGGTTCATCAATTTAAAAACCCACATTACAAAACAAGAGAAAAATTTATCCCTGCAAATGCAAAATTAAATGCAGGAAGGGTAAAGTTGATTAAGAGGAAACTTTTTGACCCTAATAGAAAAACACGGTTAAAAATGATTGCCAAACAATTCGGAATTTCAGAAATGCAATTACAAAGAATTAAAACTGGTGAAAATTGGGGAGAAGTAGTTGATTTTTAAGTTGTAATGTTAAATTACATAAAAAAACCTCTAGTAGGAGTATCTACTAGAGTTTTTTTTATGAAACTAGTATAATTCTAATTATTAACTAAAACCCATTCTCCTTTTTCAAGTAAAGGAATAGCTTGTTTAAACTTTACTGTTTTTTCTTCTCCGCTCATTACATTTTTAATGGTAACACGCTCGTTTCTACCAATTTTTGGTTGTTCTCTTACTATAGTTTCAACAGGTTCAGCTTGTTGCTGGCGAGAGTTTTGAATAGCTTGTTCAGTTGTGTTTTGAATATCAGCTTTACTTGTACTCAATTGCTCTCTTTTTTGTTGACGAGCCTCAGAAATTTGATTTTTGTCTTGAGAAGGTAATTCTCCTTTAAATAAGAAAGATAGTACCTCTTTATTAATTTTATCTACTGTTTGTTTAAATAACTCAAAAGCTTCAAATTTGTAGATTAATAAAGGATCTTTTTGTTCGTAAGATGCGTTTTGTACAGATTGCTTTAAATCATCCATCTGACGCAAATGATCTTTCCAGTTTTCATCAATAATTGCTAATGTAATGTTTTTTTCAAAATCAGTAATTAAAGATTTTCCTTCAGATTCATAAGCCTCTTTTAAATTGGTTACTACTTGTAAAGATTTAATTCCGTCTGTAAAAGGAACTACAATTCGTTCATATCTATCACCTTCATTTTCATATACATCTTTAATAACAGGAAAAGCTAAAACTGCATTTCTTTCAATTTTATTTTTATAATGTTCTGTTACAAAATCATATAACTTATCTGTAATTTCTTTTTCAGAAGATTTTTCAAATTCCTCTTCAGAAAAAGGAGAAGTCATTGAAGAAAAACGAATCAATTCAAATTCAAAATTTTGAAAATCTTTTACAGCTTTATTTGAGTTTACAATAGATTCGCAAGTATCATAAATCATATTTGCAATATCAACTTGTAAACGTTTTCCGTCTAAAGCATGTCGTCTTCTTTTGTATACAAATTCACGTTGAGAGTTCATGATATCATCATACTCTAACAAACGTTTACGAATACCAAAGTTGTTTTCTTCTACCTTTTTTTGGGCTCTTTCAATAGATTTGGTAATCATAGAATGTTGAATTACTTCACC
Organism: Polaribacter sp. WD7; assembly: GCF_003335085.1. Lineage (GTDB taxonomy): Bacteria > Bacteroidota > Bacteroidia > Flavobacteriales > Flavobacteriaceae > Polaribacter. The sequence goes on along the minus strand of NZ_QPEJ01000017.1, from coordinate 542,395 downwards.
TTCTTTTAATCCCATTCTGTCCATCATTTTGGCAATTCTATCAGAACCAAATAAACGCATTAAATTATCATCTAAAGCCACGTAAAATTGAGATGACCCCACATCTCCTTGACGTCCTGCACGACCTCTTAACTGTCTGTCTACACGTCTAGAATCATGGCGTTCTGTACCAATAATAGCCAAACCACCAGCAGCTTTTACTTCATCAGACAATTTAATATCTGTTCCACGTCCTGCCATATTGGTAGCAATGGTTACTACACCTGGTTTTCCTGCTTCTGCAACAACATCAGCTTCTTTTTTATGCAATTTTGCATTTAAAATATTATGCGGAATTTTACGCATTTGTAACATTCTACCTAATAATTCTGAAATCTCTACAGAAGTTGTACCAACTAAAACGGGGCGTTTTTGATCTACTAATTTTACAATATCATCTATAACAGCATTGTACTTTTCGCGAGCTGTTTTGTAAACCAAGTCCTCTTTATCATCTCTTGCAATTGGTTTGTTTGTAGGAATTTCTACAACATCTAGTTTGTAGATTTCCCATAATTCTCCAGCTTCAGTAATCGCAGTTCCTGTCATACCAGACAATTTGCGATACATTCTAAAGTAATTTTGTAAGGTTACCGTTGCAAAAGTTTGTGTTGCATCTTCAATTTTTACATTTTCTTTAGCTTCAATAGCTTGATGCAATCCGTCTGAGTAACGACGACCGTCCATAATACGACCTGTTTGTTCGTCAACAATCATTACTTTATTATCCATCACAACATATTCTACATCTTTTTCAAAAACCGTGTAGGCTTTTAATAGTTGATTCATAGTATGAATACGTTCACTTTTTATGCTAAAGTCTTTGTATAATTCTTCTTTCTGAGCCGCTTTTTCTTCTGAAGCTATTGTGGAAGCATCAATTTCTCCAATTTTTACACCTATATCGGGTAAAACAAAAAAGGTATCATTGTTTGTTTTTTCTGATAAATGTGCAATTCCTTTATCAGTCAAATCTATTTGATTGTTTTTTTCTTCAACAACAAACCATAAATCTTCATCTACCTCTGGCATTAATTTGTTGTTATCTTGCATATAATAATTCTCAGTTTTTTGCAAGATTTGTTTAACGCCTTCTTGCGATAAAAACTTTATTAATGCTTTATTTTTAGGGAGACCCCTGTAAACTCTTAACAATAAGAAACCTCCATCTTTATCATTTCCTTCTGCAATTAGTTTTTTTGCTTCTGCCAATACACTAACTAAATGTTGTTTTTGAAGAGCAACTAAATCGGATACTAAAGGTTTTAATTCGTTAAATTCATGAACATCTCCTTTAGGTACTGGACCAGAGATGATTAACGGAGTTCTAGCATCATCAATCAAAACAGAATCTACTTCATCAATAATAGCATAGTTAGGCGCTCTTTGCACCAAATCATCTTTAGAATTTGCCATGTTATCACGTAGATAATCAAAACCAAACTCATTATTTGTTCCGTAAGTAATGTCTGCATTATATGCTTTTCTGCGATCATCAGAATTTGGTTGATGGTAATCTATACAATCTGTAGATAAACCATGAAATTCAAAAATTGGAGCCATCCACGCTTTGTCACGTTTTGCTAGGTAATCATTTACAGTTACCACGTGAACACCATTTCCTGACAAAGCATTTAAATAAACAGGTAGGGTAGAAACCAAAGTTTTTCCTTCACCAGTCATCATTTCTGCAACTTTACCTTGATGCAATACAGAGCCACCTATTAATTGTACGTCATAATGCACCATATCCCAAGTAACTGGTTTTCCAGCTGCGTCCCAAGAGTTAGCCCAATATGCTTTTTCATTTTCTAAGGTAATGTTGTCTCTTTCAGCAGATAGTTCTCTATCAAAAGGAGTAGCAGTAACTTCAATCTCTTCATTTTCTACAAAACGTTTGGCAGTCTCTTTTACCACAGCAAATGCTTCTGGCATGATGTTTTCTAAAACTTCTTCAGAAATTTTATATGCCTGATCTTTTAAGTTATCTATTTCAGTATAAATATCTTCTTGACGATCTATGTCTGCTGTTTTTGCTTCGCTTTCTAAAGTAGTAATTTTATCATCAAATTCTTTAGTAGCCGCTTTAATTTTATCTTTAAATTCCTGTGTTTTTGCTCTTAATTGATCATGAGTAAAATTAGAAAATTCTGTTTCAAACTTTCTAACGTTATCTACTATTGGTTGTAGCCCTTTTAAATCTTTTTGTTGCTTGTCTCCAACAAAAAGTTTAATTACTGAATCTAAAATTCCCATTTATATTTATGTTTTTCAGTTAGTTAACTAACTTTGTTTGTCTATTTAAATTTCAAGTACTATCAACTTGAAAATACAGTTTTCTGGATTAAAAGAAAACAAAAAAAAAGCCTCTTTAGAGACTTTTTATATTTTATTGAGTTTAGTATTCGTCCTCATTCCAAAGATAATCATCTTCGGTAGGATAATCTGGCCAAATCTCTATGATAGAATCGTATGCATCACCTTCGTCTTCGATATCTTGTAGATTTTCTACTACTTCTAAAGGAGCTCCAGTTCTAATAGCATAATCTATTAATTCATCTTTGGTTGCTGGCCAAGGTGCATCTGCTAAATAAGATGCTAATTCTAATGTCCAATACATTTCTTATTGTTTAATTTTGTGCAAAAATAATTTTTTTACGCAATTATGCAAGTCTTTTTTAAGAAATATGAAATCAATAAAAAAAGAACTTACTATTGTTTTTCAGGAATCCACTTAATTTCTTCCACTAATAGGTCTTTAGACAACATTCGTGCCAACGTAAAAAGGAAGTCAGAAAGTCGGTTAAGGTATTTAACAATGTCATTATTTAGAGGTTCTTGGTCATTTAACTCAACAGAAAGGCGTTCTGCACGTCTACAAACACATCTAGCTACGTGACATAATGACACTGCTTGATGTCCTCCAGGTAAAATGAAATGTGTCATTTGCGGAAGTTTTTGATCCATCTTATCTATTTCATTTTCTAAAAACTCAACAGAATTTAAATTAACTTTTGGTATGTTAAGACGTTCTTTGCCAGATTTTAGAGTTTCTTTTTCTGGTGGAGTAGCCAACATAGCTCCTAAAGTAAAGAGATCATTTTGAACTTTTAATAGCGTGTTTTTATTATCATCACTAATTTCTTGATCTCTAATAAGGCCTATGTAAGAGTTAAGCTCATCTACTGTTCCGTAGGCATCTATTCTTAGATTGTATTTTTTTACTCTAGTACCTCCAAAAAGTGCAGTTGTACCATTATCACCAGTTTTAGTATATATCTTCATTTAAAGGACTTTGTATGTTACAACAAAGTTACAAACTATAAGTTCTAAGAAATTGTTAAACTCTAATTTTAAAATGTTCTTTTGCCTGTTCTTTTCTGAAGAAGACTATCCCGAAGTGAAATAGATCTATAGTTACTGTAACTGTAGCATTTTTTTTTATTTCAGACCACGCTTCTTTCATGTTAGAGTTCCAATAAATATCATCAAAAATCCAAAAGGAGTCGTTTTTAATAGTAGGTAGGCATTCTTTAAAATAAGCTAGTGTAGCTTCTTTGGTATGATTTCCGTCAAAATAAATACAATCAAAATGATTATTTTCTGTAATTTTTGGTAAGGTTTTTTCAAAACTACCAATAATTATAGTTGTATTTTTAAAGTTATTGGAGAGAAATAGATTTTTTGCAACACTAGCCGTTTTTGGACAACCTTCTAATGTCGTTATAGTTGAATTTGGATATCCTATTTTAATACTAGATGTTCCTAATCCTAATGAAGTTCCCACTTCTAAAATATTTTTTGGTTTAAAATAAGCAATAACTTTAATGAGAATTCTTGCTTTTTTGTTGGATATTCCTGCAATTTTTGCAATTTTTGAAATTTGTCTATTTTTTGAAGTAAAGATTTTAGAACCAGAACCAAAATCTGTGACTTGTATATAATTTTTATTGTCTAATAGTTGTTGTTTTGTTTTTTTAAATAATTGCCATAGATTTTTATTTGTTTTTTTGTTAAAACATTCTGTAATCAGATTGAATACAAAAGGAGAATGAACACCGTGTTTATTGGTAGATTTTAAAATAAAGTTTGTATAATCTTTAATCAATTGAAATTCTTTTATTACAAAAAACGAAAATAAAATAAAATTATAGCAAACCACTTTTAAAAAGTATATTTGTACAAATTCATGATATTTAAAATGAAAAAAAACCTCTATTTAGCTTTTCTTACACTTTTTCTAATCTCATGTGTTCCAAGTAAAGATTTAATTTATTTACAAGGAAACCCAGTGAAAAAAAATGAAGTAAAAAGGATTAATAATGTTCCTTATAAACTCCAGGTGGATGATATTATAAATATTGACATTAAATCTGAGAACTTAGAACTTGTTTCTATTTTTAACAAACAATCTATTGGAGGAGTAAGTTCTGGTAATAATAATGCAAACGTAAATCAAGGAGGAGGATATTTTACTGATTATAGCGTAGATGACTATGGGAACATAAGATTACCCACTTTAGGAGAAATAAATGTCTTAGGTTACACAACTTTAGAGGTTAGAAAAAAAATTGAAAGTGCTCTAAAAGCATATATAAAATTAGGAGAAGAACTTTTTGTGTCTGTTAAATTATCTGGTATTCGCTATACTATAATAGGAGAAATTAGTAGGCCTGGTCCAAATATAATCTTTCAAAATAGAGTATCTATCATTGATGCGATTGCTAATTCAGGAGACATAACCATTGTAGGAAACAGAAAAAAAGTAGAAGTAATTAGACAAACTATATCTGGTGTTGAAAAATATTATATAGATTTAACAAAGGTAGATGCTTTTAATTCTGAAGTGTTTTATATAAAGCCAAATGATATTATAAACATTATTCCCTTAAAACAGAAAGCTTGGGGTACAGGTACTACTGGGCTACAAACTGTAACTACTGTGGTTTCTATATTTACTCTAATAACATCAACATTTATCTTAGCAAGAAACTTATAGCGTAAATGGATAACAATACTAAATTCGACGTAAATTCTATTCCGAATAGCATTGATATAAAAGGATATTTCTTTAAAGTCCTAGCATATTGGAAACTTTTTTTTGTAACTATAGTTATTGCACTAATAATAGCAAAATTTATGTCTGGTTACAAGGCTAAAAGGTATAGATTAGATACTGTAATTTCAGTTAAAGAAGAGAATAATCCTCTTTTTTCTACAGGAACAAACATAGCTTTTAACTGGGGAGGAGCAAGTGATGAAATTGAGACCATAAAAGTAATTTTAAAATCTAGATCTCATAACGAGAAGGTTGTGAAAAAACTAAAATTTTATATTAATTACCTTCAAGAAGGTAGATATAGAATGGAAGATGTATACGGTTACACACCCTTTGTTGTAGACTTAAATACGAGTAAGCCTCAATTATATGGAAAACTTTTAAAAATAGAACTTACTAGCAATGATAAATTTCTTCTGTCATTTAACTTTAACGAAAATGGTAACAACACATTAATATCTTATGATAACAATTCTTTAAGTAATTATTCATCAAATGAAATTTCATTTTCTAAAGAGTATAATGTTGGAGAGCTGATAAATACTCCTTTTTTGAATTTAACTTTAAAAAAGACAAATGACTTTAAAATAGGAGAAACTTACTATATAAGTTTTGGAAGTTTTGACGGAACTGTTGGTGGTTATAGAGGAGTGGTAGTAAGAGAATTAACAGATGCAGCATCTTTGTTAAGTTTGTCTATGCAAGGTTCTAATAAAAAACGAATAGAAACTTATTTAAATGCAACTGTAGAGGTACTTGAAGAAGATAAACAAGAGCAGAAAATATTATATGCAAAAAAAACAAAAGCATATATAGATGAACTCTTTATTAAAGAAGCAGATAGTTTAAATAAGATTGAAAAAGAACTAGGTATATACAAAAAAGCAAACAACATATTTGATTTGTCTGTAGAAGGTAGTCAAGTTTATGACGAAGTTATAGCTTTAGAAAAAGAAAAGAAACAAATCTTAGAATACAACGATTATTTAAGAAACTTAAAAAATTATATTTTAACACACAATAAATATTCAGGCGATATTCCTGTTCCTGCTTTAATAACAATACAAGACCCCAAAATTGTTGAAGGAATTTCTATATTAATTCAAAAATCTACGCTTAGAGAAAAACTAAGAAGTTCTGTTACAGAAAATTATCCGCCTTATATTAAATTAGGACAAGAAATACAGATAGCTAAAAATAGCTTAATAGAAAACATTTCTAATTTGACAGCTATAAATAAGTCTGCTTTAACAAAGATTAAAAAAGAGCTTTCTAAGGCTAATAAAGAGCTATCAAAACTACCATCAAGAGAACAAGGGTTGTTAAAATATCAAAGAAACTTTGCAATTTCTGAAGCAAATTATAATTACTTAAAACAAAAAAGTTATGAAGCTGGTACAGCAATAGCTGCAAATGTTTCTGATATTAAAATTATTGATAAGGCAAAAGATTTAGGGCAAGGACCAATATACCCAAAACCTCAATTTAATTATTTGGTAGGGTTAATGATGGGGTTTGTTTTTCCGTTATTCTACATTATCATTAGAGAAATTTTAGATAACAAAATTCATACAGCCGAAGAGATTCAAAACAACTATGCAATTCCAGTACTTGGAGTAGTAGGTAGAAACCAAGGCAAAAATAATTTAGTTGTTTTTGATAGACCAAAATCTTCAGTTGCAGAATCTTTTAGAGCTTTAAGATCTAACATTCAATTTTTATTTAAAAATGCTCAAAAAGATGAATCTAAAACTCTAATCTTAACATCTTCTGTTAGTGGTGAAGGAAAAACGATGATATCTATTAATATGGCAACAGTTTTTGCTTTGAGCGGAAAAAAAACAGTTTTGATCGGTTTAGATTTAAGAAAGCCTAAGATTTATGATGATTTTGATATGACAAATGATGTTGGTGTTGTTAATCATTTAATTAATCAAAAAACATTAGATGAAATTATCATTAATACTAAGGTTCCTAACTTAGATTTAATATTATCAGGACCCATTCCTCCAAATCCATCAGAACTTCTTTTAAATGAAACTGCAGATAACATGATAAAAAGCTTGAAAGAGCGTTATGATTATGTTATAATTGATACGCCTCCTGTTGGTTTAGTATCAGATGCACTAGAATTGTTTAAATACGGTGATGCCATTATTTATGTAATTCGTCAAAATTATACTGAAAGAGGAATGATGAAGATGATTGATGATAAATACAAAAATAAAGAAGTAACTAATATTAGTTATGTACTAAACGATTTCTCAGTTAAAAATAGATATGGATACGGCTATGGTTATGGATACGGTTATGGTTATGGGTACGGCTATGGCTACGGTAAGTACGGCTATGGCTATCATGAGAACGAAGAATCTAAAGGGTTTCTATCTAAATTTGTAAATTTCTTTATCCCAAAAAAATAGAATAATATGATTTCTAAAGAAGAATACGCATCTTATTTTGAGCAATATATAGCATTAGTTTCCAATGACAAATCTATCATAGAAAATCTAAAATGGTCTCAACAATTATTTGATGAAGTGTTAAGAAACCTTTCTAAAGATAAGCATAACTATGCTTATGCAGAAGGAAAATGGACTTTAAAAGAACTAATGCAACATATTATAGATACAGAACGAATATTTGGTTACAGAGCATTATGTTTTGCAAGAAATGATAGTACAGATTTACCTGGTTTTGATCAAGATATATTTGTGGCTAATGATAATGCCAATAAGCGAGATTATTTTGAAATGTTAGACGAAATGAAAACACTTAGAAAATCTACAATACAACTTTATGAAAGTTTTGAGGATATAGCATTATTAAGAATTGGTACTGCATCAGGTAATAAAATATCGGTAAGGGCCTTAGGCTATTTGTTTTCTGGGCATCAAATTCATCACCTAAATATTGTTAAAGAAAGATATTTATAAAAAAAACCGAAGTTTATAACTTCGGTTTTTTTTGTTTAGATTTATTTTAGACTACCAGTCATATTTTCTGGTTTAACCCATTCATCATACTCTTCTGGGGTAACATAACCTAAGTTAACAGCTTCTTCTTTTAATGTTGTTCCGTTTTTGTGTGCTGTATTTGCAATTTCAGCGGCTTTATAATACCCTATTTTAGTATTTAAAGCCGTTACTAACATTAAAGAATTGTTTACCAATTCTTCTATCCTAGTATGGTTAGGTTCAATACCAGCTGCACAATTTTCATCAAAAGAAATACAGGCGTCTCCAATTAATTGGGCAGACTGTAATACGTTAGCAGCCATAACAGGTTTAAAAACATTAAGCTCATAATGACCTTGGGTGCCAGCTACAGTTACAGCTACGTCATTACCCATTACTTGCGCACAAACCATTGTCATAGCTTCACATTGTGTCGGGTTTACTTTTCCAGGCATTATAGAAGATCCAGGTTCATTTGCAGGAATAATAATTTCTCCAATACCAGAACGTGGTCCTGAAGCCATCAAACGAATATCGTTTGCAATTTTATTTAAAGAAACAGCTATTTGTTTTAAGGCTCCATGAGTTTCTACTAAAGCATCATGAGCAGCTAGTGCTTCAAATTTATTATCAGCAGTTACAAAAGGCATTCCAGTAAATTCTGCAATATATTTAGCAACTAAAACATCATAACCAGCAGGCGTATTTAAACCTGTACCTACTGCAGTTCCTCCTAATGCTAGTTGAGATAAGTGTTCTAATGTGTTTTTTAAGGCTTTGATACCAAAATTTAATTGTGCTACGTAACCAGAAAACTCTTGACCTAACGTTAATGGAGTAGCATCCATTAAATGTGTACGACCTATTTTTACTACATCAGAAAAAGCCTCAGATTTTGTTTGTAATGTATTTCTTAGTTGCTCAATTCCTGGTAGAGTAGTTTCAATAATTTTTTTATAAGCGGCAATATGCATACCTGTTGGAAAAGTGTCGTTTGATGATTGAGATTTGTTAACATCATCATTTGGTTGAATCGTTTTGTCACCTTCTCCAATTACTTTTCCAGCAATTTCATGAGCTCTGTTTGCAATTACCTCATTTACATTCATATTAGACTGGGTTCCAGAACCTGTTTGCCAGATTACCAAAGGAAATTGGTCATCGTGTTTACCAGCTAAAATTTCATCACAAACTTGTGCTATTAAATCTCTCTTTTCTGAAGCTAAAACTCCTAAATCAGTATTGGTGTAGGCTGCAGCTTTTTTTAAGTAAGCAAAACCATAAACAATTTCTAATGGCATAGAAGCAGGTGTACCAATTTTAAAGTTATTACGAGAACGCTCTGTTTGAGCTCCCCAATATTTATCAGCAGGAACATTTACTTGTCCCATAGTATCTTTTTCGATTCTATATTTCATGATTTGTATGTAAGATTTTTAACTGAGCAAAATTACAAAAAAGTATTAGTACCAATGGTTGATAAAAATTATTTATTGATGAAAAAAATATTTTTTTGATGCTGAATTTTTGAAAATAAGTATTATTTTTGCGTCAATTATAATTTACAAAACAAACAAATGTTAGATTTTTCAGAATTTTCAGGATTGGTTTTATTCATGTTTATTTTTACAGCTGGTTTTTGGTTGTTAATTTTCTTGTTAACATTTGTGGTACCTTATTGGATTGGAGGTACGATTTGGGAAAATTTAAAATTGAAAAAAGAGGCTAAAAAAGCTGCTGAAGGAAAATAATTATTCTTTACTAAATAATATAAAATAATGCTCACAATTTGTGAGCATTATTGTTTTATAAAATGTTGTTGATATTTTCAGAAGGTCTTCCTATTACAGCTTTATTTTTGTTTATTATAATAGGTCTCTCAATAAGTTTAGGATTTTCTATCATAGCGTGTACTATTTCAATATCAGACAATTCTTTTCCTTTAAACTGCTCTTTCCAGATTTTTTCATTTTTTCTAACCAATTGAATAGGAGTTATACCCAATTTTTGAATGATTGTAAGCAATTCTTTTTCTGAAGGAATGGTTTCTAAATATTTAATAATTTCAAAATCCTTTCCAGAATTTTCTAAAATGGTTAACCCTTCTCTAGATTTTCTGCAACGTGGATTATGGTATATTTTTATCATTTTTTTTAGGTTTAAAATTTCTGAGTAGCTCTTTCAAGAGTTTGGATCATAAAATGGAATGATTAATTTTTATTAGCAATTAACGAGTAACAATCTCACAGTTAAGAACAAACAACTATTAATTACTTTCTTTCTGTCCGTTTAACATTAAATAAGCTTTTAAAAAAGGTTGAATATTGCCGTCCATAACTGCATCTACATTACCTGTTTCATGAGCAGTTCTAACATCTTTTACCAATTTATAAGGGTGCATTACATAGTTTCTAATTTGGCTTCCCCATTCATTTTTCATTTTGTTAGCTTCTATATCATCTCTTGCTGCTTGTTGCTTTTGCAATTCAATTTCATACAATTGAGATTTTAACATCTGCATTGCAGTAGCTCTATTTTCATGCTGAGAGCGAGAGTTAGAACACTGAATTTGTATGCCTGTAGGTTTATGTAACAGCTGAACTTTAGTTTCTACTTTATTTACATTTTGACCACCAGCACCACTAGAACGAGCTGTGGTTATTTCTATATCTGCAGGATTGATTTCAATTTCTATAGAATCATCTGCAACAGGGTATACGTAAACGGAAGCAAAACTTGTGTGGCGTTTGGCATTAGAATCAAAAGGAGAAATTCTAACCAATCTATGCACACCATTTTCACCTTTTAACCATCCAAAAGCATAGTCTCCATCAATTTCTACAGTTACCGTTTTTATTCCAGCAGTATCACCAGATTGATAATTTAGTGTTTTTAATTTAAATCCTTGTTTTTCAGACCACATAGTGTACATTCTAAACAACATTTCAGCCCAATCGCAACTTTCTGTTCCACCAGCGCCTGCTGTAATTTGAATTGTAGCAGACAAAGAATCACCTTCATCAGAGAGCATGTTTTTAAATTCTATATCTTCTAAAAAAGAACTTGTTTTGTCAAATTGAGCAGTAATTTCTTTTTCGTCAACTTCACCTTCTTTATAGAATTCGTAAAGCACATGTAAGTCTTCATTAAGGGCAATAGCATTATGGTAATCTTCAACCCATTTTTTCTTAAAACGAAGCTCTTTCATTACATTCTCAGCAGCTTTTGGGTCGTTCCAAAAATTTGGATTAGCCGTTTTTTCCTCTTCATTGGTTATTTCAATCATTTTTTTATCGATTTCTAAATATGTTTTTAGTTTTTCGATTCTTATTGAAATATCTTTAAGTTGTTCTTGTGTAATCATAAGCTGAACAAAAATAAATGAAATTTTAAGATTAATGGTTTTAAAACTAGTGCTTTATTTTATAGATTTATAGAAAATATGATTATCATGAAAAAAATAGTTTTTCTCTTACTTTTTATAGCTCTTAGTTTTAATGGGTTCTCTCAATTTTTTATAGAAAAATCAGAAAAAAAACTTCAAAAAGGAGTTACAAAATATGAAGGATATTTTACATTTTATTATGATCAAAATACAGACAAAATCTATCTTCAAATAGATAAGTTAGAAGACGAATTTTTGTATGTAAGATCTTTGTCTGAAGGTATTGGATCTAATGATATTGGTTTAGATAGAGGACAATTAGGAGATGGAGTAGTGGTTTATTTTAAAAAAGCAGGCAATAAGATGCTAATGGTACAACCCAATTTAGATTATAGAGCAATTACCACAAATAAAGAAGAAAAAAATTCTGTTAAAGAAGCTTTTGCAAAATCTGTTTTACACGGTTTTACCATTCAAAAAAAAGAAGGAAATAATTATTTAGTAGATGCTACTTCTTTTTTTATGAGAGATGCTCATGGGGTAGCATTAACGTTAGCTAGAAATAAAGAAGGAAATTACAGCTTAGATAAAAGTAGAAGTGCTTTTCATTTAGAGCGTACAAAAGCGTTTCCTAAAAATGTAGAGTTTGATGTTATGCTTACTTTTAAAGGCGCACCTAAAGGATACAATATTAGAAGTGTAGCTCCAGATCCAAGCGCAATAACAGTTCATCAACATCATTCTTTTGTAGAATTACCAGATAGCAATTACACACCAAGAAAATACGACCCACGTTCTGGGTCTTGGCAAATGAGTTATCAAGATTACGCTACGCCAGTAAATAAAGCATTAACCAAACGTTTTATCTATCGTCATAGATTAAGAAAAAAGAACCCTGAAGCTAAAATATCTGAAGCAATTGAACCGATTATTTATTATTTAGATAGAGGAACCCCAGAACCTGTAAGAAGTGCATTGTTAGAAGGTGGTCGTTGGTGGAACCAAGCTTTTGAAGCTGCAGGGTATAAAAATGCGTTTCAATTTAAAATGCTTCCTAAAGGTGCAGACATGTTAGATGTACGTTACAATGTAGTGCAATGGGTACATAGATCTACCAGAGGTTGGAGCTACGGTGCTAATATTTCTGACCCTAGAACGGGAGAAATTATTAAAGGACATGTAAGCCTAGGAAGTTTAAGAATTCGTCAAGATTTTTTAATAGCCCAAGCCTTACAAGCACCTTATAAAAACAATACTATTGATGATGCATTTGCTCTAAAAATGGCTTTGGCAAGAATTAAACAATTGTCTGCTCATGAAATTGGACATACTTTAGGTTTTGCACATAATTTTGCAGCGAGTACTAATGGTAGAACTTCTGTGATGGATTATCCTCATCCTAAATTGACGCTAAATGATGATAAAATTGATTTTTCTAAGGCTTATGATGATAAAATTGGTGATTGGGATAAAGTTACTGTAGCGTATTCTTATCAAGATTTTCCTAAAAATACAGATGAAGACAAAGCACTACACACAATTTTAGTTGATGCTTTTGATAGCGGATTAAAATACTTGTCTGATGCAGATGCAAGGCCTCAAGGAAGTGCTAGTGCAACAGCACACTTGTGGGATAATGGAGCTACTATTTATGACGAGTTGTATACTGTTTTAAACATTAGAAAAACGGCTATTCAAAACTTCTCTACAGACAATATAAAAACCCAACAACCGTATTCTGTTTTAGAAGATGTTTTTGTTCCGCTTTACTTTTTTCATCGCTATCAGACAGAGGCAACTACAAAATTAATAGGAGGTTTAGATTATAATTACGCAGTAAAAGGAGGGAATCAAACTGTAGTAAAACCAGTTTCTGGAACTACAGAACGTATTGCTTTACAAGCCGTTTTAAAAACAATTGCTGTTGATGAAATAGCTATACCTAAAGAAAAATTAGCATTATTTCCTCCAAGAGCTATTGGTTATGCAAGAACAAGAGAATCATTTAAAAGTAAACTAGGTGTTGCTTTTGATGCGTATTCTGCAGTAGAAACAGCGTCTGAAATGTCATTAAGTTTACTACTAAACCCACAAAGAATGTCTAGATTAATAGCACATAAAAGTTTAGACAAAAAACAACTGGGTTTAGAAGAATTAATTGATGAATTGATTGTGAAAACATTTAAAACACATCATAAAGATACCTATTATCAAGAATTACAAAACGTTATCAATACTAAGGTATTAGAGCAGTTGTTTTATTTAGGAGTGTATAAAAATCAATACCCGCAGGTAAATGCTATTGTTTTGTATAAATTGAATGAAATAAAATTGATACTTTACAACAAATCGTCAGACGGAATTCAAAAAATATATGACAATGCTATGATTAAAAAGATAGACGAATATTTAAAAAAACCGTATTCTTTTAAAAAATTAACAGCACCTAAAATTCCTGACGGTTCCCCAATAGGGTGTTATTAATTTAAAAATATCGATACTTGTATTGTATTATGAATTGAAATGGCCTTTAAAGTGTTAACTCGATGACTTATTGAGAGAAAATATAGCGAGAATATATTTTGGAAGTTGAAGTTTTACTCTAGATATAAATTTTATATATGAAGTATATTCGAATTTATAAAGTTTCATCAAAATAAATAATAAAACGAGTTTACTCTATATAAATTTCCTTGGTTTCATATATAGGTACACCTTTGCTAGTAATTCCTTGTAGTTCTATGATGTAAGAAGTTTTAACATCAGAAGTAAAAAAACTAAACTCATTATCCTTAGTTGTACTTATTTTAGGATTCCAATATAAAGTTGTCCTTAAGTCAGGTTTTGTTTGTTCTTCAAATCCGTTTTCATGGTCAGTATTATAAAATTCTCTAGCAGTGTAAAACCCTGCTAAATTAAAATCTATAATACCAGGACTTCTTTTAACGTTACTAATAAATCCGTTTCCACTTTTGGTATAAATAGATACAACGGGTTGAGAACTTGTAAAACGAGCAGCCAAGGGGCCTATTAATACATCGTAAAAAGAAATATCTTCTGCATCTAAGAAGTTTAAATCTTCCATTTCTATCGGTATCTCGTCTAGCAATAGTAAAGGGACACCTTCATTGACAACTCTAATGCTCTCGTTAGAATAATTTACATCTATTCGTGGGGAATTTGCGAATAAATCTAACAATGTAATAGCACCGCTTATCCCATTTGTGGCAATATCATATCTAAAAAAGGTATTGCCATAGCTAGCTCGTTCTTTCATTTGTTTCTCTCTTGCTTCTTGTTTTGTTTTTAATCTTGCTTTTATAATTACCTCATCTAAAACATTATCTTGTTTTTCAAAGTCACTATTTAAGGAAGCTAAGTATTTTTGATATTTTACTACATAATCTGCATATTTAAAATTAGTAATATTTACAGAATCGTAGGCTATTTTAGGACTTGCAATTGCTGTATTAGGAACAATTGAAATATTTCTTAGTTTTTTATCTTTGGATTTAAAATTGGTGAGTCTTGCCTCTATAAATACAGATATAGTATCAAAAAAAACGTAAGGGCCATATGAGAACTCACCATTAGTATCAGAACGTTTTTCCATCTGTTTAACAAAATTACCTCCTTTTAACGATAATCTTGTGGCTGCAGATTTAATACCATAGGGTTGTTTTTTATCTAGTGTTTTACCAGATATTGTTATTCCTTTTTCTATTTTGTAAGTATTTTTTACACTATTATTGTTTAATAATTTTTGCCAAGTAAATCCTCGCCAACCGTTGCTCATCATTACTAGATCTAGTAAGTATTCTCTTTTACTATCTTTATTTTTTTCAAAGAAATAGTCTGCATTTTTAATATCACCCTTAATATCAGAACTTAATAAAAGCCATGATTTTATGTTATGAGAAGTGTTTTTTTGTAGCTTTGGAGTTGCTTTTTTAACAGTTAAAGAAAGGTTTGCAGGAATGTTTTGCTGTAAACTATCTGTTAAAGATATATTTAAATTGACTTTTTTGCGTGAAGTAAAAAAATCTTTTTGAGTTGATATTTTTGCAAAAGGATGTTGCTTTACGTTATTAACAAAATACAACCGTTCGCTAACGGGGTTGTGTTCTGCATTAAACAAGGTAATATTAACAACACCACTATTAAAATTTAATAAAGGAATTTTTAGCATTCCTTTTTTTTGTGAAAGATATACGGTGTTTTTAAAAATTAGTTTTCCTCTTTGATGTATTACAACAGTGCTACCAAATAATCCTTTTTCTAGATTAGTCTCTAGGTTAATTAGCAACTCCTGTCTTTTCTTTCTAACATTGAGGGTATGCCCATTTTGTAAAATTTCTGGGAGTTGATATGTATATGTAACGTCTGCAAGTGTAAGTTTTGCAACATAAGTTTTAAAAACGTTAGGTTTAATAATAAAAAAACCCAAACCAAATTTATAAGTAGTAAAGGTTGTTATTTGTTTACCAGTATTGTCTTCTATTGTAATTAAAGGTTTTAAACTGTCTAATCCATTTCCTTTAAGTTTTACAGCAACTTTACTTTTTAGATTATTTACCAAATATCCTCCTTCAGGATAAAAATTTAAAATAGGTTTTTCTATTTTATTTTTATTTTCATTATTTATCGTTTCGGAGTTTTGAGTAGTATTTATTGTCTTACTGTCATTAAAAACATCAGGAATCACATAAATTTTTTTGATAAAAAAAGAAGTACTTTCAAAGTTACGCATATAATTTGTGTATGCTCTAATAGTGTACACTCCTGCTTTGGCTTTTTTATCTAATTTAAAATCACCAGCACTATTAATATCAGTCATCAATAATTTTTTTGTAGCAATTATGCTATCTGTGGGACTTATCAATTCTACATGTAGTACTAAACTTTTTGTGGATTCTCTATGCGTAACAGCGTTAATCAAATATCCAGAAAACCATATATCTTCTCCTGCTAAATACGTATTTTTATCAGTATGAATAAAAACTTTTTCTGGATATTGCTTCAATTCATAAGTTCCCATCTTTTCTTCAATTAAGTTTTCAAAAACATTGTTTTTTTGTGAAAAAGAGATTGTTGATAGCACTAAAAAATAGTACATTAAAGATAGTTTTCTTTTCATGTAGATAATTTTTAAACGGATTAAGTTACAAAAAAATTATATTTGTTAAAAAAACAAATGACAATTGATTTAATTTCAGACACAAAAACTATACCAAGCAAAGCTATGTTAGAAGCTATGCTAAATGCAAAAGTTGGTGATGATGTTTTTAATGGAGACCCAACAGTTAATCAACTGCAAACTAAAATGGCAACAATGTTTGGAATGGAAGACGCTTTGTTTTTTCCTTCAGGAACTATGGCAAATCAAACCGCTATAAAATTACACACGCAACCAGGAGATAAATTGTTTTGTGATAAATACGCACATGTTTATAATTATGAAGGTGGAGGAGCAGCTTTTAATTCTGGAGTTACCTGTAAATTGATAGATGGAAATAGAGGTATGTTTACAGCCTCGCAATTAGAAGAAGCAGTTGTTGGTAGAGCAGATATTCATGTACCTTTTTCTAGGTTGGTGTGCATAGAAAATACAACAAATAAAGGAGGAGGCGCTTGTTGGGATTTTTCTGAATTGGAAAAAATTGGAAAAGTAACGCAATCAAATAAGTTGGCGTATCATTTAGACGGAGCTAGACTTTTTAATGCACTAGTAGCCAAAAACGAATCTCCCAAACAGTATGGGCAATTGTTTGACACTATTTCTGTTTGCTTATCTAAAGGTTTAGGGGCTCCTGTGGGTTCTGTGTTGTTGGGTTCTAAAACCCATATTCAAAAAGCCTACAGAATTCGAAAATTATTAGGTGGTGCTATGAGACAAATAGGTTATTTAGCGGCAGCAGGAATGTATGCTTTAGACAATAATATAGAGCGTTTGGCAGAAGACCATAAAAAGGCAAAAGAGATTGGTAAGGTACTATCTACGGTTTCTTATGTAACAAAAATAGAACCTATAGAAACCAATATTATTATTTTTTATGTCGATGAAAAGATAGGTGCACACAATTTTATTGAAAAAATGGCTACAAAAAATATACTGTTAACCCCAATGGGGGAAGGAAGAATTAGAATAGTTACCCATTTAGATTATACAGATGATATGCATCAAGTTTTATTGAAAGAGTTGCAAGATTTCTAAAAATAAAAACGAACTATAGGCGATATAGGAGAAGCAAATATACTTCTACTATCATCGTATAAAACATCATAACGAATACCAAAAGCAAAACGTCTACCTTGGTTATAAGCGATACCTAAATGAAGTGCAGGAAAATTAGTGGAGACTTCATCAAAGTTATCTCTCTGTCTAGCAAAATAATATTCAAACTCACCTGAAAATTGTATTCCATAATTAGTTTGGTAAAGAGAAATTATAGAGGTATTGTATGCTGTAGTTGTAAAATCGTTTATTCTGCTGCGTAAATACCCTAAACCGGCACCTAGTGCAAAACCATTATTAAAATTATATATTGCACTTGGTGAAATCCCTATAGTACTATTATTATTTCCAAAACCTATAGCTATACCTCCTCCGTAACTAACATTTTCCCAAAAATTAGACTTTTGTTGAGAACAAATAGATGTAGATAACAAAATGGTAAAAAATATGATGATAACTTTTTTCATGAAGGATTAATTTGTAGTTTCTAATTTAGCTAATTCCTTGTAATTCCTGTTTAATTTTCTTAATAAAATTCCATAAAGGAGTTGATAAAACAACCAAAAAACTCCTAAAATAAGTGTCGTGGCTATTAAAGTAGCTAAGATAACAAAAAGCAATTCTTTAGTATTTAAAACATCGAGGTCTGTCTTTACAGTAGCTGTAGTTACAGTTAACATTACCATTGCAATATAGGTTAAATTAAAAAGAACATAGTTTCTAACCGTTTTTCTTGTTTTCAATATTTTAGTCATCAGTTTAGATGTAGAATCTATAACAGATATGCGTTTATAATTCAAATAAAACATCACTAAAAAGTAAAAAAGAATGGTATATGCGGCAATTTGAGAATAAAGTACAAAATTACTCAAACCAAGTCTTTCGTATTCTTCCATAGCTTTACCTGTATCTACAAAAAAATAGAGAGAGTTTAATAGCACAAACTCTAAAATACTAATAATAAAAATCCATTTTACTATTGATGAAGAATTTGCTTGTGTCATTTTATAAATTTCTAGTGCAGAAAATTTACGGACTTCATCTGGTTGGTTTTCCCAGGCTTTTTTATAACTATCTAATACATCCATACATTATGGGTTTAGTATATTTTTTAATTTTTCTTTAGCCCTATTCATCTTAACTCTTGCGTTAACCGATGATATTCCTAAAGCTTCAGAAATTTCTTTGTAAGGTTTATCTTCAAGATATAAGAAAATTAGTGCCTTATCTATATCATTTAATTTGCGTACTGCTGCATAAAGCGCTTTTAATTGACGTTCTTCAGTATCATCATAATCATTAGACTTTATTTTAAAAGCAACATCGCTTATATCTTGTGTTTTTATAGTTCTGGTTGACTTTCGATACAGAGAAATAGCTGTATTTAAAGCAACCCTATACATCCAAGTACTAAACTTAGAATCCCCTCTAAACTTTGGATAGTTATTCCAAAGTTGAATGGTTATTTCTTGAAACAAATCATTATGAGCATCTCTATTTGTAGTATATAGTCTACAAATTTTATGAGCTATATTTTGATTTTTTTCAAAGTCCGATAAGAATTTATTTTCTAAATCTTTTTGCACTCTAGGTTAGTTAGTTTGTATAATAGGTAGCTTAAAAGTGTAATTTGTTACAAATTTCTTAAAAAATCTTTTATTTAAATTATTTATTTTAAATTTGTTTAATTAAAAAAACAATACTTTGAACAATATTAAACAAGATTTTACCATAAAAGACCTTGAAAATATTTCAGGTATTAAAGCCCATACCATTCGTATTTGGGAAAAAAGATACAATTTACTTCAACCAAAAAGAACTAGTACTAATATACGATATTACTCAAATGACAGTGTACAGAAGCTTTTAAACATTGTTTTATTAAATAATAACAACTTTAAGATCTCTAAAATTGCAAAAATGTCTGATAAAGAGATGTTGCTAAAGTCTAGAGAATTGGCTTTTGAGTCTGCAATTAATGATGAAGCTATAAACTCTTTTAAATTATCAATGTTTCAGTTTGACAAGGTTTTGTTTAACAATACCTATAACAAACTTTTACATAAAAAGACTTTTAGAGATGTTTTTAAAGATGTTTTTATTCCTTTTTTAACTCACATAGGTTTACTGTGGCAAACAGATACATTATTACCAGCTCACGAGCATTTTATATCTAATTTAATAGCTCAAAAAATACAAATTAATACAGAAAAACTTCAATACAGTGTTTCTAATTCAAATAAAACATATGTTTTGTTTTTACCTGAAAATGAGATACATGAATTAGGTTTATTGTATTTAAATTATGAGTTAGTGTTAAGAGGTAATCATACTATATATTTAGGTCAAAGTTTACCCTTAGACAATTTAGATTATTTCTTTAAAAACGGAAGAGATATTTGTTTTGTAACTTCTATGACTGTAATGCCTTATGATGACAAATTAGAGGCTTACTTTAGAGAAATTGATGATATTTTAGAAAACACAGATCATGAACTTATCGCAATAGGCAGAAAAACATCACTTCTAGAACATACCGACTTTAAATCAAAAATATCTTTACATGACAGAGTTTCTGACTTGTTAAAAGAATTATAATATTTTAGGGCTTACTTTAATTTGTTTAATATTTTGATATATTTGTTTAACAAATATATTTATGACCAAAAACATACACATAATAGGCTCCGGTTTCTCTGCATTATCAGCGTCTTGTTACCTTGCCAAAGCAGGATACAACGTAACTGTATTAGAAAAAAATAGTACATTAGGTGGTAGAGCTAGACAGTTTAAAAAAGAAGGCTTTACTTTTGATTTGGGTCCTTCTTGGTATTGGATGCCAGATGTTTTTGAACGCTTTTTTGCAGACTTTGGTAAAAAACCCTCAGATTATTACACCTTAGATAAATTAAATCCTGGTTATGAAGTATATTTTGGTGAAAACTCATCCATAAAAATATCTAAAGATTTAGAGGAAATATATAATACTTTTGAAGCACATGAAGAAGGAAGTGGTAAACATTTAAAACAATTTTTAGACTCAGCAAAGGCAAATTACGACACAGCTATAAAAGACTTGGTATACAAACCAGGAGTATCTCCCTTAGAGCTTGTTAATACAACAACTATAGCTAGAGTTTCTCAATTTTTTTCAACAATAAGAAAACAGGTAAGAAAAAACATTAAAAACCCCAAGCTTATTCAAATTTTAGAGTTTCCTGTCTTGTTTTTAGGCGCTAAACCTAGTAATACACCTGCTTTTTATAATTTTATGAATTATGCAGATTTTGGTCTTGGAACTTGGCATCCAAGAGGCGGTATGTATAAAGTAATAGAAGGTATGGTTACTTTAGCAAAAACTTTAGGAGTAGATTTTAAGACTGAAGCTAATGTTGAAAAAATTGTAGTAGATGCCAAAAAAAATGTTTCTGCTTTAATTGTAAATGATGAAAAAATAGAAACGAATTTGGTATTGAGTGGGGCTGACTATCATCATACAGAACAATTGTTAGACATAGATTACAGACAGTATTCTGCTTCTTATTGGGATAAGAAAACCTTTGCACCGTCTTCTTTATTATTTTATGTAGGCTTTGATAAAAAAATAAAGAATGCGAGTCATCACACCTTATTTTTTGATACAGACTTTGATGAACATGCTAAGGAGATTTATGATGATCCTAAATGGCCTAAAGATCCCTTATTTTATGCTAACTTTACTTCTATGACAGACATTACATCTGCGCCAGAAGGAAAAGAAGCAGGTTTCTTTCTAATTCCTTTAGCACCAGGTATTAAAGATACAGAAGAATTAAGAGAACAATATTTTGAGAAAATTATGAATAGGTTTGAGAAATTAACCAAACAAGAAGTTAAAAAATATGTTATCTTTAAAAGGTCTTTCTGTGTGAATGATTTTATAAAAGAATACAATTCTTTCAAAGGAAACGCTTATGGTATGGCAAATACCTTGATGCAAACGGCATTTTTAAGACCAAAAATAAAAAGTAGTAAAATAAATAACCTGTATTTTACGGGTCAATTAACCGTTCCAGGACCAGGAGTACCACCAGCATTAATTTCTGGTAAAATTGCAACTGAGTTAATCTTAAAAAAACAAGCATAGTATGAAAGAATTATTTGATCAAACCTCACACAATTGCAGCAAATTGGTAACCAAAAGTTACAGTACTTCTTTTTCATTAGCCGTAAATATGTTGTCACCTAGTATTAGAACAGATATATACAATATTTACGGATTTGTGCGTTTTGCAGATGAAATTGTAGATACATTTCATGATTATGATAAAGAAGTGCTTATGGCCAATTTTGAAAGAGATTATTATCTTGCCAAAGAACAGGGTATTAGCTTAAATCCTATTTTAAATTCCTTTCAACAAACAGTAAATAAGTACAAAATTAGCAATGATATGGTTCAGGCTTTTTTAAAAAGCATGAAAGCAGATTTACATAAAACAGAATACCAAACCAAAGCAGAGTATGATGAATATATTTATGGTTCTGCAGATGTGGTTGGCCTAATGTGTTTAAAGGTTTTTGTAAATGGAGATGATGACAAATATAATGAGTTAAAAGATGCAGCAATGCGTTTAGGATCTGCTTTTCAAAAAGTGAATTTTTTACGTGATCTTAAAGCAGATTATGAAGATTTAAATAGATCATACTTCCCTAATGTAGATTTAGGACAACTAAACGCAGCTTCCAAACAGATTATTATTGATGAAATTGAAGCAGATTTTGATTATGCCTATACAGAAGGAATTCTTAAATTGCCTGTAGAAGCAAAATTTGGTGTGTATATGGCTTACAGGTATTATAGACGATTGTTAAAAAAATTGAAGTCTATACCTTCAGAAAAAATTATGGATACTAGAATCCGTATTTCTGACCCTATGAAAATCAATCTTTTAGCAAGAAGTTACGTAAAATATAAATTAAATATTATTTAAATGATATATGCATTAATTACACTTGGTGTTTTTGTTTTAATGGAAGGCATTACTTGGTGTACGCATAAATATGTTATGCATGGTTTTGGTTGGTTTTTGCATGAAGATCATCATGAACCTGGATACCCTCATGTATTTGAAAAAAACGATGCTTTTTTTGTTGTTTTTGCAGTACCCAGTATGTTACTCTTTCTTTTTGGAACGTATACAGAATATAGATTTTTATTTTTTATAGGATTAGGAATTCTTTTTTATGGTATAGCTTACTTTTTAATTCACGATGTTTTAATACATCAACGTTTCAAGTGGTTTAAAAGAACAAATAATTGGTATTTAAAAGCATTGCGTAAAGCACATAAAGTACATCATAAAAATATGGGAAAAGAAGACAGTCAATGCTTTGGAATGTTATTTGTACCTATAAAGTATTTTAAAGAATACTTATAATACGCTCTTTATATTAAGTAATTGTAGCTACAACGTATAATTGACTTACACTTTAATCCATCAACCTTAAATGCAACAAAAATAAACCAATAATATGGATAATTTCGATTACATCATTGTTGGTTCTGGGGCATCTGGTTTGATGATGGTATACAGAATGTCTTTAGATGCTTTTTTTGATGATAAGAGTATATTGTTGATAGACAAAGAAAAGAAATCTATAAATGACAGAACTTGGTGTTTTTGGGAAACACCAAATGGCGAATGGGATGATGTTTTAACCACTTCTTGGAAAAACATAGCCTTTAAAGCCAACCAATTTAGTACTGAAGAAAACATAACTCCTTATCAGTACAAAATGATACGTAGTGCAGATTTTTATAGTAAGATTTGGAAACAAATTGAAAATAAAAAAAACATCACTTTCTTAAAAGAAAAAGTATATAATATAGCTCAAGAACAAGACAGAGCTAAGGTTACCACAACCACTAAAATATTTTTTTCAGATGTTGTTATCAATAGTATCTTGTTTGATGATGGGTATTTAAAGCAAGAAAAATATCCTGTATTGCAGCAACATTTTGTCGGTTTTTTCGTAAAGACAAAAGATGTTTTTTTTGATGATGAAACTGCCACTTTTATGGATTTTACTGTAGATCAAAAACAGCAAACTCGCTTTATGTATGTGTTACCCTATAGTAAAAAAGAGGCACTTTTTGAGTATACACTATTTACTTCTAAATTACTACCATATGAAGAATATAAGGGTGAGATAGAAAAATATCTTATACATAAAGGAATTACGGAATATGAAATTGTAGAACAAGAACAAGGAGCTATACCAATGACATGTTATGAATTTTGGAAAAATAACTCAGAAAACATTATTCACATAGGTACTGCAGGAGGATGGAGTAAGGCAAGTACAGGTTTTACGTTTAAAAATATTAATAAGAATTCAATACGATTAGTTAATTATTTAAAACAAAAGAAAGCCTTACAAAACTTTCATAAAAAAAATAAATTCTGGTTTTATGATTTGCTATTGCTAGATATTTTACATGAAAAAAATCATCTAGGTTCATTTATTTTTAGTGAAATGTTTCAAAAAATACCAGCACATAAAATTTTAAAATTTTTAGATGATGAAACTTCTATTCGAGAAGATTTGCAGATCATTTCAAAAATGTCTCCTTTTCCTTTTGTTAAAGCACTTTTAAAGAGAGTTTTTTTAAACTAGAAGTATATTTGTACCATCTTTCGCCAATAATAGGCTTTGTGAGCTCTTTCATCCCATTCAAAAAGTTGGTGAGATATTCCCTTTTCATTAAAAATATCTGATAAAATATAATTGCTTTTTAAAAAAGGATCTTCTTTTCCAATTGTTAAAATAATATCTATATTATCAATTTGCTGAATCAAATTAGGGTCTTCTAAATTTTTTAAATATTGATTAGGCATATTAAAATACACAAAATCATTATGAAATCCACTTAGTAAATCTTTAAAATAACCTTTAGATTTAGTCAAATCGTAACGCCCACTCATGCCTACAACCTTACAAAATAGGTTTGGATGACGCATAGCTACGTTGACAGCATGATATGCTCCTAAACTGCAACCTGCAGAAATTACATTAGGATTTGTATTAATTTTGTTAGCAAGAGGTAATACTTCTTCTAAAACATATTTTTCATATTGAATGTGTCTGTAAATCCTGTAACCAGGATGACTGAAACTGTTGTAAAAAGATTCTAGATCAACGCTATCTACACAAAAAACTTGCAAATCTCCATTTGTAATTTTTTCTTCAAGAGCCTTAATTACTTTCCAATCTTCATAATCATAAAAACGTCCCATCCTAGGTGGAAAAAATAACACTTTAGCACCAGAATGCCCAAATACTAATAGTTCCATCTCTTTTTCAAGATTAGGACTATACCATTTGTGATATTCTCGTTTCATGATTTTTTAATAGATATAACTTTTATCTTAGATATTTTGAAAAATGTTTTCAGGAAAAATATGTTTGTTTTTTTGAAGCGCTTCAGTTAATATTTCATATCCTTTAGTATTAAAATGTAAACCATCATCTTCAAAATATTGATTGTCAGCATTTCCATTATTATCTAAAAGGTTTTCAAAAATATCAACAAAAAATAAATAATCATCTTTCTCTGTTAATGTTTGAACACATTTATTTGTGTAATGAATACTACCTTGTATATTTTTACGAGCAATACTGGGTTTTATAGCTATAAAACTACATTTTATATTGCCATATTTTTCTCTAATTTTATATACTAAATTTTCAAAAAATAAAACAACTTCTTCAGGATGTCTGCCTTCTCCTAAATCGTTGTCTCCTGCATAGATTACCAAAGATTCAATAGCTGTAATATCTTTAAATATTCTATTAAAAAACCAAGTACATGAGGCTAATGTAGAGCCGCCAAAACCTAAATTTAGTGCGTTTTGATCTTTAAATATTTTCTCAACATCACTCCAAAGTGTAAATGTAGAACTTCCAAAAAACACAGTTTTTGGAGTGAATTTAGTTTCTCTAACTTTCTTTTCTAAGCGTTCTAACTCATCATGGTACCAAAACATATATCACTTTTTAAGACTATAAAAATAGGGGTTAGCCCCGAATTAAAATGTTAATTTTCTGGAAACTTAGCTTTAATTCTATCTAATCCAAGATTATGAATACTTCCTAAATGCGAATGTTGTTTTCCTAAGTCTGGTTTATAAGCACCTGCTTGTACTTGTCCACCAATTTTTTGATAAGCCTCTCTAAAAGACATGCCTTCTACCACTAAATTATTAATACTATCAACAGTAAATAAATATTGATATTTTTCATCATTCAAATCAATATCTTTTACAATAACTTGTTGAATAGCATAATTAAAGATGTCTAAAATATCTTTTACATCTTCAAAAGCAGCAATAATATTCTCTTTTAACAATTGAAAATCTCTATGATACCCTGTGGGTAAGTTGTTTGTTATCAATAACATTTCAGCATGTAAAGCTTGAATTTTATTACATTTTCCACGAATCAATTCAAAAACATCTGGATTTTTCTTATGTGGCATAATGCTACTTCCTGTAGTTAACTCGTCAGGAAAAGTTATAAAACCAAAATTCTGACTCATATACAAACAAACATCCATCGCAAAACGAGCCATAGTATTACACAATCCGCCCAAAGCAGATGCAATAGAACGTTCACTTTTTCCTCTACTTAATTGTGCGGCAACAACGTTATATTTTAAAGTTGAAAACTCCAATTCTTTGGTGGTTAACTCCCTGTCAATAGGAAAAGAGCTACCATAGCCAGCAGCTGAACCCAAAGGATTTTGATCTACAACTTTAGAGACTGCATTTAGCATGTAAACATCATCAACTAACAATTCTGCATAAGCAGAAAACCACAAACCAAATGATGATGGCATTGCTACTTGCAAGTGTGTATAACCGGGTAATAAAGAGTTTTTATGAGTATCAGCTAAATTAAGTAATGTATCAAATAATGTTTTTACTTTGTCATTTACAATAGCTAAATTTTCTTTGTAATACAATTGTAAAGCAACTAATACTTGATCGTTTCTTGAACGTGCTGTATGAATTTTTTTACCAACATCTCCAAGCTTATTGGTCAACTCCCATTCAATTTTAGAGTGTACATCTTCAAAAGATTCTTCAATAATAAAGTCTCCATTTTCGATATCAGTAGCTAATTCTTGTAATCCTTTTTTTAAGTCAGTTAATTCATCAGCAGAAATAATTCCTATAGATGCTAACATTATGGCATGTGCTAAAGAAGCTTGTACATCATATTTAGCAATATGAATATCTATTTCTCTATCATTACCAACAGTAAAATTTTCTATTTGTTTGTCTATTGAAAATCCTTTATCCCAAAGTTTCATGTTTTTTCTTAGTTTTTGGTTTTTGGTTTTTAGTTTTTAGTTGAAGAGATTTTTGCCAACAACCAATAACTATAAACCAGCAACTATTATATAATTACTCTATTTAAGAGGTCAATGTAAATTTGTATCCCTTCCTCAATTTCTGCAATATAAATAAATTCATCTGCAGAATGAGAACGAGTACTATCTCCAGGGCCTAATTTTAGTGATTGACAAGTTAAACAAGCTTGGTCAGATAAAGTTGGTGAGCCATAGGTTTTTCTTCCCATAGCAATTCCTGCTTTTACCAAATCATGATTAGGATTTATAGAAGACGAGTTTAAACGTAAACTTCTTGGTGTTATTTTACTACAAGGTGATTTTTTCTGTAAAATACTTGCAATTTCTTGGTTAGTGTAAGCATCGTTTACACGAACATCAACAACTAAATCTACATGAGCGGGTACGACATTGTGTTGTGAACCAGCATTAATTTGAGTTACGGTTAGTTTTACATCACCCAAAGCATCGGAACCTTTTTCAAATTTAAAATCTTTAAACCATTGTAAGACTTCTATAGCGTTGTAAATTGAATTGTTTTCATTTGGATGCGCTGCATGACTTGGGGTGCCTGCTACCACAGCATCAAAAACAACCAAACCTTTTTCGGCAATTGCTAAATTCATTAAAGTGGGTTCTCCAACAATTGCCACGTCTATGTGCGGAATGATAGGTAACATACTATTTAATCCATTTGGCCCACTACTTTCTTCTTCAGCGGAAGCTACAATTACCAAATTGTATTTTAAATTTTCTTGATCGTAAAAATACGTAAATGTTGCTATTAAAGATACCAAACAACCACCAGCATCATTGCTACCTAAACCATATAATTTACCATCTTTTACGATAGCTTTAAAAGGGTCATTTGTATAAGCTGAATTTGGTTTTACAGTATCATGATGAGAATTTAACAACAACGTTGGTTTGCCTTCTGTAAAATGTTTGTTTGTTGCCCAAATGTTATTTTTTGTTCTTTTAAAAGGGATATTAAACTCAATAAACCAAGCTTCTATTAAAGCTGCAGTTTGTTCTTCTTCGGATGAAAAAGATTGTGTTTCAATTAAACTTTTTAAAAGTGAAATTGCTTTTTGTGTTAGTTTTTCTTGAGTCATTTTATAACGTTAAGGTTGTAAAATTATCATTTTCTTTAGTTAACATAGCTGTATTACCTATGTGAACTTTTTGTACCCCGTTAAGTAATGCATCAAAACAATTGTCTATTTTAGGAATCATACCATCAGCAATAATACCTTTAGCAAGTAATACTTTATAAGTTGTTGTATTGATATTTTTTATAACTGAACTTTTATCATTGATATCTTGCAAAACACCATTTAATTCAAAACAATAATAAATAGATGTTTCATAAAGATTACTCATGCCAACTGCAACTTGAGAAGCAATCGTATCTGCGTTTGTGTTTAATAATTGTCCGTTTTTATCGTGAGTAATGGCGCAAAATACAGGAGTAAATTCGGCTTTAATCAATTTATTTATTCCGTTGTGATTAACCTTTTTAACATCACCAACAAAACCAAAATCGATTGCTGCAACAGGTCTTTTATCAGATTGGATAGCATTAATATCTGCACCAGTTAAACCGATAGCATTAATATGATTTGCCTGCAATTTTGCAACGATATTCTTATTGACTAAACCACCATAAACCATGGTAATTACTTCTAAGGTTTCTGCATCAGTTATTCTTCTACCGTTAATCATTTTAGATGTAATACCCAATTTAGAAGCAATATGAGTGGCACGTTTACCACCACCGTGAACTAGAATTTTATGCCCTTCAATTTTCGAAAACAACGTCAAAAATTCTTGCAAAGCATTTTCATCTTCTATAATGTTTCCGCCAATTTTTACGATGGATAGTTTTTTCATATGCCCCTTTTAATTTCCCCAAAGGGGAAAAATTATACTTGATATTATATTTATGTAGATCTTTCAGGTTTTTAAAACCTGAAAGGTCTTTTTAAAAATCTATTTATGTCATTATAAGAATGAAAATAAAATAATCTGTTTTATATAATAGAATTGTTTTACTTTGTTTGTTTGAAACCTCATAAGTTTTCGAAACCAGAGAGGTTGTAACTGTTTTAAAAATCTTCTAATATCTTTTTTAACACCAATTGCGCAGCATAAGTTCTGTTGTTTGCTTGCTGAATAACAATGGAATTATCACTATCTAAAACAGCATCTTCTACAATAACATTTCTTCTTACAGGCAAACAGTGCATAAATTTAGCATTTCCAATTTTCTCTTTAGTAATCATCCAATTAGGATCTGTATTTATTACTTTTCCATAGTCTTCATAAGAACTCCAATTTTTGGTGTATACAAAATCTGCATTCTTAAAAGCTTCCTCTTGATTGTGATAAATAGGAGTGTCTTTTGTTATTTCTGGATTTAAATTATATCCTTCTGGATTTGTAATGACAAACTCAACATCCATTTTTTGCATCACTTGTGTAAAACTATTGGCAACAGCATGAGGCAATGCCTTAATGTGAGGTGCCCAACTTAAGACTACTTTCGGTTTCTTTTTAGTTGTGTTCTCTACAATTGTAATTGCATCAGTTAACCCTTGTAAAGGGTGGCCAGTAGCACTTTCCATATTTACAATAGGAACAGAAGCAAACTCGATAAAAGAATTTAAAATGTGTTCAGACTCATCTTTTTCTTTGTCAGTTAAACCAGGAAAAGCTCTTACCGCGATTACATCACAATATTGAGAAACTACAGCTGCCGCTTCTTTAATGTGCTCTGCGGTGTTGCCATTCATTATAGTTCCGTCTCCAAATTCTATACCCCACGCATCACCAGAAACATTCATTACAATTGGATTCATGCCTAAATTCAATGCTGCTTTTTGAGTGCTTAAACGCGTACGTAAACTAGAATTGAAAAATAACAATCCTAACGTTTTGTTTTTGCCTAAATCAATATTCGCCAAAGGGTTTTCTTTTAGAGCTTTGGCTTCTTCAATCCAAGTATTGATGTTATTTATGTCGTTTATGGAAGTATAGTGTTTCATATTGTGAAATTCTATTGTGATATTTATGCTTTTGCAAGAATGAAATTCTTAGTTAATTTATTTTTGTAAAATTGATATTGTTTTCAAACGCATCCAAAATAAAATTATCTTGTAAACCATTCACAATCCAAGTTTCTATGTTGGCTTTTTTTGCAACTTTTGCAGCTTCAATTTTAGATTGCATACCACCACTACCATGAGAAGATTTAGAATTAACTACTTCGCTAGTTAAATAGTCAAAATCGGTTACCTCTTTTATGGTTTCTGGAGTACCATTTTTAATAGAAGCTTTGGTGTAAATTCCGTTTGTATTTGTCGCGATTATCAACAAATCTACGTCTAATAAAGAAGCTGTTAAAGCCGCTAATTTATCATTATCTCCAAACTTAATTTCGTCAGTAGCAACGGTATCATTTTCATTAATAATAGGAATGTAGTTGTTGTTAACTAAAACGTTTATGGTGTTGGTAATATTAGTTTTGCTTTCATCTTTTTCAAAATCGGAATAGGAGAGTAGGCACTGTGAACTTAACAAACCATATTCTCTAAAAATTTCTTGATAAATACGAATTAAGTGTGGTTGACCAATAGAAGCCAAAGCTTGTTTTACAAAGACTTCACTTTGCAAACTTTCTAATTTTACAAATTGTTTTGCAACAGCAATAGCACCAGAACTTACAATAATAAATTCGCAAGAGTCTTTCAGTTTTGCAATTTGATTAGCAATGTCTTCAATTTTTCCTCTGGAAATATTATCGGTTTCTTTGGTTAACGTATTGGAACCAATTTTTAATAATATGCGTTTCTTTTTACTCAAAAACTTCGTTTTTTTAGTTGTCAGTTATCGGTTATCAGTTATCAGGAATAAATTTTTAAAATATAAAGTTCAAACCATCAACTAAAAACAAACAACCAAAAACCATTAATTCCTTATCTGTCCACTTCCGTGAATATACCATTTATTTGTTACTAGGTGCTGTAAACCAATTGGTCCGCGTTGGTGTAATTTATCTGTACTAATTGCTAGCTCTCCACCTAAACCTAATTGACCACCATCTGTAAAACGAGTAGACGCATTATGATAAACAGCGGCACAATCTATATTTTGCATAAATAATTGTGCTGTATTTTCATTTTTTGTGATGATAGCTGCTGAATGCCCACCAGAATACTTGTTAATTTTTTCAATAGCAGCTTTGTTAGACGAAATTTGACCAACGACAATCTTGTAATCTAAAAACTCTTCGTACCAAACAGCATCAGATTCAATAGTTTCTAAAGTATGATTTTTAGCTACAATTTCATCACCTAAAATAGTAATATTAGCATCTTTTAATTTACCTATGAGTTGATTTATAAAATGTTCTTTGTTTGCCAAATTTTCATCAACCAAAATTTTATCAATAGCATTACAAGCAGAAATTTTAGATTTTCCGTTTAAGATGATATCTAAAGCTATCTGAATATCTGCTTCCTTTTCTACAAATACAAAATTATTTCCCCTACCACTAATAATTACTGGGCATGTAGCGTGTTGTTTTACAAAAGCAATCAAACGCTCGCCACCTCTAGGTACAATCAAATCTACTTTTTGAGTTGGCTTTTCTAAAAAAGCTTGTGTTTCTGTTCTATTAAATTGTAAATATTCTACCCAATCTGTAGCAGCTCCATGTTGTTGTAACGCTTGGTGCCATAATTCTACAATTTTTAAGTTAGAACGTAACGATTCTTTTCCGCCTTTTAATAATATTTTGTTACCCGATTTAAATGCAATTCCAGCAGCTTCAACAGTAACATCTGGTCTAGATTCGTAAATAATTAGAACAGTACCAAATGATGCTGTTTTGTTGTATACTTTCATCCCATTGTCGTGTAAAAAAGAAAAACGTTCTATACCAACAGGATCTTCTTGAGAAGCCAAATGTTTTGCTGCAGCAATCATTTCATCAACTTTTGCATCGTTAACCTTTAAACGATCAAACATAGATATATCATCACCCGTATAAGCCTCACAATCTTTTGTGTTGATATTAATAATTTCTGCTCTATGTTGTTCTAAAAGTTCTGCCATAGTTAGCAATACTGCATTTCTTGTTTCTATAGATAATAACGTATTCATTTTTCTAGTCTTCTAATACCCTTTTAAAGATAAAGTGTTGTGTTAATTTTCTAAAGCATCCACTAAGGCCTCAAAAAAGTGGTTAATATGATCTTTTCTAATAGTTAGCGGAGGTAAAATTCTCAACACTTTTTTATTAGAAGCTCCTCCTGTAAAAATGTGATAGTCGTATATTAATTTTTTGCGTAATTCTGCAACTTCAAAATCAAATTCTAGTCCAAGCATTAAACCTCTACCTTTTATATTTTTAACTTGAGGGATGGTTTTGGCTATTTTCACAAAATATTCTGAGATTGTCTTAACGTTTTCTATTAAGTTCTCTTGTTCTATTACTTTTAAAACAGACAAACCCGCAGCACATGCCAAATGATTTCCTCCAAAAGTAGTGCCTAACATACCAAATTTTGCTTCAATATCTGGGTGAATTAAAATTCCGCCTATAGGAAAACCATTACCCATTCCTTTTGCTATAGAGATGATATCTGGTGTAACGTTATAGTGTTGAAAAGCAAAAAACTTACCTGACCTACCATAACCAGACTGTACTTCATCTGCAATAAACATGGTATTGTTTTGCTTGCACAAAGCATAAACTTGCTCAAAGAAGTCTTGATTACCTTGATCTAAACCACCTACACCTTGAATAAATTCTACTATAACTGCGCAAACATCTCCTTTTTCTAATTCTGCTTTTACACCTATAACATCATTTAATTCTAAAAAAGTGACTTTTTGTTGTGCGTTAATAGGAGCCACCACATTTGGGTTATCAGTTGCGGCAACAGCAGCAGAGGTTCTTCCATGAAAACCATTTTTAAATGCAATTATTCTGGATTTACCCGTTTTAAAAGAGGCAAGTTTCAAAGCATTTTCATTAGCTTCAGCACCAGAATTACATAAAAATAGTTCGTAATTTTTACAGTCAGATAATGACTCCAATTTATCAGCCAATTCTTTTTGTAATGGATTTTGAATAGCATTAGAGTAAAACCCTAATTTATCAACTTGTTTTGTTATTGCTTTTACGTATTTAGGATGCGCATGACCAATAGAAATAACAGCATGACCTCCATATAAATCTAGGTATTCTGTCTTGTTTTCATCATAAACGTAAACTCCTTTAGCAGAAACAGGTGTTACATCATAAAGTGGATAAACATTAAATAAAGGCATAATTCTTAGTTTTTGAAGGAATTTAAATCCTTAGTATTAATTTTTTTTCAATTGATTTATTTTTTCAAAAGAAGCTACAACTCCTTGAATTAAAGCAGAACTCAAACCTTGATGCTCCATTTCATTCAAACCTTCTATAGTACAACCACTAGGTGTGGTAACTCTGTCTATTTCTTGTTCCGGATGTCTGCCAGATTCTTTTAATAAACTAGCAGAACTAAAACACGTTTGTACCGCCAATTCATGCGCTTGTTCTGCCTCAAAACCAAGTTGTATGGCAGCTTGAGTGGTAGCGCGAATCAAACGCATCCAAAAAGCAATTCCGCTTCCGCAGATTACGGTAGCCGCTTGCATTAAATCTTCAGAAATTACCATGGTAGTTCCTAATTGATTAAAAATTTCTTCTGCCAAAGCAATTTTATCTTTTCCAGTAGTATTCGCCGCAATACAGGTCATCGATTTATTTATAGAAATCGCCGTATTTGGCATTATTCGAATCACGTTTTTATCACTACCAACAATGTTTTCTATTCTGTCAATTCCAACACCAGCAGCAACAGACATTACAATATGATCCGCAGAAATTTTTGATGCTACATTTGTTAAAACCCCATCTATGTGTTTAGGCTGTAACGCAAAAATGATAATATCAGAATTTTCTACCGCCAAAGCATTATCACTAGTAATAAAAACATTGTCTAGCGTTTCAAAACTTTGTACAGCTTTAGTATTTCTATCACTCAAATATAAAGAAGTAAACGATTCGTTTTTAATCAATCCTTTTGCGATTGAACTTCCTAAATTTCCTGTTCCTATAATTGCTATTTTCATTTGTTTAGTTTCAAAAGCCCATCCTAACCTTCCCAAAAGGAAGGAGTGCTGAGCGGATATTCTTATTTTTTTAATTGCATGAATACATTTCGTTGCTGTTTCCCCTCTTTTGGAGGGGTTAGGGGAGGCCTTTAAAAATAATTCGCTTTTAAATTTAAACCTAACGTTTCTTCAAATCCGTACATTAAATTCATATTTTGAATAGCTTGTCCTGAGGCTCCTTTTAATAAATTGTCAATTACACTGGTAATTAATAATTTATTACCATGTTTTTCAACACCAACAATACACTTGTTAGTATTTACTACCTGTTTCATATGAACTGCTTCGTCTGAAACAAATGTAAATTTGGCATCTTTATAAAACTCTTTATACAATGCAATTCCTTCTTCAACAGTTCCTTCAAAAGTAGTGTATGCTGTAGCAAAAATTCCTCTTGAAAAATTCCCACGATTCGGCATAAAAAAGACCTTACTTTCACAACCAGATTGCAATTGCTGAATGGTTTGATTGATTTCTCCTAAATGTTGATGATTAAATGCTTTGTAATGCGAAAAATTATTATCTCTCCACGTAAAATGCGTGGTTTTAGATAATGAAGTTCCTGCGCCAGTAGCTCCAGTAACGGCATTGATATGTATATCATCTTTTAACAAACCGTTAGCAGCTAGAGGCAAAATAGCCAATTGTAATGCTGTTGCAAAACAACCAGGATTTGCAATATAATTAGCCGTTACAATTTTTTCTTTTTGAAGTTCAGGTAAACCATAAACAAAAGTTTTGTTATCTAAAGTTTCATCAGCTTTTAATCTAAAATCGTTACTTAAATCGATGATTTTAGTAGTATTAGAAAATTCGTTTTTTTCTAAAAAAGCTGTTGAATTTCCATGACCTAAACATAAAAATAACACATCAACATTAGGGTTAATAGTATCTGTAAAAGATAACTCTGTTGTTCCTATTAAATCTTGATGAATTTTATAGACTTTATTACCTGCATTAGATGTACTGAATATAAAATTTATGTTTGTATTTGGATGATTTAATAACAATCTAATCAATTCACCAGCTGTGTATCCTGCACCACCTATAATTCCGACTTCTAGTTTCATTTTTTGTTTTAATGTTTTAAAGTTGAAAGTTTGTAAAGTTGAGGATTCTAAAAAAAAGTAATTTAGAGGTAACCTTAAAACTTTTTACTTTTATACTTTATAAACTACTTATTTACTTGCTGGTAAATTTTATTTTGATTCCCTATTATTTTAATAAATCCTTTTGCATCATCTGCAGTCCAAGCTTTGTTTTCTTCACCATAAGTACTGAATTTGCTAGACATTAAATCATGTTTAGAAACAATACCATCTAAAGAAAAATGATACGGTTTTAACGTTACAGTTACATCACCAGAAACCATTTTTTGAGAACTTTGTAAAAAGGCTTCAGTATCTCTCATTACAGGGTCTAAATATTGACCTTCGTGCAAATGCATTCCGTAAAAACTAGATAAATATTCTTTGTGTTGCAGTTGCCATTTTGTTAAGGTATGTTTTTCTAATAAATGGTGTGCTTTTACTGTAATTAAAGCAGCAGCAGCCTCAAAACCAACTCTACCTTTGGTACCTACAATAGTATCTCCTACATGAATATCTCTACCAATTGCAT
This sequence comes from Polaribacter sp. WD7, assembly GCF_003335085.1. GTDB lineage: Bacteria > Bacteroidota > Bacteroidia > Flavobacteriales > Flavobacteriaceae > Polaribacter. Next base: position 506,494 of record NZ_QPEJ01000017.1, on the reverse strand, counting down.
AAGCAGATGCAATATCGTTTAACTTTTCTATGTTCACTTCAGGAGCATTTTCTTCTCCATTTAATGCAATAAACTCACCATTTTTAAAAGTTAACGTTACTTTCTCTTCGCCTTCTTTTTCTAGTTGAGAAGGGTATGCTTCACTAGGTAATGGTTTTTCTGATTTTAGTGTTTCTACACCACCAACACTAGTACCCCAAAGGCCTTTGTTTACAGAGTATTTAGATTTTTCCCAAGGCATATCAATTCCTTCAGATTTTAAATAATCTATTTCTTCTTGTCTCGCTAATTTTTTATCTCTAATAGGAGTAATGATTTTAATGCCAGGAGCAAGGGTTTGAAAAATCATATCAAATCTAACTTGATCATTTCCTGCACCAGTACTACCATGGGCAATATATTCAGCCCCAATGCTTTTAGCATATTCTATAATTTCTATAGCTTGAATAATTCTTTCTGCACTTACAGATAAAGGGTATGTTGCATTTTTTAAAACGTTTCCAAAAATTAAATATTTAACAACTTTGTTGTAAAAAGTAGCTACAGCATCAATATTTTTATATGTAGAAACACCCATTTTGTAGGCATTACTTTCTATATGTTTTATTTCTTCATTTGTAAAACCACCAGTATTTACACTTACTGCATGTACATCATATTCTTTTGATAAACTTACTGCACAGTAAGAAGTATCTAAACCACCACTGTAAGCAATCACTAATTTTTTCATCTTTTTTATTGTTTAAGGAATATATTTTTAACCTCCTTTAATTGTTTTATTTCTTTTTTAAACTTTTCGTTTACAAAGTATTTGTAATTTAATTCGTCTCTTAATTTTCCTAGTTTTTCTAATTCATCTACAAATAAAGCAGACATATTTGCTAGTTTAACGTGTGTCATTTCTAAAAGTTCGTTATAATGATGCACTTTTGGTGTTTGTGCTATAGAAATTAAAAAACTATCGGCATATAATTTGGTCATTTTAGACATTAATAATAACCCTAAATTGTAGTTTCTATACTCTCTATTTACCCATAAAGAAGAACGCTCAAAAACAGAATGTCCTTTTACGTGGTGCTCGTGGGCAAAAATATGACCACAAATTTCATCACCTTTAACTAATATAAAGCACCCGTTTTTTAACCTTCTTTTTATCAATTTTTCATTGACAAAGTATAAACTTGGTAATGCTGCAGAACGATCTGAAATTGTCGAAATCAATTCGTCAGACATATCATAAACCAATTGCAGTTTAATACCTTCTGAAGCACAGTAGTCTTCGGCATTTTTTATAATTTCCTGAATATTTGTATTCAATAGTACGTTCATTTTTTTATGTTTTAAAAACATAAGTATCAATCTAATTTTAATTGATAGTTAAAAAATTGTGTTCTTTGTATTAGAACGAAAAAATAAAAACGAAAATCGAAAGGGAATGACCTTTCTTAAACAGAATAGCCCACTAGGGGCGTGTTTTAGGAAAACGCACAACAGCAGTTTTAGTACTTTTTACTAAAACAAAAGAGATAAAAGATATGTTGTTTTCTGTTTTCACTGAATAACTACGTAAATTATTAACTCTAAATCGTCGGCGTTAGCCCCTTTCGTTAATATTGCGGGCAAATGTAAAATATATTATTAGATAAACAATATATATTTTATCAAAATTATGATTATTTATGAAATTATCAATTATTTATGCCTTCCAGAACTATAAACTACAGTTCATCCTAAAAAAAATACAGTTGGGTATTCTATACTTTTTAAAAATAGACATCAATTGCATATTTGTATCATAATTAATCATTAAAACTAAAAATTATGAAATTTATTACAGCTCTTTTAACCGTATTAGTATTAAGTGTTACAAATTCTTTAACAGCACAAAACAAAACAATTACAGCAACCGTAGTTAATGTAACTTCTAATGATGGTAAAGTAGGTTTTGCTTTGTATAACAAAGCTACTTTTATGAAAAAACCATTGCAAGCTAAAAATGCTAAAATAATTGAAGGAAAAAGTACTGTTACTTTTGAAAACTTATCTGACGGTGAATATGCAATTATCTGTTACCATGACAAAAATGATAATAATAGAATGGATTTTGAATCTAATGGAATGCCAAAAGAAGATTACGGAACTTCTAACAATGTGATGAGTTTTGGTCCACCACAATTTAATGATGCTAAATTTTTATTAACTACTAAAAATATCTCATTAGATATTAGATTTTAGTAAATTGGTCAATCAATACAGAATTTAACGCATCAAATTATGAATAACCAAGAGGTATATACTATTAGAAGCATAAAAAAAGGAGCCTTATTGTGCTTAAAAATAACCATCATATTTGGGATTTTATTTGGGGTTGTTTTTGGGCAACGCACCTTAGAAGGTATCGTATGGTCTTTTATCATCTCTGGTATGTATTCTTTTGGTCTAGGTTTTGGTAACGGAATAATTAATAATTATTTATCTAAAAAATGGAATTGGATTACGCAAACAAATCAGCGTGTTTGGGCAGGAATTATTGGAACCATTCTTTATACCGTACCTGTTGTTTTAGCAATAGATTATATAGTTTTTATTATCATAAATGATAATGATCCTAATATATTTTTTAGAGGCAATTTTATTTGGGTGCATTTGTTTTATACCATTCTTTCTCTGGGAATCTCTACGTTTTTGCATGCTAGAGGTTTTATGATAAACTGGAAATCTGCAATGACCAAAGAAACTACCAAACAAGAAATTGTAGCCAAAACAGAGACCGCAAAATTTGAATCGTTAAAAAACCAATTAGACCCACACTTTTTATTTAATAGTTTAAATGTACTGACTAGTTTAATTGGAGAAAACCCAAATCAGGCAGAAAAATTTACAACTAAATTGTCTAAAGTTTACAGGTATGTTTTAGAACAAAGAAATAAAGATTTAGTACCTATTCAAGAAGAATTAAAATTTGCAAGAACGTATATGCAGCTTTTAGGAATGCGTTTTGAAGATGCTATAGAATTTAACATTCCTGATACAATCAAAGATAATGAACTAAAAATGGTACCACTTTCTTTACAATTATTGCTAGAAAACGCAGTAAAGCACAATGTAGTTTCTTCTTCTAAACCATTAGTTGTATCTATTTACGAAGAAAATAACCATTTAATAGTAGAAAACAATATAAATCCTAAAGAGGCAATAGGTAAAAGTACAAAGGTAGGTTTACAAAATATTGCAGACAGATACGGATTGATAACAGACAAACCTGTTAAAATAGAAAACAATAACACAACATTTAAGGTGAGCTTGCCTCTCTTATATAAAATGAATAATATTATGTACACAGAAGATTTAGAAAATAGCAAATATGTAAAAGCAGTAGAAAAAGTAGAAAAACTAAAAGAATTTTATCAAAACCTAGCTTCTTTTTGTTTGGTAATTCCGTTTTTAATATTTATTAACTTACGATTTTCACCTCAGTTTTACTGGTTTTGGTTTCCAATTTTCGGGTGGGGAATTGGGTTGACATTTCACTTTTTAGAAGTAAACAATTACAACGTGTTTTTGGGTAGAAACTGGGAAGATAGAAAAGTAAAAGAATTGATGGATAAAGAAAATAAACAAAATAGATTATAGTTATGGAAACAAAATTTACTAAAGAACAAAAATATATTTTAGCTCGTAAAAGAGTAGAAAAGATGAGCAAATTTTACAAGCATTTAGCCATTTATATAATTGTAAATATCTTTTTAAGCGCAATTTTTATAGTTGGAGACATTAATGATGGAGATACCTTTAATGAAGCATTTACAGATTATCATAATTATAAAATTTGGTTGTTTTGGGGAATTGGTATTGTTTTTCAAGCCTTAAATACTTTTGGGATAAACATCTTACTGAGTAAAGATTGGGAAGAGCAAAAAGTAAAAGAGTATATGGCAAACCAAGATAAAATTAGATAAAATGGAAGGAATTACAATAGATTATCACTTAAACCTAATTGCTAAAAAACAAATAAAAGATATAAGAGGGTTTTACACACATGTTATAGCCTCTTTTTTAATTCTACCGTTTATAATTTATATAAATTTACAAATTGTACCACAATTTCATTGGTTTTGGTTTGTAATAGGGGCATGGTGTATTGGGTTATTAATTCATTGGATAAGCGTATTTGCTTTTTCAAAAATGAGTTTAAAAAAAATGCAAAAAATAACAAGATCACAAAGAAAGTTGATTAAAAAAGAACCATCATATACTTTAAAGTACAGTAAAGAAGAGCAATATATAAATGCAAAAAAACAAACTGAAACTATAAAGAATTTTTACCTACATCTACTAATAACTATTTTTTCTTTTCCTGTTATTGTATTTGTTAATTTAGAATTTGTACCAAGGTTTCACTTCTTTTGGCTTGCCTTTGGAGGGATGTTTATTGGCCTGTTTTTTCATTGGTTAGAAGTCTTTGGATTTGAGTTTTTAGGATTAGGAAAATACTGGGAAAATAAAAAAATAGAAGAAATTTTAAAAAATTACAGATAAAATGCAACAAGATTTTAGACAAGAACAGCAATATTTAAAAGCAAAAAAAAGAGTAAAAGATATTAAAGGGTTTTACATTCATTTAACAGTTTATGTTATTATCAATGTTTTTATAAGTTGTGTAATTATATATGGTTTAACAGTTAGTGGAGATACATTTACAGAAGCTCTTTCAAACTTTGGTGTTTTTTCTACTTGGATTTTTTGGGGAATAGGAATCTTTTTTCATTGGTTGGGAGTTTTTGGGTTTCGATTTCTTGGATTTGGAAAAGAATGGGAGGAGAGAAAGATTAAAGAAATGATGGAAAAGCAAGATTGATAACAACAAAAAATGTTATACTTTTAAAAGCAATTTTAGTGTGTACTAGCCACAACCACTTTTCAACAGCTTTTACATGACCTGTCTATATTAATAAAAGAGCAAACAGATAATATGAAAGTACTTATTATTGAAGACGAAAAACCAGCAGCAAGAAGACTGTATAGAATGCTAGCAGAATTGAATATTGATGTTGAACAAATGTTACATTCTGTAAAAGAATCTCTTAATTGGTTACAAAATAATACGCATCCAGACTTAATATTTTTAGATATTCAACTCTCAGATGGGTTGTCATTTGAAATTTTTGAAGAAATAGAAGTAAAATCTGCCATTATATTTACAACTGCTTATGATGAGTATGCATTAAAGGCTTTTAAATTAAACAGTATAGATTATTTGTTAAAACCAATTGATGATGACGAGTTAGAAGCTGCTGTAAATCAATTTAAAATGCAACAGCCACAACAGTCTGATGTTCAGGTAAATTTAGAAGATATAAGAAAATTATTGGTAAATCCAGTAGACAGGAAATTTAAAAAGCGTTTGTCTATAAAGGTTGGGCAACATATTAAAATTATTCATATTGATGAGGTTGAGTGTTTTTATAGTGAAAATAAGTCTACTTACATTCATACAAAAGAAAATAGAAATTATTTGCTAGACAACTCTCTAGAAAACTGGCAAGAACAACTAGATCCAGAACACTTTTTTAGAGCAAATAGAACTTTTATAGTGCATATAAATGCTATTAAAGATATTATTGCTTACTCTAATTCTCGGTTAAAACTGATTTTACACTCCTACAAAGAACAAGAAATTATTGTAAGTAGAGAGCGTGTAAAAGATTTTAAAAATTGGATAGATTAAAATACTTTTAACCCGTTGTGCATTTTGGCGCAGAAACTAGATAAATGTCAGTTCGAGTGATTTTGAGGAATGAAAAATTGTATAGAGAACTATTTATAAGCTAAAAATTCTTATTCTCGATACAAATTTTACTCATTTCAATCATAAAATCCACTCGAATTGACAGAGTTTTTCAAAATGGACAACAGATACTTTTATTCTTTAACAAGCTTTAAGTTTTTATAAGGGGTCTTAAGGATATATATACCACTATTTAGTGCAGAAATATCAATATTTTTATCTGTACCTTTTAAAAGTTGTATACCACGTATAGAATATACAGTCCATTCAGTATCATACGTTAGCGTATAAATACCATTTTTATTAGGGTTAGGATAGGCTGTAAATAAAGGCTCTTTAAAAATATTAGTAGTACTTAACGATTTGGTTTTTGCAAACTCAAACCAATCTAGATTAAATCCAGTTTTTTTTATATAAAAACGAATTATATGTTTTCCTTCCGTAAAATAATAGCTTCCTAAATTAGTAGTTTTGTAACTAGACCATCCACCTGTATTTGGCATCCTAAAATCATCAACCAAAATAATACCTTCATCATACAAAGAAACAGACAAAGAAGCTCCAGGAGTAGGTTTGCCAGAAGAGTAATTTACGCTAAGATCATAAAAACCTTCTGCCTCAGCATTAACAGTATATTCTAACCATTCTGTAGTTGCTAAAAAGCCTATTGTAAAACCGGACCCTCCACTCCCAATGTCTACACCATCATTTCTATAATCATTAGTTTGATTTATGTCATCAATATCATAATACGCAATATCTTTACCTCCTAAATCGTAATTTTCTGCTTCAAATTTCCCAGGAATGGTAAAAGAACTTGTGTAGGGTAATTGTGTAGATAAATTTTTACTATTGATGTTAATGACGCTTTTTACTTCTTTATCATCAAAATTGGTAGCCACTAATTTTAAACTGTAATTTCCAGATGATAAATTAGACAAAAATGCTTCATCCAAAGAACCTTCACCCCACGTAAAAGGCGCGTTGGTAATGGTTCTAACTAGTTGGTTATTGATAAATAATGTAACATTTTGGGTAGTATTTCCTGCTTCAGCTTGTACTATCAAGTTGGTGTTTTTATCAATTGTTTCTCCATTGATAGGAGTTGTGAATTTTACATAATTTGTAGATTTTTTTTGACCATTAGCTATAACATGCCAAGTACCTTCATTGAGTTCAAACCAAATATACTTTTCATTTTCACCTTTTTTACCAATATTAGCTATAGATTCTATAAAGTTACCATTTTTCCAAATTAAAGTTTCATTTAGTTTTATTTCTGAAGTAATGATATTTGTTTTTGGGATACCTACCACAGCTATACTATTTTTTGGAGAGGTAAGGTTTAGTTGATATGAGTTTTCTGTTAATTGAATAGCAACAGCTATATTTCCTTTCACCGTAGAAAAAGTTTGTGTTACTCTAGTTAAATCTACTAAATTAGGCAACACATGATATTTACTCCATCCTATTTCTAGTGGAGCAATACCAGCAATGTATTTTGTAAGTATGGTATTTGGAGCATTCCAAGCATGATTATCTGTACCCCTACCAATGGTAAAGTATTCATTTAAAGTAGTGGTGTTTTCATTGTTTGCCTGTTCTAAATATCTAGCTTTCATTCTAAACAATGCTTCTCTACTGTTACCAGCTATACACATGGCTTCTTCTATCATCCATTCATAATGTGGACTACAGTAATAGTTTGGTATCAGTATGTTTTTTACAATTTCTTCATGTTTATCAGAATCTGCAAGCCCAGTAATTATGGCCAAAGCATTAGTTCTATCATCTTTAAAACTATTTGTATTACTAGAGTAAAAACCATCTTTCCAAAAATTAGCATCAAACCCTTTTTTTATTTTTTGAATACGATTGTCATACCAATCTATATCACTTTGAGGTTTTTTAAGAGTTTCTGCCATTAATTTGGTGCTGCGTAATGCGTAATAATAAAGGGCGTTAAAAACAGGAATTCTATCTATGGTATTTCCAGAATCCCAATCAATCCAATTCCAACATAAATCACCAGAACAGGGTCTCATGTTTATTAAATTTGTGTTGTTATTTATATTCCAGAGGGCCAAATAGTTCTTTATATAATCGTAACTAAAGGCTAAGGTTTCAATATCACCTGTATTGAGATAGTATTGCCAAATAGCTTGAGATATAAATTGTAAACTTTGACTAGGTAATTCTTTACCACCTCCAGGAACTTGTCCTCTAATAATATTTCCATCTAAACTAAAAAGCATTGTCATTTTAATAGCTTTTTTTAATAAATCTCTACCATTTTTATCCATAGTATAAAAAAGATAACTGGCTTGGTCTGCCACATCTCCAATCCATAGAGATCTTTCTCTATCTGGGCAATCCATAAAATTATCTCTAGCGTTCACAAACAAAGTATTTTTACCCATCCACCAAAGTCTTTCAAAAAAAGGATCATCAGATGTAAAACTGCCAACTTCTTCACCAACGGTTAACCACCTGTATTTTAAATCATTTACGGTAACTCCTGATGGAATCTGATAACGAACAACATTTCCGCTCATCCAAGAAAAAGCTTCAAATTTTTGATCTCCAGTTTTGGTTTTGTATTTTGCAGTAATGGTATTTAGTAGATTATTTGTAGAAATATTAATTTGTTGATTCGCAACAGAATTGATGCTTAAATATGGTGTTATTTGTTTGTTGAAAGGAATTTTAGCATCTATTGTAAGTGTAGTTCCTGTATTATTTGTATATGGTAAATTAACAATTGTATTGCCTATTTGTAATGTTTCATAATTAGACAATCCATGATTTTTTAAAGTAACGTCACTTTTTTCTAAATTTCCCCATGGTAAACTTGGTGGTATTCCTTTTTCAGTAGCATTTTTCCATAATTTGTCATCATAATTACTAGTGTACCAAGCATTAGAACTCCAGTCTCCGAGACTTTTAGTAGCATCATAATCTACGTTAAAAGGGACAATACGGTTATTACCACCACCACTTTTAGTATTGTAGGCAGAATGTGTTTTTACTTTCCATGTATTATCAGAAATTACACTAAAATCTTCAAAATCTGCTTGAAAAACCAAACCACCTTTACCGCTATCTATGTGCGTACCTTTAAAAGTTTCTCTACCCCAGTACCAAGCTAATATGGCAAAAGTGTTTTTTCCGCTATGTAAATAGGGTGTAATATTTATCTCTTCGTACCATGTGTTTCCAGGAGAAGGTCCTCTAGCAGAACCTCCTTCAAATTTAACCAATTGACCATTAATATATAACCAATATTTACTGTCAACAGCTATGTTTGCTATAACTTTTTGAGGTACAGAAGAGACCACAACTTCTTTTCTAAACGCTACCCATGTATTTTCTAAACCATCACTTTCTTGCCAAATCCATTCTGCAGTCCAATTTTGACTGTAATTTTGTGGTGTTGCCATAAAAGTAACCAATACAATTACGAGTATTCGTTTAGAAAACATGATATTAGAAAATACTTTCATACTTTTATGTTATTAATCTCTTAATATTACGACTTTTAAAGTTACTAAAGCGTTTTTTATTTAAAAACCAGATTTTATTACGGAATCGCTCTGGATTTAGGACTTTTAAAATTGTTGGGTTAAAAGAAAAATTTAATATATTCTTTTAAACTCTTGTTCGTTTTGATGAAATTTTGTCAATTTGAGTGAATTTTATGATTAGAGTGAGTAAAATTGCAGAAAGCATAAAAATTAAAACTTCTTAAGAAGCCTTTAATAAAAAAAATCACTCAAACTAACACTTTAAAACTATTTTACATTATAATGCTCAACAGGTTATTTTTAATAAATAAGTACAGATTTACTATTTAAATACTATGAAAGGTTTTGTTTTAATGTTGTTATGCTTACTCTTTACATCATCTTTGTTTACACAATCTTTGCACGTAAATTTTGGATTTTTAGTAAAAGCTAAAATTCAGCTAGGTAACCAAAATCAAGCACTTAAGGTAAGTGCAAATACATTAATTGTTGGGCAATACAAGAATGTTTCTTTAGAAAGTGGCTTGTCTTTTTTTTCTGGTTATCTTTTTAAAAAGCATAATATAAAAACTAAAGGGTTTCATTATGGTTATGATGTTTTTCTATTGTCTGGAATAGGAAATAACAATAATTTATTAGGATCATCTTTTTTTGAAGATCCAATTTTATTGGGAAAATCTAAAGAAAATCAACGCTTTTACGGATTGGGATTTGGATTTGAAAAAGAGTTTTTACCGCAAGATGTGTCTGATTTTAATCAGCGCTTAGGAAAATTTTTGATACGTTTAAGTCAAAGAAATCAATCTTTTAACGTACAATTTAAAAACGATTTTAGAGCAGGTAAAATTTTTAACGGACAAGGCACAGATTTTGGCGCAACAGGTAGTTTAACAATTAGTTATAGTAACATAGAAAACCTTTTGAATGCGTATTATTTAGGTGTAGGTCTTTCTTTATTTACACCACTACAAGATTATAGTAAAACACCAAATAACCCCATAAATTCTGACGATGGAAGCAAAAATGTATGGCATTTACAAGAACCACATACCAATACCTTTTACGCAAATGCTTTTGTGTTTGGGGGTTTTGTTACTTCTCATTTTTCTAGTGCATTAAAAGTAGGGGTAAACTCTAAAAAAATAGGAGCTTATGTTCAAAATAAACTGCATGATAGTTTTGGTTTAAATCCACGTTTTCCATGGGATGTAGCAGCAAAAGACAAATTGTTTATAGAGTGGAGTGCTTTAACCTTTAGTACATTACAAACAAATGATTAAGCAGTTCTTTTTTCTTGTAATTTTAGTTTTGTTTCAAGGTTGTAAAACCTACAAACGTTCTTTTGGCATTACTCACACTAATGTGTTGCAAAACAATGTTTGTAAAACATATCGTTTAGATCTCTCTAATCAAAATTTGAATGAAGTCCCCAAAGGTTTTTATGAGTTGCAAGCACTAAAAATGTTGAACATTTCAGGAAATAAAAAACTGAATTTAGAAACAGTTTTTCAACAAATACAACGTCCAGAAAAGTTAGAGGTTTTAATTTTAGATAGTTTAGATATAAAAGAACTCCCTAAAAATATTCAACGTTTTGTTAATTTAAAACACTTGTCTTTAAATAACAACCCATTACTAGATTTAGAAAAGACTTTTGAGCTTGTAAAGTTTTTACCTATCAGTTTTTTAAATTTACAACACAATAATTTAACTACAATTACAACACAAATTACAAAACTTTCATCTCTTAAAGCAATAAACTTATCTCATAATCAAATAACATCAGTAGAAACCTATCAAAATTTAGGAAAACTATCGTCTTTAAAATCGTTATGGTTAAATTATAGTCAGCTCCAAAATCTTCCCAATGAAATTGGAGAAATTAGCTCTTTAAAAAACTTATATTTAGAACATAATTTTTTAAAAGATCTTCCTAAAACTATAAAAAAATTACTAAAATTAAATGTTTTTCATGTCGGGCACAATAATTTTGATGCGTTACCCATTCAGCTCATCCACATGCCAAAACTTATTTTATTACACATAAATAATTGTAAAATTAAAACAATTTCTAACGACTTTGCTACTTCAAAAATCTCTATTAAAGGTATTGTTTTAAACAACAACCAATTATCTAGTAGAGAGCAAGAAAAATGGAAAAAAGAGTTCAGCGCATTTTTTATTGCATCATTTTAATATCCTTATTATATAACAAAAGCAATAAATAATTTCTTTAATCTTAAACTTTGATTATTTTTATGCTCATCAATCCAAATCTATTTTTGGGTTTTTTAGAATTAAAAATAATGAGTCAACAAGAAGAGTTTTATAAGTATATTACTGAGGGTTATCAAGCTAAAGGTGATTCAATTAACTTAGGTGCAGCCATGTTGGGAGAACAAACTATTACCAATGCCATTGTAAAAGTTCCTTTAAAAACATTAAATAGACATGGGTTAATAGCAGGTGCAACAGGTACCGGAAAAACAAAAACACTACAGGTATTAGCAGAAAATTTATCAGAAAAAGGAATTCCTGTATTGTTGATGGACATTAAAGGAGATTTATCTGGGTTGGCACAACCAAGTACTGGTCATCCAAAGATAGATGAACGTCATGCCAAAATAGGATTTTCTTTTGAAGCTAAAAAATTTCCTATAGAAGTACTTACAATATCAGAACAAAACGGAACAAGAATGAGAGCTACAGTCTCAGAATTTGGTCCTGTTTTGCTATCAAGAATTTTAGATTTAACCGAAACGCAAAGCGGAATTGTAGCTATTATTTTTAAATATTGTGATGATCATAAATTACCATTATTAGATATAAAAGACTTTAAGAAATTGTTACAATTTGTAACTAATGAAGGTAAAGAAGAGATACAAAATGAATACGGTAGAATATCTACTGCAAGTACAGGAGCAATTTTAAGAAAAATTATAGCTATAGAACAACAAGGTGGCGATTTGTTTTTTGGCGAAAAATCTTTTGATGTAGAAGATTTAGTTAGAATAGATGAAAACGGAAGAGGTATTATTTCTGTCTTACGGTTAACAGATATTCAAGACAAACCTCAATTGTTCTCTACGTTTATGTTGCAATTGTTGGCAGAGGTGTATGAAACTTTTCCAGAACAAGGAGATGCTGGTAGACCAGAACTCATTATCTTTATAGATGAAGCACATTTAGTGTTTGATCAAGCATCTAAAGCCTTATTAAATCAAATAGAAAGTATTGTAAAGTTAATACGATCTAAAGGTATAGGCTTGTATTTTGTAACCCAAAATCCTAAAGATGTTCCAGAAGATATTTTAGCACAATTAGGTTTAAAAGTACAACACGCTTTAAGGGCATTTACGGCAAAAGATAGAAAAGCCATTAAGCTAGCAGCAGAAAATTATCCAGATTCTGCATATTATGACACCAAAGAAGTATTAACTCAATTAGGAATTGGAGAAGCATTTGTTTCTGTCTTAAATGAAAAAGGAATTCCAACACCATTAGCAAGAACCATGTTACGCGCGCCAATGAGCAGAATGGATGTGCTAACAAGCAAAGAGTTACAACAAGTTATAGACAACTCTAGATTATATCATAAGTACAATCAAAATTTAGATAGAGAAAGTGCGTATGAAATGTTAAATCAAAAAATAGAGCAAATCAACAAAGAAGAAGAAAAAGAAATCAAAGATGCAGCTGCAAAAAAAGAAAGAGAGCGTAAAGCTAAAGAAGAAGCAAGACGCACAACTTCAAGATCAAACTCTCGTAGAACAAGCACAAGACAAAACCCAATAGTAAAAGTACTAACTAGCGCTACATTTATAAGAAGCGTGTTTGGTATTTTAAAAAAAGTAATGAAATAACAAAAGGAAAAAGAACGTTAATACAAAGAATACAAAATTAAAATGAACAAAAAAAATATCTTAAGTACCATCATTGTTTTTACATCATTACTTATAATTAGTTGTAGCAATAATGACAAATTTGAAATAGAAAAAGGTAAAGTTGGCAAGCTAACTACAACAACTAAAATAGACCAATTAGATGCTATTTTTAAAAACGATTCTATCGTAAAAAACCTAAGCGAAGGTGCTCAGGGTAATAATTATTTTCAAGAAGATGATGAATATTTGATTTATGAAAAAGGAGGGAAGTTACTGTTAACCATTATGCCAAAAGAGCAGTTAGATTCTACTTCTACCATAAAAAGTATCGAAATTCATGACCCACGTTTTATCACAAATTCTGGTGTTAATTTAAACGCTAGTTTTTCAGAGATCAATTCAAATAATACCATTAATAGAATAGAGCGTACATTTTCTTCTGCAACACTTTTTATAGACGATTTTAATGCAACAATAACTATAGATAATGAAGAGTTAGGCTTAAAAGATTTCAATACTCAAAAGGTAACCTTAGCTCAAATTCCAGATTTAGCTAAAATGAAATCTTTTACAGTTTGGTTTCATTAGGGCGTATTTTGCTATAATGCAAAACCGCGCTTTCGTTACTCGCTTTTTTAAGGTTTTTTCAAACCTCTAAAAAGAGCTCAAACACGCCACTCAATCGCTTACGCAAATAGTTACCCAGTATGAAAAAAAAATATACCCTTCAAAAATCACCTTTTATAGTCCCTACAACAGACGGCAAACTCATAGAAGAACATTTTGGAAACGCAACAGATAAAAATACTCAAGTTAGTATTGCACATATGGTAGCTTCTCCAGGTTGGAGTGAACCTTTTCAAACCCCAGAGTTTGATGAATATACCTACATCATAAAAGGTAAAAAACAGTTTACTATAGAAGAAGAAATTGTAATTTTAGAAGCAGGACAATCTATTAAAATAGAAAAAAATACTAGAATACAATATGCTAACCCATTTGAAGAAGAATGTGAATACCTTGCCATTTGTTTACCCGCTTTTTCTATAGATTTGGTACATAGAGAAACCATGTAGTGCAGATGCTGAAATCTTTTTTCATATGCATTAAACATAATATGCAAAGCGTTCATATAAATATATTTTTAACTTACTTTGCATAAAATTTATAATATGAAAGATATTATTGCCCCCAAAACCATTAGACAAGTATTTGTACTTCTATTAATTCTCTTTATAAGTATTTTAATATTTAGAGAATTATTGCCTTACCTATCAGGTGTTCTAGGAGCAATTACTATTTATGTATTGCTAAGAAAATGGATGGTGTTTCTCGTTAAAAAAAAATGGAACCCAGATTTAGCGGCATTTACCTTAATGTTGTTTTCTTTTGTCTGCATTTTATTACCCGTAACAGGTGTTATTTTAATGCTAGGAAGTAAAATTACAGATGCAGTTACAAATTCAGAACAATTAGTTACCGTTTTAAGAGAAAGGATTTTAAAGATAGAAAACAAGTTTGATTTTGAAATCTCTTCAAAAATAGATACTTCTCAAATTTCATTTTGGATTACAGAAAATTTAGAAGGCTTTGCAGGCGGTACTTTTAATGCGTTTTTAGCAATTGCGCTTATGTATTTTTTATTATACTATATGCTAACAAATAGAGCAGAACTTAGAAATTCTTTGTATGAATACATTCCTATTAGTGAAAAAAACTTAAAAATTATTGGTGCAGAATCTCAAGCTATGGTGCGTTCTAATGCCATAGGAATTCCATTAGTAGCTGTTGCACAGGGTATAGTAGCACTTATTGGTTTTTTAATTTTTGGTATAGACAATCCTTTTTTCTGGTTTGTTATAACAATAGTAGGTTCTATGATTCCGTTTGTAGGTACCTTGGTAGGTATTTTACCTGTTTTTATTTTAACCTTAGCATCAGGAAATAACTTTTCTGCTTGGGGTATTCTAATTTACGGCTTTGTAGTGGTAGGGTCTACAGATAATTTAATACGATTGTTAGTGCTAAAAAAATTAGACAATGTTCACCCATTAATTACACTAATAGGCGTTATTGTAGGTGTACCTTTATTTGGGTTTATAGGGCTTATTTTTGGTCCCTTATTAATTAGTTTATTTTTGGTAATTGTAAGAATTTATAAAAAAGAATTTGGGCAACAAGAAGAAAACAAAACACAATTGTAGTTTTTTTGTAATCTAAGAAGTTGTTGGTAATTTTCTGTTTTTCTTTTTGTCTATATAGTGTCTTAATACACCACCTTTAACTGTATTTACATCAAATTCAACTATAAAAGCATTTTCGTCTATTCCTTCTACAATTTTATACATTTTTTTAATATCAATTCTATTTACTATAGAATGTATAATATCAAAATCTTGTGTTTTGCCCTTATATCCGTAACCAGAAGCACCTTTGTAAATGGTTAAACCAACTCCAAGTTCTTCTAGTATTGCTTTTTTTATTACTGCATTTTTCTGAGATACTATGGTAACTCCAATGAAATCTTCAAAGCCCTCAATTACCGTATCTGTTACTTTTGCAGCAATAATGTAGGTTAAAATGGAATATAACGCAATTTCTATAGATTCTACAAAAGCTGTAACACCAAATAGAATAATATTAAAAAGCATTACAATTTTACCAATACTTAAGCCAAATTTATCGTTTAAATATATACCAAGAATTTCAGACCCGTCTAATACAGATCCGTTTCTAATTGCAATTCCAATTCCAGAGCCTACTAGTAATCCTCCAAAAATAGAAATCAACAATTTATCGTTTGTAATGGTTTGAAAGTTTTCAAAATGAATAAATAGTGCTACTCCCAAAATACTGATAATAGATTTTATGACAATACGCTTTGCTACCGTAAAATACCCGAGAATTAAAAACGGAATACTAAATATAATTAGCAAATAAGACATGTTAATGTCTACTTGAGTTCTAACCAATAAAGCTATACCTGTTACACCTCCATCTAAAAACTTATTGGGTAGTAAAAATGCTTTTAAGCCTAAACTTGTCAATACTATACCTATAAATATTTGAAAATACTCAGAGAAATATGTAATGACTTTATTTTTGCTCATCTAGTTAACGTTATGATTTCTTTGGCGAGCCAATAAGGTGTTTTTTAGCAGCATTGCAATCGTCATAGGACCAACACCACCAGGAACAGGTGTAATATATTCAGATTTTTTGGCTACTTCATCAAAAGCAACATCACCCACCAATCTAAAACCGTTCTTTTTAGAAGAATCTGCAATACGAGTAATACCAACATCAACAACAGTAACATTATCTTTTACCATGTCTGCTTTTAAAAACTCAGGTATTCCAATAGCAGCTACAACAATATCTGCTTGTAATATAATTTCTTTTAAGTTTTTAGTTCTACTATGGCACATGGTAACTGTGGCATTACCTACTTTTCTTTTTTGCGAAAGTAAAATACTCATTGGGCTACCTACAATATGACTTCTACCTAGAACAACAACGTGTTTACCAGATGTTTCAACATTATACCGGTCTAATAATTCTAAAATTCCAAAAGGAGTAGCAGAGATAAAAGTGGGTAAGTTCAAAGCCATTTTTCCAACATTTGTTGGATGAAAACCATCAACATCTTTATCAGGATCAACAGCCATTAAAACTTTTTGTTCATCTATGTGTATAGGTAACGGAAGCTGAACAATAAAACCGTCAATATCTTTATCTACATTTAAAATAGCGATTTCATTTAGCAAATCATCTTCTGTAGTCTCTTCTGGTAGTCTAATTAAAGTAGATTCAAAGCCAACTCGTTCGCAAGCTTTTACTTTTGCATTTACGTATGTTATACTAGCGCCATCATTACCAACAATAATTGCTGCTAAGTGAGGTGTTTTAGCTCCTTTATTTTTTAAATCTCTAACTTCTAAAGCAATTTCTTCTTTTATGTCTGCAGCTGTTTTTTTACCGTCTAATAGTATCATAGTTCTTAGTGTTCTGTTTTTGTTATGTAGAATAATTAAAACAAGATTATCGCATTCCTTTCATCATTTGCATCATTTTTCTGCCACCACCACCTTGCATCATCTTCATCATTTTACTCATTTGATTGAATTGTTTCATCAATTGATTTACTTCTTGAATAGAAGTTCCAGAACCTTTAGCAATACGTTTTTTCCTACTGGCATTTATGCTAGAAGGTGTGCTTCTTTCTGAAGGAGTCATAGAATGAATAATTGCTTCAATTCCTTTAAAAGCATCATCATCTATATCTACATCTTTCATAGCTTTTCCTGCGCCAGGAATCATTCCTACCAAATCTTTCATGCTTCCCATCTTTTTGATTTGTTGAATTTGACTTAAAAAGTCATCGAAACCAAACTGATTTTTAGCAATTTTTTTCTGAAGTTTTCTTGCCTCTTCTTCATCGTATTGATCTTGTGCTCTTTCTACCAAAGAAATCACATCTCCCATACCTAAAATACGATCTGCCATACGATCTGGATGAAAAATATCAATAGCATCCATTTTTTCTCCAGTACCAATAAATTTGATGGGTTTGTCTACAACAGATTTTATAGATAATGCAGCACCACCTCTGGTATCTCCATCTAATTTGGTTAGAACAACTCCGTCAAAGTTTAGAATATCGTTAAAAGCTTTTGCAGTATTTACAGCGTCTTGACCCGTCATAGAATCTACAACAAATAAAGTTTCTTGAGGTTGAATAGCTTTATGAATATTAGAGATTTCTGTCATCATTTCTTCATCAACCGCTAAACGACCTGCTGTATCAATTATCACAACATTTTTACCGTTTGCTTTGGCATGCGCTATTGCATTTTTAGAAATTTCTACAGGATTTTGGTTACCTACTTCTGCATAAACTTCAACCCCAATTTGTTCTCCAACAACTTGTAATTGATTTATTGCTGCAGGTCTATATACATCACAACCAACTAATAGTACTTGTTTGGTTTTTTTAGTCTTTAAAAAGTTAGCTAATTTTCCTGAAAAAGTAGTTTTACCAGAACCTTGTAATCCAGACATTAAAATTATAGTTGGAGATCCTCCTAAATTTACACCAACGGTTTCTCCTCCCATTAATTCAGTTAGTTCATCTTTAACTAACTTTACCATTAACTGCCCAGGATTTAACGTTGTTAGTACATCTTGACCAATAGCTTTAGTTTGAACTTTTTTTGTAAACTCTTTAGCAATTTTAAAGTTAACATCAGCATCTAATAAGGCTCTTCTTACTTCTTTTAAAGTTTCTGCTACATTTACCTCAGTAATTTTTCCATGCCCTTTAAGGGTGTGTAAGGCTTTATCTAATTTATCGCTTAAATTATTAAACATAATTTGTGTTCTTTTTTAGGAAGCACAAATATAAGGATTCAGAAGGATTTCTATAAGTATTGTAGGTAGTTTTTTGCTTATTCAGACTTTAAAAATATGCTAATCAAAAAGTTGATAATGTGAATTATGATAGAAAAAAAGAATATTAAAAATGATAATAGAATAATGAGTTTACTATTTTCATTTGTTAAATCTATCTCTAAGTTAGATGCCCCCAGAATCCAGTTCCAACGGTTGCTGGTAAAAACAAGAATTAAGGAAACGGTTTGTAAAACTAAATGTATTATAGTTAACCACTTTTTTGGTGGTCTGTTAGCCCAATGTAATGCATAATAATTAATACCAATCATACAGAAAAAAATGGCTGAAAGAAGATAAAATTGATTGTTACTAACAACAAAGTAACTATCATGAATATTTAAAACAATATCTCTTTTAGTGTAAGTGAGTGCAATAATTATAAAAATAGGAACCAGCCAAAAGAAAAAAAGAAATGGTTTAGCAATTATTTTTTGAAACATTTACATGTATAAATAGTAGTAATACTTGGTAGAATTCATATAGTGAATTTAATAAAACTAATTAAAACATAGCTATTTTACTTGTATTTAATTCAAATTTAATAATTCTTATTTTGTTTTATCTTTAGGTACAAACTCTAACGCAACTCCATTGATACAATGGCGCTCGCCTGTAGTTTCTCTAGGTCCATCATTAAAGGAATGCCCTAAATGCCCACCACAAGTATTGCATTTTAGTTCTGTTCTAGCATATCCAATTTTATAGTCTATATCTAACTCTACACTACCTTTTATAGCCCTATCAAAAGAAGGCCAACCTGTACCAGAATTAAATTTATGTTCTGATTTATACAAAGGTGTTTTACATGCCGCACAAACATACGTTCCTGTTTTTTTATTAGCATTTAATGGACTTGTAAAAGCTCTTTCAGTCCCAGCTTCTCTTAAAACATAAAATTGTTGAGGTGTCAATTGCTGTTTCCATTCATTCTCAGTTTTTGTAATTTTATATTCTTTTTTATCTTTTTTGTCTTCTTGAGCACTTGTTATACAACTCGTCAAAAAAACAGCAATAAGTATCAAAAATAAGTTTTTCATAATAGTGTTTTATTTAAAGTTTAAGTCCCATTTTAAGTTTATACCTTACATTTATTATCTTAATTAAATACGTTATTTAAAAAATTAATAGAGCACATTTTTAGTTTATAAATTTATAAATTGCCATCGATATAATTATAAAACTTAAATGATGAAAAATTTAGTCATACTCTTTTTAATGATTTTTTTATTTACAGAATGTAGCACTGTACCTATAACGGGTAGAAAAAGAATAAATATTGTAAGTGATTCTCAAGTGTTACCCGCTAGTTTTGCTCAATACAATAGTTTTTTGGCAGAAAATAAAGTGTCAACAAATGCACAAAAAAACAATCAGATAAAAGTTGTTGGTAAAAACATAGCAGGTGCTGTAGATCGTTTTATGCGTGCCAATGGTATGGTAGAAGAAGCAAATTCTTACAAATGGGAGTTTAACTTAATAGAAGATGAAACTGTAAATGCTTGGTGTATGCCTGGAGGTAAAGTTGTTTTTTATACAGGAATACTACCAATCTGTGCAAATGAAGACGGAATAGCTGCGGTTATGGGGCATGAAGTGGCGCATGCTTTTGCAAAACATGGGCAAGAAAGAATGTCTCAAGGACAATTACAACAAATAGGAGGTTTAGCTGTTGCATTAGGAACATCTGGTAAAAGTGCTGAATCACAACAAATATGGAATACTGCTTTTGGTATAGGTTCTGGTTTGGGAATGTTAAAATTTAGTAGAACGCATGAACAAGAAGCAGATAGATTAGGTTTGGTGTTTATGATTATGGCAGGTTACGATGGAAGAGAGGCTGCAGAAGTTTGGGTAAGAATGAGCCAAAGATCAGGTGGAAGTTCACAACCAGAAATTTTAAGTACTCACCCGTCTAACGCATCCAGAATAAATGACTTAAGAACATATTTGCCAACAGCTAAACAATTAGCAGCTAAATATAATCAGTAGATAAATACAAATTATAGATTAACAAAATAGAATTACTATATTGTAACCGTTCAATGTTTATTTGAGCGGTTTTGTTGTAAAATAACCTGTTGTGTATTACAATGAAATATTGTGAATTTGAGTGAAATTTATACCTGCCTTTGTGGACAAACAGGTCAATAATAAAAATTTTATCTTTAAAAATAGTTCTTGGGACGATTTTTTTATCAAAAAGTCACTCGGACTGAGATATATTGAAACTATTTAAATCATGGTACCTAACTGTTTAAACTTTATTTTATGCTAAAAATAGGTGATAAAAAATTAATTAATGCTTGGGCTTTTTATGACTGGGCTAATTCTGTATACTCACTAGTAATTAGCACTGCAGTTTTTCCGCTCTTTTATGATGCTATTACAGAAGATAAAACTGTAAATTTTCTGTGGATAGAATGGAAGCATCCAGATACTTTATATAGTTATGCATTATCTTTTTCTTTTTTGATGGTTGCTTTTATGTCTCCTATTTTATCTGCTATTGCAGATTACACAGGAAACAAGCTAAAATTTATGAAGTTTTTTTGTTGGTTTGGTGGGCTATCTGTCATTTTTATGTACTTTTTTAAAGATATAAATACTGTATGGATTGGTATAATTTGTACCATTTTTGCAAGCATTGGTTTTTGGTCTAGTATTGTTTTTTACAACTCGTATTTACCCGAAGTTGCACATCCAGCACAACAAGATGCAGCAAGTGCAAAAGGGTTTATATATGGTTATATTGGTTCTATCATTTTATTGGCTGTTAGTTTGTATTTAATTATGTCTCAAGAAGACGGAGAAATGAAGTTAACTATGATGCGTTATTCTTTTGTAATGGTTGGTCTATGGTGGATTGGTTTTGCGCAAATAACATTTAAAAAACTACCTAAAAATATCCATCATAAAAAACCAGAAAAAGATTATATATGGAAAGGTTTTAAGGGATTAAAAACAGTATGGTTATCACTAAAAAATTATACTACATTACGTAATTTTTTAATTGCGTTTTTTTTGTTAAGTGTTGGTGTACAAACAATTATTTTATTAGCTACTATATTTGGTTCTTCAGAATTAGGTTTGGGTACTTTAAATTTAATTATAACCGTTTTATTAATTCAAATAGTAGCTATTTTAGGGGCATGGTTTTTTTCGAGGTTATCATCTAAAATAGGTAATGTTAAGGCAATAAAAACTACTATTTTAATATGGGTTCTAGTTTGTTTTAGTGCTTTTATGTTAGAGAAAGATTTACCAAATGTAGATTTATATTTTTATGCTTTAGGTGGTTTGTTAGGGCTGGTTTTAGGAGCTATACAATCTTTAACAAGATCTACCTACTCTAAATTGCTGCCAGATACAACAGACCATGCAACATATTTTAGTTTTTATGACGTTACAGAAAAGATTGCAATTGTTTTAGGAACATTTGTTTTTGGTTTCTTAATTTATCTTACAGAATCTATGCAATATAGTGTTTTGTGTTTGGCATTGTTTTTTGTTGCTTCTTTTGTGGTGCTAAGCACTTTGAAAAAGACAGAACATGTATATTAATTGATGTGAGTTTTAAGTAATAAATTTATATTATTCACATTAATTTTTGTCCGTTTCATTTCTAAAAAATACTCAATTTAACAGTTTTTTAGCATTGTGTTTTAAATTAAGTTCATGTTTGCTAGTAAAAAAGTTTTCGAATAGCAATAAAAACAAAGATTAGACTAGAGTAACCAATAAAAAAAGGAATGATTAGATTCTTTAATCCTAGTATTAAAAACAGGCTTATTATTAATAATTGAAAACCTAAACCAAAAGTAGAAATTAAAGTCATTAACCAATTGGGTAAAGGTTTTCCGGTAGAAGCGCTTTTGTCTAAATTATAGATAATTTTATCAAAAACACCATAAAGTAGCTTGTAAATAAAAAAGAGCACATTTACATTTTTTTGTTTTTCTCCAGGTAATGCAGTAGGGGCAGTGTCTTCAAAAACTCTACTAGTAGTATCTCCATTAAAACGGTTTCTAAGAATTACATAGTAGTAATTATAGAGTGTACCTTGCAGTTGTAGCCCACAAAAAGATAATATTGTTGCCACTACA
The DNA here is from genome assembly GCF_003335085.1 of Polaribacter sp. WD7. Lineage (GTDB taxonomy): Bacteria > Bacteroidota > Bacteroidia > Flavobacteriales > Flavobacteriaceae > Polaribacter. Next base: position 483,744 of record NZ_QPEJ01000017.1, on the reverse strand, counting down.
GTACTATCTGTTAAATACCAAAGTGTTAGAAAAATAAAGAAATTTAAAATGATATCTGAAACAGAATCTAAAAAACGACCTGTATAGGAGGGGGTTTCTTTTATTCGTGCCAACTCTCCATCTGCAGCGTCTAAAATAGATTTAAAAATTAAAAAGAATGCAGCATACCAGTAATAACCTTTTATGATACAATAAACTGCTATACAACCAGAAATTACAAATGCAAGTGTTACATCTATAGGAGTAAAAGAGGTTGATTGTAAGTTCTTTGCAATAATTTTTGCGATAGGTCTTCCATAATCTGAAAGATCTAAAAAGCGATGTTTTTTGGGTAATTTAGACATAAAATGCTTTGGTAATGAGCATTTTTATCACTTTTATGTAAGTTTTAAAACAGCACAATTAATTATCAAAAATATAAAAAGAATTAAACATATTACATAAAAAAAAGCGTTACATTAAATGCAACGCTTTTTTTGTCTAGATTAATATTTTATTGAACTGAAACTTCAAAAGTAACTTCTACATCTGTACTACCTCCTGCATCTGCAGAATTATTATTATTTGGTTTTGTTGGCTCATGTTTAAGTACAATTGTAATAGTTCCTGTACCAGCATCTCCAGTAACTAATGAAGTAGCTATACCTACAGGATTACCATCTTCATCAACATCTGTTTTTTCAATGCTTAGACCAGCAACTGTTGTAGTGTAGAAAAATTCGTGTTCATCGTCTTCTTCAGCTACTTCTTCTGTAATGTCTTCTGCAGGAGTTTCACTTTCATTTAACAACTCTATGCTACCTGTGTAAGTAGTGTTTGCAGCTAGAGGACCAGAAACTTCTATGGTACCTTCTTCACCACCTTCACCATCTAAGTCTTGAAAAACGAATGTTACAACATTATTACCATTGGTTAGCGTATAGGTAACTGTTGTAATTAATTCTTCTTCGTTTTCAAATTCATCTTCTTTATCATTACAAGATGTAAATGTTATAGATACTACAAATAAAATAGCTAATAGTTGAATTGTTTTAAGAGTGTTTAATTTTCTCATTTTTTTTAAATTTTAATAATTAAGTTTAATTTTTATGTTTACATTTCTTCCTAACTCATCAGCAAAGAATCGGAATCTATTTAAATAATTTCTGTAAGACACGTTAAAGAGATTGTTTACATTAGCTTCAATTTTTAAATCATTCTTTTTGAATGCAGAAAAAACTGCAGAGGTTTGCAAACTAAATAATGTAAACCCATTTGGTGGTGTACTTATATCTACAAAAACGTCTTGTCTTGTTACAGGGTTAAAGGTTAAAAAATTATAATCTGGAAATTGATTTTGTCTTAAATGGGTAGTTTGTTTTAAAGCAATAATTAACTCGTTTAAGTCTTTATTTGTGTACGAAATACTATTACTAAAATTAGCCGCAGGTATATTAATCAAAGAAATATTTTCCGTTAAATTGTCTCCTTTTATTAAGCTAAGGCTCCCGTTATAATCCCATTGGGTGTCTATTTTTTTATTGATGTCTACATCAACTCCAAAAATTTGCGCATTTACTTGATTGTATTCCCAAACAGGAAATGCTCCTCTAATAGTAGTTGTTATTCCTGTAGGAATCAACTGAATAAAATTATCTATCTTTTTGTAAAAAGGGTTGATACTAAATCCAAAATTCGCGTTATTTCTCTCTAAAGAAAGGATAAATTTATTGGCAACTTCTTTGTCTATGGTAAGCATTCCTATTTCTATTCTAGCGGCGCTGTGGTGTAAACCATCGCTAAACAATTCAGACGGATTAGGCACTCTGCTTGCTAAACCGTAGTTGAATACTAATGCTACGTCATTTTGAAATTGTTTTGCTAGCCCTAAACTTGCAGATACATTATGAAATGTAAATTCAGGATTTGTGGCAATTTGGGTAGCATTACTAACTCCTGTTTCAAACTGCGGAAATAGTTCGTCGTAATTAAAAGTGGTATTCCAATCTGCTTTTAAATAGTTTTTTTGGGCATTGATATATGAAAAATCATAACGTACACCCGCATTTAACTCTAAATTTTCGTTAAGACTATAATTACCAATGGTATAAAAACCTGCATCATATTTTTCAAAATCAGGAATCAAAGGTCTTACTCCAGTACTTATGGCATCATTTTGTTGATAACGCAATAAAATACCTGTATTCAGTTTTAGATTGTCAAAAGAGTCAACTTGCAAATCAGATTGAATACTTGTGGTTATCAAACTCAAATCTATAACAGGAGTGTTTCTTAAATTTCCACGTCTTATGTCAAATTCTTTTCTTCTATTAGATTGAAAGTCATACTGTAATGATAACTTTCCGAAATCTTTAAAACGTTTGTAGAAATCTACTTTTGCCAAATGATGCGTGATTTCTTGTCTTGGTGCTATAATCTTAAAAGAAAAATCATCTTGAATTAAAGGTTCATCACTTTGTATTGCATTAACTAAATCGCCAACGTTTCCAATATGAGAAGCTCGTAAAATACCAAGTTTGTTATTCACAAAACTGTAATAGGTATTAAACCCTTTTTCAAATCCGTTTTTACCAAAAGCAAAAGATGCATTAAGACTCTCTAAACCAGTATTATTTAAAAAATAATTGGGTGCTTTAAAGTCTCCAGAATGTCTATTGTTTATTTGAAGTTTTGAATAATAACCAGCATCATAAGTTTTTACAATTTCTGAATTTAAACTTCTGCCTAAACCATTAGAGTTTAATGAGATTAATGTACTACCAAAAATACTGTCTTTGGCTGCATATTTTTTAGGCTTAATTAAAATTAACCCGCCAATAGCATCACTACCGTATTTTAAGGTGTTAGAACCTTTAATAACATCAATTTTGCCAGAAGCGTTTAAATCTACATTAGGTGCATGTTCATCTCCCCATTCTTGGTCATACAAACGTACATTGTTGTTTATAATTAACAATCTACTACTATGCAAACCATGAATCATAGGTTTTACAATAGTATTTCCAGTATTTAGAGAAGAAACACCACTAATGGTATTTAAGGCGTCTCCTAAAGAACCATCTGTAAAGTGATCTATCGTGTTTTGTTTGATAGATTGCTCTATACTAGTTACTGCTGTTTTAGTATTAGAGGTTACCACAACTTCATTTAATTCTTCTAAGTGATGTTCTAGATAAAATTCTCTGGTTACATTTTTTTGCAAATTCAAAGAAATTCTTTTGGTTTCACAAGCAAGATGCTTGATTTCTATAACAATTTCACCTGTACACAAATTCTTAAACTCAAAAACTCCATCCCAATCAGATGTGGTGTATTTGTTTGATGTTAAGATGTGCACAGATGCTCCAATAATTGGAGAACTGTCATGAAAATCAGAGACTTTACCTTTAAAAGTAAGGTTACAATCTTGTGCTGCTATAGTGAATTGATTACACAATATAGCAATACACAAAAACACTATTTTTTGCATTTGTTATTATCTACGTTCAATAAAAAAATCTTTTTTTATACTTGAACATATAGAGGCGGCCCTCTTAAAGAAAACGATAATTGCTGATGTTGTTTTAAAAAATGTAAGGTAAGACTAGTTTGATTATCAATGTTACTAGGGTTAGATAGTTGATACGCTAAACTCTCAAAATGAAATGTTTTATGTTGTAATAGGTGTAATTGACAATCTACATCTTTTTGATGAATGTGTTGTTCTGTTTTTGAATGACAAACGGTATGCTCATGATCTGCAAAAGAGTGCAAACCGAGTAATACCATTGGTATCATAAAGATTACCAATAATAATAAACTAAAACTATGTTTGTTATTTTTTATCAATCTTAATTTTCTTTTTTACCTTTAAATTAAGAAGTTCTACCCCTAATGAAAAAGCGATCGCAAAGTACAAATATCCTTTAGGAATAACGCCTACAGATTTGTTAAAAATTTTGGTATTTGATAAATGTGCACCTTCAGCAATAAGCATAAAACCAACTAAAATTAAAAATGAAAGTGCTAACATTTGTATTGTAGGGTTTTTATTGACAAATTTATTGATAGGTTGAGAAAAAATCATCATTATGATAATAGAAACTATTACTGCAATTACCATTATAATTAATGCACCATCAACACCATTTGTCATGCCTACTGCAGTTAAAATACTATCAAAAGAAAAAACAATATCTATTAGAATAATTTGTGTAATAACAGCGCTAAAAGAAATTACTTTTGGTGTTTTAGTAAGATTTTTTTCTTCGGTATTTTCTACTTTATGACGAATCTCTTTTGTGCTTTTATACAATAAAAATAACCCTCCAATAAATAAAATAATGCTTTGACCCGTTATATCTGAAGTAAACCAACTCCATCTAACGTTTACAAACGGATCTTTTAGCGCTATTAAATAAGATACGCTAAATAATAGCAAAATACGTGTTACCATAGCCAAACCCAAACCTAAAAGAGTAGCTTTTTTAACCTTGTTTTCGGGTAATTTATTAGCAGATATAGAAATGAAAATAACATTATCTATCCCTAAAACAATTTCTAAAAATGTTAATGTTATTAGAGCAACCCAAGCATCAGCGTGCGCAAAAATTTCCATTTATTTTACTTTATAGATTGTTCCGTCTGTTTTGTATTTGCTGAAACCAATTTTAGCAGAAAAGTCATAAGAATTTTCTTTTAATTTGGTAATTTGTACAAAAATAGGGTCTTTGTCTAATTTCTTTTTGGGTGATTTCATACGCAAAGTATAAAAGAAATTATTTTTCCATTTGATGTATAAGGTATCTATATGCTTGATTCTTTTTTCAGTAAAAGAACTATCTTTAGAAATACTTACAATTTTTTCATATTCTTCAATTTGAATACTATCTTTTCTTGTGATGATAGTTTTGCTGTATCCATTACCTGCAGGAATTTCAAAAACACCCTGTTTAAAATAATCAGAATTGTCTTTAAGGTCTGATTTACAGGAAAAAAAGAAAAAAGAACAAAGCAAAAAGAGTATAGTAAAAAGATGCAATAAAGAAAATTTATTTCTAACTACACTATTTTTACTTGTTAAGCGGTTTCCTTTACTCTTAAAATCTAATTCTTTCATTTATATTCCCGTATAATTAGCTGGTGTAATAGCTTTTAATTCGTTTTTGATATCTGCAGAAACCTCTAAAGTATCAATAAAATTAGCTATAGAATCTTGATTGATTTTAGCATTGGTTCTCGTAAGCCCCTTAAGCGCTTCATACGGATTTGGATAAGCTTCTCGTCTTAAAATTGTTTGAATAGCTTCTGCAACTACTACCCAGTTGTTTTCTAAATCTTGTTCAAATTTTTCTTTGTTTAGCAATAATTTATTCAATCCTTTTAAAGTAGAGGTAAAGCCTATAATAGTATGTCCAAAAGGAACCCCTACATTACGTAAAACAGTACTATCTGTCAAATCGCGTTGCAAACGAGAAATTGGTAATTTAGCAGATAAGTGCTCAAAAATAGCATTTGCAATTCCTAAGTTTCCTTCAGAATTTTCAAAATCGATAGGGTTTACTTTATGTGGCATTGCAGAAGAGCCAACTTCTCCTTTTTTTATCTTCTGCTTAAAATAATCCATAGAAACGTATGTCCAAAAATCTCTATCTAAATCAATAATGATCGTATTGATTCGCTTAAGCGTATCAAAAAGAGCAGCCATATGGTCATAATGTTCTATTTGAGTGGTAGGAAAAGAATGGTGTAAACCTAACTTTTCTTGTACAAATTCGTTTCCAAAAGCTTTCCAGTCAATAGAAGGATACGCCACTTTATGGGCATTGTAATTACCAGTAGCACCTCCAAATTTTGCAGCGCTTGGTATATCATTTAACAAATTAAATTGTTCTTTTAAACGGGTAACAAACACATCAATTTCTTTACCTAATCTAGTTGGAGAAGCAGGTTGCCCATGAGTTCTTGCTAACATAGAAATATCTTTCCATTCGATAACCAATTCTTGTAGTTTTTCTAAAACTTGAAGATAATTTGGTACAAAAACATCATTCATAGCTTCTTTAATAGAAAGCGGAATAGCAGTATTATTTATATCTTGAGAAGTTAATCCAAAATGGATGAATTCTTTGTCTTTTTGTAGTCCTAAAGCATCAAATTTTTCCTTTATAAAATACTCAACCGCTTTTACATCATGGTTGGTAATTTTCTCTATGTCTTTAATTTTTTGAGCATCAACAGCAGTAAAATTGGTATAAATCTTACGTAAATCGTCAAATAAATTCTTATCAAAATCTACCAATTGAGGCAAAGGAATTTCACAAAGCGCAATAAAATATTCTATTTCTACACGGACTCTATATTTTATAAGAGCTTCTTCTGAAAAATAATTAGACAATTGGTTTATTTTACCTCTATAACGACCATCTATAGGAGAGATGGCATTTAATTGTGTGATGTTCATTTTTTGTTCTGTTATGAACTGCAAAAATAGTGATTTAAAGAGATTTATAAACGGCTTTTTTGATGTTTTTCTATCAACTTTAAAATGTATTTTCCTCGGGCTTTTGTACCTTTACTTTCATTAATGATTTTTGTTTCAATTAAGTGTTTAAGTTCTGGATGAATCCAATCAATAATTAGCCCAAAAAGATATAAGGTATTCATAGAGTAAGCTCTTACCGCTATTTTTTGCGGTGTAATTAACCAATCAAAACCAGTAGCAACTATTTTTTCAACATGAAGGTCTGTGAGTTTTTTTTGAATTAGATTTTCATTTTTAGAGAAATAAGCTTCTGCTAAATGCTCACAAATTTTGGCACAAGGTCTAATTGCACTATCAAAGGTTAATTCTGCAATTTTTTCTGAAAACTCATCCAAATGAGGTGTCATCCAATCCAATCCATGATGCGTGCAGATCCACTCTAAAATCCAAGCTGCTCGTATAGATGTTTTATCTTTTACCTGAAAAGTAATTGTAATTAAATCTTTGAATAATTTAGGACTTTCTAATACAATATTTGCTGCTCTTTGTCTATTTTCTTTTTTGGCATTCTCAATATTTTGGAGCTGTTCAGTTAAAAAAAGTATGCTCATTTTGGTACGATTAATGTATATTTACTCAAAAATTTCTTATCAATGATAAATATAAAAAGACTCTTTTTTGTTTCTTCTTTTTTATATTGTTTTTTTCTAACTGCCAGCGGTTTTTCGCAAAACATAAATAGGCTTGATGAAAATGGTAAACGAACAGGTGTTTGGAAAAAATACTATCCAAATAAGAGAATTCGTTACACAGGTCAATTTCAAAACGGAAAAGAAGTAGGTGTATTTAAGTTTTATGATATTACAGATTCTAGTCGTCCTGTTGTTATAAAAACGTTTTTTCCTGGTTCAGATTCTCTTTTTGTACAGTTTTATAGGTTAAACGGAAGTATACAAACCGAAGGTGTTTTAAATAGGAAGAAAAGAGTTGGTAATTGGAAATATTTTTATCCAGACGGTACATTAATGTCTGAAGAGAATTACAAAGACGGGAAATTAGATGGAGAACAGCTTGTTTACTATCCAGACGGACAAGTTACAGAGTTTGCAGTGTATGCAAATGGTTTGCTAGATGGTGTGGTTAGTAAGTATTCTGACCAAGGAATTTTAATTGAAGAAGTTACTTACAAAAATGGTAGACCCAATGGTTTGGCAAAGTATTTTGAGTTGAATGGAGATTTAAAAGAAACAGGTAATTATAAGGAAGGAAAAAGAATAGGCAAGTGGGAGTATTATTTAGATGGTGAACTTGCTAACGATAAAGATAAAAAGAAAGAAAATTCGTACATTAAACAAGGAAAGAATTAAATTTTCAATAACTTTTTTATTAATTTTTTTCTGTTTTTAAAATATCATTTTAATTAGGCTATACTGGCAAATATCAATTTATAAATCAACAACAAAGTTGTAACTTTGTATTTTGAAAAAAATAAAAATGAAACGAGTAGTTGTTGGTCTTTCTGGAGGTGTAGATAGTAGTGTTACCGCATATTTACTTAAAGAACAAGGGTATGAAGTTATTGGCTTGTTTATGAAAAACTGGCATGATGATTCTGTTACCATTTCTAATGAATGCCCTTGGTTAGAAGATAGCAACGATGCTATGATTGTTGCAGAAAAATTAGGGGTTCCTTTTCAAGTTGTAGATTTAAGTGAACAGTATAAAGAACGTATTGTAGATTATATGTTTGATGAGTATTCTAAAGGAAGAACTCCTAACCCAGATGTATTGTGTAACCGAGAAATAAAGTTTGATGTCTTTATGGATATAGCTTTACAATTAGGTGCAGATTATGTGGCTACAGGTCATTATTGTAGAAAATCTGAAGAGGAAATTGATGGTAAAATGATTTATAAATTATTGGCAGGTAAAGATAATAATAAAGATCAATCTTATTTTCTATGTCAATTATCTCAACAACAATTGGCAAAAGCTTTATTTCCAATTGGAGAATTGACAAAACCAGAAGTAAGAGAAATTGCAAAAAAGGCAGATTTAATTACTGCAGAAAAGAAAGACTCTCAAGGTTTATGTTTTATTGGTAAAGTACGGTTACCAGAGTTTTTGCAACAAAAACTTCAACCTAAAGATGGTGAAATTGTTACAATTCCATCAAACTTTGTGCAATACACAAAACCAGTTCCAAAATTTAAAAATAAAGAAGCAGCACTCAATTATTTTTCTACCAAGTTTACTTATCAAAAAGAAGATGGAAAAATAGTAGGGAAACATCAAGGTGCACATTATTTTACCAAAGGGCAACGTAAAGGTTTAAATGTTGGCGGAACAAAAGAGGCATTGTATGTTATTGAAACAGACGTAAAAGAGAATATTATTTACACCGGAGAAGGTAAAAATCATGCAGGATTATATAGAAATGTATTGTTTGTTACCAATGAAGAAATACATTGGATACGCGAAGATTTGGCTTTAATTTCAGGAGAAATTATGCAAGTTGAAGCAAGAATTAGGTATCGTCAACAACTAGAAAAAGCAATGTTATACAAAGTAGAAAGTGGTTTGTATGTAGAATTTGAAAACAAACAATCAGCAATACAAGAAGGTCAATTTGTGGCTTGGTATAAAAATGAAGAATTAATAGGCTCTGGTGTAATAGCTTAAAAAGTTTTTTTTGAGGATTTTAAATCCTTATTTTTATAGTTTAAAAATATACTATGAAAAAAATAATTTTCCTTTACATCATATTCTTTTCAACACAAATCTCTTCGCAAGAAACTATTGAAGATGCGTGGATTTTTCTCAAAGATAAACCCAATGCTACTACTTTTTTAAACAATCCTTTAACTATGGTTTCTCAAAGAGCAATTTATAGAAGAGAAACTCAAGGAATTGCTTTTGATGAAAAAGATGTTCCTATTCATACTGGTTACTATAATCAAATAAGAAATGAAGAAAATCTTACTATTTTAGGTAAATCTAAGTGGTTGAATGCTATTCATGTTCAGGCAACAGTATCTAAGATTAAGACGCTATCATCTAAATATAATTTTATTAAAGCTATTGAGTATGCTAATAAATCCTTAAATTTTAAAGGAAAAAGAATATCAAAAAATGGAGTTCAAAATCATGTAAATAAATTTTCCAATACGTTGTCTGATTTCAATTACGGCGATGCAGAAAATCAGATAAAAATATTAAAAGGAAATGAGCTACATAAAGCAGGTTTAACAGGGAAAAGGCAAATTATAGCAGTAATAGATGCTGGTTTTCCTAATGTAAATACTTTAGAAGCGTTTAAAAGAATAAGAGATAACAATCAAATTTTAGGAGGGTATAATTTTGCTGATAGAAATGATAATTTTTATACGAGAAATAGTCATGGTACACACGTTTTGTCTACTATGGCAGGATATTTAGAAGGAAAATTTGTGGGTACAGCACCTGATGCTAGTTTTTATCTTTTTATAACTGAAAAAGCGGAATCTGAAACGGTCTTAGAAGAAACTTTATGGGTAGAAGCTGCAGAAAAAGCCGATAGTTTAGGGGTTGATGTAATAAATACTTCCTTAGGGTATACAATTTTTGATAATCCTAATCATAGTTATTCGTATGCTGATATGGATGGTAAAACAACTTTTATTTCTAGAGGAGCAGAAATAGCAAATTCTAGAGGAATACTAGTGGTAAATGCAGTTGGAAATAGCGGTAATAGTGGTTGGAAATACCTAGCAGCCCCTGCAGATGCTGCATCTGTAATTTCGGTAGGAGCTGTTGATGCTGTGGGTGAAATAGCTCCTTTTAGTTCTTTTGGACCTACATCTGATAATAGAATTAAACCAGAAATTTTAGCCCAAGGATTAGGAGTTACGGTTATAAATTTTTCTTCCGGTCAAGTTTCATTGTCTAACGGAACATCATTTTCATCGCCAATTGTGGCAGGTTTAATTGCTTGTTTAAATGATAATGAAGGTTTTATATTAAAATCTGTAAATAAAAGAAATAAAAATCTAAATGATTTTTTAAAAGAAGAACTTTATAAATCGGCTGATAGATATAACAATCCTACAAATCAACACGGTTATGGAATACCTGATTTTGAAAAAGCTTTTAATAATTATATTTCCGTTTTCTCTGTTAATGAAATTCTTTTAAATGATATAAAAGTTATTCCAAACCCAGTTACAACATCTTTTTATATAAAGAATTTACAAAGAGATTTAAAAGATTATCAAATTACATTATTTGATATTTTAGGAAAGAAAGTTTCAAACTATCAATTAAATAATCAATCTATAGATATTTCAGAGCTTCAAAAGGGAGTCTATTTTTTAAAACTAGATAAAGCCAATACATCAGCGACTGTTAAAATTCTTAAGCAGTGACAAACAATAAAATTAAAGATTTATTTTCTATTAAATTCCCAATAATTCAAGGAGGTATGGTTTGGGTTTCTGGTTGGAAACTAGCTTCGGCAGTTTCCAATGCTGGCGGTTTAGGATTAATTGGTGCAGGTTCTATGTACCCTGAAGTTTTACGAGAACATATACAGAAATGTAAAAATGCAACAGACAAACCTTTTGGTGTTAATGTACCTATGTTGTATCCTCAAATTGAGGAAATCATGAAAATTATTGTTGATGAAGGAATTAAAATAGTTTTTACGTCTGCAGGAAATCCTAAAATATGGACTCCTTTTTTAAAAGAAAAAGGAATTACAGTTGTACATGTTGTGAGCTCTGTAAAATTTGCTTTAAAAGCTGAAGCTGCAGGTGTAGACGCTATAGTTTGCGAGGGGGTTGAAGCAGGAGGGCATAATGGAAGAGAAGAAACCACAACATTTACGTTAATACCTATGGTTAAAGAAGCTGTACAAATACCTGTAATTGCTGCAGGAGGTATTGCAACAGGAAGAGGAATGCTTGCGGCTATGGTTTTAGGAGCAGATGGAGTACAAATAGGTAGCAGATTTGCCGCAACTATAGAATCTTCTGCACATCAAAAATTTAAAGAGTCTATTGTAAATGCAAAAGATGGAGATACTCAACTAACGTTGAAAGAATTGGCTCCTGTACGTTTAATAAAAAATAAATTTTATGATGAAGTACAGCTTTTGTATCAGCAAAATCCATCTCTTAAAGAATTACAAAAATTGTTGGGAAGAGCTAGAGCTAAAAAAGGGATTTTTGAAGGAGATTTAGAAAACGGAGAATTAGAAATTGGTCAAATTGCAGGTTTAATTCATCAAATAAAATCAGCAAAAGAAGTTATAGAAGCTATTATGAAAGAGTTTGAAACAGTAAAACAAAACATAAATTCACTGTAATATTATGATTGACGCAAGACAACGTAAAAATATAAAAGAAGATTTGTTTGTAGAGATTGTTCAAAAACATCACCAACAATCAGGAGAATTAACCCGTGGTATTGTTTCTAAAATATTGACAAACTCAACAAGACATCCTCACGGAATAAAAGTACAATTAAAGTCGGGTTTGATAGGAAGAGTAAAAAATATTATCGAATAAATTATTTTATAGGAATTTTAATTTCATACAGTTTACGGCTCTTATTATTTAACTTGTTTTCTCTTAACCAAGGGTTGTATAGTTTTAGTTCTTTGTAATTAGTTCCAAATTTCTTTGCAAAAGAGGCAATATTGGTAATTGCAGTATCTACTTTTACTATTTTTGTTTCTGTAAGTGTATACAAATCTGATTCATCAAATACAAAACCATATTTTTTAGGATTAGAAATAACTTCTTTTAAGGCAATAATTCTAAAAATATATCGCTCTGTTTCGTCAGGTAATAATGCATCATAATAACTGGTAACCTGTTGTGTTTCTAATCTTTTAGAAACTCCATAGTTACCAGCATTGTAAGCTGCAGCAGCTAATGTCCAAGAGCCTAATTTTTCTTTAGATTTTTTTAAGTATTCTGCAGCTACCTTTGTAGCTTTTTCAATATGGTAACGTTCATCAACATTACTATTTATTTCTAAACCAAATTCTTTTCCTGTAGATTTTAAAAAATGCCACATGCCAGCAGCCCCAGCTGTAGATGTTTCATCTATAAAACCACTTTCAGCAAGTGCTAAAAACTTAAAATCGTCTGGCAAACCATATTTTTTTAATAAAGGTTCTAAAACAGGAAAATATTTATTTGCTCTTTTTATAAGTAACAAACCGTTAGACTGCCAATATGTATTTACTAACAACTCCCTATCCATTCTTTCTTTAATATCTGTTTTTTCTAAAGGTACACGTTCTCCAGCTAGATTTAAGTTTTTAGGAAGTTTTAAAGCTTTTATTTTGTAACTCTCATGCGTATTTATGGGGTCATTTTCTTTTTGAAAAGAAATAGTATTTTTTGTATTGATAGCGTTGATAAAAACAACAGTTATTAAAACCACACTTAAAAGTGACAGTAAACGTAAAGGCTTGCTCATAAAAATAATTTAACAGTATAAAAATAATGAAAGGAATGTGTTTTAAAAAGTTAAAACGTCATCAATTAATTTTGATATTTTTTTAGCTTTGGTTAATATCATTACATGAGAACCTCCTTTTATTTCTATACAATCAGAAATATTTTTAATAGGAAAAACATGGTCTTTTGTTCCGTGAATATGTATTAAATTTTCAAGAGCTTTGTCTTGCTGCCAATTGACTACCTGTGCAATAGACCAATTTAAATACGTTTTGCTTCTTACAGAAAGATACTTTTTGTAAATTTTTGCTCTCTTTTTTAAAGATTTTCCTAAAAAATAGCGAGCGTAATCTTCAAAATTAGAGACAACTTTGGTTGGAAAAAACTTATAGACCTTAGTAAATTTAGCAAGTTGAAATTTCTTTGGCAACTCGCTATTTTGTTTAACACTAGAAATTATAATAACTTTTTTAGTTTTTATAAATTTACTCATTTCTTGTACCATAATTCCTCCAAATGAAACACCAACAAGTACAGGGTTTTCACTCTTAACTTCTTCACACAAACGCATCGCATAATTAGCAATAGATTCTTCTGCTGCTAGGGGTTTAATCCATTTTAAATAGTGTAATTCATATTTATCTACATTAAATTCTAAGTTTTCAAAAATCTCAGGACCAGCCGCCAAACCAGGCATAAAATAGATAGGAGTTTTTTTCATATTCTTTTAATTTTAAATTTTTTATTCTATTTGGTTTGGGGGAATAAACGTATTAAAATATAGCAATATGTATACCAAAAAGGTAAGTCTAAATTTTGTTATTTAGACTGTAATCGTTTTTTTAATAAAAGTAAACCTAACGAGACCATCATCATCAATTTCTGTTAATGTAATGGTATGTAATGTATTTACTAATGATGGATTCCAAGGGGTTTTTACTTTTACATAGTTTTCTGTAAAACCATTGATATAGCCTTCTTTGTTTTCATTTTCAAATAATACTGTTACGGTATTTCCTAATTGACTTTCATAAAAAGCTCTTCTTTTTTTTGCAGATAAGCCGCGTAACATTTTACTTCTTTTTGCACGTGTTTTTTTAGGAACAACACCTTCTAAATCTACAGCTTCAGTATTAGCTCTTTCAGAATAGGTAAATACATGTAAGTAAGAAATATCTAAGTTGTTTAGATAATTATAAGTTTCTAAAAAAAGTTCATCTGTTTCTCCTGGAAAACCCACAATAACATCAACGCCTATACAGGCATTGGGCATTACTTCTTTAATCTTAGCAACTCTGTTAGTGTAGGTATTACGCAAATACCTACGTTTCATTTTTTTTAATAATTCATCACTTCCAGATTGGAGCGGAATATGAAAATGAGGAACAAAAGAATTGGATTTAGATACAAAATCAATTGTTTCATCTTTAAGTAAATTAGGTTCTATAGATGATATTCTTAAACGATGAATTCCGTCAACCTTATCTAACTCTTTTACTAAATCAAGAAACGTATGTTCATGCTTCTTATTACCAAACTCACCTTTTCCGTAATCACCAATATTTACACCTGTCAACACAATTTCTTTAATCCCTTTTGCAGAAATTTCTTTTGCATTATTAATAACATTTGTAAGTGTATCACTTCTAGAGATACCTCTGGCTAAAGGTATTGTGCAATAAGTACATTTATAATCGCAACCGTCTTGTACTTTTAAAAAAGCTCTAGTTCTATCTCCAATAGAATAGGAGCCAACATAGAAATCTGCATCAGAAATTTCACAAGAGTGAATTTTTCCAACGTTGTTTTTTGTAAGATCGTTGATATAACTAGTAACATTAAATTTTTCAGTAGCACCCAATACCAAATCTACACCATCTACAGCAGCCAATTCTTCGGGTTTTAATTGTGCATAACAACCTACAGCAATCAAAAAAGCTTCGTCATTTTTTTTTAAGGCATTCTTAACAATAGATTTAAAACGTTTATCTGCATTATCGGTTACAGAACAGGTATTAATTACATAAATATCTGCTTTGTCATCAAACTCAACACGTTTGAAACCTTCATTTACAAAATTTCTTGCAATTGTTGAGGTTTCAGAAAAATTAAGTTTACAACCTAAGGTATAAAAAGCGACTCTTTTGTCTGAAATCATTCCTGTATATTTAAAGAATGCAAATTTACAATAATATTGACGATTTTTTTAAGTAGACAAGTCAATTATTACCATGTTGATTGTTTGTGGTGTAAGTACTTAAAAGAATACGAATAACAAAAAAAGACAAACATAATTTGGTGTAATATTCACAATTTAATTGAGAATAACTTCATGAAATTTTAGAAAAATTTATGAGTTAGGCTAGTTTATAAATGTTACTCTAATCTATTAGTAACATGCAGAATTTTTTTTGGAAAATAACAATAGTTTCTATCTATTTATTCAATGAAGAAGTTCTTACAGTTTAACAAATAGATAGAAATTATGCTTATTATATTCTGCAAAAAAACCACATTTTTCATGTTTGTATTATTCAATGTTTTAGATAAAAACCAATTGTTTGAGTAAATTACTATTATTTAAATTTAATAGAGTAGCTAGATAATTATTAGTAGATTTTATTTTTTAGGTAAGATAAAATCTAACAACCTATAAAACATGTAAAAATATAAGTCTTAATGGATATTATAGAAATAAGAAAAGCAAATAAAAGGATTACTTATATTGTAATTTCGAAATGAGTCATATCGTAGACAAGCAACCTTGTTTACCTAAAGAAAGAATACAACAAAGAAATTTTTTAAAAAATCTTCTCGCTAATTTTCGCTTTTAATTTTTCAGAAATATTTTTTGGAAAAGCTCTGTCACCGTGCAAAACATCTACCATAATATCATTAAAAACTTGACCATATTTGTTTAATAAATAGACTCTTAATGGGTTGTTATGATAAAAGAATTTTGCCAAAAGTGCACCAGACTTAAGTTCATATAATAACTTTATGTCAAGTTTTTCTAAATAAAGTTTTTTTGCAACGTCTTGTTGTAATTTACTTTCTACCAGAGCTTCAGCAACATATTTACCGCTTAAAATAGCGTTGGAAATTCCTTCTGCAGTAATCGGTTCTGCGAAACCAGCAGCATCACCAATTAAAAACACATTATTTTTCACAAAGCCATCGGTTCTTGGTTTTACAGGTATTTGAAATCCGTGAGCATCTTCATTAACAACCTCTTTGATATCAAGTGTTTTTAAATATTTTGTGTAATATTCTTTTAAATTAATTTTTCCTTTTTTGGTAGTTAATACACCTAATGATAAGTGATTTTTCTTTGGAAAACACCAAGCATAACCGTAAGGAACAGCATCGATATCAAAACGAGCGCTTTTAGAAAGGCGTTCAAAATCTTGTTTAGAAACTTCCACCTCATATTCTAAAGCAGGTATTAGTTTTCTAGTATCTTTTTGCCATCCAGCCATTTTTGCTGTTGGACTTAATACACCATCTGCAGCAATTACAAAATCAGCAGAAATTTCTCCTTGAGAAGTTTTTAAAATAGCTTTTTTATCTACAAAAGTTATCTCTAAAAGTTTATGATTTTCTAATAAAGTAACACCAAATTCTTTTGCTTTTTTAACAATTAAATTGTCAAAAGCATCACGCATTATCATAGTAATGATAGGCTTTTTTTTAATAGAATTATAGCATTTATTGTGATTGTTAAAGTACGTATCAACCTTACAAAACTCACGTTCTATAACTTCTGAAATATCAAAGGGCATTTCTTTTTTGCCTCTATTTACAAAACCACCACCACAAGTTTTATACCTCGGTAAAGTTTCTTTTTCTATAATTACTGTTTGAATTCCTTGTTTGCCTAAATAAAAAGCAGTTGAAGCACCAGAAGGCCCACTACCAATAATTGCTACAGTAAAATGTTTCATTGAATAATCTTTTTGCGAATATAAAGGTTTACCAGTTTATTTTAGCCTGAATAGGGAAGTGGTCAGAATATTTTTCAGAAAAGTTTTTAAATTGATTTACAGTTGCAGTAGCATCAGTCAAAATAAAATCTATACGCATAGGAAACCAATAGTTAAATGTTTTACCAAAACCTTTTCCTGCTTCTATAAAGGCATCTTTTTTATTTTTAGAAATTTGATTGTAAACCCAAGAATACGCAGTATTGTTAAAGTCGCCACAAATAACTTTTTTGCCTTTCCATGTTTTTTCATGTTCAAGAAATAATGCTACTTGTTCTGCTTGCTGCGTAAACTTCTCTTTTAAATTTTGTATAAGTTTTTGAGAATTTTCTTCCCCAAAATTTTCTTTTTCCGGTGATATTTTTAAAGATTGTAGATGAAAATTATAAATCCTAATAGTATCTTTTTTTTTCAAGATATCAGCAAAAATTATTTCATTAGACGTATTTTTAAATTCGATATAGCCTTCATTAACAATTGGATATTTAGAATAAATAGCAGCTCCAAATCTGCCTCTTTTGTATTTTTTTTTGATATAATTATATTTAAAATCCAATTCATATTCTTTAACAGAAATATTCTCTTGAATGGCGATAACATCAGCATCATTTTCTGCTATAAATTTTTTTATTTTAGCAGGTATATTTTTTTCTTTTGTCCATTTCCAGTGATTAAACATCCTTACATTATAACTCATCAATTTTAAATCATTGTTAGAAGCATCATTTTTAGACGTTATCTTATAAAAAGGAGATATAAAAAACCAACCAATAATTAAAATAACAAGAGATGTTAAAAACTGTTTTTTTAACTTAACTATCCAGTACACCAAGAATCCAATATTAATAATCAATAAAAAAGGTACAAAAAGACTTAATATGGCAAAAGTAGCAACAACGTTAGGGGAAACATAAGGTAATAAATAAGAAAATAACAATAATACAGCTACAATAGAATTGGCAACATAGAGTATTTTATTAAACAACGTTAGTTTTTTCATGCTATTTTTTACCTTGTTTAAATAAAAATTCTTTTTCAGATTTTGTCAAACTATCGTATCCAGATTTGCTTATTTTATCTAGTATTCCGTCTATTTGCTGCTGTGTTAAATCAGTGTTTTTAGATTTAGGCGCAGTCTTTTTAGAAGATTTATAAACTGTATGTAAAGGTTTTTTACGAGATGTAAATATTCCCGAAAGTTTATCCCAAATATTTAGCTTTGTATTCGCTGCTTGATTTACATACAAAAAACCAAATAATGCTCCGCCTAGATGCGAAAAATGTCCTCCAGCATTACTGCCAACAAGTCCTATTACGTCCAAACCAATCCAAATAGCGGCTAAATGCCATAATTTGACAAATCCTATAAAGCGTATTTGTAATTGATAATTAGGCATATACGTAGTAAGTCCTATAAAAATAGCAGAAATACCAGCAGAAGCTCCAACTAAGTGTGGTCTAGTTCCTTCAAAAAGAGGAAAATAACTATTACTTAACATAAATAAAAGTCCCCCAAAAAAGGTGCCTAATACATAAAATTGAACTAGTTGCTTTTGTGTAAAGTACTGAATAAATAAATTACCTATATAATAAAGCGCTATCATATTGAATAGAATATGAATAAACCCAGCATGTAAGAAGCCATAAGAAATAATGGACCATGGTTTGGTAATTAAAGTAGAGAAATTATGCTCTAAAGCAAACCAATTGAATATGAAATCGCCATTAGTTTTGTAAAGACCAAAGATCACCTTAAATAGAAGAGATGCAATAAATACTCCTATATTTATAAAAATAAATTTTTCAACAATATTACCTGTTTTATACCGCAATTTGATATCTTCTATAAAGCCCATTAGTAATGTGTTTTGAATTGATTTTTTTTCCAATACCAAGCTATTAAAAAGCCAATGAGTGCTCCACCAACATGAGCAAAATGAGCAATATTACCCACAGAATATTTAGTCATTCCAAAAAAGAGGTCTCCTAAAATCATTACAGGAATAAAATATTTGGCGGCTATAGGAACAGGGAAGAATATCAGCGCCAATTTAGCGTCTTTAAAGTACATTCCAAAAGCCACTAAAACTCCATAAACAGCACCTGAAGCACCTACTGCAGGCGTCTCATACAAGCCAATAATTTTATTAAATTGTTCTTGAGATACCGCTTGTACAACTCTTTGGTCATTGGTGGTGCCTGCATCCAATATAGCTATAATTTCAGACTTAGTTAAACCAGCTTGAATAAACAGATCATAAATTCCGTTAAATTGATAATAATTTACCAAAGTATAAATAATCGCAGCTCCTAAACCCGCAGAAAAATAAAAGAAAATAAATTTATTTTTACCCCACATTTGCTCTAAAGGTGTTCCAAAGGCCCATAAACCGTACATATTGAAAAGAATGTGCGCAAAACTACCATGCATAAACATATGAGAAACATATTGCCAAATTCCGAAATTTTCATTCATTGGAAAATGTAGGGCTAATACATTGGTAAAATCTAATTGTAAAAGTTGAGGAGCAACAAAGACAATTACATTTATAATAATTAAGTGTTTTATAGCGTCTGTGAGTCTATTCATTTTTAACTAGTAAATAAATTATCAATTTCGTTTAACGTTAATGTTTTAAAAGTAGCTTTACCAAAAGGCGAAATAGAGGGCTCTTTACAAGAAAATAAATCGTTAACTAATGCTTCTTGTTCTTTTTCAGAGAGTTGCGTTCCTGTTTTAATAGACAAGGTTTTTGCAAATGATTTTGCCATTACATCAAAATGACTAAAACTAGCATCGGGTACTTCTAAATCTATATCGCTAAGTAACTCTTCTAAAATAATTGTAATTTTACTTTCTGTAACCGAAACAGGTATGCCTTTAATGGTAACGCTATCTTTTGTAAACTCATCAAAATAGAATCCTGCATTTTCCAATTCAGTTTTTATCGTGTAAATCATTTCAATTTCTTTTGATGAAAAGGAAATTTTAACAGGAAACAATAATTGTTGGCTATTGGCTTCTTTAACAGTAATACTTTCTAAAAAATCTTCATACAAAATACGTTGGTGTGCTAAAGATTGATGAATTAAAACAACGCCAGATTTTATGGAACTTAATACATATTTCCGTTGAATTTGAAACGTTTTTTTGGTGTCTATTTCTTGCTGATTATCAAATAAAACTTCTTGTTTTTCAAATGTGTCAACAGCTAAAGAAGTATATAAAGATTCCCAGCTTTCAGTTTGTTTCTGAGGTTTATAATTTGATTGGGAAGCAGTATTTTTCTCTTCTTTAAAAGGATTAAAATTAGGGTCTACTATAATTTTAGGTGCTTTTGCGGCACTTGCTGTAGCGTTAAAATGATAAGGGGTATCTAAGTTAGCATCTCTATTAAAATCTAATACGGGTGCCACATTGTATTGTCCTAAACTGTGCTTCACAGTGGCCCTAAGCATTGCGTACAAGGCTTTTTCGTTATCAAATTTGATTTCAGTTTTAGTAGGATGAATATTGATGTCTATAGTATTTGCAGGTACTGTTAAATATAAAAAGTAAGAGGGATGCGCACCTTGCTCTAACAAACCGTCAAAAGCATTTACAACAGCATGATTTAAATACGAACTCTTTATAAATCGATTATTTACAAAAAAGAACTGTTCACCTCTTTTTCTTTTCGCAAATTCTGGTTTGGCAACAAAACCTTCAATATTTAAAATGTCTGTTTGTTCATCAATAGGAACTAATTTTTCATTCATTTTAATTCCGAAAATTGATACAATACGTTTTCTAAGATTACAACTTTTTAAATGATAAACCTCGTTGTCATTATGGTGTAATAAAAAAGCAATATTTGGATGTGCTAGTGCGACCCTTTGAAATTCATCTATAACGTGACGTGTTTCAACTGTATCTGATTTTAAGAAATTTCTTCTAGCAGGAATATTATAAAACAAATTTTTTACGGAAATACTTGTACCTTTTCCGGTAGAAATAAAGTCTTGAGAAATTATGTTACTGCCCTCTATTTTTAGGCATGTGCCCAGTTCTTCTTGTGCTTGTTTAGTCTTTAATTCTACATGAGCAATTGCGGCAATAGAGGCTAAGGCTTCACCACGAAAGCCTTTAGTGCATAAGTTGAATAAATCTTCTGCTTTTTGAATTTTTGATGTAGCATGCCGCTCAAAAGACATTCTAGCATCTGTAACACTCATTCCCTTGCCATCATCAATTACCTGAATTAAAGTTTTACCCGCATCTTTTAACAAAAGTTTAATGTTGGTAGCCCCCGCATCAATAGCATTTTCTAGCAATTCTTTTACTACAGAAGCAGGACGCTGAACGACTTCTCCGGCAGCAATTTGATTGGCTACATGGTCTGGTAAAAGTTGAATAATATCAGGCATTATTTTTTAGTAAAGATTGATAAATCAAAATCAATAATAAATAAAAATAGCAGTACTAATAGAGCTATTATTATTAAAATAGTTTTGTTTACACCGTTTGCTCTCATATCCTTTAATTCATCAAAGGCATCTACAAATTTTGTTTTAATACCTTTTTTTCTACCTACAGTTTTTCTAAATTGATCTAATTTGTGTTCAATCTTATACGGGTTTCCTTCACCCTTATAATACCTAGGTTGATAATCGAATTGTTTGTGTGTACGTTTTAAAAATCCCATAATTTACATTTAATTGGCGTTTGTTTCAAGTGAAGAAATCAATGATTGTACCAATTTAAAGGATTTCAAATTTAAAGAATTAAAAGGAATGCATCAAGAAATGATGTTAAAAGTATTCTTAAATAAACTTAAAAAAGTTTACAAAATATAATGGTTGTAGATGGTAATCTATTTTTTTAAAAACACTAAAAACCAATACTATCAGAAGGTCTGTCGCTATTTTTCAAAGCAGCCATTTTTATGGCCGCTACAGCACATTCTACGCCTTTGTTACCATGTTTGCCTCCAGATCTGTCTAAAGATTGTTGTTTGGTATTATCTGTAAGCACACAGAAAATAACAGGCACATCATATTTTATGTTTAGGTCTACGATACCTTGTGTAACACCTTCACAAACAAAATCAAAGTGTTTGGTTTCTCCTTGTATTACATTACCAATAGCTATAATGGCATCTAATTGTTGGGTTTGAATCATTTTTTTACAGCCGTATACCAATTCAAAACTACCAGGAACTTCCCAAGAAATAATATTTTCTTGCATTGCACCACAGTCAAGCAAGGTATCTATTGCTCCTTGATGCAAGTTTTGTGTAATTTCTGGATTCCACTCAGAAACAACAATCCCAAATCGAAAAGACTTCGCATTTGGGATTGTTGTTCTATTGTATACTGATAAATCTGTTGTTGCCATATTTTGATTTTCTGTTGTCTGTTTTTAGTTGTTGGACTTTAGTTTTAAGAAGAAGCCAACAACAAACAACTAATTAACGTATTTAGCCGCTGCTATAAACTTATCGATATTTCTACCTTGATCAGATTTAGGATAGTTCTCTTTTATTTTAGAAAATAATTCCTCAGCCTTATCATAATCTTTCAACAGCATTGCTGTTTGCCCTGCTTTGTATAAAAACAAAGGAGTAGAAAATTCGTTATTTTGTTTGTTTGCAGCTTTTTCATAATATTCTAAAGCATCTTCTAATTGATTTATATCAGCAAAAGCATCTCCAATAGCACCTAAAGCTACTGGCCCTAGCATTTCATCATCAGAATTAAATTTGCTTAAATATGCTATAGCTTTATCGTATTGTTTTAGCTGTAAGTAAGAAACACCAGCATAATAATTTGCCAAATTTCCAGCATCTGTGCCGTTGTAAGTGTCAGCAATATCTAAAAAGCCATACTTATTATCAGCACCTTCTAATGCTAAATTTAAAAGAGAATCTACTCCTGAACCTGCTGTAGCAGCCTCATCAAAATATTTTCTAGGAAAAGCCAATTCATTAGAAGCCTCAGTTTCATTTGGTTCTACAATGTATTTGTTATACCCTAAATAAGCTAAGAAAATAACAACGATACCTATCAAGGCATAGAATAAGGGCTTGCTATTTTTTTCAATCCACTGCTCAGATTTAGAAGCAGTTTCGTCTAATGTGTTAAAAACTTCAGCAGTTGTGCTATCTATTTGTTCTACTTGTTGCTCTTCTTGTTTATTTTTTGGTTTGTATCCTCTCTTCTTGTATGTTGCCATCTGTCATGTAAAATTAGTGCGGACAAAAATAGTTTTTTTAATTGGATTTTAAAAGGGCTTATTTTGTAAAATTTTCAATAATTTGCGTAGGATTTCCAAGACCCATTTTTGCACATGTATTTAGAAAAAATATCTTTAGTCAACTTTAAAAATATAGCATCTCAAACGTTTGATTTTCAGGAGAAAATAAATTGTTTTGTAGGTAATAATGGTGTGGGTAAAACAAATATTTTAGACGCTATTTATTATTTATCTTTTGCTAAAAGTTACTTTAATTCTGTAGCGGTGCAAAACATTAAGCACGGAGAAGGTTTTTTTATGATAGAGGGTGATTACTTGTTAAATGATAGAAAAGAAAAGATTTTATGCAGTCTTAAAAAAGGGCAAAAAAAAATACTAAAACGAAACGGAAAAAATTACGAAAAATTCTCTGAGCATATAGGACAGATACCATTAGTAATTATTTCTCCAGCAGACAGAGATTTGGTTACAGAAGGCAGTGATACTAGAAGAAAATTTATAGATGGTGTAATTTCTCAACAAAACAAAAGCTATTTAAGACAGTTACTAGCTTATAATAAAGTTTTAAGTCAACGTAATGCTTTATTAAAATATTTTGCTGCAAATAGAACTTTTGATGCTTTAAACTTAAGTGTTTACGATGAACAATTAGCAGATTATGGAAGCAAAATATACGAAATTAGAAAGGAGTTTTTAGAGGAGTTTATCCCTATTTTTAATGAGAAGTATCAAGTCATCTCAGGAGATAAAGAGCATGTAAATCTAGAATATAAAAGTCAGATGCATAATTTCTCTATGGAAGATTTACTTAAAAAATCTTTAGAAAAAGATAAGATTTTACAATATACATCTTCAGGAATTCATAAAGATGATTTAAATTTTCAGATAGGTGATTATCCTATCAAAAAATTTGGTTCTCAAGGGCAACAAAAGTCATATTTAATTGCTTTAAAATTAGCTCAATTTCAATTTATAAAACAGCAGTCTCAACTCACACCCATTTTATTGTTAGATGATATTTTTGATAAATTAGACGAAAATAGGGTGCAGCAAATTATAGATTTGGTAGATAATGAAGAATTTGGTCAAATATTTATAACAGACACACATTCAGAAAGAACTGAAGACATTATAAGACAGAGTAATTCTCCTTATCAAATTTTTAGATTGTAGTATCAAAAAAAACTAATTAGCCATAGTACATAAAAAATAATTTAAACGAAAATGCCCAAAAGAGAAAACGATTCTTTTTCGATTCAAGATTTGATGAAATCCTTTATTGAAGAAAATAATTTGAGTAAAGGAATGCAAAAAATAAAAGTAGAAGAAACCTGGATGCAAATGATGGGGCCAGGGGTTGCTACACATACCACTTCTGTAAAATTACAAAACAAAACATTAATTATTCAACTCTCATCTTCAGTATTAAGAGAAGAATTGAGTTATGGAAAAGACAAGATAATTAAAATGATGAATGAAGAGATGGGAGACGAAGTAATTCAGAAATTGATGTTGGTTTAATAATGTATTTTAGAAATCACAAAAAAAACTTGTAGATTTCTCTACAAGTTTTTAACAAATATAGTTTAGACTAAGAATTTCTATAATTCTTATTAAAATTGCTCTCTTCCAGAGAAGTGAAAATTACCTTCAATTTCTGCATTTTCATCAGAGTCAGAACCGTGTACAGCATTTTCTCCCATAGAAGTAGCATACAATTTTCTTATGGTTCCTTCTGCGGCATCAGCAGGATTTGTAGCTCCAATTAAAGCTCTAAAATCTTCTACAGCATTATCTTTTTCTAAGATAGCAGCAACAATTGGCCCACGAGTCATAAAAGTTACCAATTCACCAAAAAACGGACGCTCATTATGCACAGCATAAAAAGTTTCTGCATCAGTTTTTGTCATTTGAGTTTTTTTTAACGCTACGATTCTAAAACCTGCAGCGTTAATCTTTTCTAAAATAGCACCAGTATGTCCGTTTTCTACAGCATCTGGTTTAATCATTGTAAATGTTCTATTTGTTGCCATTAAATTGACTTTTATAGTTCTTAAATGTTATTGTGAAACTCTTCACAAATTCGGCGCGAAATTACACAATTTTTTTAATTAAATTGTATATTCGCCACTTATGATTTTAAAAGGATTTGAAGCGTTACAGCAGTTTTTAGAAAAACCAAGAAACATAGTGGTTGTTGGTCACAGAAACCCAGATGGAGATGCAATGGGATCTACTTTAGCGTTAAAACACTATTTAGATAAAAAGGGACACAAGGCAACCGTTGTTGTGCCTAATGAGTATCCAGAGTTTTTACATTGGTTACCAGGTTCAGAAACAACTTACAGATTCGATTGGCAAAATACACAATCTCAAAAAGCAATAAAAACGTCTGACATTATTTTCTTGTCAGACTTTAATGCACTGCACAGAGTAGGTTCTGATATGCAAAATACTTTAGAAAACTATCCAAATGATTTTGCAATGATAGACCATCATCAACAGCCAGATGATGTTACCTATATGTATTCTGATGTAAACATCTGCTCTACATGTCAAATGGTATATCAATTCATAGAGATGAATCATGATTTAGATTTAATAAATAAAGAGATTGCAACTTGTTTGTACACTGGTATTATGACAGATACAGGTTCTTTTAGGTTTAGATCTACAACCAGTAAAACACATAGAATTATTGCAGATTTGATTGATAGAGGTGCAGAAAATGATAAAATACACAATAAGGTATACGATACAAACTCATATAATAGATTATTACTCTTAGGACAGGCACTGAGTAATTTACAAATTTTACCATCTTATAAAACAGCCTATATTACCCTTACCGATGCAGAAAAGAAGCGTTTTGATTTTCAGAAAGGAGATACAGAAGGTGTTGTAAATTATGCACTATCTTTAAAAGGAATTATTTTTGCGGCAATTTTTATTGAAGATAAAGAACAAGGAATTATAAAAATATCGTTTCGATCTAAAGGAAGTTTTTCTGTAAATAAATTTGCTAGAACTTATTTTAATGGTGGAGGACATGACAATGCTGCAGGAGGAAAATCTGATTTGGAAATGGCTAAAACCGTAACCAAATTTACTTCACTACTACCAGAATATCAAAAAGACTTAGAAATTTCTTATGAAAATTAGAGTTTTATTTTTTTTGAGTATACTTTGTTTTTCGTGTTCTAAAATAACACCTAGAAGACCAATTCAGCCCAAACCATCAACAACTATTTTAAAAGAAACAATAAAAGAGTCTAAACGTTTGAATGCCCTAGAAAATCAAAAAATAATTGATGTAATTCGTAGAGATTCTACGACCAATTATTTAGTTTCGCCAAACGGATTTTGGTACACATACGCGAACAAAATAACCAAAGATAGTCCCATACCACAACCTGGAGATGTTGTTACTCTTGCCTATAATATTCAAGATTTAGAAGGAAATATTATCTATTCTAAAGAAGAGTTAAAGACAAAAACTTATACGGTAGACAAAGAAGATTTTATTGCTGCATTACAATACGGAATAAAGTTGATGAAAATTGGAGAAACTATTACATTTGTCATTCCGTCTTACAATGCCTATGGAGTTGTTGGTGATGGAAAAAAAATAGGAATAAATAAATCTATAAAAAGTACAGTAACATTAATAAATATTAAACAATAACTTATGAAAATTATCAAAACAATTTTAACGCTAGCTATTGTAGCATCTATGATATCATGTGGAGGAAACCAATTTAAAGAAGTAAAATCTTTAGAAACAGAAATAGACTCAGCAAGTTATGCTTTAGGTTTAGATATGGCTTTTAAGGTTAAAGCTAATTTTGAAAAGGCAGACAGAGATCTTTTTTTACAAGGGTATAAAAATGGAATAGACTCTACTAATCTTTTGATAAATCCAAAAGACTTAAATTTATTTTTAAGTAAATTTTTTCAAAAATTACAAGTAGAAAAAAGAAAAGAAATGGAAGCTAAAGCGGCGAAAGAAGCAGAAGCTAAATTTGGAGATAATAAAAAAGCTGGTGAAGACTTTTTAGCCGAAAATAAAAACAAAGATGGTATTAAAACTACAGAAAGTGGTTTGCAATATATGGTTATTAAAGAAGGTACAGGAGACACACCTAAAGCTACATCTAGAGTAAAAGTACATTACCATGGTACGAATTTAGAAGGAGAAGTTTTTGATAGCTCTGTAGAACGTAAGAAACCATCAGAATTTGGATTAAACCAAGTTATTAAAGGTTGGACAGAAGGAATTCAATTGATGAAAGAAGGCGCTAAATATAAATTCTTTATCCCACAAGAATTGGCATATGGCGTTCAATCTAGGGGAGATAAAATTAAACCTTTTTCTCTTTTAGTTTTTGAAGTAGAATTAATAGAGATTTTAGACAAAAAATAATGCGTAAGATTTCTGTAATCTTAACACTACTATTCATAATTTCTGCATGTAAACCCGTAAAATATTCTGATTTAGATGAGGGTTTATATGCAGAAATTATTACCAATAAAGGGGCAATTTTAGTAGAATTATATGCCAATAAAGTTCCAATGACTGTGGCTAACTTTGTTTCTTTGGCAGAAGGAGAGCATCCCAAGTTGTTAGATTCTTTAAAAGGTAAAAACTTTTACAAAAATATCATTTTTCATAGGGTTGTCAATAATTTTGTAATTCAAGCAGGAGGCTATGATACTCAAGGAAGAAAACCTACAGGATATACTTTTGGAGACGAATTTCCTAAAAATGAAAATGGCCAATTACTATACAAGCATAATGATGCTGGAATTTTATCTATGGCAAATGGAGGTGTGGCAACCAACAATAGTCAATTTTTTATCACACATAGGCCAATTCCGCATTTGGATGACAAACATTCTGTCTTTGGAAAAACAATAGTAAATCCCAATCAATTAAAAGAATTAAAGTTACAATATAAAGATTCTTTAAAATTACAAAATGCGATAGATTCTACAAGAATGGCTGTAGTAAAATCCATAACTCAAAATGATACTATTTTATCTTTAGACATTATAAGAATAGGTCAAGAAGCTACTAATTTTAATGCCGCTAATGTTTTTGAAAAAGAGGATATCGCTTATAACAATTCAATAACAGAACAAAAAAAAGCTAAAGAAGAATTAGAAGAAAAAAGATATACCAATTATTTGATAGAGAAAGAAAAATTTTATACTAAAATGGGCGTCTCTAAAGCTACAAAAACAAGTTCAGGACTTCAGATTCTTAAGTTGAAGAAAACCAAAGGAAAAAAAGTCTCAGCCAATGAACCTGTTACTGCAAATTACATTCTTTATGTAGCAGATGGTAAAAAAATACAATCTTCTTATGATGTAAATGGTAAACCATTAACTTTTAGGTTAGATGATCAACAAAGACCTATGATTGCTGGGTTTGAAGAAGGTGTTTTAACAATGAGGGAAGGAGAGAAATCTCGCCTCTTCATACCTTATTACATTGGTTATGGAGAAGATGCTTTTGGACCCTTTCCTGCAAAAGCGGATTTGGTTTTTGAAGTTGAAATTTTAAAAGTGGGTAAATAACATGTTTAATGACATTATAACAGCAGATAAAAATCTTCTTATTTTTTTAAACAATTTAGGTAGCGAACAATGGGATATATTATGGCTAACCATAACAAATCAATTAAGTTGGATACCTCTTTTTATTTTTATAATTGTTTATGTAATTAAAACTTTTGGATGGAAAAGAGGAGGATTTGCGATACTAGCAATGATAATTTTGGTTGCTTTCTCAGATCAATTTACAAATCTTATTAAAAACTCCGTACAACGTTTACGTCCCAACAATGATCCAGAAATTAATCATTTGCTTAGAATAGTTAAGAAAGTTGGCGGCTATAGTTTTATGTCTGGTCATGCAACAACATCTTCATTCTTTTCAATCTTTGTAATTCATTTGCTCAAAGATCACATAAAATATATTTATCTAATTTTAATCTTCCCAATACTGTTTGCGTACAGCAGATTGTATTTAGGGGTTCATTTTCCAATAGATATTTTAGTAGGCTTAACTATAGGTACCGTTTTTGCAAAACTTTACTATCTACTTTATAAAAAAATAGATTCTAAAATTTTTAAATAATTTTCTATAGCAAATAGTCAAACCAAATTGCAAAACAATATTTTACATTTTTCATACTACTTTTTAAAGACAAAGTAAGGTACAATTTACTTTTGTTTTATAGGATGATTTTAAAAAACAGCGTAAGATGTTTTTTATTGAAGTTGCATTTTTTTAAAATGAAAAAGGCCGATAAAAACTAGATTTTAAGTAAATTTGCCACTAAACAAACCCGAATAATAAGATGAAAATATCATACAGTTGGTTGCAACAATTTTTACAGGTTGATTTAGAGCCAGAGAAAGCAGGAGAGTTGTTGACTGATTTAGGTTTAGAAGTAGAAGGTATAGAAACTAAAGAATCTATAAAAGGAAGTTTAGAAGGTGTAGTTGTTGGTAAAGTCATAACTTGCAGCCAACACCCCAATGCAGATCGTTTAAAAGTAACCACTGTAGATTTAGGTTTAAAAGATACGGTACAAATTGTTTGTGGTGCACCTAATGTTGCAGCAGGTCAAAAAGTACCAGTTGCCACAGTTGGTACTACATTATATGATGATAAAGGTGAAGGCTTCAAAATAAAAAAAGGCAAGATAAGAGGAGAGGTAAGTTTAGGAATGATTTGTGCAGAAGACGAACTAGGCTTAGGCTCTGGACATGATGGTATTATGGTACTAGACGAATCTTTAAAAGTAGGAACTCCGGCTGCAGAAGTCTTCAACATTACCACAGATTATGTTTTTGAAATAGGTCTAACTCCTAATAGATCTGATGCAATGAGTCACTTTGGAGTAGCTAGAGATTTAAGAGCAGGATTGATGCAACAAGATATTAAATTAGAATTGATATCTCCATCAGTTAGTGATTTTCATGTTGATGAAAGAACATTACGCTTTGACGTAGAGGTTGATGATAAAGAATTAGCACCTCGTTACTGCGGAATCACAATTACAGACATTGAAGTTAAAGATTCCCCAGAATGGATTCAGAATAGGTTAAAAGCAATAGGTTTAACACCTAAAAATAACGTTGTAGATATTACAAATTATGTAATGCACGAGTTAGGGCAACCGTTACATGCTTTTGATGCTCAAAAAATAAAAGGCAATAAAATTTTAGTAAAAACTTTAGAAGAAGGAACCAAGTTTACTACGTTAGACGAAGTAGAAAGAGAGTTGTCTTCTGAAGATATTATGATTTGTGATGCAGATGCAAACCCACTTTGCATAGGCGGTGTTTTTGGAGGGGTAAAGTCTGGTGTTACAGAGCATACTACGTCAATTTTTCTAGAAAGCGCCTATTTTAATCCTGTATCTATCCGAAAAACGGCAAAAAGACATGGTTTAAATACAGATGCTTCTTTCCGTTTTGAACGTGGTATAGATATCAATTTAACAAAATATGCTTTAAAAAGAGCAGCTTTATTGATTGAAGAATTTGGAGGAGGAAAAATGGCTTCAGATATTTCTGATTTTTATCCAGAAAAAATAGAAGACTTTCAAGTATTTTTATCTTATGAAAATGCATATAGGCTTATTGGTCAAGAGATTCCTAAGGAAACGATAAAGAATATTTTAGCTTCTTTAGAAATAAAGATTAATAGCGAAACTGCTGGTGGGTTAGGCCTAACAATTCCTTCCTATAGAACAGATGTACAACGTGAAGCAGACATTATTGAAGAGATTTTACGTGTTTATGGGTATAATAATATCAAATTTTCTCACAAGCTAAATACGTCTATTTCTTTTGATTCTAATAAAGAAACGAAAGTAGAAAATATTATAGCCAATCAATTGAGCGCTTTAGGTTTTAATGAAACCATGGCGAATTCTTTAACAAAGCCAGAGTATGCTGCTTTATCAGAAAATATTAATGAAGACGCAAACGTTGAAATGTTAAATCCGTTAAGTAACGATTTAAAAGTAATGCGTCAATCTCTTTTATTTAGTGGCTTAGAATCTATAGGCTATAATATCAATAGAAAAAACAGCGCATTGCAATTTTTTGAGTTTGGAAAAACATATCATAAGTTTGGAGAAAAATACGAGGAGTACAAACATTTAACACTTTTTGTAACAGGAAATAGAACACAAGAAAGCTGGAATGTTGCCACTAAAGTATCTGATTTTTTCTATTTGAAAGGTGTAGTTTCTTCATTATTAGAAAGATTAAATTTGTCTAATGTAAAAACATCACCATCAAAGCAAGATATTTTTTCTGAAGGAATATCTTTTAATTTGGGTAAAACAAAGTTGGTTGATTTTGGAGTTCTAAAGCGTCCAATTTTAAAAGATTTTGGAATTAAACAAGAAGTTTTGTTTGCAGATTTTAATTGGGGTGAGATTTTGAAACTTGCAGGTAACAAAAAAGTTAAAGTATTAGATTTACCTAAATTTCCCTCTGTTAAAAGAGATTTAGCACTGTTATTAGATAACAAAACTGAATTCAAAGAAATTTATAATTTGGCCTTTCAATCAGAACGAAAACTTTTAAAGGATGTAGCTCTTTTTGATGTTTATCAAGGAAATAAGTTACCTGATGGAAAAAAATCTTATGCAGTAAGTTTTTTGTTACAAGATGAAACCAAAACCTTAGCAGATAAACAAATTGACAAAATAATGCAAAAGCTACAGCAAACTTTTGAAAAAAGTTTGAATGCCGTATTAAGATAACTACAAAAAAGCTCCTTTACGGAGCTTTTTTATTTCAACTAAAATGCCATGAAATTAAAATCTTTAGCAATACTATTTGTATTTATATTTTGTTCTTGCCTTAGTGAAAAAGAGAAAAATGATACACTAAAAATAAAAAGGACAGAAGTAGAAAAAATTGCTTCAGAATTACAATATGGTTTTGTAAATGATAATATTATTGCTATTAATAGTATCTATGATGCAGACGCACTTGCCAAACGTTTTATTAGAAGTACTTCAAAAAAAAGAATCTTAGAATTTAATAACAGTTTTTATATTGGCTTTATAAGACAATTTAATTTTGGCGAAATTTTAATTCAAGAAAAAAGTAATGGTGCCAAATATGATTTTCTAAGAATTTACCAAGATACATTAAAAGACTACCATATTATATTTCGTTTTTTTAGTAAAAATGGTATTAATTATCACGATCATTTAGTGAAAAAAATAAAAGATGAACCTAAAATAGCAGATACCTATATATATACCTCAGGCGAGAGTTTAAGTGATACGTACAGAACTATTTATAAAAAAGCACTATACGGTGGTAATTTTTTAACAGGTGATTTTACCAGTAGTCTGTTTATGAGGGATATGAAAAAACTAGAAAAAATTAGAACTTTAAACAAAAATGGCAATTTTGAAAAATCAAATAAAATATACCAAACCATAAGTAGTTCTTTTAAAAATGAAAAAATTTTTAAGTTGACCAACATAGCTACAACAGCTAACTTGTCTAATAAGATGTATGTAAAAGCTGTAAAAGACTACGAATCAAAATACCCCAATGATCCTAGTTTATACTTATTGTCTATTGATAGGTTTATTTTAAAGAAAGATTTTCAAAAGGCAATAGAAGCTATAGACAAATTAGACAAGCACGTAAAAGGAGATTCTTTTTTAAATTTTATGAGAGCCAATATTTATACTTATCAAAATAGATATCAAGATGCGGTGCAAAAACTTAAATTAGTTACTGCTGATTACCCTGAGTTTTTAGAGGCTTATGATGGACTTTTAGCAATTTATATCGAGACAGATCAAAAAGAAGAAGCGATAAAGATTTTAGATACTTTTGTAACGAAATTTAATGTAAATAAGAAAGAATTGAGCTTAAGTATAAAAGAAAGTTTTCCTAAGTTTACAACTACAAAAGAGTTTGCAATCTGGAATAAAAAAAATCCATCTTAATAAAGACGGATTTCTTTTAATCAACTAATTCAAATAATTTACACAATGAAAACAGTTTACAACGTTGTTTTCATTTATTGAAAAATCAAAATCTGTGCCAAAAATTATTTGAAACCATATTTTTTTATTTACAATCGTTATTTTGCATGTTTATGCGCTTTATACGAAGATCTTACCAAAGCACCGCTTTCTACATACATAAATCCCATTTCTAAGCCTAAGGTTTCGTATTTTTTAAATTGATCTGGTGTGATAAACTCTTTTACCGGTAAATGATTTTTTGTGGGCTGTAAATATTGTCCAATAGTAATAATATCACAATTTACTGTTCGTAAATCTTTCATAGTTTGTATTACTTCTTCTTCTGTTTCACCTAAACCAAGCATTAAACCAGTTTTAGTTCGCATTCCATTTTCTTTTAAGTATTTTAAAACACCTAAACTTCTATCATATTTTGCCTGAATACGAACTTCTCTTGTTAATCTTCTCACCGTTTCCATATTATGAGAAACTACCTCAGGAGCTACTTCAATAATTCTATCAATTTGTTTAGTGTTCCCTTGAAAATCAGGAATTAAGGTTTCCAACGTTGTATTAGGATTTGCTCTTCTGATTGCATCTACGGTTTCTGCCCAAATAATAGAGCCACCATCTTTTAAATCATCTCTATCTACAGAAGTAATTACAGCATGTTTAATATCCATAATTTTTATAGAACGTGCTACTTTTTCAGGTTCATCCCATTCTACAGTTTCAGGTCTTCCTGTTTTTACACCACAAAAACCGCAAGAACGTGTACAAATGTTTCCTAAAATCATAAAAGTCGCAGTTCCTTCTCCCCAACATTCCCCCATATTAGGACAACTACCACTAGTACAAATTGTATTTAATTTGTACTTATCTACTAAACCTCTAAGTTCTGTGTATTTTTTACCAACGGGTAATTTTACACGTAACCATTTTGGTTTTTTAGGTTTTTCAGGAATAATAACAGAATCTATTGCCATTTTCTATCAATTTAGTTGTACAAAGATACAAAGGAAAGATTTAAATACTTGTTAAAAACCAAATACTAAATCCTATTAAAAATACAATACCAATGATACTTAAAATTCTTAAAAGTATACCTGGTTGATGTTCTTTAGGAGTGTGTTTTCCTGTAATAAGTTTGTAGTTAAGGATAGCGTAAAAGGGGGCTGTTAAGAAAGATAAAATAGTAGCTATTTTAACCAAAATGCCCATATTATCCATAAAGTAATTTAAAATTAAAAAAGTACCAATAAATAAGAAAAGTATCCAGAACCAATATCCACGTTTAAAATTTTTATTCCATATTAATTTAGAAGTTCTGTGCATAGCTCTAGGAGAAGCATCCATGGTAGTTATGGTTGTGCTAAACATAGTGGTAAACGCAGCAATTGCAATAAAAATATAAGAAAAATCGCCTAAATTTTTAGTGTATAATTTTATGAGTTGAGAGGCAAAAACACCTCCTTTATTAGAAAACGTTTCTCCTGAGTTATACATTACCAAAGCCCCTAAAAGAACAAAGCATAAACCCAAAAAAAGAGTACCCAAGTAACCTACGTTAAAATCAAAAATAGCATCTTTTGGTTTGGTTTTTATAACTGTAGTCTTATCTTTTTCTACAGACCATATAGAGTGCCAAATAGAAACGTCCATAGGTGCAGGCATCCAACCTAAAAATGCGATTAAAAATGTAAGTTCTACGGCACCAGACGGAATTATTTGTGCAACATCAAACGCTTCTTTTGTGCTAAATAAGGCTACAGATACCGCTATTATTGTACTTATTGTTAGAATTAAAATGATGTATTTCATCAAATTATCTAACAAACTGTATTTCCCTATCAATAAGATGATTAAACTGATAAACATTAGTATGCTAGACCATAAAACTAAATTTTCTTCGCCTCCAAAAGAACCAAAAAGCTGAGAAGCTAAACCTGCTGTAACTATGGTTACTGCGGCTTGAATGGTAAACATTGTAGCAAAGTTTAAAACGTAATATGCAATTAAAACTCCTTTACCTAATTTTTGGTAGCCATCTAATAATGTTTCGCCAGTTGCGGCTGCGTAACGTGGCCCAAATTGGAAAAAAGGATATTTAAATAGATGCACTAATAATAGTGCCCAAATTAAACCAAAACCAAATTCTGCACCAGCTCTAGTAGATTGTACCAGATGAGATACTCCAATAGCAGCGCCTGCAAATAATAATCCTGGACCAAGAGATTGCAAGAACGATTTTTTCATGTTTAAGATTTCTTAATTATTGCTGCTAACAATTTCTTAGCTCGTAATAATGTTACCTTTACGTTATTCATTGGTTCATTCATCTTTTCTGAAATCTCTTTGTAACTCAATTCTTGAAAATAACGTAATTGAATTACTGCTTGGTATTTAGGCTTTAATTGCTTTATATCTCTTAATAATTTGGCTAAATTTTGCTCTGTAATAATTCTATCTTCTGGTGTTGGATTTTCGTCAGCAACCAAGTAGGCTTTTTTTTCTTGTTCTTCAGAAGTATCAGCACTAATAGAAATGTTTTTCTTTCTTAATAAATCAATATGCAAGTTTTTTGAAATGGTAATTAACCATGTCTTAAATACATATTTATCATCATAAAATGCAATTTTATCAAAAGCCTTAGAAAATGTTCTAATAGTAATGTCTTCTGCATCATTTTCATTCTGAGTTCGTTTTAATTGATAATTGTAGACGTCTAACCAAAATGTATCTAGCAATAAACTAAATGCAGATTGGTTTCCGCTCTTAGCTTTTACTATGGTTATATCAAGTTGCTTTTTGTCTAATTCCAATGCTTGGGTTTTGACCACAAATTAGTGATAAATATTGAAAATTGAAATACCATTAACCCTATTTCTAAAAAAGGTAGAAAATACACTATTTGTTTTTCTTTTAGTTTTTTTGCAGCTACTGATATTAATACATAATTTATTGTAAAATAAGCTAATAAAGGTAACAATAATAATTTCCAAGAAACAAAAAAGAACAAAGTTATGGCTAATGCGTAAAAGCATATTTTTGAAATATAAAATAAACCTAAAAAGAATTGGTGTTTAAATTTGTAATGATTTGCAGTAGAAATATGCCTTCTTTTTTGACGAAACCAAGCCGTAAAAGATGATGGAGCTATAGATTCTGTGAAACTTTTTGCTGATGTACAAATACAAGTATTATCTTTTAAAGCTGCATCTTGTATAAACAAATCATCATCACCAGATTTTATATGTATATGATTGATAAAGCCTTTAACGTTAAAAAATTCGTCTTTATGATAAGCTAAATTTCTTCCAACAGCCATGTATGGCGAACCTAATTTGGCATAACTAAAATATTGAATAGCAGTTAACAAGGTTTCGTAACGCACAAGTAAATTTACTAAAGATTTTTCTCTTTTATACTTACCATAACCCAAAATAATGGTTTTTTCTTTTGAAAAATGTTGAACCATTTCTGAAATCCAATTTTTAGAAACAGGTTTACAATCTGCATCAGTAAAAAGTAAATGATTGTATTTTGACGCTTTTATACCCAAAGTAAGGGCATATTTTTTATTTCCCCAAAAAGCCTCAATATTTTCTACATCAATAATCTTAATAGTATCATGTTTTGCTTTAAACTCTTCCATAACTGAAGCAGTTTTGTCAGATGAAGCATCATTAATAAGTACTATTTCATAATCATCATAATGTTGGTTAATTATAGTAGGTAAAAATTTCTTTAAGTTTTTAGCTTCATTTTTAGCACATATAATGATAGAAACAGGAGGGAGTTTTTTGTGTTTTTTCTTTTTCTTTTGTTCTAAAAGAAAAGAAAAAAAAGCAAGGTAATATATAGTTTGTATGACTGTAAATGCTACAAATACGTAGAAAAGTACAGATAATATCATCTACAGCAATAAGATTTATTGATGCTGAGGCTCAGCGCAAGTATCAAACTGATCTGGAGTTTTTCCACAGAAACCACAAGCTTCTCCATCTTTATTTAGCATTGGGTTTTGACTAGCGCAAGTTCCTGCAAATTTACCATCTTTTTTAGCCCAAATTTTTATAGCAATACCAGCAACACCAAGAGCTAACAATCCTAAAGTTAAAAATAATAATTTCATAAAATAATTTATATTACAAAGATACATATTCTTGGTGTTAACTTAAAAAAGTTGACTAAATATTAACGATGTGACTTTTTTAAAATAGTGTGTCTAACAACTTGATGTTCATTTCAAAAGTATAATAAACAAAACAAATAGTACACTATAGCAAAGTTTATTACATACAATTTTAGTTAAGGGTAAGATATTTAAGTCCCTATATCAATTAGAGAGACCAGATAAGTTAATTTTATCTGGTTTTTCGTATATTTATTTTTTTACAAACCCAACACTTGAACGATGAAAATTTTTGAAAGAGTTAAAAGTAGGGAATCAAAATGTATTTGATTTACTTCTGTATAATTATCAACAAAAAATTTTCAGAACCTGCATTTCTTTTATTCCTAATAAAGAAGATTTAGAAGATGCACCACAAGAAGTTTTTTTATAGGTATTTAAATTGATTAAAAATTTTGAAAGCAATTCAAAATTATCTACTTGGATTTATCGAACTGCAATAAATAAGTCTTTAGAGTTTATACGAAAAAGTATATAAAAAACGCTTTGCATTTATGTAAAGTATATTAGGTGTAGATATTGATGTAAATAAAACAAAATATTTATAGAATTGAATCACCCAGGAATTTTGTAGATAATAAATAAAAATCAGAATTTTTTTTAAACATATAAGTGTATTACCTGAGAATTAGTGTATAATTTTTACACTGGCTAAAATAGACGGAAAAAAGTTATTAATAAATAGTTGAAATTACTAGAAAAAGTTTGTCGTAATATATAATCGGTAATGTTTAGAGCTAATAAAAATTTAAAACCCGAGATTTTCTATACAATTACATTAACCTCAATTTCAAGTGAAATTCCGAATTTTGCTAAAATGGTATCTTGAATTTTTTGTGCTAGTTGATAAATTTGTTCACCAGTAGCATTCCCATAATTTACTAATACTAAAGCTTGTTTGTTATGAACACCACAATCTCCAAAACGTTTTCCTTTAAAACCAGCTTGTTCTATTAACCATCCAGCAGGTATCTTAATTTCAGTTCTAGAAACAGTATAACTAGGTATTGACGGATATTTTTTTTGAAGTTCTAAAAATGTATGTGTAGAAATAACAGGATTTTTAAAAAAACTACCACTATTACCAATTTTGTTTGGGTCTGGAAGCTTAGATTTTCTAATAGCAATTACTGCGTCAGAAATATTTTTTAAAGTAGCATTAAAAATTCCTTTAGAGTTAAGTTCTTTTTCAATAGCGCCATAAGAGGTATTTAATTTATGATTGTTTTTTGTCAACCGAAAACAGACTGCAGTAATTACATATTTACTTTTTACCTTGTTTTTAAAAATAGAATTTCTGTATCCAAAATTACACTCGGTATTAGAAAATTCTACAAATTTACCTGAGTTAATATCAATAGCTTCAACTTTAGTAATCGTGTCTTTAACTTCTACACCATAAGCACCTATATTTTGTATGGGGCAAGTACCAACGTTTCCAGGGATTAAAGACAGGTTTTCAAGTCCACCATAATTTTGTGATACACACCAGAGTACAAAATCGTTCCAGTTTTCACCAGCATTTACAGTTAAGTAAACAAAATTATCATCTTCTTTGTCTATAGAAATTCCTTTTATATTAATGTGTACGACTAATTTATCAATATCTTTAGTAAGTAGCATATTGCTTCCTCCAGAAATTAAAAAAACATCTTTATTTAGCTTTAAAAGCTGTTGTAATTTATAAACCGAATCTACAGCTACAAATTGTTTTGCAACTACATTTATACCAAAAGTATTGTAGTGTTTTAAAGATTTATTCTCTTGAATGTTCAAAATTTGCGTAGTTACTTAGTAAAAAAAATTAGTATTTATTAAGAATTATAGACTTTTAAAGCTTCTCTTAAAATTTTTACAGCACTAATTAAATCTTCTTTTTTTAATACATAGGCAATTCTAACTTGATTTTTACCTTCTTGTTCGGTAGAATAAAAACCGCTAGCAGGAGCCATCATAATTGTTTCATTATTATAATTAAATTTTTCTAAAATCCACTGTGCAAAATCATCAGTATCTTTTACAGGTAACTCAACTACACAATAAAAAGCACCTTTAGGTTTGGTAACTTTAACGCCTTCAATTTTTTGCAATTCATTAATTAATGTATTTCTACGAGTTACATATTCTGCTTTTACATCATCAAAATAAATTTGAGGTGTATCTAAAGCAGCTTCACTAGCTAACAAAGCATATGTTGGTGGACTAAGTCTCGCTTGCGCAAATTTAATACTAGTTTCTATAAATGATGTATTTTTAGAAACA
Source organism: Polaribacter sp. WD7 (assembly GCF_003335085.1). Lineage (GTDB taxonomy): Bacteria > Bacteroidota > Bacteroidia > Flavobacteriales > Flavobacteriaceae > Polaribacter. Next base: position 444,132 of record NZ_QPEJ01000017.1, on the reverse strand, counting down.
ATACAACCTATTCTTGCACCACACATACTATAGCGTTTAGAGACAGAGTCTATAACAATTGCGTGTTCTTCTAAACCATTTAAAGATAAAATAGAAGTATGCTCTAGGTCGTCATATATAAATTCACGATACACTTCATCTGCAATCAAAAACAAATCATGTTTTATAACTATTTTCTTTAATTTTTCTAATTCTTCTTTAGAATATAGATATCCAGTAGGGTTTCCTGGGTTACAAATTAAGATTGCTTTTGTTTTCTTAGTAATTAGTTTTTCAAAATCTTCAATTTTTGGTAAAGCAAAATTATCTTCAATTTTAGAAATCACGGGTATAACCTTTACGCCAGAAGCGACAGAGAAACCATTGTAGTTAGCATAAAAAGGCTCTGGTATGATAATTTCATCACCCGGATCTGTAATACTACCAATAGTAAATAGCAAAGCCTCAGAACCACCTGTGGTTACTACAATATCTTCTTTAGTAACCTCAATTTGGTGTTTTTTATAGTAGTGTGTAAGTTTTTTTCTATATTCTTCAGAACCTTCAGAGCGTGCATATGACAAAGTTTTAATAGTATTGTTTTTAACTGCATCCAGTGCTATTTGAGGTGTCTTAATATCTGGCTGACCAATATTTAAATGAAAAACGTTAACCCCTCTTTTTTTTGCACTTTCTGCAAAAGGTACCAATTTTCTTATTGGAGAAGAAGGCATCTGTATTCCTTTGTTAGATATTAATGGCATAATAAAATATTAAGTATTTGTAGATGCAAATTTCCGAAATATATTTTATTTAACACGTTTTATTGAGAAAAGTTTAAAGGTTAAATATTTACTAAAAAAGAAAATAAAAGCATCTTAATCTTTATTTTTGATACATAAAAGTATGAAGTTGAGCCTAAAGTTTTTTATTCCAATTGTATTTTTTTCTTATTTTTTTCAAGTTAGTGCGCAAACAGGATTTCATTTTGTAAATTCAGATCAAAAGAAACAAAAAGTAAATTTTCAGCTGATTAACAACCTTATTGTAATTCCGGTTGAAGTTAACGGAAATATACTTTCTTTTATTTTAGATACAGGAGTTAACAAAACAATACTTTTTGATTTGACTAAAAATGATAGTTTATCATTACAAAATACTACTAATATCAAACTAAAGGGCTTAGGAGAAGGTAAAGGAGTAGGGGCAATTTTATCGAAGAGAAATACGCTTTCTATAAAAAACATTAAAAGTTATGATGAAACTATTTATCTTATTTTAAAAGATTATTTTGATTTATCTAGCAGAATGGGGATAACTATACATGGTATTATAGGTTATAATTTATTAAAAGATTTAATTGTAAATATTAATTATAACTCTAAGAAAATCACTTTTTACAACCCGAAAATCTTTAGATACAAAAAGTGTAAAAAATGCCAAACAATACCCTTTAAGTTTTACAGAAAAAAACCTTATATAAATGCAAAGTTAAGTTTAGATACTATTAACAATACATTTACCAATGTTAAGTTGTTGGTTGATTCTGGTGGTAGTGATGCCATTTGGTTATTTGAAAACTCTAAAGAAGAAATCAAAACACCAAAACGTTTTTTCTATGATATTTTAGGAGAGGGCTTAAACGGAACGATATATGGCAACAGAAGTCGTATTCCAAAATTTAAACTAGGTCAATTTGAAATTGATAATCCTACAGTGTCTTTTCTAGACACAACGGCTACACATTCAGCTAGAATTTTTAGAGATAGAAATGGTAGTATAGGTGGTAATATTTTAAAAAGATTTAAGATTTGGATAGATTATCCTAATAAAAAATTCACACTTAAAAAAACAAGCTCATTTAAAAACGGATTTCATTATAATATGAGTGGTTTAGATGTTATATATCATGGTAAACAACTTGTTAAACAGGAGGATAAGAAAAAATTTAATGGTTTTTATAGTAATACTGAAACTGAAGGTACAGATACTTTTTCATTTGTAACTACTTACTCTTTTGTTTTCAAGCCTTCGTTTAAAGTAAAAAGTGTTACTAAAAATAGTCCTGCATATATTGCAGGAGTATTAAAAGATGATATTATCTTAGAAATTAATGGAACTCCCACTCACGAATTAACAATAAATGATATTATTTATAAATTTCGTGAAAAACCAGGAAAAAAAATAAAGATAAAAGTAGATAGAAATGGTGAAAAAATAGATTTTAAATTCAGGTTAGAAAGAAAAATCTAACTATCAGACAGTAAACTTTTTTTCTTGTCTAAAGAAATTGCTTTTTCTACGTACCCTTTTATTTTAATAACTTTTCTTGAATTTTTTGCATTAGAAAAAATAGTAATTGCTTTTGAAAAACCACCTATTCTTGTAGTATCATAAGAAACTTTAATTTCTCCCTTTTCACCAGGCATAATAGGCTGTTCTGGTTTTTTAGGAACCGTACAACCACACGATGATTGTATATTCTTAATAATTAAAGGCTGATTACCAGTATTTGTGAAGATAAATATTCTTTCACCATTATCTCCTTTAGCTATTTTCCCATAATCTATAATTTCTTTTTCAAAATTAAATTCTTGTGCTTGTAAAGAAAACGATAAGAAAAACATAACCACTATGCTTGCAAAAACTTTCATAAAAATAGATTTAGTTAGTAAAATTAAAACTAATATTTTATTCTAAAAAATCAATAGCTAATTTTCTCCTGAAATTAGATAATTGTATTTTTGCCAACTATATTTCAAAAATTATTCCAAAGTATGGCTATTCCATCAAAATATGATGCAACAAAAGTAGAAGGTAAATGGTATGAGTACTGGATTCAACACAATTACTTTCATTCTACACCAGATGAAAGAGAACCTTACACTATTGTAATTCCTCCTCCAAACGTAACTGGAGTTTTACATATGGGGCATATGTTGAATAATACCATTCAAGATGTGCTAATTCGTCGTGCACGATTATTAGGTAAAAATGCATGTTGGGTTCCTGGTACAGATCATGCATCAATTGCTACTGAAGCAAAAGTGGTGGCTAAATTAAAAGAACAAGGAATTCGTAAAAGCGATTTAACTAGAGAAGAGTTTTTACAACATGCGTTTGATTGGAAAAATGAATATGGGGGAATTATTCTAGAGCAATTAAAAAAACTAGGCGCTTCTTGCGATTGGGAGAGAACCGCTTTTACCATGGATCCAGAAATGTCTGAATCTGTAATTAAAGTTTTTGTTGATTTGTATAACAAAGGTTTAATTTATAGAGGATACAGAATGGTAAACTGGGATCCTGAAGCAAAAACAACCCTTTCTGATGAAGAGGTAATTTATGAAGAAAAACAAGGTAATTTATATTACTTACAATATAAAATTGAGGGTTCTAACGATACATTAACGATAGCAACAACAAGACCAGAAACCATTTTTGGAGATACTGCAATTTGTATTAACCCTAATGACGAGCGTTTTACACACTTAAAAGGTAAAAAGGCTATTGTACCTTTATGTAATAGAGTGATACCAATTATTGAAGATGAATACGTAGATGTAGAGTTTGGTACAGGTTGTTTGAAAGTAACACCTGCTCATGACGAAAATGATAAAGTTTTAGGAGATAAGCACAATTTAGAAGTTATTGATATTTTTAATGAAGATGCTTCTTTAAATTCTTTTGGATTGCATTATCAAGGCAAAGACAGGTTTGTTGCTAGAAAAGCAGTTGCTAAAGAATTAGAAGAAAAAGGAATTTTGATTAAAAAGGAAGTGCATACCAATAAAGTTGGTACTTCAGAAAGAACCAAAGCAGTTATAGAACCAAGGTTGTCAGATCAATGGTTTTTAAAAATGACAGATTTAGTAAAGCCAGCTATTGCTGCTGTTTTGGGTGATGATACCGATATTAATTTGGTGCCAAAAAAGTTTGAAAACACCTATCGTCATTGGATGGAGAATATTCGAGATTGGAATATCTCTCGTCAATTATGGTGGGGACAACAAATTCCTGCTTATTATTTTGGTGATGGAAAAGAAGATTTTGTTGTAGCTGAAAATATTGATGAAGCTTTAGCTTTAGCAATACAAAAAACCAATAACCAACAACTAACAACTAAAGATTTACGTCAAGATGAAGATGCATTAGATACATGGTTTTCTTCTTGGTTATGGCCAATGTCTGTTTTTGACGGAATCAGAAATCCCGAAAACAAAGAAATCAACTATTATTACCCTACTAACGATTTAGTTACGGGACCAGATATTTTATTCTTTTGGGTAGCTAGAATGATAATAGCTGGATATGAGTATAAAGATGAAAAACCTTTTAAAAATGTGTATTTAACAGGTTTAGTACGTGATAAACAACGTCGAAAAATGTCCAAGTCTTTAGGGAATTCGCCAGATGCATTAAAATTGATAGAAGAGTTTGGTGCAGATGGTGTACGTGTTGGGTTATTATTGAGTGCGCCAGCAGGAAATGATATTTTATTTGATGAAGATTTATGCCAACAAGGAAAAGGGTTTGCTAATAAAATTTGGAATGCTTTCCGTTTGATAAAAGGTTGGGAAGTAGACGCTAGTTTATCACAGCCAGAAACCGCAAAAATTGGTTTGGCTTGGTACGAAGCAAAATTTCAAAAAGCTTTAGCAGAAATTGAAGATCATTTCTCTAAATACAGATTATCAGACGCTTTAATGTCTATTTACAAACTAATTATGGATGATTTTTCATCTTGGTTATTAGAAATTGTAAAACCTGCATATCAGCAACCTATAGACAAGATTACCTTTGACGCTATTATTAAAGTTTTAGAGAATAACTTAAAGGTATTGCATCCATTTATGCCATTTTTAACAGAAGAAATTTGGCAATTTATAGCAGAAAGAACTCCAGATAAAGCTTTAATTATTGCTAAATACCCAGAACAAAAAACATTTGACACACAAATTATTACTGACTTTGATTTTGCAACAGGAGTAGTCTCAGGAATAAGAACTATCAGAAAAGAAAAAAATATTCCTTTTAAAGAAGCTATTGAGTTGTTTGTAGTAGATAATGAAAATCAATCTAAAAACTTTGACACAATTATTCAAAAGTTAACAAATACATCTTTAGTAAATTATGTTTCTGAAAAAGTAGATGGTGCATCTTTTAGAGTAAAATCTAACGAATACTTTGTACCTATTTCTACAGCAAATATTGATGTAGAGGCAGAGACAAAGAAATTAAATGCAGAATTAAAAAGGGCAGAAGGTTTCTTATTTGGTATTCAAAAGAAATTATCTAATGAACGTTTCGTTTCAAATGCTCCAGAAAAAGTTATTGAATTAGAACGTAAAAAAGAAAGCGATACTTTAGCTAAAATAGAAACGATTAAAAATAGTTTAAAGAATTTAGAATAAATATTTCGCTATTTTTTGTAAAACAAAGCCCAAAATCTGAATTAAGATTTTGGGCTTTGTTAATTTATAACTTTTACTATGACTTATGCAGGTTGTTTACTTGTGCTAACCCTTTTTTTATCGTGATTTTTATAAAACTGCATAATTACAAATGAGCCGATTACAGAAGATGCCATACCTTCTATTAATAATGTAAATGTAATTTCTGCCAAAGATAAATTACCGCCAATTAAAAATGAGCTATTCATAATTGATAAAAATTCTGGATTGATAAGTTCTATATAACCAATAACTCCTAATATAGACACTATAACTGCTAAAGCAGATGTTTGTATACCTATACCCAAGTTAGTGGTGTATTGAGTTTCATTATTCCTAAAAATATTAGTTTTTATAGCTCTTCTTACCCCAAACACAACAAAAAATAAATTCATGAATCGTAGATAAGGACTATCCTCTAAACCAAAGAATTTGCATAAGAAAAAAAAGCCTCCAATTAAAGCTGTAATTAATAGTGCATGTTTAATAATTATTTTTGTCTGATTCATTTTGTTTATTTTTTAATTAATATTGTTAAACAAATTTAAGAATATTTATAAAAAAACTATCTTAAAGAAATTCTAAAACTTATTCATAAAGTTTAAGATTTTCAAAAACTAATAAATTTACTCTAAAATAAAATAACAAGAAAAATTACAGTAAAGCTTCTTTTAAAATTGTAATTGGATGTTTTGCAATACGTTTAGTTCCATCGTAAATTTGATGACGACAACTAGTTCCTGCAGCAGCAATTTCAGTTTTTGTACTACAGTTTCTTATTTTAGGGAACAGTGTATCTTCTCCTACTTGCATACTTACTTTATAATGCTCTTTTTCATAACCAAAAGAACCTGCCATTCCACAACAACCTGTATTCATAATAGTTACTGTATAATTTGCTGGAAGATTTAAAATCTGAAAACTAGCATTTGTGCCAGATAAAGCTTTCTGATGACAGTGTCCATGAATTTTCAAGGTCTTTTTTTCAGAGGTAAACAAGCTTTTATCAATATTGTCTTTTTTAATTTCTTTGGCTAAAAACTCTTCAAAAGTATAGGTGTGTTTTGCTATCTTTTCTGCAGCTGTTTTATTACTAGCTAATCTAATATATTCATCTCTAAAGGTTAAAATTGCAGATGGTTCTATACCTATTAAAGGAGTTTCTTCTGAAATGATATTTTTAAAAATGGCAATATTTTTATTACAAACTATTTTAGCTTCTTTTAAAAAACCTTTAGAAATGTAGCTTCTAGCACTTTCTTCATGATTTATAATAATTACTTTATAACCTAGTTTTTCTAGAAGAAAAACTGCGTCTTTACCGATTTCTACATCATAAAAATTAGTGAATTCATCATTAAAAAGGTAGATTTCCTTTTTAAATTTCTCAGTTTTATTAAAAGGAGTATTACGCTGCTTATACCAATTGTTTAGTGTTTTTTTTGCCAATTTAGGCACGTTTCTCTCTATGGCAACGCCCATCGCTTTCTTTGCAAAAGGTGTATTTAAAACAGCATTGGATAGTGCAGGAGTAAGGCTACCTAATTTATTTAGTTTTGCATTATTAGCAAATAATTTACTTCTAAAAGAATACCCGTTAGTTTCTTGATATTGATATAAAAACTCTGCTTTCATTGTAGCAATATCTACATTACTTGGACATTCTGAGGCACATGCTTTACAGCTTAAACATAAATCTAAAACTTGCTTTAATGCTTTTGAATCAAATTTATTAGCAGCCGTATTGTTTGTTAAAACATCTCTTAAAACATTTGCTCTTGCACGGGTGGTTTCCTTTTCATTTTTGGTAGCTCTATAGCTTGGGCACATGGTTCCGCCAGCTTCAACAGGTTTTCTACAATCTCCAGAGCCATTGCATTTTTCTGCTAATTTTAAAATACCTTCACTATCAGAAAAATCTTGAATAGTTTCAATTTTTGGTTCATCTCTATCTATTTCGTAACGCAAACTTTGATCCATAGGAAAAGCATCAGTAATTTTTCCTTGATTAAAAACATTATGAGGATCAAAAGCTCTTTTTATACGTCTTAATAATTGATAATTATTCTCGCCAATCATTAGTGGGATAAATTCTGCACGTACAATTCCATCTCCATGTTCACCAGAAAAAGAACCTTGATATTTTTTTACCAGTTCAGCTGTTTCGGTAGTTATTTTACGAAACAAAACAACATCCGCTTTTTTCTTTAAGTTTAAAATAGGACGTAAGTGTAATTCTCCTGCTCCAGCATGTGCGTAATAAATGGCATCTTGCTGATATTTGTCCATGATTTTTGTAAACTCTTCAATATAGTCAGGTAGGTCTTCTAAAGCCACAGCGGTATCTTCTATACAAGCCACAGCTTTCATGTCACCCACCATGTTTCCTAATGCACCTAAACCAGCTTTTCTTAAATAATGAACTTTAGCAATGTCTGCTCCATATACCTTTGGATGATGATAACCAAAATTATTTTTTTCTAGGTCAGCAATTAAAGTATCAGCTAAAACTTCTGCTTCAGCAATTGAGTTTGCCGCAACTTCTAACATTAAAACAGCTTCTGGATCTCCTTTTAAAAAGAATCTGTTTTTTACTAATTCTCTATTGTTTTTTGTACAATCTAAAATGGCTTTATCCATCAATTCACAATTGTACAACTTGTGATTCATTGCTGTTAATGTGGCTTTTAAACTCTCATTAATACTTGTAAAATGAGTACAAACCATGATGCTTTCTTTTGGAGGAATAGCATCTAATTGAATGGTAATGGCTGTAGAAAATGCTAAAGTACCTTCGCTACCCGCTAATAGTTTAGCTATGTTTATTGTAGATTCTGTTCCTCCAAACAAATCTGATTTTAAGAATTCATCTACAGCATAACCTGTACATCTTCTATGTATATTTTCTTTAGGAAACTCTGTTTTGATTTCTTGTTGTATCGTTTTAACAGACAATTCATCAAAAATTGATTTATAGATTTTTCCTTCTAACGTATTTTGTTTGGTTTTCTTTACAAATTCCTCTGATGATATTTCTTGAAAAGTAGCCGAAGTTCCATCACTCAAAATAGCATCAATAGCTAAAACCTTATCGCGCGTAACTCCATAACGAATAGAGGTGCTTCCAGACGAATTGTTACCTACCATTCCTCCAATCATACATCTGTTTGAGGTGGATGTATTTGGACCAAAAAATAAACCAAAAGGTTTTAAATACACATTTAACGAATCTCTAACAATACCGGGTTGTAATTTTATAGTTTTAGCTTGCTCATCAAAAGAAATAATATTGGTAAAATGTTTAGCAACGTCTACCACAATACCGTCTCCCACACATTGTCCTGCTAAAGAGGTACCTGCTGTTCTTGGTATTAGCGTAACATTTTCTTTGTTGGCAAAATCTATTAAAATTTTAATATCATTTTCATTTTTAGGAAAAGCAACAGCCAAAGGAATTTTACGATATACAGAAGCATCTGTAGCGTACAAAGTTTTGTGCAATTGGTCATACAACACATCACCAGAAAGAGCTTTGTGTAAATTTTCTAAACTAGAGTTTTTTACCATTATTTACGAATGAGAATACGTGTTTTTTGCAAATATCTGAATAATATTTGCAAAAGTAAATGACTATTGAAAACGAATCTCTATTTTTATTGAATTATTAAAAACTTATAGTTTCTATTGAGTAATTGCAATTTATATTTTGTGTCTTAACCAAAAAAAACCTCAATTTGCTTAAATTGAGGTTTGTAAATTGTATTTATAAAGTTGCTAACGCTCTCTACGTTTTCTTCCAAAACCACTGGGTTTTCTGTCGCTAGAATTTCTAGATTTATTGTCTGATCTTCTATCTGAAGATCTACTTCTGCGGTCATCGTCATTCCTGCGACCTCCACCTTCAGAATTTCTACGTCTACCAAAACCACCCTCTTTTTTACCAAATGGTTTTTTGCCTCTTCTTTTTGAGCCTCCTCCAGAACGATCTTTTTTAGTAATTTCTACATTTACAGAACGACCATCAAAATCGGGTTGATTTGAAGTAAAGGCTTCTAACGTTTTTTCTTCAAAAGCTTTATCAACCTCAAAGAAAGAGAACGTGTCTAAAATATCTATGGCTCCAATTTCAATCTTGTCACCTATGTTTTGATCATTAATTAAGCCAATTAATTTTGCAGGGTTTAACTTATCTTTTCTTCCAATATTGATAAAGAAACGACTCATGTTTTCGCTAGAAGACCTTCCTCTTGAATTGTCTCTTGACGATAAATCATTTAAATCTTTAGCATTTTCATAGTAAGATAAGAAGGTGTTAAACTCTAAAGAAACAAATTTTTGAATTAGTTCTTCTCTAGTTAAACCTTCTAATTTTTCATAAATACTAGGTAAAAATTCTTCTATTTGAGACTTATTAACTTCAATATTTTGCACTTTATCTATTAAGTGCATCAATTGATTTTGACAAATTTCTTTACCAGAAGGTACTTTTGTTTCTACAAATTTTTTCTTTATAATTCGCTCTATAGGGCGTAATTTTCCTTTTTCTTTATTGTTAACCAATACAATAGAAATTCCTTTGTTTCCTGCTCTACCAGTTCTACCGCTTCTATGGTTGTAGTTTTCTATTTGATCTGGTAATTTATGATTGATTACATGTGTTAAATTATCTACATCCAAGCCACGTGCAGCAACATCTGTAGCCACTAACAATTGAACCGTTTTTTTTCTAAATTTACCCATTACAGAATCACGTTGTGCTTGAGATAAATCTCCGTGAAGCGAATCTGCATTATAACCATCTCTAATTAAGTTATCGGCAACTTCTTGTGTTTCTCTACGAGTTCTACAAAAAATGATTCCGTATATATCAGGATTTAAATCTGCAATACGTTTTAAAGCTGGGTAACGTGTTCTTTCTGTGACGCCATAATACTCATGACTAACATTGTCAGAACCTTGATTTTTTTCGCCAGAGGTAACCTCAACAGGTTTTGTCATATAATTTCTAGCAATAGCCTCTACTTCTCTAGGAAAAGTTGCAGAAAATAACAACGTTTGCTTAGTTTCTGGTGTAACTTCTAAAATATTATCAAGTTCTTCTTTAAAGCCCATGTTAAGCATTTCATCAGCTTCATCTAAAACGACCCACTCTATATTTCCTAATTTTAAGGCTCTTCTATTAATTAAATCTACAGTTCTACCAGGAGTACCTACTACAATTTGAGCTCCTCTTTTAAGGGCTCTCATTTGCTCTTCTATGTTTGCACCACCGTAAACGGTAACTACTTTCATATTGGGCAAATATTTAGAAAAATCTTTAATATTATTACCAATTTGAACGGCTAATTCTCTTGTTGGAGATAAAATAATGGCTTGTGTATTTTTATTATCAGCATCTGCCAATTGTAAAATAGGCAAACTAAAAGCTGCAGTTTTTCCTGTTCCTGTTTGTGCAAATGCTTTTAAATCGTCTGTAGATGATATAATTTGCGGAATTGCTTTTTCTTGAATAACAGTTGGTTTTTGATAGCCTAAATCTGTTAATGCTTTGTTTATAGGTTCTTTTAAACCTAAATCTGTAAATGTCGACATTTCTGTGTTTTTTTTGGATTCACAGAACGCCCACCTGCAAACCCGTTTATAATTCGGACTGATTTTTAATGAGTTAAGCTCAAAATAAAAATCGTGCAAATGTACATTAAATTTTACAGAAACTACTTGTTTGTCAATTCTTTTAATTGACTTACTACTTTAGAAGAGCTTATAGAGGCATATCCGTTTTCTACAATACCGTTTTTGTTAATAATTATAGAACGTGGCATTTTGCTAGACAAGAAATTATTAGCTTCACTTTTAGCATCAATGTAGTATTGATTTTTAATATCTAATTTGTGAATTTTTTTAGTGTTTTTCCCGTCAATCCTAACCTGAATAAATTGAATTTCTGGAAATTTATTTGAAAAATAATTCATTCTAGAAGCTATATACATAGGAGATACATATTCAGGATTCCAAAAAAATAAAAAGGTATTCTTTCTTTTTATAATCTCTTGTATATTGTGTTTTGCACTTGTATAATCGTACAAATTAAAATCTAGTAACTTTTTTCCTTTTAAAATAGCGTTGTTGTCTATTAACATTTTTCTGACTAAATCTATATCGTCTTGGTCAGAACTTAAGTCAAAATACGTATCAAAAGCACCTTTATTAATTTCGCAACTAGATTTTCTATAAAAGTGAGTAATTACAGTTTGCTTTAAAAAAGCATTTTTTGATTTTTTAGGTGAAATATTCTTATCTATAATTTTAAGTAAGTCTTCTGTAAATGCAGAAGAATACTCATTATTCATAGGTTCATAACCTAAAGCATATGTTAAATTATAGAGATAATTTCTAATATACTGTGCGTATGCAGGATAGTACATTAAAGAATCTGTATCCATAGAAATACCCTTTCTATGATTGTAAAAATCGCTTCCTAAATTTTGTTCGTGTTTCGTTTCAGAATATTTAGAATGTGCTATTGGATACCTTTCAATTCTAGAATAAATAGGGTATTTTAGAGCTATATTAAGAATATTATGAAATCCACTGGTTTCATTTGGGTGTTCTTTAAGATATCGCTCATAAGTATTTGTTTTAAACTCTAGTATAGAATCTATTTTCTTTTTGAAATCATTAGGTTTTAAACGATTCAATTTATAAAAAGCCTTATGATTCTTTTCATTTTCTAAAAAACAATCAATTAAAATATTATTTCTATCAGCACCTCTACCTGAAAAACCTAAAGATTCATCAAAATCCCATGTATTTAGGCGCAACATTAAACTATCATTAGGTTCTAAATAAATGTACTGATTTTCTACACCATGGTTAAAATAATACAATCCTTCTTTTACGGGAGTAACTTTTCCGATAAACTTATTTTCATCGTCTAAAAAGAAAGTATCAATAGCCTTTTCCATAGCATATAAGATGACATGGTCAGATTTAGGGTTGATAATTTTACCTCCAAAGTAAATTGAATCGTCTTTAGGAGAATTACATCCTAAAACCGCAAACAAAGAAAGAAAAACAGCTAAGTGTTTAAACATATTAATTTATAATTTCCTAACGAACAAATTTATTGATTCATGTAAACCATTGCTGTTAATTAGCTGTTAAAATACTTCTAATAAAAGTGATAAATATTTTATAAAAAACCGTTAAAAATCTAACTGTAAAAGACAAATCAAATTTGTACTTTTGCTGCAAATTTAAAAAATATTATGTTATCAGTTTCTAATCTATCAGTACAGTTCGGAAAGCGAGTGTTGTTTGATGAAGTAAATACCAAATTTCAAAATGGAAATTGTTATGGAATTATTGGCGCAAATGGGGCAGGAAAATCTACATTTTTAAAAATCCTTTCAGGAAAACAAGATCCAACATCTGGTCATGTACATCTAGAACCAGGCAAAAGAATGTCTGTTTTAACGCAAAACCATAATGAGTTTGATGATTTTCCTGTTTTAGAAACTGTTGTTAAAGGAAACAAAGAACTGTTTGCCATTAAAAAGGAAATTGATGCACTGTATGCAGATTATACAGATGAAAATGCAGAAAAAATTGGAGAACTTCAGGTAACATTTGAAGAAATGAATGGTTGGAACGCAGATTCTGAAGCTGCTGCTTTATTATCTAATTTAGGTATTTCTGAAGAGTTACATTATTCATTAATGAAAGATTTGGATGGTAAACAAAAAGTGAGAGTACTATTAGCTCAAGCACTTTTTGGGAATCCAGATGTTTTAATTATGGATGAGCCTACCAATGATTTGGATTTTGAAACTATTGGATGGTTAGAGAATTTCTTAGCTAATTACGATAATTGTGTAATTGTAGTTTCTCATGATAGACACTTTTTAGATGCTGTTTGTACACATATTTCTGATATTGATTTTGGAAAAATTAATCACTATTCAGGAAATTATACATTTTGGTACGAGTCTTCTCAATTAGCTGCAAAACAAAGAGCACAACAAAACAAAAAAGCAGAAGATAAAAAGAAGGAATTAGAAGAGTTTATCCGTCGTTTTTCAGCCAATGTTGCCAAATCTAAACAGGCGACTTCTCGTAAAAAAATGATTGAAAAATTAAATGTAGAAGATATCAAACCTTCTAGTAGACGTTATCCTGCAATTATTTATAAAAGTGATAGAGAGGCAGGAGATCAAATACTAAATGTAGAAGGTCTTACCAAAAATTTTGAAGGTGAAAAATTATTTTCTAAAGTAGATATTAACCTACAAAAAGGAGATAAAGTAGCTGTGATTTCTAAAAACTCTAGAGCCGTTACTGCTTTTTACGAAATTTTAATGGGTAATGAAAAACCAGATGACGGTAAATTTTCTTGGGGGGTTACAACAACTCAGTCTTATTTACCGCTAGATAATTCACGTTTTTTTCAAAATGGAGATTTAAATCTTGTAGATTGGCTAAGACAGTATGCACAAACGGAAGAAGAGCGTGAAGAGGTGTTTCTAAGAGGGTTTTTAGGAAAGATGATTTTTTCTGGAGAAGAAGCTTTAAAGAAAAGCAATGTGCTTTCTGGTGGAGAAAAAGTACGTTGTATGTTGTCTAGAATGATGATGAAAAGAGCTAATATTTTGGTTCTAGATGAGCCTACAAACCACTTAGATTTAGAGTCTATTCAGGCTTTAAATAATTCTTTAATCAACTTTAAAGGTAATGTTTTGTTTACTACTCACGATCATGAATTTGCCCAAACAGTAGCAAATAGAGTTATAGAATTAACACCAAATGGAGCCATAGATAGATTAGGTACTTTTGATGAGTATCTGTCTGATAAGAAAGTTAAGGAGTTACGTGAAAAAATGTATTCTTAATAAAGTATTTTATAAAAAAAAGGAAGCTATTTAGCTTCCTTTTTTTACAGGTAACTTTTAATTTTTTTGCAAAGGACTTATAATTTTTACATCAGAAAAAGAGATAGCTCCTCTTACAACACCATCAATAGTTTTCTTTAAAGCTTCTATTAATTGCATTTTTAATTGAGATTTATGATAAATTAAACTAACCTCTCTTGCGGGTGGCGGACTTTTAAATTCGCGTAAATTTTGCTTGTCATTTTCACTTAAATCTAAAGTATGTAAATAAGGTAAAAGTGTCATACCTAACCCTTCTTTAGATAGTTTTATAAGCGTATCAAAACTTCCGCTTTCTAGCTGAAATCCTTTTTTATTATCAATTTTATGATTTCTACATAAGTTGATAATGCTATCTTTAAAACAATGTCCGTCTTCCAATAACAAAATATCTTCCATCTCTAACTCATCAGCATCAATATTTTTATTGTTAAAAAGTCTATGATTTTCAGGAATTAAGCCTACAAACGGTTCATAATATAAAGGTCTTTCTTTAATGGCTTCATTTTCTAAAGGAGTAGCTGCTATTGCAGCATCTATATGGCCATCAGTTAATTTTCGTATAATTTCTTCAGTAGTTAATTCCTCTATAATCAATTTAACTTTAGGATATGTTTTTGTAAAATTATTTAAAAACATTGGTAATAAGGTAGGCATAATTGTAGGAATAATTCCTAGCTTAAATTCACCTCCAATAAAACCTTTTTGTTGGTGTACAATGTCTAAAATTCTATTACTCTCATCTACAATTACTTTAGCTTGTTCTACTATTTTTTTACCAATATCAGTAAGTTCAATAGGTTTTTTAGATCGGTTAAATATTTGTACATCAAGCTCGTCTTCTAATTTTTGAATTTGCATACTTAACGTAGGTTGAGTAACAAAACTGTGTTCTGCAGCAACGGTAAAATTTTGATATTCTGCAACAGATAAAACATACTTTAATTGTGTGATTGTCATTTTTGATAATAAATTTTGATAAAGATATTAAAACTATCGACAATAGTTATGGTTTATGATTTTTTTTTTTGAATAAATTTGGCTTATATAAAAACAAAGATATAATGAACAAAACAATATTAGGCTTAGACAAACAAGATTCTGCTAATTTAGTTGATAATTTAAATGATTTGTTAGCTAACTTTCAAATTTTTTATCAAAATTTAAGAGGTTTACATTGGAATATTAAAGGGAAAAGTTTTTTTGAACTCCATATTAAATTTGAAGAATTTTATACTGATTCTCAAGTTAAAATTGATGACATTGCAGAACGTATTCTTACCTTACAAGGTACGCCTTTACACACCTTTTCTGACTATATTGCCCAAGCTTCTGTACCCGTAGGTAAAAATATTTCTAACGATGTAGAAGGTGTAGAATTGGTTGTAAATTCTCTTTCTGAATTGTTAAAAATTGAAAGAATAATTTTAGAATTGTCTGATAAAGCAGAAGACGAGGGTACAAACTCAATGATGAGTGATTTTATAGCCGAACAAGAAAAAACAATTTGGATGTTGAATTCTTGGTTAAGTAACTAAAAAATGAAATAACTTTACTTACAACAAACCTCTTTTAGATAAAATAGAGGAGGTTTGTTGTTTATATCTCAAAAGAGTAGCCTATGTCAATGCCTAAAATGTTATAACCATCATTGGGTTTTTGAAAATCTAGGTTAGACACATGACCAAAGTTTGTACCTAAATAAATAAATGATTTTTTAAAGACATTATAAGAAAAACCTAAAGAAAAATTTTCTGTAAAAGTAAATCCTTTGGCAAGTCTTTCTGTTCTTGTATCTATATAGTTAAAACCTAAACTGATACCTCCTTGTATGTCAAGTTTAGAAATGAGTTTCTTTTTTACAACAAAACCAAACTCTACACCATATAAGTTCATCTTTTTAGGTTGTGTAAATTCAGCTATTTTTTCTTGAACATTATCTTGGTCTGGTGTTACAAACCACTTGTTTAATAATTGATGATTTAAAAACTGAATTTGAGGTTGCACAATCAACTCAAAATTTAACTTTTTCCAATTTGCCAATTCATAAAAAGCTTGAGCTTTTATGGTCTTTGTAGTATATGTATAATCAGGATCATCAAAAATAAAATTTTCATTAGCTCCATAATTGTACAAAACACCAATTTTAGCAGGTTTTAGTTTATTTGTTTTACTTTGACAAACTATAGTTGCAGAAATAAATAATAAAATAATAAGTAAAAATCTGTATTTCATCTAAGGTTTTCAGTTTAAAAAACTAACTAAAAAGTGTTGCTACTTTTTCAGCTTTTCTGCTTTCACTATAGTCATAAAAACCTTCGCCAGATTTTACCCCTAATTTTCCTGCCGTAACCATATTTACCAATAATGGGCACGGAGCATATTTAGGGTTTTTAAATCCATCATACATTACATTTAAAATAGACAAACAAACATCCAATCCAATAAAATCTGCAAGTTGTAAGGGCCCCATAGGATGTGCCATACCAAGTTTCATAACAGTATCAATTTCTAAAACTCCGGCCACACCATTATACAACGTTTCTATAGATTCGTTAATCATAGGCATCAAAATTCTATTGGCAACAAAACCAGGATAATCATTTACCGCTACAGGTATTTTATGAATTTTTTTAGAAAGCGCAACAATAGTTTGCATCACAGTATCCGAAGTATTGTAACCTCTAATAATTTCTACTAATTTCATAACGGGTACAGGATTCATAAAATGCATCCCAATCACCTTTTCAGGTCTGCTTGTAGCTGCTGCAATTTGTGTAATAGAAATAGATGAAGTATTTGTTGCTAAAATGGTTTTTTCAGTACAAAAAGTATCTAGCTCTTTAAAAATTTTTATTTTTAAAATCTCATTTTCTGTAGCAGCCTCAATAACAAGATCAACATCAACAACTCCCTTTTTAATAGCAGTAAATGTTGTAATATTTTGTAAAGTTTGTATTTTATCGGCCTCAGAAATTTTCTCTTTAGCAACCATCCTGTCTAGATTTCTAGAAATAGTTTGCATACCTTTTTCTAAAGAGCTTTCAGAAATATCTATTAAATTTACAGTATAATTAAACTGAGCAAAGGTGTGCGCAATTCCGTTTCCCATGGTTCCGGCACCAATAACAGCAATATTTTTCATCAATAGTAAATTATTAGAATTATTATTTTGAGCGTTACCTAAAGGTCGGGCTTTTCGTTTCAATCTTTTGTAGTTGCTCTTAAAAGTTTTGCTCATAACTTCGCAAAAAGTTTTTCAACCAACATAAAAAAGGATTTCCACTGCTATCCCTAACGCCTCTTGTTTATAAACTTTGTTCTTAAAAACAATCAATTATCATTTGTGCAATCCTAAGTGCTTCTGCTCCTTGGCTTAACGTTACAATAGGGGTAGTATTGGTGTTAATTGCATCTGCAAAAGTTTCTAACTCATCTAAGATAGCATTGTTATCTTCAACCTCTGGGTTTTCAAAATAAATTTGTTTTTTTATTCCCTCTGCATTTTGTAAAATCATTGCAAATTCATCAGGATTTTCAGGTACATCTTTCATTCTAACCAATTCAGATTCTTTACTTAAAAAATTTACAGAAATGTAAGCATCTTTTTGAAAGAAACGAGATTTACGCATATTTTTCATAGAAATTCTACTTGCGGTTAAATTAGCAACACAACCGTTTTCAAACGCTATTCTAGCATTGGCAATATCTGGAGTTTCAGAAATTACAGCAACACCACTTGCATGTACATTTTTTACTTTAGACTGTACAACAGAAAGAATAATATCTATATCATGAATCATTAAATCTAAAACCACAGGTACATCTGTACCTCTTGGGTTAAATTCTGCCAACCTATGTGCTTCTATAAACATAGGGTTGTCTATTTTATCTTTAACAGCTAAAAACGCAGGGTTAAAACGCTCTACATGACCAACTTGACCTTTAACGTGGTATTGGCTTGCTAGTGTTTTTATAGCCTCTGCTTCTAAAATAGTATTGGTAATTGGTTTTTCTATAAAAATATGACAACCTTTTTCTATAGCTTGTTTAGCACATTCAAAATGCGAAAGAGTAGGAGTAACAATATCTACAACATCTACAGCATTTATTAACTCTTCTATAGAATTGAATGCTTTATAACCAAACTCATCAGCTACATTTTTAGCATTTTCTTTAGAAGGGTCATAAAAACCAACTAAATCATATTTGGTAGATTGTTGTAATAAACGTAAATGAATTTTACCTAGATGACCCGCACCTAAAACTCCTGCTTTTAGCATAAATAAAAATTTTTATAAGTTTACCGATTTCAAAAAATCGACTGTTAACAAAGATACAATTTTATGCCTATTTATATAGATTTATTACTATTTTTAGAGCTTATAAATTTATAAAATTTGAAAGATACTGCTAAACATCAAGGGCTTAGAAATCAATTAGCTAATGTATTACTAGCAAAAGGAATTACAGATCAAAACGTACTAAATGCTATAAAAAAAATACCGAGGCATTTATTTATAGATAGTAGTTTTGAGTCTCATGCTTACCAAGATAAAGCGTTTCCAATAGCAGCAGAACAAACCATATCTCAACCTTATACTGTGGCTTTTCAATCGCAAACATTGGCTGTTAAAAATGGAGAAAAAGTACTTGAAATAGGTACAGGTTCAGGCTATCAAACAGCAGTTTTGCTAGAGTTAAAGGCAGAAGTATATTCTATAGAAAGACAACATGAATTGTTTAAAAAGACATCTAATTTTTTACCCAAATTAGGGTACAAACCCAAACGATTTGTTTTTGGAGACGGTTACAAAGGCTTACCAGCACAAGCTCCTTTTGATAAAATTATAGTTACTGCAGGAGCTCCTTTTGTACCCAAGCCTTTATTATCTCAATTAAAAGTAGGAGGTATGCTACTAATTCCAGTTGGAGACAAAACACAAATAATGACTTTATTTGTTAGAAAATCTGCAACACAATTTGAGAAACACGAATTGGGTGACTTTGCGTTTGTGCCTATGTTAGAAGAAAAAAACTAACCTAACAGCTATTCATTTCATGGTATCAATTAACTTTTAGCTCTAGTCCAATATTTTGTTTTTCCTAATAAAGAAAAACCAATAAAACCTCTTAATTTTAATTTATTAGGTTTTACTAATTTTATATAACATTTGTAGACGTTACCATTTCTAGGATCTAAAATTTCTCCACCAGACCATTCATCATCATCTTTTTCTAAGCCAGTTAAAATTTCTAAACCTAAAATAGGTTTGTTTTTGTTGGTACCTTCACACTTTTTACAAACAGCGGTTTGCCTGTTTGGGTCTTTTATTTCTATAACTCTGGCATAAGCTTTTCCATCTTTCTCATACATTTCTATTACAGAATCTATTTCTCCAGTCTCATCATTGGTAGACAACCATTTTCCAAAAATAGTTTGTGAGTTAATACTTATAGTTAGTAAAAGAAATACAAAAGTTAAAATTGTTTTATTCATAATTTATTAAAATTTTAAATGTTTGTCAATTTAAAGCAACTCATAAATATAATTATATATATTTTAAATTTATAAAGTGGCATCAAAATAATTGTCCCATTTCCTTTGCACTTTTAAAACTTGCTCTATAACATCTCTAACACATCCTTCTCCGCCTTTGTAGTCAGAAATATATCTTGCTGCTTTTTGAACTTCTGGTACAGCATCGTTGGGGCAAGAGGGTAAACCAACTTTTTGCATCACAGGTACGTCTGGAATATCATCTCCCATATATAAAACGTTATCAGGTTTTAACTTGTATTTTTCAATGATTTCTGTGTACTGAACTATTTTATTATGAGCCCCTAAATAAATATCAGAAATACCCAAAGCGGCTAATCTGCTTTTTACAGCTTGATTGGTGCCGCCAGAAATAATACAGACTCTAAACCCTTTATTTAAAGCAGTTTTCATAGCGTATCCATCTTTTACGTTCATATGTCTTACCAGTTCGCCATCAGGCATTATGGTTAACATACCGTTTGTTAGTACTCCGTCAACATCAAAAATAAATGTTGAAATATTGGCTAATAATTGTTTGTAACTAATCTCCATTTTGGATTGATTTTGTTAAGATTTGATAGATTTCTTGCTGTTTTTTAGTCAATAAATCTAAATGATTTTGTATTGTTTTTTGATCTCCTCTAATAGCAGGTCCTGTTTGTGCTTTTTCTGGTGTTAGGGTTTCTATTTTTAAAGCGGTTTCTTTAATTAAAGGTTTTAAAATATCAAAAGAAAGGTTGTGTTTATGGCAAATATCATTCCCAATTTTGTAAAGGTAATTGCTAAAATTATTTACAAAAACGGCAGCAACATGCAACGCTTTTCGTTGTTCAGAATTTACTTTGTAAACTTTTTTGCCTATAGCTATAGCAAGTTTTTCAAGGACTTTAAAATCTTTATAGTTATGCGCTTCTAAACAGAAAGGAATTTCTGAAAAATCAATTATTTTTTCTTTAGAAAAACTTTGTAACATGTAAAACACACCTTTTCTAGTAGTGTTTTGTAGTTCGTCAATAGCACATCCACCAGAAGTATGAACTACAAAAGAGTTCTTAATTTGAGCAGAAACTTTTGCTATAGCATCATCAGATACGGCAATTATGGTAACGTCTGCATTGGGTATGTTTTGTAACTTTCTAGAATTGATTTGACTAACATCTATTTCGTCAACTTTTAAGAAAGCATTGTATAAATGAAAAGCTACATTTCCTTTACCAACAAGTAGAACAGATATCATACTACGAAGATATCGTTTTTTTAAGAAAAGATAATTTAAGATTTGTTAATTTAGCCCTAAGAAACAAATGAAATGAAAGAATCTAATAAATTAGGATTAAACACAACTTGTGTACATGTTGGAGAGGTAAAGGACGAACAGTTTAAAGGAGCGGTTTCTCCTATTTACACCTCTACTTCTTATGCTTTTGATGGGGTAGATGTTAAACGATATCCACGTTATTTTAATACGCCAAATCAACAAATGTTACATAAAAAAATTGCAGCCTTAGAACATGCTGAAGATGCATTAATTTTTACTTCAGGAATGGCTGCAATTTCTGCTGCGTTAATGACTTTTTTACAAAAAGGAGATCATGTAGTTGTACAACAAGTAATATATGGGGGAACGTATAATTTTATTGTTTCTGAATTTGATAAATACGGTATAGAATATTCGTTTACTGAGTCTGATAATATTGAAGACTTTAAAACATTGATTAAAGAAAATACTAAGATATTGTATATAGAAACACCTTCTAATCCTCTTTTAGGAATTACAGATATGAAAGCAGTAACTACCTTGGCAAAAAAACATGATATTATAACCATGATAGATAATACGTTTGCTTCACCTATCAATCAAAACCCAATAGATTTTGGTATTGATATTATTTTACATTCTGCTACAAAATACATGGGTGGTCATTCAGATATTTCTGCAGGAGCAATTGCGGCATCTAAAAAGCATATAGAAGAAATTTGGAAAACAGCTATAAACTTTGGTGGTAACTTAAGTGATCAAACGGTTTGGTTGCTAGAAAGAAGTTTAAAAACATTAAATCTTAGAGTTTCTGCGCAAACAGAAAATGCCCAGAAAATGGCAGAATATCTAGAAAAAAACACAAACATAGATAAGGTGTATTACCCTGGTTTAAAGAGTCATCCGAAATATGAATTGGCAAAAAAACAAATGAAAGGGTTTGGAGCAATGTTGTCTTTTGAATTGAAAGATGGTATAGATACTATGGCCTTTCAAAATAATTTACAATTGATTAAGCCTTCAATGAGTTTAGCAGGTTTAGAAAGTACAACAGTAAGTCCTACTCAGACTACCCATGCATTATTAAGTGAAGAAGAACGATTAGAAAGAGGTATAAAAGACGGTTTAATTCGTTTTTCTGTTGGTATAGAAGAGCCTGAAGATTTAATAGCAGACATAGAACAAGCTATATGTAAAGTAAAGATGTAACTTTTTTACAAAGTTTAATCAAATTTAGTTTAATAAAAGAGTTATTTAGAAATTAGAAAGTAATGAAATTAGATATATTAGTATTTGGAGCTCATCCTGATGATGTAGAATTGGGTTGTGGAGCAACAATAGCCAAAGAAGTAGCCTCAGGAAAAAAGGTAGGAATTATAGACTTAACAAGAGGTGAGTTAGGTACACGTGGTTCAGCTGAATTGAGAGCTAAAGAAGCGGCAACATCTGCTAAAATTTTAGGTGTTTCTGTGCGCGAAAATTTAGCTTTTGCAGATGGTTTTTTTACCAATGATAAAGAACATCAATTAAAAATAATAGAAAAGATTAGAAAATACCAACCAGAAATAGTTTTGTGTAACGCAGTTGATGATAGACATATAGATCATCCTAAAGGAAGTAAATTGGTTTCTGATGCTTGTTTTTTAAGTGGTTTATTAAAGATTGAAACAAAAATTGAAGGTTTAGTACAAGAAAAATGGAGACCCAAACAAGTGTATCATTATATACAATGGAAAAATATAGAACCACATTTTGTAATTGATGTAACAGGTTTTATAGATAAAAAGGTGGCTTCAGTTTTAGCATACGGTTCTCAATTTTTTGATCCAAATAGTAAAGAACCTCAAACACCAATTTCTAGTAAAAACTTTACTGATAGTGTAACTTACAGAGCTAGAGACTTAGGGAGGTTAATAGGTGTAGAGCATGCAGAAGGTTTTACTTCAGAGCGTTACGTAGCTGTACAAAATTTAAGTAAATTAATTTAATTTTTTCTTTTCACAGAAATGAAAATAAATTATATTTGCATCCGCTAACAGCAAATGGTGATTGTAGCTCAGCTGGTTAGAGCGCCGGATTGTGGTTCCGGAGGTCGCCGGTTCGAAACCGGTCTTTCACCCAAAATAACAAAACCTACTTTTTAAGTAGGTTTTTTTTGTGAATTATGTTTACTAAAAAGTAGTTATAAAAAACTATGTGTTTGATTTACAGGTTTAAAAACAAAGAAAAGGTAATGAGTTTGTGATTTTTACGTATATTTGTAAAGATTGAGAATTAATCATTTAGAAGCATCAATCAAATATTGAGAGTCTTTTGACAAATGATTATCTTAATTAGGGGATGACAATCATTAAGAGTTGTGATATTATTATTCTGTGGGGAATACTAATTAGATTGGTTCACAGACTCTTCAATATTTGATATTCTCTGAAGAATATTGCTAGATAATTCTTCAAACTGCTTCTTGACTATGCTTTTGATCTGAAATTCTATAGGGGATCGAACTTCGCTTAGGGGTGCATAGTTATTATTATATTTTCCTCGTCCAGTTAATAACCACATAGGGTCTATGTCTGGTATGTTATCGATGATAGCAAACAAAATAGTTTCATTAGGTTTTTTAGTATAGTTGACAACTGCGCTAATAAGCTGTTGAGAAACTCCGATTAATTCTGAAAATTGTCTTTGATTCAATCTACTATCTTTAAAAACCTTAATTATTCTATCTGATCGTTGTCTATCCTCACTCTTCATTTTAATTAATTACTCCAAATGTAGTAAAATTTCACTACAAAACAAGTTTTTTTAAATAAATTTTTTTAGAAGGAATCTAAAATACGTAAAACTTCTGCTCTTTTTCTTACAGAAACAGGGATGTTAGATCCATCTTTTAATATCAAATATCCTCCATCAGATTTTACAAATTCTTTGATAAAAAGGGTGTTTATTAAATGACTTTGGTGAACTCTAATAAAATTATACTCTTTTAATATGTCTGCGTAATATTTAAGTGTTTTAGAAACTAATATTTTTGTTTTATCTAAAAAATAAAAAGTTGTGTAATTGTTATCTGATTGACAACGCACAATATTGGTAATATCTACTACTATTATTTTCTCTTGCGTATGTAAGGATAGTTTTTGTAATTTTTTTGTAGGCTCTGTAACTGCTTGTTTTAGAATTGTTAATTGTTCTTTTTGAGGAGATAACTGCTGTTTTACTTTATGAAAAGACTGTATTAAATCTGAAATTGAATATGGTTTTAAAATATAGTCTATTGCTGCAAATTTAAATGCTCTAATGGCATATGCATCACTAGCTGTAATAAAAATGATTTTGGATGTCAAATTTGGAAATATTTCTAGAATGTCAAATCCTGTACCGTCACTTAACATAATATCTAAAAAGAGAATATCAGGTTGTTTTTGCTGCAATAGTTTTGCGGCTTCAACAACACTAGTTGCTGTATTTAATACAGAAACTTCTGTAAGATGCATGTTAATATCATTTACTAACATTTCTAAAGCTAGTAAATTATCTTCTACCACAAATGATGTAAATTCATTCATATTTTGATGTTAATAATCTGTTTTTAGTGGAATTTTAAAAGCTACTTTAGTACCTTTTACTGATTCATTTTTCAAAATAGTACCGATATGAAAACCATGATTAGGTGTTATATTTTGAATTCTTTCTTCAGTGATTTCTAAAGCAGCAGATTTGTGTTTTTTGTCTCTTTTTTCCTTTATTTTTCTAAAACCTATACCGTTATCTAAAATTGTAATATGAAGGTTCTGATGT
Organism: Polaribacter sp. WD7; assembly: GCF_003335085.1. GTDB lineage: Bacteria > Bacteroidota > Bacteroidia > Flavobacteriales > Flavobacteriaceae > Polaribacter. The sequence goes on along the minus strand of NZ_QPEJ01000017.1, from coordinate 419,172 downwards.
TTTACTTCAAAAATGACCTCAATTTTAGCCTTTGTGTTAGTGTTACTAAAAGCGTGCCTTACAGAGTTTTCTACAAATGGTTGTATTAACATAGGTGGAATTAAGATTTCTTCTGTATCTATAGCCTTTAAATTTAGTTGTATTGAATAATCAAAATGAAATGTATGCATCTTTTGTTCTAAAGCTAAATAACTTTCTAGGGTCTGTATTTCATCTAATAGAGTAATTTCATCTGTTCTAGAATTATTTAAAATACTGCGTAGTAAAATTGAAAATTGCGTAATGGTTTTGTTAAGTTCTTTTAAATTGCCAGCATTACCCAAAGCTTTAATTCCATTTAGTACATTGAAAATAAAATGAGGATTCATTTGAAGTTGTAGCGCTTTTTGTTCTAAACTCATCAAATAGTTTTGAGTGGTTAACTGTACTACTTTTTGCTGATTTTTCTTTTTTATTTTTTTTATTCTAAGTTCAATAACAGCAGCTAGACCTAAACAGAATAATGAAGTAATCAAAATATAAAACCAAGTTTGTTTGTAAAAAGGATCTGCAATGGTAAAGGAGTAAGATATTTTACCACTTAATTGATTGTTGCTTTTAGATTGAGCTGTAAACACATATGATCCTGATTGTAAACTTGCAAATGTTACCTGACTTTGTATACTCCAAGGAGATGTATTTTTATTAAGTTGGTAACGGTATTGTGTTTTGTGAGGGTTTTTGAAATCTACAGTTTTATAAGAAAATGTGATATTATTCTCTGATGATGGTAAGTTTTGTTTTTTGTTTTCAAGGTGATTAACCTCTTTGTAATTCACCAAAACCTTTTCAAAATGTATTTTTGGTACAACTGATTTTGAGGTGTTACTATCGTACTGGTAAATGTATCCGTTGTTGCTTCCAACCCAAAGGAAATTTGTTGTATCTACAAAAAGTGATGTAAGTGTATTACTAATTTTAGCATTGTATTTGTTAACCTTTCTAATAAAACTGAACGTATGGGCATTGATAACTTCAATTCCGTTTGAAGTTGTAGAAATCCAAATTTCGTCATTTAATTGTTTAAGAGAATGGATGTCTTTTAATTCATACACCTTCTGAATTGTTGCATTTTTATCTATTGTAAAGATTTCGAGATTGTTGGCTACAGTAACCATATAATTTTTTGTCGCCAAAAACTGTTTAAAAGTTAAATTAGAAATTTTTTTTATTTTTTGTGGTGTAATTAAATTATCTGTACTCCATAACCCCTTGTTAGTTGCTATATAAAATTGATTATTTGCATTAACTATATTGTAAACAATAGAAGAATTTATTATAGAATTAAAAAATAAAGGAACTATTTGATTTTTTCTAAAAATGCAAATACCTTTAGCTGTGGCTAAGAAAATACTATTTTTAAAGACCGATATTTTGTAAACTTCATTAGAGTTGAAGTGTTCTTTCTTATTTTGATAACAAGTGGTAAGTCCATTGGTATGTGCTATATATATCGTGTTTTGGTTTTTTAAAACGTAGTTTGAACTTTTAGTGGATACATTTTGAGCCCTAATACCATCAAATTTATAAACGCCATTATCACTAGCAATCCATAAATAACCAATTTTATCTTGAGTAATGTGATTTATGGTAGCTTCTGTAAAATCATCAACTATAGAAAAACGCGATAATTTATTTTCCTGTGCATAGTTACTATAAATAGCAAAGATAAAAATGATGAAAAGTATTTTTTTGTGCATGTGAATAAACGTGGTACTAGTTTTTTAAGTAGTTAAATATAAAAGTATTCTTGTATTATTTACAGGTAAACACCATTACTTTATTTTAAATAAGAGCAATGGTGTTTTAAGCATACAATTTCTATTCCATAATTATTTCATCGCGTATAGGCGTTTGTTGTTGGTGTCTGGTTTTACATGTTGCAAATCTCCGTAAGGTTTTATTAAAGGTTTTAGAATTAAAATACCTGTTGTTCTGCCTCTAATTACAAAAGTGCTGTTTTTTGAACTCCAGTTCCATCTATATTTTTCAATAGCAATATTGTTTTTGTTTAGTTCAACCATCAACTCATCGTGTAGAGAAATCCAATCCATAATTTCTTCTTTAGTGGTAAAGGTTGGCATTTTTTCATCTGTATTATGAAAATCAAACTCCCATTTAATCGGTATAGAAAATGTAGTATAGTATGCGTCACCAATAAATCTTTCGTTATTATTATGCAAAGCGTCAAACCAATCTATATCTTTTTCTTCTGGATATTTTCTTGCCAATTCTTTAGAGAGGTCTATTTTTCCTGGAGAGTTTGCTGTAGGATAAAACACATAGTAAGGTTGTGCTAAAGAATGATCTGAAAACTTACCTCCAAAAATAGTATGGTATGGAGATGCTACAACTTTTGGTAAATTTTTTGCTGAAAAAGCAGTTTTTAAGGTTTTGAGTAGCTCTTTATTTTCCATTAAACCAGATGCGTGAAATACAATTTTAGTATTTTGGTTTACCACATCTTTTAATGAAGGCAAAGTACCTTGATTAATAGTTCTTTGTAATGTTTCTGATGTAATTTTTTCGCCTCTAATAGTGGTTTCTAAATTCATACCCTTGTAAGGATTGCTTTGGTTTACAATATGTACCTCTCCGTATGGGTTTTTGGTAGCATTGGTATTTAACCAGGTAATAATTTCTTCAAGAGAATATTGACCATCAACTACTTTTAAACCTTTTTCTTGAAAATAGGTTCTAGCATTTGTATAAAAGGTTTCATTGCCTTTATCAAAACCTGCAATAAAAACAATAGGCGCTCTAGATGTTGTTGCTTTTACAGTTTCTTTATTTGAAATGCTGTTTTTGGCTACAATAGTTTTTGTGTTTTGTTTTTCAATTTTCTGATTGTTACAGCTAACTAAAAAAATACTTACTACTAATAAGCTTATTACGGACACTGTTTTTTTTAAGATTTTCTTCATGATTTCTATTTTTTATGATTAATACATCTTAAAAATAGGGTAGAAGTAAACCTAAACTTTAGGGAGATGAGAATTCGTTAAAGATGAATTAGAATTCGTAAAAAATTACACGACTAATCATATTCGTGATTATAAATAACCAATTCCGTCAATTCTTTTTTAGAAGGATCATCTGCAAAAGAGCGTAAATAATCATCCATAAATAAGATTATCCTTTCTTCAGGATAAAATAAGACCTTGTTATCGTACTGAGCCCATTCATTCATATTAATATACGTTTTACCGTTTTTAAAACGAAAAAAGTCTTGAATGTGTTCAGGAAGTTTTTCTTCTAGCTCTTCATTAACAAAAACATTGTAGTAATTTAAATCTGCTGTAAAAAAATGAAAAGACAGTAAGCTATCATAAAACCCTGTTTGATTATTAGCAAAAGGTAAGCAAACTGTAAAAATTAACATTGCTACTTTTTGTTTATTAAAGTATTTCAAGAAAAATTCAAGAGGGTTGTAAGTTTTTAAGGTCCAAAATATAATGATGACAGAAAACATGTTTTGAATATTCCAAGGCACAACATTGTATCCATAACCTAAATAAAACAATAAAAAGGTAATAACACAATGCATAGAAAGTATAAAGAGTACACCAATTTTTCTGGTTGTATTAAATAATAATAAAATGCCCATAGATGCTTCTAGCCAAGGTACTGCGTAGGTAAACATTTCTAAAAACCATTGAGGCAAACAAATTAGCGCATTTGCAGAAGTGTCTACACAACTAAAATGTTTATTTAAAGCACTTAACCATTGAATGTAAAAATCATAATTTACTTTTTGAATTCCACTCCAAAAATACGTTGCAAAAAAAACTAAAATAACAGCATAGAGTACCTTTCTTTGATGTGCTCTTTTTCTAAAAATTTCTATAGCAAAAATGGTTAAAAAACTCTGATAAAAATAAGGCTGTAGTCTATTTTGATCTACAAAGGCCAAATACAAATAAAGCAACACTATAAGAATACCTTGCCACCGTTTATTTTGAAAAATATAAATTATTTGAATTACAAAAAAGAAGCCGCCTAAAATATAATCTACAGGAGACGTTGGTGTTGGTAACCAATCAAATAAAGGAACAATTGGAAAAGTTTTGGTAGATATCCATAGTTTTGGAGCGTAAACCATGAGTACTAAAACCGCTAAAATTGCAATAATTCTAACCCAATTGACTTTTTGTTTGTCCGTTAAATCTGTAAGTTTTGCCCAAATTTTTTCCATGTATAAAAGTTTAAAACTTCAACTTATCTTTTAAATATTTAGCAGTATAGGATTTCTTGTTTCTAGCCAAATCTTCTGGGGTACCTTCAAAAATTAGCTGTCCGCCTTTTTTACCCCCTTCAAGACCTAAATCTACTATATAATCTGCACACTTTATCAATTCAATATTATGCTCTATCACAATTATAGAATGTCCGCGTTCAATCAAGGCATTAAAACTAGCCAATAATTTTTTAATATCATGAAAATGTAAACCCGTTGTGGGTTCATCAAAAATAAATAAGGCTTTATCTTTTGTGTTACCTTTTACTAAAAAAGAAGCAAGTTTTATTCTCTGCGCTTCTCCACCAGAAAGTGTTGATGACGATTGCCCTAAAGTAACATAGCCTAAACCTACATCTTGGAGTGGTTTTAGTTTGTTGGCTATTTTAGGAACTAAGTTCTCAGAGAAAAAAGCAACAGCATCATCAATGGTTAAGTTTAGTATATCATCAATAGACTTTTCATCAAACTTAACTTCCAATACTTCTTTTTTAAATCGTTTTCCGTTACAAGTCTCACATTCTAAATGCACATCTGCCATAAATTGCATCTCTATAGTAACTTCACCTTCACCCTTACATACCTCACAGCGTCCGCCTTCTACATTAAAAGAAAAATGTTTGGGTTTGTAGTTTCTTATTTTTGATAACTTTTGATTTGAAAACAACGCACGAATATCATCATAGGCTTTAATATAGGTAACAGGGTTAGAACGAGAAGAACGTCCAATAGGGTTTTGATCAATAAATTCTACATGTTTTAAGGTGTCAAAACTACCTTTAACAGCCGTATGCTGACCAATTTTATCTCCATAACCCAATAATTTTTTTTGCATTGATGGATACAATATTTTTTTAACTAAAGTGCTTTTTCCAGAACCAGAAACTCCTGTAATTACAGACAAACAATGTAAAGGAAAATGTACATCTATATTTTTGAGATTGTGTTCTCTAGCGCCAATTATTTGAATACTATTTTTAGATGACCTGCGTTTTGTAGGTACTTCAATTTTTAATTCTTCGTTTAAATATTTAGCTGTTAAAGAGTCTGAATCTAAAATCTCTTTATAGGTTCCTTCAGCAACCACGTTTCCTCCATAAGTTCCTGCTTCAGGTCCAATATCTATGATGTAGTCTGCTTCTTTCATGATATCTTCATCATGCTCTACAACCACAACAGTGTTGCCTAAATCTCTAAGATTTTTAAGAACTCCAATCAACCGTTCAGAGTCTTTTGGATGCAACCCAATACTAGGCTCATCTAAAATATACATAGAGCCAACTAAAGAACTTCCTAAAGAAGTTGCTAAGTTAATTCGCTGACTTTCACCCCCTGAAAGTGTATTAGATGTTCTGTTTAATGTTAAATAAGATAAACCTACATCATTTAAAAATTGCAATCTATTATTAATTTCTGTCAATAATCTTTTGCCTATTTTTTCTTCGTATTGGTTTAGTTTTATGTTTTTAAAGAAAAGAGTTAGTTCATCTAAGGGTTGTGTTACCAAATCTGAAATGGTCTTTCTATTGATCTTTACATAATTGGTTTCTTCACGTAAACGTTTGCCATTACAGGTGGTACATTTTGTTTTTCCTCGATATCGAGAAAGCATTACGCGGTTTTGTATTTTGTAACTTTTTTCTTCTAAAGCATTAAAAAAATGATGTATTCCATTGAAAGCTTTATTGCCGTTCCAGACCAACTCTTGTTGTTTTTCTGTCAATTCAAACCAAGGTTTATGAATGGGGATATCATATTTATAGGCTACAGCAATTAAATCTTCTTTATAATGAATATAAGATGGTGTTTTGAAGGGAAAAATACAATCTTCAAAAATAGACAAACCTGTATTTGGTATTACTAAATCTTCATCAATACCAATTACATTTCCATAACCTTCGCAGGTAGGGCAAGCACCATAAGGATTGTTAAAACTAAACAAATGTGTGTTGGGTTCTAAAAATGAAATACCATCCAATTCAAATTTATTACTAAACTCAGTAACTTTATTATGTTCTAAATCTTGAATGAAACAAACTCCTTTACCTTCAAAAAAAGCAGTTTGAATGGCGTCTGCTAATCTATTGTAAAAATCTTCCTCGTTTTTTGTAATAACCCTGTCAACTACTAAAAACAACGCTTCATTGCTGTAATCTTCTTGAGGAAAATCATTGAGCCTGTATATGGTTTCTTTCCATTTTAAACGAGCGTATCCTTGTTGTTCTAAAACTTGTAGAACAGTCTTTAAGTCTCTATTTTCATCAATTGTAATTGGAGCTAGCAATAAAAGTTTTGACCGTTCTTTAAATTTTTTAACAAAATTTACTACATCAGAAACGGTATCTTTTTTTACTTCTTTACCAGAAATAGGAGAGTAGGTTTTTCCTATTCTTGCAAATAACAACTTTATATAATCATAAATTTCTGTAGAAGTACCCACTGTAGAACGAGGGTTTGTAGAGTTTACTTTTTGTTCTATAGCTATAGCAGGTGCAATACCTTTAATATAATCTACTTTTGGTTTGTTAAGTTTCCCTAAAAATTGACGCGCATAAGAAGATAGACTTTCTACATAACGTCTTTGTCCTTCTGCATATAAGGTGTCAAAAGCTAAAGACGACTTTCCTGAGCCAGAAAGCCCTGTAATAACTACAAGTTTATTTCTTGGAATTACAACATCTATGTTTTTTAAATTGTGGAGTTTAGCTCCTTTAATTATAATGTTTTCTTTGGGGTTTACAGTAGTAATATCAGTCTTCATTCACAAAAAATATAAGTTTTAAAAATACTGCTTTTTTTAAGGACCTGAAAAAGTAATAAACGTAAAATTTGTTAAAATATTTGTGAAATTAAAAAATAATAATCATATTTGATGTATATAAACACTACAATACAAGACGCTTATAGTAAAAAACTACTTTAAACATTATTAAAAAATAATATATAAAAGAACCACTAGTTCTTTAAAAAGTAGTTATGATGCGTAAAAATATAATCACAGACAGTACTTTAATAAGTACGTATATACAAGGAAAAGAGTCTTCTTTAGAGATTTTAATAAAGAGACATCAACAGAGATTGTTCAGCTTTATTTATAGTAAAGTACAAGATAAAGATATTACAGAAGATATTTTTCAAGAGACTTTTATTAAGGTAATTAGAACTCTTAAAAAAGGAAATTATAATGAAGAAGGTAAGTTTTTGCCCTGGGTTATGCGCATTGCTCATAATTTGGTAATCGATTATTTTAGAAAAACTAATAGAATGCCTTCTTTTAAAACTACTGATGATTTTGATATTTTTTCAGTTTTAAGTGATGGAAATTTAAATGCAGAAAAACAGATTATAAAAGAACAGATTTATACAGACGTTAGAGAATTGGTAGAAGAGTTGCCTCAAGAGCAAAAAGAAGTACTAATTATGCGTATGTATAAAGATATGAGTTTTAAAGAGATTAGTGAAAATACTGGAGTGAGCATTAATACTGCATTAGGCAGAATGCGTTATGCTTTAATTAATATGCGTAAATTAATAGAGAAACATAAAATTATTTTAGTAAATTAACAATAAAGTAAAAAAAACATCGTTAAAAGTTTATAACCAATAGATTAAACAAACTATATGATGCAACTTTACTCAAGAAAGTCGTCTGAAATTCAGATGCAACCAAAACAAGAAACAGTTCAACTTTTGATTGATTTTTCCAAATCGCTAACTATTGTAAAAACCAAATCAGAAGATTTCATTGAATTGAATTTGAATTAAGAGTGGAAAAAGCTTCAACATATGTTGAGGCTTTTTTTATGTTATATCTTTTTCTTATACTACGCACATATTATAATCAAAAATTTCAAACGGATTAATCTCTCTATCATTTCAGCTAATTAAATTTATTAGTACAGCTTACATTTGAGCATGGAAAAAATATTAATAGCAGGTGCAAATGGCACAACAGGTAAGAAAATAGTAGATTTATTAGCAACTTCACAGTACTTTACTCCAGTTGCTATGGTTAGAAAGGAAGAACAAATTAAGCAATTTGAGGAAAAGAAAATTGAGACAGTGCTCGCAGATTTAGAACAAGATGTATCTCATGCTTTTTCAGCAATTGATAAAGTTATTTTTGCAGCAGGTTCTGGTGGAAAAAAAGTAAAAGAAGTAGATCAAGAAGGGGCAAAAAAGCTAATTAAGGAAAGTGAGAAAAATAATATTAAAAAGTTTGTAATGTTAAGTTCTATGGGGGCAGATGCACCAGAGCAAGCAGAGGATTTACAAGAATATTTAAAAGCAAAACAGAATGCTGATGAGTATTTGAAAAAAAGTAACATACCTTTTTCTATTGTAAGGCCAGGATCTTTGACTAATAATGAAGCAAAAGGTAAAATTAAATTGAGTAAAAAATTACAAGAAAGAGGTGAAATTAGTAGAGCTGATGTAGCCCAGACCTTAGTAAGAGTTTTGCACGATAGCGCTCAAATAAACAAAACTTTTGAGATTATTGAAGGAGATACTTTAATTGGTAAAGCTATACCTAACTAAAAAGATAATTATAGAATAAAAAAAGCGTTTAATTACGCTTTTTTTGTTTTGTAATAATCGTTCAAAACAGTCTTTCTGCCAATAGTTTTTGTGATGATATCTTTGTCTATATCCCAACCTCTTGCAGGAGAATATTCCCTTCCATACCAAATAATTTGCAAATGTAAATCATTCCATAATTCTCTGGGAAATAATCGCTTTGCATCTTTTTCAGTTTGAGCAACACTTTTGCCGTTAGATAAATTCCAACGATACAATAATCTATGAATATGCGTATCTACAGGAAAAGCAGGCACACCAAAAGCTTGACTCATAACCACACTTGCGGTTTTATGACCAACTGCGGGTAGTTCTTCTAAACCTTCAAAAGATTGAGGCACTTTTCCATCGTATTTTTCAATTAAAATTTTAGACAAACCGTAAATTCCTTTACTTTTCATAGGAGACAAACCACAAGGTCTAATAATTTCTTTAATTTCATCAACAGACATTTTTACCATATCAAAAGGATTATCCGCTTTAGCGAATAAAACAGGTGTAATTTGATTTACTCTAACATCTGTACATTGAGCAGACAATAAAACAGCCACCAGTAGGGTAAAGGGGTCTTTATGATCTAAAGGAATTGGAATTTCTGGATACAATTTTTGAAGTGTATCTACCACAAATTGCACCTTTTCTTGTTTATTCATCTATAATGTTAATTAAATAACAAAAATAACAATCTAATTTCATTAAAATATTCATTATTGTATTTTTGTTTAGTAATTATTTAAATAAATATAACAAAATGACATCACTACAAAAAGGAGATAAGGCTCCACAATTTGAAGCTAAAGATCAAGAAGGTAATACCATACGATTATCAGATTATGCAGGTAAAAAATTAGTTTTATTCTTTTACCCAAAGGCAAGCACACCTGGTTGTACGGCTGAAGCTTGTAATTTGAGTGATAATTACGCCTCATTTTTGTCTAAAGGGTATGATGTTTTAGGGGTGAGTGCAGACTCTGCTAAAAGACAACAAAATTTCAAAAATAAATATGAGTTGCCTTATCCGCTTTTAGCGGATGAAGATAAAACCGTCATTGAAGCGTTTCATGTTTGGGGTCCAAAAAAGTTTATGGGACGCGAATATGATGGAATTCATAGAACTACTTTTATTATTGACGAAAATGGCGTAATAGAGGATGTGATTACCAAAGTAAAAACAAAAGATCACGCGGCACAAATTTTATAGGAACGCCAAAAATAATTTGATAAAGAATAGAAACGAGTCACTTTTTAAGTGGACTCGTTTTTTTATAGCTTCATAGCTAATTTAAAGTTTAAAATTCTACCTGTTAAAAAGTTAGGAATACCAAATTGTCTTTTAGAAAAAGAATCTCTTACCCAAGTATTGGTAATTGCATTTTGGATATCAAACATATTAAATAATTCTAAACCAGCACTTAATTCTCTAAATTTAGATAAGAAACCTGTTTTATATTGCTTATTTACATCTGTAAATATGTATGATACACCAATATCTGCTCTTCTATAATCTCTAAGTCTGTTTTGAAAATCATAAACATCTGCATATGCAGGAGAGCCTCCAGGAACACCAGAGTTATAAACCAAATTTAAATACGCTTTAAGATTTGGCAAATTTGGTACATAGTCTTGAAACAAAATAGCAAACTTAAAACGCTGATCTGTGGGTCTAGAAATATTACCTCTATTGTCTTGGTTTTCTTCTGTTTTTAAGTAGCCAATACTTACCCAACTATCACTACCCGGAACAAACTCTCCGTTTAAACGAACGTCAATTCCGTTTGCATAAGCGGTAGCATTATTATTAGCTCTATATCTAATTCTTACATTATCTACAGTGTATGTATTTACGTTAGAAAGATCTTTGTAATAGGCTTCTGCAGTGAGCTTAAATGGTCTGCCCCACATTTCAAAACTATAGTCCATACCAAGTACTAAATGAATAGATCTTTGTGCTTTAAGATCTACATTAATATTACCATCAAAATCTCTTAGTTCTCTATAAGAAGGAGGCTGAGAATACCAACCACCAGAAGCCCTAAAAAGCATGTCTTTATGCCAATTTGGTTTTATAGCAAATTGAGCTCTAGGACTAATAATTGTTTGACTTTTAGAGTTTAGACCGTTTCCGCTTACTCTCCAATTATGAGCTCTAACTCCTACATTATACCAAACCTCATTATCTCCCCAAAATAGTCTTTCATTAAATTGAGCAAAACCAGAAATTCTGTTAATTTGAATGTTATTTTCTGTTCTAATATTTTGAAACGGAACAATGGGACCTGCAAAAGGTTCAAAAGGTTGGTTGTTAGTAGCAAAACCTGGAGGTCTTGTAGAAAACCCCAATGAGTCTATGATTTCCCACTCCCTTATACGATCTCTTATATCTTCTTTTTGAAGTTTAGCTCCAAATTCAAACTGTAATCTATTAGATTTGTATTTTCCTCTTATCTCAGCATTTGTAATAAGCGCATCAAGATCATTACGTGCATGATTTAGTTGAGAACCTATTCCTTGAGAAAACTCTACATCACCAAAGTTTTCAGAACCTATATTGGTATCTACCTCACCAAGATTATAGGTAGCTCCAATATCAAAATGTTCTTCTTCTTGTGTGTTGTATCTAGATACTGTTCCTGTAAGTATGAGTTTATCATTAACTTCAAACTCTGTAGAAAATGCTCCAAATAAGGTTAAATAATTATCTTCTTCTTGTCCTGTATAAAATACAGTTAACTCTAAAGGGTTGGCAACAGTACCAAACCTAGTTCTTCTAGAGATTGGTTGAAAATTATAACTGTTTATAGAAAAGTTACTTAGTAAATTGAACCTTAAACGGTCTGAAGCATTGTATGATAAAAAGGTTTGAAAATCTATAAAAGTGGGTCTAAAATTGGTTTCTATCTGCTTGCTATTTACAAATAAACTATTGTCTCTGTATCTAAAACTACTTATAGCAGTAAGTTTGTCTTCTATAATGGGTGCTTCAAACGTAATACTTCCACCTAAAAGGCTACCTTCAATGCTTGTAGCAACCTCTTTTGGTTTTCTATAAGTAATATCTAGTACAGATGACAATCTATCTCCATATTTAGCTTGAAAACCTCCTGCAGAAAAGTTAATATTCTGTACCATATTAGGATTTATAAAACTTAAGCCTTCTTGCTGTCCTGATCGTATTAAAAAAGGTCTGTATACTTGAATTCCGTTTACGTAAACCAAATTTTCATCAAAATTACCACCTCTTACATTGTATTGAGTACTTAGCTCGTTGTTATTACTTACTCCAGGCAAGGTCATTAAAACATTTTCTACACCAGCATTTGCACCCACTGTATTTTTTACTGTTTTTATATTGATGTTTTGTAACCCTTGAGCTTCTTTTTTTCTATCTCTAACAATAATTTCTTCTAATTCTTCTGTTTTTGAAATTAAGGTTACACTCAATCGGATACCATTTCTGCTTTTTGCAGTAATGTTTCTAGTTGTTGTTCTGTATGATATATGACTAAATTTTAATGATATTTCTTCTTTAAACGGAATACGTAATTGGTATCTTCCATTTTCATCTGAAGTAGTTCCAGATTGTTTATAACTTATAGAAACACCTTCTATAGGTTCATTGTTTTTATTTTTTACGCTTCCTTTTAAAAGTGTTGTTTTTTGAGAAAATATAAATAGGGGAAAAAAGATAAATAGTAATAAGAGTTTTTTCACGTAAATTAGTTTACTTGTTTCTTAAAGAACGTTGTAGAAAGCATATTCGTATTTCCAACATTGTCCGAGACTACAATTTTAAAGATATGTTTGCTACCAACCAATTTTTTATCACTAAAATTATAAGTAAGTATCCCTTTTTTATGATTGTATTGCATTAAAACCCACTCACCATCTATAGTAGCTCGCCAATTCTTAATTCCAGAACCTATATCATTAATTTTAACTTTTAGTGTAGTAAATTTACTTATCCATTGGTTGTCTTTAAAATACAAGGTTTTAATAGTAGGTTTTATACTGTCTTTTAATAGCCCATAATTGCCTAAGGTTTTAGAAGTTGTATAAAAAGTGCTATCTTTTTTTCTGGTATTTTGATATCTTGGATATTTAGAATATTCTAGATTTGCAATGTAAAGTTGTTGTTTTTCAGATTCAGAAAATTTAGAAACATCAAAAGTAAGTGTAAAACTTTTATTTAGTGGAATTGTAGGTTGATGAACTTTAGCGATACCGTTTTCTACCTTAAAATCTAAGTATACATCTTCATAAAAAGTATTTTTCGGAAAAGCAATAGAAATCCCATCTTTAGAAAATCTATGAAATTTTTTAGCTATAATTTTATATTCGGTTGTGTCTTTTTGTTTTTGAAATAAAGAGTTACTCTCTTTTCCAGTAATTGGTATTTTTACACTACTTTTATTACCAGCATAATCTTTAGCAATAATTTCAACAGAATAACTCAATCCATTTTGAATATCTATTTTTCCATCATTAGTTATTTCTTTGTAAGTAGAAAGTTTATTGGGTTTTACTCTAAATAATTTTTGATATTTTTTACGGTACTTTTTGTAATGTTGATAATCTATATGAAGATTTATAAACTTAGTTTCAGAAAAAGAAAAAGTTTCTACGTTATGATAAAAATAACGTTTCCCATTTACCAACATCTCTAAACTGTAAATACCGTTTTTGTTAGGAGCAAGATCTAACCTATCAAAAGTATTAATTGCAAAACCAATGCTTCCGGCAGCAAAAATTCTGTTAGCACTATATTTTCCTTCTGCAATTTTTTTTATAGGTAAAATAAAGTTTTTATTTTTATTGTCAATTCTAGAGTTTTTGGTTAAGGTGTATGCCTTTATAGATTCTAAAACAGGAGGTTTAGAATCTATAGGGTTAATACCAAAAAAAAGAGGATTTATAATATTTGCTGTTTTACTATCTCTTACTTCGTAATGTAGATGAGGTGCTCCAGAGCTACCAGTATCACCAGTAAAACCAATAATATCTCCCTTGTTAACAGGAAATTTATCTTCTTTAAAAAATAAATTTCCAGTAGCATAGTTTTCTTTTTTGTATTGAATAAATTTAACATATTCTTCAATTTTGGGAGCAAATTTTTTTAAATGAGCATATACTGTGGTGTATCCATTAGGATGCGTTATGTATAATGCTTTACCAAAACCAAATTGGGCAACTTTAATTCTTGAAACATAGCCGTCTGCAGGAGCATAAATTTTTAAACCTTCTTTTCTTTGTGTTTTTATATCTACACCAGAGTGAAAATGATTGCTTCTTAGTTCTCCAAACGTACCCGATAAAACCGTGGGTATGTCTAATGGATTAGTAAAGTAATTTTTTGGATATTTTTTTTGACAATACCCTTTGAGAGCAAGAAATAAAATAGAAATAAAAAATAGACGTTTCAAATTGCAATTATTTTGGACAAAAATACTAAAAAACATTTTTTAGAGTAAATAACTGTATAATAAGAGGTTAGTAAAAAAGTGATAAAATGTTGCTATATTAGAAACAGAATGTTAACTTTGTAAAGATAGTTTTATTTAAAAGGTTAGATGAGCAATACTATTGAAGCAATTCATTTATTGGAAGTTAAATTACAAAACCTCCTATCTAATTATGAGTTTTTAAAAAAAGAAAACGATATTTTGCTTCGAGAAACAACTAGTTTGCGACATCAGCTTTTAGAAAAAGAGCAGCTTTTAAGCAATCAAAAAAAAGAATATGATTTGTTAAAAATTGCAAAAACTATAGAAGGCAGTAGTACAAATACAAGAGAAACAAAACTCAAAATAAACACTTTAATTCGAGAGATAGACAAGTGTATCATTCAGTTAAATGAATAAGTTCTTTACAGTGTGGAAAAATTAAAAATTAATATTGTTATAGCAGGAAGAACCTATCCTTTAAGTGTTAATAACACTAGAGAAGAAGAAGGAATGCGAAAAGCGGCAAACTCTATAAATAAATTAATTTCTATGTATGAGCAAAATTATGCAGTTAGTGATAAGCAAGACGTGTTAGCTATGTGTGCTTTACAATTTGCATCTAAATTAGAAATTTCTGCATTACAACAAAACTCCACCACTAAAGAAGCAACAAAAAAAATAAATGAATTGACAAAATTAGTGAATTCACATTTAGAATAAGTTCTTTAAAATAACATTAACACACACTGCCTACGTTAGTAAATTGTTTGATAAACTCAACGAGATATCTATTATAAAGGATAAGTCTTGGTTGCTAAAGCGTGCCGTCTTAGAACGGATACTTGATCAGCTAGTTAGTCCTAAACCTGTAATAATGGAGTTTATATAAGCCACACTAGCGTAGGTTTTTTTTATATATTAAATTAAAATTATGGATGGTATGGTACTTCCCTTATTGGGAGTCTTAATAGGAATTGCAGTAGGTTTTATTATTGCAAAAGCTATAGAAAAATCAAAAGGCACAAAGTTGCTTAATGAAACAAAAAAAGAAGCAGCAACACTACTAAAAGAGGCAAAGATTGATGCAGACTCAATAAAAAAAGATAAAATACTTCAAGCAAAAGAAAAATTTATTGAATTAAAAGCAGAGCATGAGAAAGTGATTTTATCTCGAGAAAAGAAAATATCTGACGTAGAAAAACGAATACGAGATAGAGAATCTAAAGTAGCCTCTGAAGTTGATAAAAATAAACGTTTAAATAAATCTTTAGAACAAAAAGAAAACGATTATAACAATAAGCTAGATTTCTTAGATAAAAAAGAAACTGAACTAGAAAAAATGCACAAACGTCATGTTGATATGTTAGAGCAAATTTCTGGTTTATCTGCTGACGAAGCCAAAAAAGAATTGGTAGCTTCTTTAAAAGATGAAGCAAAAACTGAAGCTATGGCTTTTGTACAAACTTCTATAGAAGAAGCAAAACTAACCGCAGAACAAGAA
Source organism: Polaribacter sp. WD7 (assembly GCF_003335085.1). Classification (GTDB taxonomy): domain Bacteria; phylum Bacteroidota; class Bacteroidia; order Flavobacteriales; family Flavobacteriaceae; genus Polaribacter. Next base: position 403,376 of record NZ_QPEJ01000017.1, on the reverse strand, counting down.
GCTAGAAAAGTAATTTTAGGTACAATTCAAAGAGTAGGTGTAGAGCAAGCAGTAGAAAACTGTGTTTCTGTTTTTAATCTTGAATCTGATGATGTTAAGGGGCGTATTATTGGTCGCGAAGGTAGAAATATTAGAGCTTTAGAAGCTGCAACTGGTGTAGAAATTATTGTTGATGATACTCCAGAAGCTATTATACTATCTTGTTTTGACCCTGTTCGTAGAGAAATTGCGCGTTTATCTATGCATAAATTGGTTACCGATGGAAGAATTCATCCTGCAAGAATTGAAGAAGTTGTTAAAAAAACAGAGAAACAAATTACCCAAGAAATTATAGAAGTTGGTAAAAGAACTGTAATTGATCTAGGAATCCATGGGTTACACCCTGAATTAATTAAAACTGTAGGTAGAATGAAATATAGGTCTTCTTATGGACAGAACCTACTACAACACTCGCGTGAAGTTGCCAACCTTTGTGGTATTATGGCCGCAGAAATGGGGATAAATGCAAAAATGGCAAAAAGAGCAGGTCTATTGCATGATATTGGTAAAGTACCAGATACAGAAAGCGAATTACCGCACGCACTTTTAGGAATGCAATGGGCAGAAAAATATGGTGAAAAAGCAGAAGTTTGTAACGCAATTGGAGCGCACCATGATGAGATTGAAATGAAGAGTTTAATATCGCCAATTGTTCAAGTTTGTGATGCTATTTCTGGCGCAAGACCAGGAGCAAGACGTCAAGTCTTAGATTCATACATTCAGCGTTTAAAAGATTTAGAAAATATTGCTTTTGGATTTAGTGGGGTTCAAAAAGCATATGCAATTCAAGCAGGTAGAGAACTAAGGGTAATGGTAGAAAGTACAAAAGTTAATGATACGAAAGCAGCGGAATTATCTTTTGGAATATCTCAAAAAATCCAAAATGATATGACCTACCCAGGACAAGTTAAGGTTACTGTTATTAGAGAAACAAGAGCTGTTAATGTAGCCAAGTAAAGGCTATTTTAAGTTTTACAACAATAAAATCCTGCTTAAGCAGGATTTTTTATTTTCTAGGATGGTATTTTTCAACAACTTCTTGTAGGTAGCTTCTATCTAAATGTACATAAATTTCGGTTGTAGTAATACTTTCATGGCCTAACATTTGTTGAATAGCTCTTAAATCTGCACCGTTTTTTAATAAGTGTGTTGCAAATGAGTGTCTTAGCGTGTGCGGACTTATTTTTTTTCTTAAATTTATTTTAATAGATAAATTTTTAAGAATGGTAAATATCATTTGCCTTGTTAAACTTTTACCTCTTCTGTTTAAGAAAAGAATATCTTCAGAACCTTTTTGTGTATCAATATGGTTTCTTATATTTTTAATATAAAACAGTATGTATTTTTGAGCGTTAAAATGAATCGGTACAAAACGTTGCTTGTTTCCTTTACCAATAACCCTAATAAACCCTTCTTCAAAAAAAAGATCAGAGATTTTTAAAGCTACCAATTCACTTACACGCAAACCACAACTATACATTGTTTCTATAATGGTTCTATTTCGTTCTCCTTGAGGACGACTTAAGTCTATAGCAGCTATCAATTCATTGACTTCTGTTTCAGAAAGTGTATCAGGTAATTTTATACCAATTTTTGGAGTCTCTATTAAATCAGTAGGATTAGTTTCTCTGTAATTTTCAAAAATTAAGTAATCAAAAAAACTTCTTAAGCCAGAAATAATTCTGGCTTGACTTCTAGCATTTACTTTTTTGGCAATCTCATAAATAAACTGTTGTACAAGTGAACTATCTATAGCAATAGGTGAAACAGTTACATTATTATTAGTGAGAAAGTCCATTAACTTATCTAAATCTGCACTATAACTATTAATGGTGTTTGAAGATAAACCTCTTTCTATTTTAAGGTACAATTGATAATCTTTAACTGCATTTTGCCATTTCATTTGTTAAAATTACAAATAAAAAAAACCATCCCTAAAGGATGGTTTAAAATTTTTGTAATTTTTTTACAAGGTTTTAGAATAACTTCCATTTTTAGGTTGCAAATCTCCGGTAATAATTAAAACCAAATCTATAATGTACCAAATACCAAAGCCTCCTAATGTTATCAACTTTAAAATTCCTAAGCCAGTATAGCCAAGATAAAACCTATCAATACCTAGACCTCCTAAAAAGATAGATAGTAATAATGCTGTTGTTTGGCTTTTACCAGAACTTGCAGCTGCTGCGTAAGAAGAAACTTCCGTTTTTTCAACGGTATCACCCTTTACAACTTCAATTGTTTTTGTTTTCTTTTTCACGGGAAATGATGCTTGAGCACTAAAAGAAAATGCTAAAAACGCCATTAAAAAAGTGTAAATAGTTAATGATTTTTTCATTGTAACAATTATTTTTTAATTAATATTGTGACAATATATGTAAAAAATCTATGAAAACTAAATTTGGTTTATTCTTTTCTTTTCTGTCATTTTTATGTTTACAATCTCAGGGCACGAAAGCATTTGATTATGAGTTATTAGGAGCTTTGGTGTTAGAAGATAGCCAAATGATGTCTTATAAAATAGAATTTAATAGAGGAGAAAATAATTTTATACAAGGCTATTCTTTTACAGATTTAGATGGTATAAACGAAACGAAATCTTATATAAGAGGTTATTATAACCCTAAAGATGATAAAATACAATTTACTGAAAGCGATATTTTATATACAAAATCTAAATTTTTACCAGAAGAATTTTGTTTTGTAAAATTTAAAGGAACATTTAAAGGAGATTCTAAGAAAAGGTTGTTAGAAGGAAATTTTGTTGGTATTTATAACGACAAAGATACTTGTGCTACTGGAAAAATGAAGCTAGTGGGGATTAAGTTTGTAGAAAAAAAAGTTAGAAAAATATACAAAAAAATTAAAAAAATAAAAAAGATAGATAGCGTTGTAAAAGCTGAAATAAAACCAGAAAATTATTTGAAAAAATTTAGTGAAACTAAAATGAAATCAGGTGAAAAAGTATCTGTTTTTGTATACTCATCTAAAATAAAGTTAGAAATTTGGGATTATGGAATTCAAGATGGTGATATTGTTACAATAAAACAAAATGAAAAAGTTGTTCTAAAAAACTATAAAGTAGCAAGAAAAAAGAAGCAAATAGATTTAAATTTACAAGAAGGCAATAATTTGATAAGAATAATTACTGAAGATTCTGGAGCGTTGGAAACCAATACAACAAAGTTGAAAATATATGATTTTAGAAGAGAATATGAAGTTGTTGCGAATTTAGAAGAAGGAAAATCTGCAACTATAAACATTGTAAAAGTTAAGGTAAAGACAGGAAAAAAATAATTATTTATGAAATTAATCATTATAAACGGACCAAACTTAAATCTTTTAGGAAAGCGCGAACCAGAAATTTATGGCTCTAAAACTTTTGAAGATTTTTTTAGAGAATTACAATTGCAATATCCAGAGGTCGAATTGTCATACTATCAATCTAATATTGAAGGAGAGCTGATAGATAAACTACATGAAGTAGGCTTTGATTATGAAGGAATTATCTTAAATGCAGCAGCATATACACATACTTCTGTAGGTATTGGAGATGCTGTAAAAGGAATAACTACTCCGGTTGTAGAGTTACATATTTCTAACATACATGCCAGAGAAGAATTTAGACACCATAGCTTTATAGCACCAGCAGCTAAAGGAGTTATTTTTGGGTTTGGTTTAAAAGGATATGAATTAGCAATTCAGAGTTTCTTATAGTTTTTACTTGTTTTTAGAATTTCTTTATGATAATTCTAATAGCATTTTTATATCAGAACGCTCATAATGAGAATTTTCTTCTAAAGAAATTTCTGTAAATCCTACTTTTTTATATAAGTGTATAGCTGAAACCAATTTTCTATGAGAATATAAGGTAATACTTTTCCAGTTCTTATTTTTCGCAAAATCGATACAGAAATTCATTAATTGTAAACCAATGCCTAAACCTTGATATTTAGGTGAAACAGCCATTTTACTTAATTCAAAAAAAGTTTTTTGATTTATTAGTGAAACTACTCCAATAATCTCATTATTTAATTTTGCAAAAAAGATAAATCCACCTGAGTCAATTACATACTCTTGAGGATTACTTAAAATTTTTTCATCATAAGGCTCCACATAAAAGTATTTTTGTAACCATTCTATATTTAAATTGTAAAAATATTCTGCATATTCTTTTTTAAAATCGACTATTTGTAGCTCAGTAATATTCAAAATCTAATTATAAATTATCCTTAAATGTTATTAAACGTAAAAGTAGCATGATTCGTCGAAACATAAAGAGATTTCTATTAAAAAAAATTATATTTGTCATAATAGATCTATACTACTAATGCAGAAAGATAAATGGCTTTTTGAAATTTCTCCTAGAAACAATTTATTCGATTTAAATCTCAAAGAAGTTTGGCAATATAGAGATTTGTTATTTTTATTTGTAAAAAGAGATGTAATTACCCTTTACAAACAAACAATTCTAGGACCACTGTGGTATTTAATACAGCCACTATTTACATCTGTGATTTTTACATTAGTTTTTAACAACATAGCTGGGATTAAAACAGGTGAAATCCCTCCATTTTTATTCAATTTAGCAGGCGTTACCATTTGGAATTATTTTAAAGAATGTCTTACAGCAACGTCAGATACTTTTAAAAAAAATGAAGCTATTTTTGGAAAAGTATATTTTCCAAGAGTCATAATGCCAATGTCTATTGTAGTTTCCAATCTATTAAAATTTCTAATACAAATATTTATATTCTTATTTTTTTACATTTATTTTGTTTTAAAGGGATTTTCAATAGCACCCAACGTATATGTATTGTTTCTTCCAGTATTAGTCATTTTAATGGGAATGATTGGTTTGGGTTTGGGAATGATTATTTCATCCATGGTCACTAAATACAGAGACTTAACTTTTTTAGTATCTTTCGGTGTTCAATTATTAATGTATCTTTCAGCTGTAATGTACCCATTAGAATTGATGAGAAAAAAATTAGTAAATGTAGAAGAAGGTACAGATTATTCTTGGATAGTAGATATAAACCCTATTGCACATTTAATAGAATTTGGTAGATATATACTTTTAAATGATGGTAGCTATTCTAATTATGGGATCATTTACACAATTATCTTTACAGTATTTATATTTTTTATAGGATTACTAATTTTTAATAAAACTGAAAAATCTTTTATAGATACTATTTAAAATGAAGGGTGATATTATATTAAAAGTAGAAAATTTATCTAAGCAATACAGATTAGGAACTGTTGGTACAGGAACGATAAGTCATGACATAAATAGGTTTTTTGCAAAAATAAGAGGTAAAGAAGACCCATATCTAAAAATAGGGGACTCTAATGATAGGTCTTCAAAGGGGACTTCTCAGTACGTATGGGCTTTAAATGATATTAATTTTGAAGTAAAAAAAGGAGAAGTTTTAGGCATTATAGGGAAAAACGGAGCAGGAAAATCTACTTTATTAAAAATTCTCTCAAAAGTTACAAGCCCATCAACAGGTTCTATAAAATCTAGAGGAAGAATAGCATCGTTATTAGAAGTAGGAACAGGTTTTCATCCAGAAATGACAGGGAAAGAAAATATTTTTTTGAACGGAGCTATTTTAGGAATGACCAAAAAAGAAATTGAATCTAAATTTGAAGAAATAGTTTCTTTTTCAGGTTGTCAACGTTATATAGATACGCCAGTAAAAAGGTACTCTAGCGGTATGAAAGTACGTTTAGCTTTTGCTGTTGCTGCACACTTAGAACCAGATATTTTAGTTGTTGATGAAGTGTTAGCGGTAGGAGATGCAGAATTTCAAAAAAAAGCAATTGGTAAGATGCAAGATATCTCTAGTGGAGAAGGAAGAACTGTATTATTTGTAAGTCATGATATGGCTGCTATTAGAAGTTTATGTAACAGAGTTATCATATTATCTGATGGTAGAGTTCAAACAGAAGGTAAAACAGATTTTATTATTTCTGAATATATTAAGCAATCTTTTTCTTTAACCAAAAACGTATTCGAAAATTCTAAATTCATAGCAAATGTTCAAATTTATGTAGACGAAAACAGAAAAGAAGCTGTTAGTACGTTATTTATAGGAGGCAAATTTATTATTGAAATTGAATTTAAAAAGAATTTACCTATGAAAATTGATTATTGTTTTGTGGGTATAGAAGATGAAGAAGAAAAAAGAGTTTTATCATTAGGAACTCATCTAGACCATAACTTTTCAGGTGTATTTTCAGAAGGTAGTAAAGTAACATGTATTGTTGATAGTATGCCTTTAGTTCAAGGGAGATATAAGGGACTTATAGCTATCGGAACAGATAATCCAAGAGAAAATAAAGAGGTCATAAAAGATGCTTTATTGTTTGATGTAATTAATGATGACTTTTTTGAAAATGGCTTAAATTTAACAAAATCACAAGGATACATAGCCTTAAAATCTAAATGGGAAATATTGTAATGAAGAGGTTAGTTGTCATACCTTCAGATCCAATTAGTGATTATGAAAAAAAAGGAACTTCTTCTTGGTTGGAAGAATACTTTAACCCCAACAAATATTTTAATGAGGTATATGTCTTATCTCCGTTAGAGAAAGTTAGAACTCAAAAATATGGGCTAAACATCATACCTGTTTCTTCAAATAAAAAATATAGAAAACTAATTAGAGAAATAAATCCTAGTTGTGTAAGAGCATATGGAGGTTTTTGGGCAACAGATTTTGCAAATTTTAACTATGTAAAAGGAGTCCCTGTTATTTCGAGTGTTCATGACACAAACCCTCAATTAATTCATGAAAGTTTGAGTTTTTCTGATCAATGTATTGTAATGAGTAATGTGCTGCAAGATTTTTTAATTAAAAAAAAATTGAAGCAACAGAAAGATATACATGTTTTAGGTAACAGAGTAGATACTTCAGTTTTCAAAAAGAGACCAAGAGACAGTAAAATTTTGGGTTTTTTTCCAGAAGGTAAAATGATTTTGCATATAGGTAGAAAAACTCATCAAAAAAATATAGACAATGTAATAAAATCTTTAAAATATTTACCAGATGATTATTACTTAATTTTAATTGGTTTAGGTGACACTGAGAAATACAAAGAAATTGCAAAAAAAGAAAATATAAATGAAAGAGTATTTTGGTTAGATTCTGTAGAAAACAATATTCTTTATAAGTATTATAGTACCGCAGATGTATTATGCGTTCCTAGTAGATGGGAAGGATTCGGTATGGTGTTTATAGAAGCTGCTTCTTGCCAAACAAAAATAGTTTCCTCTAATATTGCCCCAATGAATGAGTATCTACTAAATGATGGTATTATGAATTTATTGATTGATGATTATGAAAATCCGAAAGTAATATCTGAGGCAATTATAAGAATACTAAATATTAATGAGACGAATAAAAATACTAGAGATTATATTATTAAAACTTTTGACAAAAAAATAATTGCCGATAAAGAAATCAATATTTATAAATCTAGTATAGATACAGGAAACCATAATTCGTTAAGATTTATACTTTGGAAATGGTCTTACAGATATAATTACTTTATAAAACCAGTTGTTAAAAAAGTAAAAAAAATACCCAAAAGAGTATGGAGAAGAATCCGTTAGTCTCAATTGTGTTGCCTATATATAATGGGGAAGAATTTATGGAAAAATCTATAAAAAGTTGCCTCAATCAGACTTATAAAAATATAGAACTTATTATTGTAAATGATAATTCTATAGATAATACATTTAATATCGTAAATAAAATTATACAGAAAGATGGTAGAGTAAAACTTGTAAACAATAAAACTAATTTAAAACTACCCAAAAGTTTAAATATTGGGCATGCTATTGCTAAAGGAGATTACATTACATGGACTAGTCACGATAATTTATATTTACCTAATGCTATAGAAAAAATGGTTGCTATTTTAAATGATAAAAAATTAAATATAGATATTGTATATTCAGATTTTTACTTGATAAATCAAAAAGGTGAAATTACAAAAACTCTAAAACTAAAAGAGCCGGAGGAATTAATTTTTAAAAATACCATTGGGGCCTGCTTCTTATACAAAAAAAAGGTCTTTTTAGAAAATAAAGGTTATAATGAAGAATTGTTTTTAGTAGAAGATTACGATTTTTGGTTGCGTTCTTTTTTTAAATTTAAATTCTATCATTTAAATTCAATTCTTTATAACTACAGAGAGCATTCAAAAAGTTTAACTAACGAGATAATAGAAAATAACAACTCAAAAAAAGTATTGTGGCAAGATAATATTTTAAAAATGACACACAATATTTCAACTATGTACTCTTACCCAGATAAACTCAAAGAGTTTATTTTAGAATTTCAAATACATAATAAAATTAATTCCAACGAAATAATAGAAAACTTTAACGATATTACCCTTTTTTTTAAACGTATATCAACCAAAAATAATGTATCATTTAATAACTTATTATGTTCCTTAAAAGAAAAATATATAAAAGGTGTTAGAAATAAACCAGAGCTACAGACTATAAAAAGCTCTTTATATTTATTATTGTTTTACAAAGTTTTAAATTTTAACGATTATAAAACTATGGTAAAAATTTTTACGCATAAGTTGTTTAAATTGTAGTGTTTTGTGAAAAAAAAAATTCTTTTAATAGCTATGCCTTCTTTACATTTTATAAGATGGGTTTCTAATTTAAAAAATACAAACTATGAGTTGTATTGGTTTGATATTTTAAACAGAGGTTATATTAATGAGTTACCTTATGTAAACCAAATTACTAATTGGCAAAAGAGAAAAAAATCATACATCAAAGGTGAATATTTTTTAGAAAAAAAAGTAACCTCTTTATACAATTCAATTAGTCCATTATTAAAAACAAGTATTGATGAAAAATTATTAGAAATACTTGAAACCTTAAAGCCAGATTTAATTCATAGTTTTGAAATGCAAAATTGCTCTTACCCAATTTTGAAAACCTTCAAAAAATTTTCTCATATTAAATGGTTGTATTCTTGTTGGGGGAGTGATATGTATTATTATAGCAATAATAAAAAGCATAAAAAGAGAATTATTTCTGTTTTACAAAAAATTAGTCATCTTCATACAGATAATAAGAGAGATTATACAATAGCAAAACAATTAGGCTTTAAAGGAAAACATGTTGGAATAATACCTGGAGGAACGGGGTACGATTTAAAAAACATGTATGAATTAAGAACTCCAATTTTAAAAAGAAACATTATTTTGGTAAAAGGCTATCAACATACTTTTGGTAGATCCATAAATGTCTTAAAAGCTTTAGCGGGTATTTTAGAAATAAAAAAGTACAAACAAGCCTATTCTATAATTGCTTTTGGATGCCATAAAGAGACTATAGATTACATTGTAAAGAATAAATTAAAAATAAAATATTATACAAGAACAGAGTTGAGTCATGACGATCTAATTTACCTTTTTGGCAAATCAAGAGTTTATGTAGGAAATAGTATTTCAGACGGTTTACCTAACACTTTACTAGAAGCTATAGTTATGAATACTTTTCCAATTCAATCTAATCCAGGACGGGTAACAGAAGAAGTAATAGAGCATGGTGTAAATGGATTTTTAATTAATGACCCAAACAATATAAAGCTAATAAAGAATTTGATTTTAAAAGCATTAAACGATGATAATTTAATTTTAAAAAGTGCTGAATTAAATCAACAATTAGCAGAAAAAAAATTAGATTTAGAATTTAATAAACAAAAGGTAATAAAAGTATATAAAAACATTATTAGTGAGAAAAGGTAATAATCCTCAAAAGGAAAAGAAAATAGAAATTACTAACAAGACTCATAGAGTAATAATACCATTATACATTCCAGAATTAGAAGCATATTATAAAGAAAGTTTTAAGGTTTTTAAAATGTGCATCAATTCTCTATTCAAAACAACTAATAAACAAACAGTTATTACAATTGTTAACAATGGATCTTGTATAGAAGTTGATAATTATTTAAATGAATTGTTTCAAAAAAAAATGATTGATGAAGTAATTAATACTCAAAAAGTAGGAAAGTTAAATGCAGTTCTAAAAGGTATTAGAGCATCAAATGAACCGTTCATAACTATAACAGATGCAGATGTTTTGTTTCAACAAAACTGGTTGAGTGAAACTATCAAAATTTTTACTAGTTTTAAAAAAGTTGGTGTGGTTGGAGTTGCACCTCAATTTAAATTGTATGATAATTTATCTCATAATGTAATTTTTGATAATTTTTTTAGTAGTAATTTAAAATATACAGAAGTAAAAGAAAAAAAAGGTTTACAAAAGTTTTATAAAAGTATAGGTTGGAATGATGATTATAATAAAGATTATCTAGCATATAATTTGAGTATAAAAAAACAAAATATTTCTGCTTTAGTAGGATGTGGACATTTTGTAGCTACCTACAAAAGGTGTCTTTTTGACAATAATTTACCATTTACAAATTATTCGTTAGGAGGAACAAGTGAAATGTTGTACTTGGATTTACCTGCACCTCAAAAAAATATGTGGAGACTAACTACAGAATATAATTTTGCATATCATATGGGAAATACAGTTGAAGGATGGATGTTGAAAAAATTAGATCAACTTGATAAGGAAGAAGTTAAGACTATAGTTTTTCCTTCAAATACACAACTTATAAAGAAAAATACTCCTTTTTTATACTTTGTAAAGCAAAGATTATTCTCTAGATTATTTTCATTTAAATGGTTTCAACAATTCTTTTATAGAATAAAAGGCTTGCCAAAAAAAGTAGCAAAAAAATATTAGATGATAAAATACTCTATTGTTATAACTACAAAAAACAGATTACAAGATTTAAAATTCACCTTACAATCATTAGGATCTATGGTTGATAGAAGGGATGTAGAACTCATAATTTGTGACGATGCTTCAACAGACGGAACCAGCGATTATTTAAAAAAGAAATTTAATAAATACACGATAATAACAAATAGTAATTCTAAAGGACTCATTTACAATAGAAATGTTTTAAATAATAAAGCTAAAGGAGAATATATAATTTCTTTAGACGATGATGCAAATTTTTTATCTAACAATAATTTGGAAGAGATAGATATTTACTTTAAAAAACATACTAATTGTGCAGTTATTTCATTTCGAATATTTTGGGGCTTATTAAGACCAAATAGCACAAGTACTTTAGAGCATTCGTTAATAGTAAATTCTTTTGTAGGGTGTGGCCATGTTTGGAGGAAGAAAATGTGGCACATGATACCAAATTATCCGTCATGGTTTATTTTTTATGGAGAAGAAAACTATGCCTCACTGCATTTGTTTAAAAATAACTTTGAAGTTCACTACAATCCTAATATATTAGTTCATCATAGAGTAGATATAAAAAAAAGAAAAAGTCAAAAAGATTATAGTCTAAGATTAAGAAGGTCATTAAGGTCTGGCTGGTATTTATATTTTTTGTTTTATCCTGCAAAAGAAATTCCGAGAAGGTTTGTGTATACGTTATGGATTCAGTTTAAAACAAAAACATTGAAGGCAGATTTAAAAGCTACTGCAGCAATTTTGAGAGCATTATTTGATGTTGTTTATAACTATAGAAAAATTAAAAAAAATAGAAGTAAATTAACAGATAAACAATTGACAGAATATTTAAAATTGCCAGAAGCTGTAATTTATTGGAAACCTAAAGAAATAGAAACAAATTGAATAGTTTTATAGAAATACAAGGCAGAAAAATAGGTAGAGATTTCTCTCCATTTGTAATTGCAGAAATAGGTATAAATCATGAAGGTTCATTAGCAGTTGCTAAAGAAATGGTTGATGCTGCACACAGAGCAGGTGCAGAATGTGTAAAACATCAAACTCATATAGTTGAAGATGAAATGAGTGGAGCTGCAAAAAAAGTAATTCCAGGTAATGCAGATGTTTCTATTTATGAAATTATGAAAAGATGCTCTTTAAATGAAAGAGATGAAATTGCTTTAAAAAAATATGTAGAAAAAAAAGGTATGATTTTTATTTCTACACCATTTTCAAGAGCAGCTTCAGAAAGACTAGAAAGGATGAATGTGAGTGCATATAAAATTGGTTCAGGAGAATGTAACAACTATCCTTTATTAGAGCATATTGCCTCTTTTAAAAAGCCAGTAATTTTAAGCACAGGTATGAATACCATAGAAAGTGTATCTAAGGCTGTTGCAATTTTTGAGAAAGCAAATGTACCTTTAGCACTTTTACACACAACTAATTTGTATCCAACGCCTGTACACTTAGTACGTTTTGGTGCGATGCAAGAATTGTCAAATGCTTTTCCTAATAATGTTTTTGGTTTATCAGACCATACACTAACCAACCATGCTTGTTTGGGAGCAGTAGCATTAGGAGCTTCAATTTTAGAACGTCATTTTACAGATCATAAACAAAGAACAGGACCTGACATTGTTTGTTCTATGGATGAGGATGAGTGTAAAGAACTTATAAAGGGAAGCAATTTAATATGGCAGATGCGTGGAGGAAAGAAAGAACCTGCCAAAGAAGAACAAGTTACTATAGATTTTGCTTTTGCAACACTAGTGAGTATAAAGTCTATAAAAAAAGGTGAAGTTTTTACTAAAGAAAACATTTGGGTAAAAAGACCTGGTACAGGAGAGATTTTAGCAGAAGAATTTAGTTCTATTTTAGGAAAGAAAGCTAGCGTAAACCTAAATTCAGATGAGCAACTAAAAAGATCTGATATTGAGTAAAATGAAAAAAATAGTATTTCTTAGTGGTACACGTGCAGATTTTGGTAAACTAAAATCTTTAATTAAGATTACTCAAGAATCTGTTAAATTTGACGTCCAAATTTTTGCTACAGGAATGCATTTAGACGAAAAATATGGACTCACTGTCAACGAAATATATAAAAGTGGTTTTAAAAATATTTCAACTTTTCAAAACCATGTTGGCACAGCGTTTATGGATAGAACTCTAGCAAAAACAATTCAAGGATTTTCTGAATATATAGCTGTTAAAAAACCAGATTTGATTGTAGTGCATGGAGATAGAGTAGAAGCATTAGCAGGAGCAATTGTAGGTAGTTTAAATAATATCTTGGTAGCTCATATAGAAGGAGGAGAAATATCTGGTACAATAGATGAATTAATAAGACATTCTGTTAGCAAACTATCTCATTTACACCTTGTTTCTAATGAAGAAGCTAAAAAAAGATTAATACAAATGGGAGAATTAGAAGGATCTGTTTATGTTATAGGATCTCCAGATTTAGACCTAATGAACCCATCAAGTTTACCTAGTTTACAAAAAGTTAAAGAATATTATGAGATAGAATTTAAAGATTATGCGATAGCGATGTATCATCCTGTTACTACGCAATATCATAATATTGAAAAACACGTTGAGGTTTTTGTTAATTCTCTATTAGAATCAGGTAAGAATTATATTTTAATTTATCCTAATAATGATTTAGGTACAGAAGAAATTTTAAAGTCATATGAAGTCTTAAAAGGCAATTCTAAATTTAAAATTTTTCCTTCATTACGCTTTGAGTATTTTTTAAGATTATTAAGTGAGGCAGAATTTATAATTGGTAATTCTAGTGCAGGTATTAGAGAAGCACCTTTTTATAACGTAAAAACAATAGACATTGGTTCTCGACAAAATAATAGAAGTAAAGCAAAATCTATCTTAAATGTCTCTCATTCAAAAGAAGAGATTTTAAAATCAATTATAAATATTACTAATCAAAACCAGAAGGAGATAGACATTTCTGAGTTTGGTGAAGGTAATAGTAACAAGCTTTTCTTACATTTGTTAATATCAGAAGAAATTTGGAAAGTAAATTACCAAAAACAATTTCAAGATTTATAGCATGAGAGTTTTAGCAGTAATACCTGCAAGAGGAGGATCTAAAGGTATACCAAAGAAAAACATAATCAATTTTTTTGGTAAACCTTTACTACATTGGTCTATAGATTCTGCTATTGCTTCAAAATTTATAACAGATGTGGCAGTGTCTTCAGACGATGATCATATTTTACAAATAGCGAAACAAAATAAAGAGATTATAGCTATCAAAAGACCTATAGAATTAGCAAAAGATACTTCAAAAACCGAACCTGTTATTGTTCATGCATTAAATCATTTAGGTAAAAATAATTTTGATTATATAATTCTTCTTCAACCTACATCTCCTCTAAGAACATCAGAAGATATAGATCTTGCTTTTCAAAGAATTTTAAAGTCTAAAGCAGATTCTATAATAAGTGTTTGTGAAGAAGAACATCATCCTTATAAATCTTTCAAAGTTGATGATGAGGGGTTTTTAAGCGGAATTATTAATAATGAATATCCTTTTTACCCAAGACAAAAATTACCAAAAATTTATAGAGCAAACGGAGCAATTTATATAATCAAAACTCAAATTTTTTCTAAAAGCGAATCTTTATTAACTAATAAAACAACTTTTTTTGAGATGTCAATTGAAAGAAGTGTAGATATAGATAAAATAGAAGATATTGAAAAAATAAATAGTTATAGCAACGATATATTAAAGTAAATTTAAAAGTGAATAAAAAAATAGGTATAGTAATTACTGATGGTGTTGGTTATAGAAATTTTATATTAAGTGATTTTTTAAATCAAGTTGTAGGAAATTTTGAAGAAGTTATTATTTATTCTGGCCTATCAAAGAAAGTATATAACGGTTTAAACTTTCAAAATATAAAGATTTACGAGTTAGATGTTTATAAAGAGAGTAAAAAAGCATGGTTTTTTAGAAGAATAAATGAGCAAGCCCACTTATTTAAATACAAATCTTTTTTTGGTATGCAAGATACATTGCAAATGACAAAACCCAAAGGTTTTACAAAAAGAGACATTTTAAATAGGGTGATAAGAAGTTTTGTGTCGGTATTTCATTCTGATAAAAATATGATATTGTATCAGCAATTATTGTTTAAATCTTTATCAGAAAATAATTTAACCAAGCAATTAATAAAAGTTATAACAGAACACAAACCAGATTTACTTTTTTTTACACACCAAAGACCACCTTACATTGCGCCATTAGCTTACGCAGCTAAAACTAACAATATAAAAACATGTTCTTTTATTTTTAGTTGGGACAATCTAGCTTCTAAAGGTAGAATGCCTGTTTTATTTGACTACTTCTTAGTTTGGAGTGACTTGATGAAAGAAGAATTACAATACTTTTACCCAAGTGTTAAACAAGAGGTAATTCATGTTGTAGGCACACCTCAGTTTGAACCTTATGTAATGGATAAATATAAATTATCTAAAAGTGATTTTTTTACAACTTTTGGTATTGATAGTAAAAAGAAAACAATTTGTTTCAGTTGCGGAGACAATGTTACTGGAATAAATGATGAATTGTCTATAGAAATTATTGCAAAAGCTATCCAGTCTGATAAACTTTTGGAAAAAGTAAATTTAATTGTTAGAACATCTCCTGCAGATGATGGATCAAAATTTAACAAATTAATAGATAAATATACCTTTATTTCATGGAATAAACCCAAATGGCAGTTGACTAGAGAAAATCATCCAGAACCTTGGTCACAAAGAATACCACTAAAACAAGATATTAAAGAATTAAGGGCAATATTAGAATATTCAGACTTAAGTATCAATATGTGTTCTACAATGAGTTTAGATTTTATGATTTTTGATAAACCAGTTATCAACCAAACTTTAGGCTCTAAAACTAACGGACTTTTTTTTGATCAGAAATATTTAAAATACGATCACTACAAAAAAGTGGTAGAGAGTAAAGCTGTAGAAATTGTTAAAACTAAAGAACAATTAATCGATGCTATTAATTTATATTTAAAAAAACCTCAAAAAAGAAGTAAGGAAAGGGGCGAAATATTAAAGTATCAAATGGGAGATAAGCCTATAACAGGTGTTAGTACTAGAATTGTTAATGTTCTAAAAAAAATATAAATGAAAAATATATTAGTAGTATTTGGTACAAGACCAGAAGCTATAAAAATGGCTCCCTTGGTAAAAGTACTGCTTAAAACACCTGAATTTAAAACAAAAATTTGTGTTACAGCTCAACACAGAGAAATGTTAGATCAAGTTTTAGATTTCTTTTGTATAAAGCCTGATTATGATTTAAATTTAATGAAACCAAATCAGACTTTAAATCAATTAAGTTCTAGAATTTTAACTGAAATAGATGAAGTTTTGAAAGATTTTAAACCAGAATTAGTTTTGGTTCATGGAGATACCACAACTTCTAGCATGGTGGCTTTAGCGTCATTTCATAGAGGAATTAAGATTGGACATATAGAAGCAGGTTTAAGAACATATGATAAATCTGCCCCTTTCCCTGAGGAAATTAATAGACAGATTACAGGAAGATTAGCTGATTTACATTTTACGCCAACAGAAGAGACAGCAAAAAATTTGTTGAACGAAGGAGTTGATAAAAACTCTATTCATATTACAGGAAATACTGTTATTGATGCATTATTTTGGGGCTTAAAACACGTAGATGAGACAAGAAAAGATATAAAAAAAATAAAAAATTTTATTGATTTTAATAAAAGGTTAATTGTTATTACTGGTCATAGAAGAGAGAATTTTGGTAAGAAATTTATAGAACTTTGTGATGCCTTAAATCAAATAGCTAATAGAAAAGATACTCAGTTAATTTATCCCGTTCATTTAAACCCAAACGTGCAAGAAGTTGTTTATAAAAAACTTAGTAATAACAAAAATATATTACTAATTCCTCCATTAGATTATGAAGCATTTATATGGCTTTTAAATCAATCTAATTTTATAATTACTGATAGTGGAGGTATTCAAGAAGAAGCACCATCTTTAAAAAAGCCAGTGTTAGTAACTAGAGAAGTAACAGAAAGAAAGGAAGCAGTTAAAGAGGGGACAGTGAAATTAGTTGGTACAGATAAAGAAAAGATAGTTAATAATGCAATTTTGTTATTAGAAAATCATAAATTTTATGACTACATGGCAAATGCTAAAAACCCATATGGAGATGGAAATGCAGCAGGAAAAATAAAGAATATAATTTTAAATGATTAATTATAAGAAAGTTGCAATTATAACAACTGCTATTAATTTCGATTTATATAAAAAGTCAAACCCTTTGTTTGATGAAAGATATGATAGATATATGATAGATGGTAGAGACGGTATGCATGGTATGGATAGTATTTCTTATATGATAAAGAAAATGAAAAATCTAGATTATGATTATTTAATCATGTCTGATGAAGATTTTTTCTTAAAGTCAAACGAAAATCTTGAACTTTTAATAGAAGAAATGGAAAGAGATAATATTACTATTTCAGGAGTAAGAGACGGTGGTGTTTTAAATCATAGAAAATTTAATCCTTTTTGTATCAACACTTTTTTTTCAATTATAAACTTAAAAACAATAAAAAAGTATTGGAATAAGAAAGAAGTTTTAAGCAATCAAAAAATTAATGATGGTGAGTTTGTTTTAGATGAAATTTTACCATTTAAATACGATGAAAACAGTCTTTTTGAATCTTATTACTGTTTTTACTTATGGTCCTTACGCAAAGGGTTAAAAATTAAATACTTAATTTCTAAACATTTTGAAAATGAAGATACTGTTTCTAATACAGTATATTTAAAAGAAAATCAAGTTATCGGTTATCATTCATGGTATGCTAGATCATATGGTTTACATGAAGGACACACTCAAAGAATAGATAAGATTTTAAAAATGGTAGCACCCAATAAGACTACTAAAAGTTTAAATTACGTAATCTGGAAAGACTATACTTATAAATATTCTAAATCTATAAATAAATTTTTAAAGAAAGTTTATTTAAAATTTAGTTCTAGCAGCAAATAATCTCTATGTGTAAAGATAAAATTATAACTTCTTTAAAACTAAATAATAAAGGAAGACTGGGTAATCAAATGTTTCAAATTGCTTCTATTATAGGTTTAGCACATAAACACAATTATAAACCTTATATTCCTGACTGGAAATATTCAAAATATTTCGACTATAAATTTAATTTTTTAAAAGACAATAAAATAGATTTTATAACAGTTAAAGAAAAATATTACAAATACCATGATTGGCAACTTAATAAACCCAAAATAAATATAGAAGGTTGGCTTCAGTCAGAAAAATACTTTCATAATGCCAACACAATTTTTAAATTTAATAAACCCTTATTAGATAGTTTAAAAGTTAAATACAATTATTTTTTTAATAAAAAAACAGTATTAATTGGGGTAAGAAGAGGTGATTTTGTCAATCATCCTTATTATCATCAAGTTGGGTTTCAATATTATTTAAAAGCTTTATATAAATTCTTTCCAAATTGGGAAGAGAGAAATATTATATTCACAAGTGATGATATCAAATACTGTAAAAAACATTTTTCTTTTTTAAAAAACACTTTTTTTATGGAAGGTATTTCTGATATAGAACAAATGGCATTAGGTACGTTGTGTGATGATTTTATTATTAGTAATTCCACATTTGCATGGTGGACAGCTTGGATAGGAGAAAAGGAAAACTCTAAAGTTATTGTACCAAATAAAAATTTCAGAAGAGAATTTGCAAAAAAAAATAACGATAAAGATTTTTTTCCTGACCGTTGGATATTATTCAATGAAAAAGAATTTGGTTTGGGGTTTAAAAATTTTTGCCCAAGAATAAAATCTTTCTTCTACAATATAAATTTTGATACAAAATATTTTTCAAAAAAATATTTTTATAAATTTAAACAGTACGTTAAGAAAATAATCAAATAGACTATACTTGAGAACAACAAAAACAATAGTAATTCTTTGTAAATATGACCCAAGACCAAATAGGGTAGGCGGAATGGATCTCTTTTTTTCTATGTTTAATAAAAAACTTTTAGAAAATAATTTTTCTGTCATATGGATGTTTCACGAGTTTGAGTATTTTGATTTATACAAAAATTTTGATGTAAAAATTCCTAAAAAAGGAGAAAGTTTGGCTAATTTATTCATAAGATACTCTTCAGAAAACAATCATATACCAG
This sequence comes from Polaribacter sp. WD7, assembly GCF_003335085.1. GTDB lineage: Bacteria > Bacteroidota > Bacteroidia > Flavobacteriales > Flavobacteriaceae > Polaribacter. Next base: position 384,278 of record NZ_QPEJ01000017.1, on the reverse strand, counting down.
ACATTTTAATAACACATTTTTTAGAAACAGTTAATCCTTTTTACAAGAAATGTAAACAAATAGGGGTTAAAAAAATTTTTACAGTAGATCATATGCCCAGACCTTTAAAAGGGTATTCATTTCAAAAAAAGATAAAAAAAAGAGTAAAAGGTTTTATGTACTCTAAATACACAGATAAAATAATAGGTGTTTCTAGATATATTATAAAAATGACTAGAATAGACTATGGTACAAAGTCATCTAAAAAAGTTGAAGTAATTCACAACGGTATAGATGTACAAAAGTTTCATTTTAAGAAATCATTTTTAAACTCTTTCAAAACTAAATTTATTGTTCCTACAAATTTAAGACCAGAAAAGGGAATACAAGATTTAATACAAGCTGTTTCACTTTTAGATGAAGACACAAAAAGCAAATTTTGTATTGATATCTATGGTACAGGTACTTATGAAGATGAGTTAAAGCATAGCGTACAAGAAAAAAAATTAGAGGACATCATTAAGTTTAAAGGCAGCACTACACAATTACCCGAGTTATATTATTTATATGATTATACCATACAACCCACGTATATGGAGGTTTTTAGTCTTACATTATTAGAAAGTCTAGCAAGTAATGTGCCAGTTATAACAACTCCCGTTGGTGGTAATTTAGAAGTGGTTACTCATAAAGAAAATGGAATTATATTCAATCCTAAAGAAGTGTTAGAATTAAAAACAATTATCTATGATGTTGTAAACAAAAAGCTTCAAGTTAAAGAGAAAAATACAAGAGAATTAATAGAAAGTTCATTTACAATAGAGCAAATGGTTAATAAACATTTTAAATTAGTACAGTGCATATAGCTTTTCTAACATCAGAATTTCCACACAAGTCAATTAATCACTCAGCAGGTATAGGAACAAGTATTTATAATATTTGTTTTGGGCTTTTAGAGTTGGGAGCTAAAGTATCTCTTATTGTTTATAACCAAAAAAATAAAGAAAAAGAAACTCACTATTATAAAGGCTTAGAAATACATATAATTAAAAATAAAAAACATAAATATTTTGGATGGTATCTAAATAGAAAGTACATACAAAAAGAAGTAAACGATATAGTACATGAGAATAAAATAGACATAATAGAAGCTCCTGATTGGACAGGAATAACGGCTTTTATGAAGTTTAGTGTACCATTGGTTATTAGAATGCATGGTTCTGATGCTTTCTTTTGTAGGTTAGAAAACAGAAAGCAAAAGAAAAAAAATTATTTATTTGAAAAATTGGCTCTAAATAAAGCCAATGGCTTAATTGCTGTAAGTGAATTTGTAGCAGAAAATACCAATGAAATATTTAAGCTCAATAAAAAGATAAAAGTAATTCCTAATGGAGTAGCTTTAAAAAATTTTGTAAATAACAAACCTTTTGATTTTAAAAAGTATCAAATTTTATATTTTGGTACTATTATTAGAAAAAAAGGTCTTTTAGAGTTGGCTCATATATTTAATCAAGTTTGTAAATATAATCCTAAAGCTAAACTGATTTTGATAGGTAAAGATGATTATGATAAGAAGACTAATAGTAAATCTACGTTTAGTTTGATGAAAAATATTTTTTCACCAGAAGCTTTTACTCAAGTAACTTATTTAGGAAAAAAAACGTATCAAGAACTCAAAAAATACATATTAGAGTCGCATATTTGTGTTTTTCCAAGCTTAGCAGAATCATTTGGTATGGTTACGATAGAAGCAATGGCATTACAAAAAGCTGTGGTTAGTTCTAATTACAAATGGGCACAAGAAATTATAAATCATAAAGAAAATGGAATTTTAGAAGATCCAAAAAATCATAAAAAATTTTCTCAAGAAATAGTCAATCTTTTATCAGATGAAAATTTTTCTCAAGAAATAGGTAAGAAAGCAAGACTAAAAGTTGAAGAAAAGTTTGATATTTTTAAAATTTCTAAGGTAAATATAGATTTTTATAAAACGATAATACATAATCATTGATGATTCATTTTAATAAATTTATAAATAGTTCTGGAGAAGCAATTCTTTATACAGGTAAACCTAATCTAGAAAAACTAGATGAATTATCTAATAGTGTAGGAGATTTATGGCATAGTTCTCTAGATCAGGGTTTTAGAAATTGTTTTAAAGAGTTAAAATATCAAACAGCTATATATTGGTGGTTTATTCATGATTTTGAGGGATTAAAGAATTGTATTTCTTGGAGATTAAATATAAATAGTTTTGCCATTAGAGAAAAAGTTTGGAATCAACTAGATGGCTTTGATTATGATTATCATTCTCCCATAGTCTCAGGACTTGAACTAGGGTATAATTTTTTGTCAAACAACGCAGGTATTCCTGTTTATTCAAAAAACTTATACAAAAAAGAAAATTTAAATATTACTATATCTAAAAAAGACAGGTATCGTTTTTTTATAAAAAATTTTAAAAATAATCACACCTACTATATGATATATAGAAAAGGTATTTTTAATTTAATACCTGAATTGTATACTTACTTTAGAGAAAAAAATAAATACAAAAGAAAAAAATATAACTTAATAAAACCAAGAGTTTTACAAAATATAAAAGGGAAGCCTACAGTAAGTTTGGTAATACCTACCATGAAAAGGCAAAAATATGCTCAGCTTTTACTAGAAGACCATAAAAAACAAACATATCTAATTAAAGAAGCCGTTATTGTAGATGCAACTCCAGAAAAAGAAAGAGATGACAAATTTTATCAAAATAAAGATTTTCCTTTTGATGTAAAAGTAAAATGGCAAACTTCTATGGGAAGTTGTAGGGCAAGAAACGAAGCTATAGAATTATGTACGGGAGATTATATAATCTTTGCAGACGATGATGTTAGAATATTCTCAGATTTTGTAGAAAATCATATAAAATTACTTCAAACCTATAATGCTGATGCTTGTAACGGACTTGATATTATGGCAGATAATGTAAACCAAGATTTAACTGATTTGCAAAATAAACTTAATGAAATAGATGCTACAAGATGGAAGGTTGGTATTTCTCATATGTTTAGTAATGCAAATTCATGTGTAAAAAAACAAATGATTCAAAAAGTAATCGGTAATGACATTAATTTTGATGGCGGTTATGGAGAGGATGCTGATTTTGGATTATCTATTATTAAATCAGGAGGAATTTTATTACACAACCCTTTTTCCCCTAATTTACACTTAAAACCTCCTGCAGGTGGATATAGATGGTGGGGGTCAGAAGCAAAAAAGAGAGGAAAGAAGAGAAAGCAACAACCTTGGGAGTTAGATAACCCTGTTAAAAATATAAGACCAGTACCAAGTCCTACAATTACTTATGGAGTGTTAAAACACTTTCCAAAGGAATTGGTTAAAGAGTGGAGGTCAAAACATTTTTTTATTTATTTATTTAAAAAAGATTTAAAAACATTACCATTAAGGTTATTAAAATTACCTTATAAACAAATTCAATTCAGTAAATCTCTAAAGTATGCTAGAGCCTTAATTAACTTAGGACCAAGATATAAATAGAATGAATTTAAGCCTTATTATTTGTACATATATGAGACCAAAACCCTTAACAAGGTTATTAGAGTCAATTTTAATTCAAGGTGTATATCCTAATGAAATTTTAATAATTGACGGCTCATCAGATGATAAAACCCAAAAAATTATACAAAAAAAAGAATATAAGAATTTAAAGTATTTTAAAGTTTCAAAAAACGATAGAGGACTCACAAAACAACGAAATTACGGAATAAAAAAATGTTCTAAAAATACTGATATTGTAAGCTTTTTAGATGATGATACTGTATTATACCCTAATTATTTTCAAGAGTTAAAAAATGTTTTTTTTCAAAATAAAAGTATAATTGGTGTTGGTGGTGTAGCTGTTAATGAAAATCGATGGAAATTAAAAAAGTCATCACAAAAGTACAATAGCCTTTTTTTTTATTGCTTTGATAATTATGTAATTAAAGAAGGATTAAGAAATATAGTAAGAAACATTTTTGGTTTGCAATCCAACTTACCTCCCAATTGTATGCCTTCATTTTCTCATGGAAGAACATATAGTTACCCACTAAATAATAAAGTTTACGAAGTTGATTTATTAGTAGGAATGAGCTTTTCTTTTAGAAAAATTGTTTTTGATCATATAAAATTTTCAAGATTTTTTGAAGGCTACGGATTGTACGAAGATGCAGATTTTTCTATAAGAGCCCAAAATTTTGGTAAAAATGTAATAGCAACATCTTGTAAATTAAATCACTACCATGACCCTTCTGGAAGACCTAACCAATTTAAATATGGTAAAATGGTCACTATAAATGGCTGGTATGTTTGGCGACTTAAATACCCAAATCCTTCTTTCAAAAGCAAACTTAAATGGCATTTTAATGTATTGATTTTGTCTTGTATACGTTTGACAAATGTTCTTAAAAGAAACAAAGGTAAACAAGCTATTACTGAATTTTTAGGCAGAATTTTTGGATGGCTAACTTTATTCTTTAAAAAACCAAAAGTTATGCTATGAGGTTTTTAATTGTTACACATGCTATACATAAAAGTGTAGAAAATAAAATATTTTCATACGAACCGTATGTAAGAGAAATGAATTTATGGGGCAAATATGTGAAAAATATCAAAATTGTATCACCAGTGTCTCAAGAATCTATTTCTTCAATAGAATCTAGTTATACTCATAAAAACATTATTTTAAGTAAAGTACCAAAATTCAATATTTTAAATACGTATGATATTTTAAAAACAACTTTTAAAATTCCTGTAATTTGTATTCAGATATTTAAAGGAATGCTTTGGGCTGATCATATTCATTTAAGATGTCCTGGTAATATTGCATTATTAGGATGTTTTATACAGGTTTTATTTCCTTTTAAACCAAAAACTATAAAGTATGCAGGTAATTGGGATCCTGATAGTAAACAGCCGTTAAGTTATAGAGTTCAAAAAAAGATTTTAGCCAATACATTTTTAACAAGGAATTGTAAAGTTTTGGTATATGGGGAATGGCCAAATCAATCAAAAAATATTATCCCTTTTTTTACAGCTTCTTATACAGTTAATGAAATAGAAAGTATACACAAAAAGGGTTTATCAAAACGAATTCATTTTATTTATGTTGGATCCTTTTCTGAAGGAAAACAACCTTTACTTAGTGTTAAAACTATAGAAAATCTAATAAAGAATGGTTACGATGTCCAATTAGACATGTACGGTAACGGTCAAAAATTTATAGAAGTTAAAAATTATATAGCAAAAAAATCATTAGAAAAAAACATTGTTTTACACGGGAATCAAACAAAAGAAATTGTTAAAGAAGCCTTTAAAAAATCACATTTTTTGATTTTCATTTCAAAATCTGAAGGCTGGCCAAAGGTAGTTGCAGAAGCTATGTTTTGGAAATGTTTACCAATTTGTAGCAATGTCTCTTGTGTAAGTTATATGTTAAATGATGGTAAAAGAGGCACAGTCTTAAATTCTAATTCTAATGCATGTCAAGTAGAAAATGCAATTATAGAATATTTAAAAGATGAAACACTTTATCAAAAAAAAGTAATGAATGCTCAAAAATGGTCTCAAAAGTATACTTTAGATACTTTTGAACACGAGATAAAAAAAATGATTAATATTGAATAATTTAAGAGTTTTACAAATTACAGATTCTTTAAATGTAGGAGGTACAGAAGTATTAGCTGTTAATATGGCTAATATTTTTTTGGAGCATAATATTGAATCTTTTTTTTGTACAACAAGACAAGAAGGAAGCTTAAAACAAAAATTGCATAAAAATGTAAATTACATTTTTTTGAAAAAAAAACATACTATTGATATAATTGCCTTATTTAGACTAAGAAAGTTTACTAAAATTCATAAAATAAACATAATACATGTACACTCAACTTCTTTATTTTTCGGAGTTTGCTTAAAATTATTATGTCCAAAGATCAAATTAATTTGGCACAACCACACAGGTGCCAACTTTAATCTAAAAGGATTTAAATTTTATTTTATTAAGTATCTTAGTAAATTTGTATTCGGAATTATAAATGTGAACGAAGACTTAAATATTTGGTCTAAAGAAAAAATAAAACATAAAAATACTATAAAGCTATATAATTTTCCTTTTTTCACAGATAACAAAGAAATAACAAAGTTAAAAGGTGAGGTAAATAAAAGAGTGGTTTGTTTGGCAGCATTAAGACCAGAAAAAGATCATATAACTTTAATTAAAGCATTTAAAACCGTTTTAAAATATCATCCAACTTGGACATTACACTTAGTAGGTAAAGATTATAACGATATTTATTCAAAAAAACTTAAAAGTATAATAAATAAAAGAAATTTGAATAATAATGTGTTCCTTTACAATATGTGTTTGGATATAAAAAATATTTTAAAACAATCTACAATTGGAGTTTTATCATCTGTAAGTGAAGGTCTTCCAATTTCTTTACTAGAATATGGTTTAGCAAATCTACCAGTTTTAACAACAGATGTGGGTGATTGTAAAAAAGTATTAAATAATAATAAAGCTGTAGTACCAAGTAAAAAAAGTAGCGTTTTTGCAGAACGATTATCAAATATAATAGAAGATGAATTTTTGAGGAAAGAATTATCAAGATCTCTAAATGATAATGTGATTTCTATTTATTCTAAAGAAAAATTTATGTCAAATCTTAATGAGTTTTACAACAATTAATGATAAACTTAATTTTAAAAAATAAATTTTCACTTATAGGAATCCACTTAGCTTTAGGATATCTAGTTACTTTTTTGCCTATATCTAAACTATATGGATTACTCTTTTTTGTTTTAAGTATAGCTATAATTTATTCATCAAAGAATAAAAACGAAGAAGCATTATACTTTATGAGCTATTTGGTAGGTTCAGAGGTTTTTATGAGAATGACAAATGGGGCATTTTTGTATGAAACTGGTAAGTATGGAATTATGCTATTTGCTTTTATGGGACTTTTATTAGGTCCCTTAAAACAAAAATCAACAGTTTCTTTTTTATTATATATATTATTACTAATTGTAGGAATTGTATTTACTCAAACTCCAGAAAACGAATCTATAAGAAAGGCAGTAGTTTTTAATTTAAGTGGACCTATATCATTAGGTGTTTTTGCAATTTACTGTTACAAGAGAAAGGTTACTGTAAGTCAACTAAAAGATTTACTTTTTTTCTGTGTTTTACCCATTTTTTCTATGATAAGTTATGTTTATTTTCGAACACCAAATTTAGAAGAGTTAGTATTTGGGGCGGTATCAAATTTTGATACTTCAGGAGGGTTTGGACCAAATCAAGTATCTACAATAATAGGATTTGGATGTTTTATTTTAGCTGTTTTTTTGTTTTTAGGAAACAAATTGACTCCTTATATTTTTATTGATGCTATTTTTTTAATTTACTTTATTTACAGAGGACTGCTAACTTTTTCGAGAGGAGGTATGATTACTGCTGCTGCTGCATCTGTTTTTTTTGCAATATTCATGTTTCTTCATCAACAAGTTACTATCATAAAAATATCTAAGTATATTTTTATTGCTGTAGTTTTATTTTTTGGAATTTGGTTGTATACTTCTAACATAACTGGAGGTATGATAGACAATAGATATGCAGGTAAAAACTCTTTAGGAGTTAAGAAAAAAGATGTGACAGCAGGTAGAGGTGAAATTTTAAAAACTCAAATCGAAAGTTTTTATGAGTCTCCTATTTTTGGAATTGGAGTTGGTAATGGTAAATACAAAAGGTTAGAAAGTGATAAACACGTTACAGCTGCTTCTCATAACGAGGTTGGAAGATTGATAGAGGAACATGGTTTATTAGGAATCATATCACTTTTAATTCTTATTTTAGTTCCTTTACAAAATGCTTATTTTAGTAATAATTATCAAAGAGCTTTCTTATTTTCTTTTTATATTTTTTGGTTTTTAACGATTAATCACACTGCGATGAGAATTGTTTTTCCTTCTTTCATTTACGGGTTAAGTTTACTAAAAATTGTTCCAGATACAGATGAGTCATAAAAACATATTGTACATAGGAAATGATTTAACCAAGAAAACAAAGTATAATTCTACATTAGCGGTCTTGTCTCTCCTCCTTACAAAGGAAGGTTTTTCCATAAAAAAATCATCTAACAAAACTAATAAAATTCACAGGTTATTAGACATGTGTTTTTCTGTAATTAAGTTCAGAAAATCCACAGATTATATTTTAATTGATACGTACAGCACAACAAATTTTTATTATGCACTCATAACCTCTCAGTTGGCAAGGTTGTTTAACATTAAATATATCCCTATTTTACATGGAGGAAATTTACCTTACAGGTTGTCTAAAAGCAGTAAATTAAGTCAACTTATTTTTAAAAATTCATACAAAAATGTAGCACCTTCTCATTATTTAAAAAATGCATTTGAAAAAGCAGGATTTAGTACAATCTATATTCCAAATACATTGGAAATTGATTTATATCCGTTTAAACATAGAAAAACAATAAAACCCAAATTATTATGGGTAAGAGCCTTTAAAGAAATTTACAATCCTGTTATGGCCATAGAAGTTCTATCGCTATTAAAAAAAAAATATGCAAATGCTTCTCTTTGTATGATAGGGCCTTTTGTAGATGATACACATCTACAAGCAAAATTATTGGTAAAAAAATTACAATTGAAAGATTCTGTAGAATTCACGGGTGTACTTTTAAAGGAAGATTGGCACAAAAAATCGGAAGAATTTGATATTTTTATCAATACTACAAATTTTGACAATACCCCAGTAAGTGTAATGGAAGCAATGGCGTTAGGTTTACCTGTAGTAAGTACAAATGTAGGAGGAATACCTTATTTAATTCAAGAAAATTATGATGGGCTTTTAGTAGCAAAATCGAACCCCAAAGAAATGGCTATAGCAATTTCACATATATTAGATCAAAGGTTTCCTGAAATTTCACTTATGGCTAGAAAAAAGGTTGAGAAATTCGACTGGAATGTTGTAAAATATAAATGGTTGGAAATTTTAAAGTAGTTGGATGAAGTTAATTGATATTTCTTTAAAATTAAATAATTTTCCGATAAAGAAAGCTGAACAAGCAATTTCTAAAATACATGAGCTTTCTGAGATTGAGTTTCAAAAGTATGTTGATACCCAAAAAGAAGAAATCGTAAATTTTCACTACAAAAATAATCGCTTTTATAATTCTATTGTAAAACAAGCAAGTCTAGATTGGAACTCTTTACCAGTGTTAGAAAAAAAAGATTTACAAATGCCTTTAGAGAAGAGATTAAGCAAAAACTACGCACTTCATACTGTTTTTAAAAACAAAACTTCTGGCTCTACAGGAAACCCATTTTACTTTGCAAAAGATAAATATACTCATGCATTAACTTGGGGTATTATTAAAAATAGATTCAATTGGCATAATTTATATGGTAAAAAACAAGCACGTTTTTATGGTTTACCTAAAGATAATTTGTCAAGAAAAAAAGAATTGATAAAAGATTTACTTTCAAACAGAAAACGATTTGATGTTTTTAATTTGTCTGATGAAGCCTTACAAACTTGGGTAAATCAATTTAAAAAACACAAGTTTGTTTACCTAAATGGATATACATCAGTTTTGGTGGTTTTTGCAAAATACTTAATTAAACGTAACATTGTTTTAAAAGATATTTGTAAAAGTGTAAGCGCATGTGTAGTAACTTCAGAGATGCTAGTTACTTCAGATAAAATTATTTTAGAAAAAGGATTTGGAGTCAAGATTATAAATGAATACGGGGCTTCTGAACTAGATTTAATAGCTTTTGAGGATGTTAATGGCAATTGGGTATTAAATAATGAAACACTTTATATAGAAATTTTAGATGAAAACAATAAACCTGTGCCATATGGAGAAATAGGTAATATTGTAATTACATCTTTATACAATAAAGCACATCCATTTATTAGATACAAATTAGGAGATAGAGGAGCCATCAAAAAAATAAATCATAAAAAATATATTTTAGAAAATTTAGAAGGAAGAAGTGAAGATTTGGTTAAATTGCCTAGTGGAAAAGTTTCGCCAGGATTGACTTTTTACTATGTGACAAAATCTGTGATGGAAGATTCAGGAAACGTAAAAGAAATAAAAGTTATTCAAACTAGTTTTGATAAGTTTAGGATTGAATACGTTGCTGATGAAAAGCTACACATAGAAGAGCAAACTAAGATTAAACACTCTTTGTTAAAATACTTAGAGCCAAATTTAACAATAGACTTTAAAAAATTAAAAAACTTAGAAAGAAATAAGAGCGGTAAGTTAAAACAATTTACTTCTTTACTAAAAGATTAAAACGTAATGAATATAACTATTATAGCAGGGGCAAGACCCAATTTTATGAAAATTGCGCCAATTATTCATCAAATACATTCGGTAAATCAAAAACGTAAAAAAATTTCGTTTAGATTGGTTCATACTGGTCAACATTACGATAAAAAGTTAAGTGGCACTTTTTTTGAAGAATTAAATATTCCAAATCCAGATAAAAATCTTGGAGTAGGTTCTGGTTCTCAAGCAGCACAGACCGCAGCTATTATGACTGCTTTTGAAAAAGAATTATTAGAATATCCTGCAGATTTAGTTCTTGTGGTAGGAGACGTTACGTCTACGATGGCATGCGCTATTGTTGCCAAAAAAATGAATACAAAAGTAGCTCATGTAGAAGGAGGAATCCGTTCTTTTGATTTATCTATGCCAGAAGAAATTAACAGGATGGTTACTGATGCTATTACAGATTATTTTTATGTAACATCTGAAATTGCGATAGAAAACCTTAAAAATATAGGTATAAAAGGTGATGCTATTATTTTTGTAGGTAATACCATGATAGATACTTTAATTAGCAATATTGGCAAATTAAAAAAGCCAAAAATTTATGATTCTTTAAACCTGTGTTCTAAAAAGTACATTGTACTTACAATGCACAGACCAGCTAATGTAGATGAAGAGGCAAAACTGAAATTGTTTTTACAAGAAATTATCAAATCTTCAAGAGGAGTGCCCATTGTTTTTCCTGCTCATCCTAGAACAAAACAAATACTAGCAAAACTAAACATTGATGCTAAAAATTTTCATGTCGTAGATCCTTTTGGTTATTTAGAGTTTAATTATTTAGTAAAAAAATCTTTTTGCGTAATTACTGATTCTGGTGGAATAACTGAAGAAACAACATATATGAAAATTCCTTGTTTAACGTTGAGAGATAATACAGAAAGACCAGAAACGGTTACGTTAGGAACCAATGAATTGGTAGGTACAAACCCTAAGAATATAAGAAAAGCTATTGATCAAATATTTGAGGGTAAATGGAAAGAGGGGAGTATCCCAAAATTTTGGGATGGTAAAACTTCAGAAAGAATAATTAATCATTTACTTTCTATTGAATTTTAGAAATGAAAAAAATTGTTATCATTTCTAATTATTATCCTCCAGAAATGGGTGCAGCAGCTAATAGAATTAGCAATTTGGCAGAAGCATTGTATAAAAGGGGACATGAAGTTTCTATTATATCTCCATTACCAAATTATCCTAAAGGAAAAATTTTTGAGTCATATAAAAAAAAGTTTTTTGTATCAGAAATTTTAAATAACGTTAACATTAGACGCTGTTGGATTTTTCCTTCAAAGTCTAAAAATGGTTTTTTGAGATTACTGAGTATGCTTTCTTTTGCCTGCTCTTTATGGATTAATCTGTTTTATTTGTTGAAAAAAAAACCCAATTCAATAATCATTCAGTCACCACCTTTATTAGTAGCTTTTTCTGGTTTGCTGTTAAGTAAAGTAATACGCTCTAAAAATATTTTAAATGTTTCAGACATTTGGCCACTTTCAGCATTGGAATTAGGAGTCATAAAAAGAGGTAAAATGTATGCTTTTTTAGAAAAAGTAGAAAAAGTTAATTATAAATTAGCAGATAACATTGTTGGGCAATCAGAAGAAACAATTACTCACATTTGTAAAACCGTTACAAAAAAAAGTATTGTATATAGAAATGTTCCTACCTATCAAAAAAATGAACCAAAATCTAAAAAGAAAGGTACTCTTAAAATCGTTTATGCAGGCTTGTTAGGTTATGCACAAGGAATTTTAAACCTTTGTGAGCAAATCGATTTTCATCAATTAGGAGTAGAATTTCACATTTACGGAGGAGGAATGGATGAAGAAGGTATTGTTAACGTTTCAAATAAAGAAAATTCAAATGTTTTTTTTCATGGTATGGTTAGTTCAGACCGAGTTTCAGGAGAAATTAAAAAATATGATGTTGGTTTAGTTCCTTTAAAAAATAAAATATATGGTGCTGTACCTTCTAAAATATTTGAATTAATTCAAATGGGAGTCCCTATTTTATTTTGTGGAGAAGGAGAGGGGGCAACAATAATAACCAAAAACGAATTGGGATTGATTGGGAAATCTGAGGATTATAATCAACTCATACATAATATTTATATATTTAAAGATATGAAAAAAGATGAGTTTTTAGAAGTCTCAAACAAATGTTTAAAAGCTCATAAAGACATTTATAATTTAGAGGTACAAATGGCTAAAATGGATACTATAATCTCTTAATAAAAAATAAATAATAGAAGTATATAAGATTTTTTTGGTTCTTTTAAATTTTATTTTAAATTAATTTCAAATTTTAACCTCATATACTAACTCTTTTTTTAAATTTGTTATAGAGGCTTTTATTCATCATATATAAATAAACTTCAAAAAAATTGGCAAAGTACAACACTTACTTAGATATTTCAGAAAGAAAAGTACTTTTAAGAACCTTTGATATTTTGTTTCTTATCATAGCCCTATGGAGTGCGTATCAGTATCTAGAATTCAGTTATTTCAACTTTTCAAAACCTCAAATTTTAAATTGGTTTTTATTACTAGTTTTTTATTATATATTGTTTGGGGAAATTTTTCAACTCTATAATTTAGATGTATCTAGTAATAGATATCTTATTGTTAGAAGTACAGTTTTAACGGCATTTTCAACTACAATTTTTTATATTTTTACACCATATATTTCTCCAGAACTTCCAGACAATAGACTTCAAATTGTATACTTTTTTTTAATACTAACAATACCAATAATAATATGGAGGTTCATATATTCTTCTGTCATTTTTTCACCTAAATACTTTAAAAGCATATTACTTATCGGTAGTTCTGAATCATTAGAAACTTTATTTAATTATATTAAGGATGATAATTTTCATTGTATTTCAAATTATATATCAGATAAAGAAATTGAAGGAATACAAGGATTTATAAATATAGATTCATTTAGCTTAACATCTTTATTGCAAGATAAAACCATAACAGAAGTAGTTGTTTCAGATAAAGGATTTACTCAAGAAAAAATTGATTACTTAAATAGAGAGTTGATTTCTAACTTTAAAAAAGGTGTAAATATTGTTAGTTATGAAAGCTTTTATGAAAATGTAACTTTGAGGGTGCCTAAAGAGTATTTAAATCATAATTTTTATAAAAATCTTAATTTTAGTCAAAATAACTCAAACCGTTTTTATCTTTTTGGCCTTAGATTTTTAGATATTTTAATTTCGCTTTTAGGTTTGTTAGTTTTTATTGGTATTCTTCCAATTGTTATTTTAGGCAATATCATGGCTAATAGAGGTCCCTTATTTTATACTCAGACTAGAGTAGGACAAAATACAGAAAATTTCACCATATATAAATTGCGTTCTATGATTAAAAATGCAGAAGTTAATGGTGCTGTTTGGGCAAATAAAAATGATTCTAGAATTACATCTTTTGGTAAATTTTTGAGAAATACTAGGTTAGACGAATTTCCTCAATTTTTCAATATTTTGAAAGGCGATATGAGTCTTATTGGGCCAAGACCAGAGAGACCTGAGTTTGTGAAAAGCCTTGAAGCACAAATCCCGTTCTATTCAATAAGACATGTTGTAAGACCAGGTTTAACAGGTTGGGCTCAAGTGAATTATCCTTATGCTAATACTATAGAAGAACAAGAGACAAAGCTTCGATACGATCTGTATTATATTAAAGAAAGGGATACTTTAATGGATTTTAAAATTTTAATAAAGACGATAACTACTGTCTTATTTTATAGAGGGCAATAACTTTTTTGATAGAAAAATATACCTTATTAACAAGATCATCAAAATAGGGACTATTGCAGGTGGAAAAACTTGTATTTTTAAAAACCATAGTACAGGTATAGTTAATACCAGTAATACTAAAAATAGAATATAGTATAGAATCCATTTGTGTAAAGACTTCTTTTTAAGTAAAAAGAAACTCACAACTAAATTAAGAGGAACTAACCATAAAATATTAAAGTTGTTTTGTACAATTTCGTGTGTTGAAAATAACCATAATAATACTAAAAATAACCCTATTAAACCAGTTATAAAGAACAGTGAAAAATCTAAAAGCCTTGTTCTTTTATTATGTTTTAAATCTCTGTATGTTAGCCATATACCTAATATGGAAATGATACTTAATATCAGAAAAGGACTAAGAGTTTCAATTTTTGGTTTCTTTTCTTTAAAATTTAGTAAGATTTCTTCTTTTATAACCAAATCTACCCATTTTTTATTTCTGTTGATTTTAGCGTAATTAAAGGCTTTCAAACTGTAATCTGGTAAAAATTGATACTCTTCGGGTGTTGCTTTTTGGTCTAGTTTGTTGCCAACAACTAAATTTAACCCTAAGCTACCCCAGGTATTCCAATGAATTTCATTGTTTGTTAATTCTCTAAAACTCAAATCTTTATTTAAGTTTTTGTTATTAAAAATAACATCGTCTTCTAATATAGATTTTGTAATATCTCTAGGTTTTGTAGCACAATTATTAAAATACGGATCATACAAATAATCTTTGTTTTTAGGCAAAGCGTTATTTTCTAAATACTGAAAAAAGTCTTGCTTTTCTTGTTGTGTTAAATTTAAAACTTGTTGTTTTACCCAACGCTTATCTCTTTTATAACTTGCTAAAAAGTATTTAAAGTCATAGCGAGCTAGACTATAAATCATGTTTCCTTTGGCAAAATTTGTATAAAAATTAGGTCTATTAAAATCAAAAATACCGTAGTTGTATATTAAATCTAGTTGTAGAACAGGATCTTTAATTCTAATAGCCGAATGCCCAAAAGCTTCATACAACTCCTCTCCAGGTCCAGCAGTAACTAAGCTAATTTCTGAGTATACAGATAAATTAATCTGTGCTTTTACTGAATACGTAAAAAGTAAAAAATATATTATGAAGTAGTATTTTTTTAGCATCTAGATTATTAGGTTATCGTCTAAAAAAACTATAATCTATAGTTAAAGAAAATATGTTAGAAAATAAGGCATTTCCAACACTACCAATATTGGTTAAAGCGTAGTCTATTTGAATTCCATTATATTTAAAACCTACACCAAAATTGGGTTGTAAAGATAGAGATCTAGAATTATCAAACTCAGTTATATATTGAAAATTTCCAACACCAGCTCTTAAATATACCAACTGATCGTAATCTAGTTGAAACCCAACAGCAGGGTCTACACTTGCAAATTCTGAGGATACAATGTCATTGGTTTCAGCAAACCTAACATTAGCATTAACCTCTGTGAGTAAGTTTAAAAAGCGCCCTAATCTCCAACTTTTAGCAACACCCATTTGCAAAGTAGGTTTGGTAATTTCTGTTGTTTCAGGAGTCTCTTGGTTTTGTCCAGGAATAGCATTTCTAATTTTTTCAAATTCCTCTTCATTTACAGACCAACTGTTAAAAGTAGTTGTAATATCTCTAGCCATAACACCAAAGTTCCAGTTATTTCTTTCAAACTGAATACCAGCATCAAAACCAAATCCCCACGAAGAAGCAAAGTCACCAATAATTCTTCTAACTATTTTTGCATTTACCCCAAACTTTACATCTTTAAAAAGTAAGTTTCTAGCGTAAGCTATATTAAAAGCGTAATCTACAGAAGAAAATAAACTTATTCTATTAAAATCTATATTTCCTTGGCTATCAATTAACTCTGTGGTATTTAAAATATCATCAACTCCAAAACGAATGATAGAAATACCCACAGCACTTTCTTTGTCTATTGGCATTGCAATAGCAGCATGATTGTAATTTGCTATTCCAGCAAAATAAGAAGCATGCATTAAAGAACCTTCATAATCTTCTAGACCAACTAAACCAGCAGGATTCCAATAGATAGAGTTTACACCACTTGTGGTGGCAACAACACTTCTGCTCATACCTAAACCAGCAGCATCAACTCCTATATTTAAAAACTCATTAGAATAGTTTCTAAAGGCTTGCGCATTTATAAGAAGAGGAAATAGTACTATAAAAAGTAATTTTTTTTGTTTCAAAAGGAATAAAAATTAACAATAACAAATATCTAAAAACATACTAAAATAACTGCTATTTTTTAAACTTATTGTTTATTAAAAATGGATCTTAATATTTTGTTTGATAAATTTTGTTATTCTTTGTTCTAGCCAAGTATTCTCTTGTGGTTTAAATGAGGTCATAAATCCAACGTGACCGCCGTAATTTGGTACTTCAAGATGAAAAAATTTTGAAGCATGAGCTTCTTTATAGGGGTAACATTCTGATGATAAAAAAGTATCATCTTTTGCATTGATAAGAAGTGTAGGTTTTTCTATTTTATTTAGGTAGGGTTTAGAACTTGCTTTTATCCAATAATCTTCAGGGCTTTCAAAACCAAAAACAGGTACAGTATAGAGCTCTTCTAGGTGTTTAAATTTTGTAGCTTTAAACAATTTGTCTTTGTTTAAGTGGTATTCAGGAAACTTATGTGATTTTTCTAAAATCTTATTTTTCATAGTTTTAAAGAAAATCTTCATGTACAATTTGTTTTTCAACTTGTCTAGTTCTTCTTCAGCACTTGTAATATCTACAGGTACAGAAATAGCTATACCACCTTTAATGTTAGTAGGTAAATTTTTTCCCTTTTCTCCAAGATATTTTAAGGTTAAGTTTCCTCCTAAACTAAAACCCACGATAATAATATTTTCGTAGTTATAATTATTAAGCAAATAGTTAACTACAAATTCTACATCGTCTGTTTTTCCACTGTGATAGGTACTTAATAACAAATTATCTTCACCAGAACAACTTCTTAAATTAAAACAAACGGTGTCTAATCCTTTTCTGTTTAAGTGAATAGTGGTAGAAGCGATATATTTAGAGGATGAACTGCCTTCTAACCCATGAATTAACAATACCAACGTTTTTGAGCTTACTATTGAGAAATCTAAATCTATAAAGTCATTATCCCAAGTAATAATTCTTTTTCTAAGGTATGTACAAGTAGCTCTCATAAAAAGAGGTCTATACATTGTATTAAAATGACTGTTTTTAAACGGTAAAATAGGAGAGAAGCTAGATGTACATACAGGCATATTGTTTCTTAATACATACAAATATGACAAAATTTTAGTGATAATGAAAACTACCCAAATATGATTTCTTATTTTAGCTTTTCAATATATTTTAAATGAACGTAAAAAGACATATTCCTAACTTACTAACACTAGGAAATTTATTTTCAGGAACTGTAGCCTCTATTTTTGCTGTTCAAGGTGATTATATTCTAGCAGCATTTCTGGTTTCATTAGGAATATTTTTTGATTTTTTTGATGGATTTGCAGCTCGTTTATTAAATGTATCAGGTGAGTTAGGGAAACAATTAGATTCTTTAGCAGATATGGTAACTAGCGGGGTAGTACCTGGAATTATAATGTACAAATTACTAATTGAAGCGAACATTGTCAATTTTTCAATACCTACTTATGTACCTTTTTTGGGTTTGCTACTTACATTAGGTGCTTGTTATAGGTTAGCAAATTTTAATATAGATACAAGGCAATCAGATTCATTTATTGGTCTGCCAACACCTGCAATGAGTTTATTTATTGTTTCTTTACCTTTAATACAAGAATATTCAAAAATTACTGTTGCTAAAGCATTAATTGAAAACACTTATTTTTTACTAGGCACAACTTTAGCATTAACCTATGTGATGAATGCAGAAATTATTCTTTTCTCCTTAAAATTTAAAGAATATTCGATAAAAAATAATGTGGTAAAATACGTGTTCTTAATCTTATCAGTTGTAATGATTGTTAGCTTACACTATTTATCAATACCATTAATAATAGTAGTGTATTTGGTTTTGTCTTTAATGAACAATAAAACTATAAGAAAGTAGTACTACTATTGAAAAATCTTTTTTCTTTTCAACTCAAAATCTTTACCTAGATAAACTTTACGTACCATTTCATCAGCAGCTAAATCTTCTGGAGTTCCACTTTTTAAAATACTGCCTTGGTACATCAAATACGTCTTATCTGTAATAGCTAAGGTTGCTTGTACATCATGGTCTGTAATTAAAATACCAATATTTCTGTGCTTAAGATGTGCAACTATACTTTGTATGTCTTCCACAGCAATAGGATCTACCCCTGCAAAAGGTTCATCCAATAAAATAAAATTAGGGTCAGAAGCTAAACAACGAGCAATTTCCGTTCTTCGTCTTTCTCCTCCAGATAATAAGTCGCCTCTATTTTTTCTAACGTGACCAATATTGAATTCCTCAATTAGAGATTCTAGTTTTATTTTTTGTTCTTTTTTAGATAAGCCAGTAAATTGTAAAACAGACATAATATTATCTTCTACAGATAATTTTCTAAAAACAGATGCTTCTTGAGCTAAGTAGCCAATACCTTTTTGCGCACGTTTATACATGGCATCTTCAGTAATTTCTTCATCATTTAAAAAAATTTGACCAGCATTGGGTTTTATCATTCCAACAATCATGTAAAAAGAAGTTGTTTTTCCAGCCCCATTAGGCCCCAAAAGACCTATAATTTCACCTTGTTGAACCTCTAAAGAAATTCCTTTTACCACTTTTCTACTTCCGTAGATTTTTTGAATATTATCTGCTCTTAAAATCATGCTTAATTGGTAATTATTCTAGTGGATTAAATATTGTTTTCTAGGTTCTAGTTGTTGTAAAAATAATGAATATCTTGTTTTTTAAAACTTAAAAAAGTTATAAAGATAATGAAACAAAAACGTTTATATTTTTTACAAAAGTATTAGATGTCTTGCTGTTCTAGAGCTTCCCAATACTCTACAGCTCTTCGTAAATGCGGAATCATGATAGTTCCTCCAATTAAATTTGCTATAGACATGGTTTCCATCATTTCATCTTTAGTAACACCTAATTTGTAAGAGGCTTCTAAATGATACTGAACACAGTCATCACATCTTAATACCGCAGAAGCAACCAAACCTAATAGTTCTTTGGTCTTAACTGGTAGATGTCCTTCTTTAAAAGCGTTGGTATCTAAATTAAAAATTCTTTTGATAATTTTATTATCAGAATCTAAAATTTTGTCGTTCATTTTAGAACGATATTCATTAAACTCTTGAACTTTATTGTGCATTTTTTTGTTGATTTTTAATTACTCTTTTAGAAACTTTAATACTTATTTCGTATAGTATAAGGATAGGAATTGCTACAATTACTTGACTAGCAATATCTGGTGGTGTTATAATTGCAGCCAAAATTAATACAACGACTAAAGCGTGTTTTCTATATTTTTTTAAAAATTCTGGAGTAATTAACCCAATTTTGGTTAGGAAAAAAATAAGTACCGGAAGTTCAAATAAAATTGAGACTCCAAGTAGCATATTTGTTACTAACCCTATATGAGATTCTAAGGTAAAACTATTTTGTATAGCGTCTGTAATTTGATAATTGTATAAAAAATGAATAGAGATGGGTGCAATAACATAAAAACTAAACAATACCCCTAAGAAAAATAAAAAAGAAGCTGTAACAATAAACCCTCTAGATTTTTTGATTTCATGATCTGTCAACCCCGGTGCTACAAAACGCCAAATTTCCCATAAAATATATGGAAAAGCTATAATTACCCCCAAGATTAAAGAAGACCATATAGAGTTCATTAATTGCGAGGTAACCTTTATACTTTGTAATTTCTTATCAGCAAAAGTTACATTGCAAAATGCACTGTCTAACCCAAAAATATTAAAGAAATCACAAAACACTTGATAAGTAATAAAATCAGGTTTTATATGTGCAAGCAAAAAGTGATCATATACATATTCTGCAAAAACAAAAAATACTATTGCTAAAATAAAAATTGCGGCTGCACTTCTTACCAAATGCCATCTTAATTCTTCTAAATGACCTAAAAAGGACATTTCTTTTTGTTCTTCTGCCATTAGAAAATTCCTTCTTTAATTAAATCATGAAGGTGAATTACACCTTCATAATTTTTATGATTGTCAACAACTAAAAGTTGTGTTATACTGTTATTTTCCATAAGTTCTAAAGCCTCTACAGCCATGGCATCTTTATTAATGAATTTTGGACTTGTACCCATAATATCACTTGCTGTAAACTGATTAATTTCAGTTGTTTTAGACAACATTCTTCTAATATCACCGTCGGTAACAATACCTATAATTTTATCTTTTTCAACTACAGCAGTAGCTCCTAATCTTTTTTCTGAAATTTCTAAAATAACCTTTGCAATACTATCCGTTTTCTTAACTTTAGGTACCAAATTTTTTTTAACCAAATCAGATACTCTTAGATATAATTTTTTACCTAAAGCACCACCAGGATGGTATTTTGCAAAATCTTTACTTGTAAAACCTCGCAAATTTAATAAGCAAACGGCCAACGCATCTCCTAAAACCAATTGTGCTGTGGTACTTGTAGTAGGTGCCAAATTGTTAGTACATGCCTCTTTATCTACATAGGCATTTATCGTGAAATCTGCATATTCCCCTAAATAAGAATCTGTATTTCCTGTGATGGCAATAATTTTGTTGCCATAATTTTTAATTAAAGGTAATAAAACCTTTATTTCTGGGGTGTTACCGCTTTTAGATAAACAAATCACAACATCATCAATTTGAACATTTCCTAAATCACCATGAATTGCATCTGCTGCGTGCATAAAAATTGCAGGTGTTCCTGTAGAGTTAAAAGTAGCAACAATTTTGGTTGCTATATTAGCACTTTTACCTATACCAGTAACAATTACCCTTCCTTTAGAATTTAAAATACAAGTAACAGCATCTTCAAAATCTTGACCAATCAAATTTGAAAGATTTGCAATTGCCTTACTTTCAATAAGAATAGTCTCCTTTGCTGTTGCTATTATCGATTTTGTATTTTTCAATAAATAAGTATTTTATTAGACGAAAAAAAAGTTATATCTTTAGTTTACTAAAGCAAGCAAATTTACTATAAAAAATAGTTTAAAAAAAGATTATAGTTGGTTTGTAGATGTTTTAATCGTTAAACAAATATTTATAGTTAATGGATTTATATGGTCCTCTAAAAAAGTTCTTTGGATTTACAAAATTCAAGGGATTACAAGAGCAGGTAATAAAAAGTATTGTAGAAAATAATAACACTTTTGTAATTATGCCAACAGGTGGTGGTAAGTCTTTATGTTACCAGTTGCCAGCATTAATGAAAGAAGGTACAGCAATTGTGGTATCACCATTAATTGCTTTGATGAAAAACCAGGTTGATGCTATAAGAGGTATTTCTGAAAATAACGGTGTAGCTCACGTACTAAACTCGTCTCTTAATAAAACCGAAGTAGCGCAAGTTAAAGAAGATATTACTAATGGTGTAACAAAACTACTTTATGTAGCTCCAGAATCTTTAATAAAAGAAGAATATGTTACTTTTTTAAGAACTCAAAAAATTTCTTTTGTAGCTATTGATGAAGCGCATTGTATATCTGAATGGGGTCATGATTTTAGACCAGAATACAGAAATTTAAAACACATAATAAAGGCAATTGATAATGTACCTGTTATCTGTTTAACAGCAACAGCAACAGAAAAAGTACAAGAAGATATTCTAAAAACATTAGGTATTACAGACGCTAATAGATTTAAAGCTTCTTTTAATAGAGCAAACTTATTTTATGAAGTTAGACCAAAAACAAAAGAAGTAGAAAAAGACATTATTCGTTTTGTAAAACAAAGAATTGGTAAATCTGGTATTATCTATTGTTTGAGTAGAAAAAAGGTTGAAGAAATTGCACAAATTCTTCAAGTTAACGGTATAAAAGCAGTACCATATCATGCAGGTTTAGATGCAAAAACACGGGTGAAACATCAAGACATGTTTTTAATGGAAGATTGTGATGTTGTAGTAGCTACAATTGCATTTGGAATGGGAATAGACAAACCAGACGTACGCTATGTAATTCATCATGATATTCCTAAAAGTCTAGAAAGTTATTATCAAGAAACCGGAAGGGCAGGACGTGATGATGGAGAAGGATATTGTTTGGCATTTTATGCATATAAGGATATAGAAAAACTAGAAAAATTCATGGCTAGTAAACCTGTTGCAGAACAAGAAATTGGTCATGCTTTACTACAAGAAGTTGTGGGTTATGCAGAAACTTCTATGAATAGACGTAAATATTTATTACATTATTTTGGAGAGGAGTTTGATGAAAAGAATGGAGATGGTGCAGATATGGATGACAATTCTAGAAATCCAAAGAAAAAGCAAGAGGCAAAAGATGATGTTGTAAAGCTACTAAAGGTCATAAAAGATACACTTCAAAAATATAAGGCTAAAGAAATTGTAAATACATTATTGGGTAAAGAAAATGCTTTGTTAACTTCTCATAAAACGCATTTACAACCATTTTTTGGTATTGGCAAAGAGCACTCATCATCTTATTGGATGGCTTTAATTCGTCAAGTTTTAGTTGTAAACCTTATAAAAAAGGAGATAGAACAATATGGTGTTGTTAAAATTACCAAAAAAGGTGAAGCTTTTATAGATAAACCTACTTCTTTTATGATGACAAAAGATCATGAATATAATGAAGAAAACGATAACTCTATCATTACCAATGCTAAATCTGCTGGAGGTGCTGCAGATGAAAAATTGGTAAAATTATTAAAAGACTTACGTAAAAAAGTTGCAACAAAGCAAGGTGTTCCCCCTTTTGCTGTTTTTCAAGACCCATCAATAGATGATATGGCATTAAAGTATCCAATTACATTAGACGAACTTTCTAAAGTACATGGAGTAGGAGAAGGAAAAGCAAGAAAGTTTGGTAAAGATTTTGTAAAACTTATTTCTAGTTATGTTGATGAGAATGATGTTTTAAGGCCAGATGATTTAATTGTAAAAAGTACTGGTGTTAACTCTGGTTTAAAACTCTTTATCATCCAAAATACCGACAAAAAACTTCCTTTAGAAGACATTGCAAAGTCTAAAGGTTTAGAAATGGAAGATCTGATAAAGGAAATGGAACGTATTATTTTTTCAGGAACAAAAATTGATATCGATTATGCTTTAGATGATATTTTAGATGAAGATCAGCAGGAAGAAATACATGAATATTTTATGGAAGCAGATTCTGATAATATTCAAGAAGCTTTAGATGAATTTGATGGTGATTATGATGAAGAAGAATTGCGTTTAATGCGTATTAAGTTTATAAATGAGGTTGCTAATTAATAAAGATGATGGTTAATTACCATCTTTATTAACTGTATTTTTAATATCAGTTCCTTTTTTTCTATCATTTACAGAAAATCCAACATTTAAACCCAAACCTAACCAAGTTTTTTTGTTGTATTGCCAGTTTGTGCCTAAATCATTTTTGCCAAGAAAATCTTTACCTAAAAAAGCACCTAAATTAATAGTGTTAGTAACCCTTAAAATGACACCTACAGTGGCAGAAAAAGCACTAGCAGATCTATTTTCTGTAACATTACTGTTATTTTCATCTAAATTTACTTTAGATATACCAAAACCAATATTAGGTTCAATAATCCATCTATCTTCAATTTTTTTACTAAATCTGTATTGAAATCCAATATTTAATCCCAAATTTAAATTTTGTTCAAAGTCAAAATCATTAAAACGAAGTTTAAAGGGTACAGAATAGAAACCCGCTACAGCGCCTTTAAATTTTGGAAAATATTTAGTTGTTAAATTTTCAAAGTTCTTTTTTGGTAAATAAAAGTATAATAATCTTTCTGTGGTATCTTTAAAAAAAGCAATATTATTATTGATAGCCCTTGATGAATCTTTTTTTTGTGGTATTTTAAATTTCCAATATTGAAAAATAACGCTATCACCTATAATATTCGAAATTTTAATGATTACGTCCTGTTTATGAATATTTAGGGAAGAATTAATCTTTTTTCCAAAATAGGTAAGTGTAGAATTTGTTTCAAAAGTAGATGTTATGTAATAGCTGTCGTTAATTTTTAATGATTGGTTTTCTTGACAAATTATTGCTTGTGATACTATTAAAAATAGTATTAATAAAGTTTTGGACGTATTACAATACATATGTTTTACATTATAAAAGTTTCTTAAATGTAATGTATTGTAATAGTTGTGTTTATTCCTATAAATAAGTATAATCAGAATTGATATTTCTTATCTATGGCATATTTAACCAATTCGTTTCCATTAGATAGCTCTAATTTCCGAATCATGTTTTTACGATGTGTATCTACGGTGGTTTTAGCAATAAAAAGTGACTCTGCAATTTCTTTAGAAGTTTTTCCTTCTGAAATCAAATGTAAAATTTCTTTTTCTCTGTTAGATAAAATTGTTTTTTCAGATTTACCTACAGTAACGTTGCCATCAATATAATTATTCATAAAATTAAAGGCCACGTTAGGATCAAAAAAAGTATCTCCACTAGCTACAGTTACTATTGCTTTTGAAAGCATTTTAATACCAGAATTTTTTAAGATGTATCCTGTTGCACCAGCATCTAGCATTTGTTTGATTGCGTCTGGTTGATCAAACATAGTCATTGCTAAAATATGAATATGAGGTAATTTTTTTTTGATGATTTTTGTAGCCTGTATGCCATCCATTATCGGCATTCTAATGTCTGTAATTATCAATTTTGGTTGCTTTAAGCAAGCTAATTTAACCAGTTCTTCTCCGTTATTAACAGTGCCTATTATATTAATATCTTCATCATATTCAAAAAAAGATTGCACACCATCAATTAACATTTGATGATCTTCTGCCATTATCATTGTAATCATAGTTTTTTTATAAAGATATTATTTAGATAATTATTAGATACTACCTACATATAATGATTTACGCAACAGGAATGTCTATAATTATAGAACTTCCTTTACCAATAGTAGAGTCTACGTTAAAACTTCCTTTTAAGTGTGTTATTCTTGTTTGTATAGAGTTGATTCCCATACCGTCATTTAAATTTAGGGCATTCATTTTAAATCCTTTTCCATTGTCTTCAATAATAATATTTAAGTTATTATCATAAAGAGATATATTTATAGAAGCCTTAGTTGCATTAGCATGTTTTATAATATTAGTTGTCAATTCTTGAATAATCCTAAATATAGTAATTTCTAAACTATTTTCTAATCGTTTATTCAAACCATAATCTACAACTTCTATAAGAATTTTATCTGCAGAAGATATTTTTTCTGCCATCATTTGTACGGCTACTAATAGTCCTTGGTTGGCGATAACTCCAGCGTTTTTAGCGTGAGCGATTCTACGTACTTTTAAGTAAGCTTCATCAATTAGGTTTTCTGTTTTATTAAATAGTTCTTCTTGATTAATCTTCTGTTTTTCTCTATTTAGCTTTAAATTTTCAAAGTGTAATTTTAAAGTAGCTAAAACCGACCCTAAATTATCATGTAAATCTTCTGCTATTCGTTTACGTTCTTTCTCTTGACCATCTACCATAGCATTAATAGTAGTAAGTTCTTGTTCTTTTAAAAGGGTAAGATTTTTTTGAGTTTCGATTTCTTTTTCTTGTTCTGCTAGTTTGCGTTTACGAAGAGAATTTTTAAAAGACAAAATGTAAATTAATGTTCCAAAAACAATCGTAATAATTGCGATAAAGAGCAATTGTAAGTTTTGTTTTCTTTTTGTCTCAATTTCTTTATTAACTTGTTTTAGTTTTAGATTTTCTTTATCTTTTTTTTCAGTTTGATATTTTTTATCTAATTCTGAAATAGCTATATTTTGTTCTGTGTTATTTAAGCTGTCTCTAGCAATATTATATTTTTCATAGTATTTATATGCTTTTTTATAATCTCCAATCTCTTTATAGCAGTTTGCAAGTTTTCCGTAAATAATTTTATTGTATTTTAATTGATACTTATCTAATGTAATTACCTCAGCTTTTTTTAATTGAGATATAGCTTCATTATATTTTTTTTGATTTTTTAAGAATAACGAATAGTTTATATAATTGCCTACAAGTTGATTATTGGTCATTAATTTTTTTAGACCTAATGTTTTCTTAAAGTAATAAGCGGCTGTATCTGGGTAATTAATTACGTGTAAATAAGCTAAATTTCCGTAAATACTTACTTTATATTTAGAAAGATTATTACTTTTTGTGAGTTCTAGTGCTTTAAAATAGTATGATTTGGACTGTTTAATATTTTTAGAATTCCAATAATATTCAGCATATCTATTTAAGGCTTTCAATAAAAAAAAAGAATCTTTTTTTTCTAAAGCAAATTTGTAGTAGTTGTCTAAATACGGTTTAGGATTTTTATTTAAATTATTTTGAGATTTTATCAATTCAAAGATTTCTAAATTACATTTTGCGATACTGTCTTCTGTATTTAGTTTTTTATATAAATCTAGAGATTTTATGTAATTATTGTAAGCATTAAAATGCTTATTGTCATGATTAAATTGTTTTGCTTTTTTATAATAGAAATATGCAGAATCTAATTTAGATTCTTGAGCATAAGAAAAACTACAAATCAATAAAAATAAGATTTGTAGTTTCACAATTAAATGTTTTAAATACTTTGTAATCATTTATGGTCCTTCTATAATAACTCCGCCACCTTCTTCGTTAGGAATGAACCCATCTAATATATTAATATCTGTTAAAGCATTCTTTTTATTTATAAAATTATACTCATCATTGAGTAAGTGTTTTAATATCTTTTTAGATTTTGAAAAGTTGCAAATAGAATCATCATTATAAATTTTCACAATAATACTTTCAGTTGTATTAATATTGAAGTCATCTCCTGGATAAGGTATAATTTCATTATAATGAAATACTATTTCAGCAACATAATTTTTTTTACTATTGCTTCTTATTGGTTTATTAGAACAATCAGAAACATAAATAATTATTGTAGGAATTCCATTTTTGGTTATGTTTAGAATAGCATAAACGTTAAATTTCTTATTTGGAACAGTAAATCTAATCGTAATCATTCCTGTTAATTTATTAAAGTAACTATGTTTTTTTATAGTATCTGCTAAATCAAGATTTTTTTTGTTTTTAAAAAGAGCTCTATGAGAGTTATTAAATGGAATAAATTTAAAAGGCTTCATTTTGTTTTTATTTAATGGTTAGTCTTACGATATCAAATATTATAATTATTTAAAGCTCAAAACATACCTACAAATAGGTATTTAATTTTTCTTAAATATAAGAAAAACCTATAAAGTAATTAGGGTAAGAAAAATACCTAGAAGTATAGCAACAAATTTCTTTAAGTTAAATTTATGATTTTCAGTACTTTCAAAAAGAATTATTGTAGAAATATGTAAAAAGACACCAATTATTAATGCTGTTATTTCTATGTTATACATGTTGAAATAAGAAACGTTGTTGCCTAAAAGAACTCCCAGAGGACTCATTATTGCAAAAGTAGTTAAAGATAAAAAGATTTCTAATTTGGAGTATTTTGTATGAATTAAAAAAGAAGTTAATACAATAGCAATAGGAATTTTATGAATAACAATTGCCCATAATAAATTATCATCAGCGCTGTGTATAGGCAATCCTTCTGAAAAAGCATGAATGCACAAACTCATAAATAATAATATTGGAAATTGTTTACTATCTGTATGTTTATGTATATGTCCGTGTTCTGCTCCTTTAGAAAAAAACTCTAAAACAGACTGAATTACAATACCTAATAAAATGAAGACACCAACTGTTTTGTAGTTAGAAGTTTCTTGATATACTTCTGGTAATAAATGCAAAATAGTTACAGATAATAGATAAGCGCCACTAAAAGCTAATAATAGTTGTAAAATTGTTTTTTTTGGTTTAATAAAATATACTACAAAAAAACCTACTAAAACAGCTATAACTAATAATATGTAACTCATTTAGCAACAAGTATTAATCTATCAGAAGTAGCAGCATTGTAGTCATTTAAATGATAATCTCCAAAAACGTTGGTAATTGTAAAACCTGCTTTACTGAAGAAAGATTTCATTTTGTCTAAATCTAAATATTTTACCTGTTCTGTATAAGCATGTTGTTGATTATCTGCGAAGAAAGAAATATGTTTTAGTATAAAACCATTAGTAATCTCTCTTTTAATATGAAACGTAATATCATCAACTATTTTGGTTTCTTCTGCAACCAAATTGAGCTTTACTTTAAGGGCATTTAAAAAATCAAATACAAAAATTCCGTCTTTATTTAGGCCTTTTTTAATGTTTTCTAAAACACTTAAATCGTCCTTATCGTCTTTAAAATAGCCAAAACTTGTAAATAAATTAAATACAGCGTCATAAGTTTCATCAAAAGGTTCGCGCATGTCGTGCACTTTAAAATGAAGTGTGTCATTTTTAAATTCTTTTGCTTTATTTATGCTATTTTCTGATAAATCTTTACCAGTTACTTGATATCCTAAAGAATTTAAAAAAACAGAATGACGTCCTTTACCACAGGGAAGGTCTAAAATGTGAGTAGAAAGTGGAAGTTTTAAAAATGAAGTGATGTTTCTCATAAATAACTGAGCATCTTCATCATTTCTCTCTTTATATAAGATGTGATAATAAGGTGTGTTAAACCAATCTGTAAACCAATCTTTCGTTTTCATAATATTTTAGAGATTGTTTATTGTAAAACTAAATAAGTAGTTTACTACTTGTTGTAATACATTTTCTAATGATTTGACGCGCAACACGAGTCATCTTTACATTTACAATATCTTAAATTTAAAAAATGTAACGCTGACAAAGATAAAGTAGTTGTATACATTATGAACTCAGGAATATGAAAAAAATGTATTTTTTCATTAACTACCAAAAAAAATAAAAAGAACCAAAAAAACCAAAGCAAATACTTCATTAACATTTTTGATGTTGTTTTACTAGAATGATAAATTGCTATAAGGCCAACAATTAGAAATATTAAATCAAAACTTTGCCACCAAAAAGATACAGAATTAGATACATTAAAGGTTGTTGCTTGCAAAACAAATAATAGAGGAGTAGCCAAACAATGTATAAAACATAATAAACTTGCAATTATACCTAGGTTGTCTGGCTTTTTTTTATGTATAGAAATCATGTTTTTATTGTTAATGCAACTAAGTTGCAAATATAGAGATTAAAGTTGTTATTGCAACTTAGTTGTTATAAATTTGTTTTTATGGGAATTGTAAGAAAAACACAATCAGTTCAAATTGTTTTAGATGAGTTTCGTAAGAATTCCACAGCAATTTCTGCAGTACATTTAGTAACTCAATTAAGTACAAAACTTAATAAGTCTACTATTTATAGAATATTAGATAAATTAGAGGATGATGGAGTTTTACATTCTTTTATGGGAAAAGACGGAGTGAAAAGATATGCAAAATGTCAAAATTGTAATAAAACAACGCATACAGACAATCATCCACATTTTCAATGTACAATATGTGGTAAAATCAATTGTTTGCAAGTAAATGTTAGTCTTCCAGACATTCCAGATTATAGTGTTACTTCTTATCAGGTTTTTATTCAAGGAAAATGTAAAGAATGTTTATAATTAGACTAATATTTTAATGTTAACTTCCTGCAGCAAAGATGAAACATCCCATATTTAATATTTAACTTTGCATTATGAATAGAGATTTTAAAATGGTTGCTACAACACTTTTTGGTTTAGAAAGTGTTTTGGCTACAGAATTAAAGAAATTAGGAGCGCAAGAGGTTAAAGAAGGTGTTAGAAGTGTTTCTTTTAAAGGAGATAAAGGTTTTTTGTATAAGGCAAATATTGCGTTAAGAACAGCAGTTCGTATTTTAAAACCTATTAAAACTTGTAAAGTTTATGATGAAGAAGATTTGTATGAAGCTATTCAAAAAGTTAAATGGGAAAAATATTTAGATGCAGAAGGTACTTTTTCTATAGGCGCAGTAGTAAATTCTAAAAATTTTACATCAAACTCACATTATATTTCTTTAAAATCTAAAGATGCAATTGCAGATTATTTTAGACATAAATATCATAAAAGACCTAATGTAGATTTAAAATATCCAGATGTTAAAGTACATGTACACATTCAAAAAGAATGGTTAACAATTTCTTTAGATTCATCAGGAGATTCTCTACATAAGAGAGGATATAGAACAGCCACAAATATAGCTCCAATAAACGAAGTATTGGCAGCTGGTATGGTGTTGTTGTCTGGTTATACAGGAGATGAAAATTTTATAGACCCTATGTGTGGTTCTGGTACTATTTTGATAGAAGCAGCTATGATAGCCAATAACATTCCTGCAAACATCAACAGAAAACATTTTGCTTTTGAGAATTGGAAAGATTATGATGAAGATTTGTATTTTACAATACAAGATGCATTATTAAAGAAAATAAGAAGCTCACATTTTAAAATAATGGGTTTTGATAAAGCACCTTCTGCTGTTCAAAAAGCCAAAGCAAATATCATTTCTGCAAATTTAGAAGAATTTGTTGGGGTACATCATGTTAATTTTTTCAATTCAACCAAAGAGGTTTTTGGTAACACTACAATTTTGTTTAATCCACCTTACGGAGAGCGTTTAAATATTGATATTCCTGAGTTCTATAAGAAAATAGGAGATACACTAAAACACAATTATCCAGGTTCTACTGCATGGTTAATTACTTCAGATATACAAGCGTTAAAATACGTAGGTTTACGAACATCTAAGCGAATACCTTTAAAAAATGCCGATTTAGAATGTCGTTTTGTAAAATATGAATTATATGAGGGATCTAGAAAAATTAAAGATCAACAAAATTTAGACTCTTAAGTATCACTTTGCCAAAAGTTTGTCATATTTTAATTGCTTTATAAATCTTATGTTAGTTTTCTTTCGTCTTCCGTTATTGCCAAGTCGTTAATGCTAGCAAATCTTTTTTTCATGAGTCCGTTTTTATCAAATTCCCAGTTTTCATTTCCATAGGCTCTAAACCAGTTTCCTTCCTTATTTTGATATTCATATTCAAAACGAACAGCAATTCTATTATGGGTATGTGCCCAATATTCTTTTTTTAGTTTATAGTTTAATTCATTTTCCCATTTATTGGTTAGAAAATCAACAATTTCTGCTCTACCATTTACAAATGTCGCTCTATTTCTCCATTCGCTATCTACACTATACGCTTTAGATATAGTTTCGGGATTTTTACTATTCCAAGCATCTTCTGCTTTTTGTATTTTTTCTATGGCATCGTCTAAACTAAAAGGAGGTATTGGAAATTTTTGTTCCATAATTGTAAGATTGTTTTTGGTTTTATGTATGTCGAAATATGAGGTTTTATATTACAAAATCACATTTTATAGAGGTATTGTAATGAAAACAAAAACCCAAAACGAATTTCATTTTGGGTTTCTGTTTGCTTGTAAATTTTGTGTATTTGCTATCTCTTTTTTTGTTTAGCTTGTTGCTCTTGAGCCTGTTTCATAGCAGCATCTATACGTTCTCTAAATTTACTGGTTTTTTTAGGCTTCTTTTTGTTTTCTTCTATTTGAGCAATGATTTTCTTTTCGTCTATTACATAGTTCTTTATGACTAACATAATTGCTATAGTTAACAAGTTAGAAATAAAGTAGTATAAACTTAAAGAACTAGCATAATTGTTAAAGAAAAATAGCATCATAATAGGAGAGAAGTATATCATATACTTCATCATTTTACTCATATCTGGCATTCCTTCTTGTGTTGGTGCCTGCATATTTGCCTGCTGACTTTGGTTCATTTTCATATAAAAGAAAATTGCAATAGATGCCAAAATAGGAAATAAACTTACATGGTCTCCATAAAAAGGAATCGTAAAAGGTAACTTAAAAATAGTATCATAAGAAGATAAGTCATTTGCCCACAAAAAGCTTTCTTGACGCAAATCTAAATTTGTAGGAAAAAACTTAAACAATGCAAAGAATATAGGCATTTGCAATAATGCAGGTATACAACCAGAAAGCATACTAACACCTGCTTTTCTTTGAATAGCCATTGTTTCTTGCTGGCGTTTCATTGCATTTTCTTTTCCAGGATATTTATCGTTTAAAGCAGTTAATTCTGGACGAATTACTTTCATCTTAGCACTTGATACATACGATTTGTAGACTAAGGGAGACATCAAAATACGAACTACTATAGTCATTAATATGATGATTAATCCATAGTTAGATAAAAAACCTTTTAGCATGTTAAATACAGGATAAAAAATAGTTCTGTTTAAAAAACCAAAAATACCCCAACCTAAATCTGCACTTTCGCCCAAATCTGAACCCTCAAAGGTTTTTAATAAATTATAATCGCTAGGGCCGTAAAACCACTTCATATTATAATTTAATTCTCCATTGGTTAAAGCTAGCGGAGTTTTTAATTCAAAGCGTTTGGTAAAAACAGTATCTATTTCCTCATCTTCTACTAAATTAATAGAAGCTATAGACGCATTGTCAAAAGGTTTGTCTGTTAATAAATTTGAAGTAAAAAAATGTTGTTTATAAGCTACCCAATCTACATCATTTAGAATTTCAGATTTATCGGCATTAATATAATCTACTTCATCATCGGCTTTATAATAAAAATAAGTGTACATTGTATTTTCAGTACGCAAACTTTTTTCATTTCTGTACCCAGTAAGTGTCCAATCTAAATTAATAGGATTGGAAGAATTGATAACGTTGCTTAATCCTTGAGAACGTACAGCAAAATCAACCATGTAATCATTAGGTTTCATTTCGTATCTGTATTCTAAAAATTGAGTATCAGAAACTTTTAGCTTCATAGATACTATTTGATTAGCACCGATTTTGGTTACAGTAGGTTCAAAAAATAAATCTTTTGTATTTAAAATTCTATTATCAGTAGTACCAAAGTTGATATTAAAAGAGGCATTATTATTCTTTATTAAATATAAAGGTAAAGAATCATACGTTTTATAATTCTTTACTTGTGCTTCAATAATTTGCCCTCCTTTATTGTTTATAACTAATCTTACTACTTCATTTTCTAAAACAGAAGTTCCGTTAGTTCCAACTATAGCACTTTGGGCAAAAGCACCTAATTTATTTTGTAAAGACACTAGTTTTAAAGAGTCATTTTCAAAAACTTGCGTATTCTCAATTTGTGTAGTAGTTGTATTTTGATTGGTTTTTACAGTTTGTTCTGTAGTTGTAACCGTTTCTTTAGGTTCTTCTGTTTGACTAGTATTCATCCACCAAAGTAAAATACCGCCTAATAACACCATTCCTATAAAGGAGTTGAGATCAAATTTTTTTTGTTCCATTTTTATATATTGTCAATTTGTCACGATATCAAAATTTTTTTTGATAAAAACCCGACAAATGTAGTGAAAAAGCAGTTTTAATATGTTTTTAACTGCTTTTGTTTGTTTGTATCTTAATAGTTCAATTTGTATTCCGTTTTTATTAAAAACAATTCAACAGAAAAAATTAAATTAAGTTTTAGAGTATTTTAGGGCTGCTTTTATAAAATCTACAAATAATGGATGCGGATTTAGCACCGTACTTTTATATTCTGGATGATATTGTACACCCACAAACCATGGATGAGAAGCAATTTCTACTACTTCTACCAAACCTGTTTTAGGGTTTTTACCAACGGCTTTCATACCCTCTTTTTCAATTTGTGCCAAATACGCATTGTTAAATTCATAACGATGTCTGTGACGTTCACTAATATTTTCAGATTTATATGCGGCATAGGCTTTAGAACCTTCTATTAATTGACAATCCCAAGCACCTAAACGCATAGTACCTCCTTTTTCGGTAACGTTTTCTTGACTCTCCATTAAATTAATTACAGGATTTCCTGCATCTTTTTTCATTTCAGTAGAAAATGCATCTTTTAAACCCAAAACATTTTTAGAAAATTCAATGACTGCCATTTGCATTCCTAAACAAATTCCAAAAAAAGGAATGTTACTTTCTCTTGCAAATTGAACTGCTTTTATTTTTCCGTCAATACCTCTATCACCAAAACCAGGAGCTACAAGAATACCATCTACGCCTTTTAATTTCTTAGCATAATTTTTGGTTGTTAAACTTTCAGAATGAACCCAACGTACATTTACCTTTGTTTCATTAGAAGAACCTGCGTGAATAAAGGCTTCTGTAATAGATTTGTAAGAATCTTTTAATTCTACATATTTCCCTATCAAAGCAATTTCTACCTCAGATGTAGGATTTTTATGTTTTGTTAAGAAATTATTCCATTCCTGTAATGCAGGTTTTACAGGTGATGATAAATTTAATTTTTTAAGAACTACAGCATCTAAACCTTCATCTAACATTAAATTTGGTACATCATAAATAGTTTCTGCATCTATAGATTGTATAACATCTTCTTTTTTTACATTACAAAACAAGGCTAGTTTACGCTTTATATCGTCAGAAATTTCATGTTCTGTTCTACATACTAAAATATCTGGGCTAACACCACTTTGCATTAGCATTTTTACAGAATGTTGTGTTGGTTTGGTTTTTAACTCGCCAGCGGCGGCTAAAAAAGGTACCAAAGTTAAATGAATAACAATAGCATTTTCTTCACCTTTTTCCCATAACATTTGTCTAACAGACTCTACGTAAGGCAAAGACTCTATATCTCCAACAGTTCCTCCAATTTCTGTGATAACAATATCATAATTACCAGTTTCACCTAAAAGTTGAATTCGTCTTTTAATTTCATCAGTAATGTGTGGAATAACTTGTACCGTTTTTCCTAAAAATTCACCTTTTCTTTCTTTATTAATTACAGATTGATAAATTCTACCAGTAGTAACATTGTTGGCTTGAGAAGTTGGAATGTTTAAATAGCGTTCATAGTGCCCTAAATCTAAATCAGTTTCGGCACCATCATCAGTAACATAACACTCTCCA
This sequence comes from Polaribacter sp. WD7, assembly GCF_003335085.1. Lineage (GTDB taxonomy): Bacteria > Bacteroidota > Bacteroidia > Flavobacteriales > Flavobacteriaceae > Polaribacter. The sequence continues at coordinate 349,011 of NZ_QPEJ01000017.1, read as the reverse complement.
TGCTCATATGGATTTAATGTTCCTGGGTCTATATTAATGTATGGATCTAATTTTTGTATAGTTACAGAAAAGCCTCTTTGCTGTAACAACTTGGCTAAAGAAGCAGCTATAATTCCTTTTCCAAGTGATGATGTTACGCCTCCTGTTACAAAAACGTATTTCGTATTACTCATGGTAGTTTTAGGTTTGGGCAAAAGTACTAACTCTAGTTTTTATCACAAATAAAAAAGTAAAAAACATTGTAGTAAAATCATATTTTTGTGCTAAAAAAAATATTTTAATTTTTTTTAGAATAGTGTTTGCCATATATAAAAACAGTTGTATATTTGCCCACGCTTTTAACGAGGTAATTTTATCGTTAATACAAGAAAAAATTAAGAAGACTTTTAAAATATAGAGTAATGCCAAAAAGAACGTATCAACCATCGAAAAGAAAGAGAAGAAACAAACACGGTTTCAGAGAGAGAATGGCTTCTGCTAACGGTAGAAAGGTATTAGCTCGTAGAAGAGCAAAAGGAAGAAAAAAATTGTCTGTTTCATCTGAATCTAGACATAAAAAATAAATGATTAACAATTGTTAATATATTAGGTGTTACTTTTTTAAGTAACACCTTTTTTTATATCTAAGCACTAACTATTTTTACAAACTCATAAAATACAATTACTTACCATGCCAAAAAGAAAAGACCTCAATTCAATTTTAATTATAGGATCTGGACCAATTGTTATAGGTCAAGCCTGTGAATTTGATTATTCTGGATCACAATCTTTACGTTCTTTAAGGGAGGATGGAATTGAAACTATCTTAATCAACTCCAACCCAGCAACCATTATGACAGACCCTTCAATGGCAGATCATGTATATCTTTTGCCATTAACCACAAAGTCTATCATACAAATATTAAAAGAGCACCCACAAATAGATGCTGTATTGCCTACTATGGGAGGTCAAACAGCGTTAAACCTTTGTATTGAGGCAGATGATAAAGGCATTTGGAAAGATTTTAATGTAAAAATGATTGGGGTAGATATTAATGCAATTAATGTAACTGAAGATAGAGAGCAGTTTCGTGAATTGATGGGTAAGATAGATGTTCCTATGGCACCTCAAGCAACAGCAACATCTTTTTTAAAGGGTAAAGAAATTGCACAAGAATTTGGTTTTCCTTTGGTAATTCGTTCTTCTTACACTTTAGGTGGAGCAGGAGCTTCAATTGTATACAAACCAGAAGATTTTGACGATTTATTAAGCAGAGGTTTAGAAGCATCACCAATTCATGAAGTGATGATTGATAAAGCGATGATGGGATGGAAAGAATATGAGTTAGAGTTGTTAAGAGATAAAAATGATAATGTTGTTATTATTTGTTCTATTGAAAATATGGATCCTATGGGGATTCATACTGGTGACTCTATAACAGTGGCACCAGCAATGACACTTTCTGATACTACTTTTCAGAAAATGCGTGATATGGCTATTAAAATGATGCGTTCTATTGGCGATTTTGAAGGTGGCTGTAATGTACAATTTGCAGTTTCTCCTGATGAAAAAGAAGAAATTATTGCTATAGAAATAAATCCTCGTGTTTCTAGATCTTCTGCATTAGCTTCTAAAGCTACGGGTTACCCTATTGCAAAAGTGGCTACAAAACTAGCTATCGGGTATTCTTTAGACGAGTTAGAAAACGGAATTACAAAATCTACTTCTGCATTATTTGAGCCTACCTTAGATTATGTAATCGTAAAAATACCACGTTGGAATTTTGATAAATTTGAAGGTTCTGATAGAACATTAGGTTTACAAATGAAAGCGGTTGGAGAAGTGATGGGTATTGGGCGTTCTTTTCAAGAGGCATTACACAAAGCAACACAATCTTTAGAAATTAAAAGAAATGGTTTAGGTGCAGATGGTAAAGGATATACCAATTACAACCAAATTATAGAAAAATTAACCAATGCAAGTTGGGATAGGGTTTTTGCTATTTACGATGCTATTGCTATAGGAATTCCTTTGAGTAAAATATATGATATCACAAAAATAGACATGTGGTATTTAAAACAATATGAAGAACTGTTTCAATTAGAAAAAGAAATTTCAACGTTTACAATAAATAGTATTGACAGAGATTTATTGTTAGAAGCGAAGCAGAAAGGTTATGGAGACAGACAAATAGCACATATGCTAGATTGTTTAGAGAGTGAAGTATACAGCAAAAGAGAAGAATTAAAAATTCAACGTGTTTACAAATTGGTAGACACCTGTGCTGCAGAATTTACTGCAAAGACACCTTATTATTACTCTACTTTTGAAAGTGAAATAGAAACTGCATCAGGAGAAAGAGTAGTTGCTAATGAGAGTATAGTTACTGATAAGAAAAAAATAATTGTACTTGGTTCTGGACCAAACAGAATAGGACAAGGAATTGAGTTTGATTACTGTTGTGTTCATGGTGTTTTAGCAGCTGCGGAGTGTGGTTACGAAACCATTATGATTAACTGTAACCCAGAAACAGTTTCTACAGATTTTGATACAGCAGATAAATTATACTTTGAACCTGTTTTTTGGGAACACATTTATGATATTATCAGACATGAAAAACCAGAAGGAGTTATTGTGCAGTTGGGAGGACAAACAGCATTAAAACTTGCCGAAAAACTAACCAAATACGGTATTAAAATTATTGGAACTTCTTATGAAGCATTAGATATTGCAGAAGATAGAGGTAGGTTTTCTACATTGTTAAAAGAAAACAATATTCCTTATCCAGAATTTGGTGTTGCAGAAACTGCAGATGAAGCATTGGCTTTAGCAGACCAATTAGATTTCCCAATTTTAGTTAGACCTTCTTACGTTTTAGGAGGACAAGGAATGAAAATTGTTATCAATAAAGAAGAATTGGTGGCTCATGTTGTAGATTTATTACAAAAAATACCAAACAATAAATTACTTTTAGATCATTATTTGGATGGTGCAATAGAGGCAGAAGCTGATGCCATTTGTGATGCAGACGGAAATGTATACATTATTGGAATCATGGAGCATATAGAACCTTGTGGAATTCACTCAGGAGATTCTAATGCAACCTTACCTGCTTTTAATTTAGGTGATTTGGTAATGCAACAAATTATAGACCATACCAATACCATCGCTAGAGAGTTAAAGACAGTAGGCTTAATTAACATTCAATTTGCTATTAAAGATGATGTTGTTTACATCATTGAGGCAAATCCTAGAGCCTCTAGAACAGTTCCTTTTATTGCAAAAGCTTACAAAGAACCGTACGTAAATTATGCAACTAAAGTGATGTTAGGTGCTAAAAAAGTTACAGATTTTGATTTTAAACCACATTTAGATGGGTACGCAATTAAACAACCTGTATTCTCATTTAATAAATTTCCAAATGTAGATAAGAAGTTAGGACCAGAAATGAAATCTACAGGAGAAAGTATCTTATTTATTGATAGTTTAAAAGATGATGAATTTTATGATTTATATGCTCGTAGAAAAATGTATTTAAGTAAATAATCCACATACATTTAAATAAATAAAAAAAGCAGCCTATTCGGTTGCTTTTTTTATTTATAATATATTAAGTAGAATTATTTTTTAAACGTAATTTTAGAATTGCTACCTTCTAATAAAGGTAAATATTCATCTAAATTAAACGTACTACTTCTAAAACGAGAAGTTCTATTTTTGCCTTCTTTCTGCCTTACAATACTTCTTGCAAAACGCCTTACTTCTTCTTCATTTGTTAAAATAATTCCTGGTACAGGAACACTTTTTCCATTTTCGTCTTTAGCTACCATGGTAAAATAAGAAGAATTACAATGTTTGGTTTCACCTGTTCTAATATTTTCTGATATTACGCGTAAACCAACCACCATAGATGTTCTTCCTGTATAGTTTACAGAGGCTTTCATGGTTACCAATTCGCCTACCTCAATAGGATTTAAAAAATCGACTTTATTTACAGATGCGGTTACACAATAATTTCCAGAATGCTTAGACGCACAAGCAAAGGCAATTTGATCCATCAAATTTAATATATGTCCGCCATGTATTTTTCCACTAAAATTAGAATGAGAGGGTAGCATTAACTCAGTTATAGTTAACTGAGAATCTTTAATATGTTTAACATTTTTACTCATAATTTATGCATCATTTTCAACTTAAATTTTTCCTTTTTAAGTATGATTTTTCCTTTTTAGAAAGTTTTAATTTACAAATTGTGAATTTATAACTTTATTTATATCGTGTTACACAAATTGATAAATTAAATTGTTGTTATTTTAACAATAATATATAAAATATAATAACAATTTTGATGTAATTTTAAAAAATTAATTACGACTGTTCTATTTTTATTCAACTATTTTAAATCTATTCTTATGAAAAAACATTACATTTTTAAATTTGCTTTGCTATTAATCCCAGCATCAGCATTTACTTTACTTTCTTTTTCTAGCGGTATTGGTGGCTCAAGATCTGGTTCTCCTGGAGACGGAGGAGCTTCTTGTGTATCTTGTCATCAACCAGGAGCAACTTTTAATACATCAGCTATAATTACAACAAATATTCCTGAAGATGGTTATGATACCAATACAGATTATCAAATAACAATAAATACAACCTCCACAGCACCAGGTTATGGGTTTCAAGTAACTTCTGAGAGATTAGACAATAACGGAAAAGTGGGTACATTTATTGCAACTAGCGGAACAGCTGTTCAAAATGGAGGTAGTGCTTTGTCACATTCTCAAAGGTCTTCTACAGGAGATTGGACTTTTACGTGGAGATCTCCTGCTACAGATGTAGGTGATGTAAAGTTTTATGCCGCAATTAATGCTGTAAACAATGCTAACGGTAATAGAGGAGACGAAGTAATCACCATTTCTTCAGAATCTGTTAATGTTTTAGGAATCTCTGAAGCACAAAGATTAGATTTTGATTTGTTTCCAAATCCTGCTTCAGACCAATTAACAATTCAATTGCCTTCTGGATTAGAACAAGCTACGGTTCAATTTTTTGATTACGTAGGTAGGTTAGCTCTTACAAAAGAAATCTCTTTTGGAAATGAAGAAATTAACGTATCTAATTTAAACTCTGGTGTATATCTTTTAAGAGTTTTATCTGATGATAAAATTGGAAGTCAAAAATTTGTAAAGAATTAACGCCTTATATCTAAATAAATTAAAACCGATTGTAAACTTTGCAATCGGTTTTTTTTATGCTCTTTTTAAGTTAAATTTGCGTAACCTGAAATAAGACCTAAAATGAACTATATTTTATTTGATGGTGCTGTTAGAAACGCATTGTTACCATTTACGTATACAAAACCAGTTGCTGATATTAGAATAGGAATTTTGACCATTAGAGAAAAGTGGGAAAAGTACTTAAGTTTAACAACGACAACAATTACTGAAGAATATTTAGAAGAAAAATATCCGATGGTTGAAATGGCAGAAAACATTATGATTAATGCTTCTTTTTGCCCAACTCAAAAGCTAGTTGAGAAAGTAAAAGAATTATCTGAAAATGAAGCTATCTTTAAAGGAGATAATGTTATTGCTTTCTTTTCTAAAGATACTCAAGAGGAAATAGACTTTAATGAATACAAACATATTGAGTTTGATGATGAATTGATTCAGGTAAAAAATACATGGGATATTTTTTCATTAAATGCTAAAGCGATACAGCAAGATTTTGATTTATTAACAAAAGACAGAAAATCTCAACCTATACCAGAAGGAGTGCAATGTATAAACAAAGAAAATATTTTTATTGAAGAGGGTGCATCATTAACGTTTGCGACTCTTAATGCATCTTCAGGACCAATATATATTGGTAAAGATACAGAAATTATGGAGGGTTGTGTTGTTAGAGGTCCCTTAGCTATGTGCGAGCATTCTGTATTAAAATTGGGTACAAAAATCTACGGTGCCACAACGCTTGGGCCCTATTGTAAAGTAGGAGGAGAGGTTAATAATTCTGTTTTAATGGGGTATTCTAATAAAGGACATGATGGTTTTTTAGGGAATTCAGTATTGGGTGAGTGGTGTAATTTAGGTGCAGATACTAACAATTCTAACCTCAAAAATAATTATGCAGAAGTAAGACTTTGGGATTATGAATCTAAGCGTTTTGCAAAAACAGGACTGCAATTTTGTGGTTTAATGATGGGAGATCATTCTAAATGTGGAATTAATACTATGTTTAATACAGGAACAGTAGTTGGTGTTAGCGCCAATATTTTTGGAAGCGGCTTTCCAAGAAATTTTGTACCCTCATTTAGTTGGGGAGGTGCATCTGGTTTTTCTGAATACAAATTAAATAAAGTATTTGAGGTTGCAGAGGTAGTCATGCAACGTAGAAATATGGTATTTGATGCGCAAGAACAACGGATTTTAGAACATGTTTTTGAAGAAAGTAAATCATTTAGAAATTACTAATAAGCATCAACATCTATAATAAACCGAATAGGTCTAAAATCTTTAACAGCTTCAAAGGTGTTTTTAATTTTTTGTAGCTGTTTTTTTATGTTTGCTAAAGATTGCTTTGGTGGAATTTTTATAACCACATTTTTTATATATTGATTTCGTATTCTAGAAACAGCCGGTGCTGTTGGTCCTAAAACATTTTCTCCAAAAGAATTGTAAAGCGCTTTAAATAACCAATTAATTCCAACATCTACCTTGTTGTAATCTCTGTGTTTTAAGGTTATTTTAATAAGTCTATAATAAGGCGGGTATTTGTATTGCCATCTTTCTTGCAATTGTTCTTTATACATTTCTGTATAATTACTTGTAGAAACTTGTTGTAAAATTTGATGATAAGGATTGTATGTTTGTATGGCTACATTTCCTTGTTTTTTGCTTCTTCCTGCCCTTCCAGATACTTGTACCATCATTTGATAAGCTCTCTCATGAGCTCTAAAATCTGGGTAGTTAAGCATAGTGTCTGCATTTAAAATACCAACTAAAGAGACATTATCAAAATCTAACCCTTTAGAAAGCATTTGAGTACCAACCAAAATATCAATCTCTCTAGCTTCAAAAGCTCCTATGATTTTTTGGTATCCAAATTTTCCTCGAGTCGTATCCAAATCCATCCGTCCAATCTTATGGTTTGGATATAGTTCTTTCAATTCCAATTCTATTTGTTCTGTACCAAAACCTTTAGTATCTAAGGTATTGTTACCGCAAGCGGAACAAGAGTTTGGCATTGCTCTTTGGTAACTACAATAATGACAACGTAATTCTTGTTTGTATTTATGATAAGTTAAACTTACATCACAATTAGGACATTGAGGAGAAACACCACAAGTTTTACATTCTATTACTGGAGAATAACCCCTTCTGTTTTGAAATAAAATAATTTGTTCTTTTTCTTCTAATGCATCAGTTATTAGGCATAACATCGTATCAGAAAAACGACCAGTCATTTCTCTTTTTCTGTGTTTTTCTTTAATATCAATCAATTCAATTTTAGGTAGTTGCACATTACCATAACGTCTGTTTAAGGCAACAAAACCGTATTTTTTTTGTTGTGTATTGAAATAACTTTCTAAAGACGGAGTAGCAGAACCTAGTACAATTTTAGCATGATGCATTTTAGCCAGAACAATTGCAGCATCGCGAGCATTATATCTTGGAGAAGGCTCAAACTGTTTGTACGACGTTTCATGTTCTTCATCAACAACAATTAAACCCAAATTAGAGAAGGGAAGAAAAATAGAAGAACGTGCCCCTAAAATAATTTGTGCTTTTAATTTATTTTCTAAAACATTATTCCAAACCTCTACACGCTCATTCATAGAATATTTAGAGTGAAAAACAGAAATTTGATTCCCGAAATAGGATTCTAAACGAGTAATAATTTGAGTGGTTAACGCAATTTCAGGTAATAAAAACAATACTTGTTTACCATTATCTAAAACTTGTTGAATCAATTTGGTATAAACTTCTGTTTTTCCAGAACTTGTAATTCCATGTAACAATACAATGTCTTTTTCTTCAAAACTTTTATTAATTTCTGATAAAGCTTGCTCTTGAAACTCATTTAATTTTTTTAGTGTATTGGTTTCTCCTGAATATTGAATTCTATCTGTTTGGATATAATAAAATTCAAAAATATTTTTATCTACCAAAGATTTTAAAATAGCATAAGAAACATTGGCTTTTTCTTCTAAATCCTTTGCTTTTATAGGTTTTTTAGAAGTTGATAGTTGAAAGAATACCAATACAGCCTCTCTTTGTTTTTTAGCTCTAGAGAGTTGTTTTAAAAGAGTATTTAATCCTTTGTCTGAGGTGTAATTGGTATGCAAACGAACATATTTTACCAATTTGGGTTTGTACTGTTCGTAGATTTCTTCTTTAATGTAAATAGCAGATTTTTGAATCAGTTTATTTACAATAGGCATTACTTTTTTCTTCCCTAAAATATCAGCAATTTGATGAATGGTTAATTGAGATTGGTGTTGTAATGCTTCAAAAATTAAAAACTCATCATTGTCTAAAAGAGTTTCATCTGTAAAGGTTTCATTCTTATAAATAACAGTTTCACTTTCTAGCAAAAAAGCAGAAGGTAAAGAAGCTCTATATACATCGCCTAGAGCACAGATATAGTAGTTAGCTATCCATTGCCAGTGTTGCAATTGCAATTTATTTACCAAAGGTTGTTCATCTAGAATTTGAAAAATATCTTTGGCTTCATATAGCGTAGGAGCGGTATTATGAATATCTAAAACCAATCCAGTATAGATTTTACTTTTTCCAAAAGGAACAGCAACTCGCATCCCTTTTTGTAGGAAATTTGCTTCTTCTTCAGTAACATTATAAGTAAATGTTTTTTGAATTGGAATGGGTAGTATGACGTCTATAAAATGAATGGTTATTTTATTTTTAAATACTATCAAAACTACATAAAATTAATTATAGTTTTTTTAGAAATGTATAATTTTAAAAGAAGAAAACTTAATAAAAAAAGCCTCCAAATTTGGAGGCTTTTATATTTAGTCTAATTTCTTAGCATGCTTTACTTTCTGTTTGGTGAGTGCTATATCTATAACTTCTTTCATGTCTGTTACATAATGAAAAGTAAGTCCTTTGAGATAACTTTCTTTTATTTCTACAATATCTTTTCGGTTATCTTCACACAACATAATTTCTTTAATATTGGCTCTTTTAGCAGCTAATATTTTTTCTTTAATTCCGCCAACAGGCAGTACTTTACCACGTAGTGTAATTTCACCAGTCATTGCTATTTTGTTTTTTACTTTACGCTGTGTAAAAGAAGACACTAAAGAGGTTAGCATCGTTATTCCTGCACTTGGGCCATCTTTAGGCGTAGCACCTTCAGGAACGTGAATATGCACATCATATTTCTCTATAATTTCAGGTTTAATACCAAATTCTTCTGCATTTGATTTTATGAATTTCATGGCAATTGTTGCAGATTCTTTCATTACATTTCCTAGATTACCTGTAATAGAAAGATTTCCTTTTCCTTTAGATAAAATAGATTCTATAAATAAAATATCGCCACCAACTCTTGTCCAAGCTAAACCAGTTACTACACCAGCAACGCCATTGTTTTCATACTTGTCTCTATTTCTTGGTGTACCAAGAATCTCTTCTACTTTTTCAGTAGATAGTGTAATTTCATACTCTTCTTCTAGGGCAATAGATTTTGCAGCAAAACGCACTACTTTGGCAACTTGTTTTTCTAAACCACGAACTCCAGATTCTCTAGTATACCCCTCTACAATTTGTTCTATTTGCTTTTTTCCTAATTTTAAATCCTTAGAAGTTAAGCCATGTTCTTTAAGTTGTTTAGGTAATAGATGTCTTTTGGCTATTTCTACTTTTTCTTCAATGGTGTATCCTGTAACATTTATAATTTCCATACGATCACGTAAAGCCCAAGGAATTTGCCCTAGATTGTTGGCGGTTGCTATAAACAATACTTTAGATAAATCATAACCTACTTCTAAGTAGTTGTCATAAAAGGCTGTATTTTGCTCTGGATCTAACACTTCTAACATAGCAGAAGACGGGTCTCCTTGATGACTTTGCCCTAGTTTGTCTATTTCATCTAAAACAAAAACAGGGTTTGAAGTTTCTGCTTTTTTCAAATTTTGTATTAAACGCCCTGGCATTGCGCCTATATAGGTTTTTCTATGCCCTCTAATTTCTGCTTCATCACGCAGGCCGCCTAAAGACATTCTTACATACTTACGACCTAAAGCTTCTGCAACAGATTTCCCTAAAGAAGTTTTACCTACTCCTGGAGGACCATACAAACAGATAATTGGCGATTTCATATCGTTTCTTAGCTTTAAAACAGCCAAGTGTTCTATAATACGTTCTTTTACTTTTTCTAATCCAAAATGGTCTCTATCTAAAACTTTTTGAGCATTTTTTAGATCGAATTTATCTTCAGAATAAATACCCCAAGGCAATTCTAACAACAACTCTAAATAGCTTCTTTGCACACCATATTCTGCCATTTGAGGATTCATTCGTTTTAAACGATTCAACTCTTTTTCAAAGGTGTCTGCTACTTCTTTATTCCATTTCTTAGTTTTTGCCTTTTTGCGCATTTCTTCTAACTCTTGATCGTTAGAAGCGCCTCCTAATTCTTCTTGAATGGTTTTTAATTGTTGATGCAAATAATATTCACGTTGTTGCTGATCTAAATCTTCACGTGTTTTTGATTGAATATCGTTACGTAATTTTAGTTTTTGAAGTTCTTTATTAAGGTTTCTTAGCGTTAATAAAGCACGTTCTTTTAGGTTATCGGTTTCTAAAACATCTTGTTTTAAGGCAACACTTAAATCCATGTTTGAGGAGATAAAATTTACCAAAAAAGAATTAGATTGAATATTTTTAATAGCAAAGGAAGCCTCAGAAGGTAGCATTGGGTTTTCTTTAATAACTTCTAATGCAAGTTCCTTAATAGAATCTATAATAACGTCAAACTCTTTTTCATCTTCAATAAATTTATCTTCAAAAGCTTCTTTAACTGTTGCTTTTATATATGGTTTGTCTTGTACAATAGTATCTATTTCAAATCGCTTTTTACCTTGAATGATAACTGTTGTATTGCCATCTGGCATTTTCAAAACCCGTAAAATTTGCGCAACTACCCCTGTGGTATGTATATCTTTAAGCCCAGGTATTTCTACTTCTTCGTTTTTTTGTGCTACAACACCTAAAATTTTATCGCCTTTATTAGCATCTTTAATTAACTGGATAGATTTATCTCTTCCTGCAGTAATAGGAATAACAACACCAGGAAATAATACGGTATTTCTTAATGGTAAAATAGGTAATATTTCTGGTACACTTTCTTTGTTGATGATTTCTTCATCTTCTGGCGTCATTAACGGAATCAATTCTGAATCTTCATTCAACATACTATGAAGCGACAAATTGTCTATATGCATCACTTTTGGTTTGCTCATGGTTTGTATATCTGTCATACTGACATTGATTTTTGATAAGAATAAAATCAACAACAGTTTTATGTTTTTAAAATATTGATAATAAATAAGTTATATTTTAACTTGTTTATATACTTTTATATTAAGACAACTGTTGTGCCAAAGGAGAAAAATGTTTTGAAAAAGTTTACAAAGCAATCTTGCATTACTTATTAAGTTATGTTTAATAATGGTACTAATTCGTAAAAACATGTACACTATAAAGTTTTTAAACCACGTAAAAGTAACTCACAATAAAAAAGTTTACTTTTATTTCTGTAAACTGTCACAAATTAAAAACAACTTTGTCTCTAGTATAGAAACGTTTTATTGAAACCTAATCAACCACATATAACTAACCTTATAGAACGCTGCAAAAAATCAGATAAAAATGCGCAGTTAGACTTATATAAAGCTTATTACAAAGGCATGTATAATACAGCATATCGTATTTTAAAAGATGGTTTTGAAGCAGAAGATATTATGCAAGAAGCGTTTTTAACTGTATTTACAAAAGTAGATAGTTATAAGGGAGAAGTTACCTTTGGAGCGTGGATGAAAAGAATAGTAATCAATAAAAGTTTAACACAGTTAAAAAAGAATAATAGGTATAATGAAGTTAAAATGCAAGTGATTCCTAATGAAGATGAAGAAGAAGAAACCATTGATTATTCTGGATTAAAAGCTAGTAAAGTTTTAGAATGTTTACAAAGTTTAAAAGATAATTACAGAGTAATTTTAAATTTACACTTATTAGAAGGGTATGATTATGAGGAAATTGCACAAATTTTAGAATATTCTAATGAAAATGTAAGAACTACAATATCTAGAGCAAAAAAGAAATTAAAACAAGTTATACTTGATAATAAAATAGAAACACAAGCGTATGGAAGATAAATTACATCAATTTTTTTCTGAAAACGAATTTGATTTGCAAGAACCTCATTCTGGTCATTTTGAACGTTTTGAGCGTAAATTAAACCTGCCAAAAAGAACTCAAAAAACGTCATGGAAATGGTTGTCTGTGGCTGCTTCTGTAGTTTTAATCTTAGGGTTTTGGTTGGGCAGTAATCATCAGAAAAAACAACTTGAGTTGGCAGACATATCTCCAAAAATGGAAGAAGTTCAAAATTATTTTGTGTCTAGCATTCGTCAAGAATTAAAAACTTTAGAGAAAAACAGAAGTTTAGATACAGAAACAATAATAGAAAATGCTTTAGATCAATTAGAAGAATTGGAAGAAGAATACCAAACCTTTTTAAAAGAATTGACTAAAAATGGAAATCAAAGAAAATTAATTAGCGCAATGATTAAAAACTATCAAGAACGTTTAAATATTTTAGAGAGTACCTTACAACAGATAGAACAAATTAAAAATCCTAATCTTTTAAATAATGAAGTTTATATATAAAATTACACTCTTATTGTTACTTGTACCTCTAGTAACAGCTGCCAAAGTAGTTAAAAAGAAACACGAAAAAAGTAAAGTAATTAAGAAAGAGTTTGTTGTAAATACAGATGCTAAAGTTGCTTTAAACAATAGGTATGGAAATTTAAATATTACAACTTGGAATCAAAACAGGGTAGAAATTGAAGTTACCATTACCGTAAAAGGAAATGATATAGAGGACATTGAAGATAGATTATCTACTATAGATGTAGCTTTTAACGCATCTTCTTCTTTGATTGAAGCCAAAACAATTTTTGAGAAAAAAAACAACAATTGGTCTTGGTGGAAAAAGAATGATAATATCAATTATAAAATAAATTATGTAGTGAAAATGCCAAAATCTAATTCTGTAGATTTAGATAATGATTATGGTAGTATTTATTTAGACAATTTAGAGGGTAATGCAGATATTAGTTGTGATTATGGTAAAATTGATATTGGCGAATTGTCTGCAGAAAACAATAGAATAAAATTAGAATATTGCTCTACATCTTCTATTCGGTTTATGAAAAGTGGTGACATTAATGTAGATTATTCTAAAATTACACTAGATAAAACTCAAAAAGTTAGAGTAAATGCAGATTATTCTGCAGTACGATTAGGAGAGGCTAATAACGTAGATTTTAACTCAGATTATGGACCTATTAGTATACAAGAAGCAGAACGCGTTCATGGAAACTCAGATTATGCAAGCATGCGTTTTGGTGAGATTAAAGAAGAATTGATAATAGAGACAGATTACGGTTCTATTTCTGTAGATAAGTTAGCAAAAGGCTTTAAAAATGTTGATATAGACGGACAGTATGCAGGTATTAAAATAGGCGTAGAAAATGGTGCTGCTTTTAATTTTGAAATAAATTTACAATATGCAGGACTTAATAGAGGTAATGATCAGATTGAGTTTTTTAAGAAAATTTCTAAAAATACGTCAAAATATTATCAAGGAAAATATGGTAAAGGAAGCAGTAGTGCTAGATTAAAGATACGCTCTCAATACGGAGGAGTAAGCCTTAAAGAATATTAGAAACACTAACTAAAAACAAAATTATGACTAAAAAAACACTTTTCACAACTTTATTAATCACTTTAACTTTAACAATAAATGCACAAGATTGGTGGAATAATAAAAAAATAAAAGGAAACGGAAATTTAATTACAGTAAATAGAACAACTTTAGACTACAACAATATTGAGGTTGCTGGTTCTTTTCATGTTTTTTTAGTGAAAGGTAAAGAAGGTAAAATTACTATAGAAGGTGAAGAAAATATTATTGAATATCTAGAAACAGAAGTTTCTGGAAGTACTTTACAAATTAGATTTGAAAAAGGCATAAATGCCCAAACAACTAAAAAGTTGATAATAACTGTTCCGTTTCAAAGTTTAGAAAAAGTATCTTTAGGAGGTTCTGGAAAAATTAAAAGTACTGCTGTAATTAAAGCAAGCTACTTTAAAACTAATTTAGCAGGTTCTGGAGATATTGCATTAAAAGTTGATGCAGAAGAAGTTGCAAGTTCTATAGCAGGTTCTGGTAATATAAGTTTAGAAGGCAATACTAAACATCTAGTGTGTGCTATAGCAGGCTCTGGAGATGTAAAAGCGTATGATTTAAAAACAAAAGAATTAAGTGTAAAAATTACAGGTTCAGGTAGTATAAAAACGCACGTTACTTCTATGATAAAAGCTAAAATTGTTGGTTCAGGTAGTGTTTATTATAAAGGAAATCCGTCTAAAATAGATAGTAAATCTGTAGGGTCTGGAGATATTATAGATAAAAATTAGCTATTACCACCAAACTAAAAACACTTTTATAATCTCACCATTTTGTTGTTTAATCCAACAAAGAGGAGCATATTTTTTTTGATAGTATTCTTGTAATAAAACGCTAAAAACTTCAAAATTAATCCAATCTACTTTTTGGTGAGGTATTACAATCCAGTCTTTTTTATTCGGAATAAAAAACTTACAATTTTTAAATATTTCTAATTCATTTTTTTTGATATAAAATCCGCAAACACAAGCATTATTAAGATTTGTTAATTGAATTTTTTCTTGTAAAGGAATGAACAATTGCGCTTTAAAATAAACTTGCTGCTCAAGGTTTGAAACTGATAAATTAATAGTATTTATATAATTTTTACATTCGGTAGAATAGAGTAGTGGTAATTGTTTTTCTTTTAGTTTGGTTAGTTTTTCTAGTAAAGAATCTTTTCTATTAGGGCCAATAAAATGCTCAATTTCAGTACCTCCAACAGAAGAATCGTATAAGTAAAATTTATACACAATTTCTAGATGAATAATTTTTGTTTCTTTTTGCAGGATACAATCTAATTCGCCCAAGGTTCTTTTTTCTTGTTGAATTTGAACATTTTCACAAAGAATTTTTATTGATTTTTCTTGGGCTAATTGAAATGAAACCAAACGTTCTATATATTTCCCCAAACGAAGTTTTTCATTGATTTCTACTTGTATTTTAGTTATTTTTGGTACAATAAAAAACTGTTTTAAATCAAATACAGTCTTATCTTTCCACAAACTATTGGTTTGTAAAAAGCCTTCATATCTTTTTTGAAGTACCTTGTTTTTTGAATACATTATAAGATCTAAGTTACAAATCTATTTTGTAATTTCACGTTCAAAATTTAGAATCATGCAGATTAATAAAACTACGTTTCAATTTTTAAAAGATTTACAGAAAAACAACAATAGAGATTGGTTTACAGACCATAAACCCGCTTATCAAAAAGCACAACAAAATGCTAAAGAAGTTTTTGCTGTAATTCACAATAAATTACAAATGCATGATGAAATTGAAAAGTCTAAAATGATGCGTATTTACAGAGATGTTCGGTTTTCTAAAGATAAAACACCTTATAAAGCTCATTTTGCAAATTCTTATTCTAGACTGGGAAAAGAACTTAGAGGAGGCTATTTTTTAAGAATCAGACCTGGAGAGTCTTTTGTTGCAGGTGGTTTTTGGGAACCCAATAAAGAAGATCTATTTCGTATTCGTAAAGAAATAGAAATGGATGCTTCAGAAATTAAAGATATTTTAAACGAGTCTAACTATAAAAGACATTTTGGAGGAAAATTTGAAAGTTTTGGCGAGTTAAAAACGGCTCCTAGAGGATTTGATAAAGAACACCCAGATGTAAATTTATTACGTAAAAAAGGATTTATAGCAGTAAAAAACTTTACAGATAAAGAAGTTTTATCAGCAGATTTTACAGAACAGGTAGATCAAAGTTTTAGAGCTTTACGTCCTTTCTTTAACTTATTTAGTGATATTTTAACGACCAACTTAAACGGAGAATCTATAATTTAATGGGCACAATCTTTACGCTAACCCTAAAAGTATCTTCTAAAGATATAGATACCTTAAACCATGTAAATAATTTAGTCTACGTAAAATGGATGGACAAAATAGCAACAGAACACTGGGCATATTTGACTAAAGATAACCCTTTACCACAATATGTTTGGGTGGTAATGAGACATGAAATAGATTATCTAAAACAAGCTTTTTTAGGTGATAAAATAAGGGTTAAAACTTGGGTTGGTGAAACAAGAGGAATTACTTCTGTACGATTTATGGAATTTTATAAAAATGAAGATATATTGGTAAAAGCAAAAACTACTTGGGTAATGTTAGATGCCAAAACTCATAAGCCAACAAGAATACGAGAAAACGTTTTAAAAGTATTGCAACCTCTTAAATAAAAGTATCTTTGCACAAAATTTAGATACAAATGGCTACTTTTTCTGCTTTAGGAATTCGTAAAGAATATATAAAATCAATTAAAGAAATCGGAATTTCTAACCCAACTGAAATTCAAGAAAAAACAATACCAACACTATTAAAATCTAGAACAGATTTTATTGGTTTAGCGCAAACAGGTACTGGAAAAACAGCTGCTTTTGGATTGCCTTTATTACATCAAATAGATGAGAGTAAACCAGATATTCAGGCCTTAATTTTATCACCAACAAGAGAGTTGGTACAACAGATAAAAAAACAGTTATTTAAATTTACAAAATACAATGATGACAAAATTTTTTTAGAAGCCGTTTTTGGTGGAGAAAAGATAGATCGTCAAATGAATAACCTTAAAAGAACTACTCATGTTGTTATTGCAACTCCAGGGCGACTTATAGATTTAATAGAAAGAGGAGCTGTAGATATCAGTCACGTAAAAACTGTTGTTTTAGATGAAGCTGATGAAATGTTGAGCATGGGTTTTAAACAAGATTTAAACAGAATTTTAAAGTTTACCACTAAGTCTGATAGAAAAACGTGGTTGTTTTCTGCAACAATGCCAGATGAAATTAAACGTATTGTAAAAACCTATATGGATGCAAATGCACCTAGAGTAGAAATTAATAAAAGTACTTTGGTAAATGCAAATATTAGGCATCAATTTACAAGAACAACATTAAAAGAAAAAACAGCCAATATTGTTACGTTCTTAGAAAAAAGAAACGAACAAAGAGGTATTATTTTTTGTAGAACTAAGGCGGGAGCTCAAAATTTAGCAGCACAGTTAATAGAAGAAGGTTTTTCTACAGCTGCTTTAGAAGGAGATATGCAGCAAAAGGAACGAGATAAAGTAATGCGTGCTTTTAAAAATGAAAGCTTACAATATTTAATTTCTACAGATGTTTCTGCTCGTGGAATAGATGTTAAAGGCCTAGAGTTTGTTATTCATCATCAATTACCAGAAAAAAATGAATATTATACCCACAGAAGTGGTAGAACAGCTAGAGCTGGAAAAACAGGAACATCTATAGCTTTTGTGCTACCATCAGAAATAGAGAAAATTCATCAACTTCAAAAAGAATTGAACATTACGTTTACAGAAGTTACTGTTTAAATGAATCTTATTTACATATTAGACATACTAGGTACGTTTGCATTTGCAATTAGTGGTGCTTTGGTTGCTGCTGATAAGAA
The DNA here is from genome assembly GCF_003335085.1 of Polaribacter sp. WD7. GTDB lineage: Bacteria > Bacteroidota > Bacteroidia > Flavobacteriales > Flavobacteriaceae > Polaribacter. The sequence goes on along the minus strand of NZ_QPEJ01000017.1, from coordinate 331,127 downwards.
ACTAGATTTATTTGGTGTGGTTATTATTGCTTTTGTAACTGCAGTAGGAGGAGGGATGTTACGTGATATTTTAATTAACGCACACCCTATTAATTGGATTGGAGATTTAAATTATTTGTACACTATTTTTGCTGCCGTAGTTACCACTTTTTTGTTTAGAAGTAAGATATCTCCGTTAAGTAAAACTTTATTTTTGTTTGATACCGTTGGTTTAGGTGTTTTTACTCTATTAGGACTGCAAAAAGGATTGTCTTTTAATTTACACCCGATTGTTGCGTTAATTATGGGGATGATTTCAGCTGTTTTTGGTGGTGTTTTAAGAGATGTATTAACCAATAAAGTGCCACTAATTTTTCAAAAGGAAATATATGCTTCTGCGTGTTTATTAGGCGGAATTACATATTTGGTTTTACGTCAATTTTTATTTTCAGATAATTTAATTTTTGTTATTTCTGCTTCTGTAATTGTAATTATTAGGGTTGTTGCGGTTACATTTAACTTACAATTACCTAAAATTAAAGATGATTTGTTTGGTGATTCTCAATAATATAATTTAGCTTTTAACTAGAATTCATTAGTCTTAGTTATGGTTTTTCTTTACAAAAACCTATCTGATCAAAATAAATTTCTACACAAAACTTACACTATTTAAGAACCCCTTTTTCAATGTTATTGTTAGCAAACCAAACTAAAAAAACACTTATACTTACGGTAACTAAAGGTTGTATAATACTTGAAACTCCAAAAGCTTCTATAGCATTAGTCATAAAAATATTATAAATAAGCTGTACTAAAACGCCTAACAGTGAAATTAGAAACACCATTTTTGCTATTTTTTTTCTAAATAAAAGCAAAACAGCACCTAAAACACCAAACCAAACTGCAATTGCAAAAGCAGCTGTAGCCCAAATAGGTGTATTTTCTAGGATAGTCAATTGATCTTCTGGAATCATTTTTTTCATTTCATCTGTCATTAAGGCTTGTCCTAAATAAGCTCCAACACCCATTAAGTTCCATAATAATGCAATTACACTTATTACCCAAAAAGAAGTTGTAGTTTTAATTGATGTATTCATTGTAATAGTTTTTAAGGTTGATTTTTTAAATATATAAAATTATTTGCACAACTCTAAAATGTAAAGTATATTTGTCATTATATAAAATATATTTGTCAATTTGTAAAATTAAATACCATGTCAAAATCATCAATGTGCGAAAGAGAAAAAAGTTATATAGAAAAAATGAATAAGTTTCAATTGAAACATCAGTACAAAAAAGTAGGGTTTATTATTTCTTTTACTGCATTTGGATTAATGATTGTAAAGAAATTTTTTGATGAACCAGATTGGGTAAAACCACTTTTGTCTGGGGTGCTGTTAGTTGGTTTGTTATTTATTTCTCTTGCAAAGGAGAAAATTGAAGACGAATTTATTGATAGTTTGCGTTCTCAATCATACAGAATAGCTTTTGTTTTGGTTATACTGTACGCATTAATTCAACCATTTATTAATTATGGAGTAGGGCTTTTGTTTGATGAAAAAGAAACCTTAGAAAGTTTAAATTACTTTCAAATTTTATTTTATATGCTAATTGTACAATTAATGGTGTTTTGGCAGTTAAAAAAATTGAACAAATAACATGAAAAACACAATAAAAGTACAACGTGCCATTTTAGATTTAACACAAGACGATTTGGCAAAAAAAATAGGTGTTTCTAGACAAACCATAAACTCTATAGAAAAAAACAGGTATATACCTTCTACTGTACTAGCCTTAAAACTATCTAACATTTTTGGTATTTCTGTTAATGAGTTTTTTAACTTAGAAGATGATGATTAGAGCTATACTTTACATTGTTTTTATTATAAAACTGTTTGTTAATTTACTTATTCATTAATAGAAATTACAGCTGCTTTAAAAAGTTTTGCTTTTGTTTTAAAGAATGAGTTTTCTAGATCTATTGCTTTTATTTGAGATTCTATAAGTTTTACTTCTCTAGAATTTACTAAAAACAAAGAACTTTCGCCCAAGAAAAATTTACGTTCTTCTGCTCTTAATAGCGTGCCATAATCTACAACAATCTTAGATAAATAATCGTTTTGTATAGTAAAGGATTTTAGTTCTTGTTGTATGGCATCTATTTTATTAGAAATGCTAACTCTTGCTACTTCATTTTCAAATTTAGTATCGTTCAATTTAATTTTAGCCAGCTTTAAATCACCTCTTTCTTTTCTTAAAAATATGGGTAATTTAAATTTTATACCAGCTTTGTAACTATCTGTGTTAAAATTATTAATTTGATTGCCTTCTGGGGCTAAAAAATTGTATTGTACATCTAAAATTGGTAACAAGGTGTTTCGTTTTAACCTTCTTTCTACATCTAAATTTTCTATTTTATATTGTAGAGATCTAATTTTAGGATGATTGTTAATATCAAAATTTTGGTTATTAAATAAAGCGATATTAAATGTAGTATCAACAATATTAATAGTGTTTGTATCAGGAATAATATTGTCTTGTAGTTCTACAGGAGTATTGTCATTCAACCATAAAAAATTAGACAATTCAAGCGAAGATTTTACCAATTTAATTCTTGCTTTTTCAAGGTTTAATAGTCTGTCATTTAATGTAATGCCAGCTTCTGTTGTATCTATAGCAGGTTTGTCTCCTTCAAAAAAACCTCTTTTGGTAGCCTCAAAACGTATTTCTGCATTCTTTAAAAAGTTTTGAAAAAGCGTTTTTTCATTATAGGTTCTAAGCCACTTAAAATAAGCTAAAGAAGCATTGTATAAAATTTCATTTACTAAAATTTGTTGATCTTCTTTACGCTGATTTAAAAATAACTTAGCTTGCTTTAAAGCAGCCATTCTTTTATTTATAAGAAAGCCTCTTAATAATGAAGCAGACACGCCAGCACCATATAAACCATCTAAAGGAACGTTTGCTTCAGGATTTAAAAATACCCCACTATTTTGTTCAAAATTAGCTTTAAACTCTATTCCATAATAAGTAGGTATTTTAAAAGCAGCATTCAGTTTGCTAAAATATTCCAAATCTTTAAACTGCTTGTTGTCAAAATCTACCTGAATCTTAGGGTCAAATGCACCTCTAGCTTTTAAGAGTTTAGCTTCACCTTCATTAATTACTAAATTGGCTTGTTTTACAATAGGATGATATGCTTTTACGTAACCCAAATATTCAGACAAAGTCATTACAGAGGTTACTTTATCTTGTGCATAATATCCTTTAGTAAATAATAAAATTACTATTACAATATATTTTTTCATCTTAGAATTTCAAAAATTCGAATTGATATTATTTTTTCTTCTTGTCTTCTTTGGCTCCCTTTTTTGCTCCTTCTGGTTGATAGTATTTAGGAGGAAAGCTATTTAATTGTCTCCATAATTCATACCAAATAGGTACATCTTCTAAAAGAGCAATAGTTCTGGCACCTGAGCCTATTCTAATGGCATTTGGCCACTCATGATCGGTTTCATCTGGAGCTAATAAAATTCTGTATTTACCGTTGTCACTTATAAAATTTTCTATAGCTACTACCTTTGCCCCATATGTACCATAAGAAGCATTTGGCCACCCAGAAAATACGATTGCTGGCCAACCATCAAACTCAACCCTAACTTTTTCACCTATATGAATCAAAGGTAAATCTATGGGTCTTACAAAGGTTTCTACAGCCAAATCATAATTAGCAGGCATAATACCAACAATATCTTCACCTTCTTTAAAAGTACCACCAATGCCACCTTTTATGGCTTTATTAATGATTCCGTTTTGAGGAGCTGTAATGTACAATAAGCTACTTCTAACCCTGTAATTACTATTACTGTTTTCTAATTTAGAAACCTGTACTTCTGCATCAAACTGACTAGATTGTGCAGTAAACATATCACTCTGTGCTTTAGAAATTTTGTCTGCATAGGTAACTTCAATCCTATTTAAATCTATCTGTGCATTTAAAACGCTATTTCTACTTGCCAATAACTTATTTTGTTGAGAGATGTATTTGGCTTTCTTTTCTTGTAATTTTACTTTTTTCTCTTCAACATCTATAACAGCTTTAATTCCTTCTTTTTGAAGTGTTTGAGTCCTGTTAAATTGTCTTTCTGCAATATCTATATTGGTTTTTGCTGCTTCTAAATCTATACTATCACTCAAAACTTTTAATTTAGATTGTAACAACTTATTTTTTGCTTGCTCAGTTTTTAAATTTTGTTCTTTTTTTAGAGCAGCAATTTGTCTTTGTAAAGCACTTACTTTATCTTCATAAGATTTAACAGATGAGGCTTTTGCGTCTATTTGTTGGCTAGTTCTTTCTATTAAACGATCATCAAAATATTCACTTTTTACCTCAGAAATTCTAAGAATGGTATCACCTTTTCTTACATAATCTCCTTCTTGCACAAACCATTGTTCTATTCTACCTGGTATTTGAGATTGAATAGTTTGAGGTCTTTGGTTTGGGTATAAAGTAGTTACAAGTCCTTTACCAGAAACATTCTGAGTCCAAGGTAAAAACAAAATAATTAATCCTAACCCTGCAAATACTAACAAAAACTTATTTAAAGCTTTGTAATAATCTTTATTGAAAATTCTTTTACCCGCTTTATAACTGGCTAAATCTACATTTTCACTTGTTGGTTTACTAGATATATTTAACATAGCTAATTATTTTACAGATTTTATTTCTCCTTTATCTAAAACTATTGTTTGGCTGCATTGAGTTTGCCAACTTTTTTTACTACTCACAACAATTAAAGACCACGGTCTTTTTTCATCTGTTAAATAACGGATGATATTAACGGTTTCTTCCATATTAAATTGATCTAAAGGATCTTCTAAAATCATCACTTTAGGTTGTTTAATTATGGCTCTAGCTAAAATGATCTTTTTACCCACGGTATAAGACATTTGTTTACCTTCTGGATATAAAATGGTATTTAATCCATCAGGTTGTTCTTTGACAAATTGTCCAAGACCAACATTTTCTAAAGCTTTGTAAATGGTATCATCATGAACTTCTTTATTTCCGAAAACTAAATTGTCTCTAATAGAACCTTCAAAAGGAGTTTCATCAGATAAAGACAAACCTAGTTGAGATCTATAATGATTTAAATGTAAGCTGTTTAAAGAAAGATTATTTACATAAGCATTTCCAGCTGTAGGCTGTATAACACCAGATATTAATCTTAATAAGGTAGATTTTCCAGCACCACTTTCTCCTATGACTAAAATTCTATTCTTAGGCTTTAAAGTAAGTGATATGTTTTTAAGAATAGCTTCATTTCTATCTTTAACCGTATATGAAACATTGTCTAGTTCAAGTGTTAATCCATCTTTAAACATAGGTTTTTCTCCGTTTTGAGATTCTAAAGCTTTATCTACAACTTGGCCAATTTTTTCAATAGATGTTAATACATCATAAAAAGATTCTAAACTTACCAACAATTTTTCTACAGAGGCAATAACCAAAAGAATGATAATTTCTGCGGCAACAAACTGACCAATATTCATCTCTTGATTTAAAACTAAAGCTCCACCAATAAGTAATAAACTTGCAGTTACAACAACTTTAAAACCAATCATTTGTGTAAATTGAAGTATTAAAATTTTAAAGTGACTTTCTCTAGCTTCTAGATAATCGCTTACCAAAGAATCATTTTTACTTAAAGCCAAATTTGTGTTTCCAGAAAGTTTAAAACTTACTACAGTTCTTGCTACCTCTTGTATCCAATGTGCTACTTTGTATTTATATTTAGATTCTATCAAACTTGTTTCTAGACCTCTTTTGGCTGTAAACTTGAATACAATAAAAATTAATAGTAATAATAGAATACCAAATATTATAAAAAATGGATGATAAAAAGACAACAGAATTAAAGCAAAAATAATTTGTAATAATGCTGTAGGTACGTCAATTAAAATTTTTGATAATCCTTTTTGAATGGTTAAGGTATCAAAAAAACGATTTGCCAATTCTGGTGGATAGTAATTGCGCAGTTCATCCATTTTCATTTTTGGAAAACGATAACTCAATTCAAAAGCAGAACGCATAAATATACGTTGCTGAACGGTTTCTATAATTCTTAATTGCATTAACTGTAAAGCTCCAGAAAAAGTAACTCCAAGAGTTACTACAACCACCAAAATAATCCACGATGTAGATACTTGTGCACCTTGAATAAGGTTGATGATGGCTTGAATACCTAAAGGAAGCGTTAACGCAACAAACCCTCCAAATACAGCATAATATACGATTTGAAGAATGTCTTTTTTTTCCAATTTAACCAAACCAACAAAACGTTGCCAAGGTGTTAATGTTTTATTTTCCATATCTTATTTGAGTGAATTGTTTGTTAATTGAATAAAAAATTCTGTTGGTGTTTTTTCGGATTTACAATTGGTAATAGAAGGAAAATGATCTTTTAAATAATGCTGATGAAGACCACCTTCTAAAATAGTACTGGCCAAACTTAAAGGAAAAGGGTAATTATTATTTACAGCTTCAATCATTTCACTTACACGTGTAATAAGACGCTTGTAGACTTCAAAATAACCCTCTTTGTTTTCTAAGTCTACTTCTTTAGTCAAAAAAGATTTAGAACTCTCATTAACAATAATTTTATATAAAATAGTTTCATTAATATGAGAGTAGTTAGAATCTTCTTTAACTATCCTGGTAACTACAGTTATTGCTTTTTCTAATTTTTCTTGTGAATTAGAAATACTAAATGTTTCTATAACCAATTGATATTCTAACCAAGCCCAATACCATGAAGATAAGTATTGTAATAATTTGTGTTTACTTTCAAAGTATCGGTATATGGAGCTTTCGTTAGAACCAATTTTTTTTCCTAGTTTTTTAAAAGTAAAACCCTCAAAACCTATTTCATTAATCAAAATTATACTATTCTCTATAATGCGTTTTCCCAAATCTGAGGTTTCAGGATCTTTAATAAAAATTTTGTCAGGTACAGCTATTTTTAATACCGCTAATAAGTCTTTCATTAGTTTTTATTTGGTAACAAATATAATAGTAATACTATCGTTAAATAATAGTGTTACTAAAGTTTTGGTTTTTTTTAACATTCATTCAAAAAAAATACCTGTAGAAAATCTACAGGTATTTTAGAATCAAATCAATCAAATCACTACACTATTCTTTGTGAAGATATACAGCAGAGGCTTTTGCTAAAGATGCGTTATATACTGGAGTCAAATTTCCTCCAGAATTAATATTGTTAAATGCTAAAATTCTACCACCATTATTACCAGCTTCTGCAATAAATACAGTTCCTGTTTCACCATCAAATGCAACGTCTACTGGGTTTCCCATCATTGTGTTAGAACCAGAAACTCTTGTTTGTTCACTCACAGCTAAAGTAGCACCATTGGCAGTGTTTCTAAATTTACTAGAAAAATTGCTTATTACATGAAATCCACCGTCATCTTGCCCGTTGCTTGCGGCACCAATATCAGTTAAAATCATGGTGTCTGTCATAGCGTCATATGTTAATCCATGAGTTCTTACAATTCCTTCTGCTACAATAGTTTTAGAAGCCTCTAAAGTAGTAGTAGATGTATTGCTTAAAAAATTATTATAAACCGCCAATTTATTTGTAGCATCAGCTACGGCATACAAATCGTTTCCAACAAAAATAATTCCCCATAATTTAATATTTGTAGTTATGGTATTTCTTAAGTTAAAACGATTGCCTTCTTTAACATAAACAAATAATCTACCATCAGGCGTATCTGCATTTCCGTCTACGTCTGCATTATCTGCAACTACATAAAAGTCATTACTAACTGCAACTTCTCTAGGACTAGACATATCTGTTGTACCTACAACGCTTGCAGTTACATTTACAGATACTAGTGGTGCATCTAAAGATATTCCTGTGTAACCTTCTAAACCAAAAGTACTTCTAGAGGCTTGTACAACTAGATCATCATCGCTATCGTAATAAATACCATCAGCTGCAGTTACAGAGGTATTTAAGGTAGCTCTTGTAACACTGTTGATATCTCCTACATTAAAGGTATTTACATTTCCATCCTCATTATTTGAGGTAAATAAAATTTTTGTTGCCAAATCTAATTCCACTTCATTGTCGTTATTAGAACAAGAGGCAAAAGATAGTGCTGCAATACATGCAATTGATACTTTTTTGACTGTTTTCAAATTTAAACATGTTTTCATAATATGTTGTTTTAAGTTTTCAGGAATATTTACGGAGTCATCATTGATCGGGTTTTAGAAAACGCTTTGTTTAACATTATCTTAACAATTGAGCAATTCTAATCAATTGTATTTTGAAAACCTTTTTATTTGTAATACCTTTGTTATCAACAATCTTATTTATAAGCAATATCTATCTTGTATTTTATTCAAAAATACATTTTTGTGCGAACGAAGTCTTTAAGAATTGCTTTTAAATCTTTAAAATTAAACACAGTTATATATTAATGGCAAAATCGCAACAGACATTTAGCAAAAGTGAAAAAGAAAAAAAGCGTTTAAAAAAACGAGAAGATAAACGAAAAAAAATGGAAGCTAGAAAAGCTGCCAAAGAAGAAAACGGTACAGCAGGAATTCAGTTTGCTTATGTAGATCATAACGGTAACCTAACGGATACACCACCAGATCCAGAACTAAAAGTAGAATATGAATTGGATGACATACAAATTTCTACAACCAAAAAAGAAGATTTACCAGAAGAAGATCCTGTAAGAAAAGGAAAAGTAAACTTTTTTGATACTTCTAAAGGTTTTGGTTTTATTATAGATGCTGATAATGGAGAAAAATACTTTACACATGTTAGTGGTTTGATTGATCAAATAGCAGAAAATGATAAGGTTTCTTTTGAGTTAGAAAAAGGAATGCGTGGAATGAATGCTGTAAAAGTTAAAAAAATATAAGTATTTATATTCAATTAAGTACAAAATCTTTCTATTTAGAAAGATTTTTTTTGTTTAAAAACATATTACAAACTTGGTGTTTTTAATCAATTAAATTGAAATATTAGAGTATTTTTGTTTTATTAAAAATAACTATTTAGCCTATTAAATATGAAGTTTGCCAAAGTTGTAGTTCTTGTCATTTTTATTTTTTTCAATCAATATATTTCGGCACAAATTTCTGGACAGGTTATAGAAGCAGAGCAAAAAAATGTACTTGAATATGCAACAGTTGCTTTGTATGATGCTAATAAAAATAGTTTGATAACTGGAGTTGTCACAGATGTAAAAGGGATGTTTTACATTAACAATTTAAAACCAGGTCAGTATTTCTTAGAAATTTCATTTATAGGCTATAAATTAGAAAAAACATCAATCATCAATATTCAAAAGAGGGGTGAATCAAAGAATATTGGGGTAGTTAAGTTGAATATCAATGCCAACAATAAACTAAGTGAAGTAGTTATTAAAAGTGAAAAAAATACAGTTATTCATAAAATTGACAGACAAGTCTTTGACGCTAAAAAATATGAAAGTGCAGTTGGAGGTACTGCAGTAGATGTTGTGCGTAATTTACCATCAATCACAATAGATGGCTTGGGTGAAATTAGCGTTAGGGGAAGCACAGGTTTTGCGGTTTTAATTAATGGTAAACCTACGCAAGGAGATATGAGTGCAATTTTATCTCAAATACCAGCTAATGCCTTAGAAACTGTAGAATTAATAACAGCACCCTCTGCAAAATACGATCCTGAGGGCAAGGGAGGAATTTTAAATATAATCACAAAAAAAGGAGCTATAGACGGTACTTTTGCTCAAATTAATCTTAGAGGTGGTTTTCCTTCTATAGAAGATTATGATACACAAGTTCCAGCGCAAAGATTTGGACTAGACGCAACAGTAAACAAAAGAGCAGGAAATTGGAATTTTTCTTTTGGTGCAAGTTATCAGCGCAATGATAAAACTGGTAGAAGAGAAGGAGATGTTTTTATTATAAATACGCCAGCAAATAGAACTACTTTTTTACCTTCTGATGGAGAGCGTAGTTTTGATGATATTGCCTATAATGGACGTTTTAATATAGATTACACTCCTAACAATAAAAACTCATTTTCGTTAGGTTTTTTTGCAGGAAAACGCACAAAAGATAGGTTAGCAGACATTGTGTATAACAATACTGCTATTTCTCCTATTGAGAGTAATAATGTGTTATATGAGTTTACTTATTTTAATCATAATTTAAGAACAAGAAGAGGAGATTTTGCTTTAGGGAGTATAGATTATTCTCATACATTTAACAATGCTTCTAAATTATCTGCCTCTTTTTTATATGAATATACATTTTTAGGAGGACCTACTGAAAATGATAATTTAGGTTTTCCAGATACTAGTATCGTATTTCAAAGAGAGTTTAATACCAATGACAATCCTTTATACGGAGCTCGATTTAATTTAGATTATCAATGGAAACCTTTTGCTATCGGAACTTTAGAAACAGGATATCAATATAGAGATTTAGATCATAGAGGTAAATTTGTATACGAAAGAGACGGTATTTTGGTACCTGAATTTTCTAGTGATATTCGCCTAAAAAGAAGTATTCATTCTGCATATGCGCAACTTACAGGAAATAAAAATAAATGGAATTATAATGCAGGAATTCGTTTAGAGTTTATGGATAGAGTGTATAGAGAAACATTACGTACTGACGGAATAGAAAATGTTTTTAATTTTGATTTTGTAAAATTATTTCCTTCTGCATCATTACAATATAAACTAAATGAAAAAACGAATATTAAAACAGCCTATAGCAAAAGAGTAGAACGTACAACTACCTTTAAAATGAATAGTTTTGCAGAACGCGAACACTCTGAAGTTTTTGAGCAAGGTGATAACAGATTGCGACCAGAATTTATTGATTTGGTTGAATTAGGACTGAATACAAAACTGAAAAACGGAAATTCTTTATATGCGACGGCTTATTATAGGCATGTCACAAATGTAATTAATAGAGTTAATACCTTAGCATATCAACCCAATGGAGCCATTATAGACAGCATTATTAACAGAGTGTATTCTAATGTTGGCAAAAGCAATGCTATTGGATTAGAAATTGGTACAACTCTTAAGCCCTCTAAAAATTGGACCAATTTTATTGGTGTAAACATTTTTAATTATGATGTAGAAGGAGTCTTAAATTTTAGACATAGAGATGGTATAGAAAGAAATTATGATATAGATAATCAGTCTACAAATTATTCTATAAATATAAATTCAACTTATAAATTTTGGAAAAACGCTTCTTTGCAATTTACATTTAATTATTTGTCTAACAGAGCTACAGCTTTAGGAGAAGACTCTCGTTTTTATACTCCTAATTTAACCCTCGTAAAAAAGTTTATAGACAATAGACTCACAGCAACTTTGCAATGGCAAAATATAGATATGGGATTGCTCAGAAGTAATGAGCAACGTATTACCACGGCAAGACCAAATGAATTTTTTACCACAACAAATTATAGATATGAAGTAGATATGATTACGTTAAACCTATCTTATACCTTTAATGCCGCAAAAAATAAATCGAAATTTATAGACAGCGAGTTTGGAAAACGTGAGTTTTAAAATTTGATGATTTAATTGAAAGTTAAAAGACTGAAATTTAATTGTGTATACTTTAGTTATTGTGTTTTTCAAATTTTAAACACAGACTTTTAGTATTCAAATTGAAACTAAGTATTTCTAATTATAGTGATTGATTTACTATTTTAACAACTTTTCAATTTTATATTTCATGGCATTGTAAATTCTAGAATTATAAGCGGATTTATAGTACTCAATTTTTCCATCTTGATCTATAATAATATTTGTTGGATACGATTTAACACCAAACTTTTGAGCTATATATCTAGACTCTTCAATAATGTCATAATCAAAAGGATGTTTCTTTAAAAAATTAGCAATTTTATATTCTTCATCAAGTGCAAAAGCTAAAAATTCCACATTTTTTCCAGCAAATTCATGCTTCAAATTATTTAATTCAGGCATTTCTTTTATACAAGGATTACATTTTATAAACCAAAAATTAACTACAATAACTTTGCCTTTTAAATTTTTGCTTTTAAATTTTTTTCCATTAATGCTTCTCACACTAAAAGCAGGTGCTTCTAATCCAAGTTTTTCTGATTCTGAAATTTTTTGTGATGCTTTTCTTTCTTTTAAAGCTTTGTTGTAAGCCTTTTGTTCTTCTTTGCTTCTAATAGAATAGCCATCTAAACTAAATACATTTTCAGGTAATTTAACATGATCTATTTTAGTTGCAGTTACAGTATAAGAGCCTAAATATTTGTCTTTACCCATATATTGCAACAAAAAACCTTCGCAATTAAACTTCTTGCTGTATCTAATTCCAAAAGCTTTAGTAGTTAATATTTTTTTAGATGATGTTGGTTTCTCATACACATCACAAGAAGTATTTAAAAGATTTATTTTTTCATTAGGAATTAAATTAGTAACTGTTTTTCCTGCTTTTAAATTTTGATAAACTAAACTTTTTTTTCCTTTGTAATTTATTCCTGCATACATCCTGTTTTTTTTGTAATCTACATACAGAATTCTTTCTGATCCAAGCGTATTAGTAAAAGTTTTTTCTAACAAATAATCATTGTTAAATGCAACTACTATTGATTGCATAAATCTATTTGATGCTTTTTCTTTATCAGTTAAAACTCTATCATATTGCACAGCATAAGTAATTACAATATCATTAGGGATTTTTGGTGCAGAAGGGTATTTCCACTGAGACAAAAGGGTAGTACAAACCAATAAGAAATATAGGCTAACAATTTTTTTCATAATACAATTTTTGTAATAATAGATTACAAGAATAGAATTCTGAAACTATATAAACAAATTTAGTTCAAGAAATAAACGTGTTAGTTCTAAAGCTCATAAAATTTAATAGATAAATTTTTTATTATTGCTGTTGTTGTTGCTGTTGTTGATTGTCATTTTTAACAGGTCTAATGTCTACAGAAACACTCATGGTACTTTTACCAGACCCATATACCACACCTTTTAACGGAGGTACATCATAATAATCTCTACCATAAGCCGTAGTTATATGTTGATTTTTTGGAATTTGATCATTGGTAGGATCAAAATCTACCCAACCAAAATTAGGTATAAAAACAGAAAACCATGCATGAGATGCGTCTGTACCAACCAATTTTTCTTTTCCAGGAGGAGGTAGTGTTTCTATATAACCACTAACGTATCTTGCAGGTAACCCTACAGATCGTAAACAAGCTATAGCTACTTGCGCAAAATCTTGACAAACACCTTTTTTTTCCTCTAAAACTTCATCTACAGGTGTAGCAATGGTGCTAAAACCTGAATCGAATTTAAATTCTGAGAAAATTCTTTTCATCAACTCATTTGTTGCTTCAAAAACAGATCGGTTTTTTTGGAATGAAACAGCTGCATATTCGTGTACTTGTGAAGAAATATTTTTGATAAACATAGAATCTAACAAAAATTGTTTGGCATCTATAATTGTTGGGGTAATTATTTTTAATTTTGCATGAGCTTCTGCCAAAGTAGTTTCTTTACAAACTTTAGATTGTAAAACATCGTTTTGTTCTTCATAACATCGTTTTACTTTACTTGTGGCTATTACCGTTAGTTCTTTAAGTTGTTTTTCTATAGAAAAGTGAGCAACTGAATTCCCGAAAAAATCAATATTTTCTTTAAAAGTAGTTGGTTTGGGCTCTATTTCCAATTGGTAATCTAACAATTCTTGACCTTTAAAACTTCTAGGTTTAACAATAGCTAAATTATGGCAATAGCTAATAGCGTTATTATACTTATAACTGGTTTTATGAATTAAAGAAAAAATCATTTAATAAGTATGGTTTTGATTTATCAGTTGTTTTTGCTCTTTTGAATGATTGAAATACATATCAGTCAAAGACATAGAAGTTTCATGAATGGCATCACTAATACTAGCTAATAAACTGTCTAAGTCAGCTCTTTTTATTTTGTTTTCATCAACCTTAGCTAAGGCAGATGCACTAGTATTCTCTATAATCTCACAAGCTTTTAAAATATGTTTCTGAACATTGGTAAGTTCATTTGTTTCAGTTCTTTTAGGTAGTTTAAAAATATCTTTAGATATCCTATTTAACTGATATTTAAGAGATCTAGCATAAGATTTATCTAATAAAATCAATTGTATTACATTTTGAATATCTAGATATGACCTAAAACTATATCTGTAAATATTTAAACTTTCATGGCTATTTAATAATGACTCTAATATTTCATATTCGATATCTTCATGATGGCTGATAGATAAAAGTGCTCTGGTCTTATCTATAGTCATCGTCGCAAATTCCATCTGCAATCCTATAAAATAGAGTAGTAGTCCTTGTTCTACTAAAATACTTTCTTCTATAAGACCTATAAAGGCGATAAGTTTTGTAATTATAGAATCTAACAACTTGGTTACTTTTGGTATGTTTTCATGATCATCTTTATCAAAACATTCCCACTCTTTTTGAAGCATATCATAAACTCGCCACATATCTCTAGACCAAAGGTTACGCAAAGAGTAGTAAGAATTTTTGAATGAAAAAAGGGCGTGCGCTAGACTACCTATTTGGGTTTTATCAAAAAGGACAGTAGCAATTTCTTTGAGAGGATTTTTAAAAGCGTTTTCTTTATTTTTACCGGTAAAACCTGGGAAAATAGATGTTAAATGTGTTATAGATTGATACAATATATGTAAACTTTCTTGATCTGATTCTCTTTTATTAAACTCAGCATCAGACATTTGGTTTAGTACCATTCTAACATACCTAGCTGTTACGAGTGTTCTTGCCAAGTATCTACCTGACCAGAATAAATTTTCTGCTGTATTACTTGGTAAATTTTCTATTCCTGCAAAAGAATTTGATACAGAGTGATGCCAATGATATCTTTTTCTTTTCTTTAGAGAACTTTTTAAATCATTAGTTACCCAAAAATCTTTACTTGTACCTCCTTTTTGACTAGAAAGTTTTAATTCTTCTTTTTCAGCTGCTACTCTTACCAAACCACCAGGCATTATACTGTATGAATTTTCTTTAGCAACAGCAAAGGTTCTACACATTACTTTTCTAGGTTCTAAATGTTTTTTTGTAAGATTTGGAGCCGTAGAAAAAGATATTTTTTCTTGCGCTACATAACGAAAGGGTTTTGCTAAAATTTCCTTTTTTAAGGCTTCAATTTCATCATCAGTTAAAAATTCGCAAAAGTAAATGTGTTCCCTGTGTGTATTATCAATTGGCTTAACAACTAATTTTTTAATGTTTTCTAATACAAACTCCAATTCTTTTTCTTGGCCACACCACCATGATGCTATTTGTGGTAAAATTAATTCTTCTTCTAAAAAATACTTGCAAACAGAATTCATAAAAGGAATAAGGCCTGGGTTTTCTAAAACTCCGCTTCCAATAGGGTTCATTACCACCACATTTTTTTGCCTTACAACATTAAGCAAACCAGTAACTCCTAAATAAGAATCTCCTTTCAATTCTAAAGGATCTGTGTATGCATCGTCTACACGTCTGTATATAACATCTACTTGAATTAAACCTTTTAAAGTCTTAATCCAAACTTTATCTTCTCTTACTACTAAGTCATTTCCTTTTACCAAAGGATATCCTAAAAATGAAGATAAATACGCATGCTCAAAGTACGTTTCGTTATGTGGTCCTGGAGTTAAGATAACAATGGTAGGATTTTCTTTATTTTGTGTTGCAGAATTTACAAGTAAATCATTAAGGTCTTTAAAGAACCCAAAAGGTTGTTTTACATTAATTTCTTTAAAAAAATCTGGAACAACTTGCTGTATAGAAAATCTATTTTCTAACGCATAACCCATTCCAGAAGGTGCCTCAGCTCTATCATTAACAACCCACATTCTTCCATCAGGACCTCTAGCTAGATCTGCAGAATATATTAATAAGTGTTGTGCTATTTTGTATTGAATTTGATGACAAGGCCTTAAAAAACCACGATGTGCAAAAATAATTTCAGAAGGGACAATGCCGTTTTTTACCAATTCTTGCTTACCATAAATATCCTTTAAAACTAAATCTAAAAGTTTTGCTCGTTGTTGTAGGCCTTTTTCTACGGTTTTCCATTCATCAGCATTAATAACAAAAGGAATAAGGTTTAAATTCCAAGGTCTATTTAGACCTTTAGGGTCATTGTAAACGTTGTAGGTAACTCCATTCTCTGACAATAACCAATCTAAATCATCTTGTCTTTTGTTTAATTCATCAATCCCTAAATCAGAAAAATTGGTCAATAATTTTTCCCATTTAGGATTAATACTCATATCCGATTTTAAAACTTCATCATAATTTTTAAAATCCTTAAAGTAGTTTTTAAAAAAAGCGGTAACAGGTAATTTTGTCAAATCTAATTATTTTTTAAAACGCAAATCTAAGGTATTTGGATATTCTGGGTTCACAGGAATTTCTTTAAATCTAAATTTTTTAGAACTTCCTTGCTTTTCTACTGTTCTTTCAGTTTCTTTTTCAGAATTTTTCTCTTTTTTCTTTTCTTTTTCTGGTGATATTTCTCCTTGTGTATGTCCAAAGTTCCAAAAACGATTAATTCTTCGAGATTCTGCTTCAAAACTATTTACAGGGTATGTTTCGTAAGATCTACCTCCTGGGTGCGCAACAAAGTAAGTACAACCACCTATAGAACGTTTGTTCCAAGTATCTACAATATCAAAAACCAAAGGTGTATCTACACCAATTGTAGGGTGTAAAGCAGAGTAAGGATTCCAAGCTTTATAACGTATACCCGCTACGTACTCTCCATGAATTCCCGTATTTTTCAATTGAACTTTAACGCCATTACAAGTTAGTGTGTATCTTTCATTGGTAAAATTGGTAACTTTTACTTGCAATCTTTCTAAAGAAGAATCTACATATCTCGCAGTTCCTCCACCAGTCATTTCTTCTCCTAATACATTCCAAGGTTCTATACCTGCACGCAATTCTAAATGCATGTTATTAATATCTACCATACCATACAAAGGAAAACGAAATTCAAAAAACGGATCAAACCAATCTTCTTTAAATTTATAACCTGCTTTATTTAGTTGGCTAACAATGTCTTTAATGTCTTCTCTTACAAAATGCTCAATCAAAAATTTATCATGTAATTCTGTACCCCATCTTACTAAATTGTGTTCGTAAGGTTTTTTCCAAAACCAAGAAACTAAGGTTCTTACTAATAAATTTTGCATTAAACTCATTTGCGCATGAGGTGGCATATCAAAACCTCTCAGTTCTAAAATACCTAACCTCCCAGATGAAGAGTCTGGAGAGTATAATTTATCTATACAAAATTCAGCTCTATGCGTATTTCCTGTTAAATCGGTTAATAAATGTCTAAACAATCTATCTGTTAACCAAAAAGGAACTTCACCGTCTTTAGGTATTTGGCTAAAAGCAATTTCTAGTTCATACAAACTATCATGTCTGGCTTCATCAACCCTTGGGGCTTGACTTGTAGGTCCAATAAATGAACCAGAAAATAAATAAGATAATCCTGGGTGATGTTGCCAAAAAGTTAGTAAACTTCTTAACAAGCTAGGTTTACGCAATAGCGGACTGTCTTTTGGAGAAACCCCACCTAAAGTAACATGATTTCCTCCACCAGTTCCTGTATGCTTACCATCTAGCATAAATTTTTCGGTACCTAATCTCGATTTTTTTGCTTCCTCATAAATGGTAAACGTGGTGTTTTTTAAGTCGGTCCAGTTTTTTGAAGGGTGCACGTTTACTTCAATTACTCCAGGATCTGGAGTAATTTTCATCGATTCTAAACGATTGTCGTGAGGCGGACCGTAACCTTCTAAAACTACAGGTATTTCTAATTGTCTTGCAGTAGCTTCAATAGAAGCCAACAAATCTAAATAATAAGCAGCATCTTCTAAAGGAGGTAAAAACAAATGCAATTTACCATCTCTAACTTCTGAGCATAATGCCGTTCTTACAAAATAATTGGGCATATTTTTAGGAACGCCATTTTCTATAAAGTCTTTATAACGTTTAGATACCACTTGTCTAAAACTTGGCAAACGTTTCTTTTTAGAAAATAAATCGGGTTCGTAAATAGGAAAAAGTTCGTGTTCTGGTTTTTGTTGTAAAGAGTTTAGTGGCAAACGCAAACCTACAGGAGAATTTCCTGGAGTTAAATAGATATGATTTCTTCTAAACGTCCATTCGCTACTAAACCATTTTCCTTCTGTTTTATTTAAAGGAAGCACATAGCCTACTGGTTCTGAAACTCCGTTTTCTAAAATTTCTGTAATTTTTTCTTGTGCTAAAGACGCATCTTTGTCTTCTTTCGGGTTGTAATCAACAGGCATATTACCCTGTTCATACATCAGTAAAAAAGCATCTTCAAATGTTGGTTTTATATGATTTGATGTTACTCCTAAATATTGCGTTAGGGTTTCTAAAAATAAAACAGCAGCATTGTCAGAAAGTACTGTTTTAGGAGCTAAAGCAGCTAATAAGTTTGGGTTAAACCATATTTTTCTGCCATCTTTTCGCCAACATAATTCTATAGACCATCTTGGTAAAGGTTCTCCTGGATACCATTTTCCTTGTGCGTGATGTAAAAATCCACCTTCGGTAAAATTATCTAAAAAACGTTTGGATAAATCTGCTGCTAATTTTCGTTTGTGTGCTCCATCTGCAGCAGTATTCCATTGTTCGCTTTCCATGTCATCAATAGAAACAAAAGTAGGTTCGCCCCCCATTGTTAAACGAACATCATTTTTTTGCAATTCTTTTTCTACTTTATTACCTAGCTTATCAATAGCTTTCCATTGATCTTCAGTATATGGTTTTGTAACCCTTGGCGATTCTAAAATTCTTTTTACGGAGTTTTCAAATTCAAAAGTTGTTTCGCAAATGTCTGATAATCCGTAAACAGGAGCTGCACTTTCAAAAGAAGGTGTGCAAGCTAAAGGAATGTGTCCTTCGCCAGCTAATAAACCAGAGGTAGCATCAAAACCAATCCAACCAGCACCAGGTAAATATACCTCTGCCCAAGCATGTAAATCTGTAAAATCTTCGGCAGGACCAGAAGGACCGTCTAAAGATTGTTCGTCTGATTTTAATTGTACCAAATACCCAGATACAAAACGTGCTCCGAAACCTAGATGACGCAACGCTTGTACAAATAACCATGCATAATCTCTACAAGAACCATTTTTTTGACCGAGTGTTTCTTCACAACTCTGAACACCAGGTTCCATTCTAATATTGTAATTTAAATACTCATAAATTTTTCTGTTGATGTCTATTAGAAAGTAAATTGTTTTACGAGGTGTCATGTCTAAAGATTTTAAAAAATCTTTAAGTAACGGTCCGTTTTCAGTAACTTCTAAATAAGGTAAAAGCTCTTTTTTTATGGTATCATTATATTTAAACGGAAACTCTTCTGCTGCTTCTTCAACAAAAAAATCAAACGGATTTATTGTTTTTAAATCGGCAATAATTTCTACATCAATAGAAAGTTCTTCTGTTTTTTCAGGAAAAACAACCCTTGCTAAATAATTTCCAAAAGGGTCTTGTTGCCAATTAAAAAAATGATTTTCAGGTTTAATTTTTAATGAATAAGATTCTATTGGAGTTCTAGAGTGAGGTGCAGGACGTAATCTGAAAACATGAGGAGAAAGTTTAACAGATCGATCATATTTGTATTTTGTTTTATGAGAAATTACAATTTTTAATGCCATAAAGGAGCTTTATATGATTAAATTAAAAGACATCATCTTTGATGAAAGACAAATTCCACCTGCAAATATCTTAAAATAAAATCGACATCATTGTATATTATGATATTTTTAATAAAAAAAGATTTTCAATGCTTTAATTTAGTTTTTTTGTTGAAAAAAGTTAAATTATTTTCAAATTTTTGGTTAATTATATATTATTATTGTATTATCAATATTTGTACATCATAAAACATATTTAAATTGAAAGCACCTACTAACTTACCTATTTTTTCTTCTTATAAGTTTGATTCTAGATTTTATGATGAAATTTTCACAAACAATAATGAAGTAAGACAAGTTTACGAGACTTTATTTAATTTATTTAATGAGTATTCCGTTAATGATTTTGCAAATTTAAATGATAAAGCAAAAGATGCTTTTTTTAATCAAGGAATTACATTTCAGGTATATGGAGATAAAGAAGCCAAAGAGAAAATTTTCCCTTTTGATTTATTTCCTAGAATAATTGGTTATGAAGAGTGGTGTAAAATAGAAAAAGGAGCATTACAAAGAAGTAAAGCTTTAAATGAGTTTTTATGGGATTTATACCATGATCAAAAAATTATTAAAGAAGGTGTTGTTCCTATTGAGTTGATTAATTCTTCTGTAAATTTTCTAAAACAGATGAAAGGTTTCGACCCTCCAGGAGGTATTTATAACCACGTTTCTGGTACAGATTTAATAAAACATTCAGATGGAGAGTATTACGTTTTGGAAGATAACATTAGATGCCCTTCTGGGGTAAGTTATGTTGTGGGAAATAGAGATGCCCTAAAACGAACTTTATTCGGTGTTTTTGATCATTATCAATCTTATAATGTATCTGATTATGGTCAAAACTTGTTAGAAATAATTGAATCTGTAAAACCCAAAGGAGTAGATGTTCCTAAATGTGTTGTTTTGACTCCAGGAGTATACAATTCTGCTTATTATGAGCACTCTTTTTTAGCAAAACAAATGGGAGTAGAGTTGGTTGAAGGACGAGATTTATTTATAGAAAATGATTTTGTCTATATGAAAACTATAAAAGGCTTAGAAAGAGTTGATGTTATTTATAGACGAGTTGATGATTTATTTATTGATCCTCTTGAGTTTAAAAAAGACTCTTTATTAGGTGTTCCAGGATTGTTTAAATGTTACATGAAAGGAAAGGTTTGTTTGGTAAATGCACCAGGAACTGGTGTTGCAGATGATAAAGCTATTTATACTTATATGCCTCAAATTATAAAATATTATTTAGATGAAGAGCCTATTTTAAATAATGTTTACACTTACCATTGTAGCAGACCGTCTGAATTAAAATATGTTTTAGAAAACATAGATAAATTGGTAATAAAACCTGTTGATGAATCTGGTGGATACGGAATTTCAATTGGAAATAAACTGACTAAAGAAGAAATAGAAAAAGTAAAAATTACTATAAAAGAAGATCCTAGAAAATACATAGCACAACCTATAATGTCACTTTCTACACATGCAACTTATATAGAAGAAGAAAACTCATTTGAACCAAGGCATGTAGATTTAAGAACCTTTACTTTATTGGGTAAAGACAAAGATTTTGTTTTAAAAGGAGGTTTGACGAGAGTTGCTTTAAAAAGAGGAAATTTAGTGGTAAATTCTTCACAAGGAGGAGGGTCTAAAGATACTTGGGTATTAAAAAAATAAACAAATTTTATGTTAGCAAGAGTAGCCAATAATTTATTTTGGATGGGACGTTATTTAGAACGTTCAGAACACATCGCAAGATATATGAAAGTCAATTATTTTTCGTCTTTAGATTCACCAAATGAATTAGGTCAATCAAGACAATTTGTATTACGTTCTATGTTGTTTGTAGCAGATGAAGAAGAATTGAAAGAACATAAGGAATTAGATGAGAAAAAAGTATTGTTTGATATTGGTTTAAACCCAGAAAAACAATTTTCTATTTTATCTTCTATAAGAAATGCACAACAAAATGCAAATGGGGCAAGAGATTTAATTTCATCTGAATTGTATGAATCTATAAATACACTAAATAGAGTTGTAAGAAATTATGATAAAGATAGATTTGTAAAAAACGGATTATTCGATTTTACAACGATGATTACTGCTAATGTAGCTTCTTTAAGAACTAAAATTCGTAGTACCCTTTTGCATGACGAAGTGTATGCTATAATTATGCTAGGTATTTATATTGAAAGAGCCAATCAGTTAATTCGAATTATAAATTCGAAATATAACGATGCTTTGGTAGAAAAAACAAATTCTGGAGCTTCTGTTACAAAAAGTTATGAATGGACTACATTGCTTAAATGTGTAGAAACATATGACATGATGAGAAGATATTATAGGAAAATTCCTACCAGTCATACAGTTTTAGATTTTTTAATTTTAAATCCTGTTTGCCCTCGTTCTATTATGAACTCTTTAAATAACATTCAATATTACATTGGTTTCTTATCAAAAGAAGAAATACCAAATAAAGATTCTGCAGCGTTTCTAATAGGTAAATTAAAGTACGATCATCAATATAAAACTATTGAAGATGTGCAAGAGAATTTAAAAGGGTTTATAGAAAAACTAGTAAAAGATTTATTTTCAGTTGGCGAAAAAATGGATAAAGATTATTTTAGCTTGTATTAATTAATTTTAGCTTGTTTTATAAATTATAAAACTCCATGCTTTCTATAATCAAATCTTCAGGAACTTTACAGTCTATTTTATAATCTTCAAAATCATTTAATAATACAAAATTTACTTGTCCGTTTACATTTTTTTTATCGTGTTTTAACAAATCTATAATAGCAGAAAAATCACCTTTCATCAAATTTGTTTTATCATAAATACCTAAAATAACTTCTTTTATTTCCTCAACTTTTTGTAGTGGAAAACTCAATAATTTAGACGAAATATAACTTTCACAAATCATTCCTATAGCTATGGCTTCACCATGAGTAAGATTTTCTTTGTCTTCAGATTCTAAATAAAAAGACTCAATGGCATGCCCCAAAGTATGACCAAAATTTAATATTTTTCTTAACTGTTGCTCTTTAGGATCTTCTAAAACAACTTCGTTTTTTATTTCAATAGAACGAAAAATTAAATCACTAATTTTTAGTGACTTATTGTTCTTTATTTCATTAAAAAGTTCAATGTCATAAGTTAATCCATACTTTATAATCTCTGCGGTACCAGATTTAATTTCTCGTTTTTCTACTGTAGATAAGTATGTGTCATCTACAATAACCATTCTTGGATTAGCAAATAAACCTATTTGATTTTTAAGTACACCTAAGTCAACACCAGTTTTTCCACCAACAGAAGCATCAACCATAGACAAAAGAGTTGTAGGAATATTTACAAAATCTATTCCTCGTTTAAAACATGAAGCCACAAAACCTCCAAGATCTGTAATTACACCACCGCCTAAGGTAATCATCAAACTTTTTCGATCACCACCCAATTCAGTTATTGCATTCCAAACTCCAATACAAGTTTCAAGATTTTTGTTTATTTCTCCCGCCTCAATTTCAATAACCTCAATTTTCTTGTCTGTTTCTATATGCTTTATAAATTTAGGATAACAATGTTCAAAAGTATTTTCATCTACCAAAATAAAAAGAGTAGAGTAGTGTTGTGCTTTTATTAATTTAGATAATTCTTGGTACCCTTTCTGTTGAAAATGTACAGGATAGGATGCTGCTTGTATGGTTTGCATTACTTATAAATATTGAATTTGCAAATTAAATAGAAATAATTCAAATATTACCATGCTTGTACTATATTTGTTTTAACTAAATCGATATAGTATGAAGCTTTTTGATAATACAGAAGTAGCATTCTCTTTAAAATCAGATTCTGAGTTAGAACGTGCCTATTTTTTATTTAAAATGATTCAGAATGAACCTATGGTTCGAATAGGAACAGCAGTAACTAATTTTGCATTAAAAGCACACCTACCTGTAGAAGGTTTAATACGATCTACAGTTTTCGATCATTTTTGCGGAGGAGTAACCGAAGAAGATTGTCTGCCAAACATTGAAAAAATGTATAACAAAGGTGTTTCTTCTGTTTTAGATTATTCTGTAGAAGGCAAAGAAGATGAAGCAGAGTTTGATGCTACCGTAAAAAAGATTTTAAAAATCATCAACTTTGGAGAAGAAAAACAGTCTATTCCTTTTGCAGTTTTTAAACCCACAGGTTTTGGAAGGTTTAGTTTGTATCAAAAAATAACAGAAAAAAAGACGTTAACTAATAATGAGAAATCAGAATGGTTACGTGTTATAGAGCGTTATCACACAGTTTGTAAAGCAGCGGTTAAACAAGATGTACCTATACTAATTGATGCAGAAGAAAGCTGGATGCAAGATGCAGCAGATCATTTAATTGAAGATTTAATGGAAATCTACAATACAGAAAAAGCTATTATTTTTAATACACTACAGATGTATCGTCATGACAGGTTAGATTACCTTACACAACTTCATCAAAAAGCTAAAGAAAAAGGGTTTTACATTGGTATGAAAGTGGTTAGAGGCGCTTATATGGAAAAAGAACGCAAAAGAGCTGAAGAGAACGGATATTTATCGCCCATTTGTAAAGATAAACAAGCGACAGATGACAATTATAATAACGCCATACGTTATATGATGCAACACCCTAAAATGGCACTTTTTGCAGGTACACATAATGAGAAAAGTTCTTATTTAGTAAAACAATTAGCAGAAGAAAAAGAAATTTCTCCTAAAGATATGAGGTTATGGTTTGGGCAATTATATGGTATGAGCGATCATATTAGTTTTAATCTAGCAAATTATGGCTACAATGTTGCAAAGTATGTACCCTTTGGTCCTGTAAGAGATGTAATGCCTTATTTAATTAGAAGAGCAGAAGAAAACACTTCTGTATCAGGACAAACCAGTAGAGAACTAAACTTATTAAAAACGGAGCGTAAACGCAGAAAATTATAATGGCTACTGTAGAAGAGATAAAACTTTTATTGCGTAAAAATAAATTAAGACTTCAAGAAGAACTTTCTCAAAGTAAAGAAGCAATGCAATTAATTAGAAAATCTACAAGAACCGGTTTAACAATTGAAGAAAAAGTAAAAATTAAAGAACAACTATTAGATATTTGTAAAGCTATACCTGCACTTGCTGTATTTTTATTACCAGGAGGGGCGTTGTTGTTACCGCTACTCATAAAATTAATTCCAGATATTTTACCATCTGCCTTTAAAGAAGATCCTATCAAAAAAAAGAATAATTAATATTTGGGCGTTCCTTTCAGGGCGCGCTTTACGTTGCAAGTCCTCGTTCGTTACCTCACTGTGGGCTTTCCACTGCAATCGCTAACGCACACTTTTGCCAACATTAAGATAATTTTAAAAGCACTAATTTGTATAAATTATAAATAAGTGGAAAACAAGTTTTTTTATCAGACTAATTTAAAAACACTTATATTTGTAAAGTAAACTTTAGGAGTAGCTAGTTATATCTAGTTTGAGAAATATCCTTAGAACCTGATTTTGGTTAACACCAACGTAGGAAAAAGTTATTCTTCAAAAAATAGTAGATTACTATTTCTAGTTTACAGTAAATTTTAAAGTATGATTACTGTACAAGTAAACCAAAAAGAACATCAAGTTGCTTCAGCAACCACGGTAGTAAATTTAATAAATCAATTAAAAATACAAACTAATGGTATTGCTATAGCCATCAATAATCGGGTTGTAAAAAAAACAGATTGGAATGTGCAACAATTGCAGCAAAACGATGTTGTTTTAATCATCAAATCTACTCAAGGAGGGTAAAAAATTATAACACAAATTATATATCAGCATAATAAAATTTCTAGGATTAAAATTGCTACTAAATTTATAAATTAAAAAGCTCATAGCTATAACAACATGAAAAGTAAAGACACCGCACCAAAAAAGGGACAAATTACAAGAAAGCCTTTTCCAAACTCTAAAAAAGTTTATGTACAAGGAAAAATTCACCCACAAATTAAAGTAGCAATGCGCGAAATAAGTTTGAGTGATACCAAAGATTCTTTAACAGGAAAACTGACTCCAAATGAACCTGTAACCGTTTACGATACGTCTGGACCATATACAGATCCTAACAAAGAAATTAACGTACATAACGGTATAGAAAGAATTAGAGAGCAGTGGATTTTAGATCGTGGTGATGTAGAAGAACTAGATAGCTTTTCATCAAAATATTGTAACGAGCGTTTAAACGATAAAAGTTTAGACCATATGCGTTTCGATTTAAAGCACAAACCAAAACGTGCTAAAAAAGGACAAAACGTTACCCAATTACACTACGCTAAAAAAGGAATCATTACGCCAGAAATGGAATACATTGCTATTCGTGAAAACCAACGAATTGACGAGATGACAGAAATTAGAAAGCAACATCCAGGAGAACATTTTGGAGCTTCAATTCCTGCAAAAATTACGCCTGAGTTTGTACGCGAAGAAGTAGCAAGAGGACGTGCTGTAATTCCATCAAACATCAATCACCCAGAAGCAGAACCTATGATTTTGGGTAGAAACTTCTTGGTAAAAATAAATGCCAATATTGGTAACTCTGCAACTACTTCATCTATAGAAGAAGAAGTAGAAAAAGCTGTTTGGGCATGCCGTTGGGGAGCTGATAATATTATGGATTTATCTACAGGACAAAATATTCACGAAACACGTGAGTGGATTGTACGTAACTCTCCAGTGCCAATTGGTACCGTACCTATTTACCAAGCTTTAGAAAAAGTAAACGGTGTTGCCGAAGATCTTACTTGGGAAATTTTTAGAGATACTTTAATTGAACAAGCAGAGCAAGGGGTAGATTACTTTACTATTCACGCAGGGGTTTTATTACGTTACGTACCAATGACGGCAAACCGTGTTACGGGTATTGTATCTCGTGGAGGTTCTATTATGGCAAAGTGGTGTTTAGCACATCACAAAGAAAGTTTCTTATACACGCATTTTGAGGAGATCTGTGAAATCTTAAAGTCATACGATGTTGCCTTTTCTTTAGGAGATGGTTTACGTCCAGGATCGGTTGCCGATGCCAATGATGAAGCTCAGTTTGCAGAATTAGAAACTTTAGGAGAACTTACACAAATTGCACGTAAGCATGAAGTACAATGCTTTATAGAAGGGCCAGGTCACGTGCCAATGCACATGATTAAAGAAAACATGGAAAAGCAAATTGAAGTTTGCGACGAAGCTCCTTTCTATACGTTAGGGCCTTTAACAACAGATATTGCACCAGGTTACGACCACATTACCTCAGGTATTGGTGCTGCCATGATTGGTTGGTACGGTTGTGCCATGTTATGTTACGTAACACCAAAAGAACACTTAGGTTTACCTAATAAAGAAGATGTACGTGTTGGTGTGGTAACTTATAAATTAGCCGCTCATGCTGCCGATTTAGCCAAAGGACATCCAGGGTCTCAACACCGCGATAACGCCTTAAGTATGGCACGTTTCGAGTTCCGTTGGGAAGATCAATTTAACTTAGGTTTAGATCCAGAACGCGCTAGAGAATATCACGATGAAACGTTACCAGCAGCAGGGGCAAAAGTAGCACACTTCTGTTCTATGTGTGGACCAAAATTCTGTTCTATGAAAATTTCTCAAGAGGTACGTGATTTTGCTGCCGAAAACGAAATTTCAGACGAAAACGAAGTTCTTCAAAAAGGAATGGACGAAAAATCAAAAGAATTCAAAGAAAAAGGTAGTAAAGTGTATATCTAAAATATATTTTAGGAAGTTCCCACGCTAAAAAAAGCGTGGGCGGGCTTTCCGTTGCAATCTTTTGCAAAAAAGCAAAAGGATTTACACTGCAATCCCTAACTCAAAAAAAACAACTCTAATTATTATAACAGTTGTAGCTACAAACACAGTAAAACAATGATTGTTTTAATAGCACCAGAAAATGATGTTCCTAATGAAATAGACATACTAATACGTCTATTTGAAGAAGGATTGGAATACTATCATTTTAGAAAACCAAATAAAGATTACGCAGCACATTGCGAGTATTTACATCAAATAGATAAAAAATACCACAACCGTATTGTAGTGCACTACCATCACGAATTGGTAAATGAGTTTGATTTAAAAGGCATTCATTTTCAAGAACAAAAACGCAAAGATCATATAGATAATCCTAGTGAATATTTTACAGGTTTAAACATGTTTGGTAAAACCATTAGTTCTTCGTTTCATGAACCCGAAGATTTAGAATCTTGTTATTTTGAGTTTGATTATCATTTGTTGAGTCCGGTATTTTCATCAATCTCTAAAAAAGGGTACGAGGGTAGAGGTTTTGATGTAAATCATATCGATAAAACTATAATTGGTATGGGAGGAGTAACACCAGATAATTTATCAAAATTTACCAAACTAGGTTTTAAAGGTGTTGGTGTATTAGGTGGCATTTGGAATGTAGAAAACCCTGTTGAGGTTTTTAAAAAAATGAAAGTTTTTTTCAGTTAGCAATTATCAGTGAACAATAAACAATACATATTAACTATTGCAGGTCATGACCCTAGTGGAGGTGCCGGAATAACATCCGATATTAAAACATTTGAGGCGCATGGGTTGTATGGTTTGTCTGTATGTACAGCAATTACAGTTCAGAATGATGTTGAGTTTAATCAATGTATTTGGACAGATACAAAGGTTATTACCAATCAAGTAGAAATACTTTTTAAACGGTTTAAAATATCGGTAGTAAAAATAGGACTTGTAGCATCTTGGGAGGTTCTTGAAAAAATAGTAGTCTGTTTAAAAAAGATAGACAAAGCAATTAAAATAATTGTAGACCCGATTATAAAAGCTTCTGCAGGTTTCGATTTTCATAGTACCGAAAATCAAAATCGTTTAGATAAGATATTACAAGATTGTTATTTAATAACACCCAATTATAATGAGATACAACAATTGTATCCAAAATTAAATATACAAGATACAATCACACATATTTCTAGTCTTACAAATATGTACCTTAAAGGAGGACATAGAATAGATAAAAAAGGAGTTGATGAGCTGTATTACAATAAACTAATACAATTAAATATTTTACCATTAGCCACTTCAATATCCGAAAAGCATGGTAGTGGTTGCGTATTATCTTCTGCTTTAGCAAGTGCTATTGCTTTAGAAAATAATATAGAAGACGCTTGTAAAAGCGCAAAATATTATACAGAAGCATTTTTAAATTCTAATACTAGTTTATTAGGAACACATAACTATTGCAAAAACTGATAAAAATGATACCAAAACTACACTATATTTCTCAGGGACAAACTCATAACGAGCATCTAGAAAATATTCAGAAAGCATGTACTTCTGGAGCAGAATTGGTGCAGTTACGATTAAAAAATGTTTCAGAAAATAAAGTTTTAAAACTAGCGCAACAAGCTAGAGAAATAACGAGTCATTTTCAAACACGATTAATTATAAACGATTACTATAAAGTAGCTAAAGAAATTAAAGCAGATGGTGTGCATTTAGGTAAAACAGATACCTGCCCTTTAATCGCTAGAAAAGAATTATATACATGGCAAATTATTGGAGGTACAGCAAATACCTTGCAAGACTGTCAAGCTTTAATCAATAAAGAAGTAGATTATATAGGTTTAGGTCCTTTTAAATTTACAGAAACTAAAGCAAATTTAAGTCCTATTTTAGGTTTAGAAGGTTACGCAGCAATAATTGATGCGTTACAAACAGAAACACCAATATTAGGAATAGGAGGCGTTACGTTAGATGATGTTACTGCTATCTTAGAAACAGGAATTTCAGGTATTGCAGTATCAGGAGAAGTAACTCAAGATTTTGATCGGATAAAAAAGTTTAACCAATTATTAAATGCATCTTCTACCAAAGAACTTAAATATACTTTTAATAAAAAATAGTTGCTTAAAAGTTTTTAGTAAATAGCTAAGAACAAATTATCAAAAGAAACAAAATGAACGATATTTTAAAAATAGCAGATAAAACATTTACTTCTAGATTATTTACCGGAACAGGTAAATTTAGTACGTCTGCATTAATGAAAGAAGCACTTTTAGAAAGTGAAAGTGAGTTGGTTACCGTAGCGTTAAAACGTGTTGAGGTAGAAAACGAACAAGATGATATTTTAACACATTTGTCTCATGAAAGAATTCATCTTTTGCCAAATACATCAGGAGTACGTACGGCAAAAGAAGCTGTTTTTGCAGCAGAATTATCTAGAGAAGCCTTAGAAACCAATTGGGTAAAGTTAGAAATTCATCCAGATCCAAAATATTTATTACCAGACCCAATAGAAACTTTAAAAGCAGCTGAAGAATTAGTAAAATTAGGTTTTGTGGTGATGCCATATATTCATGCAGATCCTGTATTATGTAAGCGTTTAGAAGAGGTGGGAGCACAGTGTGTTATGCCATTAGGCGCACCAATTGGGAGTAATAAAGGATTAAAAACACAAGAATTTTTAGAAATTATTATAGATCAAACCAATGTGCCTGTAGTGGTAGATGCTGGTATTGGAGCTCCTTCTCATGCAGCATATGCTATGGAGCTAGGTGCAGATGCTGTTTTGGTAAATACGGCAATTGCGGTGTCTAAAAATCCTGTAGCTATGGCAAAAGCTTTTAAAATGGCGGTTGAAGCAGGTCGTATGGCTTACGAAGCAAAATTAGCACCTGTGAAACAACACGCAGAAGCAAGTAGTCCACTAACTAGTTTTTTAAGTTAAGAAATGAATACTTTTCAAAATTTATTCGACACCTATAATTGGGATGAAACTTTACAAAGCATTTTTAATAAAACTGAAAATGATGTATTAAGTGCTCTGGCAGCTACAAAAAGAGATTTAGAAGATTTTAAAGCATTATTATCTCCTGCAGCAAAACCTTTTATAGAGCAAATGGCGCAACAAAGTAGGATGCTTACTAAAAAACGTTTTGGAAATACAATACAAATGTATGCGCCAATGTATTTAAGCAATGAGTGTCAAAAT
This sequence comes from Polaribacter sp. WD7, assembly GCF_003335085.1. Taxonomy (GTDB): domain Bacteria; phylum Bacteroidota; class Bacteroidia; order Flavobacteriales; family Flavobacteriaceae; genus Polaribacter. Next base: position 300,281 of record NZ_QPEJ01000017.1, on the reverse strand, counting down.
ATTTGTACGTATTGTGGTTTTAGTATGACCAATAAAATACCAAGAAGAACACTTACTGATGCTGAAATTTTAAAAGAGGTTGCTTTTTTAAAAGAAAAAGGATATGACCATATTTTATTAGTAACAGGAGAAGCTAATAAAACAGTAGGAGTACCCTATATTAAAAATGCAATTCAGTTAATACGTTCTCATTTTTCTAATATTACCATAGAAGTACAACCTTTAGATCAAGATGAATACGAATTGTTGGTAGAAAATGGTTTGTATGCAGTTTTAGTGTATCAGGAAACGTATCATAGAAACGAATATAAAAAACATCACCCGAAGGGTAGAAAATCTAATTTTGATTACCGTTTAGATACTCCAGATAGATTAGGGAAAGCAGGGATTCATAAAATTGGTTTAGGAGCACTTTTTGGTTTAGAAGATTGGAGGGCTGATAGTTTTTTTACGGCATTGCACTTAAAGTATTTGCAGAAAAATTATTGGAAAACAAAATATTCTATTTCATTTCCTAGGTTGCGTCCGCATAGTGGTGGATTAGAACCAAAAGTAGAAATGACAGATGCTGATTTAGTGCAAACTATTTGTGCTTTTCGTTTGTTAGATGAAGATGTAGAACTGTCTATGTCTACTAGAGAAAGTGAAATTTTTAGAAATAATATTGTTAATTTAGGAATTACTTCTATTAGCGCAGAATCTAAAACAAACCCAGGAGGTTACGCGGTGGAGCCACAAAGTTTAGAACAATTTGAAATTTCTGATGAGCGTAGTACAGAAGATGTAGTTGCGATGTTAAAAACGCAAGGTTTAGAAGTGGTTTGGAAAGACTGGGAACAATTTAGTCATTAAAATTATGCTAAGTAAAGCGGAAAGAAAACAATACAATCGTCATTTAATTTTAGATAAAATAGGCGAAACGGGTCAGCAAAAATTAAAAGCAGCAAAAGTTTTAGTAATTGGTGCAGGTGGTTTGGGTTGCCCAATATTACAATATCTTACCGCTGCTGGTGTTGGTACTATTGGTATTATTGATAATGATACGGTAGATCAAAGCAATTTACAACGTCAAATTTTATATACTTATGATGATATTGGAAAGTCTAAAGCAACAACTGCAGCAGAAAGACTTAGTAAGTTAAATCCGTTTGTAAAATTTAATGTTTACAAAGAGTACTTATCTAAAGATAATTCGATAACACTATTTAAAGAATACGATATTATTGTAGATGGAAGCGATAATTTTGCAACGAGATACTTAACCAACGATACCGCAGTTTTAACTAATAAACCATTAGTTTATGGTGCTATTTTTAAGTTTGAAGGGCAAGTAAGTGTTTTTAATTATAAAAATAGTGGAACGTATAGGTGCTTGTATCCAACAGCACCAAAACCAGACAGTTCTCCTAATTGCTCAGAAATTGGAGTTTTGGGAGTTTTACCTGGGATTATAGGTAGTTTACAAGCGAACGAAACCATTAAAATTATTTGTGAAATAGGGGAGGTATTAGCAAATAAGTTGTTGATTTATGATACGCTAACTATGAATCAAATGGTATTAAAGTTTGATAAATCTGATGCGTCTAACATAAAAAAGCTAGAAGACGATTACGAATTTTTCTGCGGGATAGAAAAAGTAAAACATGAAATTACATTAAAAGAATTGCTTCAAGATAAAGAAAAATACAATTTATTAGATGTCAGAGAAAATTCTGAAAGAGAGGAGTTTAACATAGGAGGAATACATATTCCGTTAAAAGAATTGCCTCTTAAAATAAAAGAATTGCCAACAGATAAACCTTTGGTTGTTTATTGTAAAATTGGAGATAGAAGTAAAAGAGCTATTAAATTTTTAGAGAATACTAATTTTAAATCCTCATTAATTAACTTAAAAGGCGGGTGTTTTTCTAGATAAAGCTAATGTCATATATATAGAAAAATAAAAGCATAAAAAATCTAACTATATTTTTTATGCTTTTATAGAATTAAATATCATCTATTTAATTCATTATTGATAGTTTATTAGAAACCACCAGAAACACCTATTTTTTGTCCTGTAATAAATGAAGCTTTGTCAGAAGCTAAAAAAACGGCAAGTGCTGCTATGTCTGTTTTTTTTCCCATTTTACCTAAAGGAGTGTTGGCTGTAACATAAGATTTAACATCTCCAGTAATTTTATTGCCTTCAGTTTCTGTTGGACCTGGTAAAATGGAATTCACTCTAATATTTCTATTACCAAGTTCTTGTGCTAATACATTAGTTAAAGCATCTACAGCAGCTTTACTAGCAGTGTACAGCGAAGTCATAGGAGTCGGTTTCACAGTTGCAATAGAGCTAATATTAATAATACTTCCACCATTTTCATTAAAATGGTTTATTGCTTTTTGAGTTAATAAAAAAGTACTCAAAACATTTGTGTTAAAGTGATTGTGAAACTCCTTTTCAGTAACAGTTTCTATAGGTTCAAACTTATAAACCCCTGCATTATGTACTAATGTGGTAATTTTTCCAAATGTTTTATTAACAGTTTTAAAAAGAATTTCAATGTCTTTTTGCTGACTTACATCAGCTTTAATAAGTATTGCTATGCCTCCTTGACTTGTAATTTCTGAGACCACTTTTTCTGCTTCAATTGCATCACTATTGTAATTAACAATAATTTTGGCACCTTCTTTTGCCATGTTTTTTGCAATTTGGGCACCAATACCTTTTGAAGCTCCTGTAACCAAAATAACCTTATTTTCTAATGTTTTCATAAGTTTTAAAATTGATGTTTAATAATAAAACAAATGTAGATTGCTTAACAAAAGAAAAAGTTGCTAAATGGCAAAAAATTGTTTTTTAGCTCTAATTCGACTTAAAGTATACTCAGAGATACCAAGATGTAATGCTATATATTTCTGAGAAATACTTTGTGCTAATTTCGGGTATCGTTTTATAAATTTAGTATATTTAGTTAAAGCATCATCAACTAACATTTCATTTTTTACTGAAAATTTTTCTAAAAGTGCTCTTTGTTTTAATTCATTTATGATATTTGAAAAATTAACTACTTCGTTTTCTAATATCTTAAATGATGAATGAGACAAAGTATAAACTATACTATTTGTTAAACCTGTAATACTCTCTGTAGAAGGTGTATTGTAAAAAAAACTATTTAAATCTATTAAAAAATGTCCTTTAGTAACAAAATATTTAATGTACTCATCTCCGTTATCTTTAAAACTAGACACTTTAAAAACTCCATTTTCAACAAAACCTAGTTGATTACATATTTTACCTAGTTCTAGATAACAATGCTTTTTAGAGAAATTATCTAAACAGAAATGTTCCTTTATAAGATTTTCTTCTTTTTTTGATAAGGGTAATATAGTGTTGAATAAAGTTATTAAATTATCCATTTTTATATTAAAAAATTAAATTCTAACTTATTAGTTTAAAGCTTGCAATATAATTTTTTTAAATTAAGTGAAAAATAAACAGTAAAATTCTTTATTTAATAAAAAAACTGTGATAGTTCGTATATAAACAATTACTTTTGCACGAAATTTAAGAAGGCACCTTATGCAATCCATTAGAAATATCGCAATTATTGCGCACGTTGACCACGGAAAAACAACGTTAGTAGATAAAATTATAGATCAAGCTAAAATTTTAGATGATCGTAAAGAGCGTACAGATTTATTATTAGATAATAACGATTTAGAACGTGAAAGAGGAATTACCATTCTTTCTAAAAACGTTTCTGTAAACTATAAAAACGTAAAGATTAATGTAATTGACACCCCTGGTCACGCGGATTTTGGTGGTGAGGTAGAGCGTGTATTAAAAATGGCAGATGGGGTTTTATTATTAGTAGATGCTTTTGAAGGACCAATGCCACAAACACGTTTTGTATTAGGTAAAGCAATAGAATTAGGATTAACCCCAATTGTTGTTGTAAATAAGGTAGATAAAGAAAACTGTACTCCAGATTTAGTACACGAAAAAGTTTTTGATTTGATGTTTGCTTTAGAAGCTTCTGAAGAACAATTAGATTTTACTACAATTTATGGTTCTGCAAAAAACGGATGGATGGCAGATGATTGGCAAGAACCAACAGACAATATTATTCCTTTGTTAGATGCTGTTATAGCCTCTATTCCAGAAGCTCCTTACAGAGAAGGAACCCCACAAATGCAAATTACTTCTTTAGATTTTTCTGCATTTACAGGGCGAATAGCCATTGGTCGTGTATATAGAGGAGATCTAGAAGAAAATAAAGACTACATGTTGTGTAAAGCAGATGGTTCTACCAAAAAGGTTAGAATTAAAGAATTACACGTTTTTGAAGGAATGGGTAAAGCCAAAGTGAGTAAAGTAAGAAGTGGAGATATTTGTGCAATTACAGGTATTGAAGGTTTTGAAATTGGTGATACTATTGCAGATTTAGAAAATCCTGAAGCATTGCCTAGAATTGAAGTAGACCAACCTACAATGAGTATGTTGTTTACCATAAACAATTCACCATTCTTTGGTAAAGAAGGTAAGTTTGTAACATCTCGTCATTTGCGTGACAGATTGTTTAAAGAAATGGAAAAAAACTTAGCGTTACGTGTAGACGAAACTGATACAGAAGATAAATTCAATGTTTTTGGACGTGGAGTGTTACATTTATCTGTATTGATAGAAACCATGCGTAGAGAAGGGTACGAGTTACAAGTGGGAAGGCCACAGGTAATTTTTAAAGATATAGATGGTGTAAAGTCAGAGCCTTATGAAACACTTTCTATAGACGTACCAGAAGATGTAGCTTCTAAAGCAATTAATTTAGTTTCATTACGTAAAGGAGATTTATTAGTGATGGAACCTAAAGGAGATTTACAACACTTAGAATTTACTATTCCTTCTCGTGGATTAATTGGTTTACGTAATAAAATTTTAACGGCAACAGCAGGTCAAGCAATCATCAATCACCGTTTTTCTGAATACGGTCCTTACAAAGGAGATTTTTCTGAGGAAGTAAAAGGTGCCATTGTATCTTCTGCAGCAGGAAAAGCAACTGCGTATGCTATTGATAGATTGCAAGATAGAGGTCGTTTCTTTATAGATCCTAATGATGAGATTTATATTGGTCAAGTTGTCGGAGAAAATGCAAAGTCTGATGATATGGGAGTTAATTTAATTAAAGGGAAAAAATTATCTAACGTACGTTCTTCAGGAACGGATGATAGCGTAAAGATTGCTCCAAAAATTGATTTTTCTTTAGAAGAATGTATGGAATATATTAAAGAAGATGAGTATTTAGAGGTAACTCCAGAAAGTTTACGTATGCGTAAAATTAATTACAGACCGTAAACTACCAATTTGCTAGTTAAATTAGTAAAAGAATATATAAAAAGCTCAGAAAATTAACTTTCTGAGCTTTTGTATTTTTAGCTAATATTCATTTTTTTCTGAGAATGAAAAAATAATAAGCTACAATTTTCACTTTTTAAAATACAGATTTTAATGCATTAAAATCTTGAATTACCAGGTCTGCATTTTTCAAGGTTTGGTCTGTTACTAAAGGGTTTTTATAACCCACAACAAAAATGCGAGCAGCATTAGCTGCTTTAATACCATTGTCAGAATCTTCAATAATAATACAGTTTTCTTTTGAAGTTTTACCCAACAATGCTGCTTTTTCAAAAATTTCAGGATGAGGTTTGGAGGCTGTTAAATCTGCACCACTAATTTTTGCTGTAAAATAATGATTTAAGTTAAATCGATTAAAAACCCGATCAATATTAATCATGGCAGACGATGAAGCTAAAATCAAAGTTACCCCTTTTTTATAGAAATATGTAATAATGTCTTCAACACCATTTACAAGTTGTAATGTTGGGTCATTTTCAAAGAAATTAACATACCGCTTTCTTTTATTGAGTACTAAGTCTTCAGGAATTAAATTTAAATTAAAATGGGCTATTAATTTTTGAAAAGCATTAATGGTAGATGAGCCTGTAAATGTTTTGTATAAATCTTCAGACACATCAACACCAATATCTTTAAAAGTTTCATAATAGGCTTTTTTATGAATTTCTTCGGAATCTATTATTACACCATCCATATCAAAAATCACACAATTTAACTTTTTAGGAATTTTCATTTAGTCTAAAAATTTAGCTTTAAGTTCAGGTGTTGGAATCATACAACTTTCTTTTTTTCCAAACCATTTGTAACGGTTTTTAGCTACAAAATCATAAATGATATTTCTAAAACCTTCAGGAAAAACCCAGAAAATTTTACTAAGGCTCCAAAAAGAGCCAAAATCTTCCATTATTTTAAGTGCTGCATTAGATTTTACCTCATAAGAAATACCAGGTTCATATAAAATTATAGAATCCAATTTAGCAGTATCAATTTTTAAATAATCAATAATCTTTTGTCCTATTTCAGATTGAATTGCCGTAAAAACAAATACATTTTTTTTATCATTTTTAATAACTTTTAGTACAGCAGTATTACAGAGGTTACACACCCCATCAAATAAGATAATTTTTTTATTTTTTGGCAGTTCTATCACGTGTCAAATAATTCTATTTTAATTTATTACAAAGATAATTCATCTTTTTTTAAAATTCTTGTAACATTTTTTTTATTCCCTCGTCTTATAGTTGATGATATCTAATAAAGGGTTTTTTTGATTTAACAAAAAATTAATAAGACCACTGAGAAGCTTTAGGTATTTTCGTTTAAAACTAACCAACCAATGATAAAAATTGAAAAACTTCACAAATCTTATCCTATAGGAAAAGATTCGCTTCACGTTTTAAAAGGTATCGATTTACATATAAAAGAAGGAGAATTTGTATCTATTATGGGGTCTTCTGGTTCAGGTAAATCTACATTATTAAATATTGTTGGTTTATTAGATATTCATGATGAAGGAAATTATTATTTAAATGGTCAACTTATTAAAGATTTAAATGAAAAGAAAGCTGCTATTTTACGAAATAAATTTTTAGGTTTTGTTTTTCAATCATTTAATTTAATATCTTACAAAACTGCAGTAGAAAATGTTGCATTACCTCTGTATTACAAAGGGATGAACAGAAAAGAGCGCTTACAAATTGCATTAGAATATTTAGAAAAAGTGGGGCTAAAAGATTGGGCTAATCACTTGCCAAATGAACTCTCTGGAGGGCAAAAACAACGTGTTGCTATAGCAAGAGCGTTGGTAACCAAACCAAAGGTAGTTTTGGCTGATGAGCCAACAGGAGCCTTAGATTCTACTACAACAGATTCTGTAATGGATTTATTAAAAGCCATTAACGATGAAGGAATGACTGTTTTTGTAATTACTCATGAAGAGGAAGTTGCAGAACAAACAAAACGTGTGGTAAGGTTAAAAGATGGTGTTATTATAAGTGACGAATTTACTAAAGCAGCAAAAGCAGTATAATTATGTTTGACTTAGATCGTTGGAGAGAAATATTTCAAAGCATTAATAAAAACAGACTTCGTTCTGTACTTTCTGGGTTTACTGTGGCTTTTGCAATCTTATTATTTACCTTACTTTTTGGTATTGTTAGCGGGTTAAGCAATTCTTTTAAAGATGCATTTGCTGATGACGCTATGAACGCTATGACAATTCGTGTTTGGAAAACGTCTAAACCCTACAAAGGATTGCAAACAGGAAGAAGAGTTCAGCTAAGAAATGCAGACTATGATTACGTAAAAGAAGAGTACGACAATAAAATACAATACCAAACTGCTAGAATATTTAAAAGTGTAAACATTCGCTATAAAAGTAAAGCAGATACTTATAGGTTAAGAGCTGTTCATCCAGATCATCAATTTTTAGAAAAAACGATTATTGATGAAGGACGCTACTTGAACGAAAGAGATTTAAAAGAAAAAGCAAAAGTTCTTGTAATTGGAAGACTTATAAAAGAAGATTTATTTGGTGAAAAACCTGCACTAAATAAAAGAGTAAATCTAAACGGAAGTTCTTTTTTAGTTATTGGTGTTTTTTCTGATGATGGTGGAGATAACGAAGAAAGGCAAGTATATATGCCTGTTACAACCGCGCAAATGATGTATGGTAATAATGATTATATCAGTCAAATCAATTTAGGTTACAATCCAGATTTGAGTTTAGATGCAGCAATAGCTTTTGGTAATAAAATGGAACGTGATTTGAGAAAGCGTATGAATATTCATCCAGATGACCAAAGTGCTCTTTCTGTAAGAAATATGGCAGAGGCCAACAAAGGTGTAGGGCAATTTATGTTTATCCTTTATTTAATCGTTATCATAGTTGGCTCAGGAACTTTAGTTGCAGGTATCATAGGAATTAGCAACATTATGATTTTTGTGATAAAAGAACGTACTAAAGAATTCGGAATCAGAAAAGCATTAGGTGCTAAACCCGCCTCTATAGTAGGTATGGTAGTACAAGAATCTGTTTTAATTACTACCATAGCAGGGTATTTAGGATTAAGTTTAGGAACATTTATACTTGCACAAATTGGAGATACTTTAGAAGATTATTTTATTAAAGACCCAAGTGTAAGTCCAGGAATAGTAATAGGAGCAACAATTACGCTAATATTAGCAGGTTTAATTGCAGGATATGTTCCAGCAAAACGTGCAGCAAATATAAAACCAATAGAAGCCTTAAGAGCAGATTAATTATGAAGTTTTTATTCGATTCAGATTCGTGGCAAGAAATTTACGGTAGTATTCGTAAAAACAAAATAAGAACTGTAATTACCATTATTGGGGTATTGTGGGGTATTTTTTTATTGGTAGTTTTATTGGGCGCTGCTAGAGGAATGGAAAATGGATTCAAAAAGATTTTTGGCGACTTTGCAACCAATAGTGTTTTTGTATGGACACAAAGAACAGACACCCCATTTAAAGGTTTTCAAAAAGGAAGAAGATTTAGTTTAAATTCTAATGATATAGAAGCTTTAAAATCTGAATATGGCGATAAAATTAAATTTTTAGCTCCTAGAAATCAAACTAGTAATTTACTTGTACATAATTTTAAATCGGGTACTTTTCAAGTAAGCGGAGATTATCCTGTTTTAGACATGATTCAAAAAAAGAAACTAATCTATGGGAGATTTATCAATCAAAATGACATGTCATCGTATGCTAAAGTAACAGTTATATCAGAAGATATGTACAAACAATTGTTTGATAAAGGTGTGGTACCCATTGGAGAATATATCAAAATAAATAGTATCAATTATAAAGTTATAGGTGTTTATGGACCATCACAAGGAATAGATTTAGATGGAGATACAGCATACATTCCGTTTTCTACCTTTAAAAAAGTATACAATACAGCAGACGATATTGACTGGATGGTTATTACAGCAGACCAAAATACAGATATCAAACAATTAGAAAGCGACATTAAATTAACTCTAAAAAGTTTACACAAAGTACATCCTGAAGATAAAAGAGCTTTTGGGTCTTTTAATTTGGGTACAGAGTTCGCAAAATTTACCGACTTTTTAACAGGTATGCAATTTTTAACTTGGTTTGTAGGTATAGCTACCTTAATTGCCGGAGTTTTTGCGATTGGTAATATTCTATTAATTACCGTAAAAGAAAGAACCAAAGAAATAGGAATAAGAAGAGCTTTAGGTGCAACACCTAAAAGTATTAGACAACAAATAATACTAGAATCTGTGTTTTTAACTACAGTGGCAGGCATGTTGGGTATTGTTTTTGGAGGCCTTATTTTGTTTGTAATAGATTCACTTTTTGGCCAAGGAGAAGACGCAGCTTTAGTAAACCCAACAGTAAATATTCCAATTATATTTATCGCATTTATAACCCTAATTGTGTTAGGTACCCTAATAGGTCTAATACCTGCGCATATGGCAACAGTAGTAAAACCAATTGAAGCATTAAGAGAAGAATAAACCAATCAACAAATCATGAGCAAAAGAGCAAAAATTATTTTAATTATCATTGCAGTTTTATTTATAGCTGCATTAATTTGGTTCGGAAAGAAAAATCAGAAAAGTATTGTAGAATACGAGACTGAAACAGCATTTAGAACAACAATTGTTAAGAAAACAGTGGCTACAGGTAAAGTTACGCCTTTAGAAGAAATAGAAATTAAGCCTCAAATAACAGGTATTATAGATAAAATTTTATTATTAGAAGGGTCTAAGGTAAAAAAAGGAGATTTAATAGCTACTGTTAGAGTGGTACCAAATGAACAATCATTAATTAGTGCTAAAGGTAGAGTAGATAATACTAAAATTAGACTAAGTAACGCTAAAATTCAGTACAATAGAAATAAGAAATTGTACGATAAAGGTGTTATTTCTAGACAAGAGTTTGAACAAATAGAACTTACGTACAACCAAGCGAAACAAGACCTTAAAAATGCTGAAAATGATTATCTTATTATTAAAAAAGGTTCAGCAGGTTCTGGAGGTGCTGCAAATACAAATATTATAGCTCAAATTTCTGGAACTATTTTAGAAATACCCGTAAAAGAAGGAGATCAAGTAATTCAGTCTAACAACTTTAATGCGGGTACTACTATTGCTTCAATTGCAGATATGAATAAGATGATTTTTGAAGGAAAAGTAGACGAGTCTGAAGTAGGTAAATTGATAAAAGGGACAGATATAGATGTTTCTATAGGAGCAATTGAAGGCACAAAGTTTCCTGCTAAATTAAATTTTATTGCTCCTAAAGGAACAGAAGATAATGGGGCTGTACAATTTACAATTAAGGCAGATGTAACTTTAGATGATAAGTTTTTTATTAGAGCAGGTTATAGTGCTAATGCAGATATTGTTTTAGAGAAAAAAGATAGTGTTTTATCTATTAAAGAAGCTTTATTAAAATTTGATAAAAAAACAGAAGAACCTTATGTAGAAGTTAAACAAGAAGATGGATCTTTTGAAAAGAAAACCTTAAAATTAGGAACATCAGACGGAATTAATGTTGAAGTCGTAGAAGGAATAGCTGAAGAAGATGAAATAAAAATTTGGAACAAAGCATCTAAAGACGATAAGAAAAAGGAAAACTAAGAATTGTTTAGTAATTAAAAATTTAAAAAAGAGGAACTCAATATTGAGTTCCTCTTTTTTTTAAAAACTACTTAAGTTTTTAGAGAAAAAATACTATTGTTTTTATAAAAAGAGCTTTTTTTTATTTTCTAGACAACCTTTTCTTAACTTGTGTAGTCTATATATTTGTAAGGCAATAAAAACCAAATCAAGAGGCTTGAAAATTATCACATTGCATAACCAAAAATCGCTCATTAAAAAAGCAGTTGCAAACAATAGAGAGGCGCAACAGCAATTGTTTGAGCAACATTCTCCTAAAATGTTGGGGGTATGTAGGCAATATGTAAAAGATTTACATCATGCAGAAGATTTAATGTTACAAGGGTTTTTAAAGGTTTTTACCAATTTACATACATTTAAAAACGAAGGTAGTTTTGAAGGTTGGATTCGTAGAATTATGGTAAACACCTGTATTTCATACCTCCGTAAAAAAAATGTGATTGATTTGTCTGATGATGATTATGTATTTAATGATGCCGCTACAGAAAGTTTAGAAAATACAACTGTAGAAGATATTCAAAGATTGATAGACCAATTACCAGAAGGATACAAAGTAGTGTTCAATTTATTTGCTATAGAAGGTTACAAACATTCTGAAATTGCTGTAAAACTAGAAATTTCAGAAAGTACGTCAAAATCGCAATTGCATAAAGCACGAAAAGTATTGCAAGAAAAGTATTACAAAATGAATAAAACAGTTCATGAAACAAAATAAGCTAGACAATAACATTAGAGAAAAATTAAAAGACAGAACTTTTAAGCCATCAAACTCTGCTTGGGAACGTTTATCTGTACAATTAGATGAACAACCAATTCAGAAAAGAAAAGGTTGGTTTTTTTATATGGGTATCGCAGCAAGTATTTTATTGTTGGTTTCTTTAGGAGTTCAAATCTTTTCTAAAACATCAGAAAAAGTGATTTTAAAAGATAAGGTAGTTACATCTCCTATAGATACACAAGAAATTGATAAAAAAATTGATAGACTAATTCATGAAATTCCCGTTCAAGAAGTTATTGTTAAAAATACCCAAATAGAAACAAAACAAGAAACTATTAATGGTATTGATACAGAAAAAGTAGTATCAAAAAAAATAGATGTGGTTTTGTTAAAAAACAGAAAACAACCAATAGCACTCGTAAAAAAAGAAAGTACAAATATTATTTCTTCTAACTCATCAGAAAAATCAGAAGGTAAGAATTTTATAAAAAAAGAACTATTAAAAAGAGATCCTAATAGTAATATAAAAATTAATGGTGAAGATTTATTATATGCGGTAACGCATACCTCAAAAGAAGTAAAACAATATTATGCAAAATACAATTTTAGTAGAGATGATGTTTTAAAAACGATTAAAAGTGAGTTGAAAAAATCAGATTTAAAAATCAATCCAAATACAATTCTTGCAGAAGTAGAACGTACCATTGAAGAAGAAGATTTTCAAAATAATTTTATGAAATCTTTAAAAACAAAAATTTCAGATATAGCCACGGTTATAGCCAGTAGAAACAATTAAAAACCTTTTACTGCCTTACAAAACAGAATATTATTTAATAATCAAAAATTTAAAATTTAAAAACATGAAAAGAATACTACTAATACTAGTGTTGTTTAGTACAACTATTGCCTTATCTCAAGAAAAAATCTTTGAGAAAGAAGTCTCAAAAATTTCTAAAAGAATCGATAAAATAACTAAAACCCAAAAAGATTCTTTAAAAATGAAAGTAATTGGCATAGACAAACAATTAGAAAAAGGAGAAATTACAGAAGTAACTGCTGAAAAATTAAAAAAAGAAGTAGCGTCATACCATGCTAGAAGAATTGAAAAACTTGTAGGAGAACAAGAACGTTTATTGCAATTGTTAGTGCAGGATAAGACAAATGGAAAAATAGCGAGTTCTGAGGAAGATGAACTTTCTACAAGCCAAGAAAATGATGATGAAAATTCTTTTACCATAGGGAATAAAACATTTCATTTTAACATATCAGGAAGAGATAAAGAAGAAAATGAAGAACGAAAAAAAAGAAAATGGCGTTCAAAAAACAAACAACAAAGAGCAACTACAACTCAGTTTGTTTTTGCAATGGGAGTTAATAATGTATTAAATAACAATGATTTAAACTCTTTAAATAACTCTGAATATCAATTTTGGCGCTCTCGTTTTTATGAATTAGGTTGGACATGGAAAACACGTTTTTCTAAAAATGCATCGCAGTTTTATCTTAAATATGGAGTGTCATTTTTATGGAATAATTTACGTTTAGAAGGAAACAGAATTCACGTAAAAAATAACAATGTAACAGAAATTCAAACCTTTCAAAATCAATTATCAGACAGTAGGTTACGTCATGTACAAATGAATTTTCCTGTACATTTAGAGTGGGATTTTTCTAAAAACAAAAAGTACAATAATGGCTTTGTTAGAGATAGAACGCATAAATCGGTACGATTAGGTATAGGAGGATTTGTAGGCTTTAAATTAGGAACAAGACAATATTTGGAATACGTAAACGCCAGTGGATCTAGAATTGAAGAAGTTCAATTTGACAATTTCAATATGAATACTGTAAATTATGGTATTAGTACCTACTTAGGTTACAAGTCTACTAGTTTTTATGTAAAATATGATTTAAATCCTTTATTCAAAGACACAGAAACTAGAAATATTTCTATGGGAATTCGCTTAGATTTAAACTAATATTTTTCAATTTTATGAATTCTATATCTAAAAATCGTAGATAGTGTAAGAAATTAGTTAATTATTTATATGATTTGTAAAAATAACAATTGCTTGTATTTTTGTTGAAAATTAAACACAAACTAACTACATTTACGTGCTTAAAATACTCAATTTAAGCATTATGATAATTGGAATTCCAAAAGAAATTAAAAACAACGAAAGTAGAGTAGGAATGACACCTGCTGGCGTTTTTGAATTAACAAAAAACAATCACACTGTTTATATACAATCCACTGCTGGTGAAGGTAGTGGATTTTTTGATGCTCAATATATTCAAGTTGGAGCAAAAATTTTAGAAACTATAGAAGAAGTCTATGCTATAAGTGATATGATTGTTAAAGTTAAAGAACCTATAGCAGAAGAATATCCGCTTATAAAAGAAAATCAAATTGTGTTTACTTATTTCCATTTTGCATCGAGCGAAACTCTAACAAAAGCAATGATTACATCTAAAGCAATTTGTATTGCTTATGAAACTGTAGAAGATAAGGATGGTACTTTACCATTACTAACGCCAATGTCTGAAGTTGCAGGTAGAATGTCTATACAACAAGGAGCTAAATATTTAGAAAAACCCATTAGAGGAAGAGGCATTTTGTTAGGTGGTGTTCCTGGTGTAAAACCTGGTAAAGTCTTAATTTTAGGAGCAGGTGTAGTTGGTGTTCAAGCAGCAAAAATGGCTGCAGGTTTAGGTGCACATGTAACCATAATGGATATTAACATGAAACGTTTACGCTATGTAAACGATGTTTTGCCTAACCACGTTGTTACAGAGTTTTCTAGTGAATTTAGTATTAGACAGCATATTAAAACACACGATTTGATAATAGGAGGTGTACTAGTAAAAGGAGGTAAAGCACCAAAACTTATTACCAAAGACATGTTAAAAGATATGAGACCAGGTACTGTAATTGTAGATGTTGCGGTAGATCAAGGGGGCTGTTTTGAAACAACCAAAGCCACAACTCACCAAGATCCAACCTATATTATAGATGATGTAGTGCATTATTGTGTAGCCAATATGCCAGGGGCAGTTCCATATACATCTACCATTGCACTAACAAACGTAACATTGCCATATATTTTAAATTTGGCTAAAAATGGTTGGGAAAAAGCATGTAGCTTAGATAGTACCTTAGAAAAAGGATTAAACATTGTAAAAGGAGAAGTGGTTTATAAAGAAATAACTGAGGCCTTTAACCTAAACTAAATATCATTAAAATACTTACGTTATTATCTTTAAAATAATATAAAAGTTTGTATATTTGCAGCCTTAAAATAAATTATAAATATTTAATTATGAATCATTACGAAACTGTTTTCATTTTGAATCCCGTTTTATCTGATACTCAGATAAAGGAAACAGTACAAAAGTTTCAGGACTATTTGGTTTCTAAAGGTGCCGAAATGATCCACAAAGAAGATTGGGGCTTAAAAAAGTTAGCATACCCAATTCAAAAGAAAAAAAGTGGTTTTTATCACTTATTTGAGTACAAAGTAGCAGGAGAAGAAATATCTGCGTTTGAATTAGAATTTAGAAGAGATGACAGCATTATGCGTTATTTAACTGTAAAACTAGACAAACATGCTGCAGCTTGGGCTGAAAAAAGAAGAGAACGTAAAACTGCAAAAAACTAAGAAATGGCATCTATAGAACAACAAGCAAAAGGTGGTAAATCTGCTGACGTTAGATACTTAACGCCATTGGATATAGAAACTAAAAAAGAAGCAAAATACTGTAGATTTAAGAAGAAAGGTATCAAGTATATTGATTATAAAGATGCAGACTTCTTAATGTATTTAGTAAATGAGCAAGGTAAAATTTTACCAAGACGTTTAACAGGAACATCATTAAAATATCAACGTAAAGTTGCGCAAGCAATTAAAAGAGCGCGTCATTTAGCGTTAATGCCTTACGTTGGAGATATGTTAAAATAATAAAGAGGTAGACCATGGAATTGATATTAAAACAAGACATAGAAAATTTAGGATTTAAAGATGATGTTGTATCTGTAAAAAACGGTTACGGTAGAAACTTTTTAATTCCTACAGGGCAAGCAGTTTTAGCTACTTCATCTGCAAAAAAAGTTTTAGCAGAGAATTTAAAACAACGTGCTTACAAAGAAGCTAAATTAATTGAAGATGCTAACAAAATAGCAGAAACAATTAAAGGATACGAAATCAAAATTTCAGCTAAAACAGGTTCAGGAGACAAATTATTTGGTTCTGTTAACAACATAGATTTAGCTGCTGCATTAGCAAAAGCAGGTACAGAATTAGACAAGAAGTTTATTAAAGTTGTTGGTGGTTCTGTTAAAAGATTAGGTAAATATGATGCATCTGTAAGATTACACAGAGAGGTAGTAGTAGATATTACTTTTGATGTAGTTGCAGAATAACATTACATTTATAAAATAAAAAAGCTCGTTAGAAATAACGAGCTTTTTTATTTTTGTCAACTCAAAAAAACAATAAATTTTAAGCGTTTAAAAACCTATGAAATATAGACAGCTTACCAAAGAACAATTTGAAAGTTTACACCAAGAATTTGCACGTTTCTTAGCATCTCAAAGCATAGATGTTAATGAGTGGAATCAAATAAAAAAAGAAAAACCACATGTAGCAGAAGAAGAAATGAACGTGTTTTCTGATGTTGTTTGGGATGATGTGTTACAAAAAACCAACTATGTAGAGCATTTTTCTAAAACTTCTGCAAATCTTTTTAAATGTGACAAAGACGAAATTCATAGAATTGCCATTAAAGTTACTTGGGATATAAATTTGTTAGAGCAAAAAGGATTTGAGTGGTTAATGCAAAATCCTATGGACAATTCCGTAGAAATTTTTAGAGGTTCTAAACCCTACAACACAGAAAGAAATATAGAAATTTTTGATTTGATAGAAAAAGGGAGTAGTATTTCTAAAGGAGAAATTTTTGAATATTTTAATCAGTTGATTTCTTAATTTTTTTAGAAGCCATTTCCTGCTTTACGCACTCGCTTTTTTGTAAAAACAAAAAGAGCTCAAACAAATGCTTCAATCAGGGCTAAACCAGTTTGTTAGCATTTAGGTGTCAACAAACTCTTAGCTATTTAAAAAATGCACATACTATACATCATATTACATTAACATTATTTAAAAGGTCAATCAATTTATCCGTTCCTGCACTCGCAACATCTTCTATAATTGTTAAATTTTCAAATTGACTTTTATTTACAGCAGGTTTTGGATCTATAAAATAAATAGGTGTATTCTCAGGAACATAATCTATTAAACTTGCTGCAGGATAAACTTGCATAGATGTTCCTATAATTACTAAAATATCCGCTTGTGCAACAATGTCAACTGCATTTTCTAACATGGGCACCATTTCGCCAAACCAAACAATATCAGGTCGTAATTGATTTCCTTCTGGGCAAACATCACCCAAAACCAAATCTTCTTTCCAGTCTAAAACCAAGTTGTCATCAACGGTGCTTTTTACTTTTAGCAATTCTCCGTGTAAATGCAACACTTGTTTACTTCCTGCTCTTTCATGTAAATCATCTACATTTTGAGTAATAATCTGTACATCAAAATCCTGTTCTAACTCAACCAAATTAACATGTGCTTTATTAGGCGAAACCGTTAAAAGTTGTCTGCGTCTTTGGTTGTAAAAATCGAGTACCAATTCAGGATTGTTTGCAAAACCTTCTAGAGAAGCTACTTCCATCACATCATGTCCTTCCCACAAACCATCAGCATCTCTAAATGTTTTAATTCCGCTTTCAGCAGAAATTCCTGCACCAGTTAAAATCACAATTTTTTTCATAATTGTAAAAATACTATATTTTGTACTTTAATAGAATACTTGTATTCGATTGTGTTGTGTGGTGGAAATACAAAAAGTAAGTAGCTAGAATAAGAGTTGTTGCTATTAACTCTGATTTCACCTAAATATACGCTAAGTAAAATTAATAATTTTTTATGTTTGTACAATGATAGATAAAGATTTACTCAAATATTTGGAGGGGTATTTAACAGACAAAAGAAAAGAAACCTTTACAAACGTTTTAAGTCAAAGAACAAGACATTTTACAGTGGTTTTAGAAGATATTTATCAAGCACATAATGCAAGTGCAGTAGTAAGAACTTGTGATATTTTTGGTGTACAAGACTTGCACGCAATAGAAAATAAATATACCAATAAAGTATCTAGACATGTGGCAAAGGGTTCTCAAAAATGGTTAAACATAAAACGCTATCAAGAGGATGCTAATAATACTGTAGAATGTTTAGACCATTTGAAGAATAGCGGATATCAAATCATAGCGACAACCCCGCACAACAATTCGTGTTTGTTACAAGATTTTGATATCACTAAAAAATCTGCTTTTGTATTTGGAGTAGAAGCAGAGGGTGTTTCTGATTATGTTATTCAAAACGCAGATGGTTTTTTAAAAATACCTATGGTAGGTTTTACAGAGAGCTTAAATATATCTGTAGCAGCAGCCATTATTTTGCAGGACGTTACTACCAAGTTAAGAAATTCTAATATTGAATGGCAATTATCAGAAAAAGAAAAAGAAGTATTGTATTTTAATTGGGTTAAAAAAACCATTAAAAATGTAGATAAGATAGAGGAGCATTATCATCAAAATAAAAAAAATGAACGCTAAAGTAACTGATTATATTGCATCTAAAAAAGAATGGGAAGAGCTTCTTACGCTTCTTCGCAATGTTTTGTTAACATTGCCCTTGGTAGAAGATGTCAAGTGGGGTATGCCAGCATATATCTATAAAAATAAAAATATTTTAGGGTTGTCTGCTTTTAAAACTTATTGCGGATTGTGGTTTCATCATGGTTGTTTTTTAAAGGATGAAGCCAATATTTTAATCAATGCGCAAAAAGATAAAACAAAAGGAATGCGTCAAATGCGTTTTACGTCTATAAATGATGTAGATATAGAATTGGTGAAACAGTACATTTTAGAAGCTATAGAAAATGCGGTTGCTGGTAAAGAAATAAAAGCTGTAAGAAATACCAAACCAATAGTTATTCCTGAAGAATTACATTCTGAATTTTGTAAAAACGAACAGTTACAATCAAACTTTAATGATTTTAGTTTGTCTAAACAAAGAGAGTTTTGCAATTACATTTCATCTGCTAAAAGGTTAGCTACAAAACAATCTAGACTAGAAAAAATTGTTCCTCTAATTTTAAATAAAATAGGACTGAATGATAAGTATAAAAATGGTTAATTAAGAGTTGTTTATCTAAGTTAATCGACAATAATTTTTTCTACAGTGGCAGTAGAGTCACAACGTTTTACCAATAAACTAACATTTTTTAACTCCTTTTTTCCAGTAACATAATACTCTGCACAAGGTTTTTGTCTAGGATTACCTTTACTAAAATCAACATCACCATTATATAAAATAGTAGAAATTTTTAGCGTATCTATGTGAAATTGCTGCATAGATTTTTTAGCTGTTTCAGAAAATAAACGCTTTCTAACCCTTATGGTTTTAAGTGTTCTGGCATCCATACCATAATCAAAAGTTGCCTCTTTTTTTTGCCAAAAGAAAAACACAGCTATAGAACCTATAGATAAGCCTACTAAATAGTAACCAACTCGTTTAATTAACATCGTAAAATTTTGAAATGCAAATTTACAATTTAAAAAAGCGAAATTTAAATTATTTAAGTAATAAGTTGCTTACTAGGTTAGAAGAAATTATCCTATAAAATCAATAAATTGATATCTCTAAAGGGCAAATCAAACCAATCTGCAACAGTTCTGTTGGTTAAGATTCCATGATAAAAATACATTCCGTTTCGTAAGCTTTTATCAAATCTAGCAGCGTTTTCAAATCCACCTTCTTCTGCAATATTTAATAAATAAGGTGTAAATATATTACTTATAGACAAAGAAGCAGTTCTTGCATAACGGGCTGGTATATTTGGCACGCAATAGTGTACTACACCATGTTTGATAAAAGTTGGTGTTGTGTGTGTGGTTATATTAGAAGTTTCAAAACAACCACCTCTATCAATACTCACATCTATAATTACAGCACCTTCTTTCATTTTTTCTACCATTTGTTCTGTACCACAAATTGGCGATCTGTTTTTACCTCTAATAGCTCCAATAGCAACATCGCATCTCATCAAAGCTTTAGCAACTGATTTAGGTTGTAATGTAGATGTGTAAATTGGTGCAGACAAAGCATCTTGTAATTTTCTTAATTTAGTTATAGAGTTGTCAAACACCTTTACTCTAGAACCTAATCCTATAGCTGTTTTTGCAGCATATTCTCCAACTGTACCAGCGCCAAAAATAACAACGCTAGAAGGAGGTACGCCACCAATATTACCTAGTAATAAACCATTACCTTTATTAGTACCACTCATTAATTCTGCTGCGATTAATACAGATGCTGTACCTGCAATTTCGCTTAGAGATTTTACAACGGGGTAGGTGTCATGTTCATCTTTTATATAATCAAAAGCAACAGCCGTTATGCGCTTTTTTGCAAGACTTTCAAAATATTTTTTGTCTTGGGTTTTTAATTGAAGAGAAGAAATTAATATTGCCTGCGGATTTATGTATCCTATTTCTTGTTCTGTAGGAGGAGCTACTTTTAGCACGATGTTGCACTTAAAAGCTTCTTCTACGTCGTAAGATATTTTTGCGCCAGCTTCAGAATATTCGTTGTCAGAAAAATTAGCATTCTCTCCTGCACCTGTTTCAATAACAATTCTGTGTCCGTGAGTACACAATGCAGATACTGCATCTGGTGTTAAACAAACACGTTTTTCGCCTAAATAAGTTTCTTTAGGCAAGCCTATAAATAACTCTCCTCTTTGTCTTTTAACTTCTAATTTTTCTGGTTTCGGAATTAATTCTTCTTTACTAAAAGGAGAAAATGAACTCATAGTTTATGGTTTATAGTTGAATGTAACGCTGTCCGTTTTCTAACACCTTCAATTCAATTTTAACAGCATCTAAAGGTAGTAAATTTTCAATATTTTCTGGCCATTCCACCAAACACCAAGTATTTTGATAAAAATATTCTTCAATCCCCATATCCAAAGCTTCATTTTCATCTTCAATCCTATAAAAGTCAAAATGAAAAACTTTAGCTTCAGTAGTTGTTTGATATTCATTCACCAAAGAAAAAGTAGGTGAGGAGATATTATCTAAAACTCCTAGTTGTTTGCAAATTTCTTTGATTAAAGTCGTTTTACCCACACCCATTTCACCATAAAATAAAAGGGTTTTATTTTTCGTTGAAGTAATTACTTCTTTTGAAATTAAATCTAAATCCTCTAAAGAATATGTTTTATTCATAAGTTAAAAGTAATAAAATACAATTCTATTTTTTTGTAAAAGTATATTTTTTAAATAAAATTAATTGAAATTACAAATTACCCATTTATAGGTATGTATATCCGAAGTCAACTTTTAATATTTGTAATATTCAAAAAAACCTTAACTTTTAGATATGAAAATTGAGTTTTAGTTAACTTATTTTGTGTGAGAATATAGAATTAGCATAATATTTAATGATGTAATATGAAAATCTCATAAAATAAAAGTTTTCATGAAGTTGTTTTTTACTCAATTCATAATTCTTATTTAAAACAAAGGCTTTTTTGAAAATAGGGGGAAAACCCCTACTAATTATTTTAACAAATTTTTAAACCTTTGTAACAAGAAAAAAACTAACCTAAAAACTTTAAGTATGAGAAAAAACATTTACTTATTTCTTTGTTGTCTATTTTGTATTTCGATAGCAACAGCGCAAGAGAGTACAGAAATACCAGAAAAAGAAGAAATCAAAAAAACACGAAAAAATGCATTAGCTGTTTCTGGAGGTATTCCAGGATATGGTTTTGAATATGCTAGAGTTTTAAACCAACACTTTTCCCTTAGAATAGGATACAATACTTTAAGTGTAGAAAATTACGAAATTCAAGATTTTGAAATTGATGGGCAAAACACAGATATTATTGCTAATGTAGATTATTCTGGTATAGATTTCTTTATTGAATATCTTCCTTTCAAAAAATCGTCATTTAAATTGGTTTTTGGAGCTGGATATATTACAGACTTACTGGTTACAGGAAACATCACTTTTGACGAAGAGCAACAAATTGGAGACATTACTTTAACTAAAGAAGATTTTGGAGATTTAACTTTAAACGCAGATTGGTCAGGAACCTTTGCACCTTATGTTGGCTTTGGATTTGGAAGAGCAGTTCCTAAAAGAAGATTAGGTTTGGCTTTAGAAATAGGAACATACTATGCAAACACACCAGATGTAACCTTAACTGCTACTCGTTTGTTAACACCTACAGAAGAAGAAAATAGAGATACAATTCAAGATGGATTTGAAAGTTTTAAATTCATTCCTAATATAAAACTAAGACTTGCTTACAGCTTTTAAAAATAACTTTTATGAAAAAAAATAATACATACAAAAAATGGCTCTCAGTAATTGCAATATGTACAATAACATTTATTGCAGTAATTTCTTGCGAGAATCCTTTAAAAGACTTTACAGTAGCAATTGATACTGCTGTATTTCAGAAAAATGCGACAATAACTATTTTTGACCCTACAAACCCTACAAATTTAGATGGTACTGGCAAAGTAGAAATAGAATTACTAGGAGATGATGCTGGTAAAATAGTTTCAGATGGAGGTTCTAAAACCAATTTTCCAGTAGTAGATGGAGTACTTCAATTGGCAGTAAATCCTGCAAATGCAGGTGAAAACATAAACTTTGTAGTAAAAGTAAGTGGTGATGATTATTTGACAACTACAATTCCTGTAAATATTAATGAAAATGACACTTTAGTTACTATAGCTGCAAATATGGTTAATATTAATGACACTGCAGATGGCATTAATTTAATGGAAGATGATAAATCTTTAAATAACGGAACATTAGAAGAAGACTTTGTTGTAGCAACTGATAATTCAGGAGATAATGAAGCTACAGAAGTTACTATTGCTAGTGGAACAGAATTTAAAGATGCTAATGGTAACCTAATAAAAGGAGCTGGAGATTTAAAAGTTAGAGTAGTAAACTTTGGAAGTCAAGATGATGAGAGTTTAAACTCTTTTCCTGGTGGTTTTTCTCCTGCAGCTATAGAGTTAGAAAATGGTGAAATTGATACAGAAGGATCATTTTCTACTGCTGGTTTCACTTCTATAGACATGTTTGTTGGTAATACAGAGGTTAAAGAATTTTCAGAACCAATAACTATAAAAATGGATGTTGATAGTGAAGTTGTAAATCCAAATACAGGTGAGAAAATCAAAAAAGGAGATATATTACCTGTTTGGTCTTATAGTAAAGACGATGGTAAATGGAAATATCATTGTGACACTACCGTAGAGGAAGAAGATGGTCAGTTATTTACAGTTTGTACAACAACGCATTTATCTTGGTATAATTTAGATTATTGGGCAAGAGGTTGTACTAGTAGAAGACGATTTGATGTTAATGTAGTTGCTCCAGGAGTTAGTTCTTCTTCAGGTTATAGACTAGTTACAGCATTAGTTTTTGCAGGAACTAACCAAAGTGTAAGTTATAAATCTAATAGAGTACAGAACTTTTTTAATGGTAGAAGTTTTGGGTATTACAGAACACCTAATGCAAATTTACAATTTGTTGTATATGATGGAACATCTAGATATAATAAAGGAAACGAAATTTACAGATCAAATACATTTAATGGATGTGACTCTAATCAAATTACTATAAATTTAGAAGAGTTTAGAAGTAGTTTACCACCTCAGCCAGTTAATGTTAATATTAATTTTTCTGGAAATTGTGATGGTAACATTATAAAGCCATCTTCATACCTATATATGAAAACAGACTATACATATAGAGGTAGAACATACACTTATTGGCGTTATGCAGGCTATATTCGTAGTGGTAGAGTAACTATATATAACGTGTTCTTAAACAGAGAGTATGAATTTAAAACATATTATAAAGGTGTAGAATATAAACACAATTATACATTTACATCTAACACTATTAATATTGAAAATTTTGATATTCCTGCAGAACTATGTAATAGTTTATAATTTTAAAAAATGTTTTTTTATTTTTTGTTCTAAAAATCTTTAATATTCATTATTAGAGTTTGAATTTAATCTTAGGCGAATTATGTTTACATAATTCGCCTTTTTTATCTCTATTTTAACTGACAATTACTTAACGCGAGTTCGGTATAAAAAACATTGTTTATTAGGTAATTACTATTTTTATTGTACAAAACGGATGTAATTTCGACTGAAATGGAGAAATCTTACTATAGATATGAGATTTCTCAACTACACTTTTACTTCTTAAGTTACTTTCAATTTAAATATATTTAAATTTTAGCAATGTTTGAAATTACAATCATCTAATTTTCAGACAAATAATATAAGTATAATAGAAAAGATATATCTAACTCACGTTACTTAGGACTATATACAACACAAGGTATTATCATTTCTTCTAAAGAAACACCTCCATGTTGATAGGTGTTTTTGTAATACTTTACAAAATGGTTAAAGTTATTAGGGTAGGCAAAAAATAAATCTTCTTTAGCAAATATAAAAGGAGCATTCATAGCTACAGTGGGTAAAAAGATATCTTTAGGGTTTCTTACTGCATAGACATCTTTCTCCTCGTAAGACAAACTTCTACCTGTTTTATAACGTAAATTTGCACTAATATTTTTATCGCCAATTACTTTAGTTGGGTGTTTGCTATTAATGGTTCCGTGATCTGTTGTAATAATTAATTTTTGACCCATTTGTTGTGCTTTTTGAATAATTTCAAACAATGGCGAATTTTTAAACCAACTTAATGTTAAACTTCTGTAAGCTTTGTCATCACCAGCCAATTCTTTAATCACTTCCATTTCCGTTTTAGAATGAGAAAGAATGTCAACAAAATTATACACAACAGCAGTTAAATCGTTTTGTTTGGTGCCATTAAAATTGTCTGCTAATTCTTTACCGCTTTTTAAAGATGATATTTTATAGTATTCGTGCTTTATATCTAATCCTAAACGCTTTATTTGAGCAGATAAAAACTCGTTTTCAAATAAATTTTTACCCCCTTCATCTATATCATTCTTCCAAAAATTAGGATGACGTTTTTCCATTTCAGAAGGCATCAATCCAGAAAAAATAGCATTTCTAGCATATTGTGTTGCTGTAGGAAGAATTGAAAAATAAGAATACTCTTCTTCTTTTTTGTAATGATTATTAATTAGTGGTTCTAAAATTCGATATTGATCGTATCTTAAATTATCAATTACAACCCATAAAACACCTTGATTTTCATTTAATTCTGATACTATATAATCTTTAAACAAAGTATGAGAAAATGTAGGCTTGTCATGTGCTGTTAAATAATCTTCGTAATTTTTTTTTATAAACTTAAAAAACTGACTATTTGCTTCTTGTTTCTGACTTTCTAAAATTCCTAACATTCCAGGATCGCTAATGTTTTCTAATTCTAACTCCCAATGAATTAGTTTTTTGTACAGCTCTATCCAATCTTCATAAGAATTTACCATAGCCAAATCCATAGAAATTTTTCGAAACTCTTGCTGATAGTTAGAAGTTGTTTTTTCAGAAACCAAACGCGAATGATCTAAGTTCTTTTTTAAACTCAGCAAAATTTGACTAGGATTTACAGGTTTTATTAAGTAATCAGCAATTTTAGAGCCAATTGCTTCTTCCATAATATATTCCTCTTCACTTTTAGTAATCATTACCACAGGTAAATTAGCTTGTTTCTGTTTTATTTCAGAAAGAGTATCTAAACCGGTTAGACCTGGCATGTTTTCATCTAAAAAAACAATATCAAAATTCTGTTCATCTACCAAATCAATTGCATCTGCACCGTTAGTACAGGTTGTTACCTCATAATTTTTACGTTTTAAAAATAAAATGTGTGGTTTTAACAATTCAATCTCATCATCAACCCAAAGAATGTGAATTTTGCTCATATTTATACGTTATAAAATTTAAATCTTTAACGCTAAAAATACATATTTGTTATAGTTTTAAAAGTTTTATATTGATAAAATATTGCCAATTTTATCAAGGATATCGTATTTTGCATTAGATTGATAAAACACCTCTTTTGAAGAAAAAAAAACCGAATAAACTCAAAATCTTAAATGATCCTATATACGGATTTATTCAAATTCCGAATTCTTTAATCTTTGACATTATAGAACATCCTTATTTTCAACGATTAAGAAGAATTACTCAAATGGGGTTTTCTAATTTAGTATATCCTGGGGCAAATCACACCCGTTTTCATCACGCTATTGGTTGTATTCATTTAATGCAAAAAGCCGTTCAGGTATTGCGTTTTAAAGGGGTTGCTATTTCAAAAGATGAAGAAAATGCGTTATATATTGCCATTTTACTACATGATATTGGTCATGGAGCATTTTCACATGCTTTAGAGCATAGTATTGTTGATGGAATATCTCATGAAGAAATTTCTTTACAATTTATGAAAAAATTAAACGACGAATTTAAAGGCAAATTATCGCTTGCTATACAAATTTTTGAAGGCAAAAATGAGCGTAAGTTTTTATGTCAACTTATTTCAAGTCAGTTAGATATTGATCGTTTAGATTATTTAAGAAGAGATAGTTTTTATACTGGTGTTTATGAAGGAAACATCTCATCAGAGCGTTTAATAACTATGATGAATGTAATTAATGACGAACTTGTTATAGAGCAAAAAGGAATATATTCTGTAGAAAAGTTTTTAATAGCCAGAAGGTTAATGTATTGGCAAGTTTATCTGCACAAGACAGGTTTAGTTGCAGAAAATATGTTGGTTAATGTTTTAAGAAGAGCTAAAGAATTGACAGAAAAAGGTGAACAACTATTTGCAAGTAAAGCGTTAACCTATTTTTTATCTCACAAAATATCAAAATCTAATTTTAACGAAAATACATTAGAAATGTTTTCTAAATTAGATGATTATGACATTCTCTTATCTATAAAAGAATGGACAAATCATAACGACAAAGTATTGTCTTTACTTTCTAAAATGATAGTAGACAGAAAGCTTTTACGGGTAGAAATTCAAAAAAAAACATTTCTGGTTAAAGATTTAAAAAAGAAAATTTTAAAAGCTAGTAAACGTTTAAATCTTACGCCTACAGAGAGCAAATATTTTGTATTTACAGATACAATTATAAATCAAGCATATAATTTAAACAAACCCATATTAATTTTAAATAAGAAAGGAAAACTAAAAGATATTGCAGAAGCATCAGACCAACTGAATTTACAAGCATTAACAAATCCTGTTTTAAAGTATTTTATTTGTTACCCAAAATAAGCTGAGATTAGTCAAATCACTTTTAATTTTATACTTTTGCTTTTAATGAAATTTACAGCGCAACAAATAGCGGATATTTTAGAGGGCAATGTTGTAGGAAATCCTGATGAAGAAGTTTCTAAACTATCCAAAATAGAAGAAGGAGAGAAGGGTTCTTTAACCTTTTTATCTAATCCTAAATACAATCCGTATTTATATACCACAAATGCTTCTATAGCTATTGTTAATCAATCTTTTGAGCCAGAAAAAGAAGTCAGCACTACACTTATAAAGGTAGAAAATGCTTACAAGGCATTTTCTAAATTACTGGAGTTTTACAATCAAGTAAAGAATAACAAAGTAGGTAAAGAACAACCTAATTTTATTTCTGAATCAGCTAAAATAGGTGATAATATCTACCTTGGTGCATTTTCATATATAGGCAATAATGTAGTGGTAGGCGATAATGTAAAAATTTATCCCAATTCATACATTGGTGATAATGTAACTATTGGTGATGATTGTATAATTTTTTCTGGTGTAAAAATTTATTCAGAAACTCAAATTGGTAATCATTGTAAGATTCATTCAGGAGCTATTATAGGTTCTGACGGATTTGGTTTTGCTCCTAATGATAAAGGAGAATATAAAGCTATTCCTCAAATAGGAAATGTAATTATTGAAGACTTTGTAGATATAGGATCTTCATCAACCATTGATAGAGCAACATTGGGTTCAACCATTATAAGGCAGGGAGTTAAGTTAGATAATCAAATACAAATAGCTCATAACGTAGAAGTAGGTAAAAATACTGTTATTGCTGCCCAAACAGGAATTGCTGGTTCTACAAAAATTGGAGAAAATTGTATGATTGGCGGTCAAGTAGGTATCGTTGGTCATATTGTTATTGGTAATAATGTAAAAATACAAGCACAATCTGGTATTTCTAAAAATTTGAAAGATGGTGATGTTGTTCAAGGCACACCTGCTTTTGGATATTCAGATTTTAATAAAAGTTATGTTCATTTTAGAAACTTACCTAAGATAGCTGCAACACTAAACAATATAGAAAAGGAAGTAAAAGCTCAAAAATCAACCATAAATGAGTAAAAAACAGAAAACAATACAAAAAGAAATTACGTTATCTGGTGTAGGCATACATACAGGTAACACTGTAAATATGACGTTAAAACCAGCTCCAATTAATCATGGTTTTGCGTTTAGTAGAGTAGATTTAGAAGGGGCACCCACAATTGAAGCCAAAGCAGAATACGTAGTAAATACACAAAGAGGAACTAATTTAGAGAAAAACGGAGTTCAAATACAGACTTCAGAACACGTTTTAGCAGCAGCAGTTGGTTTAGATATTGATAATTTATTAATAGAAATAGATGCTTCTGAACCTCCAATTATGGACGGCTCTTCAAAGTACTTTGTAGAAGCATTAGAAAAAGCAGGCATTCAAGAACAAGATGCTGATATTAATGAATATGTTGTAAAAGAAATTATCTCTTATAAAGATGAAGCTACAGGTAGTGAAATTATTTTAATGCCGTCTGATGAATATCAGGTTACTGCTATGGTAGATTTTGGAACAAAAATTTTAGGAACTCAAAATGCCAATTTAGAGACCATTTCTGATTTTAAGAAAGAAATTGCAGCAGCCAGAACATTCAGTTTCTTACACGAAATTGAAATGCTTTTAGAAAATGATTTGATTAAAGGAGGAGATTTAAATAATGCCATAGTATATGTAGACAAAGAATTGTCTGAAAGTACTATGGAAAAGTTAAAAGTAGCCTTTAAAAGAGATGACATTACAGTGCAGCCAAACGGAATTTTAGATAACTTAAATCTTCATTGGGCTAATGAAGCTGCAAGACATAAATTATTAGATGTAGTTGGAGATTTAGCCTTGGTAGGTACAAGAATTAGAGGAAAGGTAATAGCAAATAAACCTGGACATTTAATAAACACTAATTTTGCTAAAAAACTAGCCAAAATTATAAAACAAGAAAAGAGAAATAATGTTCCGCAATATGATTTAAATGAAACTCCGTTAATGGATATTCATCAAATTATGGACATTTTACCTCACAGACCCCCATTTTTATTAATTGACCGTATATTAGAACTTTCTGATAGGCATGTGGTTGGTATGAAAAACGTAACCATGAATGAGGGTTTTTTTGTAGGGCACTTTCCAGGATCTCCAGTAATGCCAGGAGTTCTACAAGTAGAAGCTATGGCGCAATGTGGTGGTGTTTTGGTGTTAAGTACCGTTCCAGATCCAGAAAACTATTTGACATATTTCATGAAGATGGACAATGTTAAATTCAAACAAAAAGTTTTACCAGGAGATACCATAATTTTTAAAGCAGAATTAATTACTCCAATACGTAGAGGAATATGCCATATGCAAGCTTATGCTTATGCAAATGGTAAATTGGTTGCTGAAGCAGAACTAATGGCACAAATATCTAAAATTAAGTAGTTATGAATCAACCATTAGCCTACGTGCACCCCCAAGCTAAAATTGCAAGAAACGTAGTTATAGAGCCCTTTACAACTATTCATAATAATGTAACAATTGGTTCTGGAACTTGGATAGGGTCTAACGTAACTATTATGGAAGGTGCTACTATCGGAAAAAATTGTAGAATTTTTCCAGGATCGGTAATTTCAGCAATTCCTCAAGATTTAAAATTTAATGACGAAGAAACTACCGTAGAAATTGGAGACAACGTTACCATAAGAGAATGTGTTACCATCAATAGAGGAACATCAGATAGAATGATTACCAAAATTGGAGACAATTGTTTAATTATGGCATATTGTCATGTAGCGCACGATTGTATTATAGGTAACAATTGTATTTTTTCTAACAATACTACATTAGCGGGTCATGTTACTATTGGAGACAATGTGGTGTTGGCAGGTATGGTTGCTGTACATCAATTTGCATCTGTAGGTAATCATGCTTTTGTAACTGGAGGATCTTTAGTTAGAAAAGATGTACCCCCATATGTAAAAGCAGCAAGAGAACCTTTGTCTTACGTAGGTATCAACTCTGTAGGATTGAGAAGAAGAGGATTTACAACTGAAAAAATAAGAGAAATACAAAATATATTTAGAATACTATTTCAAAAAAATTATAATAATTCGCAAGCAATAGAGATTATAGAAGCTGAAATGGAAGCAACTCCAGAACGTGATGAAATCATTCAGTTTATCAAAGATTCGCATAGAGGAATTATGAAAGGATATTATAAAGCAAACTAAAACAGACCATGGCAACAACATCAGATATTAGAAACGGATTGTGTCTTAGATACAACAATGACATATACAAAATTGTAGAATTTTTACACGTAAAACCAGGTAAAGGTCCTGCTTTTGTGAGAACAAAATTAAAGAGTGTTACCAACGGTAAAGTGGTAGACAATACTTTTCCGGCAGGAAGAAAAATTGACGATGTAAGAGTAGAAACCCATAAGTTTCAATATTTGTATAATGATGGAGATACCTATCATTTTATGAATCAGCAAGACTATTCTCAAATTCAATTGCAAAAAGCGGCACTAGACACGCCAGAACTTATGAAAGAAGGAGAGATTGTAACGATAATCATCAACTCAGAAGATGATATGCCGCTTTCAGTAGAAATGCCAGCAAGTGTTATTTTAGAAGTTACACATACAGAACCAGGAGTAAAAGGAAATACAGCAACCAATGCTACAAAGCCTGCAACTGTAGAAACAGGAGCAACAGTAAATGTACCTTTATTTATAAATGAAGGAGACAAAATAAAAATAGAAACTACCAAAGGAAGCTATCAAGAACGTATCAAAGAATAATTTCTAATGACAACTAAAACTAGAGAAGAAATTAATCAGACAGAAAAAGATTACTGGAACGAAGGTAAACTTGATAGAACTAAGATTAAAAAACTTAGAAGACATGCTTTTTTTTATTCATACAAAAGAGA
The DNA here is from genome assembly GCF_003335085.1 of Polaribacter sp. WD7. GTDB lineage: Bacteria > Bacteroidota > Bacteroidia > Flavobacteriales > Flavobacteriaceae > Polaribacter. Next base: position 269,125 of record NZ_QPEJ01000017.1, on the reverse strand, counting down.
AAAAAAGATTTTAAGTAAACTTCTCAAAGATTTTAATGGCAAAGATGTTTTAGAAATTGGTTCGTACACTTGGGCAGCTTGGTTTACAGAAGAAACAAAACCAAAGAGTTTAACTTGTATCAATATTTCAGAAGTAGAATTAGAAAACGGAAAAAAACATGCAGAAAAGCAATCTTTTCCTGTTCATCATCATTTGATGGATGCCAATGCATTAACGTTTAAAGACAATTCTTTTGATGTGGTATTTGGAGGAGCTATTTTACATCATTTAGATATTGAAAAATCTGTTGGACACATTCATAGGGTATTAAAACCTGGAGGGACTGTTGTATTTTTAGAACCTTTAAATATGAATCCATTATACAAGATTTATCGAAAAATGAATCCTCAAGAGAGAACTCCAGATGAGCATGCTTTGATAAGTGAAGACTTTAAAATTATACGTCAAAAATTTACTTTTGACCATTATTTTTTCGATTTCTTTACGGTAGCATTCGGTTTTATATCACTAAAAATTTTTGGGGATAAAAATTATGACAATTGGATTAATAAGTTAGGGTATAAACTTGATGTTTTTTTCTCTAAAATACCTTTTCTTTATGTTTTGTTTGCTAGAGTTATCATATACGGAAGCAATAAAAAATAATATGAAATTTAAGGTACCTCAAACTTTAGCACAAATAGCCACACTTATTGATACTGATTTTATAGGTGATAAAAACTTTACTATTTCAGGTATTAATGAAATTCATGTTGTAGAAGAAGGAGATATTGTTTTTGTAGATCATCCAAAATATTATGATAAAGCTTTAAATTCTGCAGCAACTACTATCTTAATAAATAAAAAAGTGCTTTGTCCAAAAGGAAAATCGTTATTAATTTCTGATGATCCTTTTAGAGATTTTAATAAAATCACACAACATTTCAATCCATTTATTGCTTCTAAAGTAAGTATTTCCGAATCTGCTGTTATCGGAATGAACACTATAATTCAACCAAATGTATTTATAGGTAATAATGTAAAAATTGGTAAAAACTGTATTATTCATCCTAATGTTACTATTTATGACAACACTGTCATAGGAGATTATGTAACTATACATGCGAATACTGTTTTAGGTGCAGATGCTTTCTATTACAAAAACAGACTAACAGGATTTGATAAACTGATTTCTGGAGGAAGAGTTGTTATAAAAAACAATGTAGACTTGGGGGCTTCATGTACTATTGATAAAGGAGTTACAGGAGATACTACCATAGAAGAAGGTACTAAAATAGACAACCAAGTTCATGTAGGGCATGATACTGTTATTGGTAAAAAATGTCTAATTGCTTCTCAAACAGGAATTGCAGGTTGTGTTGTGATTGAAGATGAAGTTACTATTTGGGGACAAGTAGGAACAAATAGTGGTATCACTATAGGAAAAGGGGCTATAATTTTAGGGCAAACAGGGGTTACAAAATCTGTTGTTGGAGGCAAAAGTTATTTTGGTACGCCCATATCAGAATCTAGAGAAAAATTAAAAGAACTTGCAGAAATAAAACGCTTTTTAAAAGAAAGAAAAAATCAAGCCTAAATTTTAACTTTTTATAAACTTTTTAAGCATATAATTATCAGTTTTTCTTTTCAGAAAAGCGAACAAAAAACTATTTTTGCACAACAAATTAAATACCATACCAAATGAGCGTTTTAGTAAATAAAGATTCAAAAATAATAGTACAAGGTTTTACAGGTAGTGAAGGAACTTTTCATGCAGGTCAAATGATTGATTATGGAACCAATGTTGTAGGAGGTGTTACACCAGGTAAAGGAGGTCAAGAACATTTAGGAAAACCTGTTTTTAATACTGTAGTTGAAGCCGTAGAAAAAGTAGGAGCAGACACTTCTATTATTTTTGTACCACCAGCATTTGCTGCAGACGCTGTTATGGAATCTGCTGATGCAGGCATTAAAGTAATCATCTGTATAACAGAAGGTATTCCTACAGCAGATATGGTTAAAGTAAAAGCATATATAGACGATAAAGACTGTACTTTAGTAGGACCTAACTGTCCAGGAGTAATTACTCCAGATGAAGCTAAGGTTGGTATTATGCCAGGTTTTATCTTCAAGAAAGGAAAAGTAGGTATCGTTTCTAAGTCAGGAACATTAACTTATGAAGCAGCAGACCAAGTTGTAAAACAAGGTTTTGGAATTACAACAGCTATTGGTATTGGTGGTGATCCAATTATTGGAACAACTACAAAAGAAGCTGTAGAGTTGCTAATGAATGATGATGAAACAGAAGCCATTGTTATGATTGGTGAAATTGGAGGTAATTTAGAAGCAGAAGCTGCACAATGGATTAAAGCAGACGGAAACAGAAAGCCAGTTGTTGGTTTTATTGCAGGACAAACTGCACCAGCAGGAAGAACAATGGGACACGCAGGTGCTATTGTTGGAGGTGCTGATGATACAGCACAAGCAAAAATGAAAATTTTGGCAGAAAATGGAGTACACGTAGTAAGTTCTCCTGCTAAGATTGGAGAAATGGTTGCTTCTGTTTTAAATTAAACATATATAATAAATTAAAGTTAAATTTTAACAATTTATACTACAAAAATCCGTTGAATTTGTAAATTCAACGGATTTTTTATATCAACCCAAATTTTAAAATATGAAAAAAATTAAATTGTTGTTGTATAGCTTTATTTTAGTTAGCATAGTAAGTTGTAAAACAGACCAAAAAAAGAGTTATGAGACAATCTCTCAGAAAGACACTAATGGGCTAACTTATGAGATCGTAAAAAATGATCCTACAGGATTACGTTTATATACCTTAGAAAATGGTCTTAAGGTGTATTTAAGTCAAAATGCAGACGAACCAAAAATACAAACCTACATTGCTGTTAGAGCAGGGTCTAATTATGATCCTGTAGAGTCTACAGGTCTAGCTCATTATTTAGAGCACATGGTATTTAAAGGAACTCATAAAGTAGGTACCATAAATTGGGAAAAAGAAAAAGAATATTTAGACCAAATTACGAAATTATATGAAGATCATAGGGCAGAAAAAGATCCTGCAAAGAAATTAGCGATTTATAAAGAAATAGATAAAATTTCTTTAGAAGCTTCTAATTATTCTGTAGCTAATGAATATGATAAAATGACGGCTTCTTTAGGAGCTACAGGTACAAATGCGTATACATGGTTTGAGCAAACAGTATACACCAATAAAATTCCTGCTAATGAGTTGGGCAAGTGGATCAATTTGGAATCAGAACGTTTCGGAACTTTGGTGTTACGTTTATTTCACACAGAATTGGAAGCTGTTTTTGAGGAATTCAATAGAGGTCAAGATAATGATTTTAGAAAACGTTACGCTGCAATGTTAGACGGTTTGTTTCCAAATCATCCTTATGGGCAACAAACAACTATAGGTACTGCAGCACATTTAAAAAACCCATCAATGGTAGACATTCATAATTATTTTAACAAATATTATGTACCTAACAATATGGCTGTCATTTTAGTTGGTGATTTTGAATTTGAACCTACCATCAAAAAAGTAAACGAAACTTTTGGAAAGTTTAAAAAGAAGGCTTTAACACACCCTATTTTACCAAAAGAAAAACCTATAACGTCTCCTGTTGTTAAAGAAGTTTTTGGCCCTACATCAGAATCAATTTCTATAGCTTTTAGATCTGAAGGTGTAAACACAAATGATGAAAAAATGGTAAGTTTGGCAGATATGATTATGGCAAATGGTAACGCAGGTATCATCGACTTAAATTTAAATCAAAAACAGCTGGTTCAAAATGCAGGCTGTTCTCCAACTTTTTTAAATGATTATGGATATCATTCTTTTACAGGAAGTCCAAAATCAGGGCAAACTTTAGATGAAGTTAAAGACTTGTTACTAGAACAAATAGAAAAATTAAAAAAGGGAGAATTTGAAGAGTGGATGATTGAAGCTGTTGTAAACGACTTAAAATTGAGTCAAACAAGACAGTATGAAAACAATTCTGCACTAGCAGATACGTATGTAAATGCGTTTATTTATCAGCAAGATTGGTCAGAAAGAGTACAATTTTTAGACAATTTAAAGAAAGTAACCAAAGAGGAGTTAGTAGCTTTTGCCAATGATTTTTACAAAGACAATTATGTTGTAACTTATAAGAGAAAAGGAGAAGATAAAACAATTGTTAAAGTTGCCAACCCTGGTATTACACCCGTAAATTTAAATAGAGATAAGAGTTCTGATTATTTGAAAGAATTTAACAACACAGAATCTAAACCTTTACAACCTAAATTTGTAGATTATAAAACTGCAATTAAAGAAACTACCACAGCTAACGGAATTAAGGTTTCTTATGTATTGAATGAGAAAAATGACTTGTTTGATATGAATATTATTTTTGATATGGGTAGTGATAACGACAAGAAATTGTCTTTAGCAGCAGGTTATTTAGAATATATTGGTACAGATACATATACTAATGAAGAGCTGAAAAAAGAATTTTACAAATTAGGTATTTCTTATTATGTAAGTGCTGCAAGAGACAAGACCTACGTGGGCATAAACGGTTTAAAAGAAAATTTACCAAAAGGACTACAATTGTTAGAGCATTTATGGGACAATGCCAAAGCAGATAAAGAGGCATATGATAACTATGAAGAAAAAATTTACAAAGGTCGTCAAAACGGAAAGACCCAAAAAGGTAATATTCTTTGGAATGGATTGATGAGTTATGGAAAGTATGGAGAAGATTCTCCCTTAAGAGATATCATGCAAGTAGATGAATTAAAAGCTATTAATCCAGAAGAATTAGTGGCTTTAATCAAAGACATGAAAAACTACAAACAACGCGTTTTTTATTACGGAAAAGATATAGATAATGCAGTTGCATCATTAAATACACATCATACATTATATGGAGAGTTAAAAGATTACCCTGTAGCAAAAGAATATAAAGAATCTGAAACTGGTGGCAATGTTTTCTTTACCAATTATGACATGGTACAAACAGAAATGCTGTTTTTAGCAAAAGGTGCTCCTTTTAAAGCAGAAAATATAGCAGCATCAACCTTATTTAATACTTATTTTGGTAGTGGATTGTCTTCTATTGTATTTCAAGAAATTAGAGAATCTAAATCGCTAGCATATTCTGCATTTGCCTCTTATAGCAATGCTTCAAAAAAAGATTCTCCTAACTATGTAATGGCATATGTTGGTACTCAAGCTAATAAATTAGAGCAAGCTGTAGACGCTATGATGGAGTTGATGAATGATATGCCAGAAGCAGAAAAACAATTTATTGCTGCTAAAGAAGCAACTTTAAAAAAATTAGCGGCACAAAGAATTACAAAATCTAATATTTTTTGGACTTATGAGAGATTGAAAAAATTAGGAATTGACAATGACAATAGAGAGGCAATGTACAATACCATTAAAGAAATGACTATAGAAGATTTAAAAGACTTTTTTAATAAAAATATTAAAGGAGAAAGTTATAATGTAATGGTTATTGGTAACAAAAAAGATTTAGATGTAAAATCTCTACAAAAACTAGGTAATATAAAAGAGTTAGAAATAGATTATCTTTTTAATTATATAGATAAAAAAGAAGTTAAATTATAAAACTACACCCCAATAAAAAATTACAAACTCGTAAGGCAAATTCATGTTTTACGAGTTTTTTATTTTAGTATATTTGACAGCGTAAAAACAACTAAAGAACATGAAATTATTAGAAAATAAATCAGCTATTGTTACAGGTGCCACAAGAGGTATAGGGCGTGGTATTGCGTTAGAATTTGCAAAACAAGGTGCTAGTGTAGCTTTTACATATAGTTCTTCTGTAGATGCAGCAAAAGCGTTAGAAACAGAGTTGCAAGCATTAGGTGTTGCTGCAAAAGGATACCAATCTAATGCAGCAGATTTTGAAGCTGCTCAAGAACTGGCTAAAGAAGTTTTAAAAGAATTTGGCAGTATAGATATTTTAGTAAATAATGCAGGTATTACTAAAGACAATTTATTAATGCGTATTACAGAAGATGATTTTGATAAAGTAATAGAAGTAAACTTAAAATCTGTATTCAACTTAACCAAAGCAGTAATTCGTCCAATGATGAAACAAAGAGCTGGGTCTATTATTAATATGAGTTCTGTAGTAGGTTTAAAAGGTAATGCAGGTCAAACCAATTATGCAGCTTCAAAAGCAGGTATTGTTGGGTTTTCTAAATCTGTCGCTTTAGAACTTGGCTCTAGAAACATAAGAAGTAACGTAGTTGCTCCTGGTTTTATAGAAACAGAAATGACAGAAAAATTAGACGAAAAAGTAGTACAAGGATGGCGAGATGGAATTCCTTTAAAAAGGGGAGGGCAACCTATAGATATTGCAAATGCCTGTGTATTTTTAGCCTCAGATATGAGTGCTTATATAACAGGACAAACTTTATCTGTGGATGGAGGAATGTTAACCTAAACTTTTACTTTTTAAGATATAAAAAAACTTGTAACAATATGTTACAAGTTTTTTTTTGAAATAAATATATTAAACGTGAATTCGACCAAAGAAAATATATATCAGCCAGATTTATTTTTGATAAAAAATTGTATTAAAAACACATCAATTTTTAGACAAAAGGGAAATTTCTATATAATTTTCATCTGTTTTGCTTCTAAAAAAATCACTCAATCTGACAGCATTCTTAGCATTCTATTTTAAATCGAAATCATGTTATTTAAGACTTCAATTAAACTTTTTGTATTTTAAAAGGTCTAAGTTATGTTGGTTTTATAAAAACAATACAAATAACAATCATTATTCATGAAATACATTCTTTTTTTTACGCTATGGTTATTATTTCATGGCAACAATGTTGCAAAATTTACCATTCATAAAAAAGATAAAATTGTAACTATTGTAGTAGACTTAGAAGCTTCAGATTTGTCATCAGCCTTAAAATTATCGCCAAAAAACATCACCGAAAAACAGATTGAAACCTATTTGTTAGAACACGTAAATTATACCGTTAATCAAAAAAAGGTGCCCTTTACAGTAAGCGATGTTACTTTTAGTTTAGATCATTTTACCATTCAAACTATTTTATCCAAACAAATAGACACCATAACTTCTCTAAAGATTAAAAATACCACTCTTTTTGAGGTAAATTCAAAACAGTCTAATATTATAGAACTTAGGTTTAATAATATGTATAGAGATTTTTTAATAGACAAACATCAACCTACTTTAAACATCAACTTGTAAAAATCTATTTATGAACGTTCAACATTCAGTATTTACAAAAATTAGTATACTCGTATTTTTTAGTTTTATGAGTTTACAAGATTTTTGGGCTCAAAACCAAACCACACCCAATATTTTATTTATTGTGGCTGATGATTTAGGTATAGATGCACTACACGCATCTGATTACGGTATTTCCGTCCAAAATCAACCAGTTACACCAAATATAACCAGTTTAAAAAACACAGGAATTTCTTATCTCAATACTTGGGCAACACCACAATGTACAACAACAAGAGCTTCTGTAATGAGTGGCAAGTATGGTATAAATACAGGTGTTAGAAACGTACCAGACAATTTAGATTTAACACATGAGTCTATTTTCAACTATATCAACAACAAGGTAACTACTAATTATGCCAAAGCTTTAATTGGCAAATGGCATATTTCTAATCCGCAAGATGCCAATCATCCTGCTGCTCATGGGGTAGATTATTTTGAAGGAACTATTGCCGGAATTGTAGATGATTACTACAATTGGACAAAAATAAATAACGATGGTAGCTCTACACAAATTACAGAATATGTAACGGCTCACTTAACAAATTCTGCAATAAATTGGATAGATCAGCAAAACACGCCGTGGGTTTTATGGTTATCTCATATTGCGCCACACAATCCTTTTCATATTCCGCCTTCAGGCACATTTTCACAAACCAATACAGCTGGTAATCAAAATAAATATTTAGCAGCTATAGAGTCTTTAGATTATGAAATTGGACGATTATTAGCCAGTATGGATGCAGCAACTAGAGCCAACACCACTATTGTTTTTATTGGTGATAATGGAACTCCAGGACGTGTTGCACAGTTTTTTCCAACAGGGCATGCCAAATCTTCTTTATATGAAGGTGGTGTTAGAGTACCTATGATAGTAAGCGGAAAAGGAGTGACAAGACAAGGCGAATTGGAAAACGGATTGGTACAGGTAAATGACATTTATGCTACAATTGCAGAACTTTTAGGAAACGATTTAGAAGGAGGAATTTATAATAGTTATAGTATTACACCTTCATTTACGAGCCAAAACGCAATAGAAAGACCTTATATATATTCAGATTTTGCAGACAACGGAATAGAGGAGTGGGCTATTAGAAATGAAACTTATAAGTTGATAGAAGATGCAAACGGAACAATTCAGTTTTTTAACTTGCAAAATGATTTAGAAGAAACTAACAATTTGGTTGATTTTTTAACCAATGAAGAGGCAAACATTTTAAGTCAGCTACAAAAAGAAGCTGCAACCATACGTAATGGTTGGTCTTGTAATGATGGTATTTTAAATGGTACAGAAACTACCGTGGACGATTGTAGCAAATCTTGCCCAACAGACAAATTAAGTTTTACCAATATTGGTTGTTGTGATACCCCAACAGCACCCAATGTATTTTATGAATATGTAGAAAACGGAGCGCGAAAAATTTACTCAAATAACTATCCAAATCATGATTTTTGTTACAATCCAAGAAACATTCCTACAGAAAGTTATCATGATTTAGAAATGGATATAAATCCGCAAATTACAAATACCATTACAAGTGTGATTAACCAGCGTACAGGAAGACCTGCTACAACATTTGGTATTGCTTTAAACGGAGTTGTATTTGCCCCAGGACCAGCATTACCTTTTGTGTATGCCAATCCAGAAACCAACGAATACAATTGGGATTGGGTGTTTGAAGCAACTAACAATCAAGGAGATGGGGCTGACCAAGTAAAATTAGATTGCTCATCTGCGCATACCAACACCAAACATGGATATCATTATCATGGAGAAATGTTTTCATATTTAGAACAAGAATATGAAGGTATTACTACTGCCGAAACTGTTACAGACATTGTACAAATTGGTTGGGCTGCAGATGGTTTTCCTATTCTTTACAAATTTGGTCCCGATGCAGAAGGTAATATCAAAAATTTACAACCTAGTTATCAATTAAAAGCAGGTGAACGTCCTGGAGATGGCACAGATGCTCCTTGCGGACCATATACAGGAAAATATACGAATGATTATGAGTATGTAGCAGATTTAGGAGATTTAGACGAGTGTAATGGTATAGCAACAAGTATTACTTTAGAAACAGCTAATGGTACACAAACTTTTGATTATTTTTATGTAATCACGTCTACTTTTCCTCAAATTCCTAGATGTTTTGTTGGTACTGTAAATGCTTCTTTTGCCGCTGGTAAAATTGCAGGTGTAGATAATGATGGTGATGGATTTATAGAAGCTTTTGATTGTGATGATACAGACCCAAATATCAATCCATTAGCTACAGAAATACCTGGAAATGATATTGATGAAAATTGTGACGGACAAGACACTTTAAGTCTTACAGACCATACAACTCCTTTTATAACTTTAATGCCAAATCCTACAGCAAAAGACATACGTTTAATTCATAATTTTAATATTGATTTTACAGTACAAGTATATGACCTTAGAGGTAAAGAACTACTGTTGCAAAAAAATAGTCCAGATTTTATTTCTCTAGAAAACTTTGGTGCAGGAGTTTACTTGCTAAAAGTAACCCATACCAATTCTGGCAACCACCAAATGTATAAGGTTGTTAAAGAATAAGAATTTATTTTTTAACAGTGGTAAGTATTCTTTAAATAATTGTAATTGTCTGAATGTAAATATATAATTGCAGTTCCAACGATATAAACCTTAAGGTGTTATTCTGATACTATGTGTAAAATAATCTGAAAAATGGCTGTAATTTTAAGGAAGCTTTTATTTATGAATCATCCACTTGATAATCTATAAATAAAAATGTACTATAATTTATATTATGTAAAATATAATATTTCAAAACACATTCCTACATATCTTGGGTGTAATAATTATAATCTTTTAAAACGGTATCTAAAAACTCGGTATCACTTTTGTGTACAGATTTAATTTCTGTTACATCTTGTATTTTAGAGCGTAATTTAATGAGTGTTTTATAATCATTGAATTTTTTAGCAGATGTAAATGTATCTTTAATAATGCGCACATCATTATCAGATAAACGAATCACATTTGGATATGTAGGTATATATTTTGCAGAAATAGTTTCTAAAATAGTTTCAGAAAATTTGACATCATCTTTTAAATTAATTACCACAGTGTTGGCAATAAGATCTCCAAAACGCTGATTTTTATGGGTAAATAAAATTAAAAAGAAACCAATCATTTTTCCGAAAACAAACAAGACAACAAACCATACCTCTTGGTTTTTTATTCCTAAAGAACTAATATACACGTACAATAGTATAAATAAATTAAAATCTACCATGCGCAAAAACCACCTAATTGTATAATCGGTTATGGTAGGTTTAAATCCATCTTCATTAATAACCTTTATTTTTAAAATACGTTTTCCTAAAGTTTGTCCTTCTAAAAGAATTTCTGTGTACAAAGAATAAAACGTAATTGGTAAAAAAAGAATAACGTCTAACGCTCGTATAGACCAATTATCTAAGCCAGAAACCCCTTCAAACATTCTAAAATTAAAAAGCTCTACGGCCAAATACAAATACCCAAACTTTATAACATTGTCTATGACAAACGCTAACAATCTGTGCCCAATATTGGCTAGTGTAAAGTTGATATTTACATTTTGTGCGGTTTTTATTTGCAGTCTTTTCATACAATATGTACATTCGCTCTGAATGAGAGAAGTCGCTTTTATAAAGCAAAATAAAGAAAAATGGCTTGAATTTGAACAAGTAATTTCAAATAAAACAAAAAAAAGTCCTGATATTGTAGCCAATTTGCATATCAAAATCATGAACGATTTGGTGTATGCACAAACCTATTACCCTAAAAGCAAGGTTACTACCTACTTAAATAAGTTGGCAAAATCTAGTTTTGACAAAGTATACCACACCAAAAGAAGCGATAAAAATGCAATTGCCTACTTTTTTTTAGACAAGGTACCCCTACTCGCTTATCAGTACCGAAAATATATCTATCTTTCTTTTATTGTTTTCTTCGCTTTTTTTTTAATAGGCTTATTATCAACCTTTAATGATGCAGGTTTTGCACGACAAATTTTGGGTGATTCTTATGTAAACACAACTTTAGAAAATATAGAAAGCGGAGACGCTATGGCTATTTATAAAAGTGGTAGCAACTGGGGTACTTTTATTGGTATATATGATAACAACCAACGTGTAGGCTTAAATATGTTTCTATCTGGTTTATTTTTAGGTATTGGTACCGGATTTTACGTTGTTTACAATGCAATTATGGTAGCTGTTTTTCAAGCTTTCTTTTACCAACAAAATACGTTGTTTGATAGCGTAAAAGGCATTTGGATTCATGGTACTTATGAGATTTTTGCTATGATAATAGAAGCTGCTGCAGGTTATATAGTTGGCGCAAGTATTTTATTTCCGGGTGCTTATAAACGAATAGAATCTTTTACCATAGGAATGAAAAACGCATTTTATATTTTTATAAGTACAATTCCGTTTACTTTAGTAGCTGCATTTTTAGAAGGTTATATTACAAGATATGCCAACACCTTACCTGTTGTTATTTGCTTTACTATTATTGGTTTATGTTTGTTTAGCATTAGCTATTATTACTGTGTGCTTCCTTATAAAGTAGCAAAAAAACACCATCTGCGATGATAAGAATATTCCTTTTTTTGTGTCTACTTTCATCCTTCTGTTGTCACAGTCAATTTATGCAAGAATACGATAGTGTTCCTGTTCAAAAAGATACGGCTAGCTATACCAAGAATGTAAATTATACAGAAAAAAGAAGTTTTACAGAAAATATTCGAGAAAAATATAGTGGAAAAGACTTTGAATATATTGAGGAAGAAGAAGAATCGATTGAAGAAAAATCAGCATTAAGCGGTTCTTCTTTTTTTACATCACTAGTGTTTTTTATCAGTCAAATTTTTCCTTTTATATTAGGTCTGGTTGTCGTCGTTATCATTTTAAAGTCTTTTTTAGAGATAGATCTTAATTTTTGGAAAACGAAACATAAGAACACCAAACTTGCGGCAACCTTAATTCAAGAAGATGAAGATATTCATCAAACAGATTTAGAAAGTCTACTTCAAAAAGCAATAACACAAAAAGAATATAGGCATGCTGTTAGATATTATTATCTTATTGTTTTAAAGCAGTTGTCAATAGATAATCATATAAATTATCATAAAGAAAAAACCAATTCTGAATATCTTTTAGAGATAGAAAATGAAGAAATTCGTCAGCAGTTTTCTTATTTATCGTACGTGTTTACATACGTTTGGTACGGAGAATTTTCAATTAACGAGGCCGACTTTAAAAGTGTACAAGCTAAATACAAATCATTTAAAACCAATATTAAATGATGATACTACGCTTTGTAAAATACACTCCTCTCCTACTGTTATTTCTTTTGATAAGTAGTTGTGATAAAACAGATTGGAGCGAAAATTTTAAAGAAAAACAGAAAAGTCCGTTTGGTAATTATATTGTGTATAACGAAGCTTCATCGCTTTTTAAAACCAATTCGGTAACACTTTTAGAAAAAAATATTTACGATTATTTACTGTTAGGTACTTTTGATGATTTTTCTGAAAGGAAAAGCTATGTCTGTATCAAACACAGTACTAACAAACTTGATGCTAAAGGATTAGACGAGTTATTGAATTTTGTTGCTAAAGGGAATCAAGCTCTACTGTCATTACATCACTTTAAAGATTCATTAAAAACAAAATTAGAGTTTACTACAAATAATTTAGACAAGATGGTTTATAATACCTCTAAATTAAAAAAGTTAAACGGTAATTTATATTTAAACGATAGCTCTTTTAACAAAACATCGTATACGTACAATAGAAATTTAAGAAGACATTATTTTTTACAATATAATGAACAGCGTACAGATGTTTTAGGGACCATTGAAATTGATGGAGAAAAAGCGCCAAATTTTATAAGAATAGCACATGGTAAAGGTGCTTTTTATTTGCATGCACACCCTATTGCGTTTACTAATTATTATCTGTTAAACAATAACGAAGATTACGTAGCCAATGTTTTTTCATACTTGCCCAACGCTCCTATTCTGTGGGATCCGCATATTAAATCTAGCAAATATCAGAATGATGAAGATAAAAAATCTTCTATTTTTAAATTCTTTTTAGAGCACGATAGTTTAACATGGTTTTTATATACTTCGTTTATAGGTTTGTTGTTATTTATGTTATTTAATGCAAGACGAAAGCAAAGAGCTATACCCGTTATAGAACCGCTAAAAAACTCAACCGTAGCATTTGCGCAAACTATTGCCAATTTGTATTTAAAAGAAGAAAATCATAAAAATATAGTCGACAAAAAAATTACATATTTTTTAGAAAAAATAAGAAGTAAATATTTGTTAGATACTTCTAATTTAAATACTGATTTTATAGAAAAACTAGCCGCAAAGTCAGGTAACAATTTGCAACCTACAAAATACTTAATCAATACAATAATCATGTTACATAAAAAAGATGAATGTTCTGAAGAAGAGTTGATTGTATTGCACAAAATGATTAAAAATTTCTTTAACAAAAAGTAGATATGGAAACATCAAATACCGAAGAAAATCAAGAACACAAAGAAGTAAATGACAATTTAGCGTTTGAAAATAGATTGAATTTGTCTGAACTACAACAAAACATCGTAAACGTTAAAAAAGAGTTGAAAAAAGTAATTGTTGGGCAAAAAGAAATGATGGATTTATTAATTGTTGCACTACTTTCTAACGGACATGTTTTAATAGAAGGTGTACCAGGTGTTGCCAAAACAATTACGGCAAAATTACTTTCTAAAACCATTGCTGTAGATTTTAGTAGAATTCAATTTACACCAGATTTAATGCCTTCAGATATTTTAGGTACTTCTGTGTTTAATGTAAAAACTTCTGAATTTGAATTTAAAAAAGGTCCAATATTTTCTAATATGGTTTTAATTGATGAAATTAATAGAGCGCCTGCAAAAACACAAGCAGCCTTGTTTGAAGTTATGGAAGAGCAACAAATAACTATGGATAGAACTACCTATACTCTAGAGGCTCCTTTTATGGTTTTGGCAACTCAAAACCCTATAGAACAAGAAGGTACGTATAGATTACCAGAAGCACAATTAGACCGTTTTCTCTTTAAAATTAATGTGGGTTATCCAAATGCTGATGAAGAATTAGACATTATTATAAAAGAACAAGCGCTAGAAAATACCACTAAAATTGGCAAAATAGAAACCATTATTTCGGGAGAAAAAATTATAGAGTTCAGAAACTTGGTTAAACAAATTAGCATAGAAGAAAACTTATTAAAATACATTGCCAATATTGTAGTAAATACACGTTCTAATTCATTTTTATATTTAGGGGCATCACCAAGAGCAAGTATTGCTATTTTATCAGCCTCTAAAGCTTTTGCAGCCATAGAAGGTAGAGATTTTGTAACACCAGAAGATATTAAAAAAGCTACAATTCCTGTTTTAGAACATCGCGTAATTGTAACCCCAGAAAGAGAAATGGAAGGTTTAACTAGTAAACAAATTATAGCGCAAATTATAGAAGCTGTAGAAATACCAAGATAACCTTAACCAATAGCATCAATACAACAAGCATTTGTAGTGAAACAATTTTACAATACTTTATTTATCAATAATCGATTTTTTTACAATTTAGGCTTTATAGCCTTGTTGTTTATTGTTGGTTTTTTTATTCCTGTTTTGTTTGTTATATCTAAAGCATTGTTATTGGTTTTAGTGATTTTAACATTAGCTGATATTATTATTTTATATAATACCCAAAATGCTATAACCCTAAAACGCTTATTACCAAAACGTTTGTCTAATGGAGATGCCAATAAAATTACCTTAGACGTTCAAAATTTATATCAATTTCCTGCTCATATTACAATTATTGAAGAACTACCTTATCAATTTCAAAAAAGAGATTTTAATTTTCAATGTATTGTAAAAACCAAGAGTAATAAAGAACTAAAATATACATTAACACCCACAGAAAGAGGTGTTTATTTATTTGGTAATGTTAATGTTTACGCAAGCAGTCCTTTACATTTGGCGACTAAAAAATATGTTCTTGGTGAAGAAAAGAAAATTAAGTGTTATCCTTCGTTTTTACGATTAAGAGAATTCGATTTTAAAGCATTCACAAGCGAAACAGTTGCTTATGGTACAAAAAAAATACGAAGAATAGGGCATTCCTTAGAATTTGAACAAATTAAAGAATATGTTTCTGGTGATGATATTAGAACTTTAAATTGGAAAGCAACTGCTAAACGAAACCAATTGATGGTTAATCAATACGTAGAAGAAAAAGCACAACCCGTATATGCTATAATAGATAAAGGAAGAGCAATGCAATTGCATTTTAATAATATAAGTTTATTAGACTATGCTATAAATGCAACCTTGGCTATTAGTAATATTATTTTAAGGAAGCAAGACAAATCAGGTATGCTAACCTTTTCTAAAACATTAGAAGATTGGGTAGTTGCAGAAAGTAGAAACTCTCAAATGACATTAATTTCTGAAGCATTACACAATATTTCTACAGATTTCTCTGAATCAGATTTTAGCACCTTATATGCTGTTATAAAAAGAAAAATTACACATAGAAGTTTACTTATTTTATTTACTAATTTTGAAACTATAGACGGTTTAAACAGACAACTCCCCTATTTAAGAGCCTTAGCAAAAAATCATTTAGTTTTAATAGTTTTCTTTAAAAACACACAGTTAGAAACTTTAATTGCAAACCATAAAAACACTATAGAAGGTGTATATGATAGTATTATTGCAGAAAAATTTATGTATGAAAAAAAGAAGATTGTTAAAGAATTGAAAAAGTACGGAATACAAAGTGTACTTACATCACCAGAAAACTTAACTAGTGACACCATAACTAAGTATTTAGAATTAAAATCTAGAGGTCTTTTTTAAAGAATAACTTATTTTTGAAAAAAATAAAAATGGATTGGTATTTAGAAGTATTAAGAAAATATGTTGAATTTTCTGGAAGAGCAAGACGCAAAGAGTATTGGATGTTTGTGTTATTTCATTTTATTTTTATAAGTCTATTAGTTATTATTCTCATATCTTCTACTGGTAGTTTTGATACAAATGCAGAACCTAATTCAATTGTGGCCCTTATTTTATCAGTTTATATCTTTGGTACTCTTTTACCTTCTATAGCTGTTACTGTTAGAAGGTTGCATGATATAGGTAAAAGTGGTTGGTGGTATTTTATTTCTCTAGTACCTTACATTGGAAGTTTTATACTGCTGATTTTTATGTGTATGGAAGGTGAAAAACGAACAAATAAATGGGGTAAAAACCCTAAAGGAATTGGTAATGACGATGTAATAAATCAAATTGGTAGAGAATAAATTTTAAACAAGTTATTTTTCTTCTTTAGTTATGATTTGCCAACTACCATCATAGTTGATATTTGTTCTATTGGTTGAGTTTACATACAAGTAAGAAACATTACTAGGAAAAAGCTCTACAACAAAAACGTAACTATCTTCTTTAGATCTTGCCCAAAATTTTAAAGTATATTGTTGTTTGTCTTTATTATAAAAGATTTCTTTCTTTTCTGGTTTACCAGTAAAAGTAATGCCATTTTCTCTATTACCATATCCATTAGGCAATTGTTGTTGTCCAAAATAAGGAAGTTCTATAGCAAGACTATCTTTATAAATTCTAAAATAGTTAGGATTTCCTATTAAGTTGATGTTTCCTACACTACTGCCATTAGGCAAAAGATTTTGAATTCCTTGTACATTAGTTAATAATGCTGTAGGTTTAGCCCATTCAAATTCTAATTCAATATTTTCATTTGAAACTATATTTTTAAATCGCTCTATTTCTGCATCATTTATTGCCTTTTTAGTTGTAGCACAACTATAAAAAATACATAAAAAACCGATGATAAGTAGTCTCATAACACTATATTTTACAGATTATAAACACTTTAAAATTACAAATTTTGTTGTAAATTTCTTTTAAAGTTATCACAAATTAAATACTATCTTCGGTTTTTAAAAAGTTATAATGAGTGTTCGTGTTATTTATGAAGATGAATATATATTGTGCGTTAGTAAACCCAATAATATGCTAGTTCATCATGCATTTCATTCTAGAAATGTTTCTGATGAATTGTCTCTTTTACAGGTAATTGAAGCTGAAAAAGGATTTAAAACATACCCAATACACAGGTTAGATAGAAAAACATCCGGAATAATACTTTTAGCAAAACAAAAAGAGGTTGTAGCTTCATTTCAAGAATTGTTTACAAAAAACGAAATTGAAAAAGTTTATTTCGGAATTGTAAGGGGGTTTTCTCCAGATCAAAAAAGTATAGATTCTCCAGTAAAAGGTAGAGATGCCAAAGTACATAAAGATGCTTTAACCCATTTAAAAACACTAGAAAATATCACCTTAGACATCGCTGTAAAACCTTATGATTCTTCTCGTTATAGTTTGGTGGCATTAACCCCAAAAACAGGAAGAATGCACCAATTAAGAGTTCATGCTAACAAAATAAGTCACCCGTTATTAGGAGACCCTAAATACGGAGATAAGAATCACAACATAATGTTTGAGGAAAATTTTAACTGTAAAAATCTTTTTTTGCATGCAGGTAAACTAACCTTTGTACACCCTTACACAAAAGAAAATCTGAATTTAATTGCTGAATTTCCTGAAGATTGGAGTCGTCTGTTTGTGCAATTCAATTGGAAAAATCCGTTACTATGATTATTGTTCAATAGATTTCGAATAAAATGCGACAAGTTCACCTTCTTCAAAAGTTGGTGAAACTTCTATAGGATTACAACAAACTTCACAATCTTCTATATAGCTTTGTTTATAAACAGAAGCATCAAAAATCATAGAAATTTCTTCCCAACAGTATGGGCATTGAAAAAAATGTTCTTGTTCCATATTAATAATTTATCAAATCTATAAGTGCTTTTACTAATCTATTTTTACCTAAATATTGATTTTCAAGATTTTTATCAAAAGGTATAGGAGTTTCTAAACTAGCTACACGCTTAATGGGTGCATCTAAATATTCAAAACAATTTTCTGTAATTAATGCTGAAATGTCACTAGAAATTCCTCCAAACATAGAGTCTTCATGAACTATAAGTACTTTACCTGTTTTTTGTACAGATGCATATACGGTTTCAGTATCTAAAGGTTGTAGTGTTCTTAAATCTATAACATCTGCTTTAAAACTATGCGCATTCAATTCTTCTAAAACCCAATGTATTGCGGCTCCGTAACTAATGATGGTAATTTGATTACCTTCTTTTAATAAAGATGCTTTACCAATTTCAGTCGTAAAGTAATTTTCTGAAACATCTTGATAAATGCTTCTATACAAAGCCTTATGTTCAAAAAACAAAACAGGATTTGGATCATTAATTGCGGCAATAAGCAAACCTTTTGCATCTTGAGGAAATGCAGGGTAAACCACTTTTAAGCCTGGAGTTTTAGTAAACCAAGCTTCGTTTGTTTGACTATGAAAAGGACCTGCACCAACACCTGCGCCACAGGGCATTCTAATAACAACATCGGCATTTTGACCCCATCTATAATGAGATTTAGCCAACAAATTTACAATAGGATTAAAACCTGATGAAACAAAATCTGCAAATTGCATTTCTACAATTGCTTTTATTCCTTGTAGAGATAAACCATAAGCAGCAGAAACTATGGCAGATTCACAAATAGGTGTATTTCTTACACGTTCTTTACCAAATTTATTTACAAAATCTTCAGTAATTTTAAACACACCTCCATATTCAGCAATATCTTGCCCCATAATTACAAGGTTTTTGTATTGCTGCATACTTTGGTATAATCCTTCAGAAATGGCATCTACAAAACGAATTTTCTTTTTTTTATCAGAAGTTTTACTTTCTATAAAGTCATAAACTTTATAAACATCTTTTAATTCTACATCTAAATTTGGTGTAATGTTTTCTTCATCAAAAGCTATTTGTAATTCATGGTTAATTGTTTGTGTTATTTTTTCTTTCAAGTCTTTATCTATTGTTTCAGATAAAATTCCTTTTTGCAATAAATAGTTTTTAAAATTTTCTATAGGATCTTTAGCAGCCCAATATTCTAATTGTTCTTCAGGTACATATTTTGTGCCACTAGCCTCTTCATGCCCTCTTATTCTAAATGTTTTAAATTCTAATAAAATGGGTCTTGGTTTTTTTCTGATACTTTTAGCCAATTCATCTATCTTGGTATATACTTCTATAATATTGTTTCCATCAATACTATAACTTTCTATACCATAACCAATGCCCTTATCTGCTATATGTTGGCAATTATACTGTTCTGAAGTTGGTGTAGATAAACCATAACCATTATTTTCAACACAAAACAAAACGGGTAAATTCCAAATAGAAGCAACATTTAAGGCTTCATGAAAATCGCCTTCACTTGTACCTCCTTCTCCAGAAAAGACGGCGCAAGTTTTATTATTACTTTTTAATAGATTTGCTAATGCAATACCATCAGCAATACCTAATTGTGGACCTAAATGAGAGATCATTCCTATAATATGGTGTTCTTGAGAACCAAAATGAAAACTTCTATCTCTACCTTTGGTAAAACCATTTAATTTACCTTGCCACTGCGAAAATAGTCTATGAAGAGGAATGTTTCTTGTTGTAAAAACACCTAAATTACGATGCATAGGCAAAATGTATTCATCATGTTCTAATGCACTTGTTACTCCTACAGCAATAGCTTCTTGCCCAATACCAGAAAACCATTTTGAAATTTTTCCTTGACGCAAAAGCACAAGCATTTTTTCTTCAATAAAACGAGGCAATAACATGTTTTTATAAAGTTGTAGCAATACTTTATTTGAGAGCTTCATTTTATCAAAATAGATACTGTTTTTCATGATTAAATCCGTTTAGACTACAAACAAACTTAAGTATAAATGAATAAATTATCAATAAAAAAAATCCTTATCGTTTGTAGATAAGGATTTTTTTATTTGTAATTTTTTAAGAATTACAATTCTTTAAAAATTGCATGCATCATTCTTTTTTTATCGTTAATGCTTTCTTCTAAAGCAATCATAGTCTCAGTTCTATTTACACCAGGAATATCATCAATCTTGTAAATAATATCTTTAGCATCATTAGTACCTTTTGCTCTTACTTTACAGAAAATATTGTATTTACCTGCAGTAACGTAAGCTACAGTAACATTAGGAATTTTACGTAGATCTTGTATTACATTTTGTGTCATAGATGTTTTTTCTAAAAACACACCTACATGTGCTATAAAAGAATAGCCCATTTTCTCATAATTTAAAGTTAATGTAGAACCTTGAATAATACCCTCATCTTCCATTTTTTTAACACGAACATGAATTGTTCCTGCAGAAACTAAAAGTTGTTTTGCGATATCTGTAAAAGGTGTTCTTGCATTTTCGATTAAAATGTCTAAGATCTGATGATCAATTTCGTCTAAAATAAATTTTTTCATATTTTACGCATTATTCAATTTACTTGACAAATTTATGAATTAAATTTATTTAAACAAGTAATAAATTGATAAATACTTAAACTATTTTATCGTTAAAGGTGATTTCTTTGTGCCCTAACTTAGATTCTAAACTATTTTCGTCTACTTTGTTTAATTTTGATACAAACTTGCCTTCTATAATTTTATCTTCATATTGATAAGCTACATCTTTTTTACAGTCTGAGTACCTATGAATAACATCAAAAAATAATTTATCATTATTAGGAATATCAAAATAAGGCTCATAATTTCTAAAACTAGAAGAGTTGGCAATATGATGTAATCCTTGAAGTATAGCGTAAAAAGTATATTTTCTAGTTTCTTCTCGGTCATAATCATCTGGGTAATGGCCAGATTCAATTAAAATAGTATTGTGTCCTAATTTCTGAAAGTTATCTCCTGTAGCAGTCGGATAAAACTCGTCTGTATAACGACCTACAAAATTAGGTATGCAATTTTGAAGCAATACATTCATAGATACAATAACATCCATAGTTTCAATTCTACCTTTGGTTAACGCTCTAGTTACCTCTTCAGATGGTGCTAAAAAAGAAATGGTTGCAGGATTTTTTGTACCTTCTACATTAAAAATAGTTCTTTGGTCATGTAAATTGAAACCGAATTGAGGGTTAACGTCATCTAAAATAGCTCTTAGAAGTTTACTTTCTTTAGCAATTTTAGCTACTGCATCTCTATTTAAATCTACATTATGTGCATTAACTCTTGTATAAACCTCTGCTCCGTCAGGATTTAACATTGGTATAAATATTAAAGTACATTCTTCTAAGATTTTACCAAATACAAGATTGTCATCATTTAAAAAACAATTAAATAGGTCAAATAATGCTCTAGTACCTGTACTTTCATTTCCGTGCATTTGAGACCACAATAGTATTTTTTTTGAACCTCTTCCAATTTTTAGTTGATGTATAGGTCTTTCTTCTTCAGAGGTGCCTATTTGAGAAACTTCAAATTTAGCGTTGTATTTAGGTAAAATAGGAGCTATATCATGGTATCTAATCCATTTACCATAAAGTGTATTCTCTTTATAATGTTTATAAAGTTCTTTTAAAAAATCTATTTCTAAAGTATTCATTGTTTATAAAAATATTTTTCAAAATTAGGGTATTTACAATTGTCATCAAACTAAAATAGTGTAATTGTCTTTTGTAAACTAGTTACAAATGTAAATTTCTAAAACAATTAAGTTTTATACTTTTGTAAACACCTTAAAAATCTACTATTTACAAACGTCAAACGTGTTGTTTTGTTATAAGTTTAATCTATGTAAAATAATTAAATTACTGTATTTTATGTATTTATAGTAAATTATATAAAGTTTTAATTTAATTTAAAATTTATATTTTTAAAATATTATTAGATTGTGTTTTGATGTAAAATTCAGTTTGATTACATTTGTATAAAGTTTAAAAGTTACAATGGTAAACATACCTGAATTTACAATACGTCTTAAAAAAGTAATGGAAATCCATCAATTATCAGCTTCTATGTTTGCAGATAAAATTGGGGTACAGCGTTCTAGTATTTCTCATGTGCTTTCTGGACGAAATAAACCAAGTTTAGATTTTGTATTAAAGGTAACTGAGGCGTTTCAAGATGTAGATATGTATTGGCTGTTGAATGGGAAAGGAAACTACCCTAAAAAACTAAATGCACAAATAAAACCAACTTCTACTCCATCCTTATTTAAAAATGATAGCAACAATACTACAGTTGCTAAGAAAATACAACGAATTGTAGTTTTTTATGATGATGGTACTTTTGATGAGTATATGAAATAGATTAAGATATAAACTTTGGGTTTTAAATCCCTATATAAACAAGTTTAAAACGTTATAATTAAATCTTTTTACAAAATTTTGCAAACGAGATGAGTTTTTTACGAATGATGATGGTAAAATTTGTATTTAACTTCAAAAAAGTTAGGCTTTAAAAGTAGTTTTCGATACATTTTTCAGGAATCAAATAAGAAAAATTGATATTTTAATACTATTTTAATGTGTTGTGCATTGATAAAATTCTGTCGATTAGAGTAAATTATTGAAAGAAAGAAATAAAATATGTAACGACAAAAAGAATTTTTACTTTTAAGATAGTTCTCTATGCAACTTTTCGTACCTCAAAATCACTCGAACTAAAAATTGCATTTAATTTTTTTCGAAGATGCACAAGTCATTTTAAATTAGAACTAACAAAAGGTTCGTTCTTATAACAACTTAGCCATACCTTCTTTTATTATAGCTATATTTCTAATATTAATCGGCTTGTTCTTTTTTTCCTGAGTTTTTATCATTGAACGCATCAGGTTAATCATTACTTTATCAAAATTAAAACCTTTAAACTGTTTTCCTTTTTCAACCATATCATCTACTATGTTTTGTATGGCTTCAGTATTATCACTTTTAGCAATTAAATTGTAAGCTTTTTGATAAATCGCTTTTGTATTATCGTCTCCAATTAAATACATGCCCGATAATACGCTTTTTGCTATAAAAGGTAACTCTTCTATATTGTTTTCTTCAATAAAAATTCGAGTTAATGGAGTAGCTAAGATTTGACGTACCTCATCTGGCAATTCTTTAGATTTTTGAATAGCCCGTTGCTTGTCTACATAATACATTGCAACCAATGCTTTACCTAAGACAGAGTACGATTTACTTTCTAATGCTTTTGCAAAAATGGGTGCTAACTCAGGGTCTGTTAATTTTCCTAAAGTTTCAATAGCTGCAGCTTGAACCATGGTTTTACTGTCATTATTTGCAATTTGCATAATTTTTTGAATAGTAGATTTTTTAGAAAATTTATTTATCAAATCTATATTTTGTAATGCTAAAATTCTAATTTTATAAGAGGTATCTTGCAAAGCACTTGCAACAGCATTAAAGGCATTTTTGTCATCTTGTTTTTTTACAATTTCTAGTAAAGCCTCTCTTCTATGCTTGTATGCTACAGCATTTTTTAATTGAAAAATATAATCACTTAAAACTTTATTGGTGTTAATATTGGCCAATAAAACAGCATCTGCGTTAACTTGGATAAAATCTGGAAGTTTTGAATATGGAAATGTAAAAGAAGCATCTCTACCCTCTACAAAAACTTGATGTCTTGTACGTTTTCCTTCTTCAAAAATATCAAGCGTAAACGGAAATTGAAATTCGTTAGCTTGTATTTGTAAGATATTAACCGTTACTTTTTTCTGAATAGTATTGTAATCATAAGAAATAGTAATATCTGGATGTCCGGCATTGTAAAACCATTGGTTAAAAAACCAGTTTAGATCTTTACCTGTAATTTCTTCAAAAATTAATCGTAATTGATGTACTTCTGCAGTTTTGTATTGATATCTTGTAAGATATGTTTTTAATCCTTCAAAAAAAGCTTTGTCTCCCAAATAATTCCTTAACATGTGTAATATGGCTCCACCTTTATTGTAGCTCACCAAATCAAACATATCTTCTTTATCGGCATAATCAAAACGAACCAAACTTTTATCTGCGCTTTGTCCGTTTTTATAATTTTCAATATTCTCATACATGTGCATGTTAGCTTCTAGCTTACCATGCTTGTGTTCTTGCCATAAATACTCACTATAATTGGCAAAAGATTCATTTAACGTTAAGTTAGCCCAACTTTCTGTGGTCACTAAATTACCAAACCAATGATGAAACAACTCATGAGCAATGGTGTTTTCTTGCACGTTTTCATCAATCAATTGCCCTGGATTTTGGTATGCTTTTTCAGAATGAATTACAGCAGTTGTGTTTTCCATAGCTCCAGAAACATAATCTCTAACTACCATTTGACTGTATTTACTCCAAGGATACTCTACTCCTAAAAGATTAGAAAAGAAATCCATCATTTCTGGTGTATCTCCAAAAATATTTTTAGCATATTGGGCATATTTTGGTTCTACATAATATTCTATAGGAATATTTTTGTAATTGTCTTTTATAATTTGAAACTCTCCAACTCCCATAAAAACTAAGTATGGAGCATGTTTTTGATCCATTTTCCAATAATCTGTTCTATTTAGTCCTTTTTTAGTTTGACTAACTAATGTTCCGTTAGAAAGCGTCACAAATTTATCTGGAACTGTAATGTAGATTTCTTGAGTTGTTTTTTGATTGGGTGCATCTAATGTAGGAAACCAAGCGCTATTGGCTTGGGTTTCTCCTTGTGTCCATATTTGGGTTGGCTTATTTTTATCTATTCCTTTAGGATTGATAAAGTACAAACCCTTAGCATCTGTAATGGCTAAACTTCCATTGTCTTTTACTTTATTTGGTCTTGCTGTATATTTTATATAAATGGTAAACTCTTCTCCTCGTTTGTATTCTTTTGGTAAATTTATGGTGAGTACAAAATCGTCGTAATTATAATCTAATTTATTTTGATTCATTGTAACTTCATGAATCAACATCGATTTGGCATCTAATTCTAATATTTTTGTAGCATAAAAATGAGGTGTAACAGTTACCCAAGCTTCACCATTCATGGTTTCTTCTGCAAAGTTAAAATCGACTTTTAATTTTGTATGTAGTAAATTGTGTATTTTTTCTCTTTCTGCTCTGTATGTATTTGAATTTTGAGAAAAAACAGAAAAACTGATACTAAAAATTAAAAAAAAGAATAATTGTAAGAATCTCATATATCGTTTTTATCGAGCATCAAAAATAACAAAATTACATGATGATGCTGTTAATGAGCAGTTAAATCCAAAAAACATACCAAAAATAAAAAAGCTGCAATTTCAATAAAAATTACAGCTTTTACTAACTACTAAAAATAAATATTATTTTTCTTTAAAAATGGCGCTAAATTGCGATAAGTTTAGTTGATCACCATCTACTTTTATATTATTCATCATTTCCATGATTTTTGCAGGATTCATATTGTCTCCCAACAATCTTGCAACTCCTACACCTGCTTGTTTACCATAACCAAAAGCTATAATTTCATCAATAGCCTCTGTATCTCCTGTATAGTACAAATTCACATTCACCCCTTTAGCTCTCATAGTCATTAAACTTTTGTAATCTTTATTGTCTTTAAAGATAGTTTTCAATTGACTTTTTTCAGCTAAGTAGGCCTCTTCATTTCCTTTTATAGGTAAAGCAACAACGTTTATCTTTCTAATGCTTTCTAAGGTTTCTTTTATTTCATTAGAAACATCATCAGATTTTAACTGTAAAAAACTGGTGGGTATATCTAGAGAGATAAATCCTTTCTTTTCTTGACTTTCTACTAAATAGCTTTGTAATGATTTTTTGTTTTTACACGAAGTTATCGTTACGGTTAATAGTAGTAAAGCAACTATTTTTATAGTGTTTTT
Source organism: Polaribacter sp. WD7 (assembly GCF_003335085.1). GTDB lineage: Bacteria > Bacteroidota > Bacteroidia > Flavobacteriales > Flavobacteriaceae > Polaribacter. Next base: position 242,910 of record NZ_QPEJ01000017.1, on the reverse strand, counting down.
CATCTGTTATTTTTCTTTAGTGAATGTGTCTGCAATCTTAGACATTTTATTAATATCTATATTACCTGTTAAAGAGACAATTACGGAGTCTACATTTTCTTTAGTTTTTTTATTAATACCTTTTACAAACATTAAAACCTCACTAACATAATCTTTGTTACTTGTAGATTTTACGTAGATTTTAACTCGAGAATCATCGTCTTTTACACGCATTAATTCTGTTAAATTTTTCTGTTTGATTAAATTTTTAACCATACCATCCATTTTGTCTGCGATTGTACTATTATCAGTAGAAAAAACTTTTAATTCATTTAAATCTTGAATCATCTGAAAAACTTCCATAGTTTCATTTCCTTCTACCTTTATGTTTTTAAATTTAGACAACATCTCAAAGGCATCTTTGGTAACAACTACCACATCTACCCCATCCATATCTTCTAAATCATCAAAAAAAGACTGTGCGTTGGTTATCATCGGGACAACCACTAACGCTATTAAAATTGCTATTTTTTTCATAATTTCTGTGTTTACTTGGTTTTACTAATTTTACTTGGTTTATTTTAATATCTTATTTACCGTGTTTTCGTAAGTATACAATTGTGCTACTGCATTTTCTCCTTTTCTAAGGTTTGAAGACAATAACCCTAAGCCTTTACTTACTTGAGCATAAATTCTTTCTGCTTCTTTTCTTTCTTGTTGTTTATTATATTGTTGTTTTCCAACAAATACACTAAATAGAAGTACTAAAGACGCTGCTACAGATAACCATTTAAAGTTTCTACGATTAGATTTCTTAGGTGCTAACCTAATGGTTTTTGTATATGTTTCTTGTTTTGTACTTTTAAAATATGTAAACATATACTTGTATTCTTGCAAGTGTGGTGCCACATTACCTCCTGTAAAATAGTTTTTTAAGGTTGCTTCTTCTTGCAAAGAAGTTTCTGCGTTTAAATATTTTTCTACTAATTTTTCTATGTTAGCTAACTCCATAGTTATGTTTTTTTATAAGTTCTTCTCGTATTGTCTTTCTTGCTCTAGATAATGCTACTCTTACTGCAGTCGGTTTCATATCTACCATTTTACAAATTTCATCCAAATCATACTGTTCAATATCTCTTAATTGAATAATTATTTTTTGGCTTTCTGGTAAGTTTTCTATCAATTGGTGTACTTGGTTTACACTATCTCTATGTTCTACTTTTTTATCTAAAGAGGTTTCTTTTTCTTTATAATTGCTATGAACCAATGTTAAATTACTTGCTTGTTTACTTTTTAAACGATCGTAGCAATAGTTTTTTGTCATAGTCATTGCAAATGCCTCTACATTTTTATAATCAGCTATTTTTTCTTTGCTTCTCCATAATTTAAAGTACAACTCTTGTGTGGCATCTTCTGCTTCTTCTGTAGAAACTAAGAGTCTTTTTGCTAAACGAAAGACTTTATCTTTAAATGGTAAAACAACTTTTAAAAAGTCTGATTGATTCATTGTTTTGGCTTAATTATTGATGTAAAGATTAAATAAATTTAGTTAAATTTTATCGGGTTTACATCTTTACGACGAGCAACAATTTAATTTGTTACAAGAAACTTAAAATTTAATACTAATTCTATTTATATTGCGTTTGAATTGGCGTATTATTAGACAAAATACAATGAAAAAAAACTTTTATATCCTTTATTGTGTAACAACTATATTCATTTTTAATAGTTGTGAAAAAGCTTTTGAAATTCCTGATGATGTAATAGTAAAAGATTTTGTTTGGAAAGGTATGAATGCTTATTATTTGTATCAAAATCAAATAGAAGATTTATCTGATAGACGCTTTAGTTCTGATCAGGAGTTAAATAGTTACCTAAGGACATTCTCTAATCCATTTGATTTATTTGACAATTTGCTAATCTCTGATGATAATAAATCTAGATTAATTGAAGATTACACCATCTTAGGCGAACCTGAGTTATTAATGGAAAAAGGCTTTCAATTTGGAGCTATAATAGAACCAGGTACAACAGATAATGTAATTTGTTATGTACTTTATACCTTACCTGGTTCTGATGCTGAAGCAAGTGGTTTACAAAGAGGTGATTTTTTTAATGCTGTTAATGGGACTCAATTAATGAGAACCAATTTTGAAGAATTGTTAATTACTAATACAGACTCTGAATTTGAACTGACAATGGTAGATTTTGATGGTACTTTAGTTAGGCCTACAGGTAGCTCTCTTACAATTGCAAACCAAACTTTGATTGCACCATCTATATTCATGGAAAAAATTATTACTCAAGGTTCAGAAGATATTGGATATTTGATGTTTAATAACGAATTTTCAAAGGTATACCTTAATGATATCAATCAAACTATTTTAAATTTTGATAATCAAGCAATCACCAAATTAGTTTTAGATCTAAGATATAGCGCTAGTGGTGGAACTTTTGCTAGAAATATTGCAAAATTAGGAACGATGTTTACAGGTAAATCTTCAGAAGAGACCTTTATTAAAGAACAGTGGAATACCAAAGCACAACCTTGGTTTGAAATAAATCAACCTGACTCTTTAGTAACTAAATTTCCTGAAAATTTAAATGTTACAACTCCTTTAAATAGCGTTGCATTAACAGATATTTATATTGTTTTAAATAATACTAATTTTTCAGGCTCTTCTGCTATTGAATTGCTCATTAATAGTCTAAATCCTCATCTTAATGTTCATATTATAGGGAATCAAACAGAGGGAAATAATACAGGATCTATAACATTATACAACTCTGTAGATTATGATTTTGCATTCAGAAATGACACCCATACATTTGCTTTACAACCCGTAGTGTTAACTTTTTTGAACACAAACGACCTAGGTTATAGTAGGGGATTTGCACCTACATTAGATTTATGTAATAATGAAGATATTTTAAATTTAGGAGATTTGGGAGAATCGTCAGATCCAATTTTAAATCGTATTTTAGAATTTATTTCTATTGGAAATACAACAAATTCAAATTGTAATTCTGATGATTATGAGCATATTTTTAACTCTAGGTCTTTAGGAGCAAACTCAGTGATGTTTATAGAACAAAATTTACCTAATACATTATAATATATTAATAAATTATGAAACATTTTTTTAAAACAACGTTACTATTATTTTTAGCTGTAGCAACTTTTTACTCTTGTGGTAGCAAAGAAACTGAAGATATTATTGAAGAAGTTGAAGAGGGCTTTGTAGCTACTATAGATGATGAAATAAACTTCTTTATTTGGAGAGGTTTAAATACATTTTATTTATGGCAAGAGGATGTACCAGATTTATCTGATGATAAATTTAGAGTTGATGAAAATACTATCAATTTAACAGATTTATATAGATTTTTTAGAAAATATAATAGCCCAGAACAAACATTTGATGGTTTGTTATACAGGAAAGGAGATATAGACCGTTTCTCATGGATTGTAGACGATTTTGTTGCCTTAGAAAATTCGTTTCAAGGAATCTCCACAAGCAATGGTATGGAATTTGGTTTGGTGCAAAATAGAGATGGAAGTAATAATGTTTTTGGATATGTACGCTATGTAGTAGCAAATTCTAGTGCAGCAGAAAACGGAGTTAGTAGAGGTATGTATTTTAATACCGTTAATGGTACAAACATTACAACTACAAATTTTAGAGACTTATTGTTTGGTTCTGCAACTTCTTATACTATTGGTTTGGCAGATTACAATCGAGGTAACCCTACTAGTAACGGTAATTCTATAAATTTAACAAAAACAGAATTACAAGAAAATCCGGTAGCTGTAGCAGAAACATTAAATGAAGGTGGTAAAAAAATTGGATATTTAATGTACAATCAATTTTCAGCTAGTTTTGATAGTCAAATGAACGCAGCATTTGCAAAATTTAAAGCAGATAATGTAAATGAATTAATTGTAGATTTAAGGTACAATGGTGGTGGTTCTGTAAGATCTGCAGTTTATTTGGGTAGTATGATTACAGGTCAATTTAACGGTCAAGTATATTCTAGACAAAGATGGAATTCTAAGGTAACTGCAGAATTTAGTGCAGAGTCATTTATTGATAATTTTACAGATAGAATTAGAAATACCGACGGTGATGGAAATGTAATTGTAGATGAAAGTATAAACAGTTTAAATTTAGAAAAAGTATATTTTATTGTTTCAGATAATACTGCATCTGCATCTGAACTAGTTATAAATGCTCTAAACGCATATATAGATGTTAGTATTGTAGGTACAACTACCGTAGGTAAACAAGTTGGATCTATTACGTTATATGATTCTGAAGATTTACAAAGAAACGGTAACAGGTTAAATACAAAACATGCCTATGCAATGCAACCTCTTGTTTTAGAAATCGTAAATAAAAACAATGAAAATGATATTGATGGATATACACCTGTTGTAGATATTCCGGGCGTAGAAATTACCGAAGATTTTGGAAATTTAGGGCAATTGGGTAGTACATCTGATCCCCTACTGAATGCTACAGTTAATTTGATAACAAATAGTGCAAAAGGAAATATTGAAACTAAAAATAACATTCGTTTAAAAGAACTGTACAATTCTGCCATAGCTAAACCTATGAAAGACAATATGTACATAGACCTTGGAGACTTACAATTAAAATAAATCTATTTGATTAGATTGCAAAGAAGAATCACTGTTATTGGGTAACGTTAAGTCTAGATTAAACTCAGAATTTAATTTTTTGATAAAATGTGTTGCTAATAATGGTGATTCTTTTTCTATGTTTTGATGTATAAAAAAATGTACATTTTGTAAACCCGCATCAATCCATTCTTTTAGTTTGTGTATCCAGTTTTCTAATCTATTATAATCTGTAGGATGATTAGCTCCTACATATCTAACAAACGCTTCGTTATTGGTTAGTCTCATATGCATCATATCTCTTCTACCTGCAGTATCTACTAAAACATTAGCAATATTATTTTCTTCAAGTAATTGACAAAAATCTTCTGTAATAGCTGCATCTGCAAACCAATCTTTATGTCTAACTTCTACAGCAAGTGGTGTTTCTTTTGGCCAACTTTCTACAAAATTTTGTAGTTTTTCAAAATTTTTAGGACCAAAATTGGCATGCAATTGTAAAAATATAGTTCCTAATTTTTGTTGAAGATTGCTAAAGTTGTACAAATAAGAATTTACAACATCCTCTACTCCGTTTAGTCTTTTCCAATGACTAATTTCTTGCCCTAGTTTTGGAAAAAACTTAAAGTTTTCTGGTGTTTTTAAACGCCATTTTTCAAATTGTTCTGCCGGAAAATTTCTGTAAAAAGTTGCATTAAGTTCTATACTGTTAAATTGTTTTGCATAATAGGCCAATTCATCTTTTGTACCTCTAGGATAAAACCCCTTTAAATCTGCTCTATTCCATTTTGCACATCCTACATAAATAGATGGTTTTTTTGTTGCCTTAAAATTGTTCAACAACGTAAGAGTATCTTTATGTGTTTTAGGTAATGTAAAGTCAATTTGTTCTGGGTTGTCTACTTTTCCGAATTTCATATATAAAAATTGAAAGTTATTTTTTATGATGTAATACTGCAGGCAAACAAGTTTAGCCCTGATTGGAATGGCATCCTTTTTTTGTAAAAAAAAAGATATAATGGAAAGCAGGAAATAGCTTCATTAAGATTTTAATTTTAAGTCCTCTATATCTTCTACACCATTTTCTATCTCTTGGTCCGTTAATACATCTGGTCTAAATTCACTCATCAATTGTTCTTGCTTAGATTTGGCATATTTGTAGCCAGATTTCCACCATTTTCTCATAAGATGTTTGTCAAACACCAAAGAATTTGTGGTTAAAACAGTAGGTGTATAATATAAGTTTAGTTTGATGTCTTTGTTAGATGCAGCCAGTTTACCAATAGTTATATTGTGTCTTTCTACATGAGTTAACATAAAGTTAAAGACGTCAAATAGTAACGAAAACGGATTTTTAGCAGGCAATCTGTTAAACTGTGTAACTTCTGTTTCTAGAATAATTGCGTCAATCTCTGTAGCCCCTCTAAGTATGGCTTCTCTAATGGGTACCAAAGACCCAAAACCACCATCTGCATATTGTTGTTTGTTTTTTTCTAACAAACTCATAAAAGGTACGTAGTTGCATGAGCCCCAAATCCAGTCACAAAAATCTTCATAATTATTTTCTTTATTAGATTTGTATTCTATTTGGTTAGAAGTTAAGTTAGAAACTGTTACCACAATTTCTTTATCATTTGCACAAATTTCTTTGTACATTTCTTTGGTAATTTTTCGTTTTATTAAACTTTGTAGGTTTTTACTTTCCCCAAAAGTTTTTCGTCCGTTTAAAAAATTCCAAAGTGTATTTAAGTGTCTTATACTAACTACTTTTTCTCCTGCAACGTGTCTTATTTTAAAGGGATTATTGCTGAAAATTGTTTTTTGATTTACATTGGTATATAAATCTTTCAATTCATCTAGCATATCTAATGCTAAATGAGATACCATTAAACTTCCGGTAGAAGTTCCTAAAAACAAATCGTATTTTTTTTGTTCTTTTTTCATTAAGTATTCTGCAACTCCACCAGCAAATGCCCCTTTGCTTCCTCCACCAGAAATTACCAACGCTTTTTTCATAATCTACAAATGATTTGTTTACTTTAGTCGTATAAAAATATCAAAAATGAAAAGAATAATCACCTTTATTTTTGTTTTCCTGTCTTTTATTACTTGTAAAAGAAAAAATCTACCAAGAAAAATTGATAAGGTTACTATTCAAAAGTTTCAATTAGACAGTGTTAGCATTCGTGCTATTCATGTGGTTGACAAAGATAAAGTTATCTATGCAGGGTCTAATGGAGTTCTTGGTTTTTTAAATACTAAAAAATCACCAAAGTTTTCTGAAATACCTATTAAATTTCAAGATAGTATAGTACCAAATTTTAGAAGTATAGCCTCTAATGGTAAGGCTATTTTTGCAATGAGTATTGCAAATCCTGCCTTATTATACAAGATAACTAATGGTAAGTATACATTGGTTTATAAAGAAGAAAATAAGAAAGTTTTTTATGATGCCATACAATTTTATGATGATAATATTCATGGTATTGCAGTTGGAGACCCCACAGAAGACTGTCCTTCCATTATAGTAACCAATAATGGTGGTACTTCATGGAAAAAGCTTTCTTGTAAAAATTTACCAAAATTTGAAGAAGGTGAAGCTTTTTTTGCTGCAAGTAATACCAACATCAAAATTATAGACAATACTGTTTGGATTGCTTCTGGCGGAAACAAAGCACGTATTTTAAAATCTACAGATTACGGAAACACATGGCAAGTTTTTACAACACCTATTATTCAAGGTAATGGCCCCCAAGGTATTTATTCTATAGACTTTGCTAATATAAATAACGGAATTGCAATTGGTGGAGATTATTCAAAACCTCTAGAAAATAAAGCAAATAAAGCCATTACTAATGATGGAGGAAAAACATGGTTATTAGTTGCTAACCAACAAGAGCCTAATTATAAGAGTTGTGTACAATATGTACCTAATACAGATGGACAAGAAATTTTTGCTGTTGGTAAAACAGGGGTTTCATTTTCTAATGATGCAGGAAAAACTTGGAAAGAAGTGGCTACAGATGACTATTATACAATTCAATTTGTAGATAAAAATACAGCTTGGTTAGCAGGAAATGAGAAAATTGGTAAAATGGTTTTAAAATAATGCGTAAAATTTACCTACTATCTAGCATATTATTGTTTTTATCTTGTGTTAAACAGTCTGAATTAAGTAAAGAATTTAACTGTAAACCATCTATAATTAATGATTTAGAGACTATTTATGATGTAAGAAATGTTTTTTCTATTACTTTACCTAATACTTGGAAAACAAACTTATATGAAGACGTTTACCAATCTTCAATATTTTCTGCAGATACTACAAAACAACTTACAGAAACCTACCTGATTGATGTTAGCTATATTAAAAATAACATCCAATTTAATGATTTGTTTAAACTAAAAATAGAACAAGAAAATTTGAGCAAGAAACTGGTGCAAATAAAATCTAAAGAACTTAAATTGATTGATAAGCCTTCGTATTTGTCATTATATAAAGGAAAAAAATCTAATGTAATGTATCAAAAAATGCTAGTATATATAAAACTTAATAACACAAATTTTATATTAGCAAAAGCAGAAGTCTACGGAGATTCTTTAGTTGAAGAAAGACTTTGTAAAGCATTACAAATTATAGAAAACATAAAAACACATCAGTAATGATTGATAAACAACATATTACAAACAGATTTATAAAATACGTAACTATAGATACAGAATCAGACCCTAATAACCCTGCATTTCCAAGTACAGAAAAACAATGGAATTTAGCTAAGATTTTAGTTAAAGAGTTACAAGAAATAGGTATGCAAGATATAGATTTAGATGATAACTGTTACATCATGGCAACTTTACCTAGTAATGTAGCCTATGAGGTACCAATTATTGGTTTTGTGGCGCATATAGATACCAGTCCTGATTTTACAGGTAAAGATGTAAAACCTCAAATTATAGAAAATTATCAAGGAAATGATATTATTTTAAATAAAGAAAAAAATATTATTTTATCTCCAGATTATTTTGAAGACTTAGTGCAATACAAAGGTCAAACATTAATAACAACAGATGGCACCACTCTTTTAGGTGCTGATGATAAAGCAGGAATAACAGAAATTGTAACTGCAATGGAGCATCTTATAAAACACCCTGAAATTAAACACGGAAAAATAAGAATTTGTTTTACTCCTGATGAAGAAGTTGGTAAAGGTGCACATTTATTTGATGTAGAAAAGTTTGGTGCAGCTTGGGCTTATACTATGGATGGTAGCCAAATAGGGGAATTAGAATATGAAAACTTTAATGCTGCAAGTGCTAAAGTTACCATTAAAGGTAAAATTGTACACCCTGGTTATGCTAAAGGAAAAATGATTAATGCTATGTTAATTGCCAACGATTATATAGCTGCTCTTCCTGCTGAGGAAACACCAGAAAAAACAGAAGGTTATGAAGGTTTTTTTCATTTACATAATATCTCAGGGAATGTAGAAGAAACAGTATTAGATTATATTATTAGAGATCATGATTTTGACATATTTGAAAAACGCAAATATCTAATGCAAAAAATAGCGTTTGATTTTAATAAATCTATAGAAAATGAAATTATTAGTGTAGAAATTAAGGATCAATACTTTAATATGAAAGAGAAAATTACACCAGTAATGCATATTGTAGATCTTGTAGAAGAAGTTATGAATGAGAAAGGAATTACCCCGTTAATAAAACCTATTAGAGGAGGAACAGATGGTTCTCAATTATCATTTAAAGGATTACCTTGTCCTAATATATTTGCAGGAGGTCATAATTTTCATGGTCGTTTTGAGTACGTACCTGTAGAGTCTATGATAAAAGCAACGGAAGTAATTATAGGGATAGCAGAAAAAGTGTCTAAAAACTACGCATAAAAAAAGTCTCCAGTAAACTGGAGACTGACTATCATAGCTTATGCTATTTTAATAAACTCATTAATAATAAAGCCCCTAATCTTCATTAAAAAATAATGTTTACATTACAAACGTAATAAAATTTATTTTATTATTACTATAAAATGTTAAAATAATTCAGGATTTTTACCTTTTATACCTTTAAAAAAATCTTGAAATACTCTAAAATCATTCTCTTTATTAGAAGTAATATAGTATGGTTCAGAAATACTAACTTTCTTGTTTTCAAAATCTAAAGAAACCATCAATATGGGTACATTTGCGCCTTTTGCTATATAATAAAATCCAGTTTTCCACTGTGCTACTTTTTTTCGAGTTCCTTCTGGTGAAAGTGCTAATCTAAACTCCTCTCTAGTTTCAAAGAGTTTTATAATTACTTCAACTACATTATTGCTTTGAGATCTATCTACAGGGGTTCCTCCTAATTTTCTAAAAATAAAACCAAAAGGGCTTTTAAATAAACTTGCCTTTCCTATAAAATGAATCATAGTTTCTAAACTCAACCTGACTAAAATTGCTATAGGAAAATCCATCCAACTTGTATGTGGAGCAGCAATAACAACATATTTTTTAAGGTGTTTAGGAAAATTATTTTCAATTTTCCAACCTAAAATGGTGTGCAATATGAATTTTGAGATACGTTTCATTTTTAAATTGATAATTGTTCACAAAATCCATGTAATAAGGTTTTATGTTGTATTTTAAAGTGATAAATTTAAACACTTAAAATGATATAATGACAGAATTGATTACATACTTTATAATTGCTATAATTTTTGGTGCTATAGGATTGTTTGTTGGTAAATTAGTAAGCAAACTTTCTGCAGAAAAAGAAAAAGCTACTTTAGAAGAGCGTACAGTATTATTGCAACAATCTAAAGCAGTTTTAGAGAATAATGCAATTGAATTGCAAAAAGAACTCAAAAACAATCAGCAACAGAAAGAACAACTGATAACTATAAACACAAGGCAAGAAGCTGAACTTAAAAATTTACAACAAAAATTAAATGATAATAAAGAGGAAGTAGAAAAACTTCAAGATAAATTTACAAAAGAGTTTGAAAATCTAGCCAATAAGATTTTAGATGAAAAATCGACAAAATTTACCCAACAAAATAAAGAAAATTTAAAAACTATTTTAAATCCGCTACAAGAAAAAATAAAGGTTTTTGAAGATAAAGTAGATAAAACACACAAAGAAAGTATTGATTATCATGCCGCTTTACGTCAGCAAATTTTAGGATTAAAAGAACTCAACCAACAAATGAGTAAAGAAACCCTAAACCTTACCAAAGCGTTGAAGGGTGATAATAAACTACAGGGTAACTGGGGTGAATTAGTTTTAGAAAGAGTTTTAGAAAAATCTGGTTTAGAGAAAGATAGAGAGTATTATGTACAGCAAAGCTTTACTAATGATGAAGGTAAACGTATACTACCAGACGTTGTCATTCATTTGCCAGATAATAAAAAAATGATTGTAGATTCTAAAGTTTCACTAACTGCATACGAACAGTATATCAATGAAGAAGACGAAACTTTACAAACACAATTTTTAAAAGAACATGTAGCTTCTTTAAACAGGCATGTAATACAATTGTCAGAAAAGAAATATGAAGATATTTATAAAATAGAATCTCCAGATTTTGTGCTTTTATTTATTCCTATAGAACCTGCCTTTGCAGTGGCATTAAATTTTGATAATAATCTTTACAACAAAGCTTTTGAAAAAAATATTGTTATTGTAACTCCTTCTACCCTATTAGCAACTTTACGTACCATAGATTCTATGTGGAATAACGAAAAGCAACAACGTAATGCTTTAGAAATAGCTAGACAAGCTGGTGCATTATATGATAAGTTTGATGGTCTTTTAAAAGATTTAATTGGTGTTGGTAAAAAAATTGATGCCTCTAAAGCAGATTATAATGCTGCTATGAATAAATTATTTGAAGGTAGAGGAAACTTAATTACGAGTGTAGAAAAACTAAAAAAAATGGGGGCAAAAGCTAAAAAAGCCCTTCCTGAAAAAATCTTAGAAAGAGCAAAAGATCAAGATTGACATATCTTTTGAGTTAATATTTACTTTGATATTGCTAAAGACAACTCTGTCTTACGCATACCTTTGTCGTAGAACAAGTTATATATATTTATAGAAAATCTTTTCTATCTGCCATACTATTATTATAAATGAATGTATGCGTAGCTATATATAACATAATAAAAAACAAACATGGCTAAGAATACACAGAGAGACAGTGCAGAAAATGTGACCAAAGGAAATGCTGAAGATAAGCAAGATTGGAATTTACATCCTTTAAAAGGAACCGTAAAGGAAGGTTACAAAGACAACGATGCTAACAAAAATAGAATGAATGGTGTAGATAAAGAAGAACTGCAAAAGCAAGTTCATTCTGCTACTGATAATTCAAATAAAAAAATTGCAGATAAAATTCAGAATGAGGAAAAATAAATAAAGATATATTAATTAAAAAAACGAAAATTATGAATACAGACACTAAAGAAGGAATTTGGAAACAGATTAAAGGAGAATTCAAAGAACGATATGGAGATGCTACTAATGACGACTCTATAGAACAAAGAGGAAAAGTAGATCAGTTTATAGGAGAAATGCAAGAAAAATATGGTAAAACCAAAGATGAAATTGCAAACAAAATAAAAAATTGGTAATACAGAAACTTAAATTACACAAAACGCATCAAATTATTGATGCGTTTTTTCTTTATATTTATGTACTAAATTACCAACTGTTAACCCTTGTACAATAATAGAGAAAACAACGACAACATAGGTAATTACCAAAATTAAATCTCTGTTCATTTCTGATGTTAAACTTAAAGCTAAGGCAATAGAAATTCCACCTCGTAAACCTCCCCAAGTCATAATTAAATTAGTTTTAGGTACAAATTCTAATTTTTCTTTAAAAAGATGAATCGGTAAAAACAAAGAAATATACCTGCAAACCAATACGATTGGTATGGCAAGACAACCAGCCAAAATGTATTTGCCATCTAAAACTAAAATTAGCATTTCCATACCTATCAATACAAACAAAATTGCATTCAATAGTATGTCTAACAATTCCCAAAATTTATCAACATATCTTTCCGTTATTTCAGACATAGATGAAGCCCTGACACGATCATTTCCAATAATTAAACCTGCTGTTACCATGGCTAAAGGTGCAGACAAATGTAGTTTTTGGGCTATTACAGTCCCCCCCATAACAGCAGCCAAAGTAATGATTACTTCAATATCATAATCGTTTATAGATTTCATTAATCGATATGAAATCCAGCCCAAAACAAGTCCTAATACAATTCCCCCAAAAACTTCTTGACCAAAAAGTTGTATTACATCTAGCACGCTTGTATTTGAAACACCAGACTTTGCTATTTGAAAAATAGTTAAAAATACCACAACTCCTACTCCATCGTTAAATAAAGATTCTCCTACAATTTTTGTTTCTAACTTTTTAGGCACACCAGCTTTTTTTAAAATTCCTAGTACTGCTATAGGATCTGTAGGAGAAATTAACGCTCCAAATAACAAACAGTAAATAAAGTCTATAGTAAAATTAAAAAGTTGTAATATAAAAAACATCATACCTCCTACTAAAAACGTAGATGTTAACACACCTAGTGTAGAGAATAACAAAATTGGCCATCGTTGAATTTTTAACTGCTCAAAATTTGTGTGTAATGCGCCTGCAAAAAGTAAAAAACTAAGCATTTCATCTAAAAGCAAGGTTTTAAAATCAATATTAGCGATAATAGATTTTTCTAGATTTAGTAAAGTTGGGTCAACATAACTTAGTAGTAAAACACCTAATGTAAAAATGATCGTAATAATCATTAAACCTATAGTATTAGGCATTTTTAAAAACTTTATATTGATGTACCCAAAAATGGCAGCTAAAAAAATTAGAATTGTAGCAATAACGTAAGTATCCATTATAGTATGTTAATTGAATTTTAAAGATAAAAAAAGCATCAAGATAACTTGATGCTTTTTAACTATATTTTTTAGAAGTTTATAATTTACATTACAAACAATCTTCTTGCACTCATCATTTCAGATACTCTTTCTGCTATTTCATGCAATGCTTCTTCATTTTCTGCATTTTTAATAGCTTCATCAATAAAATTAACAACTTGTACCATATCTTCTTCTTTTAAACCACGAGTAGTAATTGCTGCAGTACCAACACGAATTCCAGAAGTTACAAAAGGAGATTTATCATCAAAAGGAACCATGTTTTTGTTTACAGTAATATCTGCTTTACCCAATGCAATTTCTGCATCTTTTCCAGAAATGTCTTTGTTACGTAAATCAATTAGCATACAGTGGTTGTCTGTTCCGCCAGAAATTAAGTTATAACCTTTGTCTACAAACTCCTCTGCCATTTTAGCGGCATTCTTTTTTACTTGAATTTGATATTGTAGAAACTCATCAGTCAAAGCTTCTCCAAAAGCAATAGCCTTTGCTGCAATAACGTGCTCTAAAGGACCTCCTTGATTACCTGGAAAAACTGCTGAATTTAACAACATAGACATTTTTTTTGGTTTACCACTCTTTAGTGTTTCTCCAAAAGGATTGTCAAAATCTTCTCCCATCATTATCAAACCACCTCTAGGACCACGTAATGTTTTATGTGTTGTAGTGGTTACAATATGACAGTGTGGTAAAGGATCATTTAAAATACCTTTAGCAATCATACCAGAAGGATGAGAAATATCCGCCATTAAAATAGCGCCAACACTATCGGCTATGACTCTAAAACGCTCAAAATCGATGTCTCTAGAGTAAGCAGATGCACCAGCAATAATTAATTGAGGTTTTTCTGCAGTTGCTATTTCTTGAATTTTATCATAATTTAAAATTCCAGTTTCTTTTTCTACACCGTAAAAGACAGGGTTGTATAATTTACCTGAAAAATTAACAGGAGATCCATGTGTTAAGTGTCCTCCATGAGATAAATCGAAACCTAAAATTTTATCACCAGGTTTTAAACAAGCTGCAAAAACAGCTGTATTTGCTTGAGAGCCAGAGTGCGGTTGAACGTTTACATATGCTGCACCAAATAACTCTTTAGCTCTATCTATAGCAATTTGCTCAACAATATCTACCACTTCACATCCTCCATAGTATCTTTTACCAGGATAACCTTCAGCATATTTATTGGTTAAAATAGAGCCTTGTGCTCTCATTACCTGATCACTTACAAAGTTCTCAGAAGCAATTAATTCTAGACCATTTAGTTGTCTTTCTTTTTCTTCCTCTATTAAGTCAAAAATTTGATTGTCAAGTTGCATTATTGTTGTGTTTTATAAAAGTACAAAAATAACAAAAAACTAAGGTGTAAAAAAACAAGTTTTGTAGATATTTTTAAAAAGCTACTATCTAAAAACAATCCAAATTAAACATCTGTTAAAATTACTGTTTTCACTTATTTTTTATCTTTAAATGAAAAAAAAATATGTAGGTTTGATAAAAATAAAATTCAATAAAATGAAAATAACAGCAAATAATCCTAACCGTAAATCTTGGTTAAAAGTGGATGAAAACTCAGATTTTCCAATCCAAAACATTCCTTTTGGTGTGTTTATTACTAGGGATGATATTATTACTATTGGAAGCAGAATTGGAGACTATGCCATAGATTTAGGTGCTTTTCATCAGTTGGGCTATTTTGAGGGTATTCCGTTAACAGATGACATTTTTTTGCAGGATAATTTGAATGATTTTATTGCAGACGGACGCAAAACATGGCGCTTGGTTCGTAATAGAATTGCTGAAGTTTTTGATGTGAAAAATGGAAGTTTACGAGATAATGCAGCTCATAAAGATAAGATTATTTTTAGGATGGATGAAATTGAAATGTTATTGCCCGTTGCTGTAGGAGATTATACAGATTTTTACGCTAGTAAAGAACATGCTACAAACGTAGGGTCTTTATTTAGAGATCCAAAAAACGCTTTATTGCCAAATTGGTTGCACATACCCGTAGGTTATCATGGTAGAAGTTCTTCTATTATTCCTTCTGGTACTCCAATTAGAAGACCTTATGGACAAACAAAACCTGAAGAAGGAAGTAATAGCCCTGGTTTTGGACCAAGCAAATTATTAGATTTTGAATTGGAAATGGCATTTATTACAACAGATGCAAATGTTTTAGGAGAAAGAATTCCTATAGAAGAAACAGAAGAGTATATATTTGGTTTGGTACAATTAAATGATTGGTCTGCAAGAGACATACAAGCTTGGGAATACGTTCCTTTAGGACCATTTTTAGGTAAGAATTTTGCCTCAACGATTTCTCCTTGGATTGTTACTTTAGATGCTTTAGAGCCTTTTAGAGTAGACAACCCAAAACAAGAACACGAACCGTTACCCTATTTAAAACAAGAAGGGAAAGGAAGTTATGATATTCATTTACAAGTTGCCATTAAACCTGAAAATGCAAAAGAAACTGTTGTAGCCAATTCTAACTTTAAATATATGTATTGGACAATGATGCAACAATTAGCACATCACACTGTAAATGGTTGTCCTGTTGAAGCTGGAGATATGATGGGGTCTGGAACTATTTCTGGACCAACAAAAGATAGTTTTGGCTCTATGTTAGAATTGACATGGAAAGGACAAAACCCAATCATGATGAGCGATGGAACCAAACGAAAGTTTATTAACGATAATGATACTGTAGTTATGCGTGCACATTGTAAAAATGATAAAGTACGTATTGGCTTTGGAGAATGTGTAGGTAAAATATTGCCTGCGAAATAGAATATATAATTTTAAAAAAAACCTCAAGATTCTATTGAGGTTTTTTATACCAACAATTTAATATTTATCATTCTTTTTTAAAATAATATAAAAATATAAGGAATTTTCCTCATTAATAAACAGTATTTCACCTTAAAATTTTTGTGACATTTTTTTGAATTTAGCATAAATAAATTTAAACAAATATATCATGAAAATCAGAAACTACTTTTTCGTTATTTTTTTTCTTATACTGATCTCGTGTCAACAACCCAATACCTGTTTATCATTATCAGGAAATCCTATAGATGTTCAAATCTCAGAGTTTTGTGCTAATTCTTTATGTGCACAAAATAGAGCTACATTAACATTACCCAATGGTTTTCCCAATGGTTTTAATGTTGGAACTGACACTTATTTTGTTTACGAACAACTTTCACCATCAACACCATTAGGAACTTTTGTTTATAATGGTGTTAATCAGTTAGGTCAACCTTATTTTAGTTGGTGTTTTAATACACCGGGAGCAATTCAGGCATTTTACATAAAATTTGGTTTTGCAGGGGGGGCAACCAGTTGTCAGTCTCAACAATTTGGTTGGCCAACATCGTCAAATTATTTAAATAGTAATCTAGAAGTATATCTTACAGAAAATAATGATTTAAATACAATTACAGATTCCACAAAACATAGATTGTGTTTTGGAGATGTTACAGATCCAGTATTAGATATTAGAAAGTCAGACAATATATTGAATTATAGGTTAGAATATAGACCTGTTTTCTCAAATGGAACCTTAGGGTCAACAACTACCAAATATTTTCAATATACCAATTCTAGTTCTGATGGTTTAGTTAGGCTTAGTGATGAGTTTACTATTACACCTCCAACTAATACAAACCGAATAAGTAAATTTAAGTTAAAAGTAATTGCCGATAAATGCGATGGAAGCTCTGTAAGCGAAACGTTCGACGTTTCTATAGATATCAAATGCACAACAAATTCTGGAATGCAACTCCCATATAAAAATTAAAAATAATCAAAATAATAAATGTACTTGTTAAAGCGCTTTAAAATTGTTATTCATCCAAAGGTGGATGCCCAAATATTTTCTCAAAGTCTCTATCAAAATTATTTCTAAGATATGTATGTAATTTTTTACGATAGTCGTCTTTTAACCAAGTAACGAAGTTATGGGTACTTTTAGAAATACATTTTGCGTATCTGTTGATTCTGTCGTCTATTTCTTCACCTAATTTTTTAGAAAGAATTAAAGCATCAAATACATCTTCGCTGTTTTCTATACACATTTTTGCATGGTGTTCTATAGATTTCTCCAATACACGTTTAGAAGATTCTCCCGCTCTAATAGTGTCTATATACACTTTTTTCATATCAAAATAAGTGTCTTCAGACTTTGCAAATTCTTTTTTTACATCTGCGGGTAGTTCGTAACGAAAAGTGCTTTCAATTTCTTCATCAGAAAGTATAGCGTTTAGATAATAATCTGGCGCTCTAAACATTTTTTGCCAATCTAAATCTGCACCCCAAGGTCCAAATCTGTAAAAATTATTTCCTAAATCTATAACATCAAACGTACTTTTATTTCCAAAAATACGAGAACCACGCCCAATCATCTGGTAGTATAAGGTTAACGATTTTGTTGCTCTATTCAATATTATAGCTTCTATACTAGGCTCATCAAAACCAGTGGTTAAGATACTTACAGATGTAATAATTGCATTTGGTGTTTTATGAAACCAACGTAAAATTAACTCGCGTTCTTTTTTAGTATTGGTATTGTCTAAATGTGCAATAGGATATCCTGCCTTTTTAAAGGCATGAAAAACTTGAATAGAGGTATGTATACCATTGTTAAAAATTAAAGTCTTTTTTCCTTTAGCAGTTTCTTCATATGCAGAAACTAATTTAGACAACATGTCTGAATTGGTATATAAATCTTCTGATGATTTTACAGTATAATCTCCATTAGCACCTACCTCTAAAGAAGTTAAACCTACATTGTAAGAGTACATGTTGGCCTTGGCTAAATAACCACTATCTATTAAATCTTGAATGGATTCTCCTACAAACAGCTCTTGATAGTTCTCATACATAGGTAATTTTATGTTAGAGCTTAAAGGAGTTGCTGTAACACCTAGAATAAAAGAGTTGTTAAAAAACTTAAATATTTTTGTAAAAGAATTGTAATGTGCTTCATCTACAATTACCAAACCTATGTCTGAAATATCTAATTTATCATCATTTAGGCGGTTTTTTAGCGTTTCTACCATAGCCACAAAACAGTCAAAATCATGCTGATCATCTAATTTTGCGGTCGAATTTATAATCTTATTTGTAACGCCAAACTCACCAAGCATTCTAGAAGTCTGCTTACTTAATTCTATTCTATGCGTTAAGACTAAAACTTTCTTTTTAAAAGTTTCTAAATAACGTCTAACAATTTCAGAAAAGATTACTGTTTTACCACCACCGGTAGGCAATTGATACAGCAAATGGTAATCTGCTGGGGCAGTTTCAAAGCGCTTAAAAATTTCATGAAGCGCATCTTTTTGATAACCGTATAATTCTTTACCTGTTGTAGTGTTTGTCGTATTTGTATCTGCCAAGAGCATAAAAATTTAAGACACAAAAATACGATTTAAATAAGGTTTTATGCAAGTTTATGCTATAGAAATCTTGTTAAATCTACAGTAGTGATATCATAATGTGAAGTATGAAGCACAGTTACTCCGTTTTTTACAACAATTAATTGTGGAGATTGATGCATTACCTGAAAGGTATACCCTACTTCATCAGAAATGTTTCTGTAGTTTAATAAATCTAAATAATACACCTTTAAACGTTGATGTTCTTCCTGAAATAAAGCTTCAAATTGCTTGATAACCATACTACTAACACCACAACGTGTAGAGTGTTTAAAAATAAGTATAGATTCCGTTTTAGATTGTTCTTTGATTGTCTTTAATTGATCTAAAGAAGTTAACGGAATCCAATTAAGATTCGATTTACGTACTACTTTAGGCTCTTTATTTTTTTTATTTCCAAACATACTATTTAATAATCCCATTTGTATTTTCTTTATAAGTCGTCGTAAAGATATAAAACTTTCATCAGTCAAAAAGTCAGTTTACATGCTTAATTGCAAGACAAATTGACTTGTTTTCGATTTTTTATATTGATGGTATTATAATTGACTTACTAGAGGAAAATAAAAAAAGAATTATGAATTTTAATAATTATACAACAAAATCTCAGGAGACCATACAAATGGCGCAACAGATTGCGCAAGGTTTTGGTCATAACCAAATAGAAAACGAACATATTTTTAAAGCTTTAACACAAGTTGATGAAAATGTACTTCCTTTTCTATTGAAAAAATTGAATATCAATATTGCTATTGTTAGCCAAATACTAGACAAACAATTGCAAAGTTTTGCTAAAGTAACCGGAGTAGATTTAATGCTATCTAGAGAAGCTAGTAAAACACTAAATGAAGCGTCTATCATTGCTACTAAAATGAAAGATGATTATGTTTCTATAGCGCATTTAATTTTAGCCATTTTTAAATCAAAATCTAATATTGCTCAGGTTTTAAAAGATCAAGGAGTGACAGAAAAAAATTTAAAATCGGCTATTGATGAATTACGTAAAGGAGAAAGAGTAACTTCTCAAAGCGCAGAAGAAACCTATAACGCGCTAACTAAATATGCAAAAAATTTAAACGAATTAGCTCAAAACGGAAAGTTAGATCCAGTAATAGGTAGAGATGAAGAAATTAGAAGATTACTACAAATTCTATCTCGTAGAACTAAAAACAACCCTATTTTAGTTGGAGAACCTGGTACTGGTAAAACTGCTATAGCAGAAGGTTTAGCACATAGAATCGTAGATGGTGATGTACCAGAAAACTTAAGAGATAAACTTATTTTTTCTTTAGATATGGGCGCCTTAATTGCTGGGGCAAAATATAAAGGTGAATTTGAAGAACGTTTAAAATCTGTCATAAAAGAAGTAACTACTTCAGAAGGAGATATTGTGCTTTTTATTGATGAAATTCATACGCTTGTAGGTGCTGGTGGTGGACAAGGAGCTATGGACGCAGCAAATATTTTGAAACCTGCTTTGGCTAGAGGAGAGTTGCGCGCTATTGGTGCAACTACCTTAGATGAATATCAAAAATATTTCGAAAAAGACAAAGCTTTAGAGCGTCGTTTTCAAAAGGTTTTAGTTGATGAGCCAGATACAGAAAGTGCCATTTCTATATTAAGAGGAATTAAAGAAAAATATGAAACACATCATAAAGTTCGTATCAAAGACGAAGCTATTATTGGGGCGGTAGAGTTATCTCAACGTTATATAACCAATCGTTTTTTACCAGATAAAGCCATAGATTTAATGGATGAAGCTGCTTCTAAATTACGTATGGAAATCAACTCTAAACCTGAAGAATTAGACGTTTTAGATCGTAAAATAATGCAGTTAGAAATTGAAATTGAAGCGATTAAACGAGAAAAAGACGAAGTAAAACTAAAATCTTTACGTTCTGAGTTGGCAAACTTTAAAGAAGAAAGAAATACAATTAATGCGAAATGGAAATCTGAAAAAGAGGTTGTAGACAATATTCAGATTGCAAAATCTAATATTGAAAATTTTAAAATTGAAGCAGAAAAAGCAGAACGAGAAGGAGATTATGGTAAAGTTGCAGAAATTAGATATGGTAAGATAAAAGAAGCTCAAAATAAACTTGAAGAATATCAAGAAATATTAGCTCAAAATCAGAATGGTAGTTCTTTAATTAAAGAAGAAGTTACTTATGAAGACATAGCAGAAATTATTGCAAAATGGACAGGTATTCCTCTTACAAAAATGATTCAATCTGAACGTGAAAAATTATTGAAATTAGAACATCAATTGCACAAAAGAGTTGTGGGTCAAGAAGAAGCTATTGTTGCAATTTCAGATGCAGTTAGACGTTCTAAAGCTGGTTTACAAAACCCATCTAAACCTATAGGTAGCTTTTTATTTTTAGGTACAACAGGTGTTGGTAAAACAGAATTAGCCAAAGCGTTAGCTGAGTATTTGTTTGATGATGAAAATGCGATGACAAGAATTGATATGAGCGAATACCAAGAGCGCCACTCTGTAAGTAGATTGGTTGGTGCACCTCCTGGATATGTTGGTTATGATGAAGGCGGACAATTGACAGAAGCTGTTAGAAGAAGACCTTATTCTGTAGTATTGCTAGATGAAATTGAAAAAGCACATCCAGACACTTTTAATATTTTGTTACAAGTTTTAGATGAAGGAAGATTAACTGACAACAAAGGGCGTGTGGCAGATTTTAAAAATACCATCATCATTATGACCTCTAATATGGGAAGTCATATTATTCAAGAAAAATTTGCAGATGCTAAAGCAGATATAGATGCAGTAACAGAGTTGGCTAAAATTGAAGTCTTAGGTTTGTTAAAGCAATCTGTAAGACCAGAATTTTTAAACCGAATTGATGATGTTATTATGTTTACACCACTGAATCAAAAAGATATTTTCCAGATTGTAAGCTTGCAGTTAGATCAACTCAAAAAAATGATTGGTAAACAAGAGATAACTTTAGATGCTACAGATGAAGCTATCAAATATTTAGCTAAGAAGGGATATCAACCAGAATTTGGTGCAAGACCTGTAAAAAGAGTCATTCAAAAAGAAGTTTTAAATCAATTGTCTAAAGAAATTTTAGCTGGAAAAATTACAACAGATAGCATCATTTTATTAGATGCTTTTGATGACCAATTGGTTTTTAGAAATCAATCTGATTTGGTAGAGAATTAATATTTTTAAAAGCAATTTGTAATTAATAAAATACGGTGCTACTAAAAGCACCGTATTCTTTTTACGTATATTTAGCAGTATCAAAGTTTTTATTATGAGAAAAATTATATTTTTACTTGCTTTTACCTTTAGTTTGTTATTGTCATGTTCTTCTAATAAAAGTACAACCTATTACTTAATTCGTCATGCAGAAAAAGACAGATCAGATGCAACAAACAGAAATCCTAATTTAAATTTAAAAGGTAAAGAAAGGGCAGAAAAATGGGCTGCTTATTTTAAAAACATCGATTTAGATGCTGTATATTCAACCAACTATACTAGAACATTACAAACTGCAAAACCAACAGCTCAAAGCAAAAACATTCAAATTATAACGTACAATCCTGCTAAATTGTACGATTCTATTTTTCAACAAAACACAAAAGGAAAAACAGTGTTAATTGTTGGTCATAGCAATACCACACCAATGTTTGCAAACGCAATTTTAGGTAAAAAAAAGTATGCATTTATGAACGATAATGACAATTATAGCCTCTATATTGTTAGTATTTCTGGAGGCAAGATCATGAGTAGCATTAAAAAAATAGAATATTAAACCGTTGTAAATTTAGGTCTTAAATTATTGGTTTAAAAAGTATTGGTTGTAGTGATTTTTTGATGAAAAAATCACATAAAAAACTACTTTAGAATCCAAAGTTTTTTATTCAATTCAATCGTAAAGTTCTGATTTGACAAAATTCCATCAAAATAAACTAATAGACAATCTTACTTAATAAAAAGGTTTTACATTCACTTTTTCTAAAACAATTTCAGAAACCA
Organism: Polaribacter sp. WD7; assembly: GCF_003335085.1. Classification (GTDB taxonomy): domain Bacteria; phylum Bacteroidota; class Bacteroidia; order Flavobacteriales; family Flavobacteriaceae; genus Polaribacter. The sequence goes on along the minus strand of NZ_QPEJ01000017.1, from coordinate 219,888 downwards.
TCTCTAATTCGTCATCAACAAACGCTTTATCAATATTTTGTAAAGTTATCGTGTTGTTTTTGGGTTTGTAGTTGTAATAATCTACAAATCTAATTCCACCAATATAATTCTCATTTTTAATAGCTCTAAATCGTATACCACCTCCATTTACTTCATAAGAGTAGGCAAAATAATCTATAAGATAATCCTCTTTACCAACCCAATAAATAAAAACATCTTGGTGGTCTTCTCCTCCTCCATCTTCATCAAAAGTAATTTGAATTTTAAAATAATCTTCGCCTTTAATAGTAGTATTAGCTAGTAATTTTTTATGCACAGCTTCATCATGCAAACCATGTGGTAAAACAGAAAAATAATGCACAGAATTTACTGCTCCTGTATATTTTTTAATGTCTTCTTGAGACAAATCAACTTTACTGCCGTTTACAAATCTTGTAAAACCATTATTTGTTAAAACATCTTTAATATCATCAAAACTTCTGGTTAGAGTAAAGTTTCCTTTGGCCCTAACTGCGGTATAGAATTTATCTCTAAACACAAAAGAAATATCTGAGTTAGACACCCTATTAGACCCCGAGTATATAATAGTTTGATCTATAATATTCTCAGCTTGAATTTTATTTTTCTGAGGATTGCAAGAGAAAATTAGTACAGAAAATACTAGTAAAAAATACCGCATTATGGTTTTTGTTTGATTGAAAATAGTTTTCAAAATTACATTTCTTTGACCGAAGTAAAAACGTATATTTGTTAATCTTTTGTGAAGACGAATATGCAGAAAAAAATCAACATACAAAATAAAAAAGCTCGTTTCGAATTTGAAATCCTGGATAAATATATTGCAGGAATTCAATTGACAGGTACAGAAATAAAATCAATTCGAAATAGTCAAGCCAGAATTACAGAAAGTTTTTGTGAATTTAATGAGCGTGGAGAACTTTTTATTGTAAATATGTATATTCAAGAGTATATTTTTGGGCATCATTTTAATCATAATCCCAAAAGTGAAAGACGTTTGTTACTAAACAAGCGTGAATTGAGAAGTCTTAAAAAAGATGTAGAAGCTAAAGGAAATACTATTGTACCATTACGTTTATTTATAAATGAAAGAGGATTTGCTAAATTAGAAATTGCACTTGCAAAAGGAAAACAAACTCATGATAAGCGTAATGTTATAAAAGACAGAGACAACAAGCGTGATTTAGCAAGAATTAAAAAGAGTTTTAACGCATAATGGCTATTTTAAAACTGATTCGTTATAAAAATCTTTTGATGGTTTTATTAACGATGGTTTTAACCAAGTATGCGTTAATTAAAGTTTTTTTTGACAATTCTCATTTGTCTGTTTTTCAGTTTTTTATTTTAGTGTTTAGTGTTTTATCAATTACAGCTAGTGGTTATATTATTAATGATATTTTTGATATAAATGCCGATAAAATTAACAAACCTCAAAAACTATTTATAGAGGTTTTAGTAAGTAAAAAAAAGGCTTGGATTTTTTATTTTTTAGGTATATTGTTCGGTTTTATTACAGGCGTTTATATTTCTTTAACTACACAACTCCCCTATTATTCTTTTTATTTTATAGGCACAATTGGTATACTTTTTTTATATTCTAAATATTTAAAAAAGATTGCGTTAATTGGTAATCTCACAATTGCTGTGCTCTGTACACTGGTAATCTATTTGGTTGTAGAATTTGAAAGTGCTTATTTTATAAAAAACTCCAGTTTGGTTTCTTTAAAAATAGTATTTGTTGCTTATTATATTTTTTCATTTTTAACTACTTTAATAAGGGAAATTATTAAAGATATAGAAGATATAAACGGAGATACAAAGTTGAACGCACATACATTACCCATTTTAATTGGCAGAAAAAGAGCTTCTAAAGTCGCTTTTTTCTTTGCCGCTGTTTTACTTTTTGGGTTACTTTTAATTTTACAGTTGTTACATAAAGAGATTATTTTTGTTACTTATAGTGTTATTTTTATAGTACTTCCATTAGTATATTTTATGTATGTGTTATGGAAAATAGAAAGTAAAAGAGAATATTCAAAACTTAGTAAACTATTAAAAATAATAATGTTTTTTGGTATCATATCTATGATATTATTCAACTTTATAGATTTGAAAAACATTTAATTTATTTATAATTAACTAATTACATATATATAAATGTTAAACGAAAAATTAAAAAATTATACCATTATTTTAGCTTCTGGATCTCCTAGAAGACAACAATTTTTTAAAGATTTAGGCCTAGATTTTACAATTCAGCTTAAAGAAATTAAAGAAGTTTATCCTAAAGAATTAAAAGGTAACCAAATCACAGACTATTTAGCTACTCTTAAATCTAAAGCATTTAATACACTTACAGATAGAGACTTACTAATAACTTCAGACACCATCGTTTGGTTAGATAACAAAGCTTTGGGCAAACCTAAAGACGAACAAGAAGCATTTAAAATGTTACAATCTTTATCTGGTAAAGAACATCAAGTTATTACCTCTGTTTGTATTACAAATAATCATTTTCAAAAAGTGATAAATGACACTACCACAGTTTCTTTTAAAAAACTTACTGATGAAGAAATAACGTATTATATCAAAAATTACCAACCGTTTGATAAAGCTGGTGCATACGGAATTCAAGAATGGATTGGATTTATAGGTATAAAAACAATTAAAGGAAGTTACTTTAATGTGGTAGGTTTACCTGTACACAAACTTTATGACGAATTAATGAAATTATAATATTAACCGTAAAAACAATTTTATAATATAAAGAAATGTTAAAAAAATCTTTTTTCTAAGCTACTTTTTCTTCTCAAAAGCAAAATAAAAGGTTATTTTTACGCGGAATTTTACAACACAACATTTATAATGAAAAAATACACATACACAGAAAAAAAAGATACACGTTCTGGTTTTGGTGATGGTTTAACAGAATTAGGAAGAACAAACCCAAACGTTGTTGCTTTATGTGCAGATTTAATTGGTTCTTTAAAGATGGATCAATTTATTAAAGAAAATCCTGATCGTTTTTTCCAAATAGGAATTGCAGAAGCAAACATGATGGGTATAGCAGCTGGTTTAACAATTGGTGGTAAAATACCATTTACAGGAACATTTGCTAATTTTTCTACTGGTAGAGTGTATGATCAAATTCGTCAATCAATTGCATATTCAGATAAAAATGTAAAAATATGTGCATCTCATGCAGGTGTAACTTTGGGTGAAGATGGCGCAACACACCAAATATTAGAAGATATAGGTTTGATGAAAATGCTACCAGGCATGACCGTTATTAATCCATGCGACTACAACCAAACTAAAGCTGCAACTATAGCTATAGCTGAACATGAAGGTCCCGTTTACTTGCGTTTTGGTAGGCCAAAAGTGCCTATTTTTATGCCAGAAGACCAAGAATTTATTGTGGGTAAAGGTATTCAATTAACAGAAGGTAAAGATGTTACTATAGTAGCAACTGGTCATCTAGTTTGGGAGTCTTTGCAAGCTGCAGAGCAATTAGAAGCTCAAGGAATTTCTGCAGAAGTAATTAATATTCATACTATAAAACCTTTAGATGAAGAAATTATTATAAATTCAGTAGCCAAAACAGGTTGCATAGTTACTGCAGAAGAACATAATAAGTTAGGTGGTTTAGGAGAAAGTGTTGCTAGAACGTTAGCACTAAATACACCTACTCCGCAAGAGTTTGTTGCAACTAACGATACTTTTGGTGAGTCTGGTACACCAGACCAGTTAATGGCTAAATATGGTTTAGATGCTAATGCAGTTATTAAAGCTGCTAAAAAAGTAATTTCTAGAAAATAACATATATGAAAAAAATAATGTTAATGATGTTTTTGGCTTTTGGATTAAGCCAAACATTAAATGCTCAAGCAGCTTTTGGTATTAAAGGAGGCGTAAATTACAATTCTAATTCTATTAATGAAGTTCAAACTGATCTTTTTGAAGGTGCAGAAAGTAGAACTGGTTACCATGCAGGTATTTGGTTGCGTTTTAAAATACCAGTTATAGGTTTGTATTTAAGACCAGAATTAGTGTATACAAATCTTAGTAATGAAGTTCGTTTTAAAACTTCTGGAAATACAACAGAATTTAATTTTCAAAAAATTGACATTCCTGTATTATTAGGTAAAAAGATTTTTAGTGTGGGTAATGTTTTTATAGGACCGTCATTTCAATATGTTTTGGGGTCTGACTTTAGTTTTAGTGATATTTCTGAAGTTGAAACAGATGGATTTACTGTTGGATTACAATTTGGAGGCGGAATTGAATTGGGTAAATTAGGGATAGATGTAAGATGGGAAAGAGCATTTTCTGATGTAGAATCTAACTTTTTATCAGGTACAGTTTCACAACGTTTTGATACTAGAATTAATCAAATTATTGTAGGCTTATCATACAGACTTTAAATAAAAATAGTATACTGTAAAAAAAGCTCTTGAATAATTTCAAGAGCTTTTTTTATGTCTATTTCTTTTCTTAAATCTTATTTTATATTTGGATTTAGATAATCTGGTCTTGTAGGAAAATTAGGGTCACTAAAATCATTTCTAGGATTTCCGTCTCCATTAGCATCTTCTTGTATAGAAGGCACACCGTCGTTATCATGATCTGTGTCTACAACAAAATCTAATAATTCTATTTTGAAAACTAATATTCTATCGTAGGGAAGTGCATTAGGATCATTTTGACCAAAAACGAAATCTAAAGAAGGATAAGCTAAACCACTAGGAATAAAAATAAAACCTTTTCCTGTATTATTGTAAGTTATTGGACCATTGTTAGTAATATTATTTCCATTTCTAAAATTTGTAAAACCGTTTGCCCAACCAACAATAGAATTTCCAATCCAAATTTGAGTATTACTATCAAAAGGATCTCTATCAATAGTATTATTTAATAATTCTATACCAGAATATGTTGTAAACACAGAATCTACAATAGAAGGATTTCCTTTATCTGCACTAGGCTCTCCTTCATCTACAATATATGTATATAAAGTATACTTTATATCATTCTCTACCAAATCCTTAATCTCTAATGTGTTGTTATCTTCAAACAATGAAGTTTCATTACTACTAATTAGTTTTATAGAATCTGTTACCGCATCATAATAATGCGTATTTAAAAACTTTAAGATACTATCATTGTCAGAGATAGCTAATTGCTCATAATCTGTGCCTTCAAACGGATTGATAAAACCTCTATTATTATCATCACAATTATAAAAAACGATACTACTTAATAATAGTAGTATTAATTTTAATTTATTCATTTAATCTAAAAATTTAGGGTGCAATTTACCATTTTTATACCTTTGTAAAAAGGGTAACTTTGTTTTTTAACTAATTTTATGAGGATAGATAAATATTTATGGTGTATTCGTTTATTTAAAACAAGAAGTATTGCTACAACTGCATGTAAAAAAGGGCAGGTTAAAGTAAATAATAGTGCTGTAAAACCTTCTAAAGAAGTGTTTGGTGACGAAATTGTTGTAATAAGAAAAAATCAAATTAATTATCAAATTAAAGTTTTAGATTTACCTACAAGTAGACTTGGAGCTAAATTGGTAGATTTATATAGAAAAGACATAACACCTAAAGAAGAGTTTGAAAAAACAGATCTTTTAAAATATTCTAAAGATTATTACAGAAAAAAAGGAACTGGAAGACCTACCAAAAAAGACAGAAGAGATATAGATAACTATCAAGAAGATACAGAAGAAGACTTATGACAACTACAGAAAACATAATTTTAAATCAAGTTCAAATAGACCAAAAAATTAAACGTATTGCTTACCAAATTTATGAAACAAATGCTTCTGAAAAAGAAGTTGTTGTTGCTGGTATAATTGGTAATGGATTTGTATTGGCAGAAAAAATTATTACTGTTTTAGAAGAAATATCTACTTTAAAAGTTACTATTTGTAAAATAACTATAAACAAGAAAAAACCTTTAGAAGCAATAACTACCTCGCTTTCTGTTGATGATTATAAACATAAATCTTTAGTAGTTGTTGATGATGTTTTAAATTCTGGCACTACATTAATATATGCTGTTAAACACTTTTTAGAAGTGCCTTTAAAGCGTTTTAAAACAGCAGTACTGGTTAATAGAAATCATAAAAAATACCCCGTAAAAGCAGATTTTAAAGGAATATCATTATCAACATCAATTAAAGAACATGTTCAAGTAGAATTTTCAGAAAAAGGAGCATTAGCGTATTTGGTTGAATAATGCAGTTATTTCTACAGCTACTTCCTTTTTAGTTTTTCCATCAATAGAGATGTGTTGTTTGGCTTGCTCATAAAAAGGTCTTCTTTCAAAAAGATGTTTGGCAACAAACTCAGGAATTTTATCGTCATCTAAAGAAGCTACTAAAGGTCTCTTGGCTTTTTTTCTAATCAACCTATCAATCATTGTAGGAGTGCTTCCTTTTAAATAAATCGAAACTGAATTTTTATCTTTGTTAACACTGTCCATATTTCCCGCATAACAGGGTGTTCCTCCTCCTAAAGCTAAAATAAAGTCTTCTTCTTTTTGTAAAACTTCTTTTAAATATTTGTGTTCTATGGTTCTAAAATACACTTCTCCTTTTTGAGCAAAAATAGCAGGAATGGTCATATTTTCTTGTTCAGAAATGTAATCATCTAAATCTAAAAAATTCATTGAGAGTAAGTTAGAAAGTCTTCTTCCTATACTGGATTTTCCAGACGCCATATAGCCTAATAATACAATTTTCATTAAATAAATATTTTTACAAATATGCATAAAAATATTTCAAATAAACAGTTCTAATTCCAATGATTGATGTTATATTTGCAACCGTTTTAAGAACAGACCTGGTAGCTCAGTTGGTAGAGCATCTCCCTTTTAAGGAGAGGGTCCTGGGTTCGAGCCCCAGCCCGGTCACAATAAAAAGGTTAAGCTCATGCTTAACTTTTTTGGTTATATAAAGCGCGCACGTGGCGGAATTGGTAGACGCGCTGCCTTGAGGGGGCAGTAAACGTAAGTTTGTGGAAGTTCGAATCTTCTCGTGCGCACAAAACATCATCCTATATTTCCTTTATTTTTACGTACTGTTTCACAAAAAATTAACCTTTGTAAACTGTTTTATTAGTATTATTGCAGTATTATGCAAAAAATAATCTTTTTTTTACTTATTACCGTTTCTGTTTCAATATATGCTCAGAATGATTCACTTCAAGTGAAGAATTTAAAAGGGCAAATTATTCATGCTGAAAACAAGAAACCTTTGAGTGCTGCTCATATTCTAAATTTAAATTCAGTACAAGGTACAATTACTAATGAAAAAGGTTTTTTTGAAATACCAACGCAAGCTAACGATACAATTATAGTTTCTTATCTAGGATATGCTTCCATAAAATTAAAGATTACTAACGATTTATTGAAAGGAAATGAATTGTTAATTGCATTATACGAAAAGCCAGAAGAAGTTAAAGAGGTAGTGATTAAATCTACTAAACTTATAGGGGTTTTGGAAATTGATGTAAAACAGGTTCCTAAAGATAGGTTTACAAGAATAAAAATTAATGGTTTGCCACAGACTTATGAAGTTGGTAGGCCTAAAGGAAAAAACTTCTCCTCTCCTATTGCTGCTTTGTTTCAGCCAGTAGATTTTTTATATAATCTCTTTGGAAAAAAACCCAAACAACTTAAAAAGTTGAAAAAATTAAAAAAAGAAGATGATTTAAGAAAAATAATGGCTGGTAAATTTGATAGAGAGGTTATGATGGAATATCTAGAAATGGATAGACAAGAGTTGACCGAATTGCTAACAGATTGTAATTACTCTGACTATTTTATTAAAAAAGCTTCTGATTTACAGATGATTGAAGCAATTTTAGATTGTTATGAAAACTACAAAGCCATTAAAAAAGGTAAAATAGAACGAGATAAAATTCCTGTTAAAAATTAATTTTACAAAAGAAGAGAGTCAAAAAACGATGAAATTTCTTGACCCTCAATCAACTATTAAAACTAACTACAATTAAAATACAGTAGTTACGTACTTATAGTTGTATTTTCTTCTAATATTCCATGTCATTCTCTTAGACTTAATGCTCTCTAAAGAAGTATTATTTTTCTGATTATCATTATCGTTTTGTTTTCTCATGTGTTTGTTTTTTTGAATTGCATATATGACGCACACCTTACTCTTTTGTTACGCGTAAAAATCTGTTTAACAAAATTTTAGCAACTCTTCTTAATAAAGTCCTAACATCAAAAATGAACCATCAAAACTTGTTACTAGTAATATGATATTTCTCAACTACACTTTTACTTAGTAAGCTACTTTCAATTTAAATATATTTAAATTTCAGCAATGTTCTAAATGACAATCATATAATTTTCAGTTAAATAACACTTGTATAATAGAAAAGTAATATCGAAATAACGTTATTTAAAATAATCTCAAAGTATCAGAAATAGTGGTTTTTAGATAAAAAATCGTGTAAAAAGTTAGAGTTTATAAGCTAAAATGTTTATAGTATACACAAATTTTACTAAGTTCAATTGTAAAGTGTGTTACAAAAAAAATCCAGCATAAGCTGGATTTTAAAATTGTATTTGAAACTAAATTTTTATTGATTTCCTAAAATTATAGGCATTCCGCTTTTTCCAGAACCTATAACAACTACTTTGCTATTGCTAGATTCAGAAAGCTTTAATGTGGCTTCAATACCTTTTTCTTGTAAGATTTTATCTGTTAAAGATGCACTTAAAATCTTGTTTGCAGCAGCTTTACCTTCTGCATCAATTCTCTGTCTTTCTGCTTCCTTTTTAGCTTTTGCAATTCTAAACTCGTACTCTAAAGATTCTTGTTCTTGCTTTAATTTTGTTTCAATTGCTGTTCTAATAGTTGGTGGTAATTTTACGTCTTTAACTAAAACCCTTTTTACCATTAAATATTGATCTTTTAAAAGAATTTGTACTTCATCTAAAATTTCTTGTTCTATAACATCACGTTTACTAGAGTACAATTGTTCTGGAGTATACCGTCCAAAAACACTTCTAGCAGCAGCATTAATAGCAGGGTCTAACAATTCTCTTTCATAATCTTCTCCTTTAGTTTTTATCAATAATCCTAAATTGGAAAATTCTGGTTCATACCAAACTGTACCGCTTACTTTTACTTCTAATCCGTTTACAGAAAGTACATTCATTTCATCAGAAACAGATTGTTGACGAACTTTACGTACAATCATTTCATTCCAAGGAGCTACAATTTGAAATCCTTCTCCGTATGTTTTTTCTGTATTAATACCGTCTCCAAATCTTTCAAAAACCACTCCTCCTTCTCCAGGACCAATAGTTACGGTAGATTTAGAAAACAATATGATAACACCAAATAAAAGGATTATAAGAAAAATACCCCCTTTTGGTAATTTTAAATCAACTTGATTGTTTGCCATTTTTTAATTTTTTAGTTATAACAAATTTACGATATAAGTTTATCAAACACAATTTGTACTGTCTTAATATTTATTAAAAGTGGTTAGAACAAAACAAATCTATACTTTTCCATAATATTTTCTAATGAACCATTCAGCAGAAAATAGAGCAACTATTAGAAATAAAATCCATTTCCAATCGATTAAGTTTTTCTCTTTTAATTTAACATTTTGTATTGTATAATAAGATGAATTACCCAGTAGCTCTTGTTTTAAATTTTCAAACTCATTTTTATGATATCGTTTCCCCTTTGTTTTATTGGCTAACTGTAGAAGTTTTTCTGTATTAGCTCTAGTAAACTGGGCTTCTATTTCAAAATCTGTAATCTTAAAACTACCGTATCTATTAATATTTTGTCCTAAAGCTGTTACCTTATAAGTATAACTACCAGAAGGTAAATTTTGAATGGACGTTTTATAGTTATTATTGTCTAAAGAAAACGGAAGCGCAAAGGTTTCTTTAGATTCTATACTGGTTATTAGAATTTCAAGAGATGCCCTATTATCAAATTTGTAATTTTTATCAGTATAAAAAGCATTGAATACTACGTTTGAATTTGCAGCGAACAATTTTTCAGCTTGAATATCTAAACGATTTCGCTTTTTATTAGAAGATAAATATTGAATAAGGTTTCCAATAAAAGAATCGAAATCTTGAAAAGAATTGGTACTTAAAAAGCTGTTGGCTCTCCATTTCCAGATACCTTGCCCAAATAAAACTGAAGTCTTTTGATTGTTTTCTTCTGAAGTAATTAATAAAGGTTGCTGAGTAGCTACACCGTTAATATTTTGATTTAATAAAGTTTGATGCTCTTTTAAAATCTTTATTTCTCCAAATTGATCTTGTAGCGGCGGAAATTGAGAAAAACCAATGTCTTTTTGATAATATGTTTGAAATGCGCTATTGTAATCTGCATTATAACTTTCTGTTTGATTGATGAAATTTTTACGAAAACCAAGTTCATTTTGATTGATAAAATTCCAATCTGTATTCACTCCAGAAACTAGTAAATAATTACTTTTAGTACTTTTTACTGCATCAATTATATTTTTAAACTTTTTATTCACTTCAAATAAAATAACTAACTGATAATCATTTATTTCTTTTTTAAAATTATCAATCAAGAAAACGTCAACTTTACGTTGTTTGTTACTTTCTATTGCTTTTTTAAAAGCTCCAATATCAGGATGTAAAACCGAACTTAGTAGTAGAATTTTAGTTTGTTCATTAATAACCTCAATAGAAAAGTTTTTTACATTATTTTTTATATTTTTCTCTCTTTCAACCTTTTGTAAACTTGTTCTATAGTATTGCACTCCCTCTTGTAAAGAAGTTAAATTTGCAGTAAATGATTTTGAATTTTCTGTTGCAGAAAAACGCAATTGCTTTGAAAAAACAACGTTATTGGATTTGTTAAATATCTTAAATTTACTAGTAACGGACTCATTACCTTCATAATTTAGTAATACCTCTACTGGAAACTTATTATTCAAATAGCTATATTTATTGACATTTATCTGATTGATTTTAAGATCTATATGCCTAGTTGTATCTCCAAAGATTACAGGGTAAACAGGTTGTTTTGAATTGGTAAAACTGTAATCATTCCCAACAGTTTGATTTCCGTCTGACAATATAACTATAGGAGCTATTTCATTATCATACAACATATTAACTTTCGTAATAGCTTCAGATATATTTGTATTATTTCCTAAAAATTTTAGACTGTCTCGTATAGATAAATCATCATCAAAATAATAACTTTTAATGGTAAACTTGTCATTTAGTAAATTGTCGTTTTGAAGTTGATTTACAAAGCTATTAACACTGCTTGTATCTTTAAAGTAAGCAATAGATTTAGAGTTGTCAATCAATATTGAAAGTATGGGTTTTACATTATCTGTCTGTGTTGTCTTTATTTTAGGGTTTATCAACAACGCAAACAGCATAAAAAAACCTAGAGACCTTAATACTAGTAAAACGTAATTTACTATTGTCTTATTTTTTACGTTGTAAAAATATTGAAAATAGCCAATAGCAAAACTTAGTAAAAACGCCGCAAATAGATATGTAATTAAAATTAAAGACAATAAAAAAAAATTAATGTGAATATAAAATCTATTTGCAAATTAAATACAGAAATAGCTATAATTTCTTCTTAAAAAATTTTATTATCAACAGTGTTATACATAAAAAAGCTATTATTAGTTAAATAATAGCTTTTTTATTATGATTAAGCTTCTCCTCTTGCCGGATAATTTTCTTTCAGTATATAATCTATACCTCTCAAAACTTCTTCAAATGGAGGTCTTGCAAAGGGCATAGATTGTATAGAACTCCAATATAATTTACTTTCTTTATCAATAATAAACATACCTGGTTCTACAAAAGTGTTTGGTTCTTTATCGCTAACCCTTTCAGAAATAAACAGTCCCCATTTTCGGGCCTCTTCTATTGAAAATTCGTAACCAAGAGGAATGCTTTCTATCTTCCATTCTTTATAGGTTTCTTTGGCTCTAGCCTCAGTATCTGTGCTTATAGCTATTACATTGATTCCCTTATCTGTAAAGTCATTTACTTTTTGTTGTAATTCTTGTAATTGCTTTTTACAAACAGGACAATGCTTGCCTCTGTAAAAAAGAATCATAGTAAAATTATCTGGGTCTTGGTCTTGTAAATTCCATTGTGTATCATTTACTAAGTTGATGCGCAAATTCGGGGTTTTCTCTCTCGGTTTTATCATACCTTTTTTAATTTAATATAGTTTATACTTTTTTGCAAACATAATTTTATACCTCAAATAATGTGAACTCAAAAAAATAGAATTTTAACTCATACTCTACTTTAACAAAATCTTAAAAATTTAATAAAAAAATTAACATATTTTTAATTAATTCCTCTATAAAATAGGTTTTATTAATCCTTAATTTCGTAGTACTTACTTAAAATAACAACAAAAATATTTATGAAAACGAGTGATTTGATAGTAAAAGCATTAGAAAATGAAAATGTAGCATATATTTTTGGTTTACCTGGAGAAGAGAATTTAGATTTATTGGAATCGTTAAGAACTTCCAAAATAAAATTAATACTAACCAGACACGAACAAGGCGCAGGCTTTATGGCAGCTACCTATGGAAGGCTAACGGGTAAAGCTGGTGTTTGTATGAGTACTTTAGGTCCGGGAGCCACTAATTTATTTACACCTGCTGCTTACGCTCAATTAGGCGCTATGCCTATGGTAATGTTAACAGGACAAAAACCCATAAAAAGCAGCAAACAAGGTAATTTTCAAATTTTAGATATTGTAGAAATGCTTCAACCCCTAACCAAATATTCTAAACAATTAACCCATGGTAAAAATGCCTCGGCTTTATTTAGAGAAGCGTTCAGAAAAGCCGAAGAAGAAAGACCTGGTGTTACCCATATAGAAATACCAGAAGATGTAGCACAAGAAAAAGTTGAAGACATGCACGTTTTTGCCAAAGTTGAACCTAAAATTCCGACAGCCAATAAAAAAGACATTAAAAAAGCAGCTTCTATCATTGCAGCAGCAAAACAGCCCTTACTTTTAATAGGGGCAGGTGCCAATAGAAAAAGAGCTTCTAAAGCCTTAACAACATTTGTAAATGCATTACAGATTCCTTTTTTTAATACGCAAATGGGAAAGGGTATTATAGATGAACGACATGAACTTTATATTGGTACAGCCGCTTTATCGTCTGAAGACTTTATACATGAAGCTATAGAACATTCTGATTTAATTATAAACATTGGTCATGACACTATAGAAAAGCCTCCTTTTATCATGAATAAAGATGATAAAAGAAAAGTAATTCATATTAACTTTTTCAGTACAGAAGTAAATGAGGTTTATTTTCCGCATCATAATGTTATTGGAGATATCGCTTCTACAGTAAAAAAACTAACAAATCAATTAAAAAAACACGCAGGTAAATGGGATAATGATTTTTATATTAACATAAAACAAAAAGTAAACAAACATTTGTCTAAATATTTTAATGACAATCGTTTCCCTATTTTACCCCAAAGAATTGTAAAAGTAACCAGAGATATTATGCCAGATGATGGTATAGTAACCTTAGATAATGGTATTTATAAGCTTTGGTTTTCTAGAAATTATCCTGCATATGCTCAAAACACGTTACTCTTAGATAATGCCTTAGCTACTATGGGAGCTGGTTTAGCCTCTGCAATGATGGCCAAAGAATTATACCCTCACAAAAAAGTAATTTCTATCAATGGTGATGGAGGGTTTATGATGAACTCACAGGAGATAGAAACTGCGGTAAGAATGCAATTAGATTTGGTCATCATTATTTTGAATGATAATGCTTACGGAATGATAGAATGGAAACAAGAAGGAGAAGGATTTCCTAAATATGGTTTGGATTATCAAAATCCAGATTTTTCAAAATATGCAGAAAGTTTTGGTGCAAAAGGATATCAACCAAAATCAGTGGACGAGTTTATTGATACCTTACAAAAAACCATACACGAAAAAGGAATACACATCATAGATTTAGCGGTAGACTATTCTCTAAATCATGAAATATTAAATGTTTTAATAAAAGAAAATTAGAATACAATGGAAACTACAACAAGTATAAATCCAGCAACAGAAAAAGAGATTGCTAGTTATGCAAGAATTTCTGCTAAAGAAGCAGAAAAAAAAATTGCTAAAGCGCACAAAAGCTATCTTAATTGGAAACAAACCAGCTTTGAAGAAAGAAAGAAATTGATGCGCAATCTAGCCGCTATCTTTCAAAAAAATAAAGAAAAATATGCTCAATTAGCCACAGAAGAAATGGGTAAAATAATTGAGCAATCTAGAAGTGAGATAGAAAAATGTGCAAAAATATGCAATTATTATGCAGATCATATAGAAGAATTACTTGCAGATGAAATTATAGAAACCGAAGCTAAAAAAAGTTACGTTACCTTTCAACCTCTTGGGGTAACCTTAGCTGTCATGCCTTGGAATTTTCCATTTTATCAAGTTATTCGTTTTGCTGCACCAGCTGTCATGACTGGCAATACGGGTGTATTAAAGCATGCCTCTAATGTCCAAGGCTGTGCTTTTGCTTTAGAAGAGGCCTTTATAGAAGCTGGTTTTCCTAGAGGTGTATTTACCAATTTAAACATTTCATCTAAAAACATGGAAGCGGTTATAAAAAACCCTAACATTGTTGCGGTTACGCTAACAGGAAGTGAACCTGCAGGACGCTCTGTTGCTAAAATTGCAGGAAACAAATTAAAGAAAACCGTTTTAGAATTGGGTGGTAGTGACGCCTACATTATTTGTGAAGATGCTGATCTTGAAAAAGCTACTGACTTGGCCACTTTTGGACGCTTACAAAATAACGGGCAAACTTGTATAGCGGCTAAACGTTTTATTGTCTTAGAAAGTATTTATGATGATTTCGTAGAGCAATTCACAAAAAAAATGGCAAATGCCAAAATGGGAGAGCCCACAGATGAAGAGGTTTATTACGGTCCTATGGCCAGGGTTGATTTGAGAAACGAACTACACAAACAAGTAGAGAAAACAATATCTCAAGGAGGTACATTAATTTTAGGTGGTAAAATTCCTGAAGGAAAAGGAGCTTATTATCCTGCTACTATTCTTTCAGATTTAACACCTGGTATGGTTGGTTTTGATGAAGAACTTTTTGGTCCCGTCGCTTCCGTGATTAAAGCTAAAGATGATAAAGAGGCTATAGCATTGGCTAACAATTCTTCTTTTGGATTGGGTTCTGGTGTAATTACAGGAGATACAAAACGAGGTGAAAAAATAGCGCTGCAACTAGAAGCTGGTAATAGTTTTGTAAATAAATTAGTGGTTTCTGATCCTAGACTTCCTTTTGGTGGTATTAAAAATAGTGGTTACGGCAGGGAGTTGTCTAGTTTCGGAATTAAAGAATTTGTAAACACAAAAACAATTTGGATAGATTAATAAAAAAACCGGAATATTTAATATTCCGGTTTTTTATTGTTAAGCATTTTCCAATACTTTTTCTGTTGTTGCTCTTTCGTAATCTGTATACCCTTTATGTCCAGTTGTGTAAAACGTTTCTTCGTTCCAATCTGCTAACGGTACATCTTGCGCAAACCTTTCAACTAAATCAGGATTAGAAATATAGGGTTTTCCATAAGCTACCATATCAGCATTACCTTTTTGGATAACCTCGTTTCCAGATTCTTTATCAAAACCAGCATTTATAATGATATTACCGTTGTAAAGAGGTCTAAAATGCGATGCTATATTTTGAACAGCATATGGCACATCAGATACATCATTAAAAGGTTCTGATAAATGAATGTATGCTAGGTTATACGTATTTAATTTTTTTATGATATATTCAAAAGTTGGTATGCTTTCCTCATCCATCTGCATACCAAAAATTCCGTGTAAAGAGGGGTTAAATCGAGCCCCTATTTTTTGCTCAGGCACAACTTCTTTTATAGCATCTAAAACTTCAAAAAAGAAGCGCACTCGGTTTTCTTTGCTTCCTCCATATTTATCTGTTCTTTGGTTAGAAGTGGCATTAAAAAACTGATGTATCAAATAACCATTAGAAGAGTGTATTTCTACACCGTCAAAACCAGCTTCCATGGCATTTTGAGCAGCGGTTTTAAAATCGTTTATAGTTTCTACAATATCCTTTTCTGTCATTTCTTTAGGTGTAACCGTCTTCTTCTCTCCTTCTGGGGTGTATACTGTTTCATTTGCATTTAATGCAGATGGGGCTAAGGGCAGTTCACCATTATGAAAATCTGGATGAGACATTCTTCCTACATGCCATAACTGAATGAAGATTTTGCCTCCTTTGTCATGTACTCTTTTAGTCACATTTTTCCACCCTTCGACTTGTTCTTGACTATAAATTCCTGCTGTATTTATATAACCTACTGCTCTTTTAGAAACTTGAGCTCCTTCAGTAATTATTAAACCAGCACTAGCTCTTTGTTCGTAATACAAACCATGTAAATCATTTATAGGCACGTTACCCTCATTATTTGCTCTACTTCTTGTCATGGGTGCCATAACTACCCTGTTTTTTAACGGTAAATCTGTAATATTGTTAAATGGCTGTAATAAATAATCTTTCATTTTTTTGTTTTTTAAATTGGAATTTCTTTTTTGATAAATCGTATTAGTGAATCTAATACGTCATCATTTTTCCTTTTTTCTTTGTCAATTGTTTTTCCAAATCACTTACAGACTCATTAATAGAGCCTATAAAGTCCTCATGACTTGCTTCTGCAAACAATCTTGGACCAGGTACAGATAATCTAATGTTGCATATCATACCTGTTTTATCTGATGATGTATTTTCCGTTTTAAAAAAGACATCTGCTCGTACAATCATTTGAAATTTATGATAAAGTTTCTCCAATTTATCTTTAGTATATTCTTCTAGTCTATTACTAGCTTCTACATTGTGATATTCAAAATTAATATTCATATTTTTTATTTTTTTAGTTTCACTCAAAATTAACTATAAGCTAAAGTTATTCTTAGCTCAAACAAATACATAGTGAACTCATATAACTAAAATCACTGAGTATAGCTTAAAAAAAGTCCTAGATGTTATAGGACTTGATAATTAACTTTTCTGATTTTTTTTGATTGTATCAGCATCAATTTTAAACTCCTTGTTCTTTTCTAGTTCTCTATTAATACTCAAAGGAGTGTCTTGTCTTTTTGTTCTTTTAAACTTTTTGTTTTCCCTTATTGTACTCATTTTTAATATTTTTTTGATTCATTTCTAAATTAAAAAAAATGAGTTTTCGCATGGGTTAACAGCCTGTTAAATAAAAAAGGTAAAGTTTTAAAAAGTGTTAAATTGAATGGATTGGAATAAAATTTAAATCATTTACGATATTGTAAGGCTAATTCCGTTTCTACTTTTGTTCTTGTAGTAATGTACAAACTTGTTTACATAAAATGATTAATAACGGTTTCATACATTCTTAAAATTAAAATATATATTAATTATAAATTCAGTATAATGAAAATACAAAATAAGAAATACAATTCAGAAATCACAAAAGAAGATATAAACATTTTAGGTGATAAAGAGCAGCATTTGCGAAATGATGGTGGCGAAGATACCTATTTAAAAAACAGAGCCAAAGATGTTGATTTTACAGGAAAAGATTTAGATGTTCCCGGAAGAACTTTACCAAAAAACAAAACTGAAAAAGCTTACAAAGATGAAGAGAATCAATTGTATAGTTTAGGAAGTGAAGACAATGAAAATTTAGAAATTGACACCATTAACTCTAAAAAGTAATAAAATGAAAAATAAAAATATAAAGGAAGATAAAAAGCCGAAAGAAGATAATTTAGTGGTAAACTTTAACGACAGCGGAACTAAGGTTAGAGATACAAGAAGTGGGATAAATTATATACCTAACAGAAAAGGAAAATAGTAAAAAAGAGTCAAACATTTAGTTTGGCTTTTTTTTTGGTTTCTCTAATCTCAAAGACCCTAAAGTTAAGAAAAACAGAAATGTAATTAGCACATAACTTATGTAAGTATAGCTACCTAATTTTGTGTAACAGTAACTAAATAAACTTGGGGCTATTGCGCTTGCTACAACTAAAAAACTAGCAACTTTACCTGTTATAGCACCTAAAAATTTTCTTCCAAAATAACGAGGCCAAGTTACTGCGTTTACTACGGCAAACAGACCACTATAAATACCCAAACCTAATAATATGAGGTACATACCAAAATCATCTTCTAAAAAAAGTAGACCAAAAGAAGCTGTAAACCCACCTATAATCATTACATATAAATAATATTTATGAGCAACATAATCACTCAAAATATTTGCGACAGTTGATGTTGAAATTGAAATTATTGAAATTGGAAAAAAGATTGCTATGGCGTCTGATTTTGATAACGAAACAGATTCAAAAATAGAAACCACATGAAATGTAAATCCTGTAATAAAAAAGCTACTAAAGGTTAATGCCAAACCAAACATCCAAAATGCTCTCGTTTTTTTTGCTTCAGTTAATGTAAAATCTATAGTTTCTATTTTAGGAGATTTCTTTTTTGCCTTAGCAGAATAACCATCAGGAACCAACCCAAAATCTTCTGGTTTATTTCTGAAAAACTGTAGTATTAAAAAAGCAAAAATGAATAGTGAAATGGCTAATAATTGCCATGTTAATTGCCAACCGTTATTACGAATTAAATAATCTAAAAAAATAGGCGCCGCAGAAAAACCTAGAGAAATAGAAATACTACTTACTGCGTTTACTTTTCCCCTATTTTTATCAAACCACATCATTACCATATTTCTAGAAGACATGGTTAATACTCCTTGGCCACAAAAACGTATTAGAAAGAATAAGAAACAGAGCAATACAAAAGGAATACCCCAAGATTTACTAGTAAAACTAGTTACAATTAATTCTGAATAAGAAAAAATAATTAAAGATACTCCTAAAAAAAAGGCTGCAAAAAAAGCAACTATTCGAGCCCCTAATTTATCAAATAAAAAACCTGCTTTGGTTACAAAAAAGGCGCTTATTAACGTACCAATCATATATGCATTACTAAATTCATTTCTAGTTAAACCTAGGGCATCTTTTACTGGATCTGTAAATACAGAAACGCCAACTGTTTGCCCTGGTATACTAAACAATACACCTATGCTGCCAAAAATTAAAATTACATAACCGTAAAAAAAAGGCCATTTTTCTGGTTTGACAAATGAATATTTATTGGGTTTCAAATTATTTTCGTTTTCTAGAGGTTATAAAATAGACTCCTGTCAGTAAAACACAAGAAGCAATAATTGATTGTGCTGATAGTTTTTCGTCTAAAAAATACCATCCCATAAATAATGCTATTACAGGATTCACGAAGGCAGATGTAGCAACTTTGTCCGGTGAAACATTTTTCAACAAAAAATTGAAAGATGTAAAGGCTATAATTCCTCCAAAAACAACTAAGAAAAACATGGCTAACTGCACATTAGGACTCCAACGTAAAGGAGAAGACCAATCTTCTTGAAAAAAAACACTAATTGTACCTAATAAAATTCCACCAATTATCATTTGATACCCTGTACTCACTAAAAAATTATTTGGTAAGGAGGCTTTAGACACAAAAATGCTACCATAACTCCAATTTAAAACACAAAAAAGCATTACTAAAATACCCATTAAACTCCCTTCTTTTGCTGTAAATTCTTGTTGACTGATTAATAAAATCATACCGAGTACTCCTAGAGTTACACCAAGAATAGATTTTTTTTGCATCTTTTTTTTATCGGTGATTCTCATCATCAACAAAACAAATAAAGGGTTTGTAGAGGCTATTAATGACCCAAAACCACTATCTACAAATTGTAAAGCCCAAACAAAGACACTATTTCCAAGAATTAAAAAGAAAAACGAAGTTATGCTGATGTTTAAAAGTTCTTTGAGAGATACTCTTAATCTTGCTTTTGTAAAATAAGCTATTAAAATCATGATACAACCCGCAGTAAAAAAGCGAATTGATGCTAAAAAAAATGCAGGAAGCTCTGTAACAGCTATCTTATTAAACAAATAAGTAGAACCCCAAACTATATAAATAGCTAGGAAAGATAGAATAATAAGTATTTTGGAATTTTTCAAAAAGTATCATTATAAATAAGTTGCGAAAGTACTACTTAATACAAGTACAGAAAATTAAATTATTATTAAAAAATAACACTAAAGCATTAAATAATACTATTTATCTTATTGTATAAATTCTCAAAAAAATCTTTGATTGCTATTCTATGCACTATCAATCATATTATAAATTAGTACAGTATAGACTATTTTACAAATCAAATAATATTAATTAATTTTTACATTTTATTTATGTCTGCCTTTTAATTCTGCTTCAATATCTTTTAATGTAAACCCTTTTGCTTGTAATAACATTAAATAATGAAATAATAAATCTGCAGATTCATATAAAAACAACTCGTCATTAGTATCCATAGCTTCAATAACAGTTTCTACAGCCTCCTCACCTACTTTTTGAGCCACTTTATTAATTCCTTTTGCAAATAAGCTTGCAACATAAGATTTTTTAGTGTCTTTGTTGGTTACTCTTTCTGTAATAACGTTTTCTAGTGTTGAAAAGAATCCATAGTTTGGTGTATTTTCTTCGTTCCAGCATGTTCCAGAACCTGTATGGCAAGTTGGTCCTTTTGGATTTACAGAAATTAATAAGGTATCATTATCACAGTCTAATTTTATATCAACTAAATGTAACACATTACCGCTTTCCTCACCTTTTGTCCAAAGACGATTTTTAGTTCTACTGAAAAAAGTTACCAAATTTGTTTCTTGAGTTTTAGAAAACGCTTCTTCATTCATATAGCCTAACATCAAAACATTTTTTGTGGTTGCATCTTGAATGATTGCTGGGACTAATCCGTCATTATTTTTATCAAAGTTGATGTTCATAATTATAGTTTTATATTTTGTCAGTTAGATTGATTTCATTTTTCTTATCGAAGTTATATTAAAAACTTTTAACTACTTCTCGATATAATTTTTGCTACCTCAAAATCACTCGAAGTGACAATTTGCATTACAATCGTACTGGAATATTATTCTCTTTTAATTTTTGTTTTAATTCTAATATCGGAATTTCACCAAAATGAAAAACACTTGCTGCCAAAGCCGCATCTGACTTCCCTTCTTTAAACGTATCTACAAAATGCTCTATACTTCCTGCTCCTCCAGAAGCAATAATTGGGATATTTACTAAGTTTGATAAGTGAGCCAAAGCTTCATTGGCAAAACCAGCTTTTGTACCATCATGATCCATTGAGGTAAACAGAATTTCTCCTGCGCCACGTTTTTCTACCTCTTTAGCCCAATCAAATAACTTTATTTTTGTAGGTATTGTTCCTCCTGCCAAATGTACAAACCACTCTCCATCAATTTGTTTTGCATCTATAGCAACAACAACACATTGGCTACCAAATTTTTCTGCTAGTTCGCTTACCAATTCTGGTCTTTTAACAGCAGAAGAATTGATAGAAACTTTATCTGCACCACACTTTAATAAGGCATCTACATGTTCTACTGAAGAAATACCACCTCCTACTGTAAACGGTATGTTTACCTGTTCTGCTACTTTTAAAACCATATCTAATGTGGTTCCTCTATTTTCTAAAGTAGCAGCTATGTCTAAAAACACCAATTCGTCTGCCCCCAAATCTGCATATTGTTTTGCCAAAACTACAGGATCTCCAGCATCAATTAAATTTACGAAATTAACACCTTTTACAGTTCTACCGTTTTTAATATCTAAACAAGGTACTATTCTTTTTGTTAACATATTTTTATTGTTGGTTGTTGGTTGATGGTTGTTAGTTGTTAGTTGATGGTCATGAATAATAAAACTATTAACCAAAAACTAAAAATCATCAACTAATTATATACTTTTCTAATTGTTTTAAGCTGATTTTGTTTTCATAAATGGCCTTACCAATAATAACGCCTTCACAACCTATTGCTGCTAATTTTGGGAGTTCATCAAAAGTTGATATCCCACCTGAGGCAATTAATTTAAGGTTTTTAATATCATTTAAAATAGTTTTATACATATCAAAACTTGGCCCTTGCAACATACCATCTTTAGAAATATCTGTACAAATTACATACTGAATTCCGTTTTGTTGATACTCAGAAATAAAAGGAATTAAATCTAAGTTACTTTCTTCTTGCCATCCATTGGTTGCTATTTTTCCTCCTGAATTATCAGGATAAAAATCTGCTCCTAAAATTATTTTTTCTGAACCAAATTTTTGAATCCAACTCTCAAAAACCGTTTTATTTTTTACAGCAATACTACCTCCTGTTATTTGATGTGCTCCAGAATTAAATGCAATTTCTAAATCTTTATCTGCCTTTAGGCCTCCTCCAAAATCAATCTTTAAATTGGTTTTTGTAGCAATTTGCTCTAAAACTTTGTAATTGATAATTTGACTTGCTTTTGCCCCATCTAAATCTACAACATGTAAATATTCTATACCTGCGTCTTCAAATTCTTTTGCAACTTCTACAGGGTTTTCATTATAAATCTTTTTTGTATTATAATCGCCTTTTGTTAAACGAACGCATTTGGCATCTATAATATCTATGGCTGGTATTATTCTCAAAATAAATTATTAGTTTTTAGTTGTTAATCTTGTCATATCGAGTGAATTTATGACATTAGGAATTAATTTGTTTCTAAATATTTGTTCTTTATACAATTTTATCATTCTTCAATAATTACTCGAACTGACATTATGTTTATAAATTGAGAAAATTCTCAAGAATTTTGCTTCCTTCAATTCCTGATTTCTCTGGATGAAATTGAACACCGTAAAAATTATCTTTTTGTAAAGCAGATGCATACTCAACCTGATAATCTGTTTTTGCTATCATTTCATCACACTTTTCTGCGTAATAACTATGCACCAAATACATAAACTCTTTGTCTTTGATTGTTTTGAATAAATCTGATTTTAAATCGGAAATCACATTCCATCCCATTTGCGGAACTTTTACATCGTTTGCAAAACGTTTTACAGCTACATTAAAAATACCTAAACCTTTTGTGTTTCCTTCTTCAGATGAGTTACACATTAATTGCATACCCAAGCAAATACCTAAAACAGGTTGTTTTAAGGTGGGTATAATTGTATCTAAACCACTTTCTTTTAACATTTTCATTGCAGAACTTGCTTCTCCAACGCCGGGAAAAATAATCTTATCTGCTGCTTTAATTTCTGCTATATCATTAGATAAAACAGCATCTACTCCTAATCGTTTAAACGCAAACTGAATGCTTTTGATGTTTCCTGCTCCGTAATTTATAATTACTAGTTTCATTTATTATTGGTTTTTGTTTGATAGTCTAAATCTACTAACAACTCAAAACGATCAACTAAAGAAGACCTTTTGTAGATGGTAAAAACATGTTGTTGGCGTTTCTTTTTACTGCCATTTTCATTGCTTTAGCAAATGCTTTAAAAATACCTTCTATTTTATGGTGTTCGTTTACACCTTCTGCCTTAATGTTTAAATTACATTTGGCACCGTCTGTAAAAGATTTAAATAAGTGATAAAACATTTCTGTTGGCATATCTCCTATTTTTTCTCTTTTAAAGTCAGCGTCCCATTCTAACCAATTTCTTCCGCCAAAATCTACTGCTACTTGTGCCAAACAATCATCCATAGGCAAACAAAAACCATATCTTTCTATACCTAACTTATTACCCAGAGCTTTGTTAAACAACTCTCCAAAAGCAATCATAGTATCTTCTATAGTATGGTGTTCATCAACTTCTAAATCTCCATCAACTTTAATTGTTAAATCCATAGCGCCATGTCTACCAATTTGATCTAACATGTGATCAAAAAAATGTAACCCGGTAGCAATATCATTTTTACCAGAACCGTCTAAATTTAATTTGATATAAATTTTAGTTTCGTTGGTGTTCCTGGTAATTTCTGCAACTCTATCTTTTAATTTTAAAAACTCGTAAATTGTTTTCCAATCTGTAGATGTAAGTGCTATACAATCTAAAATTTCTTGTTTAGAACTTTCTATTTCATCTGCTCCCAAAGTTGGATTTTCTGATAAATAAATTCCTTTTGCACCTAAATTTTTAGCCAATTCCATGTCTGTAATGCGGTCACCTAGCACAAAAGAGTTGTTCAAGTCGTATTCTTCTGAGAAATATTTAGTTAACAAACCTGTTCTAGGCTTTCGAGTTTCTGCATTTTCATGCGGAAACGTTTTATCTATACATATTTCAGAAAAAACAACACCTTCTTTTTCAAAAGCACTAATGACTTTATTTTGAGCTGGCCAAAAAGTTTCTTCAGGAAAAGAAGCTGTACCCAAACCATCTTGATTGGTTACCATTACCAATTCATAATCCAATTCTGACGCTATTTTTGCCATGTATTGAAATACTTTAGGATAGAATTCTAATTTCTCTAAACTGTCTAATTGATAATCTACAGGTGGTTCTAAAACTAACGTACCATCTCTGTCTATAAATAATACTTTTTTCATTACTGAATTGCTTTTAAAGCTCTTATTAATTTCTGATTTTCTTCGCAAACTCCAACGCTTATACGTAAACAATTTTCGCACAAAGGTTGAGTAGTTCTATTTCTGATAACTACACCATAATCTATCAATTGATTGTAACGTAAGTTTGCATCATCTACTTTTAGCAGTAAAAAGTTACCGTCTGAAGGATACACTTTTTCTATATAACTCACACAACATTCTAATTCTTTTTTCAGTCGTTTTCTTTCACTTATTAATTGTGCAATTTCATTTTCAACTTCATTTAATCTTTGTAATCTTTGAATAGCTCTTTGTTGTGTAAGTTCATTGACGTTGTATGGAGGTTTTATATTGTTTAATATATTAATTATTGCTGTAGATGCATAACAAATTCCTAACCTAATTCCTGCTAAACCGTAGGCCTTAGATAGCGTTTGTGTAATTATTAAATTAGGATATTTTTCTAATTTTTCTAACCAACTATTTTGCTCAGAAAAATCTATATAAGCCTCATCTATAACTACCAAACCATTAAATTCTTTTAGTAATCTTTCTACAGCAGTGTTAGAAAAACTATTTCCTGTAGGGTTGTTAGGAGAGCATAAAAACAATAGTTTACTGTGCTCATTAGCAGTGGCTAAAATTTTACTTACAGATGGTTGAAAATTTGCATTTAATAATATTTTTTTGTTTTCTATGGCATTTATATTTGCCAAAACACCATACATACCATAAGTAGGTGGTAATGTGATGACATTATCTATATGGGGTTCACAAAAAGCTCTAAATAAAAGATCTAAAACCTCATCACTACCGTTACCTAATAAAATATTTTCTTTAGGTATTTTTTTTATTTTGGCTAATAAATCTTTAACATTATTTTGTTTAGGATCTGGATAACGATTTACCCCATTTTCAAAAGGATTTTCATTAGCATCTAAGAAAATCATTTCTTGTATGTTAGCATCTTTATATTCATCTCTAGCGGAAGAATATGGTTGTAGAGATTTGATGTTTTCTCTAACTAGTGAATTGATGTTAAAGTCTGTCTTCATACTTTTAAGGACTCTAAAAATAGGCTTTTAATTATATTTTATTACAACTCTTTTAAACGTAAGGTTACTGCATTTTTATGTGCTTGCAAGCCTTCTGCTACTGCCATTAGTTCTATAGCTTTACCAATACTACTTATACCTTCTTTATTGATTTCTTGAAAAGTAATACTCTTTAAAAAACTATCTAAATTTACACCAGAATAGGCTTTACTAAAACCATTGGTAGGTAATGTATGATTGGTTCCTGATGCATAATCTCCAGCACTTTCGGGAGTATAATTTCCAATAAAAACAGATCCTGCGTTTTCTATATTGTCTACAAAGAAATTGTTATTTGTAGTATTTACAATAAAATGCTCTGGTCCATATTGGTTTATTAAATCTAAAGCAATCTCATTATTTTCAACTAGAATAGATTTAGAATTCTCAATCGCTTTTTTAGCTATTTCTACTCTTGGTAATGCTTTAATTTGTTTTTCAATTTCATCAGCTACTTCAGTTATCAATTTTTTTGATGTTGATACTAAAATAACCTGACTGTCTACCCCATGTTCTGCCTGACTTAATAAATCTGCTGCTACAAAACTTGCATTTGCGGCGTCATCTGCAACCACTAGTAATTCACTAGGGCCTGCAGGCATATCTATAGCAACTCCGTATTTTGTTGCCAATTGTTTTGCAACGGTAACAAACTGATTTCCTGGTCCAAAAATCTTATAAACCTGAGGTATATTTTTTGTTCCAAAGGTAAAACCAGCAATGGCTTGAATGCCTCCTACTTTAATTATCTTGGTTACACCACACAAATTAGCTGTGTATAAAATTGCAGGATTTATTACTCCGCTTTTATCTGGAGGTGAACATAAAACAACTTCTTTACAACCTGCTATCTGTGCAGGTACTGCTAGCATTAAAACAGTGGAGAGTAAAGGAGCTGTTCCTCCAGGAACATATAACCCTACTTTTTGAATTGGTCTTTTTTCTTGCCAACATGCTACACCGTTAGCTGTTTCTACATAAACTTTTTCTGTTTTTTGAGCTTTATGAAACGCGGTGATATTATTTTTTGCAAGCTGAATGGCTTCTTTTAAATCTTGAGGAACAAGCTCTATAGCCGCATTAATTTCTGCGGTAGAAACAATATTATTTTTTAGAGAAACTCCATCAAACTGTTGCGTGTATTTATTTACAGCACTATCTCCATTTTTTTGAACTTCTTCAAAAATTTGAGTAACCGTTTTTTCAATATCATCAACTGTTTTTGTTGGTCTTTCTAAAATTTTAGACCATAACTCTTTAGATGGGTTATTAATAAATTTCATAATTTCTTTTCTTTATATCATTCAATTCAACCAAAATATGTATTAGGTTACGAGTGATATTTTGCTTTTTACAAGTTAGATAAACTACACTACCATTTTTTCTATTGGACAAACTAAAATACCTTCTGCTCCATTAGCTTTTAATTCGTCAATAATTTCCCAGAATTCATTTTTACTAATTACTGTATGTACAGAACTCCAACCTTCCTCTGCTAAAGGCAATACTGTTGGACTTCTCATACCTGGCAACAATTTTAGAATGTTATCTAATTTTGTGTTGGGTGCATTTAATAATATGTATTTGGATTGTCTTCCTTTTAACACAGATTGAATTCTAAATTGAATCTTTTCTAAAATAGCTTTTCTATCTTCTGATATTTGAGGAGAAACCGCTAAAACTGCTTCTGATTTTAAAAGCACTTCAATTTCTTTTAAACCATTTTTAAACAAGGTACTTCCGCTAGAAACAATATCACAAATTCCGTCTGCTAAACCTATATTTGGTGCAATTTCTACAGAACCATTAATTTTATGTAATTGAGCACTTACATTTTGTTGTTTTAAAAACTTTTTGACAGTTTCAGGGTATGAAGTTGCAATTCTCTTTCCGTTTAAGTCTTTTAAAGAATTGGCATCAGATTCTTTTGGTACGGCTATAGATACTTTGCATTTAGAAAAACCTAAACGTTCTACAAATTGAATATCGTCCCCTTTTTCTATCAAAACATTTTCGCCAATAATAGCTGCATCTACTACTCCGTCTTTTAAATACTGAGGAATATCTCCATTTCTTAAATAAAATACTTCTACAGGAAAATCTCTAGCTGCTGCTTTTAATTGATCTTTACCATTATCTATAGAAATACCAATATCTTTTAAGATTCTCATAGAATCTTCATTCAATCTTCCTGATTTTTGTACTGCAATTCTTAAGTTACTCATTTTTTATTTTTTTAAAACGTAAAGCTTATATTAACAAACCTTGTTTTTATCTTGATTTTTAAAGGTTACCTATGAATAATTAGAAATAGAAAACCCGTTCGATTCGCTCAAACGGGTTTATAAATATCTTGATTTTATTCAATACATTTTTAAATCGCTTGAGAGCAATTGAAAAAATGATGATGGTTATGAATAAAAGTCATGTCTTATTATTATAATGCAAATATCTATAATTTATTGGTTAAAAACCAAATGATACACATAAAAAAAACAACAACGTAAAATTTTATCAAATTTTTAAGTTTTGTTTGAAATTTAAGTACTCCTCATTTTAAGTTGATAATTATTTTAAATTATGTAAAATAAAATTTACAGTTTTACTAGTGTTTTTATTTTCTAAATAAGAATCTGTAATATGTTTTGGTGTAATCACATATTTATGATTAATCATATATTCTATCTCATTCAAAAATTCTAGAGAAACTTTACCAGTTAACGGTATACCTAAATCTGTACCTGCTGCATAATAATTGTAAATATTTTTGACGTGGAAGTGGTATTGTTTGGGTTGTAAAAGAATAATCTTGAGAAACAGCTTCAAAACGTGTTTGTTTTTAATGTTATTGAAAATATTTTTTTTAGAAAAACATTACATATTATCCTATTATTTTTTGTAAAATTTTAAACACTTTTTTCTCCATATTGTCTACATATCCATCAGCAAAAAAGACCTTTTTAATTTCTCTTATTAAACCGTCTCTATCTGGCTGACTCAAGTAGTAATGTGAAATATAGTCCTGAATTTTAGTTAAGCTATCTTCATCAGAATCTGCCACTACTTCATTATGAATTTTTAAATATGTTTCTTGATTTACTACTGATAAAATGTATTTTTCTTCCTCTTTAGATTCAAAAAAATTACAATGTGAAGCATATAAAAGCAAGTATGCTAAAAATTCTTCTTTTTTCCAATTATTATTCATTTGTAAATTATTTTAGATTTCTATGGGTACATTTTTTGAACTTCCCCACTCTGTCCAAGAACCATCATAAACTGCATATTTTTTAAATTCTGATAACTCTGCTGCTAACGCTAAAATTGACGCTGTAATTCCTGTACCACAAGTAAAAATAAATTCTTTGTAATCAGGATTTATCTTTTGAAACATCAATTTTAATTCCTCTTTAGGTTTTAAAACCCCTTCTTTTAGAACAGAAGTATACGGAAAACTTTTAGAATTAGGAATATGACCACTTTTTACATCAACTCTAGGTTCTGGCTCAGTGCCGTAAAAGCGACCTTTAGACCTAGCATCAGCAATAATAATATGATTATCTTTGAGTTGAGACAAAACATTGTCTGTGTATTTTATCTTTGTGGGGCTATACTTTACTACAAAATTTCCTTTTGTTAATTTATGTTGTTGTTTTGGCTCTGTAGGATAATTTTTGGTTTTCCATTTTGGAAAACCACCATTTAAAACAGCAACATTATCAAAACCCATCAATTTGAAATTCCACCAAACTCTTGGACTAGAATACACGCCTAAATTGTCATAACAAACAACAATACTATCATTATTGATTCCTAATTCTTGGGCTTTCTTTTCAAACTCTTTAGGATTTAAAACCGTATTGGGAAAATTTGCGTTTTGGTCTGAGAACGTGTTTTTTATATCAAAGTAAACAGCACCTAAAATTTGCATATCTGAAGTACTTTTAAGTTTTGATGTAACTTTAGGTATAGTGCAGTCTAGAACAATTAAATTCTCATAATTAAAATGATGTTTTAACCAATCTACAGTAACTAAAGGTGTGTCAATTTTTATCTTCATTATAAATTTTGAATAGATAAACCATTAAAAAAAGAAATTCTCTTTTACAGAATCTAAAAAGTTTAACTTTAAAGGGTCTAAAGATGGTTCTGCACGCATAAAATAATATCAAAACCAACAAGAGGTAACATTTCTCATCTTGTTATAGTCTTTTATAAAATATTCTTATACTACTTAGTGTTTTGTCTAATTTATTTAAAATTGTACAAAAAGCATTGGTAACACTATTTCTAATGGTTAAATTAGAAGATTAGCAAATGGGTAAACCATGAACTCTTTTTACACATTCGTGAATTAAGGTTAATGATGTATCTTTTTCTAGATTTTTAATACTTTACCAAGGATGCATCAAAAAAAAAATATTCATAATTGCCTATATTTTTAAATTATTTTACTTTGTCATAATTATCGTCCCAATTTTTTGGTTTAGGATCATGAAGTTTACCTAAAGATTTAGCAACAATCATAGAAACTGTAGCATCTCCTGTTACATTTACTGTTGTTCTACACATATCTAGAGGTCTATCAACCGCAAAAATTAAAGCAATACCTATAGGTAATAATTCTGACGGAAAACCGATAGTTTCTAAAACTATAACCAACATTACAATACCAGCACTTGGTACAGCAGCACTACCTATTGAAGCCATAACAGAGGTTCCTATAATTACCAATTGATTGGTAAACGTTAAGCCCTCTGGCCATAAGACTTGCATAATAAAAACAGCTGCAATGCCTTGATATAAACTTGTTCCGTCCATGTTTACAGTAGCTCCAACAGGCAATACAAAACCTGAAACTTCTTTATCTACTCCTAGATGTTCTTCCACACGCTCCATAGTTACTGGTAATGTAGCTGCACTAGAACTTGTTGAAAAAGCTAATAGTTGAGCTGGACTAATTTGTTTTAAAAACCAAATGGGAGATTTCTTAGTATAAACACTAACTAGCACTAAGTAAAAAATAATCATTGTTATCAAACCTGCAACAACACATAATGCATATGCCAATAATTTTAAGAGTATTTCAGTATCATCAAAAGCAATAATTACATTTGCTAATAAAGCAAAAACAGCATAAGGAGCAAACAACATAATTAAGTCTACCATTTTCATGACAACTTCATTAAGAGAATCAAAGAAACTAGTTAATGGTTTTGCTTTTTCTTCAGAAATTAATAACAAACAAATTCCTACAAAAAGAGCAAAAAATATGATTTGTAACATGCTAGCATCTGCAAAAGATTTGAATATATTACTAGGAAAAATATCTACAAGAGCCTGTAAAGGACCCGCATCTTTTTGCATAGAGGCTTTTGCTAACTTATCTGAAACACCACTAGAAGTGGAATACTTTTCCTTAATTTTCTCTATTGTATCTGTAGGCATACCCTCACCTGGTTTTACAACATTAACAATACCTAAACCAATAATTACGGCTATTACAGTAGTAAAAATATAAATAGAAATTGTTCTGAACCCCATAGATTTAATCTTAGAAATATCTTTTAAATCTGAAATTCCCTTAATTAGAGAAGCTAATATTAACGGAACAGCAATTAATTTTAAAAGATTAATAAATATGGTTCCAAATGGTTTTACCCAGTCTGTAACAAATCCTTTACCACCATCAATAGAGTTCATGATAAATCCAAAAATTATTCCAAGTATCATTCCTATTAAAATCTTCCAGTGTAATGCTATTTTTTTCATTAATTATTTAAATTTATTTAAGAAATTTAAAGATAAAAAAATCTCAAAGAGTAATGTGACTTTATTTGTATATTGTGTCATATTTTTAGAAAAACTAAATATTAATTATTAAAAACATAAAATGGCAGGAATTTTAGACTTATTAAATAGTGACTTAGGAAAACAAATTATATCTGGTGTTGCAGGTTCTACTGGTAACGATTCTAGTAAAACTAGCAGTGCTTTAACAATGGCTTTACCTGTTTTAATGAAAGCTATGCAAAGAAATGCAGCTACACCTGAAGGTGCACAAGGATTGATTGGAGCATTAGATAAAAAGCATGATGGTAGCATTTTAGACAATCTTGGAAATTTATTTAATGGTGGCGTTAATGATGATGTTGTAAATGATGGTAGCAAAATTTTGAGTCATGTTTTAGGAAGCAAACAACAAGGTGTACAACAAGTAATTGGGCAAAAATCTGGTTTAGACGCAGGAGCTGTAGGTAATATCCTAAAAGTTGCTGCTCCAATTTTAATGGGCGTATTAGGAAAACAAAAACGTGAGCAAAATGTAAGTAGTTCTTCTGATATTTCAGGACTTTTAGGTGGACTTTTAGGCGGAAACAATGCTAATAACGAGCAAAACTTTTTAGAACAAATTTTAGATGCAGATGGTGACGGAAGTGTAATTGATGATGTAGCAGGTATGTTTTTAGGGGGTAATAAAAAAGAATCTGGTGGTATTGGCGGAATGCTTGGAGGTTTATTTGGAAAATAAACCTTTAAGAAAATCAAAAAAGCTCAAACATATGTTTGAGCTTTTTTGATTTAAACTTTAGTCTTGTAACAAGATTTATAAATTTCTTCATAAACTGGTAAAATATTTTCTATAGAAAATCGCTTTGTATGTTCCCTTGCATTTTCTTTAAATAAAGCCAAAGTACTATCATCTTTCAAAATAGATATTGCATTTTTTGCCATATCATCTACATCTCCTAAATTACTTAAATATCCAGTAACTCCGTTTATATTTACCTCTGGTAAACCTCCAGTATTGGTAGAAATTACCGCAGACTTAGCGGCCATGGCCTCTAATGCTGCTAATCCAAAACTCTCTGTTTGTGAGGGCAGCAAAAAGACATCTGTATAACATAATATTTTAGAAACTTCAGAACTATTACCCAAAAACAAAACTTTGTTAGACAGTTTATATTTTTCTACTAATTTTTCAGCTTTTAACCTCTCAGGTCCTTCCCCGATTAATAGTAACTTAGACGGAATTTCTTTTTGAACTCTGTAAAATATTTCTACAACATCTTCAACTCTTTTTACAGGTCTAAAATTACTTATATGTGTTAATATTTTTTCATGAGGTTGTGCTACAGCTATTCTATTGCACTTTTGATTATGAATTTTATCGTATTTCTTAGAATCTATAAAGTTATAAATGACCTTAATATCATTTTTAATGGTAAATAGTCTGTTTGTGGTTTCTTTTAAATTATTAGAAACAGCTGTAACAACATCAGAATTATTAATACTAAATTCTACTGCGGTTTTGTATGTTGGATGACTACCAACTAAAGTAATATCTGTACCATGTAGCGTGGTTACCACCTTAACAGGTATCTTTTTTTCCTTTAGCATTTGTTTTGCCATAAAAGCAGCATAAGCATGAGGAATTGCATAATGTACGTGTAAAACTTCTAAATTGTGTTTTTCTACAACATCTACCATTTTACTAGACAATGCTAATTCATATGGTTGATATTGAAAAAGAGGATATTCCTCTACAATTACTTGATGAAAATGCAATTTATGTGATAAAAAATCTAAACGAACAGGTTGATTGTAGGTTATAAAATGAACTTCGTGTCCTTTATCTGCCAATGCCATCCCTAATTCTGTTGCTACTACTCCACTTCCTCCAAAAGTAGGATAACAAACAATTCCTATTTTCATGTAATCTATTAAGTTGATATTTTTCTTGGTTGTAAATATATACTTATTCTTACACATCAGTTCTAAATATAATCACAAAACTATATTGTTTTTTATATTATTGATTGAATATAATACAGATTTACCTGTTGCATATTATGATGTAAAATAATGTTAAAGTGTAATTTAGAGTGATTTTTTTGATAATAAAATTGTATCGAGAACTACTTTAGAAGTTGACGTTTTTATTCTCGATACTAATTTCACTCGCTTCTATCCTAAAATTTACTAAAACTGATAAAACTTCATCAAAATGTACAACAAACATAGATTTTTAAGAATATAGTAGAGTGCCTTACTTTTAGCATTCATTGTTTTATATAAACTTACACGCTCATCTTTTCTTTTAGATTAATCTGTAATTACAAATGATGAAAAACCAATAATATATTATGGGTAAGACCAAAATTATAATAAAATTTACACCAATTTAATTTTGGTTTAATCCATACCCATTTGTCCAAAATATAAATCGTCTATAGAGGCTTCTGTTATAATTTCTTCACTATTTTCAATATCATAAATCATAGACTCATTCATTTTAAATTTCGGCTCAAAAATTGGTTCATTCCACCAAGGAAAGGGGTTTTTAATTTTGCTCAAACCAATCATAATATCCAAACCTTCTACACCATCAACTCTATAACCAATACTAGATTCTGATTTAAAATCAAATCCTACAGATGCATCAGCAAGATTAATACTTTCAATTTCATCACTACTAGCTTTAAATGATATACCAGAGCTATTGCTTTCAGAAATTGCAATAATTGTTTTACCTGCTTTAACAATATCAGTTACCACACAATATTTTTTCTTCCATTTATTTTCTTTTAGCATAATTTTCAGAATTTTCCCAATTTCAGCTTTGTTTGAAATTCTATTTGTTACACATTCTGCGGCGTTAAAAAAAATGGAATCTTTACTGGAGAATTTTATTTCTAATTCTGCTTTAGCTAATGGCACGCCAGATGCGTCAAGAGATCCTTTAGATTTTAAATTTACATCTACTCCTTTTTCAGATTTAAAACTTTTATGATCTTTTTTTGAATCTAAAATAATTTTAATTACATCTCCTTGGAACTCTTCGAAATCTTGTTTTAAATTTCCCATTGGAATAAAAATATTTCCATTCATAACACCGTAATCACCTAGTTTTATTGGCCCTCCTGGTTCCCAATTAGCATAAAATATTTTGAAATTCTTTTTTAATTCGTTTGAATAAAGTTTTGCTATGTTGCTCATAATAATAGATTTAATTTAGTTCTGCTATTATATAATAAAAGAGAATCTCTTGTACTAGCTATAGTTAGGTATTTTATTACAGATAATATTTATAAAGTAGTTATCTAAAAAATTAATTCATTCTTTGAAACATATTAATATATAATATGAGTTTCTTTAAAATACAATGTTAAAAAAAGCTGATAAACTAAGTACTTATTAAAAGTTAAACGTATAAAAATTATATCGAAATTATATTTTTACATAAAAATTTATTTGTCTTCAATATAATTTTCAATCAAAAATCAATCTGACTGACATAAATTTTCTTGGATTAAATTTATGTTGTTTAGCGATTTTTACAAAGTCTTTATTTATTACATAAAAGAATTGGGATTAGTGTTTTTAATAA
This sequence comes from Polaribacter sp. WD7, assembly GCF_003335085.1. Lineage (GTDB taxonomy): Bacteria > Bacteroidota > Bacteroidia > Flavobacteriales > Flavobacteriaceae > Polaribacter. Next base: position 184,786 of record NZ_QPEJ01000017.1, on the reverse strand, counting down.
AACTAAACTTTTTACATAAAAAAACAGCTTTGTTTTGTATAACAAAGCTGTTTCTAAATATTTAAAAAAAATATTATTAATAATCTCCTAAAGTTTCAGGGTTTTGAGCTAAAGCATTTTTTAGTTGTTCATCATTTGGTGCTTTACCGTGCCACGCATGCGTATGCATCATGTAGTCTACTCCATTACCCATTTCTGTATATAATAATATGCAAACTGGTTTACCTTTTCCTGTTAAAGCTTTAGCGTCTGTCAAACCTGCTAAAATAGCTTCAATATCATTTCCATTTTTTACCTCTAATACATCCCAACCAAAAGCTTCAAATTTTGCTTTGATACTTCCCATTGGTAAAACATCATCTGTTGTTCCGTCTATTTGTTTTCCATTTAAATCAACTGTAGCAATAATATTGTCTACTTTTTTAGCTGATGCATACATTATTGCTTCCCAGTTTTGACCTTCTTGCAATTCACCATCACCATGTAATGTATATACTAATTTGTCATCTTCATTTAGTTTTTTAGCTTGAGCAACTCCTAAAGCTACAGACAGTCCTTGGCCTAAAGAACCTGATGCTATTCTAACTCCTGGTAATCCTTCATGAGTTGTAGGGTGACCTTGTAAACGAGAATCTATTAATCTAAAAGTAGCTAACTCTTCTACAGGAAAAAATCCACTGTGCGCCAAAACACTGTACAAAACAGGAGATATATGTCCGTTTGATAAGAAAAATAAATCTTCATTTTTACCATCCATAGTAAAATCTGTAGAATACTCCATTACTTCTTGGTATAAACAAGTAATAAACTCTGCACATCCTAAAGAACCTCCTGGATGACCAGAATTTACTTTATGTACCATTCTTAAAATATCTCTACGAACTTGTTGTGTAAAATCTTGTAATTGTTGTGTTGTTGGCATTGTAATTAATTTGTTAACGCAAAAGTAATTTTTTTAGTAGCAATTAACAAGATAATTTAAAGTAAAAAGTATTAGAATACAAACTTAGGTTTTTTGTTTTTTCTTTTTAGCTGCAGGAAACAAAACATTGTTTAATATTAAACGATAACCTGGAGATGTAGGGTGTAAATCTAATTCTGTTTTGGGGTCTCCTACCCTATGCGTATAATCTTCTGGATCATGACCTCCATAAAACGTAAACATTCCTTTTCCTTTTGTACCATGAATATATCTTGCTTCATTATTGGTTTTATTTTCACCTAAAACAAGTACATTGCTTTTTACTGTATTTCTATCAAAAGAAGTAGTTTGCCCCATAAAACCTTTAACTAAAATGGTATGATTTTGTGTTAACATAGTTGGTACAGGATCCCATTTTGCAGAAAACTCTATTAAAGAAAAGTAATCTGAAGTTTTGGGTATTTTTCGTTTTCTAGTCATATCTATAGAAGAAAACTCATAAGTTGTTGGATTACGAATTAACTGAAAATCTTTAAATGCAAAAGTTTTATTATAATTAATTTTAGATTGGTAATTGGGTTCTGATGCATCACCATCAAACATAGCTTCTGCTATATCTACACCTTCTGCAGACAGTGCAATATCAAAACTATCTGTTGCAGAACACATTGCAAACATAAAGCCACCGCCTATAACATAGTCTCTTATTTTTTTTGCTACTGCTAATTTGGCTTCTGAAACTTTTGTAAAACCCAAAATTTCAGCTTGTTTTTCTGCATTTTTTTTCGATTCTACATACCATGGTGCAGTTCTAAAGGCTCCATAAAACCGACCATATTGTCCTGTAAAATCTTCATGATGTAAGTGCAACCACTCATATAACAACAATTTATCTTCTAAAACTTCTTGATCATAAATTACATCAAAAGGAATTTCTGCATAGGTTAAAACCATGGTTACAGCATCATCCCATGGTAATTTATCTTTAGGAGAATATACAGCTATTTTAGGTGCTTTTTCTAAAGTTACTGCTTCTTGATTTGATGAAGGTGAAGCAATTTCTTGTAAAACTAACTGTGATTTTGCATCTGAAATTACTTGATAAGAGACGCCTCTAATTTTACATTCATTTTCAACAATTTTATTGTTTTCTATTAAAAAAGCGCCTCCATCATAATTTAACAACCATTTTGATTTTAGACCTGCTTCTAAAGAAAAATAGACAATTCCGTATGCTTTTAAATGGTTTTTTTGATTGTCATGATTCATGGGTAGATAAATAAATGAAGCCCAAGTTGCACTAGATAACGTTGTAAAAAATAAAATAGCAAATACTTTTTTCATATTAAAAACTAAAATACACAATTACTTTGATGCAATTGTGTATTTCTAAAATTTTATAAAATGTTTAGGAATTAAAAAGGAACATCATCTTCATTATCAAAGGCGTCTTTTGGTTCTATTCTTTGATTAACAGAAAACTCATCATCTTCTGCAAAAGGATTATTCATAGAAGATTGAAACTCAGAACTAAATCCTTCTTCTAAATCTGAAAATTTTGCCAAATGTCCAGTAAATTTTAAACGAATGTTGTCCAAACCACCATTTCTGTGTTTTGCAACAATAAACTCTCCTTGTCCTTCACAAGGTGTATGTTCATCATCATCCCATTCTGTCATTCCATAATATTCTGGTCTAAAAATAAAACTTACAATATCTGCATCTTGCTCAATTGCTCCAGATTCACGTAAATCTGATAACAAAGGTCTTTTGCTTCCTCCACGAGTTTCTACTGCACGAGATAACTGAGATAAGGCAATTACAGGCACAGATAATTCTTTAGCCAATGCTTTTAAGTTCCTAGATATGGTAGAAATTTCTTGCTCACGATTCCCTCCTCCTTTTCCGTTTCCTCCTGCTGTCATTAATTGCAAGTAGTCAATTACAATAATTCTAACATTGTGTTGCGAGACCAAACGTCTTGCTTTTGCACGCAAATCGAAAATAGAAAGTGATGGCGTATCATCAATAAAAATAGGTGCATCAGACAACCGTTTTACTTTTACGTTTAGTTGCTCCCATTCATGTGGTTCTAGGTTTCCTTTTCTTAGTTTTTCTGAAGTCAATCCTGTTTCTGAAGAAATCATACGTGTTATTAACTGTACTGATGACATCTCTAATGAAAATACTGCTACAGCATGATTAAAATCGATTGCCATATTTTTTGCCATCGAAATGACAAAAGCTGTTTTACCCATACCTGGTCTTGCAGCTATAATAATTAAATCTGAAGGTTGCCATCCAGAAGTTAATTGGTCTAATTTGGTAAAACCTGTTGCCAAACCAGACATTCCTTCTTGATTACCAATTTCTTGTATTTTCTTTAAGGCTTGTTTTACTAAAGAACCTGCATCTTCTGAACTCTTTTTCAAATTACCTTGGGTAACCTCAAACAGCTTACCTTCTGCATCATCTAATAAATCAAAAACGTCTGTACTTTCATCATAAGCGTTTTCAATAATTTCTGAAGAAATAGATATTAATTTTCGTTGAATGTATTTTTGGAGGATAATTCTTGCATGAAATTCTATATGCGCAGAAGAGGCTACTTTTTGTGTAAGACGAATTAAATAGAAATCACCGCCTACCATTTCTAACTTTCCGTTCTTTTTCAACAAATTAGAAACTGTTAACAAGTCTATAGGTTGTGAATTTTGAAATAATTCATAGATAACCGTATAAATTTCTTGATGCTTTACATCATAAAATGCATCTGAATGTAAAATATCAATTACATCATCAATTCCTTTTTTATCAATCAACATTGCTCCAAGCACTGCTTCTTCTAATTCTAATGCCTGTGGCGGAATTTTACCTTTTTCAAGACTTATAATTCTTGATTTATCTATTTTTTTTCCAGCTATTGCAGTCGGTTTCTCCATATCAGCAAATGTAATTTTTTAGGCGGAAAATGCTTTGTAAAAAGTAACTTTTATTTGTACACAAATATTGTAAACTAAATTGTTATTATCTTGTTAATAACCAGTCAACTTCTAAAATGAATGCCTATTTTTACACAGATGAAATGGAATAAAAAATACATATTTCTTATAGTTATGCTGCCTATTCAAATGCTTTTTTTGAGGTGGTTGGCTCAAAAACCTTTGTTAGTTGAGCAATATTATGCAAACGGTATTTACCCTTATATATCCTCTTTTTTTAGAATACTTTTAGGTTGGGTGCCTTTTTCTGTTGGTGATGTTTTGCTGGGTATCTTACTTATTCTTTCTCTTCATTTTATATTTATGCTATGTAAAACCCGCTTTAAAAATTTTTTGCGAAAAATGTTAAAAGTGGGTGCTGTATGCTCTATTTTTTATTTTTGTTTTTACCTTTTTTGGGGATTAAATTACTACAGAGAACCTTTAGCTAAAAACCTAGGGTATTCTCAGCAAAAATATACGACAACGCAGCTAAAAAAAGTTACAGAACATATTGTAGAACAATTAAATAAGTATCATATACAAATTACAAAAAATGATACGATAAAGATTCATAATCCCTATTCACAAAAAGAAATGTATGCTATTGCAGTTTCTGGATACCATAATTTATCTAAAGACTATCCTCAATTAACATACAAATTTCCTTCTGTAAAAAGCTCATTAATGAGTCTATTACAAACCTATAATGGAACATCTGGTTATTTAAATCCGTTAACTGGAGAAGCTCAGGTTAATGCTAAAATTCCAAAAACAAACTACCCAACTACTACTTGCCATGAAATGGCACATCAAATAGGATTTGCAGCAGAAAATGAAGCTAATTTTGTAGGTTTTTTAGCCGCAAATTATAATGATGATTTGTATTTTAAATACTCTAGCTACAGAATGGCTTTTGGGTATTGTATTTCTGAAATTAGAAAAAGAGACCGTAATTTATCTAAATCTATTTGGCAAAACGTAAATAAGGGAGTTACTAAAGATTTTAATAGTAGTTATAGGTTTTGGCAAGCCTATAAAAACCCTTTTGAACCCATTGTAAAAAAAGGGTACAGTGCTTACTTAAAAGCTAACAAACAAGATAAAGGTGTAGCTTCTTACAACTATGTGGTAGACTTGTTTATATCTCACTTTGAGAAGCATTTAAAATTGTAAATCTTTTTTTGTTAAAATTTGTTAAAATCTATTCTTTTTAACAGATTTCAAAAAGCATATCAATAAATTTAGACACAATTCAAATAATCCATACTTTATGAAAAAACTATATTTATTGTTGTTTTTCTTGTTTGTATCTACAATAAAAGCGCAAGAGTATTTCCCTACAGACAAAGGGGTGAAAACTACAGAAAACAAAATGGTTGCCTTTATCAATGCTACTATTTTTGTAACTCCAGAAAAAGTTATAAGAAAAGGTACGTTATTAATTAAGAATGATAAAGTTGTAGCTGTTGGTAAAACTGTCAAAATTCCTTCTGGTACAGAGATTGTAGACGTATCTGGTAAAAATATCTATCCATCATTTATTGATATTTATTCAGATTTTGGTATTAAAAAACCTAAAAGAATTACTTCTGGTTACGGTGGTACACAATACGCTGCTGAACGTGATGGTTATTATTGGAATGATCATATTAGGCCAGAAACCAACCCTATTGATGAATTTGAATTTGATACCAAAAAAGCGAAACATTTTATAGATGCTGGTTTTGGTGTGGTAAATACTCATTTACATGATGGCATTATCCGTGGAAACGGTTTGTTAATCGCTTTAAATACAAACACTAACAATTCTTATCGTGTCTTAGACGATATGTCTGCTCAATATTTATCCTTTTCTAAAAGCTTTAAATCTAAACAATTATATCCTGGATCACGTATGGGAGCCATGGCATTATTACGTCAAGTATATTATGATGCAGATTGGTATGCTAAAGGAAATATGAAAAATAAAGATTTGGCTTTAGAAGCATTAAATAAGAAAAAAAACCTAATACAAATTTTTGAAACAGATAACAATTTAGATGCTTTAAGAGCTGATAAGGTTGGAGACGAGTTTGACATACAATACACCTTAGTAGGAAGTGGCGAAGAGTATGAAAGAATAAACGATATTAAAGCTACAAACGCCACGTTTATAATTCCTATAAATTTTCAAGTGGCTTATGATGTTTCTAATCCGTTGTTGGCAAAACACATTACTTTAAGAGATATGCGAAAATGGAATCAAGAGCCTTCTAATTTGCATGTGCTGTCTAAAAACGGAGTTTCTTTTGCCCTAACAACCCATAGACTAAAATCTATAAGTGATTTTCATAAAAACCTTCAAAAAGCTATTGAGTATGGTTTTGATAAAAAACAAGCATTAGCGGCTTTAACAACCATACCTGCAAACATAATTGGAAACACTTCTGTAGGAAATTTAAATACAGGTAGTTACGCTAATTTTATCATTACTTCTGGTGATGTTTTTGATAAAAAAAATACAATTCATGAAAATTGGGTTCAAGGCTCTAAAAATGTCATTAATTCGATGACCATTGCTGATATTTCAGGAAAATATGAGCTTGCTGTAAATGATAATGTATATACCTTAACAATCTCTGGAAAAGGTAAAAATCAAAAAGGGAGTGTACAATCAAATAATAAGAAAATAAAATCAAAGTTTTCTTTCAATGACGATTGGATTACGATGACCTTTAATGATGGAGGTAATTTTACCAGAATTTTAGGCAAAATAACTAAAAACTCAACCACTCTTCAAGGAAATGCTTTTGATAGCTTAGGAAACAAATCTACTTGGACTGCTACAAAATTAGAAGATAAAAAAGAATCAAAGAAAAAAGATAACAAGTCAGATAATTCTCCTGTAACCGTTTTGCCTGTTACCTACCCCAATGTAGGTTTTGGGAATTATAATTTACCAAAAACACAAATATTTTTAATCAAAAACACTACTGTTTGGACTAGTGAAGCTGATGGAATTTTAGAAAACACAGATGTTTTATTAAAAGATGGTAAAATTGCTGAAATAGGTAAAAACCTATCCTATAGAAGAGCTACTGTGGTTGATGGTACTGGCAAACATTTAACCGCTGGTATTGTAGATGAACATACACATATTGGTGCTTCTGCGATAAATGAATGGGCGCAAAACTCATCCGCAGAAGTTAGTATAGAAGACGTTGTAGACCCTAATGATATTAACATTTATAGAAACCTTTCTGGAGGCACAACTTCTGCTCAAATATTGCATGGTTCTGCTAATCCTATTGGAGGGCGTTCTGCAATCATCAAACTAAAGTGGGGAGAAAATGCAGAAAATATGATTTACAATAACTCGCCTAAATTTATAAAATTTGCTTTAGGTGAAAATGTAAAACAATCTCGCAGTCCAAACGGAGTTCGTTTTCCTCAAACACGTATGGGTGTAGAACAAGTTTTTGTAGATTATTTTACAAGAGCAGCTGCATACGATGCACTACGTAAAAGCGGAAAACCTTATAGAAAAGATATTGAAATGGAAGTGCTAGCAGAAATTTTAAATAAAGAACGTTTTATTTCTTGTCATTCTTATGTACAATCAGAAATTAATATGTTAATGAAAGTTGCTGAGAAATTTAATTTTACGGTAAACACTTTTACGCACATTCTTGAAGGATACAAGGTGGCAGATAAAATGGCAGCACATGGTGTTGGAGGTTCTACTTTTTCAGATTGGTGGGCATATAAATATGAAGTAAATGACGCAATTCCTTTTAACGCAGCCATTATGCACAATGCAGGAGTTACGGTTGCTATAAATTCTGATGATAGAGAAATGTCTAGAAGACTGAATCAAGAAGCTGCTAAGACAGTAAAATATGGTGGAATGTCTGAAGAAGAAGCGTGGAAAATGGTTACTATCAATCCTGCAAAACTATTGCACATAGATGATAAAGTTGGCAGTATTAAAGTAGGTAAAGATGCTGATGTTGTATTGTGGAGTCATCACCCAATGTCTATTTACGCTAAGGTAGAAAAAACGATTATAGAAGGTAAAGTCTTTTTTGATAGAGATAAAGACATTAAAAAACGTCAAGCCATTAAAGAAGAAAAAAGTAAACTCATTAATATGATGTTGCAAGAAAAGTTAGGAGGAGGTAAAACACAAGTGCCTGTAAAAAGAGGAGATAGAAACTTTCATTGTGATACACTAGAAGAACTTAAAAGCTAAAATGATGAAAAATTTAATATATACGATGCTATTTTTCTTTTTTATAGGAAACAGTATCGCACAACAAACACCAGCTAATAAGCAATTAACAGCAATTTCTATAGAAGGTGCTACAGCTCATTTAGGAAACGGAAAAGTGATTGAAAATTCTTTAATCATGTTTAACAACGGTAAAATTACTTTTGTTGGAAGTGCAATGATGAAGATTGCAAGACAAGGAACAGTTATTAATGCAAAAGGAAAACATATTTATCCTGGTTTTATTGCCGCTAATGCCTCTTTAGGTTTGGCAGAAATAGATGCCGTAAAAGCCTCTAGAGATTTTGATGAAGTTGGTATTTACAACCCACATATTAGAAGTTTAATTGCCTATAATGCAGAAAGTAAAGTTATTGAATCTATGAGACCAAATGGTGTTTTAATGGCTCAAATTACACCTAGAGGAGGCACAATATCTGGTACATCTTCTATAACTCAATTAGATGCATGGAATTGGGAAGATGCAGCTATTCAAGTTGATGGAGGAATTCATATGAACTGGCCTGAGAGTTTCACACAAGGACGCTGGTGGTTAGGTGAAGATCCTGCATTAAAACCTGATTCAAAATACAGTAAAAACATCAATCAAATTAAAACGTACTTGCAAGATGCTAAAAATTATTTAGCTAGTAAAAAAGAGAAAAAACACCTTCCTTTTGAGGCAACCAAAGGCTTGTTTAATGGAACTCAACGTTTATTTATTCATGTTAGCGGGCAAAAAGAAATTACAGATGCTGTAACAATTTCTAAAGATTTAGGTATTAAAAATATAGTTATTGTTCATGGAGATGGTGCAGAGTATGTAACAGATTTATTAAAAAAACACAATGTACCCGTAATTTTAGACAGACCTCATAGAAATCCAGATAGTGAAGATGACGCTTATGATTACACATATACCATTGCTAGTACTTTAGCAAATAAAGGAGTTTTAGTTGGTATAGGAATGGAAGGACAAATGGAAAGAATGAATACTAGAAATTTACCTTTTTATGCAGGTACTTTTGCTGCACATGGCTTAGATAAGGAAGCTGCTGTTTCTTTAATAACGCTTAACAATGCTAAAATTTTAGGTATTGACAGCTTTACTGGTTCATTAGAAGTTGGTAAAGATGCCACTTTGTTTATTTCTGAAGGAGATGCACTAGATATGAAAACAAATATAGTTGCTAAAGCCTTTATAAAAGGAAGAAATATTAGTTTAGAAACACATCAAACTAATTTATGGAAACGATATGCAAAAAAATACAATCAAAAATTAAAATAATTGAAAAAGGCTCATAAATTATGAGCCTTTTTCTTTAGTTAAATGGATAGTCTAAACACCAATTCAAATAATAAAAGTTCTAATCAAATAATTCTCCACAGTAACAAAAAATACTTTCTTTTTCTATCCACACAAATATTCTGCTATAATTACATTTATACAATACCTACATTTCGGTATATTTGCTATAATGAAAGAAATTACAAGCGTTCATAATCCTCAAATAAAAAACATTTTAAAGCTCCAAGAGAAAGCTAGAGAACGCAAAAAACAAGGTCTTTTTATAATTGAAGGTAAGCGTGAAATTTCATTAGCCGTAAAAAGCGGTTACGAATTTGAAACTATTTTATTTGCTGAAGAAATTATTAGTTTAGATGAGATTAGTCAAATAGTTTCAGATCATAAACTTTTGGTTAAAATATCAAAAGAAGTGTATCAAAAAATAGCCTACAGAAACTCTACAGAAGGACTTATAGTAATTGCTAAAACCAAAAGCTTTTCTTTAGAATCTATTACGTTTTCTAATAAAAATCCTTTACTATTAATTGCAGAAGGTATTGAAAAACCAGGAAATATAGGCGCTCTATTAAGAACCTCTGATGCAGCTAATGTAGATGCCGTTTTGATCGCAGATCCTAAGAGCGATTTGTATAACCCCAATATCATTCGTTCAAGTATAGGTTGTGTATTTACCAATCAAATAGCCATTGGTGATTCTGATGAAATTGTTTCTTTTCTTCGTAAAAAAAATATCCATATTTTTGCTGCAACTTTACAAAATTCTAACGAGTACCATAAAGAAAATTACACTTATGCTTCTGCTATCGTAGTGGGTACCGAGGCTACTGGGTTAAGTGATATTTGGAGAACAGCGGCAACCCAAAATATTAAGATACCCATGCAAGGAGAAATAGATTCTATGAATGTTTCTGTTGCTGCGGCAATTGTTATCTTTGAAGCTAAGAGACAACGAAATTTTAAATAGTAAAAAATGAATATATTAGGAATAGACATTGGAGGTTCTGGAATAAAAGCAGCAATTGTAGATACGAAAACGGGTGAATTATTATCTGAAAGACATCGAATTCCTACACCAAAACCGGCTACTCCAGAAGCTATTTCTAAAACAGTTAAAGAAATGATACATTTTTTTGACTGGAAAAAAGAAGTTGGTTGTAGTTTTCCGACTACAATAGTAGACGGAACCTGCATTCATTCAGGAAATTTAAGCACAAAATGGTTAAATATTAAGGTAGATAAACTCTTTAAAAAAGAATGTAAACTACCTTTTTATGTGGGTAATGATGCCGACTTAGCAGGACTTGCAGAAGTAAATTTAGGAGCTGGAAAAAATGAAAACGGAGTCATCATTGTCATCACAATTGGAACAGGAATAGGCTCTGGTCTTTTTTTTAATCAACAATTAATTCCGAACTTAGAAATCGGAAAGATGCTACATACAGACGGTAAAATTATCGAATATTTTACTGCTGACTCAGTAAGAAAAAAAGAAGATTTATCTTTAAAACAGTGGGCTATTCGTTTTGATACCTTGCTAGATTATGCGCGTATTGTTTTTTCTCCTAGTCTTATCATTTTAGGAGGCGGAATTAGTAAAAAATACGACAATTTTAAAGAGTATTTAACTACAGATGTAAACGTTAAGGTTGCAGAATTCAAAAATAATGCTGGTATTATTGGAGCAGCAATGTACGCAAAGCAAAAACATAAAAAATAAATGCAAGCAGATACATTATTTTATATTATTATCGGAATTTTAGTATTCAATTACATATCAGAAAAAATATTAGATACCTTAAATGAAAAACATTTTGATGATGAAATTCCTACTTCGTTAAAAGATGTATATAATGAAAAAGAATACAAAAAATCTCAGCAATACAAAAAAGTAAATGCTAAATTCTCTAATTTCACTTCTCTTATAACAACTGTTATTACTCTTGTTTTTTTCTTTTTAGATGGATTTAATTATGTAGATCAATTTGCAAGAAGTTATACAGATAACCCAATATTAATAGCTTTGTTATTTTTTGGAATCATCATGCTAGGGTCAGAAATCATATCAACACCTCTTGCTTATTACAGTACATTTGTAATTGAAGAAAAATTTGGTTTTAACAAATCTACTCAAAAAACATTTTGGATAGATAAACTAAAAGGCTTGTTTTTAAGTGCGATATTAGGTGGTGGAATATTATCTTTAATTATTTGGTTTTACCTTCTTACAGGAAAAAACTTTTGGATTTATGCATGGGCACTTGTTGCCATTTTTTCTATTTTCATCAATATGTTTCATGCAAAATTAATTGTTCCTCTCTTTAACAAACAAAGTCCTTTAGAAGATGGAAAACTTAAACTTGCTATAGAGGCTTATGCCAAAAAAGTAGGTTTTACGCTAAACAATATTTTTGTTATTGACGGTTCTAAACGCTCTACAAAAGCAAATGCCTATTTTTCTGGTTTTGGTAATCAAAAAAGAATTACGTTATATGATACCTTAATAAATGATTTAGAAACTGACGAAATTGTTGCCGTTTTAGCTCATGAAGTTGGACACTATAAAAAAAAGCATATTATTTTTAACCTAATCAGTTCTATCTTATTAACTGGTTTTACTCTTTTTATTTTGTCTCTATTTGTAAATTCTCCTTTACTATCACAAGCTTTAGGGGTATCTACACAAAGTTTTCATATTGGTTTAATTGCTTTTGGTATTTTATACTCACCCATATCAGAAGTTACAGGGTTGTTTATGAATTATATGTCTAGAAAGTTTGAATATGAAGCAGATGATTATGCAAAAAACACCTTTAAGAGTGCCGCATTAATAACATCATTAAAAAAATTATCTAAAAATAGTTTAAGTAACCTAACGCCACATCCTGCTTATGTTTTTGTAAACTATTCACACCCAACACTACTCAAAAGAATTAAGAATTTAGAATCTTAATTCTTTGTTTCTTCAAATACTTATGCTTACTTTCACTTTATAATTAAGATAATTTTCTTAGTATTTTATGAAGTACACTGCAACTGTAGAAGAGGAAAATAAAGAAATCGCAAATCGATACAAAGATTTATTAAAAGGAACCTATGAGGTATTGTCTAAAGAAGACAAAGAACTCATTAGAAAAGCTTTTGATATAGCTGTAGATGCGCATTCTACACAGAGAAGAAAAACGGGTGAACCTTATATTTTTCATCCAATTGCAGTTGCCAAAATCGTAGCCTATGAAATTGGTTTAGATGCAATCTCTATTGCTTCTGCCCTATTACATGATGTAGTTGAAGATACAGAGTACACCATAGAAGATATGGAACGTCTTTTTGGCGAAACCATTGCTAAAATTGTAAACGGATTAACTAAAATTTCTCGTTTAAACAAAGAACAAGACGCTTCTATACAAGCAGAGAATTTTAGAAAAATGTTGCTTACCCTACATGATGATGTTCGGGTAATACTCATAAAAATTGCAGACAGGTTGCACAACATGCAAACTATGGATGCAATGCCTGCACACAAACAATTAAAAATTGCTTCTGAAACCCTGTATATTTATGCACCATTGGCACATAGATTAGGACTGTATAATATAAAAACAGAATTAGAAGATTTAGGTTTAAAATATACGGAACCTGAAGCCTACAATGGTATTTTAAGTAAAATAAAAGAAAGTAAAGAAGAACAACAGAATTATTTAGAAGAATTTACAGCTACGTTAAAAGAAGGGCTTGATAAAGAAAATTTCGAATATTCTATAAAAGGACGATTCAAATCTATTTATTCTATTCGAAGAAAGATGATTAATCAAAATGTCACTTTCGAAGAGGTATATGATAAATATGCTATTAGAATTATTTACAAACCCAATTCTAAAGACGATAAGTTTGATGCTTGGAAAATATACACTATTGTTACAGATTATTTTAAGCCTAACCCTACACGATTAAGAGATTGGATTTCTCAGCCAAAATCTACAGGTTATGAGGCTCTTCACATTACCGTAGTTGGTCCTGATGCAAAATGGGTAGAGGTTCAAATACGTTCTGATAGAATGAATGAAATTGCAGAAAAAGGATATGCAGCTCATTTTAAATACAAACAAGGTGAAGATGGAGATTCTGGCTTAGAAAATTGGTTAAATAAATTAAAAGAAAGTTTAGAAACTCAAAACTTAAATGCTGTTGATTTTGTTGAGAATTTTAAGCTTAATCTATACGCCAAAGAAATTTATGTGTTTACCCCTAAAGGAGATTTAAAGTCTTTACCAAAAGATGCTTCTGCCCTAGACTTTGCTTTTTCTATTCATACAGATGTTGGCTTAAAATGTAGAGGAGCAAAAGTTAACGGAAAATTAGTTCCGTTAAGTTATCAATTAAAAAGTGGTGATCAAATAGAAGTTATTACCAGTGCAACAAACAAACCCAATTCTAGATGGTTAGATTTTGTAATAACTGCTAGAGCTAAAGCAAAAATTAGAGCAGCCTTAAAAGAAGAAGAAAAACTAATTGCAGAAGAAGGAAAAGCCATTTTAATGCGTAAAATGCGTCATTTAAAAATACCTTTTAATGAAAAAACAGTAAATGAACTTGTTAATTATTTTAAACTCAGAACAAGTTTTGATCTTTTTTATAGAATAGGAAACGGAGCAATAGACAACACCCAACTTAAAGCTTTTGTTGCACAAAGAAACAGTAAAATATTAAATTTCTTTAAAAATAGACTTCGAAAAAATCAAACAAGTAAACAAACAGCAGAAATAGAAGATGAAATTACTAGTAAATTTGATGCACTTGTTTTTGGTAAAGAAGAAGAAAAATTAGATTATAAATTATCTAAATGTTGTAACCCTATTCCTGGGGACAAAGTCTTTGGTTTTATAACGATTAATGACGGTATTAAAGTGCATAAAATGAATTGTCCTAACGCAATTTCATTACAATCTAACTATGCATATAGAATCATGCAAGCAAAATGGATAGATTCTACAAAACAAGATTTTAAAGCTATTTTAAATATTGGTGGTGTTGATAACCAAGGTTTAGCAAACGAGGTAACACGAATTATTTCTAACAACATGGGGGTATTTATCAACAGTATTAACATCAAAGGAGATAACGGTGTTTTTGAAGGAAAACTCTCTATCACCGTAAAAAATAGCTCTCAATTAGATAAACTTATTAAAAAACTATTAAAAGTAGAAGGTATTAAAAACGTAGATCGTGTTAATAGTTTGTAAATAACAAGTCATTAAAATGCTATTTAATTCAGAAATAACTGTAAATTTGCCTTTTAGTAAAATTATCAATAAATGAGTAATTCTCTTGAAAATCAAGAAATCGTAAAAAAAGTCTTTACCTCATATTTAGAAGACAATAAGCATAGAAAAACTCCAGAACGCTATGCTATACTTCAAGAAATTTATGATGCAGACGAACATTTTGATATAGAATCGCTCTACATAAAAATGAAGAATAAAAACTATAGAGTTAGTAGAGCTACACTGTACAACACTATTGATTTACTTTTAGATTGTGGTTTGGTTAGAAAGCATCAGTTTGATGGACAATCTATGGCTCGTTATGAAAAGAGCTATTTTGATAAAAATCATGATCACGTTATTTTTACAGATTCTGGTGATGTTAAAGAATTCTGTGATCCAAGAATACAAATCATCAAAAAAACCATAGAAGAAGTTTTTGATATAGACATTCACAATCATTCGCTTTATTTTTACGGAACAAAAAAGAACAAATCTTAACTTTAATACAAACAAAACAAACAACTAATTACACACTAATGGCTGTAGATTTATTACTGGGATTGCAATGGGGAGATGAAGGAAAAGGTAAAATCGTAGACGTTTTAACAAGAAACTACGATATCATTGCAAGATTTCAAGGAGGTCCTAATGCAGGACATACTCTAATTTTTGATGGAAAAAAGCACGTTTTACATACTATTCCTTCAGGTATATTTCATAAATCTGCATTAAATGTTGTGGGTAATGGTGTTGTTATAGATCCTGTTATTTTTAAAAAGGAGTTAGAAAATTTAGATAAACATGACATAGATTATACTTCTAAGTTGTTAATTTCTAGAAAAGCACACTTAATTTTACCTACACATAGATTGCTAGATGCTGCTTCAGAAACCTCTAAAGGAAAAGCAAAAATTGGTTCTACTTTAAAAGGGATTGGCCCTACTTATATGGACAAAACCGGTAGAAACGGTATGCGTGTTGGAGATTTAGAATTGGAAAACTGGAAAGAAAAATACGATGCTTTAACAGAAAAGCATATTAAAATGCTAGAATTCTTTGATGTTCAAATAGAATATGATTTAAAAGAACTAGAAGCAGAATTTTGTAAAGGTATAGATAAATTAAAATCTTTACAGTTTATAGATAGCGAAGAATTTTTAAATCAAGCCATTAAAGACAAAAAAACTATTTTAGCAGAAGGGGCTCAAGGCTCTCTTTTAGATATAGATTTTGGGACCTACCCTTTTGTAACATCATCAAACACAACAGCTGCTGGTGCTTGTACAGGTTTAGGAGTTGCTCCAAACAGGATTGGTGAAGTTTTCGGAATTTTTAAAGCCTATACAACTAGAGTTGGTTCTGGTCCTTTTCCTACAGAATTATTTGATGAAGACGGAGCAAATATGGCAAGAGTTGGTCATGAATTTGGAGCTACAACAGGACGTCCAAGACGCTGTGGTTGGTTAGATTTGGTGGCGCTAAAATATGCTGTAGATGTTAACGGTGTTACACAATTAATGATGATGAAAGGTGATGTACTATCTGGTTTTGATACCTTAAAAGTATGTACTTCTTACAATTATAAAGGAGAAGAAATTGCTCATTTACCTTATAATATTGAACCTGAAAATGTTTCTGTAAACTACACGGAATTTTCTGGTTGGGAAGATGATCTGACAAAAATGACTTCAGAAGAACAATTGCCAAAAAATTTAATGGACTATGTTGCTTTTATTGAAAAAGAAACTGGTGTACCTGTTAAAATTGTTTCTGTAGGTCCTGATAGAAAACAAACTATTTTAAGATAGAAAACAATATATATAATACACAAAAGCACTATTTTTTAATAGTGCTTTTTTTATTTTAAACAACGTGATTTCGGTATAAAAAACATTGTTTATCAGGTAATTACTATTTTTATTATTAAAAACGAATGTCATTTATACTAAAATGGAGAAATCTTACTATAAATATGAGGTTTCTCAACTACACTTTTACTTCGTAAGCTACTTTCAATTTAAATACATTTAAATTTCAGCAATGTTCGAAATGGCAATCATTTAATTTTCAGTTAAATAACATTTGTATAATAGAAAATTTATATAGAACTTACGTTAAATACTAAAGTTAATTATGAATATACCACATAAAAAAATAATCTTTGTATAATTTCACTTTTCTTTAATAGCTAGACTTATAGTTTTGATTATTTTTGCTTAAAATCATTCATCTTGAAAAGAATATTTTATTTTGTTTTTCTCATACAATCTATTTTTGTTTTTTCACAAACTAAAAAAATAGTTATTGAAAATTCTGAAATTCAATTTGTAAATGAAGAAAAATATCCAGGAGCAACTATACTCCTTGGGGATGTGCAAATTTCTCATGATGGTATTCGTTTAAAATGTAAAAAAGCATTTTTTTTTAAAGAGAAGAATTTTTTTAAAGCTATTGGCAATGTATTGATAAAACAAGGAGATACTATAACTCAGACTAGTGATTATGCAGATTATGATGCCAATACAAAACAAGCACTTTCTTTTGGCAATGTGGTTTTAAAAGATCCAACAATGACGTTAACTACAGATACACTTCATTTTGATCGCTTAAATCAAAAATTGTATTACACAAGTTTTGCTAGTATAAAAGATCAAACCAACACACTTAAAAGTAAAAACGGAAAATACTATTTAGAAAGTAATAAATTTACGGCAACCACAAAAGTTACTGTTGTTAATCCTGAACATAATTTAGAATCTAATCATTTAGATTACTATACAGACTCTGGATTAACATATTTGTATGGTCCATCAACTATAACCAACACAGAAAATAAAAATAGAATTTATTGTGAAAAAGGTTTTTACAATACAAAAACTGACGTCTCTCACTTTGTAAAAAATGCAAAACTTTATCTAAAAGAACGGACTATAGAAGGAGATAGTTTGTATTATGATAAAAATAACGGATTTGCTTCTGCAACAAATAACATTCAAGTAATAGACACTGTACAAAACTTTGTAACTAGAGGAAATTATGCTGAAATTTTTGAGCTTAAAGATTCTTTATTTGTTGTAAAAAGAGCAGTTGCTATTTCTATTATAGATAAAGATTCTATGTTTGTTCATGGTGATACGTTGTTGGTAACTGGTAAATCAGAAAAGAGAATTGTTAGAACATATAATAATGTAAAAATTTTTAAATCTGACTTACAAGGAAAATGTGATTCTATACATACAAATCAAGAAAATGGTTTAACAAGAATGTTTAGAAAACCTGTGCTTTGGTCTGATGGAAATCAAATTACAGGAGATACAATTCATTTGTTATCTAACGTACAAACTGAAAAATTAGATTCATTAAAAGTTTTAAATAATGCGTTTATTGTTTCTCAAGACACTGTTTCTTTAGAAGACTTTAACCAAATAAAAGGTAGAAACATGTTTGGTAAGTTTGAGAATAATAAAATTAGATTATTATTGGTAAAAGGTAATGCAGAATCAGTTTATTTTAACAGAAATGAAGATACTCAAGAACTAGAAACTATAACTAAAGAAATTTCTAGTAATATAGAGTTTACCATGTTAAACGGTCAAATAGAAACTATAAAATATCTAAAGAAATCTGATGGAAAATCATATCCGCCTTCATTACTACCTGATGAAGTAAAACGTTTAAAAGGTTTTATTTGGCGGGAAAATGAACAACCAAAAACTAAAGAAGATATTTTTAAAAAAGGAAACTCTAAGGATACTCCTGGAGAAGACACTCTAGAAAATAAAAAAAATGTTGCTATTCTAGATAAAAAGAAATTGTCTCAAAAGAAATTATAATCTTGAAAAAAGATTTTTTTAAATATCAAGCTCAAACCTCTCCTCACCCACTTGCATTAGAAATATCTCATGCAAAAGGTTCTTATATTTTTGACATTGATGGTAAAGAGTATTTAGATTTTGTTGCAGGGGTTTCTGCAAATAGTGTGGGTCATACACATCCAAAAGTAAATAAAGCTATACAAATTCAGTTAGAAAAATATACACATGTAATGGTTTATGGTGAGTTTGTTCAGCAATCTCAGGTAGATTTATGCAAACTATTAGTACAGCATTCTCCTCAAAACTTAAATTCTGTTTACATAACCAATTCAGGTACTGAAGCTACAGAAGGGGCTTTAAAGTTAGCTAAAAGAGTAACCAATAGGTTCCAAATTATTGCCGCTAAAAATTCTTATCATGGCAATACCATGGGAGCCATGAGTGTTTCTGGTGTAGAAAGACAAAATTCTGCTTTTCGTCCTTTAATTCCTGGAACAAAATTTATCACTTTTAATTGTGAATATTGCTTACAAAAAATTACTACTAAAACAGCTGCTGTTATTTTAGAAACCATACAAGGTGGTGCCGGTTTTATAGAGCCCAAGAATGATTACCTAAAAAAAGTAAAAAAAAGATGCGATGAAGTTGGGGCACTCTTAATTTTAGATGAAATTCAAACAGGAATTGGAAGAACAGGTACTTTTTGGGGTTTTGAAAATTACAACATATCTCCAGATATAGTAATTACAGGAAAAGGATTAGCAGGAGGCATGCCTATAGGAGCATTTATTGCAGAATCTAAAATAATGAGTTTGTTAAAAGAGAATCCAAAATTAGGGCATATTTCTACTTTTGCTGGACATCCTATTATGGCAGCTGCTGCAATTGCAACAGTAGATATTATTACAAATAGCAATTTACTTTATGAAAGTATAAGAAAAGAACAATTGATTAGAAAACACTTACATCACCCAAAAATTAAAGAAATTAGAGGCAAAGGGTTAATGTTGGCCGCTATTGTTGAAACACCTGAAATAGCTGCTAAAATTGTTCATGATTGTTTAAATAATGGATTGATTTTGTTTTTTTTGTTGTTTGAAGGAAGAGCTTTAAGAATTACACCTCCACTTACTATTTCTGATGAAGAGATCAAAAAAGGATGTGATATCATTTTACAATCTTTAGAACGTACAACTTAATTATTAATTCTTACCAACCTTTTTTTCGTTAATTATTTATTAAATAGTTAAACCACTTGTAACTATTACCAGAAAATGGTGTCTTTAAGATATAGTAACAACTGGTTGGTTAGTTGGTTGCCCAATATTTGTATTTAATTACTGTATTGGGCATTTTATATAAACAGAAAAGGATAATCTAAATAAATAGATTACCCTTTGGTTTAATCAACCATTAACATAAATAGTAGATTTTTTATTTTCTGTTATCTTGTTACTGTTCCTGTTGGAAGTGTAGATAAGTTAAGTCCTAAATCATGCGTTGCTGGAGCAGTTTCTTGACCAATAGCTCCTAACAATGGTTTAATTGCAAATGGTGCTGGAGAATCGTCTGGAGAAGGCTCTATACTTATAACTGCTGTACGACCTCTAACATCTAGAGGAAATGTAAATCCTGTTGGTGCATTTAAGAAAAAATCTTCTCCTGGAATTGGAGGTCCTGCGTTAAACTCTGCTCCACTAAAAATATTAGAATCATCTCTACCTGCAGCAGTTGTAAATGTACCTGTAGATATTGGCCCAGAACCTTCTACAACTACCCAACCTTCATAAACCCATCCTGGAGCTAATTCTGGTAATACTAAACTTGGTGTTGGTGGTGCTCCTGGATTACCAAACCAAATACCATACATATCATTACCGTTGTTACCAGACCCCATAACTTCATCTGTAGGTGTTCTTAAAAAGAAGTTACCTTCAATTCCTGTAAAGTCGTTAGCATCTAAAGTAACTGGTGCTACCCAAACATTTGCTAATCCTCCATCAAAATCTCCTGCCAAAACTTTTGTTGCTGCAGGTGCAGGATCTGGATCTACTAAAGGTTCTATAGATAAAACAAACCTTGTAGCTCCTTGTAGAGTAGTCTGATCTACATCAAAAGTTTGAGGAAATTCTACACTTGTAAACGTACCTGTGCTTATTGGTGTTCCGCCAACTATAATCCATCCTTCATAAACAAAATCTGCACCTAACTGTTCTAAACCAGATAAGTTTAAAGTCAAAGTACCGACTCTTGCTTCTGTTTCTTCGTCATTTTCATTACAAGCTACAAACATAATTGCTATGGCAAATGCAGCTGCAAAATTCAAAATTTTTTTCATCTTATTAAATTTATATGTTAATGTTGATTACAAAATTATAGGTTACCAAATGAGAAAAGTGTTAGCTAGCTAACATTTGAATGACTTATTGAAAAATTCTTAGTTCTTTTCTATTAAAAGCTATTAAATTTTCTTCCTTTAATTCATTCATTAACACATTTAAATTAGATCTAGACGTACCAATAAGTGAAGCAATATCTTTTTGTGTATAAGGGTGAACAACTATTTTGTCTCCTGTTTTTTCACAATCATATCCATATTCTTCACACAATTCTTTCATAAATTCTAAAAATCTAGTTTTCGTATCTTTAAATAAAATTAATTGAAGCCTACGTTCTAGTTTTTTAAAACGCATTCCTAAAAATTTATAAATTCTTAAACTAAACGTTTTATTATCACGCATTAAATCATGCATTGCATCTACTCCTATTGGGCAAATAGAGGTTTTAGCATCTATAGATTGGGCAAATTCATTTCGTTTTTCTTCACCTAGTATTGCTTTTTCACCAAACAATTCACCTTTGGTAAGTATAGCCTTTACCACTTCATCTCCTTCTTCTGTATAATATCCAATTTTTACTTTTCCTTTTTCAATCAAGTAAATTTTATTAGCAGAGTCTTCTTGAAAATATATATAATCACTTTTTTTGTACTGATCAAAGTTGTGACATTTTCTGTACTCTTTAAACTTATGTGGGCAAAGAGTATTGAATAAATTTACATTTTCAAAAAACCATAAATTTTTCATAGAGACAAGTTTTATATTTAGTTAATATTAATACAGTCTATAAAACTTAATAGTACTTACAAATTTAGCTTTAACTTTTTTTTAAGAAATTATTTTTGAGAGATACATTTTACTTTTAAAAAAAAACTCTCGAATTTCTTCGAGAGCTTTTTTTATAAAAGTAATAATTAAGCGTTTTGTTTCTTAATTAAATTTAAGGCAGAACCTTCATGATACCACTTAATTTGTGCGTTATTATAAGTATGATTTAACTTTATAGTGTCTTTAGTTCCGTCTTTGTGAACAATTTCTAGTGTCAATTGTTTGTCTGGAGCAAATTCATGTAAATCTAAGAAGTTAAAGGTATCATCTTCTTGAATTAAATCATAATCATTTTCATTATCAAAGGTTAAACCTAGCATACCTTGCTTTTTTAGGTTTGTTTCATGAATTCTTGCAAAAGATTTTACAATAACAGCAGCAACACCTAAATGTCTAGGTTGCATTGCAGCATGTTCTCTAGAAGAACCTTCTCCATAATTATGATCTCCAACAACAATAGTTTTAATACCTTCTTTTTTGTATTCTCTTTGCGTAGCTGGTACAGCATTATACACTTCTGTAATTTGGCTTTTTACAAAATTTGTTTTTTTGTTAAAGGCATTTACAGCGCCAATTAAAGTATTGTTAGCAATATTATCTAAATGTCCTCTAAAGCGTAACCAAGGACCAGCCATAGAAATATGATCTGTAGTACATTTGCCAAAGGCTTTAATTAATAATTTTGCGCCGGTAATAGTATCACCCAAAGGTTCAAAAGGCGTTAATAATTGCAAACGCTCAGAATCTGATGCAACTTTAACTTCTATTCCGCTACCATCTTCCATAGGCGCTAAATAACCGTTATCTTTAACCTCAAAACCTTTAGGAGGTAACTCCCATCCTGTTGGTTCATCTAACATTACTTCTTCTCCATTTTCATTAATTAAAGTGTCTTTTAGAGGATTAAAATCTAAACGACCTGCAATGGCTATTGCTGCAGTTAATTCTGGAGAAGCTACAAACGCATGTGTATTTGGATTACCATCTGCGCGTTTCGCAAAATTTCTATTAAAAGAATGTACAATACTGTTTTTTGGTGCATTTTTAGGGTCAGAATATCTTGCCCATTGTCCAATACATGGACCACATGCATTTGTGAAAATTTTGGCATCTAATTTTTCAAAAATACCCAAAATACCATCTCTTTCTGCAGTATAACGTACTTGTTCTGAACCTGGATTGATACCAAATTCAGCTTTTGTTTTTAGACCTTTATCTAAAGCTTGTTGTGCAATTGAGGAAGCTCTTGATAAATCTTCATACGATGAGTTTGTACAAGAACCAATTAATCCCCACTCAACAGTAATTGGCCAATCATTAGCTTTTGCCTTTTCTGTCATATCTATACCTACTTCTGTAGATAAATCTGGAGTAAAAGGACCGTTTAATAATGGCCCTAATTCAGATAAATTTATCTCTATAACTTGGTCAAAATATTGTTCTGGGTTTTCGTAAACTTCTGTATCTGCTGTTAAATATTCTTTTACGGTATTGGCTGCATCAGCTACATCTTCTCTATCTGTGGCGCGCAAATAACGCTCCATAGAATCATCATACCCAAAGGTAGAAGTTGTTGCTCCTATTTCTGCACCCATGTTACAAATAGTTCCTTTTCCTGTACAAGACATTGCAGTTGCTCCTGGCCCAAAATATTCAACAATTGCTCCTGTTCCTCCTTTAACTGTTAAGATTTCTGCAACTTTAAGAATAACATCTTTTGGTGCTGTCCAACCTGAAAGTTTTCCTGTTAATTTTACACCGATTAGTTTCGGGAATTTTAACTCCCAAGCCATACCAGCCATTACATCTACTGCATCTGCACCACCAACTCCAATAGCTACCATACCCAATCCTCCTGCATTTACGGTATGTGAATCTGTACCAATCATCATTCCTCCTGGAAACGCATAGTTCTCTAAAACTACTTGATGAATTATTCCTGCTCCGGGTTTCCAAAAACCAATTCCATATTTATTAGAAACAGATTCTAAAAAATCAAAAACTTCACTACTTACATTGTTTGCATGTTTTAAATCTTTAGCGGCGCCTTCTTTAGCTTGTATTAAATGATCACAATGCACAGTTGTAGGTACAGCTACTTTAGGTTTACCAGCTTGCATAAATTGCAACAAAGCCATTTGCGCAGTTGCATCTTGACAAGCAATTCTATCTGGCGCAAAATCTACATAATCCTTACCTCTTACAAATGCTTTATCGGCTACTCCATCCCATAAATGAGAGTATAAAATTTTCTCTGCTAAAGTTAACGGTTTGCCTGTAATTTCTCTTGCTGCATCTACGCGCTCTTTCATGTTTGCATAAACACTTTTTATCATTTCAATATCAAAAGCCATACGTTTTGTGTTTTTAGTTATTGTTAAGACCACTAAATTATAGAAAAATTTAATGTTTTTAACAATTAACTTCTCCGTTTTAACTCACTTTTATGATTTATTGAAAAAGAGAGCAAAAAAAAGCCCGAATTTCAAATTCGAGCTTTTGTAATACTGTTTATAATACTAATTATATAACCAATTGCTTTTGAGAAGGCTTAA
Organism: Polaribacter sp. WD7; assembly: GCF_003335085.1. Classification (GTDB taxonomy): domain Bacteria; phylum Bacteroidota; class Bacteroidia; order Flavobacteriales; family Flavobacteriaceae; genus Polaribacter. Next base: position 160,521 of record NZ_QPEJ01000017.1, on the reverse strand, counting down.
ATTTTGTTAATACAATACCTTCTACTGCTTTTTCATATTCTTCCATTGTTGGAGTTCTACCTAACACTGTAGATAATACTACAACTGGTGTTGATGATAATAAAGACTCTCCTTTTTTCTCACCAGCATCTTTTACAACTCTTCCTTGAAACAAACGTGTAGATGTTGCCATAACAGTATCTCCAGGTTCAGCTTTTTCTTGATTTCCCATACATAAATTACATCCAGGGCGTTCTAAATATAATAAATTCTCATATTTAGTTCTTGCTAATCCTTTTGGTGCATTATCATCAAATTCGAAACCAGAGTATTTTTGTAGTACTTCCCAATCTCCTTCAGCCTTTAATTCATCAACAATATTATAAGTAGGAGGCGCTACTACCAAAGGAGCTTTAAATTCTACTTTACCTTGTTGCGCTTCTATATTTTTTAGCATTTGTGCTAATATTTTCATATCACCTTTATGAACCATACAAGATCCTACAAATCCTAAATCTACTTTTTTAGTTCCTCCGTAAAAAGATAAAGGTCTAATAGTGTCGTGTGTATAACGCTTAGAAACATCATCGTTGTTAACATCAGGATCAGCTATCATAGGTTCTGCAATTTCATCTAAATCGATAACTACTTCTGCATAATATTTAGCATCTGCATCTGGTCTTAAGGCTGGTTTAATTCCTGTTTTAACTTCTGTAATTCTTTCATTGGCTTTATCTACAAGACCTTGTAACATTTGTTTTTTGTTATCCATACCTTTTTCAATCATGATTTGGATACGGTCTCTTGCAATTTCTAAAGATTCAACTAATGTTTCGTCTTCTGAAATACAGATTGAAGCTTTTGCTTTCATCTCTGCTGTCCAGTCTGTAAATGTAAAGGCTTGATCTGATGTTAATGTACCTATATGTACTTCTATAATCCTACCTTGAAATACATTTTCTCCTCCATATTGCTTCAACATTTGTTGTTGCGTTGCATGTACAACATCTCTAAAGTCCATAAAACTTCTCATTTCACCTTTAAAGGTTACTTTTACAGATTGAGGTATAGGCATTGTTGCTTCACCAGTTGCTAATGCTAAAGCTACAGTTCCAGAATCTGCTCCGAAAGCAACTCCTTTAGACATACGAGTATGAGAATCTCCACCAATAATTATTGCCCAATCATCAATAGTAATGTCATTTAAAACTTTATGAATTACATCTGTCATTGCATGATACCCTCCTTTAGGATCACGTGCTGTGATTAATCCAAAGTCATTCATAAACTGCATTAGTCTTGGTATATTAGCTTTAGACTTATCGTCCCAAACCGAAGCCGTATGGCATCCAGATTGATAACCTGCATCTACTATTGGAGAAACCACCGTTGCTGCCATCATTTCTAATTCTTGAGAAGTCATTAACCCTGTGGTATCTTGAGAACCTACAATATTAACTTCTACGCGAACGTCTGAACCTGCGTGTAATGTTTTACCTGGTGTTGTGCCAACTGCATTTTTATTGAATATTTTTTCTACAGCCGTTAATCCTTGACCTTCAATAGAAATTTCTTTTGATGGAGCATAGACTTGAGGTACATCAATCCCTAAAATCTTACATGCAGATGTTTGTAATTTTTTTCCAAAAACTACGGCATAAGAACCTCCTGCTTTGATAAACTCCATTTTTTGAGGAGTTAATGCTGTAGAAATATCTTTCAACTCAACATTTCCACTGTATAATTTCTTTTCTTTTGTATTTATCGTTAAAACAGTTCCTGTAGCAACTGAATACATTTGTTTTAAAATTGGCTCTCCTTCTTCATCAACAATTGTATTTCCTTCTTCATCTTTTTGTTTTACCCAATTTTGTAAATCTATACCAATACCACCTGTTACTCCAACAGTGGTTAAGAATATTGGAGAAATACCATTTGTACCAGCAATTACAGGTGCTATGTTTATAAATGGAACATATGGACTAGAGGAAATACCTGTCCATAATGCAACATTATTTACACCTGACATTCTAGAAGAACCTACTCCCATAGTTCCTTTTTCTGCTACTAACATTACTCGTTTGTCTGGGTGTTTTTCTTTTAAAGCTAAAAGCTCTTGTTGCATTTCCTTATTATGCTCAAAAATACATTGCCCGTGTAATTCTCTATCTGATCTTGAATGCGCATCTGCTCCTGGAGATAATAAATCTGTTGAAATATCTCCAACCCCAGCAATAAAAGTAACGATATCTATTTTTTCGTCAACTTCTGGTAGCTTCGTAAAAAATTCTGCTTGCGCATAGCTTTCTAATAATTCTTTAGCAATTGCATTTCCGTTATTTAAACCGTTTTCTAAACGCTCTATGTCTGCCTCATATAAAAACACTTGTGTTTTTAATACTTTAGCAGCCTGTTCTGCTATTGCAGCATCTTCTCCTAACGCTAAATCTAATAAAACTTCTATAGAAGATCCACCTTTCATATGCGACAACAACTCGAAAGCAAAATCTACAGTGATTTCTTTTACTTTTTCTTGACCTAAAATAATTTCTTTCAAGAATTTAGATTTTACGCTGGCAGCACTTGTTGTACCTGGTAAAACATTGTATATAAAAAAATTAAGAGAATCTTCTCTATATTCATTATTTACATCTTTTATTTGCGATATAATATCACTTAATAATTCTTTGCCATCTATAGGCTTTGGATGAAGACCTTGTGCTTTACGCTCTTCTATTTCTATAAGGTAATCTTTGTACGTATACATGAAAGAAATCTTTTGTTTCATTGAATCTTAATACCTACATTTTAGATGAAGTATAAAGGTTCTGGTTGATGTTTATTTTAGTGAAGCAAACATACATTTTTTATATTAATTTTAAAGTATAATTAATAAAATGCAACAATTAATGAATAAAAAAAGGATATTTAAACAAACACTGAATTTAATCTATAAAAACGAGTCTTTTTATAGGTTTATTTGATAAATCTTTAAATGTTAAATAAAAAAGCAGACTAATAAGCCGAATTCTGTATCCTTAAAAAGGTTCTTATCATTTATCTAGCCTTAAAATTACTTTTAAGGTCAATCTGCCTACCCTTTAGAATCGAGCGAGTAGCTCTCAAGCTCTAATATACATGGCATTGCACCGCATAGAGTTTACCTGGTTTCACTACAGCCTAACTGTACGTACTTTCTGTTGCACTTGTCCTCAACTTACGTTGGACGGATGTTATCCGCTATGCTTACTCTTTGGTGTCCGGACTTTCCTTCTCAAAACTAGTTTGAGACGATAAGATAAGTCTGCTAATTATTTATATTTTACTAATTATCTTCATAAAAAAACCCACTCAAAATTGAGTGGGAAAATTGCTATGAAAAAGAAAAAGTGTTATTGATTTCTCAATAACGTGACAAATATATATTATTTTTTGTTACAAAAAAATATTTTGAAAAAATATATACATATTTTTAAGAATTTCATATTTGTTATGAAAACATATCTTTTACTTTTTCGAAAAATGATTTATCTGATTTGTTAGGACTTGGCGTGAAGTTCTCATTGTCAGACATTTTTTCAAAAAACTGTCTTTGTTCTTTATTAAGTTCTTGAGGCGTCCAGACATTTATATGAATTAAGAAATCACCTGTACCATAACGTTCTATACTTGGTAATCCTTTACCCTTTAATCTTAGTATTTTGCCTGACTGTGTACCAGCTTCTATCTTAATTTTTACTTTTCCTGTTACTGTTTCTACTTCTTTACTAGTTCCTAAAACTGCTTCAGAAAAATTTACATACATGTCATAATGTATATTTGTACCTTCTCTTTTAAGTGTTTCATGCGGAATTTCTTCTATTAAAACCAATAAGTCTCCTGATATTGAGTTTTTTCCTGGGGCCTCATTACCCTTACCTCCTACTTTTAATTGAACTCCTTCTGTAACACCAGCTGGGATATTTATAGACACAGTTTCCTCTTCTACTATTAAACCTTGTGCATCTGCTCCGTTAGGTTTTTTGTCTAAAATTTCTCCTGCACCAGAACAAGTACCACAAGTTGTTGCTGTTTGCATTCTACCTAAAATAGTATTTGTAACTCGCATTTGTTGACCTGAACCATTACAAGTTGTACATGTTTTGTATGTAACATCACTTGCTTGTATTTTTCTTCTAACTTTTACTTTCTTTTCTACACCTTTGGCAATTTCTTCTAAAGTTAACTTTACGCGAATACGCATATTACTTCCTTTAACTCTGGCTTGCTGTTGACCTCCGCCACCAAAACCGCCAAAACCGCCGCCAAAACCTCCGCCACCAAAAATATCTCCAAATTGGCTAAATATATCGTCCATATTCATACCTCCGCCACCGAAGCCACCTCCTCCTTGAGGGCCGTCAAAAGCTGCGTGACCGTATTGATCGTAACGAGCCTTCTTGTTCTCATCACTCAAAACTTCATAAGCTTCTGCTGCTTTTTTAAAGTTTTCTTCGGCAGTTGTATCTCCTGGGTTTTTATCTGGGTGATATTTGATTGCCATTTTTCTGTAGGCTTTTTTTATTTCTGCTTGAGAAGCTGATTTTGAAATGCCTAAAATTTCGTAAAAGTCTTGTTTTGCCATCTTTAATCAATTAGCAATTAGCAATTAGCAATTGGCGATTTACCAAATTTGTAATTGATAATTGTACATTGTTATTTGTATTATTGTCCTATAACTACTTTGGGGTAACGTATAATTTTGTCTCCTAATTTGTACCCTTTTTCTACACAATCTATTACTTTACTTTTTAAATCTTCTGACGGTGCTGGTATTTGAGTAATTGCTTCATGAATTTCTGCATCAAAAGTATCGCCAGCATTAACTTCTATTGCTGTTAATCCTTTTTGGGTAAGCGTGTTTTTTAACTTATCGCTTATCAATTGCATACCTTTTAACAGTTCTTTGTCTTTGGCTTTTTTTATTTCTGCCAAACCTCTGTCAAAATCATCCATAATTGGCAGTAAAGCCGTCATTAATTCTTGACCTGCTGTTTTAAAGAGCTCTATTCTTTCTCTAGAAGTTCTTTTTTTGTAGTTTTCAAACTCTGCAAACAAGCGTAAGAATTTATCTTTTTCTACTTGAATTAATTCTTCTGCTGTAGGTTCTTCTGTAGCAACCTCTTCTTCAACGGTTTGATTTTCTTCTACTTGTGCAGTTTCTTGTTCTTTTTTTATTTCTTCTTCTTGTATATTTTCTTTCTGACTCATTTGTATGTAATCGTTAAATTGTACACAATTTATGGGCAAAAATGTTGCCAATAAAAAAATAGTGTCAAGTTGACACTATTTTTGTTTCATTCTCTTTAAGCTAGCAAATAGGTTTAGCCCCGATTGCAATGGCATCCTTTTTTGAGGTACGAGAAAAAGATATAATGGAAAGCGGGAAATAGCTTCTCAAAAACTAATCTTCTATCCTTTCTATTTTAGCACCAATAGATTTTAAACGGGCTTCTATGTTTTCATAACCTCTGTCTATTTGCTCTATATTGTTGATTATGCTTGTACCGTTTGCAGAAAGTGCTGCAATTAATAACGAAATACCTGCTCTAATGTCTGGTGAAGTCATTTTTGTTGCTTTTAATTGCGATTGAAAATCGTGCCCAATTACGGTTGCTCTATGAGGGTCACACAGAATTACTTTTGCGCCCATATCTATTAGCTTGTCTACAAAAAACAATCTACTTTCAAACATTTTTTGATGTATTAAAACAGTACCTTTTGCTTGTGTTGCAATTACCAAAACAATACTTAACAAGTCTGGTGTAAACCCCGGCCAAGGTGCGTCTGCTACGGTTAAAACAGAACCATCTATGTAATTTTGTATTTGATATGATTCTTGTGCCGGAATGTAAATGTCGTCTCCTTGTTTTTCTAATTGAATTCCTAATTTTCTAAAGACATTGGGTATTTGCCCAAGGTTGTCCCAACTTACATTTTTAATGGTGAGTTCTGATTTAGTCATTACCGCAACACCAATCCAAGATCCTATTTCTATCATGTCTGGTAACACAGTATGTGTACAACCGATGAGACTGTTGACACCTGTAATTTTAAGTAAATTAGAGCCTACACCTTCTATTTTTGCGCCCATAGCATTCAACATTTTACACAATTGTTGAATATAGGGCTCGCATGCTGCATTGTAGATGGTTGTTGTTCCTGTTGCAAAAACGGCTGCCATGATTATGTTGGCTGTTCCTGTAACTGAGGCCTCATCTAACAACATGTCTGTACCAAAAAGTTCTTCTGCTTCTACTCCATAAAACTTTTCTTCTTTATTGTATCTAAATTTTGCACCTAATCTAATGAATCCTTCAAAATGGGTATCTAATCTTCTTCTTCCAATTTTGTCTCCTCCTGGTCTTGGAATGTAACCTTTACCAAAACGCGCTAGCAAAGGACCAACAATCATTATAGAACCTCTTAAGGAGCTTCCATCTCTTTTAAAATTATCTGATTCTAAATAAGGTAAATCAATTTCATCTGCTTGAAAAGCATAAGAATTAGTGCCTAATCTTTCTACCTTAACCCCTAATTCTCCTAAAATAAAAATAAGTTTATTTACATCAATAATATCAGGAACATTGTGTACAAAAACTCTTTCTGGAGTTAATAAAACCGCACAAAGAATTTGTAAAACTTCATTTTTTGCTCCCTGTGGTGTGATGGTTCCGTTTAATTTATGACCACCTTCTATTTTAAATGATGCCATTTAGTTTTATCTTTTTCTATTTTTATTATTGTGATGTTTCTTATTGTTATTTTTAGAATGGTTTTGACCTTGTGTGTTTCTTTTTCTTAACAAGTTTTTGCTGTCTGTTAAATCTTCTTCTGTATTTCTTAGATCTATCTTACCATCAGACAAATCATACAAGTGTTTAAAAATAACAGCATCATCAACGGTGTCTTTATTCCAATTTAAGTAGCATTTTTTCATATGATTTGCTATGGTAAATACCAAAGCTTCTTTCATATCTCCATCTTCCCAACTTAAAGCAACGTCTATCATGGTTTGAATATTTTTACCATAATAACGGTATTTTGAAGCTGCTTTTGGGTATGCCAAAGGTTCTGGCTTTTCTTGCAACTCTTCTTTAGATGGTTCTGGATAAGGTGAATCTACATCTAAATTAAAATCTGCCATGATGAAAAGCTGATCCCACAATTTATGTTTAAAATCTGGTACGTCACGTAGATGTGGTTGTAAATTACCCATTACATCTACTATAGCTTGTGCCATTTTATTACGCTCTTCTTTGGTTTCTAAAGCAATGCAATGGTTGACTAATTTTTGTATATGTCTTCCATATTCTGGAATTATCATTAGGGTTCTCTCTGAGTTGTATTCTAAATCGAATGTCATTTATTTATTTTTGAAGTGTGTTCTCGATACATTTTCTTTTTCATTTCAATCAAAAGAAAACACTAGAACTGACAATTTATACTTTGTAGTTATTTATATCGCAAAATAGCAATTTATTTTTAGTTATGGGATGATTTTTATCCAATGACTTTCAATTTTGCAAACTGGAGTAATAATTTCTTTTTACCAACAGTACCAAATTGAATTTCTGCTTTTTTATTTGGGCCTTTACCTTCTAAAGAAAGTACTTTTCCTGTACCAAATCTATTATGCTCTACAACATTACCGACAACTACATCTGTATCAAACAAATTTGTTTTGGTGTTTACTTGTGTAACTTTTTTTAGATTTTTTGGAATTACAATATCTTTTTTCTTGAGTATTTCTCTTTCTTTTTTCTTGCGTTGAATGGGTTTTTGAAAACGTATTCCTTTTGGCGCATCATCAAACAAACTAGCATCTACAAACCTATTTATAGAGGGCTCTGGTACTTTTGGCGTAATGTAATGCAAAAACTGATCATCAATCTCTTCTAAAAAACGACTTGGTTCTGCATCTACCAATTTACCCCACCTATACCGTGTTTGGGCATAAGATAAATAGGCTACTTTTTCTGCTCTGGTTAATGCCACATAAAATAGCCTACGTTCTTCTTCTAATTCGCTTCTAGTATTCATACTCATGGCAGAAGGAAACAAATTTTCTTCTAAACCTACAATATAAACATATTGGTATTCTAAACCTTTAGATTGATGAATAGTCATTAAAGAAACGGTTGGTTTTTCATCATCTTTCTTACTGTCAAAATCTGTTGCTAGAGCTACATCTTCTAAAAATGATGTTAATGATGCGTCTTCTCCTTGTTCTATTTTATCTGTAATAAAATCTTTAATTCCGTTTAACAATTCTTGAACATTTTCTACCTTACTAACTGCTTCTGGTGTTCCGTCTTTTTCTAAATCTTTTATTAAACGTATTTGTTTTACAACTTCTTCTGCAATTTGAAAAGCGTTTTTTGTTTGCGATTCAATTTGAAAACGCAAAATCATATTCATAAAATTCTGTAGCTTGTTTTTAGTTCCAGAATTGATATTAATATCAATCTTATCTATATATTTTATGATATCAAAAATTGATTTCTTATAATGATTTGCAGCAATGGTTAATCTATCTATGGTTGTTGCTCCGATTCCACGAGCAGGGTAATTAATTATTCTTTTTAAGGCTTCTTCATCATTTGGGTTGATAAGAATTCTTAAATAAGATAAAATATCTTTAATTTCTTTTCTTTGGTAGAATGAAATTCCGCCATATATTTTATAATCAATATTCTTTTTTCTTAGTGCATCTTCAATAGCTCTAGATTGCGAATTTGTTCTATACAATACGCAAAAATCATCTGGTTTTAATTGATGATTCATCATATTTTCCCAAATAGATTGCGCTACAAAACGCCCTTCTTCTCCATCAGAAATTGTACGCATTACGTTTATAGAATCTCCAGGGTCATTGCTTGTCCAAACCTCTTTATCTAACTTTGTTTTGTTTCTAGAAATTACAGAATTTGCTGCGTTTACAATGTTTTTGGTTGATCTATAATTTTGCTCTAGCTTAAATGTTTTAACATCTGGATAGTCTTTTTGAAAATTTAAAATATTTTGAATATTTGCTCCTCTAAAACTATAGATACTCTGAGAGTCGTCTCCTACCACACAAATATTACCAAATTTATCTGCTAAAGCACGTACAATAATGTATTGAGAATGATTGGTATCTTGATACTCATCTACCATTATATATCTAAATCTATCTTGATACTTTGCCAAAACATCAGGAAAACGCGCTAACAATTCGTTGGTTCTCAGCAATAAATCATCAAAATCCATTGCTCCTGCTTTAAAACATCTATCTACGTATTCTTTGTAAATATCACCCACTTTTGGCCTACTAGCGTGCATATCTGCTTCTTGCAAGTCTGGATTGTTAAAATAAGCTCTAACTGTAACCAAACTGTTTTTAAAAGACGATATTCTTCCTAAGATTTGTTTCGGTTTGTAACGTTCTTTGTCTAAGTTTAATTCTTTAATAATAGCCGTAATTAAACGAACTGAATCTTGTGTATCATAAATTGTGAAGTTAGAAGGAAACCCTAGTTTATCTGCTTCAGAACGTAAAATTCTTGCAAAAACCGAGTGAAATGTTCCCATCCACAAATTTTTGGCTTCACTTACCCCAACAACTGTAGCAATTCTTTCTTTCATTTCTCTTGCCGCTTTATTTGTAAATGTGAGCGATAAAATGTTAAATGAATCTACACCTTGTTGCATTAAATGTGCTATTCTGTAAGTTAATACACGTGTTTTACCAGAACCCGCACCAGCAATTATAATCATTGGACCGTCTTTTTGTAAAACAGCCTGTTTTTGCGCCTCGTTTAAAGAATCTAAATAATTACTCAATCGTTAATTTTATAGAATTTGAAAATGTGAAGTTAGCTAAACTATTCGTTTTTATAAAAGAAGATTTCTAGTTTTTATTCACAAGTTATTCCATATTAAATTCATTTTAAAACTTGAATAAGTCAAAGTTTAGTTCATGTCCCAAATTATTTTTAGAATACCTATAAGGATTATAACTCTAAAATAAAATAGGTACTCTTTTATATTGTAAGGACTTTAGAACTAGTTTATGTTTAACGTGAATTCGGAATAAAAAATATATTTTATTAGGTGATTATTATTTTTATTGCTCAAAACGTATTTTATCTCTACTGAAATGGAAAAATCTTACGATAGATATAAGATTTCTCAACTACACTTTTACCTCGTAAGTTACTTTCAATTTAAATACATTTAAATTTCAGCAATGTTCGAAATGATAATCATCTAAATGAAAAAAACAAAAGAAATATATTTAAATTGGTACTTTACAAAGTTTTGAGGTAGCGTTAACATTCGAAATTTTATATTTGTATTGCTTAAATCATTTATAGTTTTATGGAAGATAAATTTTTAGAAAGTATAGCATATATTTTACCTGCCATGGTAACAGGTTTTGTAGCTTATTATATGTTTAGTAGTTTTATAAATCAACAAAATGCTGAAAAAAAAATGGAGCTACTTTATAACAGAAAAAAAGATGCCTTACCCATAAAATTACAAGCTTATGAGCGTATGTTGTTATTTTGTGAGCGAATTAATCCTGCAAAAATTGTAGTTAGGATAAAACCTATTTCAGAAACTACTGATGATTATTTACAGCTTTTAATCAATAATATAGAACAAGAATTTGAGCATAATCTGGTACAACAAATTTACATTTCTAGTAGTACCTGGACTGCTATTTTAGGAGCTAAAAATGCTACGCTAAATAAATTAAAACAAGTAGCAGAAACATCAAATTCTGCCAATGATTTTAGAGAAAATATTTTAATTGATTACTCCAAAATACTACCCCCTACTGATGTTGCCGTAGATTTTATTAAAAGCGAGGTAAAAAATTTATTATAAACAAAAGCCTTCTAAATTTAGAAGGCTTTTTATATGTATAGAATTTGAAGTTTTAATTAAAATATATTTTTCCCGGAATAAGACCAACCGTAAATTCTTGTAATTGGGTATTTGTAGCCCCGTCAAAAACAGTTAGCGTTCCATTGTTTGAAAAATCTGATGCGTTAGTAACATAAATCTTATCATCTTTAACAGAAACAGCAGACGCTATAGTAGCTATTATTGTTGATGAAGGAATTTCTGTAGCATTTTCAGACATTTTATATACACCTGCAGAAGACCCAAAATAAATAGATTGGTTATCAATTGTCATTGCTCCTGGGTGAAATCCTGAAGCATAATTAATTGTAGAAATAACTTCATTTGTTGTGGTGTTAATTTTAACCAAACTTCCTAAAACCTCTGTAGGATTCCAAGGTGTTTCTGCTTTACCTTCACAAGAAACTAATACGTTACCGCTATTGTCTATAGCCATTTCATCTGGGATATCTCCAACTTGTAAGTTTGTAATTACAGAATTGTTAACAGCATTAATGACTGTTACAGAGTTTCCAGAACCAAAACCTCCTTTATGAGAAATGTATAACGTATTTCCGTTTGCAATAATTTGCTCAGGACCTTCAATTACAGGTATTTTAGACTCTACAAGATTAGTTGTTAAATTAATAACCGCTACATAATCATCTTCAACATCTGTACCATCACCCCAATTGGTTACATAACCTTTACCATTAGCAAATGCAATATATCTTGGGTTACTTAAATCTGCTGTAATTTCTGTCGATTTTTCCATAGTAAATCTATTTGCTACAGAAATTTTATTTCCAACATTTGCAATTAAAAAAATGTTATCTCCATTAAAACCTGCAGATTGCAATATCGTTCCAATATTTTCTCCATTAACTTTATTAAACACTTTTTCTACTTGAACAGAAAAATCATTAGAAATAAAATTGACTGTTCCTGTACCTCCACTAAACGCTCCTTCATTAGTTACTAATATTCCATTTTCATAATCTCCTAAAGCCAATTCTGGTTCATTGGTGTTATTACAAGAAAACAAAACTCCAATTAAGGCACTTAATACTACTACTTTTCTAATATTCATCTTTTAAAAATTTATGTTTGTTGTTATTTGAAAATTGATTCCAGGCATTGGCCTGTTTAAGGTGTTTTGATAATACGTATTGTAAATATTATTTATTTTAAAACCAACTGTAGGCTGATTTTTTAAAGATTGTATTTGATAATTTATACCAATATTTGCAACAGTAAAATAAGGAATGGTATCTACCAAAAACGAAACTTCATCATTAAATAATTGCTGATAGAAAACTGTGATTTTTTTGTAGTTATAATCTATCAAAAAGTTTGCTCTGTGCTTTGGTACTAAAAACAATTGTTTGTTGGTCTCTAAATTTTTGGCAATTGTATAAGAGTAATTGATATTGAATTGAAACAAGTGTAAACCATAATTAAATTTATGATTGTAAGATACCTCTAGTCCGTAATTTTCAGTTTCATTAACGTTTATAGGACTCCAAATTCCGCTATCATTGGGTAACCATTGAATTAAATTTGAAGTTTTAATATAAAAAGTATTGAATTGAAAGCTTTTATTTTTAAAATGAAGTTTGTTTCCTAATTCAAATTGATAAGCATTCTCTGACTCTAAATCAGGATTACCTCCAGGTGTCCAATACAGGTCATTAAATGTGGGGATTCTAAAATTCTTGGAGGTATTTACGGAAAGCGTATAGGTTGAATTGAATTTATACTCTAGACCTAAAGAATATAAAAATGGAGAATTAAAATCCTTTATATAGTCTTTTCTAAATTGTGCTCCGTAACTTAACTTTTTAAACAACTGATGATTCAAAGATAAAATTGTAGTAAAAATAGTTCTATTTTGCCTTTGAAAAGTACTGCCTATTGCCGCTGTATTTTCAAACTCTAAGACTCCATTTAATTGAATTTTTTTAGAAATAAAATTATTGTAATCTATTTTTGATAACGTTCTTTTGGTATTTCCTCTAGAAAATAATGCTCTATTATTATTGTTATCAAAAAAAGTAAACTGGTCAAAAAGATAAGCTAACTTTGTAGATAATAATTCTTTAGTACTCAATTTATAGTTCCATTCCAATAAATTTCTCAAAGTAAAATCTTCATAACTATCATTAGAAGGCGCATTTAATGTTCTAGAAAGATTTCTGTCTGCAGCAAAAGCATTTGCAAATAATTTTATATTGCTTTTTGTACTAAATTGATATCCAAAATTAACATCAGCGTTAAAATTTGAGAAACTTCCATTTTCATTAAATAAATTAGATTTTAAGTATTTATAATCATTTTCTGAAGCATTATATCCTAAACCAATATTTATATGTGTTTTGTCAGTTGCTTTTTTAAATTGATAACTGATGTGTTTTGTATTAAAACTACCATAATTCCCTATAAAATTGTGTTTGGTTTGTGTTGTAAAATCTATCGTATTATCTAAATGTACTGTCCCTCCAATAGCTCCACTACCAAAAAGTACACTACCCCCGCCACTTCTAACAGTTATATCATCATAAGAATTTGACGATAATGCATTAAAATCTACTTGACCTAATAATTGAGAATTAATATTTATACCATTCCAAAGCACAGCGGTTTGACTAGAATTGGTTCCTCTAAAAGAAGGTGATGATACCATACCCAAACCTTCTTCTTTAAAGTAAATAAAAGAATTAAATCGCAAAATATTTGTTAACGATTTAATATCTCTCACTACCAGAGTATCCGAAATGCTAGACACGCTATATCCTTTAGAAAAATCTTTAACCTTAGAAATAGCCAAATGAATTTCTGAAAATTTAACCTCTATACTATCTTTCTGAGAAAACACATTAGTAATGCAACAGAAAAAAAAGCAGGTAAAAATTGCTTGTTTTAATATCATAATTTAAAGAAATCTTTTTCCCGAAGATTTATTTTAATTAAGATTATTGGCAGGTCTCCTGACTTGTTTTTTACGTTATTTACCTTCCCAACAAAAACGTCAGTGGTATAAAGAATAATAACATCCTCTTTATAGAGGTACTAACTATTAAATTTACTTTTGTAGAAATCTTCTACGTTACGTATTCAAATTGTTAGCATAAACTTACAGTTGCGGGAACAGTTCTGGATTTACACCAGATTCCCTTTTAATTCGAAATAAATATGTTTACTTCAAAACCAAAATCTTTACAAAAGTAGATACATTCTTACTAAGAATCTAATAAAATCGTATCCAAATTTTATACCTTTAGATCTTAAATGTTTTTTATAGATGAGAATTGAAAATGATATTAAATTAGGTTTTAAAGATGTAATGATAAGACCCAAAAGGTCTACACTAAAATCTAGGTCTGAAGTTTCTTTACAAAGAGATTTTTCTTTTTTACACAGCGATATTAAATGGAGTGGTATACCAATAATAGCTGCAAATATGGATACTGTAGGTACTTTTGAAATGGCAAAATCATTGGCAGAACATAACTTATTTACGGCAATTCATAAACACTACTCTATAGATGATTGGCAAAATTTTGCTAAAAATGCATCAAAAAAAACATTAGAAAATATTGCAATAAGCACAGGTACAGCTAATGAAGATGCCAATAAAGTAAAACAAATTTTAGATCAATTTTCTGCTATTAATTTTATTTGTATTGATGTAGCTAACGGATATTCTGAACATTTTGTAGAATTTGTTCAAAAAATGAGAAATAAACATCCTAATAAAGTAATTATTGCGGGTAATGTAGTTACGGGCGAAATGGTAGAAGAATTACTGTTAGCAGGTGCAGATATTATTAAGGTAGGCATAGGTCCTGGCTCTGTATGCACAACTCGCGTAAAAACCGGTGTTGGGTATCCACAATTGTCTGCTATTATAGAATGTGCAGATGCTGCTCATGGCATGGGTGGTCATATTATTTCTGATGGAGGATGTAAAATACCTGGAGACTTAGCTAAAGCTTTTGGAGGAAGTGCTGATTTTGTGATGTTGGGCGGAATGTTAGCTGGACATACTGAAAGTGGTGGAGATTTAATTAACAGAGATGGAAAACAGTACAAAGCTTTTTACGGAATGAGTTCTGAAACAGCTATGAATAAACATGCTGGAGGCGTTGCAAATTATAGAGCCTCAGAAGGTAAAACTGTTGCTGTGCCTTTTAGAGGTGATGTTAAAAATACTGTTGTTGATATTTTAGGCGGTATTAGATCTACTTGTACATACGTAGGTGCCAAAAGGCTAAAAGAATTGACCAAAAGAACTACCTTTATTAGAGTTCAAGAACAAGAAAATCAGGTATATTCATAATGAAAAACAATAAACTACTTCTTATTTTTTTTTTAGCAAATCTATTTTATTCTTGTAAGAAAGATATTGTAAATCAAAAATCTACGCCTAATTATAAAAGTACTATTAAATATGCTAAAGGTTTTGATATTTTACATCATAATGGAGGAAAGAAATTGGTTATTAAATTGGCTTATCAAAACGCGAAAGAAACTTTTGAATATAACATTAAGCACAAAATTAATCAAAAGGCAAATACAAAAAACACAATTAACGTTCCTATAAAGAGAGTTGTAGTTACCTCTACTACTCATATACCAATGTTAGAGTTATTGGATGAAGAAAACGCTATTGTAGGATTTCCTTATGCTAAATATATTTCTTCTAAAAAAACAAGACAATTAATTGATGCAGGCAAAATTAAAGAAGTTGGAAAAGAGAATTCATTAAACACAGAAATTTTATTGGATTTAAATCCAGAATTGGTGGTTGGGTATAGTGTTTCTAATGCAGATAAATCTCTAACCACTCTTCAAAAATCAGGAATTAATGTAATTTATAATGGTGATTGGTTAGAAGAGACTCCATTAGGAAGAGCAGAATGGATTAAATTTTTTGGTGTTTTATTTGATAAAGAAAAACAGGCAGACAGTATTTTTAATGTAATTGAAAGCAATTATATTAAAGCAAAACAAATTGCTGCTAATATTACAGTAAAATCCACTGTGTTGTCTGGCGCTATTATGAGTAAGGACATATGGAGCTTGCCTGCAGGAGAAAGTTTTGTAGCCCAATTATTACAAGATGCTAATTTAAATTACTTATGGAAAAACATCAAAGGTAAAGGAAGTTTATCTCTTAGTTTTGAAAGTGTTTTTGATAAAGGTATTCATGCAGATTATTGGATAGCTCCTGGATATTTTTCATCTAAAGAAGAGATGATAAACAATAACAAGTTATATGGAAAATTTAAGGCATTTAAAAATAACAATATATATACCTCTTCTTCAAAAAAAGGAGAAACAGGTGGTGTTATCTATTATGAGTTAGCACCAACAAGACCAGATTTGGTGCTTAAAGATTTGATTAAAATAGCATACCCAAATTTAATACCTAAATATGAATTTACATTTTTTGAGAGAATGCAATAAATATAATTAACTAGAGTTCTGTTTAAAATACAATGTCAAAAAACTGGCTAATTAATTGGTTTTAGAGGTAAAACGAATAAAATCATATCAAAATTAAGCTTTTGTATAAAAACATATTTGTCTTCAATACGATTTTCTATCAAAAATTAATCTGACTGACATAATTTTTTATGCTAAACTCAAGTTAATTGGATTTAAGAATAAGTGACATAAATAAAAAACTCTAGATAATACATTATACTAGAGTTTTTTGTGAATAAAGATTTGGGGGGGATATAATTTTTTACTAATACAAACTTAATCATAAAACTTAATTACTCTAATAAAAAAAGGGGTAGTTTACGGGTAGTTTAAAGGTGGTACCTTAGATTTATGGAGTAAAATTTATATTTTCTGTAAAGACAAGGCTTCCTTTCTACTTCTTATACTTAATTTCTCATAAATATTTTTTACATGAAATTTAACTGTATTTATAGATACATTTAAAATTGTTGCTATCTCCTTATTCGATTTTAACTGAACAATTAAATCAAAAATCTGTCTTTCTCTTAAACTTAATTGGTCTATTCTACTAAAGGTTCTATCTTCATTCTCTATTTTCAATTGAGAAAGTTCTTCAGAATACTCTACTATTTCTTTTCTCATTACGTCGTTTTCATCTCTTAATGTTTTCATTCGATACAAAACGGCAATAGAGAGAATAATCATTTCTGAAAATGCACCAATCTTAATATTTGTGGAATTTATATTGATTAAAGAAATTCCTAAAAACTTGAGTACAAAAAAATCAATAGCAGAAAATAATATGATAATGTAGGCGATGGCTAAAATTTTTGTATACATATTCTTTCTAAAAAGTAGTACAGAACAAAGCCAATAGATAAAAAGAAGTAGAAAAACCAATAAATTTAAAATAAGTAAATAATAATAGTTATCAATAACCAAGTACAAAACCCCAGAAATAACAATACAGATACCTAACACATAACTAAGTCTTTTAATTTTTGGGTAGTACAACTCTAAAAACAAATAGTTATTAGTAAATTTAGACGAAAAAAACGCAAGAAAAATGTAATTTAAAATCATTAAGACGTCATTAACTGTATGATTTAAATTGAAAAAGTTTAGCATTCCATCCATTGTAAAAACACCAAAACTCATACTTGTTAAAAACAGCGCATAATACAGAAAAGCATCATCTTTAAATATAAAATAATAAAAAAGATTATATATAACAACTAGAAAAGCAAAGCCGTAATAAAACCCATTTAATAAAACATGTTTATTTTCTTTTATGTTAGCTTCTGCTGCAGAATTTAAAGTTACCGGAATATAAGCGTGTAACTTTGGAGCTACTTTGATATAAACATCTGCTTTTCTTGAAAACTGATAACTTAAAAATCGTTGGTTAGAGAGTTCTTTTATTTTATGTGAAGCCTGATAAGCATCAGCTTTTCGAATTCTTTCGTATAAAATTCTAAAAACAGACTCAGGTTTACTCTTATCTTTAGGTATTTTAAACCAGTAAACACTGTTAGAATGAGGTTCTAAAATTTGTTTTTCTAGAAGTTGAAAAGGTTTTTTCTGTACCTCTTTGTAAGATAAATTTCCAAGTGTATCTTTATAGAAAAGTATTTCTGATTGCGCGAATACACTACTGATAATAAAGAGCGTTAATACGAATATTTTAGCTTTCATTTATTTGCTTTTCTAATGTCTTTGCTCTAAGATACAAAAACAAAGGAAAGGTAAACGCAATAGCAATAAAAAAAGTTAACGGTATTAAAACCCACCAATACTTAATTTTTAATCGTAACGATTCAGGAATCATAAATGCAAAAAAAGTAAAACATACTACAGTTAAATCTGCACCAAAAGATTTACCAGCAAAATTAATTTGAGTATCTGTTATAAAACTGGAAAAAGAAGGGTTTACTGCTTGTTGGTACCATAAAATATTATAATACCATGTATAACAAATACCTAAGATAGCTAAGCCTAAATAAAGATGTTTTAATTTCATTTGTATGGATATTAACGAATGGAATAAAAGAAGTAGCATTAAAAATTAGTTACTACTTTTTAGATTGATAAATACCAAATTTTGACAAAACCAAGGCAACTAGCTCTGGTAAAGATTTCCGCAATTACTCATATCGCTTTTGACATCGTATTTTTTCGCGCTTTATTTTATTTTCTGTTTTTCTTTAGCTAAAAAGTCAATTATATTTCTAATTTGTTTGTCAACGTCTTTTAGCCTTACAAAATTATATATTAGGCTTCTTTTTTTTCCGTCTGTTAGCTTATCAAAAACTGCTTTTGAGTCTACATCTTGTTCAAGAAGAACAGTCAAAACTTCTGGCATTTCAACACCTAATTGGTCTGGGTCTTCATCAATTTTGTAATCAACTACATCACCGATATCTTTATTTAGCTCTTTAAGATATTTTCCAGCAACAATAACGTAAAAATTTCCATCTCCCAAATGATTCAGGCCACAGCGATAAGAAATTTTGTCATCAATGGTGCAAATTATTCTTGTAGCTCTTTTTTTACTGAACTGATTGACTATTTCTGAATCGAGTTTTAAATAATAATATCCACCTTTTCTCTTTTCAAGCTGTTTTATTGTCTGTACTCCTTGATGCATTTTCACTATATACCTATATCTTATTCAGTAAATTAACTCCTATTATTTTTACGTATTTCTTTTGAATAAGTTTATTTAAATTCTGTCTAATTTATACGTAAAAAACATTTGAAATCATAAAAACACCAATTATGAAGCAAGTATAAATTTTAATTAAAATAATGTTTGCTGTGTGTCATCATCTGTATTTTCTTTTTTCTTTTGAATAGCTTTCTTTAAAAGCGCTTGTTTTTTATCCTCTTTTTCGGATGTTTCTAATACATTTGGTTTATCTACTACAGGCACATCAATTGGTAATTTATCTTCTATGACATCTTCTTCTTTGTCCTCATCTGCAGTCATATTTTCTTCTTCATACTCTTTGTATGGCAACGGTTCTAACAAGTTTACTTGCTTAATTTTCTCGGTAGTTAGTTGATTGCCCAAAGCTTTAATACCCTTTACAGCTATAAATTCTTCTAAATTTACAGTTTCATTTTCTAAACTTCGTTTAGAATATACAACTTCAGCCACGGGTTTATAATCTGTTGCTACTATTTCTAATTGACTTTTAGGGTGTTCAGAAATAAAGACTTCTTCTTTTTCTGATGTTTCAATTAAAAATCGTTTGATGTAATAGCGTGCTTTTTCTCCATCAAAATAAATTGCAGAAATAGGTTTGTTAGATTTCCATTTTTCTAAGACAATCATATCATCTTCAAAATGCATTGCCAAATCTGGCTTTACAGCCTTTGCTTTTCCACTTTGAGTGATAATGAGCAATTTGTCTTCTGCTCTAAACTCTCCCAATAACTCACCTCTTTCATCAACATTTAATCGCTGAACAGCATCGTCAAACCAAATTTTTCTTGGTTTTAATGTTGAAACTCCTGCCGATTTAAAATCAACACTTTTAATAGCGAATTTTGTTATGGTATTACCTCTAACACCACGACCTTTAACTCCTAGTTCTGCAAAATCAATATCCCATTTTAATTTTTTTACACTTCCAACAGCACGTAAATTAACAGTAACTACTTCTGCTTCTCCATTTGGGTTGGCAGTAAAGTAAAGTATTTTAGACCCTTTACTACCATTTGTTAAATCGTATTCTTTATCACGCGTTACAGAAGTTACATTAAAACGTTTCATATAACTAGGTCCTTTAGTACCGTCTTTGTACATCATATTGTATACAGTACGTTTGTCTTTCTTTTTAAAGACCGCAACGTGTATAATATCTTTACCAACAAAAGTTTTAGCATCTATTTTGGTAACCATCATTTTACCATCTCTTCTAAAGATAATAATATCATCAATATCAGAACAATCGCAAACAAATTCATCTCTTCGTAAGGAAGTACCTATAAAACCTTCTGCTCTATTTACATAAAGTTTGGCATTATTCATAGCTACTTTTGAAGCTACAATATCATCAAAAGTTCTAATTTCTGTTTTACGTTCTTTTCCTTTGCCGTATTTGTCTTTTAAATTTTTAAAATAGTCTATGGCATATTCAATTAAGTTTGCTAAGTGATGTTTAACTCCCTCAATTTTATCTTCTAAACTTTCTATATGCTGTTTTGCTTTGTCTATATCAAACTTAGAAATCTTCTTAATTCTAATTTCTGTTAAGCGGGTGATATCTTCTTCTGTAACGGCTCTTTTTAAATGTTTAATATGAGGTTGTAAACCCTCATCAATAGCGCTAATAACACCTTTCCAAGTTTCTTCTTCTTCTATATCTCTATATATTCTATTTTCTATAAAAATACGTTCTAAAGAAGCAAAATGCCATTGTTCTTCTAATCCATTTAATTGAATTTCTAATTCTCTTTTTAGCAATTGAACTGTGTTGTCTGTAGAGTGTTTTAGCATTTCTGAAACCCCAACAAATAATGGCTTATTATCTTCTATAATACAACATAAAGGCGAAATAGAATTTTCACAATTTGTAAATGCATATAAAGCGTCTATGGTTTTATCTGGAGATACATTTGGTGGTAAATGCACTAAAATTTCTACGTTTGCAGCAGTATTGTCTTCTATTCTTTTTATTCTGATTTTTCCTTTGTCATTCGCTTTTAAGATACTGTCAATTAAAGATTGTGTTGTAGTAGCAAAGGGAATTTCTGTAATGACCAACGTCTTTTTATCTAATTGAGATATTTTAGCACGCACTCTAACTTTACCGCCACGTTTTCCATCATTATAATTGGTAAAATCTGCTATTCCACCTGTTAAAAAATCTGGGAGAATTTTAAAACTACGCCCTTTCAAATACTTTATAGAAGCCTCTATAAGTTCAAGAAAATTATGAGGCAAAATTTTAGTAGACAAACCTACTGCAATACCTTCTGCTCCTTGAGCTAGTAATAGTGGAAATTTTACAGGAAGGTTTACAGGCTCTTTCTTTCGCCCATCATAAGACGCTTGCCATTTTGTAGTTTTTGGGTTAAAAACAACCTCCAAAGCAAACTTAGACAAACGCGCTTCTATGTAACGTGATGCTGCTGCTCTATCTCCTGTTAAAATGTTACCCCAGTTTCCTTGCATATCAATCAGCAATTCTTTCTGACCAATTTGTACCATAGCATCTGCTATAGAAGCATCTCCGTGCGGGTGATATTGCATGGTATGCCCCACAATGTTGGCTACTTTGTTATAACGTCCATCATCTAAATCTTTCATAGAATGCATAATTCTACGCTGCACAGGTTTTAAACCGTCCATTAATGCTGGTACTGCCCTTTCTAAAATTACATACGAAGCGTAGTCTAAAAACCACTCTTTGTACATTCCTGTAATTTTAGTAATGGTTTCTTCTTGAGGCAAATCTCCTTGATATTCTATATCTTCAGAATTTTGATTAAGGTGCTCTAAATTCTCTTCGTTTTCGTTTATTTCTTCACTCATATTCTAAACTTCCTCAACAATATCTAATTCTACTTTTAAATTTTCTATGATAAACTTTTGTCTATCAGGAGTGTTTTTGCCCATGTAAAATTGTAGCATTTGCTCTATAGACATCTCTTTATCTAACATTACAGGGTCTAAACGAATGTCATCTCCTATAAAATGAACAAATTCATTAGGCGAAATTTCCCCCAATCCTTTAAATCGCGTTATTTCTGGTTTTCCTCTTAACTTATCCATTGCCGCTTGCTTCTCTTCTTCAGAATAACAATAAATAGTCTCTTTTTTATCTCTAACTCTAAATAACGGTGTTTCTAAAATATACAAATGCCCTTCTTTAATAAGTTCTGGAAAAAATTGCAGAAAGAATGTAATTAATAATAATCTAATATGCATGCCATCTACATCGGCATCTGTAGCAATAACAATATTATTATAGCGCAAATCTTCTAAACCATCTTCAATATTTAAAGCAGCTTGTAAGAGGTTAAACTCTTCGTTTTCATATACTATTTTCTTGCTTAATCCATAAGAATTTAAAGGTTTTCCTTTTAAACTAAATACTGCTTGTGTATTTACATTTCTAGATTTTGTTATTGATCCAGAAGCAGAATCTCCCTCTGTAATAAATAATGTAGTTTCTAAATGTGCTTCTTTTTTAGTATCTCCTAAATGTATTCTACAATCTCGTAATTTTTTGTTGTGCAAACTGGCTTTTTTAGCTCTATCTCTTGCTAATTTTCGAATTCCAGAAAGCTCTTTTCGTTCTTTTTCTGCTTGTAAAATCTTTTTCTGTAACTTGTCTGCAACCTCTGTATTTTTATGTAAATAGTTATCTAAATGTGTCTTTACAAAATCGTTTATATACGTTCTTACGGTAGGCAAATCTCCTCCCATTTCTGTAGAACCTAATTTGGTTTTGGTTTGACTTTCAAAAACAGGCTCCATCACTTTTATAGCAACTGCAGAAATAATGGATTTACGAACGTCTGATGCTTCAAAATTTTTACCAAAAAAATCACGAATGGTTTTTACAATCGCTTCTCTAAATGCAGATTGATGCGTACCTCCTTGTGTTGTATGTTGTCCGTTAACAAAAGAGTGGTATTCTTCTGAATATTGAGTTTTACTATGTGTTATGGCTACTTCTATATCATCACCTTTTAGGTGGATGATTGGATACAACATATCATCTTGATTGTTATTGTCTTCTAGTAAATCTTTCAATCCATTTTCTGAAAAGTATTTTTCGCCATTAAAAATAATAGTTAACCCAGGATTTAGATACACATAATTCTTTAACATTTTAGCTACATATTCATTTCTGAATTTGTAGTTTTTAAAGATAGTTTCATCAGGAATAAAAGAAACCTTTGTTCCTTTTCTACGAGAGGTTTCTTCTAAAAATTCTTGATTTTCTAAATTTCCTTGAGAAAACTCAGCAGATGCAGACTTTCCTTCTCTGGTTGACTCTACCCTAAAGTACGTAGAAAGTGCATTTACGGCCTTTGTACCAACGCCGTTTAATCCAACAGATTTTTTAAACGCTTTTGAGTCGTATTTACCACCAGTATTCATTTTAGAAACAACATCTACCACTTTACCTAAAGGAATTCCTCGTCCATAATCACGAACAGTAACTTTGCTGCCCTGTATAGAAATTTCTATAGTTTTACCAGAACCCATTACATACTCATCAATAGAGTTGTCTAAAACCTCTTTTACTAAAATGTAAATTCCGTCATCGGCTGAAGAGCCATCACCCAATTTACCAATATACATTCCAGGGCGCATTCTAATATGTTCCTTCCAGTCTAATGATCTAATATTATCTTCTGTATATTTGGTTTCTTGGCTCATAAAAATTCCTTACTATGATTAGGTTTGAAGTACTTGCTAATATAGTATTAACCCTATAAAAAAGAAATGACATCGGTAATTAGTTATTAACAGGATTTCAACGATGAAAAGTTCGCAATCTTACTCTTAAAAAAAACAAAAAAAAACAATATGTTGTATTTTAAAACAAACTGTAAAACAACTCAACATTTTGATTATTTTTGATGTCACAATTAAAATATATACTCGTGGAAAGAACACAGCTTTTAGAATTGGCAAATAAATACGGAAGTCCTTTATATGTCTACGATACAGATAAAATAGAATCTCAATACAATAGATTAACAAATGCTTTTAGTAGTGTTAAAAACTTAAAGTTAAACTATGCTGTAAAGGCTTTGTCTAATATCAATATTTTAAAGTTCTTTAAAAATTTAGGTTCAGGTTTAGATACAGTATCTATACAAGAGGTGCAACTTTGTTTAACTACAGGTATCAATCCTCAAGATATTATTTTTACACCTAACGGAGTTTCTTTATATGAAATCGAAGAAGTTGCTAAAATGGGAGTTCAAATTAATATTGATAACCTTTCTATTTTAGAGCAATTTGGTCAAAAACACCCAGAAATTCCTGTTTGTGTGCGAATCAATCCACATATTATGGCAGGAGGTAATTCTAAAATATCAGTAGGTCATATTGATTCTAAATTCGGAATTTCAATTCACCAAGTACCACATATAAAACGTGTTGTAGAAAATACAGGAATGAATATTAACGGAATTCACATGCATACAGGGTCTGATATTTTAGATATTGATACTTTTTTACGTGCCTCTGATATTCTTTTTGATGTAGCTAGACAATTTGATAATATTGATTTTATCGATTTTGGAAGTGGTTTTAAAGTGCCTTACAAAGAAGGTGATATTTCTACTGATATTGAGCAATTAGGTATTCAACTTTCTGCAAGATTTAATCAGTTTTGTGAAGAATACGGAAAAGATGTTACTTTAATGTTTGAACCAGGTAAATTTTTAGTATCAGAAGCTGGAGTTTTCTTAGCTAAAGTAAATGTCGTAAAACAAACTACTTCTACTGTTTTTGCACATGTTGATTCAGGGTTTAATCACTTAGTTAGACCAATGATGTATGATTCTTATCATCATATCACAAATATTTCTAATCCAGAAGGTAGAGATCGTTATTACTCTGTAGTAGGATATATTTGCGAAACTGATACTTTTGGCTCTAACAGAAGAATATCTGAGATATCTGAAGAAGACATATTGTGTTTCCATAATGCTGGTGCTTACTGTTATTCTATGGCTTCTAATTATAATTCTCGTTTTTTACCAGCAGAAGTTATGGTTGTAAATGGTCAAGATTATTTAATTAGAAAAAGACAGACTATGCAAGATATTTTACACAATCAAGAAGTAGTAGAATTGCCTGTCACATCAAGTAAAAAAGAAAAAGCTACTGTTTAAAAAACATACTATAATTATAGGTATCCACTAGAGAATTTAATTTTTTAGTGGATATTTTTTTACATTTACATTACAAAAACTAAATCATGAAAATTTTAGGAATCGGTAAAAATTACGTTATTAATTTAGATGATATTAAAGCTAATAAAGAAAACCCAAAACTTATTTTCTCTAAACCAGAATCTAGTTTGTCTGTAAATAGAGATATTGATTACCCTAGTATTACCAACCAACTTGTTTATGAGGTAGAACTAGTCATTAAAATAGGTAAAGAAGGTAAAAACATACCTGTTGCAGAAGCAAATTCTTATATTTCTGAAATTGCCGTAGGTATTGATTATACTGCAAAAGACGTCTTAAACGAGGCTAGATCTCATAAACATGCTTGGGATCTTGCTAAAGGTTTTGACGGTGCTGCACCAATTTCTACATTTAAATCCATAAATGATTTTACAGATTTATCTAATATCAACTTTAGTTTAAAAATAAATAATCAGCAGGTTCAAGCGGGTAATACCGGTCACATGATTCATAATTTTGCAGAAATTATTAACTATGTATCTGCATACATGACTTTGCAACCTGGAGATTTAATTTTTACAGGAACACCACCAGAAGGTATAGGAGAAAACAAAAAAGGCGACCACTTGCAATGTTTTGTTGAAGAAGAGCTTTGGTTAGATTTTAAAATCAACTAAAATGCAAATTAGACGTTCTTCTTTACATGATCTATCTAGAATTATGGAAATTATTGATGATGCGAAAGTTTTATTAAAATCTTTGCATATAGATCAATGGCAAAATGGATATCCTAATGCAGAACAGGTAAAAAACGATATTAAAAACGAGGAAAGTTATGTTATTATTGATGATAAAAACACTATAGTAGCAACTACTATGTTTACAACAAGACCAGAACCTACCTACAAAAAACTAATTGACGGTAATTGGATGCATGACGAGGCTTTACCTTATGGTGTTATTCATAGGCTAGCTGTTGCAAAAGAATATAGAGCTTTAGGGGTCGCAAAGTTTGTCTTTACTCAAATGCATCAAACACTAAAATTGCAAAACATTAAAAGTTTGAAGATTGACACCCATGAAGAAAATTTGGGTATGCAAACTTTAATAAAAAAAATAGGCTATCAATACCGCGGTATTATTTACACAAGTTACGGTGCAAAACGGTTGGCTTTTGAAAAAGTGATTTCTTAACATGATGCCACGAATTCAATTACTAAAAACAACTCGATACAATTCCGAAAAGTGACAAAATCCTTTGATGTGACAGCCTCTGAATAATTCTATGCAATCGTAAAAACATACTGTCAATTTGAGTGCTTTTAATTTTTTCATTAAAATTGAAGCAAGAAATTTTATTTTATTAACTCCTAAAATTTATACCTACGTAAAATTAGAAAATAATGCAATTACTCCAATATATAATTCAGCAAACCCAACTCACAGAAAAAGCTGTAAAAAACACCATTTTATTATTAAACGAAGACGCAACAATTCCTTTTATAAGTAGATATAGAAAGGAAATGACGGGTAATTTAAACGAATTACAGATTGGAGAAATTGTAAAGTTTAAAGAAACTTTTGAAGCATTAGAAAAACGTAAAAAAGCAATTCTGAAAGCTTTGGAAGAACAAAAAGTTTTATCTGATGAACTCACTCGAAAAGTAAATAATGCTAAAGACCTAATTGCTTTAGAAGATTTGTACCTACCTTTTAAAAAGAAACGCAAAACCAAAGCGGAAACTGCACGTTTACAAGGGTTAGAACCTTTGGCTAAAATGATTATTAGTCAACGTGTAAATGATTTGGAATATACCGCTTCAAAATATACAAATAATGAAGTTGATACTATTGAAAAAGCATTAGAAGGCGCACGCTTTATTATTGCAGAATGGATTAATGAAAGAACAGATATAAGAAATAATATTCGATATCAAATAGAACGATTTGCACAAATTTCATCCAAAGTAATAAAAGTAAAAAAAGAAGAAGAGAAAGCACAAAAATTTAAAGATTATTTTGATTGGAATGAATCTTTAAACAGAATTCCATCACACAGATTATTGGCCATTTTACGAGCTGAACAAGAAGGTTTTTTGCGTGTAAAACTAGAAATTGACACAGAAAGAACACTTCAAAAAATGGAAGATAGAATTATTCGTTCTAATAACGAATGTGTTCAACAAATTCAGCTGGCTATACAAGATGCATTTAAACGATTGTTATTTCCTTCTCTCTCCAATGAAGCATTAACCAATGCCAAAGAAAAAGCAGATGATGCAGCCATAACTGTATTTGCTAAAAACTTAAAGCAATTGTTATTAGGTGCACCATTAGGTGAAAAAAGAGTTTTAGCAATTGACCCTGGTTTTAGATCAGGCTGTAAGGTAGTATGTTTGAATGAGCAAGGAGATTTACTACACAATGAAACTATTTTTCCTCACGCGCCACAAAATCAATCTTTTGGTGCCATTAAAAAAATCAGTTCTTTGGCAGAAGCCTATCAAATTGAAGCCATTGCTATTGGAAATGGAACAGCTTCTAGAGAAACGGAACAACTCATTAAAAAAGTACATTTTAAAAATTCTATTGATGTTTTTGTAGTGAGTGAAGCTGGTGCTTCTATTTATTCTGCCTCTAAAATTGCAAGAGATGAATTTCCCAATTATGATGTTACAGTTCGTGGCTCTGTTTCTATTGGTAGACGACTGCAAGATCCTTTAGCTGAATTGGTTAAAATTGATGCAAAATCGATTGGAGTTGGGCAATACCAGCATGACGTAGATCAAACCAAACTAAAAAAATCTTTGGATACTACAGTAGAAAGTTGTGTGAATACTGTGGGTGTAAATATAAATACTGCCAGTGAATCTTTATTGAGTTATGTTTCTGGAATTGGACCAAAATTGGCAGAAAATATTGTGCAATATAGAAACGAAAATGGCTCTTTCTCTTCAAGAAATGAAATTAAAAAAGTACCAAGATTGGGTGGAAAAGCATATGAACAAGCAGCAGGCTTTTTACGAATTAAAAATGCTAAAAATTGTTTAGATGATTCTGGAGTGCATCCTGAAAGTTATGCTGTTGTTGATAAAATGGCAAAAGGTTTAAAAATAAAAATTGATGATTTAATTGACAATAAAGACATCTTACAAAAAATAGATCTTCAAAACTATATTTCAGAAAACGTAGGTTTACCTACCCTAAAAGATATCATTAAAGAATTAGAAAAACCAGGCGTTGACCCAAGAGAAAAGGCTAAAGTGTTTGCTTTTGATGCCAACATTAAAACCATTAACGATTTAAGAATAGGGCAAATCTTACCCGGAATTGTAAATAATATTACCAATTTTGGTTGTTTTGTAGATGTTGGTATCAAAGAAAGTGGTTTAATTCACGTTTCTAATTTATCGGATACTTTTGTAAAAGATGTAAATTCTATTGTGTCTTTACAACAGCAAATTGTGGTGAAAGTTTTAGAAGTTGATGTGGTTAGGAAGAGAATTCAATTGACTTTGGTGAAGTAATTTATGAATCAAAAAAAATAAACGAAAAAGAAAAATTGAACCTTTAAGTCTTAAAGATAAAAAACCTTTCTTTTTATTCCCTTTTAGATTTGGTTCAAATTTATTTCCCGTAAAAGATTTTAATGATTCAGAACTAGAATGATTTATAAAATATGGTTTTGAGAAAAAATACAATAATACCATGAAATCTAAAAAAATGGGAATCATTTTTTATTTCATACTACCTATAATTTTACTACTTTTCAATTCTTAAATTCTATAAAACTTGAAAGTCTGTATAGCCGAAAAACCCAGTGTAGCAAGAGAGATTGCTAACATTCTTGGAGCCAAAACAAAACGTGATGGTTTCTACGAAGGCAATGGTTATGCAATAACCTACACCTTCGGGCATTTATGTACTCTTTTAGAACCCAAAGATTACAAACCGCATTGGAAAAGTTGGGATTTGAACAACCTACCTATGTTACCAGAACGCTTTGATACAAAAGTTACAGGAGATTCTGGTATCAAAAAACAATTCAATATTGTAAAATCTTTATTTGAAAAAGCAGAAGTGGTTATCAATTGTGGGGATGCAGGAACAGAAGGAGAATTGATTCAGCGTTGGGTAATCAACCAATGCAATTACAAAGGAAAAGTACAACGTTTATGGATTTCATCGCTAACAGAAGAGGCGATTAAAGAAGGTTTTGAGAACTTAGAATCTTCCGATAAATATGATAACTTGTATTATGCAGGCTATTCCAGAGCCATTGGAGATTGGTTGTTGGGTTTAAACGCTACTCGTTTATATACCGTAAAATTCGGGGGTTATAAACAAGTGTTATCTGTTGGTAGGGTACAAACTCCTACTCTAGCAATGCTAGTAAATCGCTATTTTGAAATTCAAAATTTTAAGCCTCAACCATATTGGGAACTGCAAACTACATACAGAAATACGCTTTTTAATTATGAGGATGGTCGTTTTCTAAAAAAGGAAGACGGACAAGTTTTAGCTGATAAAGTTGTACAATCTGAGTTTGAAATTGTTTCTGTTACTAAAAAGAAAGGAAAAGAATACGCTCCAAAATTGTTTGATTTAACAGGTTTACAAGTGTATTGTAACAATAAATTTGGATTTTCTGCAGATGAAACCTTAAAAATGGTTCAGAAATTGTATGAGATGAAAGTAGTTACCTATCCAAGGGTAGATACTACTTTTTTACCGAATGATTTGTACCCGAAAGTACACGGAATTTTATCGAAACTCACCAATTACTCAGAATTGACGCAACCTCTATTAGGCAAAAAAATAAAGAAAACCAAACGTGTTTTTGATGATAAAAAAGTTACAGACCATCATGCCATAATTCCCACAGGAATTCAAGGTAATTTGCAGTACAATCAACAACAGGTTTACGATATTATTACCAAACGTTTTATTGCTGTTTTTTATCCAGATTCCGATGTTTCCAACACTTCTGTGATAGGTAAAGCTGCTGAAGTTCCTTTTAAAACTTCAGGTAAAGAAATTATAAATAAAGGTTGGCGAGTCGTTTTTGAGAAAAACAACGATGAGACCCTGAAACAAGTTCAGGGTGACAAAAGTTTGCCAACTTTTGTCAAAGGTGAAAAAGGAAAACATGAGCCCTCTTTTTTAGAAAAAGAAACCAAACCCCCAAGAAACTATACAGAAGCTTCGCTTTTAAGAGCTATGGAAACTGCTGGTAAACAGGTTGATGATGATGAAATGCGCGAGTTGATGAAAGAAAACGGAATTGGTAGACCATCTACAAGAGCAAGTATTATTGAAACCTTATTCAGACGAAAATATATAGAACGTAAAAAGAAACTAGTTTTACCTACACAAACAGGAATTGATTTAATCAACATTATTGACAACGAATTATTAAAGTCGGCTGAATTAACTGGTAGATGGGAAAAGCGTTTGAAAGAAATTGAAAGAGGTGAATTTAATGCTGGAACGTTCATCAACAACATGAAAAAAATGGTAGATGAATTGGTGTATGAAGTGCGTTCTAATAAAATTAAAAAAAGAATCTCATCTAACAATAATCTCAGTTCGATCGCAGTCGAGAACTCAACAAAATCAAAAGCAAAAAAAACTACAAAATCTAAAACAGTAGCAGGTAAAACCTGTCCTAAATGTAAAACTGGAAAACTTTTAAAAGGTTCTTCTGCTTATGGTTGCTCTGAATATAAAAACAATTGCGATTTAAAAATTCCGTTTGTAATTTATGGTAAAAAAGTTTCTGAAAATCAAATAATTCGTTTGATTGACAAAGGATGTACTACCAATTTAAAAGGATTTAAAATTGATGAAAAATCAAAAGAAGGATTAATTCGTTTTGAAAATAATTTTAGATTAAAGTTTGAGCAAAAAAAGAAAATTGAAATTCAGAAAAAAGATACTGAAACAAGTTCAGCATTAAAAAACCCTTGTCCAAAATGTAAAAAAGGAACGATTTTAAAAGGTAAAACTGCTTATGGATGTTCTGAATACAAAGCTGGTTGTAATTTTATTTTCACTTTTGAAAACATTAAAAAAATTGCCAATGGAAAACCATTGACTAAAAAATTAGTTTTGGAGATTATTAGAAATAAATCTTTATAAGATTGTCATTTCAAAACGAGCTTTTTAACGATTAAGAAATCTCAAATAATTTATAAATTCTACGAGATATCTTCTCATTCTTAGCTAGAAATGACACTTAGAACTCAATTAACTTTCTAGTTTTTTTTATAAATTGGCAAACAAGTTTAGCCCAGATTGAAACGACATCCTTTTTTTGTTTTTCTCAAAAAAAGATACAGTGGAAAGCTGGAAATAGCTTCAAAAAACTAATCAATCATATTTTTTAAGTAAAATTTTTCTACTTTTTCTCTTGCCCAAGGTGTAGTTCGTAAAAATTTTAAACTCGATTTGTAAGTTGGATTGTTTTTAAATGCATTTATGTTTAAACTATAACCTAATTCTTCCCAACCATATTCTAAATACAATTCTTCTAAAATTGTGGCTAATTTAATGCCATGTAATGGATTGTTGGGTTGTTCTTTGCTCATTATTAGTCTAAATTAGGTAACACAAATTGGTTTAAAATAGATGTTTTAGCCATCATTTTTTCTATTTCTGTTGACGTTCTTGGAGATTCTTTAGACAAGTTAACAGGACCATTTTCTGTTACTAGAATATCATCTTCTATACGAACTGCTATACCCCACCATTTTTTATCGCAAGGGCTACCTTCTGGAATGTAAATTCCGGGTTCCATGGTAACTACCATGTTTTTTTCGAAATTGCCATAATTTCCTGGATCATGCACATCTAAACCAATGTGATGTGAAGTACCATGCGGAAAATAATTGTGCCTTTCCTCTACAGATTTAAGAATGCCTAAATTAAACAGTCCTTGGTTGATAATTTTTCTAGCTGCTTGGTTTGGTGACTGCATACTTGTACCCACGGTGTACAGTGCAATACCTGCCTCTTGGGCTTTGTATACCAAATCATAAATAATTTTTTGCTCTGGGGTAAATTTTCCACTAGCTGGTATTGTTCTAGTTACGTCTGCAGTGTAGCCTCTATATTCTGCACCTAAATCCATTAAAACCAAATCGTTTCCTACTTTGGTTCTATTGTTCTCTATGTAGTGTAAAATACACCCATTATTACCAGAACCCACAATGGAAGGGTATCCTTCATATTCTGCACCATATTTTTTATACACAAATTCATGAATACCTTGTAATTCTGTTTCAGACATATGAGGTTTCATCGCTTTCATAACCTCATTTTGACCTATTGCAGAAATACGAATTGCCTTAGTTAAGAGCTTTAATTCTTCTTCTGTTTTAATTTCTCGCATTGTTGCCAAATTAGCTTGCAAAAACGTTAAATCTATATTTGTTTTAGGTTGTAGTGCCAAAGTTATTTTTTGTTGATATTCTTTTTTAAGTTTATCTGTATCTGCAGATTTGTATTTGTTTAACAATTCATCATTTTTAATTTCTAATGAACGACTAGCAAGTCTATCTATAATATTGATAACGTTTGCATGACTTTCAATAGGCGTTTGCGCAACATTATTGTACACATATTCTTTTATGTTAGATAAAAATAAATTAGAATTATAGCCAGCACTTGTTTTAAAATGTTTTACCAAATCAAAAACATCTACGCCTGTTACGTCTCTATAATCATCTTTAAACTTTCCATCGATATAAACCTTGTTAAAAGATTTGTAATGTAAGTTATAGGTTAAAAAATCTTCACCATTATATACCTTGGCAAATCCTAATACTGTTTTTGCCCCCTCTATTCCTAATCTTTTCCCATTCCATTGTTCTGCATTAGGGTCTTTTTTTTGTACGAATAGTACCTCATTATAGGTTTCTCCTTTATGGTCTACTTGAGAATTAGAAAAAAGAAGTAAAGCCGCATTAGGTTCTCTATAACCTGTTAAGTAGTAAAAGTTTGGATCTTGATGAAAAACATAATCTACATCATTGGCTCTATTTCTTAACGAATTAGAAAACACTATAGCAACAGAATTTTGTGGCATTTTAGCTCGTAAAATGTCTCTACGTTTTTTATGGAATTCTTTTGATAAAAAATCTGTAGGTGTTTGTGCAAATCCTAAAAAATAGACAAGCATAAATAGAAAACATAAAATTCTTGACAATTTCATAAATATCATTTTTGGTAAGTTTATCAAATGTAATATTTATTCTTTTTTTAGATATAAACATTAACAAAATATTAGTGGTTGGTTATTGTGATATTTTCAATAATTTTGCTGTAAACATGTAATACATTAATACCATGAAAAATACTGCTTTGTCTCATATACACGAATCTTTAGGTGCAAAAATGGTTCCTTTTGCAGGTTTTAACATGCCTGTGCAATATGAGGGGGTTACCAAAGAACACAATACTGTTAGAGAAAGCGTTGGTGTTTTTGATGTAAGCCATATGGGTGAGTTTTTAGTTGAAGGAGAAACTGCTTTGGCACTGCTTCAAAAAGTAACTTCTAATGATGTTTCAAAACTAGAAATTGGTGATGCACAATACAGTTGTTTCCCTAATGAAAATAACGGAATTGTTGATGACTTAATCTGCTATAGAATTAAAGAAAATACTTATTTGTTAGTTGTTAATGCTTCTAATATAGAAAAAGATTGGAATTGGATTAACTACCATAATTCAGCGTTTGGTGCTACTCTTAAAAACTTATCTGACGATTATTCTTTACTGGCTATACAAGGCCCCAAGGCTGTTGAAGCTATGCAATCTCTATCTTCATTAGATTTGGCTAAAATTCCGTTTTACAAATTTAAAATTGGTGATTTTGCAGGTATAGAACATGTTATTATTTCTGCTACAGGATATACAGGTTCTGGCGGATTTGAAATTTATTGTAAAAATACAGAAGTAGTACAAATTTGGAATAAAGTACTTGAAGCTGGTTCAAAATTTGGAATAAAACCTATAGGTTTGGCAGCAAGAGATACCTTACGTTTAGAAATGGGGTATTGTTTATATGGCAATGATATTGACGATACAACTTCCCCTATACAAGCTGGTTTAGGATGGATTACAAAGTTTACCAAAGATTTTGTAAATCATGAAGCTTTGGCAAAAGAAAAAGCTGAAAAACCATTAAAAAGATTGATAGCGTTTCAAATTAATGACAAAGGAATTCCTAGACAAGGGTATGATATAGTGGATAAAGATGGAAATACCATAGGAAACGTTACTTCTGGTACTATGAGCCCTAGTCTAGGTAAAGGTATTGGCTTAGGCTATGTACAAAGTAGCTTTGCAAAACTTGGTACTGAAATTTACATTCAGGTTCGTAAAAAAGCAATTCTTGCCACTGTTGTAAAATTACCTTTTTATAAGAATTGATGTTTTTTTAAAACAATTTAAAAAAGTTGTAAGGAATATCAAATCATTTCGATTACTATAGCTACAGACTGTTAATTTAAAATAAAAAAAATGAAAAATCTAACTACTTTAATTTTTGCAACATTTTTAATACTCTTAGGATGTCAGCAAAAAAAAGCAACACCCAAAGTAAAAGAAGAAAAGGTTATTGAAAAGACGTTAGCTCAAAAAATAGAAACAGCTCATCAAAAAGAAAGTTTTCTAAAACACGAGGCAATCAGTTTTGATGCAGCAATTTCGTTTGGCGGATCAGAAGTTTTTAATGCGAACATAACCATAACTACTTCTTCAGATTTAGCTAAAATAACATACCAAAACGGAGATGAAATTTATGTAAATCAACAAGATATTTTTGTTTCTCCTAGTTTAAAAGATAATCCTGGAGTTCGTTTTCATGCCTATACTTGGACTTATTTTTTCCTTTTTCCATATAAATTAAACGATAATGGAACAAAATGGGATTACAATTTTAAGACAAGTGAAACTTCAAGTACATATACTACTGCAAAATTAAGTTTTGAAGCAAACACTGGTGATGCTCCTGATGATTGGTATATTTCATATACAGATGTAAAAACAAATGTTTTAAACCATGTTGCATACATTGTTACTGCTGGAAAAACAAAAGAAGCTGCAGAAGCAGACCCTCATGCTATAAAATATGATTCTTACCAAACAGTAGATGGTGTACCATTTTCTAGTGAATGGGGTTTTTATGAATGGAATTTGACAGATGGATTAACCAATAAAATTGGAGCAGGAAAAATTACCAATATCAAGTTTGTTGATAATTTTAGAGATACGTTTTCTATTCCTAAAGACTATATCAAAAAATAATTTTACTTACATACTATAAAAACCTCACAAATATGTGGGGTTTTTTAGTTTATTAGAGTAATTTCACCATTCCAAATATCAATTTGAGATTACAGTTTATGAATTGTTTACTAACGGGAGGTACAGGAATAGTTGGGAGTCATATTATTTTTGAATGGATTCAAAAAGCATTGATAGAAAAGACTGTTAATCATCTCTATGTAATTATTAGAGATAATGAAAAAAACGCAGAACAGCGTTTGCTTACTATTTTAAATGCTACTTCTCGCCCAGATTTTTTAAATAACTTTACTATTAAAGAATGTTTGGCTAAAATTACTGTAATTGCAGCCGATTTATCTACCATAACAAAAGAAGTTCTTGAAGATTATAACTTTGACACCGTAATTCATTGTGCTGGGTCTACCAATTTGCTAAGCACCAAAGATTCTAAACAAAAAGTACATTCGCAAAACTTTATAGCAACCGCTAAACTTTTACGTGTATTACCTTTAAACGTAAATCGTTTTTTATATATAAGTACAGCCTATTCTTTTGGCATTCAAGATGAAAAAGTATCTGATACTATTGCAAATTATGACGTTACTGATTTTAGAAATCCATATGAAAAATCAAAATATGAAAGTGAACGTTTTGTAAAAGAAACTTGTGCTAGTATGAACATACAAGCACAAATTTTAAGACCCAGTATAATTTGTGGTCGTTTATTAGATGCTCCTTTTTACGAGACACCTAAATTTGATGTCTTTTACTCATGGGCTATATTTTTAGACAAATACGCAAAGAAAGCAAAAGATACTTTTAGAATTTGGGTTGATAAAAAAAGTGGCTTAAATATCGTTCCTGTAGATTTTGTTTCTAAAGCAATTCTTCATGCCCTGTTAACTCCAAGTATTTCAGAGCTAAATATTGTGAACCCAAAACAAATTTTACATGAGAGCTACGTTGGTGACGTATTAGAATCTTTTAATATAAACACTTATGAATATGTTACTCAAAAACCAGAAAATTTAAATGCTTTTGAACAACTCTACTACAAGAGTATTGGAAATCTTTTTGAAAAATACGTTTCTATTCCTGATTTACAATTTAAATCTGAGCAAATCTTAAAGTTAATAGATAAACTACAATTAGACATTACGCTAGGAGTTCATGAAAATTTCATGAATTTAATTGATTTTTCTGTTCAAAAAAAGTTTAAAAAGAGTTATTAATTCTATTTCATTTTTTGAGTTAAAATCTCATTTATTTGAGATAAACTAGACGCTTCAATCACCTTTTCTTTGTAAAAAAAGAAATCATGAAGTATTTAAAGACACTATTATTTATTGTATTAACGAGTCAATTTTTAAACGCTCAAAGTGAATCTCCATACGAATGGAAATGGAAAAAGGATGGTATTTGGACAGGTACAGCTATTGCTGGAAACGCTTTAGGGGTCTCTATAATTGCTAACAAAGAACCTTTTAGTATTGAGGAAATAAATCAAAAAATAGCCAATAGAGACAATATTAATTTTTTAGACAGATGGGTTGCCGGAAACTATTCTAAAAACGCTAGTGATGCAAGTGATATTCCATTTGCCTTGTCTTTTGCCGCTCCATTTGCCTTACTTCTAGATGATAAAGCTAACGATCATTCTTTTCAATTATTTGGTTTATATTTTGAAAGTTTGGCAACAACCTCAGCCTTATTTACCATAACTGCAGGTTTAACAAGAAGAGCAAGACCATACGTATACAACACTACCGAAAAATCACTACAAAGTAAGCAGAAAGTAACTGCTACACGATCTTTTTATTCTGGCCATGTTGCAGCAACAGCAACGGCTACTTTTTTTGGAGCAAAGGTCTTTCAAGATTTTCATCCAGATTCACCAATAGTACCTTATGTTTGGGCGGGTGCTGCAGCGTTACCAGCAGCTGTAGGTTATTTAAGAATGGAAGCAGGTCAGCATTTTTTGACAGATGTATTAATTGGATATGCAATGGGTGCAGTAGTGGGTTACTGGGTACCAGAATTACACAAAAAGAAAAGCTCTGAATTTTCTTTAATACCTACCATGGATCAAAATTTTTATGGTGAAAATTATCAAGCAATTAGCTTACGCTATCAATTTTAGATAAATCTTGAAAAGAAAGTTTTTTAAATCTTTTATATCTCCTGTATATTTAGCATAAATATACTGTAAAATCATATTGATTTATTACAGGATAAATTTTAAAAATTTGATTTGTAATCAAATCTGTATAAACTACTTGACCAGTAATTTTTGCAATTATAAGTTGTATAACTAATACTGTTCGCATAGAGTATATATAAATTCCTTTCTTTTCTATTTTGTAACACTCAAAAAGGAAAATAAAACTTATACATTAAATCTAAAATGCATCACATCTCCATCTTTTACAATGTACTCCTTACCTTCTACTCGCATTTTTCCTGCTTCTTTAACTTTCGCTTCAGAACCATAAGTAACATAATCTTCATAAGAAATAGTTTCAGCTCTAATAAAGCCTTTTTCAAAATCGGTATGAATTACACCTGCTGCTTGGGGTGCAGTTGAGCCAATAGGAATAGTCCACGCTCTAACTTCTTTTACACCAGCAGTAAAATAGGTTTGAAGATTTAATAATTTATATGCAGAACGAATTAAACGAGAAACACCAGCTTCTTCTAAACCTATATCTTCTAAAAAAAGTTGACGCTCTTCGTAATCTTCTAACTCAGTAATATCTGCTTCTGTACCAACAGCCAATACAATTACCTCTGCATTTTCGTCAGCAACAGCTTGTTTTACTTTATCTACATAAGCATTACCAGATACTGCTGAAGACTCATCTACATTACATACATACAATACCGGTTTTGAAGTAATGAACTGTAATGGAGTAACAAATTCTACTTCTTTTTCTGAAAAACTTAAAGAACGTACTGATTTACCTTCTAACAAAGTAGACTCTACATTTAATAATACTGCCAATTCAGCTTGTGCCTCTTTGTTTCCTGTTTTCGCAGTTCTTTTAACGCGTTCTAATCTTTTTTGAACAGTCTCTAAATCTTTTAACTGCAATTCTATATCAATCGTTTCTTTATCTCTAACTGGATCTATAGAGCTGTCAACATGGATAATATTATCATTATCAAAACAACGCAACACATGCAAAATGGCATCTGTTTCTCTAATATTTGCTAAAAATTGATTTCCTAACCCTTCTCCTTTACTTGCTCCTTTTACTAAACCAGCAATATCTACAATTTCTACTGTAGCAGGAATTACTTTTTCAGGCACTACTAATTCTTCTAACTTTTCTAATCTTGTGTCAGGTACATTTACAACACCTAAATTTGGTTCTATTGTACAAAAAGGAAAGTTTGCACTTTGCGCTTTAGCATTAGATAAACAATTAAATAAAGTTGATTTTCCTACGTTCGGTAATCCTACTATTCCTGCTTTCATTTTATTAAATTTTGCGAGTGCAAATATAGAAGATATTTGCTTTAATAATACCTTATTTTTTTAAGATAGTTGCACTATATAAAAAATCCCAAACAATAACGTTTGGGATTTATGTATTTGATATTTTACAATTATTCGTTATGCATAAAACGTTGTTTTGCTAGCAACTCTTCTTCGGTTTCTACAATATCCTCATCAGGCACACAACAATCTACAGGACATACAGCCGCACATTGAGGCTCTTCATGAAATCCCATACATTCTGTACACTTATCTGGAGCTATGTAATACACTTCATCAGAAATTGGCTCTTGGTCTTCATCAGCATTTACAGCTTTTCCATTAGGCAAAACTACATCTCCGCTTAAATCTGTACCATCAGCGTATTTCCAATCGTCTGCACCTTCGTAAATTGCAGTGTTTGGACATTCTGGTTCACATGCCCCACAATTTATACATTCATCTGTTATTATAATAGCCATAATTTATTTTCTGTTTTTGTACATTTGCAGTTGCAAAAATAACCCCAAAATTATTTACATCCAAAATAAATGAATGGTATTCAGAGTAGAATTAACGCTTTTGTAAAATTAGGTACTTTTTTAGGTCAGTTTTCTGTCAATAATTTAAAAAAAATAGAAGGTATTGCGTATAATGACTTATTTTTTGATGGTTTTTTGCATCAACTAAAATTGGCACAAGAAAACAACACCTGGTTTACAAAAAATAACATTTTATCTAGTTTAGAAGAATGGAGTAATAAATTATCTATCAAAAGCTTAGAGGAGTATGCTAAAAGTATCTCTTTAGCCAATAACACATCAAAAAAAGTAGCCATTATTATGGCAGGGAATATTCCTTTAGTTGGCTTTCATGATTTCTTATCTGTCCTATTATCAGGGCATTCTGTAATAGTAAAACAATCATCTAACGACAAACACTTATTGCCTTTTATGGCAAAGTATTTAGAGTATATTGAACAAGATTTGAAAGGAAAAATAACTTTTACAGAAGAAAAATTATCCGATTTTGATGCTGTTATAGCTACAGGTAGCGATAATACTGCTCGTTATTTTGAGTATTATTTTAAAAACAAACCCAACATCATTAGAAAAAGCAGAAATTCTGTAGCGGTAATTACAGGTAAGGAAACTGAACAGGATTTTATAAAACTTTCTGATGATATTTTTCAGTATTTTGGACTAGGATGCAGAAGTGTTTCTAAATTGTATGTTCCCAAAGATTATCAATTTGATCTTTTTTTTAATGGAATGTACACAAAGAAAGATATTATCAACAATACAAAATATGCCAATAATTATGATTACAATAAAGCGGTATATTTAATGAGCGAGTTTGATTTGTTAGAAAATGGTTTTTTAATGATTAAAGAAGACGAAAGTTACTCCTCTCCTATTGCCACTGTTTTCTATGAATATTATGACAACGAAATAGATTTAAAAATAAAATTACATCAAGATAGAGATAAAATTCAATGTATTGTTTCTAAGGACTTTATAGAAAATGAGGTTGCATTCGGTCAAACCCAATGTCCTAAATTGACAGACTATGCAGATGGTGTAAATACCTTAGAATTTTTATCAAACATATAAATTTGGTTTTTAAGTTGGTAGTTTTTAGTTCATGGTAAAAATCTGAAACTTTAAAACTTTGAAACTTTGAAACTTTGAAAATCAAAAATAAAATGAAAAAACATAATTTTAGTGCAGGTCCTTGTATTTTACCTGAAGAAGTCTTAAAAAAAGCTTCTGAAGCCATCATTAACTTTAACAATGATGATTTATCTTTAATTGAAATATCTCATAGAAGTAAGCCTTTTGTATCGGTTATAGAAAAAGCACGTTCATTGGCTTTAGAATTGTTAGGCTTAGAAAATAAGGGGTATACAGCATTATTTTTACAAGGTGGGGCTAGTTTAGAGTTTTTAATGGTTGCATACAATTTACTCAATAAAAAGGCAGCTTACCTAAATACAGGGACTTGGTCTGATAAAGCAATTAAAGAAGCAAAAGCATTTGGAGAAATGGTGGAAGTAGCTTCTTCTAAAGACAAGGGGTATTCATATATTCCAAAGGGATATATCATTCCTGATGATGCAGATTATTTCCATTTTACGAGTAACAATACTGTTGCGGGGTCACAAATAAAAGAAATTCCTGATACCAAGGTTCCTTTGGTGTGTGATATGAGTTCAGATATTTTTTCTCGTCAATTAGATTTTGAAAAATTTGATTTAATTTACGCTGGGGCTCAAAAAAACATGGGACCTGCAGGGGCTACTTTGGTTATTATCAAAGATGGTATTTTAGGAAAAGTAGAAAGACATATACCTTCTATGTTAAATTATCAAGTTCATATTGACAAAGATAGTATGTTTA
Organism: Polaribacter sp. WD7; assembly: GCF_003335085.1. Classification (GTDB taxonomy): domain Bacteria; phylum Bacteroidota; class Bacteroidia; order Flavobacteriales; family Flavobacteriaceae; genus Polaribacter. The sequence continues at coordinate 119,076 of NZ_QPEJ01000017.1, read as the reverse complement.
ATACACCTTCTGTATTTGCTATTTATGTTTCTATGCTAACATTACAATGGTTAAAAGATTTAGGAGGAATTTCTTTCATTGAAAAAGTTAATCTTAAAAAAGCAGCATTTTTATATGATGAAATTGATAGGAATCCTTTATTTAAAGGAATTGTAGCTAAAGAAGATAGAAGTACAATGAATGCAACCTTTGCTTTGGTAGACGAATCTCATAAAGAAATGTTTGACACAATGTGGAAAGAAGCCAACATAAATGGTTTAAACGGACACAGAAGCGTGGGCGGTTATAGAGCAAGTATGTACAATGCATTGCCATTATATAGTGTACAAGCTTTGGTTGATGTGATGCAACAATTTGAAAATAAGATAACTAAGTAAAAGTATAAATGTTGTAACTGCTATTTTTTAACAGTTTTACAACCATTACACTTTTAAACTTTAAAAATATAGAATGAAAATATTAGCAAATGACGGAATTTCCAAAAGCGGAATAGAGGCTTTAGAAAAAGGAGGATTTAAAGTAATTACCGTAAAAGTTGCTCAAAATCAGCTAGAAAATTATATCAATGAACATTCAATTGATGCAATTTTAGTAAGAAGCGCCACTCAAGTAAGACAAGAATTGATAGAAGCTTGCCCAAGTTTAAAGCTTATAGGTCGTGGTGGCGTTGGTATGGACAATATTGATGTAGATTACGCCATAGATAACGGTTTACACGTTATAAACACACCAGCAGCCTCTTCTAGTGCTGTTGCAGAGTTGGTATTTGCTCATCTTTTAGGTATGGTTCGTTTTTTGCATTCATCAAACAGAGAAATGCCTCTAGAAGGAGATTCTCGCTTTAAAGATTTAAAAAAAGCCTATGCCCAAGGAATAGAGTTAAAAGGAAAAACTATTGGTATTATAGGTTTTGGAAAGATTGGCCAAGAAGTGGCTAAAATAGCCATTGGCCTGGGTATGCATGTGTTAGCTACAGATGAGCAGATTGATTTTGAAAGCATTACACTAGATTTTTTTAATGGTCAAAAAATAACATTTAATATAGATACTGTACCTTTAGACCAATTGCTAAAAGAAGCAGATTTTATTACCCTTCATACTCCTGCGCAAGAAGACTATATCATTACTGCATCAGAAATAGAAAAAATGAAAGATGGTGTTGGCATTATTAATACTGCTAGAGGTGGTGTTTTAAATGAGGTTGATTTAATTGCTGGTATAGAAAGCGGAAAAGTTCAGTTTGCAGCTTTAGATGTTTTTGAAAATGAGCCCAATCCAGAAATTCAGTTGTTAATGAATCCAGATTTGTCTTTAAGCCCTCATATTGGTGCTGCAACCATAGAAGCACAAGAACGAATTGGGTTAGAGTTGGCAAAACAAATCTTAGAATTATTAAGGTAAGGCTAAATTTAAAAGAATGATTACAGAAAATTTACAGAAAATAAAAGACGCTATTCCAGACCATGTTACCTTAGTTGCTGTCTCTAAAACAAAACCTATAGCAGATTTACAAGAAGCCTATGATGCAGGTCAACGAATTTTTGGTGAAAACAAAATCCAAGAAATGGTTGATAAATATGATATATTACCTAAAGACATCAAGTGGCATATGATAGGACACTTACAAAGTAACAAAGTAAAGTATATGGCACATTTTGTAGATTTAATTCATGGAGTAGATAAATTTAAAACGCTTAAGGAAATTAACAAACAAGCCAAAAAACACGATAGAATTATCAACTGTTTGTTACAAGCTAAAATAGCTGAAGAAGACACTAAATTTGGATTGTCTTTTGAAGATATTGAAGCAATTCTTGTTTCAGAAGAATTTGCTTCTTTAAAAAATATAAAAGTTGTAGGTTTTATGGGTATGGCTACCTTTACAGACAACAATTCACAACTTGAAAAAGAATTTGCATCTTTAAAACACTTTTTTGATAAACAGAGTGCAAAAAATCCAGCATTAGAAATTTTATCTATGGGAATGAGTGGTGATTATCCTTTGGCTATTAAAAAAGGAAGCACTATGGTTCGTGTTGGAAGTTCTATATTTGGTAGTAGAAATTATAATTAGTAATTTTCCCCGAAAGAAAAAGAATTTGTACGCAATATTAGACATCGAAACTACTGGAGGAAAATTTAATGAAGAAGGCATTACAGAAATTGCTATTTATAAATTTGACGGGCATAAAATAATAGATCAGTTTATAAGTTTAGTCAATCCAGAAAAACCCATTCAGGAGTTTGTGGTAAAACTTACGGGCATCAATAATAAAATGCTTAAAAATGCTCCTAAATTCTATGAAATTGCCAAACGAATTATAGAAATTACTTCAGATTGTGTTTTGGTTGCGCACAACACCGCTTTTGATTATAGAATTTTAAGTACCGAGTTTGACAGATTGGGGTACGATTTTAATAGAAATACTGTCTGTACAGTAGAATTAAGTCAAAAATTAATATTAGACCAACCTTCTTATAGTTTAGGAAAACTTACACGCTCATTGGGAATACCAATTACAGACAGACACAGAGCTTCTGGAGATGCTTTAGCAACAGTTCAATTGTTTAAACTATTGTTAGAAAAGGATCTTCAAAAAACAATTATTCAAAACTCTATAAAATATTTTGATAGAAGGCAGCAAAAACAAAAATTAAGAACACTTATTGATGAAATTCCGCCAGAACAAGGTTTATTTTATATTCATGATACTGAGGGGAAAGTAATTTTTTTGGGTAGAGGAAAAAATATAAAATCAGAAATAAATAGGTTGTTTTTAAAATCTACCAAACGTGCTATAAAAATTCAAGACAGAGCACATAGTATTACCTATGATAAAAGTGGAAACGAATTGTTTATGACTTTAAAGTATTACTTAGAACTCGAATCTTTATCACCAAAATTCAATTTCAGAAAAAAGAAAAAACTAAATTATTCTAATTTTAATAATGATGATTTTTTGATTATTGATAAAGGTAGAGAAGTTGAAGAAAATGCTGTAATTTTAGTAGAACAGAATGAAGTTTTTGGCTATGGCTATACAAATTTAGGATATCAAGAAGACAAGCTAGACATTCTTAAAGCTGTTCTTACTCCAATAGAACATAAAGATTTATCTAAATCTATCATTAAAAATTATCTTAATAGAAATAAAGTTCAAAAAATAGTTAGACTAGAGTCTTAAGAATAAAATTGTAGAAAAACCTTTTACCAAATGAAAAAATGTTTGCTTTTAATTTTACTGCTGCCTAATTTATTTTTAGCACAGAAAAACAAATCTACTACATTAGGTAAAACAACTTTAGAGGAATTAAAAATGAATTTTTATGCTAAAGATTCTTCTGCTGCAGCTGTTATTTTATATGAGCAAGTTAACAGATATCCAGATGAAAATAATAAGGAGATTCCTAAAATAGACTACTACTACAGGATTAAAATTTTTGATAAATCTGCATTTGACTTAGCAGATATAGTAAATTATTTGACAGAATTGAAGAACCAGTAATGAACAACAGTAACAATACACCACAGAGAATAGTTATTCATGAAGCTGGAGATGAAGGAGGTGATTTCATTTTTATAAAGAAAATATAATATTCATATTGTTTGTCATTTAAATTTGATACTTTAGCTCTAGATACATTTATGGATTTAGAGCTTTTAATTTTACAATTTCAGAAAAAGGACGTTAAAGCCTATGAAAAACTATACAATATGTATAGTAACAGTATTTCTGGAATTATATATAATATAGTAAAAGATAGTAACGTAACTCAAGAAATTACTCAAGATGTTTTTATAAAAGCTTGGAATAATGCAGCCTCATATTCTTCAAAAAAAGGACGTTTTTTTACATGGTTGCTTAATATAGCTAGAAACGCGGCTATAGATTACACAAGATCAAAAACAAATAAACAGTCCAAACAAAACCTTAATTCAGATTTTTTCGTAGATATATTAGAGACGCATAAAAGTTTAGACGACTCTACCAACGCAATTGGGTTGAAAGATATAGTGTCTAAATTAACGGAGAAATGTAAATCTATGATTGAATTATTATATTTTAGAGGATTTACCCAAAAAGAAGCGGCAGAAGAATTAGACATTCCTTTAGGAACTATTAAAACAAGAAACAGAAGTTGTATAGGCGATTTACGTACTATGCTTGGAGTATAAAATGGATATAAAAGAATACATAGCATCTGGAATTTTAGAACTGTATGTAGCAGGCACACTCTCTGAAAAAGAGAATGAAGAAGTATACGCTGTTATAAAAGAACACCCAGAAGTCTTACAAGAAGTTATTTCTATTGAAAGAGCAATTTTATTTTTGTCTGATGCTGCTAAAAAAGATACTCCTTATTCTTTTTCTAGATTACAGAAAAAATTAAATGGTAATGCGCCTAAAATTATTCCTATCTCAAAATCAAAAATAAACTGGTCTCAATTTACAGGTTGGGCAGCTGCTGTACTTTTAGGTAGTGTTTTAATATATACTGTTAACCAAAACAACACACTAAAAACTCAAATTGCTGCAGAGAAACAGCAATTAGAAAAACAAATAGACAAAGCCTCTAACAATCTAGCTGAAGCCGAAAAATTAATAGAAGTTTTTAGAGATAAAGATATTATTTCTATACCTCTAGCAGGACAAGTAGCATCTCCAAACTCATACGCAAAAGTGTATTGGGACAAAAAAACAAATTCTATTTATTTAGATGCCAAAGGTTTACCTGAGCCACCTAAAGGCAAGGTATATCAAGTTTGGTCTTTAAAATTAGCTCCTTTAACCCCCACAAGCTTAGGAACTATTGATACTTTTACTGCAGATACCAATAAAATCTTTGCCATAGATAACCCTAATGATTCTGAGGCCTTTGGTATAACGCTAGAACCAGAAGGTGGTAGTGCATCTCCTACTCTAGAACAACTTTATGCGCTTGGTGCAATTAACGCTGCTCCTTAGTTTTACTATATTTTTAAATTAACTTTTGTATAATGTATGCAAATTATTAAGTCTATAACTCAAGAAACCAAATAAGAGGTTTTACTTAATAAAAAGTTTGGATCAAATTATTCTAATCTTTCTACACAAAATACTCTTACTGAATCTTTGACTATCGATTTAGATAATCAATTAACATTTAGATTTGGTGTAGAATCCGAATTTATCTTTGGATTTTATAAAAATAAATGGTTTGCAATAAGTAAACCTACTTATGAATATTTTAAAAAGAAACAAAGAACAGACAATCAAAGTACCAAGATTGACTATACATCAATAGAATCAATTATTATACGTCATCATTTATTTTTGAATGATAGAGCAAAACTGTTTGTTAACTGAGTTCTTTATAAAAACATTGTTTATCAAGTAATTACTATTTTTATTGTTTAAAACGAATATCATTTCGATTGAAATGGAGAAATCTTACTATAGATATGAGATTTCTCAACTACACTTTTACTTCGTAAGCTACTTTTAATTTAAATATATTTAAATTTCAGTAATGTTCGAAATGACAAGTGTCTAATTTTCAAATAAATAGTACTTGTGTCATAGAAAAGTTATATCGAACTCACGTGTTTGTTAACACTTCCTTAGTTTTTGATTTTGCTGGCAATACCCCTTATATTGTATTTAAATCTAGTGGTACTTGTAAAGTACAACAGTTAATAAATGTAGATAATTTGGCTTTTGATTTTAGATATCAATCTAGTAAGAAATTTTAGACGTTGAAGGATTTTGGCTTTTAGATTATCAAACACTCTCTTTTATTTTTAGATTTACTATTTTTTAGAGTACTTAATTTTCTTCTAAAAAATATATTAAAAAAAGAAACCTGTTACATTGCTGTAACAGGAATCTCATCCAACTAAAACTAACCAAAACATGGTTAAAACCTTATTATTATTTCTTGTGTTTATTTTTAAAAACGATAACTTAAAGTTGCTTTTGCAAAAAAAGGTGTTCCTGGAGTAAAGTGAATCTCTTCTACAGATGTTACTTCATTTTGCAACCTACTTTCTGTAGCAAATTGTGTTTCATTCCACTCTACATCAAATAAATTTTCTATTGCAACCCCCAATGAAAGTTGTTGATTCACCTGATAATTTAGGTTTAAATCTGTCACAAAATACCCTTCTGCTACTATAGTATTGTCTTCATTAGCTGCTCTGTCCCCTAAATATCGGTAACGTAAACCTCCTGAAAATTTACCCAAATTTGTAATTGCTATACCACCTGCTACAGTAACTTCTGGAGCTAGAGGTATAAAGTCTTCACCCTTAATATTTTCTAAACTTTTAGCATCTGTATATGTCGCATCTGTATCTAAAAACAACCAATCTAGAATTTGGTATCGTATACCAAAATCTAATCCAAATCTTCTAGATTTTCCAGAAGGCTCTACAATACCTGCATCTCCTACATACACAAACTCTTCTTCTGAAAACAAATACCATAATGCTGTATTTAACACAATGTTTTTGTTTGGCTTATATATATTACCAAAATCTACACCATAAGCTCTTGGTAACACCTTGTCTGCATTTTGTTGTAAAACTACTCTAGCATCATTAGAATGAAAACCAATTCCTGATTTTAAAAACCACTGTAAATTATCATGTTGAGTATACAAAAAATTTAATTTAGGGTTTACTATTGCTTTAGTCTTAGATAAGGTTTCAAAATTATCGCTCAAAGCATCATTATATAAAAAATTAAAATAATCAAAACGAAGTGCTGGTGCTATTTTGAATTTTCCAATTTCAAATTCTGAGTTAAAAAATGCATATGCGTTAGTTTGATTTATATCTCCTAATTGAATCTGTTCTAAGGTTTCTCTTCTATTTTTTGTACGAGCTAACTCTACATCATTTACAATATCAAAACGTAAACCAGCCCCTTTGGTATATTTAGCCTCAATATTTCCATATTTTTTTGTGTCTGTAATTTGAACATTTGCTCCAAAAATATCTCTTGTTTCAAATTGTCTTATTTGATCTCCGTTTAATGGGTCTTCTAAAAAAAATGTAAAATTAGAAAAAAGCTCAAAATTATAATTACTATAAAATGCATTGGCATTTAACCTAGAGCTTTCAGAAATAGTTTTATCAAATTGAAGGTTTACATTAGTTCTAGAAGTAAAACCACCTTCTGTATCATCTATGGCACCAAACCTAGAAATCAAACCGCTTTGTACTGCTCTTTCTGGTATTTGTCCAGAAGCATCCCATCTACTTTTAAAATATGAAGTTGTTAAAGAAATTCTATCAGATCCTTTTAAAAAAGCACTGTATTTACCAAAAATATTAATTCTATTAAAATTTTGTGGTGATTCAAATGCTCCATCAGTTTCAATATATTCAACAGCTATATAAGCATTTTTATCTTTCGTAGCATCTAATAAGTTAAACATACCTAAAGTTCTTAGAGAGTTAAAATCTCCATATCCTACAGAAATTAAATTTTCTTGAATTGCTTTTTTTGTTGAAAAGTTTACGTAGCCTGCCGTATTAAAATCTCCTTGATTAGCATAGTAAGGCCCTTTACCAAAATCTATTTTTGAAATTGTTTCTGGTATTATAAAATGCAAATCAGAATATCCTTGACCATGTGCATGAGAAACCATATTTATTGGCATACCATCTACTGAAAGCGTTATATCTGTTCCATGATCTATATCAAAACCTCTTAAAAAAATTTGTTCTGCTTTACCGCCACCTGCATGTTGCCCTATAAATAAACCAGGTACTTTTCTTAAAATTTCTTGCGAATTGTTTACAGGGTTAACACTTACATCTATTTTTGTTATGGTTTGCATTGCATCTAATTCTTTACGTAAAACCAACTCTTTAAGTTCAAATACTTTTGTTTTTAAAACTATTGTAATTCCTGTATTTATATGATTTTTAGTAGCTATAATCACTTTCTTTTCATAACCTAAAATACTTACTTGTAGGCTATCATTTACAGCTACACCTTCTAAATAGAAAACGCCTACTTCATTGGTATGTGTATGCTTATTATTAGATAAATTAATAATATAAGCATTTTCTAAGCCCTGATATAGAGGGTCCAAAATTTTTCCTGTTAACTGTTGTCCAAACAAATAAAAACCACAAAAAAAGAATAACAATATTGTTAAATACCTCATATTATATCTCTTAAATATTATTGATTTCTGCTTCTACATTTGGTCCTAATTCATAGACAGCTCCTAAAAGCTCTTTTTTAAGCGTTACAGCCATTGGTATTTTTCCGTTTGCCTTAAAAATAAGAGCTGCATGTAATAAAGCTTCTGGTTCAAAAGTTTTTTCAATTACGTGTTGGTCAACTATTGCTAACGCCTTTTCTTTTTGCCCGTTGTTAAAATATGCCCAAGCCAATAAGTCATAAGATTGTGCCGTTGGTCTTTCTTCCACTTCTTGTTTTGCCAACACTATTGCTTTATCATTTTGTGCTTCAGATAACAATAAAACATCATATTTATGATACATTACACCATATTTTGTGTTTTTTACCCTAGACCAATAACTATCAATTTGATGTTTTTTTTCAACCTTATCTCCCATATAATCAGCAATTTCAGACTTTAATAAATGATAATCTGGTGATGCATTTTCTTTGGTAACTGTGTTTAAAATTCTTAGTGCTTCTTTTGGATTTCTCTCATAAGAAAATACAATCCATGCTATACCTTTTTTAGCATAACTATTGTTTGGATTAATTGCTAAAGCTTTTAAATAACTATTGTAAGAATCTTTAATACGACCTGCATGACCATAATAATCTGCTAAATTCGTATAATTCCATTGTATTAAACTATTTTTTTTAGACGATTTTGCGATTTTTAAAGACATTTCTAAGTAGGCAATTGCTTTGTCTAAATTTCCTAAATGATCATTGTATTTTGATAATCTAATTAGGTAGTCAAAATCTTTGAAGTTTTTTACTTTAGATAAGTATTCAGAAACTTTTTCATAGTTTCCTAACTCTACATATACATCTACAAGCATTAAATGTGTTCTTTGTAAATTTTCTCCATTATATTCTGCTTTGGTTAAAAGGTCTAAAGCCTCTTTAAATCTATGTTGAGAAATAAAATTTCTTGCCAAACTTCTTAGATAACCTGCATTATTATAATTTGTTTTTTCATTGGCTATTATTAAGTTTTTTTCAGCCTCTTTAAGGTCATTTATATTTCCTGTAGATTGAAATTTTTTTGAATTAGCGGCCGCTAATTTTGCGTAATAAGGGTATTGATTTGGGGTTTTAGAAAGTTTATTTTTCCAAAAATTATAATCAGATGTAATTTTTGGTAAATCTGTGTTAGATGTCATTTCTAAATACTGATTGTAGTCTTTAGAATTGGTAATTTTTTTATTGGGTTGTGTATTGCAACTAATCGTTAAATAACAAGTTACAAATAATAAAATTAGTTGGATGTATTTCATGATTTGTATGTTTTAGAAAGGTGTTTATAATTTAAAATACTGGCGCACTATTCCCCCAAACGTGCGCCAGCTAATTCCCTTTTTACCAAGGCGTTGCCAAATAAGGGAATGATGTTAAAAATTCTTTATCATTAGCATCTACATTGTCATTTGATAAGGTAGGGTTTTCAGTAAAATCTTCTCCACCAAAAATCAATAACAACTCTACTGTAATAACATCATCTGCTAAAGCTCTACCTGTTAATACATTTGTTCCGTCAAAGAAAGTTGTTTTACCATCTAAAGAAACATTTAGAACATCTGTAGCTAATAAACCTGTAAAGGCTGCTGCATTTTGACCTAAAGCATTGGTATCATCTGCATTTGCAAATGCAGGACTTAAAGCCATTAAATTGGTCTGAAACATAGATTGAAATCTTGCAGATTGTGCAGAAGGTACTGTTACATTAAACTCATCTTTACTAGCTGCAGAAACAAAAACTGTATTTACTGCTGGTCTTCCCATTTGATCTTTCTGAGCAAAAGTTCCAGAAAAATCTGGTCCTGTTGGTAAATCTTCATCCTTATTATTGTTACAGGATACTAAAATGAAGGTTAATGAAAATAAAAAAGTTAAGTATTTTAAATATGTGTATTTCATAATATTGTTTTTAAAGTTGATATTGTTATTGTTTTGCTTTAGCTTCTACCCAAGTATTAATTGTTCCTGAAGAACCTATCATAGATTTAGGAACTTCTACTACTATAGACATTACGTTAGTACCCGCAAAAGTATCTGAACCTGGACTATTAAATCCTGGTGCATTACCTGCAATTATTTCTCCATACCTAGCAAAATCCATAAAGAAAGGATCATCTCTTGGGCCTGCAAAAAATTTCATTCCTACGGCATTAGTACTTGTCACAGCAGTAGAATTGTAAGCTGTAATAGCAACTTCTCCGGCTGTAGCGTTTTCATTAATTGTACTATTTAGCCCAGTTACAGAAGGTGTAAATGGTCCAAAAAAGTACATAACTCCATCTCTAGGTATAGCCTGTATTACAAAGTCTTCAGTATTATCTTGATTGGTGTCTATATTAAACTCTACAAGTACGTTTTCATCAAAAGATGTTTCTGCAGTTGCAGAAGGACTAAGTAAACCTTGTACATTGGCTACAAATACCAGATTATTGGTATCTTCACCTTGAAAGGCATAAAAATCTGTAATGTCTGCTGTTGTTCCTTGAGCATCAGGAGCATCTATATGATCTGCTGCTACCAAGACCAAACCAATAACGGCTGCAAAAATGGTTGTCAATAAAATTCTGTTTTTCTTCATTGTGTGATATTTAAGTTATTATTTAATTGAATCTCACTAACACTTACGAGAAAAAAAGAAGTAGGGTTTTAAAAAACTTTATTTTTTTTACACTTTTTTTAGAAACCCTTGTGTTTAAAGAGAAAAACACATAGAAAAAAATTAAAATTTCACTAAATATTTGTAGTATTGTAAGACTAATTGTTTTAAAATTGGAAAAAACAAACCCAAAACTATCTTGGAAACAAAAACTTCATGAAATTATTTATGAAGCAGATACACCACAGGGTAAACTTTTTGATATTATACTTTTAATTGCAATTATTGCTAGTATTCTTTTAGTAATGCTTGAAAGTGTAGAAAGTATAGATACCAAATACCATGATTTACTAAATCTAGGAGAATGGATTATTACAGTATTATTTTCTATTGAATATATTTTAAGAGTAATTTCTATACAAAAACCGTTTAAATATGTTTTTAGTTTTTACGGTATTATAGATCTACTTTCTACTATACCAAAATATCTTTCTTTTATAATAGTAGGATCTCATAATTTAGCAGCCCTAAGAGCACTTAGATTATTACGTGTTTTTAGAATTTTAAAGTTAGCAAGATATGTGGGTGCATCAAACAAATTGATGTTGGCCTTAAAATCTAGTAGAGCAAAAATTGCAGTCTTTTTATTTTTTGTTTTAATTGTTTGTATCATTTTAGGAACCATTATGTATATGATAGAAGGTGCAGAAAATGGTTTTAATAACATCCCTAAAAGTATTTATTGGGCTATTGTAACTTTAACTACTGTTGGCTTTGGAGACATTGCACCACAGACACCTTTGGGGCAACTTATAGCAAGTGCTATTATGATTCTTGGATATTCTATCATTGCAATTCCGACAGGAATTGTAAGTGCAGAAATGAACAAAAAAGAAGAATTACCAACAAATACGCAATCTTGCCCTAACTGTCTTAAAGAAAAACACCAAGAAAATGCTACTTTTTGTTATAGTTGTGGTAGTATTTTAAATCCGTAATTGTTAATGAAAAACACATTAATTACCATTGTAGGACCAACTGCAATAGGAAAAACTGCCTTAAGTATACAACTTGCAAAACATTTTAAGAGTGCTATACTTTCTTGTGATTCTCGCCAATTCTACCAAGAAATGACTATAGGTACTGCTGTTCCTGAGCCTGAAGAATTGGCTGCTGCTACACATCATTTTATTCAAAACAGAAGTATTTTTGATGATTATAATGTAGGCGCTTTTGAAAAAGATGCTTTAGCAAAATTGGATGAACTATTTTTGAAAAATCCAATTCAAATTATGGTTGGCGGAAGTGGTTTGTATGTAGATGCTGTTTTAAAAGGGTTGGATTATTTTCCTAAAGTAGCGCCATCTATCAGGCAAAATTTAAATAAAGAACTTGAAAAAAATGGTCTTGAAACACTTCAACAAAAGTTAAAAGAATTTGATCTTGAAACCTACAATTCTATAGCCATAGATAATCCTCAAAGAGTTATAAGAGCTCTAGAAATTTGTATAGGAACCAATATTCCGTATTCAGAGTTTAAAAATAAACCAAAAACTCCTAGAAATTTTAAGAGTATAAAAATTGGTTTGAATGCAGATAGAGAAATTATCTATGAAAGAATAAACAAACGGGTAGATATTATGGTTCAAAAAGGCTTGTTAGAAGAAACCAAAAAACTATACAAACACAAACATTTAAATGCTTTGCAAACTGTTGGTTATAGAGAGTTGTTTTCTTATTATGATGGAGATTTTACCAAAGATTTTGCTATTTCTGAAATTAAAAAAAATACAAGACGATTTGCAAAAAGACAATTGACTTGGTTTAAAAAAGATCTTGAAACCTATTGGTTTGACTACAAAACCAATAGTTCTGAAATTTGCACCAAAATTTCTGAAAAAATTAACGCACTAAAAAATTAATCTACTTTTGTAGTTAATTGACTTTTATATCTTTGCTTCACAAAAAATAAAAAAAATGAAATCTAAAATTATATTTTTTTATACTTTATTAATATCTAGTATTATTTATTCTCAAAATAAAGTTGGTACAGTAGATAGTGATTATGTTATGAATTTGATGCCAGAGGCAAAAATTGTTTTAAAAAGAGCAAAAGCTTATGGTGCTAAACTAGACTCTTCTTTTCAGATAAAAGTACAGGTCTATAAAGATAAGGTAGAAACGTATCAAAAAAACGAAAAAACTTTGGGCGAATTGGCTAAAAAAACATCAATTCAAGAGTTGACACAATTAGAAACAGATATTAAAAAATACCAAAACAATGGTCAGCAACTTATGCAACTCAAACAAAACGAATTGATGCGACCACTATATAAAAAATTAAGTGATGTTATTGCAGAGGTCGCAAAAGCTAACGGATATTCTCAAATTTTAACCATTACTGGTAATGAATTTGCTTACTTAGATCCTACATTTGATATAACAGATTTAGTACTTGCTAAATTAGGTATTGAAAAACCAACGGATAATAATTAGTCTCTTACAATATAAATAGCTTTACTATTAAAATAAACTTTATAAAAGGTAAACAAAAAAGCTCAAGAAATAATCTTGAGCTTTTTTTGTAATTACTTAGTTTTTATAACCTATCTCCTACTATAATTTGGAGCTTCTTTGGTTATAGCAACATCATGAGGATGACTTTCATTGATACCGCTTGCCGTAATTCTAACAAACTGACCTGTTTCTTTTAAAGTTTCTATGTCTTTTGCACCACAATAGCCCATACCTGCTCTTAATCCTCCTATAAATTGATGAATACTTTCAGACAACTCACCTTTGTAAGGTACACGTCCTACAATTCCTTCTGGTACTAATTTTTTAATATCATCTTCTACATCTTGGAAATAACGATCTTTAGAACCTTTTTTCATAGCCTCTACAGATCCCATTCCTCTATACGATTTAAATTTTCTTCCTTCGTAAATAATTGTTTCTCCAGGAGATTCTTTTGTACCCGCTAAAAGAGAACCTAGCATTACAGAATCTGCTCCTGCTGCAATTGCTTTAGGAATATCTCCTGTATAACGAATTCCACCGTCTGCAATAACAGGCACTCCTGTGCCTTTTATAGCCGCAGCAACTTCTAAAACTGCTGAAAATTGAGGAAACCCGACACCTGCAACAACTCTAGTTGTACAAATAGAACCTGGTCCTATACCAACTTTTACAGCATCTGCACCAGCCTCTACTAAGTATTTTGCAGCAGCTCCTGTAGCAATATTACCTACTACAACATCTAGTTCTGGGTACTTAGCTTTTACTTCTTTTAATACAGAAACCACACCTTTTGTATGCCCATGCGCGGTATCTATAATTACAGCATCTACACCTGCATTTACCAAAGCGCCTGCTCTTTCTACAGCATCACCTGTAACACCCAATGCTGCAGCTACTCTAAGTCTACCATAAGTATCTTTATTAGCTATTGGTTTTTGGGTAACCTTTGTAATATCTCTAAAAGTAATTAAACCTTTTAGTTTGTAGGCTTCATCTACAATTAGTAATTTTTCAATTTTATGATTTTGAAGTATCAATTCAGCATCGTTTAAAGAAGTTCCTACTCCAGCAGTAACCAAGTTTTCACTTGTCATTACTTCAACAATAGGACGTTCATTTTGATGTTCAAAACGTAAATCTCTATTGGTAACAATACCTTTTAATGTTCCTTTTTCATCAACAATAGGAATACCTCCAATACTGTGCTCTCGCATGTTTGCTTTGGCATCTAAAACTGTAGCGGTTAGCGGTAAGGTAACTGGGTCTAAAATCATTCCGCTTTCTGCACGTTTTACACGTCTAACTTCTTGAGCTTGTTGCTCTATAGTCATGTTTTTGTGCAAAACACCAATACCTCCTTCTCTTGCAATAGCTATTGCTAAAGCAGATTCTGTTACAGTATCCATAGCTGCTGAAGCTATAGGCACATTTATAGTAATGTTTTTTGTAAATTTTGTTTGTATACTTACTTCTCTAGGAAGTACCTCTGAAAAGGCAGGAACCAAAAGAACGTCATCATAAGTTAGTCCTTCTCCTAATATTTTGTTTTCGTGAGCTGTCATGTGCAATTAAGATATAATTGCGTGCAAATTTACAACTAATTATTGAGATTTTAGGTAAAATAAACTTTAAGATATTTTATTGTATTTACTCAGCCAACAATACTCACTAAAATTCTTACCAGATGATGCTCCTAGAAAGAAAATCATACCCATAACTCCTTTAACATAAAACAAAAATAACATAAATAAATAGCCAAAATTGGCTTCGTCATTAAAAAAGAAATCTTTAGTAATTATGGTTAATAAAAAGCTAATAGCAAAAATGGCTACACCTAAATTTTCTACATTTTTTACAGACCAGTATTTTAGTTTTCTTAAAGGATGTAAATCTTTACCCCACTTGTGGATTAAATAGTAGTATCCATTTCCCATAGGAGCAAATAATAAAGGATCATCAGCCTCGTTAAGTTCAAATAATTTTGAAGGAGCTATAATTTTGAAGCCGTCTAAAGTTGTAGCGTGATTTTCTTCTAAGACTTTGATTTTAGAGATTACTTCTTTTGGATAATCACTTTTAAAATAACGCGTATCTAAAAAGCGTAATCTATAATTAATGCATATTTTTTTTATTTCACTAACATGAAAAATAGCATCTGTGTCTACTTCATTTATATTAAAACTATTTATTGTTTTTTGAATGGGTGATTGTGACAATCTTTCTAACACACTTTTTTGAGTAGCATCTATATCATCAAAAACTTCTTGAACCCACTTTAAAACATCAACAGCTTTGTATCTTTTATTTCTTTCTTTAATTAATTGTTGTTGAATATCAATAGTTTGTAGCATTTCAAAATATTTTGATACTAAATTAAGCATTCATTCTCAATTTTTAAAATTGAAAAAAAGATGATTATTATTTAAAATGAATACAAATAAGTTAGAATTTTAGTTCTAAAGTTAGGTAGTAATTTCTTGGTGCAGAGGGTATAATACCAGGGCCTGGATAGCCAGTTGCCCTTCTAGTAAAATATGAATTATTGAAAACATTATTTATTCCTGCTTCAATTTTTGCAAACTTGTACTTGTAAGAAGTAGAAAAATCTAAAATATTGTATGCAGGAATTGGTCCTCTAACAGCATTAGATTCGTCAGGAATTGGTGAATTAGAGGCATCATTAAATTGCTCTGATAAATAACTATATTGTAAACTGAGTAGCAAATTTTTATACCCAAAACGCACACCTGTTTTAAAGTTTACATCGGGTACAAACTCTACACTATTACCCACAATACCATTTTCTTTAGACTCTGTATATTCTGAATTGATAAAAGATGTATTGAAAAATAGATTCAAAATATAATTATTACGCATTTTTAAGATTCCTTTTAAGTTAAAATCTACCAAAGATTCTATTCCTAAAATTCTTGCTTTACCAACGTTAGTTCTTAGTAAACCTACATTATTTATAGGCGGAATTCTAGTGAAGATATCTCCTATTCTATTGTTATAGAATAATGCAAAAAAATTGGTATCATAAGATATATTTTTGTTTACGTTACCTCTAATACCCAAATCTGCAGTATATCCTCTTTCATCTTCTAAATTGGGGTCTATTGCATTAGAAGGGTTTACAATATTTACATCAGAAAACGTAATAGATCTATAGTTTTGAGAAACGTTTGCATACGCCTCAAAGGCTTTATTCTGTTTATAACTAAAACCAACACCTAACAGGGCAAAAGAGCGCTCTTTTGTAATATTATCAGCTTCTTCTACAGTTCCTACAGGGTTTCCTGCACCATCAAAATTTGTAAGTTTTTTTATACCATTACTACCTGTATTAATGTATTCAAAACGAAAACCTGGGGTTATCGAAAATTTATCGTTTATATATAATATGTTTTCTCCAAAGAGGGCAATATTTTCATTTGGATTGTCAAAATCTGACTGAAAACGAAAATTGGGAAATTGAGCAGTGGCTTTTGTAAAATTTGCATCACTGCCATCTGTTCCTGGTCCTTGAAAAGAGTTGTTAGACGCATTGTAGTACTTTGCTCCTATTAAAAAAGTAGTCTTTTTACCCAATAAGGTATATGAATTTAAATAACGAGTTTCAAAACCAAAATTATTAAAGTCGCCAATAATTAAATCTCTAGCATTAAAATCATCTTCAGTTGCAACTCTAGCAACCCTAAAACCAACAGCTTTTCTAGAAGCATTTAAACCAAAAAAGTTAAAACTAAAAGTGGCTGTTTTAGAAATGTTATAATTGTATTTTAAATTGTAAAGCAGCCAATCTACTTTAAACCAATTTCGTGTTCTATTGCTCTGAAAAGGGTTTTCTGCAAACATTCTATCTGTTAAACCACCTGCTTGTTTTGCCAAATAATCTAAATAGGTAATTTCTAAGGCTAGCTTGTTTTTATCATTAAACTGATACCCTAAGTGCAAAAACGCATTGGTAGAATTGAATTGAGAATTAGGTCTAAAACCATCACCTTTTTTGTAATTGAAAAAACCATAATAACTCACTTTATTTTTAGTACCACTAACACTTGTAAAATTGGTATACAAACCAAAACTACCCACTGTATTTCTGCTGATGAGTTCTAATTCTTTAGTTGCATTTGGCTTTTTAGTTACAAAATTAATCAATCCTCCAAATTGAGTTCCGTATTGTAATGAAGCTGCTCCTCTAATAATTTGAATTTCTTTCAAGCCTTCTGATGCTGGTGTATAGTAACTTTCTGGGTACCCTAAAACGTCTGCACTAATATCATACAAATTTTGACGCGTATTAAAATTTGCTGTTCTATTGGGGTCTAAACCCCTTCCTCCAATATTTAATTGTAAACCTGCATCATCATTTTCAAAGATGTTTAAACCTGCAACTTGATTAAAAATTTGTCTTGCATTGTTGGCCGCTAAATTAGCTGCTGATTGATTTACTAAAACAACTTCTGTTTTTTTTCCTGCATATATAGAGGTACCTTCTACATCTTTTAACCGTTTTAGTTCAAAAATCTTTTCTTTTCTAGTTCTTATTTGAATTTCTGATAATTCTTCTGTAAAAGAATTTAATACAACTTTTGTATTCTGATAATCATCAGACTCTAAAACAAGGTTTTTTACTTTATAATTGTCTGTAAAAAAAACAAGTACAATTAGCTCTAAATCTGTATTGAATTTAAATTTACCTAAAGGAGATGTTTTAGCAAGTAACCCACCGTTTTCGTTATAAATCTCTACATTTTTTATAGGTTGATTTTGTTCTGAAACTACGGTTCCAAAAACGGTAAACTGACTATATAATGTAGTTTGAAACAATATGAAAACAACAACTAATACTTTAAATTTCATTATACTAAATTCCTTTAATTTTTATTCTTGAATTAAATGGTAAAATCCATTTTTTAGGTTTAAGTGATGCTACTTCTTGATACAAATCTACAGTAGAGTCTATGTATTTTGTACTTAACCTACCGTTTAACGCAACATAACTTTCTGCATAAACAGCAACGTTTTGATGCCCTTGGCTTTTAAAATGATGGCCCAAAAAATGTGCATATTCAAGAATAAAATCTGGTTGAAAACTCATTTGTTTCTCTTGAAAAGGCGTTAAAAAGTCTGTATTATCTACAATAAAAAAACTCCCTGTTTTTGTGTTTGAAATTTTAAAATTAGTATTACCTGCCTTTTCCATTAACATTACTCTCCAGGAAAATCGATATCCTTCTTCTGTCCAAAATAACTCTCCAGGATATAGCAAATATCTCCAAGGAAATAATAATTGGAGCACAAAAAAAGGAATTAAAACTGACAATACTACTTTTTTGTTTTGAATTTTATAAAATACTATTTGTTGTGCAGCAGTAGTACTTGTGTGTTTTGCTAAAAAAGAAAATTTAGAAATTAACTGTTTACTAAAGTTGATAATTTTTTGATGAAAAGAAGCATCAAAAAAAATTAGTGTGGAAATAATCATGATATACGGAAACATACCAATAGGAAACAAAACTCTAGTAAATACATGAAAAAATACTACCACTATAAAAGCAAAGTATCTTGTTCTTTTGTACAATAATAAAAAAGGAATTGTTAAATCATAAAGCATTCCACCCCAACTCATTGCAAAATAAAACCACTCTTGTTGCATTAAATTTTCTCCAATTAAAGGAAGATCATATTTAGAAGGTAACCATATTTTTAACGGTTGTGCTCTAAATAACCAATCTGTATTTAACTTTGCCAAACCAGCATAAAAATACACAATACCTAAGAGAAGTTTTATACTATCTATTGTCCATTGAGGTACGTTTGTATAATATTTTTTTTGAGTAAAAGCATCTAGAGAAAAATATTTATTTGCTGGCAAAAAAATTAATAAAAAACTTACAATGGATATAAAATAATAATGGTTTAAATAGGTTGTTTTATCCATCAATTCAATATAAGTAAACGATAGAAAAAAGATAATAATAGCAATTCTATATTTATAACCTAACGCTACAAAAAAAGCGGCTAAACCACAGATAACAAATAGTAGATAAGTATAACTGCCAAAAGGTTTTACCCAACTAAAACCATAATATGAAAAGTGAAACTTTGGTGTAATATATAATTTTTCAATCCAACCATAAGACCAAAAACGAATGATACTTAACAACATCATTACACCAAAACACATGCGAAATACTGCTAAAGGTGCACTATGTGTTTGTTTGTTAAAATTGTATTTTAAAAGTATCATTAAAACAAAAACCTGAGCATTTACTTAACTTTATGGTAAAATGTTCAGGTTTATTTTTATATTAATTTATTAATTTTAATCTCCATCTGAATCTACAAAATCTACACTTATATTAAATGCTTGTAACATATCAACCTTTAATAATATTACTGCTTTTTGTAATTCATCATAAGCTCTAAGCATTTGAGAATTATCTGTAGCTATTTGAGAAATAAAATTTGGGTTAAGTGTATTAATTTGTGTTCTAGCAGAAGCAAATTGATTTTCTATGGCTGTTACCAAATCTTGCCTTTGTAAAGCAACCAAATAGGCTTTAAAACTAACTTGAGTAGTACTTGTAGATGGATTACCTTCAAACAAGTCTTGTACAGCTGTTAGAGCTTCTAATGCTAATGTTTTAGACACTTCTTTGTTATAATATGCTTCTACTCTATCCGGTAAAGGGTTTGCAGAAAAAATTCCTGCAGGTAATCCAATTTTGTTACGTCTTAACCCTTTTTCATAATAGAAAATATAGTCATTTACCAATTTGTTTACAGTACTTGTAGCAGTGTTTTGATCGTTATTTACAAAAGTACTTTTATTACTTTTAAACTCAGCTACAACATCTTTTGTTAACCTGTTCATTTGGTTTAGCACATCAATCAAATACTTCTTATAATTTTCACTATTTTCTACTGTAGTGTACTTTCCTAAAACTTCTTCAGTTGTTGTTCCAACTCCAAATAATAAATAATCTAATGCCGGAAAACCTTGTGCATCTTGGTTGTTTACGCTATTTAAATCATATGTTCCGTCAGCTATATTCTCTTCAACATCTGTAACTGTTAAAGGAAAAACATTCATAAAAAATGAATATTGTAACTCTTCTGCACGTCCAATATTAAACATTTCTACATATTGCCAAGATTTGTAAGCCTCTAACCAAGTACTTCTTAAATCTTCTAGTGTAACTTCTGTAGGATTGTTAGAAAATGTAACCCCTGCAGTAACTAATGTTTCCATATCAATTGCAAAATTATCATATGATGGAATAATAATATTATCTGCAATATGGGTTAACATTGCTTTTCTATCAAAGTTATCTGTAACATCTGGCCCATTTTCTCCATTAGGAGTACAGGCATACATCAGAGAAAGCGAAAGAAAAAGTGTTGCTATTTTTTTAATCATCTTATTTCTATTTATTCTAAATAAAAGCACAAAAGTAACAAAAAGCAATCAATCTAAATTGCTTTTTGTTTTGAAAATTTGTTAAAATATTAGTTACCAGCTTCTGCTACGGTGAAGTTGAATTTACTCGCAATAGTCGTAGACATTTCATCTAAGGTTGCCTCATTAATACTCCAGAAACCATTACCTGCAGTAAGGGTTGTAATAAAAGTATCTACTTCAGATTTTGAGAAATAAGGTTCTGGTGAATTTGGCTTTCTTGTAAATTGTAAACTGTAAATAAAACCAAATCCTTCAGATAAGTCATGAAATGCACTTGCTTTATCTCGTTGCAAATTAGCCTTGGCTTGTTGTAAGTAATAAACAGATCTAATACCTACAATCATAGAAATTTTTTCTTTTAAAATTGCTGCCTGTTCATCTCTTATAGTATAATCTTTATTTACTATGGCTGCTCTACCTAATTTAAAAGCATCATATATATCAGTAGCAATACCTGTAAAATCAGCATCGTTTTCTACTCTTGCTAAATATTTGCTTAAAAAACTATCCGCACCTAAAATTGGGTTTTCTGCGTTATCAGTACCATAAAGATACCCAAAAGCTTCATCCCACTTGTGTTCCATATTTGTATAGTTTTTACCTTCAGCAACTATCTCAGCATCATTATCTGTTACATTTGAAGCCTCATCTAATACTGCTGTACTTAAATAGTTATTTATAATTTGATCTACCATTAATGCCCCTATTAAACCTTTGTTGAATGCTTGATCATATTCTAACCCTTTAGCATTTACATATCTAGTAGAACCACCACCAGCTTCTTGAATCTTACCTGCTATACCTTGGGCAGCATCAACATTCCAATTAGGATATACTTCATTTACCTGAGCAGCAATCCAAGTATCAAAATCTGCTTTTATAGCTGCTGCATCTGTAGTATTAGATGAAAAAAAATCTGAAGATGCTGCTGTTTTACTTCTAACTGACTTTGTAGAAGCATTTAAATCTGTTCTCTCAAAATTGTTTCCTGTGTTTGTAAACATTCCATCTATTTGCTCTTCCGTTTTTGATGGATCTTTCAAAGCACTTACCAATTCTTCACCCATCAGAATTCTCGTAGTTTGCCCACTATAACTTACCGTTGTTTCTCCATTTCTTGTAAAAGAATAGGTATCCGGTGCTTGTGTTTTGCTTTCGTTATCAGTATTGTTACATGATATTAAAATTGAAACTATGGCTATTGATAAAATTACTTTTTTCATTTTTATTTGGATTGATTTAAAATAATATATTTTACGATTGCAAATATAATATCCTAATCAACTTAGTCAAAATTTATTTAGACTTAATTTAAATAAAAACGTAAAATTACTTATATTACAATAAAAAAGGTCAATTGTTAATATATTTTAAATATTCAGCAACAGATTTACGAATATCATAACCAAACTCTTCAATTGTGGGTGTGTACACAGATAATACATTTGGATTGGTATTAGATAAAAAAGGAATGTCATAACCTTTTAATAAATAATCAGAAAATGCAACAGTATACTTTTTGTTTGGTTCAATTGATTTACCGTTAACCAACCACCTATTGTTTTGTAAACTTATGTTATGCCTTTGCAAATAAGCTCCCGTTCCTTTTGCCAATTTGCCATAATCTAGGACTCGTTTTAACAATTCGCCTGTGAGCTCTACTTTTAAAATTGCACCTCCATAGGGTAATACTTTAAAAATATCTACAGCAGTAATATTACCATACAATTGGTCGTCTATTCTTATAGAACCACCGTTTACCAAAGCAGCGTCAACATTACCATTAAAAGCAAAAGACATGGCAGCCGTTATAATTTCACCAAGATTGGTTTGTTGGCTTCTTATAGTTGTGTCTCTTCCATCTAAAGGAACTTTAGCATTAAAAATTACCTCATTAGGTTTTGCTATTACTTCTTTTATTTGCCTATTTAATACAGATTGCCATTTTTGTACAACCTTGTCGACTTCTATATTAGGTTCTATAGAAGCATTAATCTCTTTTAACTCAGACTGTACTGTTGTTTTTTTTGTTTTTTTATCAAACGATATTTTATGAACATATACAGATTTTGCATTTGCATCTGCTTTTGCAATTGTTACATCTCCAATTTTTTCATATTTGTTAGTATGTTCATGCCCACCCATAATTAAAGGTAAATCAGGAATAAGTTGTGCTATTTTTCTATCATGATTTATTTTTACGTGTGTTAAACCAAAAATTACATCTACCTTATCTTTAAGGTATGCATATGACGCTCTCGCTTTTACAAACATATTAGCATATTCTACATAGTCTTTTGGATTAGAAGGTATACAAACACTAATAAAACCAATTTTAATAGTGGTGCCATCTGCATCAGAAATATCTTTAATAAAGGTCTCTCCTACATATTCTTTTTCACCTTCTTTATCTTTATAAAAAGGCATTGCAGCTTCTTTTGTCTTTAATTTTACATTGGCAGAAACCCAAGGAAAAGTACTTTCATTTAAACGCTTTTGTAAGTCTTTTTGAGAAAGATCAAACTCATGATTTCCAAAAGCTACCAAATCAAAATTCATAGCGTTCATTACTTCTACCATTTGTTTACCTCTCACCCTTTCTCCATCTATTTTTAATGTTCCTAATAATGAAGGATTTAAAAAATCTCCTGCTAAAAACAACATTGTGTTGGGGTTTTCTTTAAGTAATTCTTTATAAAGGGTTGCTACCCTAGCCATCCCTCCAAATGCTCCTCCTTGTATAGGAGCTATTTCATACACATCATTAAGTTGTAAAAAGGTAAAATCAATTTTTTCATCGCCTTTAGGTCTTTGTTTCAAAATAGAACAGTGACTAAAGATTATTACAAAAATTATATAGATTATTGATTTAAAAGGCTTCATTCTATTTTTTTGTATAAAAGTAAATAGTTTTATTTAATTACTTATTTTTATAGACTATAAAATTAGATAGACATATGTTAAATAAATTAGTTTATTTCTTTCTTATAGTATGCTTATTTGCTTTAATAAGTTGTGCGTCAAAGAAAGAAATTACAAATGCCACTTCACAAACTTATACAGATTTTAGAGCACAACAAAAATCTTTTTTATCATCAGATGGAAATATAAAATATATTGATAAAGGCCAAGGAGAAGCAATTCTTTTACTACATGGTGTACCTTCATCTTCTTGGTTGTATAGAAAAATGATTGATGGTCTTGTAACCGAGGGTTACAGGGTTATTGCACCAGATATGCTTGGTTTTGGTAATAGTGATAATCCTAAAGGATATGATATTTATAGCGAAAAAAACCATGCCAAAAGAATCATAGAATTAATGAATAATTTAAAAATTGATACTTGGACACATGTAACGCATGATGCTGGTGGACTATGGACTTGGGCGTTGTTAGAAAATAATCCTAAAAGAATAGATAATCTTATTCTCTTAAACACTATTATTTATGAGGAAGGATTTAACCCTCCTATTCGAATGAAAAAAGGTGTTTTTTCAAAATTTGCAATGTGGATGTACAAAAACGGTGTAACTACTAATATGTTGCTTAATGGTTTATTTAAAAAAGGCCTCAAAAAAAATGACTTGACCAAAACAGAAATAGAAGGTTATAAAAAACCTTTAAGAGAAGGCAAAACAAGAGCTATGTATTACTTCTTTAGCAAAACATGTAATGAGTTACCCGTAAATGATAATGTTGTTAACAGCTTTAATAAGCCCACAGCCATTATTTGGGGAAAACATGATAATATGCTAAAATTTGCACCTCAACAAACTAAACTTATAAAAACGATGAACATAGAAAAAGAAAACGTTCATATTCTTGATGCAAAACATTTTATTCAGGAAGAAAAGCCAGAAGAAATAAATAAACTTATTTTACGTTTTTTAAAAAACCTCTAATGCCTTATTATAAGCACTTTCAAAACTCATAGGTTTTATATTTGTTGTAGCTTTTTGCGTAGTAAAATAGCTTATTAATTTTTCTGTAGGCATATTGCCTGTCAATTCATCTTTTGCCATAGGGCATCCTCCATAACCTTTAATGGCACCATCAAATCGATTACATCCAGCTTTATAAGCTGCATCTACTTTTTCATGCCATTTATTTGGTGTTGTGTGCAAATGCGCACCAAATTCTATGGTAGGGTACTGTGGTATTAAATTGGTGAATAAGTACTTTATGACTTCTGGTGTGGAACTTCCTATGGTATCAGATAAAGATAAAATTTGAACCCCCATAGCAGAAAGTTTTTCTGTCCATTCCGCAACTATTTCAACATTCCAAGGATCTCCATAAGGATTGCCAAAACCCATAGATAAATAAGCTACAACTTCTTTATCATGTTTATCTGCTAAATTAAGAATATCATGTAATGTTTTTATAGATTCGGCTATAGTTTTGTGTGTATTTCGCATCTGAAAATTTTCAGAAATCGAAAACGGATAGCCTAAATAATCTATTTCATCAAATTGAACTGCATCATTGGCTCCTCTTAAATTTGCAATAATTGACAGAAGTTTACTTTTGGTTTTAGATAAGTCTAGTTGAGCTAAAACTGCTGCTGTATCTCTCATTTGAGGAATTGCCTTTGGAGATACAAAACTTCCAAAATCAATAGTATCAAAACCAACTTTTAATAAAGAGTTTATGTACAATGCTTTTTTTTCTGTAGGTATAAAATGAGATTTTATACCCTGCATTGCATCTCTTGGACATTCTATGATTTTGACGTTTCTCATCGTTTCAAAGATAACTAAAGTATTGAAGTTAAATACAAATTATCTGAATTATAAGAATGTTTTTGGTACTTTCGTTTGTAAATGAAAACTTCAAAACACATACTTCCAATAATTATTATTTCACAATTCTGTTGCACGTCTTTATGGTTTGCTGGAAATGGAATTATTACAGATTTGATTAATAATTTTAATCTAAATGATGATGCTTTAGGGCACTTAACCTCTGCTGTACAATTTGGTTTTATTAGCGGAACACTTTTTTTTGCTTTATTTACTATTGCAGATCGTTTTGCGCCTGCTAAAGTATTTTGCTTTAGTGCACTTTTAGGAGCTACTTTTAATTTGGGCTTGGTTTTAGAAAGTCAAACCTTAAGTACTTTACTAATATTACGATTTTTAACTGGATTTTTTCTGGCAGGAATTTATCCTGTAGGCATGAAAATAGCAACAGATTATTTCAACAAAGGTTTAGGAAAATCTCTTGGGTATTTGGTTGGTGCGTTAGTATTAGGTACAGCTTTACCGCATTTATTAAAAGATATTTTAGAAAACTTTTCTTGGAAAAGTGTTTTATTTTTCACCTCTTCTTTAGCTGCTATTGGCGGACTTTTAATGGTGCTTTTTGTACCTAATGGGCCTTATAGAAAAGCAGGAAAAAAATTAGACTTGAGTATTTGTTTTTCTGTTTTCAAAAATAAAAACTTTAGAAAAGCTGCTTTTGGGTATTTTGGTCATATGTGGGAACTGTATACCTTTTGGGCTTTTGTACCTGTACTTTTAAAAATTTATTCAGATACTCATACAGCAGTTTCTTTTAACATTCCGCTATTATCTTTTCTAATTATTGCTGTAGGAAGTATTTCTTGTATTATTGGTGGTTACTTAGCTGAAAAAATTGGCTCTAAGCAAGTAGCTTTATCTTGTTTATTATTGTCAGGAATTTGTTGTGTACTATTTCCTCTTGCTGTATTACAAGGCTCGCAAATACTCTATGTTTTGTTTTTAATTTTTTGGGGAATGGTAGTTATAGCAGATTCTCCACAATTTTCTACTTTGGTTGCTCAAAATGCTACCCCAAGCCAAAAAGGTACAGCCTTAACTATTGTAAATAGTATTGGTTTTGCCATAACTATTGTAAGTATACAAATACTTTCTTATATTTTTTTAAGCGTAAACAGCAATTGGATTTTTACAATTTTAGCGATTGGACCAATTTTAGGATTGCTTTCGTTAAAAAGAAAATGATCAGTATCAAAAATAGTTGTAAAGTACTATTTTTGTGCTCATGAAAAATCTAAAACAAGTTACTAAAAAATTACAGAAAGCTGTTGCAGAAGTTATTCAGCAATATGTAATGATTGAGGAAAACGACAAAATTATGGTATGTCTTTCTGGAGGAAAAGACAGTTATACTTTATTAGACCTTTTATTGTATTTCCAAAAAGTGGCACCTATTTCATTTGAGCTAATTGCAGTTAATTTAGATCAAAAACAACCTAATTTTCCTGAAGAAATTTTACCTAGATATTTAGAAAACTTAGGTGTTAACTATAAAATTATAGAAAAAAATACTTATAAAATTGTAATGGAAAAAACTCCTGAAGGAAAAACAACTTGTAGTTTATGTTCTCGTTTACGAAGAGGCACTTTATATGAAGCTGCTAAAGACTTAGGTTGTAATAAAATTGCCTTAGGACACCATAGAAATGATATTTTAGAAACCTTTTTTCTAAATTTATTTTTTTCAGGAAAACTTGAAACAATGCCACCAAAATTTAAAAATGATACTGGAGATTTGGTTGTGTTAAGGCCTCTTGCTTTTTGTAAAGAAAGTGATATTGAAACCTATGCTAATTTTATGAATTTCCCTATAATACCTTGTAATTTATGTGGTTCTCAAGAAAATTTACAGCGTAAAAAAGTAAAGCAAATGATTACTGAATGGGAAACCGAATTCCCGAATAGAAATGCCATAATGATGAATGCTTTACAGAATGTATTTCCTTCTCACCTCTTAGATACCAACTTATATGATTTTGAAAATTTAGAATCTAAAATTGTTGCAACATCTTTAGCCAATTGATGTTTATAGAATACAAAAAAACCGAGCAAATTACTCGGTTTTTTTATTCTATATAGGTAAAAATTACATCATAGCTGCTGCAATTTTCTTGTAAGTACCGTTTTCTAATTTCTCTCTAATTCCTGAAAAGGCAGTTATGGTTTCATCTATATCTTCTTGTGTATGTGTTGCTGTTGGTATTAACCTTAAAATGATTAATCCTTTTGGTATCACAGGATACACAACTATAGAACAGAATATTCCATAATTTTCTCGTAAATCATTTACCATAGCCATAGCTTCTGGAATATCTCCTTTTAAATATACAGGAGTAATACATGTTTGTGTTGTACCTAAATCAAAACCAGCAGCTCTTAAACCAGATTGTAAATTACGGGTATTTTCCCATAATTTATCTTTTAATTCTGGCATTTTACGAATCATATCCAAACGTTTTAATGACCCTTTAACCATTGCCATTGGCAACGATTTAGCAAACATTTGAGAACGCATATTGTATTGTAAAAACTGAATAACATCTTTATTACCTGCTAAAAAAGCACCAATACCTGCCATAGATTTAGCAAATGTTGCAAAGTAAACGTCTATTTGATCTTGTACACCTTGTTCAAAACCAGTACCTCTACCTCCTTCTCCAAGTGTTCCAAAACCATGAGCATCATCTACCAATAAACGAAAATTGTATTTTTCTTTTAATGCACAAATTTCTTTTAAACGCCCTTGCTCTCCTCTCATTCCAAAAACACCTTCAGATATTGCTAAAATACCTCCCCCTGTTTTCTCTGCCATTCTTACAGCTCGCTTCATATTTTTTTCGAAGCTTTCCATGTCGTTGTGTTTGTAAACAAATCTTTTTCCTTGATGCAAACGTACACCATCTATAATACAGGCATGAGTATCTACATCATAAACAATAATATCATTTTTGGTAACTAAAGCATCTATAGCAGACATGATACCTTGATACCCAAAATTTAACAAGTATGCCTTTTCTTTATCTACAAATTCTGCACATTCTTTCTCTAATTGTTCATGATAAGGAGTATGTCCAGACATCATTCTAGCCCCCATTGGGTAAGCCATACCATGCTCTCTTGCAGCCTCTCCATCAACCTTTAAAACTTCAGGATGATTGGCTAAACCTAAATAGTCATTAATACTCCAAGTAACTACTTTTTTACCATTAAATGACATTCTGTTAGAGATTGGACCTTCAAGTTTAGGAAACACATAATAGCCTTCAGCTTTTTCTGCCCAGTTTCCTAAAGGACCTTTATCAGCAACGATTTTATCAAATAAATCTTTCGTCATTTTCTCTGTTTTTTTGATTTTGTTAAGAACTGCAAAGTAACCGTTTTTTTTGCAGTTTATCAAATCATTAAAATTGAATTAAAATTACATAAAGTCATTTTCTTTCATCCAATCATCGCTATAAATCTTGTTCATGTAACGAGATCCGTGATCTGGAAAGACAAGTACCACAACACTTTCTTCTGTAAACATACCTTTTTTGGCATACTGTTTTGTAGCTTGCATTACTGCTCCACTAGTGTAACCAGGAAACATACCTTCCGTTTTTACGATTTCTCTGGCTTGTAAGGCAGCTTCTTTATCTGAGACTTTTTCGTAGACATCAATAATATCAAAATCTGTAGCGGTAGGAATTAAATTTTTACCCAATCCTTCTATTTTATAAGGACTTACCTCATTTAAATCTAACTCTTTGGTTTCATGATATTTTTTTAGCACAGAACCTATAGCGTCTACTCCTAAAATTTTTATGTTTGGATTTTTCTCTTTCAAATATTGTCCTGAACCAGAAATAGTACCTCCTGTTCCGCTAGCTACTACAATATGAGTCAATTTACCTTCAGTTTGTTCCCATATTTCTGGGCCAGTAGTTCTGTAGTGAGCCTCTGTATTTAATTCATTAAAATATTGATTAATATATACAGAGTTTTTTGTTTTTTTATGAATAGCTTTGGCTACCTCGTAATAAGAGCGAGGATCTTCTGGTGGCACATTTGCAGGACAAACATGTACCTCTGCTCCCATACATTTTAATAAATCTATTTTATCTCTAGAAGATTTATCACTAACCGCTAAAATACATTTATAACCTTTAACAATGCTTATCATTGCCAAACTAAACCCAGTATTACCAGAAGTTGTTTCTACTATTGTAGCTCCTTTCTTTAAAATTCCTTTTTTTTCTGCATCTTGTACAATATGAAGTGCTATTCTATCCTTAGCAGAATGACCTGGGTTAAATGCTTCAAACTTAGCATAATATGTTCCTGGCAAGCTTTTAGTAATCGTATTCAGTTTAATAAGAGGTGTCTCTCCTACCAGTTCTAATATTGAATTTGTGATTCCTTGATTCCTAATCATTCTAATTAATTATCGAAAAAAGTTTTACAATTTTACTTTTTTCGATTGCAGGGGCAAAAGTACATTTATTAATGAAAAATGAAAAATGTTTCATTGTTAATTTATAGATCCTAATTTGTTTTCTAAACTTAGCAAAAAGGTATAATCTCTTGCAGTTTCTTTTAAAGAATCAAATCTACCTGAGGCTCCTCCATGACCAGTTTCCATATTTGTATGTAGTATTAAAACGTTGTTATCTGTTTTTAAATCTCTTAATTTTGCCACCCACTTTGCTGGTTCCCAATACTGTACTTGCGAATCATGAAAACCTGTGGTAACTAACATATTTGGATATGCTTTAGCGGATACGTTATCATAAGGTGAATAGGATTTGATATAATGATAATACTCTTCATTGTTTGGATTTCCCCACTCATCATATTCTCCTGTAGTTAGCGGTATACTTTCATCTATCATTGTAGAAACTACATCTACAAAGGGAACAGCAGCAATAATTCCGTTGTATAATTCTGGATTCATATTGATAATTGCCCCCATTAATAGACCACCTGCAGAACCACCCATAGCGTAAAGGTGTTTTGGTGATGTATAGCTATTTTCTATCAAAAATTTAGAACAATCTATAAAATCGTAAAATGTATTTTTCTTTTGTAACATCTTACCATCTTCATACCAATCTCTTCCTAAATATTCGCTTCCTCTTATATGCGCTAAAGCGTACACAAAACCTCTATCTAATAAACTTAGGCGTGTTGTAGAAAAACTATCTGGAATGGTGTAACCGTATGAACCATAGGCGTATTGTAAAAGAGGCGTACTGCTATTTAATTCTGTATCTTTATGATATACCAAACAAATCGCTATTTTTTTGCCA
The DNA here is from genome assembly GCF_003335085.1 of Polaribacter sp. WD7. Lineage (GTDB taxonomy): Bacteria > Bacteroidota > Bacteroidia > Flavobacteriales > Flavobacteriaceae > Polaribacter. Next base: position 88,198 of record NZ_QPEJ01000017.1, on the reverse strand, counting down.
TCTCTTGCTATTGCCCAAACTCTCTTGCTAATGTAATTTTCTTTGTTAAACTTACCACCTAGTACTTCTTGCTCTTTTTTTATTTCTTTTTCTTGTGATTTCATATTGAAATCAATAATAGAATTAGGAGTTGTAAAAGAATTGTAAGAATAACGAATAATATCTGTATCAAACTCTGGGTTTGCATAAACATCTGCCGCATATGCTTCTTCTTCAAAAGGTAAATAATAATCTTTTGTATTGTCCCAACTTTTAAACCTTATTTTATTTAAGCCATTGTTACGTTCTTCTAAAACTAAAAAATCTTTAAAAATAGAAAAATCTTCTAATAAAGTATCTTCTCTATGAGATATGACATCTACCCAATTCTCTTTTTCAGTAGCGTGAATTGAGGTTTTCATTAATTTAAAATTCGTAGCCTTGTCTTTGTTGGTTAAGATGTAAAAATGCTCTCCGTAATGAGAAACAGAGTATTCTAAATCTCGTTCTCTTTTTTGAAAAAGTGTAAACTCTTCTGTTGGATTATCTGCTTTTATAAACTGAGCTTCTGTAGAAACAGTACTATAAGAACCTATAATAATATATTTCTTAGATTTAGATTTGGTAACATAAGTGCCAAAAGTTTCATCTTTTTCATGATAAACCTCTACATCTTCAGAAGTTGGTGTACCCAACACATGTCTAAAAATTTTGATACTTCTTAGTGTAATTGGATCTTTTTTTGTGTAGAAAATTGTTTTATTATCATTGGCCCAAACAGAGCCTCCAGTCGTATTTTCTATAATGTCTGGATAAATCTCTCCTGTTTCTAAATTTTTTATACGTAAAAAATACTGTCTTCTACTTACTGTATCTGTAGCAAAAACCGCTAATTTATTGTTAGGTGAAACATTTAAGCCTCCTAATTGATAATACTCAAAACCCTCTGCCATTTTATTTACATCAAATAAAATTTCTTCTTCAGCCTCTAAGTTTTCGAGTTTTCTACTATAAATAGGATATTGTTTTCCCTTTTCATAACGTGTACTATAAAAATATCCATTGCTTTTATAAGGTACAGAAGCATCATCTTCTTTAATTCTACCTTTCATCTCTTCAAACAATTGATCTTGGAAAGTTTTTGCTCCTCTGGTAACAGCTTCGTAATAAGCATTTTCTTCCTCTAGATAATCAATCACTTTTTGGGTTTGATTATCTCTAATTTCAGCTAATTTTTGTTCATCAGACAAACGCATCCAAAAATAATTATCTACTCTTACATCTTGGTGTTTTTTTATTTCAACAGGAATTTTATCTGCTATAGGGGCTTTGGCATCAGTCATTTTCATCATTCTATTAGTATTGGGCGGTTGCAAATGTAAGATTTAAAAAAGAAATTTATCACTCAATTATAGTTTCATTGTATTGCTGAAAATAGTAATTTTGCTACTTGTAACTTATAAAGTATAAAACTATGTTTGGAGATTTAGGAGGAATGATGGATAAGCTTAAAGAAGCTCAACAAAAAGTAGAAGAAACAAAAACAAGATTAAATACGGTATTGATTGATGAGGCTTCTGCTGATCAAAAAATTAAAGTAACTGTAACTGCAAATAGAGAAGTAAAAGCAATTACTATTGATGAAACTTTATTACAAGATGCAGAAGAGTTAGAAGATTATTTAATCATTACCTTAAATAAAGCCATAGAAAAAGCAACCCAAATAAACGAAACAGAGATGGCTGCCGCTGCAAAAAGTGGTATGCCAAATATATCAGGAATGGGGTTTTAAATTCTACAAACAGTACTACGTTTTTGCTATTATTCTAAAGAATTATCTTTGCATTTTTTGAGCTATTTTTAACATCATATAAACAAAGTTACTTTTACAGTTAAAGTATCTTTGTTTATATTTTCTATTAAACTTTACATTCATGGCTAACAATAAAAAGAAAAAATCTTTATCTAAAAAAATTGCAAAATGGTTTGCTGTAACTGTTTTAGTAGTAATAGTACTGTTGGTTTCTGCACCTTTTATTTTTAAAGATAAAATTGTGTTGATGGTTACCAATACCATTAACAACTCTATAAACGCTAAAGTTTCTTTTACAAATAGCGACTTAAGTTTACTGAAGCATTTTCCATTAGCAAGTTTAACTGTAAACAACGTAGCAGTTGCCAACAAAGCTCCATTTATAGGTGACACTTTATTTAAAGCTAAAAAATTAAGTTTGGATATGAAAATTACTGAACTTTTCAAAAAACCAGATGAAAGTATTGCTATTCAAAGCATAAGTACTTCTAACGGAGCAATAAATATTATTTTTAATGAAGGTGGATTGGGTAATTATGATATTGCAAAGAAAGATGAAGCCGACGTAAATACCAATGCTAACAGTTCTTTTTCATTTAATATTAATGACTATCAACTAGAAAATATAGATTTTAACTATATAGACAGAGCCACTAAAATGAATTTAAGTGTTGCTGACATAGTACACTCTGGTAAAGGTAATTTTAAAGAAGATATTTTTAATTTAGACACAAAATCTACAGGGTATTTATCGTTTGCTATAGATAAAACCAATTTTATTAATAAGGTTAACGTTTCTTTAGATGCTGTTTTAGAAATGGATTTAAAAAACGCTAAGTACACTTTTAAAAAAAATACAGGATACATCAATCAATTGCCATTAGCTTTTGATGGTTTTATTCAATTGATTGATGATAACCAATTGTATGATATCCATTTTAAAACTCCAACATCATCTTTTAAAAATGCATTAGCTTTAGTGCCAGAAGAGTTTTCTGGAAATTTAAACACTATAGAAACTAAGGGTAATTTTGATTTAGAAGGTATCGTAAAAGGAACGTTATCAGAAAACACAATACCTAATTTTACTATAAACATTAATTCTAAAAATGCAATGTTTAAATACGCAGATTTACCGAAATCTGTCCAAAACATTAATATCAACACTCAAATTTTAAATAAAACAGGAAACACAAAAGACACATACATTACTGTAAATACGCTTAATTTTAAAATTGATGAAGATGTATTTTCTGCAAAAGGAAATGTAAAAAACCTTACCACAAATCCTAAGTTAAATCTTAGTGCAGAAGGAACCATTAATTTAGCAAATATTGGGAAAGTCTACCCTGTATCCTTAGAAAAAAAATTAGAAGGTATACTTACAGCTAACGTTTCTACACGTTTTGACATGAATGCCGTAGAAAAAAAGAACTACCAAAATATAGACAACTCAGGAACCATTTCTGTAGACAATTTTAAATATAACGGAAAAGATGTTGCAAATCCTTTTTTTATAAATAAGACAACATTAACATTCAATTCATCTGTTATAGAACTCAAAGAGTTTTCTGCAAAAACAGGTGGATCTGATTTAGCCGTTACAGGTAAAATTGATAATTTATATGGTTTTGTATTTAAAGATGAAGTTTTAAAAGGAAAGTTTAATTTAAATTCTAATAATTTTAAGATTTCAGATTTTTTAACCGAAGAAACCCAAACCAATACTAGTGAATCTGCAGGAAGCCTAAAAATTCCTGCTTTTTTGGATTGTAAATTTTCTGCAAATGCTAAAAAGGTAGTGTATGACAATATTAACTTAAATAACGTCTCAGGAGATTTATACATACACGACCAAACTGTTGATTTACAAAACTTAAAATCGGATGTTTTTGGAGGTAAAATAGCTTTTGATGGTAACGTCTCTACAAAAGAAAAAACACCTAAATTTAATATGGGGTTAAATTTATCTGAACTTAATATTTCTGAATCTTTTGGTAATTTAGAAATGCTAAAGGCTATTGCTCCTATTGCCAAAACTATAGAGGGCAAAATCAACTCTACTATTAAGCTTTCTGGAGTTTTAAATCAAGATATGACTCCTAATTTAAAAACACTGTCTGGTGAGTTGTTTGGTAAATTATTAAATCCTGAACTGAACAAAAACAATTCTAAAGTACTCAGTTTATTAAGTAATAAAATTGACTTTTTAGATATTAATAAATTAAACTTAGATGGTATAAACGCTTTCTTATCCTTTAAAGACGGACAAGTTACTGTAAAACCGATACCTATTAAATACAATGACATAACTGTTGAAGTTGGCGGAAAACATAGTTTTGACAATGTTATGAACTACGATATCAACTTTGATATTCCTGTAAAATACCTAGGTACTGAGGTAACAACATTACTATCTAAATTAACACCTAAAGATGCTGCAAGTATTAAAAGTATTCCTGTACAAGGAAATTTAACAGGTAGTTTTGCTAGTCCAAAATTTGAATCTAACCTAAAAAATGCCACTTCAAACTTAGTTAAAGATTTGGCAGAAAAACAAAAGCAAAATCTTTTAAATCAAGGAAAAAATAAGTTAAAAGACTTATTAAATGGCAAAAAAGATTCTACCAAAACAGACGATACAAAAGACAAAGTTAAAGATGCTTTAAAAGGTCTTTTTGGTAAAAAGAAAAATAATGGAAATTAATATTTTTAGTCTACTATCTACTATAATGCACCTAACATAGAAACCACAAAAAGTAACGCATATAGAGAAATAGTTATAATGGTAAACACCCCTATAAACTTGTAATGAGACTTTAAAAGTTTAAAAGCATTGGCTAAAGTTTCTTCATTTTTTGTAGACAATGCAGTTTTCATTTTATTAGAAAACTGTAATAAATAATATACAGGAAAAAAGTAAATGACAGCAAACACCAAGTAAACCACAGTCATAATAAGTCCAGTACTTTCTGGTACACCAGGTTGCAATTGAGCTGCTAGACCAAAAATAGTTGTAGAAAACGCTGCTAAAATTAACAATAAAAAAATTAGTACAAACCCAATAATAGAAAGAAAAAAAGACCATTTAGCCGTTTCTTTTAAAAATCGTTTAGAAGCACTATTTAAAGTTAATTGTTCTAATTGTGTAATTGGGTTGTGCATAATCTGTATTTTTAATTTGGTGTTGTTCTCAAATGTAAAAAAAAGCTATAAATACACGACTAAAATTTCAACTCCTGAGAAGAAAAACATGATAATCGAACATTTATAGCAATATTTTTTTAATCAAACTCAGTAATTGTTTTCTTTATAATAGCAATACAATCTTTTAATTGAGCTTCATTCATAACCAATGGAGGTGCAAAACGAATGATATTTCCGTGAGTTGGTTTTGCCAACAAACCATTATCTCTAAGTTTTATACAAATATCCCAGGCCGTAGAACTCTCTTCAGAATCATTTATTAAAATGGCATTCAACAACCCTTTTCCTCTTACAGACTCAACTAAATGATTGTTCTTACAAAACTCAGTTAATTCTGCTCTAAAAATTTTCCCTAACCTATCAGCATTTTCTGCTAGTTTTTCATCTGCAACAACAGTTAACGCTGCAATAGCAACAGCTGCCGCAACAGGGTTTCCACCAAAAGTAGATCCATGATTACCTGGTTTTATAACATTCATAATGGTATCATTTGCCAACACAGCAGAAACAGGGTATGCACCGCCACTCAATGCTTTTCCTAATATTAGTATATCTGGTTTTACCTCTGGGGTACCAGAGCAATTTTTATCATCACAAGTACAATTACCACAAGTTGCTAACAAACGTCCTGTTCTTGCAATTCCCGTTTGTACTTCATCAGCTATAAACAAAACATTATAATCTTCACACAATTGTTTTGCTGCAGCCAAATAACCTTCAGAAGGAACGTAAACACCAGCTTCACCTTGAATAGGCTCTACCAAAAATGCAGCAACATTTGGGTTGTTTTCTAACACCTCCTGTAACTCTTGCAAATTATCATATTCAATTTTTACAAAACCCTTGGTATAAGGTCCAAAATTCTTACGCGCCACAGGATCATTAGAAAATGAAATTATTGTGGTAGTTCTTCCATGAAAATTATTTTCGCAGACTACAATTTCGGCTTTATTTTCGTCAATTCCTTTTACTTCATATGCCCATTTTCTTGCAATTTTTAATGCCGTTTCCACAGCTTCTGCCCCAGTATTCATGGGCAATAACTTATCAAAACCAAACAAATCTGTTGCAAATTTTTCATATTTACCCAACATATCATTGTAAAAAGCACGAGATGTTAAGGTTAATGTATTTGCCTGATTTATCATTGCATTTACAATTTTAGGATGACAATGACCTTGATTTACAGCAGAATACGCAGATAAAAAATCATAATAACGTTTTCCTTCTGCGTCCCAAACATACACACCCTCTCCTCTACTTAAAACTACAGGCAGTGGATGATAATTATGCGCACCATACTTATTTTCTAATTCAATTGCTTCTTGCGAGCTTAACTTGTCTAAAACAGCCATTTTTTTAACTTTAAATGTTTATACTAAAAACATTCCTGTTCTACCTTTATCCTTTCAGTACGTACCGAAAATTCAGCGTGGGAAAGAAATCATCCCTGAAGTACTACAAAAATAATGAAAATCTATTAAAAGTCAGTTCTAGAGCACACAAAGTTCAGGGCGTTCCCTAAAGGTCGGGCTTTCACTACTCGCTTTTTTTAGTTTGTCTTAAATATAAAATTGTAAAAAAAGTAAATTTCTGTCAAAAGACAAATCAAAAAAGAGCTCAAACAAACCGTTCAATCCCTAACGCATATTGCTTCTTTAAAAACACCAATATTATAACTATCCTATTTCTTTTTTTAGGTTCATCGTTTTTTAATTCTAGTAACACCTTTTCTCAATTTCTTTACCTAATTTTGCAATCTCATAAAAACACAAAAATGCCACGTAGAGAACGCAATAAATTCGTTAAAAGAAATCAGATTTTAGAACTTAACATAGAAGATTATGCTTTTGGCGGAAAAGGAATTGCAAGAATTAATTCAGACGAGGGTAGTTTTGTAGTTTTTGTACCCAATACATTACCAGGGCAATTGGTAAAAGCTCAAATTAAGAAAACAAGCAAAAAATATGCTGAAGCCAAATTGATAGATGTTTTACAGCCTTCTGAAGATGAAGTTGAAGTACCGTTTCAAGATATTCCTGGAGCTCCCTACATTCAATTGCCAATAGACTTACAACATCAATATAAAAAAGAAAGTACTTTATCATTGTTTAAAAGAATTGGTAAAGTTAACAATATTGAAGATTTGTTTGATGAGTTTATTACTTCGCCAAACGTGTTTCATTACAGAAACAAAATGGAATATGGTTTCTCTGCTATTGGTTATGACAGAATTAACAAAACAGACAAAGACGAATTTACGCTAGGTTTTAAAAGGCGTGGTGTTTGGTGGATGGGCGATAATTTAGACAAAGATTCTGGTTTGTTTGACAAACAATTAGAAGACAACTTAATTAACATTCGTAAATATTGCTTAGAAACAGGTTTACAGCCTTGGCACGGACCTAAAAAAGAAGGTTTTTTTAGGTATTTTGTGGTACGAAAATCGTACAAAACTAATGAATTACTATTCAATTTAGTCACTACATCTTATGATTTGTCTAAGTTCGATTTAAATAAATTTGCTAATTTTTTAGTAGAGTTATTTGGAGATAGAGTTGCTGGTTTATTACATACTATAAATGATGAGGTTGGAGATAGAACCATTGCTACTTCTGGAAGCATTGATCTAATTTACGGTAAAGACAAAATTGTTGAAGAACTCTTAGGCTTAAACTTTGAAATTAGCATGAAAAGCTTTTTTCAGACCAATCCAAAATCCGCAGAAAAACTCTACACAAAAGTAGTTGATTATGTTTTAGAAGATAAATCCAAAGTAGACAATACTGTAGTGATGGATTTGTTTTGTGGCACAGGAACCATTGGGCAAATTGTGGCCTCTAAGAGTGATAATGCAAAAATTATTGGAGTAGATATTGTAGCTTCTGCCATAGAAGATGCAAAGAAAAATGCCCAAAGAAACAATATTGATGGTTTACAGTTTTATGCTGCAGATGTAGGTAAATTTTTACAACAACACCCAGAATATCAAAACAAAATTAAAACCATCATTTTAGATCCTGCTAGAGCAGGAATTGTACCAAAAACCTTAAAAAAAATCATTGAATTAAATGCAGATAGAATGGTATATGTTTCTTGTAACCCAGCTACACAAGCCAGAGATACAGAATTACTTAGAGATGCTGGTTATCAAATCAAAAAAATTAGTTTGGTAGATCAGTTTCCGCATACAAGTCATATTGAAACGGTGGTTTTGTTTGAAAAGTGTTAAAAGTGTAAATTATTTTTAGAGAAGTAAGATTTATTTCTGAAAATGGAACTATTTTAGCATGGAAAATCTACTATATTGAGGTTGTAAATTTGCTAATTTAATAACGTAAATTACTAGCAAATTTTAAAAATCTACATACGATGAAAAAACTAACAGAATTTGAAATTCAAAAGAAATTAGAAAATCTTACCGACTGGGATTATTATGATGATGCTTTGCATACCGATTTTGAATTTGATAATTTTAAAGATTGTATGTCTGCAATGAGTAGAATTGCTTTTGAATGTGAGGCATTAAATCATCATCCAGAATGGACTAATGTGTACAATACGTTAGATATTACACTAACTACTCATGATGCAGACGGCGTTACAGAATTAGATTTTAAATTGGCAGAAGCTATTAATAAGATTGTAGAAGTTGAAGATTAATTTTAAAAAAATAAGTGTTTTATTAGGTCTACTACTGCTTATAAATACGGCTTGTGAAAAAGACGATTTCTGCTTACAAAATCCAGTTACACCTAATTTAGTATTACGTTTTTACGATAATGTAAACAGAGAAACTGTAAAAAACGTTGAAAGATTGTCTATTATTGCAGCAAGTAAAACAGACAGTTTATTTACCAATTTTACTTCAGACAGTATAGCTATTCCTCTAAATTCTCTTAGCAACAGCACTGTTTACACCTTAAAGATGAACAATCAAAATGGCAATATTGCTACCAATCAAATAGCAACATTTACAGTATCTTATACAACAGAAGAAATTCATGTTTCTCGTTCTTGCGGATTCAAAATCAATTTTAATGATGTTAATTTTTCACCAGAAAATGACGGTTGGATTTTAGATTTTACTCAAAATACATTTACAATAGACAATCAAAATGCAGCACATGTACAAATTTTTCATTAGCATCACTTTTCTTTTTGTTGTTGTAGATGGGGTATCTCAAGAACAACAAAAAGATAGTGTACCTTCTATTGAAAAAGATACCTTAGTTTATAAAACAAACTATGGTTTACGTTTGGGTGTAGACATTAGTAAACCAATTAAAGCACAGTTTGATGATACCTTTACAGGCTTTGAAATTGTTGGAGATTACAGGCTCTCTAAAAACTTTTACGCTGCTGTAGAGGTAGGTTTTGAAGAAGAAACTACTAAAGAAGATTTTTCAAATTCTACTGCAAAAGGCAACTATATAAGAGTAGGTTTTAACCTAAATACGTATAAAAACTGGTTAGACATGAACAACGAGATTTTTGTAGGATATCGTTATGGCTATAGTAATTTTGAACAAACCCTTAACAGTTATACCCCAAATGTAAATACCTCTTATTTTCCTGCTGTAGAAATTAATACCCCAATTACCACAAAAAACCTAAATGCACATTGGTCTGAAATTGTTGTAGGGTTTAGAACAGAAACACTAAAAAATGTATTTATTTCATTTAGTGGCTCTTATAAAATATTGATGAGTATTAAAGATCCTGATAATTTTCAATCGTTGTTTGCTCCTGGTTTTAATAGAGTTTTTAAAGGTGGTACTGGTTTTGGATTTAATTATACGATTAGCTACTTAATTCCTTTTCAAAAAAAGTAATACCGTTTACTTTTTTTAGTAAATTTATAATCTTTTGTAAAATCAATCATTAGAATGAATAAAATACCAAGTGTAGATTTAGCCGATTTTCTATCAGAAGACAATCAAAAAAAACAAAATTTTATTAATGAAATTGGTCACGCATATGAAAATATTGGTTTTGTGGCTTTAAAAGGTCATTTTTTAAATGATGCATTAGTAAAAGAACTATATGCTGAAGTAAAAAACTTTTTTGACTTGCCATTGGCTACAAAAAAGAAATATGAAATTCCTGAAATAGGCGGTCAAAGAGGCTATGTTTCATTTGGTAAAGAATCTGCAAAGGGTAAAAAAGAAGGAGATTTAAAAGAGTTTTGGCATTTTGGTCAATACGTTGCAAAAGATTCCAAATATGCTGAAGAATATCCAGACAATGTTATTGTGGAAGAACTCCCTAAATTTAATGAAATCGGTAAAAAAACCTATCAAATGCTAGAAAAAACAGCAAAATATGTTTTGCGTTCTCTAGCGTTACACTTGGGTTTAGAAGAAACCTATTTTGATGATTATATTAAAAACGGAAATAGTATTTTACGTCCAATTCATTATCCACCTATAAAAACTGAGCCTCAAGGAGCAGAAAGAGCCGCTGCTCATGGAGATATCAATTTAATAACGTTGTTAATGGGTGCACAAGGAAAAGGGCTTCAAGTTCAAAATCATAAAGGAGATTGGATAGATGCAATGGCTGCCCCAGATGAATTGATGATAAATGTTGGAGATATGCTTTCTCGTCACAGCAACAACAAGCTAAAATCTACCATTCATAGAGTGGTAAATCCACCTAAAGAGATGTGGGATACATCACGCTATTCTATTCCGTTTTTTATGCATCCAATTTCAGATATGAAATTAGATGTTTTACCAAATTGTATTAATGCAAAAAACCCAAAACAGTTTGAAGATATTACTGCTGGGGAGTTTTTAAATGAACGCTTAAAAGAATTAGGATTAAAAAAGTAGTTTTTATAGTAATGTAAGACATGATTATTTTGTCTAGCATTTTAAACAACACCTATACACTACAAACCAATTTAGAAAAATAGAAATGGACTTAAGAGATCAGTTAAAAAATTTATTTCCAGAACACCAAGAAAAACCTGAACCTGTAAAAGAAAAATCTAATATTTGGTTACAAGACGATCCTATAATTTGCAAATATGAAAAGAGAAAAGGAAAACCAATTACAATACTAGAAGGATATACAGGAGCAACATCTGACTTTAAGATTTTAGCTAAAGAAATAAAAACTAAGCTTTCTGTTGGTGGCAGTTTTAAAGATGATAAAATTATTATTCAAGGAGATTATAGAGACCGAATAATGATAATGCTTAAAGAAAAAGGATTTAAAGTAAAACGTGTTGGAGGTTAATTATGATTTAAAATTCTATTATAGATTTTAATGAAATGGTTACAGTTTGTATAGAAAATAAAAAAATCATTAGAACTGATACATTAAAACAATTTTAAATCATAAATAGTAACGAGTTTTAAAAATTAAATTCGATATTTTTCATCGTTTTAAAATATCAATCGTAAAAAATAGTTTATTTATAAAATGAATCCAGCTGTTTTACATATAACTAACGGAGATAGTACTACCAACTATCTAAAAAAACTTAAATTTAGTGGAGAGTTTATTACGTGGAGAGAGATGTTATGTGAAGGAAAAACTACAGCAGACGTTGGTAGTGAATCTTTTTGGAAAAATAGATTCGTTTTTTTTAAAACTTCTTATAAGGTTAGCAAAAAAAGGTTTATAGATTTTACGGTTAAAGAGTACAGAAACCTTTGTAATAAAAAGGATAACAAAGAAATTATACTTTGGTTTGAATACGATTTATTTTGTCAAATTAATATGTTGGCTGTACTTAGTTGGTTAAAATCACACAGAAAAGGCCATCATATTTCTTTAGTTTGTAGTGGAAAAGTTAAGGGTTCTAAAAAATTAAAAAGTATAGGAGAACTTACAGCAAATCAGATAGATCAATATTATAAAAATAGAGTTTGCTTAACCCAAGATGATATTGAATATGCAGACTATATTTGGCAATTGTATTGTGCAAATTCTCCGCTAAGATTAGAAACGGTGTACAGATACAACCCAATGTCTCCTTTTCAATATTTAACTACCGCTTTAGAAGCTCATTTAAGACGTTTCCCTACTATATATAACGGATTAAACGCTATTGAAAATAATATTTTAAACACTGCAAACACCAAAAAGTTATCTTCTAAAAATGCGTTAATTTCGCAAATTTTAAAAGAAGATACCACTTACGGTTTTGGAGATCTTCAGTTTAAATACAAAATTGATCAACTTCAAAAATTATTCGAGTCATTTCATCCTGTAAAATTATCTAAAAAAGGGAACAAAATTTTAGAAGGTCAAACTAGTTACTATGGCACACTTCGAAATGATAATGCCTATCTTGGAGGTACAAAAAAATATAGTTTTTTATTTAATACCACAACAGAAAAACTGCTGCAAATTACCTCATAAATGTCTATAAAATCTTCTGAACTCATCTTAAATACAGATGGAAGTGTCTACCATTTGAATCTAAAGCCTACGCATATTGCTAAAGACATCATTTTTGTTGGAGATCAAGATAGAGTTACCAAAATTACCAAACACTTTGATAGTATTGAATTTACTACTCAAAAACGTGAATTTAAAACAACTACAGGGCTATACAAAAATAAAAGATTGTCTGTAATATCTACAGGTATTGGTCCAGACAATATAGATATTGTATTGAATGAACTGGATGCTTTGGTAAACATAGATTTAGAAACTAAAAAACCTAAAAAAAAGTTAACTTCACTCAATATTATTAGAATAGGAACTTCTGGAGCCTTACAAAATGATATTCCTATAGATTCTTTTTTAATGAGTAGTTACGGATTAGATTTAAACGGAATGTTACATTCTTATCATGTAGAAAATATTGGCAACCCTAATATTGAAAATGCTTTTGTAAAACATACAAATTGGAGTACTAAAAAAGCTACTCCTCTTCTTATTTCCTGTAGTAAAACCTTAGCAGATACTTTTGTTTCTTCAAATATCTATACAGGCATCACAGCTACAGCTGGAGGGTTTTATGGCCCGCAAGGAAGAATACTAAGACTAGCGCTACAGGATAACAATTTAAATAGTAAAATTGATACTTTCAATTTTGAACATCACAGAATAACCAATTTAGAAATGGAAACAGCTGCTATTTATGGTCTATCAAAACTGTTAGGGCACAAAGCGTGCTCATTAAACGCAATTATTGCAAACAGAGCCAATGGTACTTTTAGTAAAAACCCCAATAAAGTAATTGAAAGCTTAATTGCCTATACATTAGAAAAGCTAACCATATGATTTTAAAATCTAAAACCACTAAAATAGTGCTCATATGTTTATTTTTTATAATTACTAGTTTTCAGTGTGAAGACATTATCAATTGTGAAAATGAAACATCCTTTATTACTACAGAGGATAACTTTATAAAAATAACTAGAAAAACAGACTTATTTACAAATGACACTATTTGGATTTCGCTTGATTTAAAAAAGGAACAAAATGATAATATGGGCAATTTTGTTTCATTAGAATTAGACGATATATATGGTTTTGATGATGTTATTATCACAGAATTTAAAAACAATTTTGATGCATACAATTCTTTAAATTTTGGTTCTTTTTTGATTGAAAAAAAAGGAACTATTTCTACTTCAAATGGTTCTATTCTTACACGTTTTGTTTTTGACAGTGCTGCAAATGCTTACCAATACAATTTTGGTGTAATTTTAAAAGATAGTGGTAATTATAGATTTAGTATTTATAATTTTTACGCTAATTCTAGTATTAAAAATAGAGATTGTACAGAGTTTTCATATGAAATACCATTATTTTTTGATGATGGCATACAAGAAAAGACACAAATATATAATTTTACAGTTCGTTAATTTATGATAAATTTAAAAGTTGGTGGTGTACCAGAGCATTTTAACTATCCATGGTACATTACCCTAAAAAATAAAGAATATAGTAAATACAACATCAATTTAAGATGGCAAGATTATCCTGGTGGAACAGGACAAATGTGTAAGGCACTTAGAGATGGTACTGTAGATATTGCTATCGTTTTAACAGAAGGTATTCTTAAAGACATTGGCGCAGGAAACCCTTCTAAAATTGCACAAACTTTTGTAAAATCTCCCCTTATTTGGGGTATTCATGTTGGTGCTCAATCGCCATTCAAAAAAATTGAAGATTTAGAGCATGCTACAATTGCAATTAGTAGATTTGGTTCTGGTTCACACTTAATGGCAATTGTAAATGCTCACAACCAAGGTTGGGATATTAGCAAATTAAAATTTAAAGTAGTTGGTAACTTACAAGGAGGTATAGATGCCCTTACCACAGGAGATGCTGATTATTTTATGTGGGAACATTTTACTACCAAACCCCTAGTTGATGACGGAACTTTTAGAAGGATTGATGACTGCCCTACTCCTTGGCCTTGTTTTGTAATTGCAGTAAGAAACGAAGTGATAGAAAACAACTTTAATGAAGTAAAAAAAGTACTAGATATTATAAATAAAGAAACTAAAAGTTTTAAAAAGATAAAAACTATTGATAAAATTTTAGCCAAAAGATATGGCCAACAATTAGAAGATATTCAACAATGGTTGAAAATTACTGAATGGAATGATGGCAAGCCTATGAGCAAGAATTTAGTTACTAGAATACAAAATAAAATGGTTACTTTTAACGTTATTGAAGAGAAGAAAAATTCTGCAATGTTCATAAAAAATATGTACATTTAACCCGTAAAATAATTCGTATGAAAAAAATAGTATTTATTGCAATTTGTCTAATAGGAATTATCTGTTTTTCTTCTTGTAGAAGCACATCAAAGCGTTGTGGTCTTGCAGATAATAATATAACAACTGTAACTTCTATTGAAAAAATAGAACTTTTTTAAAATAGCTGATAGATATTATCATATTGTAAAAAATAACTTTTTTTAAGTGTTTTTTTACACTTATTTTGTGTGTTTAGTGTACACAAAACTTCTTTTTTAAGTGGTTTGAAAACTACCAATCAATTTGTTTTAAATCAAGCGATTTTAAAATATGATTGACTTTTGAAAAATGCTTATTCCCAAACCAATAGCCTCTATTAGCACTTAAAGGAGAAGGATGGCCAGAAGTCAAAATATGATGTTTTTCACCACTTATCAATTTAACTTTTTTCTTAGCAAACCCTCCCCAAAGTAAAAAAATTACATTTTCTCTCTTATCAGAAATCTTCTGAATTACTGCATCTGTAAAGGTTTCCCAACCCTTTTTTTGATGACTACCAGCTTCATGCGCTCTTACGGTTAACGTTGCATTTAATAGTAACACCCCTTGTTTTGCCCACTTTTCTAAATTTCCACTTTGTGGATAATCAGTATGTAAATCTGTACCTATTTCTTTAAAAATATTAATAAGTGATGGCGGATGCGCAATACCATCCTGTACAGAAAAGCATAACCCATTAGCTTGGTTTGGTCCGTGATATGGATCTTGACCAATAATAACCACTTTTATATCATCAAAAGCACAATGGTCAAAGGCAGCAAAAATATCTTTTCCCTTAGGGTAGCACGTAAAAGTTTGATATTCTGTTTTTACAAAATTTATCAATTCTTTAAAGTAAGGTTTTTCAAATTCAGATTGTAAAATATTTTTCCAACTATCCGCAATTTTTACATTCATTGTTTCTTATTTTTGTAAAAGTTAAGCTGAACCGTCATTTTCATCAATTTAAAAGGTAAAAATTAAATTTTTAATTGATAAAATAATACCAAGGTTGAGTCTCGTATATCAAAGATACAAATTTGAATATTTCAGAAAAAACATTACAAGATTTAGAGTTTTCTACAGTTTTACAACATGTATCACAACATTGTATTTCTGGTTTAGGAAAAGAAAATGTGCTAGACATAACACCATTTCAAAGTAAAAAAGCACTGTTTAAAGAATTACACTTAGTAGATGAATACTTATCTTCTTTTGAAAGTGACAATAGAATACCAAATCATGGTTTTGACAATATTACAGAAAGTGTAAAGAGGTTGGCTATAGAAAACAGTTTTATAGAAACAGAAGCGTTTTTAAAAATAGCCACAACTTCTTTAACGGTTAATGAACATATCAAATTTTTTAAAAAGTTTAAAGAACAGTTTCCTACTTTTTTTGAACTTACCCAAAAAATTGAGTTTACTACCTATGTAGATGATGAAATTAAAAAAATAATTGATATCTCTGGAGAGGTTAAAAACAATGCCTCTGCTGCTTTAAAGCAAATTAGAAAAGATATTAATTACGTGCGTGGTAAAATTGGTGCAAGCTTTTCTTCTGCTTTATCAAAAGCTATTTCTGCAGGTTATTTAGACGATATTAAAGAAACTGTAATAGACAATCAGCGTGTTTTAGCTGTTTTGGCAATGCATAGAAAAAAAGTGGCAGGAAGCTTATTAGGGTCTTCAAAATCTGGGAATATCGTTTATATAGCACCTCAAGCAACGCTTTCTTACTCAAGAGAATATCAAAATTTGATTTACGATGAAAAGCAAGAAATTGTCAAAATTTTACGCAATTTGTCAGATATCATTCGTCCTCTTGTATCTTTATTAGAAGACTATATTTACTTTTTAACCCATGTTGATATGGTGGGTGCAAAAGCAAAATATGCCTTAGAAATACATGCTATTTTACCCAAGATAACTAAAGAAAAAAAGATTTTTTTTAAAAATGCATATCATCCTGTGCTATGGAAAAAAAATACAACACAAAAAATACATACGGTTCCTCAAACAATCACACTGCATGATAAACAGCAAATTATTGTGATATCAGGCCCAAATGCAGGTGGTAAAAGTATTACACTAAAAACTATTGGTTTATTACAATTGATGGTTCAAAGTGGTTTGCTAATTCCTGTAGATGAGCGCAGTCAGACTTATATTTTTGACACTGTCTTAACAGATATTGGAGACAATCAATCTATAGAAAATCAGCTAAGTACGTACAGTTATCGTTTAAAAAATATGCGTAATTTTTTACGCAAGTGTAATGAAAATACGTTGTTTTTAATTGATGAATTTGGAACAGGTTCTGACCCTGAACTTGGTGGTGCTTTGGCAGAAATTTTCTTAGAAGAATTTTATCATAAAAAAGCTTTTGGCATTATTACTACCCACTACTCTAACTTAAAAGTGTTAGCTAATGAACTGGAGAATGTTACCAATGCCAATATGCAATTTGATGAGCGTTCTCTAGAACCTTTGTACAAATTATTTATAGGTCAAGCAGGAAGCTCATTTACCTTTGAAGTAGCTCAGAAAAATGGTATCCCTTTTAGTTTAATCAACAAGGCAAAAAAGCGTGTTGAAACGGAAAAAGTACGTTTAGATAAAACCATTTCTAAACTCCAAAAAGAACGCAATAGACTTCAAAAAAATTCTGATAATTTAGAAAAACAAAAATCTAAAGGACAAGAGCATTTAGAAAATCTACAGGAAAAAGAGCAGCGTATTCAAGATAAATTAGCTGGTTTTCAAGAATTGTATGATAACAATCAAAGAATGCTTTCTTTGGGTAGAAAAATTAATGAACTTTTAAACAAATACTTTCAAACTAACAATAAGAAAGAGTTGAACGCCAACTTTAACAAATGGGTGGTAGATGAAAAAGTAAAACATGCCAAGAAAAACCCTATTAAACCCAAAACAAAGTCTCAAAAACAAAAGGCAAAAATTGTTGCCAAACAAATGAAAGAGACTATAGAAAAGGTTGAAAAAGAAGTACTTGAAAAAGTGGTTGAAGTACGCAAAGAGAAGAAAAAAGAGGCTGCTAAAATAGCCAAAGAAAAATCTGAATATATTTTTAAACTGAATGATAGAGTTAAGATAATAGACTCAAATTCAGTAGGTACAATTGATAAAATAGAAAAGAAAAACGTAATAATTAACTACGGAATTTTTACAACAAAAACTTCTGTTGATAAACTAGAACTTGTAGAAAGAGCTAAAAACTAAAGTACAGAAGCTATTTTTTTTACAAATACTTTTGACGTAAATGGTTTAGAAATTACTCCTGAAAAACCAATTTGTAAATATCTTTTCAAATCCTCTTGAGAAGTATTTGCTGTTAATGCCAATACAGGAGTTTTAGAATTTTGTTTTCTAAAAACCTCAGGTTTTTGCATTAATTGTTCACCTGTTAAATTGGGCATATTAATATCTAACAAAATTACATCAAAAGGCACTTCTTCAATTTTAGACAATGCCTCTAAACCATCTTTGACAAAATGTGCTATGGCATTTTCTTTAGATAAAAAGTGTTTTACTATAGTTAAGTTTAAGACATCATCATCTGCAACTAAAATTCTCTTCCCTTCTATATTTGCAACTATATCACTTTTTATTGTAGAAGTTTCTTCAGTTTTTTTATTTTTTTTAAATGGAATTTCTACTGAAAAAGTTGTTCCTAAATCTAATTTACTTTCAACAGAAATACTTCCGTTCATGGCGTTTACCAAACGTTTAACTATGGCTAACCCTAAACCTGCACCTCCTTTAATTCTATTATCAGAAAGTTTGTTTTGTTGATATTCTTCAAATATTTTTAAGGTTTGTTCTTTGGACATTCCTCTACCTGTATCTGAAACTAGGAGTTGGATTTTTACAGTATCATCAGTATCAGCTATCAACTCTACTTTGGTAGTCACATTACCTTTTTCTGTAAATTTTATAGCATTTCCTATTAAGTTGGATAGAATCTGTTGAATTCTAACACTATCTCCAATTATAGTTTTTGGTATATTTTTTGGAACTTCAAATAGTAAATTAACATCTTCTTTTTTTTGTTGATGCTTAAAATCATTTTCACAGTTTTGAAAGATTTCGTGTAGTAAAATTTCTTCTTCAGCCAACTTCAATTTACCCGCTTCAATTCTAGACAAATCTAAAATATCATCTACAATTACTTTTAAGTTTTTTCCGGCAGAAGACAAATTTTTCATGTATTTTACTACAGTATCAGACAAGTTTTCAGAAGAAATTAATTCTGCATATCCTAAAATGGAATTTAATGGGTTACGAATTTCATGACTCATCATTGCTAAAAAACGAGATTTTTCTTCGTTGGCCTTATCTGCTATCAGTCTTAACCTATCTAGTTCTTTATTTTTTTCAGCAATTTCTCTTTTTATGAAAAAAATATCGTTTCTATTTTGGTTGAGTTGATCTACATATTTATAAACATTTGTTCTATTGTGAAGTAAAATATCTATACTAGAAGGGCTTTTAAAAACCTCTATATCTATATTGTATTCATTGTCACCAGAAACAATTAGCATACCTTCTAAAAAAAAAGGTTTTTCTAGTTCTAAAGCCTCTAAGGTTCCTTCTAAGAATGGACAAACGTTATAAATAGATTTGTTAATAATAAACTCTTTTTTTGCAAAAACACCTGCCTCAACGTTCTTTATTACTCCTGATACATCAGTAGTAACTTGTATAAAAACATCTTCAATTTTAGCAGGTATCAAGGAGTATTATTTTAGAGCTTGGGCGGTTAATTTCATAAAAGCATCTTCTACGTAATCGCCTTCTTTTGCACTGGTTATCAAATCAATATCAACAGATACTTTTTGTATTACATTATCTATTTCTGTAGCACTTAATAAATCTTTTTTATTACCAACTATGGTAATATCTTTTAACCCTGATAAATCTCTTACCATTTTAAGATTTTTATCTATGGTTAGATAAGTTTCTTCTCTACTTAGGTCAAAAACAAACATTGCGGCATGTGCACCTAAAAAGTAGGCTTTGGGTATTTTTTCATCTCCATTAGTTCCTGCAACATCCCAAATCATTAATTTTATAGTTTCGTTTTGATACGACACTACTTTTTTACTAACTCTAACACCAATAGTACTTATATAATCTTCAGAAAATTCATTCAATACAAATCTTCTAATTAAAGATGTTTTTCCAACTCCAAAATTACCAACAAGTAGTACTTTTTTTGCAATCATAAAATTTAATTGATTTTTAAGCTTCAATTAGCTCTTTAACAATTAATGTATTCAAACGCTCTTCTTCAGACAAAAAAGAACGATCTCTTAATATAATCTCTGCTAAATTGTGTATTCTATCAGACAATTCTTCTTTAAAACTAGCATTCAACACTCCGGAACAGGCAATGGCTATATAAATACTTTTAAAATTTTGAATAGAAAGTTGAAAGGTTTCAAATTTAATATCTTCTAAATCTTGACCTTCTTTAGAAAAAGCATCTTCTGCAAAAGATTTGATGGCTGTTAACATTCCAGAAACCATATCTTTATCTGCAATATTACCTCTAGAGTAACTCCCAGATAACAATCCAGAATCTTTTTCTATGACAAAAACTTCTTCTATAATAGGTTCAAAAACTTCTTGTAAAACAATGTCTGCATCATTCTTTTTTCCTCTTATAAAACGTTTTAAAATTTCTTGAATAGAAAATTTTTCTTTTACAGTTTTATTAACACTCTCAGTTAACTTAGTAATTTCACTAACAATAGCTTTTTTAACCAATTTACCCATAATTGGGTATAAGGCTTCTACAACTTCGTCTTGTGAGTCTCTAATTTGAACTTTTATAGTTTGTGTAATGGTATCTCCAAAATATTCAGGAAATTTCTCTCTAAGATCAAGAATTTTTTCATCTACCAAAGGAGAAACATTATTTTTTAGCTTTTCTCTAAGAATAACCTCTTTACTAAGGGCTTCAAACTTATCTCTGTCTTCTGCTAATAAAAGTTCTCTGAGTAACTCAAAACGATTGTCTTTTGTGCTATCTACAGGTGTTTTTTTCATTTATTCTTGCAACATCAGAGCAATTTTCTCTAAAGCTTTTCCTAATTTTCTTCTGTCTGTTTTTTCATCATCTAAATCTGCCAATCTCTTGTCTAAATCGTCATTTAAATCCTGAAATTTATGATCCATTAAACTTTCTAAATCGGCTAATTTATTTTCTAAATTAGTTACGGCTTCGTGTAAATTTTTGTCAGTTGCATCTTTAAGTGATTGGATTTTACTATATACATCAGCAAATTCGCTGTTGTATTCTTTCATATTTTCACCAAAGATGAGCTCTCTTACAGCTGCAATTCTATCAATTTCTTTTTGATTGTCAACTGTGTCATTTTTTTCTTTGTTCTCTGCCATGTTTTAAGTCGGTTTGTTCCTACCTGATTTTAATATTAAAACACCTTTAATAAAAGGCTTACAAACAAATATACATTAAAAAACAAATTATAAAAATCTAAACTTCTATTTTTAACCCATCGTATGCTAAAAATACATTGTCTGGAAGTAATTTAGAAACTTCATCATGAAAACCTAATCTATGGCTAATATGCGTAAAATAAGCTTTTTGAGGTTTAATTTCTGTAACAAACGCTAAGGCATCTTCTAAGTTAAAATGTGTGGTGTGCGGTGCAATACGTAAAGCATCAACTACTAAAACATCCAAGCCTTTTAATTTTTCTTTTTCAGTCTCTTCTACAAAACTTACATCTGTTACATAGGCAAAATCTTGAAATCGGTATGCAGTAATGGGTAATTTGCCATGAAAAACTTTAATTGGCGTTATTTCTAATCCATCAACCATAAAAGATCTATCGTTAATCACCTTAGGCATCACTTTTGGTGCTCCAGGATATCTAAATTTAGGATCAAAAATATATTCAAAACGCCTCTCTAAACTACCTAATGTTCTCTTATTTAAATAAATAGGCATATCTCCTATTTTGTAACAAAATGGACGTAAATCATCTAAACCCCCTATATGGTCTGCATGTTCGTGAGTAAAAAAAACACCATTAAGAGATTGCACATTTTCTCTTAGCATTTGCTGTCTAAAATCTGGACCGCAATCTACAGTATACGCCACATCATCCCAAGATATTAAAATTGATGAACGCAAACGTTTGTCTTTAGGATTTGTAGATTTACAAACAGGCTCATTATTGGCAATCATAGGAATTCCTTGAGAAGTTCCGGTTCCTAAAAAAGTAATTTTTAACAGTTTTTTGGTAAAATTCATTACAACAAAAATAATATAAAAATTGACTGGTAGCACTCTATTTTAGTACATTTGTTTGAAACATAAATCCGTTTTATATGGCAATCTCTTTAAAGGGCGATCAAGAAATTAGTAGCGTACCAACTACCAAAAGTAAAGCATTAAGAATAAACTTAAATAGAGATATTTACGGTACATTTTCTGAAATTGGTGCAGGACAAGAAACTGCACGTAACTTCTTTAGATCTGGTGCTGCCTCTGGTACTATTGCCAAAGCCATGAGTGCTTACGATAAAGATTTTTCTGATGCAATATATGGTGTAGAAGATGACAGAAGGTATGTTACACAACCACGTCTAAAAAAAATGTTAGGTCATGAAATTCATTTAATCGAAGACAGATTAAGTAGAGAAAAACATCCTGATAAATTGTTTTTTAGTTATGCAAATACCGTAACTACCATAGATTTTGCCAAACAATTTAAAGGTCATGGTTGGGTAGGTATCCGTTTTCAGCTAGATCCTTTAGAAGGGTATAATGAAATTATTTTGCATTTGCGTTTTAAAGAAACAGATGCTAGGTTACAGCAAGAAACCTTAGGTGTGCTAGGTGTAAATCTTCTTTATGGTGCTTTTTACCTTAATGATAACCCTAAAGAGTTGGTAAAATCTTTTTATGACAACCTAAGCAATGATCAACTAGAAATAGATATGATTAATTTTTCTGGACCTCGATTTATGTATGTAGATAACCGTTTGATGAGTCTACAATTACTTAAAAACGGAATGACCAATGCTGTTATGTTTGGACCTGATGGTAACAATTTATTGCCAGCACAAGTATTGTACAAGAAAAACATATTAGCACTTAGAGGTAGTTTTAGACCAGTTACCAAGGTAAATATGGATATGTATGAAAAGTCTAAAAAACTCTTTTTTGAAGAAAACAAAGTTGATGAGAGTAAAACACAAATTATTTTTGAAATTACCTTAAGCAACCTTGCTTCTAAAGGAAAAATTAATGAAAGAGACTTTTTAGATAGGGCAGAATTATTATGTTCTTTAGGACAAAATGTAATGATTACTAGTTTTCAACAATACTTTAAACTGGTTGAATACTTTAGTGAATTTACAAAAGAACGAATGGGACTTACCATGGGAGTTCAGAACTTAATTCAAATTTTTGATGAGAAGTATTATAGAAATTTAAGTGGTGGAATTTTAGAAGCATTTGGTAAACTGTTTTACAGAGATTTAAAAGTATACATGTACCCTTACCATGATCAAGCTACTGATACTTATATTGATAGTGAAAACCTAAAAGTTCATCCAAGGATGAAAGAACTCTACAAGTTCTTTAAACACAATGGAAAACTTAAAAATATAGATGATTTTGATAAAGATATTTTAGACATTTTTTCTAGAACAGTTTTAAAAATGATTATGAATGGTGAAGAAGGTTGGGAAGAAATGTTGCCCGAAGGAATTGCTGAAACCATTAAACAAAAACGTCTTTTTGGCTATTCTAGACCAAGAATAAAAAAGTAACAATAAATTAAACCTTTTTGTATTTTTAGAGTCTCAATGTTATAGACTATAAATTGACAGACGAAACACGCTTAGTATCAGCATTACAAAACGCAAGTACCAAAGAAAAAGCATTTAGAGAGCTTATTAAAAGCTATAAAGAACGCTTGTATTGGCACGTTCGTAAAATTGTAATTTCTCATGATGATGCAGATGATGTTTTACAAAATACTTTTATTAAAATTTATAGAAATATTGACAAGTTTAATCAAAACAGTAAATTGTATTCTTGGATGTATAGAATTGCAACCAATGAAGCCATTACTTTTATTAATAAAAGAGCCAAACAGCGAAGTTTAGATATTGCTGACTACCAACAAGAACTTGCTTCAGCTTTAACTTCTGATGATTTTTTTACGGGTAATGAAATACAGTTAATTCTTCAAAAAGCAATTGCAACACTACCCCAAAAGCAACAATTGGTTTTTAACATGAAATATTTTGATGAGTTAAAGTATGAAGAAATTTCTGAAATTTTAGAAACATCAGTAGGAGCTTTAAAAGCCTCCTATTTTCATGCTGTAAAAAAAATAGAATACTATATAAAACATAAAGTAAATTAAACCTTTTGATAATTAAACGGTCTAAAAAATAAAATGGAAGACAACATAAAAAATAGTGAAACATACCTAAAATCTGTTATCGGTAAAGAAAACGGTTTCTCTATCCCTAAAGATTATTTAGAAAGTATAGAACAACAATTTTCTATTAAAAAAATTGATAATCAATTTAATAAAGAAAACTCTTTTAAAGTTCCAGAGAATTATTTTGATAATTTAGAAGAAACTATTTTATCTAATGTAGTGTCAGAAAAAAAGAGAGGCAACGTCATTTCTTTACAAAAACGAATTTACAAAATAATACCAGCTGGAATAGCTGCTTCTATTATCCTTTTTATTAGTATTTTTTACTTTAACACAAATAGCGCAAAGGTTAGTTTTGATAGTTTAGCTAAAAATGATATTGAAACATGGATTATTGATAATTCAACTTTTTTTACTTCAGAAGAAATTGCTACATTTATTATTGATGGTGATGAAGTTAATATAGACGATTTTAGTTATGCAAATCTTGAAAATGAAGCTATAGAAGATTATATTATTTACAACGAAAACACAAGTTTATTAAACGAAATTAATTAGTATGAAAAAAAACATAATTCTATTAATTCTACTGCTGTTTATATCATTAAACGTTGCAGCACAGGGGAGAAAAAATAAAGAAAAAATAAAAGCTCTAAAAATTGCTTTTTTAACACAAGAACTTAATCTTACAGCAGAAGTGGCGCAACAATTTTGGCCTATTTACAATACACACGAAGAAAATCTAGACCTATTAAGAAACAAAGGTAGAACAGCTATTAGAAAACAAATAAAAAATGATGGTGGTTTTGAAGGCTTAAGCGAAGAGGATGCTAAAATTTTTGTAAAAAATAAACTAGATTTAGATAATCAGATTTTGTTAGAGAAAGTGAGTTTTACAAAAAAAATAGCTAAAGTATTAACCTACAAACAAATTTTAAAGCTACAACTATCAGAACGAGATTTTGCCAGAGAATTAATGCGAAAATATAGAAAGAAACCCTAACAAAAAAGAAGCCTTTTAGGCTTCTTTTTTTATTCTCTTATTAATGCTAAACATGAGTATAACTCAGGTTTATTTGCTGTAAATTGCCTTAACCAAATTGTTAACTCATCAATTTCATAAGGTAATAATCTTTTTACTGCTTTTTCTACTTCTTTACAAAACAAATCTGAATTAAAACTTACTTTTTGTAGTACTGTTTTTGTGTACTCAAACATTGCTCTTGCCATTTTTTAAAATTTAGTTATACAATAAATGTTGGTTAAACTTGATTATTATATTATTCCAAATTTAATAAAAAAACCATCACTTTAACAATGATGGTCTTAAAATTTTGTTTAAAAAACGTTAAATTAAAAGCTGTTTACTTTTTCCACTAAATCTTTTGCCTTAGTTTCTAAAGTAGTTTTCACCTCATTAAAGTGTGCTTTTTTATTCTCTACATTAGTAGCATTTACTTGTGCCATTAAGACATCAAAAGTTTCAATTGCCTCATCTACTACTTCATTACCTTTTTTAGTTTCATTTTTTAAAGCAGCCACATCTAATGCATATGATATTACATCACCTAAGACATAATTGATATCTTTTTTCAAATTTTTAATACTTGCCATAACTCTGTTTATTTTACGCTACAAATTTAGTTTAATTATTTATAAGAAAGACAGAACTTCTTTTATTTTTAAGACTGTGTAATAATCTTCTTTTGATGATACGTCTTCTGCAACCTGTTCATGTATCCAAGTTGTATGAAAAGGAATATGAATAGCAGTAGCTCCTATTTTTACCAATGGCAATACGTCCGATTTTAAAGAGTTGCCTATCATTAATAATTCTGAAGGTTGTATATCTAAATGTTGAATTAATTTTTGATAATCTTTTTCTTTCTTGTCACTCATCACTTCTATATGATGAAAATAATGAGATAAATTTGACTTTTGTAACTTACGTTCTTGATCTAATAGATCTCCTTTGGTAGCAACTATCAATTTATATTTTCCTTGCAATTCAGCTAACACCTCTTCTACCCCATCTATTAATTCAATCGGTTTTTCTAACATTTCTTTACCAATATTTATAATTTTAGCTATAGTGCCAGGAGAAATTTGATAATTAGACAACTCTAATGCACATTCTATCATAGATAAAATAAAACCTTTGATGCCATAACCATATTGAGTTAAGTTTTTTATTTCTGTTTTAAATAACTCTTGATCTATTTTATTAGCTGTCTCATACTGTGCTAATAACTTCGCAAATTCTAATTCTGCTTCTCTAAAGTACGTTTCGTTTACCCATAGTGTATCATCAGCATCAAAAGCAATAACCTTTATTGTTTTAGGTAATGTATACATAACTATGCTTTTAATTGTTGAATAGCTTTTTCTAAATCTTCTGGAGTATCTATACCAATTGCCTCTACACTAGTTTCTACCATTTTAATTTTTTTACCAATTTCTTGATATCTAATGGCTTCAATTTTTTCTGCAGCTTCTAATGGAGTAATTGGAGTATTGTAAAAATCTAATAAGGCTTGTTTTCTAAACGCATACACTCCTTTATGTTTGTAATAATTTACACGTATAGCTGAATCTCTATGATAAGGAACTACACTTCTAGAAAAATAAATTGCCATATTATTAACATCTGTAATCACTTTAACATTATTTGGATTTTTGATATCTTCTGCATCTGTCATTAATACCTTTAAAGAGGCTAAGTCTATTTGTTGCGTGTCATCTTTCTTAAAAACATCTATTAATTTAGATAAAGAATGTTGATCTATAAATGGTTCATCACCTTGAACATTAATCACAATATCAACATCCATATCTGCCACAGCTTCTGCAATTCTATCAGAACCACACTCGTGTTCTTTAATACTCATTATTGCTTTCCCGCCAGCCTTTTCTATGGTTTTAAAAATAACATCAGAATCTGTTACTATATATACATCATCAAATAAATTTGTTTGTAAAGCAGCCTCGTAAGTTCTTAAAATTACAGGCTTACCAGCTAAATCTTTCATCAATTTACCCGGAAAACGAGAAGCACTGTAACGTGCAGGAATCATTGCAATTACCTTCATTTTATAACTAATTTTTATGCATCAAAGATACTATTTAAATGGATAGCGTTAAAAAACACTTTAAGCTATACATAATTTTGTTACGAACTAAAAAATATTAATTATGAGAAGTTTACTTTGGCTAATAGCCGTTATTTGTATAATTGTTTGGATACTAGGTTTTTTTGGAATTGTTGCAGGAATAGGAACAAGTAGTTTAATTCACGTCTTGTTAGTAATTGCAATTATTTCAATTCTATACAATATCATTAGAGGTAGAAGACCTTTATAATAAACAAAAGCTCAGACATACTGAGCTTTTATTTTATGTATACCTCCAACAATTCAGATTGATGTTTAGAAGAAATTTCCAATTCTTTAATACAAGCGGGCACAAGTATTGTTTCTCCCATTTTAAGAGATTCTTTTTGATTGTTGTAGTGAAACTCAACAGCTCCTTCTACGCACATATAAATTACAAAGCTATCTTTTTGCTTGTGACTTACTGTAATAGTCTTGTTTATAGGTAAGATGTTAGTAGTAAAATACTGACAAGAAACAATTTCTGAAACTTCATTTTGTTGCTTAGAATAAGAAGTCTTGTACGATTCTTTTGCTGAATAATCTATGGCGTCTAAAGCTTCTTCTGTATGCAATTCTCTATAGGTGCCATCAGGGTTTGGTCTGTCCCAATCATATATTCTATAAGTAATATCAGACGTTTGCTGAATTTCTGCCAATAGAACACCTGCGCCTATGGCATGTACTCTACCCGTAGGAATAAAATATACATCTCCTTTTTTAACTTCATCAATGTTTAAAATATCAGTTAACGTTTTGTTTTCTAAGTGATGTAAGTATTCTGTAGGAGTAACTTCTTTTTGAAAACCTACAATTAAATTTGCATTTTTATCAGCTTGCATTACATACCACATTTCTGTTTTGCCAAAAGAGTTATGTCTTTCTTTAGCCAAATCATCATGCGGATGTAGTTGAATACTCAAAGCCTCCTTAGCATCTATAAACTTTATAAGTAGAGGAAAATCTTCTCCAAAATGACGATATACTTTTTCGCCCATTAAATCAGATGTAAATGCTACTATAAGTTCTTTTAAATCTTTACCTTTTAAATCTCCATTAACAACTACAGAGGTATCTCCTTTCACATCAGACAGCTCCCAACTTTCGCCAATATCTGTTCTGTTAGATGTTTTGTTTAGCACATTAACTAACTTCTCTCCTCCCCATATTTTATCTTTTAAAATTGGTTTGAATTTTAATAACTGATTCATAGTTTTCATTATTATGCGTAAAAATATTACTAAAGTTTCAGAATTTGAAATTTTAGCTATTGAATTTAAATTTTATTTTGATTTATTCTCCAGAATAACTTACAAAGTTTCGAGGAGTTTCGTACAAAGTAATTTTTAATGCGAGTGTGTTTGGTAAGTGTTTTCTTAATTTATTATAGGTAATTACACATATATTTTCTGCTGTAGGATTCAGCTCTTTAAACTCAGGTACTTCAATGTTTAAATTTTTATGATCAAAACACTCCTCTATCTCAGTTTTAATTAATTTTTTTAAAATCCCTAAATCGTATACGTATCCTGTTTCCTTATCTATTTCACCCGTAAGAGAAACTATCAATTCATAATTATGACCATGAAAATTAGGGTTAGAGCATTTACTAAAAATTTCAAAGTTTTTTGCATCAGACCAATCCTTTCTGTACAATCTATGAGCCGCATTAAAATGGGCTTTTCTATGAACGGTTACTTTAGGCATGCTTTAGTTTTTCAAAAGATTTATCAAAAATAATTTTAAACCATTCTGTATAAAGGGTAGGGTTTTGCTCAATATCAGATTTAACATCCTCTAACTTCATCCACTTATAAGCTTCTACCTCATCTTTGTTTATTTTTGGCTCACCGTCAAATTTACCAACCATAACGTGGTCTAATTCGTGTTCTGTCAATCCATTATCAAAAGGTGCTTTATAAATAAAAGAAAAAACTTCTTTTATTTCGGTTACAAAGCCCATTTCTTCTTCTAGTCTTCTTTTGCCAGCTTCTAAATTACTCTCTCCATCTCGTTGATGCGAGCAACATGTGTTTGTCCATAATAAGGGCGAATGGTATTTATGTGCAGCTCTTTGCTGCAGCATTAATTCTCCTTTTTCATTGAAAATAAAAACCGAAAAAGCTCTGTGTAAAACTGCTTTTTCGTGCGCTTCCATTTTTGGCATCAATCCTATAGGATTATCTTGTTTATCTACCAAAACAACTAATTCTTCCATATTACAAAAATAGTAAAATGATTAAGCAACAAATCATAAAAAAAATACAAAACAAAAAGTATTTATATCTATTCTGTTGTGATAATTTATATTTGTATTGCTAAAAAACAGCTTTATCATGAAGTTTTTTAAATTTATCATACTCATAACCATTGTCATTATCTTTTTTAACTGTAATACAGACAAGAAAAAAAATGACCAAAAATCATCAACTCAGCAACTAAATCAAACATCAACCTTACATCAGAAAAAAAAGGTTGAAAAAAAAGTAATAAAACGTTGGGATAGTTTAAACAAAAACAATGTTGAGGCTTTTTTTACTGAGTTTGGTAAACAGAATAAGGAAAACAAAGTAATCATCAAAACTAGATTTGGAAATATAAAACTGCGCTTATATGATGATGTCCCAATACACAGAGCTAATTTTATTTTTTTAACTAAAATAAAATACTTTAATACCACAGAAATCTATAGAGTTGCTAAAAACTTTGTTATTCAAGGGGGTAATTCTGATGAGACTTACACGATAAAACAAAGAAGATTGTATGGTAATTATTTACTGGCTCCTGAATTTAAATCTCACAGAAAGCACAAATATGGTGCTCTAGCAGCAGCAAGAGAGTGGGATAACAATCCAAATAAGCTGTCTAATCCTTTCGAATTTTATATAGTGCATAGTAGAAATGGCGCTCATCATTTAAATAATGAGCACACTGTTTTTGGTGAAGTTATTTCTGGTTTTGATACTATGGATAAAATCTCTAAAGTTAAGGTAGGTGTAGATGAATGGCCTGAAGAAGACATTAGAATGACTATCGAAATTTTAGATTGATAATTCTCTTTGTAAAACCTATCTTTGCACCTCAATTTTTGTAGATGGGCTTTTTAGAGGAAATAAAACGCAGAAGAACTTTCGGAATCATATCGCATCCAGATGCTGGTAAAACTACACTCACAGAAAAATTACTGTTATTTGGTGGGGCAATTCAAGAAGCTGGTGCTGTAAAGAATAACAAAATTAAAAAAGGTGCAACATCCGATTTTATGGAAATAGAACGTCAGCGTGGTATTTCTGTAGCTACTTCTGTACTTGCTTTTATTTATCAAAATAAAAAAATAAATATCTTAGACACTCCTGGACATAAAGACTTTGCAGAAGATACTTTTAGAACATTAACCGCTGTAGATAGCGTTATTGTTGTAATTGACGTTGCCAAAGGTGTAGAACCACAAACCGAAAAGTTAGTTGAAGTTTGTAGAATGCGAAACATACCTATGTTGGTTTTTATCAATAAATTAGATAGAGAGGGTAAAGATGCTTTTGACTTGTTAGATGAAGTGGAGCAAAAACTAGGTTTACGAGTAACGCCTATGAGTTTTCCTATAGGAATGGGATATGATTTTAAAGGAATCTACAACATTTGGGAAAAGAAATTAAATCTTTTTTCTGGAGATAATAAAACCTCTATTTCTGAAGGAATAGAATTTGATGATTTATCAAATCCAGAGTTAGACAAAGTTGTTGGAGAAACTGCTGCAGAAACTTTACGTGATGAATTAGAGTTGATTAATGAAGTATATCCTCCTTTTGATCAAGAAGAATATTTAGCAGGTCAATTACAACCTGTATTTTTTGGTTCTGCGTTAAACAACTTTGGGGTAAAAGAATTACTAGATGCATTTATTGAAATTGCCCCTTCTCCTCAACCCAAAAAAGCTGAAGAACGTTTGGTAGATTCTAAAGAAGAAAAACTAACTGGTTTTGTTTTTAAAATACACGCCAATATGGATCCTAAGCATAGAGATCGTTTAGCTTTTGTAAAAATAGTATCGGGTACTTTTAAAAGAAATTCTCCTTACTTACACGTTAGAAACGGAAAAAAGGTAAAATTTTCTAGTCCAAATGCTTTTTTTGCTGAGAAAAAAGAAATTGTAGACGAATCTTTCCCTGGAGATATCGTGGGTCTACACGATACTGGAAATTTTAAAATTGGTGATACTTTAACAGAAGGAGAACAATTAAACTTTAAAGGTATTCCTAGTTTTTCTCCTGAACATTTTAGATATGTAAACAATGCAGACCCAATGAAATCTAAACAATTGTATAAAGGTTTAGACCAATTGATGGACGAAGGAGTTGCCCAATTATTTACTTTAGACATGAATGGTAGAAAAGTTATTGGTACTGTTGGCGCATTACAATATGAAGTAATTCAATACCGTTTAGAACATGAATACGGAGCAAAATGTACCTATGAAAATTTAAACGTACATAAAGCATGTTGGGTGGAACCAGATGATGTTAAAAATGAAGAATTTAAGGAGTTTAAACGAGTAAAACAACGTTATTTAGCAAAAGACAAACAAGGTCAATTGGTCTTTTTAGCAGATTCTGCTTTTACCATACAAATGACTCAGAGCAAATACCCATCTGTTAAACTGCATTTTACAAGCGAATTTAAAGATTAATTTTATGAAAAAGCTTTTTCTATTTTTATTGTTTTCTACCAGTTTACATAGCATTTCTCAAGATTTAAATCTTGATAACATTACTACAGTAGAACTTAAGAATTTTATTAGGCTTAATCATATTTTAATAGATCAACCAGATATAACCTACACATATAATGATGGTTCTCAATACACTTTAAAACCAACTGCAGGAATTTTAGGTTTAAACTATAACATTCCGTTAAATGATTGGCTGTACACAGGTGCTGGTTTTCATGCTGCTAGTATAGGAGACCAAGGAGGTTTGTTTACTCTTGGGGTTAATTTAGGGGTAAATCTCCCTATTTACAAAAAACTTTTTTTTGATGCTAACGTGCATTTTGGGGGTGGTGGCGGATTTAGAAGTCTGGTTAATGGTGGTGCAATTATTTATACCAACGCAGGTTTACAATATAAATTGAAAAATGTTGCTTTTGGTATTCAATATGGTTATTTAGACTTTTTTACAGGAATTCAAGGCGGAGATAATGTTTCTTTTTTTGTAGAAATTCCTACTTCTGTTAGGGCCGCTTCTTATAAAGATGCTCAAAAAGAATTTATTGTAAATGATGATTTTAAGGATGATTTTTGGAAAAAGCCAGCCGTAAAAAGTGTACAACAAGTAAAGTTTGATTTCTTTTTTCCTATAGGTGATACAAGAACTGATGGTATGGGAAATTTCAACAATGCACAACCTATAAACCAAACACTTTATATTATTGGTTTTGAGTATCAAAGATACATGAACACAAATACTTTTCTTTACGCACATTTAGACACTATGTACAGTGGTTTAAGAGCCGGATTTATGGATATGTTTTTTGGTATAGGAAGAAACTTTATAGAAACAGAGTATGTAAATTTCTTTGCTAAAATGGGCATAGGTGCTGCTGGTGGAAGAATTTTTCCAGAAAATGGTCTTACAATGTACCCTAGTGCTGGTTTTGATGTAAGAGTTACAGAAAATTTTGGATTAAGTTTTCATGGAGGCTATCATAGATCTTTAGGTGCTACTTTTGAAGCATTAACTTCTGGAGTTAGTTTAAAATATTATGGCTTAAGTGGAGGAACTAAAGACCCTGTAACAAACACAAAAGCTAAAAATATAAAAACTCAAGGCGTTCAAATTGGAGTTCAAAATCAGACCTACTTTGATGTTGCTATTTTAGATAGACCAGACAGAAATCTTCAACAAATTGCTCTTAAAATAAACTATGATATTAATAAGAGATTTTATGTGGCAGGTGAAGCTTCTTTTGCTTACGAAGGTGGCTCTGGAGGTTACGCGCATGGAATTTTTGGTCTTGGTGTAAAAACAAACCAATTTTTAAACAGAAGGTTTTCTTTATTTTTAGAAACAGCTGCTGGTGTTGCAGGTGGTGGTGGTGTAGATTCTGGTGAAGGTGTGTTAATTAGACCGTCTGCAGGAATTAATTATCATTTAAATGATAATTTAAGTTTAAATCTTTCAGGAGGACAGATGTGGTCTCCTTTTGGTAACGTAAATTCTACTAACATAAACATCGGGTTTACTTACGGTTTATCAGTTTTAAATATGAAAAAATAAAAATCTTTTAAAGAAGATTAAAAACTATACAATTAATAAATATTATCATGAATAACGGATTATATGCAAAGTTCACCACACCTAAAGGTGAAATTTTAGTACAATTAGAACAAGAGAAAACTCCTGGTACAGTGGGTAATTTTGTAGCTTTAGCAGAGGGTAATTTAGAAAACTCTGCCAAACCTCAAGGAACTCCATATTACAATGGTTTAAAGTTTCATAGAGTCATTCCAGACTTTATGATTCAAGGAGGATGTCCTCAAGGAACAGGAACCGGTAATCCTGGGTATAAATTTGATGACGAAATTCATCCCGAATTAAAGCACGATGCTCCAGGTAAATTATCTATGGCAAATGCTGGACCTGGTACTAATGGATCTCAATTTTTTATTACTCATGTTGCAACACCTTGGTTAGATGGCAAACATACCGTTTTTGGCACTGTAATAGAGGGGCAAGATGTAGTTGATGCTATAGCTCAAGGTGATGATATGACCGTAGAAATCATTAGAGTTGGTGAGCCTGCAGAAAGCTTTAATGCTGTAGAAGCATTTAGATCTTTTGAAGGTGCTAGAGAAAAAAGAGAAGCAGAAGAAAAAGCAAAACAGGCAGCATTATTAGATACAGTCGCTGCTGGTTATGACGAAACCGATAGTGGTTTACGTTATAAAATCCTTCAAAAAGGAGACGGAAAACAAGCTACTAAAGGTGCAGGTGTTTCTGTACATTACAAAGGACAATTGTTAGACGGTACTGTTTTTGACTCTTCTTATAAAAGAAAACAACCCATAGATTTTAACGTTGGTGTTGGTCAAGTAATTTCTGGTTGGGATGAAGGTATTCAGTTATTACAAGTTGGTGATAAAGCCCGCTTTGTAATTCCTTCAAATTTAGCTTATGGAGAAAGTGGTGCTGGTGGTGTAATTCCGCCAAATGCTACACTAATTTTTGATGTAGAACTAATGAATGTTGACTAAATTCTTTTAACACGAATTTTATTAAGAGGCTTTCTAAAAAGTATTGTAAATCTACTTTTTAGAAAGCCTCTTAATTTATCTTTTCATTAAAATTTATTTAAAAAGTAGTACTTTAGATATTTCTTGGTTAAGAATTATCACCAAAATAAACAGACATGGATTACAAAAGAAGAAATCTACTAAAAGGGTTAGCTTTAGCCCCAATTGCATTAGGCACCCAATCTCTTTTTTCAAATAC
This sequence comes from Polaribacter sp. WD7, assembly GCF_003335085.1. Classification (GTDB taxonomy): domain Bacteria; phylum Bacteroidota; class Bacteroidia; order Flavobacteriales; family Flavobacteriaceae; genus Polaribacter. The sequence continues at coordinate 53,390 of NZ_QPEJ01000017.1, read as the reverse complement.
ACCCTCAACTTCAAAACTATCTACTTCTTCTAGAGTTAAATATAGTGTAAACGCTTTTACGTTTAATGATATGTTGAGAAATGGAGAAATGGATTTTTTTGATATGATGGATTTTGCCTCAGATATTGGTTTAGATGCTGTAGATTTAACATGTTACTATTTTGAAGGTTATCCTAAAGCTACCATAGACAGTAAAATGCTCTTTAAGTTAAAGAAAAAAGCATTGGCTTTAGGATTGGATATTACATGGACAGGGGTTAGAAACAATTTTGTAAAACCCGATGAAACATCTAGAGCTAATGATATGCAAATGATAAAAGATTGGCTAAAAGTTTCTTCTAAACTAGGTGCTGCTGTAATGAGAGTTTTTGCTGGAAAAGGAAGATATACAGGATATTCTAAAGACCAAGTTAAAGAATGGATGGTAGCTCATTTTAAAGAATGTGCTAAGTATGCGGAAGAAACTGGTGTAATTACAGCTCTACAGCATCATAATGATTTCTTGTATGATGCTGATGAAGTAATTGACATTTTAAAAAGAGTAAATTCTGAATGGTTTGGATTAATTTTAGATATTGGTAGTTTACGTAGAGGAAACCCTTATGAAGAAATTGAAAAACTTGCTCCTTTTGCTAATTACTGGTTTGTAAAAGAATTGGTTTACGTAAAGGGTGTCTCTGAACCCGTAAATATGAAAAAAATAGCAAACATACTCATCAAAAATAATTATAAAGGATATATCTCTTTTGAGAGTTTGACAGAAGGCGATCCTAAAGAAATAGTTACCACCATGTTCAACGACTTTAAAACAAACTATAGCCAATTAAAAAGTACCTCAAAGTATTAAATTATTCATATTGTTCCATTTCCTTGTCATAAAAAGCACTAGCCTCTTCAATTAAAGATTCTAGTTCATTGGCTATGTCATCTTCTTTTTCGCCAGCCAAATCTTCAAACCACTCTACCTCGTCATCTTTTAAATTGATCATAAAACGAGGAAATTCTGTATGTAAAACAAAAATATCCTCTGGGTAATTACTGTTATCTGCTAATAAAAATTTAGGTAAGTTCATGTTTCTGTTTGATGAGTTTTAAAGTTAAAAAATTAAATCTTATAAATAATAATATAGATGCCGTAGTTAATCCTGCTAAAAGTCCTAGCCAAATACCAAAGCTACCGTACATTTTCTCTTTTCCTAAAAAATAGGAAACAGGAAAACCTACAACCCAATATGATATAAAAGTTAATACAGTAGGTATTTTTACATCTTGTAAACCTCGCAAAGCTCCTAAAACTACAACTTGAATACTATCAGATATTTGAAAAAATGCTGCTGCCAATAATAATTTTGAAGCAATAGAAATCACTTCTATATTGTCTGCATAATTTGTTGAATCATTTAAATCTACATAAAGATTAGGAAGATTTTTGTGAAAAATAAAAAAAATAGCCGCAAAAAAAACAGCTAACAAAATACCCAATAAAAAAATAGAAAAAGCAATTCTACGCAATTCTAAAAAATTTTGTAATCCTTTTTGATTGCCAACCCTAATCATAGAAGCTACACTTAAGCCCATAGCAACCATAAATGTCATAGAGGATAAATTTAATGCTATTTGGTTTGCCGCTTGCGGGTTTTTACCCAACAAGCCACTTAGCCAAATTGCTGCTGTAAAAATAGCCACTTCAAAAAACATCTGCATTGCACTTAAAGAGCCCAAATTGATGATTTTCTTAAGCATCAAAACATCTAAAACAAAAAATTTGATGTTCTTAACAATGCGCGCCGACCTTTTTTTGAAACGCAATAAAATAGCCAAATACAATATCATTATTACTCTAGAAGCCAAAGTGCCATAAGCAGCACCCACAATACCCATTTCTGGAAAACCAAATTTCCCAAAAATTAGAATATAATTCAATACTACATTAACAATGTTTGCTAAGAGAGTTGCATACATTGGGTATTTTGTCATAGACATACCGTCACTAAATTGTTTTATTGCTTGAAAAATAACTAATGGTATTAATGAAAAAGCAACTAAATCTAAATATGGTATTGCTAATGCGACAACCTCTTTTGGTTGCTGCATTAAGTGCATTAGAGGTTTAGAAAAGTAAACACCTAAAAAAAGTACAATTCCTAAAACTGTGCACAAAAACAAACCATGTTTGTAAGAAGACCTTGCTTGTTGCAAATTATTAGAAGAATCTGCTTCTGCAATTAAAGGCGTTATAGCTGTAGAAAAACCTATTCCTATAGACATAGCTATAAACATAAAACTATTTCCTAAAGACACAGCCGCCAATTCTGCGGTACCCAATTGCCCAACCATTATATTGTCTATAAAGCTTACAAAAGTGTGCCCTAACATACCTAGCATTACAGGAGCTGCCAATTGCAAATTGTATTTAAATTCTGATGTGTATTGAGAAATATTCAATTAAAACAGTGTTTAGCCGCTGCGAAGATATTTATAAAAATCGCAACAACATTAACAAAAGATAAACAGTTTGTTTTAGTTGAAATAACGTATTTTTGAGATTCACTAAAACTAATAAAAATGGCAAATATTACTTTAAAAGGAAACGCAATAAATACTATAGGACACTTACCAAAAATTGGTTCTAAAGCAGTAAACTTTACATTGACTACAACAGATTTATCTCATAAAACATTAACAGATTTTTCTGGTAAAAAAGTTATTTTAAACATTTTTCCAAGTGTAGACACTGGCACTTGCGCTACTTCTGTTAGAGAGTTTAATAAAAAAGCAGCAGATTTAGAAAATACAGTAGTGTTGTGTATTTCTAAAGATTTACCATTTGCTCAAGCTCGTTTTTGTGGTGCTGAAGGTATTGAAAATGTAGAAATGTTATCTGACTTTGCTGATGGTAATTTTGGTAAATCTTATGAACTAGATATACAAAATGGTCCTTTAGCTCATTTACACTCTAGAGCTATTGTTGTGATTGATGAAAAAGGGATAATAACCCACACAGAGCAAGTTTCTGAAATTGTAGATGAGCCAAATTATGCAGCAGCATTAGAAGCGCTATAAAATCATGAAGAATCCTAACGATGGTTTTTTACGAAGAAGAATACGCAGTTTAAAATATGCTTTTAAGGGTCTTTGGATATTAATTACCACAGAAGACAGTATAAAAGTTCAGCTATTTGTAACGTGTATTGCAATCATCTTAGGATTCATTTTTAATTTATCTGCTATTGAGTGGATGTTTCAGTTTTTTGCTATTGGTTTGGTTTTAGCTTCAGAAGCTGCCAACACAGCTATAGAAGCCATTGCTGACTTTATTCATCCTAACTATCATGAAAAAATTGGTTTGATTAAAGATCTAGGCGCAAGCATACCTACCATTGCTTCTATAATTTCTTTAATTATTGCTGGTTTTATATACATCCCAAAAATAATATTGCTTTTCTAAGTAAATATGTATATTTACTGCTAAAATTTACTAACAACTTTAATGGCTAAAAAGAAAACAAGCACAAAAAAAGTGATCAATTCTTCGGATAGTAAACCGAATATTTTCACTTTTTTAAAATCAAGGCAAACACAAACAGTTTTAGGAGTTTTTCTTATTTTATTTGCTGCATTTTTATGTATTGCTTTTATTTCTTTCTTTTTTAACTGGCAAGAAGACCAAAGCACACTTAATCAATTATTAGATAAAACTGTTAAAAGCAAAAATTTGTTAGGTAAAATTGGTGCAAACTTAAGTCACTTTTTTATATACAAATGTGTAGGAATTAGTGCTTTTTTAATAGCATTTCAATTTTTTTTAACAGGTGCTTACATTTTACTAAAAAAGAAATTTTCTAAAATTATACTATCTTGGAACTGGAGTTTATTAGTAACACTTTGGCTTTCTATATCCTTAGGTTTTTCCGCTCATAAATATGCACTTTTACCAGGTACAATAGGCTATGAAATTAATAATTTTTTGCAAGCTTTTATAGGTAAAACAGGTTTAGTAATTGCTTTAATTTTTTTATTTATTACCTATATAGTTGTTCGTTACAAGGTTACTTTTGATGCTTACATAGAAAAATTAAAAACGAAAAGAGCGCAAAGAAAAGCCAGAGAGATTGCAGAAAAACAAGAGAACAAAACTGAAGAAGACAAAACTATAGTCAATTCTATTGAAGAAATTAAAGAAAACACTAACAAAACTATTACATTATCTAATCATAAAACACAAAAATCAGAATTTGAACTTTCTTTAGAAAATCTTCAACCTACAATTACCAAACATTCAGATGTAACCGAACCTAAAGAAGAAGTTACACTAACAGTAGAAGACAACAAAGAGCCTATTTTAAAAACTGCTATAGAAGAAGTAGAAAAAGAAACTAACAAACCTGTTGAAATTGATGTAGAACAAGTTGCAGAAGAAGAGCACTCAACTGAAAATTTAGCTGATAAAATAGTAAAAGATTTTGGAGAATTTGATCCTACTTTAGAATTGTCTAATTTTAAATTTCCAACATTTAATCTCTTAAAACAATATAACGAAAGTATTTCTATAGACCCAGAGGAGTTAGAAGCTAACAAAAATAGAATTGTTGAAACGCTTAATAATTATAAGATTGGTATTTCAGAAATAAAAGCAACTGTTGGGCCTACAATAACGCTTTATGAAATTGTACCAGAAGCTGGTATACGAATTTCTAAAATCAAAAATTTAGAAGATGATATTGCATTGTCTTTATCTGCTTTAGGTATTCGTATTATAGCTCCTATTCCTGGTAAAGGAACAATTGGTATAGAGGTACCAAATAAAAAATCTACAATTGTTTCTATGCATTCTGCAATTTCATCAAAGAAATTTCAGCAATCTACAATGGAGCTTCCCATAGCTCTAGGTAAAACAATCTCTAACGAAACATTTGTTGTAGATCTTGCTAAAATGCCCCATTTGCTTATGGCTGGTGCTACAGGGCAAGGAAAATCTGTAGGGTTAAACGCCGTTTTAACATCACTCTTATACAAAAAACATCCAGCTGAAGTTAAATTTATTTTGGTAGATCCTAAAAAGGTAGAATTAACGTTATTTAATAAAATAGAACGTCATTACCTAGCAAAACTGCCTGATACAGAAGAGGCTATCATTACAGATACTTCTAAGGTTGTAGCTACACTAAATTCTTTATGTATAGAGATGGATAATCGTTACGATTTGTTAAAAGCGGCAATGGTTAGAAACATTAAAGAATACAATGCCAAATTTAAAAAGCGTAAACTAAACCCCAATGACGGACATCAATTTTTACCTTATATTGTATTGGTTATTGATGAATTTGCAGATTTAATTATGACTGCTGGAAAAGAAGTAGAAACTCCAATTGCACGTTTAGCACAATTAGCTAGAGCTATTGGTATTCATTTAATTGTAGCTACACAAAGACCTTCTGTAAATGTAATTACAGGGATTATAAAAGCAAACTTTCCTTCTAGAATTGCATTTAGAGTTACTTCTAAAATAGATTCTAGAACTATTTTAGATGCTCCTGGTGCAGACCAACTTATAGGTCGCGGAGATTTATTATATTCTGGTGGAAACGATATTACAAGAATTCAGTGTGCCTTTGTTGATACCCCAGAAGTTGAAAAAATAACAGACTTTATAGGATCTCAAAAAGCCTATGCAGAAGCTTATCAACTGCCTGAATATGTAGATGACGAAAGTGGCACAAGTATTGATGTTGATATTGCAGACAGAGATAAATTATTTAAAGAAGCAGCAGAAGTAATTGTTACTGCACAACAAGGTTCTGCTTCTCTTTTACAAAGAAAATTAAAATTAGGATACAATAGAGCTGGTAGATTAATAGATCAATTAGAAGCTGCTGGCATTGTTGGTGGTTTTGAAGGTAGTAAAGCAAGACAAGTTTTAGTTTCAGATTTAATAGCTTTAGAACAATTATTAGAAAACGAAAAGAACACGTAGTATGAAAAAAATTAGCATTTTATTTTTAAGTTTATGTACATCTATCGCAGCTTTTTCTCAAAATACTGCAGAAGCTAAATCTTTATTAGATGAAGTTTCTTCTAAAATGGGAGCTTACAATAATATGTTTATTGGCTTTAGCCAAACTTTAACTAATGAAGAAGCAGGAATAAAAGAAGGAGATGAACCACCTATTCGTGGAGAGATTACCATGCAAGGAGAAAAATACAATTTAAACTACCTTGGAAACAATTTTATTTTTGATGGTGCTAACTTATATATTGTAAATCATGATGAAAAAGAAATTGCTATTACAGAAGGAAACATGGATAGTGACGATGGTTTTATATACCCATCAAAATTGCTAAGTTTTTATAAAGAAGGCTACAATTTTGAAATGGGTACCATACAAACCATTAACGGTAAAAAAATTCAGTTTGTAACTCTTATTCCTATTGATAGTAATTCTGAAATTGTCAATGTAAAGCTAGGTATAGACGCAAAAACAAAGCATATCTATAACTTAGTACAAACGGGTAATAATGGCTCTAAAACAACATTTACAATAAATCAATTTAAAAAAAATCAATCGTTGCCTAGTAATTTTTTCAATTTTGATATGGAAAAATACAAAAGTCAAAACTACACAATTGATTAACTTTTTCAATTAACAGAAAATTAGTAGCATTTTTGGGTTTAAGAAGTTACTTTTGCCTTAATGAAAATTTTAGATAAATACATCTTAAAAACCTTTCTAGTTCCCTTTGTAGCTACATTTTTTATTGTACTTTTTGTACTGGTAATGCAAGTACTTTGGCAAACTTTTGAAAGCATTGCCGGCAAAGGTATTAGCTTTTCTTTTATCTTAAAATTTCTATATTACACAACACTAATTATAACACCTCAAGCCTTACCTATAGGTGTTTTACTTTCATCTATAATGGCCCTTGGTAATCTAGGTGAAAATTATGAGTTTGCTGCCGCAAAATCTGCAGGAATCTCTTTACAGCGTTTGGTAAGACCTTTAATAGTATTGGCATTTCTTCTAAGTGCAGTTAACTTTCTGTTTTTAAACAACGTATATCCTTACGCGGTGTTAAAACAAAAAAACTTGTACATAAATATTAAAAAGAAAAAGCCTGCTTTAGCTCTAGTTGCTGGTAGTTTTAATAGTGATTTACCTGGTTACCAAATTAAATTTGAAGAAAAGTATGGTGAAGAAGAAAATCTTCTAAAAAAGGTGTTAATATATGATTTAACATCAAAAAACGGAAATCAAAAAGTAATCACTGCAGAAAGAGGTAAAATTTTATCTGAAGAAGGAAGCCGTTATATGACTTTTATACTCTATGATGGTTATTATTATGAAGAACACTACAAATCTGCAACAACGCAAATAAAACGTAAAAAGATGGCAGCTTCCAGCGCCACTTTTGATGAATATGAATTTAATATAGATATTTCTAGTATTTCAGGTGATCAAGGTTTAGACGAAACAAGATACACCAAAAACAATATGATGCTTAGTTTAAAACAGTTGGGAGACACTATACCAGAATTAAAACTAAGCTATGACGAGTTATTAGAAGCAAAATCTAAAAACCTTTACTCAAGTACACTTGCTAAAGATTTATATAAATACCCAGATTCATTAAAAGCAAAAAATATAAACTCAGACATCTTAGAAAATTTTGCGCTTACAGAAAAAATTGCTGTTCTAAATTCTGCAGATACCAAAGCAAGTAGATCTTTAAGTTCTGTTAGAAACAATATGAAAAACATGAAGTTTAAGAGAAAGGTCTTAAACCTATTTGATACAGAATATTACAACAGAATAGCCTTTTCTTTATCTTGTGTTATCTTATTTTTTATAGGTGCCCCACTAGGATCTATCATACGAAAAGGAGGTTTTGGATTGCCAATGATACTAGCTATAGCTGTTTACGTAATTTACTTTTTTGCCAATACTTTTGGTAAAAATTTAGCAGAAGAAAGCTCGGTATCTGCATTTTTGGGTTCTTGGATTTCTGCAATTATTATGGTTCCTTTAGGTGTTTTACTAACACGAAGAGCTACAAGAGACAAAGGAATTTTTAATACAGATAGTTTTATTCTTCCAATTACCAATTTCTTTAAAAAAATATTTTCAAAAAAAGAAGCATCAAAATTATGACTACAAAATCAAAAATACAGTTAAACACCATAGAAGCTGCTATAGAAGATATTAGAAATGGTAAAGTTATTATTGTTGTTGATGATGAAAATAGAGAAAATGAAGGAGATTTTTTAGCAGCCGCAGAAAAAGTAACTCCTGAGATGATTAATTTTATGGCTACTCATGGTCGTGGATTAATTTGTGCTCCCTTAACAGAAACTCGTTGTAAAGAATTAGAGTTAGGAATGATGGTAAACAACAATACAGACCCTATGGAAACCGCATTTACAGTTTCTATAGATTTACGTGGTAAAGGAGTTACTACTGGTATTTCTGCATCAGATAGAGCATTAACTATAAAATCTTTAATAGATAAAAGTACAAAACCTTTTGATTTAGCAAGACCTGGTCATATTTTTCCTTTAAGAGCTAAAGAAGGCGGTGTACTAAGAAGAACTGGTCATACAGAAGCAGCAATAGATTTTGCACGTTTGGCAGGTTTAGAGCCAGCAGGTGTTATTGTTGAAATAATGAATGAAGATGGTAGTATGGCTCGCCTACCAGAGTTGTTAGTGGTGGCTAAAAAATTTGACATTAAAATTGTTTCTATAGAAGATTTAGTAGCTTATAGAATGGAGCACGATTCTTTAATTGAAATTAAAGAAGATTTTGACATCAAAACTAGATTTGGAGAGTTTAGACTTAGAGCATACCAACAAACCACAAACAATCAAATTCATATTGCATTGACCAAAGGTTCTTGGACTAAAAATGAAGCCATACTAACTCGTGTTAATTCTACCTCTGTAAATAATGATATCTTAGGAACACTTACAAACGATGCCGACAAAAAGTTAGATCTCATGTTTCAAGTTATTAATGATGCTGGTAAAGGAGCCATTATTTTTGTAAATCAACAACATCAATCTCAAAACCTGTTAAGCAGATTGTCTATTTTAAAAAAGAATCAAGAAAAAGGACATATTAAAGCTCCAAAAATTAAAATGGATAATAAAGATTTTGGTATTGGTGCACAAATACTACATGATTTAAACATAAGCAAATTAAAACTAATTACAAATTCACAACAGACAAAACGCGTGGGTATTATTGGTTATGGTTTAGAAATTGTGGATTATATTGGGTATTAAATCATTACAAATAAAAAACATTTGAATGTTTTAAAAATGAAGTATACGCTCATTTTCTAATTCCACAGGAATTTTATCCTTTTGAAATAACCGTGCAGTATGTTTGCCTTTAAGTTTGATTGTATCACCATTTACCGCTAACCAACTTCCTTCTCGTAATCCTAAAACAGGAGTATCATTAAATATATGGAATTCTTTGATTCTGGTTTCTCTAGTTTCTCCCATATGTTTAGAACCTTCTAAAGAATCAAAATAATGTGCATTAATATTAAACGGTATACAGCCCATAGTATTAAAACTTGGAGGATAAACCACTGGCATATCATTAGTATTCATCATAGAAACACCACAAATGTTGCTTCCTGCACTTGTACCTATGTACGGTGTTCCATTTTCAATTACTTCACGTAACGTTTCTAAAACATTATTTTTGTACAATTGATTTACCAATTCAAAGGTATTTCCTCCACCAGTAAATATAGCTTGTGTATTTTTTAGAGCTTCTCTAGGGTTTTTAAATTCATGAATTCCTTTTACAGTTATACATAAATCTTCAAACGCTTTCTGAGTTATTAATGTATAATCATCATAAGAAATTCCACTTGGTCTTGCATAAGGGATAAATACCAACTCATTTACATTTTTCAAAAAAAACTCCAACTCCGGTTTTAAATAAGTTAAAAAACCAGATCCATAAATAGTTGAAGAGCTTGCTATAATCATTTGTTTCATATAATCAAAAATATATTTTTTAAATTAAAATAGTTTTATTTAGGAAAGTAGATTTTTATAAAATGACAAATTTTCTGATATCGTGAAGATAATTTTTAAAAATATTAGTTATTTACTCTTATATAAAAACATTAAAACTCAATTTTTTATTTAACATAAGTTTAAAAGAAGTCATAACTTTTTAGGAACCAATAAGACGACATTTGTAATGTAATAGAACTATAAAATCACACCAAAACTGTTTACAAGTATAATATAATATTTATAAAATGAAAAAAATAAAAACGATACTATCAACTGCCTTATTACTTCTAATTTCTAACTATGTTTTAGCACAAGAAACAGAAAAAAAAGAGTTAGCTAAACTATCTTTCTTAATGGGAAATTGGTCAGGAATATCTAGTTCTTTTACTGTAAAAGATACTACTCAAGTAAAAGTTAGAGAAAGTGTAAACTATATCATGGATGGAAATATATTAACTCTAGATGTAGTATCTGCAAATATTCAAATACATACACTCATAACCTACAGTATAAAAGATAAGTGTTATTATTATCAACCATATACTAAAACAGGTGGAGGTAAATACAAAGGAAAATTACAAGACAATAAATTTATTGTTTATTTTAATGAAAAAAATAGATTGATTTTTGAAAAAACAGTGAATGGAGAATTTCATGAATATGGAGAATCTCTCGTAAACGAAAAATGGAAAAAATACTTTGAAGATATACTTTTACCAGCTTCTACAACAAACTATACTAAATTAAAAGCTGAAAAGATTACCAAAGAATATATCGATCCAATTACAGCGTTAACTAATGTTATATCTGTTGAACATGAAAACTTTAAAACTATATATATAGCTGGTCAGGTTGGTACAGGAAACACTAAAGAAAAACAACTAGAAACAGCGTACAAAGCAATAGAAAAAAGATTAGCTCAGGCTAACGCTTCTTTCTCTGATTTGGTAGAAATGAAAATATACATTGTAGATTATGACCCAAATAAGGACTTAAAGATGTTTTTTAGAGTTCGTGAAAAACTTTATGGTGATCTAAAAATGCCTCCAAATGTATTTATTGGAATTTCTTCACTGTACAGTAAAGATAAAAAAATTGAATTATCAGGAACAGCAATAGTAATTAAATAAAAAAACAAAATAGTTTCAATACTAATTAATGAGTTTCAATACTAAAAAAACTTATTGTTTAGGAATTCTAATTCTAACAATATATAGTAATCAAATATTTTCTCAAAACTCAATCAAGAAAGAAGAAATTGACAAAACAGGAGCATCCTATTCTCAGTCTGTAAAAATATCAGACTATAAAGAATTACTGTTTATCAGTGGCCAAATACCTTTAGATGAAAAAGGTAAGTTACCTACTCATAACTCTTTTGAAGAACAATGTAGGTATGCTTGGGCTAATTTAATAAAACAATTAGATAAAGCTAATATGGAGTTAAAAAACCTCGTTAAGGTTACCATATTTTTATCTGATAGAAAATACAGACAAACTAACGGTAAGGTAAGAAGAGAAATTTTAAAAGATTTAAGTCCTGCATTAACCATTATCATTACAGGAATTTATAATGAACAATGGCTTTTAGAGATTGAGGGTGTTGCAGCTAAATAATATTTTTTTGTAACTTATGACTTAAATACATCGATTTTTTTTATGAATACGTTATTGAGGACTAATTAACATAAGTTTAAAAGGTACTTAATAGTTTTTTTAAAGTAATAGAACGACATTTGTTAAGTAACCAGATTTTAATACCTAATGAGAAAGAAATTAATTTTACTTTTTTTAACAGCATATTCGTTAACTGCTATAGCCCAAGACAATAGATTTTTAATAAAGGGTAAGGTTTTAGATTCTGTTAAAACTGTGGCAAATGCGCACATTATCAACTTAAAAAATAATCTTGGTACATTTTCCTCTGATAATGGTAATTTTCAAATATATGTTACTTTAGGAGACACTTTAAGCATCTCATCTGTACAGCATATTACCAAAAATATTTCTGTAAATCAACAAATTATTACAGATAAAAAAATTATCATAAAACTAAAATTAAATACGTACGTTTTAGATGAATTTGATTTAAGAAGAAATGAACTTTTAGGGCGTTTAGGTATTGATATAAAAGATGTTCCTGTAGACAAAAGAGATTCTATCTTAAAAGCAAATTTAGATTTTTCTAAAGTAGATATAGAAAACGGTAACTATAAGACTGATGCTGTTGATAGAGCAAAACCACCTATTGTAAATACGATGCAAGGAGCAATGCCTATGGCAGGAGGTGGTGTTGGTGTTGGAATACCGTTTAAAGATTCTGAACGTTTGTGGGCTTTAAGAAGGGAATTAGAACGTAAAAAACAGTTTCCTTATGAGATAATGTCTGAATTAGGAGAAAAATTTTTCTTTGTAGACCTTAAGATACCTGTTGATAAGTACTACCATTTCTTAGAGTACTGTAATCCACTAGGAATAGAGGAACTTCATAGAAAAAACAAAACGCTAGAAATTATTAAAATATTAAAAGAAGAAAGTGTTGAGTATCTACAAATCATCAAAAAAGAGTAATTTGGCTCAATAAATGATATCAATCTCATATGAAATTTAAAAAAGTATTGGTAATTATATTGCTATTACCCCTACTCTCTTTTACAGCACACAAATACTATTTAAGCTTAACTCAAATAGAATATAAAAGTGAGTCTAAATCAATTCAAATAACAATTAATGTTTTTATGGATGATATAGAAACAGCTTTGAATAAAGACTTTAACATAGACTTGCAGCTAACAACAAGCAAAGAACTTTTAAATAATGATATTTATTTTAAGAAATATCTTAAAGAAAAACTTCATTTTAAAATCAATACAACACCTGTAAATTTTAATTATATTGGTAAAGAATACGATGGAGATTTGGTTTTCTTCTATTTAGAAATTGAAAATATAAATAATGTTGACACTATAGAAATTGAAAACAAAATTTTAACCCATCATTTTCCTGAACAACAAAACTTAGTAAAGTCTAAAGCAAACAAAAAACACAAAAGTATTCTCTTATCTGCCAAAACTGATAAAGGTTTGTTAAAATTTTAACTGTTTTTAACTGTTTTGGTTTCTTATCCTTAATTTGCTAATCAATTCAAACATGTTTAAAATGAAAAAAATAACACTCTTTTTGCTTTCGTTTATTTTTATAAATGCTACTCTAACTGCGCAAGATAAAAATATCACAAAACAAGGGCATACAAACCAAAATAAATTTAGACAACTAAAGCAAGAACTAGCAACTCCTAATAGTCAAAGAACTGCTTCTGGTGCTCCTGGTGTAAATTACACTCAGCAACAAGTTGATTATAAAATGGATATTGTTTTAGATGATAATTCTCAAAAAATAACTGGTAATGAAACCATTAAATACTATAACAACTCTAAAGATGAGTTGGCTTATTTATGGGTTCAATTAGACCAAAATATGAGAGCTTCAGATTCTAAAACTCCAGATATTCAGCCCAATAAGATTCCTAAGAAAATAAGTAAAAGAGGTTATGATAGGTCTTTCCCTGAAGAAAAATTTGATGGAGGTTTTAATATCATGAGTGTAACCAATACAGATGATAGTAAATTGTCGTACACTATAAACCAAACGATGATGCGTATTAATCTGCCAGAACCTTTAGCTCCTGGAAAAACATTTTCATTTAACATTTCTTGGTGGTATAATATTAACAATCATAGAACTCAAGGAGGTAGATCTGGTTTTGAACATTTTGAAGAAAACGGAAATAACAATTATGTAATTGCTCAGTTTTATCCAAGAATGTGTGTGTATGATAATGTAGAAGGATGGCAAAACGATCAATTTTGGGGAAGAAGTGAATTTGCTTTAGAATTCGGAGATTTTGAAGTAAACATTACCGTTCCAGAAGACCATATGTTAGGCGCAACTGGTGTTTTACAAAATGAAAAAGAAGTATATTCTAAAAAAGAATTAAAAAAATTAGAGGAGGCTAAAAAAACATTTGACAACCCTGTAATTATAAGAACCCAAAAAGAAGCAGAAAAAATAGAAAAATCTAAAGCTACTAAAACCAAAACTTGGAAATTTAAAGCTAAAAATGTAAGAGATTATGCGTTTGCTACATCTAGAAAATTTATTTTAGATGGTATGGCAGTAGACATTAATGGTAAAACAGTAATGGCATATTCTTTATACCCTAAAGAAGCAAACCCGTTGTATGGAGATCATTCTACAAGAGCTGTAGCACAAACATTAAAAACATATTCTAAATATACTTTTGATTATCCTTACCACAAAGCAATTTCTGTTGATGGGCAAATGGGAATGGAATACCCACAGATTTGTTTTAATCCAGGAAGGCCAAATCCTGACGGAACGTATTCAGACAGAGTAAAATACAGAATGATTAAAGTTACTATTCATGAAGTTGGTCACAACTATTTTCCTATGATTGTAAATTCTGATGAAAGACAATGGACATGGATGGATGAAGGTCTAAACTCTTATTTAGAAATGTTAGCGGAGTGGGATTACGACCCTAATTTTCCAATAACAAGAGGATTGCCTAAAAATATCGTGCCTTATATGAGTGGAGATCAATCTAAAATAGCACCTATTATGTCTAAAGGAGACAACGTGTATAGTTTTGGTTACAATGCTTATGGTAAACCAGCTACAGCGCTGTATATTTTAAGAAATACTATTATGGGTAAAGAACTTTTTGACCATGCATTTAAAACCTATGCTCAAAGATGGAAATTTAAACACCCTACTCCTGCAGACTTTTTTAGAACTATGGAAGATGCATCTGGTGTAGACCTAGATTGGTTTTGGAGAGGATGGTTTTATACCACAGATGTTACCGATATTGGTATAAAAAACGTAAAAAAATTCTCTGCAAAAAAAGGGGATCAAATAGTAGATTTTGTTCAAGATACATCTAAAGGATTAGGTTTTTCAAAAAAACAAGACAAATACCATTATGAAATTACTTATGAAAAACCAGGTGGTTTGGTAATGCCTATTATTGTAGAATTTACCTATAAAGACGGTACCAAAGAAAGAAAACAGTATCCAGCAGAAATTTGGAGGTATAATGATAAAGAGGTTACAAAAGTGTTCTCTTCTAACAAACAAATAGAATCTATTACCATAGATCCTGATTTAGAAACAGCAGATGTAGATACTTCTAACAACAGCTATCCAAGGCAAACAAAAAATAAGTTTGAAAAATTCAAACAAAAAGTAAAAGGTTAAAATATAACGTAATAACTTGTACAAGCAGCACTTTATAAAGTGCTGCTTTTTTTATAAAGGTTTGTTAAATTTAAAGGGTATTTAAGAAAATCTTAGTAGTTTTGAGTACAACTTAAATTCAATTAATATATGAGAAAACTCATTCTGTTAGCAATGTCATTAACTTTGACATTAGTTTCTTATGCTCAAGAAAAAGAGCAACAAGGAACTCAAAAAGGACATACAGATCAAAACAAATTCAGGCAAATGAAAGATGTTTTGGCTACACCAAACGATCAAAGAACAGCATCTGGTGCTCCTGGTCATCAATATACACAACAAAAGGTTGATTATAAGATGAGTATTAGATTAGATGAAAGTACAAATAAAATTTATGGAGACGAAGATATCACTTACCACAATAACTCTAAAGATGCTTTAGAATATCTATGGGTACAACTAGACCAAAATATGAGAGCTGATGACTCTAAAACACCTTTAGCGAAATCTACTGGTGCTTCTGCTTGGATAACACCAAGTGATTTTAAAAGTACCTATATGAAAGAAAGCAAGGGGTTTGGTTTTAATATAGAAAAAATTTCTTCTAACGGAAAGCCTGTAAAATTCTTAATTAACAGAACTATGATGCGTATTGATTTACCTAAGCCATTGGCTTCTGGAGAAACATACGAGTTTAGTATCAAATGGAATTATAAAATAAATAACTCTGTAAAAGATGGTGGTAGATCTGGTTTTGAAGATTTTCCTGATGGAAATAACAACTATACAATTGCTCAGTTTTTTCCTAGATTAGCTGTGTATAATAATGTAGAAGGCTGGCAAAACATGCAGTTTTGGGGACGTTCTGAATGGGCTTTAGAGTTTGGAGATTATGATGTTAAAATTACAGTTCCTGCAGACCATATTATGGAAGCTACAGGAGATTTACAAAACCCTAAAGACGTTTTAACTAAAGAACAACGTAAGCGCTATGAAAAAGCAACTACTTCTTTTAAAGATCCTGTAATGATTGTTACACAAGAAGAAGCAGAAAAGAACGAAAAAGGACGTGCCACAAAAAACAAAACATGGCATTATAAAGCCAATATGGTTAGAGATTTTGCCTTTGCTACCTCTAGAAAATACATTTGGGATGCCATGGCTGTTAACATTAACGGCAAAACAATTATGGCAACGTCTTTATACCCAAAAGAAGGAAACCCTTTATGGGAAGAACACTCTACAAGAGTAGTGGCAAATACTTTAGAAGAATATTCTAAAATTACTTTTGATTATCCTTACCCAAAAGCAGTTTCTGTACATGCCAAAAATCAAGGAATGGAGTACCCTATGATTTGTTTCAACTATGGTCGTCCAAATGAAGATGGCACCTACTCTGATAGGGTAAAATATGGAATGATTGGCGTAATTACGCATGAAGTTGGTCACAATTTTTTTCCTATGATAGTAAATTCTGATGAAAGACAATGGACTTGGATGGATGAAGGTTTAAACTCTTTTGTAGAAATGTTGGCAGAAGAAGATTATGACCCTAATCACCCATTAAGAGGGTTACCTAAAGGAATTGTACGTTATATGGGAGGTGATCAAAACAATTTGTCTCCAATTATGTCTCAAGGAGACTATGTAAAGCAATTTGGACCTAATGCGTATACGAAACCAGCTGCTGGTTTATACATGTTGCGCAAAACCATTATGGGACCAGAATTGTTTGATTATGCTTTTAGAACATACTCTCAAAGATGGATGTTTAAACACCCAACACCCGCAGATTTTTTTAGAAGTATGGAAGATGCTTCTGGTATGGATTTAGACTGGTTTTGGAGAGGTTGGTTTTATACTACAGATGTTACAGATATTGGTATAAAAGAAGTAAAACCTTTGTACTTAACAGACAAACCTAGCGAACGTGTTGTGAAATTAAAAGAACAATATGCTCAATATTTTGAAAGTCTTGGAGATTTAGTTTTTATTACCGACAAAAAAGAAGATGCTAATGCAAAAGCAATGGACAAATATGCTAATGGTAAAGAAATACCTTCTTACATATATTCTGTAGAATTTGAAAAACCAGGTGGTTTAGTTATGCCTATAATTGTTGAGTTAACTTATGCTGATGGTACTAAAGAAAGAGAAACTTTTCCTGCTCAAATTTGGATGAAGAATGATGAAACTGTAAAAAGAGTATTTTCTTCTACAAAAGAAATTGTAAACATTACAGTAGATCCAGATTTGGAAACTGCAGATGTAGATACCTCTAACAATAGCTGGCCTAAAAAAGAAACCAATGCTTTTGAAGACTTTAAAAACAAGGTAAAAGAATAAACTTTATACTGTATTTAAACTAAAAAAACCTCGTTTTTAACGAGGTTTTTTTTAACTCCAAAATTCACGTTTTTTATTCAACTCCACCTCTTCTTTTACATACTCTTCAGCCTCTTTAGGAGAAAGTACTTTTAAAAAAGAAGGATGCTGTTCTATAGCATATTCTATCTTTGTTACTATATCAGCAATTTCTTCATTATCATAATCAATCTCTAAGGGCTCTTTTATAACCATAGATTGCAATACATTCTTTCTTTTAATACGAAGTCCTTTTTTATCAAAAGAACGTCTAAAACCATCAATTACAATAGGTACTACAACAGGTTTATAGGTTTTAATAATATGTGCTGTACCTCTTCTAATAGGTTTAAATGGTGTCGTAGTTCCTTGTGGAAAAGTAATAACCCATCCATCATTAATTGCTTTTCCTATATTTGATATGTCAGAATTCTTTACTTGTCTATTCACATTTTTTCCGGCAGCCCTCCAAGTTCTATCAATAGATACAGAGCCTACATAGGCAAAAATTTTAGGTAGTAAGCCAGCTCGCATTGTTTCTCCTGCTGCTACATAATATGCATTTAATTTAGGTTTCCAAATGTAACCGATATTTTTTATGGTATCATCTCTACCACTAAGTGCTGCATTAAAAACATGATACATTGCCGCTACATCTGCAAAATAAGTTTGATGATTAGAGATAAAAAGTACTTGTTTATCTGGTAGATTGCGAAGGATTTCAGAGCCTTCTATCTGCAAACTATTAAAACTTCTATACCTACTATGAGATACGATTCCTAATATTCGTATAAGCCATTTTTTTATAAATAAATAATGACCAAAAGGGTTCCTTTTAAATAAGGGCATTTAAGATACTTTTATTGGGTTAGTGGGCTAATTTACAAAACTATTAAAATAGTTTCATGAGATTAGCTCTTTTATTTCTGACAACATCATTGCGGTAGCACCCCAAACAACGTAATTGTTGAATTTAAAACAGGGGACTTCTGCATTTTTCATATATGAAGTATTCATAATTACGGTAGTTAAACTACTGTCATTTAATAAATCTGACAACAAAACTTCTATCAGTTTTTCTACCTCATGGTTTGTAGTAAAGTTAGGTCTTTTTACTGAAAAACCCAGAAAAGGAGTGGCTAAAAAATTACTAGGCGGAATATAAACATCTGTCAATTCTCTAAAAACAGATATAGAATCTGGATGAATACCTACCTCTTCAAAAGTTTCTCGTAATGCGGTTTCTTGTAAACTTGTATCTATTTGTTCAATTTTTCCTCCTGGAAAACTAATTTGAGCAGAATGCGTTCCTTTATAACTAGCTCTTTGTGTCAATAAAAAAGTAGTTTCGTTTTTATCATTAGGATAAAATAAAGCTAAAACAGCAGCCCTTTTTGGATTATTAGCACTTAGTTGTTCTGGATCATATTTTAAACGTAATTTTGGAGCCATTTTAAATTGTGCATCTAAACCACCTAAAGTGATTTTTTGAAATTGCTGAATTCTTTGTTTAAAATTATTGAAATTCACAAGAAAAATTTATTTTTATCAAATATATCAAATCACCTATACTTGTTGGTTTTGATACGAATTTAATAAGATAAAACATCATATGAGTACAAAATACAAAAAGTTAATTTTAAGTCTAATTTTAGATGCTATCGGTTTAATTCCTATCCCTTTTTTTGATGTGGTTTGGGCGCCAGCTTCTGCTTATATTATGACTAAAATGTATAAGAGCAAAGAAGGTAAAATTGCTGGTATTTTAAGCTTTGTAGAAGAAATAATTCCGTTTTCAGATATTGTACCCACCTTTACTATTATGTGGGTTTATTCCTATATCATCAACAAAGAGAAAGTAGATACCATTGTTGAAGCTTAATTTTCTTTTTTAAATAAGAACCCTAAACCTAACCTACTTAAAAATTTCTTTTCAAACTCCCAAAAAAACTTAAATTGTCCTAAACACCATCCTACAATAGGAAGAGTTAACTGATAAATGGGAAAAATTAGTAAAATTCTTAAAGGCCAATAGAGCCACGGATTAATAGTTTCTGGTGATAGACCCAGTATATTTGTAATAGGTTTTGCAACCCATGCTGCAAACGATCCATTTATTGCAAACACAATTAAAATTGCTGCGATGGACCAGTTACTTTGAATACCCCAGCGTTCTTTCAATTTTTCCATAAGTAATTAAACTCTTTTTTTAGTTTGTCTAAACATTAACCACAAACCGATAATAATCAATGGTATACTTAATACTTGCCCTGTATTTAACGGACTAAAAAACCACTCTTCGCCACGTTGTTGCACTTGTGGCTCTTTTAAAAACTCTATTATAAATCGTAAAGACCACAACACTACCATAAACAAACCAAATAAAAATCCTGTTTGTTGTTTTTTATCTGTTTTCCAGTACAAGTACCACATTACAAAAAATAAAACTAGGTAACTAAATGCTTCATACAATTGTGTAGGGTGTCTCGCTGTAGTTTCTCCAGCTGCTTTAAAAATTACCCCAAAGTTAGAACCCGTTTCTTTACCATATATTTCTGAGTTAAAAAAGTTACCAAACCTAATGAAAAAACCTGCTAAGGCTACCATTATAGCCAATCTATCTAAAATAAAAAGCCATGGTTTTTGTAAATGCTTTTTGGCATAAAAATACATTGCTATAGGAATAGCTATTGCCGCTCCGTGACTTGCAAAACCTGTAAACCCCGTAAACTTCCAGGTGCCGTTTACTTGTTTAAATGGTATAAATATTTCTAATAAATTGTGTTGGTAATAATCCCAACTGTAAAAAAACACATCGCCCAAACGCATTCCTATAAGCATAGAAACAAATACGTACATAAAAATAACATCTAATTTTTCTACAGATATGTTGTCTTCTATATATATTTTTTTCATCAAACGTAAACCCAATAAAAAAGCGCCTACAAACATTAAGCTATACCATCTTATTACAAAAAAACCTAAATCTATTCCTAAGGAAGGATCCCAGGTAATTGCTAAAAAACTCATATTTTAAATATTTTTTTTAAATTATTCTAATCTATTTTAGAATCCTATTATTTCTTTTTTTCTGGAACAGGATCATAACCACTGCCTCCCCAAGGATGACAACTGAAAATTCTTTTTAAAGCCAGCCATCCACCAGAGAATAAACCATGTTTTTGCAATGCCTCTATTGTATAATGTGAACATGTTGGGCTGTATCTGCATGTTGCAGGTGTAAATGGTGAAATTGCAGTTTGATAAAAACGAACCAAAATAATAAATGGGTATGAAATATTTTTTTTCAAAAAATTAAACTTTTTTATCTTTAAAAGTTCTTCACAAAATTTCGGATTGATATCGAAATCGCTCGAACTAACAACAACATAATTTATAGTTTCTAATCTAGAATTGCATATTAATTTATAGAAAAGGTTGTACCCTCTTTGCCATCTTTTAACTGAATTCCTAATGCAATCAACTCGTCTCTAATTTGGTCTGATAATGCCCAGTCTTTATTTTCTCTGGCCTCTTTTCTTAATTTAATCAACAACTCTACTACCCCTGTTATTTTTCCTGAATTGTCTTGTGTAGTTTCATTCATCAACCCTAAAACATCAAAAACAAATGCATGCATCGTTGTTGTTAACTCAGATAAATCTTCTGCTGTTAAAGAAGCTTTCTGTTCTTTTATTTGATTGATTACTTTCACAGCCTCAAATAAATGCGATATTAAAATTGGTGTATTAAAATCATCATTCATTGCATCATAACAATCTTTTTTCCAGTTTTTTACATCAAAGGTTGATGTTTTTCCGGCTGCTATTTTTGGTAAAAAATGTACCGCTTCCATTAACTTAGAATGTCCTTTTTCTGAAGCTTCTAAAGCTTCTCCAGAAAAATCTAAAATACTTCTATAATTGGCTTGCATGTTAAAGAAACGAACTACAGACGCTGAAAATGCTTTGGATAAAATTGTATTATTTCCTGAAAGAATTTCATTCGGTAAAATAAAATTACCTGTAGATTTTGCCATTTTTTGGCTGTTTAACAACAACATATTGGTATGCATCCAATAATTAACGGGTTTCACACCAGAACATGTTTGAGATTGTGCAATTTCGCACTCGTGGTGCGGAAATTTCAAATCCATTCCTCCTCCATGGATGTCAAAACTTTCTCCTAAATATTTTGTACTCATTACAGAGCACTCTAAATGCCACCCAGGAAAACCATCAGACCAAGGAGAAGGCCAACGCATAATATGTCTATCGTCAGCTTTTTTCCAAAGGGCAAAATCTTGCGGATTTTTTTTATCAGATTGTCCATCTAAAGCACGTGTATTATGAATTAAGTCTTCTACTTTTCTCCCAGAAAGAATTCCGTAATTACTGCTTTTATTATATTCTAAAACATCAAAATATACAGAACCATTTACTTCATATGCAAAACCTTTTTCTATGATTTCCTTAATCATTTCTATTTGTTCTACAATATGACCTGTTGCAGTTGGCTCTATACTTGGTGGTAAAAAATTGTAATTTTTTAAGACGTTATGAAAGTCTACCGTATACATTTGAACCACTTCCATTGGTTCTATTTGTTCTAAACGTGCTTTTTTAGAAATTCTGTCTTCACCTTCATCTGCATCATTTTCTAGATGACCTGCATCTGTAATGTTACGTACATAACGTACCTTATACCCTAAATGTAAAAGGTATCTATATACCACATCAAAGAACATAAAAGTTCTTACATTGCCCAAATGCGCGTTGCTGTAAACTGTTGGTCCACAGACATACATACCCACATAACCTTCCGTAATTGGTTTAAAATCTTCTTTAGATTTTGTTAGTGAATTGTATATTTTAAGTTGATTTTCTTTGTAGAGTTCCATTAAATAAGTGACTATTTACAAGGGATAAAGATAGGCACTTTAAGAAGAATAACGAAATGGAAATTGTTAGAAATTTTGTAAAAGAAATAGCTATTATTTGATAACTATTGTACTATAATCTCCATTAACCCTTATAAGGTTATTTGTTGACGTATTATTTTTAACATTTTTTGTTCTTTGGTTGTCTAATTTAACTCTGTTTACCTGATATTTGTAGTTACTAAAGACATCACCTAAAATAATTGTTGCGTTAGATTGACTTAAATTTAAAACAAACTCACCAAAATTAGGATGAAAGCTATCAATAGTTAATTCGCCAAATTTATCTGAAAGATTTACATTTTGATTTATTTTAAAAACACGCACACCAGAAGAATTATTACTCATAGTAGTGTTGGTAATTGATGCTATTCTAGCATCAGTTACATTGTTCAAAAAAAGTGTACAGGCATTTAAATGATTGATATCTACTTTAGAATAATCTATAGTTAACCTACCTCCTACTAAATCATTTGCATTAAATGTACCATATTTTACGTTTCCAAAAGCTACTGTATTTGGCAATTTTATTTTACAATGACGGGTGTTTAAATCAAAAGTAGCATTTTTAGGTACTTTTATTTCTAGTCTTTTTTTAATCTTAATTTCTTTACCATCTATGATAATTTTACCTGAACCATTAGCTTGAAAATTAAATTTCATTTCTTTTAACTTTGCTTGGGCTTTTGCTAATTTTTCTTTAATTTTTTCTTTATCAATTTTAGCAAATTCTATTTTGGCTTTAGCAAGTTCTTGCTTCATTTTATCCTTAGATACTATAAATTCTTTTCTTAGTTTTTCTTTATTTTTAAGCATTTCTTTTTGAAATTCTTGATATTTCTTGCTTTTTTTAAAGTTTTCCCATTCTTTTTTGCTTTTGATTATTATTTTATCGTTTCCCATTTTCCAAGTAAAATCATACTTTCCATTTTCTCCTATATGCTCTTCAAGTTCTCCTAAATCTTCTAAAAGTTCGTCAAAATTGAAATTAAAATTCATTTCTGGAAGAACAATAACATCTGCATTTGGTAACTCTATATCCGGAAAAGTAAAATCTGCATCATTAAAAAAGATAAAATCTGTTTTAGACCCTAAACTAAAATTTCCTTTAGAGGTTATATTTACTTTTTTACTATTTCCTAAAGCTTCAAAATTCCAGTTTTCAAAATATTTTTCAGATTCCTCTTTAGATAATCCTTCAATTTCTATAAAGGCCTTTACTTGTACCTCACTTTTGTTCCATGTAGATACATTAATATCTGTATTTGTAGAATTTATAGCTACTACTACATCTTTATTTACATCAAACTTTTCAGTAAATTGTTTGTTAAACTTCTGTGCAAAGGTTATATTGAAAAAAGCTATAGTTATTAGAGTTATACTATGTTTATATAATTTGTGTTTCATTATTTTGTGTGTTTAAGTTTTTAAGTTGTTCTAATTGCTTTTTTAAGCGTTGCAACAGTTGTAAGCGTAATTGTAAATTACGTATTAATGCATCTATAGTAGTATCATTAACCCCTTTTGTATTGAGCTCTTGAGTTAATAATTTGTATTCTTTTGTGAGCTCAGAAATTTTTAATAAATATTCATCTACAATTTCTCTATTTTCTTCAGACAAATCTAGCTGACTCAATTCTAATTTTATACTGTTCGTGTAATACGTTTCTATCGTTTGAAATTCTGGAGATATATTACCTAATGTAATTTCTTTTGATGTAAGGTTTTTTTGTTTTGATTCTGTAATTTTCTCTGTATTTTTTGATGGATACCATTGAATCCCTATACTAATAAGCAATACTATGGAGGCCGCTATAGACAACCATTTTAAATGGTTCTTTTTAGATTTTTGTTGATGCATTTCTTGCGCTAAAAAATCTTTAAATTTTAGAGCGTGTTGTTTAGAAAGCATTGTATCTTTATCTTTAAAATTTTTTAATTTCTCTCTAATATCTTCCTTCATAATTCGTGTCTTTTAATTGTTGTTTCAAAAGTTTTTTTCCTCTTAACAAATGGGTTCTAGATGTATTTTCTGTAATTTTTAAAATTTCAGATATTTCTTTATGATCATACCCTTCTAGCAAATACAAGCTTAACACCCATCTATATTTGTCTTTTAAATTGTTAATAACCTCTACTATTTTATCAACAGAAATTGTTGAATTCACTTGCCAATCATCATCTGTTTCAACTATAGAAACCTCTTCATTTATTGTGGTAAGTATTACCTTTTTCTTTTTTAATTCATCTATACTTTGATTGATAACAATGCGCTTTAACCATGCCCCAAAAGCAACTTCATTTTTATAACTGTTTATATTTTTAAACGCTTTTATAAAAGCGTCTTGCATTATATCTTCCGCTAAAAAACGGTCATTTACATATCTGTAAGCTACATTTAGCATTGCTTGACAATATAAATTATACAACTGCATTTGCGCTTTTGCGTTATTGTTTTTACATTGTTCAATGATTGGCTGATGTAATTGTTTGGTTGCGTTCATTGATACTTTCTTGTCTTATAGACGAAACATTTTTGACAGTGTTGCAAAAAAGAATAAAATATTATTTCTAAATTTACATAATTCACATTTACTATGGTAAAAAAATCTTCTGCATTACATGAAAAAGATGGGGTTTCTCAACCAGAAGCAACCAACAAATTGAGTGCAGAAATTATAAAACAAAAAAGAACCAAAAACACTTCTGTTGATGAGTTTATATCACAAATTTTAAAAGGAAATATTGTTTTTTTAAGTAAAGCTATTACACTGATAGAAAGTACAAATACTATACATCAAGAGAAAGCAAATAAAATTTTAGAAGCCTGTTTACCTCATGCAAATAAATCTGTTAGAATAGGGATTACTGGCGTACCTGGTGTAGGTAAAAGTACTTTTATAGAAACCTTTGGTAAACATTTAACATCACAAGGTAAAAAAGTGGCGGTTTTGGCTGTAGACCCTAGTAGCTCTATGAACAAAGGAGCCATTTTAGGTGATAAAACTAGAATGGAACAATTGGTTACAGATAAAAATGCTTTTATTAGGCCTTCGCCATCAGGAAACTCTTTAGGTGGGGTTGCTCAAAAAACACGTGAAAGTATCATTTTATGTGAAGCTGCAGGTTTTGATACCATATTGATTGAAACTGTTGGTGTTGGTCAATCTGAAACCTTAGTACACTCTATGGTAGACTTTTTTCTATTGTTAAAAATTACAGGTGCAGGTGACGAATTACAAGGTATAAAACGAGGTATTATAGAAATGGCTGATGCAATTGTTATTAACAAAGCTGATGGAAATAATGAAAAAAATGCTCAAATAGCTAAAATAGCTTTTAAAAGAGCATTACACTTATATCCTCTTAAAGAAAGCAATTGGCAACCCAAAGTACTAACGGCAAGCGCTTTAAAAAACATAGGTATAGCAAATGTTTATAACATGATTTTAGAATACTTAGAACTCGTTACAAAAAATAATTATTTTTTTGAAAAAAGAAATGAGCAAAATAAGTACTGGCTATTGTCTACCATAGAAGAGCAATTAAAGTCTAATTTTTATAACAATCCGAAAATAAAAATAGCCCTCAAAAAAGAAATTTTAAGTCTAAAAAAAGGAGATACAACTCCCTTTAACGCCGCAAAAAAATTGCTTGATTTATAAATATATTTATATTTGTCCAAAAAAATATTCTATGAAAAAAATATTCATCATCTCTTTCTTTCTTTTTTTGTCTCTAACTAATACTGCTCAAATTAAATTTGAAAAAGGTTATTTTATTAAAAATAATAAAGAGAAAGTTGAATGTCTTATAAAAAATATTGGGTGGAGATATACACCTACTCAAATTGATTATAAATTAGCTTCTGATACTGAGATTAAAACCATGAAACTTACAAATATTGTAGAGTTTGGGATTTATGATGATTCAAAATTTATAAAAAGAACCGTAGATATAGACAGATCTTCTTCTGATGTTGATGTTTTTGATGAAGATAGAAATCCTAATTTTAAAACAGAAACTATTTTTTTAAAGCTGTTATTAAAAGGTGATATAAATTTATATCAATATACTAATAAAGATTTATTCCGTTTTTTCTATGAAAAGAAAGCTACTAAAGAGATAAAACAATTGGTTTATAAACAATATTATGGATATAAGTATGTTGATGGAAACCCAGTTAGGGGTGGCGTTAAAACAAACAATGGTTTTAGACAACAGATTATCAATTACTTTGATTCTAAATGTGTAGATACTAAAAATGTTAAAAATTTAAGGTATTCAAAAAATGATTTAGTTCCGTTTTTTAAAGAATTTAACCAATGTAGCAATAAAGATATTAATTACATTACAAAGAAAAACAAAAGACGTGCATTTAATTTTACTGTAAAAGTTGGTTTAAATAATACTTCTGTAAGTGTGTTACAAACTGCTGTTAGAGAATTTGATTTTTTTAGTTTTGATAATAAACCCAATCTTAAATTAGGTTTTGAATTAGAACATATTTTATCCTTCAATAAAAATAAATGGTCTATTATTTTTGAACCCACTTATCAGTCAATCAACTTTCAAGGAGAACAAAGTGAAACTTTTCAAAAAAATTTTAATTATAGCTCAGTAGAAATAGCAATAGGAGTTAGACATTATTTATTTTTAAATACAAATAACAAATTTTTTATAAACGGAATGTTTGTTCTTAGTTATGCTGTAAATGACTCTTCTGCTTTCTTATTTACAGAGCAATTTATAAAACCTGAAATTATTCATTCATTTCCTATTGCCACAGGTATTGGATACCAATACAGCAACAAAATAGGTATTGAGTTAAGATACTATTCAAACAGAAAACTGTTTAGTGATTTTTCATTTTTAAATGCAAAATTGGATAATATCGCCTTAGTATTGGGATATACTTTTTAATAATGATTAGGTATAACCATTTAGTATTTTTGAACTCTTATTCTCTTTTATTTAATGGGGCTTAGAATACCATTAAAATTACAAAAAGCAAGATGTATATTGTTTAGAATAAGTTGATAATACCGAAAATAGTATTTCATTCAATATTTTTTGTAAAAAAATAGACAACAACACCATACAGTTTTATTTATTCGATTAAGAATGTAAGTTCAAATGATTTTTAATGACAAACAATCATGACTTGAACTTATTTCTTAATCGTAACAACTGTTCTTGTTTACCTTTATAATTTAACCAGAAAAACTTATTAAAAAACTTATACATATGAAAACACCTAACATTTCTAAAGAAGAAGTTTTAAATGCTTTTAATTACAGACACGCTACAAAAGTATTTGATGCTGATAAAAAGCTAACAGAAAAAGATATTAATTTTATTTTAAAAACAGCTAACTTATCTCCTAGTTCTTTTGGTTTTGAACCTTGGCATTTTGTTGTTGTTCAAGATATAGAACTACGTGAATTATTAAAACCAGTGGCATGGGGTGCTCCAGATAAACTTGACACAGCTAGCCATTTTATATTAGGTTTAAGTATGAAAGCTCCTATGACCAAATGGGATGCTGATTATATTATGCACATGATGAAGGATGTAAAACAACTTCCAAAAGATGTAATAGAAATGTATTCTAATTTTTACAAAGCATTTCAAGAAACCGATTTTAATTTAGATACAGATAAAAAAATATTTGACTGGGCTTCTAAACAAACATACATTGCACTTGGTAATATGATGACTGCTGCTGCTTTACAGGGAATTGACAGTTGCCCTATAGAAGGTTTTCATCAAGAAAAAGCTGAGACATTATTAAAAGAAAAATTTAATATTGATACCGATAAATATGGTCTTTCTTTTATGGTTGCTTTTGGATATCGAAAAGAGAATCCTCCTCATCCTAAGACTAGAAGAGCTTTAGAGGATATAGTTACTTGGAAATAAATTTTTATAGTTCGTCTTTGGTGATTTTTTATATATTGCAAATCTCAAAAAAAACATAATGAATCACCAAAGATTAACTATAGTTGCAAAAATTTTAGCGAAACCAGAAAAAAGAGAGCTGGTAAAAAATGAGTTGTTAAAATTGATAAAAACCACATTAAAAGAGGAAGGTTGTATCAATTATGACCTGCATCAAGATAATGAAAACGAAAACTTGTTTTTATTTTATGAAAACTGGGAATCTAAAGCATTATGGCAGCAACATATGAATAATTCTCATTTGGCTGAATATTCAAAAGCTACAGAGGGAGCGGTGGAAAATTTTGAATTGTTTGAAATGACTCCTATTAGTTAAACCGATTTTGTAATATTTTTATTTGAAAAGGTTTACAGATTTTAGTTGAATCTATAAATTGGTAAATCTTTCTTTTTTACTTCGTTAAACATCTAAATTTTTGGTTACTATTTTCTTTATTTTTTTGTTCAATGATTTTAAAGCATTGTAGCTAGTGTGTTCTAAAACAATAACTACCAAATCATCATCTAAATAGTTGGTTAACGCAGTACTGAAACCATTCCATTTACCATAATGATAAATGTTTTTTTCGTCGCTTCTATCTACACGAAATCCAAAACCATACGGAATTTTTCTACCATAAATAGTTTCTCCTTTGGTGTACATCAAATCTAAAGATGCTTTAGAAAGTAGTTTTCCTGAATTCAATCCGTAAGTCCATTTAAACAGGTCTTCTGTAGTAGAATATACATTTTTATCTCCTACAACTCCATCATTTACTGTATTTTTAATACCTATATGCCTCCACCCTCTATATAAACGATATCCTGTTAATTGGTTTTTATGAGGTATATCATGTTTACAACTATAGACATATGAATTTTTCATATCTAAAGGATCAAAAATATTTTCTTTAAGAAAATTACCAAACGAGGTACCTGATACTTTTTCTACAATAGAAGCTAAAATAAAGTAACCCGTATTAGAGTAATCAAAATTACGACCCGGTTTAAAAAATCTTTGAACACTAGAACACGAAAAAAGCTCCATCATTTCTAAATTTGTTGGCGCTTTTTCTTTTTGCCACTCATGTTCTGCAACCCAAAAATATTTTGGCAAACCAGCAGTATGGTTTAACAAGTGTTTAATTGTAATGTTTTCAAAAGGAAAGTTCGGAAAATAAGTATTTACAGTGTCTGTAATCTTAATTTTATTTCTTTCGTGTAAAAGCATAATAGCTGCTGCAGTAAACTGTTTACTAACAGATGCCAATTGAAAAGTAGATTCTTCATTTAAAGGAATCTTTTTTTTAAAATCTGCAAAACCAATCTGGTTTTTATACACTATTTTTTTATTTTTTGATACTAAAATAGCCCCATGAAAATCATGTCTTTTGTTAATTCTTTTCAACAAAGAATCTAACTTGTGATTTACATTTTTTGTGTCTTTTTCTGGAAAATACTCTACAGGAATTGTAAACTTTTCTTCTATTCTTTTTTGAGATATAATCTTTGAATTTGTAGAGCTCTTATCTTTTTTTGAAGAAGTACATGCAATACATACAAATACGAAAATAACTGATGAAAACCTAAAAAATTGTAGCATGATCTTTTTCAAAAAAAATATATTTCTGTAAATTTAAATATCATTATTGTAAAATCAAAATGTAATTTGAACTTAAAAAAGTATCCAATTTAAAAAAAATAAATCTTAGCTAATATTACTCCAAATTTTAGAAGAGGCTGCCATTTTAGCAAATGCTTTATTTATTGGTCTATTTTCTAAGCTAGAAAGATTTGGATCATCTTGCAATACTGATATTGCTGTATTTCTTGCGGAAACCAGGATTTTAGAATCTTTAACAACATCTGCTATTTTTAAATTTAAAACACCACTCTGTTGTGTTCCCATGATATTTCCTGGTCCTCGTAACTTTAAATCTACTTCAGATATTTTAAAACCGTCAGAGGTTTCTGTCATCGTTTCTAATCTTGTTTTTGCTTCAGTAGATAACTTAAAACTAGACAGTAATATACAATAACTTTGGTCTGCACCTCTACCTACTCTACCTCTTAATTGGTGCAACTGACTTAACCCAAAACGTTCTGCACTTTCAATAACCATAACACTTGCGTTAGGTACATTTACACCAACTTCTATAACTGTGGTAGCTACCATAATTTGAGTTTCTTTAGTAACAAACCGTTGCATTTCATAATCTTTATCTGCTGGTTTCATTTTACCGTGTACAATACTAATTTGATATTTTGGTGACGGGAACTCTCTAGAAATACTTTCGTAACCATCCATCAAATCTTTATAATCCATAGCTTCAGATTCTTGAATTAATGGGTAAACCACATATACTTGCCTCCCTTTGGCTATTTCGTCTTTTAAAAATTTAAACACAGATAATCTATTGCTATCAAAACGGTGTACCGTTTTTACCTCTTTTCTTCCAGGTGGCAACTCATCAATCACAGAAATATCTAAATCTCCATAAACAGACATTGCCAAAGTTCTTGGTATTGGTGTGGCTGTCATTACTAAAATATGAGGTGGCAGTGTATTTTTAGCCCATAATTTAGCACGTTGTTTTACTCCAAAACGGTGTTGCTCATCAATAATTGCAATTCCTAAATTTTTAAAGGCTACTTTATCTTCTAACAAGGCATGTGTGCCCACTAAAATATGCAAAGTCCCATCTTCTAAATTCCGATGGATTTCTCTTCGTTTTTTAGTTTTTACAGAACCTGTAAGAATATCTACCATAATAGGTAAACCATTTAAAAGTTCTGATATTGCTGTAAAATGTTGATTTGCTAAAATTTCTGTAGGTGCCATAATGGTGGCTTGAAAACCGTTATCTATGGCTAAAAGCATACTTAACAATGCAACAATTGTTTTACCAGACCCTACATCACCTTGTAATAAACGATTCATATGTGCACCAGTGCTCACATCTTTTCTAATTTCTTTGAGTACTCTTTTTTGAGCATTGGTCAACTCAAAAGTCAAATATTTGTCATAAAATGCATGAAAACTATCTCCTACTTCGTTAAAAACTAAACCTTTAATTTTAGCTTTATTGATGAGTTTTTTGCGTAAAAGTTGCATCTGAATATAAAATAATTCTTCAAACTTTAATCTGTACTGTGCTTTTGCTAAATTTTCTTGACTTTTTGGAAAATGAACATTTAGCAATGCATCGCGTTTTAGCATTAAATTAAAATCATTAATAATTTCTAGCGATAAACTTTCTTCTATAGCCTCGTAAGTTTGCTGTAGTAATTGCTGAATATAATTTCTCATCAACTTATTAGAAACTCCTGAATTCGTTAATTTTTCTGTTGATGGATATATAGGTTGCATTTTAGTCTGTAACTTTTTTTTGTATTCTGTAACCAATTCCATTTCTGGATGCGGAATACTAAAATTACCGTTATAATGATTCAATTTACCATAAACTACGTAAGGTGTATTTATTTTTACAGCATCTTTAATCCATTTTTGACCTTTAAACCAAACTAACTCCATACTTCCAGTAGCATCTTGAAAAGTAGCTACTAATCTACTTCCTCTTTTTTGAGCTACAGATTTTATATTTGTGATTTTACCCACAATTTGAACTTCTGTAGCAGCAGGTTGCAACTCTTTTATTTGATAAAATTTTGTCTTATCAATATATCTGAATGGGAAAAAATTTAGTAAATCATTGCACGTTTTTATACCCAATTCTGTGTATAATAAAGTGGCTCTTTGCACACTTATACCTTTTATATATGTTATTGGGTAGTTTAAATTCAATTTTAAAAATAACTATAGATAACGAAAATACAGAAAACAATTTTTAATTAAAAACAAGAAAACTAAATTGTTACTTTTTTTAAAAAAGAGTGTCTTATTATAACAAATAATAATTAGTATATTTGGTTAATTTAAAAAATGATTTTTTATGATATTTACTTATGTTTTAATTAATGAAAAAGTAATATATAAATAAAAACATCTTTTGATTTCTAGTTATTCTTATACCCTAAAAATATGAAATTAAAGAAAAATAAAAACGTACTATTCTTTTTTGTGTTATTCTGTGTATCTTTTTTTACACTTAACACAAATGCCCAAACACCTGGAGTCATTGTAGAAGGCTTGCCAAATGCAGTTCTAGACCCTAATGGAGATGGATATGTATCCTTACCCCCCTCACAAACCCCTAGTCAATTTACAAATATTGGCTTTCCTGCTAATATATTACCTACAGATGTTTTTGATGTTTTGTACAGTGAAATTGCTTATGTAGGAATACCAGAAATTACTTCTGAGCCAACAGGAGACCCAAGTAAAGGAAGTAGTTGTTCTTTTACAGATTTGGTACAAGACGCCAACAGCAGATCTTCTTACTACAACACAGATGGCACTAACATGCGTTTTCGATTTCGATTAGGTGGGGCAGCCTCTAACTCTAAAGGATATTCTATTTTAATAGATACTGATGAAAAATTTGGTTTTTCTGGACCAAATGCAGACCCAGATGCTGTACCTGGAAATCCTGGTTTTGAAATTGAAATTGTATTAAGAACAAATTTTGAAGTAAATGCTTATGATGTAAATGATCCTACAAACATTATAGAACTTGCTGCATTACCTTATACTACTCACGCTATAAAATCTTTAGCGTTAACTACTATTTGTAATGATCCTGATTATTTTTATGACTTTTACATTCCATTTAGTAATGTTGCAGGAATAGATTCAACCACAAAATTAAGAATGGTTTCTCTTACTTCTGTTAACCCTAAAGGTATTATTGGTAATAATGGAACTGCAGACATTGCTGGTGTAGACGATAGTTCTAACACATCAGATAATTTATACATAGAAACAATAAATACCCAAACACCAACCAATGGAGATCCAATTGTAAGAGCTTCTTGTCCGTTTATAACTGGAGGAAACACAAACCCTGGAGCTATTATTAATGGAGACACACTAGTACAAGGTACCTCTACAGAAGAAGATGGTACTTTAGTAGAGGTGTTTGTTAATGGAAATTCGACTCCTGCAGGAACAGCAACCGTAGCTGGAGGTACTTGGTCTGCATCAGTTTCAGCTTTATCTACTGATGATGTAATTACTGCTTCAGCAACCGTACCTAGTACAGTAGCAAGTGGTGTAGAAAAAGGAACTTCTATAGACAATTGTGATATAGAAACTGTTTTATTAACATTTTGTACACCATTAGCTACACCTGTTTTATCTGCAATAAGTAGAGATTTAGATTTAACCTATGCAACAGGTACACCTGCAGGATCTAGTTTTATTTTTAATTTCTTTGATTCAAATACCGGAACTCAAATTACTACAATAGATGGAGTTAACGTTGTAAACTTTGTTTCTACTTCTGCCACTAGAGTTAGACTAGGTACTGGTAGCCGCAGATTTACTGATGAAGATCTTAATTTTATTGTAAAAATAGACACAAACCCTTCAACATGTCAATCTTTAGGTAGTGAACCGATTTCTACCTGTAGTGCCACAGGTGCTGCTTCTGCAACTCCTTTTTTGAATCCTGTAGAAATTGGAGACACCTCTTTAACTGGTAATTTTGGTGGTAGCCCTCCAACGGCTGCAACGTTAAGGTTAATCATCAATAATGCATCTACAGATATAACTACTACTACAAGTGGTAGTTCAAATACGTTTTCATTTGATATCAGCTCTCTTACACTATCAACCTCAGATGTAATAGAAGTATCTAACAGAGATTCTGGTAATATCTGTAGGAACACGCTTTCTACTAGTATAAGCCCTACAGCTCCAATTGTTCAGTCTCAAACACCAACCCTTAACACAGAGTTTTGTGCTACAGGGAACATAAGTACTGTTTCTGGAATCACCAATGAAACGTCCGGAACGGTTACTTTATATTCTAAAGGAAGTTCAGATGTTACAACATCTGATACATTAGAAGGTACAACTACAACTATTGTTAACGGTACTTGGACAATTACTGGCTTAAGTATAGCTCCTTCAAATTACATTGCTGCCACTATACAAGCAACAGGAAAATCAGTTAGTGATATTTCTGAAAGCATCATAATTAATTCTAAAACAATACCAACTTCATTAACTATAACTTCAAATCCAATAATAGAAGGTGATGCTAGTATAACAGGTACAAGTTCTGGTTTACCTTCAGGTTCTATTATACAATTGTATTTAGATGGAGACAAAGCAGTTAATAGTAGTGGTAATGAATTAACAACGACTACAGATGGTAGCGGTAATTGGACGTTTGCAGGTTTAGATGCTCCTTTAGAAATACTGTATACAAATGCTATAGTTACGGTTACTGCTACCTCAACAGCTTTAGGAAGTTGTGAGAGTGATCAATCTTCATCTAGAGTAGTAATTTGTAACCCACCTATTACACCAACCATAACCGCAGTTTCTACAACTCCTATTTGTGAGAATAGTATTTTTACAGTAACAGTTGTAAATGCTCAACCAGGATTATTGTATCAACTATTAGATCAAAACAACAATAGTGTGGGTCCAAGTTTTTTAGGACCATCTATTGCTGCAGATACAACTATAGATACAGATCCAATACCTTTTGGGGTAACCTCTCTTAAAGTAGTCGCTTCTAAAATTTTTGGTACTTGTACAACTGTAGAATCTAACGCAATTAGTATTACGGTAAATCCATCACCTACAATTACATTTACAGCAAATCCATCAGCAGTTTTTAATCTTAGTGCACAAACTGTTGATTTAGCATTTTCTGCAACAACAAACTCTCCTAATGAATATAGAATTGATTTTGATGATGTAGCTTTTACAGATGTACCTTACACAGCATTACCTGCATCTCCTATACAAATTACTGTTCCTGCAGGTTTAACTACAGGTGTTTACACTGCTACAGTAACGGTAAGAGAAGCTACAAACGGATGTGAAAAAAGCTACCCTATAACCATTACCATAACTGATGCTTCTACTCCAACAATAACGCTAACGAACACTAGTGTTAGCTTATGCTCTGGTACAACAACAGCAAATTTTGATTACAGTGCTACTACAAATGCTCCAGATCAATATAGTATAAACTTTACCGATACTGCTAATTTACAAGGATTTGTAGACATTACTAATGCGAGTTTACCATTATCTCCTATTCAAGTAACCGTACCTTCAGTAGCTGCTGGCGGAACTTATACGGGAGTTGTAACTGTTAGAATTTCATCATCAGGAACAATAAGTGCAGAATATCCAATAACCATTAATGTAGAAAAAACCAATGGAGGTGTAATTGCTGGAAATCAAACTGTTTTAAACAATACTGATGTTACCGCATTTACATCAGTTGCAGAAGCTACAGGTATTGGTGGTGTTACCTATCAATGGCAAGAAAGTGTTACAAGTGCAACCACTGGTTTTACTGATATTTCAGGAGCTACTAGTGCTACATATGATAAGGGTATTATAACACAAACTACTTATTATAAAAGAATAGCCACAAGTATTACCAATGGCTGTATTGCAGAGAGTAATGTAATTACTGTAACAGTTATAACACTTAGTGGTATACCAATGATAACTCAAGTGTATCAAGTTGATAATGAAAAATGGATTGAAATTACTAACACTAGTACAAATACCATTAATGCCAACGAAATTAAAGTGGTACTTTTTAAAGATAGAAATATAGTTTTTGATGGTCAAATACCAGACGCTAACTTAACAATTACCACTGCTCTAGCACCAGGACAATCTGTATTGATAAAAAACACTCTTAGCACAACTATTACCAACATTAATGGTACGCCGCTTATAGACAACAATTTAACAAATATAGACGGAGGTAACGATATCATTATTTTATCAACAACCACAGATGCTACAGCATGGGCCAATAGGTACGATGTTGTTTCAAACATCCCTAATAAAACCTCTTTGGTTAGAATTGACGAAACAATAAGTGCAAATAACACATTTACCCCTAATGAATGGGTAACTTTTATAGATGATGCTATTTTACCTTACAGCAACCCACTAGCAGCAGCACAAGAAGGTAGACATCCACATGCTCCTTTAATTTCAGAAATTACAGGTTCAAACACAGAAGCTAATACCTTACTTGGTTTGCATAGAATTGGCAGTACAATTAGAACTGGTAGTGCTTGGAACAATGGTTTCCCAGATCGTTCTCGTTTTGTGATTATTAATGAAGACTATAATCATGGAGCATTAAAATTAAGTGCAAGAAAACTTACTGTAAATAATAAATTGGGTATAGAAAATTTATTAGTTGTTACAAATGATGTTCTCTTTGGTGTTAGCGGAGAGATTAGATTAATTGATCCATCTGGTGCTAGTAATGCTCAATTTATACAAACACATACTTCTGCTAGTTTGGTTTCTGGTGATGGGAAATTACTTGTAGACCAAAACTCTAGCGTACCTAGCTTATATAGATACAATTACATGGGGTCTCCTGTAATTAGTGCTTCTGGAGCAACTACATATACCATTTCAGATATTTTTAAAGACGGTACTTCCCCAACCTCTTTCGCAGGAATTATAAATACAAATATTGCTAAAGATATCACCTTTCTTACTGGAACCAATTACGATGGAGATACTACAGATCCTATAACCTTAGCAGATTATTGGATGTATACTTTCGCCTCAAGTACAGGTGGTAGATCTAGTTGGGTTCAACAAAGAAGCGGAACTCCAATTCCTAATAGTGATGGTTTTATTTTTAAAGGTCCAGGAAGACCTCAAAATTATACTTTTTTAGGAATTCCAAAAGATGGAACAATTACAACAAGCGTGGGTGCTAGTGAATCTTACTTAGTAGCCAACCCATATACTTCTGCTATAAGTGTAAAAGAATTTATAGAAGACAATATTAGCGCTATTACAGGTACTTTATATTTTTGGAAACACGCAAATGAAATTGTATCCTCTGGTATTGATGGTCATTTTTTTGCTGGTTATATTGGTGGTTACGCAACGAGAACCATAACTACAGGCGTAACTGCAAAAGCAGAAAATTTAAGTGGTGAAACTGGTCTTATAGATGTTACTTTAGAAGCTGAGGCCCCTGAAAATACAAATAGTGGTGAGCTAGAGGGTACAGCTATTTTATTAAACTCTGCAACAGACTCTATTACCTTTCACAAAATACCAAGAAGTGTAGATTCTATAAGAATTAGATATCAATCTACCGCAAGTAAAACAATTAACTTAAAAGTTAACGATGTTATTAAAACAAATATAACATTACCTTCTACATCAGGAGTTTTTAGTACGCAGATTGTTTCTTTTTGTGTTTTTGTGGGAAGTGACATTACTATTTCTTCTACAAATACTGATGCAATAACCATTGATTATTTAAACCTATATGATATTAACGGAGAAGTAAACTGTTCTCCAACTTCTGGTGATGCCATTTTTCAAGAACCAGAAGCGTTTATACCTATTGGGCAAGGTTTCTTTGTTGCAGGAGATGCAGATGGAGGTACAATAACCTTTGACAATAGTCAAAGAGAATATAAAACAGAAGGCTCTGGTAGTTCTGTTTTTTTTAAAACTTCTTACAAATCAAAAAAGAGTAATTTTGATTTACCAATCTTAAAAATAGGAATAGATCACCTTATTGATAATACTGCTTTTCATAGGCAACTTGCTATCTCTTTTGGTCCTTTTCAATCTTTTGATCATGATAAAGGATATGATGCTGAAATGTTTGATATTGGAGATACTGATGCATACTGGAAATTTCCAAATAATGATAAAAAATACGTTATTGCTGGCGTTCAATCTATTCATGAGAATTTAGAAATTCCACTGGAGGTTACCATAGATTATTCTGGTGCAATCTCTTTTACACTAGACCAATATAAAAATTTTAATGACAACATATACATTGTAGATAAATTAGCAGCAACATCTTATAATATTAAAGAAGAAAAAGCTACTATCACTTTAGAACCTGGAATCTATTCTGATAGATTCTTCTTAGCTTTTAAACCTTTAAAAACCTTATTTGTAAAAGATAAGGATACTACCTCTCTATTTACAAGTACATATGTAGACAATATAAACCAATACATTGTTGTAGATAAAACTCAAGAAATAGAAATACAAGAAGTAAGTCTATACAACCTATTAGGTAAAGAAGTAGCTGCTTGGAATATTGAAGAACAACAAGATAAATATCAATTGAAAATTGAGGGAAAATTACCCGCTGGATTTTATATTGTCAAATTAAAATCAGATAAAGGAATACTTAATAAAAAAGTAGTTATTGAATAATATAATTAAAATACATATAGTCTTATCTTACTCAAATATTAAAACTATTATTCTACAATAATAATCTCTATTTTTTATATCGATTTGACAAAAATATAGATATTAAAATTTTATACTCTTACCTTCCTTTTATTAAAGTAGAATTATAACATTATTCGTTTAGCAAAAATAGAGTTCATTTCAATCTAATGAAAACATTTAATCAGATATAAAGAACAGTCTACATTTATTCTTGTGCTATCTCTTTTACAATAGACCAATACAAAAGTTTTAATGACAACATATCCATTGTAGATAAGGTAACAGCAACTTCTTATAATGTTAAACAAGAAAAAGCTGCTATCATTTTAGAACCGGAAACCTATTCTGATAAATTCTTCTTAGCTTTTAAGCCTTTAAAAACTTTATCTGTAAAAGATAAGAATACTACCTAACCATTCACAACTATTTTTGCAAATAATCTAAACCTATAAGTTGTTGTGAATAAAACTCAAGATATCAAAAAAAGAAGTTTATTCAACTTAAACTTATTAGATAAATAAATGGTGTTATAGTATATCAAAAAACAACAAGATAAATCTCAAAGAAAATTAAATATTGAATTTTATATGATAAAATTAAAAGCTATAGAAAAATAGTATGTATCATGAATGTTTTAACTTTTAACTAAAAAACCACTAAAAAAAAAGAGCTAATTGAGTACTTTTGTTGTAGTAATAGTGACCTTCTTTTAATTTCTGTGTCTAATCTAATGAATATACTTTATCACTTAACTTTTTTTATGAAATCATACCAAAGAAAAACGAGTTTATCTGGAAAAATAATTCGTTACAATCAAGCTTTTAATATAATCCTGCTTATTGTTACACTCTCTTTTAGTACATTTAAAACTTTTTCACAGGCAAAACCTGTCTTTCCAAACACACAAGTACTAATAGAAGGTACAGATGGGCAACCAGGAGCAGTCTACTTAATAGAAAATGTAGAAATTTCTGCAAATGGAACACCAACTGATGTAGATGCAATTTTAAGAATTGTGTCTTTTACAGGAACACCTGTAATAGATGAAATAGATGATACTCAGTTTGTTGAAAATAGATTTGAACCAGTCATCAATTACGGTACACCTGGAGATGCTGTTCGTTGGCAATTAGAGTTTATTGTAGCAAATAGTGCAGATGCTGGTAGTGGTGGTTTAGCCGCAAGAATTCCTTTTCCGCTAGATTCTTATACCTTAGAAATTATAGATCTAGACGCTTTAGAATGGGCAGAAGTTGTTTCGCCAAGTAGTTTTGAACTGGCAGGAACAGGTCAACCAGAAACAATTATCACACCAACTGCTGGTCAACTACCAAATTCCACTAGATTTAATAGTGCAGACGTAACAGACCCTGGAGTAAGTTTAGATAATACTCGTTCTATTGTAAGAATTAATTTTGTAAATGCAAGTTTAGTTGATTTTACACTAGGTAGAGACAGTAATGAGCCAAATATAACTAGAAATATATCAGTAAGTTTTTTAGGGGAAGTTACTTTTGGTAACCCAAGTACTACTACTGTAAATAGAAAACCCACAGTAGTAGATAACCTAAATAACATTATTAACACCAATCAATCTTTTTCTACAAATATTTTATCTGGTGCAGATGATCCTGATGGTAATATAGATCTATCATCAGTAAGTCTAATAGACCCTAATAATGTTAATAATCAAGGTAGTGTAGGTACACCGTTAGTAATTGCAGGGGTAGGTACTTATACTGTTGATAGTGCAGGAAACTTAAACTTTACTCCAGAATCTAATTATAATGGAGATGCCTCTATTTTATTTAGAGTACAGGATACTTTTGATGTAAATTCAGATCAAGGTACACTTCAAATATCTATTGTTGATGTTAGCTGTGATGCCATAGCCTCTGGAAATCCAGATAGAGATGGTGACGGTATTTCAGATATTTGTGATTTAGATAATGATAATGATGGAATTTTAGACACCGTTGAGCAAAACTGTCCAACAACAGATTTTATTGCGATAGGTGGTTCTTTTACACAAGCAAGTACAGGAACAACAGCAGGTTCGCAAACTTCAGGTTCTCAAACCTCTTTATATACTTTTAATACAGTTAATGTA
The DNA here is from genome assembly GCF_003335085.1 of Polaribacter sp. WD7. GTDB lineage: Bacteria > Bacteroidota > Bacteroidia > Flavobacteriales > Flavobacteriaceae > Polaribacter. The sequence continues at coordinate 12,394 of NZ_QPEJ01000017.1, read as the reverse complement.
GATTTTGATTATGAAGTTACTAACTCAGCAACATGGAGTACTGATGGAGTTTCAACTGTGGGTCCTACAGGAGGTATAGATGGTAATTACATAAACGTCCAACCAAACAATACAGATTTCCCAGTAGGAACATCTTTCCCTGCAGATGCTTCTAGCATAGATGTTGGCTTGTATACCTTTACTTTTTCTGAACCAGTTTTTAATGTAACCTTTAAGTGGGGTGGAATAGATAACAATGATAGAGTTCAATTTATTGGAGAGTTAAATGGTACAGAAGTACCTTTAAATGTAGAGAACATCAACTTACCTAATGGAAATTTTACAATTACTGGGCAAACGGTTAATAGCACTGCAGGTGGTTCTAATGCTCCTAGCAATACTGTAAGTGTCACAAGTCTAGAGCCACTAACAAAAATTACCATTGCAGCAGGTAAATCTATCCCTCCTACTGGTGGTGGAAATGTAACCATGCAATTTTATGAACTTACATATTGTACAAATTTAGATTCTGATGGTGATGGTGTTGCTGATTATCTAGATTTAGATTCTGATAATGATGGAATTCCTGATGTGATTGAAGTTGGAGGTACTGATAGCAATAGAGATGGTAAAGCAGATGGAGGTCCTAATGCAGATGGAATACCTAATTCTGCAAGCGCAGGAATTACTCCAATAAATTCAGATTCAGATAGCTTACCAAACTATTTAGATATAGATTCTGATAATGATGGAATTCCAGACAATGTAGAAGCTCAAGACACGTTCGATTTTATTGCACCAAGTGGAATTGGAACTGGTATTACTGATACTGATAGTAACGGTGTTGATGACAATTACCAATTCGCAGGAAACGTTGGTTTAGATCCAGAAAATACAGATGAAACAGATAATCCAGATTATTTAGACTCAGATTCAGATAACGATGGTATTCCAGACATAGAAGAAAATGGAGATGCACAAGATACCTTATCTGGAAATGATGCAGATAATGATGGATTGGACGATAATTTTGATGATAATGACGACAGCGGAATTACAGGTTCCACGGTTAATGACAACCACAACCCTCCAGCTCCTGGAAATTTAGGAGATGTAGACGGTGATTTTGAAACCAATGGATTAGGAGGAAATGTTGATTATAGAGATAATGGAGACGATACCGATAACGATGGTATTCCAGATAGTGTAGATATTGATGATGATAATGATGGTATTTTAGATATTGAGGAGGGTTGTATAGCTGCAACTGGACCATTATCTAGAGATTTATCTCTTGAAAGATCAGGTGGTAGTGGTTTTACAATTAATGGTAATAATATTACTTTTTCAAATACTGCAGGCGTAGCTGGTTTTAGTAATAGTATTACTTCTAGGCGTTTTTCTAATTTCGGAGTAACTGACGATTTTACTGTAAGTTTCGCTATACAAGGTACCTTTACTGAAGCCCAAAGAGATGTTATAATTGGTATAGATGCTTTTGGAGCTAATGTAAACTCTGGTTTAGATATTGAATATGCATTCAGGTTTAGAGGAAACACCCAAGCTATACAGGTTATTAATAATGGTTTAGTAGCAACAACACTAGCAGATACTGCTGCAGATGGTACACAGGTTGCTATTCGTAGAACTGGTACATTAGTAGAGTTTTTGGTAAATAATGTAGTCCGTTTTACAAGTCCTATAGCTGCAAACGCAGAAGAATATCAAGTAGATAGTACTTTTGAAGGTCAAGCAACAGCATCAACGTATACAATCTCGAATTTACAGGTAACTTATGATGCAGAAATAAGTGATGATGATGGAGATGGTGTAATCAATTGTTTAGATTTAGATTCAGATAATGATGGTATTCCAGATATTATCGAAGCACAATCTACTAACAACTATATTGCTCCCTCAGGTTTAGATACTGACAAAGATGGTTTGGATGATGCTTTTGACAATACTCCTAATGGAGATAGTAGTGGAACCGATTCTATAGGTTTAGTTCCACAGAATACAGACGGTACTGATAATCCAGATTATTTAGATTTAGACTCTGATAATGATGGAACAAATGACATTCAAGAATCTGGTAGTAATTTGCCACAATCAAATGGAAGAGTTACTGGTACAGTTGGTACTAATGGACTGATCAACGATTTAGAGATTGGTGATGTAGAAGGAGGATATAATGATCCAAATGGAGAATTTGATGACACCCAAGAAGATAATTTTACAGATTCAGATAACGATGTTTCTACTGGAGGAGATGTAGACTATAGAGATATTTCTGGTCCAGACGCAGATAATGATGGCGTTCAAGATGATGTAGATTTAGATGATGATAATGATGGTATCTCTGATGTTACCGAAGGCTATGGTTTTTTTACTGATGGTGTAGAACCTGGTGGAGTTTGTACAGGCTTAAACTACAGTTTTATAGGCACCAATGCAGATTATATTAATGGAACAGGTACTGGTGCTGGTTCTGTAAATGCAGAATATCGTTTTTCTAACGTTGCTGCAGGTTTAGATGCTATCGTTAGAATTGCAGAAAAAAGTACAGGAGTTACGGTACTTAATATTGATCAAAATCTTGGTGATGATGACGCACTTCAACCAGAATTAAGATATGCCAATGGTGCTAGAGGAGATCTCACTATAAGACTACAAATTAGATTTGTAGAAACAGGCACATTAACTAGTGCTAACGTAGATCGTGTTGGAGGTTTTATCCAAGATATAGATAGCGAAACTGGTATTAACGAGTTTTATCGCGTTCAAAATATTGTGGGCTATAGTATTGGTACACCTACTAATATTATTCCAACCGAATTAGCAAACGGAGTAGTTCAATTTGCAGCTAATAATTCAGGTTTAGCACCAACTGTTCCTATAGACACTTCAAATCCTTATCGCTTATTTTTTCAAAAGAGAGACATAAATTTATTCAATTTTACTATTGGAGCAGAAAAAACAGTCAATGAAAGAAGAGACCGTTTTTATTCGATTCGTTTTGATGAATGTAGAATAGACTTATACGATAATCCACGTCATGTATTTTTTAATGCTCCAGATACAGATGGAGATGGTGTAGCAGATTATTTAGATATAGATTCAGATAATGATGGTATCACAGATGTTGTAGAATCTGGAGGGACTGATGTAAATAACGATGGAAGAGCTGATGGAAATGAAGGAACTACACCTACAACTTTAGGTATTCCAAGTTCAGCTGGTGTTGGTGTAAATCCAGTAAATACTGACTCAGACGCTCTGGCAAATCATTTAGATATAGATTCAGACAATGATGGTATTCCAGATAACATAGAAGGGCAAAGTACATTTAACTACATCTCTCCTAGCGGTTTAGGAAACACAATTACAGATGCTGATGGAAATGGTCTAGATGACGTATATCAAAATAATGGAGTACTTGGTTTAAATCCAACAAACACTGATAATATAGATAATCCCGATTATCTAGATAACGACTCAGATAATGATGGAATTACAGATATTACTGAAAATGGAGATGCAAACAATACCCTTTCTGGAAACGATACAGATGGCGATGGTTTAGATGATAATTTTGATGATGTAGATGACACAGGAAATAATGGATCAACAGTAAACGACAACCATAACCCGCCAGCTCCTGCCAACTTAGGGGATACTGATGGTGATTTTCTAGCTAACGGAACAGGAGGAGATGTTGACTATAGAGATATTCAAGGGGCTATAGATACAGATAATGATGGTATACCAGATGCTACTGATTTAGATGATGATAACGATGGAATAACAGATTTTGTTGAAAATGACTGTACTTCAATTGATCAAGCAATTAACGAAGTAGTACAAGCAGAATCTACTGTAGATAATGCTAACACCAATTTTGCAGCTATAAATGATGGTGCAGCTACAGCAGGCCAAGGTGTTGCAATGAATAGTGTTACACATCATATGGTTTTAGACTTAGGTCAAATTTATCAAGCGAATACTTTAGTTAGAATAGATTTTTCTGGTACAAACACTTTTGGAACAAGAGCTGTTGTTACTTCAGAAACACCAACAGGAGTATATTTAAGTTCTGGAGGAACTAACCAAGTTACCAATGATGTTACCGTAAACGGAACAAGTTTTTACAATTATATACTACAAAATGCTACACGTTTCATACAGGTAGATATGACTCAAACTGATTTTAGTCAAACTGCATTTTTTACTGAAGCAACAGTAGAAACAGAATGTAACTCTCCTGATACAGATGGAGATGGAATCATAGATGCTTTAGATCTAGACTCAGATAATGATGGTATTGCAGATGTAATTGAAGCTGGTGGAACAGATGTAAATAACGATGGGCAAGCTGATGGCGATGTAGGGACTGCAACGGATACGAATGGTATTCCAAGTTCTGCTGGTACAGGAACAACGCCTATCAATTCAGATACCGATAGTCTTCCAGATTATTTAGATATCGATTCAGATAACGATGGTATTCCTGACAATATAGAAGCACAACCAACCATTGGTTATATTGCTCCAAGTGGTGTAGGTTCAGGAATTACTGATGCAAACAATAATGGTTTAGACGACAATTACGAAACCGCACAAGGAGGAACCAATATTGTACCTCAAAATACAGATGGTACAGACAATCCTGATTACAAAGATACCGATACCGATAATGATGGGACGCCAGATATTGAAGAAAATGGAAATGCCAATAATACATTGTCAGGTACAGATACAGACAATGATGGTTTAGACGACAATTTTGAAAATGGATCTAATAATGATGGTTATGTAGTAAATGATGGTATCAATCCACCAAACGACACAAATTTAGGAGATGCTGATGGTGACTTTAATCAACTAGGAGGAGATTTAGACTATAGAGATGCCACCAATGGTTTAGATTCAGACAATGATGGTATTCCAGATAGTGTAGATTTAGATGATGATAACGATGGTATATTAGATTTTTTAGAAGACATTTGTGAGAACCCAACAGCGCGTTTTACCACAACACCAGTTGCGTTTTGGACTTACGAAAATAACACGAATGATGTTTCTGGTAATGGATTTAACCAAGGTAGTGGTACCAACGCTCCTAGCTTTTCATCAACTGCTATAGAAGGCTCAAGTGCTGCAAGTTTTAACGGAACCAATAATGAAATACGATACAGTGTAGACGGTGCTTTTATGGAGGCCTCAGCAACTACATTAAGTTTTTCGGCATGGATACTTCCAAACAATCTTAGTGGTCAGAGAATTATTTATGAAGAAGGAGGGGCTACAAATGGTTTTACATTGTGGCTAAATGGCGGAGTATTAACGGCATCAGCAAGAGCAGGTAGTACTACTCAAACAAATGTAACCGCTGCTAGAACCTTAACTTTAGACGGTTTATGGCATCACGTAGCGGCTACTTTTAATAATGGTGTTATTACTGTGTATTTAGATGGAGTGGCTTCTAGTATTACTGCTGCTTTTAGTACTATTCCAACACATACTGATAATGGTGGTATTGGAGGTTCAATAGGCTCAACTGCTGCAGGTACTTTAGGTAACTATTCCGGTCTATTAGATGCGGCTCGTTATTCTAATACAGAAGCTTGGTCTCTAGCAGATATCAATTTTGAAAGTTCTAGAGGTTGTGATTCTGATGGTGATGGTATTTTAAATTCATTAGATCTAGATTCTGATAATGATGGTATTCCAGATCTAGTAGAAGCTGGAGGAACAGATGTTAATGGAGATGGAAAGGTAGACAATTTAAATCCAGACAACACCTTAATTAACGACACAAACAATAATGGTGTAGATGATGTATATGATGATGAAAACTTCGGAAATCTAATTCCAAACAACGATTCTGATGGAGATGGAATTGCAGATGCACTTGATCTAGATTCAGATAATGATGGAATAGTAGATATTATAGAAGCTGGTGGAACAGATGCAAATGGAGATGGAAAAATTGACGCCATCAACCCAGACGGAACTTTGGTAAATGATACTGATAACGATGGATTTGATGATGCTGTAGATGGAGATGTAGGAAATGATGGTACTATAGAAAACACAGCAAATGCACTCGTAATTACAGGTGCAGATATTGATAGTAATGGTGTTCCAGATAGCTACCCTAATGCAGATACAGACGGAGATGGCAAACCTAATTACGTAGATATTGATGCCGACAACGATGGTATTCCAGACAATATAGAAGCGCAACCAACTCAAGGATATATTTCTCCAAGTGGTGTTGGTAACGCAATTACAGATGATAATAATAATGGTATAGACGATAATTATGAAACATCACAAGGTGGAACTACCATTGTACCTCAAAATACAGATGGTACAGATAATCCAGATTATTTAGATACAGACACAGATAACGACGGAATTTTTGATATTGATGAAAATGGCGATACCGACAACACACTTTCTGGAACAGATACCGACGGAGATGGTTTAGATGATAATTTTGATGACAACGATGATTCTGGTATTTCAGGCAGTACTGTAAATGACGGTATTAATCCTCCAAACGCCGCTAATCTTGGTGATGAGGATAATGATGCAAACAATGGAGGAGATCTAGACTATAGAGATACTACATTTAGTGATAAGGATAGAGATGGAATTAATGATGCTGTAGATTTAGATGATGATAATGATGGTGTATCAGATATTACAGAGTCAGGAGGAAATAACCCAGATGGAGACGAGGATGGAGATGGTATAGTAAATTACCTAGACACCACAGACGATGGAAATGGTGGAGATGGAAGCACTACTGATTATACAGATAATAATGGTGATGGAATACCAGATGTTTATGATAATGATAATGACGGTATACCAAATCACTTAGATTTAGATTCAGACAATGATGGTATTCCAGATATCGTGGAAGCTGGAGGTACAGACACAAATGGAGATGGAAAAATTGACGCCATCAACCCAGACGGAACATTAGTAAACGATACCGATAACGATGGTTTAGATGATTTGTACGATGCAAACAATGGGGGTACAACCATAGCAAATTTAGATTCAGATGGTGATGGAATTGCAGATGCATTAGACCTAGATTCTGATAATGATGGTATCCTAGATATTATAGAAGTCGGAGGTACAGACGCAGATGGAGATGGTAGAGTAGATAATATCAATGCAAATGGAACATTAACTAATGATACCGATGCAGATGGTTTTGATGATGGTGTTGATGGTGATGTGGGGAATGATGGTACTGCAGAAAACATAGCTAACGCATTAGTTGTAACAGGTGCAGATACCAATGGTGATGGAGTTCCAAATTCTTATCCAAACGCAGACACAGACAATGATGGTTTAATCGATAGTAGAGACTTAGATACTGATAATGATGGTGTTCCAGACATTGTAGAAGCAGGTGGAACAGATACCAATGGAGATGGTAAAGTAGATAATCTTAATGGAGATGGTACTTTAGTAAACGATACAGACAATGATGGTCTAGACGATTTGTACGATGGGAACAACGGAGGAAATAGAATCGCTAACTTAGATTCTGATGGAGATGGAATTCAAAATACAAAAGATTTAGATTCTGATAACGATGGTATTACAGACATTATAGAATCAGGAGGATCAGATACAGATAGAGATGGTAAGGTAGACAATCTTAATGGAGATGGTACCTTAGTAAATGATGCAGATGGAGATGGTTTTGATGATGCTGTAGATGGTGACGTGGGTAATGATGGTACAGCAGAGAATTCAGCCAATGCCTTAGTTGTAACCGGTGCTGATACCGATAATAACGGGACACCTAATAGTTATCCAAATGCAAATCAAGATACAGATAGCTTACCAAACTTTATTGATATTGATGCCGATAATGATGGTATTCCAGACAATGTAGAAGCACAAACATCTACGGGATATATTGCACCAAGTGGTGTAGGTGCTGGTATCGATGATGCTAATGAAAATGGAGTTGACGATGATTATGAGAATGGAGCTTTAATAGGAATAGTTCCAACCAATACAGATGATACAGATAACCCTGATTACCTTGACACTGATACTGATAATGATGGAATTCTAGATATTGCCGAAAACGGTGATAACGATAACGCTCTTGCTGGGACTGATACAGACGGTGACGGTTTAGATGATAATTTTGATGACAATGACGATTCAGGAATTTCAGGAAGTACCGTAAACGATGGTCTAGGAATAGGAGACACAGTAACTGATGCTGCATCATTAGAAGATGCGTTTAATGATGAAGACGAAGATTTTAATCCTGGAAATGGAGATTTAGATTACAGAGATATACTTGATAATGACAATGATGGTATACCCGACAATGTAGATGTAGATGATGATAATGATGGAATTTTAGATACAGTAGAATCTTGTACTAATTTTACAAGTACTGTTGCAGATTCTGGAACTTCAATAAATGGTTCTGTAATTAATATTGCAGATGCATTTGATGGTGTTAATAATAGAGGAGCAGAATTTAATGCTCTAAATGAAACCTTACTAGTTGATTTTGGCGAAATTGTACCAAGTGGAATAACTATTAGATTAACCTACTTTTCCCCCGCAAATAGTGACCCTAAAGAAGTTAGGTTTTCTCAATCTGATATTACAGGAGCCTCATCGGTAAACGCTCAATCAGTTGCAATTAACAATGCTGATACCGCAAATGTTTTTGATTTTGTTTTAAATCAAAATACACAATACTTTAAAATAGAATACACACTTGTTCCTAATGGAAGAAGAATTGAATTAGATTTTATAGAAGCGTTACCTGTAAGCTCTACATGTGATCCTGATATAGATAAAGATGGAATCCCGAACTCTCTAGACTTAGATTCTGACAATGACGGTATCCCAGACATCGTAGAAGCTGGAGGTACAGATACTAATGGAGATGGAAAAGTAGATAACCTTAATGGAGATGGAACATTAATTAACGATACTGACAATGATGGTTTAGATGATTTATATGATGCCAATAACGGAGGAATAGCAATTACTGATGCTGATTCAGATGGAGATGGTATTCCTAATAGATTAGATTTAGATGCCGATAACGATGGTATTCCAGACGTAGTTGAAGCTGGTGGAACAGATGTAAACGGTGATGGTAAAGCAGACAACTTTGCAGATACCGATAATGATGGATTCAATGACGTAATAGATGGAGACGTTGGTAATGATGGTACTACTGAAAATACTGCTAATTCTTTAATAGCAACTGGTACAGACAGCGACAATGATGGTGTTCCAAATAGCTATCCGAATGGAGATACAGATGGTGATGGTATACCTAATTATTTAGATTTAGATTCTGACAACGATGGAATTGTAGATATTATTGAGGCTGGAGGTTTAGATTCAAATAGAGATGGTAAAGTTGACGATCTTAATGGAGATGAAACTTTAATAAACGATGCAGACGGCGACGGATTTGATGATGCTGTAGACGGAGACCCAACAAATGCACTAGTGGTGGGTACAGATACCAATGGAACAAACACAGCCAATGCATTAATACTAACAGGAGCAGATATTGATAATGACGGAGCACCAAATACTTATCCAAATGATAATGAAGATAATGATAGTTTACCTAATTTTATTGATATCGATGCCGATAACGATGGTATTCCAGACAACGTAGAAGGGCAAACCACTAGAGATTATGTAGCTCCAAGTGGTATCGGTACAGCGATTATCGATAATAATGATAATGGAGTTGACGATAACTACGAAAATGGAACTATCATCGGTCTAAACCCAGAAAACACAGATGGAGAAGATAACCCAGATTATTTAGATGCAGATTCTGATAATGACGGAATACTAGACATTATTGAAAACGGAGATACTGACAATGCCTTAGCGGGGTCAGATTCAGACAGCGATGGTTTAGACGATAATTTTGATGACAATGATGATAGTGGAATTGCTGGAAGTACTGTAAATGATGGTTTAGGTAATGGAGATGTAGTTACAAATGCTACGTCTTTAGAAGATGCTTTTGGAGATAGTGATAACGATTTTAATCCAGGAGATGGAGATTTAGATTATAGAGACGATATTGCAGGTAATATAATGATAACTCAAGTATATCAATTTGGTTCAGAACGCTGGATAGAAATAACAAATATTGGAACTTCTACTGTACCGGCTAATACGATTCATGTACAATTGTACCAAGATAAAACAGGAGATCAAACAGGAGTAACCCCAGATGCAACAGTATTGGTGAATTCTTCTATAGCGGCAGGTCAATCTGTATTATTTAGAAATACAACCAATACAATAACCAATACAACACCAGCACCACCTGCAACGGCAGCTATTATTGTAGAGGATAATGCACTAACTGATATTGCAGGAGGAGATGATATTATTACAGTATCAAGTACAGGAGATGCAAGCTCTTGGGTAAATCGTTTTGATATAGTTGCAGAATTTGGTAACAACACTTCATTTGTAAGAATAGATGAAACGTTAACACCAAATACGACGTATACTCCATCAGAATGGGTAGTATTTGTAGACCCAGCGTTACCAACGTTTACAGATACAAATGATGATATTACAGGAAGACATGCACTAGCGCCATTAACTTCTGAGATTGTGAATTCAAATACAGATGCCAATACATTATTAGGATTGCACAGAGTAGATGTAACCACAAGAGTTGGAGGGGTATGGAACAATGGTATTCCTGATAGATCTCGTTTTGTTATTGTTGATCAAGATTTCAATCAAACGTCAAGTAGATTAAGTGCAAGAAGATTACAAGTAAATGCGAGCAATACCTTAGGGGTTACCGATAATTTATTAGTTGTTACCAATGATATTGTCTTAAACGGAGATATTCGTTTGATAGATGTTACAGGAGCAAGTAGAGCGCAGTTGGTACAAACGCACGAATCTGCAAGTTTGGTATCTGGAGGCGGAAGATTATTGGTAGACCAGAATTCAACCGTACCTAGTTTATTTAGATACAACTACATAGGTTCTCCTGTAACAAATGCAGCAGGCGCTACACAATATAGTATCGCTAATGTGTTAAAAGATGGAACTACTGCTACTAATTTTACAGGAGTAATAAACGGATCAGGCGCAACAGGTATAGCAAAAGATATTAACTTTATAGGAGGTTTTGATGGAAACACTACAGATCCAATTTCTTTAGCAGATTACTGGATGTTTACTTTTGCTCCTAGTGGAGCAGGAAGAGCAAACTGGTTTCAAAACAGAAGTACTCCTCCAATAAATAATATAGCAGGATTCATATTTAAAGGTCCAGGAAGACCACAAAACTATACGTTTATGGGAACCCCAAAAGATGGAACGCTTACACAGTCAATTGGAGGTAGTGAGTCATTCTTAGTAGCCAATCCATATGCATCTGCTATAAGCGTTAAAGAGTTTATAGAAGATAATTTAGACGCTACTACAGGAGTCTTGTATTTCTGGGAACATGCCAGTGAAGAAAGCACAGCAGAAGCAATAGACGGACATCGATTTGCAGGTTATATTGGAGGATATGCTACTAGAACAATACAAGCAAGTGTTAGTGCATTGGCAGCCGCAGGTGGTGGTGGTCCTGTAGATGTAGATATCGAAGCAGAAACAGCTACCATAGTTAACGGTTCAGTAGAAAACGTAACAGATAACGGTAGTAACATATCTGTAGCGTTATTAGATGCTGTAGGCTCTAATGTTACCTTTAGTGCTATACCAAGAGCAGCAGATTCATTGCGCATCCGATACCGAGCAAGTGCAGATGTTAGCATTCAAATTTTTGAAAACAATGCGTTACAATTTGGAGAATATACCAATTCACTAAATGAATTGGAAAGAACAAGCACCTTTGTATTGGAGGGGACAGCAGTATTGGTTAATGATGATCCTGCTACACCAGGTGTTAATGAAGAAGAGCGTGCTTTTGAGGAGATTACAATCAGCAGCTGTGTTGTGCAATCGAGCAACATCCGAATAGAAGTTACAGCAGGAGCAGATTTAGAAGTAGATTATTTAAATCTCTTTGATGCAGATGGAGATGTTTCTTGTTCACCAAACGTAGAACCTGTAACAGATTTCACCTTTACAGAACCAGCAGCGTTTATACCAATAGCACAAGGTTTCTTTATAGGAAGTGATTCAGATGGAGGTACAGTAACATTTAACAATAGCCAAAGAGAATACGTAGTAGAAGGTACAGAATCTATATTCTTTAAGTCTAATGCAAATGGTAAGACTTTATCTAAAAGCGCAGCTACTGAAAGCTTTAGAGACTTACCTGTTTTAAAATTAGGATTAGATTATACAGAGTCAGGTATTAACCTTCGAAGACAAGCAGCAGTTTCCT
>NZ_QPEJ01000016.1 GCF_003335085.1 Polaribacter sp. WD7 | reverse complement strand
GCCCAATAGCGCCGATGGTACTGCATTTATGTGGGAGAGTAGGTCGCTGCCTTTCTTTACAAAACCTCATATCTTATAGATATGAGGTTTTTTTATACTTAAATTTTTAGTTTCTTGTAATATTAGAATTAAAAAACTCTCAAAAACTATAATTAGCTTTAGAACTTTATAATTAGAATGGTAAACTTTATTATTTCAATCTATTTAACAAAAATAATGTTTGAGAGGATATTAGTCATAAAAAGTATTTTTATGAACTAATACACTTACTTTAGCACATAAACTCAAATAAATGCTGTCTTTTTAATTCTAATTTAGGTAATTTATTTAGTATTTATACTAAGACAAAGAAACTTTATGTTTTAATTCTCTAGTAAATTAAAAAAGAAGTAAAATACTCATCAATTATAGCCCTCAATTTCCGTGTTTATATTTATAGTTAATTGAGTAGACTTTATCCTACATTACTTTAATTCATTATCAAGTAAAGAGATTTTATTTTATAATAGGTTAGTATATATTATTACTTTCAAAAGATGAATTCCCCTATGTTTAGATAAGATGTGTTTTATTGTATTATTGTTTTATAGGTAGTTATGGCATTATACAAACAAATTATATTTTTTGTAATTAGCAATAGCTGTATAAAATTAATAATTTATAATACAGTTAGATTTTTATTTCTTACGCTTTTGTCTCATAATAAAAAAAAACTCATCAATATTATTGATGAGTTTTTTTAAGTGTTAATTTGAGTTTTTACATGGCTATTAAGTCGCCTGTAACATCTTTAGAAGGTAATTCTGATTTTCCCATCAAATATAAGTCCACTTGTCTAGCAGCTTCTCTACCTTCAGAAATAGCCCAAACTATTAAAGATTGTCCTCTGCGCATATCTCCTGCTGTAAAGATATTAGGAATATTAGTTTGATATTTTCCATAATCAGCCTTGTAATTAGAACGAGCATCTCGTTCTAAACCTAATTTTTCAGCTAAAGTATTTTCTGGCCCCGTAAATCCGAGAGCTAATAGAGCTAAATCACAGGGCCAAGTCTTTTCTGTACCTGAAATTTCTACTAATTCAGGTCTTTGTCCTGGTACCATTTTCCATTCAACATTAACTGTTTTTAATGCAGTTAATTTTCCATTTTCATCTTTTACAAACTCTTTGGTGTTTATTAACCAATTACGTTTCACACCTTCTTGATGAGAAGATGAAGTTTTTAGTTGTAGTGGCCAATAAGGCCAAGGAGTTTGAGGAGAACGTTCTCCTGGTGGTTTTGGCATTATTTCAAAGTTTACCACAGATTTTGCGCCATGTCTATTTGAAGTACCTATACAGTCTGAACCAGTATCACCACCACCAATAACGATTACATTTTTATCTGTAGCCATTACTTGATTTTTAACCTCTTTACCGAATAAAGTTTTAGTTTGCTGTGTTAAAAAATCCATAGCTTGTACAACACCGTCAGCATCAATACCAGGTGTTGGTAAACTACGTCTTTCAGTAGCACCACCACAAAGAACTACTGCATCAAAAGCTTTTAAATCTTCTACATTATAATTTACACCAACGTTTATGTTAGTTTCAAACGTAATTCCTTCTGCCTTTAAAATAGCGATTCTTCTGTCTATGATTTCTTTTTCCATTTTGAAATTAGGAATACCATAACGCAATAAACCTCCAACTTCATCATCTCTTTCAAAAACAGTAACTGTATGACCCGCTCTATTTAATTGTTGTGAGGCAGCTAAACCTGCAGGACCAGAACCAACTACAGCGATGGTTTTATTAGTTCTTGTTTTAGGGGGTTGGGGTTTTATCCAACCTTCTTTAAAAGCACGTTCAACAATGTTTTTTTCGATATTCTCAATAGATACAGGGTCCTCAATAATACCCAATACACATGATTTTTCACAAGGTGCAGGACATAATCTTCCTGTAAATTCTGGAAAGTTATTTGTAGAATGAAGAATCCACGATGCTTTTTGCCATTCACCTTGGTGAACCATATGGTTGAAATCTGGTATTAGATTTCCTAACGGACATCCACTGTGACAAAATGGAATACCACAATCCATACAACGAGATCCTTGTTTTTTTATTTCTTTTTCTGAAAGAGGAACTGTAAATTCTTTATAATTCTTTACACGATCTTTTACAGATACATATTTTTCATCTTGTCTTTCAAACTCTTTAAATCCTGTTATTTTTCCCATGACACTATGCTGTTGTTAATTCTTCTACCATTGGTTCTTCCGTTTCTAAACGTTTTAATGCACGTTTGTATTCTGTAGGCATAACTTTTACAAAGTTGTTTATATTAGTTTCCCAATCTTCTAATAAAGTAGCACCTTTTTTACTGTTTGTATACAGAACATGTTTTTCTATAGTTGCTTTTAAATCTGCAGCATCTTCACCCACCACTTTTTCAAACTCTATTGTTTCGGTATTGCAAAGCCCATTAATAAATTTGTTCTCAGGATCGTATACATAAGCAATACCACCACTCATACCTGCAGCAAAATTTCTACCTGTTTTACCAAGTACAATTACTTTTCCACCTGTCATATATTCACAACAGTGATCTCCAACACCTTCTATTACAGCAGTTGCTCCAGAGTTACGAACTGCAAAACGTTCTCCTGCGATACCATTAATGTAGGCTTGACCATTTACTGCACCGAATAAACACACGTTTCCAACAATAATGTTTTCATCTGCAATAAAGTCAGCTTCAGCTGGTTTCTTTATAATTAATTTTGCTCCAGATAATCCTTTACCTAAATAATCATTTGTGTTACCCTCTAAAGTAAATGTCAATCCAAAGGCACCAAAAGCACCAAAACTTTGACCAGCAGAACCTGTGAAGTTAATATTTAAAGTGTCTTCAGGTAAGCCTAAATGACCGTAAATTTTAGAAATTTCATTACTTACAATTGCGCCAACAGTTCTATTAATATTTATAATAGGATACGACAAGTTCATCTTTTCTTTACGATATAAAGCTCTATGTGAGTCTTTTAAAATTGTAAAATCTAAAACGTTATCTAAATTATGATCTTGTTGTTCTGTGTTTTTCACTACGCTTTCTCTATAAGAAGAAGGTCTATGTAAAATACTTGACAAATCTAGACCTTTAGCTTTATAATGAGTAATGGCTTTGTTAGCATTAATTTTATGCGTTTGTCCAACCATTTCAGATAGTGTTCTGAAACCTAATTGTGCCATTATTTTTCTCAATTCTTCTGCAACGTAGTAGAAGAAGTTGATTACGTGTTCAGGTGTACCTTTAAAGTTTTTACGTAATTCTTTATCTTGTGTTGCGATACCAACAGGACAGGTGTTAAGGTGACATTTACGCATCATAATACAACCAGAAGCTACTAAAGGAGCAGTTGCAAAACCAAATTCTTCTGCACCTAATAATGCTGCAATAGCAACATCACGACCTGTTTTTAATTGTCCGTCACATTCCACAACAATTCTGCTTCGTAAATCATTTAAAACAAGAGTTTGTTGTGCTTCAGACAAACCAAGTTCCCAAGGTAAGCCAGCATGTTTTAATGAGGTTAAAGGAGAAGCTCCTGTACCACCATCGTATCCAGAAATCAGCACAACATCAGCTTTAGCTTTTGCAACACCAGCGGCAATAGTACCTACACCTACTTCTGATACTAATTTTACATTAATTCTGGCTTCACGATTTGCATTCTTTAAGTCAAAGATTAATTGCGCTAAATCTTCAATAGAATAAATATCATGATGAGGAGGAGGAGAAATTAATCCCACAAAAGGAGTTGAATTTCTTGCATCTGCAATCCAAGGTAAAACTTTGTGTGCAGGTAATTGACCACCTTCTCCAGGTTTGGCTCCCTGAGCCATTTTAATTTGAATTTCTTTAGCATTGGTTAAATAATGAGAGGTTACTCCAAATCTACCAGATGCAACTTGTTTAATGGCAGAATTTCTACTATCTCCGTTAATATCTTTTTGGAAACGTTTTCTATCTTCACCACCTTCACCAGAATTGGATTTCCCTCCAATTCTATTCATTGCAATTGCTAAGTTTTCATGAGCTTCACGAGAAATGGATCCATATGACATTGCACCTGTTTTGAAACGTTTAACAATATCTGTCCATGGTTCTACTTCTTCAAGTGGAATAGGGTCTAAGTTATCAAACTCAAATAAACCACGAATAGTCATTAAATTTTCTGCTTGCTCGTTTATTGCTTTTGAGTAAATATCATAACTTTTTTGGTCACTCAAACGTACAGCTTGCTGCAGTTTAGCAACGGTTGTAGGATTAAATAAATGGCGTTCTCCATTACGTCTCCATCGGTAATCTCCACCAATATTTAAACCTAATTTTTTATCTATTTGATTGTTAGGATACGCTTGTTTGTAGCGTCTACTAATTTCTTTTTCTATTTCGTACAACCCAATACCTTCTATTCTAGAAGCAGTATATGGGAAATATTTTTCTACAAATTGTGAGTTAAAACCAACAATTTCAAAAATTTGAGAACCTCTGTAAGAGTGTAATGTAGAGATTCCTATTTTGTTCATTACCTTTAAAATACCCTTACCAATTGCGTAATTAAAATTATCTACAGCTTCTTGTTCATCAAGATCAGTGATAAAGCCTTCTTTTACCTGCATTCTGATAATTTCATTTACCATATAAGGGTTTATCGCACTTGCTCCATACCCAAATAAAGTAGCGAAATGATGTGGCTCTCTAGGTTCTGCAGATTCTATAATGATATCGAAATATGAACGTTTACGTAATCTGTTTAATTGATGATTAACATAAGAACATGCTAACAAAGCAGGAATTGGTGCATTCTCTTGATTTACACCTCTGTCAGAAAGAATTATAATATTTGTTTTTCTTTCTATAGCTTTTTCTACTTGTAAGATAATATCATCTAAGGCATCTTCTAGACCATTTAACCCTTCTGATTTTGGATATAGAATTTGAATGGTTTCTGCTTTAAAACTTTCAATATCTATGGTTCTAATTTTTTCTAAATCTGCATTAGAAATGACAGGGTTTTGAATTCTTAATTTTCTACACTGTCTGTCTGTAATGCTGAATATATTTCTGTCTTTTCCTAAATTAAGACTAATATCGGTTACAATATTTTCACGGATTCCATCTAAAGGTGGATTGGTAACCTGTGCAAATAACTGTTTAAAATAGTTAGATATTAATTGTGGTCTGTCAGATAAAACAGCTAAAGGAGTATCTATACCCATAGATCCTAATGCCTCTTTTTTATTTTGAGCCATTGGCGTAATTACTTCTTGAATATCTTCAAAAGTGTAATTAAATAAACGTTGACGCGTTTTAATATCAATGGTTTCAATAGGACACGTTTCATTGGTATAAGCAACATCTTTTAAATGTAAACGTGTTTTATCTAACCATTTTTGATATGGTCTTTCAGAAACAATTTTATTTTTGATTTCTTCATCATCAATAATTCTTCCTTCATTCATATCTACCAAGAACATTCTTCCTGGTTCTAATCTACCATGTTTTTCAACATCAGAAGGAGCTACGTCTACCACTCCTACTTCTGATGACATGATTAGTTTACCACTTTTGGTTAGTGTATATCTAGAAGGTCTTAATCCGTTTCTATCAAGTAAAGCTCCTATATAATCTCCATCAGTAAAAGGTACGGAAGCAGGACCATCCCAAGGCTCCATAATACAAGCATTATACTCATAGAATGCCTTTTTTTCTGGAGACATGGTTTTATGTTTTTCCCAAGCTTCCGGAATCATCATCATCATAATCTCAGGTAATGATCTATCTGTATGGGTTAGTAATTCTACTACCATATCCATAGAAGCAGAATCTGATTTTCCTGGTAATATTATAGGAAAAAGTTTATCAATTTGTGGTCCGAAAACATCACTTTTCATGATTTCTTCGCGTACACGCATTCTGCTTACATTACCTCTTAAGGTATTGATTTCTCCATTTTGACACATGTGTCTGAATGGTTGAGCAAGTTCCCAAGTAGGCATTGTGTTGGTGGAAAAACGTTGATGTACTAAGGCTAAACGCGTTACTAAATCTATTTCTTGAAGGTCTAAATAATAAGGTCCAATATCTTCTGGCATTATAATACCTTTATAGATAATAGTTGTTATAGATAAACTTGGTACGTAAAAATAATTAGCTTCAGAAATTTTAGAATTTCTAATTTCATGTTCTGTTATTTTACGAGCAGCATATAACTTAGCTTTAAAAGTAGCTTCATCTATGTCTTCAGTTTTACCAATAAAAAGTTGTTCTATATTTGGTTCTGAAGCTAAAGCTATCTCACCTAATTGAGAAGAATCAACAGGTACTTCTCTCCAACCTAAAACTGATAAGCCTTGATCTTTTACTTGGTTTTCGAAAGTAGTTTTACAGAAATTGTATTGATTTTCTACTTTTGGAAGAAATACCATTCCAACAGCATAATCTCTCTGATTAGGAAGTTGAAAATCACAGACACGGGTAAAATATTCATGAGGGATGTCTATTAATAGACCAGCACCATCACCTGTTTTTCCGTCTGCACTAACACCCCCTCTATGCTCTAATTTTACTAGTATTTCTAGGGCATCGTGTATAATTTGATTTGTCTTTTCTCCATTCAAATTACATATAAAACCAGCTCCACAATTTTCATGTTCAAATTCTGGTAAATACAATCCTTGTTTCTTCATGTTCTGTTCAATTAAGTTCACAAATTTATGTATTTTATTGAAAAAGGCTTAATGATATCTACTTTTTAATAAGATTTTTATGATGAAAATAAAAATACTCTAAAAAAAATTTATTTATTTTAATATAAATCTTTTTTATTGTGATATTCATAAAAACAAAAAAAAACACCTTAAAAAAATGTTTTTAAGGTGTTTGGTAACTAAAAAAATAGTATTTAGTTTTCGTTTAGACGAAAATCTGGATAAGCATCCATACCATGTTCATGGGTATCTAGTCCTTCTAGTTCTTCTCTTTCTGTAACTCTAATACCTATAGTTTTCTTTAGAGTGTATATTATGATAAAAGATGTTGTTAAGCAAAAAAGAGCATAAGAACCTACACCTATTAATTGACTTATAAACTGATCTAACCCAGCAAGGTTTCCAAAAAGACCTACAGCTAATGTACCCCAAATACCACAAACTAAATGAACAGCTATAGCACCTACGGGATCATCTAGTTTTAATTTATCTATTAAACTTACCGCAAAAACAATAATAGCTCCTGCAACTGCGCCAATAATAATAGCGTCTGTTGGAGACATTTGATCTGCCCCAGCTGTAATACCAACTAATCCTCCTAAAATTCCATTTAAAAACATAGTTAAATCTAAGTTCTTAAACATGATAGTGGATACCATAAAAGCAATTACACCACCAGCTGCAGCTGCTAAACATGTAGTTACTAGTGTTAAAGATGTTAATGTAGGGTCAGCAGATAATACAGAACCTCCATTAAATCCGAACCATCCTAACCATAAAATTAAAACACCAGCAGTAGCTAAAGGAATATTATGACCTGGAATTGCTTGTATTTTTCCATTTTTGAACTTCCCAATTCTAGAACCTAATAAGCAAACAGCTACTAAAGCAGCCCAACCACCTACAGAATGTACTAAAGTAGAACCAGCAAAATCATAAAAAGGAGTTTCTAATTGATCTAAGAATCCGCCTCCCCATTTCCAAGATCCAGCTATAGGATACACAAGACCTACATAAATTAATGTAAAAATCATAAAAGGTCCAATTTTCATTCTCTCTGCTACAGCACCAGATACAATAGTAGCAGCTGTTGCAGCAAACATTCCTTGAAATAAGAAATCTGTCCAATAGGTATAACCTTCATTATATGTTAAATCTAAAGCTCCTTCAGCAGTTAAAGGAGATGATAAACCAAATCCTGCAAAACCAAATATACCAGAAGATCCTTCTGCAAAACCGGGATACATTAAGTTAAAACCAACTAAACAGTATAAAAGTAATCCAACAGTAATGATGAATATATTTTTGAATAAGATGTTTATTGTATTTTTTTGTCTTGTTAAACCGATTTCTAAAAATGCAAAGCCTAAATGCATAAAGAAAACCAGCGCTGTACAGATCATCATCCATACGTTATTTGTTGTTAAAAGTTCCATGTTGATTGTTCTAGTTTTATTAATTTAATGTTTCTCCTCCTTTTTCTCCTGTTCTAATTCTGTAGGCATCTTTAATATCGCTCACAAATATTTTACCATCTCCAACTTCTCCTGTAGAAGCAGCATTGATAATTGTTTTAACAGTAATCTCTTCGAAATCGTCATTTACAACAATTGCTAAATGTCTTCTTTGAATATCACTTGTACTGTAGCTAACCCCTCTGTATACGTGACCTTCTTTTTCGTTACCCAAACCAGTAACATCCCAATAAGAAAAGAAGTTTACACCAACTTCATGTAGCGCTTCTTTAACTGCTCTAAATTTGGATTTCCTAATAATTGCTTCAATTTTTTTCATGATTAAATTAAATTAGTTAATGATAGTTTATACTTTTTGTTTAAAGTTTGCGAAATTACTAAAAATATTATTGAAACTAAAAACACACAACCTTCAGAGAAAGTTGTGTGTTTTTTATGAATACTAAAAAATAGTATTTGTAATCTTTATTTATCTTCCATATCTCTTACTCTTTTTCCTGGGTAAGCAATAGAACCGTGTTCAGAAATATCTAATCCTTCAATTTCAACTTCTTTAGTTACACGTAATCCCATTGTAGCTTTTAAGATTGCTAATACAATGAATGATAATAAAACAGCCCAAACAGCATATGCAACAACACCTATAGCTTGAGCACCTAATTGAGCAGCACCACCACCATTGAATAAACCAATACCAGCGTCACCATCTACACCCCAAAGACCAATAACTAAAGTACCCCAAACACCTGCTATACCGTGAACAGAAAAAGCACCAATTGCATCATCAATCTTTAATTTCTTCTCTACAAATTCTATAGAAAATACAACTAAGATACCACCAATTAAACCAGCTAATACAGCACCACCAGCAGTCATGTTACCACAACCAGCAGTAATACTTACTAAACCAGCCAAAGCACCATTTAATGTTTGACCTAAATTAGGCTTACCATACCAAATCCAAGTGGTAATCAATGCACCTAAACCACCAGCTGCAGCAGCCAAGTTTGTAATAAGTACTACGTTAGAAGCTCCTATAGCATCAGCACCACCCCAAGCTAATTGAGATCCACCATTAAAACCAAACCAACCAAACCAAAGGATAAATACCCCTAAAGTTGCTAAAATTTGGTTGTGCCCTGGTATAGGTAATACTTTACCGTCTACATATTTTCCAATTCTAGGACCTACCATATAAGCAGCTACTAATGCAGCCCAACCACCAACAGAGTGTACAATTGATGAACCTGCAAAGTCAATAAATTCAGCTGGCATAATACCATCTGTATCATTTAACCATCCACCATTCCATTCCCATCCACCTGATATTGGGTAAATAACAGCCGTCATTACTAAAGAGAAAATAATGTAAGTAGTATATTTTGTTCTACCAGCTATTGCTCCAGATACAATAGTTGCTGTAGTTGCAGCAAACATTGTTTGGAAAAATAAATCTGCTCCTTCACCTTGGAATAAACCACTCCAGAAGAACCAACCGTTAGAAGTATCTCCATACATTAAAGAGTAACCAACTAACCAAAAAGTTATAGAGCCTACACAGATGTCTAGTAGG
Organism: Polaribacter sp. WD7; assembly: GCF_003335085.1. Classification (GTDB taxonomy): domain Bacteria; phylum Bacteroidota; class Bacteroidia; order Flavobacteriales; family Flavobacteriaceae; genus Polaribacter. The sequence goes on along the minus strand of NZ_QPEJ01000016.1, from coordinate 482,115 downwards.
TTTTTCATCGCAATGTTAACTGCGTTTTTAGATCTTGTCATACCAGATTCTACTAGTGTAAAACCTGCTTGCATTAAGAAAACTAAGATACCTGCAATAAGCATCCAAAGCATTCCCATATCTCCGTTTACTTGTTCTAAAACTTTTGCAGCTTCAGAAGCAGGAGCGTCTTGAAATAATGTTAAAAATAAACTCATAATATAATTTTTTGGTTAGTAATTAATTTTTTTGTTTAGAAAGAGTAAACCGCTGCTAATAAAAATGAACTTAAACTTTTATCTCCTACGAATGCTGGCTCAGACGCAGAGTCTAATCTTAATTCTGGGATTATAGTTAAAGATCCTATAGAGTAGTTACCTGTTAAAGTTGTAGCAAATACGCTTGAATCAGCAACACCTGTTCCAATAGCTCCGAAATCACCATCTTCTACAAAGTATTCAGCTCTTAAACCAATTTTAAATGAATCTGAAGTTGCAATTTGTGGGTATAAAGCTGCACCATAAAAACCTGGAGCATCATCTCCTGAGAAATAAGCTGCGTTTACGCCTAAAAAGAAAGTTTCTGATACGTCAAATCCACCAGTAAAGTCTATTTCAAAAGCTCCTTGGTCATATAAAAAGTTAACATATTGACCAGAAAAACCTAACTGAGCGCCAAATGCATAGCTACCATTAGGGTTGAATTCTGTAAAATCTGTTGGGTTCATTACTGCTAACATTAAAGAAGTGTCTCCTCCTAAATCAAAGTCTGCTTTAATACCTGTATGGCTAAATGGACCATAAGAGAATAAGTAAGAAGTACTGTAGTTAAAGTTAGCTGATGGAGAAATAACTTCGTACCCTAAGAATGTATTAAAGTTACCTAAAGTAATAGTTACTTTTTCGCTTACATTCCAATATGCGTATAATTGATTTACTATAGAAGATGAGTTACCTACAGAGTTAAATACTGCATCTGCACCTCTTGGTCCGTATACCATATCTGCAACAAAACCAACTTTTTCACCTTCGTAACTAGCAATTAGGTTAATCATACCAAGAGAAAATCCTGGATTGTTAGCAAATGAACTACCAGGAGCAGTGTCAAAATTACCACCACTTATGTTTCCTCTAAAGTAAGTATCTACACTACCACTTAAAGTGAATGATTTTTTTTCTTCTTCCTGCGCACTTACTATTAAGCTACTTGCCAATAATAAAGTAAAAATTAATTTTTTCATAATGTTTGTTCTTTTAGTGTTAAATGATTTTTATTAATTGAACTGGGTCAAAAGTATATATTTATTTTATACTAGCAAGGGGGTGTATTTCTTAAAACATCATAATTTTTGATAATACCCTCAAAAAAAAGAGGGTTATTTTGAGATAAATTTATTTTTTACTTTTTTAACTGCTATAAATATAGGGTTCGCAAAAAAGTGATTGGTAATTTTGAGATATTCATAAAAATGCACTTTTTGTAAAAAAAAATGTAATTATTGTACTTTTGCACCTATGAAATATTCATTTTCTTATGTGATTTTTTTGCAATTTCTTGGTTTTCGTTTTTCAGGATGGCAAAAACAAACCAATGCAAAGACAGTACATGATATGGTAGATAAAACATTGTCTTTTGTCTTTGATAATGAGCGGTATAAAACTATTGGAGTGGGAAGAACTGATGCTAAGGTATCTGCAAACACATACTGTTTTCAATTGTTTACAGATGTTGTTGTAGAGGAAAAGGTATTTCTTAAGGAGTTAAATTCTAATTTTTCTCCTGACTTTAAGGCAACTTCCATACGTAAAGTAAGTTTAGGTTACAACCTTATTAATGCACCAAAACTTAAAGAATATCATTATTATTTTTCTTTTGGAGAAAAGAATCATCCTTTTGCGGCTCCTTTTATGATAAATATTGATGTTGATTTAGATATTGATTTGATGATGGAAGCTGCGAAACTGTTTGAAGGAACGCATTATTTTAATAAGTACTGCACTAAGCCTTCTGCAAACACTGTTTTTAAACGTAGTATTGATTCTTGTGAGGTTTCTTTGAATGATGTTTTGGTGGCTAATTTTTTTCCGCAACAGTCTTATATATTAAAGGTAAAGGGAAAGGGTTTTTTACGATATCAAATTAGATTGATGATGGCAACTCTGTTTGAAGTAGGTAAAGGTAATTTAACTTTAGCATACGTAGCGAATTCTTTACAAGAAGGTAATGACGGTAAACCTCTTAGAAATATTGCACCTGCCTCTGGTTTACAACTCTATAATATTGAACTTGTCTTTTAGTTTGCAAACAAGCAGCGCAAAGGATTGTAGCTTTGTTTGAGCTCTTTTTGTATTGTTTGATAAAACAAGACAAAAAAGCGAGTGCGGAAAGCCTGACCTGAAAGGTTGCGCCCAAAAAAAACATCCACCTATAAAAAAGATGGATGTTTTAATTAATGATATTACATGGTGATTTAGCCTTTGATGACTCCGCGAGAAATTACAATTTTCTGAATTTCTGAAGTACCTTCATAAATCTGAGTTATTTTTGCATCGCGCATTAAACGCTCTACGTGATATTCTTTTACAAAGCCATTGCCACCATGTATTTGCACCGCTTCTACGGTCTGTTCCATAGCTACTTTACTGGCGTATAATTTTGCCATGGCCGAAGACATGTCGTAATTGTTGCCTTGGTCTTTGTCAAAAGCGGCTTTCATAACCAAGAGTCTTGCAGCTTCAATTTCTGTATACATATCTGCCAGTTTAAAGGCAATAGCTTGATGATTGCAAATTTCTGTGCCAAACGCTTTACGCTCTTTAGAATATTTTAAGGCCAATTCATAAGCGCCAGAAGCAATACCAAGTGCTTGAGATGCAATACCAATTCTACCGCCAGAAAGGGTTTTCATGGCAAATTTAAAGCCAAAACCGTCTTCTCCTATTCTATTTTCTTTAGGTACTTTAACATCATTAAACTGAAGGGTATGCGTGTCTGAACCTCGTATGCCTAGTTTATCTTCTTTTGGACCAATATGAAACCCTTTCATATCTTTTTCTACAATAAATGCGTTAATACCTCTGTGGCCTTTTTCTCTGTCTGTTTGGGCAATTACTAGGTATACATGAGAACGTCCGCCGTTTGTAATCCAGTTTTTTGTACCATTAATTACGTAATGGTCTCCTTTGTCTATAGCTGTTGTGGCTTGAGATGTAGCATCTGAACCTGCTTCTGGTTCGCTTAAACAGAATGCACCAACATATTCTCCAGTTGCCAATTTGGTTAAGTATTTTTGTTTTTGCTCTTCTGAGCCGTACGCCTGTAAACCGTAGCATACTAATGAATTGTTTACAGAAACAATAACAGAAGCAGAAGCGTCTATTTTAGAAAGCTCTTCCATTACCAATACGTAAGAGATGGTGTCCATTCCGCTTCCGCCATATTTTGGGTCTACCATGAGTCCTAAAAAACCAGCAGCTCCCATTTTTTGTACCAATTCTTTTGGGAACTCTTGTTTTTCATCTCTTTCTATTACTCCAGGTAACAATTCTGTTTGCGCAAAATCTCTTGCTGCATCTCGAATCATTTGATGTTCTTCTGTTAAATTAAAATTCATTACCCTATATTTTTATTGTATTCGTAATTTAAAGCCTCAAAGATATCGATTTCGTAATATATTATCAATAAAGTTTTCTTAATTTTATAGATATGAATAAAAAATATATACATAGTATAGGGGTAATGTCTGGGACATCTTTAGACGGTGTAGATTTGGTTTTTGTAAAATTTAATAAGAATACATATCAAGATTTTAAGATTCTAAAAGCAGAAACCTATTGTTATTCTGATACTTGGCAAAGTACACTTCAAAAAGCAATTGATTTTACATCAAAAGATTTACAAAAGTTAGATGAAGCTTATGGGCAATTTTTAGGTGGAATTATAGTTGATTTTATTAAAAAAAATAATATAGCTGAAATAGATTTTATAGCTTCTCATGGCCATACAATTTTGCATCAGCCCGAAAAAGGAATTACTTTACAAATTGGATCTGGAAAAGAAATTGCTAAAAAAACACGTTTAAAAACGGTTTGTGACTTTAGAACTCAAGATGTAAAATTAGGAGGACAAGGAGCGCCGTTAGTACCAATTGGAGATGAGTTGTTGTTTTCAAATTACGATTACTGCTTAAATTTAGGTGGTTTTTCAAATATTTCTTTCAAAGATAACGGTAAAAGAGTGGCTTTTGATATTTGTCCTGTTAATATTGTGCTTAATCATTATGTGAGTAAGCTGGGGTTGATGTATGATGATAATGGTAAAATAGCATCTAAAGGAACTATTAATAGGAGTCTTTTAGAGAAGTTAAATAGTTTGTCTTATTATACGTTGCAGCCTCCAAAATCTTTGGGGTTAGAATGGGTAAAAGAATTTATTTTTCCGTTAATAGATGCAGAAGAAAAAGAAGTTGCAGTAATTTTAAGAACCTTTATTGAGCATATTGCTATTCAAATTGCTGCCGTTATAAAGAGTGATTCTGTGTTGATTACTGGTGGAGGAGCGTTTAATTCTTTTTTAATAGCTAGAATTCAGGCGGTTTCTAACAGTCAATTCTCATTACCAAATAATCAGTTAATAGATTTTAAAGAAGCGCTACTCTTTGCTTTTTTAGGCTTATTAAAGGTCAATAATCAAATAAATTGCTTGTCTAGTGTAACTGGGGCATCAAAAAACCATTCTTCAGGAGTTATTTTTAACTTTTAGTAAACTATTAAAAATTTGGGCAATCATATTTTTAGCTTAAATTTGTGAGGTTTCAGAAATTTAAAATTCTTAACATAAAGCAAAATGAATCAATTGTAACTTTTCCCCTGAAGGGGATTTTAATACAGCATTAAAGAGTATTTAAAAAAATAAGTAAATTGATTTAAGATAAAAAATGAAAGAATTATTAAAAAAGTACGAAAATAAACAGCCAGAAATTGTTTTTCATTGGAAAGATTCTGAAACTGAAGCAGAAGGTTGGACTGTGATTAACTCGCTAAGAGGCGGTGCAGCAGGAGGCGGAACAAGAATGCGAGAAGGTTTAGATATGAATGAAGTATTGTCTCTAGCAAAAACAATGGAGGTGAAATTTACGGTTTCTGGTCCTGCTATTGGAGGTGCAAAATCAGGGATTAACTTCAATCCACAAGACCCAAGAAAAAAAGGAGTTTTAGAAAGATGGTTTAAAGCAGTTGCTCCATTATTAAAAAATTACTACGGTACAGGAGGAGATTTAAATGTAGATGAAATTCATGAAGTTATTCCAATAACTGAAGAAAGTGGAGTTTGGCATCCTCAAGAAGGTGTCTTTAATGGTCACTTTAGACCCTCAGAAGCAGATAAAATTAATAGAATAGGGCAGTTAAGACACGGCGTAATAAAAGTGTTAGAAAACCAATTATACTCTCCAGACGTTACAAAAAAATTTACTGTTGCAGATATGATAACGGGCTTTGGTGTTGCAGAGGCTGTGCGTCATTATTACACCATATACGGAGGTTCTGTAGTGGGTAAAAGAGCTGTGGTATAGGGGTTTGGAAATGTAGGTGCAGCTGCAGCTTATTATTTAGCACAAATGGGAGCTAAGATTGTAGGTATTATTGATAAGGATGGAGGGGTGATAAATGAAGAAGGTTTTTCATTTCTACAAATAAAAAAATTCTTTTTAAACAAAAAAGGTAATACTTTAGCGGCAGAAAATTTAATTTCTTTTCAAGAAATAAATGAAAGAATTTGGAATCTGCCTTGTGAAATTTTTGCACCCTGTGCTGCATCAAGATTAATTAAGCAAGATCAAATAAACCAAATGATAGATTCTGGTTTAGAAGTAATTTCTTGTGGAGCAAACGTTCCTTTTGCCGATAAAGAAATTTTCTTCGGATCCATCATGGAAGATACAGACAGTAAAGTAAGTCTAATTCCAGATTTTATTTCTAACTGTGGTATGGCAAGAGTATTTGCCTATTTTATGGAGAAAAGAGTAACAATGGATGATGAAGCAATTTTTGAAGATACTTCAGATGTTATTAAAAAAGCATTAGAAAGAATATTTGATAAAAGCGCGTCCAAAATTAAAATGAGTGAAACAGCGTTTGAGATAGCGCTAGAACAATTGATATAAATAAACAAACAACTAAAAATGGAATCATTAATTATTATTGTATTTGTATTGGGTTATTTAGCCATAACCCTAGAGCATAATTTAAAACTAGATAAATTAATACCTGCCCTAATAATGATGGCAGTTTGTTGGGCTGTTGTAGCTCTTGGTGTAGATAGTTTTTCAAATTGGTTTGACTCTGCAAATCATGGTTTAGTTGATGGTTTTGCGTCTATGGCACATGACGATAAATTGCATTTGGTAGAAGAAACATTGTTACACCATTTAGGTAAAACTGCAGAGATTTTAGTGTTTTTACTAGGGGCAATGACTATCGTAGAAATTATAGATTATTTTGATGGTTTTTCTACTATTAAAGGTTATGTAAATTTTAAAAGTAAAAAGAAATTGTTATGGATGTTTGCAATTTTGGCATTTGTGCTTTCTGCAATCATAGATAATTTAACAGCAACAATAGTGTTAATCTCTATTTTGCAAAAAATTGTAAAAACAAGAGATGAAAGAATTTGGTTTGCAGGTTTAATTATTGTAGCTGCAAATGCAGGGGGTGCTTGGTCTCCTATTGGAGATGTTACAACCACAATGTTATGGATTGGGAATAAAGTAACTACACTTAAATTAATAGAGTATCTTTTATTACCCTCTCTTTTATGTATGGTAGTGCCAACTTTTATAGCTACTTTTTTACCAGCATTTAAAGGAGACATAGAAACTGTAGAGGGTGAGGTAGAAAAACCAAAAAGTAAGCATAGTGCAAGAATGTTATATTTAGGATTGGGAGCTATTTTATTTGTACCTGTTTTTAAAACAGTTACACATTTGCCACCATATGTTGGTATGATGTTGTCTTTAGGTATTGTAGCAACTTTTGCAGAGATATATAGTAACTCTAAATTCTCTATTTCTACGATAGAAGGAGAGCAAGCAGAAGAGCACGACTCTCATTCACACCATAGTCCGGTACATCATTCACTATCAAAAATAGAAATGCCAAGTATTTTATTCTTCTTAGGAATTTTAATGGCAGTTGCAGCTTTAGAATCTTTAGGAATCTTATTTAATTTTGCGTCTACCTTAAAAGAATCCATACCGCAATTAGGAACAGAGATGCACCAAGGAGGGGTTTCTGATCTTGTAGTAATGTTATTAGGAATTGGTTCTGCCGTAATAGATAATGTACCTTTGGTGGCTGCAAGTTTAGGTATGTTTTCTGAGGCACTAGACCATGAGTTATGGCACTTTATTGCTTTTTCAGCAGGTACAGGAGGTAGTATGTTAATTATAGGTTCTGCTGCAGGAGTAGTTGCTATGGGTATGGAAAAAATTGATTTTTTCTGGTACCTCAAAAAAATATCATGGTTAGCTCTTATTGGCTTTGTAGTTGGCTCTGGGGTATTTATGGTTACAAGAACATTGTTTTAAAAATATAAAATTAGAATTTAAAATGTCATTTTGTAAAAAACAGAGTGGCATTTTTTTTGACTTATAATAATGTATTCTTTGGATAAAACAATTTAAAAAAAGAATTATCGTTACATACGTAGAACTTAAAAGAGAATTGAATGATATCATTTTTTCAAGAAAATAAAGAAATACTAGAAGAAGCAGTATCAGAAGAAAAAACATTATCAATCTATAAATTAATTATAGATGGTGGTTTAGGTGGGCAAATTATTATTGCACTACTTTTTGTACTCTTGGCAATTGCCTTATATATTTATTTTGAACGTTTTTTTGCTATAAAATCTGCATCAAAAGTAGATAAAAACTTCATGAATCAAATTAAAGACTACATTTCTAACGGAAAAATAGAATCAGCAACAGCTTTGTGTACCAGTAAAGACACGCCAACATCTAGGTTAATAAATAAAGGAATTTCTAGAATAGGCAAACCTTTAGAAGATATTAATACTGCTATAGAAACTGCCGGAAAGTTAGAGATTTATCAATTAGAAAAAAATGTAAGCGTTTTAGCTACAATTGCAGGAGCGGCTCCAATGATTGGATTTTTAGGAACAGTAATAGGTATGATAGTTGCCATACATGAAATAGCAAATGCAGGAGGTCAAATAGACATTAAAATGCTATCAGACGGTTTGTATACAGCAATGACAACAACCGTAGCCGGTTTAATTGTAGGTATTATAGCGTACATTACTTATAATCATTTAGTAGTAAGAACCAACAAAGTTGTCTACCAAATGGAAGCAAAATCAGTTGAGTTTCTCGATTTATTAAACGAGCCAGTATAAAAGTGTTGAAAAGGTTAAATAAAATAAATGAATTTAAGAGGTAGAAATAAAGTAGACCCATCTTTCAATATGTCATCTATGACAGATATTGTTTTCTTGTTGTTAATTTTTTTTATGCTAACATCAACCTTGGTTACAGTAAGTGCAATAGACGTTTTACTACCCAAAGCAGGCGGAAAAACCGAAAACAGTAAATCTGTAGCAGTTAGTATTACAGGTGCATCTCAATTTTACATAGACAAAACAAAAGTAACTGCATCGCAATTAGAAAGTGCACTTTTACAAAGTGTAGGTGCAGATAAAAAGAAAACAATTGTTATAAGAGGAGACCAAAATGTAGCCTATAAAAGCGTAATGAAGGTAATAGATATTGCCAATAAAAATAAACTAAAGATGATTTTAGCGGTAAAAGGCAAATAATTTTTTGGGCGTTTTAACGGGCTTTACACTGTATCTTTTTGCAGAAAAAGCAAAAAGGATGCCGTTTCAATCCCTAACGCAAGTGCAATTTTAAAAAGTACGTTTTTAAACCCATATTTTAAGAAGGTTTACAAAAATAATGAACATTTTAAATACCAAACATAAACGTAAATCTGCTGTAATTACAGCAATAATTCTGATGCTTTTTATTTTCGGAATTTTTAATTACGGGATGCAATATTCAGATCCACCAGAAGAATATGGATTGGCTATAAATTTTGGAAATTCTAATGTTGGTAGTGGAGAGTCAGTAGAAAAAACAAAAAAAATTGCAGCTCCAAAAATTGAAAAAGAACAACAAACTATAGAAGATGCGGTAAAAGAAATTCCCAAAGAAACTATCCAAGAAGAAATTATTACAGACAATACTGCTAAAGATGTACCTGTTGTAGAGAAGAAAAAAGAAGAAGAGAAAACTACAGAAGAGAAAGTTGTAAAGGATGTGCCAAAAGAAAAACCCAATCCCAAACCCTCAAAAGAAACTCAAGATGCCTTACGTAATTTATTAAATGGTAATGCGTCAGATGGTAAACCCAAAGGAGAAGGAGATGATGATGAGTTGGGTGTAAAAGGGAACGAAAAAGGAGACGCCAATTCCTCTAAATATTATGGCAATACTGGCAGTGGCTCTGGCGGAAATTACAATTTAGCTGGCAGAAAAGCTTTATCCAAACCCAAAGAACAACCAGATTGTCAAGAAGAAGGTATTGTTGTTGTAAGAATACAAGTAGATAAGTTAGGTAAAGTAATTTATGCCTTACCAGGAGTTAAAGGAACTACTAACTCTGCACCTTGTTTGTTAAAACCTGCTAAAGCTGCAGCATTAAAAACAAGATGGAACGTAGACAAAAAAGCACCATCAAAACAAACAGGAACCATCATTTACAAGTTTTCTTTAACTAAATAATCACTTATCTTTGTTTGGGTAATGAGACTTGTGTAGTAATCAAAAGGTCTCAATAAAAATTATGACATACAAAGAAACCTTACAATGGATGTTTGCGCAATTACCTATGTATCAAAGAGAAGGTAAAGCAGCATTTAAAAAAGATTTAACAAACATTTTAGCGCTTTCCAAAGCCTTAGATTATCCTGAGAAAAAATTCAAATCTATTCATGTAGGAGGTACAAACGGTAAAGGCTCTACAAGTCATATGTTAGCTTCTATTTTGCAGGAAGCGGGTTATAAAGTAGGTTTGTATACCTCGCCGCATTTAAAGAACTTTACAGAAAGAATCCGTATTAACGGTCAAGAAATACCAAAGCATAAAGTCACTACTTTCATTACCAAACACAAACAGTTTTTAGAACAACAAGGGTTGTCTTTTTTTGAAATGACTGTAGGTTTGGCTTTTGATTATTTTGCATCAGAAAGAGTAGACGTAGCGGTTGTAGAAGTGGGTTTAGGCGGAAGGTTAGATTCTACAAATATAATAACTCCAGAACTTTCTGTAGTTACCAATATAGGTTTAGACCACACAGATATGTTGGGTGAAACACTTCCAGAAATTGCTTTTGAAAAAGCAGGTATTATTAAGAATAATATTTCTGTAGTAGTTGGAGAAAGGCAACCAGAAGTGCAAAAAGTATTTGCGAATAAAGCTCAAGAAACCTTTTCAGAATTATTTTATGCATCTGATGTGATTGGGCAATATAAAACAGATTTATTAGGCAACTATCAAATAAAAAATGCGAAAACAGCAGCTTTAGCTGCAGAAAAGTTACACCGTTTTAAAATTGATAACAATCATATCAAACAGGGGTTGTTGCATGTGGTTAGAAATACAAACCTTAAGGGAAGATGGCAAATAATACAAGATAGCCCTAAAGTAATATGTGATACAGCCCATAATAAAGAAGGGTTAGAAATTGTTTTGAATCAATTAAAAAAAGAGTCCTATCAAAAATTACACATTGTATTGGGTGTGGTTTCAGATAAAAAACTCGATACAATTTTACCGTTATTTCCAGAAAATGCGCAGTACTATTTTTGCAGTCCTGCTATATCTAGGGGCTTGCCCGAGCAAGAATTGAGAGAAAAAGCTTTAGATTTTAATTTAGTAGGAAAAAAATATGCATCTGTAAAAAAAGCATTTAAAAGTGCGTTACATCATGCAAATCAGCAAGATGTAATTTATGTTGGTGGTAGTACTTTTGTGGTGGCAGAAATAATTTAAAATAAAATCATTTTTTCTTTTGGTAGAATTAAAATCTATTATATATTTGCATCCGCAATCACGCAGGGGCGCGTAGCTCAGTTGGTTCAGAGCACTTGGTTTACACCCAAGGGGTCAGGGGTTCGAATCCCTTCGCGCCCACAAAAAAAACTCTCACTAAAAGTGAGAGTTTTTTCTTTAAATAGCTTTTCTTTTTCATAAAGCAAAAACCATTCTTTTTCATTACTTTTGTTTACTTTAAATTAGCCAAAAGTACTTCATCATAATGGATATTGATTTATCAGGTAAAAAAATTCTTGTCACAGGAGGAGCTGGCTTTATTGGGTCCAACCTTTGTGAAACTCTATTAAACAAGAATGTCCTCGTTGTTTGTTTGGATAATTTTTCTACTGGAAAAAGAGAAAACATATCAGAATTCTTAGAACACCCCAATTTTACACTTATAAAAGGAGATATAAGAAACCTATCAGATTGTTTAAAAGCAACGCTACATGTAGATTTTGTTTTACATCAAGCGGCTTTGGGGTCTGTTCCTCGTTCTATAAAAGATCCTATTGCCAGTAATGAGGTTAATGTATCTGGTTTTTTGAATATGTTAGTCGCATCAAAAGATAATAAAGTTAAACGTTTTGTTTATGCAGCAAGTTCATCCACGTATGGAGATTCTAAAAAGTTACCAAAGGTAGAAGATGAAATAGGAAAACCTCTCTCTCCCTATGCGGTTACTAAATATGTGAATGAACTATATGCAGATGTATTTGCAAAAACATACAACATGGAGTTGATAGGACTTAGATATTTTAATGTGTTTGGAAAAAAACAAACTCCAGAAGGAGCATATGCGGCAGTAATACCTAAGTTTATCAGTAAGCTGGTTGGTTTAGAGTCGCCAACCATTAATGGAGACGGCACTAACTCTAGAGATTTTACATATATAGATAATGTGGTACAAGCAAACTTACTGTGTTTGGTGGCGTCAAAAGAAGCTGCAAATCAGGTATATAATATTGCTTTTGGAGAACGCAATACTTTATCAGAACTAAGTGTTATTTTAAAAGAATTGTTATCAAAATACAATCCAGAAATCATGAAAATTCATTTTTTAAACGGACCCCAACGTTTTGGAGATATACAGCATTCACACGCAGATATTACTAAAGCAAAAAAGTTGTTAAATTATAATCCATTATTCTCATTAGAAGACGGTTTAAAGGCATCTATTGAGTGGTATTGGAAAAATTTAAATGTATGACAGATATAAAGATAGGTGTAATTGGTTTGGGTTACGTAGGTTTGCCTTTGGCAAGACTCTTTGCAACGAAATATTCGGTTGTAGGCTTTGACGTAAATTTAAAACGAATAGATGAGTTACGATTAGGGGTAGACAAGACTAGAGAGGTTGAAACAAGTGTCTTGAAACAGGTTTTAGTAAGCCAGAATTCACCAACTAAAGGATTGTTTTTTTCCTCAAAAATTGAAGACCTTAAAGATTGTAATTTTTATGTAGTTACAGTTCCTACTCCTGTAGATAAAAATAACAGACCCGTGTTGACTCCTTTAATAAAAGCTAGTGAAACCGTCGGTAAGGTCTTGAAGAAAGAAGATATTGTAGTGTATGAATCTACAGTTTACCCAGGAGCAACTGAAGAAGATTGTGTGCCTATTTTAGAAAAAGAATCTGGTTTAGAGTTTAATAAAGATTTCTATGTAGGTTATTCTCCAGAAAGAATAAATCCAGGAGATAAAAAGCATACGGTAGAAAAAATTTTAAAAATAACATCAGGTTCTACTCCAGAAATAGGTCAAAAAGTTGATCAGGTTTACGCATCAGTCATTACTGCCGGTACACATTTAGCATCTAATATAAAAATTGCAGAAGCGGCAAAAGTAATTGAAAACTCACAAAGAGATATCAATATTGCATTTGTAAATGAGTTGGCTAAAATTTTTAGCCTAATGGATATCAATACCAATGATGTTTTAAAGGCTGCAGGAACAAAATGGAATTTTCTTCCGTTTAAACCAGGTTTAGTTGGGGGGCATTGCATAGGTGTAGATCCTTATTATTTAGCACAAAAAGCGCAAGAGTATAATTATCATCCAGAAATTATTTTAGCAGGCAGAAGAGTAAATGATGGTATGGGAAAATTTGTAGCTTCAGAAGTAGCAAAACTGATGATTCAAAATGACGTTGAGGTAAAGGGGGCAGAAATTTTGGTTTTAGGAGTTACTTTTAAAGAAAACTGTCCAGATGTTAGAAATACAAAGGCTGTAGATTTGGTGTACGAATTGCAAGAATATGGGGCAAACCTTACCATCTTTGATCCTCATGCGAATCCACAAGAAGTGTTAAATGAATATCAATTGGTATCTATAAATAAGCTGCCTAAGAAAAAATTTAGAGCAATTGTTTTAGCAGTTGCGCACAATGAATTTCAATCTTTAAATTATTCAGAGCTAAAAGAAGAGAAATCAGTCGTATACGATGTAAAGAATTTTTTAGATCCAAAAATTGTAGATAAAACATTGTAAAATGAAAAACTTTGCATTAATAGGTGCTGCAGGTTACATAGCTCCAAGACATCTCAAAGCAATTAAAGAAACAAATAATAAGTTAATTGTTGCTTTAGACAAGTTTGATAGCGTTGGTATTTTAGATTCGTATTTTCCTGAAGCGAGTTTTTTTGTTGAATTTGAGCGTTTTGATAGACATGTAGAAAAACTAAAAAGAAATAACGTTAACTTAGATTATGTAAGTATATGTACGCCTAACTATTTGCATGATGCACATATAAGAATGGCATTGAGAAGAGGTGCACATGCAATTTGCGAAAAGCCTTTAGTATTAAATCCTTGGAATATAGAAGCGTTAAAAAATATAGAAAAAGAATCTGGAAGAAGTATTTATAATATTCTTCAATTACGCTTACATCCTAGTATCATTGCGTTAAAGAATAAAGTAGCTATAGATTTACATAAGAAAAAAACTAAATATGAGGTTGATTTAACCTATATAACCTCAAGAGGAAAGTGGTATGATATTTCTTGGAAAGGAGATGAAAGCAAGTCAGGAGGCATAGCTACAAATATTGGTGTACATTTTTATGATATGTTGTCTTGGATATTTGGAAATGTTCAAGAAAATAGAGTGCATCTTAGAGAAAAAAACAAAGCGGCAGGATTTTTAGAGTTTGAAAATGCTAGGGTTCGTTGGTTTTTGTCTATAGATGAAACAGATTTGCCTAAAGAAATAAGAGAGAAGAAGCAAAGAACGTTTCGTTCAATAGCTGTAGATAATGAAGAATTAGAGTTTAGTTCAGGTTTTACAGATTTGCATACTCAAAGTTATCATGAAATACTGAAATCCAAAGGTTTTGGTATAAAAGAATCCGAAAAATCAATAAAAATTGTTCATGATATTAGGAATATGGCAATAATACAAACAGGTGAAAAACACCCCCTTGTTTAATAAATAAATAGTATATATTTGTATCGAATTTTTAAAGAAAAATAAAATTTCAATGGAAAAAGCAATTATAGTTTCAGGTTATTTCAATCCAATTCATAAAGGGCATTTAGAGTACTTTAATAATGCAAAAGCAATGGCAGATAAGCTTTTTGTAATTGTGAATAATGATTTACAAAGAGAGTTAAAAGGTTCTAAAGAATTTCAAAAAGAGGATGAAAGATTGTTTATAGTGCAAAATATAAAGGCTGTAGATAAAGCTTTTATTTCTATAGATGAAGACAGAACTGTATGTGCTTCTATCCAAAAAATATATTCAGATTTTGGAGATAAGTATCACTTAGGATTTGCCAATGGAGGAGATCAAAATAATGATTCTATACCAGAAGTACCCGTGTGTAAAGAATTAGGAATTGATTTAATTGATGGTTTAGGAGATAAAGTACAATCTTCTTCTTGGTTACTTAAAAATATTTAAAAAAATGAAAATAGGAATAACTTTTAGCGCATTTGATTTGTTTCATGCAGGTCACGTAAAAATGTTAGAAGACGCAAAAGAACAATGTGATTATTTAATATGTGGATTACAAACAGATCCTACTTTAGATCGTCCTGAAAAAAACAGACCCATACAGTCTGTGGTCGAAAGATATATACAACTGAAAGGGTGTAAATATGTAGATGAAATAGTTCCTTATGCAACAGAGCAAGATTTAGAAGATGTATTGCGATCTTTTAAAATCGATGTTAGAATAGTAGGAGAAGAATATAAAAACAAAGATTTCACAGGTAGAAAGTATTGTGAAGAAAGTGGAGTAAAACTATTTTACAATAAAAGAGAACACCGTTTTTCGAGTAGTGGATTGCGTAAAGAAGTACAAGAGAAAGAGAATTTAAAAGTTAAGAGCAATTAATTTATGAATATAGCAGTAGTAGGTTCTGGTTACGTTGGGTTAGTTTCAGGTACATGTTTTTCAGAAATGGGTAATCATGTAACGTGTGTAGATATTGATCCTGTAAAAATTGAAAAGTTAAATAAAGGAATCATTCCAATCTTTGAGCCAGGTCTAGAGGCTATGGTTTTAAAAAATGTAAAAAAACGAAATTTAGAGTTTACAACTAGTCTTTCAGAGGCAATTGCAAATGCTAAGGTTGTATTTATAGCTGTTGGTACTCCAATGGGAGATGATGGTTCTGCAGACTTACAATATGTTTTAGCAGTAGCAAAATCTATTGGAGAAACGATGACAAAAGAATTGGTTGTTGTAGACAAATCAACCGTTCCAATTGGAACAGCAGATAAAGTAAAAGCAACGATACAAGGGCAATTAGATAAAAGAGGTTTAGCAATTAATTTTCATGTAGTTTCTAATCCTGAATTTTTAAAAGAAGGTGCGGCTATAGATGATTTTATGAAGCCAGATAGAGTTGTGATAGGAGCGGAGTCTGACTATGCTTTTGATGTGATGAAGCAATTATATTCTCCTTTCTTTAGAACGCATGATCGTTTTATAACCATGGATATTCGTTCTGCGGAAATGACTAAATATGCGGCTAATGCAATGTTGGCAACAAAAATTTCATTCATGAATGAAATTGCAAATATTTGTGAAAGAGTAGGTGCTGATGCTAATCAAGTTAGAATAGGTATTGGTTCAGATAAAAGAATAGGGTATAGTTTTATATATCCAGGCGCTGGTTATGGAGGTTCTTGTTTTCCAAAAGATGTAAAAGCATTAAAAAAAATAGCCGAAGAACATGGTTATAAGGCTAACTTAATAACTTCAGTAGAAGATGTTAATGATGCTCAGAAACTTGTGATAGCTCAAAAAATTGTAAATCGTTTTGGAGAAGATTTATCTGGGTTAACTTTTGGTTTATGGGGGTTAGCATTCAAACCAGGAACGGATGACATGAGAGAAGCTCCTGCTATTTACGTGGTTAAAGAGTTGGTAAAGAGAGGTGCAAAAGTTAAAGCCTATGACCCAAAAGCGATAGAAGAAGCACAAGAGTTTTATTTGAAAGGAGTAGATGGTATAACATACTACGAATCTAAATACGAAGTTTTGAAAGATGCTGATGCCTTAATTTTACTTACAGAATGGAAAGAATTTAGATCTCCAGATTTTGATGAAATCAAACAACAATTAAAAAGCGCAATAGTATTTGACGGAAGGAATCAATACAATGCATTTAATTTAGAGTCAAAAGGATTTGAATACATTCAAATAGGTAAATAATATGGATACATCATCAAAAATCTACATTGCAGGCCATAGGGGAATGGTAGGTTCTGCAGTTTGGAGAGCTTTAGAAAAAAAAGGCTACACAAACTTGATAGGTAAAACTAGCAAAGAATTAGATTTAAAAGACCAAACTAAAGTTAGAAGTTTTTTTGAAACAGAAAAACCAGATGTAGTCATAGATGCCGCAGCGAGAGTTGGTGGCATTTTAGCAAACAATGATTATCCATATCAGTTTATTATGGAGAATATGCAAATTCAAAATAATTTGATTGACGAAGCATTGAAAGCAGATATTGCTAAATTTATCTTTTTAGGCAGTTCATGCATTTATCCAAAATTTGCTCCTCAGCCTTTAAAAGAAGAACACTTACTTACAGATACTTTAGAGCCTACAAATGAATGGTATGCGATCGCTAAAATTACAGGAGTCAAAGTATGTCAAGCCATTAGAAAGCAATTCAATAAAGATTATGTTAGTCTAATGCCCACAAATTTATATGGGTATTATGATAATTTTGATTTGAAAACATCACACGTTTTACCTGCGATGATTCGTAAGTTTCATGAAGCTAAAAATAACAATAATGCAGATGTAACTTTATGGGGTAGTGGTACTCCAATGCGAGAATTTTTGTTTGTAGACGATATGGCAGAGGCAGTAGTCTATGCAGTAGAAAATGAATTACCAGAATTTTTGTATAATGTAGGATCTGGAAAAGATATTACCATTAAAGAATTAGCAGAAACAATTCAGAAAGTAACGGGTCATCAAGGAGAAATTGTTTGGGATTCAGATAAGCCAGATGGTACACCTAGAAAATTAATGGATGTTTCAAAAATGAAAAAATTAGGGTGGCAATACTCTACAGAATTACAAGAAGGAATTGAAAAAACCTATACATGGTTTTTAGAAAACATAGAAAATATAAAAGAAGTAAAAATAGAAGTCAACTAAACCAAGCATGAAAGTAGCATTAATTACAGGAATAACAGGTCAAGACGGATCTTATTTAGCCGAATTATTATTAGAGAAAGGGTATGAAGTTCACGGAATTAAAAGAAGATCTTCATTATTCAATACTGATAGAATAGATCATTTGTATCAAGATCCACACGATCCTAATCAAAGATTAAAGTTGCATTATGGAGATTTAACCGACTCTATGAACTTAACACGTATCATACAAGAATGTCAACCAGATGAAATTTATAATTTGGGTGCCATGTCTCATGTTAAGGTTTCTTTTGATATGCCAGAATATGTAGGTAACGTAGACGGATTAGGGACATTGCGTATATTAGAAGCAGTTAGGCTTTTAGGGTTAAGTGAAAAAACTAGAATTTACCAAGCGTCAACATCAGAGTTGTTTGGAGGACTCCCAGAAAATAAAAATGAGAGAGGGTTTTATGATGAAAACTCTCCATTATACCCACGTTCGCCTTACGGTGTGGCCAAAATTTACGGATTTTGGATTACCAAAAATTATCGTGAAGCATACAACATGTTTGCTTGTAATGGGCTGTTATTCAACCATGAATCTCCAAGGAGAGGCGAAACCTTTGTAACTCGTAAAATAACAAGAGCTGTAGCAAAAATAGCACTAGGACTGCAAGAAAAAGTTTTCTTAGGTAATTTAGAAGCTAAACGTGATTGGGGACATGCCAAAGATTATGTCCGTATGATGTGGATGATTTTACAGGCAGATAAAGCAGAAGATTGGGTCATTGCGACAGGTGTAACTACAACAGTTCGTGATTTTGTACGTATGGCATTTGGTGAAGTAGGCATAGATATTGAATTTAAAGGAGAGGGAGTAAACGAAAAAGCTTATGTCATAGCCTGTAATCATAAAGATTTTCAAGTTGAAATAGGCAAAGAAGTATTATCTGTAGATCCTTCTTATTTCCGTCCAACAGAAGTAGATTTGTTGCTAGGAGACCCTACAAAAGCAAAAGAAAAATTAGGTTGGGTTCCAGAATATGATTTGGCTTCTCTAGTTAAAGACATGATGGAGAGCGATGTGAAGTTGATGAAGAAAGATGTTGCTTTACTAAAAGCAGGTCATAAAATATTAAAACAGGTTGAGTAAATATTTGAATGCAAGCATCTCATAAAGTTTTATTTAACACAGGAATAATATATACAAGAGCTTTAATAACTGTACTTGTATCATTATATAGTACAAGATTAATAGTTAAAGCTCTAGGAGTACAAGATTTTGGTCTTTATAGTTTAATCGGAGGTGTTGTTGCTATGTTAGGTTTTTTTAAATCTGCTTTAACAGCATCTACTCAAAGATTTATTTCAATAAATATAGGAAAAGGATTATTTAATCAAATTAGAAAAACAGTAGCTAATAGTATAGTTATCCATTTCTTTGTTGGTTTTTTAATTGTTATTATAATAGAGGTTTTTGGTCTCTATATGATACATAATAATCTTATTATACCACCAGATAGAATTAATGCTGTTTTAATTGTGTTTCATTTTGTTGTTAGTACAATATTTATTACAGTAATTTTTGTGCCTTTTGAGGCTATACTCAATGCTTATGAAAACATGCTCTTTTTGGGAATTATTGGCTTGCTAGAAATTTTGATGAGGCTTGGTGTTGCTTTAATTATAACATATATAGATAATTATGATAAGCTAATACTATATTCAATATTAATGTTTCTCAGTTTTTTTATCGCAAGTTTATTGAAGTGGATTTATTGTTTCCATAAATATAGCGAAACCAAAATTTCTTTGAAAAAAGATTTTAGTTTTTTACATATAAAAGAACATACAAGTTTTGTTGGCTGGAATTTATTTGGTGCTGCATGTAGTTCGGGGAAATCACAAGGTATTGCTATAGTTTCAAATATATTTTTTGGACCAGTTGTTAATGCAGCCTATGGTATTGCTAATCAAGTGAAATCGCAATCAAGTTTTTTTTCGTTAAATGTTTTACGCGTTTTAAATCCTCAAATCATGAAAAGTGAGGGGGCTAATAATAGAGAAAGAATGATAAGACTTTCATTAATGTCTTGTAAATTTGGGTATTTCCTCATTGCATTTTTTGTCATCCCTTTGATATTTGAAATGCCTGCAATCATAGATTTTTGGCTAGGAAAGCAACCGCCTTACGTTGTTGTTTTTTGTCAATTAATATTAATAGGTACTCTTGTAGAACAATTAACTATTGGGTTAATTTCTGCTGTTCAATCTGTAGGAAATATAAAATTATATCAAATAACAATCGGAGGTGTGATTTTATTAAATTTACCGATAACTTTTTTTTTACTAAAGAGTGGTTATGATGCTGAAGTAGCTCTTTTTGTTTATATATTTTTAGAAATTTTTGCTGGTGTTTTTAGATTAGTTTTATGTAGAGATATTGTTGGTTTGCCTGTGTCTTCTTATTTAAAGAAAGTTTTTTTTAAAGTGTTTTTACCAACTTTATTTTCAATTTCAACTTCTTTTTTAATTGTAAAGTTTCTTGAAATCAATTACAGGTTTATAATTACATTTGTATTGTCAATCATTATTTTTTTTAGTAGTTCATTTTTTTCATTAGAAGAAAACGAACTCGAACTACTAAAAAAAGTAATGAATAAGTTTATGAAAATCTTAAGGTTAAAACAGAGTTGATATGATAAAAAAGCTTTTTAAGTATATTTATATGAACATAAATATAATAAAGAAAATGAAGCTGCTTGATAAGAAGTATAAATTCTCCGAATTAACGAAAAGATTTAAATCTAACGGAGAATTCAATGACGTTAATCTTTCATTAAATGTAGTATACCCAGAAAGATTAGAGTTAGGATCTTATATATATATTGGACCAAATGCATTTATTAATGCTTTAGGTGGTGTTAAAATTAAAACAGGGACGATTATAGGACCAAATTTAACAATACACTCAGCAAACCATAAATATAAAAATGCAAAATACATACCTTACGACGAAACATTTGAATTTAGGAAAGTTGTGATTGGTGAAAACGTCTGGATCGGTGGTAATGTAATTATTGCACCGGGTTCTGAAATAGGAGAAGGCTGTATAGTTGGAGCAGGTACTGTAGTTTCAGGAAAGATACCTAAAATGTCGATTGTTGTTGGTAATCCATGTAGAGTTATAAAAAAAAGAGATGAAAAACATTATTTTAATCTGAAAAAAGAAAATATGATTTACTTAAAGAAGAAAAAAGAGAATAATTTAAAGCCTAAAACAGCTATTTATTAATGGAAAAAGTAAAAATTAATGTCAAAGGTGCTTATGGCGCTACAAATTTTGGAGACGACCTTTTGATGGTATTATTTGAAAAGTATTTTAATGAGAAGTTTTCTAATATTGACGTAAATTTTGAAGGAATGTATGATGTCGCTTATCCTAATAAATTCTTATCAAATTCAAAGTATAAAACTTTAAATTTTAGGGAAGATTGGCTTGTATATGGAGGTGGTACGCAATTCTTTTCATTTAAAAATGAAGATAGAGGTTTCTTCTCATTACTAAAAAAAGTGATTTTAGAACCCAAAAGAATTGTAAACAAAATAAAGTTTATAATCAATAACAATTCTAAGAAAGAAATATTTGTACCAAATCATACAGCTTTTCTAGGTTTCGGTCTTGGTCCTTTTTATGATAATAAACTTAAAATAGAGCAGGTAAAAAAACAACTTAAGAATGCTGATTTTATTGGTTTAAGAGATGAAGTTTCTGTTAACTATACTAAAGAATGGGGTATCAAATCTTTTTTTGGTGCTGACATAGCATTCTCTTCATTATTCTCTTATAAATTTAAAGTTAAAAATGTAGATAATGTTAAATTTAAAAAGAAAAAGATAGGTATTGTTGTTAGAGATTGGGTATGGGAGGATAGTGGTAGAGCATACTATGAACCTATTATGAAATTGTATAAAGAAAAAAATCCGAATTTTGATTTTCAATTTATTGTTTATGCACCGTTTAAAGATCCCGAGTGGATGGAAAAACTTGAAGATGAAGATTTTTTGTATTGGGATCCAAATAAATATTCAATTGAAGATTTTTTAGACGTCTTAAATTCTTTTGATGGTTTTATTTCGTCAAGGTTTCATGGAGCTATAGTTGGTGCATTACTAGGGAAACCTGTAATAGCTATAGAAATAGAGCCCAAATTAAGAATTTTAACTCAAGACATTAAAGAAGTAATGCTGTGGGAAAAACCATTTTCTTTAGATAAATTAAAAAATTGTTTAAATCGTTTAGATTATGATGTAAACTACTCAGAGTCATTAGAATTGCTAAGAAAAAGAGCTGACTTTGGATTAGACGAGTTTATAAAGTTATTTAACGAAAATAGATAAAGTAAATGAATTCATTGAAAAAAATATTTTATTTTATTCTAAATGCGTATTTATTAAAATTTCCTTCGCGTAGCGTTAGAAAGTTGGTTTTAAAAAAGGTTTTAAAAAAAATTGGAACTGATACTAATTTTTTAAGAGGTGTAGAGATACGGGAAGCGGCAAATATTTATATAGGTAATAACAGTGTTGTTAATTCTAAAGTTCTATTAGATGGTAGAGGAGGCATCTTAAAGATAGGTAACAATGTTGATATTGCTCAAGAAACTAATATTTGGACACTAGGACACGATCCGCATTCAGATTTTCATGATTCTAAAGGAGGTCCTGTAACTATAGATGATTACGTGTGGATTGCATCAAGAGTAACAATATTGCCAAATATTCGAATTGGTAGAGGAGCAGTAATAGCTTCAAATAGCGTGGTTACAAAAAATATTGAACCTATGAGTATAGTTGCGGGAAATCCAGCTAAACCAATTGGCAAAAGAAAAAGTAAATTGCTATACAATCTCAATTATAGACCTTGGCTTAAATAATCATAATTTCCAATACTTTAATATGAGAGTTTTTTTTGCACCATATGTAGAAGCAAATCCCTATCAAATAGAAATTGCTAAAGAATTAAAAAAACATAATATTTTTATTCACGCATCAGAATTTGGTACAAAAAACTTTTTTAGTACTAAGAATATTGATGAAGCAGATATTATTCATTTTCATTGGTTTGATCCATTTATTTTAACTACAAGCTTTTTTAAAACTTTGTTCAAGGTGCTGTATTTTCTTTACAACTTAAAAAAACTAAAGAAAAAAAATATAAAATTTGTGTGGACTGTACATAACCTACATAATCATGAAAATTTGCATTTGAAGTTAGAATTATTTTTTATGAAAAAATTAATTCCAATGATAGATGCTTTTAGTGTTCACAATACTTTTTCCAAGAGAAAATTAATGGAAAAATACAAGGTTAATCAAAAAAAAGTCTATGTCATACCCCACGGCAACTATGTGAATTCTTATAACGATTATAATAAAGTCACTACTAGAGTACTAAAAGAAAAATTAGCTATAGACGCTAATAAAACTACTTTCACAATTTTAGGGCATATAAGACCTTATAAGGGGGTTTTAGATGTTATAAATATATTTAATAAATTAGCATTAACTAATACACAACTTCTAATTTGCGGGAAGGTAAAATATGCTGGGGATAAAGAAGTAATAGAAGAAGCTGTAAAAAACAATAAAGACATTAAATTTGTGCCAAAATACATAGAGGATTCTAAAATTAGAAATTATTTAGAAATTACCGATGTAATGATTTATAGCTACAAAGATATCTTAACATCAGGAGCTTTGTTATTAGGTATGTCTTTCAATAAAGTTTGTATAGCATCTAAAGTAGGTAGCTTACCAGAATATCTAGATAATGATTTTCTTTTTAGCAATTTATCAGAATTAGAAGATAAAATCAAATGGCTAAGTAATTGCTCAAAAGAAGATTTAATTGCTGTAGGCAAAAGTAATTTCGAAAGAATTGAAAAAGAAACTTGGCAAGCATCATCAGAGCTAACAAAAAATATGTATCAATCTATTCTAAAATAAATTATATATTTTGACAAAAGATTATTTGTTTAGTGTTATTATTCCGCACAAAGACTCTACAACTTTATTGCAAAGATGTCTAGATTCTATACCTAAAGATGATGATATCCAAATTTTAATTATAGATGACAATAGTCAAAATATAGACAGAAAAAACTTCCCAGGAAATGACAGAGCACATGTAAAAATTTTTTTTTCAGATATACAATTAACAGCAGGTGGTGCAAGAAATAAGGCACTAAGTATGGTGTCTGGAAAATGGATATTATTTTCTGATGCTGATGATTTCTTTACAAGCAATGCATTTGAAACATTTAGAGCAACCATATCTAATCAATACAATATTTTGTACTACAAAGTAGAAAGCAAGTACTCAGATACTTTAAAACCTGCAACAAGGCATCTAGGAGTTAATAAGATGATAAACGAATACGAGGAAGATGCAAATATTCTTCGTTTAAAACATATCGTGCCTTGGGGCAAAGTGTTTTCAGCAGAATTTATAAAAACAGGTAAATTTAAATTTGATGAAGTGCCCGCCAGTAATGATATGATGTTTGGTTTAAAAACAGGCTATTATTCAAGTCAAATAGCTGTAGTACATCACGTAGTATATTGTATTACCATGAAAAGTGGTAGTATAAGCAATACGCTAACTAAAACAAATAATAGAAGTAGGTATCAAGTAATGTTAAGAGCAAATTTGTTTTTAAGAGAAAAGGGATTGCACAAATACCAAAACTCTATTAGACCTTTTGTCTTTAATGCGTTAAAATTTGGTGTGTTAGAGTTTATAGACTCTATTAAATTACTATATAAATACAAGGGTGATTTTTTCTACGATTTTAAATTTGGAAGAGTGGTAACTTCATTTTTTAAATTGAAGCAAAAAGAAGAATTGCATAAAAAATACATCAAAAAAAAAGAGTAACTTCATATCATGAAAATTGCATTTATTTTATGTCCTGATGCTATTATTTCGGGCAATTCTAATGGTATTAAAAATCAAGCTCTATCATGGCAAAAGGGTTTGGAAAAACAAAACCATAAAGTAGTACAAACAAATGTTTGGGGCAATTATGATTGGAAATCATTTGATGTTATCCATATATTTGGGACAGGCTTGTGGTTATACGGATTTGTTAAGAATTTAAGAACAAAAAATGATAATATAGTCATTTCTCCTATAATAGATTCTTTACAATCTAAATTAGCCTATAAAATATCTACTTTTATCGGATTCAAAAAATTAAGACTTTGGTCTCCTTCATATACCTTAAGAAAAACGTTGCCAATGGTTAAAAATGTTTATGTAAGATCTACTTATGAAGCTGAGTTTTTTACAAAATCTATGGGGTTGTCTAAAGATAAACTAAAAACTATTTTTTTAAATTACGATAACGACGTTTGTAAAAACATAAAAGGTAAAGTAGATACAGAAAATTTTTGTTTGCATATAAGCTCAATATATCAACCTAGAAAAAATGTTTTGAGGCTTATAAAAGCAGCAAAAAAATATAAATTTCAATTGGTTTTAGCGGGTGCTAAAGGCACGCCAGAGCAATTTAAGCCTTTGAAAGACGAAATTGGTACGTCAAAAAACATTGAAGTTTTGGGGTTTGTTACTCAAGAGAAAATGATAGAACTTTTTAAAAGAGCTAAAGTATTTGCTTTACCAAGTATATGTGAGGGTGTAGGTATTGTTGCTTTAAACGCAGCATATCATGGATGTGAAATATTAATTACAGAAGTAGGTGGTCCAAAAGAGTATTTTAGCCCTTTTGCAACCTTAATAAACCCTTTATCAGTAGATGAAATAGGGCAAGGTGTTGTTAAACTTTTAGGTAAAAGTAGAGATAACAAACTAGAAGAGTTCATCAAAGCTAATAATAGTATAGATGTAACAACTATGAAATTAGAGAAGACATACTCAGAACTAATACATAATTAGGTGTTATGAAATTAAAACAAAATTCAATTGTTGTCATATCTTTTTTTGTGTTTTCTGGTTACTATGCCTTATTAGCGCTTCTAATAGCTTTAGGCTTAACAGACTCTACGAGATTGGTTACCATTCCGTTAAGAATGATTACAACAATATTGATGCTTTATGTTTTAATCTTTGAATTCAAATCAATACAAAACAATAAAAAAAATCCAATTTATCTTCTTTTTATTCTTTTTTGGAGTTTATATTTTATTAAAGTCTTAATAAATGAAAGCAACTTGTATGTATTAAATAGAAGGTGGTATGAGTATCTCTTTTATGCTGTTAATTTCTGTATACTACCTTTTTTAATGTTTTCTAAAATAAGTTTTAACCAATACAAAAGAAAGATACTTAGTTCGCTTATATTTTCTGGTTTTTTGATGGGACTTACAAGTCTATACTTGTATAAAGCCATAATTTTAGCAGGTGTTGGTAGAATTTCTATGGCAAGATATTCAGGGATAGAAGATGAAACTTTGAGTCCAATAGCCTTGTCTTATGCTGGTGCTTTAACACTTACTCTCTGTTTTTATGAACTCGTTTTCAACAAAAATAAAAAGATTACATACAGTATATATTTATACATCACAATAATACTTTCGCTATTAATGTTTTTTTTAGGGTCTTCAAGAGGTTCTATTGTAGCAATAGTGATGTCATTACCGCTATTTATTATTTATGGAGGAGCAAAAAATAAATTAAAATTTATCGTAAGTTTTATACTTAGTATACCTATAATTATTTACGGTGCTAATAAAACAGGAACCTCAGTATTTGAAAGAACTTCAAATACTCTTGAAAGCGGAGATTTTGGAAGAGGGAATTTGTGGGTTGACGCATGGAATGAATTTTTAAATAACCCAATACTAGGAGGGAGAATTGAAATAGGATTTTATCCTCATAACTTTATATTAGAGACATTAATGGCAACAGGTATTATAGGTGTTGTACTATTGTTTTTTCTTCTATTTAAAGGATTTAAAAATGTATATTTAAAATCATTTAAAGACCCAAATTATATTTGGGTTTTTATCATATTAATTCAAGGATTTGTTCAGCATACGTTTAGTGGAGCACTATATTTCTCGGTAGTATTGTTTTTTTCCTTAGGATTAAGTTTTTCTCAATTAAAACAAAATGAATAAACAAACTTGCTTAATTTACAATTATGCCCAACATTACAGAGGGGGTATTTTCAAATTATTAGACAGGCAATTGAATATTGACTCTTATTTTGGAGATAAAATGGGGGATGTCAAAAAATTAGATTATAAAGAGCTTAAAAACTTTAAAAAAGAGCTAAAAAATATAAACATATATTCTCATATCTATTGGCAAAAAGGAGCATTAAAACTCTTGTTCAAGCCTTATGCTAATTATATTATATTAGGAGAGTATTATTGTTTGTCTACTTGGTTTATTTTAATTTTTAGTAAATTTTCAAATAAAAAAATTTATTTATGGACGCATGGTTGGTATGGTAATGAAAGTGCTTCTAAAAGAATTTTGAAAAAAGCCTTTTTTAAACTCTCCGATTCATTGTTACTCTATGGTAATTATGCCAAAGAACTTATGATTGATGAAGGATTTAAAAAGGAAAAATTGCATGTAATATACAATTCGTTAGATTATAAGAAGCAATTAGAAGTCAGAAGTAAGCTTAAAAAAACAAGTATTTATAACGATTATTTTGGAAATGATAATCCTGTATTGATATTTATTGGAAGATTAACAAAGATTAAAAATTTAAATTTTTTAATTGAAATTCAAAAAAAAATGGTGACAAAAGAAACTCCTATAAATTTAATTTTTATTGGGAGTGGTGAGGAAGAAGAAAATTTAAAAAGGTCTGTAAAATTAAACAATACAGAAAAATTGACTTGGTTTTTTGGTCCCTCATATGATGAATATGACATAGGAAACCTATTATACAATGCAGATATATGTGTGTCTCCAGGAAATGTCGGTTTAACAGCAATGCATGCAATGACTTACGGTACGCCTGTAATATCTCATAACAATTTTAGTCTTCAAATGCCAGAATTTGAATCCATAGTAAAAGGAGTTACAGGAGAATTTTTTGAATACAATAACAAAGAATCTTTATTAAAAACAATAGAGAATTGGTTAAATAATAATCATAATAGAGAGTTTACTAGAAAAAGTTGTTTTGAAAGAATAGACAAATATTTTAACCCAGCTTATCAAATAGAAATTATCAAAAATCAGTTAGATGAAGACTAGAATTAGAAAGCTATTTAGAGATACAAGAATGTATTTTTTGAGAAAAAGGTTAAAGCTTAAAAACGTACATAAAACATTTTATATTGGAGGAAAATCTGAGATTTCACCCGACCTAACTGCAGGAGCTTATTCCTATGTTGGTCCAAATTGTAAGATTTATCCAAAAGTAATCATTGGAGATTACACTATGTTAGCAAACAATGTGAGTATTATTGGTGGTGATCATAATTTCAATAATCATAATTTGCCAATAATTTTTTCAGGTAGAGGAGTTTTAAAAACAACATCTATAGGTAAAGATGTCTGGGTGGGTGCCTATGCTAAGATCAAAACAGGTGTTCATATAGGTGACGGTGCAATTATAGCAATGGGTTCTGTGGTTACAAAAGATTTAGAACCCTATGCTATCTATGGAGGTGTCCCTGCAAAGAAAATAAAAGATAGATTTACAGACAAAAATCAAGAAAAAATATACAAAAGCATGTTAGAAAAGTCATACATAGAAAATAATTTTGGTTTTGATTTGCTATGTAACCAGCAAATGGAGAATATTTAAATTAATTAAAATATAATACAGCCCATGAAAATTACAGTTATAACAAGTCCATTCGGTTTAATACCTCCTCATGGTTATGGCGCTGTTGAACGACTTTGGTATAATTTAAGTCTAGAATTTGTAAAAAAAGGACATCAGGTTTGTTTTGTAGCAAAAAAACCTCAAGTCACGGTTCAAAATAAAGATAATATTACAATACAGTATGTAAAAGGATACTCTTGGTCTGGTTCATTTGCTATAAATTTATGTTTAGATTTTGTTTTTTCTTTGAAATCATTGATTAAAATGAATAAAACAGAAATTTTAGTTATGAATACCTTTTGGTCTCCAATATTAAGTGTTTTCTTTTCAAGAAAAATAAAAAAAACGATATATAATGTAGCAAGATATCCTAAAGGACAATTCAAGTTCTATAAGCATGTAAATAGATTAGCATGCGTGTCAAAACCAGTTTACGATGAGTTGATAAAACAGGAGCCATCACTAGAAAATCAATCTAAAATAATAAGTAATCCCATCAATACAAATGTATTTAAATACCATTCAAAAAAAGAAAGTAAAAATTTAAGAATTCTTTATACGGGTAGGGTTTGTGAAGAAAAAGGGCTGGTAATCTTAGTAGAAGCATTTAATAATTTAATAGCAAAGTACCCATATATTGAATTAGCTCTCATGGGCCCTAGAGATGTAGCAGATGGAGGAGGTGGAGAATTATATATCAATAAATTAAATACTTTAGCTTCAAAATTTTCTATAAAATGGATTGATCCAACATCTGATCAGCAAGAGTTATGTGACGAAATTGTGAAATCAGATATTTATTGTTATCCTTCTATTGCTGAAAAAGGTGAAACTTTTGGGGTGGCACCATTAGAGGCAATGGCAACAGGTACACCAACTATAGTATCTAACTTAGCATGTTTTAAAGATTTTGTAATAGATAATACGAATGCTCTGGTGTTTGATCACAAAGCATCGAACAGAGTAAATTTATTAAGTAAAAAAATTGAAATTTTAATAAATAATCCTGAAAAGAGAAGAAATTTGGGTGAAAAGGGTGTTCAAAAAAGTTTAGAATTCAGCAATGATATTATCGCTAAAGAATATTTAAAAGATTTTAGTTTTTTGCTTAACAATAAATAATTTTAGTTTTGAGTCGTTTACAATATAAATCCAGAAATCAAAAGAATCCCTATACATCTTCTTGGACAATAAAAGAAGCTGTTTTAATAAGAGTATGGAGTTTTTGTTGGAGTTTATTATATAAATATTCACCAAAAAAAATGGGGAATTATTGGAGGATATTTCTGCTAAAGTTATTTGGTGCTAAAGTAGATTGGGACGTGTTTTTGTATCCCTCCTCAAAAATATATGTTCCGTGGTTGTTAAAAATTGAAAGTAAATCTTGTTTAGGACCTTATAGCGAGGTGTACAACCTAGGTCAAGTTAATATAAAAAAGAGAGTCACCATATCTCAGTATACATATATTTGTAATGGAACACATGATATGAGCGATTTAAAATCTCCTTTAATGATTGGTGTGATAAATATAGCTAATGATGTTTTTATAGGAGCTAAAGCGTTTGTTCTTCCAGGAATTTGTATTGAAGAATATGCAGTTATTGGTGCATGTGCTGTAGTTACCAAAGACGTTAAAGCTTATGATATAGTAGGAGGTAATCCAGCAAAATTTATAAAAAAAAGAGTAATAAATGGATAATAAACCTTCATTAACGGCAATAATATTAACTTACAATGAAGAAGTTCATCTAGAAAGGTGCCTACGCTCTCTGAACACCGTTTGCGAAAATGTTGTAATTGTAGATTCTTATTCTACGGATAAAACAGAACAAATAGCAAAAAAATATAATGCTCGTTTTTTCCAGAACAGATGGGTAAATTATGCAACCCAATTCAATTGGGGTTTGGAAAATACGGATATTGATACTGACTGGGTAATAAGAATAGATGCAGATGAATACTTAGATAAAGAGCTTCAAAATAATATACTTTTAAATTTAAATCGTTTCAATAAAGATGTAATTGGTGTTAGAGTTAAAAGATTAATGTATTTTTTTGATAAACCTCTTAAAAAAGGAGGGATGTATCCTATTTGGCATCTAAAAATTTGGCGTAATGGAGTGGCCAAGTGCGAACAAAAATGGATGGATGAAAGGATGCTGTTACTACAAGAAGGTGAAATAGAAAATGTAGAAGGTAATAAGATAGATTATAATCTAAATAATATTACGTGGTGGACTTCAAAACACAATAATTACGCGACAAGAGAAGCTATAGATACTTTAGATAAATTGCATAACTTTACAAATAGTGAAGAAAAGATTTCAAATTTTTTTGGAACTTCAGAACAAAGGAGAAGATGGTTAAAAATGGCATATTTAAAACTTCCTTTATTTGTTAGGCCTTTCTTATTTTTCTTTGTTAGATACTTTGTTCAACTCGGTTTTTTAGAAGGTAAAAGAGGCTTTATTTGGTCTGTATTACAATGTTTTTGGTATCGTTTTTTAGTAGATGTGAAAATTTATGAAGCGTATAGGGCAGTTGGTAAAAATAAGGAACAGTTAATTTTATATTTTAAAGAAGAATATGGTTACGATGTTACAAATGTTAGTTAATTTATGAAAATATCTATAATCACGGTCTGCTATAACAGTGCAAAAACTATTGAAAAAACATTTCAATCAGTTGCTTCCCAAACTTATCAAAATATAGAATATATTGTTATTGATGGTAAATCTACTGATGATACTTTACAAATAGCGAATAAGTATCAAGAGGTTATTTCAAATATTGTTTCAGAAAAAGATAAAGGCCTTTACGACGCAATGAACAAAGGTATTGCTCTGGCAACAGGAGATATTGTAGGAATTTTAAATTCTGACGATGTGTTTAACGATGAAACAGTCTTGGAAGATGTTGCAAAATTTCACAACCAAAATAATGTAGATGCTTCTGTTGGTAACATTATTCAATTTAATAATGAAGGAAAAACTGTAAGAAAATATTCCGCAAAAAATTGGAACCCTGAAAAACTAAAAATTGGTTTTATGCCCGCGCATCCTGCTATATTTTTCAAGAGAGACTTGTTTACCAAATTTGGTAGTTATCATCTCGATTTTATCATTGGTGCAGATTACGAGTTGATTACTCGTTTTTTCTTAAAGCATAACATTTCTTGGAAATTTTCTAATATTACCACCACGGCTATGTTGGTAGGTGGTGTAAGCAGTTCTGGTTTTAGCAGCTATAAAATAGTATCTAGAGAAATTGCAAAGGCTTTAGAAAGAAATCAAATAGGTTTTAATAAAACAAAAGTAAAACTAAGAGGTTTTTGGAAAATTGTAGGTTTTTTAAATAAAGCATAAATTTTGAACAGACAACAATACATCATAACAGGTAACAAAGGATTTGTAGGGGTGAATTTAAGTAACTATTTGACGAATTTAAATGGAGATATCTTAGGGGTATCTAGAAAACCTAGTGCTACAGAGATAGGTTATCAAAGTTTAACTACAGAGATACTAAATACTTGTAGCGCATTTATTCATTTAGCAGGTAAGGCACATGATTTAAAAAAGACTTCAGAGGATGCTGAATACTTTCAAGTAAACACAGAATTGACCAAAATACTTTTTGATGTTTTTTTAAAAAGCGAATGCGAAGTTTTTATTTACATGAGTTCAGTAAAGGCAGTAGCAGATCAAGTGGAAGGTTTTTTGGCAGAAAACGAAACTCCTAATCCTATTACGGCCTACGGAAAATCTAAATTAGCAGCAGAAAATTATATTTTGTCAAAAGAAATTCCTAAAGGTAAAAGAGTTTTTATTTTAAGGCCCTGCATGATTCATGGTCCTAACAATAAAGGAAATTTGAATGTGTTGTATAGCTTTGTATCCAAAGGAATACCCTATCCATTTGGGAAATACAAAAACAAAAGATCGTTTGTTTCGGTAGATAACCTATGCTTTATAATACATGAATTAATTACCAATAAAAAAATTCAATCAGGAGTTTTTAATATTGCTGATGATGCGTCTTTGTCTACTACAGCTTTGGTAAAAATAATAGGAGAAACTATAAAAAAACCAGCAAAAATTTTAAATATTCCAAAACCTTTAGTTATTGCTTTAGCAAAAATAGGTGACATATTGCCTTTGCCTGTAAATTCTGAAAAATTAGAAAAACTTACAGAAAATTATCAAGTATCTAATCTAAAAATTAAACAAGCTCTTCAAAAAGAACTACCTTTATCCACATCAGAAGGATTAAAAAAAACAATAGCTTCATTTTAAAAGTATGGAAAAATTTTTACTCGTTTTAATTATTTTAATTGCTGCTTCATTCATTTACTTAAAATTAGCAATTAGGTTTAAAATTGTAGACAAGCCTAACCAAAGAAGTTCACATACAAAGATTACAGTAAGAGGAGGAGGTATTATTTTTCCTATTGCAATAGTGTTGTTTTTTGTGTTCAATCAATTTCAATACCCTTATTTTGTGGCAGGCGTATTGTTAATATCATTGGTGAGTTTTTTAGATGATATTTATACACTTAGTTCTAAAATACGATTTCCTTTTCAAATATTAGCCATTGCTTTAGTTTTAGTCGAATTAGAGGTGTCCTTAGAATTTTGGTTCTTTTTTTATGTAGCTTGGGGTGTTGGTGTATTAAATATGTTTAATTTTATGGATGGTATCAATGGTATTACAGGTTTATATAGTTTGTCTTCATTATTTGGTTTTTATTTGATCAATACAGAAGTTGACTTAGTAAACGATAACTTAATACTATATGCTGCATTATCATTGATTGTTTTTGGGTTTTATAATTTTAGAAAAAAAGCACTTTTTTTTGCAGGTGATATTGGTAGTATAGCAATAGGAATATTAATTTTTTTCTTAGGCATGTTATTTGCCATTAAATTATCGTATCCATTTGTGTTAATGTGTATCATGGTATATGGTGCAGATGCAGGTATGACATTGCTGTACAGAAAATTCTACACTAAAGAAAGTGTATTAGACCCTCATAGACATCATATCTATCAAAAGTTAGTAGACGTTTATAAAATTTCTCATCTTAAGGTTTCTGCACTTTATGCGATACTACAAGTTGTTATAAGTTACATTGCCTTTAAAACATATAAATTTAGTATGGTAAATCAATCCTATGTTTTTTTGGGTATTGTTTTATGTTTGATACTTAGTTATGTTTTTTTATTTAAAAAAATAGAGACTAAAAAACAAATATTAAATAATTAGCGGTCATATTACCATCTCTAAGAAAATATTTCACGTTCTATTAAAAATAGGATTAATAGAAAAAAAGAAGGGTGTTATTAAATTGTTTACCTATATATAGGTGTTTTCCCCTATTTTTGGCATTAAGTCTAAAAATAAGGATAGAATCTGCGAAAATGTTTTATGTTTACTCTTTAAATGTAGTAAAGTAGCTTTAGTTAGAAAAAGTATCATATCAATAATAAATAAAATATTGTAAATTCGCAAAGTAACAAGACCAAAAATGTTAAAAAACTTTCTTTTAAAGACCTTAAATAAATATGCCTCCAAGTGGCTGGTTTTATGCGTAGATTTGGTCTTGGTTATCATTTCTTTTTTCATAGCTTACTTTATAAGGTTTAACGTTAGTTTCGATTTTAATTACTCAAATTTATTACATCAAATCCCTTTTGTAGTTGTTTTTGCGTTGATTAGCTTTTTATTTGTTGGGTCTTATAAAGGAATAATAAGGCATACAGGTATTAGAGATACGTTTAATGTTTTTATAGGAAGTACATTATTATGTCTTATAATCTCTTTAGCAGTCACTTTTAATTTCTTTTTAGATCTTATAGAAGATTTTTATATACCAAAGTCAATCATAGCTATACATTACTTAGTAGCAACATTTATTTTGATTTTAAGCAGATTTGTTTTTAAAGCTTTTTATGAAGTAATTTCAACAGAATTAGATACGGTTAATAATGTTTTGATATACGGAGCAGGAGATTCTGGAATTATTACATTCAGTGCTTTAAATAGAGATACAAAGCATAATTATGAAGTTATCGGTTTTATTGATGATAACAAAAGCAAGATTGGAAAAAAAATAGATAGAGTAAAGATTTACAATCCGGATAATATTAATGCAAAATTCATTGAAAAGAATAATATAGATCAAGTTATTATTTCTATCCAAAACATAAAACCGAACAGATTACTTTCTATTACAGATAAATTTATAGATTTAGATGTAGAAGTAAAAATAGTACCTCCCTTAACGAAGTGGATTGGAGGTGATTTGCAAGCAAATCAAATTAGACAGATTAAAATTGAAGATTTGTTAGATAGGGCTCCAATTATTATTGACAACCCTATCGTTCAAAGAGAGGTTAGTAATAAGGTGATACTGGTATCTGGAGCAGCAGGATCTATAGGAAGTGAAATATCAAGACAACTTTGTGGCTACAATTGTAAATTGATTGTGTTGATAGATCAAGCAGAATCTCCTTTGTATGATTTACAACAAGAATTAATTCAAAAAGGAATTACCAATTTTGTTGCCATAGTGTCAGATGTTAGAGATCGTTTTAAAATATCTAGGATATTTGAAAAGTACAAGCCGCAAAGAGTGTTTCATGCTGCGGCATATAAGCACGTTCCTTTGATGGAAAAATCACCTTATGAAGCTATAAAAGTTAATGTTTTAGGAACTAAAAATTTAGCAGACTTATCTATAGAAAACAATATTGAAAGGTTTGTAATGGTATCTACAGATAAGGCTGTAAACCCTACAAATGTAATGGGGGCTTCTAAACGTATTGCAGAACTGTACATTAGTTGTGTTAGTAAAAATGCAAAAAACACAAAATTTACAACAACAAGATTTGGAAATGTACTTGGTTCTAACGGTTCTGTGATACCACTATTTAAAAGACAAATTGAAAATGGAGGACCTTTAACTGTAACTCACAAAAAGATAACAAGATACTTTATGACCATTCCTGAAGCGTGTAGTCTAGTGTTAGAAGCGGGTACTATGGGTAAAGGTGGAGAAATTTATATTTTTGACATGGGAAAATCAGTCAAGATATTTGAAATTGCAAAACGAATGATACATCTTTCTGGTTTGAAATATCCAGAAGATATTGATATTAAAATAACAGGATTAAGACCTGGAGAAAAGTTGTATGAAGAATTGTTAGCAAATGGAGAAAACACTACTAAAACGTACCATGAAAAAATTATGATAGCAAAAAGTCAGGAAATTGATGTCTCTCATGTTCAAGAAAATATCAACCATCTATCGGCTAATTTCTCAACACTTAACAATAGTGATTTGGTAAAGTTTATGAAAGAGTTAGTTCCCGAATACGTTTCAAACAATTCGGAATTTGAAAAATTAGATCAGATAACAGAAAAGGTTTCATAAAATATGCTATTTTCGCAAAAAAAAAAAATCATGTCTATATTTTATAGAGTTATATTTTCCTTTTTATTCCTTATAACTATAACTTCATGTGTCTCCAATAAAAAAATTGCATACCTTCAAAATGATACTATAAACCAAAAAAAGGTTAGTAACATATATACCACAATCTTTAAACCTGATGATTTATTGCAGATTACTGTAATTGCTGACGATATCAAAGCTGCTATTCCTTTTAATTTACCAACCGTTTCAGTAAATATCACTGCGCCAGACAGAATAGGCCAAGAAAGACAGCTTATACCTTATTTAGTGGATAGTAAAGGTAACATAGATTTCCCCGTATTGGGTTCTATTAAAGTAGCAGGAAAAACTAGGGAGGAAGTCATTTCTTTATTAAAAAGTAAATTATCACCTAGATTTTTAAAAAATCCTACGATAAATATTAGAATAACAAATTTTAAAGTAAATATTTTTGGAGATGTTAGAAGACCAGGAGCTTATACTATACCTAATGAAAGAGTCACAATCTTGGACGCACTAAGTTTAGCGGGTGATTTAAATATTTCCGGGAGAAGAGATAATATTTTAGTAACTAGAGAAGAAGGAGACGAAAAAAAAGAGTACAGGATAGATTTGAGGTCAAAAAATATATACACCTCTCCAGTATTCTATTTACAACAAAATGATAATATTTATGTTGAACACAATTATGCTAGAATTCAATCAGCTTCTAATAATTCTAATAGAAGTCTATTTATTTCTATAACAGGTTTATTAATTACTATAGTTTCCCTTTTAATTAGATAATATGCAAGATTCAGTGAGTTCTAAAGAAAAAATAAAAGTAAATGATTCTTTAAATATTAGACAAGAACTTGAAAGGTATTTGTATAATTGGAAATGGTTTTTGTTAAGTTGTCTTATTTCTTTTTCAATAGCCTATTTATATTTAAAATATTCTACACCAAAATATAGTGCCTCTGCCAGTATCATGATTAAGGATAACCAAAAGTCTGGTATCTCTGATGAGTTAAAAGCAGTTTCAGATTTAGGAATAGTAGGTACAGGTTCTTCAAATAATACAGATAACGAAATAGAAATAATTAGGTCTAGAAAAATTGTAGGTAAAGTTGTAGATAGTCTAGAACTCAACGTAGTTTATTTTGTAGAAGGAAGAGTTATTAATTCTGAATTATATAAAAGGACCCCGATTAAGTTGAATTTTTCTAAGATGAACCCTAAAATCTTAGAAAAAGATACACTAATATCAGTTTCAATAATAGATAACGAAAAATTCTTACTAAAAAATTCACAAAACAAAAACCTTGGAGAGTTTACTTTTGGAAGTGTAATTGAAAACAGTAACTTAGGAACTATTAGTATAAATTTAGTACGACCAGACTATAAGGTCAATAAAGAGATTTTTATTAAAATATCAAAAAGAACAAGAGCTATAGATAAATATAGATCAGCTGTTAGTATATCACCTATTAACAAAAACTCTAGTGTACTAATTTTATCTATAGATGGTAATGTTTTAGAAAAATCAGTTGACTTTTTGGATGAATTAGTAAGGCAATATAACTTAGACGCAATAAGTGATAAAAACGAAGTTTCAAAAAAAACCAAAGATTTCATTGATGAAAGACTTAAAAAGATTTTTATAGAATTAGGAGATATTCAAGACAGTGTTAAAAATTTTAAAAAGAAGAACAACTTTATAGGTTTGTCTTCTGAAGGTCAGATAATTTTACAAGAGGCATCTAGATATAATGATAAACTCATTGAGTTAAATTCTGAATTAGTCCTAGCTGAAGATGTTTACCAAAGACTAAAAGAATCAGATACAGAAACCTTACCACCAAACTTAGGATTAAGAGACGAAAATATTTCTGAATCTATTATATCATATAATAAGTTGGTTTCTGAAAAAAACACACTAAGGTTAAGTGCAGGTCCAGAGAATCCAAATCTAAGACGTATTATTACAGAAACAAAACTTCAACGAATTAATTTAATCAAGAGTATAGAAAATTTAATTTTATCAATAAAAAGTCAAATAGGAGAATTTAATAACGTAGAAACTAATATCAAGGAAAAACTTTCGTCTATTCCAGTATTAGAAAGAGGATTTATTGATATAGCAAGACAGCAAGAAATTATTTCAGGCTTATACTCGTATTTATTAAAGAAGAAAGAAGAAACTGCTATATCTTTAGCTGTTACAGTACCTAATGCTAAAATTATAGATGTAGCTTATGGTAATGGGGTTCCTGTTTCACCTAAAAAAAATATTATCTATTTAGTTTCTCTAATTATGGGTCTAGTAATCCCTTTTGTTTTTATATATCTAAAGAATTTATTAGATACAAAAATCCATTCTAGAAAAGATATTGAAGATTTAACAGATGTTCCATTCTTGGGTGATGTGCCACATTCTGAAACTAAAGAAAAAATTGTTATAGGAAAGGATTCTAGATCTAGCACAGCAGAAGCATTTAGATTGATTAGAACAAATCTAGATTTTATATTGACTGATGACGAAAATAAAAAAGGAAAAACCATTTTTATAACATCTACCACAAGTGGGGAAGGAAAATCTTTTATCTCTATAAATTTATCCGCAGCATTGTCTCTCTCTGATAAAAAAGTGTTGTTAATGGGGATGGATTTGCGAGCTCCTAAGGTTACAGAGTATTTAGGAATACCTGAAAGAAAAGGAATTACTAATTATATCAAAAATAAAGAATTAAGTGTTCAAGATATAGTTTTTTCTATTCCTGAAATTAAAGGGTTAGATATTATTGCTTCGGGAGTTATTCCGCCTAACCCAGCAGAATTATTGCTTACTGATAGAATAAAAGAGCTCTTTTCTTTAGTAAAAGAACAATATGATTATATTATTGTTGATACTGCTCCTGTAAATCTTGTAACAGACACAATGCTGATATCAAAGTATTCAGATATGTTCATCTATGTAGCAAGAGCAAATTATTTAGATAAAAGAATGCTGCAAGTTCCACAATCTTTATATAAAGAGAAAAAATTACCCAATATGTCTGTAGTGTTGAATGATACAGATATGAAAAGAGGTTATGGCTATGGTTACGGCTATGGCTACGGTTACGGTTACGGCTATGGTTATGTAGAACAAGAGCAAAAACCTTGGTACAAGAAAATATTTAGTTAAATAAAAAAGGAAATCAATTTGATTTCCTTTTTTATTTAAAATATGCATTCTTAGCAATCAAATGTTCTAGTGTTTTTATGTTTTTGGGGGTCGCTATGCTTTTTAAACGCTTTAGATGTTCTTTATGATGTGTATCTGTACCTACAAAATCATAGAAATTTTGTTGTACTAATTTTTTAGCTGTATTTTGCACTCCTTTGCCATACTGTTCAGTTAATGACAATAAGTTCAATTGAAATAAACATCCAGCTCGTTTTAGTTTTTGAAAATTTTCAAAATTATTATGATAAAAAATATAACGCTCAGGATGTGCTAAAATGGGTTTGTAACCTTTTAACTGAATTTCAAAAAGAACATCATACAAATTATAAGGAGCATTAAAATAAGACATCTCTACCAATATAAAATTGTCTTTTAAGGTAAGAATATCGTTGTTTTCTAGACGTAGTGAAAATTGTTCGTCTATCATATATTCTGCTGAAGCGGAAACGTCTATATCAGTAATATTTCTTTTAATCAACTCAGATTTTACAAGTTCTAATTTTTCTAAAATCGTTTCGGTTGTGTTTGGATAAACATCACCTAAAACATGAGGAGTAGTGATAAGCTTTTTTATACCATAAGAACGCATTTTTATAATAAGTTCTATAGAATCATCTATATCATTTGCACCATCATCAATACCAGGTAATAAATGCGAATGAATATCTACAAATCCTTTAGGAAAAAAATCAGATAGTGGAATTTCTTTTTTCTTAAAAAATAACATAATTAGCCTTTAAAGCAAATTTACAATAATTAAATATAATATACTTTCAATATTTACAAGTCTAAGATAAATTAATAATTACGAAAACGATTGAAGATATTACTACTATTGTATATGAATGTTACTTGTAATATCTTTGAGTAAAATAAAAAAATATGATACTAATTGCTGACGGAGGTTCAACTAAAGCAGATTGGATTGCTATAGATACAACGAACAAGACAGAATTATTTAGAACTAGAACTTTAGGCTTAAACCCAGCAATTGTTCCTGCAGAAGAGTTACATAATAGAATTATTAATATGTTTCAACTTATACAGGTAAAAGATCAAGTAGAAGAAATTCATTTTTATGGTGCTGGATGTGGAACTCCAAACCCAGTTCAAATTTTAAAAGAAGTTTTAGAGTCTATTTTTGTAAATGCTAAAGTTGTTATAGATGAAGATATGTTGGCTGCAGTTTACGCGGCTTCTGGTAAAAAACCAGCTATAGTTTGTATTTTAGGAACGGGTTCTAACAGTTGTTATTTTAATGGAGAAAAGATGGAAATGTTGGTGCCTTCTTTAGGTTATATTTTAATGGATGAAGCTAGTGGTAATTACTTTGGAAAGAGATTGATTATTGATTATTATTATAATATAATGCCAAAAAATATTGCAGAAAAATTTAAAGAGGAATTTAATCTAGATGCAGACTATATAAAGAAGAATTTATATAGAGCTTCAAACCCAAATATGTATTTAGCTTCTTTTGCTAAGTTTATGTTTGATTTTAAAGAAGATAAGTACATTAAAAGAATCATAAAGAAAGGGTTTCAAGAATTTTTTAAATATAGAGTATTGCCCTATAACAAAACTTCTGAGACACCAGTTTATTTTATAGGGTCTATAGCGCATTATTTTAGAGATATTTTAGAAAAAATAGCTGTAAAAAATAATTTAAAAGTTACAGATGTTATACAAAGGCCTATAGATAAGTTGTTAAAATATCATAAAAACAATATCAATTAATAATTTCTAAAAGCCTTTCTAGACGCATACCTCTAGAGCCTTTAATTAATATAGACTGATGCTGAAGTGGATTATTCTTTAGTGAATCGTATAAATCATCAAAATTCTTAAAAAAATTAGGGTTAGTACTTACCTTAGAAAAATGTTTTCCAACAAAAAGACAACAGTCAAAGCTAAATTTTCCAGCTAGTTTAGCGATAAATTGATGTTCTTTTTCACTATCACTTCCTAGTTCAAACATATCTCCTAAAATAACAGTTTTAGATTTAAATGTCATGGCATTAAAATTTTCTAAAGCAGCAATCATTGAAGAAGGATTTGCATTATAAGCATCTAAAATAATAGTATTAGAACCTTTTTGTATCACTTGAGATCTATTGTTATCTGGTATGTAGTTTTCAATAGCTTTTTTGATATCTAAATGATTAACTTTAAAAAAGTGTCCTACAGTACATGCAATAGCTATATTGTAGTAATTGTATTTTCCAATTAAATTACTCTGTATTGTATCATTTTTATAAGACAATTTCACATAGGGGTTAAGGCCTAAGTAAGTTATACTTTCCAAAAATACAACTTTTTTTATGTCTTTAGTTTTTTCTACCTGTATACTGTCATGAGGGTTT
This sequence comes from Polaribacter sp. WD7, assembly GCF_003335085.1. Classification (GTDB taxonomy): domain Bacteria; phylum Bacteroidota; class Bacteroidia; order Flavobacteriales; family Flavobacteriaceae; genus Polaribacter. Next base: position 440,567 of record NZ_QPEJ01000016.1, on the reverse strand, counting down.
ATAAATGCTGTCTTTTTGTGTGCTCTCAAAAAAGTATACAATTCACTTTTTCCTTTTTTAACACCTTCAACTCCGCCAAAACCCTCTAAATGTGCTTTGCCAAAGTTTGTAATATAGCCATAATCAGGTTCACAAATAGAAGATAAGAAAGCAATTTCTTTTTGGTGGTTAGCCCCCATTTCTACAATACCTATTTCTGTTTCAGGTGTCATAGATAAAAGTGTAAGTGGTACCCCAATATGATTGTTCAAATTGCCTTGTGTCGCAGTGGTCCTGTATTTTTTTGATAACACAGCATTTATTAATTCTTTGGTGGTTGTTTTTCCATTACTACCTGTCAGTCCAAAAATAGGAATACTTAGTTTTTTTCGATGATAATTAGCAAGTCTTTGAAGTGTGTGTAGAGCATCATCAACCAAAATAATTCTATCATCTGTTTTATATTCAGCTTCATCAATCACGGCATATGAAGCACCAAAGGAAAGTGCTTTTTCAGCAAACATATTTCCGTTGAAATTCTCACCCTTAAGCGCAAAAAACATACTATTCTGTCTGATATTACGAGTATCTGTATCTATGAGATAATTTTCTGTGTAGTATTTATATATACTTTCTAAGTCCATGATTTAAAAATAAAAAAAAACCTCATTGCAAACTTTACAATGAGGCTTTATTTGTATAAAAAAATATTATTTTCTAGAAGGATTTCTAGCAGTTCTTTTTTTGTAGGTCATAGGGCCTACTTTGTCCGTTACACATCTAAAACCAATAAAGTTTGTAGCCATATATTCAGGTAGGTATCTTCTTTGTGCTGGATCTAGCCAATATTCTCTATCAACCCAAGATCCACCTTTGTAAACTCTAGTTCTGTCGCTAATTAAAGTTGTTCTCTTTTTAGCATCATTTACTAGAATTTCCTCTCCTGTATCAGGATCTACCTCTTTGGTTGGTCTTCTTGGAGAATTGTACATAGTAGGTCTAGAAGCAAATTGATCTTCATCATCTTGATAAAATCTAGACGAATTTAAATCACCATCCCCAATGGCTCTATTGTCAGAAACACTAAAGTTTCTTCTTAACGTAACATCATTTTTAGTAATTGGAATATATTTGATACTTCCTGGTAATTGTTTAGGAATAATATTACCGTTTGGTAACGTATCATATTCAACTTCAGCACCACTAGAAACGTCAGCAATAACTACATTACCTTCTTTATCAATCATTTTCTTGGTAAACACATTGCCTCTAAAATAATTAAAATCATTAGCTTCATTGTCTATTATCGGTCTGTAAACATCTGCTACCCATTCTGCGACATTTCCAGACATATCGTACAATCCAAATGCATTTGGAGGATAAGATTTTACACGAATAGGAATGTCTGAACCATCAGAACTCCAACCAGATAGACCACTGTATTGACCTTTACCTTGCTTAAAGTTTGCCAATTGGTCTCCTCTAAATCTTTTTTCAGTTTCTCTTGTATACTTACCGTTCCAAGCATATTTTTTTCTACCTCTAACATTATTGTATTCTCTGTTTTCAATATTAGCTTTGGCAGCAAACTCCCACTCAGCTTCTGTAGGAAGTCTAAATTTTTGACTTAAAACACCATCTGCTTTAGTAATTTTTCTACCTTGAAAAGATCCTCTTTCTCCTCTCACAGCACCCCTTGTTCTAATACCTCTTTGGTAGATTGTAGAGTCACCATCAAAAAGTTTTTCAGAGTCAGCAAAAAATACATCCGTATCAAAAAAGTTTCTAATAGAATCATTATCAAAAATATTTTTGATATATCCCTTGTCTATTAATTTTTTTAAATTTACCGCGTCAGTTCTCCATTTACAATATTGATTTGCCTGTAACCAACTCACTCCAACTACAGGATAATCAGCATAAGCAGGATGACGTAAATAATTTTCAGATAAAATATCTGTATTACCTAAACTTTTTCTCCACACTAAAGTGTCAGGTAAAACAGAATTGTATATGTGCTTGTATTTTTCTTCTGATGGAGGAAAAACGTCTTTGATATATTGTACATATAAAAAGTATTCTGAGTTGGTAACCTCAGTTTCATCCATAAAAAAAGAACGAATATGCATTTTTTTTGGGGTTGTATTCCAATCAAACATAACGTCATCTTGAACTTGTCCCATAGTAAATGTACCTCCTTCTATGGCTACCATACCTAAAGGTGTGTCTTGACCAGCAAAAGCCCCACCTCTTATATAATTGCCATATTTTGGGTTGTTAAAAGGAATTCCTGTTAATTTAGAACTCCCAGAAGTTGATCTGCTACAACTAGCTAATACGAATACACACAGCGTAAACAGTGATATTTTATAGATGTTTTTCATTTTCTAATTTGAAAATTGTTTAGGGTTTTGATTATAGCGATGCAATTTACAATAATTCTACGTTCAGACAAGTAAAATGCTAATTTTAACGCCTCATTTTTACGTTCACATTCTAATAAACGAGAACGATTTAAATTTAGTATAATTTTAGAGCATTTGTGTTAAAATATCTACAAATAATTTGCGTTATTTGAATACAATTATGAAAAGACATATTTTTTTACTCTTATTTGTTGCGTTTATACAAGTTGCAAACGCTCAAGTTACTAATTCTGTGTTATCTTCTGGAGATTGGTTTAAGTTTTCTGTAGATACAACAGGTGTTTTTAGAATAGATAGAAACCTATTGCAAGAAATTGGAGTTTCTACTAACGGTTTAGACCCTAGAAAAATTCGTATTTATGGAAATGGAGGAAACTTACTACCTGTTTTAAATTCAGATTTTCGATTTGAAGATTTACAAGAAAATGCAATTTATATAGAAGGAGAAAGTGATGGCTCTTTTGACAGTTCAGACTTTATCCTTTTTTATGCTAAAGGACCTCATGATTGGATTGTAAGTACAAGTAACCCTAATACTACTAGGCATAGACAAAATATTTTTTCTGACGAGTCTTTTTATTTTATAACAGTTTCTGAAGAAAACGGAAAACGCATACAACCAAAAAACCCTGTTGTAGCTAACACAACGTCTCAAATTACAACTTACAATGATTATACTTTTTTTGAGAAAGAAGAACGTAATATTTTAGCTGCAGGAACTCAATGGTTTTTTAATCAAGATTTTAATATTGAAAATACGCAAAGTTTTAGTATTCCGTTTCCAAATGCAGTGCCTAATGAAGATCTTCGTATTCGTGTAAGAGGAGTAGCCGCATCTATATCTTCATCTTCTATGGATATAAGGGTAAATGATCAAGATTTGTTTACATTGGGTTATTTTGGTGTAAGACCTACATCATTAACCAAAGCTGTAACTAGAGAAAATATTGCAAGTGCTTCAGTAAGTGGAGATGCTGTTAATGTAACCATTACATATAATAATGGAGGCAACCCATCTGCTAATGCTTTTTTAGATTATATAGAAGTTATCGGAAAAAAACAGTTACTAGCAAACGGAAATCAATTTTCATTTAGAAACTTTGACCAAGCCAACGCTACATCTGCTGTAGAGTATCTAATAGAAAACAATAATAATATTTTTCAAGTTTGGGATGTAACAAACCCTATAAATCCAGAAACAATTGCAAATGAAAATACAGATAATGCTTTTAGTTTTACAGATGAAGGAGGGGTTTTAAAAGAATATGTGGTACTGAATCAAAATGACTTTTATACACCACAAGCACTTCAAGAAGGTAGAGTAGCCAATCAAGACTTACATAGTTTAAGAGATATCAATTATTTAATTATCACCAATAACGAATTGGCTTCTGAAGCTCAAAGACTCGCAGATTTTCATCAAGAAAATTCAGATTTGTCTACCAAAGTTGTTGTTTTAGACGAAATTTATAATGAATTCGCATCAGGTTCTAAAGACATTACAGGGATAAGAGATTTTATAAGACACTTGTACGATACAAATTCTTCAGAAGATCAAAAATTAAAGTTTGTTTGCTTCTTTGGAGATAGCTCTTTTGATTATAAAAACAGAACGCCAGGAAACAACAATATAGTACCCGTAAAATTAGCGGAAGATAGTTTTAATCTTGCCATTTCTTATGTTACAGATGATTTTTTTGTAATGTTAGAAGATAATGAAGGTACAATGTCTAATACACATACTATAGATGTAGCTTCAAGTAGGATTCCCGTTTCAGATATACCTCAAGCAAGAATTGTAGTTGATAAGATTTTGAGTTATTACAGTAGAAATGCAATTGGAGACTGGAGAAATACAATAACGCTATTGGCAGATGATATAGATGATTCTTTTGATATTGCTATTCAAAGAGGTGTAGAAATCATAGCTGATGAAATTAAAGAAAGCAGACCGGTTTTTAATGTCGATAAAATTTATGCAGATTCTTTTGTACAGCAAAACTCATCAGGAGGAGAAAGATATCCAGAAGTTAACAACGCTATAAATAACGCTATAGAAAGAGGAACATTGGTTTTTGATTATTTTGGACATGGAGGAGAAGATGGTTTTGCTTCTGAAAGAATTTTAGAAAGACCTCAAATTCAAAATCTAAACAACAGAAATACACTACCACTTTTAATAACGGTTACCTGCGATTTTTCTAGGTTTGATAACCCAAGCAGAATCACTGCAGGTGAGTTGACTTTTTGGAGTGAGCAAGGTGGTGCAGCTAATATGATAACCACTACTAGAGAGGTGTTTATAAACGTTGGGCAAGCTTTTAATGAAGATTTAATTAGAATTTTATTAGAGTTTAATGATGAAGATTTAACTATTGCAGAATCCTTGGTAAAAGCAAAAAATAGTGCTAGAACAAATCAAAAGTTTTTTATTTACAATTTTGGAGATCCCGCGATGAAGCTTGCCATTCCTGAGCCTAATATTAGGCTTACCAAAATGAATGATAGAGATATTACACAATCGTTAGATACTATAAAAGCACTTTCTAGAGTAACTTTTGAAGGAGAGGTGCAAGATAGAGCCAACAATTTGATGAGCGATTTTAATGGTACGTTGTCAACTACAATTTTTGATAAGCCTATAGCACAAAGAACTTTAGATAACGATGGTTCTGGAGTAAACTTAGACTTTGATACACAGAATAGTAAATTATTTAAAGGAAAATCTACAGTAGAAAATGGTGTGTTTAAAGTAGACTTTATAGTACCCAAAGATATTAAAATAGCTTTTGGTAGAGGTAAACTGAGTTTTTATGCAGAAAATGGAGAAATAGACAAATCTGGGTTTAATTTAGATGTAGTTATTGGAGGTATAAATGAAGATGCACCTGATGATACAGTTGGTCCTGAGATTAGATTATTTATGAATGACGAATCATTTACAGATGGAGGAAATACAAATACTTCCCCCAATTTAATAGCATCTTTAGCAGACCCAAGTGGTATTAATACTTCTATTACAGCAGTAGATCATGATATTGTAGGTATTTTAGATGGAGACACATCTAATCCTATCGTTTTAAATGATTTTTACGAAACAGAACTCAACGATTTTACTAGGGGTAAGGTAACCTTTAGGCTCAGAGACTTAGAAGTTGGTCCTCATACCTTAAGTGTTAAAGCTTGGGATACTTACAATAATTCGTCTGAAGCCACGTTAAACTTCGTGGTTGTAAGTGATGAGATACTTAATTTAGAAAATGTTTTAAATTATCCAAATCCATTTATAAATTATACAGAATTTTGGTTTAATCACAATAAGCCAAATGAAGCTTTAGAGGTACAGGTTCAAGTGTTTACCGTTTCAGGTAAACTCATAAAAACCATTAATCAAACCGTGCAAACAACAGGTAATTTATCAAGAAATATTACATGGAATGGTTTAGATGATTTTGGTAATAAAATAGGTAAAGGAGTTTATGTATATAAACTTAGAGTAAAGTCTACAACAAGTAATTTGGTTGCAGAGAAGTATGAAAAATTAGTAATACTTCAATAAAAGTTAGATATTTGTAAAATTAAGAATAGAAAATAAAAAATGAAGAAAATTATAGTATGTTTTATCGTTTGTGTTTTAGCAATAAGCGCTGTTACAAAAGCACAAACAAGAGGAGGAATTACAACTGCAGCACCTTTTTTATTAATTGCTCCTGATGCAAGATCTGGAGGTATGGGAGATATTGGAGTTGCTACAAGTGCAGATGGGTTTTCACTTTTTCACAACCCATCTAAAATAGCTTTTAGTGATAGAGAAGTTAAAGCTGGTATAACGTATTCTCCTTGGTTAAGAAATTTAACAGATGATATTTTTATAGGTAGTGCTTCTTATATGAAAAGATTTAGTGAAAATGCTGCCTGGGGTGCAGAATTTAGATATTTCTCTTTAGGACAAATAGATTTAACGGACAATAATGGAAACCCAAACGGTTCAATAAACCCTAACGAATTTGTTGTAACAGGTGTGTATTCATTAAAATTGAGTGAAACCTTTTCTATGGGAGTTGGTTTAAAATATTTAAGATCTAATTTGTCTTTTAACGGTACAGCAGGTAACACGTTACAGCCAATAAATTCATTTGCTGTAGACGTTTCTGGATACTACCAATCTTTTGAAGAAAACTATGGTAATTTTAACGGACGTTATAGAATTGGTTTTAATATTACTAATATTGGACCTAAAGTATCGTATACTCCTGGTCAAGAAGATTTTATTCCTACGAATTTAAAATTAGGAGGAGGATTTGATTTTATTTTGGACGATTACAACACGATTTCTACAACATTAGAATTTACAAAATTATTAGTACCTACACCACAACCTGATGGTTCTGATCAAGAAATTGGTTGGGTAGAAGGTATTTTTACTTCTTTTGGAGATGCTCCAGGAGGGTTTAGTGAAGAGTTGCAAGAATTTACCTATGCTTTGGGTGCAGAGTATTTATACAACAATGCATTTGCTATTAGAGCAGGATATTTTAATGAAAACCCTAATAAAGGAAATAGACAATTTTTTACTTTAGGAGGTGGTTTTAAGACCAATGCGTTAAATATAGATTTATCGTATTTAATCAACTCTTCTGATGTAAATAACCCTTTAGAAAACTCATTACGTTTTTCTTTATCATTTGATTTAGGTGAAATTTTTGACGATTATTAAAACTCATTAAATGTATACAACTCAAAGGCAGTCTCATTAGGCTGCTTTTTTTGACTAAAATAATATGCACAAAATTCAGGTTTCAACATCGGTCACTATTTTTAATGATATTTCAGAACTTCAAAAAGAAGATTTATTATTAATGAACAAGGCAATAGAAGCAAGAAAAAAAGCCTATGCACCCTATTCTAAGTTTAATGTTGGTGCAGCAATATTGTTAGAAAATGGTGAGATTGTTTTGGGAAATAATCAAGAAAATGCAGCTTATCCATCAGGAATGTGTGCAGAAAGAGTCGCTATTTGGAATGCAGGGTCTCATTACCCAGGGGTAAAAATTAAAAAATTAGCAATTACAGCCAGTTCAGAACTCTCAAAAGTAGATAAACCTATAGGACCTTGTGGTGCATGTAGACAAACACTATCTGAATATGAAATCAATCAAAAAACACCTTTTCAGGTTATTTTTATGGGAGAAGTAGGGGAAATTGTCAAAACAGAGTCGTTACTTTCTTTATTGCCTTTTTCGTTTGATAGTTCATATTTATGAGAGTAGATATTTCATCTAGAGAAGACATCAAATTCATTATCACAAAATTTTACAATGAGTTGTTAGGTGATCCAAAAATGTTTCCTTTTTTTAAAAATATTGTTGCAGATAATCATTTACAAAGCCATATAGAAGTTATTACAAATTTCTGGTCAGATATTTTATTAGATACAGCAGTGTATTCAAATAATGTTATGAAAAAACATCTAGACCAAAATGCTTTTACAAGGTTTAAAAAACAACATTTTACGATTTGGATATCGTATTTATTTGCAACGATTGATAACTATTTTGAAGGACAAAAATGTAACTTAATGAAAAATAGGGCAACGTCTATAGCAACAGTAATGCAACTTAAGATGAATGTTTATGAAAATTAAACGTCTAACTTTTTATAGGTAATATTCTTTAGAAATCGTTTTGAGTTTCCCATTGTTATGCGTGCATAATAAATGCAATGTAATTTCTTTTCATATATTGCTCTGTCAAATTAAACGTTTATGGTAAATTCTAAAATAACAGGAACAGGTACTTTTATTCCATCAATAAAAAAAGAAAATAAAGATTTTTTAAATGAAGATTTTTTGAATAATGATGGGAGTTCTTTTTCTTCAGAAAATAAAGTTATTATAGAAAAATTTAAAGCCATTACGGGTATAGATGAAAGACGCTATGCAAAGCCAGAATATACAACCTCAGATTTAGCATTTTTTGCAGCCGAAAAAGCAATAGCAGATGCAGGCATAAACCCAGAAGAACTAGATTATATCATTTTAGCGCATAATTTTGGTGATGTTAAAGAAGGTACCGTTCAAGGCGATATGTTACCAAGTTTAGCAACTAGAGTTAAATATCGCTTGCAAATAGAAAATCCCAATTGTGTAGCTTATGATATTTTATTTGGCTGTCCAGGTTGGGTAGAAGGAGTCATACAAGCGCAGGCATTTATTAAAGCGGGTATTGCAAAAAAATGTTTGGTTATAGGTGCAGAAACCTTGTCTAGAGTTGTAGATAAACATGATAGAGATTCTATGATTTATAGTGACGGAGCAGGTGCTTGTATCGTAGAAAAAACATCAGCATCTGATTCGGGAATTTTAGCACACGCCTCACAAACATGGGCAAAAGAAGAGGCTTATTTTTTATTTTTTGGTCCGTCTTATAAACAAGCCAAAACAAAAGATACCCGTTATATTAAAATGTATGGTAGAAAAATTTACGAGTTTGCCATAACAAATGTACCTAAAGCTATGAAATCTGCTGTAGATAAAAGCGGTATAGCTATAGAAGATATAAAAAAAATATTTATCCATCAAGCCAATGAAAAAATGGATGAAGCCATCATAAAACGTTTTTACAGGTTGTATAAAAAGCCAGTACCCAAAGATGTAATGCCTATGAGTATTCATAAATTAGGCAATAGTTCTGTAGCAACTGTTCCTACATTATTAGATTTGGTTTTAAAAGGCCAAATAGAAAACCAAGAAGTTAATAAAGGAGATGTTGTGCTTTTAGCCTCTGTAGGTGCAGGGATGAATATCAATGCAATAGTATATCAATTTTAAGGAATACTCATTTGTTGTAAAAATTATAAATTCTTATCGTAAATCTAATTCAAAATATTATTTTTGCGCATGCAACAAGACAAGGTACTTATTTTAGATTTCGGTTCGCAATACACGCAGCTAATTGCGAGAAGAGTTAGAGAATTAAACATTTATTGTGAAATTCACCCATACAATCATCCACCAAAAAACCAATCAGAATTCAAAGCGGTTATACTATCCGGTAGCCCAAACTCTGTAAGAGGAGAAAATGTTTTACACCCAGATTTATCAGAAATTAGAGGTAAAAAACCAATGTTAGCGGTTTGTTACGGTGCTCAGTACTTAGCACATTTTTCTGGAGGAAAAGTAGCACCTTCTAATACTAGAGAGTATGGTAGAGCCAATTTATCTTTTATAAAAAGTGATGAGACTTTTTTTGAAAATATATCAGAAGGTAGTCAAGTTTGGATGAGTCATTCAGACACTATTAAAGAATTGCCAACAAATGCAAAATTACTAGCAAGTACTAAAGACGTAGAAAATGCTGCTTATACAATTGATGGAGAAACAACTTTTGCTATTCAATTTCATCCAGAAGTATATCATTCTAAAGATGGTAAACAATTACTAGAAAATTTTTTGGTAAAAATTGCAGGGGTTGCGCAAACATGGACCCCAGATTCTTTTGTAGATAGTACAGTAGCATCAATCAAAGAAAAAGTAGGAAACGACAAGGTAGTTTTAGGGCTTTCTGGAGGTGTAGATTCTACAGTTGCCGCAGTGTTACTAAACAAGGCTATCGGAAAAAACCTATACTGTATTTTTGTAAACAATGGTCTTTTACGAAAAGATGAGTTTAAAAATGTGCTTGCACAATACGAAGGTATGGGTTTAAACGTTAAAGGAGTAGATGCTTCCAAACGTTTCTTAAAAGCTTTAAAAGGTGTAACAGACCCTGAACAAAAAAGAAAGGCTATAGGAAATGCATTTATTGAAGTTTTTGATGATGAAGCACACCAAATTAAAGATGTAACTTGGTTGGCACAAGGTACAATTTATCCTGATGTTATTGAATCTGTTTCAGTAAACGGAGGGCCATCTGCAACCATTAAAAGCCATCATAATGTAGGAGGTTTACCTGATTTTATGAAATTAAAAATTGTAGAACCATTACGTATGATTTTTAAAGATGAAGTAAGAAGAGTAGGAGCTTCTATGGGAATTGATCCAGAGTTATTGGGGCGTCACCCTTTTCCTGGTCCTGGGTTAGGAATCCGTATTTTGGGAGATATTACCGCAGAAAAAGTACGTATCTTACAAGAGGTAGATGCTATTTTTATAAACGGACTTAAAGAAGATGGTTTATATAATAGCGTTTGGCAAGCAGGGGCCATGTTACTTCCTGTTAATTCTGTAGGAGTTATGGGAGATGAGAGAACTTATGAAAAAGTAGTAGCTTTAAGAGCTGTAGAAAGTACAGATGGAATGACCGCAGATTGGGTAAATTTACCCTACGAATTTTTGCAGAAAACATCTAATAAAATAATTAATAACGTAAAAGGTGTAAATAGAGTTGTGTATGATATTAGCTCAAAACCACCTGCAACAATAGAATGGGAATAACGTACATGAAGCACCTCAAATTTTTTATTCTTTGCTGTTTTTTAACCTTTTCTGTTTCATGCGGACAGCAAAAAAAATACATTCAATATAAGGTTAAAGAAGGAGAAACAATGCGCTCTATAGCCAGTAAATTGGATATGAAAACAAAAGATTTGTTAAGGTTAAACCCTGATGTGGCTAGAAAACCATCAGCAAACACAGTAATAGTAATTCCAAACAAAAAAAGTGTTACCAGAGTACAACCTAATAAAAATATAGTTAAAGATAAAAAGAAACATCTTGAGAGCAAAAAAGCAATAAATGAAAAAGAAACAGCAAAAGATGATGCTTTAGAAGAACTCAAGAAAAATTTTGTGATTTACCAGGTAAAAAAAGGAGATACCTTTTATGCTTTAACGCGTTTCTACAATGTAAAACAAACTGATTTGTTAGCTTTAAATCCAGAATTATCTGAAGGACTAAAAACAGGACAAATTATCAAAATAAGACCAATAGTAAATGAAGTAGCATCAAATATTACCATTTATGAAGATGTAATAAAAGAAGGTATTTCTATTAAAGTTGCTCTCTTGTTACCTTTTGTAACAGAAGAAAATGATAGTCTACAAGCAGAAGAATTATTTACAAGAAGTAGGTTAGCCAACATTGTTACAGATTTTTACTTAGGGTCAGAAATTGCAGTAGATTCTTTAAGAAAGCAAGGGGTAAATGTAACTGTTAACGTATATGATACAGGTAGAAATAGTACTAAATTAAATACGATACTAAAAGATATAGATTTAGATGATAATGATGTTATTATTGGACCATTGTATTATGAAGAAGCACAGTTTTTATCAGGCAAAACATCAACACCAGTTGTATATCCAATATATTCTAAAAATCAATCTAAGTTTACCTCATCAAAATTGATCAAAACGTCTCCTGAAAAAGAAGTTTTTAGAGAAGAACTTTTAACGTTTTTAAAAGATAGTATTAGTAACCAAAATATTATTGTTGTTGGTGATGGTAAATTCGCTTCAGATGTATCATCTAAGATGATTGCATCTACTTTAGAAGCGCACGATTCTATTGCTAAAGTGCATGTGGTAAAACCAAAAGAAGGATACATTCCTAGAGAACGATTTACAAATGTTTTAAAACCTGATACAAAAAATTGGCTTTTGTTGGCTACAGATGATAAAGTAATTGTCTCTGACGCTATAAATAGTGCAAATAGTTTGGCAGATTCCTTACAAATGCGAGTGTTTACCTATAATAAAGGAAAAGCATTTGAAAAAATAGATAACTTAAAATTAGCTAGAGTAAACTTTACTTATGTAAGTGATGAATACGTTGATGAAAACTCGCCAATGACAAAAACATTCAATGCACAATACATTAAAAACAATAATGCTTTACCATCTTTTTATGCTACAAAAGGTTTTGATATTACTTATGATATTTTAATAAGATTAGCTTCTGGTAAAAAATTAAAATCTACGTTTAAAGATGGGGCATCTTTTAGAGTCGAATCTAAATTTGATTATAATAATAAATTACTTGGAACAACAGAAAACAAAGGGCTTTTTATTGTAAAGTATAATAAAGATTTAAGTCTTAAAAGACTCAAATAAATCATCTTATAAAAAAATCCGCTACTAGCGGATTTTTTTTATAGAAAAGATAAAATTATATTTTTTTCATCTGCTGTTTCATCATTTGCATTTGTTCTTTTAGCATACCATGCTTGTCAAGCTTTTTAGCTTCAGCCATTAAAGTAGTAGCTTCACGTTTACGTCTTTTGGTCATTGCTATACCTGCCAATTGTAATTTAGCCATAGCCAAATCATGATCCATAGCCAAACCTAAACGTACAGCTTTACGCAAAAACTTTTCTGACTGTGTAATGTTAGTTTGACTTAACATAATACCATGTAAATAATTGTAGTAGCCTTGTTGTTTTGTGGTTAAAGCAGCTTCAGGGTTTTTTATATAACTCAGCCACTCTTTTGTACTGTCAAAATTTTGCTTTCTCAACTGTAAAAAAGCCAATAAAATAAATTCGTTTTTAAAATAAAACAAGACAAAAATTCCTGCTAATAATAGAATGGAAATTCCATTCATAATATTTCCTTGGCTAAATTGGTACACAGACCAAACTGTAATTAAAGCAGCTAATACTAATTTTATATTTTTATGAAACATTTATTTTTTATTTGTCTACCCGAAAATAGTCGAGATGTTATTTAAATATGAAAGGGCAAAAATACATTTTCTTGCTAAATTTCTATGGAACTTCTAATGAAATTTCTTTTTTTAGGTTTTTTTACCAAGAAGTTACTTTTTGTAATATTTATTATTTTTAATGTATGCTAAAGAAGCTAAAATAGCTACAAATCCTACAGAATAATATACAGATGTTGGTGTAATAACTTTATCTCCACTAGCATAAGAATGCAATCCAGATAGATAAAAATTAACACCAAAATAGGTCATCATAATAGAAGCATAAGCAACAATTGTCCATAAATTAAAAGTATACCTACTTCGTAAACCAGGTATTAAACGCATATGCAAAACAAAAGCATAAACCATTATAGAAATTAATGCCCACGTTTCTTTTGGGTCCCATCCCCAATATCTTCCCCAACTTTCATTGGCCCACATACCTCCTAAAAAGTTACCAATGGTTAACATAATTAAACCTACAGTAACGGTCATTTCATTAATAATGGTAATTTCTTTGATATTTATATCCATCTTCTTTTTGTTCTTTTTATTGGTGAAGACGATTAAAAAGAGCGAAACAATCCCTAAGATCATTCCTAAAGAAAGCGGTCCATAACTAGCTACTATAATAGAAGTGTGTACCAAAAGCCACCAAGAATTTAAAACGGGTTGCAAGTTTGCAATTTCAGGATCTAACCAATTTTGATGAGCAAAACCTAGCATAATGGCTACTAAGAAAGTAGTCGCAGCAATGGTAAGTGTAGATTTTCTACCTATAAAAAGACCAAATAACATTGTAGACCAAGCTACAAATATGATAGACTCATAAGCATTACTCCAAGGAGCGTTACCACTAATATACCATCGAGCTCCTAAACTAAAAGTGTGTAATAAAAATAAGAGAATAACACCACCAATTAAGATTTTTATAAAAGTATTTACCCATTTTTTAGTGTTGAAAATTTCAATAAAAACAAATATGAGAAGCACTACACTTAAATAGCCGTAATATTTGGCTAGTGCTTGAAAAGGCTGAATTTTATTATAAGATATTTCTAAATCAATTTTTTCTTCATTAGGATATACTTCTGAACCATACTTCTTTTGAAACTTTTGTAGGCCACTTAAAATTTGATTGGCTTTGGTGTAATCTCCAGTTTTTTTCCCTTCTTGTAAGAAACTGATGTAAACTGGTAAAGACTGACGTACAAAAACAGAGTCTATCCCTTTAAAACCAGCTTTAGTTGCTTCTGGTTTAGAAACCCATTTGTTGTTTTCATCATTCGGGATTGGGTAGATTCTCAGTATTCCACCACCGATAGCACTGTATAGTAAACCAATTCTTCTATCAATTTTTATTAAGTCTTTTTCAAACTTATTTTTGACATTTTTTTTCTGTGCTTCAGCAACTTGTTCTCTTATTCTATATTCACCTCTCGGAGTAATAAAATCTGATAATCTGGCATACTCAGTGGTTGTCTCTAAATTTAAAAATTCTCTAATTTTGGTATTTCCTTTTTCTAAGTAAATAACAGGTACTTCAAACCACAAGCGCGGATTTTCTACAATAGAAAGCAACACTTGACTTGCAGCCATGTTTTTAAATGTTTCAGTATGACTTACTTTTCTAACCAATTCAGACGCAAAAGTATGTGCAGGTTTCATTCTACCTCCAGCATCTTGGATAATCAATCGATTAAAATTTTCTGCATGATCTTCGTCTATCAAATTTGCATGTAAAATAGAATCTATTTGTCTGTCAGCTATCCTTATTTGTTGATGATTAACGGTTGTGCTTTGTTGTGCATGGTCATGGCCATCATGATTATCATGTTCATCATGATTGTGTTCTTGTGCATAATTTACTGTACTAAATACGATACATAAAATAGCGGTTAAAGTAGCTTTTTTAGTTCGTATTTTTTTTAGTGTCTTTTTTAAAGTATCAAAGCGTGTATGTTTGGCAAAAAGAATACAAATTAAACCTGTGTAGAGTAGCGAGTATCCTAAATAGGTTATAAAAGTACCTAAGAAATCATGGTTTACAGATAAATGAGTTTCTTCTACGGGGCCAGATAAATCATAACTAGATTGAAAAAACTTATACCCCTTATGGTCTAAAATATGATTCATAAAAATACGGTAATCAAAAGTTTCATTAGGGTCTATAACTGTAACTTCGCTGGCGTAAGAAGCAGCACTTTCTGATCCAGGATATTTCTCTAACTGAAAGTCATTCAATTTTACAGAAAAAGGTGTCTGTAAAATTTTAGAGCCATAGAGCATTCTAAAGTTTAATCCGCCTACAGCAACTTCTTCAGATCCTTGAGAGTTAAATTTACCACCTGTTAACTCAATTCTTTTTGTCTCACCATTAGTACTTATATCTAGCGTAATAACGTCTAGCTTTTTATCATCTTTTGGACCGCTTACAGTTTTCATCATACCTTTTTCTGCAGGTCTAGGCACAACAAATTGTAAACCAGCAACATTATGTAAGGTTAAATATTGAAAATGTTGAATAGAATCTTTTGTTAATTTTCCTCTTTTTTGATCTGCCATACGCAACCAATCTCCATTTTCTTTGGTTATTATTTTTAAGCTTCCATCTTGTTTTTTAAAGTTGATAGATGCATTGTCATCCTGAGCATCAAAACCTACTAAAACCCCATGAATATTTTGGATGGTCCCTTTTTTTATCCAATGTTCGTGTCTAGTACCGTCTGTAGATTCTACAAAAAACAAATGTTCAACTCCGTTTTCATCTTCAACTAATTTCTTTTCTGCCCATGGAATATAATCAACTAAATTGATTGTAAATTCTTGTTTTTTGCCGTCAGATTTAAAATCATCACTAAAAGACCAAGAGTTTTTACCCCAAGCAGAGAGCAACATAGGTTTATTAATTTCTGGCTTTTGAAGTTGCCCATTATCAACAACAACATTTAAGTAGGTAGTTTCTGACAAAAATTGATTAGTCGTTTCTCCTTCTTTAATAAGCATTATTCCTTCATACCCTATATACCTAGTAATTCCAGCACCAATGAGAATGAACAAAAAGGCCAAATGAAACATGAGAACAGACCATTTTTCTTTTCTAAGCAATCTATATCTAAAAATATTTCCAAAAAAGTTAATCACAAAAAAGACCATTATAGCCTCAAACCACCATGCATTATAAATGAGTGCTTTAGAAGTCTGTGTGCCATAATCATTTTCTATAAAAGTAGCAACGCCCATGGCAGTTGCAAACAGAAAAAAAAGGATAGCCATTAAACGAGTAGAGTAGAGAAAATTAAATGCGTTTTTCATCTTGAAATTAAGCTTTTTAAAAGAGTTACAAATTTACGCATAAAAGCACAAAAAACCTTTACTGATAGTTTATATTTAAGTGTTAAAATACCTAAAAAATATATGGATAATTCAAAAATAATACCTGAGAAAATCAAAGAGAAAGTGCAACATGCGTTACGTTATTATCCGCAATTAAATGATGTTTATATTGAGTTTAAAATCAAAAAAAATATTAAAAAGTCTACAATGCAGGCAAGACCTACTTTTGGAAGCTTTTTTAAACCTAAAAAGGATAGAAAATATTTGATTTTAATTAGTCAGAAATTTAAAATTTCAGGCAAAGAGTTTTCTACTCTTGATATTCCTGATGATATTTTTATTGGTTGGATAGGCCATGAATTAGGACACATTATGGATTATCAAAATAGAGGGAAGTGGAATTTAATTTGGTTTGGAATAAGGTATTTGTTTTCTGAAAACTATATTGTTAAAGCAGAAAGAGCTGCCGACAATTTTGCGGTACAGCATAAAATGGAAGATTATATTTTAAAAACAAAAAACTTTATACTAAGTCATGCAGATATTTCTGAAGTGTATAAAAACAGAATGAGAAAGTATTATCTGTCTCCAGAAGAAATAATGGTTTTGGTAGCAGAAAGAGATAAAATGAAAGAGGTGTTATCATAAATCTGGTTGTTTTTCACTCAAATATTTCCAATAGCGTTTTGGAACGTGCCTAACATGAAGTTTTATATTTTTACGCTCTTTAATATTGGTGCTATCAAAATAATCTTTCCATAATTTTTGAAAATGGAATTCTTTATCGGAAAAGAAATTATTGTCTGTTTTTGTAAAGTCAAAGTTTTGTGGGAATTCCATGTTAATGAACTCTAACGTTTGCAAGTTGTAATACATACCATAATTTCTTTTGATATCATAAATAACCCATTTTTGATCTGCATATCTGTTTTTAAAATGCTTAGAAATTAAGGGTAATACATTAAAATCTGGTTCTATATTGGCAAAATAAATAGTGTCTTTGGTAAGTTTAAATCTAATAAAAGCTTCCATTCTATGTTTTTCTCTGCTTACATTTTTAGCAACTTGTGAGGTTTTTAAAACGCTAGGGTTCGTATAGTCTGTGTCTACCTTTTGTTGATGGTTAAAAATGTATTGAATGTAAGATAGTAATATGTTTTCTATATTCTCCTTTTCGCTTAAAAAAGCATAGTAGATTTTGGTTGACGTAATTGTAGATGCTTTCCGTTTTAAACCTTGCCAAACTCGGTCAGATTTTTCTAAATCTGTAATAATACTTTCATTTTCTGAAAATAATCTATTTTGATTTGTAAGTTGATTTTGAATAGTTACTTGCTGTAATTTGTACTCAAAAACATAAAAAACACAAGATAAAAAGCCTTCAAAAGAACCATCGTATACTAATGTTTTTTCTTGCATCCTAGGTTTTATATTCATTAAAAAATATTAAAAAGAAGTGAAGCTATAATGGTTAAGTGAACAAATTTAATTGAGGGCTTAACATTTTTTCATATTTACTTTTAGAATTTTTTAGGATAAAACTTTTAATTTTTTCTGCTGTTAAGTCTCTTCTTTCAAATTGATGACTATCGCAAACTAAAAAGTATTGAGCTCTGTTAAAAGATATTCCAATTTTTTTAAGATGCTCCCAATTTAATCTCCTATATTTTCTTGCCATTATAATTTTGGCAACAGATTTCATACCCACACCAGGAATTCTAGCCAACATTCTTTTACTTGCTTTATTTACATCTACAGGAAACTCCTGCAAGTTTCTTAATGCCCAACTTAGTTTTGGATCTATGTCTAAGTCTAAATTTTGATGCTGTAAGTTTACAATTTCATTGGTTTGAAAACCATAAAAACGGGTTAACCAGTCTGATTGGTACAACCTGTTTTCTCTTAACATTGGTACTTCGCTGCCAATAGTAGGCAACCTGTTATCATAACTAATAGGAACATAACCCGAGTAGTAAACCCTTTTTAAATTGTAGTTTTTATAGTAATGTTCTGCTGTTTTTAAAATTTGGAAATCATTTTCTCCACTTGCGCCCACTATCATTTGAGTGCTTTGACCTGCAGGAGCATATTTTGGGGTGCTTTTAATAATCTTTTTTTCTGCTTTGTATTGGATGATTTCATTTTTTACCTTGTCCATGGGTTTTATAAAATCTTCAAATTTTTTATCAGGAGCTAGTAATTGTAGTCCAGATTTTGTTGGAATTTCGATATTTACACTCAATCTATCTGCATATAAACCAGCCTCACGCATTAATTCATCTGAAGCACCAGGAATAGATTTTAAATGAATATACCCGTTAAAATTTTCTTCCAAACGTAATTTCTTGGCAACGGCAACTAAACGCTCCATAGTGTAGTCTGCACTTTTAAAAATACCAGAACTTAAAAACAAACCTTCAATGTAATTTCTACGATAAAAATTTATAGTTAAGTCTACTACTTCTTGTACCTGAAAAGCAGCTCTTTTTACATCGTTACTTTTTCTTGTAACACAATAGGCACAGTCGAAAATGCAATAGTTTGTCAATAAAATTTTTAACAAAGAAACACACCTACCATCTTCTGTGTACGAATGGCAAATTCCCATTCCTGTAGCATTTCCTAAACCTTTGTTTGTATTTGATCTTTTGCTTCCGCTAGAAGAACAAGAAACGTCGTATTTTGCAGCATCTGCCAAAATTTTTAGTTTTTCTAAAGTGCGTTCAAAAGACATAAACTCTTGGTTTTTTGGTGTTTCTTAAAAATATTGAGCTTTAATTTGCTGAGGTTAATCTTGCATGAAATTAATTATTTTCAGCTTTTGAAAAACATGTTGTTATAATACTTTTCCACAAAATGAAATGTTTTTAAAAAAGGAGAAAACCTTTTCTAGAATTCTACAAGTAAGCAAACAAGTTTAGCCCAGATTGAGCGGCTTGTTTGAGCTCTTTTTTATGTCTTGTTAAGTTTGAGACTTGATTAAAGAAATGGAAATACCTTTTATAAAGGCAACTACTACAAAATTTGATATAAAAAAGCGAGTAGCAAAAGCTGGAAACAGCTTCTAAAACATCTAATTTACAAAGGCTTCCCATTTTTTAAATTTCTTTTCTTTCATAACACGCTCCATTTTTACTTGACCTCCTTTTTTCTTATTTTGATCACTCCAAGCATGAAATTTTTCTACAGGAATAACCTGAACTTTAACTCCTTTTAAGGCTTTGCTTCTGGCCACTTTATAATTTTTGTTGGCTTTTTTTAGAAAAGTATCTAAGGTTTTTGCGATTTCTGTATTACTCGCTTTCAGTGCTGTACCTAAGTACCAAGAGTGATAAAATTCTCCGTCATCAAAACGTTTTGCACAGATGGTATACTCAGAAATTTTAGTAGCAAATGTTTCTTCTAAATGTTTCATGGCATCATCCATTTTGTTGACAGACAGTTGAGAGCCTACCGTATTTAAAAAGAATTTGGTTCTGCCAGTAATTTTGATTTCTGCTTTTTCTATGTTTGTAAATTTAATGGTATCTCCTATTAAGTACCTCCATGCTCCTGATACCGTGCTAATTATTAAAATATAATCTTTATCTAACTCTACATCTTTTAAGGATATTGAAGGTGCGTTTTTCTTTAAAGAACCGTCTTGTTTGATGTATTTTGGATTCATTGGAACAAATTCAAAATAAATACCGTTTTCGGTATTCAATTGCATAGCGTCTGTTTCTGGTCTTGTTTGGGTAGCAATATACCCCTCTGATGCTAAATAGGTATCTATAACGGTAACAGGTTTGCCTAAAAGTGCCTTAAAACTTTTTTCGTACGGACCAAAAGCAACACCACCAGAAGTGTATACTTTTAAGTTTGGCCAAATTTGGTGAATGTTTTCAACATTGTGGTAGGTAATGACTTCTTGTAGCATGAGTTCTATCCACGCTGGTATTCCGCTTAGTGCACCTATATCCCAGTTTTTTGCATTTTTTGCAATTTGAGATACGCGTTCATCCCAATCATCAATTTTTGCAATATTTTCTCCAGGTTTATAGTAGCCTTTAAACCAAAAAGGGATATTGCTTGCGCTAATTCCGCTAATTTCTCCTTCTAAATGATTGTTGTTTTCTTGTAAATCTGTAGAGCTACCGAGCATCATAATTTCTTTTTCAAAAAAATCTGCAGGTAAATCAAAATTGTTTAAAGAAAGTACCTGTTTAATTCCAGCGCTTTTTATGGCATCAATCATAGCATCTGTTACGGGTATTTTTTTGCTGCTTTTACCTGTGGTTCCTGAACTTAAGGCAAAATAAGAAGGAGCATCTGGCCAAGTGACGTCTTTTTCGCCTTGGTGGAGTTTGTACCACCATTGTTCATTGATTTTATGATAATCAAAGTAAGGCACAGAATCTGCAAAAACTTCTTGTAAATTAGTGCTATTAAGTATAGTTTTAAATTGATGTTTTTTACCAAACTGAGTGTCTTTGGCTGTTTCTAATAAGTTTTTTAATACCTTTTCTTGTGCTTGCGTATGATTTGTTTCAGAAATAAGTGTATCTGTTAAGCTAATTACCCCTTTTATAATGTTTCCTATGATTGCCATTGTGTTGATTTTTTACAAAAATGGTTATTTTACAAGATAACTATTAACGGTAATAGTTTAAAAGTGAATGCATTTGAGAAAAAATTAGTACAGTAAAGTTATTTTCCGTGAGTAGTTCTATATAACTTTTCTATTATACGAGTGTTCTTTAGTTGAAAAATAGATGATTTTCATTTAGAACATTGCTGAAATTTAAATGTATTTAAATTGAAATTAGCTTACGAAGTAAAAGTGTGATTGAGAAACCTCATATACAAACTAAGATTTCTCCATTTCAGTTGAAATGACATCCGTTTTAAACAATAAAAATAGTAATTTACTGATAAACAATGTTTTTTATCCCGGACTCATGTTATTTACGCTTCTTTTGTTGCTTGTTGTAATGCGTTGTTCCTATGAGTGCTATTCCAATAAAAAAAGCAAAGAAATATGCAGAGAAATCACCTCCTTTAATAAAGGATAAAATACCAACAAGAATACTTAAGCCTCCAAGAAACATTAAAAAGTAGTATGTGATTTTTTGGGTCATGTTTAGGATTTTTATTCTACTATACTGTCAATTAAAATGGTTAACAAATCTATGGCTGCTTGAGCTATTTTAGTTCCTGGACCATAAATACCAACAGCACCAGCATCAAATAAATATTGATAGTCTTGGGGAGGAATAACACCGCCTACAATAACCATAATATCATCTCGTTCATATTTTTTTAGTTCAGAAATTACTTGAGGTACCAGCGTTTTGTGTCCTGCAGCTAAAGAAGAGATTCCTAATATATGCGCATCATTTTCCACAGCTTGTTTTGTAGCTTCTTGTGGGGTTTGAAATAGGGGGCCAATATCTACATCAAATCCTAAATCAGCATAACCAGTAGCCACAACTTTTGCACCACGATCATGACCATCTTGACCTAATTTAGCAATCATAATTCTAGGGCGTCTGCCTTCTAATTTTGCAAATTTATCTGCTAGTTTTTTAGCTTTTTCAAAGAGTTTATTGTTTTTTATTTCTTTACTATACACGCCAGAAATGGTTTTAGTTACTGCTTTGTGTCGTCCAAAAACTTCTTCTAAAGCATCAGAAATTTCACCTAAAGTAGCTCTGTTTTTGGCTGCTTTTACAGCTAAATCTAACAAGTTTTCTTTTCCTGATTTTGCAGCATGAGTTAAAGCTACTAAACTTTTTTTAACTTCTTTAGCGTTTCTATTTGCTTTTAATATTGCCAACCGATCTATTTGAGATTTACGAACAGCTTCATTATCTACTTCTAAAATATGTAGCGGATCTTCTTGTTTTAATTGGTATTTGTTTACACCAACAATAACATCTTCTCCGTTGTCAATTTTTGCCTGTTTTTTTGCAGCAGCTTCTTCGATACGTAATTTCGGAATTCCTTTTTCAATAGCTTTTGTCATTCCGCCTAAATCTTCAATTTCTTCAATCAGTTTCCAAGCTTTATTAGCAATATCTTCTGTTAATTGTTCTACATGAAAACTACCAGCCCAAGGGTCTACAGTTTTGGTTATATATGTTTCTTGTTGTAAAAAAATTTGAGTATTTCTTGCAATTCTAGCAGAAAAATCTGTGGGTAGCGCTATAGCCTCATCTAAAGCATTAGTATGTAAGCTTTGTGTACCGCCAAAAACGGCAGCCATTGCTTCAATTGTTGTTCTAGCAATATTGTTAAAAGGATCTTGTGCAGTTAAACTCCAACCACTTGTTTGGCAATGTGTTCTTAATGATAAGGATTTTGGGTTTTTAGGATTGAATTGTTTTACAATTTTTGCCCATAACATTCTTGCTGCTCTTAATTTTGCAATTTCAGAAAAATGACTCATACCAATGGCCCAAAAAAATGACAGTCTTGGAGCAAAAGTATCAATATCCATACCTGCTTCTAACCCTTTTTTAATGTATTCTAAACCATCTGCAAGTGTATATGCTAATTCTATTTCTGGAGTGGCACCAGCTTCTTGCATATGATAGCCAGAAATGGATATGGAGTTGAATTTAGGTATTTTTTTGCTGGTATAATTAAAAATATCAGCAATAATTCTCATAGATGGGGAAGGTGGATAGATGTATGTATTACGAACCATAAATTCCTTTAAAATATCGTTTTGTATGGTTCCAGAAAGTTGTTCTTGAGCAACTCCTTGTTCTTCTGCAGCTACGATATAAAAAGCTAAAATGGGTAAGACTGCTCCGTTCATAGTCATAGAAACAGACATTTTATCTAAAGGAATCTGATTGAATAAAACTTTCATATCTTCTACAGAATCTATAGCTACTCCTGCTTTACCTACATCTCCTTCTACGCGTTGGTGGTCAGAATCATACCCTCTGTGAGTAGCCAAATCAAAGGCTACAGATAAACCTTTTTGTCCTGCTGCTAAATTTTTTCTGTAAAAAAGGTTACTTTCTTCTGCAGTAGAAAAACCTGCGTATTGTCTTATGGTCCAAGGTTTTTTTACATACATTGTAGCATACGGCCCTCTCAAATTTGGAGCAATACCAGCAACAAAACCTTCATGTTTAAATTCTTTTGATTTTGAAGATTTTTGATTTATTAGTCTAATATTTGAAATATCTTTTCTATTCATTATCATTTTTAACCTCCAACTTCATAAGTTTGTATAGCTTGCTACCGATGTTTTTTGATTCTTTTTGTTTTGTTTTGATATTTATGTATAATTTTATTAGGAAAAGAAGGAAAATAACCGAGGCTATAAGTATAATTATTATGACTAACTTAACGCTATTTCCAAAAAAATTGTAAAACCTTTCTTCAAGAAAATAGAGACTAATAGAGGCAAAAAATAAAAAAGCGATTACATATGTAGGTAGTTTCTTTTTGACTACTTGTATTTCTTTTTTTATATTTTTTTGCTTTTTTTGTAGTGTAACAATTTCTTTTTGATTATTCATAAATACTATTTTAGAGGGGATTTGTTTTTTTCATCTAATTCGGAAATTCGGTTACGATTTATTGGAGGAATTAGGGTTTTTATATTTCTTTCTTTTACAAAAGGGTATAATTCAAATTTAGAATGATGTGATTCTTTCTTGTTTTGTAAGTAATTAGTGCCTACCAAAACCAATTCTTTATTCAGAAATTGATTATTTTCTTTTAAAACGTTCTGTTTTATTTTTTCTTGAATTTTCCCAGACTTCAACTGTTTTAAAAAACCACCTGAATTTTCAATCTCTTTAAATATAAAAAGAGCATTTTCTGCAAGCTGATGCGTTATAGATTCAATGTAATAACTACCGTTTGCATAATTTTGTGGTGATTCAAATTGGCATTCTTCTTTTAATATTAGCAATTGATTTCTTGAAATTCTTTCACCAAATTCATTAGACTTTTGAAAAAAAGCATCGTAAGCAACGTTAGCAATTGTATTTGATCCACCAAAAATAGCACTCATACATTCTGATGTAGTTCTTAGCATGTTAACATTATAGTCTTTAAGAGTTTTATTTCTTAGCGTTGGTGTTGTAAAAATATGAGTATTATTATTTAAAGAATATTCTCTTAAAAGAGATTTCCATAATATTCTAAAAGCTCTAATTTTAGAAATTTCAAAGAAATAATTTGTTCCAACAGAAAAGATAAAATGAATTCTTGAAGCCACTTTGCTTCCAAAATAATTCAAATATTCGTTAGCATGAGCTAATGTGTAAGCAAGTTGTTGTGTAATAGAAGCTCCAGAATTTTGATATAAATCTAATGACACAGAAATACTATTTGTAGTGTTGTTTACGATGTTTTCTAAAATGGAAAAATCATTTTTTAAGTTGTAAAACCAGTTACCTGTTTCTGCTAAATTACCAATAATATCTACTTGAAAATAGGCATTTTGAGAATTTATGTGTTTAGAAAGCTCAATGGTAAAATTAGCGTCTAAAAAAGAGAAATTAAAATAGAGTATGGTGTTTTTAAGGTTGATGTTTCTAAGTAAAATAGCGTAGTTAAAAGTAGAATTAGCTTTAAGCTGTATTGAATTTGCTCCTCTGTTTAAAGCATCAATAGCTAATGAATTTGCTATTTTTTCATCATCAACAAATATGCTTTGACATATATTAAAATCTTTTTGAGAGGATTTAGTTGTTAGATTTGTTCTGTCTTCTGATGTATAAAAAGGTTTTACAACAATGCCTTCATTTGTTTTCCAAAGTAAAGTGTCATTGTAATCATCACCTTTTAAATCAAATTGAATTTTCTGTTTCCAAGCTGCAGGTGATATTTTATGAAATTCATCAAATAAGAACTTAGTCATTATTTTTTAAGGTATCAAATTCTATAATATATATATCTTCATTTTCTTTTTTCATTAAATATTTTTCTCTAGCAAATTTTTCTAACTGTAATGAATCTTTTAAGCTTTTAATAATAGCTTTGTCTTCGGCTATTTTTTTCTGATAAAATAAAATTGTATTTTCCAAATCAGTAATTTCATTGTTGAATTTTTTATGTACAACATAAGAATTTTCATCAAAAAAACACATCCAAATTAAAAAGGGTACACCAATTAGTACAAATATATTTGTTGTAATTTTTACAATTTTACTATTTTTTACTTTGTTAAAATTCATCAAGTTACAATCGTTCGTTTATTACTGTTCTGACAATATCAATAGCAACTGTATTGTGTTTGTCATTAGGTATAATTAGATCTGCAAAATTTTTTGTAGGTTCTATAAATTGTAAATGCATTGGTTTTAACGTATTTTGATAACGATTTAAAACTTCATCTATATCTCTACCTCTTTCAGAAATATCTCTTCGAACTCTGCGTATTAAACGTTCATCTGTATCTGCATGGACAAATATTTTTATATCAAACAAGCTTCTAAGTTCCTCATTATTAAAAATAAGAATACCCTCTACAATGACAACTTTTCTAGGTCTAGTTATTAATGTATCTTTAGTTCTGTTATGTGTGACAAAAGAATAAATAGGTTGTTCTATGGTTTTTCCTTTTTTTAAATGTTGTAAATGTTTTACTAATAACTCAAAATCAATTGCTCTTGGATGATCAAAATTTATCTTAGTTCTTTCTTCGTAAGATAGATTGTCAGTAGCTTTATAGTAGGAGTCTTGAGACAAGACGCAGACTTCATCTGTAGGTAAATGTTTAACAATTTGGTTTACTACCGTAGTTTTTCCACTACCAGTACCACCTGCAATTCCGATAATAAGCATGTAATTATGATTCTAATAAATAAACCACTAAAATAATAAAGATTTTATAAATTTTTAGGTTTTAGTGATACTTATACAAGTTCTTTTTTGAACTATTTTTCAAGTATTATAAATTCTATACTTCCGTAAGTAATAGATCGATCTGTTTAGTACTGAAAGGATATCTTTTAAATACTGATGATTAAAGTTTTTTATAAGTGTGTTAATTTTAAAAGAACTTAACTGTTTTATGAATAAGATTCTTTAAGGTTTAATTAAAATTTTGAGAATCTATTACAGAGAAACGATACAAATTTAAATTATCATTAAAAGTCGGGTAGAGAGGATTCGAACCTCCGATCTCTGGTCCCCCAGACCAGCACTTTAACCGGACTAAGCTACTACCCGAAATTAGTGTTGCTAAAATAAAAAAAAGAAAGTCTCAAAATATATATTTTTTGAGACTTTTTTTAAATTGAGCCGATGGAGGGACTCGAACCCACGACCTGCTGATTACAAATCAGCTGCTCTAGCCAGCTGAGCTACATCGGCTATTATTTTTAACGAGCGCAAATAAAATATAAAAATTAATGACCTCCAAGATAAATTTTAAAAAATTTCATAAAAAAAGCTTCAAATAAATTGAAGCTTTAATCAAGAATAAAAAATGTATTAAAACAAAAATTTACTTTTTTGTAATTTCTGTTTACTAGTTTCAGAACGGTTAAATAGTTTATTTGTTGCTTTGTATCGTATTCTTTTTTTTGTATTTGTAGACTATTGTTTTGTTTTTTAGTAACTTATTTAATTCAATCTATGATTGAAAAAGGATCTTTATAGTTAAGAAACAGCTTCTTTATATACTTTTAAACAGCGTTCTCTAGCAAATTTATGGTTTACAATTTCTTTTACATAGTTAAGTTCCTGAAATTCTGGAACCCATTTTTTGATATAATTTAGGTTTTTGTCAAATTTTTTAATTTGAGTTGTAGGATTGAATATTCTAAAGTATGGAGATGCGTCTACGCCAGAACCAGCAATCCATTGCCAATTACCAACATTACTTGCCATTTCATAATCGTGCAATTTTTCTGCAAAATAAGCTTCTCCCCATCTCCAATCTATAAGTAAGTGTTTGCATAAAAAACTACCAACTAACATGCGTACTCTATTGTGCATAAAACCAGTTTTGTTTAATTGGCGCATTCCTGCATCTACTAAAGGGTAACCTGTTTCTCCTTTACACCATGCTTTAAACTCTTCTTCATTATTTCTCCATGCTATTCTGTCATATTTTTCTTTAAAAGCTTTGTTTTGAGTATGTGGGAAATGCCATAAAATTTGCATGAAAAATTCTCTCCAAATTAATTCTTGCCAAAAGATTTCGTTTTTTTCTGCGGTAGCCTTTTTTATCATTTTTCTAACGCTAACTGTTCCAAAACGTAAATGTGGTCCTAATTTAGAGGTGGCATCTTTTGCAGGAAAGTTACGTGTATCTTCATATTCTTGAATTAATGTAGGGGTAACCTTGTATTGTTCAATTTTTATACCTGACCTTGTAAAACCTAAATCGGATAAGGAAAGGTTAGGTAAACGTGTGTTTTTTACAAGGTTTTTTAAATAAGAATTTGTGTAGTAAATGTCTAAATTATAGGTTTTAAATTGCTCTTTCCAAACTTTCATATAAGGAGTGTATACAACATAAGGATCTCCATCTTTTTTAACCACTTCGTTTTTTTCAAAAATTACTTGGTCTTTAAAGGTTTTAAAATTAATGTTCTTTTCTGTTAATAACCCTTTAATTTCTTTGTCTCTTTCCCTTGCATAAGGTTCGTAATCTCTATTGGTAAAAACAGTATCTATGTGGTAATCTTCTATTAAATTTTGATAAATCTGTTTTGGTGTTCCATAAAAAATGGCCAAACTACTATCATTTTCATCTTGCAAGGTTTTTCTCATCTTTTGCAATTCATTAAAAATAAAAGTAACACGTGCATCATCTTTTGGCAATTTATCTAAAATAGCTTCATCAAAAATAAAAATAGGAAGCACAGGGTGCTCACTTTTTAAGGCATTATAGAAACCAATATTGTCATCTAATCTTAAATCTCGTCTAAACCAAAAAATATTAATTGTCTTTTTCATTTTACTTGTATTCTCCAAAAAGGGATATCAGTTTTTTTTGCCTGTAATTAAAAATCTCTTCAAGTTTTGGTTTTACCAAAATAGGGTGTACTATTTGGCCTAAAATGCCCATAGGTATTTTGTAATCTATAATATCTTCCATTTCTACACCACCTTCAATTTTATTAATAAAATGTTTGTGATGCCATAAAGCATACGGTCCGTAACGTTGCTCATCTACAAAATATTCTTTGTCTTTAACATGGGTTATTTCAGTTACCCATTTTGTTTTGATGCCTAGTACAGGTGTAACAATATATTGAATGATTTGACCAGGAAACATAGGTTTATTTGCTCCAGAAAGAATATGAAACCCCATGTATTCGGGTGTAATTGTTTTTAAATTTTTTGGGCTAGATAAAAATTCCCAGGCTTGATCAACAGAGATGGGTAATTTTTGTTTTTTATGTAATGTGTATATTTTCATATTAGTTGTGTACTAGAATATATAGGTTTAAAGAGGTTGCTATACACAACCAAATTATATAGGGCAGCAACAAATAATTATAATTCTTAAAATTAAAAAAGCAATAGCATAAAACTGTTGTTAATAGTGTAATGTTAATTAAGGCTAAGAAAATCAGTTGTTGATTAAAAAATATATAATTCCAACTTACGTTAAGAATAAAAGCTAAACAAAAGACGACACTTATTAATTTACTTCGATTTTTTTCTGAAAATTGTTTTCCTAAATATATAGAAAAACAAATCATAATAAAAGTCCAAGCAGCACCAAATACCCAACCTGGGGGTGTCCAGGGTGCTTTGTTTAGATTTAAATACCAATCAGACTTTGGACCACCATTCATAAAAAAATTACCAATAGCTAAACCCGTAAAATTTATGATAAAAAATAAGAGAGTATATTTAAGTTTTTTCATCAATTGCTTTTGCTTGCAAAGATTCTATCTTTTTTAAAATCAAGTCTGCTTCTAGATATTTTTGATCGCTATCACTTCTATTAATAGATTGTAATTTGTATGCGTCTTCCATTAATTTTTTATAGAGTTCTTGATATTTTTGTAATTGACTTTTTTTCTTAAATAATCCAAACATATATTTCTAATTTAAGTATTTTGTAATTTTTGAACTCGATGGCTTAGTAATGGAAAAATAGTAATCGATTAGTTTACCTTCAGGTGAAATCAAATATTTTTGAAAATTCCACTTTACAGAAGAACTTTTTTTATTGTTAAATTCTCTTTGTGTTAACCACGTATATAGCGGGTGTTGATTAATGCCTTTAACATCTACTTTCTCGGCAATTAAAAAAGATACACCAAAATTTACTTGACAAAATTCTTGAATTTCAGAAGCGTCTCCTGGTTCTTGTTTTCCAAACTGATTGCAAGGAACCCCAATAACTATAAGTTTGTCTTTATATTTTGTATGTAATTCTTCTAATTCTTTGTATTGAGGTGTGAAACCACATTTAGAGGCAACGTTTACAATTAAAATATGTTTTCCTTTAAAATCTGATAATTGTATAGGTGTGTTTTTGAGACTATTAATCTCAATGTCATATATGCTATGTGTCATAAAAATTAGATTTTGAAGCTTACGATTCCGCAGTCAAGTTCAAAAATTTGACCAGAAATAGAGCTTGCTTTCTCTGAGATTAAAAATGTAGCCAAATCAGCTACTTCTTTAGGGTCTAAGAATTTTTTGAGAGGATGACGCTCTTTTATGTTTTCTATTAAGCGCTCATTACGTAGTAATTTTGAGGCTAAATCTGTATCTGTTACTGTTGGAGCTATAGCATTAACTCTAATATTTGGAGCTAATTCTGCGCCTAAAGATTTCGTAAGACCTTCTATGGCAGATTTTGAGGCGGCAACACTAGCATGAAAAGGCATGCCTAACTTAGAAGCGACCGTACTAAAAAGTAATATCGAAGATTGATTACTTTCTTTAAGAATGGGCAAATATTTTTGGACGGCTTTTACAGCACCAATTACGTTTATTTCAAAATCATTTCTAAAATCATTTAGTTTTAAGCGAGATATTGGCTTTAGATTGATGCTTCCAGGACAATAAATTAAATTATCTGCTGCTTCTATTTCAGGAAAATTATCAGTAAGTACATCACAAGTGTAATGTGTAAGATTTGGATGCGTTTTTTGAGGTGAAGTTCTACTAATGTTTATAACTTCATTTTCATCTAAAAGGGAAGTAGAGATTGCGTTTCCAATTCCTTTACTTCCCCCAATAATTATAATTTTTTTCATAAGTGCTTTAAGGTCTTCCTTTCAAGCGCTTTTCAATTTTTTGTTTAACTGCTGTCAAGCGCTTCATTTGATCCATAATTTTAGGATCTTTTTCTAGTTTGTATACTTCGTTAAGCTCTAGTATTAAAGCTTTTACCTCTCTTGAAGCTAAGATTCTATCACTTGTAGTTTTGAAAGAGAATTTTCTATTTTCAAACTCAGTGGCTCTCTCTAATAAATTCATTATGCGTTTCTGGTTTATCTAATTTGGCAATATAGATATAAAAGTTAGAAAAGCAAGAAAAAACTGAATTTATTATGCTGCTGTAAGAGGTTTTCCTTTTAAACGCTTTTCAATTCGCTGTTTAATTGCAGTCAAACGTTTCATAATATCCATTATTTTTTGATCTTTATTTTTTTTGTAAATCTCATTTAGACTTAAAATTAGAGACTTGGCTTCTCTAGAAGCCAAAATACGATCGCTAGTTGTTGGAAATCTCATTTTTCTTTTTTCAAACTCTAGTGCTTTGTTGATTAAATCCATGACTTAGTAATTTAAAGTGTTTTGTAATTCAGTAATTTTTTCTTGATTAGTAAATTTACCTCCAAAGTATGATGTTACTGTGGATGAAGTATCATCTTTAATACCTCTAGATGATACACATAGATGTTTAGCGTCTATAATAACCGCCACATCTTCAGTGTCTAAAATCGTTTTTAGCTCTTCAGCTATTTGATTGGTAAGCCTTTCTTGTACTTGAGGTCTTTTAGCATAATATTGTACAATTCTATTAAGTTTAGATAGCCCAATTACTTTGCCAGAAGAAATATAAGCTACATGTGCTTTACCTATAATAGGAACAAAGTGATGTTCGCAATTAGAGTAAAAAGTTATATTTTTTTCTACCAACATTTGGTTGTATTGGTATTTATTATCAAAAAGAGCGGGTTTGGGTTTGTTGGTAGGGTTTAGACCAGAAAAGATTTCATCTATGTACATTTTTGCAACTCTTTTTGGTGTTCCTTTTAAAGAATCATCAGTAAGATCTAGCCCCATGACGTCCATAATTTCAGCAAACAACTTTGAGATTTTATCTTTTTTGTCTTCATCAGAAAGTATAAAAGCATCTTTTTTCATCGGAGTTTCTACGCCTGTATACAAGTGGTCATCTCCAACTTCTTCAACGGTAAAACCGTTTAGTTTTTCTGATACTTTTTTCTCCTTTATTATTACGTCTGTAATCATCGGTTGTCTTTTTATTGTGCTGTCTTCAAGTACCCTAAACTTAAAAGCAAAGCACTATTAGTTAATTATCGTTTTGCTATAGAGTTATTAGAAATTGTTTTTTGTCTAGTACATTTAAATCTACCTTTTTCAAATGTTCTTAATTTTTGATGTTTTGTTTTTCTTCCTTGTACTCTTTTTCTCCACATTCTAAAACTCGATGGTTTCATCTCTTTTCTCATGAGATTGATAACTTCTTGTTCCTTTAAGCCAAATTGCAGCTCTATGGCTTCAAAAGTTGTTCTATCTTCCCAAGCCATTTCTATAATTCTATCTGTTGCTACAGCGTCTAGTTTCATATAAAATAACATTAATGAGTAAAATCAAAATCAAATTGTTTATCAAACTCTATCTTAAGGTCTATCAATTTGGCTATAAATTTTTTATTTTCTTTTAACAGTTTATTATTCTTAAAACGCACAAAATTACCCTGAGCATGAATGCTAAATCCGCTTGTTTTATATGTGTGTAATTGGTAGAATGGAATAGCCCAACTAAATGTTTTTAGGCCTTTATTTATGTGAACTAAGATACCCTTAGGTCTTAACTCTATATTTCCATAATTAATATCTGAAACTGTATTCATGTATTTTTTAAAACCATTACCAACCTCATCAATAATCATTCTTTTAGAACCAGTACCTCCTAGTTTTATAGATCTTAAAAAAGGTGTTTTTCTACCCAGTAAGTCTTCAAAAATAGCATCAGCTTCTTTATTGTTGTGTGTTGTATTGTAAATCATAAT
Organism: Polaribacter sp. WD7; assembly: GCF_003335085.1. Lineage (GTDB taxonomy): Bacteria > Bacteroidota > Bacteroidia > Flavobacteriales > Flavobacteriaceae > Polaribacter. The sequence continues at coordinate 407,986 of NZ_QPEJ01000016.1, read as the reverse complement.
CTATTCAAATATAATAATGTTTAACTTATTTTATTTAATGTTAAACAAAAATTAACATAACATTATAATTTACTAAAATGATGATGCTTAGTCGTTTTTAAGCATTCTGTTTCTGTCAGAAAGGGTGTGCTTTTTTAAGATTCTTAGGTTTTCTTCTAAGACAGTGGAATTTTTTTTTAAGTTCCAAAGAATGTCGCTTGCTTTTTTTCGTGCAGATTGTAATTCTATGATTGGATATGGATAGTCTTCACCCAATTTAAAATTATTAAACTGCTGATCTAAAGGCGTCATTAAATAAGGTTCATGTATAAAGGCTAAGGGTAAGTTTGCTAGTTCTGGTACCCATTTTTTTATAAAAGTAGCGTCTGCATCATGTTCTGTGCTATTTTTGATAGGATTGTATATTCTAAGATTGTTTATACCTGTTTCTCCTGCTTGCATTTGCAGTTGAGGAAAATGAATGCCTGGTTCAAAGTCTAAAAAAAGCTTAGACAAATATTGTGAAGATGCCTGCCAAGGCTGCCATAGAATGTGCGTAAAAAAAGAAACCAAAAGAGATCGCATTCTAAAGTTTAGAAATCCTGTTTCAATTAAACAACGCATACTGGCATCTACTAATGGAAAACCAGTTTTACCTTCTTGCCACGATTTTTGGTACTTTATAGAAATACTTTTTTTTAATTTATGATATCCTTTATTTACACTAGCGTTTTCCATGGTATGTTCCATTTCAAATTTTTGGATAAAATGTGCTTGCCAACGTAATCGAGATATAAAAGCTCCTAAATGTCTTTTGTTATTTTCGTTTTGATAGGATAATGCTTTTTGAAATATTTGCCTTATAGATACATTTCCCCATGCTATATATGGAGAGAGTCTACTGGTACTTTCTCTAGATAGTTCTGGTTTAGAAATATGAAACATGTATTGTTTGTGTCTCTCTTCAAAGAAACTCATAGCATATTTCCAAGCTGTTTTTGTTCCACCAAACTGAAATTTTGTTTGTTTTTCTGTAGCTAAATTAGGGGTGGTAAAATTTTTTTCTAACGTCTCTATAGTTTTTATATCTACAAAATTGGCATTTGAATAACTAATTTGAATTTGCGGAGCATACATGTAATCATCCCATTTTTCAAACCAATCTTCTCTATTCAATAAACCTCTTAATACACCATTATTGTTGTTTTCAATCCAATTGATGTTGTTATTTCTGCAATACCTTGCAAAATCTTTATCTCTATTGTATGTAATAAGTAAGCCTGTTTCTTGATGAGAAAAAACAGTATCTATAGTATAAAAGTTCAACAACTGATTAAAGGCAGTAATGACCTCTGTTTGTACGCAAATAATTTTAGTATTGTGTTGCTTTAAATCCTTATTTATATCTGCAATAGACTGCTTTATAAAGTTCCAGTGACGTATATCGTAATGAGGGTCATTAATTAAAGAGTTTTCAAAAACGTATAAAAACAAGGTTTTTTTACCTGTGTTTAAGGCATTAAAAATAGCTTCGTTATCTTGTAACCGAAGATCTCTCTTAAACCATACTATATTTATTTCTTCTTTATCAGCCATTATCTAATGCGTTTAAAAAAAGTGTAGCATTATTAAAATGCATTTCTTTTTTTTCTTGTTTCATTTTATCAAAAGTTCTTATAAGCATGCCCAATCTAGGGTTGCTTAAAAAGAAGTTTCTATGCTTGTCCATAAAGGTCCAAAACAAACCATCCCACGTGTCTTGCCAAGTTCCTTTTTTGTAATTACTCATTTTCATAATATAATTACTGCTGCTTATATAGGGTTTTGTAGACATCAAACCTCCATCGGCAAACAAACTCATCCCATACACGTTGGGCACCATTACCCAATCGTAAGCATCAATAAATAGTTCCATAAACCATTTATAGACCTCGTCTGGATCAAATTCACACAAGACCATGAAGTTTCCTAAAATCATCAATCTTTCTATGTGATGGGCATATGCTGTTTTATTTACTTTTTTGATGACATCATCTATGGGTTGTATTCCTGTTGTACCATCATAAAAAGAAGCAGGAATTTTTCTAGAGAAATTCCAAAAATTCTTAGTTCTTTCTTCGGTCCCTTTTGCCTCGTACACTCCTCTTATAAATTCCCTCCAACCTAATATTTGTCTTGTAAAGCCTTCTGTAGAATTAATTGGGACATTATTTTTAGTAGCATAATATATGGCTCTATGAATAACATCTAAAGGGTCTAATAAACCTACGTTAATTAATGGAGAAAGTAAGCTGTGGTTTAAAAAGTGCTCTTCTTTAACAATAGAATCTTCATAAACACCAAACTCATGAAATCGGATTTCAAAAAATTGAGTTAACCAATTTTCTGCAGATTGGAAATTTATAGGGTACTGTACAAAATTACTTAAACTACCATAGTTTTCTTTAAAATGGGTGTTGATGTAATGGTTAGCCTCTTTATGATAGCTTGATGCTTCAGGAAACTGAATGCTAGGAGGGATTTTTCCTTTCGGATATTTTTTTCTATTCTCCCCATCAAATGTCCACTTGCCACCTGTCGGGTTTTTACCATCCATAAGAATATCTCTGTTTTTTCTTTCACTTTTATAAAACGAGGTTTGAAAAAACTTTTTTTTGGAAGGTTTAAAAAAAGAGGATAAATCTTCTTTTGTATTGATAAATAAAGGATTGCTATACCAAATAATTTCTAAATTTCCTTTAGATGCCACAATGTGTTTTTCTAGCCAATTATCTGTGGGATTAATGATATGAATTTTTGTAAAACCATCATTTTCTAACTTAGGTAATAGCAGTCTAATATCGCTGTTTTCATCAATGGCATCAATGTAAACTACTTTTTTGTTAAGTTCTAATAAGAAAGCTTCATAGGCTTTCATGCTTGCTCTATGAAAAGCAATTTTTTGTTTATGGAATTTATATTGATTGAAAAACAAATATTCTTCTACCAAATAAATCGTATCAACAGTTTGTAAAACATCGGTTTTTTTAAAAAGTTGATGTGGAAAAATAATTTGTACCTTGTTCTCTTTCATCTAAAACAATGTTTTTTGAAGCCATAAATTTCTGAATGAATGATTATTGTCATAACGATCTGCTTGTAACTTTACGTTAAATTTTCGATCTCTAGGATCATTGCCAACACCAGCTACATACATCCAGTTTCCATAGTTGCTGTGCACATCATAATCTATTAACATCGATTCAAAATATGCAGCACCTATCCTCCAATCTTGTAATAGTTCTTTTGCAAAATAAGAGGCCACATTTTGTCTACCGCGGTTACTCATCCAGCCAGTTTCTTTAAGTTCTATCATGTTGGCATTTACAAAATTATCATCAGTTTCTCCATCAATCCATTTTTGAATGGTGTTCTGGTTATTTTTCCATTCATAATCTCTATCAAGAATACCTCCAATCTTAAATATTTTAGCATCGTATTTTAAAGAAATATACTTAAAGTAATCTCTCCAAATCAATTCAAAAATCACCCAATATGTAGATTGATTTTTGCCGTGTTGTTCTTCAAAGTTCTTTAGGTTCCAATAAATAGTTTTTGGTGAAATTGATCCGTTTGCCAACCATGATGAGAATTTTGTAGAATAATCTATACCTACTAAACCATTTCTTGTTTTTTTATAAAAACTTACCTTTTTAGTTTCAAAGAAATAATAATGTAATCTCTTTAAAGCAGTATCTTCACCACCTTTAAAAGGAAAAGCTGTTTTTGGAGAGGCTTCAAAAGTGGAGTACCCTAAATCTTCTATTGTAGGTATTTTAGTTGAAACAGAGAGCAAATTATCTAGAGGCATTAAAGTAGGTTTTACCTCAGGTAATACCGAAACGTATTTTTCTATTTTTTTTCTAAAAACGGTAAAAACGTCCGGAATTTTAGAAAAATTAGAAGTCACGTGTTCAGGATGATATAAAAACTGATCAAAATCTTCAATAATTTTTATGGATTCTACAAGAGATTTTTGAATACCTCTATTGCTTAAAAGTTCTTCAGGAGTCCATTCCTTTTGTGTATAAATGGTATTAATGGAAAATTCCGAACAAAGTTGAGATATTCTTTCTTCGGGACTTTCAAAGTAGGTAAGTAAAGTAATATTTAATTTAGCTAAATTTTCTTCTAGATTTTTAATAGATTCTAACAGAAATTGCGCTCTAAATTTTTCGGTTTTTCTAAATCCAAATCTGTCCTTATTAAAAAATTTTGGATCAAAGAAAAACACAGCAATTACGTTATCATGATTTTCGGTAGCTTTAGTTAGTGAGTTATTATCGTTAACTCTTAAGTTATTTCTAAACCATACTAATGCGGTATTGTTCTGTTTTTGCTGCATTTTTTACTACAATATTTTACATGTTCCCAGTTTTTCTCCCATTTTTTTCTCCAAGAAAAAGGTCTTTTGCAGACCGGGCAAATCTTTGTAGGAAGATGTTCTTTTCTCAAAATTATTTGTTAATGTTGTTAATCATTCCATTAAAAACAAACCAGTGAAAGGGCATGACGGCATACCAGTAGAGTCTACCAGCAAGACCATGTGGTCTAAAGGTTGCTGTTTGGTATATTTGATTTTCTTCAATTTTAAACTCTAACCAAGCTTCACCAGGTAAAATCATTTCTGCATATAATAAAAGCCTGCCTTTTTCTTTGTCTGCGTAAATGACACGCCAAAAATCTAATGCATCTCCTGAATTTAATTCATTGGGGTGTCTTCTACCTCTTCTTAAACCTGCGCCCCCATAAAACTGATCTATATAGCCTCTAATTTTCCATAAAAAAGTGCCATAGTACCAACCCGTTTCACCACCAATTGCCCATATTTTGTTAATTGTTTTTTCTCGATTTTTAACGGTTCTTTTCTTAAAATCTTTAAAACAACCATATTCTGGAACGTTTATAAATTCATGAACATATTTCTTTAATTTTCCGCTACTGATGTAGGAGTCTTTCCAGCTAGAAATAATACTGTTTTGCTCTATTTTTTTAAATGCTAGTTGTACAGCTTCTTTATAAGACATGGGGTATACATCTAAGATTTGGTTGATGTTACTACTTTTGCCAATAACCTCAACACCCATGGAGTTGACTAAAGAACTAGCTAGTTTATAGGATGTAGATGTTACAAAATATAGCCAATATGAAGATAATTTTGGGGTCATTACAGGTATCGTAAAAATCCATCTTTTTAATTTTCTAACCTCTGCAAATTGCAATAACATTTGTTTATAGGTCAAAATTTCTGGACCAAAAATGTCGTAAGAAGCATTGAATAATTCTTTTTTATAGAGTGCTCTGTGCAAAAAAGAAAGCACGTCCCTAACAGCAATAGGCTGCGATTTTGTGTTCAACCATTTTGGAGCTATCATTGCGGGTAGTTTTTCTACCAAATCTCTTATAATTTCGAAAGAGGAACTTCCTGAGCCTACTATAATTCCCGCTTTAAAAGTGGTTAACGAATAATCTCCAGATTCTAATGTTTTTTCTACATTTTTTCTAGACAATAAATGTTTTGAAAGCTTAGTGTCATTGGTAATACCACTTAAATAAATGACTTGTTGCAGCGATGTTGATTTTGCAAATCGTTTAAAATTATTGGCACATTTTTCTTCAAGTACGTGAAATTCTTTAGCAGAATTAGACATAGAATGAATTAAATAATAGGCAATATCTATGTTTTTTGGAATTTTTTCTAAAGAAGCTGCATCTAAAAAATCGGCTTCAATTAAATGAATTTTTTTTTGATCTTTATAATAGTTTTCTGCTCTTTTTTTATCTCTTACAGGGCAAATTATGGTATGTCCGTCATTCAGTAATAACGGAATTAAACGTTTACCTATATAGCCAGTGGCACCTGTTACGAGAATTTTCATACACCTTGCTCAATTTTTTTGGGTCTTTGGTAAGACAATTGTTTTTTAAATTTAGGAATAGCATAGGTATCTAATCCATTTATGGTAGCTACATTACCTTTAGATAAATTTACAAGACCATCTTCTTGCAGTAATTCATCGTTTACATACAATTCTTGAATTTGAGATACAATGAGCATTACATTGTTAGAAGGGACATAAATTTCTTCTACAAATTTCATGCTCATCTGCACTGGTGCTCCTTTAACAAAAGGAGCTTTAAATTTACCTTTATATTCTTCTTTTAAGTTGGTTACGTCAAATTCAGAAACATCATCTGGATATTTTGCAGAGGTGTGGTGCGCATCATCAATAATATCTTCGTATATATGATTTATGGTAAAAACGCCTGTGTCTTTAAGATTTTTATGGGTGTTTCTAGGAACTGTTGTAGGTCTTAAAATAAAACCCAGAGTAGGAGGGTTAGAACCCAAGTGGGTTACAGAACTAAAAACAGCTACGTTAGGAATACCATCTTCAGATATAGAACCAAGTAAATTGGCAGATTTAAATCCAGAACAACTATTTATAAGATTTATTCTAAAGATTTTATCTAAACCGTTAATGTCTTTTGTATCAAAAAATGCCATTAGTACGTCTTAAAATTATTGATTTTGATGTTTTTTGCTTTCAAATCGTGCATCAGATTATACAAACCAAAAAATGTTCTATTAATGTAAATAAAGTGTTTAGAACCTCTGTTACCATTCATGTTTTTAAGTTCAGTGCTTTTTGCGTATTTGGCTCCTAAATCAGATATTTTTCCAAAGAAAACCTCATCTGAAAAATCAAAAGTTTCTTGATTAAAGGGTTGCGTAAATAAACTTAGCATTTCATGAAACATAGCTCTAAAAAACACCAATTCTTCTTTAGAATCATCCTCTCTTAATATTTCCAACTCAAATAATTTTTGTTCAAAATATTCAGGATTGGCTATATTTTCTTTATTTGCCAATTCAAAATAGGGTATATAAAAATCATCAGGTATTGTTTTCATACAACCAAAATCAATAACAATCAATTCATTTTCTGGAGAAATTAAAAAATTACCTGGATGAGGGTCTGCATGAACCTTTTTTAATTTATGAATTTGATACATATAAAAGTCCCACAAAGCTTGACCGAGTTTATTGGCTATTTCTTGATTTTTATATGTAAATTCAGAAAGATGTACACCTTGCATCCAATCCATCGTTATGATTCTATCCGAAGATAATTCTGGGTAATAATTCGGGAATTTTAAATTTGGTATGTGATGGCATGCTTCTACAATTGCCTGACTTTGCGCTACTTCTAAAACGTAATTTGTTTCTTCAACAAGCTTGTTTTCAACCTCTTTAAAATATTTATCAGAATCTTTTCCTCTAATATTAAACATTTTAATAGCAATTGGTTTTACCAAAGAAAGGTCTGAAGCAATGCTTTCTGCAACTCCCGGATATTGAATTTTTACGGCTAGTGTTTTGCCATCTTTTTCTGCTTTATGTACTTGACCTATACTTGCAGCATTCACAGAAACCGAATCAAATTTGTCATAAATTTCATTAGGATTTTTCCCAAAATATTTCTTAAAAGTTTTTGTAACTAATGCAGGAGAAAGAGGTGGTACAGAAAATTGTGAAAGTGAAAATTTTTCTACATAAGCTTGCGGTAATATGCTTTTTTCCATGCTTAACATTTGAGCAACTTTCAAGGCACTACCTTTTAACTGTTTTAGTCCGTCATAAATGTCTTCTGCATTATTTTCATTTAAACGAGCCTTTGCTTCGTTTTCAGTTTTGGTAATTTTATCTCCGTAATATTTTAAATAATTGACACCAATTTTGGCACCTGTGGTAACCAATTTTGAGGCTCTTTGTATTTTAGAAGTAGGAATTGAATCGATTGTTTTCATAAATCAGAATTACTGATGTTTTTTTATTAATTAAAGTTTACTTTTTCTTTTAAAATAAACTTACCAAAATCTATAATGCTTTTTAGTGGTTTTATATCCATAACATCAAAGCGTGCATTGATAGATTTTTCAATAAAAATATCAGTTTTTTCAAAAGAAGGAGAAACATCATCTAACCAGAATTTCATGGTAATTAACAAATGCATCCAAGAAGATTCTTTAATAGATTTATTTTGTATTTTTTCTAATGTTTCTTGTTTTAATTCAATTCGTTCTATATTTAAATTCTCAACAAACTGAATATAGTTTTCTCTCAAAGATTTAAGAGATTTCATTTTCTTTAAATCTCTTTTAGCATTTTCTAAAGCATATACAACATAACTTCTGTTAGCTGTTAAAACTTCGAAAAATGTAAAGTAAAAACTCAATAATTTATTTCGTGCATCATAGTTTTCATAATCTTCACTTTTTGCTAAAACAGTTATTGTGTGATGAAAAAATTCAGAGAAAATTGCTTCTTCTACAGCATCAAAAGAGCCATAGAATTTATAAAAATCTGCTTCTTCAAAATTATTTTCTTTAGCAAAACTAAATACAGATTTTGGTTGATGGTTGTTTTCTAAAACAAATTCCATATACCAAGTAATAATGTTGTCTTTGGTGATGTTTTTCTTACGAGCCATGGTTATTTTTATTTGTAGTAAAGATACAAATGTTTAATGTAAATGAATATATGTTAAACAATAATCTTTTGTTAAAACTAAATTGATTTTTACCTTTTAAAAATCCATAACAAAATAGAATAATTATATTTGTTCTAATGATAAATTGATACCATGAATAGATATATCAAAATCTTACCAAAAACACTTTTATTATTTTCTGTGCTTATTATTGGTTGCGTAGAGAAAAAAGAAGCAGAAAAAGTGAGTCTTGAAAACAAGAGCGTTATATTAAAAGAAGAAATAGTACCAGAAGGAATGGTCTGGATACCTAAAAAAACTTTTTTGATGGGCGCAAAGACTGCTGATAAATACGCAATGCCAAGAGAAAAACCAGCACATAGAGTAGCGGTAGATGGTTTTTTTATAGATATTCATGAAGTTACAAATAAACAATTTAGAAAATTTATAAAAGAAACCAATTACATAACAGTAGCAGAAAGACCGATTGATTGGGAGGAGATAAAAAAATCTTTACCACAAGGGACGCCTAAGCCTGCAGATTCTATTTTACAACCCGGAAGTTTAATCTTTAATAAACAAGCTAAAGGTGTTGTTTCTATGGCAAATTATGGGCAGTGGTGGAAATGGCAATTGGGTGCAGATTGGAAACACCCAGATGGTCCTGAAAGTTCTATTGAAGGAAAAGATAATCATCCAGTAGTTCATGTAGCAAGAGAGGATGCTTTGGCTTACTGCAAATGGGCGAATAGAAGATTGCCTACCGAGGCAGAATGGGAATCTGCAGCACAAGGTAAATTTGAAGATAATATATATTCTTGGGGAAACAAGTATGAAGATTTAAATGAAAATGCTAATACTTGGCAAGGAACGTTTCCAACAGAAAATATTTCTGAAGACAGATTTGAATATATATCGCCCGTTAAATCTTACCCCGCTAATAGTGTTGGTTTATATGATATGGCAGGTAACGTTTGGGAGATGACTTCAGATTTATTTAATGTAGAGTATTACCAAACTATAAATTCTAGTTCGGTTTTAAAAAATCCTAAAGGGGCGTCTAAATCTTATACACCTAGTAATCCATATCAGATTGAATATGTAATTAAAGGTGGTTCCTTTTTGTGTCATGAGTCATATTGCGCGAGTTTTAGAATTTCTGCTAAAATGGGAATGGAACCCAACTCAAGTTCAGATCATATTGGTTTTAGAACCGTTGCCACTAAAGAAATGATTTTGCAAAAGTAGAGTTACAAATTTATAATCATAAAAAAAACCTTGATAAAAAATATCAAGGTTTTTTGTTTTTAGTCGGGGTGGCAGGATTCGAACCTGCGACCTCCGCGTCCCAAACGCGGCGCGATAACCGGGCTACGCTACACCCCGAAAAATGGATATCTTTTAAGGACTGCAAATATAGAATATTATTTATAATTGTATAAAAAGTTTTGCTTTAAATTTTAAGAATAAAACAAAAAATAAAACGTATTGCCGTATTTGTTTTTTTACTACTTTTTTATTTATTCTCAAAATAATGAATATGAGATTGTTGTACAAAATTTAAATAAATCTACGAAATTTACTTTTATTCTATATTCCTGTATGAATTATTTAAAAAAAGATGAATTAACTCATTTTTAAAAATGAAGAAATGAGAGAGGTGTTAAATTCACTCAAAATTATTCTTACTTTAATTGTATTCAATTCGTTTATTTTTTCATTATAAAAACTTATAAACAATAGTGTTATAAAGAGTCAAAAAATAATATTTTTGTCTCTCTAAATATAGAAAATAAGATTATGTCAGATACTATAGAAAGAATAAAGTGTTTAATCATTGGTTCAGGACCTGCAGGTTACACAGCAGCAATTTATTCGGCAAGAGCAGATATGAAACCTGTTATGTACACAGGAATGCAAATGGGGGGGCAATTAACTACTACTACAGAAGTAGATAATTTCCCAGGATATAAAGACGGAACTGATGGAACTGCAATGATGGAAGATTTAAAACATCAAGCAGAACGTTTTGGGACAGAAGTTCGTTTTGGAATGGTTACTTCTGTGGATTTGAGTAAAGAAGTTGGAGGAATTCATAAAGTTGTGGTAGATGAATCTAAACACATAGAGGCAGATACAATAATTATATCTACAGGTGCAACAGCCAAATACCTAGGTATAGAAAGTGAACAACGTTTAATTGGAGGAGGAGTTTCTGCGTGTGCTACATGTGATGGTTTCTTTTATAAAGGACAAGATGTAGTTGTTGTAGGAGCAGGAGATACAGCTGCAGAAGAAGCAACGTATTTAGCAAACATTTGCAGCAAAGTTACGATGTTGGTTCGTAAAGATTACATGAGAGCGTCTAAAGCAATGCAGCATCGCGTAAATAAAACTGAAAATATAGAAGTATTGTATAATACTGAAATTGATGAGGTGTTAGGAACAAACGTAGTTGAGGGGGTTAGAGCAATTAACAATCAAACTAAAGAAACTACAGAAATTGCTGTAACTGGTGTTTTTATTGCAATTGGTCACAAACCAAATTCTGACTTGTTTAAAGGTGTTTTAGACATGGATGAAACGGGGTATTTAATCACTAAAGGAAAAACTACAAAAACTAATTTACCTGGAGTTTTTGCTGCTGGTGATATACAAGATAAAGATTATAGGCAAGCCGTAACTGCTGCAGGAACTGGATGTATGGCTGCTTTAGATGCAGAACGTTATCTAGGCGCTTTAGAATAGGCAATTTACTTTAACTCAATAAAAAAAAAGGGATTACTTATTTATAAGTAATCCCTTTTTATATGCGTCATTATTAGATAAGATGTAATTTGTATTTTTTATTTACGAGATTTCTGCTGAATTAAGAATAACAATATACTAAGTCATTGCAGCTGCTTTCATCGATTTTCTATAAATAAATTTATTAAAAATATTTCTTTTTCCAAAATTATTTATCGATTTTGCATTGATAAATTTTCCAAATAGTATTTTGTTTACACCAAAATATTCATAAGTATTTCCATCTGTAAAAGTAACTTCTAAAAGCATACTTTTATGACGCCAATCTGCAATTTGAAATTCAGTAATTGTGGTTTTATAAGCATCTGAATTTGCTGCTTTAGTTTCAGGAGCAATGCTAACCAAAAAGTGATAACCATCTATAATTTCAGTGCTTTTAATTTCTGCCTTGGCTTTTTTTTCTTCATCCTGAAATTTATCTGGATGCCACTCTTTTACCAAACTTCTGTAGGTTTTCTTTAATTCTTTTAAATCAATAGCTCCTTCTACATTAAAAAGTTTTTTATATTGTTTTATACGCTTCATTTTATTGTTTTCAAATTGCGTGCAAAAGTATTGATATTAAATGGATTATGTTGATGTTTTTCGCAAATAAATGAAGTGTTTTACAAGCCTAATTCCTTACGTTCCTTAGTGTCTGTAACGCCATTTTTAGCCCAATATGCAGATTGTATAGTCTTTATCTTTGTAGCTCTAGAAGTTAATTTTTTACCACGATTATTGGTGATTTCTTCCCAACCTTCAATAGTATAAGGAAATACACTTGTTACTTGTATAGATAATTTTCTTTTTAATGATGGATAAAAAACAGAGAAATAAGTAAAATCTCCCTTTTGAATAAGACTTACTTCAGCATCATATTCCTTTATTTTTTGATGATTGAGCGCTAAAAACTCCATTGAAGGAATCACTTGATAACGGCCAGTTTTAATACTTTTTGGATTTATTCTAAGTTTGGTCCAAAAATCATTTTCAAGAGGTAGTTTTTTTAAAGCTATTTTTCTATCAGAATTTGTTTCAAAATACGAAAAAAATTGAACTTGGTAATTGACTCTATTGTTAAGTTGTACAAAAGTATTTCCGCACCATTCTTGAGATGATAACGAAATCTTCAGAGCATTTTGATTGTTGTTTATAGGAGTAAAGGTACTTGTCATTATTGAATAAGGATAAATTCCTGTTGTAAAATTCTTTGTACTATTTAATTTTAATACAGGGATGTTATTTTTATCAGAATAGTCTGCTTTCACTTGCTTTTTAGGTAGGAAATCTTCTGTAACAAAAATGGTAACAGCTGTACCTTCATATACATCTCCATATCTAGCTTGTGATAATGTATAAGAAGTTATTTCTGCTTTTCCAGCATACCAATAATCATTGAAATTGGGGTGTTTTTTCAAATGTTTTGTAGTTGTATTACTAGTGATTTTTTCTTTTTTTACTTCAAGGTTTCCACAAAAGAAAAGAAAAAAGCTAAGAAGAAGCGGAGTATAGGTAGTAAACATTCGTTTCATGATTATGAATTATAGACTACTAATTTACAATAAAACGAAGTTTGGGTACATTTTTAAAAAGGAAATTAACATCAATTTAATAAAAAAAACCATCATGAAAATGATGGTTTTCTAAACAAACAACTAATATAACCTAAAACTAGAAGTTTTAAACTACATATTTTTATACTTTGATTGTCAGTTGAGTTAGAAGAATTATTAGAACTCAACAAACTCAATTTGACATCAAGAGGTTTTTAAAAACAATATTTATTTTCTGCTTTTACTTTTTCTGCGATTTCGTTTCTCAAATCAACAATATCTGGGTAATTGGTGTATTTCGTAAAACGCTTTAGCCCCATTAACATCATACGTTGCTCATCACCTTCAGCAAAAGAAATGATACTTTCTTTTCCTTTTTCTTCTATTTTATCTACTGCATGATACAAGTACAGTTTAGACATTGCTATTTGAACAGATTGAGAATCTTCTCCAAAACGTTTTGCATTTTTCTCTGTTCTTAAAATTGCAGATTCTGCCATGTAAATTTCAATTAAGATGTCTGCAGCGGCAATTAATAATTGTTGATGTTGTTCTACTTCTGGACCGTATTTTTGTAAAGCTGCACCAGCCACCATTAAAAAGGTCTTTTTCAATTTAGAAATCATTACTTTTTCTTCAGAAAATAATTCAGAAAAATCAGGAGTTTCAAAAGAAGGAATTCCCATTAGGCTATTCGCAACTTCTGTAGCAGGTCCTAATAAATCAACATGACCTTTCATTGCTTTTTTAATTAACATTCCTACACAAAGCATTCTGTTAATTTCATTTGTGCCTTCATAAATACGAGCAATTCTTGCATCTCTCCAGGCTGATTCCATTGGAGTTTCTTCAGAAAAGCCCATTCCTCCAAAAATCTGAATTCCTTCATCAGCACAATTTTGTACGTCTTCAGAAACAGCAACTTTTAAAATTGAACATTCTATTGCATATTCTTCAACACCTTTTAATTCTGCTTCTTGATGAGAGTTTCCTGCTTCTTGTCTTAAAGCAATTCTATCTTCAATGTTTTTTGATGCTCTGTATGTAGCAGATTCACCTACGTAAGCACTAGTAGCCATTTCAGCTAACTTTACTTTAATGGCTCCAAAATCTGCAATAGGAGTTTTAAATTGTTTACGTTCTGTAGCGTATTGCACAGCAGAATTTATAATTCTACGTTGAGAATCTAAACAAGCTCCTGCTAACTTGATACGTCCAACATTTAAGGCATTCATTGCAATTTTAAAACCTTCTCCACGTCCTGCTAACATATTTTCTGCAGGCACAATAGTATCGTTAAAAAATACCTGTCTTGTAGAGGATGCTCTAATTCCTAATTTATGTTCTTCTTCTCCTAAAGTTATTCCGTTAGGATTGTCTTTATCATATTCAACAATAAAACCAGTAATATTTTTATCGTTTTCAATACGCGCAAAAACAATCATCAAACGACAAAAACCTGCGTTAGAAATCCACATTTTTTGACCGTTAATTTTGTAAGATTTTTCATCAGCAGATAATTCAGCAGTAGTTTTACCAGAATTTGCATCAGATCCAGCACCTGGTTCTGTCAAACAATAAGCACCAAACCACTCTCCAGTAGCTAGTTTAGGTACATATTTTTGTTTTTGCTCTTCTGTTCCGTATAGCGTAATGGGCATTGTTCCAATACCTGTGTGGGCTCCAAAAGCAGTACTAAAAGAACCTGTTCCACTAGAAATATAATCGCAGGTTAAAAGTGTAGAAACAAATCCCATACCTAAACCTCCATATTCTTCTGGTACAGCAACACCTAAAAATCCTAACTCTCCTGCCTTACGCATAACTTCTTCAGTTAAGGCGTAATCTTTTGCTTCAAAACGTGCTTTATGTGGAATGATTTCTCGGTCATTAAATTCCATCACAGCTTCTTTCATCATTTGTTGTTCTTCAGAAAAATCTTCTGGAGTAAAAACGTCTTCGCAATTTGTTTCTTTAACTAAAAACTGACCACCTCTTAATAAATCTGCCATTGTATTGATATTTTAATTTTATTATTAATTTAGGAATTCGAATATACCAGCTGCTCCTTGTCCTGTTCCTACACACATGGTTACCATTCCGTATTTACCTTTCATTTCTCTTTTGCGCATTTCATCAAATAATTGCACTGATAATTTAGCACCTGTACAACCTAAAGGGTGCCCTAAAGCAATCGCTCCTCCGTTTACATTTACTATTTCTTGATTTAAGTTTAACTCACGCATTACTGCTAGAGATTGCGAAGCAAATGCTTCATTTAACTCAATCAATTCAATGTCATCTTGTTGTAATCCTGCTTGTTGTAAAGCTTTAGGTATTGCAGCAACAGGGCCAATTCCCATGATTCTAGGTTCTACACCAGCCGCAGCATAGTTAACCATTCTTGCAATAGGTTCTAGATTTAGTTCTTTCACCATTTCTTCACTCATTACCATTACAAAAGCAGCACCATCACTCATTTGTGATGAATTACCAGCTGTAACACTTCCACCAGCGGCAAAAACAGGTCTTAATTTATTTAAAACAGCAGTAGAAGTTCCAGCTCTTGGTCCCTCATCTTTGGTTACTGTATATTTTTTAGTTTGCTTTTTTCCATTTTCATCTAAATAAGTTTGTTCAACTTCTATTGGAGCTATTTGATCTTGAAAACGATTTTCTGCTTGTGCTTTTAATGCTTTCATATGTGAATTGTAAGCAAATTCATCTTGATCTTCTCTAGAAATTTTAAACTGATTTGCTACTGCTTCTGCGGTATTTCCCATTCCCCAATAATAATCTGCATGACCAGATTTTATGGTATCATAATTCAATTCTGGTTTAAAACCTGTCATAGGTACAGAGCTCATACTTTCTGCACCACCCGCAATAATACAGTTTGCCATTCCTGCTTGAATTTTAGCAGCTGCCATAGCAATAGTTTCTAATCCCGATGAACAAAAACGATTGACAGTTACTCCAGGGACATCCACAGAATTTAGTCCTATTAATGAAATAAAACGAGCCATATTTAATCCTTGAGAACCTTCTGGCATTGCATTACCAACAATTACATCATCTATACGTTTTACGTCTAAATTTGGTAATTCCTTCATCATATGTTGAATGGTTTCTGCACCTAACTCATCTGCACGTTTAAATCGGAAAACACCTTTAGGAGCTTTACCAACTGCGGTTCTGTATGCTTTTACTATATATGCTGTTTTCATAATTTTAATTTCTTAAAGGTTTACCTGTTTTTAACATGTGTTGAATACGTTCTAAGGTTTTACGTTCTGTACACAGTGATAAGAACGCTTCTCTTTCAATATCAAGTAAATATTGTTCTGTAACCAATGTGGGTTCAGATAAGTCTCCACCAGCCATTACATAAGCTAACTTATTGGCAATTTTTTGGTCGTGTTCTGATATGTATTTAGAGTGCTCCATAGAGTCTGTTCCTACTAAGAACATTCCTAAGGCTTGTTTTCCTAAAACTTTTACATCTTTACGTTTTGGAGGTTGCGTGTAGCCACTTTCTGCCATTAATTTAGCATGTGCTTTTGCAGTGGCAATTTGTCTGTCTTTATTTACAACTACAACATCTTTACCTTTTTGCATTAACCCTAAATCAAAAGCTTCATAAGCAGAGGTAGATACTTTTGCCATACCTATAGTTAAGAAGTTTTCTTGTAAAATATTAAGCTCCACATCGCCTTTGTTAAAAGAATCTGATGCTCTTAAAGCCATTTCTTTAGAGCCACCACCACCAGGAATTACACCAACACCAAACTCTACTAATCCCATATACGTTTCTGCTGCAGCAACTACTTTATCTGCGTGTAAAGAAATTTCGCAACCACCACCCAAAGCCATTCCATGAGGAGCAGAAATAGTTGGTATTGATGAATAGCGCATACGCATCATGGTGTCTTGAAAATATTTAATAGCATAATTTAATTCTTCATATTCTTGCTCTACAGCCATCATAAAAATCATACCAATATTAGCACCTACAGAAAAATTCGCTGCTTGGTTACCAACAATCAAACCTTGAAAATCTTTTTCAGCTAAGTCAATTCCTTTATTAATACCAGCTAATACATCTCCACCAATAGTATTCATTTTAGATTGAAACTCTACATTTAAAATTCCGTCTCCTATATCTTCAATTACAACACCAGAATTTTTCCAAACTTCGTTTGTTTTTCTGATATTGTCCAAGATGATAAATGCATCTTGACCCGGTTTTTTAGTCTGCGTTTTAGAAGGAATGTCATAGAAATAAGTAGCGCCTTCTTTGACTGAATAAAACGTTTTAGAGCCAGAAGCTAACATGTCTGTTACCCAAGTTGCAGGTTCATTACCTTCTGCTTTCATTAACTCGATTCCTTTTTCTACACCAACAGCATCCCAGATTTCGAAAGGACCATTTTCCCAACCAAAACCAGCTTTCATCGCGTCGTCAATTTTGTACAATTCGTCAGAAATTTCTGGAATTCTATTTTGAACGTAAGCAAACATTGCGGCAAAGTTTTTTCTATAAAACTCGCCAGCTTTGTCTTTTCCGCCAACCAATATTTTAAACCTATCAATTGGTTTATCAATAGTTTTTGTCAGTTCTAAAGTAGCAAATTTTGCTCTTTTGTTAGTACGATATTCTAAAGTATCTAAGTCTAATGTTAAGATTTCTTTTTTACCCTCAACTACTGTTTTTTTGTAAAAACCTTGTCCAGTTTTACTTCCTAACCATTTGTTTTCCATCATAGTATTGATGAAATCTGGTAATTTAAATAATTCGTGCGCTTCATCATCAGGGCAATTTTCATAAATCCCGTTCGCCACATGTACCAAAGTGTCTAATCCAACAACATCTACAGTTCTAAAGGTTGCTGATTTAGGACGTCCAATAACGGGACCTGTCAATTTATCAACTTCTTCAACAGTTAACCCTAATTCTTTTACTTGATGAAACAAAGATTGGATTCCAAAAATTCCAATTCTGTTTCCAATAAAAGCAGGAGTATCTTTGGCTAAAACAGCGGTTTTACCTAAGAATTTTTCGCCATACATCATCAAGAAATCAGTAACTTCTTGTTTACAATTAGGTCCTGGAACAACTTCAAACAACTTTAAATATCTAGGTGGATTAAAAAAGTGTGTAACTGCAAAATGTTGTTGAAAATCATCACTCCTTCCTTCATTCATAAATTGAATTGGAATTCCAGAAGTATTTGAAGAAATAATGGTTCCAGGTGTTCTGTATTTTTCTAGTTTTTCAAACACAGATTTTTTTATATCTAGTCTTTCTACAACCACTTCCATAATCCAATCTACATGAGCCACTTTTGCAATGTCATCTTCTAAATTACCAGTAGTAATTCTGCTTGCAAATTTTTGATTATAAATTGGTGAAGGTTTGGATTTAAGGGAAGCCATAAGTGCGTCATTAACTAAACGATTGCGTACGACTTTGTCTTCTAACGTAAGTCCTTTAGTTTTTTCTTTGTCGTTTACTTCTCTTGGAACAATGTCCAGTAAAAGAACTTCAACGCCAATATTTGCGAAATGACATGCAATTCCACTTCCCATAATTCCGGAGCCAACTATTGCTACTTTTTTAATTCTTCTTGCCATTAGTTTTGTTTGTTTTATACTGCTTTCTTATTGCTTTTAGCGTAAATTTCTCTATCTGCAATAAGCTTGTTAATTGTTGTGGTTACTTTAAAAAAGCCTTCTAAATCTTTTTCTGAAACGTTGTCTCTAACAGTTTGGTTAAATTGAATAACATGACCCCTAGAAATTTTTCGCATTTCTTTGCCATAGTCTGTTAGTTTTATCATTACGCTTCTTCCATCATCTGGGTTTTTTTCTCTGCATATAGCTCCTTTTTCCTCCATAGATTTAAGTATTCTAGAAAGACTTGTGGGTTCCATACCCATTAAAGGACCTAATGCTGTAGAAGGAGTGCCTTTTTCTTTGTCTATATTTAATAGTACAAATGCAGTTGACATTGTGCTGTTATGAGTAACAGCTTGTTCATTATACATTTTTGCAACAGCTTGCCACGTAGCTCTTAATTGATGATCTATAGATTCTTTTTTTTCCATTGTGTCAAATATATAAAAATTTACTATGCACGCATAATAAATTATAAAAAAGTTATGCATGCATAGTAAATTTTAACAATTCTTTTTTGCTAATTTGATAAAAAAGAAGCGTGTTTCTTAAGTGATAACTGGATAATAGCAAGTGATTTTACTAAAACTAAATTCTAGTGTTTTAGCATCAGGATAGTTAAACTTAATAAAATGTTTTTATTTTTTTAAAAATTTTAGTCTTTTTTTGCTATTTAGTTTTGACAATTCAATAAAATAAATTCCATGTGTTAAATAGGAAACATCTAGGTTTACTTTATTTTTAAAAATTTCTTTTTTGATTAGTTTTCCATCAATAGAAAAAAGTCTCACTGTTAGGTTATCAGCATTTGTAATTTGTAAAATATCATCAACAGGGTTTGGGAAGACTTTTACAGTTGAAAGCTCGTATTTTTTTGTGTTTAAGGTCTTTGAACAGTTGTTTTCTACTTCTTTATTACCCCAACATAATAAACGCTCTTCTCTGCCATTGTCTGTAATTTTAAAATTACAAATTCCAGAATCAGAACCAATACCTTCTTTGTAGGAAAAATTAAGATAGTCAAATTTATACCTCTTTCTTCCATTTAAATCAATATCAATTTCTTTTAATGGAACATCACTGTCAAAGACGTAAGAGTTTTTAATAGTATCCCCAGCTTTTAAATTATAGTCGTATAATGTATACTCCTGAAATTTATCTAATTTGTTATTGCATCCCTTGCATTTATTTGCGAAAACATATACTTTCTTTTCAGAAATATCTTCTCTAATGTATTCTTCTAAATAGTAAAAACTATCTTCTTCTTTGATGTAGTATGGTTTAAGAGGGAAATTTATACCTGTTTTGCCACTAGAATATCCTTTCTTTACTTTTATTTTTTTATACACTTTGTTATTTATTAAAGTGTCTTTGTCAATTATATACCTTCTTTGGTTTGTGTATATATCATCATCTTTATTTTTATGATTAGGAAAAGAAACGATATCCCAAAACGAATTTTCTTTTATTACGGGTTCGTATTCTTTCTCTTTAAAAAATGAAGCACAACTATTTTTTAACTCTTTATTTCCCCAACAAAAAAGGTTTTCTCCACTAAAAGGGTTGAGGGTGTATGCAGTACTTTTGAAACTACAAAGCCCATAATGAGAGCCTATGCCTTCTGTGTAAATGTCATACACCGAATTGAAAACTTTTTCTCCTTTATCATTTACAGTAACACTTACAGTAACATCTTTTTCACCGGTCATACTTCCAACAGCTGCGTAAGAGTTGGTCATTATATCTCCATCTTTTAGACTGAAATCGTATAAGGTATATTCTTTAAATTCTGAAGTATTATTCAAACTAGACCAAACATATACTTTTTTTTCAGAAATATCTTCTCTTAAATATTCATTTAGATAATAAACATAATCATTGGGTCTAATATAATAAGGAGCTCCGTAGCAGTTTTGAATATCCTCACTTTCGTAAGCATATATTTTAGTTATTTTAATTTTCTTGTAAGTTTTGTCGTTTATTATCGTGTCTTTATCGATAGTGTATCTTCTCTGAAGAAAATAACAGACATAAGATCCATCTGAATAAAAGGATTCAACATCCCAAAAGGCACCATCTTTTAATAATGGACTATAATTTTCTTTGAGTCTAGTTGCACAATCATTTGGATTTGCTAAGTTACCTGAGCAATAAACTCTTTCATAAGTTCCATCAACCAGATTATGGTAAATATTTAGGTTGCCTCCGTTTTTACCAATACCTTCTGTATAGTAAGAGCCATCATTCAAATAAAAAACTTTTTGGTTGCTTTTATCTGTTTTAATATCCTCTACAACAAGTTTTAAATCAGGATTAGAATTGTCATATCCAAAATAATTTTCCAATTCGTCTCCAATATTTAAACTAAAATCACATACTGTAAATTCTTCAAAAAAATCATTTTCTAGTTTAGTTAGTATGTAAAGTCTTTTTTCATTGATATCTTCTCTTATAAATTTATCTTTAATCGGTATAAAATTTTTAGGATTGTAAAAATAAGGCGGAGTTATGCATACATTATCTGTTTTATCTTCTAATAAAACATACTTTAACTTTTTATAAAGTTTACCTTTAATTAGAGTGTCTCCTGCTATTTGTATTCTATTTAGAGTTTCTACATTTTCAGGACAAGTACTAGTTATAACAAAAGTTTTCATATCCCAAAAAGAACCTTCTTTTAGCATAGGTTCGTAATCTTGAGAGTAGAGTTTAAAATTTAAAAAAGTAATTAATAGTAAAAAAAGTAATGTTGTTTTCATAGTAGATTTTTTTTAAAGATATGACTTTTTTTTTTTGAGCCTAAAAAATTGAACTAAGTAATACGTAACAAAACAAATAGTTTATAACTAATGTATATAAAATATGTAAGTTTGTAACCGCTCAATACTTTCAATAAAATAGTTAAACTTTATGAATAATTTGCTAGAAGTTAATAACGTCGTAAAAAAATACGGAGATTTTATAGCTTTAAATGACGTTTCCATACATATACCTAAAGGATGTGTTTTTGGTTTACTGGGTCCAAACGGAGCAGGAAAAACAACTTTAATTAGAATAATTAATCAAATTACAATGCCAGATAGTGGTAGTGTTTTTTTAGACGGAGAACCTTTAGCACCAAACCATGTAGAACAAATTGGGTACTTGCCAGAAGAACGAGGTTTGTATAAATCTATGAAAGTAGGAGAACAAGCGTTGTATTTGGCACAATTAAAAGGCTTATCTAAAGCTGAAGCTAAAAAAAGATTGAAATACTGGTTTGATAAGTTTGATATTTCTGCTTGGTGGGGAAAAAAAATAGAAGAATTATCTAAAGGAATGGCGCAAAAAGTTCAGTTTATTGTTACTGTGTTACACAAGCCAAAACTTTTAATTTTTGATGAACCTTTTTCAGGTTTTGATCCAATAAACGCACAATTAATAGCAAAAGAAATATTGCAACTAAGAGAGGAGGGAGCAACCATTATATTTTCTACACACAGAATGGAATCTGTAGAAGAAATGTGTGACGAAATTGCTCTTATTAACAAGTCTAATAAAATATTAGACGGAAAATTAGACGATATTAAAAGAGAATATAGAACAAATACATTTCAAATTGGTTTGTCTACCTCCAACACATTAGACTTAGATGCAATTTTAAAAGAAAATTTTGAAGTTACTAAACCTAATTTTAAATTATTAAGTAATTCTTTTATGGCGAATGTAACCCTAAAAAAAGGAGATACAGCTAATGATTTATTATCATTTTTAACAAATCATGGAGAAGTCAATCATTTTGTAGAAGTTATACCAACTGCAAATGATATTTTTATTGAAGCTGTAAACAAAAATAGTTAAAAAATGAGCAAATTACAATTAATTATTCAAAGAGAGTTTATTGCAAAGGTTCGTAATAAATCGTTTATTATTATGACTTTTTTAAGTCCTATGATAATGGTAGGAATGGGGGCATTAGTATATTTTTTGATGCAAAAAAATGATGAAAAAGTAAAAAAAATAGTATATGTAGATCAATCAGGACTTTTCTCAAAAGAAGATTTTATCAATACAAAAACTATTCATTATTCAGATTATACAACTCTAGGAATAGAAGAGACAAAGAAAAAAGTAGAGGAAGGAAATTATTACGGTGCGTTGTACATTCCAAAACAAGATAGCTTAGAGTTATTGGCTGCATCTGTAGAGTTTTATTCTAAAGATTCTCCTGGAATGTCTATTATGAATTCTTTAGAAAATAAAATTGAAGGAAAAATTAGAAATAAAAAACTAACCGATTTTGGGATAGATTTGAATAAAATTGAATCTTCTAAGATTAGAACAGATATTAAAATGTATAACTTTTCTGGAGAAGAATCTTCTAAATTAATTAATGGATTAAAAATAGGAGTAGGGGCAATTGCAGGATATTTGTTAATGATGTTTGTAATGATTTACGGCACTTCTGTAATGCGAAGCGTTATTGAAGAGAAAACAAGCAGAATTATAGAAGTTATAGTGTCTTCTGTAAAACCGTTTCAATTAATGTTAGGAAAAATTATAGGTAATGCATCTGCAGGTTTATTGCAATTTTTTATATGGGGAATTATTTTGTTTGTAATTGTAACAGTAGCGTCTTCTATTTTTGGTGTAGATGTAGTAGAAATGCAATCATCTAGAGTGCCGGCAGAACAGTTAGAAGTTGCTAAACAAGCTACTTCAGGAGGTAAAGGACAACTAATTGTTCAAGAAATTTTAAGGTTGCCTTTATTAAAACTATTTCTACTATTCATTTTTTATTTTTTAGGTGGTTATATGTTATATAGTTCGTTTTTTGCAGCTGTAGGTGCGGCTGTAGATAATGAGACAGACACCCAACAATTTATGTTACCTATTATGTTGCCGTTAATTTTAGCAGTGTATGTAGGTTTTGCAACTGTAATTAATGATCCTCATGGACCTATTTCTGTTGCATTTTCTTATATTCCTTTAACTTCCCCTATTGTAATGCTTATGCGTGTTCCTTTTGGAGTTTCTTGGTATGAATTACTCATATCTATGATGCTGTTAATCATTACTTTTGTTTTTGTGGTTTGGTTAGCTGCTAAAATTTACAGAGTAGGTATTTTAATGTATGGAAAAAAACCAACATATAAAGATTTATATAAGTGGCTCAAATATAAAGGATAATGCAAGATACAATTAACGAAGTAAAAGATACTATAGTTGAAGAGGCAAATAATATTTTAGATTATACGTTTATATTTAGTAAAGAAATAAGTATAACAGTAAAAGGGTTACTATTTATAGCGTTTGCGTTAATAGCAACAGCTATAATTTTGAAATTTGCACGCAGGTTCTTAACTAGAAATTTGCCACAAAACGATAAACTTAAATTCATAACAGTTTTCACGTATGTGCGTTGGTTTATTTTTGTAGTCATATTTTTAATAGGAATGCATACTGCAGGGGTTAATGTTACTGCATTTTTTGCGGCATCTGCAGCACTTTTAATAGGTGTTGGTTTGGCATTGCAAACATTGTTTCAGGATATTTTTTCTGGGGTTTTTATCTTAATGGATCAATCTGTTCATGTTGGTGATATCATTGAATTAGAAGGAAAAATAGGACGGGTTTTAGATATTCGATTACGAACAACTAGGGCAGTAACTATTGATAACAAAGTTTTGGTAATTCCAAATCATTTGTACCTTACAAATATTTTATTCAATTGGACAGAAAATGGAATAGAAACAAGAGAATCTGTTACCGTAGGTGTAGCTTATGGTAGTGATGTAGAAAAAGTAAAATCACTTTTAATTGAGGCAGCTAAAAGTCAAGAAAAAGTTTTAAAAATACCTGAGCCAAAGGTGTTGTTTACAGATTTTGCAGACAGTTCTTTAAATTTTAAAGTTGTCTTTTCATTAAACAATAGTTTTGAAACTCAATTTGTGCAAAGTGCTATTCGTTTTAAAATAGACCAATTGTTTAGAGAAAATAATATAACCATCCCTTTTCCACAGAGAGATGTGCATTTTTATCAAGAACCAAGAAAGTAAAAGGCGAATGAGTTAAATTTAAAAAAATACAATGCCCAAAAAAATAGTTTTCTTGTTGTTTTTATACATCAGTATAAGTGCTAAAGCGCAACTCACAGATTTGGCAAGATTAGAATATTCATTTATTCCTAAGAGAAACTCAGGAGATCAGTATACTAGAATAAGAGCACTACTAAACTATCCTATTAAAGTAAAAGAAGACAGTTACTTTGTTGTGGGTGCCCAATACAACCGTATTTTTTTAAATCTACGTGATGATTATCCTTTTGATCAATCTTTTCTAGAAACATTAACTATTTTAGACCTTAATTTAGGATACACATTTAAAATGAACACAAAGTGGAGAGCAGCTTTTAAGCTTACTCCAAGGCTAGCATCAACATTAAATGGTAAAATTACTGGAAATGATTTATTTTTAAACGGAGGTGTATTTTTTATCAAAGATAGAACAAAAGGAAAAGATATAAAACCCTATCGTTTAATTTTAGGTTTAACATATAATACAACAGCTGGTATTCCTTTTCCGCTTCCTCTAATTAGTTATTACAAAGCTGTTAATGAAAAACTTTCATATACTGTAGGTATACCAAAGATGAATGTAAAATATAAACTAAATGCAAAGAATAATTTACAAACCTTTGTAGCTTTAGATGGTTATTTTGCACACTTGCAAAGGCCTACATCAGTTTTAGGAGAAAGAGTAGATAATATATCATTATCTGTAGTAGCTTCGGGTATAGGATATGAACATTTGTTAACAAAGCATCTTATTTATTATGCTTATACAGGATATACTCTAAGGTTAAATAATGTGTTAAGAAATGATAATAGAGATAATATTTTTACCTTAGACAACTTAAACTCATTTTATTTAAGAACCGGAATTAAATTCAAAATATAAATGTCAAAAATATTAATTATTGAAGACGAAGCAGCAATTCGTAGAGTACTAAAAAAAATCATTTCAGAAGAAAGCGATACTTATAATGTTGAAGAAGCAGAAGATGGTTTACAAGGAATAGAAATGATTAAAAATAATGATTATGATTTGGTATTGTGTGATATAAAAATGCCAAAAATGGATGGAGTAGAAGTGCTTGAAAAAGCTAAAAAGATTAAACCAGAAACTCCAATTGTTATGATTTCTGGACACGGAGATTTAGATACTGCAGTAAATACAATGCGTTTAGGTGCTTTTGATTATATCTCTAAACCACCAGATTTAAATCGTTTATTAAATACTGTTAGAAATGCTTTAGATAAAAAAGTTTTAGTAGTTGAAAACAAACGTTTAAAGAAAAAAGTTAGTAAGAATTATGAAATGATAGGAGAAAGCGACGCTATCTCTCATATAAAAGACATCATAGAAAAAGTTGCCGCTACAGATGCTAGAGTTTTAATTACAGGGCCTAATGGTACAGGTAAAGAGCTCGTTGCACATTGGTTGCATGAAAAGTCAGATAGAGTTAAAGCGCCTATGATTGAGGTAAATTGTGCTGCAATACCGTCAGAATTAATTGAAAGTGAATTGTTTGGTCATGTAAAAGGATCGTTTACTGGCGCAAACAAAGACAGAGCAGGTAAATTTGAAGCGGCTAATGGAGGTACCATTTTTTTAGATGAAATAGGAGATATGAGTTTGTCTGCACAGGCAAAAGTATTGCGTGCTTTGCAGGAAAATAGAATTTCTAGGGTAGGGTCTGATAAAGATATTAAAGTAAATGTTAGGGTGGTTGCAGCTACCAATAAAGATTTAAAAAAAGAGATTAATGAAGGAAGGTTTAGAGAAGATCTATATCATAGATTAGCTGTAATTTTAATTAAAGTACCTGCATTAAATGATAGACGAGAAGATATACCATTATTGGTAGACTTTTTTACCAAAAAAATATCAGAAGAACAAGGTACACCAAAAAAAGAGTTTTCTAATGAAGCCATACAGTTACTCCAAAAATACGATTGGACAGGTAATATTAGAGAATTAAGAAACGTTGTAGAACGATTGATAATTTTAGGAGAAAAAGTTGTTTCTGTAGATGATATAAAACTTTTTGCAAGTAAATAAAAAAAAGAGTGATTGTTAAATCACTCTTTTTTTTTAAAATTAAATTTTTAAAATTATTATAAATCAAAACGATCTAAATTCATCACTTTAGCCCACGCTTTCGCAAAATCGGTAACAAATTTTTCTTTGGCATCGTTTGCTCCATATACTTCACATACAGCTCTTAATTCTGTATTAGATCCAAAAATTAAATCAGCTCTTGTTCCAGAAAATTTCATAGCTCCAGTTTTTCTATCTCTACTAATAAATTCTCTTTCATCAGCATTTACAGCCTCCCATGTTATAGACATGTCTAAAACGTTTGTGAAAAAATCATTGGTTAAAACACCTACATTATTTGTAAAAACCCCATGCTTAGAATTATCATAGTTAGCACCAAGAACTCTTAAACCACCAACTAAAACAGTCATTTCTGGAATAGTTAACGTTAATAAATTTGCTTTATCTATAAGTAAATCTTCGTCTTTAGCGTCTACATTAGCATTTTTATAATTTCTAAAACCATCTCCAACAGGCTTTAAATAATTAAATTGCTCAATATCTGTTTGTTCTTGTGATGCGTCACCTCTTCCTTGTACAAAAGGGATAGAGATGTCATAACCAGCTTTTTTAGCCGCTTCTTCAATGGCTGCACCACCTGCTAAAACAATTAAATCTGCTAGAGAAATCTCTCCGTCAAATTCTGCTTTAATTTTTTTGTAAACTGCTAGTACTTTATTTAATTCTTCAGGATTGTTTACCTTCCAACTGCGCTGAGGTTCTAGTGCAATTCTAGCACCATTTGCACCCCCTCTTTTATCAGAGTCTCTATAAGTAGACGCAGAAGCCCAAGCAGTTTTTATGATTTCTGTTGCAGATAAATTAGAAGATAAAACTGCTTTTTTCAAACTTCCTATATCAGCATCACTTAATTTGTAAGAAACTTTAGGTACTGGATCTTGCCAAATTAATTCTTCTTCAGGAATTTCTGGGCCAACATATCTGTCTTTAGGTCCCATATCTCTATGTGTTAATTTAAACCAAGCTCTAGCAAAAGCATCTTCAAAAGCTTTATGGTCTTCATAAAATTTTTGAGAAATTTTTAGATACTCTGGGTCAGTTTTTAAGGCAATATCTGCAGTAGTCATCATTAAAGCTTGTGTACCGTTTCCGCCAGCTCTAGGAGCTCTTTTCGGGTTAGAAGATTCTTTTGGAGTCCATTGATGAGCACCGGCAGGACTTTTTGTCAATTCCCATTCATAATTTAATAGTACATCAAAATAATCAGCATCCCATTGAATAGGGTTTGGAGTCCAAGCACCTTCAATACCAGAAGTAATAACATCATCTAAGACACCCGTTTGAAAAGAATTTTTCCATCCTGTACTCATTTCTTCTATTTTGGCACCATGAGGCTCAACACCTACATATTTGTTAGGGTCTGCAGCACCATGCGCTTTACCAAATGTATGTCCGCCAGCAACTAAAGCTACAGTCTCTTCATCATTCATAGCCATTCTTCCAAAAGTTTCACGAACATCATGAGCAGATTTTAAGGGGTCCGGATTTCCATCAGGTCCTTCAGGATTTACATAAATCCACCCCATCATAACAGCAGCTAATGGGTCTTCTAAATCTCTTTTTAAAGGATCTTTTACCCCATCATAACGTGCAGCATTTTCACCCCATTCTGTTTCGCTACCCCAATAAATATCTTCTTCAGGTTGATAAATATCTTCTCTACCACCAGCAAATCCAAAAGTTGGAAAACCCATTGACTCTAAGGCAACATTTCCTGCCAAAATCATTAAATCTGCCCAAGAAAGCTTATTTCCATACTTTTGTTTTATTGGCCATAATAATAAGCGAGCCTTATCTAAGTTTCCGTTATCTGGCCAGCTATTTATTGGTGCAAATCGTTGATTTCCAGTTGCAGCACCACCTCTACCATCTCCAACTCTATAGGTACCTGCGCTATGCCATGCCATACGAATCATTAATCCGCCGTAATGACCATAATCTGCAGGCCACCAGTCTACAGAATCTGTCATTAATTTAGTTAAATCTTCTTTTAAGGCTTCATAATTAATATTCTTAAAGGCTTCAGCATAATTAAAATCCTCTCCATTAGGGTTGTTCCTTGTATCATGCTGACGTAAAATATTTAATTTTAATTGGTTTGGATACCAATCTCTATTAGTTGTTCCAGCTCCAGCAGTTTTCTTTTGACTGCCACTCATAAATGGACATTTTGCAGCGTCTTCAATGTTGTAGTTTTCTTTGTTACTCATGTGTAGTTGTTTAATATTACCTCAAATTTACAATATATTATCATATCATTTTTATCTATATTTTTTATTTTAAAATAAGTATTAGTTATGTTTATTTTAAATTGCTGTATATCAGTTATTTGTTTTTATTTTTTGCTTGTGTTTATCATATATTGAAAAATCTTATTCTTTAATAAGTTTTTTCTGTTTTTTTTGGTTTTAAAAGGACTGAAAAGCTAATAGTTTTGCAGTATTAAAACAAATAAATAAATCAAAAAAATAAAAAAAAATGGCAACACTAGTTGGTAAAAAATTCCCAGACTTAAATGTAGACGCAATGAACGAAATGGGAGATACATTTAAATTAAATGTATTAGAAGAAGCAGTAAATAACAAGAAAAAAGTACTGTTATTTTGGTATCCAAAAGATTTCACATTTGTTTGTCCTACAGAATTACATGCTTTTGAAGCTGCTTTAGGAGAATTTGAAAATAGAAATACAATTGTAATAGGAGCATCATGTGATACACCAGAAGTACATTTTGCTTGGTTAAGCACTCCAAAAGATAATGGAGGTATAGAAGGTATTACATATCCAATCTTAGCAGATAGTAATAGAAATTTATCATCTACCTTAGGTATCTTAGATATTACTAAAGAAACTTACAATGAAGATACAGATACTGTACAGGTAGAAGGTGATAATGTAACGTATAGAGCTACTTATTTAATTGATGAGGAAGGTACTGTTTTTCATGAGGGGGTAAACCATATGCCTGTGGGTAGAAATGTAAATGAATTTTTAAGATTGATAGATGCTTACACTCATGTACAAGAGAAAGGTGAAGTTTGTCCTGCAAATTGGGAGGAAGGAAAAGACGCAATGTCTCCAAATGCAAAAGAAACCGCAGCTTATTTAGCTACTCACTAATAATAAAATAGAATTATGGTAGAAGAATTAAGTCAAGACAATTTATCAGATATTGTTTCCAACAATAAGAAAGTAGTTGTACAATTTTCTGCAACTTGGTGCGGAAACTGTAGAATAATGAAACCGAAATTTAAGAAATTATCAACAGAAAATGAAGCTGCAGTTTTTGTAATTGCTGATGCTGAGAAATTTCCTGAAAGTAGAAAGTTAGCTGACGTTAGTAACCTACCAACTTTTGCAACTTATGTTGATGGTAAATTTGTAAATCAAACTCAAACTAATAAGTTTGATGTTTTGAAAGAGTTAGTATCTGAAATTCTTTAATAATCATTTTATACTTTAAATTAAATAAGATTTAAAAACTTATGAAATTACCTGTAATTAAACACTTAACTAATTTTATCGAAGAGAACGATCAAGATTATGTGTTAGAAACTATAGAAACATTAGAAGCTCTAACAGAAGTACCGTCTTTAAAAGATGAAGAATTGGATGTTATAGGTGAATTAATTTCTAATTTATACGGAGCTGTAGAAGTTGATAAAATGATTAAAGAAGGAACACCTAAGAAAGAGGCATTAAATTCTTTTATGAAAAGAGTTTTAGGCTCCATCGATGCTTAAATGCAATTTAGTTAAATATTGATTATAAGCCCCATGTTAATGCTTGGGGCTTTTTTTATTTAGTGATGTGTTAAAGATTTGATGATTTTAGAATGTTGAGGAAACTGATTAGATAATTCGTCATATGATGGTAATATAAAATCTCTAAAATCAAAACCAGGAGAAACTGTGCAGCCAACAAAAGAAAATGAATTTTGCTGTAAAACTTCTGCGGCAAAATAATATTGGGCAGGAACGGTATATTGAAAAACTTCATGATTTTTAAAATTGCTACCAATTATTACAAATGAATATTTTCCATTAGGAGCTATAAGATGCAGTTTTAAAGCGGTTCCACTATAGAAATGCCAAATTTCATCTTGATTTATCTTATGAAACGCAGAGTATTTGTCTGATGTTAGTAAAAAATAAATACTGGTACAATAGTTTCTGTCTCCAACAAATTGGTTACCTAAATGGCTTGATGAAATTTTTTCTTTACTCCTGTAAACTTCTTTATAGTAACCACCCTCTGGGTGCTCTTGTAACCCAAAGTTATGTATTATTTCTTTTGCATCCATTTGTTAAAACTTCTAGTGTGTATTATAAAATTAGCCATGTCTTTGCCCCAAACTTGATAAGAAGACTTAGAAGGATGGACACCATCACTAAAAAAAGTATTAAGATCACCTTTTTGATTAAATTTTGCTTTCCAAGTTTCTAATGTAATAATATCATTATTGTAATATACACCGCTTTTCTTTTTAACTCTTCTATTTAATCGATCACCAAAAATCTCTACCAAATTACCCACTACAAATTTTATACTTTTTGTAAAAGCAGGAAATTCTTTTATTGGAGGCATATTTGTAAAATATATAGGTGTTTTAGGAAATTTTTTCTTTAATTGTTTTATTAAAGAATTAATTTGAAACATCCATAGACTTGGTGAGTTTAGTTTAAAAGCATCATTTGCTCCTAGGCCAATAACAATTGCATCAGCATTAGATTCCTCTATTTTAGGCAATAACCTTAGACGAACCAATCTTGCAGTATAACCGCTTTTAGCGTAAACCCTCCATAATACAGAAATGTTTTTTTGATTAGAAATTTCTTTGGCTAAAGCACCAGTAAACCCGTTTTTATGAAAATCAACACCAACACCGGCAATTGTGCTTTCTCCAATAGCAATCAATTTTAGTGTTTTATCAGTGTTCAAATTGATAAAACCCTTTGCTTCTTTCGCTTCAGGCAGTCTAAGTGCTTCTTTTTTTATCTTTTTACCTTGAAAAGCTATTATCGGTAAAAGAGGTAAAGAAATAATTGAGCCAAAAAAGTATTTTAAATTCATTGTGTATCATTTTTTAACTCATTTACTTTTTTAATAATTGCTTTTAAGCGTTCTTTATTACGTTGTTTTTCAAGCTTTACTTTATTGATTTTTTGATTCATCAATTTAGTGTGTTTTGCCTTGTTAACAGTATTTTTTTCTTTTCCTTTTTTAGGCATCCTATTTTCTTTTAAAGTACCACCAATTCATATCTCTTGTTAGTTTGTATCCTAATTTTTCATACAAGGGTATTGCTAGATTGCCTTTATTTGTATGGAGTATAGGTGATTTTTTATTATTTAGAATATCCTTAGTGGTATGAGAGATTAATTGTTTTGCAAATCCTCTTTTTGTATGTTTTGGATCTGTAACTACAGAACTAACCTCAATAAAATCATTTGTCTGCATTCTTTGGCCAGAGATAGCTACTAATTTATTGTCTTTAAATATACCAAAGAATTTACCCATTTCAAATCCTTTTTTTTGATAAAAACCGGGCATTACTTTCCAAATCAATTCATAGACCATGTCTATATGTTTATGGTTAAGTAGTATAATTTCTTCAGTAATCTTGTAATCAATAAAATTGTCTAAAACCATTTGACAGCCATCAATTTTCTTTTCTAAAATAATTTTCTTCTCATCATACGTAGGTATTTGATTTTCAGAAACTAAAAAGAAAGTATCCGTTAAATTGGCATAATTGTTTAATGCTTTTTCAGTTTTAGTTTGATCAATAAACGCTCCAAAATTATTGATAATAGGGTTGTAAAATGTAACTCCATTTAAATTGATACAATGTTAAGAATGGGATTCTTGTAAAGAATAAAATACAGGATTTTTAAGTTTATCTTCTAAAGTTACCATTACATTATGTATAAAATTTATAAAAAAAAAGCTCGCCAAAAGCGAGCTCTAATATAGATATTGTTGCTTTTAAGCTAACATAGTTACAGGGTTTTCTATAAACGTTTTTAGAGTTTGTAAAAACTGAGCACCTACAGCTCCGTCAACAGTTCTGTGATCACATGTTAGTGTTAAGTTCATAATATTACCAACAACTATTTGTCCGTCTTTAACTACAGGTTTTTGTACAATAGCACCTACAGATAATATTGCAGAATTGGGTTGGTTTATAATAGATGTAAAATTATTTATACCAAACATTCCTAAGTTAGAAACAGTAAATGTACTTCCTTGCATTTCTGCAGGAGCTATTTTTTTGTTTCTAGCTTTACCAGCTAAATCTCTAACAGAAGCACCTATTTGTGTTAAACTCAATTGGTTTGTATGTTTAATTACAGGTACTAACAATCCTTCGTCTACAGCTACAGCAACACCAACATTAATGTGGCTGTGGTATATAGTTGTGTTTTCGTTCCAAGATGTATTAACTTGTGGATGCTTTTGTAAAGCCATTGCACAGGCTTTTACAACCATATCATTAAAAGATACTTTTACATCTGGTATAGCATTGATAGTTTTTCTAGAAGCTATAGCAGCATCCATATCTACTTCAATATTTAAGCTAAAGTCAGGAGCAGAAAATTTAGAATTTCCTAAAGATTTTGCAATTGCTTTTCGCATTTGCGAATTTTTAACTTCTTCAGATTTTTCTTCACCGGCAGCAACAAAACTTTGTGCAGCAGGAGCGGTGACAGTTTCTTTAGCTTTAGCAGCAGGAGTGTAGTTTTCTACATCCTTTTTTATAATTCTACCATTTTCTCCAGATCCAGCAATATCAGTTAAGTTAAAGCCTTTATCTTCTGCAATTTTTTTAGCTAAGGGAGATGCAAATACGCGTCCTCCTGAGTTGTTTGTAGAAGGATTAGAAGAGTCTTGAGACGATTCTTTAATTGCTTTTTCCTCTACTTTCTGCTCTGTTTTTACTTCAGATTTATTTTCTGATGAACCACTTTCAACAGCCCCACCATTGGCTACAATTGCTGAAACATCTGTTCCTTCAGGTCCAATAATTGTTAACAAGCTATCTACAGGAGCTGTTTCTCCTTCTTGCACACCAATATGTAAAATTGTTCCTTCATAGAAACACTCAAACTCCATTGTTGCTTTATCTGTTTCAATTTCTGCTAAAATATCACCCTCTTCAACTTTATCTCCAACATTTTTTAACCAAGTAGCAACTGTACCATCTGTCATGGTATCACTTAAACGAGGCATAGAAACAACGTTTACACCATCAGGGATGGCAACAGAATCTACTTTTTTATCATCAGAAGTAGTAGATTTTTCTTCTTTGGTTTCTTGTTCTGTTTCTGCTTTAGCAGGTGTACTATCTCCATTTAATAATCCAGAAATATCTTCGCCTTCTTCACCAATAATGGCTAATAATTTGTCAACAGGAGAAGTTTCACCTTCTTGGATACCAATGTGCAATAAAGTACCTTCATGAAAAGATTCAAATTCCATTGTAGCCTTATCGGTTTCAATTTCTGCTAAAATATCACCCTCTTCAACTTTATCTCCAACTTTTACTAACCATTGTGCCACAACACCTTCTTCCATAGTGTCGCTTAAGCGTGGCATATTTATAACTGTAGCCATATTTTAACTTATAAAAGGATAATCTTCTTGTTCATAAACCATATCATATAATTGTTGAGTTTCTGGATATGGAGATTCATCTGCGAATTTTTCACATTCTTTAACCATACCTTTCACTTCTTTATCGATTGCAGAAATTTCATCTTCTGTTGCATATCCTTTTTCAAGTATGATATCTTTTACTTGTGTTATTGGATCGATTTTTTTGTATTCTTCAACTTCGTCTTTTGTTCTGTAGTGTTGTGCATCAGACATTGAATGACCTCTGTATCTATATGTTTTCATTTCTAAAAACGTTGGTCCGTCTCCGCGTCTTGCTCTTTGAATAGCCTCATCTACTGCTTCTGCAACTTTAATTGGGTTCATAGCGTCTACAGGACCACATGGCATTTCATAACCTAAACCTAATTTCCAAATATCTGTATGGTTTGCAGTTCTTTTTACAGAAGTACCCATTGCATAACCGTTATTTTCACAAATAAAAATTACAGGTAATTTCCATAACATTGCTAGGTTAAATGCTTCGTGTAAAGATCCTTGTCTCGCAGCACCGTCTCCAAAACAGGTTAAGGTAACACCATCACTACCTTTATATTTGTCTCCAAAAGCAATTCCTGCTCCTAATGGAATTTGTCCACCAACAATTCCATGCCCACCGTAGAAACCAAATTCTTTAGAAAAAATGTGCATAGAACCACCCATACCTTTAGAAGTACCAGTTGCTTTTCCGTACAATTCTGCCATAACACGTTTAGGATCTTCTCCCATACCAATTGGTTGTACATGATTTCTGTAAGCAGTAATCATTTTATCTTTTGATAAGTCCATTGCATGTAATGCTCCAGCTAAAATAGCTTCTTGACCATTGTATAAGTGCAAAAAACCTCTAACTTTTTGTTGAATGTAAACAGAAGCAAGTTTGTCTTCAAATTTACGCCAAAAAAGCATGTTTTTGTACCAATCTAAGTAGGTTTGTTTGGTGATTTTTTTCATTATAATAATTATTGTTTGTTTTAGAAATAACTAAAAATAAAATTTTAACTATTTAGAAACGCAAAAATAACTGTTTTGAGTAGAATAAAAAAACGTGAATGGGATTTTAAACAAATAAAAATTACTTGTTTATTTGTCTTTTGCAACAAGTAAAGTAGCTTTTGCACCAGTGGCTAGATTCCACTCTTTTGATGAAATTAGCATTCCATCGTCATTATATACCTTAAAAGCAGCTGTGTTTGGACCAGAAGTGCCTTGATTTAATGCTTTAAAAGCAATTTTATTAATGCCAACCTGTAACGGAATTGAAAATTTTTGATAGCTCTGTTGAAGTATGATATTTGTTACGACAGGTACATCATTTACATATATTGTAATTCTGTCTCCATCAGGATATTGAAAGTCTCTACAGATAATATTTACACTTTTAGAGTTTGTTCTTATACTACCTAAATCTTGATCTATTTTAGGATAAATAAATTGCCCATTTATTTTTTTAAAGGCTTTTAAAAAACGCTCTTCGTTTATTTTTTGTTTCGTTAAAATTCCTTTATTGTTCAGTGCGTTTTGCGCTTGTTGCCTTTTTAATTTTTCTTGCTCTTTTTGGTACGCGCTTTTAAATCCATCATTATTATTTGGTGTAATAGATGTAGGCTTTTTTACCGCTTTAGAATTTTTTAAAGAAATAGACTTAATTTTTCCTTTTTCTTGATTACCATTATTACTATCTAATTGTGCATTGGCCTGAAATGCTATTAGGGCTATAATGCAGGATAAAAAAAAATTTAATTTTAAATTCATATCAAAAAACTATTCATGCAATAGTAAACAAATATAATGCCGATTTTTAATGAAGTCGTTTTAGTTTTGTTAAAACTTACTATTCAATAGGAAAATTAAAATATGTTTTTGGAAAAGGTTCGTTTTTTAAAGTAAAATGCCACCACTCATTATTATATGGGGTAAACCCATTCTTTATCATAATATTTCGAAGAAGAAGTCTGTTTTTTTGTTGCTCTTTAGCGATATTTTTGTAAAAAGGATGTGATTCTTTCCCAAAAAAATCATAAGGACTCCCCATGTCTAATTCTTTACCTGTTTTAGTGTCTATTATTGTTAAATCTACAGTGCTTCCTCTTGTGTGTCCTGATTTTGAAGCAATAAAACCTAAAGAGAATAATTTTGATTTTGGCACATCTGGATAGTATTCTTTTTTCATTAAAGTATCATCTAAAATTCTAGCCCATTTTACAAAATGATTCACAGCTTCTTGTGGTCTATAGGCATCATAAATTTTTAAACTCAGCCCCTGTTTAACAAGTTGTTGTTGAATTTCTTTAAGTTGTAATGCTGCTTTTAGGGTAATAATTATACAATTCTTATGATATCCATCTATAGGTTTTCCTATAAAATTATTGTTACTAAAATATCTAAGTTCAGATTGAATACTTTTATCAACATCATTAAGATAGACAAAACCTTTTGCTAATTTTTGAGCTGTTAGACTGTAAGAATAGAGTAATAGAAGAATTAATAGTTTTTTCATTCTTGTAAAAATACAAAAACCTTTTACAAATCGTCATAATTTTTATCTGATAAAATTTATAAATAATTGGTTTTGAGATAGGAATAATTAAGAATTTTCTAAGAAAAAAAAGAACTAATTTTGTGTGGTTAAATTTTACAAATGAAACAAACGACTAACACAATTTTAATGGTTCGCCCTTCAGGTTTTAGGAAGAACGAGCAAACTGCGGTAAACAATTTTTATCAAGAAGATATTGCTTTAGAAAACGCAAGAATTAACGAAAAGGCACAACAAGAGTTTGATGATTTTGTAAAAAAACTGAAAGAACATGGTATTGAGGTAATTGTTGTTGCTGATGATAAATCTACAGACACTCCAGACTCAGTTTTTCCAAATAATTGGATTTCTTTTCATGCTAATGGTACCGTAGCTATATATCCAATGTTTGCTGAGAATAGAAGGTTAGAGAGAAGAGAAGATGTTTTAGAAGAGATAGAGAGTAAAGGTTTTATTATTAATGAAATCATGGATTATACAGCTGCAGAAGATGAAGGTTTTTTTCTAGAGGGTACAGGAAGTATGGTTTTAGATAGAACGCATAAAAAGGCGTATTGTGCATTGTCTCCTAGAGCTAATGAAGAGTTGCTTATTGAATTTTGTGAAGATTTTGAGTATACACCTATTATTTTTGCTGCATACCAAACCGTAGGAAATAAAAGAGAATTGATATATCATACTAATGTTATGATATGTGTTGCAGATGCATTTGTTATTGTTTGCTTGTCTGCAATAGATGATAAAAAAGAGCGTAAATCTTTATTAAAACATTTTAAAGAAGATGGTAAAAAGGTAATTGACATTTCAGAAACTCAGTTAACGCAATTTGCAGGCAATATGCTTCAAGTGGAAAATGATAAAGGAACGTCTTTTTTAGTTATGAGTGAATCTGCACACCTCAGTTTAACCACTTTTCAAAAAAAACAAATAAACCAATATTGTACTATATTATCCAGTTCTTTAGAAACGATAGAAACTTGTGGTGGTGGAAGTGCTAGGTGTATGATGGCAGAGATTTTTCTACCTAAAAACGTGTAAAAGGCTATTTTAAAGCTTCGTTAATTACAATTCCGTTTGTGCTATTTGGAGCTTCAATTTGTAATAAATTTGCAATTGTAGGGGCAATGTCAGTAATATTATATCTTTTTGAAGACCTTCCTTTTTTAATTCCGTTTCCATAAAAAATTATTGGAACGTGGGTGTCATAAGAATACCCAGACCCATGGCTAGTACCCGTTCTTTCCCTTATTAAAGTAGCTGGGTAAGGTATCATTAAAACATCACCAGATAGTTTTTGATTGTAACCGTTTTGAAGAGAGTTTAAAATTCCTGAAGAAAAATGAGTAGTTTGTAATGTTCTTGCAGTAACAGCTTTGTATATTCCATTAAAATTAAGCACTTCATCTGCTAATTTTTGTGCAACATTATTAACAGAAAACCCTAGAGCTTCAATTTTTTCTTTGTCTAAGAAAATTTGATAATTAGATACGTTTTCTATCAATTCTGTAGAGTTAAAATATTTCTTAGTAATTTCTAGAATAAAGTTTCTAAATTTATTGATGTCAAGATAATGTGCAGCAATTTTTAAAGATTGTAAATAAGCAGGCACGTGAACAGCAGCATGATCTGCAGTTAAGAAAACTAAGTAATTGTCTTTTCCAACTTGTTGGTCTAAAAAATTAAAAAAATTTGCTAAATCTTTGTCAAGTCTTAAATAAGTATCTTCAATTTCTACAGAAGCTGGTCCAAACTTATGACCTATATAATCTGTAGATGAGTAGCTGATAGCTATGAAATCGGTAACATCTGTTTTACCGAGATTTTCACCAATTATGGCAGCTTTAGCAAAATCAGTTGTAAGAGTATTACCAGCAGGAATAGATTTAATTAAATCAAAATTTCCATTTTTAATTCTTAGTTCTTTTAGTTTTTTTGGAAAAGTTGGTGTTTGATTGCCTTTGAAGGTACCTTCAAAAATAGAGTTGTCGGGTCTGCTGTTGGTGTATGTTTTTATATCGTATAAGGTATTCCAAGTTGTGTTTAAATATTCATCAGCATTATTGTTTGCGTTAAAGTTGGTTACCCAATTAGGTAATGTGCTCATATAATAAGAACTAGTAATCCAGTTGTTAAAATTTCCTCCATTATACCAATAGGCTGCAGTTGCAGTATGACCAACAGGTAAAATTGCTGACCTATCTTTTATTGCAATTCCAATTGTTTTTCCGTGTTTGTTTTGTGCCAATTGTAGTTGGTCTGTTACAGTTGTAGTAAATAACCTGTTTGGAGATTTTTTACCAGAGTCACTATTGTCTCCTATAGTGCTGTAATTTTCATCGTCAACACAATAAATCGTTTTTTTTAAAAATTTATCATACCAATTGTTACTAATAATTCCGTGTTCACTAGGTGTTGTTCCTGTGTAAACAGAAGAGTGCCCAACAGCCGTATATGTAGGGATGTAATTATAATGAGCATTTTCTAAAGAAAATCCGTTTTTTAACAGTCGCTTAAATCCATCATCTTCATATCTGTTTTCAAAACGAGTTAAGTAATCGTAACGCATTTGGTCAATAATAATACCTACAACTAATTTGGGCTTAACTTTTTGTTGATTATCCTGTTTACAAGATAACAAGCAAAAAATAGAGAAAAGACTAAGTATTATTTTAAACTTCATAAAAATGTTTTTTAAAAACAATTCATCAAAAGTAATTATTTTTATCTTCAAGTAATCAATTTAACTTTCTATTGATGATATTTTAATACTTTAGCATAAAATTTAATTCTATGAATTATATAGAGCATATTGGTAAATATTTTTTAATGTTAAGCAGGGTTTTTACGAAGCCTCAGCGTTTTAAATTGTTTTATCAAGCTTTTATGAAAGAAGTAGAAGATTTAGGATTAAAATCTTTAGGAATAATTATGTTTATCTCTTTCTTTATAGGGGGGGTAATTGCACTACAAACAGCACTAAATTTAGATAATCCTTTTATACCAGATTCATTAATTGGTTTTGCTGCTAAACGATCTATAATTTTAGAGTTTGCGCCTACATTTTGTTCTATAATTTTAGCAGGTAAAGTGGGTTCTTATATAACCTCTAGTATTGGTACTATGAGAGTTACAGAACAAATAGATGCTTTAGAGGTTATGGGTATAAATTCTTTGAATCATTTAGTTCTACCAAAAGTACTTGCCACCATTTTCTTTTACCCTTTTCTAATTACTCTTGGAATGTTTTTAGGTATTTTTGGAGGATGGACAGCAGGTTATATCTCAGGACTATTTGCAGGAGTAGATTATATAGTAGGAATTCAATTGGATTTTGATCCTTTCTTGCTTGCTTATGCCATTATAAAAACATTGGTTTTTGCTTTTTTAATAGCTACGGTTCCTTCGTATCACGGATATTATGTTAAAGGGGGTTCTATAGCTGTTGGTAGAGCAAGTACACAATCTGTTGTTTGGACAACCATCTTAATTGTGATTGCTAATTATATTTTAACTCAAATGCTATTGACATAGTTTATGATAGAAGTAAAAAATTTACATAAAGGTTTTGGAAAAGTACAAGTGTTGAAAGGAATTGATGCAACATTTCATCCTGGTAAAACAAATTTAATAATAGGACAAAGTGGCTCTGGAAAAACAGTATTTATAAAATCGTTGATAGGATTACATAAACCTGAAAAAGGAACTATTGCATTTGATGGGAGAATAAATACAAAGTTTACGGATGACGAAAAACAACAATGGAGACAAGAAATTGGTATGGTTTTTCAAGGTAGTGCCTTGTTTGATTCTCAAACCGTCCAAGACAACGTTATGTTTCCATTAAAAATGTTTACTAAAAAATCTGAAGAAGAAATGTTAGACAGAGTAAATTTTGTCTTAAAACGTGTGAAATTAAAAGATTCTAATAAAAAGTTACCAGCAGAATTGTCTGGAGGGATGCAAAAAAGGGTTGCTATAGCTAGAGCCATAGTAATGAATCCAAAATACCTTTTTTGTGATGAACCTAACTCTGGACTAGATCCTAGAACCGCAATAGTTATAGATAACTTAATTCAAGAAATTACAGATGAATATCAAATTACCACTGTAATTAATACGCATGATATGAACTCTGTATTGGAAATAGGAGAAAAAATTATTTTTTTAAAAGATGGAAAAAAAGAGTGGGAAGGTACTAGTGAAGATATTTTTAAAACTGAAAATGAGGCTGTTGTAGATTTTGTATATTCTTCAGATTTATTAAAGAAAGTAAGGCAAGCTCATCTTAATCAAACAAAATAAAAAATAGATTTGTTTTTATTAAAATAACTTATATATTTGCACCCGCTAAAACGAAAAAGAAATGACCTGGTAGCTCAGTTGGTAGAGCATCTCCCTTTTAAGGAGAGGGTCCTGGGTTCGAGCCCCAGCCCGGTCACTTTAAAGACTCTCTGCAATTTGCATAGAGTCTTTTTTTTTAGTCTTCATTTCTTTGATTACATTTTTGTGCTTATCTTGAATATTCTATGAGCAAATTTCTTTTAATACTACAAATTATATTTATGATGATGCAAGAAAATATTTTATTTGATTTTAACAAAAACACTAACATCTCAAAATGGAGAATAGTAGATGATGTTGTTATGGGAGGTAAGTCTAGCGGAAATTTTAGATTAAACAAAGAAGGTTTTGGTGAGTTTTCTGGTAAAGTTTCTTTAGAGAATAATGGAGGTTTTTCTTCTTTGCGATATGGTTTTGATAAAAAAAGAATTAGTGAATATTCTAAAATTATTTTAAAAATAAAAGGTGATGGTAAAGCATATCAATTTCGTATTAAAAAAGATAGAGTAGACGCTCATTCTTACATCTTTTCTTTTCAAACTCAAGGAAACTGGGAAACGATAACCGTAGAGTTATCGAAAATGTATCCAGCCTTTAGAGGAAGAGTCTTAGAAATACCAAATTTTTCTTCGAATTTTATTGAAGAGATTGCTTTTTTAATTGGTAATAAAAAAGCTGAAAATTTTCAACTTTTGATAGATAAAATATATTTAGAGTAGTAAAAGAATACTATCTTAAGTGTACTTTTTTGTACCTTCACCAAGATAAAATTATTTTTTGATGGAAGAAGAAACTCACAAAAAACAAGCACAAAACAGTCAAGAAGAGTCAAAAAAAAACCTGCAAAAAGATGCCAAAGGTTTTTTAGAGAGTATAAAACAGTACCTTAAAGAACTTTTAGATTTTAGAGAGGATACAGATCATGAAGCTACACTTCAAGCAATAAAGGCAGATATACCTTTTAAAGGGGCAACAGCATGGGTGTTAATATTTGCAGTTTTTGTGGCTTCTATAGGTTTAAATGCAAATTCTACAGCGGTTGTTATTGGTGCCATGTTAATTTCTCCTCTTATGGGACCTATTTTAGGAATAGGGATGTCATTTGCTTTAAATGATATTGTTACTTTTAAAAAATCCTTGACTAATTTAGGAACAATGATAGGGTTGAGTTTATTAGCTTCTTTTTTGTTCTTTTACTTTTTTCCGTTAAGCGAAGATAATTCTGAACTATTAGGGCGTGTAAGTCCAGATATAAGAGATGTATTAATTGCTTTTTTTGGAGGTTTAGCTTTAATGGTTGCAAGAACTAAAAGAGGTACAATAGCTTCAGTGATTTTTGGGGTTGCCATTGGTACAGCGTTGATGCCTCCTTT
This sequence comes from Polaribacter sp. WD7, assembly GCF_003335085.1. Classification (GTDB taxonomy): domain Bacteria; phylum Bacteroidota; class Bacteroidia; order Flavobacteriales; family Flavobacteriaceae; genus Polaribacter. The sequence continues at coordinate 365,382 of NZ_QPEJ01000016.1, read as the reverse complement.
ATGTACAGCTGGTTATGGATTAGCAAAAGGGAACTGGCAATATTTTTTTGGAGCCTTATACTTATTTACAATTAATACTATTTTTATTGCATTAGCAACATTTATTGTATTAAAACTGTTGCGTTTTCCAATGCATAAATATGCAAATGCTGCCAAGAGAAAACGTTATGCAACTGTAGCTACAATTGTAGGTGTTTCTGTAATGATTCCTGCAATTTTTACATTTATTCGTGTGTTTAATGAGAATCAAATAAATACGCAAATTAATGGTTTTATTAACAATGAAATAAAATCTAACAAGTACTTACAATTGATGGATTGGAGTAGAGACTTAGATAAAAAGGAGATTTCTTTAAACTTTTTTAATGAGGTTACAGAAGCTACAGAAAATGATTTAACTAATGAGTTAGCGGATGCCAAAGAATATCCAAATTTAGAAGGTTTTTCTTTAAAAATTAAAGGGAGTGATACCAAAAGTTTTGCTTTGATTACAAGTGCGTATAAAGAAAAAAGAGAAGAATTATTAGAGAGTAAAAACATCATTGCAGGTTTGCAAAAACAAATTAGTGATTTGCAGGAAACCATAACTTCTTTAAATCAAAGAATAGAGGAAGATGCTCTAAATAAAAATCAGAAGGTAGTTGCTTTTAGTAGAATAGCAAAAGATGCTAAAATTAGATATGTAGATATTGAAGAAATTGGGTTTGCAAGCGTTTTGTCTTCTAAAGATTTTATCAAAATAGATACAATGCCTATAGCAACTATAAAATGGAGTATCAAAATTCCGGATAGTATTGTCAATACAAAAGAAAAAGAACTAAGAAGTTGGCTGCAAAAAGAATTGGAATTAGATACTCTTTTTCTTAAAAGAGAGCGTTAAAGAGGTGTTTTAAAGTAATATTTTTAAGAGTTGATTTTTACAACTTCAACATTTTGATTGAACAAGTATACTTTTTTTGTAGTCATGTTTAAGCATTCAAAACGAGTTCTACGTTTGTGACCTCTTTTGTAAATGGTATTTTTAAATTCAAAAAAATCACCTTGAGGGATATCAAAAATAAAATGTTTTCCATCTTCTGCACTATTTCCTCGTAAAGCCAGAGATAAATTAACATCTGTATCTGTACTCGCCTTTGGGTTTTTAAGGTAATTGGCAAGATGCGGTAATATTTTTAAAGGATAAATTTCTGGCTTTAAAAAAGGAAGCATTAAGTGCTGAAATACAGTTTTCCATTCTTGACCATGAGGTTGTACTCTCCCAAATTTTTGATGTGTTACATGATGTGCAATTTCATGTATCAAGGTTAATAAAAACTGGTGTTTATTTAAGTTGTTGTTAACGGTAATTTGAAATTTTCCATGCTGCAATTGTCTAAAATCTCCATGTTTAGTTTGACGTTGGTTTACAATTTTTAAAACAAAAGAATGCTCATAAATCAAAAATTGAACAAACGGAATAGCCTCAGCAGGTATAAAATTTTTATAATCCAATAAGATGGTATTAATTAGAGAATTTACAGAAAATATTAAGGAGTAGTAGAAGAAACTTGTAAGACTTTTCCGTTGTAAAACTTGTGTCCTGTTAATGCAAAATTATAAATATAATCTGCCATTTCAAGTGCACTTATCGGAGCTTCATAACCAGGAAAAGCTTCTTGTAACATCTCTGTTTGCACTGCGCCTAAAGCCAATACATTAAAAGCAATTTTTTGTGTTTTATATTCTTCTGCTAGCAACTCAGATAAGGTAATTACTGCGCCCTTGGCGGAAGAATAAGCAGCTAAACCAGGAAACTTCATACTGCCTTGAATGCCACCCATACTACTAACAGTAACCACATGTGCACCTTCTTTTAAGTTAGGTATTAATAGTTTTGTGAGTTCTGCAACGGCAAAAACATTTACTTTATAAACCTCAAAAAAATCTTCTTGAGTTAACTCTGTAAAAGGTTTGTTTATCAATTTGCCAGCATTATTTATTAAAATATCAACAGACTTCCATTCCTCATTTATAAAATTGGTAACTTTATGTAAATTTGTAGTAGAAGATAAGTCTATAGAAATAGTTTTTATATTAGGATGATTTACAGTTTCTAGTGGTTTTGTGTTTCTAGATAAAGCCAATACGTTATGGTCATTGCTTGCAAATTGTTGTGCCAATTCAAAACCTATGCCTCTACTTGTACCTGTAATTACAACATTCTTCATTATTCCTTAATTTAAGAAAGCAAATTACTCAAATTTTCATACATTTAAAGACAAAATGTATTCAAATGAAAAAAATAATTGTATTCCTTGTTGCTGTTTTCTTTTTACAAAATGTATTGGCACAATCTACTTATATTTTATGTGGAAAATTAGTAGATACCAAGTCAGGAAAAATTGAATCTAAAAAAACAATCTTAGTTCAAGAAAATAAAATAGTACAAGTTTTTGACGGTTATATTTCACCCAAGAGTAAGACAGCAAAAACAATTGATTTAAAAGATAAGGTAGTAATGCCGGGTTTAATAGATATGCACGTGCATGTAGAGTTAGAGTTTGATGCAAAAACAAGACTAAATAAATACATTAACGACGAGGCAGACATAGCTTTTAACGCTGTTGGTTTTGCAAAATCAACGTTATTAAATGGCTTTACAACAGTAAGAGATTTAGGTGGTACAGGTGTAAATATATCTGTAAGAAATGCAATTAACGCAGGTAAAATTCCTGGACCAAGGGTTTTTACGGCAGGTAAGATGTTGGCAACCACAGGAGGTCATGGAGATCCTACAAACGGTAGTAGTAGAAAATTAATTGGAGACCCAGGGCCCAAAGAAGGTGTTGTAAACTCTGTTGAAGATGCTAAGAAAGCAGTAAGACAACGTTATAAAAATGGAGCAGATTGTATAAAAATAACGGCAACAGGAGGTGTTTTAAGTGTTGCAAAGTCAGGAGATAATCCACAATTTACTATAGCAGAAATTAAGGCAATTTGCGATACTGCTAAAGATTATGGAATGCACGTTGCGGCTCATGCTCATGGAGATAAAGGGATGCAAAGAGCAATTATAGGAGGCGTAAAAACCATAGAACACGGAACGTATATGAGTGATGAAACTATGGCATTAATGAAAAAATATGATGCTTATTTAGTACCCACAATTACTGCAGGTAAAGAAGTTGAGGAGAAGGCTAAGGTTAAAGGGTTTTACCCTGATATTGTTGTTCCAAAAGCACTAGCTGTGGGGCCTCAAATTCAAGGAACATTTGCAAGAGCCTATAAAAAAGGAGTAGGAATTGCATTTGGTACAGATGCAGGTGTTTTTAAACACGGCAATAACGGAAAGGAATTTGGATATATGGTAGAGGCAGGAATGCCAGCTATGGAAACAATTCAATCAGCAACAATTACCAATGCTAAATTGCTAAAAATGGAAAATGAAATCGGTCAAATTCAAAAAGGTTTTTACGCAGATATAATAGCTGTAGAAGATAATCCTATTCAAAATATAGAGACTATGGAAAACGTTGTGTTTGTTATGAAAAACGGAGTAGTTTATAAAAAATAGAATAAAAGGATAGCATTTGTATGTTATACTAATTCTCTATCCTGAATTAAATTAAGTTTAATTTTCTATATAATTTAAATTTTGATAGAAAAAAGAGCGTTTATTGATTTATTTTATAAACGCAATTCAGAAAAACAAAGAATAATCTGTTTACTTTTCCTCCTCAAATTCAATATGCTGATAAGCCCCAATGTCAGGAGTATTACTTCTATCAACACCTAAAATATCAAACGAAAAAGAAGAAGAAGTTGCCCTGTTGATGGCGTCTGAATCTTGTCCAATAATAAAGTCGTTATTTTGTTGATCTCTAAAGTCTGCAAAACCATTGATAATATTATCACGATAAAAAACATTGCCTTCAAAATCCATTTCGGGAATGTTTCTAATTTCTTCTGAGGTTGGATTAAATTTGATAAGAGAATTTCTTACTAAATAATTAAAGGCACTTCCGTCTAATCTATCAAGCAAAAACTCAAAATCGTTGTTTCCTTCAAAAATACAATTGATAAAATTAGCGGCAGTTAAATCTCTTGTTTCTGCAGTTTCTTGCCCATTTTCGTCAGTAAACGTAAAGAAATTGTTTATTAAAACAGCGGGCAATTGTCGTAAACTGTTGTTCCAATAATTGGCAAAAGTACAGTGGGTAAAATTATAGGCACCACCAACAGTACCTGCAAAAGAAACTTGACCAGCATCACCAATAACAATATTGTTACCAGTAATAGCAGCTTGTCTTGCTAAAATACCATAACTAGAGTTGTTGTAAATTTCAGAATTTTCTATAGTTAAAGTAGGTGAACTTGAAGATCCAATACTGTCTACCAAAACACCTACAATACCGTTTTTAATAATGGCGTGTTTAATTTCATTCTCTTTGCTTCCTGCTCGCATCCAAATAGTTGCCCATTGACCAGGAACATCATCAAAACTACTTTCTAAACGATCCCCTTCAAAAGTTACTTTTTCAGCAAGTGTACCATTAACCTTAAGTGTTGCTCCATTGTCTACAATAAGTCCAGAATTGTCATGAAAAAAGATGTTAGCACCAGCATTTATAGTTAGTGTTTTGTTGGCAGGTACAGCAGCAAAACCATAAATAACAGTAGGTTTGTTATTAGAAAACGTCAACTCATCATCCGTTAAAAAACGACCTTGTAAGGTAGTAGGTTCTCCGTCTAAAGTTAAGCTGTCTATTTTCATGCTAATAGCATCTTTACCAGGAAAAATAAAATTAGCATCTCTAACAAGTGTTACTAAATCTACATCTTGTTGGTTGTCACCATTATCAAACAAAATACGATCTGTGTATAGTGGATCTGGAACAGAGTTAATGTCTACAGTTGTTTCAACAAAAATAAAAATACTGTCTCTTTCAAGTATATCTATGGCTTCAAAGGTTTTTCCTGGTATACCATCTACATTTAATCTGTAGTTAGAGCTTTCTCCGTTTTCTAAGGCAATTCTAGGTATGGTAATAGGCTTATTGCCTCTGTTATACACTTTTAGATTAAATGTAGCAGAACCAATATTGGTAAAAACCGTATCTAAAAACACAGTGTCTTTAGAAAATTGTAGTTGCCCAAAACTCGGTAAAGTTTCAAAATCTTTTCTACAAGAACTTACAGAAACTAGAACTACACATAATAAAAGTGCTAATAAATACCTCATATAATCAATTTTGTATAACAGTACAACTTTTAAATAACTAGATTATTGTTTTGCAATTAATTCAATTTCGAATAGCTTGCCCCAATTTTTACCCGTAACAAAAAGTCTGTCATTTTCTTTATCATAAGCAATACCATTTAAAACTTCATCTTGAGGTTTTAAATTTTGAGTTTTTTTCATCTCCTTTTCTAAAGGTCTTAAGTCTACCAAACCTTCAACAATACCAGTTTTAGCATCTATAATTGTAATGGTGTTTTGTTGGTATTTATTGGCATACAATTTACCTTCAATCAATTCTAATTCATTTATATTAGCTATGGCATACTTATTTGTATAAACCTGTAAAAATCTTTTTTCCTGTAAAGTTCCGGGGTCTAAAAACCAGATTCTATTCGTACCGTCAGATTTTATCAACTCAACTCCGTTGTTTGTTAATCCCCAGCCTTCTTTACTTTTATGGTAAGTAAACTCTCTTTCTTGTTCAAAAGTGTCTAAATTGTATACAAAACCTTTTTTAGCTTGCCATGTTAACCAGTAAATTTTATTGTTAAAAATTGTCATTCCCTCACCAAAATACTGCTTATCTAAATCTGTTTTTTGTAACACTTTACCTGTTTTAATATCAACCTTTCTCAAAGAAGACTGCCCTCTACGTCCTGTAGTTTCATACAAATAACCATTGTAATACTCTAAACCTTGAGTGTATGCTTTGGTATCATGTGGGTAAGTATTTATAATTTTATACTTATACACAAGAGGTTTTTTATTAGCTAAAACTTCAAAAGAGTTATTTATTTTTTTACTTTTATCATCAAAAAACACAAGTGCAGAAACAGAATGTTTTCCTAAACCATAAGTAGCGGTGTTCACAGTTAAAGACAAATTATCAGAATTTACCTCTTTTCCATCAATAAAAAACTGCATACTTTTTATAGGCTTATTTTCTTTTTCAGATAACGTTATTTTAAACGTTTCGTTTAAAGTAACTTGTTTTTTATGAGCCAATTCAAATTGATAAACGTCAGAACAAGAAATTGTCAATAAAAAAGATAAAAAAAATAGAATTGAGTACAATGTATGCTTCATTTTAAATGTTTCGTTTTTGGAGTTTCAAATAAAAACAAATTATTTATTTGTAAATTAAAAATTATCGTTAAATTTGCATCCTCAAAATAGTAAAAAACAACTATTTAGAAATTAGAGTAAAACCTTACCAACTTTACTCAGTGCAAACATAACATTAAAGTATTAAAATATTATAAAATGAAAAAAGGAATTCATCCAGAAAATTATAGAATGATGGCTTTTAAAGATATGTCTAACGGAGATGTATTTATAACACGTTCTACAGCAGACACTAAAGAGACTTTAGAAGTTGATGGTGTTGAGTATCCTTTAGTAAAATTAGAGATTTCAAGAACATCTCATCCATTTTACACTGGTAAATCTAAATTGGTTGATACTGCAGGACGTATTGATAAGTTTAAAAGCAAATACGCAAAATTTAAGAAATAAGCTTTCTAAAATTTTGAAGATATATAAAACCTCAACAAACGTTGAGGTTTTTTTAATTCTAAGAATTTATTTTTTTGGGCGTTACCTTTCAGGTCAGGCTTTTCGTTACAATCTTTTTGCGGTTACCACGCAAAAAGGATTTCCACTACAATCCTTAACGCAACTTATTTGCAAACTATTGGTATTAATTTACAAGAAAAGAGTACTTTTAACATCGTTTTTTTTAAAAGTTTTATAATGAGAAACACCATACTTTCTATACTAATAACAGTAACTGTTTTATTAGGTCTTTTGGTTTATTTTATTCCAGAGACAAGCAACATTGTGTTGTTGTCAATATCAACAATACTAACACTCATAGCATTAAGAGATAGCTTTCAAAGAAAGCACTCTTTATTAAGAAGTTTTCCTTTGGTAGCACGTTTACGATGGTTGTTTGAAGATGAAAGAGAAAAAATTCAACAATATTTTATAGAACACGATTTAAATGGAACTCCAATAAATAGAGAAAAAAGAAGTATTGTTTACCAACGCTCTAAATTAGAAAAAGAAACAATTCCATTTGGTACCCAACACGATGTTTATAAAAAAGGATACGAATTTGTAAAACATTCCTTATTTCCTAAAGATCATAATCAAATAAAAGGAGAAAGAGTGCTCTTTGGATCAGATAAATGTACTCAAAAATATAGCAGTTCTATCGTAAATATTTCTGCCATGTCTTTTGGGTCTTTAAGTAAAAATGCAATTCAAGCCTTAAACCAAGGAGCAAAAATGGGAAACTTTGCACATAATACAGGAGAAGGAGGAGTATCTCCTTATCATTTAGAAGGCGGAGACTTAATTTTTCAAGTAGGTACAGGTTATTTTGGAGCAGGAAAAACAGTAGATAATAAACGCGTTTTTGATGATACTATTTTTAAAAAAAATGCACAAAAATCAGAAGTTAAAATGATTGAGATTAAATTATCTCAGGGTGCAAAACCAGGTCATGGAGGAATTCTTCCTGCACAAAAGAATACAAAAGAAATTGCAAAAATTCGTGCAGTAGAACCTTTTACACAAGTAGATTCGCCACCAGGACATTCAGCATTTTCTAACTATAAAGAAATGATTACATTCATTCAAAAAGTAAGAGATTTGTCTGGAGGCAAACCTGTAGGAATCAAACTTTGTGTAGGTAATAATCAAGAAATAGAACAAATGATTAAAGCTTTTGCCAAAGCAAATAATTATCCAGATTTTATTTCTGTAGATGGTGGTGAAGGAGGTACAGGTGCGGCACCTCTAGAATTTACAAATTATATTGGTACACCTTTAGTAGAGGGTTTGGTTTTTATTAATAAATTGTTGCAACAATATGGGTTAAAAAACCAAATAAAAATAATTGCTAGTGGTAAAATTATTGATGCTTTTGATATTGTCAAATATCTATCATTGGGAGCAGATGCTATAGGTATGGCTCGTAGTTTTATGCTAAGTTTAGGTTGCATTCAGGCAAGAGAATGTAATTTAGATTCTTGCCCTGTAGGAGTAGCTACTCAAAATCAAGATTTGGTAAAAGCTTTAGTGGTAGAAAAGAAAAATAGTAGGGTTAAAAATTACCATGACAAAACTGTAAAAGCAGTTAAAGAAATGACTGCGGCCATGGGGCTTACGTCTGTACAAGAGCTAGATGCTAAATATGTTTATAAAAGAAGAAAAGATGGCAAAATTTCTAGCTTAGCAGAAATCTATGTTTAAATTAATTTCTTAATATTTCTAGATGCTAAACTTACTTTTTTGGCATTGTTTTTGAAAATGGATATACGTAGTTACTGTATATACAAAAATAGTAGTATCAATACAGAAGAACAATGCGTAATACTTTAAACAAATATTTAAACATATGAATAGCATTTCTAAAAATATTAGATTTTTGTGGGTTATTGCCTTAGCCTTTTCTTTTACATTCTCATCTTGTCAGTCAGAAAGTGAAGTAGTTGATGAGATAGAAGATATTATTGCCGAAGATTCTAATAATGGAGATTCAGAGGGTGACAGTGGAGATGAAAGTGAACAAGAAAAATTAGATGAAGATACAAGCGAAATTACTGAATGTACTACAGAGGGCACAAATTCTAACAGAGAAACAGACATTGTTGGAGCAGTAAACGTCGGTAAAATAGATGATAGAAGTTGTTATGCTAACTATAAAGAAAGTTTTTATGCTGGAAAAACTTGGGGAGTATATAATATTACAGATGGGTCTAATCATCAAGATAAAGCCAATACCCTTCAACCAAGAATAGAACGTTCTCTTTCTAGATCTCAAACTACCGGAGTAGGAAGTTTTGCTAGGTTTACCGGTACAGTAAGAATTTTAGAAGCGGCAGACACACCAAGAGAAAGTGATAGTGGTACCTATATAATGCAGGCTAAAGGAAAGCACACAGGAGGTGGTGGATCTGCAGATCCTGCAATTTGTTTGTATATTGCAAGACCAGTATTTGGGACAGATGAAAACGGTAACCGCGTTCAGGTATCTTTTGATATATATAGAGAACAGATTAATTTTAGAGGTGGTTCTGGAGCAAACGGAAGACAATTTGTGTACTTAACAAACATTAAGAAAAACGAACCAACAAGTATTGTATTAGAGGTAGGTTTTAGAGAAGATCCTAATGATGCAAGTAAGAAAATACACTATGCAGACGCAGTTATTGGAGGAGAAACTTTTAGATTTAATATTCCAGAACCAGAAAAAGGAACACAATCTGGAATTAGATATGGTGCCTATAGAGTAAAAGGGGGAAGAGCACAAATAAGATGGGCAGATACTACTTATAGAAAAGTAGAAGTAGAGTAACATTTTTCTACTAATAGAAAGTTAAAAAAATACATCTAGGCGTTAGATGTATTTTTTTACATTTTTGTATAATTTGGATACTTTTTCTTTAACCATAGCTTCAGTATCTTTGTAAAAATAAACCAGTATTTTATGTTAGATATAGTAATTGTTGGAGGAGGTCCTATTGGTATTGCTTGCGGTTTAGAAGCGCAGAAAAAGGAATTATCTTATATTATTCTAGAAAAAGGGCCTATCGTAAATTCTATCTACAATTACCCTGTAAATATGCAGTTTTTTTCTTCTTCAGAGCGTTTAGAAATTGATGATATTCCGTTTATTAGTAAAGAAGCAAAACCAAGTAGAACTGAAGCTTTAGAATACTATAGAAGAATAGTAACGTCTAATACACTCAACCTTAAACTGTTTGAAAAAGTAATTGAAATTAACAAGAGTGAAAGTGCTTTTCATATTCAAACAACAAAAGCTTCTTATGCCTGTAAAAATGTAGTTTTAGCTACAGGATTTTATGATATACCTAATACATTAGAAATTAAAGGGGAAGAATTACCTAAAGTTACTCATTATTACAAAGACCCTCATTTTTATGCAGGTCAAAAATTGGCCATTGTTGGCGCAAGCAATTCTGCTATTGATGCAGCTCTAGAATGTTGGAGAAAAGGTGCAGAAGTCACCTTAATTATTCGTGGTTCAGAGATAGGAAAGCGCGTAAAATACTGGGTTAGACCAGATATTATAAACCGAATAGAGGAAGGTAGTATAAAGGTATATTACAATTCAAATATTACGGAAATAAGGCCATTTGAAATAGATGTAGAAACCCAAAAGGGGATAAAAACAATAGAAAATGACTTTGTTTTAGCATTGATAGGATACAAGCCTAGTTTTAATTTTTTAGAACAATTAGGAATTACCTTATCTAAAGACAATGCCAAAAAACCTACTTACAATGAAGAAACAATGGAGACTAATGTGAAAGGTATCTATTTGGCGGGAGTTATTTGTGGAGGAATGGAAACGCATAAGTGGTTTATAGAAAACTCACGTATCCATGCCAAAATGATTGTAGAAGATATTATTGTAAAATAATAAGATAAAGAAAGAAACTTTTTTTGCTAGAATTTGGCATGCTTTGGTTTTTATGCTATTGTTTAGATGTAGTTTTTAAAGAAGAAATTTTTTTCCTCAATTCTCTACAATTAATAGAGGAATATCTCACCCTCTTTATAAACATCTTTAGGTAGTTTTTTTTGAATAAAAATAAGCAGGAACAAAAACAATCTAATTTTTTTGAATCTTATTTTAGGTAGACTAAATAGATAATATGAATTGCTAGATTTAAAAGCGAAAAGTAGATTTTTAATAAAAAATGATTAAGACAAGCCATTAAAAAACCACTTCATTTTAGAAGTGGTTGTATTTGGTAAAATCGTTTTTACATATAATCTTCAATAGGATTACATGAGCAAATTAAGTTCCTGTCTCCATAAGCATCATCTACCCTTCGTATAGATGGCCAGAATTTATTGTCTGTCACAAATGGTAAAGGAAAAGCAGCTTGTTCTCTAGTGTATGGAAAATCCCAGTCGTCTGAAGTCACCATTTTTAAGGTGTGAGGTGCGTTTTTTAGAACATTATTGGTATCGTCTTTAGTAGCTTCTACAATTTCTTTACGTATAGAAATCATAGCATCGCAAAAACGATCTAATTCAGCCAAACTTTCAGATTCAGTTGGTTCTATCATCATGGTACCCGCAACAGGAAAAGAAACCGTAGGTGCATGAAAACCATAATCCATCAAACGTTTGGCAATGTCTGTAACTTCTATACCTCTATCTTTAAATGCTCTACAATCAATAATCATTTCATGCGCTGCACGACCTTTTTCACCTGTATATAAAGTATCATAATGACCGTCTAATCTTGCTTTAATATAATTGGCATTTAAGATAGCATTTTTTGTAGCGTTTGTTAATCCTTTAAACCCTAGCATAGTAATGTATCCGTAAGAAATTAAACATGCTAATGCAGAACCCCAAGGGGCAGCAGAAATAGCTGTAATAGCACAATCTCCTCCGGTAGAAACTACAGGGTTTGTAGGCAAAAACGGAACCAGTTGAGGAGCAACACAAATTGGACCAACTCCAGGGCCCCCGCCTCCATGAGGAATGGCAAAGGTTTTATGTAAATTTAAATGACAAACATCTGCACCAATCGTAGCAGGATTAGTTAACCCTACTTGAGCATTCATGTTAGCTCCATCCATATAAACTTGCCCACCATGGTCGTGTATAATTTTTGTAATTTCTTGTATTGCGCTTTCAAAAACTCCATGAGTAGATGGATATGTTACCATAAGCGCTGCAAGATTTTCTGAATGTTCTTCAGCTTTTGTTTTTAAGTCAGCCACATCAATATTACCATCTTCGTCTGTTTTAGTAACTACAACTTTCATTCCTGCCATAACTGCAGAAGCAGGATTAGTACCATGTGCAGAAGCCGGAATAATACAGATATTTCTATGTGTATCTCCATTGTTTTCATGATAAGCTCTAATAGTCATTAAACCCGCAAACTCACCTTGAGCTCCAGAGTTCGGTTGAAGAGAGGTGCCTGCAAAACCTGTAATAATATTTAGTTGATGCTCTAGCTTTTGTAAAATTTCTTGGTACCCTTCTGCTTGATTTATTGGTACAAATGGATGAATGTTACCCCATTGCGCATTGCTTAAAGGTAACATTTCTGAAGCAGCATTTAATTTCATGGTACAAGATCCTAAAGAAATCATAGAATGATTTAAAGCCAAATCTTTACGCTCTAGTTTTTTGATATAACGCATCATATCAGTCTCAGACTGATAGGTGTTAAAAATAGGACTTTCTAAAAAAGAAGTATTTCTTTTTACATTTTCATGAATCACCTCAAAATCTGACGTAAATGATTTTTGAGCTACAATTTGATGAAATTCTCCTTCGCTTTCTGCAGCAGCAGTATCTGGTTGCTTTTTAAGTTGTCCAAAAATTGTAAACAACTTCATTAAATCTTCTTGAGTTGTTGCTTCATTTAGAGAAAGAGAAATATACTTATCATTGATATAATTAAAATTGACTTCAGCATTTTCTGCTATTGTTTTTAATTTTAACGTATCTATTTCAATTAAAAGAGTGTCAAAATAACTCTCTGTTACAATGGTAAAGCCAGCTTTTTTTAAGAAATCAGCTACTAATTTTGTTTTATTATGAACACTATCTGCAATAAATTGAATACCATCTTTACCATGATAAACAGCATACATACCCGCCATAACGGCAAGTAAAACTTGCGCTGTACATATATTAGAAGTTGCTTTTTCTCGCTTAATATGTTGCTCTCTAGTTTGCAAAGCCATACGTAAAGCGGTATTTCCGTCCGTATCTTTAGTAACTCCAATAATTCTTCCAGGAATACTTCTTTTGTATTTTTCTTTGGTTGCAAAATAGGCAGCGTGAGGGCCACCGTAACCTAATGGAATTCCGAAACGTTGTGTTGTGCCTACCACAACATCTACCCCAAATTCTCCAGGAGATTTTAGCTTTACAAGAGATAAAATATCTGCAGCAACGGCTACCTTAATGTTGTTTTCGTTTGCTTTTGCAACAAAGTCTGTATAATCAAAAACATGACCATGTTTTCCTGGATATTGTAAAATAGCGCCAAAAAATTCATCAGAAAAATCAAATTCTTCATGGTTACCAACCACCAATTCTATTCCAATAGGCGTAGCGCGTGTTAGCAAAACAGATAAGGTTTGGGGTAAAATTTCTTCAGAAACAAAAAATTTGTTTATTCCAGCTTTTTTTTGAGTTCTTTCTCTAACATCAAATAATAAAGCCATTGCTTCTGCAGCAGCTGTAGATTCGTCTAACAAAGAGGCATTTGCCAATTCCATTCCCGTTAAATCACAAATCATAGTTTGAAAATTTAACAATGCTTCTAAACGCCCTTGAGCAATTTCTGCTTGGTAAGGTGTATACGCAGTATACCAACTTGGGTTTTCTAAAATATTACGTTTAATAACGCTAGGTACTATTGCTTCATGATAGCCTAAGCCAATGTAACTTTTAAAAACTTTATTTTTTTTAGAGATTTTTTCTATGTGAGCTAAGTATTCATATTCACTCATTGCGGGAGCTAAATCTAAATCTTTTTGCAAACGAATATTTTCTGGAACGGTTTCTTGAATTAATTGCTCTAAACTATCAGCATTGATAGTAGCTAACATGGTTTTTTGTTCCTTTTTATTAGGACCAATATGTCTTAGTTGAAACGAATTTGTGTTCATTAAATAAAGTTTAATTAAAGTACATTTCAATCGATTTAGTAGTTCAAAAATTTAGAAGCAAAACCGATAAAATTTTAAGCAACAAAAATAAGCAATAAAAGAAATATGATTCAGTTGTTTTTTAGTAAAACACTGTTAATTATTAACTAAAAAACACTGTTATGAACAGAAAACCTATTTTTGTAATATGAAGTTGTTAAAACTCCTTTTTAATTTTTATTTAAATGCTAGCATTCATGTTGCTTTATCTGCTGTTGCTTTTTTAAGAATAACAGCACTTTACTTTAATTTAGATAACAATACTGCTTTGAATTGTTTTTTGTTTTTTGGTACAATTACAGGATATAATTTTGTTAAATATGCAGGGGTTGCCAAACTACATCATAGAAGTTTAACCAATACTTTAAAAGCAATACAACTATTTTCATTATTTAGTTTTGTAGGCTTGTGTTATTTTACATTTCAAATAGATACACATACATTGTGTTATATGTTGCCGTTTGGTGTTTTAACAGTGTTGTATGCAGTCCCTTTTTTAAGCGGATTTGAAAAAAATTTAAGACAAGTTAGTTATTTAAAAATTGTTGTTGTAGCGTTGGTTTGGACAGGTTTTACAGTATTAATTCCGGTAATTGATGCTCAGAAAGCAATCAATACACAAGTAATTTTTATGCTGTTGCAACGCTTTTTAATAGTTGTTATTTTAATACTACCTTTTGATATTAGAGATGTAAAATATGATGCCATTTCTTTACAAACTATTCCCAAGAAAATAGGTGTTGAAAAAACAAAAAAACTAGGACTTATTTTAATGATTTTTTCATTGATTTTAGAGTATTTAGCTTCATCTTCAAATATGGTAAAAACGCCATTTATGGTGTTCTTTTTTTTAACATTACTATTCTTAATGAGGTCTAAAATTAACCAATCAAAATACTACAGTTCTTTATGGGTAGAAGCGCTACCTATTATTTGGTGGCTAATTCTTTTAGGATTTGACAATTTTTAGTCTAAAAAAATGATTTTTTTGTGTTAATATTTATATATTAAAGATAAATAAAGTAAATATCATAAAACTACAATTTAGCCTCTAAAATTCCCACTATATTTGTAGATTTACACACTTAAATCAACCAAGATTTTAGAAGTAATGATTAGCACAAAAAGAAATTATATTTTCGATTTTGATAGCACGTTAACTCGTGTAGAAGCTTTAGATGTTTTAGCAGAAATTACATTAACCAACAATCCCAAAAAAGATGCTATTATTCAAGAAATAATAGATATTACAAATTTAGGTATTGATGGCGAAATCTCTTTTACAGAATCTTTAGAAAGAAGAATTAAGTTATTAGAAGCTAATAAATCTGATTTAGATGCTTTGGTAGTAGCACTTAAAAAGCAAGTTTCAAAATCTATTGAAAGCAATAAAGAATTTTTTGAAAATTTTGCGGACGATATTTATGTAATTTCTTGCGGATTTAAAGAGTTTATAGATCCAATTGTGGCAGAATACAACATTCCGTCAGAGAGAGTATATGCCAATACTTTTGAATTTGATACGGATGGAAAAATTGTTAGTTTTGATAGTAGTAACCCACTATCACAACACAATGGAAAAATCAAGTGTTTAAAAGATATGAACCTTGATGGAGAAATACAAGTAATAGGAGATGGTTATAGTGATTATGTAACTCGAGAAGCTGGTATAGCAGATAAGTTTTTTGCTTATACAGAAAACGTTTCTAGAGAAAAAACAACTAGAAATGCAGATTATATAGCTCCTAATTTAGATGAATTTTTATACGTTAACAAGTTGCCAAGAAATATAAGTTACCCAAAGAACAGAATTAAGATTTTATTGCTAGAAAATGTACACCCAGATGCGTTTAAAAAACTATCATCTGATGGCTTTTCTGTAGAAACCGTTTCTAAAAGTTTGTCGGAAGAAGAATTGATAGAAAAGATAAAAGACGTACACGTTTTAGGTATTCGTTCTAAAACAAACGTAACTCAAAAAGTAGTAGATGCTGCAGAAAAATTAATGGTGGTAAGTGCATTTTGTATTGGTACCAAACAAATAGATCTTGAAGCCTGTAAAGAAAAAGGAATTGTTGTATTTAATGCACCATACAGTAATACCCGTTCTGTTGTAGAGTTGGCTATTGGAGAAATTATTATGCTAATGCGTTCTGTATTTCAAAGAAGTACAGAGATTCATAACGGACAATGGAACAAAACAGCACAAGGCTCTAGAGAAGTACGTGCTAAGAAATTAGGAATCGTAGGTTATGGTAACATCGGTAAGCAATTGTCTATTTTAGCAGAAGCCTTAGGTATGGACGTATATTACTATGATGTAGAAGATAAATTAGCTTTGGGAAATGCAACTAAAGTAGGCACTTTAGAAGAATTATTGTCTATTTCTGATGCTGTGAGTTTACACGTAGATGACAATCCTGCAAACAAAAATTTCTTTGGAGCAAAAGAAATTTCTCAAATGAAAGATGGAGCTGTTTTGGTAAATTTAGCGCGTGGATTTGTGGTAGATATACCAGCGTTGGTATCGGCATTAAAATCTGGTAAGCTAGCAGGAGCAGCAGTAGACGTGTATCCTTCTGAGCCTAGAAAAAATGGAGAATTTATTACAGAATTAAAAGGGTTAGATAACGTTATTTTGACACCTCACGTTGGTGGAAGTACAGAAGAAGCACAAAGAGATATTGCAGATTTTGTACCAAGTAAAATTATGGCATACATAAATTCTGGAAACACTGTAGATGCTGTAAACTTCCCTAATATTCGTTTGCCAAGACAAACCAATGCGCATCGTTTTTTACATATTCATAAAAATGTACCTGGTGTTATGGCTAAAATTAATGAAATTTTAGCAAAATATGATTTAAACATTAATGGTCAATACTTATCTACAGACCCAAAAGTGGGGTATGTTATTACAGATTTGGATAAAGAATACAATAAAGAAGTATTAGAAGAGCTAAGAGCGGTAGAAGGTACAATTAAGTTTAGAGTTTTGTATTAAGTAAATTTTTATAAAAAAGAAAAACCCTTCAAGTTAAAAGTTTGAAGGGTTTCTTTTTTTGAAGCTATTTCCAGCTTTCCACTCTATCTTTTTTATTTGCTGTTGATGTTTTTTGTTCATTCTTCACAAAAAAATCGAACAGTTATAAAAAAGGATGCCGTTTCAATCTGGGCTAAACTTATTTAATAAATGTTTTGCTTAGAAATATAAACTTCTAATTTTCTATAAGAAACATTTAAATTCATTATTTCTTCAAGTCAATAATCATTTTATCTTTTATGCCTAAATAACGTCTACTACCTAAGTATCTGTTTTTGTTAAACGGATCATATAAAGGATTATTTTCATCCATAGAAGAAATATGCACATTTCCTGAAGCGTGAATATATTCTTGATTATCATTTCCTAACCAAATACCAACGTGCGTCACCCTTTGTTTTTTAGTGTCAGTTGCTTTTTTTCCGAAAAACAATAAATCACCTTTTTGGAGGTTAGAAAAATTTAGCTTTTTATCAACTATTTTGCCTGCATGTATCTGCTGAGATGCATCTCTAGGAATAATATAACCATTCATAAAATACACCATTTTGGTAAAACCACTACAATCTACTCCTTTGGCAGAGGTGCCTCCCCATAAATAAGGAAAACCAGTCATGCTTAGAGCAGTTTTTGCTACGTTTTCTTGAGTTGCACTATTATTTGTTAACCATATTGAATATTTTTGAGCTTCTTCCTTTTTTACAAAACCTGTTCTTTTGTCAGGAAACGCTACCGTATAGTAAAATCTATCTTCATCAATGTATTTTAAAATTCCGCCTAAGGTAATATCAGACACAATTTCGGAAGTATCATTTTTAGCCGAATAGACATATCCAAAATTTTTAGTAAAAATTATTTTTTCGGCAGTATTCCAAGATTCAAACTCACCCTGATTCATAGTAGTAATCCCTCCTTTATCAACCCAAGAAATATAGTTGTCGGGAGTTTGAACTCTATAAAAATCTCCTTTTTTGTCCAGTACTTTTAAAGGCATTCCCAAAAGACCTTGCGTACCTAATTCTGCCGCATGTTTTGGGGCAGAACGTATGTTAATTACAGAATTTCTTGCAATAGCATATATGTTGTTACCAACAGCAGTATCTGGTAAAATTCTAACCTTACTCACAAAATCTACAGAAACACTTTTTATACTATCAATAAGCTTTTTGTAGGCAACTTTAGAGTCTGTTTCTCCAAAAAGTAAAATTTTATCTTCAGAACTATCAATATCTATGGCATATATGGCTACTCTTTTGTCTGGTGCGTATTTAGATTCAATACTTTCGCTAACAGATTCTAAACCGCTTTCTAGTATAGTGTTACTATTGCAAGAAATTAGTAGAGCTAGTAGTAAAAGGTAGTTGTGTTTCAACAATTTCATTAATCGTTTGTATTTTAAAGCACTAAAGATAACAATTTTTAAAGTCAAATAATTCATTGCCAAAATCAATTGTTTTATCTTTGATAAAATCATTTTTCTAAAATCAATGCAGTATCAAAATTCGTTAGCTTTTGCCAAACAATTAGATAAAGAAGATCCGCTTTCTCATTTACGAAATCGGTTTCATATTCCTAAAGATAAAAACGGTAACAATTGGTTGTATTTTACAGGAAACTCTCTAGGTTTACAGCCTAAACAAACTAAAGAATACATCAATCAAGAGCTTAAAGATTGGGCAAGTTTGGGTGTAGAGGGTCATTTTGAGGCTAAGAATCCTTGGTTGCATTATCATGAATATTTAACAACTGCCATGGCCAACATTGTAGGAGCAAAACCTATAGAAGTTGTGGTGATGAATACCCTTACTACAAACCTACATTTGTTAATGGTTTCATTTTATAGGCCAACAAAAAAGAAATATAAAATTGTTATTGAGAGTGATGCGTTTCCTTCTGATAGATATGCGGTAGAATCTCAATTAAAATTCCATGGATTTGATGTAAAAGAAGGTTTGATAGAATGGAAACCTAGAGAAGGAGAAGAATTATTAAATAGTGATGATTTAGAAAATATTATTTTACAACAAGGCAATGAAATAGCATTGTTACTAATAGGAGGTGTAAATTATTACACTGGGCAATTTTTAGATTTAAAAAGAATTGCAGAAATAGGACACTCTAAAGATTGTGTTGTTGGAATTGATTTAGCACACGGAGCAGGAAACATTCAACCTAAATTACATGATTCTGGAATAGATTTTGCAGCTTGGTGCACTTATAAGTATTTAAACTCAGGACCAGGAAGTTTAGCAGGATTGTTTGTACACGAAAAGCATGCCTATAAAAAAGACCTACCTCGTTTTGCAGGTTGGTGGAATCATAATAAAGAAACACGTTTTAATATGAGAATGCCATTTGATGTTATGTCTGGGGCAGAAGGTTGGCAATTGAGTAATCCTCCAATTTTGTCTATGGCAGCCATTAAGGCATCTCTAGATATGTTTGAAGAAGTGGGTATGACAGCTTTAAGAGAAAAATCAGAAAAATTAACAGGTTATTTTGAATTTTTAATCAACACAATTAATTCTGATACTATTAAAATCATCACCCCAAGAAATCCTAAAGAACGTGGTTGCCAATTGTCTATTCAAGTAAAAAATGCAAACAAAAATTTACATAAAAAATTAATAGAAAATAAGGTAATAACAGATTGGAGAGAACCAGATGTAATTCGTTGTGCGCCTGTGCCAATGTACAATTCGTTTGAAGATGTTTATAAAATGGTTTCAATTTTAAAAAAGAATTTATGAAAAAGTATCTTTTATTAATTCTTGTTTTTTTTTCTTTATTTAATGTTACTTCACAAAACAAATACGAACAAGATTTTAATTATTTCTGGAATGTCGTTCGAGTTGAATATGCTTATTTTGATCAGAAACAAACAGATTGGAAACAAGTAAAAGAAATATATAGTGAGCGTTTAAAAACAATAAAAAAAGACTGGGAGTTTACTTACTTAATAGAATTGATGAAGCATGAACTTTATGATTCACATTTTACTTTAAATAAAAACTTAGCTTTTTCTTTTAGATTAATACCAAACGATTTAGATGCGTATATTACTGTTAAAAACAATAGATATTTTATAGATGATATAAGACAAGGGTATACAATTATCAATTCTAAGTTAAAAATTGGAGATGAAATCTTAGCAATAAATAATGAAGATTTTAAAAATATTTTAAAAAGATATTTTCCAAAATCAATTACAAATCCCAATAATGAGGTAAAAGAGTATTTTGCCAATTTAATTTTTGCGGGTAAGCATAATGAACCAAGAAAAATAACAGTGCGTCAAAATGGAAAAATTAAAACGATCGCATTAGAGAAAGCAACTCCAATAAAAAAGAGCAATACATTGCTAGATGTTAAAATTGTAAACAATAATGTTGGCTATATAACAATAAATAATTCTTTAGGAAATAACAATATGATTAAAGAATTTCCTAAAGCTGTAAATCAATTACAAACAACCAAAGCAATTATTATAGATTTAAGAAATACGCATAGTGGTGGTAATACTGATGTTGCTAAAGCTATCATGGGTAAATTTATAGAAAAAGAAATACCTTATCAAATTCATGAAAGAGTTGGTTTAGAGAGAGAATTTGGTGTTAAAAGAAAATATATAGAAATTTTATCACCTTTAAAGAATCCGTATTTAAAACCGGTTTACGTTTTGGTGAGTAGATGGACAGGAAGTGTAGGAGAGGCAGTAGCACAAGGTTTTTCCAATATTAAAACAGCTACAGTTGTCGGAACAAAAATGGCTCAACTCTTAGGTGCAATTAATTGTAGAACATTAGCAAACTCTAAAATAAGATTTTGTTATCCATTTGAGAAGTTGTACAACACTAATGGCGTGCCAAGAGAACAGTTTATACCAAGAATTAAAACTAAAACTGATAAGGAAACTTTTACAAAAGTTATTCAATTAATTAATGAGCAAAGAAGATAACATATTAATAATAGGTGCAGGTTTATGTGGTAGTTTATTAGCACTTCGTTTAGCACAAAGAGGCTATAAAGTAGAAGTGTACGAAAGTAGACCAGATTTACGAAAAGTAGACGTTTCTGCAGGAAGGTCTATTAATTTGGCACTCTCAGACAGAGGTTTAAAAGCTTTGCGATTATGCGGCATGGAAGAAAAAGCCAAAAAAATCTGTATACCCATGTACGGAAGATTAATACATGATAAGAAAGGAAACACTTTTTCTTCTAATTACTCTGGTAGAGAAGGAGAATATATTAACTCAATTTCAAGAGGAGATTTAAATACTATTTTATTAGATGAAGCAGAAAAACATCAAAATGTTACTATTCATTTTAATAAAAAATGTAAAAAAGTAGATATTGACAATACCGTTGCTCATTTTAAAGATTACAAAACCAAAGAAGAATTTACAGTAGATGCTACTGTTATTTTTGGAGCTGATGGCGCAGGATCATCACTAAGAAAAAGTTATATAACCGAACGAAAATTTTTGTTTAGTTATGCTCAAAACTATCTAAACCATGGTTATAAAGAGTTAGAAATTCCTGCGGACAATAATAAAAAACATCAAATAAGTAAACATCATTTGCATATTTGGCCTCGTGGAGATTTTATGCTTATTGCACTACCAAATTTAGATGGTAGTTTTACGGTAACACTATTTTTAAGTTATGATGAAGGTGAATATAATTTTAATAATTTGCAATCAGAAAGTCAAATTACAGCTTTTTTTGAAAAAGAATTTCCAGATGCTTTGGCATTAATTCCTAATATAAAAGAGGAGTTTGTAAACAATCCAACAGGAGTTTTAGGTACCATAAAATGCACACCTTGGTCATATAGAAATAAAACGCTTTTAATAGGAGATGCAGCACACGCTATAGTTCCTTTTTACGGACAAGGAATGAATGCTTCTTTTGAAGATGTTCTAGTTTTTGATACGATTTTAAATAAAAATTTAGAATCTTGGAAAGCTGTTTTTAAAGCCTACCAAAAAGAACGCAAAAAAGATACAGATGCAATTGCAGACTTAGCGATTGATAATTTTTATGAGATGAGAGACCATGTTGCTAACCCTTTATTTAAAGAAAAACGAAAGATAGAAATGGCTTTTGAAAAGGCGTTTCCCAATCAATATTCATCTAAATATTCTTTAGTTACCTTTAATGAAAATATAGGGTATAATACAGCAATGAAAAAAGGAAGAGCACAAGACAAAGCATTGTTAAACTTAATTGCTGATAAAAAAATAGCCACATCACTAGATGATATGACAGAAAAAGAGTTAGAAAATCTCTTTGAAAAAGTGAAAGAAAAAACGAAAACTATTTTAAAAGAAGATAATATAGCAGGTTTGTAAATGCATACATATATTGTTTTATTACGCGGAATAAATGTTGCCGGAAAGCGTAAACTTTCTATGGTAGATTTGCGTGAATTAGTATGCAATTTGGGTTTTATGAATGTAATAACATACATACAAAGTGGAAACCTTATTTTACAAACTAAAAAATCAAAAACGATTACTAATACTATAATTAAAAAGGGTATTTTAAATACGTTTGGTTATGATGTTTCTGTAATATCTAGAACAGTTTTAGAGTTGGAGCAAGCTGTTAACAATTATCCGTTTTCTACAGAAAATGAAAAGATAGTAGGTTTTGTGTTTTTAGAAAAGAAACCTGAAATATTAGAACTAAAAATTAACAACCTTGAGCAAGAAGTATTTAAAATTGACAAAGATGTTGTATATCTTTATTGTGTAAACGGATTTGGAAAATCTAAAATGACAAACAATTTATTTGAAAAAAAGTTAAAAGTAAACGCAACAACACGAAATTTAAAAACAACAGTAAAATTGATAGAATTAGCAAAACAATACCAATGAATTTAGTACAACCTTTAAATTTTAAAAAATGGATTGATGAGCATCGTCATCTATTAAAACCACCTGTAGGCAACAAACAAGTATGGGATAATGGAGAATATATTGTAATGGTTGTTGGAGGGCCCAACAACAGAAAAGACTATCATTACAATGAAACTCCAGAGTTTTTTTATCAAGTAGAAGGAGATATGATTTTAAAAATCATAGATGACAAAGGCATGCAAAGAGATGTAGCAATACAAGAAGGAGATATTTATTTACTACCCAGTAAAGTTCCACACTCACCACAGCGAAAAGCAAATACGGTTGGTTTGGTCATAGAATATCCGCGTTCTAAAGAAATGCTAGATGCATTAGAATGGTATTGCGATAATTGTGGCAACCAATTGTATAGAGAAGAATTTAAGCTAGATAACATAGAAAAAGATATGCCTGTAATTTTTGATAAATTTTATTCAGATAAAAAAAAGCGAACTTGCAATACTTGTGGTACAGTAATGCAGGCGCCAAAGAAAATAAAATAAATGAAACGCAAACTACGCATTAACGGTCATTCTCACTTATTGCCTTATCCAGAGGAAATTCCAAAATTTATGAAAGATAAAGAAATCTTTTGGGTAGATGATGAGCGGAAACACATGTTGCAAAAAGGATGGAAACGACCCGTTACCCATTCTAGTTTTTTCTTAGATGAAAAGCTAAAATGGATGGAGCGCAACAAAATAGACCATGCCGTAGTTTTAAATTTATCACAATTATATGGTAACGGTTTACGCTTAGAAGAAATGAAAAAAGCGCTTCGTTTTCAAAATGATTTTAATGCAAAGGTGCAACACAGTCATCCAGATAAATTTACATGTGGCTTTGTAGTGCATCCAGGATTTATTTATGGTGCTTTAGATGAGATGGAGCGTTGTATAAATGAGTTGGGTTTAAAAGTATTGTGTTTGCCAACTCATTTTATGGATTCTATAGGACAATGGCGTAGTGTTTTTGATGAAGAAAATCACAGAATTTTTGAACTAGCAGATCAATACGAATTGGCCATAGAAATTCATCCTTATGATGGAGATAAAATGATAAAATTAGAAAACACCAATTGGCGTTTTCATTTAATTTGGATGTTAGCACAATGCGGAGATGCCTATCATTTTTACACTCTAAACGGCATGCAAGAGCGTTTTCCTAATATTAGAACTTGTTTTGCACATGGAGGACAATTGGCACAAATGAATCTAGGAAGACGCATACAGGGTTTTGATGGTAGGCCAGATTTATTTGAAGGCAAAATACACCCTAGAAAAGCCGTTGGGCATAAAAATATCTTTTTTGACACCTTGGTTCATGATACAGATTCATTACATTTAATGTTTAAAAGACAAGGAACTAAACAGGTTTTGATGGGGTTAGATGACCCATATCCTTTAGGGGAAATGGAAAGTGATAAACAATCTTCTTACCCTGGAAAAATACTAGATTTAGCTATAGAAAAAGAGATTATTTCTCAAGAAGAAAAAGACGAGATCTGGGAAGATAACGTCTTGCAATGGTTGTTTGGTAATGATAAAGTTGCAAAACAACAATTGGTAAATAAGATTTTAAAAGCTTAAATTGTTACTACAAACCCAATACTATCCTTGGCATTTTTGTAAAACTTCTTCTGCTCTTTTTACTTGAAATTTTGGGTAGAACTCTTGTTCAATTTTTTCTTTTTTACCCAACTCAATAGCTTTTTTTATTTGACTGCAATATGGTTTTGTAGATTTTCCAAAAAATTGAGCAAACCCCATTTCCCATTCGGCTTTTCCTAAAATAACTCTAGGGTTGTTAGGTGCTAAAGCGATTGCTTTGGCATACAGTTGATTGTTTTTACCAGATAAGGTCATTCCATATTTTTGACCATCAAAAGCAATGTAAACTAAATTTAATAATGCTTGTGTAATAATGATTTCAGGATTGTTTTCTGAGTTAGATGTTGCAATATCTAAAAACTCTTGTGCTTTTTGAAGTTTAGCGTTTAGTTTGCTTTCGTCCTTTATGCCAAATCCACTTAAAATTTCTACTTGTGCTGTATAATATGCTGGCAACCAGTTTTCTGGTTCAGCTTTAGAAATTCTTTCAAATAATTGAGAAGCCTCAGTAAGTTGTCCTTTTTTCCATAATCCAAATGCTTTTTGCATTCCTTTTTGATACTTTGTTTGCGCAGAAAGCCCTGTCGCAACAAAAATTGCGATGATAAAAAATACTTTTTTCATAATGTTAGAGTTTAATTTGTGTTCTTAAATTGATATTGAATAATAAAGTAAGCGACTATAATATTAGGTACCCAAGATAACCAAGCTACGATTCTGTAAGCTGGTAAGAATCCTCCTAAAATATTGGATAATATTGGTAACCAAATTCTTAGTGTTACTGCAGAAAAACAAGCAGCATAACTATAAATCATTAATTTTTGATGTTTAATAACATTACCATTTTTGATGACTGTAAATCCAAAGAGTGTAGAGAAAAACCAAAATACTGCCATAGCTGTAAATCCTAATTTTGAACTCAAACCTCCTGTTGCGTGTAAGCCAATGTAAAATCCAGAAATTGCACTTAACAAAACAGAAATTACATATACTTTACCTATTTTTCTATGTAGTTTTAAGTTTTTTAACCTTAGTTTTTTATTAAATTGTAACCAGCCAATTAACAATGCAATTCCTCCAAGAATAATGTGTGTGTAAAACATTGTATTCCATAAAGTGTCTGCTAAAAGTGAAACAGATTTACTTCTTAATAATCCAAATTTTCTATCAATTACAAAATAGATAGCAGGATATAGCCCTACTGAAATACAACAAATAGCTAGAATGTAATATGAAATTTTTCGAGTTAACATTAGTCTACAGAGATTGAAATTGTTTTGTTGGTATCTACAATAAATTTAGCATCTTTATATTTTGGAGGTCCCATGAAACCAGATGCATCATTAGAGAATCCATAAGGTTCTTTTGGGATGCCAAAAATTTTGGTATCCATTTTTTTGTTGTCATTTTCATCATGAAATAAAGAAATAGCATATTCTCCTTTTGGTAATTCTTTAAAATGTGCTACTGCTTTTTTGTTAGAAATAATTGCACTGGTTCCTTTAGTATCTTTAGAAGATTTTAAAAAATTTTGTTCGCTGTTGTATAATGCAATATATACTTTACCTATGTCTGATCTCATTCCTGAAATTTCAATAGTTAGATTAAAAGTTTCTTTGTCTTGTGCATTGGTAAATAAAAATCCGCCAAAAATAAAAGCTGCTATGAATAATAATTTTTTCATTTGGTTGTTTTTTGATGATTCAAATATCTGATGTTTTTATGAGCTTTACACAAGAACAATACCGAATTGTTATTTTTTATTACTGAATTGCGAAATTAGTCTTTTTAATAAAATGTTTTAGTTTAATGATTGTTGTGTTTAGATATAATTAATATATTTTTTTAATGTAATACGTTTGCAAATATGTTTAGCCCTGATTGAGTGGTGTGTTTGAGCTCGTTGAGGAACGAAACAGCGAGTAACGAAAGCAGGAAATAGCTTCTGTAAAAAACTATAAATTGTTTAATTGATTCGATTTTTTATCACTACTGATTGTCCAGAAAAAACCTATTACAAAAAAACGATCTGCATCTGGTGTTCTCGCTTGTCTATCAAAAAAACCATTACCATTTGGTGTGTTTCTGTAGTTGTAGCCAAATATATTTTTAGTGCCTAAAACATTGTTTACGGCAAAAAATAAAATCTTTTGTTGGTCTATTAAATAAGCACAATTGAGACTTAAACTATTAAATGTTTTGGTTTTATCATTTAAAAAACCAGGTTTATTTGGGTTTTTAAAATTTCTGCCAGAAGCAAAAGCATAACTTAAACCGAGTTGACTTTTCCAACTTGCCACCCAATGTTTGGCAACAAAAGAAAAATTGTGTCTTGGAGCAAAATTAGGGGTGGCTGCTACAGGAAAATTTCTGTAATCTCTTTCTGTTTCTAAATAAGAATATGAAACCCAGTAATCTGTATTTTTAATTTTTTGATTTTGCCTCCAAAAAATATCTATTCCTTTTGCAAAACCGCTACCGTTGTTGTTAAAATTACTAGTAAAGTTAGGTACTTGTGTGTCAAATTTTACTAAATTATTGTATGCTTTGTAATAACCTTCTATTCTAAAAATTTGATTTTGTTTTACGGATTGATAATTTGCAATAAAATGAGAGGTGTTTTCTGAAGAAAAGTCTTCATGAAACTTTAAATATTCTGCTCTTGGGTTTTGAAAAAATTTGCCATAAGCAAAAGAGAATTGAGCGTTTTTTCCTGATTTATAAGATATAGCTGCTCTTGGAGATAGTGTAAATTCGTTCAATAAACCTGTTTTTTCTGCTCTAATTCCTATTTTGGTTGCTAAATTTTTAGAAAAAAACAAGTCTGTTTCTACAAAAGAAGCAAAAATGTTGTTGTTAAAACCATAGTTGAATTTAGTATTGTTTATAGGAGAAAAGCGTTCTTTAAAATGGGTAACAAAATATTCTGATCCCATAGAAAGTCTAAATCTACTTGAAAAACGCTTGTGCAGTTTTACTTTAAAATGAGCGGAATTATCATTGCTGTCAATTTTATTGTTTGCAAGTTTTATGTTAGTGTTGTCGTTTGTAAAACTTGCCCCTGTTGCTATTTTCCAACGGTTACCAAATTTAGTTTTGTAAGAAGTATTAAAGTATAGATTTCTATTTTGTAGCCCAAAAAGAACACCATCGTCAAAATTAATGTCTTCCTGCACTACATCTAATTCGGTATAACTATATGCCCCATATAATTTTAAAAAGGAGTCGTCTTTAAATTGATGTCTGTATACTGTTTCTCCGCTCATAGATTGGTACGGTTTAATCCATTCATTTCTACTAGGAGTAATTTCTAAATAAGGTGCTAAGTTTATGTATGATGTATTAATGCTTAGTGAGTTTCTGCCCCATTTTTGGGTATTACCAACACCTAAACCTACGGTTAAAAATGATAATTCTGTTTTTTCTTGGTCTGGTTCATCTATAGTGTTTAAGAGTAAAATGCTAGATAGTGCTTGTCCGTACTCTGCAGAATAACCTCCGGTAGAAAATGTAATTCCTTTAAATAAAAAAGGAGAGTATCTACCACGAGTAGGCACGTTATTAGGTGTGGGGGTAAAAGGAGTAAAAACTCGAATTCCGTCAACAAAAATTTGCGTTTCATCTGCTTCTCCTCCCCGAACAAATAAACGGCCATCTTCAGCAACAGTAGATGTGCCTGGTAATGTTTGTAACGCACCAACAAAATCTCCCATGGCACTAGCTGTGGTAACCACATCTAAAGGTTTTAGGGCGGTAACTTTGGCATTATCACCAGCTTCAAATGTACCTGCGTTAATAACTACCGCATCTAAGGTGTTTACATCGTCTCTTAATTTTATGGTTGAATTTTTAAAGGATGCAACGTTGGCAGTTTTGATAAAAGTTTCATAAGAAATAAATGAGATGACAAGAGTTTGTAAGCCTTCTTCTTCCGTTGTAAATTCATATTCTCCGTTATCATTAGAAGAACTTCCATCATAGGTACCATCTAAATATATACTTGCGCCAGCAACTGGACGATTTTTAGAGTCTATAACTTTTCCAGAGATAGTAGTTTGTGCAACATTAGAAAACTGGCTTATTGTAAAAAGTAAAAGTAAAATACGTTTCATCATATTGGTTTTTGATAGTACAAAGATGAAAAGAGGTTCTTTTCTGTAGTAAAAACAAATACTGAGTTGTAGAAAATGTAAACTGAGTTGTTTTCAAAGCCAAAATTTCGGCTTTACAGCATGTTTTTGCTCTCTATTATAGTTTTGATACTTAAAATTTCTTGATTAACAAGGGTTTTTTCCGTTTCACTAAGCTTGTTTAAAATGAAAGCGCTTTTTGATGGTTTCTTTGCAGTATAAATAATTTTTAAAAAGAAGATAAAAATGAAAACACTAAAAAGTAAGGTAATAATTGCATGTATAGCACTAATTACATTAACAATGACAAGTTGTACAGAAAACGAAGAAAGTATTGTAGAGGCAACTACAAGTGTAAATTTAGCAACAGACTCTAGTTTAGGAAGTATTTTGGTAGACCAAGATGGTAGGTCTCTATATTTTTTTGCCAGAGATTCTAAAGATACTTCTAATTGTTTAGGAGGTTGTTTAAATACTTGGCCTGTTTTTTATGTAGAAAATATAGCTGTTGGTTCTGGTTTAGATGCAAGTGATTTTAGTACAATAACTAGAGAAGATGGTAGCAAACAAACTACTTATAAAAATTGGCCTTTGTATTATTTTGCAAATGATGCCAATGCAGGAGATACTAATGGAGATGGAGTAGGTGGCGTTTGGTTTATTGCAAAACCAGATTATTCAATAATGTATGCTGCAGCTCAATTGGTAGGTAATGATGGTGTAAACTACACTCAAGATTATGTAGAGGGTGAAGCAATAACAAATTACTTTGTAAGTATTGCAGGTAGAACTATGTACACGTTTACAAGAGATTCTAGAAATACAAACACGTTTACAAGATCAGATTTTTCTAATAATGCAGTATGGCCAATTGTAGAAATTACTTTAGATCAAATACCAAGTACTTTAGAAAGATCAGATTTTGGTACAATTGATGTGTTTGGAAGAACGCAATTGACATACAAAGGATGGCCTTTGTATTATTTTGGACAAGACACAGAAAGAGGAGATAATAAAGGGGTAAGTGTACCTAATCCTGGAGTTTGGCCAGTAGTAAATAGAGGTATTACAGCGGCACAATAAATAGTTTATAGTTAGATTGAGTTTTTTGTTAATTAAAAAAAGGTTCTGAAATTTTCAGAGCCTTTTTTGTATTGTAATATGTGGGTGCATAATGTGTTTTTGTTATGAAAAAACCTGAAAACATTTCGAGATTTTTTTTATTGTATAGGAATACACAAATCTACGATAAACTTATTTTCAGGATGTTCATTTCCGTTATTATAATAAATTTCAAAAGGATCTTTCTCTGATTTTTTATATCCATTTTCGATCATCCAAGCAAAAGAAGATTCCCACGCTTGTTGAAATTGATGAGGTTTAATTTCTAACCGATTTACAATACATTTTCTTGGAGAAATTGTTTTTAAATTTACTTCTCCTTCAACTGTTACAGGAGTATTTAATACAATGCCAATACTGGTTCTTATATTTTCTGGTCTCGTAATTTTAGGACTATCATGATACACCGTTAATAAACGTAAGTTTTCTTGAGACATCAATCCTTTAGGTGTTGCCCATTTAATTAACCTGTTAAAAACCAAACCTATATTATCTAATTCTCCTTGATGAGCTATATAAGCAATATCTAAATTTTCAAGGTTTTTAATTTCTGTTTTAGCATTCATTTTTAACCAATTTAAAGCGTTGTTATTATTGTAAATATACTGTTTAAAAGAAATTTGATGTTTGTTAATATTATCGTTGGTGTTGCAAATTTCGCTATATTTTTGAGGACTTTCATTTTTAAATTGAATAGGAGTAAACTCGTAAAACCTTTTAAAAGTTTTAAAAAATGAAGAAATATCATTAAAACCAACAGATTCTGAAATTTCTGTAATTGTTCTCTGTTTTTGATACAGTAAAAAAGAAGCTGCTTTTTCAATTCATTTTCTTATAATATATTTTGACACAGTTTCTCCTACAGCCAAAGAAAATATACGGTGAAAATGATATGGAGAAAAAAAAGCTTCTTTAGCAACAGTAGCTAGTGACAATTTTTTATCCAAATTTTTTCTATAAATCTATTGCTTTATTTAATCTAGCAATATTTTCTAAGGTAACCTTTGTGTGGTTCAATCTGTTTTTTTTTGCAATTGATAAAATATAAATCCGCTTGCAAAATATAAAAATATATCTACATAGTCTTTGGTATATCTTGCTATATATTTCGGAAAAATAAATTCGAACAACACACTATATAAAAGGCAGATGTATAGAATGATACCTATAGAAAGTGTATAGTCCGTGTTGTTTTTAGACCATTTAAGAATTTGCAAACTTATAAAAAGTACTATAGGAACAATTAAAAAATCATTTACATAAAAACGAAATATTTGAGGAAGCTTTATAGAAAAACGTTGTAAATAATAAACAGTTGTTCCTGTTACTACACAAAAAATAAAATAATATGTAAGTTTTTTATTCAAATTAACCAGCAGCTACCATAGCAATAAACCAAGCCAAACCAGCACCAATGGCACTTACTACCATAATAGAAGAATACAACACCCAACCAAAAACTCTATATAGAAAAAAAGGGTGTTTTTTTAAACGTTCTGCTAAACTAGGGTTTTCTAGTTTGTGTTTTTCTTCTCTTATAAGTGCTTCTTTAACTTTTCTTGCTTTAATCTCTCTTTTTTTAGTATCAGAAATTAATGCATTACAAAAAGTACAATAATCAGTATTTTTATTGATGGTTCCACACTCAGGACATTTGATGATTCTTGTACCCATTTAAAAATTAATCTGTTTGTTTTTAAGTTTATAAGGACGAATAATTAACCGTGTTTCTCTATCAAAACGGATGTAGTTATAAACCCAATTTAGAAATACAATAGCTCTATTTCTAAAGCCAATTAAAGAAAAAAGATGTACAAACATCCACACAAACCATGCAAAGACACCTTGAAATTTCCATTTAGGAAGGTCTACAACAGCTTTATTTCTACCAATGGTAGCCATAGCGCCTCTATCATTATAGAAAAATGGTTTTTGCGTTTTACCTGCTATTTTTGCTAAAATGTTTTTAGCAACTAATTTACCCTGTTGTATAGCAGGTTGCGCCATCATTGGATGTCCATAAGGGGTTTCTTCAGAGACCATACAAGCTACGTCTCCTATTGCATAAATATTTTGATGAGGTAGTACCTGATTAATTTTGTTAACCTTTATTCTGGCAGCTCTTTCTACAATACACTCTTGCGCTAAACCGTTAATAGTTTCTCCTTTAACACCTGCTGCCCAAATAACAGTTTCTGCTCTAAAATGATCTTCTCCGTTTGTTTTTACAACTTTTCCATCGTAGTCTAAAACACGTAGGTTTTTCCATACGTTTACGCCTAAACTTATTAAAAAATCTTCTGCTTTTTCAGAGGCTTTTGCGCTCATGCCTTTTAGCAAGCAATTAGAACTTTGTATCAAATGAATTTGCATTTTACGAATATCTAAATCAGGATAATCTTTAGGTAAAATTCCTTTTTTCATTTCTGCAAGAGCTCCAGCTAATTCTACGCCTGTAGGGCCACCACCTACAATTACAAAATTCATTAATGCATTTCTATCATCAATATTAGACGTTAATAATGCTTCTTCAAAATTTTCTAAAATTAAACTTCTGATGTTTAAAGATTGCGGAACAGATTTCATTTCCATAGCAAACTTTTGGATGTTTGTATTGCCAAAAAAATTAGTAGTAGATCCTGTAGCAATAATCAACTCGTCATAATCTAAATTTCCGATAGAAGTTTCAATTAAATTTTTATCAGGATTGATATTTATTACATCAGCTAGTCTAAAAAAGAAATTTTCTACATCATTAAAACGTTTTCTTAACGGAAAAGCAATAGAATCTGGTTCTAAACCTCCTGTAGCAACTTGATATAATAATGGTTGAAACGTATGGTAGTTATGCTTATCTATCAAAACCACTTGTAGTTCTTGCTCCTCTAAACCCTTAGCAGCAGCTAAACCTGCAAACCCACCACCAATAATAACTACTCTAGGAAAACTCGTTTGTGGAATATTCATTATAGATTTTTTGGATAAATTAAATAGTTGAAATTTTAGATTTGTAAATTTACTGAAAAGGTATGATTTGTTATTTGAAACTTTTTTTTATTTCTTGTAACGATTTTTTTGAGTTGATTAATGCTAAAATAACCTCGCGTACTAAAGTTTCTTTGTCTACCTCAAAATAAAGAGTCCATTTGTCATTTTGAAATAAATCATGAATTTGTTTTATTCTTTTTTGAGCCTCAGTATATGTGAATAAATGTGTGTTTAAATTTTCTTTTTTCTTTTGCAGTTGAACGGTTTTAGTAATGAAATCAACATCAATACAAAAGATTTTTTCTGTTGAATTGATTGGATAAAAATCAGACCATTTTGCAAATCCAATAACTTCTTTTTGATTTTTATATTTAGAATTTGAAATGATTTTCCACCTACAATTGGCTACTCTTCCCCAATGATTTGATTTTCTATAAACACCTTCTTTTGTGTAATGATAGCAGCTTTTGGACTTACTTTTATAATTTGTCTTCTCAGGAAATTTAAAATCATCTACTTGAATAAATTCGCAAAAAGTATGTTTAAAAAAGTTATGTTGGTTGTATGTTTTCAAACAAAAAATGGTTTTAAAAATAAAACGCAACCAAGTTAATGATTGCGTTTTATTGGGTATATATAGATTCTGAACCTAAATTCAGAGAGTGGACTTGTTTAAGCAACCCATAGATCTATACTTTTAACTTTGTTAAAGCTTACTTAACTTCTTCGAAATCTACGTCTTCAACATTGTCACCTTGGTCTGCATTACCAGATTCTGGTTGACCTTGTTGCGCTCCTGCATCTGCACCTGCAGCACCTTGTTGAGCAGCATACATTTCTTCAGACGCTACTTTCCAGGCTTCATTAATTTTTTCCATTGCAGCGTCTATTTGAGCTAAATCTTTAGACTCATGAGCGGCTTTTAATTCAGTTAAAGCAGCTTCTATTGGTTCTTTTTTATCAGCAGATAATTTGTCACCAAATTCTTTCAATTGCTTTTCTGTTTGAAAAATCATAGAATCTGCACCGTTTACTTTTTCGGCAGTTTCTTTTGCTAACTTATCAGCATCTGCATTAGCCTCTGCTTCTTGTTTCATTTTCTCAATTTCTTCTTCAGATAAACCAGAAGACGCTTCAATTCTAATATCTTGAGATTTACCAGTAGCTTTATCTACGGCAGAAACTTTAATAATTCCGTTTGCATCAATATCAAAAGTAACCTCAATTTGTGGAACTCCTCTTTGTGCTGGAGGAATATCTGTTAATTGGAAACGACCTATCGTTTTGTTATCTGCTGCCATAGCTCTTTCTCCTTGTAATACATGAATATCTACAGAAGGTTGATTGTCTACAGCAGTAGAGAATACTTGCGATTTTTTTGTTGGTATGGTAGTATTTGCATCTATTAATTTTGTAAATACATTACCCATTGTTTCTATACCTAAAGATAAAGGGGTAACATCTAATAACAGCACGTCTTTAACATCACCAGTTAAAACACCACCTTGAATTGCAGCACCTAAAGAAACTACTTCATCTGGGTTTACACCTTTACTTGGTGCTTTTCCAAAGAATTTTTCAACAGCTTCTTGTATAGCCGGTATTCTTGTAGAACCACCAACTAAGATAATTTCATCAATATCAGAAGTAGATAAATCAGCATTTTTTAAAGCTGTTTTACAAGGCTCTATAGTTCTTTTTACTAAATCGTCTATTAGTTGCTCAAACTTTGCTTTCGTTAAAGATCTTACCAAGTGTTTTGGTCCGCTTGCTGTAGCTGTAATATATGGTAAATTAATTTCAGTTGCAGAAGAAGAAGATAATTCAATCTTTGCTTTTTCAGCAGCTTCTTTTAAACGTTGTAAAGCCATTGGGTCGTTACGCAAGTCCATATTTTCTTCAGCATTAAACTCGTCTGCTAACCAGTTAATGATTTTTTCATCAACATCATCACCTCCTAAGTGCGTATCACCATCAGTAGCCAATACTTCAAAAACACCATCACCTAATTCTAAGATAGAAACGTCATGTGTACCACCTCCAAAGTCAAAAACAACAATTTTTTTATCGTCATTAGCTTTGTCTAAACCATATGCTAAAGCAGCAGCAGTAGGCTCATTAATAATTCTTTCTACTTTTAAACCAGCAATTTCTCCTGCTTCTTTTGTAGCTTGTCTTTGTGCATCATTAAAATATGCAGGTACTGTAATTACAGCAGCAGATACATCTTGACCTAAGTAATCTTCTGCGGTTTTCTTCATTTTTTGAAGAACCATTGCAGAAATTTCTTGAGGTGTATATAAACGACCATCAATATCTACTCTAGGAGTATCATTATCTCCTTTTACTACCTTGTAAGGTACTCTTTTTACTTCTTGAGAAGATTCAGAAAATTTGTTTCCCATAAAACGTTTAATCGAGTAAACTGTTTTTGTAGGATTTGTTACTGCTTGTCTTTTTGCAGGATCACCAATTTTACGTTCTCCTCCTTCTACAAAGGCAACAATAGATGGTGTAGTTCTTTTTCCTTCAGCGTTAGGAATTACAACTGGCTCATTACCTTCCATTACAGAAACACACGAGTTGGTTGTTCCTAAATCTATTCCTATAATTTTGCTCATACTATTTATTTTATATTAAAATTCGTTTTTTCAATTTTACAATTACTATTTGTCAAATGCTATGCCAACTCATTTTTCACTAAAAAATGTCAGGATTTTATTTTTTTTTAATGAAGATGTGACACATTGACATAAATTGTGTCTTAAGAGTAGAAAATAACAACTATTTGAATTACACCTTAATTTTCATATATTTGGAATATTCAATTAGTGAAACAATTAAAAAAAATATTTAAAACTACAATTATGAGTAAATTTGACGAAAAAGTTGCTTTGTACAAAAAATTTATGGACGATAGAAATTTACGTTCTAACACAGAATTATTAGCAGCAGTAACAAAAGGTTTGGGGCCTTCTATTTACAAGAAAGATGCAGAAACAGTTTCTGGTTCTGACCCAAAAGAGCTGGCAACCGTTAAAAATAATTTTTTAATTAAAAAATTAGGTTTGCCAGATACGGCAGCCTTAGATGAAGGGATTGAAGAAGTTATGGAGAGAATTGGAAAATCTGAAAGAAATAAATATAGAGCATGTGTTTACTACATGTTGGTTAAGAAATTTGATAAAGAATCTGTATACGGATTTTAAAATTTTAGTATTTTATTAATACACTAAAAATCCAACTCATTGAGTTGGATTTTTTACATTTACATTAATTCTATTTTAAATTCTTTTAAGATGTCTCAATTTATTAGTGTTTTTGATATGCTCAAAATAGGTGTTGGCCCATCTAGCTCACACACTTTAGGTCCTTGGAGAGCGGCACAATATTGGGTTAAGAAACTCAGAGACACGTATCTTTTTGAAACTATTGATGAAATAAAAGTAGACTTGTACGGATCTTTGTCTTTAACAGGTAAAGGCCATGCTACTGATTTAGCAATAGTATTAGGTTTAAGTGAAGCTGATCCAGAATACATACCAATTGAAGATATTTTTACAATTGTTGACAGAATAAATGTACAAGAAGAAATTTATTTTAAAGGAGGAAAGAAAATTGTTTTTCCAAATAACGCGATACAGTTTCATAGAGAATTTTTGCCATTTCATGCTAACGGAGTTACTTTTAGAGGTTTGTCAAAAGGAAAAGAAATTTCTACAGAAACCTACTATTCTATAGGAGGAGGTTTTATTGTTCAAGAAAATGATACTCTAGAAGGAGATATAGAAATTAACAAGAAGAATTTTCCTTATCCTATAAACAGAGCTAAAGAATTAGAACTTTATTGTGAGAAAGACAATATGTTAATTTCTGAAATTGTATTTAAAAACGAATTGGAAATTAACACTGCCGAAAAAATAAATTTTGAATTAGAACGCATTTGGGAAACTATGTTAGAGTGTATGTATATAGGTTGTCATACAGAAGGAATACTTCCTGGAGGTTTAAATGTAAAAAGACGTGCTTTTGATATTCATGAAAAATTAATAAAGAATAGTGAATACTCCAACCCAAAAGAATGGATTGCTGCCATAAGAAGTACAGAAGTGAAATTTAGAGAAATTTTAAAATGGGTAAGCTGTTTTGCGTTGTCTGTAAACGAGGTTAATGCTTCTTTAGGGAGAGTGGTAACAGCCCCAACTAACGGAAGTGCAGGAGTAATTCCTGCTGTTTTAATGTATTACTTGGTTATAGAGAATCATGAAGCAAGTTTTAAAGAGATTAAACAATTTTTGTTAACTGCAGGAGAAATTGGTAGTATTTTTAAAAAAAATGCTACAATTTCTGCGGCAATTGGTGGTTGTCAAGCAGAAATAGGTGTTTCTGCTGCTATGGCTGCCGCTGCGTTAACAGAAGTATTAGGTGGTTCTCCTGCGCAATGCTTGGTAGCTGCAGAAATAGCTATGGAACATCATTTAGGTTTAACCTGTGACCCTATTGGAGGTTTAGTACAAGTACCTTGTATAGAACGAAATTCTATGGGAGCTATAAAAGCAATTAATGCTGCTGAAATGGCACTAGAAACAAACCCGAAAGATGTTAAAGTACCTTTAGACAAGGTAATTGATACCATGTGGGAAACTGCAAAAGATATGCACAAAAACTACAAAGAAACTTCAGAAGGGGGATTAGCTATTAATGTTGGTTTAGCAGATTGTTAAAAGTAATTATGAATTAAAAATTGTTAATACTTATCTTGTAAACACCAATTCATTACCAGAAGAAAATTCTTCAGAAAAACCATAACCTTCAGTATCAAAACCTTTTAACTCATCTATTGTCTTAACATTATTGTCTATGATGTAACGTACCATTAAACCACGTGCTTTTTTAGCATAAGTCATAATAGTTTTATACTGCCCGTTTTTAAAATCTTTAAAAACAGGAGTAATCATAGAAACTTTTAAAACTTTTTTAGGAACTGCTTTAAAATACTCTGTACTGGCTAAGTTAACAAGCAATTCATCGTTCTCTAGTTCATCATTTAAGGATTTTGCCAAGTCTTTGTCCCAAAATTTGTACAAATTATCATTTCTACCAACTTTTAATTTTGTTCCCATTTCTAAACGATAAGGTTGAATTAAATCTAAAGGTTTTAACAAACCGTATAAACCAGATAAAATACGAAGTCTATCTTGAAGTAACGGAATTTTTTTTTCTTCTAAAGAGTTTACATCAATCCCTTGAAAAACAGCGCCCGTAAAAGCATAAATAGCTTGTTTAGCGTTATCTGGTGTAAAAGGTGTTTTCCAATCTTGATTACGTTCATAGTTTAACCTAGCTAAATCATCAGAAATAGACATTAAATCAGCTAGCTTATTTTTAGAAATAGTTTTTAG
This sequence comes from Polaribacter sp. WD7, assembly GCF_003335085.1. Taxonomy (GTDB): domain Bacteria; phylum Bacteroidota; class Bacteroidia; order Flavobacteriales; family Flavobacteriaceae; genus Polaribacter. Next base: position 327,240 of record NZ_QPEJ01000016.1, on the reverse strand, counting down.
TTTTTTACTTAGCTTTTCAGATTGTGCTAAAAAACGAGGTTGAGTGTGCAGGCTTGTAGGTACCTTGCTTTCAAAGTCTAGCGATTTTGCTGGTGATATAATGATTTTCATAAGAAAAAAATGCTTGTTATTACAGGTATAAAAATACAAAGGATTTTAAAAAAAGTTAAGTGATAACTCAAATTAATATCAATAAAACTATTTATAAAATTGATAGATCTTAGAGAAATGGAATTTATTTTTTACATTGATCAAACTAATTTGATTTATAGAGGTCTAAAAAATATCAATTAATAACCCAATATTTGAGTAAAGACGCTGAACTTGTAAAAAAATTACAAAGCTCTATGCTAAAAGATAAAGCTTTTAGCGAGTTATTAGATGCTTACCAAGAGCGTTTGTATTGGCATATTAGAAAAATAGTAGTTACACACGAAAATGCAGATGATGTGTTGCAAAATACCTTTATAAGGGTGTATAAAAGCATTAATAAATTTGAAGGGAAAAGTGCTTTACATACGTGGATGTATAGAATTGCGTATAACGAGTCTATGCGATTTTTAGAAAAAAACAAGAAAAAATCTTACGATAATATAGATGAAATTTCAAGTAATCATTTAGAAGTTTTATTTGAAGATGAGTATTTTGATGGAGATGAAATTCAAAAAAAACTACACAAAATCATAGAAGGTCTAAAAGAAAAACAAAGGCGCGTTTTTCAAATGAAATATTTTGACGATTTAAGTTTTAGGCAGATTTCTGATATTTTAAGTGTTTCTGAAAGTACCTTAAAATCGACTTATTATACAGTTGTTAAAATTATAGAAGAAAAAATATTTTTATAAAATCCAAACTATTTTAAAATACTAGGGTCAAATAATATATTATGAGAAAATCAACAGAAAATAGCAACAAAGAAACTTTTTTAAAGAAAGGTTTACAAAGTAATATTGCTAAACATCATAAAACATATTTAGGAACCAATGTACCTGAAGGATATTTTGCGAAATCAAAAATCTCTATTTTAGAAAAGATTAAAGAAGAACAACAAGTTGTTGAGGTTCCCAAAAAACAAAAAGTATTTTGGTTACAACCTAAATTTAGATATATGGCAGCAGCATCTGTTGTATTCTTATTGAGTTTAACAATTTGGTTGCAAAATGTGAAATCTAACACAGAAGAAAGTCAAGTAAACGTAGAATTGTTATCTTTTAATGAAGATGTTTTATTAGATGTACTATTAATAGATGACACTCAAATGAATGCCTTTGCAGAAGCAACATTAATTAATGAGGTTGTTATAAAAGCAGAACTTTCTGAACAAAATTTAGATAATTTAATATTAGATTCTATGATTTCAGAAGACTCATTATTAGATGATTACTTAGGAAATGAGCTGATTGAAAATATTATTTTATAAAATTTTAATTTTTTTTCAAACTATTTTAAAAAACGCGGTTCTAAGAATTAGAAACAATAATTAACTAAAAAATTATAATTATGAGAACTTCAATTTCAACAAAGAGTATTTTAAGATCAAGTATTTTATTTTTCTCGATTACCGCATTTATTTTATCAACACTATTACTTACTTCTTGTTCAGAATCTGAGCCAGTTGATTCTTTAGAAACAGAATTAGCTTTATCTGACCAAGCTTTAATTGCCGAAATAGAAACCGCAGCAAAAGTAACTGTAACTGCATCAGATTTACCAATAGCAGCAGCAAATGCTTTTAGTGGAGATTTATCTGATACTTATATAAAAAGCGTACAAGTAGCAGAAGGTTTAGGATTTAAAGTAACTTTAGGAACTGATGACGAATCTAGAGAAGAAAATACTAGTGAAGCGTTTTTATCTAGAGAAGGAAGAAAATTAAAAGATAATGATGAGCGAAGAAAGAAACGTAGAGCTCAATGTTTTCAATTTGTTTTTCCTATAGACTTTATTATGCCAGATGATTCATCAATTACTTTAGAAAGCAAAGAAGATTGGTCATTAATTAGAGAATGGTATGCAGCAAACCCAGATGCAGAAGAAAGACCAACTTTAGTATTTCCTTTAGATGTAACTTTAGAAGATGGTACAGTACAAACTTTAATAGATAGAGACGAGTTAAAAGCTGTAAAAGATTCTTGTAAAAAAGGAAAGGATAAAAGAAAATGTTTTAGACTAGTATTACCTGTTACTTTTACAATGCCAGATGCTACAGAAATAACTGTAACTGAAAGAAAAGAGTTTAGACTAATTAGAAGATGGAAAAAAGCAAATCCAGAAGTAGAAGAAAAGCCTACACTAAATTTTCCTGTAGATATTATGTATAAAGATGAAACTACAGCAACTATTAATAGTGCAGAAGAAATGGCTACAGCCAAAGAAAGTTGTGAAGAATAAATTAAAAGTATTACTTTTAGACCTTGAGTAAAATAAACACGAAAATGAAATTTAAAACTATCATATTACAAATTAGCTTTATGAGTTTGATGCTGTTTGGAGGTGCTATTTTTGCTCAAGATTCTAACTATAAACTAATTACCAAAGAACTCACAGCAGCTCAAAAGGAACTTTTACAAAAAGAGCGTGAGGTAATGAAAGCAAATAGAGATGCTTTTAAAGCCACACTAACTAAAGAGCAGTTGGCTATTCTAAAAGATAAAACAATTTCTAAAACTGAAATAAGACAACGTTTACTGGCTACATTTACCAAAACCCAGAAAGATTTGGTTAGAAATCAGCAACTGCGTTTAAGACAAACTAGAGAGCGTTTTAGAAAAACCTTAACTAGAGATCAACGTAAAACACTCCAGGAAAGGATAGATAAAATTAGAAATAGCAAAGACAGAGGTGAGTTAAAAAATGGTCCCAGAGAGAACAATACGGATGGAAGAAAGACAAGGCCAACAAGAGGGAATTAGGATGAATATATGATATATTTTTATCAAAAAATAAAAACGAATATAAAAGTTTTTGGGTTGCTACTGTTTACAGTAGCAACCTCTTTTTGTTCTTATGCCCAAGAGAAAGAAGATGATGTTATAGACGATTTGTTAGATGATTTGTTTTTTAGTGACAAACAGTTTATTGATGAGTTGGTAGAAGGAGGCAGTTCTTTCAATTTTATTTACGCTTCCTTAGGTTATAATAGCAATACTTTTTTTTCAGGTAGAGATTCTGGAACCGACCAATTTAATATCATACCTCAAGTTTCTTACTATCATTCTTCTGGATTTAATGCCAGTATTTCCGGAGTATATTATCAAAATTTTGATCCACATTGGGATTTTACAAGTCTTTCTTTAGGCTATTTAAATACATTAGGAAAAAACAATACAGTTATTTACAGTGCAGGATATACTAAGTTTTTTTATGCTGATGATTTTGATGATTTTACAAATTCAATAGATCTTAGTTTAGGTATTCGAAATAAAAAAAGAACTTTAGGGAGCACTATTTCTGGTTCTTATTTGTTTGGTTCAGATGAATCTTATCAAATTGTTTCGAGTTCTTTTGCAAGAATAAATTTATTACGAAAAGCCAATTATGCGTTAAGAATAAGACCAACAATAAGTTTTATAGCAGCAAAGCAATCATTTACTTATTTTCAGCGTTTCAGAACAAGGCCTTTTAGACGGTTAATAACAGTAGAAGTTTTTAATGTATTGAATACCCAAGTTTTCATACCTGTGTCATTTACCTTAAAATCTTGGGATTTTGAATTAGGGTATGCGCTAAATTTACCGAATGCTGTTGCTAACGAAAGCGATTTGCCAACTACTGGATTTTTAAGTTTTTCTCTTGGTTATTTATTTGATTTTAGTAAATAAATCTTTTTTATTTACGTTATTAATCGTAATATTGCAATATATAAATAATTATGGGGTTAACAAAGTCAGATATCTTTACCAAAGAACAAAATCAAATTGCTACTATAGCTAAGGTTTTGGGGCATCCTGCTAGAATAGCTATCCTAGATTTTTTAATAAAACTGCAATCTTGTGTTTGTGGAGATTTGGTAAAAGAAATAGGTTTAGCACAACCTACAATTTCTCAACATTTAAAAGAACTTAAAAAAGTTGGGATAATAAAAGGTAAAATAGAAGGAACCAGTGTTTGTTATTGTATTGATGAAGAAAACTGGAATGAAATTAAATATACTTTAAATCACTTTTTAAACAAAAACCCAACAGAAAACTGTTGTTAATTTAATATAGAATGAGTCTTTACAAGCAAATAGAAGAAACAATTTCTACTTTAAAAGTTGGGAGTATTTCTCAAGAGAGAAAATTAACTTTACAACCTTTAATCGATTTTATTCAAGAAAAAACAATTGCTAACAAACCAATAAATATTAATTTTATTTGTACCCATAACTCTAGGAGAAGTCATTTAACTCAGATTTGGGCAAAATCAATGGCAGAGTACTTTGGTGTAGAGAAAGTAAATACGTATTCAGGCGGTACAGAAGCTACAGCTATGTTTTTTAAAGTAGCAGAAACTTTAGAAAACCAAGGATTCAAAATTCAGGAAATAGCTGAAGTAAAAAATAAAATTTATACGATTAAGTATGATGATAATTCGCAGCCCATTATCGGTTTTTCAAAAAAACATGACCATGAATTTAACCCAAAATCAGAATTTGCTGCAATTATGACTTGCTCGCAAGCAGATGAAGGTTGTCCTTTTATTTTTGGAGCAGAAAAAAGAATTCCTATAACTTACGAAGATCCAAAATTATTCGATTGCAAAGAAAATCAAGCAGAAAAATACGAAGAAAGAAGCTTACAAATAGCAACAGAAATGTTGTATGTGTTTTCATCAATAAAAAAATAAAAAATAGATAAGCCATGAAATTATCAGAAATTAAAAATCACTTAAAAGAATTGAATACTATTGCTTTTCAATTACCAAATGGAAATTTAGTACCTAGTCATTTTCACGTAACAGAGGTAGGTAAAGTAACCAAAGACTTTATTGATTGTGGAGGTAAAGTTAGAAACGAAACCGTGATTAACTTTCAATTATGGGAAGCCAATGATTATGATCATAGATTGCATCCAGAAAAACTAGTAAATATTATAGAACTTTCTGAAAAGATTTTTGACTTTGACGATTTAGAGATAGAAGTTGAATACCAAGGTAAAGAAACTATTGGTAAATTTGGTTTGGATTTTAATGGGACAAATTTTCTGCTAACTTCAAAGCTAACAGCTTGTTTGGCAGAAGATGCTTGCGGAATTCCAAAACAAAAACCAAGAATAAGAATTTCTGATTTGGGTAAAGTTTCTAGTTGCGACCCAAATTCTGGATGTTGCTAATCTATTAAAATAATTGTTAGTTATAGTAATGGAATCTCTTTTAAATTTTATAAGCTCAAAAACTGTCTTAGCAGAAGACGAGTTAAAACTTGTAAAAAAAAGCTTTGTTGCTCTAGAAGTAGATGCTAATACTGTTCTTTTAAAACAAGGACAAATAGCAAATCACATTTATTTTTTATCTAAAGGAATTGTAAAAGGCTATGAAAATAATGATGGAAAAATTGTGATTTGCCAACTAATTCCAAAAGAAAATTTCTTCACTTCGTTAGATAGTTTTTTTCATCAAAAACCATCAACAGAATTTTTACAAACTATTACAGCATGTAAAATAAGCGCTATAAATAAGCAAGATTTAGATATTTTAGTAGAAAATATTCCATCTTTTGGTGCATTGGTTCAAGAAGTTACTAATTTGCATTTGTCATGCAAAATGGAAAGGGTTAAAGATTTTCAAACACTATCTGCCAAACAGCGCTATGAAAAATTTTTAATACAATATCCAAAATTAGCGTTAGAGGTTTCTGTAGATAATGTTGCCTCTTATCTTGGTATAGAACCACAATCCTTAAGTAGAATTAGAAGACAACTTACTTTCTAACAAATGTTATTTTTAGTTTCTTAAAAGCTTTAGAAATTTGCTCAGATTTAAAAAGAAAATATGAGCGAAGAAATTTCTTTAGTAACTGGTGGTAATGGACATTTAGGAAACAATCTTTTACGGTTACTGTTATCTAAAGGTTTAAGAGTAAGAACAACAGTAAGAAATGCTAATAATACAAAACCGTTTAAAGGTTTAAATTGCGAAATTGTTCAAGCAGATATTACAGACAAAGCATCTCTTAGAAAAGCGTTTAAAGGTGTTACAAACCTTTACGCTGTTGCTGCAAATTTTAATATGTGGGCCAAAAATCCTAAAAAAGAAATTTATGATACCAATATGCAAGGCACTCAAAATGTATTTGATATTGCCAAAGAGTGTGGTATTAAAAACATTGTTTATGTAAGTTCTGTAGCTGCTTTAGATTTTACAAAGTTACCAGCTTCTGTAACCAATGGGTATAATAAAGATCGTAGAAATTGGTACTACAATTCTAAAAACGACTCTGATAAACTAGCTTTAGATTTGAGTAAAACCTATAATATAAGAACAGTTGTAGTACTTCCTTCTGCAATGATAGGAGCAGAGGCTTATAAATTAAGTTATTCTAATAAATTAGTACATCAAATTTTAAACAAAGAAATTCCTATAGATACTAATATTACATTAAACTGGATAGACGTAAAAGACGTTGCTTTAGGATTGTATAGCGCTATGTTAAAAGGAAAAAATAGAGCGCGTTATATTCTTGCAAATAAAAAGCATACTTCAATGCAAGAGAGTGTTAAAATTGCATCGGAATTGTACCCAGAATTAAACATTAAAGAGCCCAAAAAAGTACCTAAAAAGTTATTATATGTTGTGGCAGTTCTAATGGAATTAACAAGTAAAATTTCAGGTAAAGAGCCTAAATTACAAAGGCAATATTTAGATATGTTTTACGGATTAAAACAAGATTATGATACCAGTAACTCAGAAAAAGATCTGGATTTTTATCCAAAATCTTCTAAAAAAGCATTAGAGGAGGCACTATATTATTTAAAAAACGATTGGGATAAATAAAAATTTAAGAATTGTTTTATAGAGTACTTCTTTCTTTTAAATAACAAATATTTTATATTGTAAGTGGTAATGAGTTTGTTTAGCTAAATTAAAAAATACTACATGGAACTTGATAAAAATATACTTTCTTTTCTACCTAAAGAATTGCAACAGAAAATTCTGTCTGAGTCTACCATTCAGCAATTTGCAAAAGGAACTAAAATTTTAAGAGAACAACAGTATGTAAAAGTATTGCCAATAGTTATAGAAGGATTGGTAAAAGTAAATTCTAGTTTTAATGAAAAAGAGTTGTTGTTATATTATATAGAACCAGCACAAAGTTGTGTAATGTCTTTTTATGCAGCGTTAAAAAATACACCTAGTAGGGTATTTGCAGAAACAGAAGAAGATTCAACTATTTTGTTACTTCCTGTAAGGTATTTGCCCAAATGGTTAAAAGAATATCCAAAACTTAACGAGTTATTTTACCATCAGTTTAATTTAAGGTATTCTGAACTATTAGATACCATTAGTCATTTGCTGTTAGATAAAATGGATAAACGTTTGTATGACCATTTAAAAAGAAAAACAAAACTAATCAACTCTAAGACCATAAAAGTAAGTCACGTTCAACTAGCAAACGAATTAGGTACAGCAAGAGAAGTTATTTCTAGAGTTATGAAAAAGTTAGAAGTAGAAGGTAAAATCGCACAAAATTCTGGTGAGATTATTTTACTAAGTAGTGACTAAGGTCACTGCACAGTCTATTTTCATGATCCATATTTGTGGTGTTAAAATAATAATCATTAAAATTTTAAAATCATGAAAAAAAATATGGGTTCTGTAGATAGAGTTGTAAGAATTCTAATAGCTGTTGTAGTTTCTGTATTATACTTTACAGGCGTAATTAGTGGAGTATTAGGTATTGTGCTATTAATTTTAGCAGGAGTGTTTGTATTGACAAGTTTGGTCAATTTTTGCCCAATTTATAGTGTGTTTGGTATTAAAACATGTGCTATAAAAGGAAAATAATAAACAGCAGTACGGCAGTTTTTTTAAAATAGCAGTTTAGGCAAAAAGTGTAAACTGCTATTTTATTTTAAAGAAAGTATAGAAAATTAAAGTTCTTCTTTAGAATTCTCCGAATAGGTTCTCCATTTTTCTAAACAATCTGCTATGTCTTTTGGAATTTCTGAATTGAACTGTAAAAATTCTCCAGAAATAGGATGTGTAAATCCTAAGGTTTTTGCATGTAATGCTTGTCTTGGTAAAACTTTAAAACAATTTTGAACAAACTGTTTGTATTTGGTAAATGTAGTTCCTTTTAAAATCTCATTTCCTCCATAGCGCTCGTCATTAAAAAGTGTATGTCCAATATGCTTAAAATGCGCACGAATTTGGTGCGTTCTTCCTGTTTCTAATTTACATTGAACCAATGTTACATAGGTTAAACGCTCTAAAACTTTAAAATGTGTAACGGCATGTTTACCATATTCTCCATCAGGAAAAACAGCCATTTGCAAACGGTTTTTTAGGCTGCGGCCTATATTTCCTTCAATTCGTCCTTCATCATCTTCTATGTTTCCCCAAACTAATGCGTAATACAATCGTTCTGTAGTTCTATCAAAAAACTGACGAGACAAATTAGCCATGGCAAATTCAGTTTTAGCAACAACCAACAACCCACTAGTGTCTTTATCTATTCGATGCACTAAACCTGGGCGTTCGTTAGCGTTAGTGGGTAAATTTTCAATATGGTGAATTAAACCGTTTACCAAAGTTCCAGAATAATTACCATGTCCAGGATGTACAACCATTCCTGCGGGTTTATTTACAACAATTAACGTGTCATCTTCGTAAACAATATCTAGAGGAATATCTTCTGCAACTAATAAATTTTCGTGAGGAGGGTGAGCCAAAACTACACGAACCACATCATTAGGTTTTACTTTGTAGTTTGGTTTTACAGCAATATCATTCACCAAAACATTACCTGCTTTTGCAGCTTGCTGTACCTTGTTTCTTGTCGCATTTTCAACAAAATTCATTAAAAACTTATCCACACGTAAAGGAACTTGTCCAATGCTAGCTGTAAACTTGTAATGTTCGTATAATTCGTCGTTTTCTATATCTTCTGATTGATTTTTCTCCATTTTATTTTGGGTACACCCTGTTTGATAAGAAAAATTAATTTCCTCTTCCGTCACCTAATACCAAATCTAAAATTGAATTTAGTGGCAATTTATCTCCAGGATTTATGATTTTTTCATTAAAACGCAAACCACGTACAACATCTTTACCAATATCATGTACATAAGTAAAATTAGTGCCAACATTAAAGCCTAGAGAACGCAATTGAGAAGTTGCTTGTCTTTTTGTTCTACCATTTAAATCGGGTATTGTAACATCTCTGTATTTAGATGGGTTTAACGTTAGGTAAATCTTACGCTTTTCTTTAACATAATCCCCAGCTTCTGGAGTTTGCTCTATTACAGATTTTTTAGGATACTCTGGATTGTAACTAGCGCTATCTATAATTTTAAAATCTAAATCTAATTCAGTTAGTTTTTTACGCACATCATCTAAAGACATCTTATGTAAATTAGGAACTTGTATTTTTTGATCATGATTGGTAGTAATGCCTAACCAATACTTAAGAGAAAAAACAAAAACTAACAAACCAATAACTGCAATACCTACTTGAATAAAAAAAGTTTTACTTTTTAAGAATTGAAAAAGACTCATTTTTAGATTTTTTGGACGTACAAAGATATAAAAAGTAAACGTGGTCTTTTCTATTATTATTTTGATAAATTTGTGCTATTATTTAACAACCAATGATAAAAAACATTGCAATCGTAATGGGTGGCTTTTCATCCGAAGTAAACATCTCTTTAAAAAGTGGTAATGTTGTTTACAAACATTTAGATAAAGAAAAATACAATGCTTTTAGGGTTCATATTTTGGAAGAAAAATGGGCAGTTGTAGATGAAGACGATAATGAATATACAATTAATAAAAATGATTTTTCATTTGTAATTAAAGAAAAAAAAGTTGTTTTTGATTGTGTTTTTAACGCAATTCATGGTGCTCCTGGAGAAAACGGAAAACTATTGGCTTATTTAGAGTTGCTTAACATACCCCATACTTCTGCACCATTTTATCAAATGGCACTTACATTTAATAAAAGAGATACATTAAGTGTTGTAAAATCATACGGTATAAAAACTGCAATTTCTGTATACCTAAATAAAGGAGATGTTATAGAAATTGAGAAAATTATTAAAAAAGTAGGTTTACCTTGTTTTGTAAAACCTAATAATGCAGGTTCTAGTTATGGTATCTCTAAAGTACATTCTGCATCAGAATTGATTCCTGCAATAGAAAAAGCATACAAAGAAGATACAGAGATTTTAATAGAATCTTTTTTAGACGGAACAGAAGTTTCTGTTGGAGTAATTCAATATAAAGGAGAAGTAACAGTTTTGCCCATTACAGAAATAGTTTCTGAAAATGATTTTTTTGATTACGAGGCGAAATACGAGGGTAAATCTGAAGAAATAACTCCGGCAAGAATTACCAAAGAAGAAGAAGAAGAGGTGCTAAAAACCGCCAAAAAAGTGTATTCTATTTTAAATATGTCTGGTTTTTCACGATCTGAATATATTTTAGTAAATTGCAAGCCATATTTCTTAGAAATGAATACCGTTCCTGGATTAACCGAAGAGAGTATTTTACCTCAACAAGCTAAGGAAGCAGGCATATCATTAAAAGAATTATTCGATAATGCAATAGAAAGTTCCCTCAATTACTTACAATAAACAGTTTGTAATTTACACTGAAATTATTATAATAATTTTTCTATTTTTATCAATATATAAATATTTACTACTTAGTATTAAAGAGGGTACATGAAAAAAGCAATTTTTCCAGGATCATTTGATCCAATTACATCTGGTCATCATGATATAATTACTCGTGGAGTAAAGTTGTTTGATGAGCTTATTATTGCTATTGGAGTAAATTCTAATAAAAAATATATGTTCTCTTTAGAGGAACGAAAAAAATTTATAGAAGATTCTTTTAAGCATGAACCTAAAATAAAGGTGTTAACTTACAAAGGATTAACTGTAGATTTTTGTCAGCAAAACAATGTCGAATTCATTCTAAGAGGATTACGAAACCCTGCTGATTTTGAATTTGAAAAAGCCATTGCGCATACCAATAGAGATTTGGCTCCTATAGAAACAGTGTTTTTGTTAACGGCAGCTTCAACTTCCTATATTTCCTCTTCAATAGTAAGAGAAGTTATTATTAATAATGGGGATTATACAAAATTAGTTCCACAAAGTGTTAGAATCAACAAAAAGTAAAATCAAAATAAATTAATCACAAAAATGAAGAAATTTTTAATCACAGGAATTTTAATGGCAATGGCTTTTGTAGGTTTTGGTCAAAGTTCATATCATAAAGTTGGAGATACCCTGTATTACGCAAATAACAGAGCAACTTTTGTAAAAACAAATACCTATGTTATAATTAAAGAGACCAATGTGGGTAAAAATAGTAACGTATATAAGGTAGAAAAATATGTTGCAGATGCTGCAGATAAAGATTTTGTCTTAGATTCTAAGTTTACTACTAATGGTTTACAGTTGTTAAAAGCTAATGGAGAATTTATATCTTACTATAAGAATGGAAATAAAGCTTCTGAAGGAAAAACCATTAATGGAAAAAAAGACGGAGGGCTTTGGACATATTATTATGAAAATGGTGAAAAAAAATCTGAAGAGAAAATGTCTACAGGTAATTATTTTAATGATAGTACAAAAAACTTAGTAATGAGTTTTTGGGATGAAAAAGGAGAGCAAACCGTAACTGACGGAAATGGATTTTCTCAGTTTACAAATGAAGAAGGGCTTTTTGAAAAAGGAAGTTACAAAAATGGTTTAAAAAACGGTTTGTGGACTGCTTTTGACGGAGATACAAAAAAGTACGAAGAAACATATAAAAATGGAAAATTAGTAAAAGGAATTAGTTATGTTGGAGGAGAAACTTTTAATTATAAGACAGTTACCTCATCGGCTTATTATAAAAAGAAAGATAATAGCGCAGTTAGAAAGTATGTAGACAAAAATTTTAACAGTAATACAGCAGGTGTAATTGGAGACATGTTTGTTACATTTTTAGTAACAGAAGAGGGTTTTGTAGGTGAAGTGAATATCATAAGAGGATTAACAGTTGATTACAATACCGAAGTAGAAAGAATATTGTCAGAAATGAAAGGATGGACACCTGCACAGAAAAGGGGGAAACCTTACAACTCTAAATATTCTTTAAGTCTTCGTTTTTCAGAATAATTAGATGAAGAAAATTGTTGTATTTATTACCGTTTTAATTATTTATTCTTGCAACAAAAGCAAAAGAGAAAACAAAGATTTTACAACACTTTTTGAGCAAACTAAAGGAACTGAAACTCCAGAGTATAAAGCTGTTATTTCTTACTACAAAGATCTAGCAGAAGAATATTCTGGAGTTTCTTTATTTTCTTTTGGACAAACAGATTCAGGTGAACCTTTACATTTGGTGGTATATAGTCAAGAAGAAATTTATACTATTGATGAAATAAAAACATCATCAAAAAATAGAGTACTTATAAATAATGGAATTCATCCAGGAGAATCAGATGGAATAGATGCTTCTATGATGCTTATAAGAGATATTGTTCAAAATGATTCTTTACAAAAAAAATATAAAAACACTATTGTTTGTGTTATTCCAATTTATAATGTTGGTGGTGCTTTAAACAGAAATTCACACACAAGGGCTAATCAAAACGGGCCAAAAGTTTATGGTTTTAGAGGTAATGCTAGAAATTACGATTTAAACAGAGATTTTATAAAGCAAGACACAAAAAATGCAGCAACTTTTACTGAAATTTTTCATTTGATAAACCCTGATGTTTTTATAGACAACCACGTTAGTAATGGAGCAGATTATCAATACGCCATCACTCATTTATTTACCCAGTATAATAAGTTAGGAGGAAGTTTAGGTACTTTTCTTGAAACTGAAATGAAGCCAGATTTAGAAACTGCTTTAGAAGATAAAAGTATCTCTATAACACCTTACGTTAATGTTTGGGGAACTACCCCAGAAAATGGATTTTCACAATTTTTTGATTCACCAAGATACTCTACTGGATATACTACACTCTTTCATACCTTAGGATTAATGGTAGAAACACATATGTTAAAACCCTATGCTCTTAGAGTATCTCAAACCTATGAGTTGATGTTTTCTATGCTAGATTTTACTGAAAAAAAGTCTACAAAAATTAAAAGTTTAAGAAGTAAGGCTGTTGCAGAAATTTTAGCAAAAAAGACGTATCCGATAAGCTTTAAAATTGATAAAAAAAAATATACAGAACTTCAGTTTAAAGGCTATGAAGGAGAATTTATAGAAAGTAAAGTTACTTCTGGAAAACGTTTGTTTTATGATAAGAATAGGCCATATATTAAAACTACAAAGTATTACAACAGTTTTATAGTAGATAAAGAAATATTCATACCAGATGCTTATATTTTAAAGAAAGGGTGGTATAAAATAGTAGATAGATTAGAGAATAATCATATTAATTATAGTCGCTTTCAAAATGATACAACTATTTCTGTAGAGGTTAATCATATAAAAGACTATAAAACGAGAAGTTCTGCATACGAAGGACATTATTTACATTACAATACATCAGTAACAAAAACAATTGAAAACATTACCTTTAAAAAAGGTGATTTATTGATACCTACAAACCAAAACGGAGTTCGATATTTACTGGAAACTTTAGAAGCAGAAGCAGTAGATTCTTTTTTCAACTGGAACTTTTTTGATACCATCTTACAACAAAAAGAAGGGTATTCTGGTTACGTTTTTGAAGATATTGCAGAGAAGATTTTAGCCGAAAATGAATCATTAAAAAACAAATTCTTAGAAAAAAAGCAATCGGATAAAAAATTTGCAGAAAACCCTAAGGAGCAATTAGATTTTATTTATAAAAATTCATCTTATTATGAGCAGGCTCATCTAATGTTACCCGTTTATAAAATTTTCAACTAAAATAACAACCAATCAAAACTTATACTCTCCCAACGGTTTTGGAAATTTTTCAGGATTTGCGGCTAGATGATAACGCGGGTCTTCAATATCTTCTACTATAATGTCATTAAAAATAGGGCTTGCTTTATACAGCAATATTTTACAGTCTTTACTCAAATGTTTTAAACTGATTTTCTTGCCTGCAGCTTGGTATTTTTCAACTAAATTAAAAATGGCTTCAATAGCAGAATGATCAGAAATTCTAGCCTCAACAAAATCAATTTCTACAGTTTCAGGATCATTTTTAACATCAAACTTTTCATTAAAAGCAGCAATACTCCCAAAAAAGAGAGGTCCCCAAATTTCATAAATTTTTGTACCATCTGCTTTAAAACGTTTTCTAGCTCTAATTCTTCTAGCGTTTTCCCAGGCAAAAACCAATGCAGATACAATTACGCCTAAGAATACCGCAACAGCTAAATCAACAAAAACAGTTACTGCAGAAACTAGAATTAATACAAAAGCATCTGATTTTGGTATTTTCTTTAAAATCCTAAAACTAGACCAAGCAAATGTTTCTATAACCATCATAAACATAACACCAACCAAAGCTGCAATAGGTACCATTTCTATGTATTTATCAGCAAATAAAATAAATGTTAATAAGGTTAATGCCATCATAATACCAGATAAGCGTCCTCTACCACCAGCGTTAATGTTTATTACAGTTTGTCCTATCATTCCGCAACCACCAGTTCCACCAAACAAACCAGAAATAATATTTCCAGAACCTTGAGCAATACATTCTTTATTTCCGTTTCCTCTAGTTTCTGTGAGCTCGTCTACCAAATTCATCGTCATCAAGGTTTCTATCAAACCAACAGAAGCCGCTAAAAATGCAGGTAGGGCAATAAATTGTAGCGTGTCTAGATTAAAAGGTAAATTTTGCCACAATTCTAGATTTGGAGTAGGAAATTCGCCTTTTAAACCAGTTCCTCCTCCTTCAATAATATAAGAACCTACTGTGGTTGTGTCTATATTGAAACCGATAACGAGTAAAGAAGTGACTAAAATAGCTGTCAAGGCAGCAGGCAATTTTTTTGTAATTTTTGGTAGTAACCAAATAATTCCCATAGTTAACAAAACTAATGCCAACATGGTGTACAATTCTGTACCTTGCATAAACGTACTTTTATACTCATTGACGCCTTCAGCAGAAACTGATAATGATTTGTGTGAAAACATTTTTACCTGAGCAATAAAAATAACGATAGATAATCCGTTTACAAAGCCCATCATTACAGAATGCGGAATTAAACGAACAAATTTACCTAGTTTAAAAACACCTGCAAAAATTTGAATAATACCCATTAAAATTACACAGGCCATTAAATAGAAAAACCCCATATTTTCTATAGGTTGATCTAATAGCATTCCTTTGGTATGACCTTCTGCAATCATATGAACAAAAATAACAGCTACAGCCCCGGCAGCACCAGAAATCAACCCAGGTCTACCACCAAAAAAAGCAGTAATTAACCCAATAATAAATGCTCCAGAAAGTGCCATTAAAGGATCTATTTGGGCAACAAAAGCAAAAGCTACCACTTCAGGAATCATTGCAAGAGAAACTGTAATTCCTGCTAAAACATCATCTTTGGCATTTGGGGTAATTTTTCTGAAATATTTAGTCATTTTCGGTGTGTTTTCAAGTCGGCAAAGATAGGGTGTTTTTTTAGAAAACTATCCTTGTTTATAAGTATCGTAAACCAATCTAATATTTGCGTAAGAATTTTTTAAAATTTCTCTAATCTCAGATTCTTTTTTAAAGTTTACTTGAGTAATCCCTTCTTCTATTTGAGGCTTTAACTCACCTTCGTAATCAGAATGCATTAAAAACCAATAGGTTTGTTTTAATTTAAGACCATTTCTATAATAAGAGTGATAGGTAGTAGTTAATGGCTTTATCAGTGTAAGATCAGAAATTCCGCATTCTTCTTCAACCTCCCTAATAGCAGCAGTTTCTGTAGTTTCGTCTTTTTCCAAGTGCCCTTTTGG
The DNA here is from genome assembly GCF_003335085.1 of Polaribacter sp. WD7. Lineage (GTDB taxonomy): Bacteria > Bacteroidota > Bacteroidia > Flavobacteriales > Flavobacteriaceae > Polaribacter. Next base: position 311,139 of record NZ_QPEJ01000016.1, on the reverse strand, counting down.
CAAATCCCATACATTATTTCTAAAAATAAAAAGGTATTCTTTTTTAGCGTTCACTACCAAACCGCCGGCAGCAGAGACCACCTCAAAATTAGAGGTAAAAGAAATCCAATCACTTTCTAAATTACCAGAATGTAAGCAAATTCCAATTCCTTTTTTTTGTTTAGTTTGATGAAGAATTTCTTTAAAATTGATGTTATTAAAATTGTAAGAAGTAAAATTTTTCTCTTTTTTTAAAGAAGAAGTGATAATTATAGGAGTATCATTTACAAAAACTTTATACATTTGCGATATGATTTTAAACAAAGATACGGCAAAAAAAACAGCTGAACTTTTGTTGCAAATTAAAGCAATAAAGTTGAGTCCAAACGAACCTTTTAATTGGGCTTCTGGCTGGAAATCGCCAATATATTGCGATAACAGAATTACGTTATCATATCCTCCAGTTCGTGTTTTTTTAAAAGCAGAAATTGCAAAAATTGTAGAATTAGAATATGGTAAACCAGATGTAATTGCTGGCGTAGCTACAGGTGCAATCGCTATCGGAATATTAGTGGCTCAAGAACTTGGTGTTCCGTTTATTTACGTTAGACCAGAACCTAAAAAACACGGTAGAAAAAACCAAATAGAAGGTCATTTAGAAAGTGGTCAAAACGTTGTGGTGATAGAGGATTTAATTAGTACAGGAAAAAGTAGTTTAAATGCTGTGGCAGCATTAAAAGAAGCGGGAGGTGTAGTTAAAGGTATGGTTGCTATTTTTTCTTATGGATTTGATGAAGCTGCTAAAAACTTTGAAGATAAAGCAGTTAGATTGCATACCTTAAGTAATTATGAAAATCTATTAGAGCAAGCGCTAGACAGCAATTACATTACTCAAAAAGAGTTAAATACACTAAATGATTGGAGGAAAAATCCAAGTGAGTGGAATCAATAAATTTGAACTATGAATATAGAAGGGAATAAAGTAATTGTAAATAAGTCTGCAGAAGATGTATTTACTTATTTTGATGATTTGCAGAATTTTAAAACTATAATGCCAGACAACATTCAAAAATTTGAAGTTGAAGGTGATTCTTTTCTTTTTGGTTTACCAGGAATGCCAGAAATTAGATTAGTTTTAAAAGAAAAAACGCCTTTTACTAATATTACTTTAGGTGCAGCAAGTAGTAAGATGCCATTTACATTGTCTTCAGATATTAAAGAATTAGTAGACGATAAATGCGAAATCCAACTTAATTTCGAAGGAGAGTTTAACCCTATGATGGCTATGATGATAAAAAAACCAATAACAAAATTTGTTGATGCACTAACTGAGAATTTGAGGAAACTTTAAAGAAAAGTAATTTCTTTTACACCAAATTCTTTGATGGTTTCATCCTCTAGTTCTATAACCAGATTGCCTAAAGAAGAAATACCTATAATTTTACCCATAAAATTTATATCCTGATTATTTTTAAACATAGTTGGAATGTTTTTTTTGTACAATACATTCAAATAATCTTTTTCTAGTGCTTGAAATTTTAGGGACTCTAAAGTGTTAATCCTTTTTTTAAGATTATTTAAGATTTGGTCAAGTACATAATCTAAGTTAAAATGTATGCCGGTTTCTAATTTCATAGAAGATGCGTTTGGTAAAAAGTTAGGAAAAGTTTCTTGGTTAACATTAAGACCAATTCCTACTACAGAATTTTTTATGTGACTGCCAATAAAGGTATTTTCAATGAGAATACCGCAAATTTTACGATTTGCTGACATAATGTCGTTAGGCCATTTTATAGAAATTTTGTGTACGTCATTCTGTGTTAAAGTATCAAAAACAGCTAAAGCAACTGCAAAATTAAAATACTTTTTATTCTTAACATTAAAATTTTTTAACTCAATAAAAGTACTAAACGTAAGGTTTTTAAAAGGTTTTGAAACCCATTTAGAATGCTGTTGCCCTCTTCCGTTAGTTTGGTTATGAGTAACTACAGTATAATAGTTTTCTAAATCAGAATGAAGTACTAAATCTTTTAAAAAAGAATTAGTAGAATCAATGGCATTAAGTTTGATTATTTTCAAGTGTTAAATAAAGTGTAAACTCCGGTAATAATACATAAAATACTCGCAAAAAAATAATAACTTTGCGAAAAATTAGTAAATTAATTAATGACAAAAAAACAAGTAAGTACAGATAATTTAATAGCTGTAATTTTAAAAGGGATTGATGACGTTAAGGGTGAAGATATACAACTATTAGACTTACGAGAAATAGAAAATACCGTTTGTGATTATTTTGTAATCTGTTCAGGTAACTCAAACACACAAGTAAACGCAATTTCTGGTTCTATCCAAAAAGTAGTTAGTAAAGAACTTAAAGATAAACCTTGGCATGTTGAAGGAGAAACCAATGCAGAATGGGTTTTAATGGATTATGTAAATGTAGTTGTTCACATTTTTCAGAAACACGTTAGAGATTTTTATGACATAGAAAGTCTTTGGGGTGATGCCAAAATAACAGAGATAAATCCAGTTTAATTTTTTGATTTTAAATAAATGAGTGATTCAAAAAAAGATAATAATTCTAACATGCCTAAATTTAAATTTAATGCATATTGGATATACGGGGCTATATTTTTAGTAATAATAGCTGTTCAGTTTTTCGGAAGTGGAGATTTATCTTCAAAAAATATTTCGAAAAACGAATTTTATGAAATTTTAAAAGAAGATGATATAAAGAAAATAGTTGTAGTAAATAATAGTATTGCACAGATTTTTATCAAAGAAAAAGCTTTAGAGAAAGACCGTTATAAAACAATGGTAACTTCTACATTTTATTCTAGAGGCGCTGCTTTGTATGAATATAACTTTGGAGACCTACAAAACTTTGAGAATGATATAGAAAAAGTTAAAGCTGAAAGAGATTTAGATTTTGATAAAGAGAATGTAGAAAGAACAAGTATGTTTGAAACAATTTTGGGCTTTCTACCTTTTATTATTTTAATTGCTATTTGGTTATTCTTTATGAGAAGAATGTCTGGTGCTGGTGGAGGTGCTGGTGGAGGAGGTCAAATATTTAGTATTGGAAAATCGAAGGCAAAGTTGTTTGATAAAGATACTAAAGTAAAAACTACATTTGAAAATGTAGCTGGTTTAGAAGGCGCAAAAGAAGAAGTACAAGAAATTGTAGACTTTTTAAAGAGTCCAGAAAAATATACCTCTTTAGGAGGTAAAATTCCAAAAGGCGCATTATTAGTTGGCCCTCCAGGAACAGGTAAAACATTATTAGCTAAAGCTGTTGCTGGAGAAGCAGGTGTTCCCTTTTTCTCTCTGTCAGGTTCAGATTTTGTAGAAATGTTTGTTGGTGTTGGAGCGTCTAGAGTTCGTGATTTGTTTAAACAAGCACAACAAAAATCACCTTCTATTATTTTTATTGACGAGATAGATGCTATTGGAAGAGCTCGAGGTAAAAATAGTATGACAGGAGGAAATGATGAACGCGAAAATACACTTAATCAACTCTTAACCGAAATGGACGGTTTTGGTACAGATACCAATGTTATTGTTTTAGCAGCAACAAATAGGGCTGATGTTTTAGATAAAGCTTTAATGCGTGCGGGACGATTTGATCGTCAAATATATGTAGATTTACCAGATATAAAGGAGCGCCAAGAAATTTTTGATGTACATATTAAACCATTAAAATTAGGCGATGATGTAAATGTTGAATTTTTAGCTCAACAAACTCCTGGTTTTTCTGGTGCAGATATAGCTAATATGTGTAATGAAGCAGCTTTAATTGCAGCAAGAAAAAGTAAAAAAATAATAGAACACCAAGATTTTTTAGATGCTGTAGATAGAATTGTAGGTGGTTTAGAAAAGAAAAATAAAGTAATTACTCCTAAAGAGAAAAAAGTAATTGCATTTCATGAAGCAGGTCATGCAACTGTGAGTTGGATGTTAGAACATGCAGCACCATTAGTAAAGGTAACTATTGTTCCTAGAGGACAGTCTTTGGGGGCAGCATGGTATTTGCCAGCAGAAAGAATGATTGTACAAACAGAACAAATGTTGGATGAAATGTGTGCAACATTAGGTGGTAGAGCTGCTGAAAAAATTATTTTTAATAAAATTTCTACTGGAGCGTTAAGCGATTTAGAAAAAGTAACCAAACAAGCTAGGGCTATGGTTACTGTATATGGTTTAAATGAAGAAGTGGGTAACATTACTTATTATGATTCTTCTGGAAATGATGCATTTGTTAAACCTTATAGCGAAGAAACAGGTCAAAAAATAGATAAGGAAATTTCTAAAATTATTGAAAATCAATACCAAAGGGCAATTAATCTTTTAGAAGATAATAAAGAAAAATTAACCATTTTAGCAGAGTTATTGCTAGAAAAAGAGGTTATCTTTAAAGATGATTTAGAGAAAATATTTGGTAAACGACCTTTTGAAGAAATAGAAGAAAAAATTGATAGAATAATTGAAGAAAGAGAAGATATTCCACCAGTAACTAAAACTACTGAAAAATAAATGTCTCTATTAAATGAATTTTTTTAAGAAGCTTTTCAATATCCCTATTAAAGAGGATAAAGAAATTCAGAAGCAAGAAGTAGATCTTTCTTTGGACGACTTATTTGTACATAATTTTGTAGAAAAAGGAGGAAAGTTCTTATATTGTATAGAAGAATCAGAGATTTTAAATAATCTAAATAATATTCTTCAAGAAAATAGTTGGAATCAAATAACTCTTTTGAGTAAAGATTTATCATCGTATTTTGATGAAAAACAGGTAAAAGTAAGTACAGACTTTGTTGCTGATGTTCCTGTTTTTTTAAATTGCGAACATTTAATTGCAGATAACGGTAATATCCTGTTCTCTTCAAATCAATTAAAAAGTATTAAACTTTGCAATATGCCATCAAACTTTATAGTATTTGCTAAAACGAGTCAGTTGGTAAAAAACATGGGGCAAGGATTAACTGGTATTAAAATACATTACAAAGGAAATTTACCAACAAATATCTCTGCCATAAAAAATTATGGGGCAGATAAAAACGAGGATAATTTTCTAAACTATGGTAACAGTAATTCAAAAAACTTATATTTGCTGCTATTAGAAGATTTATAGTATGCGCAACCTTTTTAGAAGGAGTTTTTCAGGAATCATTTACGTATTAATATTTTTGTCTGCTATTCTTTTTTCTAAAGAATCTTACATTGTACTGATATCTTTATTCAGTTTATTATCTATTTGGGAATTTTCTAGATTGATAGATTTTAAGAGTTTTATTGGCTATTTTTTTTTCATATTTCTTTTGTTCTTAATATTAAAAAGACCTGAAAGTTTTGCTGTAGTAGGTGTTTTAATAATCACTTTACTGTCGTCATTATATTTGGTTTATCAACTTTTCTCTAAAAAAGAGATCGCTTTTTTTAATGATAGATCTAAACTAGGAATGGTAATAAGGTACATTATATTTTCTATGATTTTTTTAATATTATTACCTATTTATAAAGGAATTTATCGTCCTAATATAATGATATCTATGCTTATTATAATTTGGGTAAACGATAGTTTTGCTTTTTTAGTTGGTAAAAATATAGGAAAGACCAAACTTTTTGTCTCTGTATCACCCAAAAAAACCATAGAAGGCTTTGTCGGGGGTTTCATTTTTGCCTTATTAGCAGCATATATAATTAGTAAACTGAATACTGAATTTTCAGTTTTACACTGGTTAATAATAGCAGTAATTGTTAGTGTAATGGGAACAATAGGAGATTTGGTAGAATCAAAATTTAAGAGACAAGCAAATATGAAAGATAGTGGAAACATTATGCCTGGTCACGGAGGTATTTTAGATCGTTTGGATAGTTTGTTGTTTGTGGCACCATTTGTATATTTGTATATTAATTTTATAATTTAAGTATGATTCGTTTTCATAAAGAAGGATATAAAATCATAACCATTGCACTTGTATTTTCTGTAGCAGCAATTTTTCTTGCAGAGAAATTTATTCCTGTTTTTTGGCTGATGAAAGCAACACAAGTTTTAATTCTTGTTTTTTTAATAATAATATTACAGTTTTTCAGAAACCCTAAAAGAAATACTTTAATAAATGAAGATACAATTATTGCTCCAGTAGATGGTAAAGTAGTTGTTATAGAAGAAGTAGAAGAGCCAGAATATTTCAAAGATAAACGATTGCAAGTTTCAATTTTTATGTCACCTATAAATGTACACGTAACAAGGTATGCTATGAGCGGTGTTGTAAAATACAGTAAATATCATCCAGGTAAATATTTAGTGGCGTGGCATCCAAAAGCATCTACTGATAACGAAAGAACAACAGTTGTGATAAACAATAAATCTTTTGGAGATGTTTTATACAGACAAATTGCAGGAGCTTTGGCTAAAAGAATTGTTAATTATGCAGAAGAAGGGACGCATGTTGTACAAGGTTCAGATGCAGGATTTATAAAATTTGGATCTAGAGTAGATTTGTTTTTACCTTTAGAAACAAAACTAAACGTCGGTTTAGGAGATAAAGTAAAAGGAGGAATTCAAGTTATTGCAGAAAAATAAATTGATGGAAACTGATTTAGACAAAGAGTTTAAGCTAGCTTTCAAAAAAATATCTACTCTAAAAAGGATTATAGCACCCGATTTAATGTTAAAGTTCTATGCTTATTATAAGCAAGCTAATTTTGGAAACAACTTTTCTTTTAATAATAAATTAGACGTAAGAAGCGGTTTTAAATTTAACGCTTGGATGCAATTAAACGGTATGTCGTCAGAACAAGCAAAGCAAGAATATATTAATTTAGCAAAAGAAGTTTTAAAAAATAACAAATAAAAAAATGAAAAAAATTATAACAGTATTTGGTTTTGTAGTATTAGCTCTTAATTTTATAGCATGTAAGTCAGAAAAAAGACCAGAATATGTTGAAGAAAAAAAAGTAGAAGAGGTTAAGAAAAAAAGTACTGCACCGTTTGCTTTCGAAAAAGCCGATAATTCAATTAAATTCACGGCTTATAAAACTTCAGATAAAGTACCTGTAGGAGGACAATTTAAAAAAGTGGACATCATTTCTGGAGGAGAAGGTAATACTATAAAAGAAGCTGTACATAATACGGAATTTTCTATTCCTGTTAGTAGTATTTTTACAAAAGAAGCAAGTAGAGACTATAAGATAAAAAAGTTTTTTTTCGGAGTAATGGAGAAAACAAAATTACTTTCTGGAAAGTTGGTTTTAGAAAATGACTCAACAGGTTATGCAAATCTAAAAATGAATAATGTTATTCAAAAAGTTCCTTTTTTATATACAATAGAAGCTAAAAAGTTTTCAATGCAAGCTACTATGGATGTTGCCAATTGGAATGCTTTGGAGGCTTTAAATTCTCTAAATACGGTTTGTAAAGATTTGCACACAGGTGCTGATGGAATTTCTAAAACATGGAGTGAGGTAGCATTAAACATTACATCAGAGTTTTAATTTTTTTAACTTTTTTTTGCATATTTCATTTTTTTGTTATTTATTTGACATAATTAATAATTAGTTAACCCCTAAAATCTAATGATTAAGTATTAATTGAGTACTTTTCGTTGCCCCTTAAATTAATGACTAAAATTTTTTCCCCTAAAAATTTAAGACTTTATGTTCTTATACTATTCATAAGCCAATCTTTTTTTGTCTTATCTCAATCTGACGTTTATATAAATTGGGGTAATTGGTCTTCAGAAAACAGATTGGAGATTATAAACCCTTCTAATTCTGTTGTACTTTCTATAGAAGATAATTACGTTAGTAGACAAAATATCAAATTTTTAAATCAAAATTCTACAAGAATAAGCTCGCCAAAAGGTAGCTATACAGTTAAAGTTTATGACGATTACAGAGATGACTGGAATGGTACAGATTCGTATGCTATAATATTTGTTGATAATAACCAAACTTTTGAATTTGAAGGTAATTTAAATAATACAACAACCAGTGTTATTGAGTTTGCCAGAGTAACGATAAAGAATCTTATAGAAAATAATAAAAACTTAACTTTTGAGGACTTAATTAGAGGTTCTCAAATCCTTGGTGGTTTAATGCAAGCTACTGGAGGAGCAGAATATGCAGCCTTAGGGCATGCAGGATGTAGCAGAGGCGTGGGGTATAGAACCGTTCCGAGTCATATTAAAAGTGGCTCGGATCAAGGTTCTTATGATGACACAAACCCTGGTAATAATGGAGACTATTACAGTAGTATTATACATGGTTCTGGAGAAACAAGTAGATCAAATTCATTCTCTAAATGTATTTTTCTAGAAGGTAGAGTAAGTCCATAAGTTATATGAAGAATTTAAAAAGAGAATAAATTAACCCCCTAATATTTTATTAACCCCTAAATCTTATTAAAATGAAAAACTTAAAAAACAAATTATTTTTAACAGTAGTGTTATGTTTTGCAATTTATGTAAACGCACAAGATTATTTAATGACATTAAACCCAACTTCTTTAAATTTTATTGATAAAGATGCTAAAGAATATGCGGGAGAACCCCTAATTAAAGATAAAACTTATACTTATAATTATAATGGAGGAGAAGTTTTTGTTGTCTTTAAGGGTAAAGAACATATAGAATATCATAACAACAGACAAAATTTCATAAAGTCTAAACTTTTCTGGGTAGAAAAAGATCTAGTATATGTAACAATAGAAGACTATAATATTCCTAATTTTCCTTTTGAAAGAGGGACAAAAATGAAAATAGAATTTACAAAAGTCAAGAATGGTTATGTAGAGTATAAATCTACTCTCGGAGGAAGAACTTGGTTAGGTAAAATGAAAGAGAATGAATTTTAACAAATTTAAGATAGTTCATTAAGAGCCTTCTCTAATTTTAAAAATCGAAAAGAATAATCCCCCCCATTCTTTTCGATTTTTTTTGCTGAAATTCTACTTCCTTTTAAAAGTATAATAGCCATTTCACCAAACACTAATTTTAATAAAAAGCTAGGAACTCCAATACCTAAATATGGTCTTTTTAGGCTTTTTGCCAATGTTTTAGAAAATGTTTTGCTTGTATGATGTTCAGGTGCTACAGCATTAAAAATTCCTGTTAAGTTATTCTCAACAGCATTAATGTACAGTTGACATAAATCATCAAGATGAATCCATGGTAAATATTGATCTCCAGTACCTAAAGGTGATATGATTGGGGTTTTCATTTTATCTAAAGCACCACCCTTGTTAGATAAAACAATACCAGTTCTTAAAATAGTAACAGGTATTTTTAATCGCTCAAATTGTTTTGCGGCAGCTTCCCATAAAACACAAACATTGGCAATATAATCAGTACCAGAGTTATGATTTTCTTCATAAATGATATCACTAGTTTTTGCGCCGTAATAACCAATACCAGAGGCTGAAATAAAACCTTTTAAAGTGATTTTTAATTGATTGACTTTCCTGTAAAGTAAACTAGCAGTATCAACCCTACTATCTATAATTACCTTCTTTCTTTTTTCAGTCCAGCGTTTATCAGCAATACCTGCTCCTGCTAGATGAATTATATAATCTGTATGCAGTAATGCTTTGTCATCAATATAATTAGAATTTAAATCCCATTTAAATTCGTTCTCTTTTTTAGGATTTCTAGTTAAGATTAAAACTTCATGTTTTCTATCCGATAACATTTTTGAAAGTCTTGTACCAACTAATCCTGTTCCTCCTGTAATTAAAATTCTAGCCATAGTGTAAAGATAAAAACCACAATCTGTTTAGATTGTGGTTTGTATTCTAAAACTTTCTTAAAATTATTTTATTTCTTTCATAGCGTTGGTTATCAATGTTTTTAAGTGGTTTTTATGGGCTTTTGTAGCTAAATCTCCTTTACCACTATTTGTCCAAGATTTAATATTTTTAAGATTATAAACAGCCATAGATCTAGCAGCAATAGGAAACCTGTTGCTAGTTTTGCCAGTAGCCATACTTATTAATCTTTGTGTATAAACAGTTTGTAGGTTTTGTCTAAAAGTATTTACACTACCGTAAATGTCTGGTTTAAATAACATATTGTTTAAATCAGTCATAAAGCTAGACAATTTGTAACCGTTTCCATACAACTCAGAATTAGAAATTCTTTGAAGTGTATTTGGATGCATTAAATGCGATAAAACATAAGTTTGATACCCTAGAATTTGTTCATTAATTTTAGGATCTTCTGTATTTCCAAAAAAGTTGTAGCCTCTTCTTTGTCTTCCTAAATAATTGTAAACCTCTTTAGGTGTCTCAAAAGCATCTGGAGCAAAAATATAATTTTTTAGAGCAGACATAGCTCTTTTTTGATCTTTTAAACTTACAGGAGTATACGGTTGTTTGCCTCCTTTTTGGCCAAAAGTAGCTCTATCTACATATACCCCGCCAATAAATCTAGAAACTACACCTCCAGCAATAGCTGTTTGATTGTGAAGTGTGTAAAAAGCCCTTCTAAAATCTTCATAGGTTTGGCCATCTTTTAAAAACTGAGTTTTTAGATTTTTCATCATATCGTTAACCAGTTTAAACCTATTTATAGAGTATGTAATTTGATCGTTAGATAAATCTCCAATCATAACTCTAGGGTCTATTCCGTTACTAGAAGATCGCATATCATCTGCATCATTACCAAAAATTAATTCAGGTTCTGTAGATCTCTCTAACAATACTTTTCTCTGGTTCTCTGAAGAAAATGGTGTATAACCAAATTGAATAGCCCAAACATCGTAAGGGCCAACTGCCATATCATAATATTGCCCTTGTTTACTTCTATCATTTGTTATGTTAATTCCTGCATAATCCATTACAGACCCCGTTAAGGCTTTCCCTTTAATAAATGACGCATCTGCTAGTTGCTCAGGAGAAAAAAGTTGACTCGCCTTCATGTTGTGGTTTAACCCTAACGTATGGCCAACTTCATGCATAATCAAAGATTTCATTCCTTCTTTTTTTATCGCTTCCATATCTAAGTCAGAAGCACCAGTAGCTTGTAAAACAGCTGTTCCTAACTGTAAATTTTCATGCATCACGTGTCCTGCAGAACAATATAAAAGATTGTTTTTTTCTAAATATTTTTTAGCTTCTAATTCTTCTAGAGTTTCTAATTTCATATTAGCTGCGGCATCATTATAAAGTTTATCAGCAAAAACTCTATTTGTAAAATGAACAAACTCTAACATAATGTCTGCGCCTAAAATTTCTCCTGTTCTTGGGTTCACAAAACTAGGGCCGTATCCACCAAAAGGTGGATTAGGAGAAGATGTCCAACGTAATACATTATAGCGAACATCACCTGCGTCCCAATCTGCATCATCAGGTTGTACCTTTACAACCATAGCGTTTTTAAATCCTGCTTTTTCAAAAGCAACATTCCATGCTAAAACCCCTTCTTTTATTGTTTCTCTCCATTCTGTAGGTGTCGTGTTTTCTATCCACCAAGTAATTGGAGTTACAGGTTCAGAAATGGCAGCAGTTGGGTCTTTTTTTACCAATTTCCATCTATGTATCATATCTCTATAATTGATAGTTTTGGTAGAGGTCATATTGTTTGTCTGTGTTAGAAAATAACCAACTCTAGGGTCATCCATTCTAACTTCATAATCATCTTCTGGCATGTTCATAAATGTATGAAAAACCTTAATAGACACATTTCTACCATCAGTAACAGCAGTAGAACCTCCGTTTAAAACAGATGGGTTGCTGTATACGTATTCTGTTTTTACGTTAGTATTTTCAGGATAGTTTTTTATGGCATGTATTTTAGATTTATTTTTATCAAACCTTCCTAAACCAAAAGCAAATGGAGAAGTTCCTGGTCTTCTAGGTCTTTTAATTCTCGTAAAAGTTTCTGATAAAAATAAACCATCAGCATCAATTAAATACTCGCCCTTATCATCATCAGATGCTAAAATTTTTCCACTAGCAACTACTGCATCACTAATATTTGCCTCAGAAGATTTAGAAAGAGCGCTATTTTTATCAAAATAAAAAGAAGTGTTAGGCGCATAAAAATCTAGTTTATTAAAGTATTTTTTTACATGAAAAACGCTTGAGCCTTGGTAAGCCCCTCTAAATTGACCAGCGTCTGTAACGCCATCTGCTATTTGAGAAAAATAAATAAAGTCTTTATCTAGTTGTTCTTTTTTAACCAATAGTTTTACAGAACCTGTTACGGTATCTTGATAAATGGTAAAGAGTCCTTCTATTTTTTTACTACTTTTTGTTAAATCTTTAATAGATTTTCCTTTCTTTTTAGGTATTGGTTTTTTTACAACAGCAGTTTTTTTGGGTTTCTTTTTCCAGAACTGTGCATTTGCATCTTGGATACCTAAAGTCATAATGGCTAAAGCTAAAGAAGATATAATCTTTAACTTGCTTAAATTGAGTGTTTTCATAAAAAAGTATGAGTTGGTTTAATACTCAGACAAGTTACTTTTAGAGACCCAATACATATGTTAATTTTATGATAAAATTAAAAAACAGCTATTTTCTATCATTTTTTATAAAATATTGATAGATAATTGTTTTGTACTACTTTTTCTATATTGAATGGTTCTGCTTTTTAATTATATGTATTAAAGCAATGTTAATAATTTTAAAAGCATCTAATAAAGCCTTATTTTTATGGTGATGAAAGAAAATATGAAACGAAAAGGTTTTGTTTTTAAAAGTTTTGAACCTAAAAATCAGTCTCCTTTTGAAAAACTTTTTGAAATTTTTAAAGAGTTAATTACGCATACTTCTGGAGATTTTGATGAAGCTATAGACTGGTTACGTTCTTTAGATAAAGAATATAAATTAACTACAGCAGCGTATACTATAGATGATTTTATTGAAGATTTAAAAAAGAAAGGATATATTAAAGAAGAGATTGATGGAGATGGAACAGGAGGTACTAAAATAACTCCCAAAACCGAAAGAGCTATTCGCCAGCAAGCGTTAAATCAAATATTTGGAAAAATTAAAAGAAGCGGTTCTGGAAATCATAAAAGTAAATCTCCTGGGACAGGAGATGAGCATACAGGAGATTTTAGAGCGTATCAATTTGGAGATAATCTAGATAAAGTATCGGTTACAGAAAGTATTAAAAATGCACAAATTAATAATGGGATAGGCAACTTTACTTTGTCTGAAAATGATTTGGTGGTAGAAGAAACACTACACAAAAGTCAGATGAGTACCGTTTTAATGATAGACATTAGTCATTCTATGATTTTATATGGAGAAGATAGAATTACACCTGCAAAGAAAGTTGCAATGGCTTTGGCAGAATTGATAACTACACGCTACCCTAAAGATACGTTAGATATTTTGGTTTTTGGAAACGATGCTTGGACTATAAAAATAAAAGATTTACCCTATTTACAAGTGGGACCTTATCATACTAATACGGTTGCAGGTTTAAATTTAGCAATGGATTTACTACGCAGAAAAAAAAATACCAACAAGCAAATTTTTATGATTACAGACGGCAAACCTAGTTGTTTGCGTTTACCAGACGGACAGTATTATAAAAACAGTAATGGGTTAGACAAGTATATTGTAAACAAGTGTTATGCAATGGCTCAACAAGCCAGAAAGTTACATATACCAATTACTACATTTATGATTGCACAAGATTCTTATTTAATGCAATTTGTAAGAGCTTTTACGCAAGCCAACCAAGGAAAAGCATTTTATACAGGTTTAAAAGGTTTAGGAGAGATGATTTTTGAAGATTACGAAAGTAACAGAAAAAAAAGAATTAGAGGATAGTTAAGACGAATAGAGAAGAGAGAATAGAAAAGAGATGAATTTAGAGCAGATAAAAACATTAGGAGAATTAAAAAAGTATGGATACCAATCAAAATCTATTAAAGACGAGTTGCGAGAAAATCTCATTAGCAAAATGATGAGTAAAGAAACCGTTTTTAAAGGAGTTCATGGTTATGAACATACAGTTATACCAGAATTAGAAAGAGCAATTTTAAGCAAACATAATATCAATTTATTAGGGTTACGTGGGCAAGCAAAAACTCGTTTGGCTAGGTTAATGGTAACTTTATTAGATGAATACATTCCTGTAGTAACGGGTTCAGAAATTAACGATGATCCTCTCAATCCAATTTCCAGATTTGCTATTGAAACGATTCTGGAAAAAGGAGATAAAACTCCAATTTTTTGGTTGCATAGAGAAGAACGTTTTGCAGAAAAACTAGCAACACCAGATGTTACAGTTGCAGATATTATAGGTGATGTAGACCCTATTAAAGCCGCAAATTTAAAATTGAGCTACGCAGATGATAGAGTTATTCATTATGGAATGATCCCGAGAGCTAACAGATGTATTTTTGTAATTAATGAATTGCCAGATTTACAAGCTCGTATTCAAGTAGCACTATTTAATATTTTACAAGAAGGAGATATTCAAATACGTGGCTTTAAATTACGATTGCCTTTAGATATGCAATTTGTGTTTACAGCAAATCCAGAAGATTATACAAATAGAGGAAGTATTGTAACTCCGTTAAAAGATAGAATTGGTTCGCAAATTTTAACGCATTATCCAGAAGATATAGAAACGGCAAAAATAATAACGCAGCAAGAAGCCAAAAATGTTCAGAAAAACTTTATAAAAGTACCAGAATTAGCAAAAGACTTGTTAGAACAAATTGTTTTTGAGGCAAGAGAAAGTGAGTATATAGATGCTAAAAGTGGAGTAAGTGCGCGTTTAAGTATTTCTGCTTTCGAAAATTTGATAAGTACAGCAGAAAGAAGAGCATTATTGGCTAGAGATAATGAAACCATGATTCGTTTGAGTGATTTTGATGGAATTATTCCTGCAATAACAGGTAAAGTAGAACTGGTTTATGAAGGAGAACAAGAAGGAGCACATGTTGTAGCAGATAGTTTGATAAAAAAAGCGATCAAAACTTTATTTCCAACATACTTTCCTGAAATCAAAAAACTAGAAAAACAAACAGATGAATCTCCTTATGATGAGATTGTTTCTTGGTTCTTTAATACAGAAGGTGATTTTGAATTACTAGAAGATTATACAGATAAACAGTATAAGAACGAATTGGATAAAATAGACCCCATAGATAATTTTTTAAAAGAGTACCAACCTAATATGAATACAGATGATAAGTATTTTGTGAAAGAGTTTCTCTTGTGGGGGTTAGTAGAGTTTAAAAAACTTAGCAAATATAGGTTTGCTGAAGGTACTCAATTTAAAGATCCTTATGGTAATTTTATAAGTGGATTGTAAAAATGAAACCTCCTAAATGTGAAATTTAGGAGGTTTTTTTTAATAATTTAGATTAAGGATTTTACAAAAGAAGAGTTGCTTAATTATTAATATCTAGATGAGGTTTATAATTTTTACGACACCCATAAAAATGATTTTTGAGTTTCAAATAAAGAGGTATAGCTTAGGAAAGCCTTGGTATTATTAGTAAATTAGGCAGAATACAGATATAAAACACAATAAAACAAATTACATATGGATAAAAATATTGGTAACAATGGAAATATAAAACTGCTTTCGTTTGATATTGATAATACCTTAATAGATTTTCACACATTCAATAGTAATTTTGGCAAAGTTTGGGACAAATACAAGTCTCAAACTGGAGCCTTATTAACCTTTAATACTGGGCGTTTAAAAGACGACGTATTAAGTCTAATAGAAAAACGAATTTTACCAGAACCCGATTATATTATTTCAGGCGTTGGAACACATATTTATGATTATAAAAATAAAAAGTTAGTTAAAGAATTTAATGATGTCTTAGATGAAGGATGGGATTTAGAATCTGTAGAAAAAATTATCACAAGTGTAGATCATCCTGTGAGCGAACAACCCAGTAGATTTCAACACTCCTATAAAAGAAGTTATTTTTTTCATGATGCAACTAACGATTTGATTGCAGACATAGAAGAAAACTTTACAAATGCTGGTATGGAAGTGAATGTTGTTTATTCTGGAGATAAATTTTTAGATATACTACCCAAATTTGCAAATAAAGGAAATGCTTTACAATGGTTATTAAAAAGATTGAATATAAAAACAAATGAAGTTTTAGTAGCTGGGGATAGTGGAAATGATTCTGCAATGTTCGATTTGAAAGATGTATCAGGAATCGTAGTTGCCAATGCCCATGAAGAGTTATATGCCTATACCAAACATAAAAAAGTGTATCATTCAGAAAGAGAAAAAGGAGATGGTATTATAGAAGGGTTGGTATATTATAAAGTGCTTCCAGAAGATGCTATTATAGATAAAAATAGAGACCACTCAGAAGACTTTTTTATCAAGCAAGAATTAAACAATATCTCTTTAGAAAATGGAGATGAAAAAATAGCACTTATTAAAGAAGGTTATGAAAAGGCGGTAGAAGCTCTAAAGAAGAACATTACACCATTAGGCTTTTCGGCATGTTCTATCAAAGATAACGTAGCACATGGTACAGATGAAAATTATTACAGTGTTTGGGCCAGAGATGGTGCAATAACAGTTATAGGCTCATTACCGCTTATAAGCGATGAAGAAATTCATAATTGTCAAAGACAAACATTACTTACTTTATTAGAACATATTTCTAAAAACGGACAAATACCATCTAATGTTAGAATAAAAGACAACACCCCAGATTATTCTGGAGTAGGAGGTATTTGCTCTATAGATAGTGGAATTTGGGTAATTATTGCTTTCTACGAATATGTAAATGTTACTAAAGATATAGAGTTTTTACGAAAATATTTTCCTGATGTAAAAGAAACAATGCGTTGGTTGGCAGCACATGATAGTAATAATGATGCACTTCTAGAAATACCAGAGGCAGGAGATTGGACAGACCTTTTTGGTAGAAGTTACAACATTTTATATGATGAAATTTTATGGTACAGAGCTAATGTTTGTTTTGGTAGAATGTTAGAAATGTTGGGTAATAATGAAGAGGCAGGCGAATACATCAGGTGGTCTCAAGTTATTAAAAAAGAAATAGTTCAAAACTTTTGGCCTTCTACAAAACAGCAATTATTTCAATCCGTTTCATTTGCAGAAAAACAATTTACTTTAGGTGATACCTCATATTTAATTGCACAAACAACACCATTTGATTTTAGTTGGCGCTGTGATACTTTAGGCAATATTTTAGCATTTTTATATGGTACATTAGATTCAGAAAAAGCGCATCAAACCTTTAAGTTTATGTTGGGTGTTGGTGTAAATGATCCTTTTCCAGTAGCAAACGTATACCCTGTTGTTAGTCCTGGAGATCCAGATTGGAGACCTTATTATACCGTTAATTTATTAAACCTTCCTAACCATTATCATAACGGAGGTATTTGGCCTTTTGTTGGAGGATTTTGGGTAAAGTTTGTCAACAAATTAGGCTTCAAAGACATGGCAATTTCAGAACTTCATAAATTGGCATTAATCAATAAAGAAGGAATCAATGAAGAATGGGAATTTACAGAATGGGCTCATGGTACAACAGGAAAACCAATGGGTAAAGCATATCAAGCATGGTCTGCAGCACAGTATATTGCTGCATGCCACGATTTGAAAATAATTAATTAACTAAATTTTAAACTATAAAAATATGAAATCAATATTGATGATTTCCTTGCATGGTTATGTAGCAGCAAACCCAGAATTAGGAAAGCCAGACACAGGAGGACAAGTAGTGTATGTACTTGAATTAGCAGAACGATTTAGCAGATTAGGAATGAAAGTAGATTTACTTACACGTCAATTTGAAGACCAACCAGAGTACGACCATGTAAACGAAAATTATGATGTTTGGAGAATTCCCTTTGGCGGAAAAGAATTCATCAGAAAAGAAGATATGCATGATCATCTTAAAAAATTTGTTACCAACACTTTAGCGGCTATCAAAAAAGAAAGTAAAAAATATGATGTTGTGTACTCTCATTATTGGGATGCAGGTTGGGCAGGACAAAAAATTGCTGAAGAGCTTGGAATTTGCCACGTCCATACACCGCACTCTTTAGGGTGGTGGAAGCAACACACTATGGGTAGCGATATGGAGGAAAAAGAAATGGAAAAAACATATCGATTTAAAGAAAGAATTCGAAAAGAATATTTTGTGTATCAGATGTGTAATTTTGTCATTGCAACTACTTTACCACAGGTAGATTTGCTTACTCAGCAGTATGATGTTTTACCAAAAAACTGCAGTATGATTCCTCCAGGAATCGATGAAAACAGATTTTTTCCTGTACCTTCTAAAGAGAATGATAAAATCCGCTTAAAATACGATATAGACCCAACAGATATTTTAGCGTTAGGAAGGATGGCTCATAACAAAGGATACGATTTATTAATTAACTCTTTGCCAACTGTTTTTGAACTGTGTCCTGAAGCAAAATTAGTGGCAGCTATTGGTGGAGACTCAGAACAGGATAGAGAAGGAATTGAAAAATTAAAAAAAGTAGCTTCGGAAATAGGAGTTATGGATAAGATAAAATGGAAAAATTACATTGCAGATGAAGATTTAGCAAATGTATATAGGTCTGCAAGTATTTTTGCTATGCCATCTAGATACGAACCTTTTGGTATGGTAGCCATAGAGGCTATGGCCTGTGGTACACCTAGTGTTGTAACCGTTCATGGAGGGTTGTGTGATCTAATAGATTTTGGTAACCAAGCATTATTTGCAGATCCTCATAGACCAAAAGAATTTGGTGCTATGATGGCAATGCCTTTATTATACCCTCAATTAAGAAACGAAATGTCTGTAGAGGGTGCCCGTTTTGCAAGACGTAATTTTGGTTGGACAGGAATTGCCAAACGCATGTTAACCGTTTTTAGAAGCTCTATCAATCAAAGAATTTCAGAATCTAATATTTACTAGAATGCATAAATTTGTTTGTTTTGGCGAAGTTTTATTTGATGTTTTTCCTGACGAAAAGAAAATAGGAGGCGCACCTTTAAATGTTGCTTGTCGTTTACAACAATTGGAAAATGAGGTTGCCTTGATAAGTGCAGTTGGCGATGACAAAAATGGACAAGATATTCTCAGCTATTTGAAAAAGGAAGGTGTGCAAACAGAGGAGATATCAATTTTAGAGAATCAAAAAACGGGCGAGGTTGAAGTAAGCTTAAATACAAAGGGGAATGCGAGTTACACTATTCCCCATCCTTCCGCTTGGGACAAAATACCCATTACTTCAACTTCAAAAATTAAGGTAGCACAGGCAAATGCTTTTGTGTTTGGAAGCCTTTCTACAAGAGATGATGTATCAAAAGAAACCCTATATAAACTCTTAGAGTATGCTTCTTATCCAGTTTTTGATGTCAACTTAAGAGCTCCGTTTTATACTAAAGATATTCTAATTCATTTAATGAATAAGGCAAAGTTTATAAAATTTAATGATGAAGAATTGTACGAAATAGCGGGTTTTTTAGATTCTCCTTATCACAATTTAGAACAAAACATACTTTTTATATCTCACAAAACAAGTACCAAACATATCTGTGTGACTAAAGGGGAACACGGAGGTGTTTTGTTGTTCAATGAAAAATTGTATTACAATAGTGGGTATAAAATTAAGGTAAAAGATACAGTTGGTGCAGGAGATTCTTTTTTAGCTACATTATTAAGTTTTTTGCTACAACATAAAAATCCTCAAAAAGCTATAGATTTTGCTTGTGCAGTAGGGGCGATGGTTGCTGCAAATAGTGGTGCAAATCCTAAAATTTTATCTAATCAAATAGAAAGTTTTGTTAATTCCAAATTGAAGTATTAATTGAAAACCCATGTGTACGTTTTTAAACCCTTCATTCTTGTAGCAATAATTTTGATGATGTAATTTTTTTAATCAAAAATGTGCAAACTGAAACACTATATAATTGGTTTTAAACCCATATATTTATTGAAACAATTCTCTATTTTGGGTATTTCCTCTAGGCAAATTCTCACAGAGTAAAAGAGGTTTGTCTATTTTGTTTTGGCTACCCTTGAAACGAATAACGCCGTAAATGATACTTCTTTTTTTCCAGCTGTAAAAGATTCGAAAATGCAATACGCATCATAATCACTCATTAAAACAGCTTCATGTTCTTCTGGCATATCTACACCATATTTACTAGTATCTTCAAATAATTGCATTTCAAATTCGTCCCTAGAGTTAAATTCAATTCTTTTTGTTTTGCTTTGCTAAACATCATTTTAAAATCCCCTGTTTTTTTATCTTTTTTGAGGGCTGCATAATAGTCAATAGAAGTTTTTTTAAAGCTAGCGATTACTTTAATACGTTTATTTTTTGTATTGTAAAACGGATTTCCAATATTTTTAGGAATATATAAATGATACTCATTTAGGTGTAAAATCGATATTTTTTGAGGTTTCACCAAATCGTTATAATTATTTTTTAGAGTGTATATATATTAAAAATTGGTGCCTTACATAAATTAGACACATTAATCAACCTAACAAAAATTAAAAAATATTACGACAAATTTACCAATTTGCAACCAGTAAATTTAAACTGTTTTTAAGGTATTATCTATTTCAGATTTATATATTTTATTTACATATTTAAATATGTTTTGACCAATTTCAATATCGATATCTTCAAGGGTTATTAATTTTGTATTTAATTTATCATGTTCAATTTTTTCGCAAAATTGTGAAACACATTTTTAATTTTATTATTTTATATATCTTCTACGGATAAGTGTATTGTTCTGTATTTCTTTTCTGATACTTTGTTTATAATTTCATCGCTAAAACTACTTTAGTTTTGAATAATGATAGATTGGGTTTTATTGATATCAACATTATTTTCTGTCAGATCAATGATTTTATGGTTTCTTTCTGTTGATGTTAGATAAGCCGCATTCAATTCTTTGTGTTTTATTGGTATTCATATTTTTAATGATAACGTGGGTAGGACAATCCAGCGTATTACTAATAAAAATATGAACATTATCATTAATTATTTTATAAGAAATAAAACAAGGCTTATGCTGGCTTAGTATACATGATATAAAAGCTAGGAAAAAAATAAAACGTAGATAATATATTTACTTACCTCATTACCTTATTCGGAAATACTACAACACTCTCATGACCATTTTTACCAACGGCAGATATACCAAAGAAAAAGTTATCTATAACAATACCTTCTAAAGTAAAATTAGTTTCTGTTACAAAACGACTATTATCCCAAGTAGGAGAAGTGGTATCTCTCCAATAAATTTTATACCCTACAGCCCCATCAACCTTAGACCACTTTAGTTTTGCTGATGCCTGTACAATACCCCCTATAGCAACTTCTTTCGGTGCAGGAGGAGCCCAAGCTAAACTTGCTAAATTAATGGCATTTACCGCAGTTAATTTTTTAGCATACGGAAAGTTGACGTGTTCGAAGGTATCTCCATATTTAATTCCGTCTTCGGTTCTAATATCTTGGTGTTGTTGTGTATAGTTTTCGTGAGCTTCCATAATTCTAATACCAGCAAAACCTAAATCATTAAAAGGCCTATGATGTCCCCCACGACCAAATCTGTCTAATCTATATATCATCATAGGGTTCATTTCGGGCATGTATTTTTTTGTAGTTTTATGCACATATCTAGCCAATTGACGAGAAATTCCGTCTACTTCACCACCATAAAAACGTCTCAATTTTCGTTGTCTTTCTGTTTCATTAGCAGGTACAGGTTCAGAAAAAATTCTAAAGGCTCTGTTGTCTATAATTCCGTCTACACCTTTAATGTTTCCAATCATGTCATTGTTTAAAATACCAATAATATCCCATCCTTTGTCTTTAGCATACTTTGCTAAACCAGCCCCACCAAAAAGCCCTTGTTCTTCACCAGAAAGCCCAACATAAATAATACTACTTTCAAATTTGTATTTACTTAAAACTTTCGCAGCCTCAATGGTTCCTGCCATACCAGAAGCGTTATCGTTGGCTCCTGGAGCATCTGTTGTAAAATCCATAGTATCACTAGCTCTAGAGTCTATATCTCCACTCATAATTATAAATCTGTTGGGGTATTTGGTACCTTTTTGAATGGCAACAACATTTACCACAT
Organism: Polaribacter sp. WD7; assembly: GCF_003335085.1. Taxonomy (GTDB): domain Bacteria; phylum Bacteroidota; class Bacteroidia; order Flavobacteriales; family Flavobacteriaceae; genus Polaribacter. The sequence continues at coordinate 289,075 of NZ_QPEJ01000016.1, read as the reverse complement.
AAGCGTCATGAGGCACTCTAGACCCCATTTTTGTAGTAACCAAATCCTTTTGATAAAATACATTTAAGCAATTGTTACAATCTTTAGAAATTGCATTAAATTCACTTTTAACCCATCTTCTAGCCGCCCCAATTCCTCTAGTATTAGAAATAGTGTCAGAAAAAGTATTTCTAGTTCCAAATTCTGTTAACGTCTTCACGTTGGCTCTAATGCTATTTTCAGAAACAGCATTGATAATATCATAAATTTTAGAATCTGTTTGTGCTAAGGTAGTTCCTGAAATTAGAAAAAGTAAGATTAGTTTTTTCATGTTTTTTAGTGTAAATTTTTAGGAGAAATTGTTGTTATCAGTAAATAAGGTGTTTTCAATTTTTGAAGTTTATTTTTATATTTTAGAATGTTCAATTCTAAATGACTTTATTTTAATAAAAAATAATTAGTATTGATAAATATACTACCCTTTTTAAAAACAAAAAAACCTCTTCATAGTTATGAAAAGGTTTTAACATAATTTAATATTTTTTTATTCTTTATCTAATTTTTTTGTTTGGTTAAAACCAATTAACAATGCGCCACCCGAAGATAAAAATATAGAAGCCAAATAGAAAATTTCAGATTTTACATGATTGTATGGTCTTTCATTGTATGGGCCATTGTAACCAAAATAATAATCTAGTAGACTTCCTAAAAGAATACCAACGCCTATACCCATAGCTAATAGTCCTAGATTTAATACAAATACTTTCCAAAAAGGAGCAGCATTTTTTGCATGTCCTTTCATAAAAATGCTAGCGTCTACACCTTTCTCTATCAAAGCCATTCTTTCTTTATTTCTTGTAGAGAAATACAAATAGAACACTCCAAATATGCTTCCAAAAATTATTGCCAAAACTGCGATTTCCATAATATATAATTTTAAAGTTTAAATGATTAATTTTATTGTGTTTGTAGCTTTGACGATAGCTGAATAAAAAAGGTTACAAAAAATTAAAAATACTTTTTTAAAAAAACTGTAACCTTTTTTTTAATTACGATGTCATATATACAATGACTAACACCAAAGACAAACTATATATAGACAAAGTAATTGATGGAGATACTAACGCATTTTCGTATTTGGTAGATAATTATAAAAATATGATCTATAGTTTGGCTTATAAAATGACCAAAAATAAAGAAGAGGCAGAAGAAATAAGTCAAGACACGTTTATAAAAGCTTACAAAAACTTAAGTAATTTTAAAGGTGACTCTAAATTTTCTACATGGTTGTATAAAATTGCGTATCATGCAACTTTAGATGCTGTAAAGAAAAATAAAAGAAACGCAAGTACTTTTGAAATAAATGAAATTACCTACAATCAAATTAAATCTGTTGAAGATATTCTAGAAGGAATAGAAAGAAAAGAAAGGGCAAAAATTTTGAATGAATGTTTACTTAAGCTTCCAGAAGAAGAACGCTCTATTATTTGGATGTTTTATTATGAAGAGTTAAGTTTAAAGGAAATTATAGAGATTAGTGGATTGTCTGAAGCGAACATTAAAGTGAAGTTGCATAGAGCAAGAAAACGATTGTTGGTAATTGTTGAAAAAACTGTAGAACCAGAAATAATAGAAAATTATGGGAGAAAATAAACATCTAAAAGAATTAGACACTTTTGTAAAAAAGTACGTAAAAGAGATTGATGAAAATGCACCTTCTGTAGATTTTACTAGCATAGTTATGAAGACTATAGCTATAGAAAAAACTAGTAAAAATCTAAATAAAACAAAAGCTTTAATTTCTAAAAAAGGATGGTTTTGTATATCAGTATTATTTTTAAGTTTGGTGTTTGTACCTTTTCAATCTTCAGATAAAAAATGGTTTGGTTTTATTGAAATTGATTTTTCTTTTTTAAAAAATATTCCTTTTTATAATTTTTCTGATTTTTTGACAATATCTAACACTTTTTTGATAGCGGTATCGTTATTCGGATTGATGCTAATGACTCAGATAATTTTTCTTAAAAACCATTTTAATAAACGATTCAATTAGCTGTTAGTGTCATATTTTTTGTGAAACCTCATTGAATGCACATAGCAAACAGGACCTAATAAGGCGTATATAAAACCAGGAACACCAAACTTTAAGCCTATTTGTAGTTTAGCTAGAAAGAAGGAAAACACCCCAACACAAACAAAAATAAAGAAATGACGATAATAGAACTTCAAATAAATGTTCTTACTATTAGCTCTGTCTTTTTTAAAAGCACGTAAATACATCAAGTACAAACAGAAAAATATTAAAGAAAAACCAGCACTGTACAATTGAAAAATATTGGAAAATTCGTTTATGGTAATTCTCTCACCTCCAACGCCAGTATTTAAAAGAGAGATCTTATAGGAAAAATGTAGAAAAGTACCGTAAAAAGTAAAATCATGTTTAGCGTTATAATCCAATTATCTATATAATTTGTACGTCTAAAAAAGTTGTAATGTATTTTCCAAATAGCCATCATCACAAAAAAACTAACTGCAAAACTTATAAAATTTGGTAGTTCCTCTTTAAAAGAAGTAAGTGTAGTGTTTGCACCTATATTTACAACTAATAAAGTAGCAGCAAATGCAAAAACAGCGTCGCTAACGCTTTCTAATCTATTTTTAGAATGAATGAATTTCATTGTTTTATTATTTATTTGAAACTAAGATATGATATATTGGTTTTTGATACAAAACATTGTTCAATATCTATACAATTAAAACAAAAGACAGTAAAAAAATAGACTTACTATTTTTTAAATACTATTATAATCTTTACTAATAATTTCCAATTTTTATTGCTGCTTCTGCACAACGCTCTCCGTCCATAGCAGCAGAAACGATTCCTCCAGCATAACCACCACCTTCTCCACACGGAAAAAGACCTTTAATTACGGGGTGTTCTAAATTATCATTTCTAGGGATGTTTACTGGAGAAGACGTTCTAGATTCTACACCAATTATATTAGCTTCTTTGGTGTAATATCCATGCATTTTTTGGCCAAAGGCAGCAAAGCCTTTACGCAATCTGCCTCCAATAATTTTAGGGAGTAAAGAATGCATAGGTGAAGATTTTAATCCTGGTTGATAAGAGCAATCGTTAAGTGAATTAGAGAGTTTTCCTTCAACAAAATCAGTTAACCTTTGTGCGGGTGCAGTCTGGTTTTTTCCTCCAGCCGTATAGGCTAGTTTCTCCAAGTCTTTTTGAAATTGAAGGCCTTTTAAGGCTCCTAAATGTTCGTATTTTTTAAAATCTTTATCAATGTCTAATTCGACAACAATTCCAGAATTTGCAAATTTGTTATTTCTTTTACTTGGAGACATTCCGTTAACCACAACTTCACCATTAGCAGTAGCGGCAGGCACAATAAAACCACCAGGGCACATACAAAAAGAATAAACACCTCTATGGTTTACCTGTTGTACCAAACTGTATGCAGCCGCGGGCAATAATGAATCTCTATCGCCTTTGCAATGGTATTGAATTTGATCTATAATTTCTTGAGGATGCTCTACACGAACCCCCATAGCAAAAGATTTTGCTTTAAGCGCAACTTTTTTTTGATGGAGTAGCTCGTAAACATCTCTAGCAGAATGTCCTGTAGCTAAAATAACCGAATTTACTGTCATTTCTTTACCATTCTGTAAGTGAATGGCTTGAAGATTATTGTCTTTAATTACAAAATTTACAACCCTGGTTTCAAAATGAATTTCACCACCAAATTTTAATATGGTTTCTCTTATATTTTGAATGATTTTTGGCAACTTATTAGTACCAATGTGAGGATGTGCATCAATTAAAATTTGCTCTGTAGCACCATGATAAACCAAGTTTTCAAAAATGCGTCTTACATCTCCTCGCTTTAAGCTTCTTGTATATAATTTACCGTCAGAATATGTACCAGCTCCACCTTCTCCAAAACAATAATTAGAATCTTCGTTTACCTGATGGTGTTGATTGATTGCTCGTAAATCTCTACGTCTGTCTCGTACATTTTTTCCGCGCTCTAAAACGATGGGTTTGTAACCTAATTCTATACATCGTAAAGCAGCATACATGCCAGCAGGACCAAAACCAATGATGTGAATTTCTTTAGCGTTTGACACATCTTTATAATCAAAATCATAATCCGATTTTTCAGGAATTGCTTCATTAATGTAAACAGCTACCTTATAATTAAAGATAATATCTTTTTTACGAGCATCTATAGATTTACGCAACACTTTTACTCCTGAAATTTCTGCAATAGCTATCTTTAATTCTTTAGAAGCTTTAAAGCGTAAAATATTTTCTTTTCGTTCTTCAATTAAATTTACACGAAGTTGAATTTCTTTAATCATTAGGCAAAAGTAATGAAATTAACTGTTGGAAATAAACCTCTGTAATTTGATTTTGATTGAAAAATATCGGATTATTTTTACAATATTAAAAATCCAATAGCTGTAATAAATACACATAAAGGCAGTAAAAAATAGTAAATAAGGCCTTGTTTTAAAGATGAGAAAGTAACCCCAACTTAATTTGTTTTAATCATTCTATCATTTCCAAACAGGTCTTTTTTCAGTATTGTGTTTTTAAAACCTTTTTGAAACAACATAGCTGTAGTTTCTTTGCCTAAATATTGATTGATTTCAAAAAAAAGTAGTCCGTTTTTGGTAAGATGATTTTTTGCTAAATTAGCAATTTTTTTGTAAAAGACTAAGGGATTTTTATCATCTACAAATAATGCCAAATGAGGTTCATTCTGTAAAACATTATTTTTGATTTCTACTTTTTCTAATGCTCTAACATATGGTGGGTTAGAAACAATAATGTCAAATTGTTGAGGTAAGGTGTTGGTATTTAAAATATCCATTTCTATAAACTTAATCTCAACATTATTTAGTACAGCATTTTTTGCAGCTATTGTTAATGCATCTTTAGAAACATCAATTGCCGTAATTTCTACATTTTTTATTTTTTTTGCCAAAGCGATGGGTATACAACCTGTGCCTGTGCCAATATCTAAAATAGAAATTTTTTGATTATGATTTCTCATTGCATTAATTTCTAGAATAATCCATTCTACAAGTTCTTCCGTTTCTGGTCTTGGAATAAGGGTATGTTTATTAACTAAAAAAGGAAAGCCAAAAAACTCTGTTTCTCCTAAAATATATTGTATGGGTTTTTCTTTTAAAAGTTGTTTTGTGATGGTTTTGAGTTCAGAGACTTTTTCTGCCTCAATTTTAAAATTAGGTTGTAAAACACTGTCAATACGTTGTAAATTGAGTTTGTTTTCTATCAACAAAAAGAAAAAAGTATCAATTTCTGTTTTAGGATAACTATCTACGAGTATATTGAAAAAAAAAGTTTTGAATTCTTTTAAAAGCATAGTTTTATAATAATGGGCTAAAAAAACGCGACAATCTTTCTAACGTTTTTTGAGTTTTAGATCTTTTTAAAAATTCGTCTAAATGAACCTTTTGAGCCTTGTTTTTTTTATCATCAAATTCTTGTCTTATTTCTGCTGTTATTTCTTTATTGTACAGAATAGCATTGAGTTCATAGTTATGTTCAAAGCTTCTACAATCAAAATTTGTAGAACCGATAGAGGCAATTTCATCATCTATAAAAATAACTTTACTATGTGCAAAATCATCTCTCAAATAAATGTCTACACCAGCTTTTAATAGAATTTCAAAATAAGAGTACATACTGTAGTTGGCAATTTTAGAATCACCCTTTTTGGGGAGTAAAAGCGTCACTTTTATTCCACTTAAAGCTGCTATTTTAAAGGCTTCTAATATTGAAAATGTAGGAATAAAATACGGATTCAATACACAGATTGAGGTTTCTGCTAAATTTATAAAACTAAGGTATTGTTGCATTACTACAGATTGCTCATAATCTGGTCCGCTAGAAACTATTTGTATTTTAGTGTCATTACTTGCTGTATGGCAAGTGGTATACTTTCTATCTTTACCTAAATCTATTTCTGTGGCGTAGTAAAAATCTTTAATAAATGATTTGTGTAAATTAAATACTGCTTCACCTTCTATTTTTACATGTGCATCTTGCCAAATGCCTAAAAAATCATCGTCTGTAATGTATTCATCAGTAATATTAACGCCTCCTGTAAAACCAATTTTATTGTCTATAACACATATTTTTCGGTGATTTCTATAATTTAAGGTAAACAAAAAATAACCATATCTTAGAGGTGTTTCTGGATATATTTCTATGCCAGCATTTTTTAATTCTTGTTTTGTTTTTTTACTAAGAGAAAAGCTACCTAGCGCATCATATAAAATTCTAACTTCAACATTTTCTTTTCTTTTTTGTTTTAATAAATGGATAAATTTTGAGAAAATTTCACCTTCTTCAATAATATAATATTGTAAGTGAATAAAATCGGTTGCGTTTTCAATGGCTTCAAAAATAGATTCAAACGTTTCTTTTCCGTTTTTTAAAACAGTAACTTTATTTTTTTTAGTAAGGGAAATACTGGTGTTTTTATAAATTAAATGAGCAATTTTTTTTGCTTTTTCAGATTCTAATTCTTCAGCTATTTTATTATCCTTACTGTCTTTAAAAGTCTCTTTAATATAGTTTTTTCTCTTTTTGGTTTCTTTGAGTTCAAAAAACTTAATCTTTCTGCGGTTAATTCCGAATAAAATAAAAACAAAAACACCTACAAAAGGAAAAAGAAAAGCAATTAAGATCCAACTTAAAGATTTAGAGGGTTTTACGCCGAAATATAAAATATTGTAAAAAGCCCAACTAAATAGAATAAGATGTAAAAAAGCTAAAATATAGTAAATCAATGCCTTTAGTTTATTTGTTTAATCATCCAAACATTACAGTTGTAATGTGCTGTATTGCCCATGGGTTTGTTTAAATTGATAAAACCATTTTTTTGATAGAGTTTAACAGCAGCTTCCATGTAAGGTAACGTTTCTAAGTAACAACTTTCAAAACCGAAGGTTTTTGCTTTTTTTAAGCAGATAGTAATCAATTGAGCACCCAAGCCTTTTCCTCTGGCAATGGGTAAAAAATACATTTTTTGTAATTCGCAAACGTTTCCGTCATATTGGTCTAAATGTGCAATTCCTGCACCACCAACAATGGTATTAGCGTGTTCTACAACAAAATAAGTGGCTTTGGGTTTTTGGTAGGTTTCAAACATCATATCAGTAGCTTTATCTTCATAAGCTGTTCCTACTTTTGGGGCACCCATTTCTACAATAACGTTTCTAATAACTGTAGCAATTTGAGCATTATCTTTAGGTTCAATTTCTCTGATTATAAAATCTTTTGTTGTCATTTATTCCCTTATTTTTGCAAGAGCAATTTACCCAATTTTTAAACATTTTAGATGAAAAAACACGTATATTTTGTCCTTTTAGTTATACTGATTTCTGGCTGTTCAGTAAATAAACAACCTATTTTTTTAAAGGTTGATAATATAAAAGTAATATCAGCAGTATCTGACACAATTCGTTTAAAAGCAGAAGCATTTTTTAAAAATCCTAATGATGTTGGTGGCAATATAACTACAGATGATATTAAGGTAATTGTCAATGATGCAGAAGTGGCTCAAGTATCTTCGAGCAAATTTAATGTCCCTGCCAGAAAAGAATTTATAATGCCTTTATATGTTATAATTCCTACTAAACGTATTTTTGAAAACAATAAAAACGGAATTTTAGGAGGATTGTTAAATGCTGTTTTAAATAAATCTGTTAAAGTACAATTTAAAGGAAATTTAGAATACCGATATTTGGTATTTAAAAGAGATTTTGTAGTGAATCATATACAAGAAATAAAATTATAATTGAAACACGAAACCTATATAAAAAGATGTTTGCAAATAGCTAAAAAAGGTATGGGTACAGCACGCCCTAATCCTTCTGTAGGTGCTGTAATTGTATATAATGATGTGATTATTGGAGCGGGTTTTACTTCTGTTTACGGGCAAAGTCATGCAGAGGTAAATGCAATAGCCTCTGTACAAGATAAATCACTTTTAAAGGAAGCAACTATTTACGTTACTTTAGAGCCATGTGCTCATTTTGGAAAAACACCACCTTGTGCAGACTTAATTGTAAAACACCAACTTAAAAAGGTAGTTATAGGTTGTGTAGACACCAATAGTTTGGTTTCTGGAAAGGGAATAGAAAGACTAGAAAAAGCAGGAGTTCAAGTAGTTGTAGGTGTTTTAGAAGACGAATGTAGAAGACATCATAAACGTTTTTTTACAAATCAAGAGCAAAAACGTCCTTACATCATTTTAAAATGGGCAGAAACCAAAGATAGGTTTGTAGCTCCGTTAACCAAAAATAAACAACAGCCAGTTTGGATTTCTAACACATACTCTAAGCAATTGGTACATAAATGGAGAGCGGAAGAGCATGCTATTTTAGTAGGAACAAATACTGTGTTGGCAGACAACCCAAACCTAACGGTAAGAACTTGGTCTGGGCAGAACCCTATTAGAATTGTGTTAGATAAAAATCTTAGACTACCAAAAGAAGCTAATGTTTTTGATGGTGCTGTAAAAACTATTGTGTTTTATGCTATCGAAAAACAAAAGAAACTACAAGAAAACTTAGCTATAAGTAAAAATGAAACAGATAATACTAGCCTTGTTTTTGAAGCTATCGATTTTTCAAACGCAATAGCATCTCAAATTTGTCGTAAGTTACATGGCCACAAAATTCAATCTGTAATCATAGAAGGTGGTACCCAAACCTTACAAACATTTATTGATGAAAATCTTTGGGATGAAGCCAGGGTTTTTATAGGTGATATTTCTTTTGAAAAAGGAATTAATGCTCCTGTTTTAAAGAAAAATCTAAAAAAACAAATTTACATCAAAAATGATGTTTTAAAAATATATATGAATGATTAAAAATATCATTTTCGATTTTGGAGATATTTTTATCAATTTAGATAAAAAAAGATTTGCTTTAGAAATGCGACTATTGGGTATTTCTGAAGAAAATAAAGAAGTAAAATTCGTTTTAGATCAATACGAAATGGGTCTAATTTCTACAGAAGAAATAGCCAAATTCTTTGTAGTAAAAAACAATATTTCCCCAGAAAAATTTATGAAAGCTTGGAATTCTATTCTGTTAGATTTCCCTTTGCAAAGGTTAGCGTTTTTAAAAGAATTGTTTAAAAGTAAAAAATACAGACTTTTTCTTTTGAGTAACACCAACGACTTGCATATCTCTTGGATTCAAAAAAACTGGGGGCAAAAGTTGTATCAAGAATTTAAAGATTGTTACGAAAAGTTTTATCTATCTCATGAAATTCACTTTAGAAAACCCAACTTAGATATTTACCAATTTGTACTCCAACAAAATAACTTACTTGCCTCAGAAACGTTATTTATAGATGATACAAAAGTAAATACAGATGCAGCTAGTACTTTAGGAATTCACGTTTGGAATCTAAAACCAGGTACAGAAGATGTTACAGAGTTGTACACTAAAAAAGCAGATTTATTTTGATATATCTTTTATTAAGTATTAGTATTTCAACTGGTTTATTTGTTATTTTTAAATATTTTGGTATTTATAAGATAGATGTTTTAAAAGCCATAGTGGTCAATTATATAATAGCATTTTCTTTTGGTTTTTTATCCTATGAAAATGCAATTTCTATTACAGAAATACTACATCAACCTTGGATTTATGGAGCGTTTTTTTTAGGAGCGCTCTTCGTTGCTATCTTTTTTGTTATGGCAATGACTGCTCAAAAAAACGGAGTTTCTGTAGCTTCTATAGCGGGTAAAATGTCTGTTGTTATTCCTGTGTTTTTTGGAGTTTTTTTGTATGGTGAATCTGTTACTTTTTTAAAAATTGTAGGTATTACTATTGCGCTACTAGCTGTTTATTTAGCCTCTCTTAAAGAAGGTAAAAGTAATGCCCAAAAAGCAGGGTTATTATTTCCTGTGTTGCTTTTTTTTGGTTCAGGTGCTATAGACACAACTTTAAAATATGTAGAAGTAAATTATGTACCAGAAAATGAAGTAGCCTTATTTTCTGGAAGTGTGTTTGCTATTGCCGCTGTTTTTGGATTGATAATTCTTGGCGTAAAATCAATCAAAAAAACTACTCCTTTTGGAGCAAAAAATATTGTTGCAGGTGTGGTGTTAGGAATTCCTAACTATTATTCTATCGTTTTTTTAATTAAAGCTTTACAGAATAAAAACTTTGAAAGCTCTGTTTTGTTTACGGTGAATAATGTGGGTATCGTAATTTTATCTACGCTAGTAGGGTTGATTTTATTTAAAGAACAATTTAGTTTAAAAAATAAAATTGGTGTCTTTTTGGCAATTATAGGAATCGTGTTAGTTACTATAGCTTAATTATGATTAAAGATGTTTATAAAACCATAGCTAAACCATCCGAAGAAACACTCTTTAAAGAAAAAGGTAGTAAATTTTTCGGATACGCGTTTCCTGTATATACTGAGCAAGACGTAAAAGATTGCTTAGAAAATTTAAGAAAACAACACCATGCTGCACGTCATTTTTGTTACGCGTATCAAATAGGAATAGAACAACTAAAATTTAGGGCAAATGATGATGGGGAGCCTAATAATTCTGCAGGTTTACCTATTTATGGGCAAATTCAGTCTTTTGAAGTAACTAATGTATTAGTGGTTTCGGTCCGTTATTTTGGTGGAATCAAATTAGGGGTTGGTGGTTTAATTACTGCCTATAAAACATCTGCACAAATAACTTTAGGAACTTCAGAAATCATAATAAAAACAATTGATGTACAATTCAAGTTAAAATTTGAGTATGATTTGATGAATACTGTGCAAAGAATCATAAAAGAAAAAAACATCAAAATTATTCGTCAAAATTTAGAAATGGATTGTGAATACTTTATTTCTGTTAGAAAAAAAGAGGCATCTACAATTTTTACTGTTTTTGATGATCTATATAAAGTTGTAATAAAAATTATTGAATAGAAGCATCTAAAATTCTAAGCTATTTAGTAAATAATCAGGACATCTTCTGGGCTTCATTGTTTTACTGTCCATAAATGCCAAAACAGTGTTTCCAGTACAAAGCAAATCACTATTCTGATTAAAAATTTCATAATCAAATTCAATTTTTACCATTGGTTTTTTCTTAAGTACTGTTTTTATGGTCAATATATCATCGTACAGAGCAGATTTTATAAAATTACATTTTAAAGAAATAACAGGTAGCATTATTCCGTTGATTTCCATATCTTTGTATGTAACTCCTAAGAATCGTAACCATTCAGTTCGTCCTAATTCAAAAAATTGAGCGTAGTTACCATGATAAACAACGCCCATTTGATCAGTTTCAGAATAGCGTATTCTGGTTTTTGTAAAAAAAGTTTTCAATATTTTTATTTGAAATTTAAGCTGTTTATTTTACGTAAAAAAAAGTTAATAATCAATAGCAAATTCATTTTTTTTTACTGAATTTTATTCACATTTTTGTAGGGCTTAAGAAAAGATACAAAATCCCTTTGTAACCAATATATTAACCAAAAAAATAATCTACATTACCTAAATGACTATAACTGCTGACTCAGTTTGGATGGAATGCCTATCTTTTATAAAAGATAACATAAAGCCTCAAGCATATAAAACATGGTTTGTACCAATTAAACCGGTAAAACTGTCAGGAGAAGCATTAACAATACAGGTGCCAAGTAAATTTTTTTACGAATGGTTAGAAGAACATTATATTAAATTATTAAGAGTTGCATTAGTAAGACAATTGGGTAATGATGCTAAATTGATTTACGATGTAAAAATGGAAAACAATTATAGCAGTACTAGACCGCAAATTGTAAAAATTCCTAGTTCAAATAGAGATCCTTTAAAACCTCAAAAAGTTACCGTTTCTTTAGAATCTAACAAAAGAGAGTTAAGAAATCCTTTTATAATCCCTGGGTTACAAAAAGTAAAAATAGAATCTCAATTAAACCCTAATTATAGTTTTGCAAACTTTATAGAAGGAGATTCTAATAGGTTGGCACGTTCAGCAGGTATGGCAGTAGCTAATAAACCTGGAGGAACATCATTCAATCCTTTATTAATTTATGGTGGAGTAGGTTTAGGTAAAACACATTTGGGGCATGCGATAGGTGTAGATATCAAAGACAAATATCCAGATAAAACAGTGTTATATATTTCTTCAGAAAAATTTACGCAGCAGTTTATAGATTCTGTCAAGTCTAACACTAGAAACGACTTTATTCATTTCTATCAAATGATAGATGTACTTATTATAGATGATGTGCAATTTTTATCAGGTAAGGCAGGTACGCAAGATGTCTTTTTTCATATTTTTAATCATTTGCATCAAAATGGGAAACAGGTAATTTTAACTTCAGACAAGGCACCTGTTGATATGCAAGATATAGAGCAACGTTTGTTGTCTCGTTTTAAATGGGGATTGTCTGCAGAATTACAAGCGCCAGATTACGAGACGCGAATTTCTATTTTAGAGAATAAATTGTTCAGAGATGGAGTAGAAATGCCTAAAGAGATTGTAGAATATATTGCTAAAAACATAAAATCTAACGTTAGAGAATTAGAAGGTGTTATCATTTCTATGATTGCTCAGGCCTCATTCAATAGAAAAGAATTTTCTATTGAATTGGCAAAACAAATTGTAGATAAATTTGTAAAAAACACAAAAAAGGAGGTTTCTATAGATTACATTCAAAAAGAAGTTTCTAAGTATTTTGATATGGATGTAGCTACTTTACAATCAAAGACTCGTAAAAGGCATATTGTACAAGCAAGACAGTTGGCAATGTATTTCGCAAAAAGATTAACTAAAACCTCATTGGCCAGTATTGGAAATCAAATAGGTCAGAGAGATCATGCAACCGTATTACATGCATGTAAAACTGTAGATAATCTTACTGAAACTGATAAGCAATTTAGAAAATATGTAGATGACTTGACTAAAAAGTTAACTTTTTAGATAAGAGTTTAGTATTCGTTTTTCCTCATCAAAAAAGTCTTCATAATATATTTATGCAGACTCCGCTCTCTATAAAAATAGTTTCTTATTTTTAACAAAAAATAACATGCAAAAAATCTTAATGGTGTGTTTAGGTAATATTTGTCGTTCTCCATTAGCGGAAGGAATTTTGACATCAAAAGTTGATTCTGATTTGGTTTATGTAGATTCTGCGGGTACAGCAGCTTATCATGTTGGCAATTTACCTGATAAACGTTCTATTCAAATTGCAGCCAAACATGGTATAAATATTAGGAATCAAAGGGCTAGAAAATTTACAGAGCAAGATTTTGATAATTTTGATGTAATTTATGCAATGGATCAGAGTAATTATAAAAATATCAAATCATTAGCCAGGTCAAAAGAAGATGAGATAAAGGTTAAACTTATTTTAAATGAAACTCATCCTGAGATGAATGATAATGTTCCTGACCCCTATTATGGAGGTAATGAAGGTTTTCAAAATGTATACCAAATGTTAGACAAAGCTTGTGAAATTATAGCAAGTAAATTATAAATTCTCTTAAATCAAATAAAATGTTAGGTAAACTTTATTTAATTCCCACAACTTTAGGAGAAACAGAACCTTTAGAGGTTATGCCTTTGTCTGTAAAAAAAGTAGTAGAAGAAATTGACTATTACATTGTTGAAAATGAAAAATCTGCAAGACGCTTTATAAAAAAAATTTCGCCAAAAAAATCGCAACCTTCACTACGGCTTATGTTGTTAGATAAATATGCAGAAGAGTTAGAGACTAGAAAATATTTAGATGCTTGTAGAGAAGGGGTGAATATAGGTTTACTTTCTGAAGCAGGTGTCCCTGCAGTTGCAGATCCTGGAGCTTCTATTGTAAAATTAGCACATCAAAACAATATTCAAGTGGTTCCTTTAGTTGGTCCAAGTTCTATTTTGATGGCAATGATGAGTTCTGGTATGAATGGGCAAAATTTTGCTTTTAACGGATATTTGCCCATTGATAAAGGAGATAGAAAAAGAGCTATTAAAGATTTAGAGAGGCTTTCTAAAGATAAAAATCAATCACAAATTTTTATAGAAACTCCTTACAGGAATGAGAAAATGTTTAACGATTTAAAGTCTACCTTACTGCCAACAACCAATTTATGTATTGCAGCAGACATTACATTACCTACAGAATTTATTAAAACAATGATGATAAAGGACTGGAAGTATCAACAGCCAGATTTACATAAAAAACCAGCAATTTTTATTATTCAGAAATAAATAATTTAGACATTAGCTTTTCTATTAGCTATTATATTAGACACATTGTAGCCTCCAAATTTCTTCAAATACAATTGAATTGAAGCTCCATAAGCATCAGAAAAACGAATATCTCCATTGCTTCGTAAGAATTTTTTTACGTTTCCAGCTCCACTTAAATGAGCCGCAGCTAAAATACCAGATTCGGTAATTTTAATACCATTAATGGTTTTTCCAACAGAGCGTCTAATATCCTTTCTTAATATCCATTTATTTACTTTGCATAAAGCTAAAAAAGCACGCTCTTGTAATTCTGGGTTTTGTAAAAATGCTTGAGAATTGTTAATGCCAAATCTATGTAATGTGGTTTTGCCAAACTGGTATTTTCCTAAATAACCTAAGGTGTTTACTACTGTATATTTTCCTTGCGACTCTTTAAAAGCTAAAGCTTCTTTAAAGCCTACAAAATCTTTTTGTAAATAAGGAATGTTGTAATCAATGTTCTTTGGAAGATAAACTTTATCTAATACACTTGTTTTATTATCAATAGAAGTAGCATTGATAAACCCTAAAAACAAAATGCATAAAACGAAATATTTTTTGATATATATAATCTTTCTGTTTTGCGGGTGCAAATGTAGTGTCAAAAATAGTTTCTACTGATTATCAGTATGTTAAATTTTACTAAAAATACAAATAATGAAATTTTATGCCGTTTTTAGTGTTAATTTCTAGCGTTGGAGCTGGAATCTTTATAAAATTAATAACAGAAAAGACGGATTTAAGTAGTTTTGATTTTGTTGGAATTTTAACTAAATCGATATCGAAGCTTAAATAAAACTGTCTGTATGGATTTTGGAGGGTAGAATTCTGCGCATTATTGTTTCCAAATAGCATTCCTTCTGCTCCATAGCCAAGAGCAATATTTAGCCATTTAGGAAAGTTACCTTCTTTGTTAAAAGACCAAACGTTAGTAGAAAGCCAATATGTTTGTCCATTATAATCTTTTAGGGCTTGTTGTATATAATTTTCACCTAAGGTTTCGGGTCTTTGTCTAGCAAATCTAGTTTGATGAAAAGAATACTTCACTATAATACGTTGCTCATTCCATAGTAGTTCTTGGCCAATAAGCAAAGCACTTCCGGCTGCATTCGCTAGAATATCTCCAGGTGACGCTCCCCATTGTTTAGAAAAACCATCTAAAACTTCTACAGCAGTTAAAAAAGCGAAACCATAAGTTGCTCCGTAAATTAATTGATTTTTTTTAGAAACTCCAGCCCAGTCTAAAGCGTCCATTCCTATTTTTCCTAAATAATAAGATGTCATAAAATGGCCTATTTTATCCATTTGTTTCCAATCATTATTATCGTTTATAAAGTGAAAGTTAGATCTAGGATAACCTTTATACCAAAGTTCATTTAAGGCAAGTAGAGTGCCTCCAGTTATCACACTTTTGCTTATTACTACTGCGTTTCTTCTATTAGTATTAAGTGTATCTGATTTTTTAAAAAAAGAAGAACTCTGAGCATTTGTGTTGATAGAGAATAGTAAAGCTAGAAGCAAAAATGAAATTTCTAGTTTGTAAAAAATAATCTTTACTGTATTCACACTATTAATTATTAAAACTCATGATGTATTTCTTTGGTGTAGTACCAAACTTCTTTTTAAAAGCAGCAATAAAGTGACTAGAAGTACTGTAGCCTACTTTTATTCCAACTTCATTAACATTATATTGGTTGCTTTCTAAAAGTCTTCTAGCGTGTTCCATTTTATAGTCAAACAAAAAGCTATAAACTGTGTCTCCATAAATTTGTTTAAAACCTTCTTTAAGTTTTTTGATATTCAATCCAATTTCATTAGCTAAATCTTGTAAACTTGGGGGTTCAGACATTCTGTCTATAATGATCTCTTTAGCTTTACGTATTTTAATAACATTTTGTTCATCAACTAAAAAGGGACAATATTCTCCTTCAACATTTTCACCCTTTTGAAAGTGTAAACTTAATAATTCGTATACCTTACCTTTTACATATAGTTTTCTGATAGAACTATTAACGTTAGAACCAATTATTTGTTGTAACACAATAGAAACAGTTGGTTTTATTTCTGTGTCGTCATAATATTTTCGATTGCTATTTTCATCACTTAAAAAAGGGATATAACCTGATTCTTTTGAGAAAAGTGAGTGAAATTTTTCAATAGAAATTAACAACGAAACAAGCGTTGTTTTTGGTTGAATTTCTAGGTGAATAGGTAGTGTTCTTTGTGGGTTGTACAGTAAGATAGATCTGTTATCTAATACATCAAAAGCATATGTGCTATCGTTAAAAAGAAATTTAGAGTTTCCTCGTAAACAAAAATGAATTTGAATAAAAGTACTATTTATGGGTCTTTCAAAAATTTGAACATCTTTGCTTTCATTCTGAAAATGAAGCACATAAAAACCATCTTCTAATACAATTTCATCTAAAGTACTTTCTCCGACATTTTTAAACATAAAATATGAGCTTAAATAGATTATTTTTATTTAGAATGATTCTATATAAATAACTTGTAAAACCTTGAAATCATTACAAAAATAAGCTTTTTTGTAATTATTTTTGTTAAAAATCATTCAAAAAACATATAACGTTATAAAAAGTACTTTAAGCGACATTTTTTTTAAATTGAACTTTTTACTTTTGACCAACTTTTACAAAAACATGCAAGAGGCAAAGCAAGAGCACTTTTACAATATAGGAGTTAGTTATAAAAAAGCTGACGCTAAAACACGCGGTAAGTTTTCTTTATCTAAAGAAAATCAAAAAGCATTGTTAGTTTCTGCAAAAGAAAAAGGGTTTCAAGGAGTTTTAGTTTTATCTACCTGTAACAGAACTGAGATTTCAGGTTTTGCACAAAGACCTTGTCAGTTAATCGAATTGCTTTGCGAATTTTCTGAAGGAACAATAGAGGAGTTTGCAAAAGTCTCTAATATATATACAAATCAAGAAGCTATACAGCAATTGTTTAGAATTGGTACTGGTTTAGAAAGTCAAATTCTAGGAGATTATGAAATTGTAGGTCAGCTAAGGCAATCTTTTAAAATGGCAAAAACCTTGGCTACCACCAACGGGTATTTAGAAAGGTTGATTAATTCTGTTTTACAAGCTAGTAAGCGTGTTAAAAATGAAACTAAGTTAAGTTCAGGCACAACTTCAGTTTCATACGCTGCGGTGCAATACATTATAAAGAATTTGCCAGATTATAACTCAAAAAATATTTTGGTTTTTGGCTTGGGTAAAATGGGGAAACATACGTGTAAAAATTTAGCAGAATATACACAAAACAAACAAATTTGCCTAATTAATAGAACTGAAGAAAAAGCAACTGAGTTTGTTAAAGAACATGCTTCTATACGAAAAGCATTATTTGAAAACTTGTCTGAGGAAGTAGCAAAAGCAGATGTTCTTATTGTTTCTACGGGTGCAGAAAAACCAACGATTACCAAAACGCATGTTGCAGAAAATAGAGAGCTGTTGGTTTTAGACTTGTCTATGCCAGAAAATGTAGCAAAAGATGTTTCAAATTATAAAGGTGTTACCTTAATTAATGTAGATGAACTGTCAAAAATAACAGACGAAACATTAGCCATTCGTCAGCAAGAAGTTCCTGTGGCAGAATCAATCATAGAAACCCACAAGTCAGAATTTAACAATTGGCTAAACCAAAGAAGATTTACACCTACAATTACAGCGTTAAAAAAATCTTTAGAAACTATAAAAAACGACGAGATTAATTTTCAAAAGAAAAAAATAGCAAATTTTGATGAACATCAAGCAGAGTTGTTAGCGTCTCGTTTTATTCAAAAAATAACTACACAATTTGTGAAGCATCTTAAAGATGAAGAAACATCTGTTTCACAAAGCCTTCAAGTAATTAATAAGGTATTTCAATCTTAATAAAAGATGCAAAAAACTATTAGAATAGGAACTCGCGATAGCCAATTAGCGCTTTGGCAAGCAAACAAAGTACGTAAAGAATTGACAGAATTGGGGTATGATTCTGTAATAGTTCCTATAAAATCTACAGGAGATATCGTACTAGATAAACCATTGTACGAATTAGGGATTACTGGAATTTTCACAAAAAATTTAGATATTGCTATGTTAAATGGAGATATAGACATAGCTGTACATTCTTTGAAAGACGTACCAACTGTTTTGCCAGAAGGTATAATTCAAGCAGCTGTTTTAAAGCGTGCTAACTATAATGATATTCTTGTTTTAAAAGATACAGAAGAGTTTTTTGGACAACCAAACGGAGTTATTGCAACAGGTAGTTTACGTAGAAAGGCAATGTGGTTAAACCGTTACCCAACTCATAAAGTTGTAGATTTAAGAGGTAATGTAAATACACGACTTCAAAAACTAGAAGATAACGATTGGAACGGAGCTGTATTTGCTGCTGCAGGTTTAGAAAGGATAGGAATAAGACCAAAAGGAGCCATTTCTTTAAGTTGGATGATTCCTGCTCCTGCACAAGGTGTTATTATGATTGCTTGTTTAGAAAAAGATGACTTTGTAAAAGATGCTTGCGAACAACTAAACCATTACGAAACTCAGGTTTGTGTTGGTATAGAACGCGATTTTTTAAATAAATTAGAAGGAGGTTGTACTGCACCAATTGGAGCGTTGGCTTATGTAGATGAAAAAACTGAAGAAATTAATTTTAAAGGGGTATTGCTAAAAAGAGATGGTTCTAAAAAAATTACAGTTACCAAAACCGCTAAAATGGGGCGTCATCGTTTTTTAGCCAAAGATTGTGCAGATTATGTAATCAATAGAGGAGGAAAAGAATTGATGTTAGAAGATGAATATGTTTCTTTAATACAACACACAATATATTCTACCAAAAAATTATCTGAAGCTCAGAAAAAAAGTTTGCCTCATACTATAGGTATTCAAGATAGCGACTTTATTAAAATAAGATTCAATAGAATTTCACCAAAAGTGATGAAAAATGAAATTGAAAATGTTGTTATTACAAGTCAAAACGGTGTAGAAGCCATCTTACATTCTTTTGCTAAGGATGAAATTAAGTTTAAAAACATCTATTGTGTTGGTAGAAGAACAAAAAAATTAATTGAAAATAGAATAGGTAAAGTTGCTCATGTAGCCAGAAATGCTAAAAAATTAGCAGAATTTTTACATAAAGAAGCTAAGGTAAAGGAAGTTACTTACTTCTGTAGCGGAATTAGGTTAGATATTTTGCCTGCATATTTAAATGATTTTGATATTGTTGTAAACGAGGTAGAAGCCTATAAAACAATGTTAAGTCCTGTAAAAATAGAGGAGGCTGTTTCTGGTGTTTTATTTTATAGTCCATCAGGAATAGAAAGTTATTTAAAAGAAAATATTGCAAATAAGACTGCGTTTTGCATTGGAGAGACCACAGCTAAAGAGGCAAAAAAACACTTTAAAAATGTAGAAGTTGCCACAATGCCAAATGTAGAAAGTGTTTTAGAATTGGTTAAGAATCATTTTAGTTCATAAAAAAATGTTTAGAACAAGAAGACTCAGAACATCAGAAGGAATAAGAAGATTAGTTAAAGAAACAAAGTTATCTGTAGATGATTTTATTTATCCTTTATTTATAGAAGAAGGAGAAAATATTAAAACAGAAATTGTTTCTATGCCTGGTATTCATCGTTTTTCCTTGGATAGAATTTCTGAAGAATTAGATGAGGTTACCCAACTTAATATACCCGCAGTTTTACTTTTTGGAATTCCTTCCAAGAAAGATGATGAAGGAACAGAAACTTGGAATGATAATGGAATAATGCAACAAGCAATTCGTTTTATCAAGAAAAATTATCCTAGTTTATATGTAATTACTGATGTTTGCTTTTGTGAATACACATCTCATGGACATTGCGGAATTATACATAACAATGATGTAAATAATGATGCTACTCTTGTAAATATTGCAAAACAAGTAATTTCTCACGCTAAAGCAGGGGTAGATATGGTGGCGCCGTCAGGAATGATGGACGGTACTATAGATATGATTCGCCAATCTTTAGATAATACAGGATATACAAATTTGCCTATAATGGCCTATTCTGTAAAATACGCATCGGCTTTTTACGGTCCGTTTAGAGATGCCGCAGACTCTGCACCTACTTTTGGAGATAGAAGAACCTATCAAATGGATCCCTCAAATAGAGATGAAGGTATGCGAGAAGCTACTTTTGATGATCAAGAAGGCGCAGACATTTTAATGGTAAAGCCAGCATTGTCTTATTTAGATATTATAAGAGATTTAAAAAATAATTTTGACAGACCTATTGCATGTTATAATGTAAGTGGTGAGTATGCAATGGTAAAGGCTGCTGCCCAAAAAGGTTGGATTGATGGAGAAAAAGTGATGATGGAGAGTTTACTATCTATGAAAAGAGCAGGTGCAGATATTATCATTACCTATTTTGCCAAAGAAGCAGCGAAAATTTTAAACAAATAGCATTTAGCAGTTTGCTGTTAGCAATCTGCTAATGGCTAAAAGCTAATTGCAAAAAGCTATAAAATGAAGTTCAAAAAATCAGAAAAATTATATAAAAAAGGATTAAAAAATCTTGTTGGCGCTGTAAATTCTCCAGTAAGAGCTTTTGCCTCTGTTGGTGGAAATCCGCTATTCATAGAAAAAGCTAAAGGAAGTAAAATCTATGATGTTGATGGAAATGAATATTTAGATCTAGTAGTTTCATACGGGCCAATGATTTTAGGGCACAGACATAAAAAAGTAGAAAAAGCTGCAAAGAAAGCATTAAAAAAAGGCTATTCTTTTGGAGCATCTACAGCAGCCGAAATAAAATTAGCAAAAATAGTTTGTGATGCGTTTCCAGAAATGGATAAAGTGCGTTTTGTAAATTCTGGTACAGAGGCTGTTTTAAGCGGAATTCGTCTTGCAAGAGCATATACAGGAAAAGACAAAATTATCAAGTTTTCAGGCTGTTATCATGGGCATCAAGATGCATTATTAGTTGCAGCAGGTTCTGGTTTGGCAACGTTAAGTTTACCTGGTTCTAAAGGGGTGCCAGAAGGCGCTGTAAAAAACACATTAATTGCAGAATACAATAACTTAGAAAGTGTAAAAGCGCATTTTGAAAAGTACGACGATATTGCAGGTGTAATTATAGAACCAATAGGAGGCAACATGGGGGTAGTTGTACCTCAAAACAACTTTTTAAAAGAGTTACAAGAATTAGTGCAAAACAATAATGCTCTTTTAATAGCAGATGAAGTAATGACCGGTTTTAGATCTACCTTTGGTGGAGCGCAAGAAAAACTAGGTGTTGTTGCGGACATTACTTGTTTAGGTAAAGTTATTGGAGGAGGTTTCCCTGTGGGGGCTTACGGAGCAAGAAATGAAATTATGGAAAATGTTGCACCATTGGGAGGAATGTATCAAGCAGGCACCTTATCTGGAAATCCGATTGCTATGGCCGGAGGAATTGCAACTTTAACCGAGTTGAAAAAACAAAATCCTTATGATAAGTTTGAAGAAATAGGAGCAATTATAGAAGTGATATTACTTGAAACTGCGAAAAAATATAATGTTGATTTATCGGTTAATAGGTTTGGGTCTATGATAAATCCATTTTTTACAAACATAAAGGTTACAAATTTTGAAGAAGCACAAAGTTCTGATACAGAGAAGTTTGCTGTTTTCTTTTGGGAGATGATAAAAAATGGGGTGTTTTTACCTCCATCTCAGTTTGAAGCATGGTTTTTAAATTCGGAAATTACAGAAAAAGATATTCAGGTTTTCTCTAATGCTGTTGATAAAGCAATAGGAAAAGTGGCAAATAGCTTTTAGCCTTTTGCTTTTAGCTCTTGGTAAGTTATGAGAAATTTTAAAGATCTAAATATTTGGTTACAAGGAATAAGCATTGTTAAAGAAATTTATGGGTTATCTCAAAAACTTCCTTCAAACTAAAAATTTGGATTAATTAGCCAAATTAATAGAGCAGCAGTTTCTATTCAATCAAATATAGCAGAAGGTTGTAGTAGAAATAGCGAAATTGAATTTAAAAGATTTTTAGAAATTGCCATGGGTTCTCTTTTTGAAGTTGAAACTCAATTAATAATTATTCAAGAATTAGGATTAATAAATCCTGAAGAATTAAATAGTATTTTTGAATTAATTGCTAAAGAAGGTAAAATGATAAACGGATTAATCAAAACGATAAAAAATAGCTAAAAGCCTATAGCTAAAAGCTAGAAGCTAATAGCCAAAAGCTATAAGATGATAAAAAACGATTTATTTTTAAGAGCACTTAAAGGAGAAACTGTAGATAGACCTCCGGTTTGGATGATGCGTCAAGCAGGACGTTATTTGCCAGAATTTATGGAAATCAAAAAGAAATACGATTTCTTTACACGTTGTCAAACTCCAGAGTTGGCCTCAGAAATTACGGTTCAGCCTATTCGAAGATACGGTATGGATGCTGCTATTTTGTTTTCAGATATTTTAGTCATTCCTCAAGCGATGAATATAGAGGTAGAAATGAAACCTAATTTTGGACCTTATTTGCCAAACCCAATTCGCAATCAAAAAGATTTAGATTCGGTAATTGTTCCAGATATTCAAGATTCTTTGGGCTATGTTATGGATGCTATAAAAGCAACGAAAGAAAAACTAAATGATGAAATTCCGTTAATTGGTTTTGCTGGCTCACCTTGGACAATTTTGTGCTACTGTGTACAAGGTCAAGGCTCAAAAAACTTTGATAAAGCTAAGGAGTTGTGTTTTACAAATCCTATTGTTGCGCACAGTTTATTGCAAAAAATTACAGATACTACTATTGCTTATTTAAAAGCAAAAGTAGTAGCTGGTGTTAATGCTGTTCAAATTTTTGATTCTTGGGGCGGAATGTTATCACCAACAGATTATCAAGAGTTTTCGTGGCAATATATTCAACAAATCATAAACGCTTTAAAAGATGATGCCCCAGTTATAGCTTTTGGTAAAGGTTGTTGGTTTGCTTTAAATGAAATGTCAAAATCTGGTGCTTCTGCATTAGGTGTAGATTGGACCTGTTCAGCAAGAAATGCCCGCTATTTGTCTGGCGGTAGCATTACATTACAAGGTAATTTTGATCCATCAAGATTATTATCTCCACCAAGCGAAATTAAAAGAATGGTACATCAAATGATTAATGAATTTGGAAAAGATAGATACATTGTAAACTTAGGTCATGGAATTTTACCAAACATCCCACTAGAAAATGCAAAAGCTTTTGTAGATGCCGTAAAGGAGTATAAAGCGTAAAAGATGTCTTTCTACAGGATGCTTAAAAACCTAAACTATAAACTTCTCAGTCATGTTATAGTGTGGTTTGTAAAGCATCCAATATTTATGTTAGCAACAATAAAAGCAACTTTTTACACATTAAAAATAACTCAAAAAAAATTTCCAGATATTCATGATAAAAATAACAAAGCCAACGCTTTTCGTCATGCTTTATGGAATGTTTTAATTGCAAAACAGTGTGCAAAATTTAGTACAGATTACAGAGTTGTATTAAATTGGACCAAAAAAATTACAGATTGGCACGAAGATTTTTCTGTAAATGAAGAAATGGCTCGTTTGATGGATTTGCATAACAATGTTTTTGGAAGAAACAAGTTTTTACCGTGGAAAGAAGAAACTGTAAACTCAATTGTAGAACTTTTAATAAAAGAGCTTTCAAATGCAATTTTAGTCACAAAAAAAAGTGAAATTAAAAAGTTAGTTCATAAACTTATTTATTTAGAAAAATAGCTTAATTTTAATAGATTAGAGTTTATAGTGTAAATATTCAACTTAAAATATACAACATGTTAAAGCCTTTAAAAAACGTAATAACCAAATATTTATTACTAAAAAGAGGATGGTCTCCACAACAAAATCTTTTTTATGGGTTTATTACATATATTATTCTAGGTGCAATTTTACTAAGTCTGCCTTTTTTTCAAAAAACTTCTGCTTCTATTTTAGATCATTTTTTTATAGCTACTTCAGCAGTTTCTACAACAGGTTTAGTTACAATATCTATTTTTGATACCTATAACTTTTTTGGGCAATTTGTGATTCTTGTGTTAATACAATTAGGAGGTATAGGTTATTTGACCTTTACAACATTTATGTTGTTGTCTACCACAAGAAGATTAACCAATTGGCATAAAAAAATACTATCTACAGAGTTTACACTACCAGTAACTATCAAAATAAAGGACTTTTTAAAATCTGTAATTCTATTCACTTTAATTATGGAAGTTCTTGGGGCTATTTTGTTTTTTATAGCCTTTAAGCAAGAAGGTATGGAAACTATAGAAGCTCTTTGGTCCTCTATATTTCATAGTGTAAGTACGTTTTGTACTGCTGGTTTTAGTCTGTTTAATAACAGTTTTATGGATTATGCAGATCATAATTTTATAAACTTTATCATTTCTATGTTGGCTATCTGTGGCTCTTTAGGGTTTATTGTGATTACAGATTTTGGCCTAATGATTAAAGATAAAACACATACCTTAAGTTTTACCTCTAAGATTGTGATGTATGGTTTTATAATTTTACTAAGTTTTGGAACCTTTTTCTTCTATTTTTTTGAACCATCAATTACAGCTTTAGGATCTGAATCAAGATTTTTGACTGCCTTTTTTCAATGTATGACTGCCATGACTACAGTGGGTTTTAATACGGTAGATTTTGCAGGTTTTTCGCAAGCTATGGTATTAATTTGTGTTATTTTAATGTACGTTGGTGCTTCTCCTTCAGGAACCGCCGGAGGAATTAAAATAACCACATTAACTGCAGTTTTTTCCATTTTAAAAAGTAGGATAAGAGGTGATAGACAAATTACTTTTTTAGGAAGAACAATACCTTACGAACGCCTGTATATTGCAACATCGGCATTTATTTTTTATACTATAATTATTGTAATAGGAACCTTTTTGATTACTTTTTCAGAAACTTTTGCCTTTAAAGATATTTTGTTTGAAGTTGCATCAGCGCTTGGTACGGTTGGTATAAGTAGGGGTATTACAGGAGATTTATCATCATTTGCAAAAATTGTAATTATTGTAATAATGTTTATAGGAAGACTAGGAGTGCTTACTTTTGGATTAGCTATTTGGTCTAAAAATATTACAGAAAAAGAGCGTGATGTTTTAAAAGAAGATATTGCAGTCTAAATGCTTAACGGTATAGTTTTAGGAATTCAGGGATATGTTGGTGCTTTTGCGTTAATTGCTAAATTAAAATTATGGAAATTTTTTGCAATACCAGTTTTAATAAGTCTAATCACTGCAGTTTCAATTGGACTTTTTGCTTATGGGCTCTCTGATGATATTGGTGAATTTATAGCTAAATTTTGGATGTGGAATTGGGGTAAAGAAACCATGAATAGAATTGCATCTTTCATTGCATTGGTAGTTGTCTTGATAATAGGTGTGATTGTATACAAACATATTATTCTTGCGTTGTCATCGCCCTTTATGAGTCCGGTCTCAGAAAAGATTGAAATTCATATAAATGGTAGTTTGCAACAAAATATAACAAAAAAAACTTTTCAAGAGCAGTTATGGAGAGGTGTTAGAATTAGTGGTAGAAATCTCGGAAAAGAACTATTAATTACCTTGCCAATATTGTTGTTAAAATTTATTCCTGTTGTAAATATTTTATCAACAATTCCTTTATTTTTGGTTCAAGGATATTATGCAGGTTTTGGAAATATAGATTATACTCTAGAACGGTATTTTAGCTATAAAGAAAGTATTGAATTTGTTAAAAAAAATAAAGGTTTAGCCATAGGGAACGGATTGGTATTTGTGTTGTTTTTGTTGATTCCTGTAGTAGGGGTAATTTTTGTTTTACCATTGTCTGTAACTGCTGCATCTGTAAAAACAATTGAGTTGTTAAATAAAGAAAATGGATAATGATTGTAGATATAGAAACTCATAGATTAGAATTACTTCAAGAAAAAGACTATTGGAAAATTTGCGATTTTATGGTTTCTAATGAAAACAGGTTTAAAACGTATTTACCGTCAACATTAGCTCAAAATTTAACTCCAGAATTATCCAAACAATTTATAAAAAGTAAAATTCAGTTGATTGATGAAAGTAAAGAGTATGTTTTTGTTTTAAAAAATACAATTGACAAAACTATAGATGGAATTTTTTATCTAAAAGAAATAGATAATGTTAAAAAACAGGCAGAATTTGCCTACGGTATAGGTTATCAGATTAAAAATAAAGGTTTTGCTACTAAGGTTGTAAGGAAATTGTCAAACTTTGCTTTCTTAAAATTAAAGCTAAAAAAACTACAAATTATTTCACATAAAACAAATATAGCTAGTATTAGAGTGGCTCAAAACTGTAACTTTAGCTGGATAAAAACATTAGAAAAATCATTTACTCCACCAAATTCAAAATCACAAGATATGGAGTTATACGAATTACATTATGAAAGATAAATTTTATAAATATATAGAAAGTCTGCAAGATAAAATTACATCCACATTAGAAAAAGTAGATGGAATTTCTAAGTTTCAAGAAGATGTTTGGCAAAGACCAGAAGGTGGGGGAGGGAGAACGCGTGTCATAGAAAATGGAAATATTTTTGAAAAAGGAGGGGTTAATATTTCTAAGGTCTTTGGAGAATTGCCTGAACCCTTGCAAAAGCAATTTGGTGTCAAAGAAGGTAATTTTTTTGCATGTGGATTAAGCTTAGTTCTGCACCCAATAAATCCTTTTGTACCAACGGTTCATGCTAATTGGCGTTATTTTGAAATGTATGACGAATATGGAAATATTGTAACACAATGGTTTGGAGGTGGACAAGACTTGACTCCTTATTATTTGTTTAATGAAGATGCCATCCATTTTCATACTGTTTGTAAGAAAGCTTGCGACAAACACAATTTAGATTTTTACCCTAAATTTAAAGAAACGTGCGATACCTATTTTTGGAATGCACATAGAAATGAGGCTCGTGGAATAGGTGGTTTGTTTTTTGATTATTTAAAAGAAGTAAAAGATTTTTCTATAGAAGATAGGTATAACTTTGTAGCGGAAGTAGGTAATAGTTTTTTAGAAAGTTACGTGCCAATTGTGCAGAAAAGAAAAGAAACACCATATAAAAAACCACATAAAGATTGGCAAGAAATAAGACGTGGACGTTATGTAGAATTTAATTTAGTGCATGATAGGGGCACGCTTTTTGGTCTAAAGACTAACGGAAGAATAGAAAGTATATTAATGAGTTTACCCCCAATAGTGCAGTGGAAATACAATCATCAACCAGAAGAAAATTCTGAAGAAGCAAAATTATTAGAGGTATTGGCGCAACCTAAAAACTGGATTTGATTTTGAAAATGTTATTACACAATTTAAAAATAGGATAAAAATGTAAACTCTATTTTTTTTATTTTGTAATTGAAATTGTTAATAACTATAAGAAAACATATTTGTTAAAGGTAGATTATGCTATAATGATACTGATTTATGACAATGTGAGATTATTGTTTTTTGGTTGATAAAATTTTTTATATAATATCAAGTTTTACTTTATTTAATTAGCCTTTAAGGCAATAGTTTGTTTCTTTATTGCAGTTAAGTAATTTAAAATTTTTAGGTCTATCTAAATAGGAAGTACTAACTCTATGAACTTAATTGTTTGTAAACAAATACACTTTTCACTTATTAACAATTGTTAATAAGTGAAAAGTGTAAATAGTTTTGATATCTTAAAATTTCCTAATTTGTATACACATCTATCAACTAAAAATTATGATACAGTACATACAAGTAAAACGGTTATTATTCTTAATTTTAATTTTTTCATGTAACCTTGGTTTCTCGCAATCAAATAATCGAATAGATAATTACAAACTTAACCAAGACTTTGGTAAAATTATTCAAGATTTATCAGACAAATATGTTCATTTAGAAGATAAAAAGACAGATTTTGATTGTGTAAAAGAAACATATTCTTATTTACTTCCTAATGTAACAACCAATCAAGAAAAAATTCTTCTTTTTGAATATATGCTGAATGAATTTTACGATAGTAATTTAATTTTACATACAAAAACAAAAACATCTTATAGATTAAATTCTCCTTTCTATCTCAAATTAAAAAATAACAAATTCTACATTCAAAATATTTGGTACTCACAAATTGAAGATTTTGGTAAAAATATTATTGGTGCAGAAGTCTTAAATTTTAACAGTAAAGAGTTTAATAAGGTGATAGGTAAATTTCCTGCACAATGTGTTAATAAAAATCTTCCAGAAGTACGAGAGTGGATAGCTAACAAGATTGTATCAGGTAGATATCATGAGTCAAGAATACTAACGTTAAAATTAGCTGATAATAGAAAGATTAGTCTAAACATAGATCATATTAAAGTAAAAAAAGAAAAAAAGCTTTTATCTGTATCAAATAAAAACGGAATAGCTGTAATGAGAATAAATAATTCTTTTGACAATATTAATCTAATAAAACAATTTGACAGAGAATTAAATAAAAATTTAGATGCTAGAGGATTGATTTTAGACCTAAGAAACACTATAAGTGAAGGAAATCCACATATAGCTAAAGCTTTAATAGGTAGATTAATAAATGAAGAAATGCCTTATCAAAAAAATAGATCAAAAGACAAATTAAAAAATAATGTTGAAATTATAAGAAGTTGGACAGAGTATGTGAATCCAAGAGGAATTCAATATGATAAACCAGTAATTGTCTTAGTAGGAAGATGGACAGCTAATGTAGCAGAGGCTATGGCGGTTAGCTTAGAAGGAATGAATAGAGCTAAAACGGTAGGAACAGAAATGAGAAAACTATCAGGTTCCGCCAAAAACTATTCTTTTATAAATCATAATTATGGTTACAACCTTACTTCTTATGCATCATTTCAGATTAATGGCTCTAGAAGAGAAGATTTTGTGCCAAAATTTAAAGTGGTTCAAAGAAGTGTATTAAAAGATGAGGTTTTAAATACAGCATTTAATTTACTTAAAAACAATAAACAAAATAGTTTTATTACAGATATTAATGTAAATAAAAATATTGTTTCTAAATTAGATAAATAAGAAATTTATTTAGAGATTAAGTCATAAGTTTTAATATATAGAATATTCACAAGAAAACAATATTTATATATTTTATAGTTTTAGAGGCTAAACTTAAGGTAATAAGTAAAACTAGTTATTATGTTATAATCAGTTATGAGACTTAAAAATAAAACTTTATTCATAAAAATTTATTTTTAAGTCTTATGTTTTATGAATAATTCAAAATAGTAAAATTTATTTACAATAATTTTCACATTATAAAACATAAACAAACGTTGGATTTTTAGTATTTTTGCATTCTGAAAAAATAGAATATTATGGCAAGGTTTGAGTTAAAATTACCTAAAATGGGCGAAAGTGTTGCAGAAGCAACAATTACTTCTTGGTTAAAAGAAGTTGGAGATACCATTGAATTAGATGAAGCTGTAGTAGAAATTGCAACAGATAAAGTAGATTCTGAAGTGCCCTCTGAAGTAGAAGGAACCCTTGTAGAAATTTTATTTGAAAAAGAAGATGTTGTAGAAGTTGGACAAACCATTGCTATTATTGAAACTGAAGGAGAAAGTAATAGTAATGAAGTTATTATAGATGATAAGGTTGAGGTTACTGATAATTCAGTAAATGTAAACGAAGTTGAAAAGACTATTCAAAAAGCTGAAGAAATTCTAAATCCTATTGCAAAAACTTCAGAATCAGGTAGATTTTATTCGCCATTAGTCAGAAACATAGCTCAAACAGAAGGTGTCTCTATAGAAGAATTAGAGTCTATTTCTGGTTCTGGTAAAGATGATAGAGTAACTAAAGAAGATATTCTTAATTATATCAAAGATAGAAAATCAATACATACAACATCTAAAGAAGTAGAAAAATCTAAAGTTGTAAAAACAGAGAAAACTGCAGAAAAAACAGTTGCCAAGTCTGTTGTACCTATTCCTGTAAGTGGTGAAGATGAAATTATAGAAATGAGTAGAATGGGGAAGTTGATTTCTAAGCATATGGTAGATTCTTTGCAAACTTCTGCCCATGTTCAATCTTTTATAGAAATAGATGTTACCAATATTGTAAAATGGCGTAATAAAGTTAAAGATACATTTTTAAAGAGAGAAGGAGAAAAATTAACTTTTACTCCAATTTTTATGCAAGCAGTTGCGTCTACAATAAAAAAGTATCCTCTAATTAATATTGCTGTTAATGGAGATACCATCATTAAAAAGAAGAATATTAATTTAGGTATGGCTGCTGCTCTACCAGATGGTAATTTAATTGTTCCTGTAATAAAAAATGCAGATCAACTAAATTTAGTTGGTATGACAAAATCTGTAAATGATTTGGCTAATAGAGCAAGAAACAATGCTTTAAAACCAGATGAAATTCAAAACGGAACATATACGGTTACTAATGTGGGTAGTTTTGGCTCGGTTTTAGGTACACCTATAATTAACCAACCTCAGGTGGCTATCTTAGCATTAGGGGCTATACGAAAAGTTCCTGCGGTTATAGAAACTCCAGAAGGTGATTTTATTGGAATACGACAAAAAATGTTTGTATCTCATTCTTATGATCATAGAGTTGTTAACGGTGCGTTAGGTGGCATGTTTATTAAAACTTTAAAAGATACATTAGAAGCTTGGAGTCTTGATCAAGATTTTTAGTGTTTTATTTTTTTAAGTTTTTTTTAACAAAAAAAATTACATAGATTTACGGCTACAATTAGAAAAATCTATGAAAAAGAAAATCCTTTTATTTGTTACCGTATTCGCCTGTGCCTTATCATTACAATCTCAAGAGATTTTTACAAAAATTGATGCTATAAATTATAAATCTCAAATAGCAGATAATCCCTCTAAATCACAACATTTTAAACTAAATACATCTCTTTTTGTAGAGACAGTTTCTTCTGTTAGGTTAAGAAATCAACAAAAAAAATCTAATGTAGTCATTAAATTACCTAATGAAAATGGAGATCTAGAAGCATTTCGTATTTTTGAAATATCTATTTTAGGTAAGCAGTTGTCAACTAAATACCAAAAAATTAAATCTTATGTGGGTAAGAGTGTCAAAGGTTCATCAACCGTTAGGTTTAGCTATTCTCCATCACAAGGTTTTGTAGGAGCTATTTCTAATCATAAAAATTCCACAATTTTAATTAAACCTACAAACTTAAGGTCAGAAACTTATATTTCTTATCTAAGAAATAATACAAACTTTAATTCTGATTTTGATTGTGAAACCATAAATCAAATTAAAAAAAAAACAGAGTTAAAAACAAATAGTTTACAATCTAATGATTCTTATCTTAGAAAATATAGAGTTGCTATAGCCACTACAGGAGAATTTTCTAATTTCTTTTTAGACGGTTCAGAGTCAAATGATACAGAGAAAAAAGAAAAAGTATTAGCAGCAATAAATACATCATTAACGAGAATTAATGGAATTTTTGAAAGAGATTTTTCAATTTCTTTAGAACTAGTACCCAATAACGATGAGTTGTTGTACTTAAATGCAAATACAGATCCTTTTACCGTAAGTTTTAATAGAGAGTTGCAAAATACATTAGATAGTGTTATTGGCGATGAGAATTATGATGTTGGTCATATGTTTGGTTACGAAAATCGTACATATGGTAATGCTGGTTGTATAGCATGTGTTTGTACATCTGGTTCAAAAGGTAGTGGTTTTACAGTGCATAGAAATCCTAGTTCTGATGATTTTAATATGATTGCAAGTCATGAGTTTGGTCATCAATTTGGTGGATATCATGTGCAGAGTAGCTCTAATTGCAGAAGTTCAGCGGGTCTTCAAGAGGTAGAACCAGGTAGCGGAAGTTCTATAATGGGATATGCAGGTATATGTAGCCCTAATGTACAGAAAAACGCAGATGATTATTTCAATTATGTAGATATTAGAGATATTATTCAATGGACTAGAAATGATAGTTCTTGTGCAGAACTTATCAGTACAGAAAATACAAACCCTCAAGTTAACGCCGGTGTAGATTATATCATTCCAATCTCTACAGCATATGTTTTAGAAGGAAAAGCAAATGATATAGATGATGAGGATATTTTAAGTTATTGTTGGGAACAAAACAATCCTGAAGACCCAAGATCTAATTTTTTTCCGAGTTCAGATTGGGTAGTGGGCCCTTTGTATAGGTCTAAATTACCTGTTAGTAATCCGGTAAGATATATGCCTCAACTATCAGATGTTTTGTCTGGAAATTTAACTCCAACCTGGGAGGTAACTCCATCTGTAAGTAGAGTTTTAAATTTTGTTTTAACAGTTAGAGATAATGCTTTAGTAGGAGCAAGAACGGCTTCAGATGAAATGAAAGTTACTGTAGATGCTAGATTTGGTCCTTTTACAGTGACATCTCAATCAGCAGCACAAAATTGGAATATTGGAGATACAAAAACAATAAATTGGGATGTAGCTAATACCAATCAGGCTCCTATAAGTGCTGAAAATGTAGATATTCTACTTTCTGTAGATGGAGGGTTTACTTACCCTTATGTAATTGCAAAAAATGTAATCAATGATGGTTCAGAAGAGATTATAGTTCCTGAAATAGAAAATGCTACTACTGCAGCTAGAATAATGGTAAAAGCATCAAACAATATTTTCTTTGCAGTAAACCAATCTAATATTAGTATTCAAACATCAAACTATTTCTTAAGTTTTAATAATGATACTCAAGAAGTTTGTGGTTCTACTGCTGTAAATTATATATTTACGTACAATACAATTTCAGGTTTTAACGAAGAAACTACTTTTAGTTTAACAAATGTGCCAGATGGCATTAGCGCTACATTTACACCAGAATCTGCAACAGAAAACGGTACAGTAATAAATTTAGAAATAGAAAATACAAGTAATTTTTCTGTAGGAGAAAATCAATTTGAAATCAGTGGAGTTTCATCTGTTTCTAATATCATAAAAAAGACGAAACTATACTTAAATCGATTTGAAAACAACATAACGGAGCCTGTTCTTAGTTTTCCATCAAATAATGCATCTAATGTAGAAACTAGTGTGTTATTGCAATGGGAGTCAGATGTTAATGTAGAAAATTATACAGTAGAAGTATCTTTAGAAAATGATTTCTCTAACATTTTAGATTCAGCAACAGTTCAAAAAAACACATATTCTCCATTTAATATCACTTTTAGTACAAATTATTTTTGGAGGGTAAAAGCGAGCAATTCTTGCGGAGAAACAAATTTTTCAGATATTCATACTTTTACTACAGAATGTGAGGTGCCTGAGGGAGTTAGTGTTAGCAATCTAGCTGTTAATTCAGCTACCATAAGTTGGATAGAGAAAGGAAATGCTGATTCTTGGGAAGTAGAAGTAGTTGAAAAAGGAACTACACCTACAGGTTCTGGAGATATTGTTTCTGAAAGAAAATATACAACAGAGAATTTAACATCTTCTACAGAATATGATGTATATGTTAGGTCTTTATGTGATGATACAAATTCAAGTGAATGGTTAGAACCTTTTTCATTCTCAACACTCACAAATTTTTGCGATGGAGAACGTTTTTATGACAGTGGAGGTATAAATGGAGATTATGATAATGATGAGTTTTCTCTAACAGTAGTTTCTCCAAATAATGCAGATGTAGTAGAAGTTACGTTTTTAAGTTTCGATTTATCTGGTGGAGATTGGTTGTATGTTTTTGATGGTGATGATTCGGACGCACCATTTTTAGGTAGTTATACAGGCAATAGACTACCGCCTGTATTTAGATCTAGTTTTGGTAATAATTTGGCTTTTTATTTTTTATCAGGATCCTCAGGAGTTAGCAGTGGATGGGAAGCAGAAGTAAATTGTATTACCATAAGTTGTCCTGCTCCTAACAACCTTATCGCAACAAACATTCAAGCAAAATCTATAGATTTAGATTGGAGTGTAAATGGAGACGAGTCTTCTTGGGAAATAGAATATGGCGAATATGGTTTTCAACTAGGTACAGGAACTAAAGTTACAACCATTGAAAAGAGTTTGACATTAGAAAACTTAAAACCATCAACAAGTTATGTTTTTTATGTAAGAGCAATTTGCGGTGAAAATCCGGGAGAGGATGATAGTTTTTGGTCTACTCCAGTTTTTGTAGAAACTCCATGTGGGGTTTACGATGCTCCATATTTTGAAGATTTAGAAAACATAGATTTTGTAAATCGTGAAAATTGTTGGGTATTTAACCCAGAAGAATATCGTTCAGGATATTTTTGGGCATCTAGAACTTCTAAATTTTATGATGAAGGTTCAGGGCCTGCTAAAGCTAAGAGCGGAAGTAGTTATTTTGCCTCTAAATATTATTATTCTGCGGATACAGATCGAGAAGCTATGTTAACTACACCAGATATAAATATAGAACCTTTAAACACTCCTGTATTAAATTTTTACAGTTACATGTATGGAGCTAATATTGGGAGTTTGCACGTAGATATTTATAATAACGGAATTTGGACAGAAGATGTTTTTGTGCTAACAGGGCAGCAACAAACTACACATACTGATCTGTGGGATGAGCATTTTGTAGACTTAGATGATTATCAAGGAATAGTAAAAGTTAGATTTAGAACAAAGGCAGGTAATGGTAGGTTAATAGAAATTGATATTGATGATATAGGGGTAATAGAAAAACCAACCTGTCCTAGTCCAACAGATCTTTCGGCAGATAATGTTACCGGTAATTCAGTAGATTTAACATGGACAATAAATGGACAGGAAACAAAATGGCAGGTAGAATATGGTGAACAAAATTACATACCAGGACAAGGAACTAAAGAATTGGTAACATCAAACTCTTTTACATTAAATGGCTTACAACCCGTTTCTGACTATGATATATATATAAAGGCAATCTGTGGAGAGAATCCAGAAGAAGATGATAGTAAATGGGTTGGCCCAATATCTATAGAAACGCTATGCGGCACATTTACAGCTCCTTTTGCATATGATTTAGAGAGCATACCTTACAGCGGAGATGTATATGATTGTTGGTCTACTAATCCAGATAATGAGTCTGGAAAGTATTTCTGGAATACATTAAGTGCAAGGAGTTTTAGCGCTCCTAGAACAGGACCTAGGATATCTAAAAACGGACGTTATCATTTTGGTACAACTTCGAGTGGATATAGAATACAGGAAGGAGATAAAGCTCTTTTGTTGTCACCTTTAATAGATATTACCAACCTAGTTAATCCTGTTTTAGACTTTCATAGTTTTATGTATGGAGAAAATGTAGGGAGCTTGCATATAGATATTTTTAACCAAGGTGTTTGGACAGATGATGTTTTCGTTATAGATGGAGAGCAACAAGATGATTCATTAGACTTATGGCAACAACAGATTGTAGATTTGAGCGAATTTAGTGATGTTATTCAAATACGGTTCAGAGCAGTTGCTGGTGGAGACAATCTTATAGAGATAGATATAGATGAAATTAATGTACATGAAATGCCTACTTGTTTAAATCCTTCAGATTTTGAAGTTACCAATGTAACCTTTGAATCTGCGGAGTTAAATTGGAGTGCTAAAAATGAAGAATCACAATGGCAAATTGAATACGTAAAGAGAGGATACTTTTTAGGAAGTGGAACTAAAGTTACAGCAACAACAAATCCATTTACTTTAGAAGGATTAGATTCTGAAACGTATTATGATATTTACATAAGAGCAATTTGCGGAACCAATCTTGAAGATGATAATAGCAACTGGGTTGGTCCCGTATCTATAGAAACTCCATGCGGTATTTTTGAAGCACCATATTTTCATAATGTAGAAGAGCAAACAAGTGGATTTGTAGACCAATGTTGGGATGTAAATATAAGTGCATCTTCTAATTATTCTTGGGATATAAAAAGTTATGGTAACGAAGGAGATACAGGTCCCTTAAGAGCTAAAAGTGGATTTAGATATTTTGCTGCGCTACCAAGATCTTTTAGAACAGAAGGAGAAGTGACAGAACTAATAACACCATCAATAGACATATCTTCTCTTAACAATCCAGTATTAGATTTCTATAGTTTTATGTTTGGAGAAAATGTAGGTAGTTTGCATGTAGATGTACTTAGTAATGGAGCATGGACAGAAGATGTACTAATTTTAGAAGGACAACAACAAACAGATCCTTCAGATTTTTGGGCGCAAAACTTAGTAGATTTAAGTAATTATTCAGGTATTGTTCAGGTAAGGTTTAGAGCAATTTCTGGAGGAACATATAACTGTGAAATAGATATAGACGATATCAAATTTAATGAAAGCCCAACCTGTTTAAACCTAACAGATATAACAGCAACTAATATTACTTATAATTCTGTAGATTTAAGTTGGATTTCTACAGGTACAGAAACCCAGTGGCAAGTAGAATATGGAACACAAGGGTATTCTGTAGGAAACGGAACACAGGTTTCAGCAACCATAAATCCATTTACTTTACAAGGTTTAGATTCTGAAACAGCCTATGATATATATGTAAAAGCAGTTTGTGGCGACAATCCTGGAGTAGACGATAGCGATTTCATAGGTCCAATAAGTATAGAAACACCATGCGGAATTTTTGATTCACCTTATACCTATGATGTAGAAAATCAACCTACACGTAGTATTGATGATTGTTGGATAACTTCTGGTCAAGCAGAATCTAACTATTATTGGAATACCGCAAGTAGTCCATTTTATGAGAGAAGTACAGGACCTTATCAAGCAAAAAGTGGAAACAATTATTTTGTGGCTAGTCCAAATAGATATGAAACTACAGGACAGGTTGCAACCTTAATCAGTCCTTTAATCAATACATCTAATCTAACTGTACCCGCATTAGAGTTTTTTAGTTTCATGTATGGAGAAAATGTAGATGCACTTCATGTAGATGTAAAAATTAATGATATTTGGGAGAATGACCTATATGTCATAACAGGCCAACAACAAACAACTCCAAGAGATAATTGGCATAGAAATACCATTAATTTATCAGACTATAAAGGTATTATACAGATAAGATTCAGAGCAATATCGGGTAGTACATATGATTGTGAAATAGCATTAGAAGATGTTAGTATTATAGAAATGCCCACATGTCCTACACCTTTACACTTGGCAGCTCAAAATATTTTAGATACTAGTGTAGAGTTAACTTGGGATGTATTTGGTGATGAACAAAAATGGGAAATAGAATATGGAGAAAGTGGATTTAATTTAGGAGAAGGAACAAGGGTTTTAGCCAATTCAAACCCTTTTAATGTTACTAACCTTAATACTTACACTGATTATGATTTTTATTTAAGAGCCGTTTGTGGTGAAAATCCTGATGAAGACGATAGTGATTGGATAGATCTTACCCAAATAAAAACATTACCTAATTATTGTAACGGAGATCGTTTTTATGACTCAGGAGGAGCAAATGGTAATTATGTTGATAATGAAAACGAAACAACAGTAATAGCCCCCATTTCAAGTACATTTGTTGAGGTAGAATTTATAGATTTTGATTTAGAAAGTTGTTGTGATAGGCTTTCAATTTATGACGGTCCAGATGTAAATTCTCCATTTTTAGGTGGTTTTTCAGGAAGAACTTTACCTGGTAAATTTGTGTCTACACATCCTTCAGGAGCATTAACATTTGTATTTAGGTCAGATGTATCATCAACAGGAAGAGGTTGGGAAGCAAAGGTAAACTGTGTAACCATAACATGTCCAAAACCTATAAATTTTGAAGTTTCAGAAATAAAACAAACAGAAGTATCTCTAAATTGGGAGGCTGGTGATGAAGAGCAAAAATGGGAAATAGAGTATGGAGAAAAAGGATTTGATTTAGGGAGTGGAACAAAAATTTTAGCAGATACAACCTCATATACTATTAGTGATTTAATAAAATACACTGATTATGATTTTTATCTAAAAGCAGTTTGTGGTGAAAAATCTGGAGATGATGACAGTGAGTGGCTGCAACCAATATCAATAAAAACATTACCAAACTTTTGTGATGGAGACCGATTTTACGACTCTGGAGGTGCTGATGCTAACTATAGTGATAATGAAAACGAAGTTACAGTAATAGCACCTATATCAGGAGATTATGTTGAAGTTGAATTCTTAGAATTTGACATGGAAAGTTGTTGTGATAGACTTTTAGTTTTTGATGGTCCAGATGTAGACTCACCATCTTTAGGAAACTATTCAGGAACAACACTACCAGGTAAATTTATATCAACACATCCTTCAGGAGCATTAACATTTTTATTTATATCAGATAGTTCTGCGACTGGAAAAGGATGGGAAGCTCAGGTAAATTGTTTAACTAGTTCCTGTCCAATACCTACCAACATAGAAATTTCTAACGTTAAAGGTAAAGAAGTAACCCTAAATTGGGATGCAGGTGCAGATGAAGAAAAGTGGCAAATAGAATACGGTTTTTCTGGTTTTTCTATCGGTAATGGAAATAGGGTAGATGTTACAACAAATCCATATACTCTCAGAAACTTGAGTATTATGACAATTTATGAATTTTACATTAGAGCAGTTTGTGGAGAAGTGTCTGGTACAGATGATAGCTTATGGGATGGACCTTATGTTTTTGCAACACAAAAATGCGACCCCCAAAGTGCACCATTCTATGAAGACTTTACAGAACCATTTAAACCAATCTGTTGGGAAGAAAATGGATCAGAATCTTGGAAATTCAGCACTACAGCAGGGTTTGATGCAAGAACAGCAGGAGATAATTCTCCCTCAGGAAATACAAATTATGCATGGATAGACGGGTCTTATCCAAACGGAGGAACGCATACCTCAAGTCTTTACACTCCTAGTATAGATATTTCTAATTTATCTGAACCAGAATTAAGTTTTTCATTATTTAGTGTTAATAATCTAGACCTCACGTACAACACATTAAAAGTAATGTTGCATCCTGAAGGAGAAAGAGAAATTATAGAAATTTTTAGGATTCAAGGATCTACTGAAAAATGGAAAACCTATACGTTTGATTTAAAAAAATATAATACAAACTCTGTTTCTATACAGTTTAGTGTAACAGAAAACAGTACAGGTAATCCCGCATATAACGATATACTATTAGATGAAATTAAAATTGATGAAAAGAGTGTTTTAAGTACATCTAGTAATAATTTGTCAAATTTTGTGTACTACCCAAGTCCAGTTCAAAATGAATTAACCATTAAATCTAATGATGCTATAGAGGTGGTTAAAATATTTAATACTATAGGACAAAATGTATATCATGAAGCATTTGCAAAAAAAATAGATGAAGAAGTAAAAATAGATATGTCTTCATTAGCTGTAGGTACGTATTTAGTAAAGGTGATTTCAGACACAAAAGTAAGTACCTTTAGAATCGTAAAAAACAATCGTTAAAAACAAAAATTATAAATAAAAAAAATGAAAAAAATTATAACCATTCTATTTTTAGCCTTAACTAATATTGCATTAGCCCAAGAAACAGTTACATTACGATTAAATTATGAAAAAGGAGCAAATTATACTGTTTCTATGAAGATGAGTCAGAATATGGGGGCTATCATGGCTATGAATATGGGTATAGATATGAGTATTAAAATTACAGATGTAAAAGAAGATGTGTACGAAAGTGAAATGAAGTTTTCGAAATTCACTATGGATATGATCCAAGGAGAAAAAACCATGAGTTTTGATTCTTCAAAAAGTGATGAAGATTTAGATGATGAAAGTAAAATGATGAAGCAACAAATGGGATCAATATTAGAAGCTTTAATTTATGCAAAAGGAAATAATTTAGGAGAAGTTTTAGAGATAAAAGTAGAACCTAATTTACCAAGTTTAAAAGACATCGCAAATCAGTCATCTAGTGTTGTATACCCAAAAGAGGCTATACAAAAAGGAAGTAGTTGGGAAATGACGAAAGAAGATAAAGGAATGAAAATGGATTTTATATATACTGTAAATTCTATTACTAAAGAAAGTGTTATGCTAGACATTTCTGGTACAGTGTCGGGTTTAGCTACGGGTAAAATTTCAGGTAAAATGAACGTAGATAAACTTACAGGAATTCCAGTTGAATCTACAATAGATATGGACATGTTGGCTAGTGGGCAAGAGCTCAAAACAAAAGTAACCATGAACATGACCAAAAAATAATAAAAGCGCCTCAATTGTGAGGCGTTTTTATTTAAAATTTTTTAGCTAACACTAAAACATTCTTCTATATAGAAAAATTATCAATTTATATTCAATGATTTCAAGAATTAAATTGATAAAGATAAAGTTATAACAATTACATCAATGTTAGTTTTTACGCCAAAAAAATGGAGAAAAAAGGATCAAAACTGTAAATAATTCTAGTCTACCAATTAACATTAAAAAAGAACAAAACCATTTAGCAGCAGTAGTTAAATGATTAAAATTATCTACAGGACTAACAGAACCAATTGCAGGACCAATATTTCCTAAAGAAGAAGATGCAGCTCCAAGAGCAGATAAAAAATCTAAGCCAAACAACGTTAATATTACAGAAGATATGATGAATATTAACATGTAGATAATAAAAAAAGAAATGATATTAAATACAATGTTTTGATGTACAGCTTTTTTATCATATCTAACAGGTATAATAGCATTTGGATGCAAAGCTTTTTTAAATTCTAAAAAACTATTTTTTAGCATTACAATATGTCTTACAACTTTAACACCACCACTTGTAGAACCCGCAGAACCACCAGTAAAAAATAGCGCAAAGAAAATTCCCGTAGCAAAGAAATTCCACATAGTAAAATCTGCAGAAACAAAGCCAGTTGTAGTAACTACAGAAGTAACCATAAACAAAGCATGTCTTATTGCGCTCTCTTCTTTTCCAAAAATCATAGGATGTGCTATAGTAGTTTGTAAATTACTATCTTGAAAATGAACAATAATTACCGTTATTAGAGAAGCTATACCAATTATACCAAATAAATAATACTTGAATTCTTCACTCTGAAAAACTTTTTGAATTTTACCTTTTAACGCAAAATAAGTCAACACAAAGTTGGTACCTGCTATAAGCATAAAAAAAATAATGATGTACTGAACAAAAGGAAGATGATTGTAAAAAGCAACACTACTATTTTTTGTAGAAAAACCACCAGTACTCATTGTGGCCATTGCATGATTAATAGCATCAAACCATGTCATACCTGCAATTTTTAATAAAAAAAACTGCGCTAAAGTTAGCGTTACATAAATTAAATACAAGCGTTTTGCTGTATCTGTAATTCTTGGATGTAACTTATCTGCAGAAGGACCAGGCGCTTCTGCCATAAACAACTGCATTCCTCCAATTCCTAATAAAGGTAAAATGGCTATGGTAAGTACTATAATTCCCATTCCTCCAATCCAATGTGTAGCACTTCTCCAAAATAAAATACCTTTAGGCATTGCTTCAATATCGGTTAAAATAGAAGACCCTGTTGTAGAGTAACCAGATATTGTTTCAAAAAAAGCATTTGTTATATTAGATATTGCACCAGAAAAAAGATAAGGTAGCATACCAGTTATTGATAAGGTTAACCATCCTAGAGTTACTATTAAATAACCTTCTTTTTTTTGAATATTGGTACTGGTAGGTTTGTTAAAAAAGAAAAGCAGTAAACCAATAGTTACTGTTACAAACCCTGCATTTAAAATTCCCCACTTAGCAGTCTCTTGATGATAGACGCTAAAAGGGAAAGCAATAAACATAAACAGCCCATTTAAAATGGCGGTAATACCTAAAAAACGGAAAATAACTTTTGTGTTTAAATTTCCCATAGAGTTAGTTAAATAACTTTTCTACAGTATTGATAGCTTCTGGTAAACAGAAGACAATAACTTTATCACCAGCAATAATTTGTTGATTACCTGTTGCCATGATAGCTTCTTCATTTCTTATGATTCCACCAAAAACAGCCTCTCTAGGAAAACGCAAATCTTTAATAGGATACTTGGTTACTTTAGCATTTTTTTGTACTTCAAATTCAAATACTTCTGCATCTATATTATGCAAATTGGCCAAGGCTAAAATTTCTCCTTTTCTAATATGTCTAAAAATGTTACTAGCTGCAATTAGTTTTTTATTGATTAAAGATTGAATTCCTATAGTTTGAGAAATATCTATATAATCCATATTTTCTACCAAAGCTATGGTTTTTTTTACACCTTTAGATTTGGCTACCAAACAAGACATGATATTAGTTTCAGAATTTCCAGTAACAGCAATAAAAGCATCAGTTTCTCTAATATTTTCTTCTTCCAATAACTCTAAATCTCGTCCATCACCATTAATAACTAACGTATCATTTAATTGTTCTGCTAGAGTTTCTGCTTTTTCTCTATTTTTTTCAATCAGTTTTACCCTGAAATTATCTTTACAAAGATTTCTTGCAGTTTTTTCACCAATGCTACTTCCTCCAAGAATCATTACATTTTTTATGTTAAACTGTTTTTTACCTATAATAGGGTAGAGGTCTTTCATACTATAATTAGGAACACAAAAATAAACTTGATCGTCTAACTCATAAGTAGTATCTCCTCTTGGTATAATGGTTTGTGAAACTCCTTGCCTTTTAATAGCAATAGTTATAAAATCTACATTTGGAAATTTTAGTTTGGCCTCTTTAACAGACAAATCTAAAATAGGAGATTTATAAGTTAGTTGCGTTCCCATTACATTAAAAACACCACTTTCAAAAGCTACTGTATCATTAAAAGAAGATTGATCTAGCAACATCTTTATTTCATTTGCCGCTAATTCTTGCGGAGAAATCATAAAATCTAAGCCAAATTGAGTAAAATCTACTTCACATTCTTCAAAAAATTCGGTGTTATCAATTCTAGCAATGGTTTTTTTAGCTCCTAAAGATTTACCAATAACAGAAATGGTAAAATTAGTATTTTGACTATCTGTAACAGCTATCAACAAATCTGCAGATTCAATACCAATTTCTTTAAGTAGTTTTATAGAAGTAGCATCGCCTTTTTTAGTAATTACATCAAGGTGATTGTTAATATATTCTAACTTGTCACCATCAAAATCTATGATGTAAGTATCTTGAGATTCGTAAGAAAGTAGTTTAGCTAAGTGAAAACCAACATCTCCAGCACCAGCTATAATAATTTTCATATATTAAATATAGATATATTACAAAGATATAAAGAGTTTGGGTGCAAATACAAATAAAAGCAGATTTTCAGTCTTTTTAACGCTAATACTTTAGATTATTTAGTTTTAGAGTCTTCTATATAGCATAACTTACTAAGGCCTTTTTTGTATTTTTGTTAAAAAAGTTGTAAAATGGAACATAGAACTATAAAAACTTGGGCATTAGATGACAGACCAAGAGAAAAATTAATAGCAAAAGGGAAAACATTACTTTCTAATGCAGAGTTAATTGCTATTCTTATCGGTTCTGGAAATAGAAGTGAGAGCGCTGTAGCATTATCGCAAAGAATTTTGCAGTCTGTTAGTGATAATTTAAATGAGTTAGCAAAACTACCCATAGAACAGTTGGTAAGGTTTAATGGAATTGGAGAAGCCAAAGCTATAGCCATCATAACAGGTTTAGAACTTGGTAAAAGAAGACAATTAGAAACAGCTTTAGAAAAGCCAAAAATTACAAGTAGTAAAGATGTTTGTAATTTAATGCAACCTATAATTGGAGACTTAGCACATGAAGAATTTTGGGTACTTTTTTTAAACAACTCTAATAAAGTTTTGGCTAAAAATCAAATTAGTAAAGGAGGTTTAACAGCCACCATTGTAGATGTTAGGTTGTTGTTTAAAAAAGCGCTAGAAATGGCTGCCGTAGGTATACTTGTATGTCATAATCATCCTTCAGGAAAATTACAACCAAGTACTTCAGATAAACAGTTAACGCAAAAAATAAAAGAAGCAGGTTTTACTTTAGATATAAAACTTTTAGATCATTTAATAATTACTGAAAAAGCGTATTTTAGCTTTGCAGATGAAGGAATTTTATAAAGTTTTTTTCAAATTAAAAATCAAAATTACAACAAACAATACATAATTGATATTAATTTACACACATAAAATAACACCAAGAGTTCGTTATATTTTTAAACATATTTTTACAAGAACACTTTTAATATCTGTAGATTTTACCTCTAAAGTAGAAGATTTTGTAGCGCATAGTGGTCCAAAATTGTCTTATACAAAAACACCATTAGGAAATGAGTTTTTTATAAAAAGTAATGACTTACTCTTTGAACAGGGCGTAAACGATATGGAAATAGTAATTCAAAAATGGGATGAAATAGCCTGTTTTTTTAAAACGGGTCCCAAATCATCTATTCCCTATGATATTTTTGCCGCAAGTTTTTACTTAATTTCTAGGTATGAGGAGTATTTACCGCACGTAAAAGACCAACACAATAGATATACCGCAGAACAAAGTTTAGCCTATAAATATGGCTTTCTAGAAAAACCTGTTGTAGATATTTGGGCATATAAAATGTTGGCAGTGTTAAAAGAAAAA
The DNA here is from genome assembly GCF_003335085.1 of Polaribacter sp. WD7. Lineage (GTDB taxonomy): Bacteria > Bacteroidota > Bacteroidia > Flavobacteriales > Flavobacteriaceae > Polaribacter. The sequence goes on along the minus strand of NZ_QPEJ01000016.1, from coordinate 244,213 downwards.
TTTCCCGATTATCATTATAAAATGCGTTCTTTTGATTTTATATCTACCATAGATATAGACAACGCTTACGCATTTAAGCATAAAAGTATTATTAGAAGCATAGGTGGTTTTTGTAAAGATTTATTTCGTTTTAGACTTCTGAATCTTTGGAATCGATTTGCCGTAACTTTTACGATTAAAAAAGATCCATTTGATACGTTTGATCAAATTTTAAAAGTTAAAAAAGAAAAAGGAATCGAAACCATTTTTTTCTTTTTAGTTGGCGATTATACAACCTACGACACTAATGTTTCTGCTTCAAAAACAAGATTTAAACTACTAATAAAAGAGATGTTAGATTACGCAAAAGTAGGTTTACATCCATCATATTTTACCATTAATAACGCAGCGTTATTAAAAAAAGAAAAACAGCGTTTAGAAGATATTGTAAATACGCCTGTTCAGAAATCGAGACAGCATTATCTTAGATTCAACTTACCAGAAACCTATCAAAATTTAATTGATTTAGAAATAGAAGAAGATTATTCTATGGGATATGCAAGCTGCGTAGGTTTTAGAGCGGGTACCTGTACGCCTTTTTATTTTTATGATTTAGATTTTGAAATTCAGACCCCATTAAAAGTATTTCCTTTTGCATTAATGGATACAACTTTAAATGATTATATGAAATTGACACCAAAGCAATCTCTGGGAAGAATTAGAGATTTAAAAAATGAGGTGATGTCAGTAAATGGTACTTTTATAACACTGTTTCATAATGAAAGTTTAAGTGACTTTGGAAGATGGAAAGGATGGAAACGATTGTATGATTCTATGATTAAAATTAGTATGATTTGATGATTAAACTGATAAAAAGGAAACATCTTGACAATATAAAATATGATTATTGTATAGAAAATTCACATCAATCTAGAATATATGCTTTTTCTTGGTATTTAGATATTGTTGCAGACAATTGGGATGTACTAGTTTTAAATGATTATGATGCTGTTATGCCATTACCTTGGAAACGTAAATTTGGTTTAAAATACATAACACAACCCTATTTTTGCCAACAAATAGGTGTTTTTTCTTTGCATGAATTATCTAAAAAAGATGAAAATAATTTTATAAAAAAAATACCATTTTCTTTTATTAAAATAGCCTTAGCGTTGAATGCTGAAAACCATAATTTTTTAAATAAAACTAGTGTTAATTATCTTTTAGATTTAAATTTTGAGTATGCTATACTAAAAAAGAATTTTTCTAAAGGAAGAAAACATGCAATTCAGAAAGGAATTAGAAAAAAATTAACATTAAAGACTATTGATTTAGATGAAATTGTAGTGCTACAAAAAAATAACTACACATATTCATTCCCAGAAGACAAACTAAAGAAACTGTATTATGCCACCAATGAAAGAAAAATTGTGAAATTACTAGGGGTTTATGATGGAGATACTTTTTTGGGTGGAGGTCTTTTTCTAAGACATAAAAATAGGATTATCTACTTATTTTCTGCATTTAATGCTTTAGGAAGAAAAATGCAAGCTTCAAGTTTCTTATTATCTTATATGATTCAGCAAGAATCTTTAAATAACATAATTTTGGATTTTGAGGGAGGCAACATGCCCAATATAGGTAAGTTTTACAGAAGTTTTGGAGCTCATCCAGAAAGCTACACCACAATACAATGTTATAATATTGAACTTTTTTTTAAAACATAGTAAGTTAAATAAAGATATTATGGATACAGGTTATTCTTTAGTAACACGTATATTCTTTATTACTCTTTCAAAAACCTTTTGTAGAGGTATAAGAAACTTAAGCATGAAAAGATACCTGTAAACCACATTAAGAAAGCAGAGGTTATAGCTGCACCTTTAATACCATAAAGAGGTATCAAATAATAATTACTAATTACGTTTATAACCAAGGCTACTCCTATAATATAAGAATTCACTTCAATTTTTCCAATAGAGGAAAGCAAATTCCCAAACAATCCTCTAAACACTAAAATACCAGTTATACCTAATATCAGAATTAAGAAACTTTCTGAGTATTTTACAAATTCATCGCTAAAAAGAGCCAAGGTTTCTTTAGAAAAGAAACCAAAGAATAGGCAAATTAATAGACTAATAATAAAAAACAAAGACATGTAATTTTTTATGTAATTAAAAATGTATTTTTTTTCTTTAATTTTTTCAGTAAAAGAAACAAAATCTGTAGCCATAAATACCTGAGGCAAAAATAAAAGGCTTAAAGGAATTATAGAAACGTACTTATATACTGTAACCATTTCTGCGTCTTCCATTAGATGTCCAATTAATAAAATATCAATAATTAATAGTAAACTGGTAACAATACTTGTAATGCTAGAATAAAAGCCATATTTCCAAAACGTAAAATTAACAACGTTTGGTTTTTTTTGAACAGTGTATCTAATGTTTAATTTTTTTAAAAAAAGAATAGAAGGAACAGCAGGAGCAAGTATTAACGCCAAAATATAACCTTTTTCTTGAAAAAAATAGCTCAATAGAAAAACACCTACAGTTAAAGAAACATTATAAACGATATCTGCTTTAGAGAAAGATTTATTATCATGTTTTAATCGAAATTGAATTTTAATAATATCAAAAACAAATAAAGGAATTAAAATAAAAGAAAGTAGCGATAAGTAGTAACCAGTATTTTCAAATTTAAAAGGAATAAAATATCCTGAAATAATAATTATAACAATAATATAAAAGGTTACCAGTAGTCCTTTTTTTAAGACATAGACAAATAAGTTGTCTTTTTCTTTTTCAAGAGGTAATAAAGCACCATATCTTATCAAACTTTGTGGTAATCCTAAACCTCCAAAAGGAGTCAGAAAAGCAATGATATTATATGCAAAAAGAACGACTCCTAATTCTTTGTTAGGCACTAGTTGAAGCGCTAACCACGAAGCCAAAAAAGAAAGTAACCTAGAGATTATAGATGCTGAAAATACGTAACTTCCAGATCTGCCTAAAAAATCTTTTATATAGTTTATAATATTGGTCATCTAAAAATAGCTATAACATTTTTCTTAACTATAGTATCAAAAAGTTAAACTGTTATAGTACAAGTTAGAGAATTTTTCACAAATTACTTTTTTGCTAAAATTATCATCTACATACTTATGCATTTCTGTTTTTGAAGCCAATTTGTAGTTGTTGAGATATACATTTTTGATTTCAGAAGTTAATTCATTCTCATTTCTAACATTTATTAGTTTTCCAAAATTATCAGGAAAGTGTTCTTTAATACCCCCGACATCTGTAGAAATAACGGGTGTTCCACAAGAGAAAGATTCTAAGATAACACAGGGTAAATTTTCATAATTGCTAAATAAAACAAACAAGTTAGCTCTTTGAATGTAATTTATAACATCTTCATGAGGAATTTGATCTATAAAATCAATTAAATTTAAGTCGATTCCTATTTTTATGGCGTAAGGTTTGTATTTTTTAGAATTTTCTCCTATCAGTGTGAATTTAAAATTAGTTATAGAATTTTGTAACTTATAGACAACATTTAATATCCCAGAAATATTTTTATGTTGATCTAACATGTTGGATATGTGTAGGATATAGAAATTCTGGTTATTCGATTTTATAGGTGCAAAACTTTTAGTGTCTACAACATTTTCTACGACATGATACTTTCCTTTGAATCCCATATCAATTAATGAATTTTTAAGATCATTAGTTACAGGACAAATATAAGACGCATTTTTTATGATAATTTTAGAAAGTATCTTTTCTACATTACTAATGTTTTTATTCTGAGGTAAATGATAACCTGTCCAATGCTCAGAAATGATATATCTTTTTTTGTACAACCACTTTAAATATAAACTAAAAATACCAAAAGGGAAAATTTCATTTAAATGTACGATATCAAATTTACCTACCTTTTTTATCAGAAATTTAAAAGCTTTAAAAAAAAGATATGCTTTAAAAACAGGGTTTCTAGTAGGTTTTATATACCCAATGTAAGAATTAATATTATTTATTTTTTGAGATGTATATTTTATTTTAGTACGTAAAGATTTGTCTGTAATGATGTGTATTACAGAAACATTGTGCTCTAGAGAAACTGCTTCTGCATGTCTTTGAATAAAGTCTCCGTTATACGGAGAAACTTTAGAAGGATACCAACCACATAAAAATAAAACAGACAATTTTTGACTCAAAAAAATAGAATTTAAACTAAGCAAATATAATAACTAAAAGATGTAATTTTTCAGGTTTAAATTTTTACTTTTAAAATATGAAAATACAACATGTCTTTTTTGATTTAGATCATACCTTGTGGGATTTTGAAAAGAATTCTGACTTAACTTTTCAAAAAATATTTTTAAAACAAAATATTAATATTAATCTAAAAGAATTCCTAGCTATATATAAGCCATTAAATCTAAAATACTGGAAACTTTATAGAGAAGAAAAAATTTCTAAAAAAGAATTAAGGTATAGTAGGTTAAAAAAAACATTTGATGAAATGTATTATGCTATTTCAGACGATTTGATAAATATTTTAGCAGTAGAATATATCAATTGTTTGCCCCATTTTAATAACCTTTTTGAGCATACTTTTGAAGTGTTAGAATATTTAAAAAATAAATACGAATTACATATTATTACCAACGGTTTTGAAGAGATACAGACTAAAAAAATGGCTTCTTCAAAGATATTACCTTACTTTAAAGAGGTAATTACATCAGATTCAGTTGGTGTAAAAAAGCCAAATGCAAAGGTTTTTCAATTTGCATTAAAAAAGGCAAATGCCAAAGCAGAAAATTCAATAATGATAGGAGATAGTATTGAAGCAGATATTTTAGGAGCAATTAATGTTGGAATGAAAGCGCTGCATTGTAATTTTGAGAACAAAAAAGTTGCTAAAAATAACTTTAACAGTATTACTTCACTTAAAGAAATAAAACAATATCTTTAGCTCTGTAACGTTATTTTATAAATCTTATGAAGTCCCTTAAAAAAGCACTGATTTATTTTACAACTTTAATACTGATTACTTCATGTATTCAAGATTTAGATTTTGATCAGATAAATGATTTCAGTTTAACACCTGTATTCGAAGGCTCTCTAATAGGTTTTAGTTTTACACCAAGACAATTTTTTGATGCATCAGGAACCCTACAAACAGAACGAACAGATACCACAGATTTTTTAATTTTTGAGAATGATTTTATTAGAAAAAACCTAATTAGAATAGAATTTAATGTAGAAATAATCAACACTATAGATAATGATTTTTCTATTCAAATTGACTTTTTAGACCAGAATAATAACTCAACGCATACATTCAAAGAAATTATCGTCAATGGCAATGATGATGATTTTAAGTTCACTGAAACTATAGATATTAGTCCTGATTCTGAAATAAAAAATACTAGTCAACTTAGAATTACAGCTAGAGTTACTTCTTCAAACCCTCCTTTAGATCCATCTGATATTAATGAGCTTTTATTTAAGTCATCAGCCAAACTATTTATAAGAACTAATGGTTAAAAAGAATATAACTTTGTACTTACTATTTTTATTTCTAGCAGTTACTGTTAATGCGCAAAATAGGCAAGTGCTTTATAATTTTGCAGATTTGCCTCAGTCATTATTGCTTAATCCAGCAATAGAAACAAATTATAAATTTCATATTGGAGTACCATTGCTATCAGGTTTTTCTGCAGATTTTGGTTCTACAGGCTTTACAGTTTCAGATTTATTTGCTAATAATAATGTTTCTTTTAATGATAAGGTAAACAATGTACTTAATTCTTTGACAGAGAGAGATTTTTTAAAAATCAACACTCAAATAGAAATATTGAGTGGGGGATATAGATACAATAATAAACTTTACTTTAGTTTTGGTTTTTATCAAGAAACTGATGGAATTTTATATTTCCCAAACGATGGTATTACTTTTATAACAGAAGGTAATGCATCATTTTTAAACAGAAACTTTACTGCGTCTCAATTACTATACAAATTAGATGTTTTAGGTGTTTTACATTTTGGAGTTACAAAAAAAATAAATGAAAAACTTTCTTTAGGAGGCAGATTTAAGATTTATTCTTCTGCTCTAAATCTAGAAACTGCAAATAATAGAGGAACACTAACAACTACAGAAGGTACAAATAATATTTTTACCCATACCTTCAGTGATGTTGATATAGAACTTAAAACTTCGGGGTTAGTAAACGAGACAAATGACGAATTTATAACCGATGTAGGAAGCTATTTAAAGAATACTTTTTTTGGACCTAATTTGGGTATAGGTATAGATTTTGGTTTTACGTATAACGTTTCAAAACAATTAGAAATAACAGGAAGCATTCTAGACTTTGGTTTTGTTAGGCACAAAAAAAACATTAAAAATTCCTTTGTAAAAGGAGATTATATTTTTGAAGGCATACAGTTTGATTATGATGCAGACAATCAAATAGATTATTGGAGACAATTGGATAAAGATTTTAGAGAAAATATTCCTAGCGGATCCAATTTAAATCCTTACACGTCTTTCAGGCCAACAAAAATTAACTCAAGTTTACGATATAGTTTTGGAGAAAAAAGAAGTAAATATTGTTATGATAACACATACAAAGACTTTTATAAAAATGCTGTTGGAGTTCAATTATTCTCAATTTTCAGACCTTTAAGTCCTCAAGTTGCATTAACAGGGTTTTATGAAACTTCTCTTTCTAAAAAATTTCATGCAAAAGTAACTTACACAGTAGACGATTATTCATTATACAATATAGGAGCAGGTATATCTTGCCAAATAGGTAAAATTAATTTTTATGGTATGGTAGATAATTTAGCACAATTTAACGATATTGCTTCTACAAATAGCATGAGTATCCAATTAGGCTTTAATACAATATTTAATTAATATGATTAAAAAAATAATTTTAGTAGCATTACTTTTAACAAACTATGTTTTAAAAGCTCAAATAACAGAAATAAATACGTACAAATATCTTGTTGTTGAAGAAAAGTTTGATTTTTTGAAGAAATCAGATCAATATAAAACAAGTTCTTTAACCAAATTTTTATTGAAGAAAAATGGTTTTCAAGTTTTTTTAGAAAATGAAAAATTACCGGAAGAAATTATTAAAAATAAGTGTAAGTCTTTATCCATAAGTGTTCAAGATGAATCTAATATGCTTACTGTAAAAAGTAAAATTATTTTTAAAGATTGTTATGGTAAAATTGTATTTAGTACTGATGTTGGAAAAAGCAAACAGAAAGAATATCAAAAAGCTTATCAAGAGGCCATAAGAAAAGCCTATAATACGATTTCGGAAGATTTACAATACAGTAATAATGCAAAGAAATTAAATAAAACTGTAGAAAAAGTTGCCCCAATAGAGATTGAAAATGATGCCACTGTTGTAAAATTACCAGCACAAAAAGGGAAAAAATTAGTTCAAGAAAATTTAAATACAACTACTACTTTATATGCGCAACCTAAATTAAACGGTTTTCAACTTATAAATACTAAGCCAGAAGTTGTGTTCACGATTTTAAAGACTAACGTAGAAAAAGTATATATTATAAGTAATAGAAACGGAATTTTATATCAAAATAAAGACAATTGGGTGGCAGAATATTATGATAAAGGAGTAATCATTCAAGAATTTTATCAGATAAAATTTTAATAATCATATTTACTTTTCCAACGTTTTTTTAAAAGTTCTCTAAATTGATGTTCTCTTTGATTTGTTCCTGGTTCGTATAATTTCATTCCAGATATTTCTTCAGGTAAGTATTCTTGTTCGGTAAAATTATTAGGATAATCATGAGAATATTTATACTGTTTGCCGTAATCTAAATCTTTCATTAATTTAGTAGGTGCGTTTCTTAAATGTAATGGTATTGACAAGTCTCCAGTTTCTTTAACCAAATTTTGAGCTTTATTTATAGCCAAATAAGAGGCATTACTTTTAGGAGAATTGGCCAAATAAACAGCACACTGACTTAGAATTATTCTAGATTCAGGATTACCAATAACAGATACTGCTTGAAATGTATTGTTTGCCAAAATTAAAGCTGTTGGATTTGCATTGCCAATATCTTCAGAAGCAGAAATTAGTAACCTTCTTGCTATAAATTTAACATCTTCACCACCTTCAATCATTCTTGCTAGCCAATATACAGCAGCATTAGGGTCGCTCCCTCTTATACTCTTTATAAAGGCAGAAATAATATCGTAATGTTGTTCACCAGTTTTATCATATCTAACCGTATTTTTCTGAATTTTCTTTAAAACTAAGCTATTTGTAATTTCAATTTCTTCTTCAGTAGAAACCAGTAAATCAAAAATATTTAAAAGTTTTCTAGCATCACCTCCAGAAACCTGTAGTAATGCATCAGTTTCTTTTAAGGTAATTTTTTTAGTTGATAAAATGGCATCTTTTTTCATAGCCCTATCTAATAAAGCAATTAGATCATTTTTATCAAAAGAATTTAAAATATACACTTGACAACGAGAAAGTAATGCCGGAATTACCTCAAAACTTGGGTTTTCTGTAGTTGCCCCAATTAAAGTTACCCAACCTTTTTCTACTGCACCTAATAAAGAATCTTGCTGAGATTTACTAAATCTGTGAATTTCATCTATAAATAAAATTGGATTTTTTGTAGTAAATAAGCCTCCACTTTTCTTGGCTTTCTCAATAACATCTCTAACGTCTTTTACGCCAGAACTGATAGCACTCAATGTATAAAACGGACGATTAGATTCTGTAGCTATAATATTGGCAAGCGTTGTTTTTCCTATTCCAGGAGGTCCCCATAAAATTAAAGATGGTATTATTCCTTTTTTTATAAGATTCGTTAAAACACCATTTTTGCCTACCAAATGTTGCTGACTAATATAATCTTCTAGCGTTTTAGGTCTAATTCTTTCTGCCAAAGGTTCATTCATGTAGTAAAAATAATAAAGTTTACTGACAGAAGTTGTATAAAGTTTATTTGGTTAGATTTTTGCTTAGTTTAGAATCAATGGATCAAGAAAATCAATTAAAATTTAATCAGTCTATATTTATTATTCCAGCTTTATTAGTTGTTATAATATGGTTTATATATTGGATTGAAATAAAATTAGGACTCAATTTTAATAAATTTGGTGTTTATCCAAGAACATTTAAAGGATTTAGAGGTGTTTTTTTTACACACTTTATACATAGCAATACATCCCATCTTTTCAATAATTCTATACCTTTATTTGTGTTATTAAGCAGTCTTTTTTATTTTTATAAAGATCTTGCCGTCAAAGTATTACTTTTTGGAGCATTTTTCACAGGATTTTTAACTTGGGGTATTGCAAGAGAATCTTACCATATAGGAGCAAGTGGGGTAGTGTATCTACTATTTAGTTTTATTTTTTTTAGTGGAATGATTAGAAAACATTACAGATTGGTTGCGCTATCTTTAATTATTATTTTTTTATATGGAAGTATGATTTGGTATGTGCTGCCTATTAAAGAAGGAATGTCTTGGGAAGGACATTTATCTGGTTTCTTAGTAGGATTGATATTTGCAATTTTATATCGTAAAAAGGGAATGGTAAAAGAAGCGTATCAATTTTCTACAACTGAATTTGATACTTATTTTGATGAAGAAGGTAATTTTAAACCACCTTTAGAAGAGTCAGAAAAAATAATGGTTGAAAATAAAAAAGAGTTCAAATAACAATTTGAACTCTTTTTGACATTATAAATTTGGTTGAGGTGTTGTTCTTAAGTATGGTTTAACTTCTTTATGTCCTTTAGGAAATAAATCAGGAATTTGTTCGTCACTAACAGCAGGAACAATCACGCAATCATCACCATTTTTCCAGTTTGCAGGTGTAGCCACTTTATGATATGCTGTTAATTGTAAAGAATCGATAACTCTTAAAAGTTCTTCAAAGTTTCTACCTGTGGATGCAGGGTAAACAATAATAAGTTTTACTTTTTTATTTGGGTCAATAATAAATACAGATCTAACTGTTAAATTATTATCTGCATTAGGGTGTATCATGTCATATAATGCAGATATCTTTTTGTTCTCGTCTGCTATTATAGGAAAATCTACTGTTGTGTCTTGTGTTTCATTAATATCTTTTATCCAACCTTTATGAGAAGAAAGACCATCAACACTCAAGGCTATAGTTTTTACATTTCTTTTTTCAAATTCATTTTTGTACTTAGCAACAGTTCCTAATTCAGTAGTACAAACTGGTGTATAATCTGCAGGATGAGAAAAAAGTATCCCCCAACTTTCTCCTAACCAATCATGAAAATTAAGTTCCCCTTCAGAAGTTTGTGCTATAAAATTTGGGGCTTCATCACCTAATCTAATTACGCTCATATTTATTTATTTTTGTAAGTTTAATCAAGATATAAAGTTACAAAAAAATAAAAATAGGGTTACTGTAATGCACTGTAGGTCATGTTAAAAAAGAATAAATATTTACCTAAAAATATTGAATTTATAATCTTTGTCTTACAGATTCATATAAAAAAGCACCACAGGCTACAGAGACATTAAGTGATTCTATTTCACCTAATAAGGGTAATTTAGCTTTATAATCTACCATTTTAAGAACGGATGGATTAACACCTCTATCTTCAGAACCCACTACAATTGCTATGGGTTGATTAAAATTGATATCAAAAATAGAGTCATCTGTTTTTTCTGTAGCGGCAACAATTTTTATACCTGATGCTTGAAAAAGATAAAGAGCATCTTTTATATGGTCTACTTTGCAAATTGGTATTTTAAAAGCTGCACCAGCAGAAGTTTTTATAGTTTCAGCATTCACAGGAGCGCTACCGCTTTTTTGTATGATAATACCGTTTACACCAGTACATTCTGCTGTTCTAATAATAGCTCCAAAATTTCGAACATCAGATAATTGGTCTAAAACTAAAAACATTGGATTTTCATCAATATCAACAATACTTTCAATAAGTACTTCTAAATCATAAAACTCAACAGGAGAAATTTGTGCAACAGCTCCTTGATGATTATTATTTTTAGATAATCTATTTAATTTTTCAACAGGGACAGAACTGACAGATATTTTTTTTGATTTTATCAATTTATCCAATTGGTAAAATAAATCACCTCGTAAACCTTTTTGTATGTATATTTTATTAATAGTTGAGCCACTCTCTATAGCTTCTATAATTGCTCTTATTCCAAAAATGTTTGTTGCTTCTGATGTCATGCTGCAAATGTATACTAATTATAAATAAATATATAAAAAAAAACCACCTCTTAGAGGTGGTTTTTTACATTATACTAATATTTTTAAGGTTGTTCAAACCACATAGGAGTAGTTAAAGGTAAACTACTTTCAGGAGAGTTTTCATTAGCTACAATTTCATCTGTAGGATAAGAATATCTTCTAATAATATCAGACAATAAAGCACCAGTAGGTAGTTGAAAATCTGGAACTTTAGTTCTTCTCCAGTGAGTCCAAGCTTCTAGACCTCTTGTAAATAAAGCTACATATTGCTCTTCATTTACTCTTCTAATAGCATCATTTATATTTAATTCAGATATACTTCCTCTAGCTGCTAGATATGCGTCTTTATCTGCTTGAGCTATTTCTCCATTTTCTCCACCAAAAGCACCATCATAAGAATTTAAAGAAGCCTCTAAACCTGCTCTATAGAATGATTGAGCATTTCCGGTAATATAACCTTTTAAAACAGCTTCAGCTAAAAAGAAATTTGTTTCAGCTGCAGTAGCAAAACGGTCTTCTAAATCAGGTCTTATAATATTTAAGCTTATATTAGATATACCAGTTGGGCTAAATACACCTTGGTCTTGCCCTACATATACTCCACCATCTTCTTCATCAAAATATGTCGCCCTTCTAGGGTCATTATTTGCATTCATAAGATTCACCAATGTGCTACCAGCATACCAAAAAGGATTTCTACCTCCTGCAAAGTTATCTAACGTTTGCCATATAGGATTTGACTGACCTACAGTTCCAGGATATCTTAAATAAGCATTTTGAGAATTATCCAAAATTAACAAAGGGTTTGTAGATAAAGCTTGTATCTCAGCAGCTACAGATTGCGGATCTCTATTTGCAATTAACATCAATGCTTTTAATTTAAGAGAGTTAGCAAATCTAATCCAATTATTTCTATCTCCACTGTATATTAAATCAGCATTAGTTACTATATCAGTAGGGCTAGATAAAAGACCAATGGCTTCATCTAATCTACCAACTACACCTCTTAATAAGTCTTCTTGTGCATCAAATCTAGGAAATGGAAATTCTGCTGTTTGAATTGCTTCAGTGAAAGGTGCATCCCCATAAATTTGAGTAATGTGTAAATAAGCAAAAGCTTCAAATACTTTGATTTGTCCAATAGAATTTAAATTAGCTGGCTGGTTTTCTTCAATAAGACCTCTAGCCAAACTTAAATTACGTAAAACACCAGTATATATACCTGTAAAGTTATTACCAATAGTAAATGGGCTTATAGAATATCTTTCAGGGTTTCTAAATACTCCAGCAGAACCACCACTTGCCCATTGTTGAGCTTGAATATTAACAGCATTTAACTCAATAGTTCTATTACTAGACATTTGTAAGAAAAACTGAGGATATAACAAGGAAGCATCAATTCTAGTTGCTGCCAAAGGATCTTCATTAATGTCTAAAGAGCCCTCACAACTAACAAAAGTTATGGAAAATAGCAATAAGACTATTAATTTTATATTGTTTGTTATTTTTTTCATGGATATGTTTTTTTAAAATTTTAAATTTAAATTAAAACCTACACTACTAGAACCAGGTACTGAACCTCTTTCTACTCCTTGTAAGTTACTTGCTGCACCCCCAAGACTTGCTTCAGGATCAACATGAGGAACATCTGATAAGAATATAGCTAAGTTTCTAGCTTGAACTCCTAGTGTTATACCTGTAAAAGGTATTTTTTCTAAATAACTAGAAGGGAAACTATAAGTAAGACTTAATTCTCTCCATTTTAAGAAAGTTGCATCAAAAATATTTCCTTCAGGAACTGTAGCGCTAGCAAAAGCATTCCAGAATGTTTCTGGCGTAGCTTCAATAGTGTTAGGAACTGCATCACCGTTTGCGTCTAACATAAAAGCTTCAGAATCAACGATAGGTGCTCTGTTGTTTGCAGCAGTCTCAGCAGCTACACCGCTTCTTCTTAACTGACCAACTGTGTTAGAAAACATTACACCTCCATGTCTGTAGTCAAACGTACTAGACAGTGTAAAACCCTTATAAGTAAATACAGTTGTTAAACCTGCAGTGAAATCTGGGAAAATACTACCAAAACTTCTTTCTGATCCAGGTGTTCTAAGACCTTGAGCATTTACTAATATTTGATCATCTATATCATTTCCGTCAGCATCTTGAACTCTTGCAAAGCCAGTACCAAAAAGCTCTAATTCTCCTCCTTGAACTGCTCTAACTGATAAACTTGAAAAACCTGTAACTAATTGAAAGTTCTCAAGCCCACCTAAATCAGCAGCTGTAAATTGGTTTGTAGTAAAATTAGTATTTATATTCCAAGAAAAATCATCTGTTCTTATGATTTTTGCACCTAATTCAATTTCTATACCTTCGTTTTCTATTCGCCCTATATTAGTTAAGAAAGCACCAAAACCAGTAGTTTCTGGTGTTGGTAAATTAACAATTTGATCTTTTGTAGAGTTTTTATAATAAGTTGCGTCTACAGTTAATCTGTTGTTAAATAGTCCAAACTCAACACCAAACTCAACATTTGTTTGATTTTCAGCAACTAAATCAGCATCAGGTAATACACCAGCAGAATTGAATGTAACGTTTCCATCAAATGGGAAATTACCTCCAGTACCAAACTGACCAAAGAATCCTGTATCAGGAGTAAAGTTAAATGTAGTTAAAAATGAAGCGGTATCATTTCCTACATTCGCCCAGTTTCCTCTAACCTTTAAATAACTTAAAAAATCAGATTTAATGTCTAAGGCATCACTTAAAACAACACTTGCCGAAACTGAAGGATAAAAGAAGTCTCTATTTTGAATAGGTAAAGTAGAAGAAGAGTCTCTACGACCTGTAAAATTTAAGAAAGCCCAATCCTTGTAGTCTAAACTAACATCTGCAAATACACCAAATATTCTTCTTCTTCTGAAGTCTTTAGTTGGAACATTATCTTCAGCATTTCCTGGAGAGAAAAGATTAGGTACAGTTAAATTTGTTCCTGTGTTTGAAAATCTTTCAAATACTCTTTCATTCCACTGAACACCTGATCTTAATGATAATTTAAAGTCTTCGTTTAGGTCAAAGTTATAAGATGCAATAAAATCTAAAGTTAATTCTCTTTGATTTATTATATCATCTGTAAATCTACCTCTTTCTCTACCCAATGTACCAATTCTATTTACTAGAAGTCTTGTGTCTGTAAAAGTATCATAACCAGCTCTTCCTAAGAAATTTAATCTTTCAATAGGCTCATATTCTAATTGAGAATTTCCAAAAAATCTCTGAACAGTAACTGTAGGTGCATTTTGAAACGCAACAAAAAATGGATTATTTGTCTGTAAACCTACATTATTTAGTTGATTTCCATCATTATCAACAAAGTCTCTAAAGATATTAATGTCAGCTATTCTAGGTAATCCATTAATAATATTAGTCAAAACATTTGGGTCATTAGCTCCTGCTGCTGCAGTTCCTGATATATTAGTTCTAATATAGTTTATGCTAGTTCTAGCTTTTAATTTATCAGATATTGTATAACCTGAATTTACACCAAGATTTGTTCTGTTTAAACCAGAACCAGGAATAATACCTGTTTGGTCATTGTGAGATAAACTGAATCTATAATCAGCAATGTCACTAGCACCTGATATTGCTATAGAATTTACAATCGTAGTTCCTGTTTGATAAAAATCTTCAACATTGTTATTAAATGCTCTAAATGAAGAAGTGGTGCCATCGTAGTTTGTAAATGTTCTTCCTGCACTTACTAAGTCACTAATTCTTTCTCCCCAACCAGCTAAACCTGGGTTACCATTACCAGTAACAGGATCACCATTAATAGGAATAGTAGTATCAGTTACAGGAACACCATTAGCATCTTCTGTACCAAAAGCATATTCATTTTGAAAATCTGGTAAAACTAATGGAGTATCAAATCTGTACGTAGAATTAACTACAACAGAAGCCTTACTTCCTTTTTTTCCTTTTTTGGTTGTAATTAATACAACACCATTTGCAGCTCTAGAACCATATAATGCAGCAGCAGAGGCACCTTTAAGAATTGAAATCGTTTCAATGTCATCAGGGTTAATATCTTGCGCTCTGTTTCCAAAATCAAATCCTCCTGAGATTCTACTACCTGTGGCTGTTTGAGAGTTAGATACAGGAACACCATCAATAACAAATAAAGGTTGTTGATTGCCACCTAATGTAGATATTCCTCTAATTAAAATTCTTTGAGATCCACCTACGTTACCTGATTGATTTTGAATTACAACACCAGAACTTTTACCAGCTAAAGCACTTAATGTACTTGTAGCTCTTACTTCATTTAATTCTGTGGCTTTTAATGTTGTTACTCCATAACCAAGAGATTTAGCTTGTCTTTTAACACCTAATGCAGTTACCACAACTTCATTTAAAACATTAGAATCTTCTTCTAAAATTACATTAAGAGAAGAAGAATTACCAACTTTTTTTTCTGATGGTTTATAACCCAGGTAACTAAAAATTAATGTATCACCTGTTTTAGCTTTGATAGAATATTTTCCGTCAAAATCAGTTTCAGTACCAGTTGTAGTACCCTTAATTAAAACACTAACCCCTGGAAGTGGACCTGATTCGTCAGATACAGTACCAGAAATCGTTTTTTCTTGTGCAAAAGAAATTTGCACGACCAACGCTAAAAAGAGCGTTAAAAATCCATTAAACTTTGTCTTCATTGTATAATTATTTGAATTAATTAATCTCAAAAGTCTTAAATAAAATTTAAATAAACAATTTTTTAACAAAAAAATGAAGTTTAAAATATCACAAATTCTATTTATAATGTTAAAAAATATTTTAAAATGCTATGTTAGAACTACTTTCATAGAACTAGAACTTTTATTATTTTCTTTTTTTATTAAAAAAAATTAACCCAATTAATCAATATTTTGGAATTATTCAGTTTAAATTGATTTTCATTATCATTTCCTAATGCAATTCCTAAATTTATTAAAAACTTTTCATTGGTAAAACGATATCCTACACCAAAACCAATTGGTTTTTGATTTGTCTCATTTAAGAATCCAATATCTGTTATAGTATAAAACAATGAAGTTTCGTTAAGAAGATATCTATATTCGATATTTGTGTAATTATAACTGGCTGTAAAAAACTCCTGTTCGTTAAAGCCTCTCAATGAGTTTACACCTCCAATTCTAAAAAGTTCATTTGTTAATTTATTTTCTGATGTTAAGTGACCAGTTTTATTTTTTAAGAACAGGTAATTTCTATTGTTAATGCTTAGGAGGTAAGATAAAGTTATTTCTAGCTTGAATTGATTCTCTTTAAAATTTGAGTTTCGAACACCGTAAGAAGGATTTACTTCGAATAAAAATTTATTCCCTAGTAGTAAATTTTGTGATTGTTTTTGATGTCTATAAAGTAGACCTATAAAATAGTTGTTAAACGAGTTTATGTTGTCTTCTGAAATCTCCTCAAGTTCTGAAGAGTTTTCAGAAGAATAAGTAATTGCAAGTTGATTTTTAGGATTGAAATTGTATAGAATTTTAGAATCAAATTTTGTGTTCAGAAAAGTTGAGTCTTGTTTATATAAAGTAAAAGATAATTCTGGAGTGAATTTAGATTTAAATAGATAAGGTCTTGTGGTTGATATTTGAAATTCTTGACGTTCATTAGCAATACTATTCCATAGTAGAGAAAATTTTTCTCCTTTATTTAAAATATTATTTAATGTCAAATTAATAGTTCCATTAAATAGCAACCCTTCATCTTCATTAGAAGAAAAATTAATAATTCCATCAAAACTATTGTTTTGTTGTTTTTTTAGGTATAAATATAGTATTGTGGAATCTTTCGTAAAAAGAACTTCTGGCTTCTTTATCTCTTTAATGAAATTTAAATTATTGGATAGGTTAGATATTTCTTCAATCCTTTTCTGATTAAAAATACTGTTTTTTTCTAGACTAAAATAATGCTTAAGAAAAGGTTTTGGAAATTCTTCATAGCCCTTAATAATAGCTCTGTTTATGATTCTTTTCTTAGATTGTATTACATTAAGGTTAGCAAATAATTTTTTTCTTTTAATATTAATATTAGTCAATGAGACTTTAGAGAATGATTTCCCATCATCATCTAGTTTTTGAGTAATGTCTGCTAAAATCGATTGGAGATCTTCAATAGGAATATTTAAAGAGTCGTTTTTAATACTGTTTTTATCAAAATAGTATTGAAGATCTTTTTTAATAAAGACAAAAACATTTTCAATTTTTTCATTTAAAGTAAAATAAGCAACTGTTTTGTTGTCTTTTTTAATGATACTATCTAGAGTGTTTATAAAGTATCCGATATTTTTTAAATACTCAGAGGTCTTTTTAATTTCGTTTAAAATAGAAACGGAATCTTTATGTTTTCTCTTGTAGTTAATTTTTTCTAGAAGAATTGTGTCTTTTTTGTTGCAGCTAACAATAGACAATTGTTTTTCTTGTGATGTTAACTCGTAACAGCTCATTAATAGCAACAAGACATATATATAAGGTGTAAATTTGTTTTTCAAACTTATGTGTTCTTCAGCTTCAAAAGTAATTTAAAATAAGATAGATAAATCTAGAAACCTATCTTTCTAAAAAATAACTTACTGATATTTGAATAATTAGAAATTAATTGTACATTTGCAGACCCTTAAAAATAGGGTAATGTTTAATATAAACGAAAAACAATAATTATTTAGTATGCCAACTATTCAACAATTAGTTCGTAAAGGAAGAACCAAAATAACTAAGAAGAGTAAATCGGCTGCGTTACAAGGAAGTCCACAAAGACGTGGTGTTTGTACACGTGTTTATACTACTACGCCAAAGAAACCTAACTCAGCAATGCGTAAAGTTGCCAGAGTTAGATTGACAAATGGTAATGAGATAAACGCTTACATTCCAGGTGAAGGACACAACTTGCAAGAGCACTCGATAGTATTAGTTAGAGGTGGAAGGGTAAAAGACTTACCGGGTGTAAAATATCACGTAGTTCGTGGTGCTTTAGATACTGCAGGGGTTGAAGGAAGAACGCAACGTAGATCAAAATACGGAGCGAAACGCCCAAAGAAGTAAAATTATTAACTTTTTTAATGTAAAGACATGAGAAAAAGAAGAGCGAAAAAAAGAGAGCTTTTACCAGATCCTAAATTTAATGATCAGTTAGTTACACGTTTTGTGAATAACTTGATGTGGAGTGGTAAGAAATCTGTAGCGTTCAAAGTATTTTATGATGCGATGGATATCATAGAGGAAAAAAAGACTGATGAAGAAAAATCAGCTTTAGAAATTTGGAAAGATGGTTTGTCAAATGTAATGCCTCACGTAGAAGTACGTTCTAGAAGAGTAGGTGGTGCAACATTCCAGATTCCAATGCAAATTAGACCAGACCGTAAAGTATCTATGGCTATCAAATGGATGATTTTATATACTCGTAAGAGAAATGAAAAAACTATGGCTCAACGTTTAGCTGCTGAAATTTTAGCTGCGGCTAAAGAAGAAGGAGCTGCTGTTAAGAAAAGAGTAGATACACACAAAATGGCAGAAGCAAATAAAGCATTCTCACACTTCAGATTCTAAGAAATGGCAAGAGATTTAAAATATACAAGAAATATTGGTATTGCAGCTCATATTGATGCTGGAAAAACCACAACTACTGAGCGAGTACTATATTATACAGGTGTTTCTCATAAAATAGGTGAAGTACATGATGGTGCAGCTACAATGGATTGGATGGAGCAAGAGCAAGAAAGAGGTATTACCATTACTTCTGCAGCTACAACTTGTACATGGCAGTTTCCATTAGAAAATGCAAAACCAACTCCAGATACAAAAGGGTATCATTTTAATATTATAGATACTCCTGGTCACGTAGATTTTACTGTAGAAGTAAATAGATCTTTACGTGTATTAGATGGATTAGTTTTCTTATTCTCTGCTGTTGATGGTGTTGAGCCTCAATCTGAAACAAACTGGAGGTTAGCAGATAACTATAAAGTGCCAAGAATTGGTTTCGTTAACAAAATGGACCGTCAAGGATCTGATTTCTTAAACGTAAATACACAGGTAAAAGAAATGTTAGGTTCTAATGCAGTGCCTATTGTTTTACCAATTGGTGAAGAAGCAGATTTTAAAGGTATTGTTGATTTAGTTAAAAACAGAGCAATTGTGTGGCATGACGAAACACAAGGAGCTACTTTTGATGTAATTGATATTCCAGAAGAATTAAAAGAGGAAGCAAAAGAATATAGAGCTTTGTTAATTGAAGAAGTAGCAAGTTACGATGAGAACTTGTTAGAAAAATTCATGGAAGATGAAGATTCTATTACAGAAGATGAAGTACATGCTGCTTTAAGAGCTGCTGTTATGGATATGGCAATCATACCTATGATTTGTGGTTCTGCATTTAAAAATAAAGGTGTTCAGTTCTTATTAGATGCTGTTTGTCGTTATTTACCTTCTCCTTTAGATAGAGATAATATTGTAGGTACAGACCCTAATACAGGTGATCAAATCACAAGAAAACCAGATGCAAAAGAGCCATTCGCAGCATTAGCATTTAAAATTGCAACAGATCCTTTTGTAGGTCGTTTAGCATTCTTTAGATCTTATTCTGGTAGGTTAGATGCAGGTTCTTATGTGTTAAACAACCGTTCTGGTAAAAAAGAACGTATTTCAAGAATTTATCAAATGCATGCTAACAAGCAAAATGCATTAGATCATATAGAGGCTGGAGATATTGGAGCTGCTGTTGGATTCAAATCTATCAAAACAGGAGATACCTTATCAGATGAGAAACATCCTATTGTTTTAGAATCTATGGATTTTCCAGATCCAGTAATTGGTATTGCTGTTGAGCCTAAAACAAAGGCAGATGTAGATAAGTTAGGTATGGCTTTAGGTAAATTAGCTGAAGAGGATCCAACATTTACAGTAAGAACAGATGAGGCTTCTGGTCAAACGATTATTTCTGGTATGGGTGAGCTTCACTTAGATATTATTGTAGATCGTTTAAAGCGTGAGTTTAAAGTTGATGTAAATCAAGGACAACCTCAAGTTGAGTATAAAGAAGCAATTACAGCTGCTGCAGACCACAGAGAGGTTTATAAAAAGCAATCTGGTGGACGTGGTAAATTCGCAGACATTGTTTTTACAATGGAGCCTGCTGCAGAAGGAGAGCAAGGTTTACAATTTGAATCAATTATTAAAGGTGGTAACGTTCCAAAAGAATTTGTGCCATCTGTAGAAAAAGGATTTAAAGAAGCAATGAAAAACGGTCCATTAGCAGGTTACGAAATGGATTCTATGAAAGTTACTTTAAAAGACGGTTCTTTCCACCCTGTAGATTCTGATCAGTTATCATTCGAATTGGCTGCAAAAATGGGTTATAAAGCTGCTGCAAAAGCTGCAAGAGCTAAAATAATGGAGCCTATTATGAAGCTGGAAGTCTTAACTCCAGAAGAAAACATGGGAGATATCGTAGGTGATTTAAACAGAAGAAGAGGTCAAGTATCAGACATGTCTGATAGAGCTGGCTCTAAAGTTGTAAAAGCTACTGTACCATTATCAGAAATGTTTGGTTATGTAACGTCATTAAGAACAATGTCTTCTGGTAGAGCAACATCTACGATGGAATTTTCTCACTACGCAGAAACGCCATCTAACATTTCTGAAGAAGTAATAGCGGCAGCAAAAGGATAATCTACTAAATAAGAAAACGATGAGTCAAAAAATTAGAATAAAATTAAAGTCTTACGATTACAATTTAGTAGACAAATCTGCTGAAAAAATCGTAAAAACGGTAAAAAGTACTGGAGCTGTAGTAAATGGTCCAATACCACTACCAACACATAAAAAGATTTTTACTGTATTACGTTCACCACACGTAAATAAAAAATCTAGAGAGCAATTTCAATTAGCAGCTTACAAAAGGTTGTTAGACATTTATAGTTCTTCTTCAAAAACTATTGATGCTTTAATGAAATTAGAATTGCCTTCTGGAGTAGAAGTAGAAATTAAAGTATAAGTAAATTTGATATTAACTTTCGGTTTAATTTTGTTAAACCGAAAGTTTTTTATACTTTTGCAGCCCGAAATAGAGTAGGGTGAAGCTGTTTTTAGTAGACAGCAACATGTCCAGAGCGTTTCGCAAAGGAAAAACGGTAAAAACAAATTCAGTGTAGAAAGTGTTTTTGCGCTGTTTTTTTTGAGTGAAATTCAAAGGATTTAAACGAAACATTTGTTTCAAAATAAGAATTATTAATAATAGACGCGCTGGAAAGAATTCTATACGTCTAAAATTTTAACTAAATGTCTGGGTTAATAGGAAGAAAAATTGGAATGACTAGTTTATTCGATGAGAACGGGAAGAATATTCCTTGTACTGTTATTGAAGCTGGTCCTTGCGTTGTTACCCAAGTCAGAACCGAAGAGGTTGACGGATACAATGCGTTACAACTTGGTTTCGATGACAAAAAGGCGAAGAGTTCTAACAAATCGTTAGACGGTCACTTTAAAAAAGCTGGCACCACTGCTAAAAAGAAAGTTGTTGAATTTCAAGGGTTTGAAGAAGAGTACAAATTAGGAGATGCTATCACAGTAGAACATTTTACTGAAGGTGAATTTGTTGATGTTTCTGGTGTTTCAAAAGGTAAAGGTTTTCAAGGTGTAGTAAAACGTCACGGTTTTGGTGGGGTTGGACAAGCTACTCATGGTCAACATAACCGTTTAAGAGCTCCAGGTTCTATTGGTGCTGCTTCTTATCCTGCAAGAGTGTTCAAAGGAATGCGTATGGCAGGAAGAATGGGTGGAGAAAAAGTGAAAGTACAAAATTTAAAAGTGTTAAAAGTGGTTGCTGAAAAGAACCTACTTGTTGTTAAGGGAGCTATTCCTGGTCATAAGAACGCTTTTGTAACTATTCAGAAATAATGAAAGTAGCAGTTTTAGATATTACAGGAAAAGATACAGGTAGAAAGGTTGAGCTTTCTGCTGATGTATTTGGAATAGAGCCTAATGATCATGCTATTTATTTAGATGTTAAGCAATACTTGGCTAATCAACGTCAAGGAACGCATAAATCTAAAGAAAGAGCTGAAATAGCTGGTTCTACAAGAAAAATAAAAAAACAAAAAGGGACAGGTACTGCAAGAGCGGGATCAATTAAGTCTGGTGTTTTTAGAGGAGGAGGACGTATGTTTGGTCCAAGACCAAGAAATTATTCTTTCAAATTGAATAAAAACTTAAAGCGTTTGGCACGTAAATCAGCTTTAAGTATACAAGCAAACGAAAAGAATTTAGTTGTTGTTGAAGATTTTAATTTTGAAACACCAAAAACTAAAAACTTTGTTAATGTATTAAAGGCTTTAGAGCTTGATACAAAGAAGTCATTGTTTGTTTTAGGTAATGAGAATACAAATGTGTATTTATCATCACGTAACTTAAAGAACTCTAAAGTTGTAAAAGCTTCAGAAATTAATACATATGGTGTTTTAAATGCTAATAAAGTAGTAATTACTGAAAGTTCTTTAGAAGGTATTAACTCAAACTTAAGTAAATAGGGATATGAGTATTTTAATAAAGCCTATTATCACGGAAAAAGCAACAAACGATAGCGAATTATTTAATCGTTATGCATTTGTTGTAGATAAAAATGCTAACAAAGTAGAGATTAAAGGAGCTGTAGAGGCTGCTTATGGAGTTTCTATTTCTAGTGTCAAAACGTTGAACTATCCAATTCAAAGAAATACGAAGTATACTAAAAAAGGATTAGTAACAGGTATCAAAAGCGGATATAAGAAAGCAATAGTGCAGTTAGCAGAAGGAGAAAGTATTGATTTTTATAACAATCTTTAAGAAAAGACACAATGTCAGTTAGAAAATTAAAACCAATAACACCAGGTCAGCGTTTTAGAGTTGTAAATGGGTTCGACACCATAACAACTGATAAGCCGGAGAAAAGTTTGCTTGCTCCGAAAAAAAGATCTGGAGGTCGAAACAGTCAGGGTAGAATGACAACTCGTAATATAGGAGGTGGTCATAAACAAAGATACCGTATTATCGATTTTAAAAGAGATAAAAATGGTATTCCTGCTACAGTAAAAACTATAGAGTATGATCCAAATCGTACTGCGTTTATCGCGTTACTTAGTTATGCTGATGGAGAGAAGCGTTATGTAATTGCTCAAAACGGTTTAAAAGTAGGTCAAACTATTGTTTCAGGAAGTGGTATAGCTCCAGAAATAGGAAATGCGATGCCATTAAGTGAAATTCCTTTAGGAACTACAATTTCATGTATAGAGTTGCGTCCAGGGCAAGGTGCTGTTATGGCACGTTCAGCAGGTTCTTTTGCACAATTAATGGCAAGAGATGGTAAGTATGCAACAGTTAAATTACCTTCTGGTGAAACTCGATTAATCTTGTTGACTTGTATGGCAACTATAGGAGTAGTTTCTAATTCAGATCATCAATTATTAGTATCTGGTAAAGCGGGTAGAAGAAGATGGTTAGGTAGAAGACCTAGAGTAAATGCTGTAAGAATGAACCCTGTTGATCACCCAATGGGAGGTGGTGAAGGACGTTCTTCAGGAGGTCATCCAAGATCAAGAAATGGTATCCCTGCAAAAGGATTCAAAACTAGATCTAAGACTAAAGCTAGTAATAAGTACATTATCGAACGTAGAAAGAAATAATTAAGTTATGGCAAGATCATTAAAAAAAGGACCTTACATTCACTATAAATTAGAGAAAAAAGTGTTGGCTAATGTAGAATCTGGTAGCAAATCTGTAATCAAAACTTGGTCAAGAGCAAGTATGATATCACCAGATTTTGTAGGTCAAACAATCGCTGTTCATAATGGACGTCAGTTTGTACCAGTTTATGTTACAGAAAACATGGTAGGGCATAAATTAGGCGAATTTTCACCAACTCGTTCTTTTAGAGGACACGCTGGTGCAAAAAATAAAGGAAAAAAATAAGTAGGAAATGGGAGTTCGTAAAAAAAATATGGCAGATCAGTTAAAAGCAGATAGAAAGCAACGCGCTTTCGCTAAGCTTACTAACTGTCCTACATCACCAAGAAAAATGCGTTTAGTAGCAGATCAAGTAAGAGGTGTTGAAGTTGAAAAAGCTTTACAAATCTTAAAATTCAGTCCTAAAGAAGCGTCAAGAAACTTAGAAAAATTGTTATTGTCTGCAATAGCAAATTGGCAAGCTAAAAATGAAGATGCATCTATTGAGGATGCTGGGTTATTTGTGAAATCTATTTATGTAGACAGCGCAGGAATGTTAAAAAGATTAAGACCAGCTCCACAAGGTCGTGCACACAGAATACGTAAGCGTTCTAATCACGTTACTTTAGAGTTAGGTAGTAAAAATTTAAGTAATTAATCAAAGTAGAAATGGGACAAAAAACTAATCCAATAGGAAATCGTTTAGGAATCATCAGAGGTTGGGAATCTAACTGGTATGGTGGTAATGACTACGGAGATAAAATTGCTGAAGATGATAAGATAAGAAAGTATATTAATGCTAGATTATCTAAAGCAAGTGTTTCTCGAGTAATTATAGAGCGTACTTTAAAACTTGTAACCGTTACTATTACAACTGCACGTCCAGGAATCATTATTGGTAAAGGAGGTCAAGAAGTAGACAAGTTAAAAGAAGAGCTTAAAAAAATTACAGGTAAAGAAGTTCAAATTAATATTTTCGAAATTAAACGTCCAGAATTAGATGCAAAATTAGTTGCAACTAGTATAGCACGCCAAATTGAAAATAGAATTTCATACAAAAGAGCTATAAAAATGGCTATTGCTGCTACAATGCGTATGAATGCTGAAGGAATTAAAGTTCAGATATCAGGACGTTTAAACGGAGCTGAAATGGCACGTTCAGAGCACTATAAAGAAGGTAGAATTCCTCTTTCTACTTTTAGAGCTGATATAGATTATGCGCTTGTAGAATCTCATACTACTTATGGAAGAATAGGTGTAAAAGTATGGATTATGAAGGGTGAGGTGTATGGTAAAAGAGAATTGTCTCCATTAGTTGGCTTGTCTAAAAAGCAAGGTGGTAATAAAGGTGGTGGTGATAGATCTAAACGTCAACCTCGTAGAAGAAAATAATTTTTAAATTAGAAATTAAAAATGTTACAGCCAAAAAGAGTAAAATACCGTAAGGTACAGAAGGCGAAAGGGAATATGACAGGTAATTCTCAAAGAGGAAACCAACTTTCTAACGGAATGTTTGGAATCAAATCTTTAGACCAAAACCTATTAACCTCTCGTCAAATAGAAGCAGCTCGTATCGCGGCAACTCGTCATATGAAAAGAGAAGGTCAGTTATGGATTAAAATATTTCCAGACAAGCCTATCACTAAAAAGCCTCTAGAGGTTCGTATGGGTAAGGGTAAAGGAGCACCAGATCATTTTGTTGCAGTTATTAAACCAGGTAGAATTTTGTTTGAAGTAGGTGGTGTGCCTCTTAAAGTAGCGAAAGAAGCTTTACGTTTAGCAGCTCAGAAACTTCCAGTAAAAACGAAGTTTGTAATCGCAAGAGATTTTGATATTAACGCATAATTCGATATACAATGAAACAATCAGAAATTAAAGAATTATCTACAGCAGATCTTAATGAAAAATTGGGAGCGTTGCAAAAGAATTATACTGATCTTAAAATGGCTCACGCAATCACTCCATTAGAGAATCCATTGCAGTTGAGAAGTTTAAGAAGAACTGTAGCAAGAATTGCAACAGAATTAACAAAAAGAGAATTACAATAATTCTATAGTCAGTTTTAAAGATGGAAAAAAGAAATCTTAGAAAAGAGAGAATAGGTGTAGTTTCAAGTAGCAAAATGGAGAAATCTATAGTTGTATCAGAAACAAAAAGAGTAAAGCACCCAATGTACGGTAAGTTCGTTTTAAAAACGAAAAAGTATGTTGCACACGACGAAAAGAATGATTGCAACGAAGGTGATACTGTTAGGATCATGGAAACAAGACCTATGAGTAAATCTAAACGTTGGAGATTAGTAGAAATCCTAGAAAGAGCTAAATAATATGTTACAGACAGAATCAAGATTAAAAGTAGCAGACAATACTGGAGCTAAAGAAGTTTTAGTTATTAGAGTTTTAGGAGGTACAAAAAAACGTTACGCAAGTATTGGAGACAAGATTGTTGTATCTGTTAAATCTGCAACTCCTAACGGAACTGTAAAAAAAGGTCAAGTATCTAGAGCAGTTGTTGTAAGAACAAAAAAAGAAGTAAGACGTAAAGATGGATCTTATATCAGATTTGATGATAATGCTTGTGTGCTTTTAAATCCTACAGAGGAGATGAGAGGTACTCGTGTATTTGGTCCAGTTGCTCGTGAGCTTCGTGAGAAACAATTCATGAAAATAGTATCATTAGCACCTGAAGTGCTTTAAATCATTATACAAAAATGAAGAAGTTCAAATTAAAATCAGGAGATACTGTAAAAGTAATCGCAGGAGATCACAAAGGGTCTGAAGGAAAAGTTTTACAAATCATTAAGGATAAAGATAGAGTATTAGTAGAAGGTGTGAACTTAGTTTCTAAGCATACAAAACCAAGTGCTCAAAATCCTCAAGGTGGTATTGTAAAAAAAGAAGCATCATTGCATATTTCTAACGTTATGTTGGTAGAAGATGGTGTGGCTGTAAGAGTTGGTTATAATGTTGATGGAGATACTAAAACTAGAATCTCTAAAAAAACTAAAAAATAAGAGTAATCATGAGTTACGTACCAAGATTAAAAGCAGAATACAAAGAAAGAGTAATAAAAGCTCTTACTGAAGAATTCAGTTATAAAAATGTAATGCAGGTGCCAAAATTAGAAAAGATAGTAGTTTCTAAAGGTGTTGGTGCTGCAATTGCAGATAAGAAATTAATAGATTATGCTGTAGAAGAGTTGACTAAAATTACTGGTCAAAAAGCAATTTCTACGATGTCTAAAAAAGACGTTGCATCATTCAAATTACGTAAAGGAATGCCAATTGGTGTAAAAGTTACGTTAAGAGGTGATAAAATGTATGAGTTTTTAGATAGGTTAGTTACTGCTTCTTTACCTCGTGTAAGAGACTTTAACGGTATAAAAGCTAATGGATTTGATGGAAGAGGTAATTACAATTTAGGTATTACTGAACAAATCATCTACCCAGAGATTAATATAGACCAAGTGAAAAAAATCAATGGTATGGATATTACATTTGTAACATCTGCCGATACTGATAAAGAAGCGAAGTCGTTATTAGGAGAATTAGGTTTACCATTCAAAAAAAAATAAGAAATGGCTAAAGAATCAATGAAAGCTCGCGAACGTAAGAGAGCAAAAACAGTTGCAAAATATGCTGAAAAGAGAAAAGCTTTAAAAGAAGCTGGAGACTATGAAGCATTGCAGAAATTACCAAAAAATGCTTCACCAGTAAGAATGCATAACAGATGTAAATTAACTGGTCGTCCAAAAGGATATATGAGACAATTTGGTATTTCTCGTGTAACGTTTCGTGAAATGGCTAATCAAGGTTTAATACCAGGTGTTAAAAAAGCAAGTTGGTAGAAATCTAAAATTAAATCTTAAAAATAAAAATAGAATGTGTACATTTGCACGCTCTATTTTTTTTGAGTATAAGAATTTTAACTGATTATAGGTTCAATTTTCACAGTATAAACTGTAGGTAAATAGAGATAATTGAAAACCGTAATCGCAATTTAAATAAATATGTATACAGATCCAATCGCGGATTTTCTTACAAGAGTAAGAAATGCTATCGCAGCAGGACACAGAGTAGTAGAAATTCCAGCTTCAAACTTGAAGAAGGAAATGACTAAAATTTTGTTTGATCAAGGGTATATTTTAAGTTATCAATTTAATGATGAATCTGTACAAGGTACCATTAAAATAGCTTTAAAATATGACAGAGAGACAAAAGAGTCAGTAATTAGAAAAATCCAACGAATCAGTACACCAGGTTTACGTAAATACGTTGGCTCTAAAGAGATGCCAAGAGTATTAAACGGACTTGGAATAGCTATTGTTTCTACATCTAAAGGTGTAATGACAAACAAAAAAGCGCGTCAAGAAAATGTTGGAGGAGAAGTTTTATGTTACGTTTATTAAAAACCTTGAAAGATGAGTAGAATAGGAAAAAATCCCGTTAGCATCGCACAAGGTGTAGATGTAAGCATAAAAGAAAACGTAATTACAGTAAAAGGAAAATTAGGAGAGTTAACTCAAACTATATCCGAAGGAATTACAGTAAAAATTGAAGATGCACAAATTGTATTAGAAAGAGCATCAGAAAGTAAAGACCATAAGGCTCAACATGGATTAATGAGAGCTTTAATCAATAACATGATTGAAGGAGTATCTAAAGGTTGGACTAAAGAATTAGAATTGGTAGGTGTGGGTTATAGAGCATCTAATCAAGGACAGAAATTAGATTTAGCTTTAGGTTTTTCTCATAATATTGTTTTAGAATTGGCTCCTGAAGTTAAAGTTGAAACAGTGTCTGATAAAGGGAAAAATCCAATCGTTAAGTTAACTTCTTTTGATAAACAATTGGTGGGACAAGTAGCTGCGAAAATTAGAGGTTTCCGTAGACCAGAACCATACAAAGGTAAAGGAGTTAAGTTTGTAGGTGAAGTATTAAGAAGAAAAGCAGGAAAATCTGCATAAGATATAGCATTATGGCATTATCAAAATTACAGAGAAGAGCTAGAATTAAGCGTAGAATCAGAAAGATTGTTTCTGGTACAGCTGCAAAACCAAGATTATCGGTTTACAGAAGTAATAAAGAAATTTACGCTCAATTAGTAGACGATGTAAACGGAGTAACATTAGCTTCAGTTTCATCAAGAGATATAAAAGCAAGTACAAAGGCAGAGGCTTCTGCAGTGGTTGGAAAAACCATTGCTGAAAAAGCTACAAAAGCTGGAGTTGAAACAGTTGCTTTCGATAGAAATGGTTATTTATACCATGGTAGAGTTAAAGTATTAGCAGATGCTGCAAGAGAAGCTGGTTTAAAATTTTAAGAAATTATGCAAGGTTATAAAAACGTAGAAAGAGTTAAACCAAGCGGATTAGAGCTTGTAGATAGATTAGTAGGTGTACAACGTGTAACTAAAGTAACAAAAGGTGGTAGAGCATTTGGTTTTTCTGCTATTGTAGTTGTTGGTGATGGTAACGGAGTTGTTGGACATGGATTAGGAAAGTCTAAAGATGTTTCTTCAGCAATAGCAAAAGCAGTTGAAGATGCAAAGAAAAATTTAGTAAGAATACCAATTTTAGAAGGTACATTACCACATGAGCAAAAAGGTAAATTTGGTGGAGCAAAAGTATTCATCAAACCTGCATCTCCTGGTACAGGGGTTATTGCTGGTGGTGCAGTACGTGCAGTTTTAGAATCTGTAGGAGTACATGATGTATTATCTAAATCTCAAGGTTCTTCTAACCCTCATAATGCAGTGAAAGCAACTTTTGATGCTTTATTACAATTACGCAGCGCAACTGCAATTGCAAAGCAAAGAGGAATTTCTTTGGAAAAAGTATTTAACGGATAAATCTAAAAGAGATGGCAAAAATTAAAGTTACACAAGTAAAAAGTCAAATCGGGCGTTTAAAGAATCAAAAGAGAACTTTAGAAGCATTAGGTTTACGTAGATTAAACCAAACTGTTGAGCATGAGGCAACTCCATCAATTGTTGGTATGGTAAATAAAGTTTCACATTTAGTTTCTGTAGAGAAATTAAAATAAGATATTTAAAATGAGTAGTTTACATAACTTAACACCAGCAGAAGGATCTGTAAAAAAAGGGAAAAGAATCGCACGTGGTGAAGGTTCTGGTCACGGAGGAACTTCTACAAGAGGTCATAAAGGGGCTAAATCTCGTTCAGGTTATTCTCGTAAAATTGGTTTTGAAGGTGGTCAAATGCCTCTTCAAAGACGTGTGCCAAAATTTGGTTTCACAAACATCAATAGAAAAGAATACCAAGGAATCAACTTAGATAAATTACAATCTCTAGTTGATAGTGGTAAGGTTAAAGATACAGTTACATTAGAAGATTTAGTAACAAATAGATTAGCTAGTAAAAACGACTTAGTAAAAATATTAGGTGGTGGTGAATTAAAAGCTAAATTAAACATAACTGTACATAAATTTACAGCATCAGCAAAAGCTGCTATAGAAGCAACTGGAGGAGAGGCTGTTACATTATAAGACTTTGTAAATGATGAATTTGATTAACAGATTAAAAGAAATTTTCAGTATCGAAGAATTAAAGAATAAAATTCTTTTAACTATTGGTTTAATTGCAGTGTATCGTTTTATGGCTGCTATTCCATTACCTGGAGTAGATCCATTACAATTGGCTGCATTAAAGCAAAGTACTGATGGAGGTCTTTTAGGATTATTAAATGCATTTACAGGAGGAGCATTTGCTAGAGCGTCAGTAATGGCACTTGGTATTATGCCTTATATTTCTGCGTCTATCGTGGTTCAGTTAATGGGAATAGCAGTTCCTTATTTACAAAAATTACAAAAAGATGGAGAAAGTGGACGTAAAAAAATTACACAAATAACAAGATGGTTAACTATTGGTATTACTTTAGTTCAAGCACCTACTTATATAACAGCTATTAAAACTCAGTTTGGTTTACCACCTGAAGCTTTTTTGGTAAGTGGAGCTACATTTTGGGTTTCATCAATAATCATTTTAACTGCAGGTACAATTTTTGCAATGTGGTTAGGAGAGCGTATTACTGATAAAGGAGTTGGTAATGGTATATCATTATTAATTACAGTAGGTATTATTGCTAATTTTCCTGCTGCTTTTTTACAAGAATTTGTTGCTAAAACAACAAATGCTGGTGCAGGAGGTATTATGATGGTTTTAATAGAAATCATTGTTTGGTTTGTTGTAATTTTATTAACAGTGTTATTGGTAACGGCTGTCCGAAAAATTGCAGTTCAGTATGCAAGAAGAACAGTTGCAGGGAATATTCAAAATGTTGCAGGTTCAAGAGATTATATTCCTTTGAAATTAAATGCAGCAGGTGTAATGCCAATTATATTTGCACAAGCAATTATGTTCTTGCCTGTTGCTTTAGCTCAAAAATTTCCAGCAATCGCAAGCTTACAAGATATTAATGGATTAGGATATAATGTTATTTTTGCATTATTGATTATCATTTTTAGTTATTTCTACACAGCCATTACTATTCCTACGAATAAGATGGCAGAAGATTTAAAAAGAAGTGGTGGTTTTATACCAGGAATCAGACCAGGTAAAGATACAGCAGATAGATTAGATTCAGTATTGTCAAGAATAACCTTTCCAGGATCATTATTTTTAGCAGCACTTTCTATATTACCAGCAATTGTTGTTCAATTTGGAGTACAACAAGGTTGGGCTATGTTTTACGGAGGTACATCATTAATAATTATGGTAGGTGTTGCAATAGATACATTACAACAGATTAATTCGTATTTATTGAATCGTCATTATGATGGTTTAATGAAAACGGGAAACAGCAATAGAAAATCGAATAAATAATATGGCTAAACAATCAGCAATTCAACAAGACGGAACTATAACAGAAGCATTATCTAATGCAATGTTTCGAGTAGAATTAGAGAATGGACATATTGTAACGGCTCATATCTCAGGGAAAATGCGTATGCATTATATCAAATTATTACCAGGAGATAAGGTAAAATTAGAAATGAGTCCATACGATTTAACAAAGGCAAGAATTACATACAGATACTAAAAAAAATAAACAGATGAAAGTTAGAGCATCAGTTAAAAAAAGAAGTGCCGACTGCAAAATAGTACGCAGAAAAGGTAGATTATACGTAATTAACAAACAAAATCCTAGATTTAAACAAAGACAAGGGTAATGGCAAGAATAGCAGGTATTGATATTCCAAAGAATAAAAGAGGAGTTATTGCTTTAACTTACATCTTTGGTATAGGAAACAGTAGAGCTAAAGAAGTTTTAGCAAAAGCAAAAGTAGATGAAAGTTTAAAAGTTCAAGATTGGACTGATGACCAAATCGCTGCAATTAGAGAACAAGTTGGTGCTTTCACAATTGAAGGAGAATTACGTTCTGAAGTTCAATTAAACATTAAACGTTTAATGGATATTGGTTGTCAGAGAGGTATACGTCACAGAATGGGGCTTCCTTTAAGAGGACAAAGAACTAAAAACAATTCTCGTACAAGAAAAGGTAAGAGAAAAACAGTAGCTAACAAGAAAAAATAATAGTTAGAGATTAACCTAGTTGTGGTTTAGTGTGCCGTATATCTTTATTATACAACTTACTAAACTTAATAACTAAAAGTAAAAACTTATGGCAAAAGCAAGTGCAAAAAAACGTAAAGTAATAGTAGATGCTATTGGAGAAGCTCATATAAATGCTTCTTTCAACAATATCATAATTTCTTTAACAAACAAAAAAGGTGACGTAGTTTCTTGGTCGTCTGCAGGTAAAATGGGTTTTAGAGGTTCTAAAAAGAACACTCCTTATGCTGCTCAATTAGCGGCAGAAGATTGTGCAGGTGTTGCAAAAGAAGCGGGTTTACGTAAAGTAAAAGTTTACGTAAAAGGACCAGGTAATGGTAGAGAGTCTGCAATAAGATCTTTACATAATGCAGGCATTGAAGTAACAGAAATAATAGATGTTACACCAATTCCACATAACGGTTGTCGTCCACCTAAAAGAAGAAGAGTATAATTTGCTGTTTTTCAAATTATAAACTACTTATTTTAGTATTGAAGTAAATCAAAATTATATTTTAACAAATTAGGATTAAGATTATCGAAGGATCAAGCCTTAATTCATAGTCCCTAATTATAATAACAACAAAATGGCAAGATATACAGGACCAAAAACAAAGATTGCTCGTAAATTTGGTGAAGCAATATTTGGAGAAGACAAAAACTTTGAAAAAAGAAACTACCCTCCAGGACAACATGGAAACAACAGACGTCGTGGAAAGAAATCTGAATATGCTACTCAGTTAGCTGAAAAACAAAAAGCTAAATACACTTATGGTATTTTAGAGCGTCAATTTAGTAATCTTTTTAAGAAAGCATCTGCATCTCAAGGTATTACAGGTGAAATTTTATTACAATTATGTGAATCACGTTTAGACAACGTAGTTTATAGAATGGGAGTTTCTAAATCTAGAAGTGGTGCTCGTCAATTAGTTTCTCACAGGCATATTACTGTTAATGGTAATATTGTAAATATACCGTCATACAGATTAAATGAAGGTGATGTTGTTGCAGTAAGAGAAAAATCTAAATCATTAGTTGCTATCGAAGATGCTTTAGCATCTAATAGTAATGTATATGAATGGTTGACTTGGAACAGCGATACAAAAACAGGAACTTTTGTTAAAGTACCAGAAAGATTACAGATTCCAGAAAACATCAAAGAGCAGCTAATCGTAGAATTGTATTCTAAATAATATATTAATCATATTGGTATTTGGCCAAAGGGTTTATTTGTACTTCTTCAAACTTATAAACCGCGCAACCTAATAACAATTAAAACGAAGAAAAAATGGCAATTTTAAATTTTCAAAAACCAGATAAGGTAATAATGATAGAGTCTACAGATTTCTCTGGTAGATTCGAATTTAGACCATTAGAACCAGGTTTTGGTTTGACAGTAGGTAATGCTTTAAGAAGAGTATTATTATCATCTTTAGAAGGTTTTGCTATTACATCATTAAGAATAGACGGTGTAGAGCATGAGTTTTCAACAGTTTCAGGAATTGTAGAAGATGTAACAGAGATTATCTTAAACTTAAAACAAGTTCGTTTTAAGAAGCAAATTGATGAAACAGATAGAGAAACGGTTTCTATATCAATCTCAGATCAAGAGCAGTTTACTGCAGGAGATTTACAGAAATTTATATCAGGTTTTCAGGTACTAAATCCAGATTTAGTTATCTGCAATATGGAAAAATCTGTAAAATTAAATGCAGAAATTACTATTGAAAAAGGTAGAGGTTTCGTACCTGCAGAAGAAAATAAAAAAGCTTCTGCACCAATAGGAACTATCTTTACAGATTCTATTTACACGCCAATTAAGAATGTAAAATATGCAATCGAAAATTATCGTGTTGAGCAAAAAACAGATTATGAAAAATTAGTTTTTGATATAGATACTGATGGTTCAATTAATCCTAAGGATGCATTAACCGAAGCAGCAAAAATATTAATTCACCACTTTATGCTATTCTCAGATGAACGTATTACTTTAGAGGCTGATGAAATAGCGCAAACTGAAACATATGATGAAGAATCATTACATATGCGTCAGTTGTTAAAAACCAGGTTGATTGATATGGATTTATCTGTAAGAGCTTTAAACTGTTTAAAAGCAGCAGAAGTAGATACCTTAGGAGATTTAGTATCTTTTAATAAGAGTGATTTGATGAAGTTTAGAAACTTTGGTAAAAAATCATTAACAGAACTAGAAGAATTAGTAATTGTTAAAGGTTTAAGTTTTGGAATGGATTTAACAAAATATAAATTAGATAAAGACTAATCAAGTCTAATAATAAAAATTAAACACTTTCATATTTTGCTCCTCAAAAAGGGTAGAGCAAGATGAAAGATTAAAACAAACGTCAAAAATGAGACACGGAAAGAAACACAATCATTTAGGAAGAAAGACAGCGCATAGAAAAGCAATGCTAGCTAATATGGCATGTTCATTAATAGAACATAAGCGTATTAACACAACTGTTGCAAAAGCAAAAGCATTAAGAACTTTTGTTGAGCCATTAATTACAAAGTCTAAAACTGATACAACTCATAACAGACGTATTGTTTTTTCTTATTTACGTAATAAGTATGCTGTAACAGAATTGTTTAGAGAGGTTTCTGTAAAAGTAGGTGACAGACCAGGAGGTTATGTACGTATTATTAAATTAGGTAATCGTCAAGGAGATAACGCTCCTATGGCCATGGTAGAATTAGTTGACTATAACGAAATCTATAATCCTAAAGGTGCAAAAGCTAAAAAATCTACTCGTAGAAGTAGAAGAAGTGGTGGATCTAAAACAGAAGCTACTGCTCAAGTAGAAGAAACAGCAACAGAAAAAAAATCTGAAGAATAAAAGATGATGATTTTTTAAAGTATATAAAGGGGTAAACGTTTCAGTTTATCCCTTTTTTTATGTTAAACTCATTTTAACATCTTTATAAAATTGTTAAAATCATAGCACAAAATTCAAATCAACAAAGGTTATAATTTGTAAATTTGACGCGTAAGAAATACAACAACTATCAATGAAATATCAAACAAGAAAAAAGGCTTTAGTTTTATTAGCAGACGGAACAATTTTTTATGGTAAATCTGTGGGAATAGAAGGAACATCTACAGGAGAAATCTGTTTTAATACTGGTATGACAGGTTACCAAGAAATTTTTACAGACCCTTCTTATTTTGGTCAGTTAATGGTTGCAACTAATGCACATATTGGTAATTATGGAATCAATAATAATGAGGTAGAGTCTGATGGAATTAAAATAGCAGGATTAATTTGTAGAAATTTTAGTTTTACACATTCTAGAGTAGATTCTGATGGTAATCTAAAAGATTGGTTTATTAAACACAATTTAGTAGCCATATCAGACGTAGATACTAGAGCTTTGGTTGCTTATATAAGGGATAATGGAGCAATGAATGCTATCATTTCTACGGATATTGATAACATTGAAGCATTAAAAAAACAATTGGCAGAAGTGCCTAGTATGGAAGGTTTAGAATTGGCATCTAAAGTGTCTACAAAAGAGCCATATTTTGTAGGAGATGAAAACGCTGAGATTAAAATTTCGGCTTTAGATATTGGAATTAAAAAAAATATATTAAGAAACTTAGTGAAAAGAGGTGCTTACGTCAAGGTCTATCCTTTTAATTCATCTTTTGAAGATTTAGCAAACTTTAATCCAGATGGCTATTTTATTTCTAATGGACCAGGCGATCCAGAACCACTAGAAGAAGCTCAATCTGTAGCAAAAGAAATTATAGATAAAAATCTACCTTTATTTGGTATTTGTCTAGGACATCAAGTAATAGCTCTTTCTCAAGGTATATCTACTTATAAAATGCATAATGGACATAGAGGTATAAATCACCCTGTAAAAAATTTACTTACAGGTAAAGGAGAAATTACTTCTCAAAATCATGGTTTTGCTATCAATAGAGAAGAAACAGAAGCAAAAACAAATGTAGAAATTACTCATGTACATTTAAATGATCATACTGTAGCAGGAATTCGGTTAAAAGATAAAAATGTATTTTCTGTACAATACCATCCAGAAGCAAGTCCTGGGCCTCATGACTCTGAGTATTTGTTTGATCAATTTATAGATAATATTAAAAAGTCAAAAAAGGTTTTGTCGTAACTTAAATGCATTTCGTCTACACTTAATTGTTTTTTATCAATTATTTTGTAAGGAATGACAAAAAAAATCTACTTTTATAATGTGATGTAAAAATCACATTCTTTTTCATAGCAATTTTCCCACTCATTTTATGAGTGGGTTTTTTATTTAAGTTTATTTTAGAGTAAACGTTTTCGTAATTTATTAGACATTTATCTTCAAATGCTAAGTACATTTTTGTAATTTAGCAACATTACAAAATGATAAAAAATTAATAAAAAATTAATAAAAAATGAGTATTATTCTTAGCGTTCATGCACGTCAAATTTTTGATTCAAGAGGTAACCCAACTGTAGAAGTAGATGTAGTTACAGAAAGTGGTGTTTTAGGTAGAGCTGCAGTGCCTTCAGGAGCATCAACAGGAGAACATGAAGCTGTTGAATTACGTGATGGTGGAACTGATTACATGGGTAAAGGCGTTTTAAAAGCTGTAGAAAATGTAAACGATATTATCGCTGAAGAATTAATAGGTGTTTCTGTTTTCGAACAAAACGCTATAGATAAATTAATGATTGATTTAGATGGTACACCAAACAAATCAAAATTAGGAGCTAACGCTATCTTAGGCGTTTCTTTAGCAGTGGCAAAAGCAGCTGCAAATGAGTTAGGTATGCCATTATATAGATATGTAGGTGGTGTATCTGCAAATACACTTCCAGTGCCAATGATGAATATCATTAATGGAGGTTCTCATTCTGATGCTCCAATTGCATTTCAAGAATTTATGGTAATGCCAGTAAAAGCAGAAAGCTTTTCTCAAGCAATGAAAATGGGTTCTGAAATTTTTCATAATTTAAAGAAAGTTTTACACGACAGAGGTTTATCTACTGCCGTTGGAGATGAAGGAGGTTTTGCTCCAACTTTAGATGGTACAGAAGACGCTATAGAAACAATTGCTTTAGCAGTTAAAAATGCGGGATATTCTTTTGGTGATGAAATTAAAATAGCTTTGGATTGTGCTGCCGCAGAATTTTTTGTTGACGGTAAATACGACTATACTAAATTTGAAGGAGACAAAGGAGTAATTAGAACCTCTAATGAGCAAGCTGAGTATTTAGCAGAATTAGCAAACAAATACCCAATTATTTCAATTGAAGATGGAATGGATGAAAATGACTGGGAAGGAACAAAATATCTTACAGAATTAATAGGAGATAAAGTACAATTAGTGGGTGACGATTTATTTGTAACCAATGTAGAGCGTTTATCAAGAGGTATTAAAGAAGGTATTGCAAATTCAATTTTAATTAAAGTAAACCAGATAGGTTCTTTAACAGAAACAATAGCTGCAGTTAATATGGCTAAAAACGCAGGTTATACTTCTGTAATGTCACATAGATCAGGAGAAACAGAAGATAATACTATTGCAGATCTTGCAGTAGCTTTAAATTGTGGACAAATTAAAACAGGTTCTGCTTCTCGTTCTGATAGAATGGCTAAATATAACCAACTACTAAGAATAGAAGAAGAACTAGGAGAAGTTGCTTACTTTCCAAAAGAAAAAGCATTCAAGATATAATAACAAAATAGTTGTTTACTAAAAAGCTTCATAAGAAATTATGAAGCTTTTTTTACATTATTAAGGAATACGTTAATTTTCTTTTAAATCCCATAAATTCTGCTCTAGTTGACTTTTTAAATTCTTTTAAAAACAGTATCTTCGTCCAAAGAAAACTATACAAAAAAACATCAATAGAATGTCAGATATCGCTAAATTAGAAGTAGGAGGAAAATCATACGAATTCCCACTAATTAAAGGAACAGAGAATGAAGTTGCTATCAATATTAAAACACTTAGAGGGGCAACAGACGGGGTAATTACCATAGACCCTGGATTCAAAAATACAGGTTCTTGTGAAAGTGCGATTACATTTTTAGATGGTGAAAAAGGAATTTTACGATACAGAGGATATTCTATTGAAGAGTTGGCTGAAAAAGCTGACTTCTTAGAAACAGCATATGCATTAATCTTTGGTGATTTACCAACAAAAGAAGAATTAGAGAAATTTCATGATGACATTAAAGCTCAATCTTTAGTAGATGATGATGTAAGAAAGATATTAGAGGCATTTCCAAAGACAGCACACCCAATGGGGGTTTTGTCTTCTTTAACTAGTGCATTGACAGCATTCAACCCTTCCTCAGTAAATATAGAGTCTACAGCAGACATGTATAACGCTATTGTTAGAATACTAGGAAAGTTTCCTGTTTTAGTGGCTTGGACAATGCGTAAAAAACAAGGTTTACATTTAAATTATGGGAAAAAGACATTAGGTTATGTAGAAAACTTAATGTATATGATGTACAAGCAACCTAACGAAGATTTTGAAGTAAATCCTATTGTTAAAGATGCTTTGGATAAATTATTAATCTTACATGCAGACCATGAACAGAATTGTTCTACATCTACTGTTAGAATAGTAGGTTCATCTCATGCAGGCTTATTTGCTTCTTTGTCTGCTGGTATTTCTGCTTTATGGGGGCCATTACATGGTGGTGCTAACCAAGCTGTATTAGAAATGTTAGAAGCAATTAAAGAAGATGGAGGAGATACTAAAAAATATATGGCTAAAGCTAAAGATAAAAGCGATCCTTTTAGATTAATGGGCTTTGGACATAGAGTATATAAAAACTTTGACCCTAGAGCTAAAATTATTAAAAAAGCTGCAGATGAAGTATTAAATGATTTAGGAGTTGAAGATCCAATTTTAGAGATAGCAAAAGGCTTAGAACAAGAAGCATTAAATGATCCTTATTTTGTAGATAGAAAATTATATCCTAACGTAGATTTTTATTCAGGAATTATATACAGAGCAATGGGAATTCCTGTAGAAATGTTTACAGTAATGTTTGCTTTAGGTCGTTTACCAGGTTGGATTGCGCAATGGAAAGAAATGAGATTGCGTAAAGAACCTATAGGGCGTCCACGTCAAATTTATACAGGTGAAAATTATAGACCGTTTGTAGAAATACAAAATAGATAGTTTTTTTAGTAAATTTATAAAATTAAAGCTTCATTTTTATGAAGCTTTTTTTATCATCAAAAGTATGCTAAAACTAAATATTCATAATGAAACTGCTCGTCTTAGAGCAGTTATTTTAGGCATTGCAAATAGTAATGGCGGAGTGCCTGAGGTTAAGGATTGTTACGACCCTAAAAGTATACAGCATGTCTTATCTGGTACATATCCTCTTGAAAAAGATATGATAAAAGAAATTGATGCTGTTGCTGAGATATTTAAAAAATACAATGTAAAAGTATACAGACCTAATGTAATAGAGAATTACAATCAAATTTTTTCTAGAGATATTGCTTTTGTAATAGAAGATAAATTTATTCAAGCCAATATTCTACCAGATAGAGAAAGAGAATATAAAGCTATTTATAATGTTATTTCTCAAATTGATTCAGATAAAATCATCGTTTTACCAGAAGAATGTCATGTAGAAGGTGGTGATGTAATGCCTTGGAACGATTATATTTTTGTTGGTACTTATTCTGGAAAGAATTATGCTGATTTTATCACCGCCAGAACTAATACCCACGCAATAGAAGCCATAAAAAAATTGTTTCCAAATAAAATTGTGAAATCTTTCGAATTGAGAAAGTCAAATACAAATCCTAAAGAAAATGCGCTACATTTAGATTGTTGCTTTCAACCGTTAGGAAAAGATAAAGCAATTTTACATAAAAATGGTTTTTTAGTTGAAGAAGAGTATGAATGGTTGGTTGATTTTTTTGGTAAAAAAAATATTTTTGAAATAACAAAACAAGAAATGTATGATATGAATAGTAATGTCTTTTCTATAGCTGAAGACATTGTTATTTCAGAAAAAAACTTTTTGAGACTAAATACGTGGCTTCGTGAACAAGGGTTTACTGTAGAGGAAGTACAGTATGCAGAAATAGCAAAACAAGAAGGGTTATTACGCTGTTCTACTTTACCTTTAATACGAGATTAAACTCTTCTATTTTATAGTAAAAACCTTACCTGGTTCAGCCAAATCAGTATTTTCAAAAATTTCTTGAGCTTCTTTTTTAAAAACAGAAATATCTTTATAACGCCCAGAATAATGGCCTAATATAAGCTGGTTTACTTTAGCATCTTTAGCTATTTGTGCAGCTTCTTTTGTTGTTGAATGCCTCGTTTTTGTGGCTAAATCTTTTCTATCGTCTAAAAATGTAGCTTCATGATACAGTAAGTCTGTATTTTCAATTATTGGAACAATATCGGGTTTATAAGAAGTGTCACTACAAAAAGCAAAACTTAACGGTTTTTGAGCAGGTAATGTTAACTCAGAATTAGGTACAATTTCACCGGTAGATAATGTAATGTCTTTACCCGCTTTAATATTCAAATAATCTGCCTTATCAATTTCTTCATAATGATTGATATTAGCCATGTGTAATTTTCTAGGTTTCTTCTTCTCAGTAAACAAGTATCCGTTTGTATATACTCTATGATGTAACGGAATTGTTCTTACGCTTACTTTATCATTTTCAAAAATCAGTTCACTTTTTGTAGAAGACAATTCATGAAAAATCATAGGAAATTTAGCATGTGATTGAGAAATTTTAAGTTGTAATAATGTTACTTCTTTTATGCCTTTAGGTCCATAGATATGCAATTCTTTTTCTCTACTTAAAATACCTAACGTAGAAAGTAAACCAACTAATCCATAAAAGTGGTCACCATGTAAATGACTTATAAATACATGAGAAATTTTAGAAAAACCTACTTTATATTTACGCATTTGTCTCTGTGTACCTTCTCCACAATCTATTAAAAAATGGCAATTGTTGATTTCTAAATACTGAGACGTAGGAAAAGCGTTGATTCTTGGTGTTGCAGAATGACAACCTAAAATGGTTAAGCTAATACTCATCTGATAACAAAGCGTTTCGAAATGATTTTCTTTTTATCTTGAATACTATAAATGTATATGCCAGAAGGCAAATCATTCTTATAGAAAGCAATGGTGTTTTTACCAAACTTTACCTGAATATTTTTCTTTAAAACAGTTTTACCCAAAACATTTCTTATAGAAAAATTTACTGTAGAAATATTAGAAGCAGTGAAGTTTATTGTTGTTGAGTTAGTAAAAGGATTTGGAGCAGCAAATACTTTATCGATAGTTTTTTCTTGAGAAAAACCTAAAAATGTGATACTTAAGAATATAATAAAAAGTATTTTTTTGCTCATTTATATTTATTAAAAACCAAGTTCTCTTTCAATAGCTTCCATCTCTATAATATCTTCAGCTTCTTGCAAGGTAGGAACAATATTTAAATTTTCAGGAAAATCATCAATATCTATTTCTGGATTTAATATCACAAATGATGTGCCATTTCCTTTTTTTTGGATAGCTATATCCAAAAATAATAATAAATTTTCTTTAGAAACGTTAATGCTATCTGAAACTTGAACAATGATATTCTCTTCCTTTAACTTTTTTTCTTCAATTAAAAAATTAGTGTAAAATGAGGGAAAAGAGTTTTCGTTAGAAAATACGATTCTAGTAAACTTTTCATTTTTATAGATCTTCATTGCTACCTTTTTACCTGTTGTGCTAATAAATAAATCACGGCCATTCTAACAGCAACACCATTTTCTACCTGATTTAAAATGATAGATTCATCAGAATCTGCAACATCGCTAGTAATTTCTACACCTCTGTTAATTGGTCCTGGATGCATGATTACAATTTTCTTGCCTAAATTGTCTAAAATTTCATTGTTAATACCAAAAAGTTGAGTGTATTCTCTTGTGGATGGAAAATATTTAATATCCATTCTTTCGTGTTGAACTCGTAAAACATTAGCAACATCACACCACTCTAGAGCCTTTTTTAAATTGGTTTCTACGGTAACACCAAGGCTAGAAATATATTTAGGAATTAATGTTGTTGGCCCACAAACTTTAACTTCTGCCCCTTGTAATTGTAGAGCAAAAATGTTAGATAATGCAACACGAGAGTGTAAAATATCCCCAACAATTACAATTCTTTTTCCTTTAACACTTCCTAGTTTTTCACGTATAGAATAAGAGTCTAACAAAGCTTGGGTGGGGTGTTCATGAGTTCCATCACCTGCATTTATTATTTTAGCATTTACATGTTTAGATAAGAAAACACCTGCACCAACATTAGAATGACGCATTACCACAATATCTACTTTCATAGCCAAGATATTGTTTACAGTGTCTATTAGAGTTTCTCCTTTTTTTACTGATGATTGACTAGCTGAAAAATTTATTACATCTGCAGATAGTCTTTTTTCTGCCAATTCAAAACTCAATTTAGTCCTAGTACTGTTTTCAAAAAACAAATTGGCTATAGTAATATCTCTTAAAGAAGGTACTTTTTTAATAGGTCTATTAATAACTTCTTTAAAATGATCTGCAGTTTTAAAAATTAAATCAATATCTGAAGATTTCAGATATTTTATACCCAATAAATGCTCTACGCTTAATTCTGACATACTTTATTTGGTTTCTATATAAACTGCATCTTTTTTATGCGTCTCTTTCCAAGTTACTAAAACTCGTTCTTCATTAATAGCATCTACTTGTCTACCTCTATAATTTGGTTGTATTGGTAAATGTCTACTAAACCTTCTATCTATTAAGACCAACAATTCA
The DNA here is from genome assembly GCF_003335085.1 of Polaribacter sp. WD7. Lineage (GTDB taxonomy): Bacteria > Bacteroidota > Bacteroidia > Flavobacteriales > Flavobacteriaceae > Polaribacter. Next base: position 200,804 of record NZ_QPEJ01000016.1, on the reverse strand, counting down.
ATATTCTCAGGTCTTCCATATGACTCTAAAGCTGTTAAAGCAGCTCTAATACTTCTTCCAGAAAATAAAACATCATCTATAATAACTACATTTTTATGTTCTACCAAAAAGTTCATTTCTGTAGCAGTAGCTACTAAAGGTTCATCTCTTCTTCTAAAATCGTCTCTATAAAAAGTTATGTCTAAAAGTCCAATTTTAAGATTTTTAACTTGGTATTCTTTTTCTAGTAAATCTACCAGTCTATTAGCCAAATAAATACCTCTAGGTTGCAGACCAATTAAAACAGTATTAGAAAAATCATTATGATTTTCGATTAACTGGCACGCTAATCGATGTAATATAATTTCAATATCTTTTGAGTTAAGAAGTGTTTTTTTGCTCATAAAAGACCTATCAAATTTGGTTGATAGTTATTGAAAATCAAAATTAATGTAAATAAATGTATGTGCAAAATTTATAATGATCAAAAAAGAAAATTCGCTTTTGTTAATTAAATTGTTAAAAACAATTAGAACTGTAGTAAAAGTTGATGAAGACTTGTACTACATTTAGGTAATAATTCAAATCTCATAGTTATGTCTCTAGTAAAATTTGAATCTATGCTCAAAACCAATGCCGTTTATTTCTTTGATTTGGTTGAGTTTGAGGAAATTATAATCCATTATTTAGACGCAGGTAAACACGCTTTAGCAAAAAAAGCAGTTACTTTAGGATTGCAACAGCACCCTGCATCAGTAGACTTAAAACTGCTACAAGTAGAAATCTATATTTTTGAAGATGCTCTAGAAAAAGCCTCTCTACTTTTAAAAAGGATAGAAAGATTAGAACCTAATAATGATGAAGTTTTCATTCAAAAAGCAACAATAAGTTCTAAAAAAGGAAATCATAAAGAAGCAATTAGTTTTCTTAAAAAAGCACTTTCTTATACTAATGATAAGGTAGATGTTTGGTCTTTAATGGGTATGGAATATTTGTATTTAGATGAGTTTGAAAATGCACGGTTAAACTTTATAAAATGTATTGATGTAGATTATGAAGATTATTCTGCTCTGTACAATGTTGTATACTGTTTTGATATGGAAAAAGAGCATGAATCTGCCATAAAATATTTAAATTCTTACATAAATATTAATCCTTATTGTGAAGTTGCGTGGCATCAATTAGGTAGACAATATTTTATTTTAGATATGTTTAAAGAGGCATTAACTTCTTTTGATTATGCGGTTTTAATTGATGAATCTTTTATAGGTGGCTATCTGGAAAAAGCAAAAACATTAGAACAACTAGAGCGTTATCAAGAAGCTATTGATAATTATATGATTACTTTAGAGTTAGATGATGCTACAGCTTATGCTTATATAAGAATTGGAGAATGTTACGAAAGACTTGGTACTTTTAATGAAGCTATTTCTTTTTATAAAAAAGCGGTTCATGAAGATCCTTTATTAGATAAAGGTTGGATGCAATTGACAAATTTGTATTACAACCAAGAAAATTATCAAAAAGCGTTGTATTACATTTCTAAAGCCTTAAAAATAGAGGAGGATAATGCACTGTATTGGAGACGTTATGCAGAGATAAACTTAAAACTTAACTTTTATGAAGAGGCGGTAGTAGGTTTTCAAAATTGTTTGACATTACACGATGAAGAGTTAGAGGTATTTGTGGCTCTAACAGATGTTTTGTCTTTTTTAGGAGAGTTTACTGATGCGTTACACATTTTATGTAAAGCACAGAAGTTGTACAAGGATTTTGCAGAAATTGAATATAGGTTATCTGGTTTGTTTTTTGTTTTAGAAAAGGAAAAATACGGATTCAATCATTTAATTGCTGCTATGAAAATAGACTTCGGATATCATTCTATTTTAAATGAACTGTATCCAACAGTTTTTGACAAACCAGAAGTGCAACAACTTATTAAAAATTTTAAAAAAGCTTACGAATAGTGTACCAATAAAAAAACCGTTTGATGTCCCATCAAACGGTTTTTTTATTAATAAATTTATTCTTTTAAAGTTATAGTTCTTTTAACTTTATTGAAAGTGCCATCTATAAAATTACCCTCTGCATCTATAAGTTCTAATTCTATAGTTACTTCTCCTTTAGGTAAACCTTTAATTACTTGAGGTGCCCATTCTGTAATAAGAAACTCTTTACCGTTAATGGTAGCTTTAACTTTATTACCAGTTTCTGAAAGCGTTGTATTTAATACAAAGAAATCTAGCATTAAAGATTCTGTATCCTTACCAGAGTACGTTCCTTTAGGTCTACTGTATATTAGTGTTGGTGCTTCTGCATCAATACCTACAGTGTCTTTTGGGTTGGTACCCACTTCTACTTTTTTTACAACTACAGAGTTATCATTTTTAACAGATTCATGATAAGAACGACTTAAAAAAGCAACCAAATGATGCACTCCAGCAGGTAATTCTTTTGTAAAGTTAGGGTCGTAATGAGCAGAATAAGGTTGGTTATTCAAAATAAAATGAATGTGTTGTCCTTTTCCAGAATTAGCTAACAAACTAGCGTTTGGACTATCTGTTTGAGCACCTAGTTCGTAGTTGGCAACCTCAAACTTAAAATCTAAAGGTCCTTCTTTTAAGTTTTTTGTATCAGTAGGCTCTTTTAATCGTAAAACTGCATTTTCATATGCGGGCGAGTCAGTCAATTTTTCTATTGTAATTGCACTTGTTTCAACTTTTTCTGTTTCAACGTTTTCTTTTTTCTTTTCGTTTTTACAAGAACTGAATAAGGCGAGGGTACAGATAAATAGTACCGTACTTTTCAAAAATTTCATATGTGTATAATTTAAATTTGTTAGTATATTAATTCAAAGATACTGATAATGAAAAATGATTTTAGTTAACATTTCTCTAAAATCTGTTATCTTCGTTTTTTAAATTTAAAATACTATAATGCAAAGAAATCTTAAAGATTATATCGTAATAGGTTTAAAAGGAATGGGTATGGGTGCTGCAGATGTTGTTCCTGGAGTTTCAGGAGGAACAATAGCCTTTATTTCTGGTATATATCAAGAACTCATTGAAACTATTGATAATCTCGGAATAGGTATTTTAAAGACATGGAAACAAGAGGGGTTTAAAAAAATGTTTGAGGTGTACAACCTTGGATTTTTGATAAGCCTTTTTTTAGGAATTTTCACAAGTGTTATTTCGCTGGCAAAAGTCATTTCATTTTTATTAGAAAATCACCCAATACTAGTTTGGTCCTTCTTTTTTGGTTTAGTTTTGGCAAGTATTTTATATGTAGGTAAACAGATAAAAAAATGGAATATAAGTATTGTTTTATTTATGCTTATAGCAACTGCTCTAGCTTATTATGTAACTATAGCTACGCCTTCTATAGCACCAGATGAACTGTATTATTACCTTATTTCTGGAGGAATAGCAATCATAGCAATGATATTACCTGGTATTTCAGGATCATTTATATTGGTTTTGTTAGGTTCATATGGTATTGTCTTATCAGCACTAACAAATTTTATAGAGGCTTTATTATCTGGAGAATGGCAACAAGTTAAAACCAATTTTATTAAAGTTATTACTTTTATTATAGGATGTTTAGTAGGTTTAAAGTTGTTTTCTAAGGTTTTAAAATGGATGTTTACTCATAAGAAAGATTTGACATTAGCAGTATTAACGGGTTTTATGATTGGTTCATTAAATAAAATTTGGCCATGGAAAAAAGTGATATCAACAAGAATTGATAGACATGGAGAGGAAGTTCCATTATTAGAAAAAAGTATTGCCCCTTTGTCTTTTGAAGGAGACGCTCAATTGATGTTTGCAATACTGTTAGCAATACTAGGTTTTGGTTTGATTTTACTTATGGAAAGAATAGCAATTCAAAAAAAATAATGCAAAGAAACAGACCTTTTTTAGAAAAACTCTATCTTTTTTTAAAAGGGTTAACCATGGGAGCTGCAAATAAAGTTCCTGGAGTTTCTGGAGGAACAGTATCTTTTGTTTTTGGTTTTTATGAAGAACTTATTTATTCTTTTAGAAAAGTAAATACTATTGCACTAAAATTACTATTAAACGGACGTTTCAGAAGCTTTTATAACTACATAAATGGTCAATTTTTACTCCTAATTATGGGAGGAAGTATCTTTAGTTACTTTAGTATTTCTTTAGTTTTAGATTATTTGTTAGTTTATTACGAATTGTATGTTTGGAGTTGGTTTTTCGGAATGATTATTGGCTCAATTTATTATATAGGCAAAGATTTTGGCGATTGGAATTTTAAAAATACAACCTCATTAATTATAGGGGCTTCTGTAGGTTTAGGTATTAGTTTTTTAACACCAGCAACAGAAAATGATAATCTTTGGTTTGTTTTTATTTGTGGCATTGTAGGAGTATCAGGAATGACCTTCCCTGGGCTTTCAGGATCATTTATTTTAATTTTAATGGGTAACTATGTTTTACTTTTGATAGATTCTGTAAATGAACTTTTTTATATTATTACAAATTTGGCATCTGGAAATTTCAAGGTCTTATCAGATCCAATACGCGTTAGATATTTAAAAATTATTAGTGTATTTACAGCAGGTTCTGCCTTTGGTTTAATAGCTATCTCACATGTTTTAGGTTATGTTTTAAAGCGCTACAATCAAATTGTAAATTCAATAATTATTGGTTTTATAACAGGGTCCTTAGGCATAGTTTGGCCATGGAAAAAAACAGTATATTTAAAAGAAAATGGAACATTTTTAATAGATAAAAAAGGAAATAAAATTGTAGAAAACTATCAACGTTTTATTCCAGATTTAACAATAACAGAAACTTGGTTTGCAATATTTTATATTGTTTTCGGAATCGGACTAATTTTAGCAATAGACTATTATGGAAGAAAGAAAAAATAAATTATTTGGATTGTTGGGTAAGAATATATCGTATTCTTTTTCTAAAGGATATTTTAAAGAGAAATTTGAAAAATTAGGATTAAAAAAACATAAGTATGTCAATTTTGATATTCAAACAATTGATGATTTTCCTAAAGTTATAGAAAAAAATGACGACTATCTAAAAGGGATGAATGTTACTATTCCCTACAAAGAAGAAGTTATACAACATTTGAGTAAGTTAGATAAAACTGCAAAAAAAATAGGAGCAGTAAACACCATAAAGTTTACAAAGAGAGGTGACTTAAAAGGATACAATACAGATGTTGTTGGGTTTGAAAATTCCATAACTCCGTTTTTAAAAAAACATCATAAAAGAGCTTTAATTCTTGGTACAGGAGGTGCTTCAAAAGCTGTGGCTTATGCATTGAAAAATAATGATATCAAAGTTAAATTTGTATCTAGAAAGCCTTATAAAGAAAATATGATTTCATATAAAGATCTTACCCAAGAGATACTAAAAAAATACAATGTAATTGTAAATTGTACACCTTTAGGTACATTTCCAGAAATCGAAAAATGCCCAGATATACCTTATCAATTTATCACAAAAAAACATTTGTTATACGATTTAATTTACAATCCAGAAGCAACAACCTTTTTAAAAAAAGGACAACAAAATGGAGCAACAATAAAAAATGGATATGAAATGTTACAGTTGCAAGCAGAAGAATCTTGGAGAATTTGGAATGAAGACTAATTTTATTTAACACAAACATCATTTGTAAATTCACTTTGTAGTCATTATCTTTATGCATATATAATAATAGTATTATATAACAGACCTCAAACATTGTAGATATGTTAGATAAGAATGATGAAAATAAAGGAAATATAGTAGAAAATATTTCTGAAAAAAAGCAACAAGACGCAGAAGTCTCTAATACAAGTGATAAAGCTGAAGAAGCTGTAGATGAAATAGAAAAATCCATGGCAGAAGAAGCAGAAAAAGATGTTTCTAAGGAAGATGAAGTACCAAGTCTGGATTATAGTATTCTTAGTTTAGAAGAACTTGTTGCAGAACTCAAGAAAGTATTATCTATTAATCCAGTTCAGAAAATAAAAACTCAAGTAGAGGGTATTAAAAGTAGTTTTAATCAGAAATTTGGAACACTTTTAGCAGAAAAAAAGACTGCATTTTTAGAGACGGGAGGTAACTCAATCGACTTTCAATTTTCTAGTCCTATAAAAACAGAATACAATACCTTACTTTCTGACTACAAAAAGAAAAGAGACGCATACTATAATAATTTAGAGAAACAATTATCTGAAAATCTAGAGAAAAGGTTTACTGTTATAGAACAACTTAAAAATTTGATAGAAGATGCAGATGCATCTACCATGTACAAGCAATTTAAAGAGTTGCAAGATGCTTGGAGAGCCATTGGCCCAGTCTCTAAAAACAGATATAATGATACTTGGAAAACCTACCATCATCATGTAGAACGTTTTTATGATTTATTACATTTAAGTAATGATTTTAGAGATTTAGATTTTAAGCACAATTTAGAAGAAAAGCTAAAAATTATACAAAAAGCAGAAGCACTATCAGAAGAAAAAGACATAAATATAGCTTTTAAAGAGTTACAAGATTTACATAAAATCTGGAAAGAAGATATTGGTCCCGTTTCTAGAGAAATGAGAGAAGAGGTATGGCAAAAGTTTAGTGCAGCAACTAAAAAAATTCATGATAAAAGACATGACCATTTTAGAGAAATGCGTTCTAAATATCAAGAAATTATTGAAGCTAAATTAGCCATTATAGATAAAATAAACACTTATGATACTTCCAATAATTTGTCTCATAATGATTGGCAAAAAAGTATTAAAGAAATAGAAGTTTTAAGGCAAGAATATTTTAATGTCGGAAAATTGCCCTATAATAAAAGTGAAGAAGTATGGCAAAAATTTAAAGGAGCAACAAAGAAGTTTAACAGTGCTAAAAATGCATTTTATAAACTGGAAAAAAACGGACAGCAAGAAAATTTAAAAAGAAAAATAGCACTTATTGAAATTGCAGAATCTTTAAAAGATAGTGAAGACTGGGTAGAGGCAACCAATACAATGAAAAAAATTCAATCTGATTGGAAAAAAATTGGTCATGTACCTCGTAAATTTTCTGATGATATCTGGAAACGATTTAAAGCAGCCTGTAATCATTATTTTGATAGACTCCATGAGCAAAAAAATGTACTAAATAAAGAGCAACAGAAAATCGTTGATATTAAAAAAGAATTTTTAGAAAAATTAAAGATTACAGAAAAACCTACAAAAGAAGGTGTTCTAGAAGCTATTAATACCTGGAGAGATTTAGGAAAGTTGCCAAGAAATGCACGTCATTTAGAAGGTAAGTTTAATAAGCAAATAGACAAGTTATTAGAAAGCTTATCAATAGATAAACAAGAAATAACCATGTTAAAATTTAAAAATGTTGTTGATGGTTATGCTGCAGATAATGATATTAGAAAATTAGATTCTGAGCAATTGTTTATTAGAAAAAAGATAGATGAAATTGTTAGGGAAATTCAACAACTAGAAAATAATTTAAGTTTCTTTTCTAATGCTAAAGATGATAATCCTTTAGTTATCAATGTTAAGAATAAAGTAAAAGAGTTTAAAGTAGATTTATCTGTTTGGAAAGACAAGCTAAGTTATCTAAGAAAATTAGATTATTAGATGGTATAATTTTACTTTTTGATATAAAAAAACTCGAAGCTTTAAACTTCGAGTTTTTTTATGTATTTATACAAAGATTAAGAAAATAATTGATTCATCTTTTCTTTTTCTTCATCAGCTAACGCAGCGTCTACTAAAATACGTCCACTATGTTCATCTATAGTTATTTTTTTTCTGTTCGCAATTTCTAACTGTACTTGTGGCGGAATTGTAAAATAAGACCCTCCAGAAGCACCTCTCTCAATAGCAACTACAGCTAAACCATTTTTTACTTTGTTTCTAATTCTTGTGTAGGCAGAAAATAAATGCGCATCTAAAGATTTTGAAAACTCATCAGATTTTTCAATCAACAATTGCTCTTCTTTTTCAGTTTCCTTTAAAATAGCGTCTAATTCGGCTTTTTTATGACCTAAGTGTTGCTCTTGCTTTGCTAATTTTTCTTTAGTACCATCAATTACTTCTATTTTTTGAGCAATCTTAGCTTTGTATTCGTTAATTCTTTTTTCAGCCAATTGAATTTCCAATTCTTGAAATTCAATTTCTTTAGCTAAAGAATCAAATTCTCTGTTATTTCTAACATTTTTTTGTTGCTCTTCGTATTTTTTCATTAAACCGTTAGATTCTTCAATCGCTAATTTTTTATTATTGATATCTGTTTCTAAGTTTGCAACATCTTGGTTTAAGTTTGCAATACGTTTGTTTAAACCGGCAACTTCATCTTCTAAATCTTCAACTTCTAAAGGTAATTCACCTCTAACGCTTCTAATTTCGTCAATTCTTGAGTCTATTAACTGTAAATCGTATAAAGCTCTTAATTTTTCTTCAACCGAAACTTCTTTCTTCTTTGCCATTGTTAAATGTAATATATAGGATTTGTACTTTTTTCTGATAAAATGATTGCAAAATTACTAAATTTTTTTGTAAGATAGTCAACCAAAAGGTTTTTTGTAAACTGTTCACTTTCATAATGACCAATATCTGCCAAAAGAATAGTGTTTTCTGCTTTAAAAAAATCATGATATTTAAAGTCAGCACTTACATAAGCATCTGCTTTTGCTCTTTTAGCGTTTTCTATAGCAAAACTGCCAGAGCCACCTAAAACTGCTACTTTTTTTATTTTTTTATGTAGCAAGTTAGAATGACGTACACAGTTTGTGTTCATGGTTTTTTTTAAGAAAACTAAAAAATCTTTTTCATCCATTGCTATTGGTAATTCTCCTATCATTCCTATACCTATGTTTTGGTGCGTATTTTCTGTACTTACAATTTGGTAAGCTACTTCTTCATAAGGATGATGTTCTTGTAAGGATTTTAAGATAGATGCTTCGTTTTTACTTTCAAAAATTACGGAGATTTGAACCTCTTTTTCAGTATGTATTTTCCCTTTTTCTCCAAGGGTAGGGTTTGAGTTTTGGTTACCCCTATAGGTTCCTTCTCCTAATATATTAAATGAGCAATTATCATAATTACCAATATTGCCAGCACCAGCTTCAAAAAGTTTTTTTCTTAACATATCTGCATCACTTAAAGGAATATAAGTTGTTAGTTTTTTTATCAGGTGTTTTTTAGGTATTAAAATAGATGTGTTCTGTAACCCAATAACTTCACACATTTTTGCTGAAACTCCTTGTTTGCTATTATCTAATGCAGTGTGAGTTGCATAAATAGCAATATCGTTTTTTATAGCTTTTAAAATCACCCGTTCTACATAAGAGTTTCCGTTTAATTTTTTTAGTCCGCTAAAAATTATAGGATGAAAACTTACAATTAGGTTACAGTTTTTTGCAATAGCTTCATCTATAGTTTCTTCTAGAGTATCTAGGGTAACTAAAACACCAGAAACTGTGGTATTGTAATTTCCTACCAATAGACCTACATTGTCAAAGTCTTCTGCATATTGCAATGGTGCCAATTCCTCTAGGTAATTTGTAATGTCTTTTATTTTCATAAAAACAGTTTGTATAATTATCAAAGTTAGTATTTTCAATCCATCAATCCATAAAAATGGTTTATTTTCGTAATGATGAAAATTTTACGCTATTTATTATTTCCTTTTGCTATTCTTTATGATGTCATAACTCGCATACGAAATTTTTGTTTTGATGTAGGTTTTTTTAAACAAACAAGATTTAAAATTCCTGTAATAGTAGTGGGTAATTTAAGTGTTGGTGGTACAGGAAAAACTCCTCAAGTAGAATATTTAATTCGTCTACTAAAAGACAGTTACAAATTAGCCACGGTAAGCAGAGGATATGGTCGAAAAACAAAAGGGTACTTTTTAGCAAATAATACGCATACATCTAAAGATATAGGTGATGAGCCTTTACAATACTTTAATAAATTTGATACTGTTAATGTGGCTGTTGCAGAAAAAAGAGTACTAGGGATTTCTAATATTTTAAGAAATACTTCTTCTGAGATTGTTTTGCTAGACGATGCTTATCAGCATAGAAATGTAAAAGGAAGTTTTTATGTATTACTAACCAAATATAATGACCTGTTTGTAAATGATTTTTTATTACCCACTGGAAATTTAAGAGAATCTAAAAAAGGGGCTCAAAGAACAGATGTAATTGTGGTTACTAAATGTCCCAAAAACTTAAAAGACAGATCAAAAAAAGCGATACAATACAAGTTAAAAAAATACAATAAAAAAATATTTTTTACTACTATTTCTTATGATGAGACAACTTCTGGGAGTGAACAAATTTATGTAAATGATTTAAAAAATTATACAGTTTTACTTGTAACAGGAATAGCAAATCCGTCTCCTATGTTGTCTTTTTTAGAAGAAAAAGAAGTTCGTGTTAGGCATTTAAAATTTCCAGATCATCACGCATTTTCAATAAAAGAAATACAAACAATTACAACAAAGTATCATAAACTCAAAGCTTCAAAAAAAATACTGTTAACTACAGAGAAAGATTACGTTCGCTTATCTACACAAATAGACAATATTTCTTTTTTAGGAATCAAAACTTCTTTTTTAGACAATAAAGGTAAAGAGTTTGATGAGCTTATTATGCGTCACATACAACAAAACCAACGTTAAAAACGTTGGTTTCTTTCTTGATTTTTGTTAGAAGTGTCTTTTTAGGAGACTTCAATTATAAGACCCATCAATTTTTATAAAGTCACAAAAAAGTTATTCTTCCATTGAATGATATACATTTTGAACGTCATCATCTTCTTCAAGACGTTCTAATAATTTGTTAACGTCTTCTTTTTGTTCTTCAGTTAATTTAGTTGTAGTGGTTGGTATCCTTTCAAAACCAGATGATAAAATTTCAATATTATTTTCTTCAAAGTAACTCTGTAATGATCCAAATTGTTCAAAAGGAGCATAGATAATAACCCCTTCTTCATCATCAAAAACTTCTTCTACTTCAAAATCTATCAATTCTAACTCTAATTCTTCTAAGTCAGAAATATTTTCTTTACTAACTGTAAAATTACAAGTATGATCAAACATAAAAACTACAGAACCAGAGGTCCCTAGGTTACCATCACACTTGTTAAATGCTGCTCTTACATTGGCAACTGTTCTGTTGTTATTGTCTGTAGCAGTTTCTAAAAGTATTGCAATACCATGAGGCGCATATCCTTCAAAAAGAACTTCTTTATAGTTGGCAGTATCTTTATCAGATGCTTTTTTAATAGCTCGCTCTACATTATCTTTAGGCATATTAGCAGCCTTAGCATTTTGTATTACAGCACGTAAACGAGAGTTTGTCTCTGGGTTAGGGCCACCTTCTTTTACAGCCATTACAATATCTTTACCAATTCTGGTAAACGTTTTAGCCATGGCTGACCAACGTTTCATTTTTCTTGCTTTCCTAAACTCAAATGCTCTACCCATTCTTGAAAATTGTTTTAATTAAAATGCAGACAAATGTAAAAATTAACCGATGTTTTTGCAATTTTATAAACACTTAATTCTTAACAAGAAAAAGTATATTTACCAAAAAATAAAACAATGGTAAAAAAAAGGATTATATTACTAATTGTTTTGGGTATAGGTATGCAAACCTTTTTTGCTCAAAACTCAATAAATGTACTTGTATACTCTAAAACTTCAGGCTTTAGACATAGGTCTATTCCTACAGGAAAACAAGCTTTTAAAACATGGGCAACTCAAGAGAATTGGAATATTCAGTTTTCTGAAGAACCATCTGATATTACTACAGAAAAATTGAATAACATAGATGTTATTGTTTTTTTAAACACAACACATGATGTTTTAGATGAAGCTTCTAGAAAAGCATTTAAAAAATACATTCAAAACGGAGGTGGTTTTGTAGGTTTGCACGCTGCAACAGATACAGAGTTTCATTGGCCATGGTATTATCAAATGATTGGGGCATATTTTAAAAATCATCCAAAAGTACAATCGGCAAGATTAAATGTTCATAAAGGTTGTAACCATCCATCTATAGCTCATTTTGAAAATACCTTTACTGTAAAAGATGAGTGGTACAATTTTACAAAAGATGTTTTACCAAGGGTTAACGTCTTATTGACTTTAGATGATACATCTTATGAAGGTAAAAAGAAAGATAAATCCCATCCAATTTCATGGTATCATTACTACGAAGGCGGACGTGTTTTTTATACAGGTATGGGGCATACCAATGAAATTTATGCAAATCCTGATTTTATAAAACATGTTAAAAATGGAGTTGAGTGGGCTGCAAAGAAAATTGATGTTCCGTTAAAAAAAGGATGGCAAAATTTATTAGATAAAGATCTTAGTAAGTGGGATGTTTTTATAGGTTCTCCTCATAAATCTATTGCTATTGAAGGTGTTGAGAAAAGTGATGATGGTAAATCTGGCAAACCTTTAGGTATTCATAATGATCCCAAAAAAGTTTTTTCTACACTAGAGGAAAATAAAGAAACAATTCTTAAAATATCTGGCGAAATTTATGGAGGATTATCTACAAAAGAAGAGTATGGTAATTACCATTTGAAGGCGAAATTTAAGTGGGGAACTAAAAAGTGGGAACCTAGATTACAACGAAAAATGGACAACGGTATTTTGTATCATTGTCAAGGGGTTTTAGGTGCATTTTGGAATGTTTGGATGTATAGTTTAGAGTTTCAGGTACAAGAAGGAGATTGTGGAGATTTTTATGCATTAGGAGATGTGTACGGAGACGTGCCCTCTGAAAGAAAAAAAACAAGTTCAGGAAAAAAACAATTTGTGTATAATCCTAAGGCAAAATTACATTCTTTTAAAAGTAAAAAATTTGCTTCTTCTTATGTAAAAAGAAATAAATCTTTTGAAAAGCCAAATGGAGAATGGAATACTTTTGAATTGATTTGTGTAGAAGATACCAGTTTGCATATCGTAAACGGTCATGTAGTTAATGTTGTTAAAAATGCACGTTATGATATTGATGGAAAAACAAGATCTATTAGCAGCGGTAAAATTCAAATTCAATCTGAGGCTGCAGAAGCTTATTATAAAGATATCATTATTAAGCCGATAGTAAAGTTTCCAAAAAAATACAAAAGACAAGCTAAATTATAATTTATAGCCCTTTTACTGTTAAGAGGGCTTTTTTATGATTTAACGTGAGTTTGTATAAAAAACTTTGTTTATCTGGTCATTACTATTTTTATGGTTTAAGACGAATGCCATTTTGATTGAAATGGAGAAATTTTGCTATGGATATGAGATTTCTCAACTACACTTTGTTTAGTTAAAAATGACAATCATCTATTTTTCAGTTAAATAACACTTGTATAATAGAAAAGTTATATCGAACTCACGTTAATTTACCTATTTGTAGGTATCAAAAAAATGAGTGGTAGTAGTTATGTTTGAAAAAAATAATTCAAACTTAACTAATCATGAAAAAAATTACATTTTTATTTTTGTCTTTGGCGGCTTTTTCAGTGTTTGCCCAAGACGTTTTAACATCTACTACTGATGAATTTTTTGATGGTTCTACATGGACTATAAACTCTAAAACAGAGTATACTTATGATACTAAAGGTAACGTAGTTATAGAGAAATATTTAAGCGATAATAATGCTGACGGTAACCTTGATGTATTAGAAACAACTACATATACTTATAATAGTTCAAATAGAGTGATAGAAGAAAATTTTGGAGATTTTAGAAATGAATATACATATACGAATAATTTACCAACACTAGTAATTTCTTTTGAGTTAGAAGATGGTAATTGGGTACGAGAGTCTAGAATAGAGATTTCTTATAATCAAAATAGAATAGATAGTTACATATTATATGGTTGGAATGGGCAAGCATGGGTTTTAGAGGATGAAAAATCTGAAAGATTAAAATATATTTATACGGGAGTTAATTTAACGATGATAACCTCTGAGGATTATGAAGATGGAAAATGGGTTAATGGAGGGAAAGATGAATATACTTACGATACTAATAATAGATTAATTAAAGAAGAATTTTTTAGTAGTGATGATAATGGTTCTTTTAAATTAGAAGAATTTTATAATTATTCTTACGATTCTAATAACAATGTTATAAGAGAAACTGGTGGATACTCTGATCGAGGAACTATTGTGAATTTTAAACCTGATACATACCAATACGATACAACTGTTTTAATGAGTAATGTTATACATCCTTTTAATGATAAGTATGGTGTTGAAATTTTTCCTGAGGAGAGCGATAATTTTGTAAACAAGATTCTAAATAAAACATCTGAAGACAGTAGAATAATTTATAACTATAACGGAGCTACAGCTAGTAGAGACGAATTTAATTCATTTGCATTTAAAGTATACCCAAATCCAACAACTTCTAAATTAACTATTGATGATACAGGTTTTTCTTTAGAAAATATGGAAGTTTATAATATTTTAGGAAAGAAAATTATGTCATCTTTCTCTAATAGCATAAACCTAGAAGATATTGATAGCGGGCTATATATCTTAAAAGTAAATACGATTGATGGGAGAATTGCTACAAAAAGAATTGTAAAAAAATAGAGAAAAATTTTATGATGAAAAAGACTATTCACGATTTTAAAATCCTGGATGGTCTTTTTTTTTGAAAAATGAGACGTACTTATTTTAGTAAATCATAAGATTGTTTTGCAATTTCAACTTCTTCATTGGTTGGAATCACAACTATTTTTACTTTTCCTAAATCTTTTTGAATTTCTCTTATTTCTTTAGATCTAAGGCAGTTTTTTTCTTCATCTAAATCAATTCCTAAAAAATCTAAATTTTGGCAGACTAATTTTCGCATTAAATCAGAGTTTTCTCCAATTCCTGCTGTAAAAACAATGGCATCCAAACCGTTTAAAGCAGCGGCAAAAGCCCCAATGTATTTTTGAATTCTGTAAGCGGCAAGTTGTAGGGCGTTTTTGCAATCTTCATTGCCATCAGATGCTTTTTTAGAAATTTCGCGTAAATCAGAAAATCCTGATAAACCTAACATTCCAGATTCTTTTTGCAAAAGAGTATTTACTTCTTGGGCAGTTTTGTCTAACTTTTTCATTAAAAAGAAAATTACAGAAGGGTCTATATCTCCAGAGCGAGTTCCCATAATCAATCCGTTCATAGGACCAAATCCCATAGAAGTATCAATTGTTTTTCCGTCTTTTATTGCTGCCATACTACAGCCATTACCTAAATGTATGGTAATAATTTTAGAAGATTTTTTATTTACTAAATCAATAGCTTTTTCAGAAACATATTTATGGCTTGTACCATGAAAACCATAAGCTCTAATATGATGTTTATGTAAAAACACATTCTTAATTGCATATTGATATGCTTTTTGTGGCATTGTTTGATGAAAAGCGGTGTCAAAAACTGCAATTTGTTTTGCGGAGGTAAAAATGGTTTCTGCAATTTCTATTCCTGTTAAATTTACAGGGTTATGTAGTGGAGCTAAATCAAACAATTCTCTAATGTTGTCTTTTACTTCTTGAGTTACCAAGGTAGTTTTACTAAATTTATTGCCACCATGAACCACTCTGTGTCCAACCGCTGTTATATCATCAACAGTACTAATTACCCCAATTGATGTATCTAACAACGTTGCTGTAATTTTTTGTAAACCTAGTTTATGATCTGTTATGGGTAATATTTTAGTATATTTTTCACTATTTTTTTGATGAGTAAAAATAGCATCATCAAAACCTATTTTTTCTATCAAACCTACACATTTTACTTTTTGAGAAGGCATTTCTATCAATTGATATTTTAATGATGATGATCCTGCGTTTAAGACTAAAATGTTCATGTTATTGTTGATTTGCCTGTATGGCTGTTAGTAAAACTGTATTAAAAATATCATCTACTGTACAACCTCTACTTAAGTCGTTAACTGGTTTATTTAAACCCTGTAACATTGGCCCAATTGCTAATGCACCTGTTTCTCTTTGAATAGCTTTATAGGTATTGTTTCCTGTATTTAAATCAGGAAAAATAAGTACAGATGCTTGTCCTGCAACTAAAGAATTTGGCATTTTAGTTTTGGCAACAGACATATCTACAGCAGCATCATATTGTATAGGACCTTCAATTTTTAATTGCGAATTTTTTGCTTTCGCAATTTCTGTAGCTTTTCTAACTTTTTCTACCTCTTCTCCTTTTCCAGAACTACCAGAAGAATAAGATAGCATTGCTACCTTAGGCTCTATACCAAAGGCAGCAGCAGAGGCAGCAGAAGAAAGTGCAATTTCTGCCAATTGTTCTGCATTAGGATTTGGGTTTACAGCACAATCACCCATAACAGAAACTCTATCTGAAAGGCACATAAAAAATACAGATGACACCACAGAAACACCTGGTTTGGTTTTTATAATTTGTAAAGCAGGCTTTATAGTGTGCATTGTAGTATGTACAGCACCAGAAACCATACCATCTGCTAAACCGTTTAGTATCATTAAGGTACCGTAATAAGAAACATCTCTTGTTAAATCATGTGCAGTAGTTTCTGTCATACCCTTATGTTTTCTGGCATTGTATAAGGTTTTTCCAAAATCTTCATTATGAATTGAGTCTTCTGGATTTAAGATCTTTATTTTTTCTAAATCAATTTGTAAACCCAATTGATCTGCTTTTTGTTGAATCTGTTTTTTATCTCCCAATAGCGTTAAATCTACAATATTTAAAAGCTGTAAACGAGCTGCTGCTTTAATAATACGATTGTCATAGCCTTCTGGCAATACAATATGTTTACGATTGGTTTTTGCTTTTTGTAACAAACTATATTGAAACATGCTTGGGGTTAATCTTTCTGAATGAAAAGTAGAAAGAATATCTGTTAAACGTTCTACATTTACATAATTGTCAAACGTATCTAATGCCAACAAAATTTTACGATTATTGGTAGCATATATTTTTGGTTGTACAGCAGCAATTTTATTAGAAATACCAAAAGTACCCCCTTTAACAGAAATGATAGGTATCGTAGATTCTACACCTTCTATCAATTTTAAAATAGATTTTTCAGGAACCAAGCTTCCTGTTAAAATAATTCCTGAAATTTTAGGATAGTTGCTAGAGGCATTGGCTTGCAAAGCACCTAAAATAATATCTGCTCTATCTCCAGGGGTAACTACAAGCGCATTTTCTTTAATTCTAGTTAAGTAATTGCGCAATTGCATTGCACCAATACTATAACTACCTATAGAATTATCTATAAATTGTTCTCCAAATAAAATAGTGCCCTCTAAAGCCTCTACAACTTCTTTTACAGTAGGATAGGCTAAAAACTTTATGTTTGGAATGATGTCTATTGAAACAGAACTTGGTATAAATGCATTGAGCTCATTTTGAATAAAATCAACTTCATCAGCCTCAATTTTATTAGCAATAACCCCAACCACATCTACTTCTTTTTGAATAAAAGCGTTATAGGTAATTTGCATGGTATTGATAAAATCTTTTTTCTTTTTACCATTTCCAGCGCCAACAATTAATACAGGTATGCCTAAATTTTTGGCAATCATTAAATTTACATCAACTTCTGTAAAACCACCTTCACCAGAAAAATCTGTGCCTTCGACTAGAACATAATCAAACTTTTTTTCAAGTTCTTTATATTTTTTGATGATATTATGAATAATTTCATCTTGTTTACCGTCACTGAGTAAGTTAACAATTTCATACTGATGATAAGCAAAACATTCATCATGACTAGTTTGCAGGTTAAAAAAGTTTATTGCGGTATTGGTATGATGATCAATAGCATCAGTTGTATTGGTATTGATAATAGGTCTAAAGTAGCCTACTTTAGAAGAACGGGTTAGCATCATTCTTAATAAACCCAAAGAAATTAGAGACTTTCCGCTATTAGACTCTATGGTAGTTACATAGATTGCTTTACTCATTTGCTTAGTGTGTTAGGTTTAGATAAAAATAAAGGATGACAAAATCTCTACATGTGATGTTTGTCATTTAAATAAAAAAAACTCAGTTTTAAACTTGTAAAACACCCATATTAAATTGTTTTTCAATAGGAGCATGGTTTGCGGCTTCAATACCCATAGAAATCCATGTTCTGGTTTCTAAAGGGTTAATCACGGCATCAGTCCATATTCTAGCAGCAGCATAATACGGAGAGATTTGTTTGTCATAACGCGACTTGATTTTATCAAAAAGTGCTTTTTCTTTTTCTGGGGTAATCTCTTCTCCTTTCTTTTTTAAGGAAGCGGTTTCAATTTGTAATAAAACTTTCGCAGCAGAATTACCACTCATTACAGCTAATTCTGCACTAGGCCATGCAACAATTAATCTTGGGTCATATGCTTTACCACACATAGCATAGTTGCCGGCTCCATAAGAATTACCTATTATTATGGTAAATTTTGGAACTACAGAATTGCTAACTGCATTTACCATTTTAGCGCCGTCTTTTATGATTCCGCCATGTTCAGACTTAGAACCAACCATAAAACCAGTAACGTCTTGTAAAAATACCAAAGGAATTTTTTTCTGATTGCAATTGGCAATAAAACGAGTAGCTTTATCTGCAGAATCATTATAAATGACACCACCAAACTGCATTTCTCCTTTTTTAGTTTTTACTAAATTTCTTTGGTTAGCAACAATACCAACTGCCCAACCATCTATTCTTGCATAACCCGTTAAAATGGTTTTTCCGTAGCCTTCTTTATATTGTTCAAATTCAGAATTGTCTACCAAACGCTTTATGATCTCTAACATATCATATTGAGCATTTCTTTCTCTTGGCAAAATTCCAAAAATATCTTCTTCATTTTCTTTAGGAGGAAAAGCTTCTGTTTTACTAAAACCAGCTTTTTCAAAATCACCTATTTTATCTACAATAAACTTTAATTTATCTAATGCATCTTTATCATCTTTAGCCTTATAGTCTGTAACTCCAGAAATTTCACAATGTGTTGTAGCTCCTCCTAAGGTTTCATTGTCTATAGACTCTCCAATAGCAGCTTTAACTAAATAGCTACCTGCAAGAAAAATACTAGCTGTTTTATCTACAATCATGGCTTCATCACTCATAATAGGTAAGTATGCACCACCAGCAACACAACTGCCCATAACAGCAGATATTTGCGTTATACCCATACTACTCATGATGGCGTTGTTTCTAAAAATACGACCAAAATGTTCTTTATCAGGAAAAATTTCATCTTGCATAGGTAAATATACCCCTGCAGAATCTACCAAATAAATAATTGGGATTTTATTTTCGATAGCTATTTCCTGAGCTCTAAGATTCTTTTTTCCTGTAATAGGAAACCATGCCCCTGCTTTAACAGTAGCGTCATTGGCAACAACAATACATTGCTTGCCTTTTATATATCCTATTTTTACAACGACACCACCAGAAGGGCATCCTCCGTGTTCGATATACATATCTTCACCAGCAAAAGCTGCAATTTCTATAGATTTAGTATTGTTGTCTAACAAGTAATCAATTCTTTCTCGTGCTGTTAGTTTTCCTTTTTCATGATGTTTGTCTATTCTTTTTTGACCTCCACCTAATTTTACTTTTACAAAACGTTTGCGTAAATCTGAAACTAAAAGTTTGTTGTGATCTTCGTTTTTATTGAAGTTTAAATCCATAGAATTGATTTGTAATTTGTAGCTAAATTAAGAAATAATCTTCTTAAAGATACCATAAAAAAAAGAGGCTTTTTGCAAAACCTCTTTTGTGTTATTTATCTTCTTAATAATGAGAAATGTCCTTTTTTTAAGATGGGTGGTTTGGTAGTATCTACAGGTATTAATTGAACACTATACCAATAATCATCAGAAGGTAGTACTTTGCCATTGTAGATACCATCCCAACCAGCACTATCTATAGCTACTTTTGCAATTAACTGTCCGTATCTGTTAAAAATGTTTATACTACTATTCGGAAAAAATGTTTGGTTTGCTCCTCTAACAGTCCAAGTATCATTTGTGTTGTCTCCATTTGGAGTGAAAAACTTAGGAAACTGAATTACAGAAATTTGCAATTCGGCATCAGGCACACAACCATTTTTATCATTTACAATTACGGTATATATACCTCCTTCTAAGTTTTCAAAAATAGGTTCTGCTTGAAACCCAACAAAAGGGATTCTTGTGTTGGTATCATCATTTCTAATGGCAAATTGATAATCTCCTATTCCGAGAGCATTATTTGTATTGTTGATAATTACAGAAATTTTATCTTCTGAGCCAATGTTGTTAGATTCATCAATAATAGTTATCAAACTTTCGTTTAAAAGAGCAGGGTTAGATTCTATGATTTCAATTTCTCTTTCTCTAGAACATAATGTTCCGTTTGTAGTAGTTGCTGTAACAGTGTAGATTCCTCCAGCAGAAATATCTGCAAATTCTGAGGTACTTATAGTGTTGTCTTGGTCATCTTTCCAAACATAACTATAAGCATCAGCTGGGTTTTCGACGTTTATTCGTAGAGGAATATCATTTAAACACAATATTTGCGGAGTTGTGATATCAAAATCAGGTAAAGGATTGACTATGACTTGAAAAAAAGCATCACTATTTACACAACTTGTTCTTTTATTCTGAATACGTACATAAATTGTTTCTAGAGGAGCTGAATTTTGATATGGAGAAGAAAGACTACTTGAACCCGTAGCTGCATCAGCAGGACTCAAGTGAAAACTTACTGTAAAATCATTTGGGTTTTGATTTGGTCCAAGAATTTCAGGAATTTTTCCATTTAAATCTATATTTTGAACTATTCCGTTGGTGTCATTTCCATCCTCATTATTATCACAAGTAGCAAGGTTAGATACAACTTGACTTTCTGGTTCTGGATTAACAATAATTGTTATTTGTCCTTCATCAAAAATACAACCTGTACTATTGTTAACAATACGAACAAATAGATTTTCTTCACTAACGTTTGTGGTTGTATTTATAGTAACTCTATTTAAATCTGATTCGTAACTAAATTTGTCTATTCCTGTTGAATTTAAATCTTGTAAATCGGTTATGGTTTTATGATAGGTTACTGTAAAATTAGAAGCGTTTACGCTGCCTGTTAATTCAATATCTTTTTGACTAACATCTATATTTTGTGCCAAACCATTTCTTGTTGCACCATCATTAGAGCCAATATCACAAACTTCTAAAGGCGTAATAACGTTAGGAACCACAGGTGCGGGATTGATAATAATATCGAAACTTGCGTTTGCATTAAAACACCCTGTTGCTGTATTTTCTACTCTTAAGTATATAGTTTGCACAGATATGTTTCCTGGAGTAAAATTTGTTGGAACATCATTTGTGTAATCACTAGGGTTTGCAATAAAATCGTTGCTACTAGTATCTCCTATAAATGCTGCAGATTGAGATTTATAAAATTCTACAGGGAAATCTGTAGTATTTTGACCAGTACCAGATAAAGCTTCGTTAATTTTTATGGTTAAATCTATACCAGAATTACGTCCGTTATTTTGATTGCCATCAATGGCGCCAGTATCACAATCTTCAATAGGCGTTAAAACAGGACTACTTACTATTGGGACACTATTTATTTGAACAATAAACTGTCCAAGACCAGCACAATTATTGTTAAGCGTACTTGTAATTCTATAGTAAATAGGAAATTGAATGCCTCCATTAATAGTAGTTACATCATTTTTAGTAATATCATTTCTAAAATTGGTAATATTAATTTCATTTAATGTATTGGCTCTATCTTGTATGTTTTCATAATACGTAATTATTGTATTCGCTGGTGGATTTATTCCATTTTCAATACTCGTTTTGTCTAACATAAACGTTGTAATGTTATCTGTATCGCTATTGTTTGGACCATTTGTACCATCTGCTTGTAAAAAATCATCACAAACAGGGGGTTGTAGATCATTATATGGGTTATCAGAAACTTGAGCAACATTAACATCAAGCTGTACAGCAGTATCAAAACACCCTTCGTCAGAAATAACTCTAACAAATACTGTTTCTGTTGTATTTACTGCAACAGGGTAAGCGGTTGGGTCTGTAATTCTAGAAGTAGCACTAGCGTCTGTGTAATACTCAAAAGTAACGTTAGAAGTGTCTGAAATATTAACCTCGGCATTTGTCAAGTTTACTGTAGGATTTGCATTAGAAGCACTAATACATTGTTGTAAAGTAGATGGGTTATTTATAATATTAGGTAAAGCATTAACAGTGAGTGTTACAGGGTCTGATGTTCTAGGGCAACTATTTCCTGTTCTTGTTAATACAACTCTGTATTGAGTGTTTGTTAAGCTTATTGGCGTATTTGTTATTTGTAATATATTGGTAGTAACCCCCATAAAAGTAGCGTTATTACTTAATACGTTCCAATTTGTACCATCTGTAGATTGTTCCCAACTAAATTGCATTTCGTTATTTGCATTTGTCTGGATAGTGATACTTCCTGAATTATTTTCACAAATAACAGTATCATTAAAGGATGTGACAATAATAGGAGCAGAAGTACTATAATCACTATTTGGGTTGTTATATCCGTCTGTATTATTTACCTTACCACTAGCATCTACATCTAGAGGATTAGGCGCTAAAACACCAGAACCATTTCCTGTAAAACCAGCTTCTGTAACATCAAAACAGTCATCACCATCTGCATCTAAATCTACAAAATCAAATAAACTATCTCTATTAGCAACAATTTCTGAGTTAGCGTCTGAATTTCTTAGTGTAAAGTTGATAGTTCCAGAATCTATAGTATCTTCTATAGGATTGTATAGTCCGTTTGTTCCAGAATTTGAGATTGCATCATCAATAATTCCATCATTATTAGTATCAAGTGTGTTGTTTACACCGCTTTCTATAAGATCATAAACACCATCGTTATCAGCATCTAAATCTAAATAATTAGCTACACCATCATTATCTGTATCTTGGTTTGAAGTAAGGGTATCAAAAATATCATCTATACCATCTTGGTTAATGTCTAAATTACTTAAAGTGATGCCAGAAATTGCTACTGATTCAAAAAAATCTGGAATACCATCATTATCAGAATCATTATCTCTAGCGTCTTCTATACCATCTCCGTCAGAATCTCTAAAAAAATAGGTTAGTTGAATTGTTCCATTAAAAGTTGAGGTATTTGTAATACCTGTAGATTGATGTATAAATTCTATGCTACTTACTTGATCTGCTAAAAACTCAAAAGAACTTGTTGCACCTATAGTATTTGCTTTGTATTTAAAATGAATTTCTGAAGCAGAAATTGTGGTAACACCAGTTTCAAATTCTCCATCAAAATTAGTATCTACTAAAAGTTGATCATCTGGGTCTAATAACGTAACGTTTTTGTTATTTGGACCAATTTTTATAATAAAAAATTCACCTTCTGTAATCTCGTGGTCTCTAGCAATATCTTGTGTTATTGTAAAATTTACATTTTGCGTAAAGTTTAGTACATATTCTAAATTAGAATTTACAGCAGGAGTAATAGTAGATTGAAAATTACCGTTATTGTCTCCGGTAAGAGAATTACTGGGTTCACTATCTCTGTATTGACTAGAAATAATACTATTATTTGTTGAGTTATCTTGAAAAATTATTTCAGGATTTTCAATATCAAGTAGGTTAATAAAAGCGTTACCTAGAGATTCTACATCGTTTATAATACCGTCATTATCTAAATCTAAGTCTAAATTATCGATGATTAAGTCATTATCAAAATCATCAGGACAAGCACTAACAGGTATTTCATCAGAAATAAAATCTTCTGTAGGATTACAGTCTACATTACCTACCAAACGATACCTACCAGGAACATCAGGAATGTAAGAAGAGGATGTACTTCTGGATTCCCAAATATTTGTAATTTCATTTAAAAACTCCCATCTAAAACTATCAAATAAATTGGTGTTAGAAGCACTTAATGTAACGTTAGGTATACAGTTTCCAAGAGAGGTTATGGTGGTGCTAAAATTGATTTCTGGAGCCGTTAAAAAACCTGAGTAAAAACTCCCTGAAGTAGCAGCTCCATTTTGATTAAAGTAGGCACAATACAATTCTTCACTACTTTCTACACTTACATTACCAGAAAGACCAGTAACTTTATAGGTTACATAGGCATTGTTTCCGGTAACAGTACTAGGTCCATCAGGAGAAAATGCACTAATTGGTTGTCCGTTAATAAGTATGTTAGCTCCACTATTGGTAACAATAGTAATACCACCATCAAAAGTGACATTACCTATTTGATCTATAGCTGCAATATTGTCTACATTACCTCTACTTTCGCAACTTAATGGGGGCACAAAAAACATACCTTGGTTAGCTTCACTTGGGCTACCATTTCTATTTAAACCACCAACACCTTGATAAGCAAATGCAGGTCTACTTGTAGCAACATACATATTTTCATTACTAGAATATCGGTCTCCCTCTATAATAGCAAACTCACCCGCATTTATGCTGTCAAAAAAGTTGCCATTAACGTTTATTCTGGTGTTGTCTTCATGGGCAACAATTAATACATTTTCCCATTCATCAGCACCTAAACCTCTTACAAAAATATATTCTGTACCAACTTTAGAAACATCTACAATTTGATCTATACCATAATCTCTAGCTTGTCCAGAACCAAAACTACCATTGGCAGAACCAGAATTTACGACAATATTTTTATCGGCTTGAATTAAGGTACCAATTAATGCATCTCTATTAACAAGGTTTTCATCAGAATTTGTAGCTACAATATAACTTTCACCCTCATTTAATGTTATTTCAGGAATGTTTGCTCCTCCATTAAAATTAGTAATTGAAATTCCGCTAGGTAAATCAGAAAAATTAACTTTAGTGTCATCTTCTGTAGCCATTACAGAAATAAAATTTAAATAGTTGTCTTGCGGATTCTGACTGTCAAACATACCCGCTCTAAAAGTTGTTCCTAAAGCAGCATTACCTTTACTAACTAAGGCTCCTGCTTGAGAACCTCCACCACCAATTGCTCTAACAGAAACATAAATTTGACCACCTTCTGCCTCTATAATATACCCTTTGTTGTTATGAACTCTACTGGTTTCATTAGCATTGACAAATAATTGGCTTGCCCCATCACCAATAAAAAATTCTATAGGGTTAGTTTTTGATACTACTCCTGTAATATCATTATTAGAACCAATCTGTTTTATGGTGTAATTTATATTTTGATTGCTGGGTGTAGAAATGTATATAAACTGTTCATTAGGGTTAGAACTATTTGAATCTGCTGTAGTTAATGGTGGTATATAATGTTTTTGGCTTAACTGTGCATTAACTTTTTTTATGCATATAAAAGAGCATAAAAGTAAGAATATATATAATTTAGATTTCAATGCTTTATTTGTTATTTAGATATTGTATAAAAATAGAAAGAATTTAGTTATAACATAGTATTGTATTAAAATATTAGACCTAAAAAATTGTAGAAAGTTTAAAATGGTATCTAATTGTAAAATTATTCTTTATTTCTAAAACTTTTAACGAAATTGCTCTTAAAAACTTAACACATGAATATAGATCAAAAGATAAAAATACTCTCATCTAAAATTGTTTCAAATTTTTGGGGAACATTAGAACACGTAAACTTTAATTTTACCTTTAAAAACGGTAAAACTGAAAACTTAACGCATGAGGTTTATGGTAAAAACGACGGAGTGGCTATTTTGTTATACAATTTAGAAACTAAAAAAGTTATTTTATCTAAACAGTTTAGAATGCCTGTTTTTGTTGCTGGTGTTTCTAATGGTTTTTCTATAGAAGTTGTTGGTGGTGCTTTAGATGAAGGAGAATCTCCTGAAGATTGTGTTATTCGTGAGACAGAGGAAGAGGTAGGGTATAAAATTGATAAGATTACCAAAATAAGTACCGTTTTTCTATCGCCAGGTTTGGTAAAAGAAAGAGTTCATCTTTTTATAGGAGCATATAAAGAGGTAAACAAAACTAAGAACGGAGGGGGGCTTGAATCTGAAAATGAAGAGATAGAAGTACTAGAGTTTTCTTTTGCAGAAGCTTTTAAAATGATAGCAACACAAAAGATTATAGATGCTAGAACTATACTGCTTTTGCAGTATTTAAAATTAGAAAAGTTGTAGTTTATTTCCTTGGATTTATTTTCCTTGGTAAATAAAATTTTATTTAGTAACTTTGTAATCTAATTCTAAAAAATAATGTAAAATGAAAGCAATAAGAATAACTTATTATATCGCTACTGGGCTTTTAACTTTGTTGATGTTATTTTCTGCAGGTATGTATTTTTTTAATCATGAAGAGGTGGCAAAATTATTCACAAATTTTGGATACCCTACCTATATAATTTATCCATATGCTATTTTAAAAATTTCAGGAATTATAGTAATATGGTTTGCAGGTAATAGAGCATTAAAAGAATGGGCGTATTCAGGTTTTTTCTTTGCATTTTTGCTAGCGTTTTTTGCACATGTTATGACTAATGATGGAGAACAAGGGGGAGCAATAGTGGCAATTATTTTATTATTGACTTCTTATTTTACAAATAAAAAATTACAATAATTGATATGAAAAAAATACTGGCATTTGCGGGTAGTACAAGCTCAACATCTATAAATAAACAATTGGCAATTTTTGCGGCTCAAAATTTGAGAAATACAGCTTTTGAAGTTATAGATTTAAGAGATTTTAGTCTCCCAATTTATAGTGAAGATGAAGAAAAAGAAAACGGTCTTCCAGAAGATGCAAAGAAATTTTCTGCTTTGTTTGATGAGTATGATGGTTTTATTGTATCTCTAGCAGAACATAACAGTTCTTACACAGCAGCATTTAAAAATATTTATGATTGGGGTTCTAGAGTAGAAGGTAACGTTTTTAGAGATAAACCACTTCTATTAATGGCAGCTTCACCTGGAGCCAGAGGAGGTATATCTGTTTTAGAAGCTGGTATAGCAAGATTTTCTAGAATGGGTGCTAAAGAATTGGTAAGTTTTTCTTTTCCTAATTTTTATGACAACTTCAAAGAAGAAAAAGTAATAAATCAAGGTTTATTAGATGTTTTACTAAAAAAAACACAAGCATTTGAAGACTTTGTAAATCAATAAAAAAATGAAAATTACCTTATATGGCAAACAAGGGCATGCATACACTGTTGCCTTTAAAAACTTTTTAAATTCTACAGGTGTTTCTTACACTTACAAAGATATTTCTAAGGATGAAGAAGCAAGAGCGCATAGTAAAGAGTTGTACAACGGAGTTGTTAAATTTCCAACCCTGTTTGTTGATGATAAAGTATATGTAACCCCAACAACAGAAGAATTTAATAAAATAATGCAAGACTTAAAATTAAGAGCATAAGCATGGGTGACATTTCTAAAGACATAAAAACGAGCTTTAAGAACAATAAATTAAAGGCTTTAATTAATATTAAATATACTTCAAATTGGTTAAACAGTAAAGAAAATGAGTTTTTTAAACCTTACGGAATATCTCCGCAACAGTTCAACATTTTAAGAATTTTAAGAGGGGCAAAAGATAAGGTAAAGGTGCAAATTGTAAAAGACATAATGATAGAAAGAGCACCTAATGCAACGCGTTTAATGGATAAGTTATGTGACAAAAATTTAATAGAAAGAGAACGTTGCGATCATGATAGAAGAGTAGTTTATGTTAAAATTAAAAGAGAGGGATTAACTTTATTAGAGACAATAGATGTAAATAAAAACCTATCTTTTTTAGAAAACCTCACAGAAGAAGAAGCTATATTACTATCTAGTTTGCTAGATAAAATAAGGTAAAAAAAATTATAATAATATTTTCCTTGGAAAATAAAATAAGAGTACTTTAAATACATATTGAAAAGCACTATGTATTTTTTGCTTTTAAAAATAATACAGCATAGTTGTAATAATAAACCCTAAGAGTACAGGATTATAATATCTAAAATGAAAACACAAAAAACAATACGGCATATCGTTACAAGTCCTTTGGTAAATATGGGGCCAATTAAATTAAGGCAGCCTTTACCCACTCAAGGTATAGAAAATGTAGATCCGTTTTTATTACTACATCATTATGGTCCTTATGCAATATCAGAGTTTAACAATCCTTTTGATTTAGGGCCTCATCCTCACAGAGGTTTTGAACCCATTACACTTTTATTTAAAGGAGAGCAGCTTCATAGAGATTCTTTAGGTAATGAAATGGTGGTTAAAGCAGGTGGAGTGCAATGGACAACAGCAGGAAGAGGTATTATTCATGCAGAGGCCCCAACCAAAACTTTTGTTAAAAAAGGAGGAGATTTAGAAGGGATTCAATTGTGGTTAAATTTGCCTGCAAAAGACAAAATGATAACACCTAATTATCAACATTTAGAAGATGAAGAAATACCAAAAATCTTTTCAGATGATAAAAAAGTTCAGCTAAACATTATTGCAGGCACTCAAAAAGAGGCAACTGGTAAAATTAAAACACAAACTGAAGTATACGTTTTTACAGCTAAAGCTGAAGAAAATGGAAACCTAGAAATTGAGGTGCCAAAACATCACCAATCATTACTGTACCTATTAGAAGGAGAGGTGGTGGTTAACGGACAAGAAACTCTAAAAAAAGGAAACAACCAAATGGTTACTTTTAACCAAGATGGAAATACAATTCACTTTAATGCAAAATCTAAAAGTACCCTACTGATTTTATCAGGAGCACCTATTCAAGAAAAAGTTACTCAATACGGACCATATGTTATGAACACTCAAACTGAAATTCTTGAAGCAATGCGCGATTATCAACAAGGAAAAATGGGGTATTTATATTAATAATCAAAAAATTTAAAAAAATATATTATGATAAAAGCAATTCATAAAGCAAACACTAGAGGATACGTAAATCATGGTTGGCTAAAATCACATCATACCTTTAGTTTTTCAAGTTATCAAAATCCTGAAAGGATGAATTTCGGGATGCTAAGAGTTTTAAATGACGACGTGGTGCAACCCAAAATGGGTTTTGGAACACACCCTCATAAAAATATGGAAATCATTTCTATACCCATTTCAGGAGCTCTATCTCATAAAGATAGTATGAATAATAAACGCTCTATAGAAGTAGGTGAAGTGCAGGTAATGAGTGCGGGTACTGGTATAACACATTCAGAATTTAATGATAGCAAAACTGAAGAAACTAATTTTTTACAACTTTGGATTATCCCAGAAAAAAATGAGGTAACTCCATATTATAATCAAAAGTTTTTTGAAGAGACTGGTAGAAAAAATCAATTTCAAACATTGGTTTCACCTAAGAGCAACCAGATAGAAGGTTCTTTACCTATTAATCAGCAAGCATATATCTCTCTAATAGATTTAGATAAAGATTTTGAAACAGCGTACAGTTTAAAAAATGCTGCGTATTTTTTCTTAATTGATGGTGAAGTTCTTATAGCAAAAGAAATTCTAGAAAAAAGAGATGCAATTGGTATTACAGATACAGACAAAATTCATATTAAAGCAACATCAAAAAGTAAGTTATTGGTCATTGATGTTCCATTAAATTAAAAAAACTTAAATTTACTTTGGCTACAAAATTTTAGATACGCTTAAACAAGTAATTATTCTGATTTTTGTGGCTATTTTTTATTCTCATAAAATACACCTATCTTGCAAGTATTATGCGTGCATAATAAATTTTTAGATTGGTTTTTTATGAAATACAAACACATTTTTGAGCCTTTAGATCTAGGTTTTACAACATTAAAAAATAGAATTTTAATGGGCTCTATGCATACGGGTTTAGAAGAAGAGAAAGACGGAATAGAAAAAATAGCAGCTTATTATAAAGAAAGAGCTAAAGGTGGTGTAGGCCTAATTGTTACAGGAGGCATATCACCTAATATACAAGGTTGGACAGGGCCTTTTGCTGCAAGAATGTCTTCAAAAAAACATGCAAAACAACATCAAAAAATTACTGAAGCTGTTCACAATGCAGGAGGTAAAATATGCATGCAAATCTTACATGCAGGACGTTACGGTTATCATCCATTTAATGTAGCGCCCTCTAAAATTAAAGCACCTATAAATAGGTTTACACCTTTTAAACTTAAGGAATCAGGAATTAAAAGAACCATAAAAGACTTTGTAAATACCGCAAAACTGTCTAAGCTTTCAGGTTATGACGGAATAGAAATTATGGGTTCTGAAGGATACTTAATCAATCAATTTATAGCTAAAAGAACCAACAAACGTAATGATAAATGGGGAGGAAACTATGAAAATAGGATGCGCTTACCAATAGAGTTGGTAAAACAAACAAGAGCTGCTGTTGGAACAAACTTTATTATTATTTACAGACTCTCTATGTTAGATTTGGTAGAAGGCGGAAGTTCTTGGCAAGAAATTGTTCAGTTGGGTAAAGCAATAGAAAAAGCAGGAGCTACTATTATTAATACCGGTATTGGGTGGCATGAAGCTAGAATTCCTACAATAGCCACCTCTGTTCCTAGGGCTGCATTTTCTTGGGTAACTCAAAAAATGAAATCAGAAATTAAAATTCCGTTAATTACATCTAATAGAATAAACATGCCCGAAACAGCTGAAAATATTCTTGCAGAAGGGCATGCAGATATGATTTCTATGGCAAGACCTTTTTTAGCTGATCCAGAATGGGTTATAAAAGCCAAAGAAGAAAGGGCTGATGAAATCAATACTTGTATTGGTTGTAATCAAGCCTGTTTAGATCATGTTTTTCAGCAAAAAGTGGCGAGTTGTTTGGTAAATCCTAGAGCTTGTCATGAAACAGAATTGAATTACCATCCAACACAAAATAAAAAGAAAGTTGCCGTAATTGGGGCTGGACCTGCAGGTTTAGCAGCTTCAACTATTGCAGCACAAAGAGGTCATATTGTAACATTATTTGATGCAGCTTCAGAAATTGGGGGGCAATTTAATATGGCAAAACAAGTTCCTGGAAAAGAAGAATTTTATGAAACCATCCGTTATTTTCAAAAACAAATTGATTTGCAAAATGTTGACGTGAAACTAAACACAAAAGTTTTAATAGATGATTTACAAAATTCTGATTTTGATGAAATAATTATAGCAACAGGTATCAAACCACGAGAATTAAAAATAGAAGGTATTAACCACTCAAAAGTATTGAGTTATATAGATGTTCTAAAAGATAAAAAACTAGTTGGAAAGCGAGTAGCTGTTATTGGTGCAGGAGGTATAGGGTTTGATGTTTCTGAATATTTAACACATGAAGGAGAATCTACAGCATTAAATATTGATGCTTGGTTAAAAGAATGGGGAATAGATAAAACTATGGAAGCAAGAAGTGGAATTGAAGGCGTAAAACCAGAATTTCATTCATCACCTAGAGAAATTTTTATGTTTAAAAGAAGTAAGGGGAAATTTGGAGGAAATTTAGGAAAGACTACTGGTTGGATTCATAGAGCCACTTTAAAAAAGAAAAAAGTACAATTTATTGGAGAGGTTTCTTACAACAAAATTGATGATGAAGGATTGCATTACACTCAAAACCAAGAACAGAAAGTTTTAGATGTAGATAATGTTGTTATTTGTGCAGGTCAAACTCCATTTAAAGATTTATACCAACCTTTATTAGAGGCTGGTAAAAACGTACATGTAATTGGTGGTGCAGATTTTGCGAGTGAGTTGGATGCTAAGCGAGCCATTAATCAAGGTGCTAGACTAGCTGCTAAATTGTAAGATTTTGAAAAATATAAGAATTTATAGCAAGTTTTTCTTATGTTTTACATCTAATAGAGTATAATCCACTAAATATTAATGATGAAAAAAATAGTTTACCTCATAATTATTTTAATAGGCGTAAGTATGCACGCTCAAGCTCAAGGAGCAGGGAGAGGTCAAGAAAGAGTAAGACCAGATCAACAACGTCTAAATCAACAGAACAGAAAACCTAGAGCGTTTAAAGCAAGCGAAGTTGCTGGCTTGTTTTTTTACGATATAGATAAGGTATTAAAAAAACTAAACTTAAAAAACGACAAATCCAAACCTTTAGTTGTAAGTCTTTTAAAAAAGTACAATACACAAATTAAAGAAATAGAATTTTCAAATGCTGATACTTTTACAAACTTGAATAAAATTGTAAATGCAGAAATGAAATCAATACGTGCTCAAGGAAACAATCGCGTTAACAATCAAAGAGGTTTAACTAGAGAAAAAGCGCAAGAAATAATTAGACCCATTAGACAAAAAGTACGTAAAAATGAAAAAAACTTAAACAACGGGTTAAAAGATATCTTAACTGAAAAAGAACTAAAAAAATGGGTGAAATATCAAAAAGCAAAAAAAGATAAATTAAAACCTAAAAGACCTCAAAGAAATAATAATCAAGGTCAAGGACAAAGAGGAAATAGACAAAGAGGAGGTTTTTAAAGCATCTAATTATTTGTGATTTAAGCATAAAGTTTAATTTAGTATAAAATTATAATGGGTCATTTTCTCTTTGTTATAAAAGACAAATTCATATGATTTATAAACAAAAAAATCAAAAAGTAGATGTCAATCTAAGGTGCTTATCTATGATATAAATTTTACTAAATTCAAATAATTTATCGATATTTGCTCATTAACTAATTAATTACGGATTTATGACAATGAATAAAAATACTGTC
This sequence comes from Polaribacter sp. WD7, assembly GCF_003335085.1. Lineage (GTDB taxonomy): Bacteria > Bacteroidota > Bacteroidia > Flavobacteriales > Flavobacteriaceae > Polaribacter. The sequence continues at coordinate 168,138 of NZ_QPEJ01000016.1, read as the reverse complement.
CTTGGTTGGGCAACTTTTTTAATGATTATTATGGGAGTTATTTTAATCTTAATGGGCGCATACAGATATAAGGATGTTGCTGGTTGGGGTTTTGCAACTGTTGGTATTGGCTTTTTCTGTATAGCTTGGGTTTTTAATGCCCTAAAAGGAAGAGTATAAAGTCTACTTTTTTCAGTAGCAAATTCAAATTTATAATATAAAATCACAAAAAATGTCAGACGATAAAAAAGTCATTTTTTCTATGAATAAGGTTTCTAAAACCTATCAATCTACAGGTAAACAAGTTTTAAAAGATATTTATTTAAGCTTTTTTTACGGAGCCAAAATTGGTATTCTTGGTTTAAATGGATCCGGTAAATCTACTTTGTTGAAAATAATTGCTGGTGTTGAAAAGAATTTTCAAGGAGATGTTACTTTTTCACCTGGCTATAAAGTAGGATATCTAGAACAAGAACCACAACTAGATCCAGAAAAAACAGTAATAGAAGTTGTTAGAGAAGGGGTAGCAGAAACAGTAGCCATTTTAGATGAGTACAATAAAATCAACGATATGTTTGGTTTAGAAGAAGTGTATTCTGATGCAGATAAAATGGAAAAATTGATGAACCAACAAGCAGATCTACAAGATAAAATTGATGCAGTGAATGCTTGGGAATTAGATACCAAATTAGAAATAGCAATGGATGCTTTAAGAACTCCAGATTCTGATAAGAAAATTGGAGTACTTTCTGGTGGAGAAAAAAGACGTGTAGCTTTATGCAGATTGTTATTACAAGAACCTGAAATTTTATTGTTAGATGAGCCTACCAACCATTTAGATGCTGAATCTGTACATTGGTTAGAGCATCATTTAGCACAATATAAAGGTACTGTAATTGCTGTAACGCATGATAGGTATTTCTTAGATAATGTAGCTGGTTGGATTTTAGAGTTGGATAGAGGAGAAGGTATTCCTTGGAAAGGAAACTACTCGTCATGGTTAGATCAAAAATCGCAACGTTTGGCACAAGAGAGTAAAACAGCTTCTAAGCGTCAAAAAACACTAGAACGTGAGTTAGATTGGGTGCGCCAAGGAGCTAAAGGTCGTCAAACAAAGCAGAAAGCACGTTTGAAGAACTATGAAAAGTTAATGAGTCAAGACCAAAAACAAGTAGACGAAAAACTAGAAATTTATATTCCAAACGGACCACGATTAGGAACCAATGTAATAGAAGCTAATGGAGTTTCTAAAGCTTATGGAGATAAATTATTGTATGAAAATTTAGAATTTAATTTACCTCAAGCAGGAATTGTTGGTATTATAGGACCCAATGGAGCAGGAAAAACCACAATCTTTAAGATGATTATGGACGAAGAAAACCCTGATAAAGGAAGTTTTAATGTTGGAGAAACTGCTAAAATTGCATACGTAGATCAATCACATTCTAATATAGATCCAGAAAAAACCATTTGGGAAAATTTTTCTGATGGGCAAGATTTGGTAATGATGGGAGGTAAGCAAGTAAACTCTAGAGCTTATTTAAGTAGATTTAATTTTTCAGGTAGCGAGCAAAATAAAAAAGTAGCTACCTTATCTGGTGGAGAGCGTAACCGCTTGCATTTGGCAATGACCCTAAAAGAAGAAGGAAATGTGTTGTTATTAGATGAGCCTACCAATGATTTAGATGTAAATACATTAAGAGCATTAGAAGAAGGTTTAGAAAACTTTGCAGGTTGTGCCGTAGTTATTTCTCACGATAGATGGTTTTTAGATAGAATCTGTACCCACATTTTAGCTTTTGAGGGAGATAGTCAGGTTTATTTCTTTGAAGGATCTTTCTCAGATTACGAAGAGAATAAAAAGAAACGTTTGGGAGGAGATTTAATGCCAAAACGTATCAAGTACAAAAAATTAATTCGATAATTCTTTACTATTTTTACAATTCAAACAAAAAATAAAAAGCCCCATTTCCTTTTTTAGAAATGGGGCTTTTAACTTCTACTTTTTCCTATCACAATGAGTAGTTAGTTAAATTTTCAAATTCAAACATTTATAATATCAAAAATATAAAACTACTCTTTAATGTAAATACGTGTAAACACCTGTTTTAGTTTCTACGAGATCTAGTATCATTAATACCTTTTCTCTTACCACGTTTAGTAAGGTCTTTATCGTTCCTTTTAGTAATGTTCGATTTTTTATAATTACTAGATCTCGTATTTCCTATATTACTGCGTTTTACAGAACTTTTTCTAGTTGAGGTTGTTGTATTAGACCTCCTATAACTATAATCTCTAGTAGCATTTTCTATAGTTCTTCTATTATTGGTAACAGATGGTTTTTTTCTTCTTAAAATTTTACTTCTACTGCCAATTCTAGCATTAGTGTTTGCTCTGTAATAATAAAAGTTACGGTCTTCTCTAATTTGAGAATAATTTCTTCTAAAATCTCTTCCGTAAAAATAAGCATCATCATAATTACAAACATCGCCAAAATTTATGCTAAACCTAACTCCATTATGGTAATAAAAATTGTCATTCACATATCCTCTAAATACAGGAAGTCCCCATCTGTCATAATCAACTCGTAAATTTCCAACTCTAGCTAGTCTTCCTCTGTGATATCTTATAAAAATATTTCCAATTCTAGATACATTTCCATATCTATCATAATTTACAAATACGTTGCCAATATTTCTAATTCTACCTCTGTAATCTCTGTGTATTCTAACTCCTCTGTTTCTGTAATTGGTATCAAAATCAAATTCGCCATTCGTAAAAACATAGAATTCTATACCACGTTCTACAAAATTTACAGCATTTGTGTAAGAGTAGTCAAACCCGTTTCTTATCAGTAGTTTGTTGTTATGACTAGCTTCAACAGTAGAAACCATCATAAATAATCCAAATAATAAAAGTATACCTTTTTTCATAATATATGGTTTTAAAAGTTTTGCCTACTCTAATTGCTTTTCGGCTTTCGCATTTGATAATATAATTTCAAAGAGCATGCCAAAAACCAAAAAGGAAGTTTTATAAACGATTATGTTGTATTTTGATATATATATAATTCTATGATTTTCAAAACTTTAAAAAAGGATTCAAATAAATTTAAAAAAATCAATAACTTTTGGTAAATTGGACAAAATTTTTACGACTGAAAAGCTTTACAAATGCTATTATGATTGAAGCAATAGAAAAAAACTTACAAAAAGGAATCAAATTAATAAACGCAATTTCAGACGATCAATATTCAGATGCTTCTGTAGCACCTTATTATTCTAGTATAGGATGTCATATAAGACATATTTTAGATGTGTTTTCATGTGTTTTTGAAGGTTTGGAAGAAGATATGGTATTTTTGAATAAAAGAAATAGAGATAAATCTGCAGAAATTCAGACCACTTACGGTTTGCAATATTTTGATACAATACTAAATCAACTTCATAAATTATCACAATCAGATTTAGAAAAAAATATTATTGTTAAAGATGATATGGGATTAGGAGTTGTAGGTGCTAATTATACTTTAGGAGCTATACTAATGCAAGCACACAGTCATGCCATACATCATTTTGCCAGTATTGGTTATATTATATATCAATTAGGAATTCAACTACCAGATTCAAGTTTTGGATTTAACCCAACTACACCTAAAAAGAAAAAAGCTTCTTAAGTCCCTTTGTTTTAAAATCTACTATTTTTTAAAAAAATAAGTGTTCATAATTTGTATTCTGGCATTTATTTTGTATAATATATAAGTATATAAATAGAAAAAACAGATATGATTTTAAAAAAACAAAAAACTAATATTTTTACAATTTTACTATTAACTTTTTCTATCTGCATTTTAGGGCAAAATACATATAAAAACTCTAAAGTGGCATTGCCGATTGAATTAAACGAGGAGATTAAACCAATTAAAGAAATTCAAAATGCTAATTTACAAACGATACTAGAGGATGAGGTAAACGCTAACAAAACTTGGAAACGTTTGATTAAAGGAAAACAAATGTCTATAGGTATTGTAGATATGAGTGATAGTACCAATTTTAAATACGCAGGATTAAACGATGACTTTATGATGTATGCGGCAAGTTTACCAAAAATTGCCATTTTATTAGCCTCTATGGATGCCATAGATAAAGGAGAATTAGCGTATACAAGTGAAGTAAAAAAAGATTTACGATTAATGATAAGTAAATCAAACAATAAGGCATCTACACGAATGATAGACAGGGTAGGTTACAAAAAAATTGAAGATGTTTTAAGAGCACCGAAATATAAACTTTATGACGAAGAAGTTGGTGGAGGTTTATGGGTTGGAAAACGTTATGCGGCTAAGGGTAAAAGATACCCAGACCCAATTAAAGGTTTGAGTCATGCAGCAACTACAAGACAAGTATGTAGTTTTTACTATCAATTGGCCCTAGGAAATTTAATTAGTACAGAGCGTTCTAAAGAAATGTTAGAAATTATGAAAAATCCAGAGCTACACCATAAATTTGTAAATACTTTAGATAAAGTGGCTCCAAAGGCTGATATTTATAGAAAATCTGGTTCTTGGAGAAATTACCATTCTGACTCCGCTTTAGTTTGGGGACCTGATAGAAAATACATCATCGTAGCACTAATAGACTATGACTATGGAGAGCAATTAATTAGAAATTTAGTAAAACCATTAGAAAAAGTATTAAAAAAATCACGTTCTTTATAGTTTGTAAATACAATCTAGATTGAGAAAAATTATAAATAAAACATTAGGATTAAGAGATGGAGAAATATTCATCTCTTTTTTAATGCAATTATATATTTTTATTATCATAACAGTTTTACTAATTGTTAAACCCTCAATAAATGCATTATTTATTTCTAATTTAGGGGCAGATCAATTACCATACGGCTACCTTCTTGTTGCAGTTACGGCGGTAATCACTACTTATTTTTATAGTAAAGCTATCAGAAAGTTTTCATTGGTTAAAATAACTGTTTTATCACTCCTAACATTTAGTATTGTTTTTGCTTTATTAGGGTTTTTACTCAAATATAACTTTACAAGCACCTTTTTTCTTTTTTTCTATTACATATTTGTTTCTTTATTTGCAGTCTTAGCTACATCTCAGTTTTGGATTTTTGCAAATATGGTTTTTAATGCAAGAGAAGCTAAAAGAATTTTTGGTTTTATTGGAGCTGGGGCTATAGCAGGTGGTATTTTTGGAGGATACTTAACTAGTTTAGTAGCAAGTACTTTTGGTAAAGAATACACCATTTTTATAGCTTCAATTTTACTGTTATTTTGTATTCCTATATTAAAAAAAGTTTACAATTTAAGAATACGTTATTTAAACACATTTAAGCGAAAACAAATAATAGAGCGTCAGGATCAATTAGAAAATTCCTCTGTTAGACTCATTTTTAAATCGAAACATTTAACCTTTTTAGCCTTTATTGTTGGAATAAGTGTAATTGTAGCCAAACTAGTAGACTATCAATTTAGCGATTTTGCAAACAAAGCCATATCAAATTCTGATGATTTAACCGCTTTTTTTGGGTTTTGGTTTTCTACTTTTAATGTAATAGCCTTAATAATTCAGTTATTTTTTACCAATAAGGTTATCACAAAACTTGGTGTTTCTTCTTCTCTTCTATTGTTGCCATTAGCTTTAGGACTAGGAGGTCTACTTTTTTTAACATTCCCAGAATTGTGGGTACTTGTTATTGTAAAAGGAATAGATGGTAGTTTCAAACAAAGTTTAAATAAAGCTGCTATAGAGTTGTCTATTATGCCTATTCCACTTCAGGTCAAAAATCAAGCAAAATCATACATAGATGTTGCTGTAGATAGTATAGCAACTGGGGTAGCGGGTTTTTTACTGATTTTTTTCATCAAAAAATTAAATTTAAGTACCTCTTATATTTCCGTAATTATTCTCTTCTTTGTTTTTGTTTGGATTGTGTTGATCTACAAATTAAGAGAAGCTTATTTTGAGTCATTTAAAGCTAATATACAAGCAACATTAGAAAATGTAAATTATAATAAAGATAAACTAAAAAAACAAGACAGTTTGTTACATATTAAAAACGTCTTGAAATCTGATGATGATGAAGCTATTTTAAAGATGTTCAATCAGTTAAAAGATTATAAATTAAAGGTATTACAACCTTTGGTTATAGAGTTACTAGACCACCCTTCAAACAAAATAAAGGTTGCTGCAATTAGTTATTTAGATGCTTTTGATGATAATAATATTTTAAATAAGATTACTTCTTTGGTGTCAAAAAAAGATGATGTTTTGGTGTATGTGGCCTTAGAATATATTTTAGTGCACTCTCCAATTACCGAAAAAACTTTTTTTAACACCTATTTAGATCATCAAGACGAATACGTAGCAAACGGAGCTATTTTGGCATTAGCCAAACAAAGTCAACATAACCAAAAATTAGCAAATACCTATAGTTTAAAAAATCGCTTGAAGAGTAAAATAGAGTTTTACACTACAGAAGAAGGTAATGCTAGAAAAGAAATTATTGCAGGACTATTGCTAAGTATTGCATATACTAGGTTTACAAATTATTATAGTTTAATAACTGATAATTTAAAATCAGAAGAACCATATAATATAAAGTTTGCAACAATTGCAGCGGGTATAACATCTCATAAAATTTTTATAGATGATTTATTAAAACTTCTTAAAACTAAACAACACAGAAAAAAGGGGATAAAAGCTTTAAAAAGTTATGGACCAAGAATTATAAACGTATTGTTAGATTTAGAATATAAGGATGAGCTTGAACCCGATATTAAAAAAAATATACCTAAAATAGTTGCTGCTTTTAAAAATAGAAATGCTTTAAAAATATTAAAAATAACTTTAAAAAGTAAGAATACAACTACTAGATTAGAGACCTCCAAAGCTTTTAGAAGATTAAAAAGGAATGATGAGAATTTGTTAATTTCTGCTAAAATCATAAAAAGAAGCATTTATAAAGAATGTATTTATCATAAAAGTATTTTAGAAATCATGAGTTCTATTGAGCATCATATGAATCTAGAATTAATGGATGATAAAGAGCATAATAAACAATTAATAGAGGCACGTAAGAAAATTTATAGTGTTTTAGAAATTGAAGTGAAAAAATCTTTTACTACACTGTTTAATCTATTAAGCTTATTGTATAATGAGAATGATGTTAAAATAATTCAAAAAGCTATAAACAGTGGCGTAAGAGAAGCTAAAATAAATGCTATAGAGTTGTTAGAAAATTTGTTAGAAAGAAATTTAAGAGCGGTAATTTTACCTTTACTAGAATATCAGGTAGCAGAAAAGAATACAGTTAATACATTGTTTTTAAATTTAACTACTTTAAAAGAAGTTGATTATCTAAAAAAAATCATGAATATTAGTGGAAGTGGTATAAAACATCTTGTTATAAGTTATGTGAATATTTCTAACAGCAGAGAATTTATTCCTGTGTTACTTCCATTAAAAAAGTATCGTAATAGAATTGTAGGACAATTTGCTTACGATACTTATGTGAAATTATTAAAAAATATGAATTAATTGTCTTGTTCGTCTTTATCAGATTTGTATTCTTCTTCTTGTATTTTAGGCTTGTTCAAGTTTGCAGTTTCGTTAACAACGTCGTCAATTTTACTAGCCAAATACATATGAGCCCCAGCAGAATTCTTATTTAAAACATTAGACATTAAGCACACAATATATTTAATTCCGTTGTCGTGCTCTACAATAATGACAGAGTTCATATAATTAAAAACGTTACCAGCATAACTCGCACAATTTGGGTCTTTTTCTCTATCGCACTTATAATAACTACCAGATTTAAAATAGACAGCTGCATCATCCAATCTAGAAGATTTGGCATATCTGATTCTTCTGTCTGTTAAATACAATAAACGTTTCATTTCTAAGCTTGATTTTTCGTCTACAACTTTTCCTTGTTCTAGTTTTACTAAAAATTTCATCAATCCTTTTGGAGTGCCTATACTACCACCTTTTCTACCCACGTATTTCCCCGGAGGTCTTGTAAACAACCCACCCAATCTCCATTCATTTTCTCCAATACCTAAATTTCGTAAAGGTTGGTTTACCACGCTGTTTGCTAAGTTGGTTAAAGAATCTCTAGGCGTTTCTTTAAAATACTTTTCGGCCTTTTCTTCATTTAAGAAAAAATAGTCTTGACCAAAAGCAGCCATAAGCATCGCTTCTCTATACATAATACTTGCAGCACCATTATTGCTAACCGAAACCATATGATCTAACCATTCAAAAAGTGAAAACTCATCACTTGCTATTACTTGTCTTTTGCTTAGTCTGTCTTTTTCAATATCGTATATAGGTATGGTATGATGGTCTCCTAGACCCCAGTATCTACTATTCACTTTTATTTTTTTTAAGTAGGCTATTCTCTCTTCAAAAGAGTCTGGACAAAGTTTTGCAAGTTGGTCAAAAACCGCCAGTAAAACCGCTATTTTACCTACACTACCTGGTTGATAGCCTATGTTTTCTCTATGCTCTGCATATCGTAAGGCATCAGGGTTACTCATATCCATAATTGCCAATGAGTAGTTTCCGCTAGGAGTAATTTTCTTTATTTTTCGATCAAAATTTTCGTCTAAAACTAATAAATCGTTTACACTATCGGTTGTTTTATGCAACAGGTTTAGCTTAATGTCTTGTAGTTTTTTGTAAGCGCCATTGGGTATTCTATTATACCTAACACTGTCTTTTTGAAATTGTCTTATTTGATATAAGCGTTTGATACCAGAATATTCGTAACCATCTATGGGATATTTTATAAAACCTAAAGAAATGATTATTGAGGCAATGATTAAAACGTATATTTTTTTCATATTTATATTTTTTCAGTAATCTTAATTTGTTTGTTACCCGATATTTTTGGAGTAATGGAGTTTAAATAATCAGAACTTTTGGCTTGTTTGTTTTCTACAAATGGTCTTATTTGAAACAGCCATAACTTATTATCTCTAAAACCAAACTCAACGTCAAAGGCTTGATTTTTATCATCTGTTTTTTCACCAATTTTTTTTCGAATGGTTTTAGCCAATTCTCGGATGTCTTGTATATTTTCTTTATTTAAGATTTCTTTTTCAAAGGTTGTAAAATATTGTTTTGTGCCTCCATAATTGGGTAAACGAATGTAGTTTGATTGTCTTGCAGGGGCAAGTAAGTAATCTGATTCTTGGGTAATTAACCTAGTTTCTGCAGATTGCCCGTCTACAGCACCACCTGCACCTCTAGAAAAAGCGACGGTTAGGTCTTGATCTGTACCAACATTTATTCCTTTTGTTATCATAACGCCAGAATAATCTACATCTACACTTGGTATTATTAAAATAGAAGGGTATACATTTTCTGGATTTAACAAATATTTTTGCCTCCATTTAAAACTTCTGTCTGTGTATGCAGATGCCCAAACGCGTTTAATCCCTTGTATTATTTCGTTTTCTTTTTTTATATTGAATAGTGTTAAATTTAAACCAGCTCCTGTAAATTCTTTTAAATCCTCCATGTTGGTATCACTCCTTAAAAATACAGGTATATTGCCAATTTCGTTTTTAAAAATAGTTTTAAAACTATTCTTTAAATCGCCTATAAATGCATCATTTAACGGTATATCCAAAATGGCTTTGTGTAATTTTCCTAGAGATTCTAAGAGATAAGTTTCTATTTGATCTTCAGAAATTCCGTTTTCTTTTTTATATTTTGCTTCTTTAAAGGTATCATTTAAAAAACTCCAGTAACTTTTATTTTCATTGGGCATTTCTAAATTCATATGAGCTTTAAAAACTCCAAAAGGTATAATTAAACCTTCTACAACTTGATTAGGAAAAAGTTGTTTCAATTCCCCTAGATTAGCTGCTTTTGGCCCACATAACTTGCCTGAATCTGAAGCATTAACTTGATTCATGTTTATGATTTTAGCAACATCTAAACGAATCTCTTTTGTAGGCACTTCAATCATGTTTTTACTTTTTTCTTTTTTTACAAAAAGAAGCTGCTCTTCATTGGTCATATCATCTTCAGATTTTAAAATCACATTTCCTTTATGAGAAACTGCGTAAAATACCTGTTTACCGTTGTATTTTGCTAGATCAACAAGATTTTTATTTGATAATGCTGCATTTGGTATTCCTAAATTTCTAGCCAACAATTGTACATGAGAAACCAAGTTTCCTTCAGAAACAGTCATAATTCCTGCCACTGGTTTCAAATCTGATGGAGGGTTTTGAAAAATATAAATATTGTTCGTATTGACTTCAACCTCGTCTGGGTTTCCATCTACCACTACCAACTTTCCAAAAGCATATCCAGGATTTAAACCTCTAATAGAACTCTGGTTTTTAATAGACATTACATCATTATTAATATTAGAAATTTGGGCTACAAAAGTACCAAGCTTACTAACGGTTTCACCCAAATTAAGGGCTATACTGTTACGCACTCTGTCGTCTATAAAACCATATGCAAGGTGCTCAAACTTTGTATAATTTAAGACGTCATGATTGTAATTTGCTTTTATCAAAGAGGCACTCCATTCAACAATACTTCTTGCAGTATTTAATATACTATTCAATTCTTCTATGGTAGTAGTCTCTTTTTTCAAAAGGTCATCAAACCTTTTTTCTACTTCATTATATTCCCAAAATTCTATAAGACCATTACCCAAAGCAGCACATGAAAGTGTTTTGATTTTTCCTATGGTTTCTTGAAGTGTTTCTGTTTTCCAGTTTTGAGTTTCTATGAGTAATATATTATCTATTTGATTGCTAATATCTAAGAGCTGTAATCGATCTTTTGAAGAGTTAAAGTCTAAAATACTTTTTCTAATAGTAACCAAAAGGTTTGCTGATTTTTCTGTTATCGTTTTTGATGTTTTGTATTCATTAAAATATTTAGAAAAGTTTTTCAGTTCTTCTACTACAATATTCTTTTCGGTAAAGTTTGCCACAACGCTATCAATTGATTTAAAATCTAGGGGCGCATAAAACTTTTGCATTGTTAAAACTAGATTCTGTAAATCTTTTTGTTGTTGTAGAGATAGATTTGCCTTGTTTTTTGAAACAAAGTCTTGTACTAAATTGATATCACTTTCTTGCGGATTACCATGAATTTTAATACGAATATTCATAAATTCAGGAATATCTTCTGCTAAAATTTTAGACTCGCTACGCATCAATTGACCTAAATTGGTTTCTCCATTATGCGGTACGTCTTTTAAGATTTGTTTAATTAAATAATAATTAGATGTAATAAAGTCATCATTTTTTAATACGGTTTCAAAAAAACCTTTTCCCCAAGCCTCTTCGTCCTCAGACTGTATAGCACCTCTATAGTATTGTCCTTTTCTTAAAATCCATCCGTCATCAATACTTTTTAAATAATTATTTATTTGGTATTGTTTTAAACGACTATAATTGTTCTTTTGATCTAAAAATTCAATCTGATTGTTTGCAGCTAAAATTTCTCCAAAAAACAGGTGATTTTTATCTCTCAATTCTAAAGCAGATGTTTTAAAACTTGCGTGCTGTATACCACCTCCTATATCATCAGGACAAGGATCTTTGGCATCGCGAATACTACCATCTTTACAAAACCATTTTATTCTATAATAAGGACCTCTAATATCATTTTTATAAGCGTCTACGAGCTCTTGTATTTGTTTTGTAGAATAATCTTGAGCTGAGTATTTTTGGTTAATAAAAAAAAGGAAAAGAAAAAATACAATATAATTTTTAGCCATTTTATATAAATTGATGTAAACAAATTTAGGCTTTATTTTTTATAAAGATTGGCTAATAATGCAATTGAGTTCACTTAAAATTGATAAGAGCTAAAATTTTTTTACAGATTTAGAATTGTGTATTGTCTTAGGTGTAATTGTTAATTTATATGATTAACGTGGTTTTATGTCAAACAATATGATGCAATTACTTACTGTTTAACGTTAAAACAAATCTTTTTTGATGCTGATATATGTAAGCTTCTTTGCAGTTTGTAGGGTATATAAATTTATGCTTTTTGCTAGCATCAAAAGAGGTGCAATTGGCTGTATAAATACCTTCTGAATCTTTAATACCTTCAGATGTATATCTAAAAATTGTAAAGGTTCTTTCATCAATTTGATTTCCTACTTTAAACCAAGCACCACTACCTATGCCTCCTAACCAAGTTGCATTTTTTGGAGAAAAAACGGTAGTATTTGGTTTTTCTGTTCCTATCAAATTAGGTGCTATGTCTATTCTTTTTAAGAAACATTCTTTGTATTCTTTAAGTATAGATCTATTTTTGTAGCTATCTATTTTTTGATTGTTAACTTCAAAAATTTTGTTGTTTGAACTTCCTTTAATTACATTCCCTATAGGGCTAGGGGTTAGTAAATTTGAAGTTTTTAACTGTTTCTTTATTTTTTTATTTTTTGTAGAGTTTACAATAGTATCAGTAACAAAACGAGCGCAATTGGTTCCGTTCTTTACAAATGCACCATAAGGAACCTCTTTTTGGGCTATCAGTTTTTTTATAAATATTGATGCTTTAGTGTAATCAATCTTTGTGTTTGTTGATGCAATTAATCTTCCTTCTCCATGAGTTTTTTCAGGATGTTTATCTAACCAAAGTAAGATGTCATCTAGATTTATCAATGTGCCTTTTTCAAACTTTGCTTTAACAGGAACAACCAGTTCAGGGTCAGTTTCTTTCGATCGGACTCTACCATTTCCAAAACTGGTAATGTATCTTCCAAAATCAAAATAATTAATTTCAGACTCTCCTTTTTTTATGAGCAAAAGTGCAGCGTGACCAGCTTGTACAGCATGTTTACCACCTACACCAATTAATGGCCAAATTTTACTAGAAAACTCAGAATAAGCAGGTCTTACTACTGTATCTGGATAAGAAAGGATGACAATAATTCCGTCAGAATTTGGCATTTTTATCGTTAAAAAAAGCGTTTAATAATATTTTAAATGTTCTTATAGCAAAAAAAATGGTGTATATGATTAACAAACCAGCTACACTTATTAAAATGTAAGAGAAAATAGCTTTAGGAGAATTTTGATATTCTTTTAGCCCCTTGAATCCCATAGTAAGAGAAATAGGAGAAATGATAAATAAAAGGATTAAAATAGCCAGCCTTTTTAATCCTTTTGCCAATATGTTAACATTTGTACTCATTACTTATGGTTTTTAATGGCATTTCTCACATTCCCGAATTTTTCTAATAATTCTTTTGCTTTTTCTAAGTCGATGTTTAACTCTTTTACTAACATATTTTGTGCTCTTTGTACCAATTTATTGTTAGAGAGTTGCATATCAACCATTTTATTTCCTTTTACCTTACCCAATTGAATCATGGTAGCTGTAGACAACATGTTTAGTACTAGTTTTTGAGCTGTACCCGCTTTCATTCTAGAACTACCAGTAACAAACTCAGGACCTACAATTACCTCTACAGGAAATTTTGCAGTGTTTGCAAGTGGGCTGTTTTTGTTACAAGTAATACAGCCTGTTGGTATTTTTTTAGCATTACATTTTATAAGAGCACTTATTACATAAGGTGTTGTTCCAGAAGCTGCAATACCTACAACAATATCTTTCTCAGAAATCTTGTGTTCTTTTAAATCTAACCAACCTTGATTTTTAGAATCTTCAGCAAATTCAACGGCTTTTCTAATAGCAGAATCTCCACCAGCAATGAGACCTACTACCAATTCATGAGGCACACCAAATGTAGGCGGGCACTCTGATGCATCTACAATGCCCAATCTTCCAGAAGTACCTGCTCCTAGATAAAATAAACGACCACCAAGCTGCAATTGTTTTACAATCTGTTTGGTAAGTTTTTCTATTTGCGGTAATGATTTTTCTACAGCTATAGGCACTGTTTTATCTTCATTATTAATATGTACTAATAAATCTGATACAGACATCTTTTCTAGATGGTTGTAATGAGAATCTTGCTCTGTAGTTTTTGTGAAAATCATCATTCAAAAATACTATTTTTATTGCATTTTGAGTGATGATTTTTAGATAAGATTATTCTTCTTTATCCTCTAAACTAATAGTAAAAGTATCTGTTTCTGAAATATGAAAATACCCTAAAGGGAAGTTGTCTTGGTTGCTAGTATTTACAATATTACCTAAAAGTGACGAGGGTACAGTTTCAAAAGGGCCTCCTGCATTTTGTCCGCTTTGACTAACTAAAACTCTAAAATATGTAAAATATTCTCTGCTAATTCCTGACATTTTTATAGTAACAGTAGCAGGTAACTCTAGGTCATCTTCATTATAAAAATAAGAGAAGTTGTAGTCTGAACCGTTAAAGAAACGATCTTCTATGGGTAAAAATAAATTGTTGGTAAAATCAAAAAGATAATAGTTATCTACAGTGCCATCATCAGTAAAATTAACGTCTACTTCTGTTTCTGTACCTGAAAACAAGGTTTTATCTCCTTGGGTTATACTAGTAATTGGTGTTGATTTTATTTTTGAAGCTATTGCTTTATATGTTTCATTTTCATAAACGATTGTTAGTTCATACAAAACATCATCTGCAGGAATAAAACTAATAGTTGGTTCATAATCTCCGTCTGCATTATCATCTGTAAAATTAATGATGGAATTGTCAGATAAATTTGTAAGCAAAACGGTTGCATTTGTTACAGTGGGTACTGTTTCTTCAAAAAAATCTGCAGACAATCTTAGTTTAACAGTAGTATTTGCAGTAACAGGGTTTTCATTAAAGAAGACTTCAAAAGACGCGTCTACAATTAATTTTGGAGGAATTGAGGGTAGATCAACATCAACTACTTTTTCGCAACTATATAAAAAGATTAAGAATAAAATTAGAAGTACGTATATCTTTTTCATGTCTTTAGAATTTAAAATTATAAGTAACTGAAGGCACAATACCGAAAATAGAAGTTTGTACAGCTTCATTTCTTAAGGTTTCTCTATTTTGTCTAAAATTTATAGATGCCGCATTTTGTCTACTATATAAATTATAAATACCAAATACCCATTCTGCTTGCCAGCTTCTATTTTTATTTTTTTCGGGTGTTAAAGTGGCAGATATATCTAACCTATGATAAGCAGGTAAACGATCTGCATTTCTTCTATCATCATCAAAAATTGGTACTGTTAAACCTTGCAATTGGTATTGTCCAACAGGGTAATTGGTAGGTTGCCCAGTTTGAAACAAGAAATTGCTATTAAATGTCCACTTTTTATTTAATTCGTAACTTGCATTTAAAGAAATATCATGTGTTTTATCAAAAGGAGTACTGTACCATTCACCTTGATTTATACCAGGTTCTTCAGAAGTTCTTCCAGGTGTACGTTGTTCTGATCTAGATAGGGTATAGGCCAGCCAACCTTTAAAATTACCTTCATTTTTTTTAAAAAGCACCTCTAAACCGTAGGCTCTTGCCTCGCCATTTAAAATAACAGTTTCAATTTCATTATTAGCTATTAAGTTTGCCCCGTTAATATAATCTATTCTATTTTTAATGTCTTTGTAAAAAACTTCTGTTTCTAAAGAATAATCTCCATCTTTTATAGATTTAAAATAACCAAGTGCATATTGATCTAAAAGTTGGGGTTTGATAAATCTGCCACTTGGAGCCCAAACATCTAAAGGAGTAGGAGATGCTGTATTAGAAAGCAAATGTAAATACTGTGCCATTCTGTTATAACTTGCTTTGATAGAGGTCTTATTGTCTAAAATATAAGACATAGAAAGACGCGGTTCAAAGTTATTAAAACTGGCAAGTACATCACTTCTATCAAAAGTTTCAATTCCAATAGGTTCTGCAGATTCATAAACTCTAAATTGCGAATTGTAAACTACAGCTTGGTCATTTTGATAGACATTTAATTCATCTTGTCCTAGCCTTGTAAAATTACTAAAGCGGATACCATATTGTAATCTAAAATTATTGCTTATTTTCTGTTCTACATCTACATAAGCAGCAAACTCGTTTGCATATTTGTCTATTAATTTTTCTGCAACAATACCAGAGTCATCTCTATTTGGAGCAATGTTTCCAGGGTTAAACTTAGTATAGATATTGTTAATACCATAGCTCAATTTCAATTTTTCGCTAACAAAGTGATTAAAATCGTATTTCAGATTATAGTTTGTTATTCCAGAATCCCATTCAAAACCAACAAAATCTAATGTTAAACCATAAAAATAATCTGAGTAAATTAAAGAAAGGTTTGAAAATAATTTATCAGAAAATAGATGGTTCCATCGTAAATTAGCTACTTGATTTCCGTAGTCGTTTACAAAGTTATCACTAATACCAAATACATCTTTACCAAAATAACCTGAAAAGAAAAGATTGTTTCTATCGTTGATTCTATAATTTATTTTGGTGTTTAAGTCATAAAAAAAAGCTGTATTATCATTATTAAATAAAGGTAAAAATAAATGCGCATAAGAAGATCTACCACCAATTAAAAACGATACTTTTTCTTCTTTAATAGGGCCTTCTATTAACAATCTACTAGAAATTAAACCAATACCTCCGGTAACTTTAAGGTCTTTACTATTTCCTTCTTTTTGATATATATCTAAAACAGATGATAATCTCCCTCCGTATTTAGCAGGAATACCACCTTTGTAAAGACGAATATCTTTAATAACATCAGGATTGAATACCGAGAAAAAACCAAACAAATGTGAAGAATTGAATACAATAGCTTCATCTAGTAAAATTAAATTTTGATCTGCAGCTCCTCCACGTACATTAAAACCAGATGCACCTTCACCAGCACTTGTAACCCCTGGTAATAAAATAATAGATTTGATAACATCTGCTTCTCCTAAAACAACAGGAATTTGTTTTATAGTAGAGGCAGTTAATTTGTTTACACTCATTTGTGGAGTTCTAACGTTTAGCTTTTCTATATTGCCCTCTATAATAATTTCATCTAAACTTTCTGACGCTTCTTTTAATTTGTAGTTTTTTGTGATCTTCTGATTTAGTTCAATAGTTTCTGTGATCGTTGAGAACCCTAAATAACTGATTTGAATTTGATAATTTCCTTCTGGTAAAGTAATAGAATAGAACCCATATTCATTAGTAGTGGTACCTGCATTTGCTTCAGGAAAATAAATAGAAACACCAATAAGGGTTTCATTACTACTATCATCATAAACAGTTCCACTAATAGTATGTTTTTCTTGACTAAAAAGAGATATTGTATATAAAGATAGCAAAAAGAGCAATTTTTTTGCGTTTGACATTTTGTTTAATGATTAAATTTAATTACTCAACAAAAGTACAACTCTAAATTTTAAGAAAACGTTAAAATGGGTTGTAAAACCGAATTGTTGTATATATAAAAGTCGGTATTTCTAATACCGACTTTTATAAGAGTTATATATGTATTTTGTTTAAGATGCCAAAATTGAATTTAATATTTGGTTCGGTCTCATTGCGGCATCTGCTAAATTATCATTTGGTTGATAATAACCTCCAATATTAACAGAACTACCTTGAATTTCGTTTAACTCTTCAACTATTTTAGCTTCATTAGCTTTTAAGTCCGCAGCTATTTTAGTAAACTGCACTTTTAAATCTACATCTTTGTCTTGATTTGCTAATCCTTCTGCCCAATATAATGCTAAGTAAAAATGACTTCCTCTATTGTCCATTTCTCCAACTTTTCTCGAAGGAGATTTGTCATTTTCTAAGAATTTGTCAGTTGCATCATCTAAAGTTTCTGCCAAAACTAATGCTTTTGCGTTATTGTGCGTAGTTCCTAAATGTTCTAAAGAAACAGCTAAAGCTAAAAATTCACCTAAAGAATCCCAACGTAAATGATTTTCTTCTAAAAATTGTTGCACGTGTTTTGGAGCTGAACCTCCTGCACCTGTTTCAAATAAACCACCTCCATTCATCAGCGGAACAATAGATAACATCTTTGCAGAAGTACCTACTTCTAAAATAGGAAATAAATCTGTTAGATAATCACGTAAAACGTTACCAGAAACAGAAATTGTATCTTTTCCTTGAACAATTCTTTCTAACGTAAATTCAGTTGCTTTAATAGGTGATAAGATTCTAAGATCTAACCCTTCAGTGTCATGATTTGGTAAGTACGTATTTATTTTTTTGATGATTTCTGCATCATGTGCTCTATTTTCATCTAACCAAAAAACCGCAGGAGTTTCAGAGGCTTTAGCTCTGTTTACAGCTAACTTAATCCAATCTTGTATTGGTAAATCTTTTGTTTGACACATTCTCCAAATATCTCCTTCTTCTACAGCATGTTCTATTAAAACAGAACCATTTGCATCAGTTACTACTACTTTTCCTGCTGCATCAATCTCAAAAGTTTTGTCATGAGATCCATACTCTTCTGCTTTTTGAGCCATTAAACCAACGTTAGGAACAGTACCCATAGATGTTGGGTCAAAAGCTCCATTTTTCTTACAAAAATCTATGGTAGCTGTATAAATACCAGCATAAGAACTATCAGGAATAATTGCTTTTGTATCTTGTAATTTGCCTTCTGTATTCCACATCCTACCAGAAGTTCTAATCATTGCAGGCATAGATGCATCAATAATAACATCAGAAGGAACATGTAAATTTGTAATTCCTTTATCAGAATTTACCATAGCTAAAGCAGGACCATTTTGGTATGCACTATCTATATCTGCTAAAATTTCTGCTTTTTTATCTTCAGAAACTTCACTTAAATTACTTAAAATATTGGCAAAACCAACATTAGCATTAACACCTATTTTATCAAAAGTTTCTGCGTGTTTTTCAAAAACATCTTTAAAAAATGCTTTTACAGCATGACCAAAAATAATTGGGTCAGAAACCTTCATCATGGTTGCTTTCATGTGTAAAGAAAGCAAAACACCTTGTTCTTTAGCTTCTGTAATTTGTGCTTCTAAAAATGCTACCAACGCTTTTTTGTTCATAACAGTAGCGTCAATAATTTCTCCATCTAATAAGGCAACAGTATCTTTTAATACAGTTTCTGTACCGTTTGTGGCAATATGTTTTATAGATACGTTTGTTGCGTTAGCTACTGTTACAGATTTTTCATTGTGAGCAAAATCACCAGAATTCATCGTTGCTACATGAGTCTTAGAATCAGATGTCCACGCTCCCATAGAATGTGGGTTCTTACGAGCGTAATTTTTTATAGCTTTAGGCGCTCTTCTGTCTGAGTTCCCTTCACGCAATACAGGGTTTACAGCAGATCCTTTTACCTTATTATAACGTACTAAAATTGCTTTTTCTTCGGCTGTCTTAGGATCTTCAGGAAAATCTGGAATAGCATAACCTAGTGCTTGTAATTCTGAAATTGCTTCCGTCAATTGAGCTACTGAAGCACTTATGTTGGGTAATTTTATAATATTAGCTTCTGGTTGTTTAGCTAAATCACCTAAGATTGCTAAAGCATCTTCAACTTTTTGATCTTCTGTTAAATAGTCTGCAAAGTTAGCAAGAATCCTTGCAGCTAGAGATATGTCTTTAACCTCAATATCTATATTAGAAGATTTTGTAAATGCCTTTACTATAGGTAAAAAAGAACGTGTTGCTAAAGCTGGTGCTTCATCGGTCTTTGTGTAAACAATTTTAGCCATTGTGCTTGATATTATATGTTAAGTGATTTTAATAGGCATTCATAAGAAATATTTCATCATTATGAAAGCGAGCAAATTTATGAATTCTCTTTGAGTTTTTTAATGGTAAAATGCTATTAATTAGTTAGTTTTTTTATGTTTTTGTTAATATTTTTAAAGGTTTATTAAATTAACAAAAATTAAAGCCATATCATACAAATTCATAGAATGATATGGTTTTATAAAGTTATTTTCTAATACGTTATTTTAATATAAATTGAACAATCATACATTAAAAAAGGCGTTGTGAAATTTCACAACGCCTTTTTTAATGTTATTTGTAAAGAGATTATCTTCTTTTTTCAGCAATTCTAGCTTTCTTACCAGTAAGGCCTCTAAAGTAAAAGATACGAGCTCTACGTACTTTACCTCTTTTGTTAACTTCAATTTTTTGTATAGAAGGTAAGTTTACAGGAAAAATTCTTTCTACACCAACAGTACCAGACATTTTTCTAATTGTAAAAGTTTCAGAAAGACCAGCACCTCTTCTTTGTAATACTACGCCTCTAAAAAACTGAGTTCTTACTTTTTCACCTTCCTTAATTTCGTAGTATACAGTAATTGTATCTCCAGCAGCAAATTCTGCAAATTCTTTTTTTGTTACAAATTCGTCTTGAACAAATTTTATTAAAGATTCCATATCTTTTAATTTAATAGTTTTTCTAAAACAACATTCACGATTTCTTCGTCAGAGGTTAATTTAGCGGTTGCAAAAATAGTACTTTTTTTGAGTTGAAAAAATAAAAATTAATTATTTTTTAGCTTGGTAATTAGTACAATAGTAGACCCAAAATTTACGAACCTCTCTACCGTTAACTTTAATTATTATTGGATGTAATTCTGTAATCGTATCAAAATAATTATTTAATAAATTAAGGTGTGTTCCTTTTTTTTTGTTGTTTTTAAAACGTTTGTCAGAATCAATAAATAGTGCGTTTTTTGAAGTTAAGTCTGATAAATCATCACCTAAATAATCAAAATGTAAAGCAGGCAAACCAATAATATTTTGTGCATATACTTTTTGATTCATATAAAAGTTTAAACAGGCAGCTGTTTTATAATTATCATCTGAAAACACAAATGTATTAGAATGTTTTTCTTGAAGTTTGTTAATTTCTGTAGATAAATCTTTCCAACCCACCCAAGTATCATCACTTTTAATAGGTACTACATAAAATAAAACCTGTATACCTAGTAAAATGTGAAAAACTATAGCTATGATAATTTGAGTTTTCAATAATTTTTTACTGATAAACATAGCTGCTAAAATGATTCCTGTAATATAAGAAGGCATCATCCAGTTCAATTTTACCCAATAAATAGGAGTCAAACTAAAAAAACCAACAAACGTAGGAATAAAAAAAGCGAGTAAAAAAAGGGTTTTAGCTTTCGGAAGTTTAAATTTTAATAAAGCTCGTTTTATATACTTGAAAGTAAAAGTTATAAAAATGACAAATAAAACTGGCAACAGTATAAAAATTTGGTGTGCTATAGCCCCAAAAAAGAAATTAGGATAAAATTTAAACTTTGTAATAGAACTTGTTCTTTCTGAAGATTGAAAAGCAAACGAGGCAAAGTTGTTTTGAATATTCCAATACCAAACAGGAAAAGTAATGGCTATAGAAATCAAAAGGCTTAACCATAACCATGGAGATACTATTAATTTTCTATGTTTATTAGAAAATAAAAGATAAGCTATAAGCCCTATTTGCAGGGTAAGCGCAGTGTACTTGCTGTTAAAAGCTAACCCCATTGAGATTCCGGCTAATATCCAAAACCAATTTTTTTCTTCAAAAATAGCCTTGTATAGACAAATTAAACTCAACGTCCAGAACAGTAGTAAGGGGACATCTGGGGTAGAGTTAAATGATAAGATGGAGATAAAAATGGTAGAAATTAATAAAACTAAAGCTCTTTTTATTTTTTCTTTGGATAAAAAGTAAGAGGCTAATTTGTAAAAGCTTAAGATAGTAAGTGATGTTATTGTATAATCAGCGAGTTTTATGACAAATACAGATTGACCAAAAATTTCAGAAAAGAACCGTAAAATATATCCAATCATACCAGGGTGATCAAAATAAGATAAAGATAGGTTTTGTCCGTACAAATAATAATAGGCATCTTGAGGCATTAAACCCATAAAAGGAAGGAGCAATAATCTGAAGATTTGAAAACCGAAAACCCAAGAAATTGCTTTGTTTGTATTTACGAAAGATAGAAATTTATTCATTTAGCAAATCTGGTCTTATTTGTTGTGTTCTTTCGTATGCCTTATCGCTTCTCCAGTCTTCTATTTTTGGGAAGTTGCCAGACAATAAAATATCTGGTACTTTCATGCCTTCAAAATTGGCAGGTCTAGTATATACAGGAGGAGATAATAGATTGTCTTGAAAAGAATCTGTTAGAGCAGATTGCTCATCACCAATAACACCAGGTATTAAGCGAATAGTGGCATCTACAAGTACTGCAGCAGCTAACTCGCCACCTGTTAAGACATAATCTCCAATAGAAATTTCTTTAGTGATGTACTTGTCTCTAATACGTTGGTCTACACCTTTATAATGCCCAGTTAAAATTACTATATTTTCTTTGAGAGAAAGGGTGTTTGCAGTAGCTTGATTTAGTGTTTGGGCATCTGGAGTCATGTAAATAATTTCATCATAACTACGTTGCAATTGTAATTTTTTTATACAGTTAACAATAGGCTCTATCATCATTACCATACCAGCACCACCACCAAATTGAGTATCATCAATTTGTTTATAGTTTCCTAAACCGTATTCTCTTAAATCATGTACTACAATTTCTACCAAACCTTTATCTTTTGCTCGTTTAACAATAGAATGATTAAATGGGCTTTCTAATAAATTAGGAACTACGGAAATGATGTCTATTCTCATAAGAATTTTACTACAAATTACAAATCTAAATTATTCTACGATAATCGTAAAAGGAATAGAAAATTTTATGTTAGCGGGCTTATTGCCAAAAACGGCTGGAGATGCTTTAGGCAGTGTTTTCATCACTCTAACAACTTCTTCTTCTATTTTTTTATGAGGAGATTTGGCCTTAATGTCTGCAATATTTCCTTTTTTGTCGACCCTAAATTGTATAAAAATTCTTTTTCTACCTGAACTTAACCCCAATCTGTTAATTAACTTAGGGTTGAATTTTTTTGAAAAATGAATTTGTACTTTTCTACTAAAGCAAGCTTTTGCTTCTTTAGAGGTTTTCATGTTTTTACAAGCTGAAAAGATAGGAATTCTACTATATCCAATAGTATTGTATGTTTTTACAACATTTTTACCATCTTCAAAAATTATTATTGGAGAAAAATAACGATTCAAACGGTTTTTGTTTATAAAATTAAGCTCATTTAAATCGAACTTTTTAAATAATGTAATTATTTTTTTTTCTAATGTTTTTGATCTTGAATTTGTAGATATCTCTATAAGATTACCATTTTTATCCAATTCAAAATACAAAGATAACCTTTGGTTGATTCTGTTTAAATTTGCGTAATTTAATTCTTTTTCGGTTAGATTTTTTTGAAGGTATTTTGCAAATTTGTTAGTATAAGAAGGAACAAAAATAGAATCGAAATTATTAAAATTAGTGTCTAACTCAGGTTTTTTTCCAACTTCAAAAGATTGATAAAAACTATAACTGTAAGTTTCTGAGTTGTTATTCACTGTTTTTGGGGTAAACACAACTGGATATTGATCTACAATATGTTTAATGTGCTCTTCAAACTCTATAGGAACTTTTAGTTTTTTAAGTTTTAAAAACCCATTTTGATCTATAAATACATGAATTTCTAAAGAAATATTTGAGCTTTTATTTTTTTTATTGACAAGAGTATAATCAATTGTTTCGTTAAAATAATTTTTTAATTTAGAGTTAATACAGGTTTGTATATCAGAAAAAAAGTCTAAATCTTTACAGGTATTACAATTTGGGGGAGTAACTTCGGTAAATGAATTGCTGACACTAATAACATTTGAACCTGAAACTCTTTTTATAATCTGAAAAGAATATTTTTTTTTGGTATCAAAATTTATTTTTAAATCTTCGGTTGGATATTCTTCAAAAGCCTTTTTTAGTGCTTTGTTAAGATTAGAATTTCTACTATAACTTATTTGAATATTATAAGGAATATTTTCTTTGTTTACATAAAAAACGATTTCTATACTAGAACCGTTTTTAGGGTAAGTAATGTTTTTTAAAAGTTCTTTGGATATCTTTTGCTCAAAGTATCTTGTTAATTCTTCATTTACATTAGCTTTATAAACTGAGTTTTGACTAAAAAGGCAGGAGGAAATAAAAAATAAGAGTAAAATAATTATTTTTTTCATTTCTATATTTTTGCTATAAACATAAGTACTCTTCATTAAATAATACTCAAATGAAACAAAGCGTCACCCTTATTTACTATTGGAGTTTTGTTGATGCAGAAAATATGACCATCAAAAGGAGCATATATTTTTTTATTAAATTCACCAAAAGGATCTTGTATTACGCCCAAAACCTCTTTCTTTTTCACAAAAGTACCATTGCTAGCTCTAACTTTAAACATTCCAGAATCAGGAGCGCGCAACCATTTTGCTTTTTTTACAAAAATAGGTGTTGCTTTAACATTAAGCTCTCCTTCTAGTAAACCCAAATGAATTAAAACATTTCGTGTTCCGTTAACACCTTCATTAATAATGGCAGGATTCAATTCTTTGGTTTTTCCACCTTCAAAAAGCAAAACGGTTTTGCCCATTTTATAAAGCGTTTCTCTTAAAGATTTTACGATGTTATTAGAAAATACAATGATAGGTGGATTAAAAACTTTAGCCAATTCTAAACCTCTTTCGTCATCTTTGTTGCATCTAATCTGAGCTACGTTATCTCGTTCTCCTCCACCTGTATGAAAATCGATTACATAATCTACAAAAGGGGCTATTTTTTCTGAAAACTGATAAGCAAACTGACTAGCTAAAGAACCGTTTTGAGTTCCTGGAAACATTCTATTTAAATCTCGTCCGTCAGGGAATTCTCTTGTTTGAATCAAGTAACCAAAAATATTAAAAACAGGAATACAAATAATAGTTCCGTTTTTAGGCTTATTTAGTTTTTGATTGATAACTTCTCTAACAATACCTACACCATTGGTTTCATCACCATGTATACCTGCCAACAATAAAACTACAGGGCCTGGGTTGTGTGAATGTTCTATAATCACAGGAACATTTACAGTAGTTCTTGTGTGTAGTTTTGCAATTTTTAAATCAATTACAGTTCGTTTTCCTTTCGGAATTTCTTTACCGAGAAGTACAAAAGGTTTATTCGACATGAATCTCTAAATAACGGATGATTTCTTTAGCAATATCTTTACCAGTAGCGGTTTCTATACCTTCTAAACCAGGAGAAGAATTTACCTCTAATACCAATGGTCCTTTAGAAGATTGTAACATATCTACACCTGCAACTCCTAGTCCTAATGCTTTAGCAGCTTTAATAGCTGTTTTTTCTTCCTCATCTGTTAACTCTATAACCGTGGCATTACCACCTCTATGTAAATTTGAACGAAACTCGCCTTCTTTACCTTGGCGTTTCATGGCGCCTATGACTTTTCCGTCTATAATAAAAGCTCTAATATCTGCACCACCAGCTTCTTTAATAAACTCTTGAGCAATTACTCTAGCTCCCAAACCGTTAAAGGCTTCTAGTACAGAAGTTGCAGCGTTTTTTGTTTCTGCTAAAACAACTCCTAAACCTTGTGTGCCTTCTAACAATTTTAAAACCATTGGAGCTCCACCCACAGATTTAACAACATGCTCTACGTCTTTTGTATAATTGGTAAATACTGTTTTGGGTAAGCCTACACCAGCCCTCGCTAAAATTTGCAAACTACTTAATTTATCTCTAGACCTTGTTAGTGCTTGAGATGATACAGAAGTAAAAACTTTCATCATCTCAAATTGACGAATAACAGCAGTACCATAAAATGTAACAGAGGCTCCAATTCTAGGAATAATTGCGTCTATATCTGTCAAATATTCTCCTTTGTAAAATATTTTTGGCGCTTTTTTTTCTATTTCTATATTGCACTTTAAGTGGTCTACTACAATTATTTGATGCTTTCTTTTTTCTGCAGCTTCTATCAATCTTTTGGTAGAATAAAGTTTTGGATTTCTAGAAAGGATAACAATTTTCATAATTATTTATATTTTGATACGTGAGATAGTTCTTTTTTTGAGGTGTCTATCACAAATTTTTTATTTAAAAATTTTCTTCCTAATAAAACAGGAAACTTCATATTACTACGTTCAGTAAGTGTCAAATATATAGGGAATTCGGTGTCAAAAAGAATAATTTTTGTTTTAATTAAAAATCTTTTTTCAGATATTCCATTAGAACTTTTTACAATTTTAACATCGTATTCTTTAAAAACAAATTCTTTACCACTGTATTGAGGATGATTTTGGTCTAATAACGTAAATTTAATGTGTTTTTTAGCTCCGTTATTTGCTTCAATAATGTTAACACAATGAATAGAAGAAGTATAAGCGCCAGAGTCTATTTTTACTTCAAGATCCTCTAAATTAAATTCAGGAAAATCTACTTTGTCTAAACGACCAATTGTCAACTTGTTTTTAAAATTAGGCATACATACAAATGTATCATTTTTGTCATTTATAGAATAATAAATTGAGTGAAGAAATAGATTTTTTTTCTTTCCAATTTTATTATTCTGTATTTTTGCAGTAACTATGGAGGCACTAACACTAACTACACCAGCATTATTATTTTCTGCAATTTCTTTAATTATGCTAGCATATACCAATCGGTTTTTAGCATATTCAGCTGTCATTAGAAATTTACATGACATTTACTTAGAACGAAAAGAAGCATCTTTAATACGACAAATAAAAAATTTAAAGTTACGTTTAAATTTAACACGTTGGATGCAGATTTTTGGAATTACAAGTCTGTTATTTTGCGTGGTTACCATGTTGTTAATTTATATACATCAACAAGATATTGCAGTCTATGTATTTGGTTTGGCCTTAATTTTATTAATTATTTCTTTAGGGTTATTAATCAAAGAAATCCAGATTTCATCTCAGGCACTGCAACACCATATTGCTGATATTGAAGAACATCTAAATACAAAATAACTGTTTTCGCATTGATAGGCTACCGTATGAAAATAGAAATCAGTTTTCAATATACCAACAAAAATTATCCAAAGAATATTGAATTTTAGATTTTATATATAATTTGTATAGTTAGTTTTTCTTTTTTTATCTTAATTGTTTTTAACAACTTAACCTAAAAAAGAACTGTATTAACGTATATTTGCAATTGCTTAAAAACAATGTAATGCGTACAAAATCCATCAAAAAAAATAAAATTAATGTAGTAACTCTTGGTTGCTCTAAAAACATCTACGATAGTGAGGTGTTAATGGGGCAGTTAAAAGCTAACGGAAAAAATGTAGTACATGAAGATGAAAATGATGATGGAAATATTGTTGTTATAAATACATGTGGCTTTATAGGTAAAGCAAAAGAAGAAAGTGTAGATACCATATTGCATTATGCACAAAAAAAAGAAGCAGGAGAAGTAGATAAAGTTTTTGTATCAGGATGTTTGAGTGAGCGTTACAAACCTGATTTAGAGAGAGAAATTCCGAATGTAGATCAATATTTTGGTACGCATGATTTACCAAATTTATTAAAAGTATTAGAAGCAGATTACAAACATGAATTGATAGGAGAACGCTTAACAACAACTCCAAAACACTATGCATACTTAAAGATTGCAGAAGGTTGTGACAGACCTTGTTCGTTTTGTGCGATTCCGTTAATGCGTGGTAAACACAGATCTACACCTATAGAAGATGTTGTTACAGAAGCAGAAAAATTAGCCGCTAACGGTATCAAAGAGATTATGTTAATTGCGCAAGATTTAACATATTACGGTTTAGATATCTACAAAAAAAGGGCTTTAGCAGCTTTATTAGAAGCATTGGTTAAAGTAGATGGTATAGAATGGATTCGTTTACATTACGCATTTCCTACAGGTTTTCCTATGGATGTTTTAGAAGTAATGAAGCGAGAGCCTAAAGTTTGTAATTACCTAGATATACCTTTGCAACATATTAACACGGCGCTGTTAAAGTCTATGAAGAGAGGAACAACTCATGAAAAAACTACGGCTTTAATACATAAATTTAGAGAGGTTGTACCAGAAATGGCAATTAGAACTACACTAATTGTAGGTTATCCTGGAGAAACAGAAGAGAAATTTCAAGAATTGAAAGATTGGGTAGAAGAAATGCGCTTTGAGCGTTTAGGAGCTTTTGAATATTCTCACGAAGAAAATACGGGTGCTTATGTTTTAGAGGATGATGTTCCTGAAGAGGTTAAGTTTAGAAGAGTAAATGAAATTATGGAAATTCAATCTCAAATTTCTTGGGAACTGAATCAACAAAAAATAGGAAAAACATTTAGATGCTTGTTTGATAGAAAAGATGGAGAATATTTTTATGGAAGAACAGAGTATGACTCTCCTGATGTAGATAATGACGTTTTAGTTGATGCAAGAGCGCATTACATTAAAATTGGCGAGTTTGTAGATATAAAAATACATGAAGCAGGAGATTATGATTTGTATGGTACACCCATTACCGTACAAGAAAAGCCTAAAAGTTTACATCAAAAATTAAAGATTAAAAAGTAAATATTGTATGCATAAAGCCTATTTTAATTGGAGTACGGGTAAAGATTCTGCATTAGCACTTTACAAGACACTTCAACATAAAACTTATAAAATAGACTTATTAGTAACTACTATAAATAAAGATTTTAATCGTGTTTCTATGCATGGTTTGCGAAATGAATTGCTGTATGCACAAGTAAAATCAATAGGTATACCGTTAAAAACAATTGCGTTTTCTGCAAAAGTAACGATGGATGATTACTCAGAAATCATGGAGGAAAACATGAGCTCTTTAGTATTGGAAAATTATACACATAGTGTTTTTGGGGATATTTTTCTTGAAGACTTAAAAAAATACAGAGATACTAAATTAACTCAAGTTGGTATTAAGGGGGTTTATCCTTTATGGAAAAAAGATACCAAACACATCATAAATGAATTTTTAAATCTTGGTTTTAAAGCAATAACGGTATGTGTAAATGCCACATTGTTAGGTAAAGAGTTTGTGGGCAGAATTATAGACGAACAATTTTTAGAAGAACTTCCAGAATCTGTAGATGTTTGCGGAGAAAATGGAGAGTTTCATACTTTTGTTTTTGATGGCCCTTTGTTTTCAAAACCGATTCCCTTTAAAATAGGAGAAAAAGTATTACGCTCTTATACTTTAAATGAAAATGATAAAGATTCCAATCACAACTCTACAGACCAAGAAATGAAGAGTTTTAACACTTATTTTTGGTATTGCGATTTAGCTTTAGAATAATTTCCAAAATATGTTTCTAATGTTTTAAGATATCAGAATTTAGTAAAAATACAGCGTTAGCAACAAAAAGTTTTCCGTTTTCCCAAAATGATCTAAATAGCGGATTATCTACCATATAAATAATACTTCCGCTTCCCTTCTTTTCTTCACCAAAAAGTAAAGATTTAGGTACGTTCTTTAAAGCATCGTTACCTGCAAAACCAGAAACATTTGTAGTATAATTTCCAAAATAACCTACGTTATTTCCTTTTTGTAGCAGTTCATAAGACGTTCCGCTTAATTTTAAAGAAAAGTATTCTTTGTCATAACCAAAAGCCAAAGGATGTGTGTGGTCTAGCGTGCTGTTAAATATGCTTCCAGTAATAAAATTTTTAACATTGTTACGCTCTCTATCTGCATAAGGAGTTAAATTGGGTTCTTCTATTTTAGTTCTATTTTTTTTCTTTTTCAATGCAAAACTTTTGTGATCCGCAAAACTATTTAGAGCCTCTCCAATAACCAGTAAAGTTCCTCCAGATTGGGTCCATTTTACAAATTTTTCTAAAATAGTTTTACTTAAAACCTTACTGTAGTATCCACTAGGAATAATAATGACATCATAATTAGAAAAGTTTACTTTACTAAAATAATCAGAATTCAAGGTTGTAATAGGGTATTGTAATTGAGTCTCAAAAAAGTGCCATACTTCACCAAAACTTAAAGAAGAAGTTTCTTTACCAGACAACACAGCAATTCTTTGTTTGTTTATGGGGTTTACAGCATAAGAACCAAAATCTACACCTTTGTCTACAAAACCAGTAGTAACAGGCTGTAATCTTCTTTTATGCGTATTTGCAATAGCAACTAATTTAGAGTCAAAATCTTCACTTCTATTGTCATTTCTTAAAATAATTAAACTCCCAGCAGCGTATACCTTTTTATCAATTGTAAATGCTTGATTAGAAAAACGAGGTGTAATATCAGCTTGCAATAATGCTCCTAAAAAAGTTGCATCATCAATACTATTCCATTTTGAAATATAAGCATAAGCATTTGTGTCAATAGTATTTGTTGTTGATTGGGGTATAGTACTTTTTGATGAAGCTACCTTAGTAGTAGAAGCAACGGCTTTAAGACCATGGGCATAGGGTAAAGACCAAGCTGTAATATCGTACGTTAACGAATCTACTAATTTTGTTTTTGGTTCAAACAATACTTTTACCATTTTTCCTTTGGGTTGTTGGGTATGAATAACCAAATCAGAAGTAGAAACAATCATTTTCTCTTCTTTTTGGCTCATATAATTGTAGCCTTTAACAGTTCCGTTTTTAGCAACTTCATATTCAATTTCATGGAGATCTAAGAGTGCTTTTAGACGATTTGTTTTGTCTACATTATCATTTTTTAAAACATAACTTTTATATTGTAAAGAGTTGTTATTAAAAAAATTTTTAAATTCAATATTCAATTGATCAGCATTTTGAGAAGAAATTTCTACCGTAGATAAACCAGTTGTCATGTGGTGTAAAGCTCTATCTTTAAGTGTTAATATCTCACCTTCGTCAGTTTTTATGCCTAAACCGGCTCTTCCATGTCCTGCTTGTTCATAAGTCATTCCAATAGCACCCATGTAGGTTGGGTAAGTATCTCCATAACTTGGGTATAATAAATCGAAACTCTCTTTGGTAAAATATAACCAGCCTTCTTTGTCAAAATATTTTGCATGATTTTTTCCAATTTCGTTTTGAAAGTTACGCTGCCAATCAGAAATAATTTCATGAAAAGGTTCTGCTGCAGGAGCAAAATAATACGGATCATTAATTCCTTGTTCATGAAAATCTACATGAATATGTGGCATCCATTTGTTGTACATTTTTATTCTTTGTTGAGATTCTACTTGAGTAGCCCATGCCCAATCTCTATTCAAATCAAATAAATAATGATTTGGCCTACCTCCAGGCCATGGCTCTGAATGTTCTTTTGCATCTTGATTGGTATTGAATGGGGTACTTTTTACTTGATTATACCAGTTTACATACCTGTCTCTTCCATCAGGATTTATACAAGGATCTATAATAACTACAGTGTTTTTTAACCATTCTTTTTTCTTTGTCACCAATTCATAAAGAGTCAACATAGCAGCTTCTGTACTAGATGCTTCGTTTCCATGAACATTATAACTCAACCAAACTATAGCAATATTATTAGTGGCTTTACCAGAAATAATACCAGTCTGAGCAAGATTATTTGTTCTAATCGTTTCTAGATTAGAGATGTTTTTTTCTGATGAAATATAGCTTAAATACAAAGGCCTACGTTCATTGGTTTCTCCATATTTTTCAAGCACAACGTTAGATAATGAGTTACTAACATGCGTAAAATATTCTACAACCTTATGATGCCTTGTAAAACGAGAGCCAATTTCGTAACCCAAAAATTCTGAAGGAGATTGTATTGTTTGAGAAAATAGGCTTTCGGAAATAAGAAAAGCAACTAACAAAAGAGATTTAATTTTCATAAAAAAAGTTTGATTTTCAAAAATAAGGAATATATATTTCTATCTAACAAAACAAAAACATTAACCTGTTAAAACTTTGTTAGATTGATTTCTCCTTTTCGACAAAAAGGGTGAAATATTTGTACTTTTATCAAAAATTAATCAAACCATATGAATTCTTTTTCAGAATCTGACTGTTATATAAAACGTGTTATTAGTAAGTAATTATGAATGTAACACATATACCCTTTAAAAAAACAGGTTTTTTTTCAAAAACAATGCTAGATTACTTAGCACAAAAAGAAGCTATAAAACCTTTTTATAAAAATTTTTCTGATGTTGAAGGTTTTAAAGATCAAATAAAAGAAAAGAAACAATCTTTTAGTTTAGAAACAAGAAAAATATTGTCAGAAGCCTTGCAAAGTCAATATTCTGACTTCATGGCAACTGAAAAAACAAAAGATAATATCAATCTTTTACAGCAAGAAAATACATTTACAATTACAACAGGACACCAATTAAATTTGTTTACTGGTCCTTTGTATTTCTTGTACAAGATTGTATCAGCCATTAATTTGTGTGAAGAATTAACAGAACAATATCCTAAACAAAATTTTGTACCTGTATATTGGATGGCGACTGAAGATCATGATTTTGATGAAATCAATTACTTTAATTTTGATGGAAAAAAAGTGCAATGGAAACGTGAAGATGGTGGTGCTGTAGGACGGTTTTCTACAAAAAGTTTAGAAGCTGTTTATAGAGTGTTCTCCAATCATTTAGGAAATTCTAAAAATGCCCAGTATTTAAAGAGTCTTTTTTCAGAAGCATATTTAAAACATCAAAATTTAGCACAAGCAACACGTTATATTGCTAATGAGTTGTTTGGTAAATATGGTTTGGTTATAGTAGATGGTGATGATTATGCATTAAAAACAGTGTTTACCCCATACATCAAAGAAGAGCTTGAAAATAAAACCGCTTTTAAAACGGTATCTAAAACAATTTTAGCGTTAGAAAAAGAATATAAAATACAGGTAAACCCTAGAGAGATTAATTTATTTTATTTAGGAAATAATTTTAGAGAACGTATTGTTTATGAGGGTGGGGTTTATAAAGTTAACAATACAGACATAACTTTTACAAAAAAAGCAATTTTAGAAGAATTAGCGAAAAACCCTAAAGCATTTTCTCCAAACGTTATTCTAAGACCTTTGTATCAAGAGGTTATATTGCCAAACTTGTGCTATATTGGAGGTGGAGGAGAGCAAGCGTATTGGTTGGAGTTAAAAACCTTTTTTGATGCTGTTAAAGTACCTTTTCCTATTCTGTTACTTCGAAATTCTGTGCAGGTTATCTCTTCAAAACAAAAACAGAAACTTGACAAGTTAAATATTTCATTAGAAGAAATCTTTTTAAATCAAAACAAGTTGTTGTCAAAAAAAGTTATAGAAAACGCTAATATTAAGGTAGATTTTGATAAGAAAATTCTTTTTTTAGAACAGCAATTTTCAGAGTTAAAAAAAGTTGCCAAACAAACTGATGCTTCTTTTATTGGAGCGGTAGAAGCTCAAGAAATAAAGCAGATTAAAGGATTAGAAAATCTACAAAAAAGGTTGATAAGAGCAGAGAAAAGAAGGCAAAAAGATTTGGTAGAAAGAATATCAAAGTTGCAAAATGAGTTATTACCCAATCAGAGTCTAGAGGAACGTCAGCGTAATTTTTCTGAATATTATTTAGAATACGGAAGTTCGTTTATAGCGTCATTAAAAACTGCTTTAAAACCGTTACAATTGGAGTTTACAATCTTAGAGTTGTAAGTTTGCAATTATGAAGGATAAAGGGCTGCATTTAAAAAACAAATTTAATAAAGGATATAATTTTGATGAACTTATTCAAAAAAATCCAGAAATAGAACAGTTTGTAACCAAAAACAAACATGGCAACTTCAGTATTGATTTTTCAAATCCGAAAGCAGTAAAAGAGTTAAATAAGGCATTATTATTTTCTTATGATGAAATATTTGTTTGGGATTTTCCAGATGAAAATCTATGTCCACCAATTCCAGGACGTTTAGATTACATTCATCATATATCAGATTTACTCTCAACAGAAGACCAAGTCAAAATTTTAGACATAGGTACAGGTGCAACATGTATATATCCTTTATTAGGAGTTGCAGAATACAAATGGAATTTTGTAGCCACAGATATTGATTTAGATTCTTTAGATACTGCTCAAGATATTATAGATTATAATAATTTGGATGGGTTTATTAAACTGAGGCAACAATTTGATGAACAACATATTTTAAAAGGAATTATAGAAGAAAATGATTCTTTTTCGGCCACTATGTGTAATCCGCCTTTTTACAAATCTGCAGAAGAGGCTAGAGGTGCAAACAGAAGAAAAACAAGAAATTTAGGAAACAATGCTGTAAGAAACTTTTCTGGGAATAATAATGAACTTTGGTACATTGGAGGAGAAAAAGCTTTTTTACATAATTATTTATATGAAAGCTCTTTGTATCCAAAAATAAGCAAATGGTTTACAAGTTTAGTTTCAAAAAAAGAAAATGTAGAAAGTTTGCGAGATTCCTCTAAAAAATTAGGGGTAAGTCAATTTAGAGTTATCCATATGAATCAGGGTAATAAAGTTACCAGAATTGTGTGTTGGCAGTTTTAATATTTAAAAACGCATCAATTAAAAACAACATCATTGATTTCATATTTTTTACAAATAAAATGTAAAATAGTATACACTAGCATGTGTACAAACAATAAACACAAAAAGGCGTATAAAGGAACACCAAAAATTTGATAAGGCCAATAGTAAGTCCAAACTCCCATATAAATAGTAATCACTTCACCAAAAGCAGGTAAAATTAATGCTAGAATAATGGCTAGAATAATTTTACTTTGCGGTGATTGCTTTCGTAATAAAGGTATAAGATTACGCTCTAATTTGTATAAATAATGAAATGCAAGCATCCAAGCAAAAGGTAACCATAAGGGTAACTCTCTAGACACTTTATGGTATTCCCAATACTCATTAGTTACACCCCAAGTTTCGCCAATAATTCCTCCAAACCCCGTCAGCAACATTCCTATCAAAAGTAACCAGTTTTTATGTTTTGGTTTTATAACTTCAACATAGATATTATGACAAATTTTTAGAACTAAAAGAATAGCAATAATAAGATCATATTGTTTTAAAAAGCCAATTAAAAGACCCGCAACTATAAGTTTAGATAGTGCTTTTAAAATTTCTTTAAAAAATTGTTTTTTATCGGTAATCAATGCGTTGTATTTAAGATCAAAAATAAAAAAAACCGAAGCAAATTGCTTCGGCTTTTTAATAATTTATAGAAGTTTATAAATTAGGAATGACCAACTCTTGCCCTGGATGAATAACATCGGGGTTTTTTAAAATATCTGTATTTGCTTCAAAAATAGCAGTATATTTCATTGGTTTTCCGTAGTATTTTTTTGCAATTTTCCCTAAAGTTTCTCCACTAGCAACAGTATGTCTTGCATAAACAGAATCATCTTCTATTTGTATGTCTGCCATAATATCTGTAGGGTTTTCACCTCCGGCTTTTTTTATCTCATCCCAAATTAAATCTTTTTCATAAGGTGTTTTTGCTGTTCCATAAATTTTTAATTGTCCGTCCTCTTCTTTAACATCACCGTTTTTAATATTTAATTGTTCACCTAGATCCAATACACTTTGATATTTTGCTTTCATTTTATAATTTTTACAATTGATAATTTTTATATGATTTAAAGATACAAAAACAGAAATAAACAATTTTCAGTTTTTCGATTAATCAGCACTTTTTGTAGATAAAATTTTGTAGTGAATACCAATAGTTTAGAATAACTTATTGATTTTCAATAAAAAAAATATCTCAAACCTGTTTTTAGATTTGAGATATTTTATGTCTGTATGATTTTAAGATGAAATATTTTATAAAAAAATGATCACCTTTACTTTAAATACAGTCTTATAAATGTATTACTTCATCATAAGCATCAGCAACAGCTTCCATAACAGCTTCACTCATTGTAGGGTGAGGATGTATGGTTTTTAATACTTCATGACCAGTAGTTTCTAACTTACGTCCTAAAACTGCTTCAGCAATCATGTCTGTAACACCAGCACCAATCATGTGGCAACCTAACCACTCACCATATTTGGCATCAAAAATAACTTTTACAAAACCGTCAGGTGTACCTGCAGCTTTTGCTTTACCTGATGCAGAAAATGGAAATTTTCCAATTTTTAAATCGTAACCAGCTTCTTTAGCTTTTTCTTCTGTTAATCCAACGGAAGCTATTTCTGGAGAAGCATAGGTACAACCTGGTATATTACCGTAATCAATAGCCTCTGTATGTAAACCAGCTAATTTTTCTACACAAGTAATTCCTTCAGCAGAAGCTACGTGTGCTAATGCAGGTCCTGGTACAACATCTCCAATAGCATAGTAGCCAGGTATGTTTGTTTGGTACCAGTCGTTAACCAATATTTTATCTCTATCAGTAATAATACCAACGTCTTCTAGACCTATATTTTCAATATTTGTTTTAATACCAACAGCAGAAAGAACAATATCAGCCTCTAAAACTTCTTCACCTTTTTTAGTTTTTACAACTGCTTTAACACCATCACCAGAAGTATCAACAGATTCTACAGAAGAATTTGTCATGATCTTAACTCCAGATTTCTTTAAAGAACGCTCAAATTGTTTAGAAATATCTTTATCCTCTACAGGTACTATATTTGGCATAAATTCAACAATAGTTACCTCTGTACCCATAGTATTATAAAAATGAGCAAACTCTACACCAATTGCACCAGAACCTACAACAATCATAGATTTTGGTTGACTTGGTAAGGTCATGGCTTCTCTATAGCCAATAACTTTTTTACCATCTTGTGGTAAATTAGGCAATACACGAGAACGTGCACCGGTAGCAATAATGATATTATCTGCACTATATTCTGTAATGTTACCATCTTCTGCAGTAACGTCTACTTTTTTACCAGCTTTAATTTTACCAAAACCGTCAATAATGTCAATTTTGTTTTTCTTCATTAAAAACTGTACACCTTTGCTCATACCTTCTGCAACACCACGACTTCTTTTAATAACAGCATCAAAATCCTTATCTATAGCCTCTGCTTTTAAACCATAAGCATCTACATGTTTCAAATAATCATAAACCTGAGCAGATTTTAATAATGCTTTGGTAGGTATACATCCCCAGTTTAAGCAAATTCCTCCTAAAGATTCTTTTTCTACAATAGCAGTTTTAAAACCCAATTGAGATGCTCTAATAGCAGTTACATATCCTCCAGGTCCACTTCCAATTATAATAATATCGTATTTCATGTGATAGATGTTTGTTTTCTTTATTCTTTTTATTTGAGCGTTTTAACGGGCTTTCACTACTCGCTTTTTTTAGGACTGTTCTACATACAAATTTACGATTTCCTCGTAAATTCACTCGAACAGATCTAAAAAAGAGCTCAAACAGACCGTTCAATCCCTAACGCATGCAAATTTACTAACTTTTGTGAGTTAACCGCTAACTTTTTGTTGTAACTGTAAAATATTAACTACATTCTTTCTGGAACATCAATTCCTAACAAAGAAAAAGCAGCTTTAATAGTGTCTGCCACCTTTTTAGAAATTTGCACTCTAAATATTTTTTTATCTTGATTTTCTTCTCCTAAAATAGATACGTTTTGATAAAAAGAATTGAATTCTTTTACCAAATCATACGTATAATTTGCAATAATTGCTGGAGAGTAATTTGCTGCCGCTTGTTGTATTGTTTCAGGAAAAAGAGCCAATTGTTTTATCAATTCTTTTTCTTTTTCATGTAAATCTGTGGTTACAGGACTAGCATAATCAAACGCAGCTTTTCTAATAATAGATTGAATTCTAGCATAGGTATACTGAATAAAAGGACCTGTATTTCCTTGAAAGTCTACAGAAGATTTTGGATCAAATAATATTCTCTTTTTAGGATCTACCTTTAAAATAAAATATTTTAATGCCCCTAAACCAATAGTGTTGTACAGCTCTTCTTTTTCTTCATCAGAATAACCATCTAACTTACCCAATTCTTCAGAAATAGTTTTTGCAGTATCAGACATTTCTACCATTAAATCATCAGCATCTACAACCGTACCTTCTCTAGATTTCATTTTTCCTGATGGTAAATCTACCATACCATAGCTTAAATGATATAAGTTTTTAGCCCAATCGAATCCTAATTTTTTCAATATTAAAAACAGTACTTGAAAGTGGTAATCTTGTTCATTACCAACAGTATACACCATGCCTCCAACATCAGAGTAATCTTTTACACGTTGAATGGCAGTACCAATATCTTGTGTCATGTAAACGGCTGTTCCATCAGAACGCAATACAATTTTTTCATCTAAACCTTCGTCAGTCAAATCACACCAGACAGAGCCGTCTTCTTTTTTATAAAAAACACCTTTTTTTAAACCTTGTGCAACAACATCTTTGCCTAACAAATAGGTATTACTCTCATAATACAAGTTATCAAAATTGACACCCATATTTTTGTAAGTAACATCAAAACCATCATAAACCCACTGGTTCATTTTTTTCCATAAGTCAACTACTTTAGGTAAGCCATTTTCCCAGTCTCTTAACATTTGTTGAGCTTCAACAAATAAAGGTGCTTCTTTTTTAGCCTCTTCTTCAGTTTTACCAGATGTTATTAATTCAGCAATTTGTTTTTTATATTCTTGATCAAATTTTACGTAGTAATTTCCAACCAATTTATCGCCTTTTAGGCCTGTAGATTCAGGAGTTTCTCCATTCCCAAATTTTTCCCAAGCCAACATAGATTTACAAATATGAATTCCTCTATCGTTAATAATTTGGGT
Organism: Polaribacter sp. WD7; assembly: GCF_003335085.1. GTDB lineage: Bacteria > Bacteroidota > Bacteroidia > Flavobacteriales > Flavobacteriaceae > Polaribacter. The sequence continues at coordinate 129,583 of NZ_QPEJ01000016.1, read as the reverse complement.
CTTGTAAACTTTATGGCCAGCAGCTTTTAAAATTTCTGCAACGCCATAACCCAACAAGTTATTTCTAACGTGCCCTAAATGCAGTGGTTTATTAGTGTTAGGAGACGAGTACTCTACCATTATGGCTTTTTCATTTACTTTTGGCGTTTTAAAACCATATTTGCTATCAGCATATATCGTATTAAAAGAATTACTATAAAAAGCATCATCTATCACCAAATTCAAGAAGCCCTTTACCACATTGTAGGCTGTAATTTCTTTCAAGTTTTTTACAATGTATTGCCCTAATTCTTCACCAATTTGCGCAGGGTTGCCTTTTTTGTAACGCAACATAGGAAAGACAACTACAGTTATATCTCCTTCAAATTCTTTTCTTGTTGCTTGGAACTCTACACTAGGAATTTCTACATTGTATAAAGCTAAAAAAGCTTCTTTTACGTTAGTTTCTATACTATTTTGAATGCTCATAAAGTCTCGAAAATTGAAATGCAAAATTACATATTTTAGTGTAAGTTTTAGTAGAAATAATTGTATTTTTCGAAGATGGAAGAACGCTTAAAACAACTACCTAAATTAGCAGCAGAAGTAGAAAAAGAAAGCAAAAAATATTTTGCAAATTTGAAACGCAGAACACCAAAAAATTTAGACTATGTAATGCAAGAATTACATGACAAAGAGTTTGCTAAAACAGACTGTTTAGATTGTGGAAATTGTTGTAAAACTACAAGTCCTATTTTTATAGATAAAGACATAGAGCGTATTTCTAAGCATTTAAAAATGAAGGTTTCAGATTTTATAAATACCTATTTAGAAAGAGATTCAGACGATTTTATGGTGCTAAAAACAGCACCTTGTGCTTTTTTAGATACATCTGATAATAGTTGTTTTATATACGATGTTCGTCCAAAGGCTTGTGCAGAATACCCGCATACAGATAGAAGAAAGTTTATTCAAATTACAGATTTAACAGTAGCAAACACTTTTGTATGTCCTGCAACATATAATATAGTAGAGGCACTAAAAGAACGTTTGCCTCAGGTATCTAACAAAAAAATGAGAAGAAAATAAATATTAAAAATTTCAAAAATTAAAATTCAGATATTTTTTGGCATATAGATTGTTACTAATAAAATGAAACAACGTAGTAAATTGTTTTCATAGTGTAAATTATTTGAATTAGTTTGATTGTAAAAAAACCATCTCGATAGAGATGGTTTTTTATTTGATAATTTTAATGGTTTTAAACAGTCAATATTTTTAAAGTTGTAAAACCTTAAATAGCGCTAATAATGTCATATTTTGTAATAATATGATGGTTCCCATTTTCTAAATCTACCAATACAGCTTCATTTTTCTTGGAAATCAACCTTGAAATATGTTCTAATTTTGCAGATTTTTTTACAATTGGGTAAGGTTTTCCCATGATGTCTTTAATAGGTTTTTCTGCAATTTCTTTGTCATTCATAAAACTTCTTAACAAATCAGTTTCATCAACAGAACCCACAAGACCATCTGCATCTTTTACGGGTAATTGAGAAATTTTATACTGTTTCATGCGCTCTATTGCATGAGAAACCAACTCTTCTGTTTGAGCGGTTACCAAAGGTCTTTCTTTGTGAGACTTTATCAAATCTGCAGCAGTTTTAATTTCTTCTTCTAAAAAGCCTCGTTCTCGCATCCAATCGTTGTTAAACATTTTACCAACATATCTACTACCATGATCATGAAACAATACAACAACAACATCATCTGGTTTAAAATGTTCTTTTAATTGCAACACTCCTTTTATGGCTGCTCCTGCAGAATTTCCTAAAAACATACCTTCTTCTTTGGCTAATTTTTGGGTGTAAATTGCAGCATCTTTATCCGTAACTTTTGTAAAGCCATCTATGACATTAAAATTTACGTTTTTAGGAAGAATATCTTCTCCAATTCCTTCTGTAATGTATGGATAGATTTCATTTTCATCAAAAATACCAGTTTCATGATATTTTTTAAAAACAGATCCATAGGTATCTACTCCCCAGATTTTTACAGTCTTTCCTGTTTCTTTGGCCTTCATTTTTAGATAACTTCCAACACCAGAAACTGTTCCTCCAGTGCCAACACCTACAACAAAATGAGTAATTTTCCCTTCAGTTTGTTCCCAAATTTCTGGACCTGTACTCAAAAAATGCGCTTTACAATTACTTGGGTTATCGTATTGGTTAACATACCAAGAATTTGGAGTTTCTTCTCCTAATCTTTTGGAAACAGAATAATAAGAACGTGGATCATTAGGCTCTACATTGGTGGGACAAACTACTACTTCTGCACCCACAGCACGTAAAATATCTATCTTTTCTTTAGACTGCTTGTCTGCCATTACAAAGATACATTTGTACCCCTTTACAATAGCTGCTAGGGCTAATCCCATTCCGGTATTTCCAGAAGTTCCTTCAATAATTGTTCCACCAGGTTTTAGGCGACCATCTGCTTCAGCATCTTCAATCATTTGCAATGCCATTCTATCTTTAACCGAGTTTCCAGGGTTAAAAGTTTCATATTTAGATAAGACCAAACAAGGTAATTCTTTGGTTAAAGTGTTTAGTTTTACCAAAGGGGTATTACCTATAGTTTCTAAGATGTTTTTTGCGTATTTCATACCTTAATGTTCTACAACAAAAATAAAGTATTTTTTAAGATTTTAATACCTGAAGGTTAAGATTAACTATAATTTGACAAATTTTAAGAAAAGAAGTTTTGTAAAATTGTATTTTACGCAAACTTTATAGATTTTGAAGGCTGAATTTTAGTGATGATAAAAGAAGGAAGTATCAACATTAAAAAACACATAATTAAAGTACCAACATTTAATAAAATAATATAGTTTAACGAGATATGTACAGGCATTGTACTTACATAATAGGTTTCTGGATTCAACCTAATTATTTTAAAATAGTGTTGTATAAAAATAAGCGATAGACCTATAATATTACCCCAAAATAATCCTTTTAAAATTAGGTAAGATGCATTGTATAAAAATACTTTTCTAATACTTGTGTTGGTGCTACCTAAGGCTTTTAAAATACCAATCATTTGTACTCTTTCTAAAATAAGTACTAATAATGCAGTAATCATGTTAATACCCGCTACAAGAATCATGATTCCAATAATGAACCAAATATTATTGTCAAACAATTTAATCCAATCAAAAACGTTAGGATAACTATCTATTATTGTTTTTGCATTTAAAGTTCCTGAAATAGCACTATATATTTCTTCGCCTTTTGCTTCAATATTGTCAAAATTATCTAAAATAACTTCAAAACCACCTACTTGGTTTTCAGTCCATTTGTTTAATTTTTGAACCTCCCTAAGATCTCCAATCATCATCGATTTATCAAATTCAGCAAACCCAGAATTGTAAATGCCAACAATTGTATATTTTCTGTTAGATGGTAATTTACTATTAGCAGTTTTTAGAAATGTTGCTAAAATAGTGTCGCCCAATTTTAATTGTAAACGATTGACTACAGTTTGTGATAATAATACTTCTTTAGTACGTTGTTGCTTAAAATTAGGGATTTTTCCTGCTGTGATATATTCCTGAAAAAAAGACCAATCATAATCTGTAGAAACTCCTTTAAAAATAATACCTTCAAAATCTGTTTGAGTTCTTAAAATTCCGCCTTTATTAGCAAAAACTTGAACATTTTTAATGCCTTCTACCTCTTTAAAATTTGGATAAAACTCTTGGTTTTTATCAATAGAAACTGTAGAAACATTAGAGTTGTTAGTATCGTAATTGATAATTTGAACATGTCCTTTAAATCCCGCCATTTTATCACGAATTTTGTATTGCAAACCTGCACCAGTAGCTACAGCAATGAGCATAATAATAATACCCAATGAAATTGCAGTAATGGCAATTTTTATTATTGGTGATGAAATACTATTTTTATACTTTTTGCCAGCAATAATGCGTTTTGCAATAAATAACTCGTAATTCAAATTAATGATTGTTTTTATCCTTCGTAAAAGTACATATTTATTCTTGTTTTTGGGGATGAATTTTCAGTTGATCTCATGTACTAATAGTGCTAAAAAATCAAACACAAAAACACACGAAATAAGTACAGATACAATAGTTGAAGTAGGAGCAGTACAAACTTCTAAATACCTTAATTTATTGAAGGGAAAAAAAATTGCAGTGGTAGCAAACCAAACATCTGTAATTTTTAAGGACACAGACGTTACAAAAAATAGAACAACACATTTGGTAGATTCTTTACTAAATCTAGGTCTTTCAGTAAAAAAAGTGTTTTCTCCAGAACATGGCTTTAGAGGAACAGCAGATGCAGGAGAAGATGTAGAAGATGGTATAGATGCCAAAACTGGGTTACCCATTTTATCTTTACATGGTAAGCATAAAAAACCATCTAAAATACATTTAAAAGATGTAGATGTTTTGGTTTTTGATATACAAGATGTTGGTGTTCGTTTTTATACATACATTTCTACGCTTCATTATGTTATGGAGGCTTGTGCAGAAAATGCTATTCCGTTAATAATTTTAGACAGACCCAACCCCAATGCGCACTATATAGATGGCCCTGTTTTAGAAGCAAAACATTCAAGTTTTGTTGGTAAGCACGAAGTTCCTGTAGTGTACGGAATGACAATTGGCGAATATGGACAAATGATAAATGGAGAAAAATGGTTGAAGAATGGCATACAATGTGATCTAACGGTTATTCCATTAAGAAACTACACACACAATTCTACATATAGTTTGCCTATAAAACCTTCACCAAATTTACCAAATGATAAAAGCATTAATTTATACCCAAGTTTAGGGTTTTTTGAGGGTACCACTATTAATGCGGGACGTGGAACAGCTTATCAGTTTCAAAGATATGGAGCTCCGTTTTTTAATAAAACGCCCTTTTCTTATACACCCAAAGCTAATGAAGGAGCCAAATACCCCAAGCATAAAGAGAAATTATGCTATGGTGTAGATTTAAGAAAGACAAAGCGTTTGTCTAAAATTGACTTATCTTTTTTAATAGATGCATACCAAAAAACACCTAAAAAAGAATTGTTTTTTGGAAAGACCTTTACAATTCATGCAGGTACAGAAACGTTGCAAAAACAAATAGAACAAGGTTTATCTGAACAAGAAATTCGAAAAACCTGGGAAAACGGTTTGCAAGCGTTTAAGGTTCTTAGAACAAAATATTTGATTTACGATTAAATATTTGATGTTTAAAAGAGTAAAATTACATCTTCTCAATGCCTGTTGGTTTTCTATACCCTTGAAATGGTTGTTTTAATAACTCTTTTAAAGAAGAGTTAGTCGCTTCATTAGGAAATGTGTCTACACCATACACAATTTTTTCTCGATCTAATTTCATATATGTACCAAATATTCTATCCCAAATAGAAAAAATGTTACCATAGTTAGAGTCTGTATAAGGCAGCATATTATGATGGTGTACTTTGTGCATGTCTGGAGATACGATAAGATAACTTAATAACTTATCAATTTTAGGAGATATTTTAATATTGGCATGAGTAAATTGTGTAAAAATTAAAGACATAGATTGGTACAACATTACAATAGCTATTGGTGTACCTACAAGAAAAATACCTAACAATGTAAACGCAAAACGAATAAAACTCTCTATTGGATGATGCCTATTGGCAGTTGTGGTATCTACCTTGTGATCAGAATGATGAACCAAATGCACCATCCACAATGGTTTTACTTTGTGTTCTACAAAATGAGAAAGGTAAGCACCAAAAAAATCTAAAAATAACACACCTAACACAACATACAACCATAATGGCATCTTAGGTAGCCAATTGATTAGTCCAAAATTATTTGCAGCCACCCAATCAGCAGTGTTTAGTAATAAAAAAGCCAAAGCAAAATTGATAACTACTGTAGTTAAGGTAAAAAACAAGTTTGGTAAGGCATGTTTCCATTTTTTATAGTTAAACTTAAATAAAGGTATAGCTCCTTCTAAAAGCCAAAAAAAAGTAATTCCTCCTACTAGAATAATACTTCTATGAGAAGAAGGTATGGTTTTAAAATAAGTAACAATAGTCTCCAAAATGATTTGTATTTTATACTAAAGTAATGAAAATTAAATAATCAGAAATTGAAGCGTCAATGAGGTTAGCTATCAGTTTAAAAATGTGTAAATTTGCCAACTAGAAATAACAATTCTAGATACTCATGTACAACCTTATTATAAGACCAATCTTTTTCTTATTTGATCCAGAGAAGATCCATTATTTTACATTTTCATTAATTAAAACACTATCTAAAATACCTTTTGTTACTTCAATTTTTAGAAGTTTATATGTTGTAAAAGATAAAAAATTAGAACGAAATTTATTTGGGTTAACTTTTGAAAATCCAGTTGGATTAGCTGCTGGTTTTGATAAAAATGCTGTACTTTATAATGAATTGGCAAACTTTGGTTTCGGATTTATAGAGATAGGTACTATAACCCCAAAAGGGCAAGCAGGAAACCCTAAAAAGCGTTTGTTTCGTTTAAAAGATGATAAGGGAATTATAAACCGAATGGGTTTTAATAACGATGGGATAGCCGCTGCCATAGACAATTTAAAGAAAAATAAAGGAAATGTAATCATTGGTGGTAATTTGGGTAAAAATACTGCCACAAAGCCAGAGCATTATACAGAAGATTATTGCCAAGTTTTTACAGCATTACACCCTTATGTAGATTATTTTGTTTTAAATGTAAGTTGCCCAAACGTTGGAAGTCATGCAAAATTAAATGACAAAGATTATTTGATAGAGTTGATTTCTGAGTGTCAGAAATTAAACGTAAAAGCATCTAAACAGAAACCTATTTTGCTAAAAATTGCTCCAGATTTAAATCAAAATCAATTAGACGAAATTGTTGAATTGGTGAATGAAACAAAAATAGACGGAGTAATAGCATCTAACACTTCTACTACTAGAGGAGGCTTAAAAGCTTCAGAAAAACGTTTGCAAGAAATAGGGAATGGGGGCTTGAGTGGGCAACCTATAAAAGCGCAAAGTACAGCTGTAATTAAATATTTGGCAGATACATCTAAAAAAGCATTCCCAATTATTGGAGTTGGCGGTATCCATTCTGCTCAAGATGCTTTAGAGAAATTAGAGGCAGGAGCAGATTTAGTACAAATTTATACCGGTTTTATTTATGAGGGCCCTAGTTTAATCAAAAAAATAAATAAAGCTATTTTAAAAAAAGCATAGTTTAAGTATCTTTAAACAATGCTAGAGGTTTTAATTTCTTTTGCAATAGCAACAGCTATACTAGCCATTTCACCAGGGCCTGATAATATTTTTGTACTCACACAAAGTATTGTAAATGGAAAAAAATATGGAATAGCAACAGTTTTAGGATTAATGTCTGGGTGCATTGTACATACTTCTTTTGTTGCTTTTGGAGTTTCCGCAATTCTTAAAAAAAACGAAAGCCTTTTTTTTATAATTAAACTTTTTGGAGCAGCATACTTATTATATTTGGCTTATAAAGTTTATAATAGTGATGCTAAAATTGTATTGTTTAGTCCTAAAACTCAAAAGAAAAGTACTTTATCATTATTTAAAAAAGGGTTTTTAATGAATGTTTTAAACCCAAAAGTAACCCTATTCTTTCTAGCCTTTTTTCCTCAGTTTTTGTTTTCTAACACAATGGCAACAGAAATTCAATTTTATATTTTAGGATTAATTTTTATCTTAATTTCTTTTATTGTCTTTGCAAGTATAGCAATATTAGCCGGAAACATTTCTAAGTATATAAAACAATACACTAACATAGGTGTGTATTTAAAATGGGGACAAATTGTTGTTTTTGTGGCTATAGCTATTATAATTTTAATGTAGCTTTAATTTTTGAATTCTTAAATGATTGTTAAAGTGAATCTTATTCGTATTCTGAATTGATATCTTTGTTAAGTAATTAAAACTACTTCTACATGAAAAAAGCGTTACTTCTACTTATATTTATTTCTTATTCAGTTTTAGCTCAAGATATAGATTTATCATATTATGTACCACAAGGAACCTACAATTCTAAAATTCCGACACCAAAGTCGGTAATAGATCATGAAGTAGGAGAGTGGCATATAACGCATGATAAATTGATAGCATACATGAAGGTGTTAGCTGCTTCATCTAACAGAATTTCTATAGAAAATAGAGGTAAAACTTTTGAAGGTAGACCTTTATTGCTATTGACCATCACTTCACCAGAAAATCATGAAAATATAGAAAAAATAAAAGAGAAACATCGTAAGGCAACTAATGATATATCTGTTAATGTAACTAAAGATCCAATAGTAGTTTACCAAGGTTTTTCTATACATGGTAATGAAGCAAGTGGTTCTAATGCAGTATTGGCATTAGGCTATTATTTGGCTGCATCAGAAACAGCAGGAGTACAAGAGCTGTTAAAAAATACGGTTATTTTATTAGACCCTTCTTTAAACCCTGATGGGTTGCAACGTTTTGCATATTGGGCAAATACCAATAAAAGTAAAAATATCAATCCAGATCCAAATGATAGAGAATACGCAGAGATTTGGCCTAGAGGAAGAACAAATCACTATCAGTTTGATATGAATAGAGATTGGTTACCTGTACAACTACCAGAAAGTAAGGCAAGAATACAGACCTTTCATGATTGGTTACCAAATATTTTAACAGATCATCATGAAATGGGCAGTAATTCTACTTTCTTTTTTCAACCAGGAATCCCTTCTAGAACCAACCCTTTGACTCCTCAAATGAACCAAGATTTAACCAAAGAAATTGCTAATTATCATGCAAAAGCGCTTGACAAAATTGGGTCTTTATATTATTCTGAAGAAAGTTTTGACGATTTTTATTACGGCAAAGGCTCAACATTTCCAGATATTAACGGTAGTATAGGTATTCTTTTTGAACAAGGTAGCTCTAGGGGGCATGCGCAAGAAACCGAAAACGGAATTTTAACATTTCCGTTTACCATAAGAAATCAGTTTACAGCGGCGCTATCAACTTTAGAAGCAGCGCATAAAATGCGAGTAAAAATCTTAAAATATCAGCAAGATTTTTATGAAACCTCAAGAAATACTGCATTAAAAAAAGCTATTGTTTTTGGTGATGAAAAAGATGCTGCAAAAACTTTTCATTTGGCAGAGGTTTTACAACGTCATCGTATTAAAATTCACGAAGTAAAATCTGATTTTAATCAGAATGGAAAAACCTTTAAAAAAGGGTATAGCTACATTGTTCCTATGAATCAGAAAAATCATAGGTTGGTAAAAGCTATGTTTGATGTAAGAACCTCATTTAAAGATAGTTTATTTTATGATGTCTCTGCTTGGACTTTTAATCATGCTTTTGGGGTAGATTTTGCAGAAAATATTTCTTTATCTAGAGCTGGTAAAGAAGTTGCAGAGGTAACGCTAAAAAAAGGTAATGTAACTGCAAAAAGTGGAGTTGGTTATTTAATGTCTTGGAACGAATATTATACTCCCAAAGCCCTAAACACTATTTTACAGAAAGGGTTACGTGCTAAATTTTCTATGAAAAACTTTGAAAATGGAGGTAATACATATGAATATGGAACCATTTTTATACCTGTTCAAAATCAAAAATTAAACGATGTAGCATTGTATCAATTTTTACAACAAGTGGCTTCAAAAAGTCATGTAGACATTACAGGTGTTTCTACAGGTTTAAATAACGGAATAGATTTGGGTAGTAGAAATTTTAGAGCAATTACAACACCCAAAGTAGCAATGATTGTTGGTGATGGAGTTACAGGAAACGACTCAGGAGAAATTTGGCATTTGTTTGACCAACGTTTTGACATGCATGTTACTAGAATAGATACACGTTATCTAAGTAGCGTAGACCTTTCTAAATATACTCATATTATTATTCCTAATAGTAGTTTGCAAAACAAGGAAATAGAAAAAATAAAGTCTTGGGTACAAAATGGAGGAGTGGTAATTGGTTATAAAAATACAGCAAGATGGTTGGCTAGTAATAACATGATTACTCTACAATTTGACAGTGCCAAAATAGATACAATTAAAAATGTGTCTTTTGAAAATAAAGCATTGCAATCTGGAGCACAATATATAGGAGGAGCTATTTTTGAAGCAAAAATAGACCGTTCTCATCCTATTAATTTTGGTTACAAAAACAATAAAATAGCGTTATTTAGAAACTCTACTTTGTTTTTAAAACCAGACAAATATAGTTACAACAATCCTATTCAGTACACCTCTAATCCGTTATTAAGCGGTTATATTTCTAAAGAAAACGCAAAGGTTATACCAAATACAGTACCTTTTAAAGTACAACGATTCGGAAAAGGAAATGTAATTGTTTTTACAGACAATACAAACTTTAGGGCTTTTTGGTTCGGAACAAACAAGTTGTTGATGAATACAATCTTTTTTGGAGATATGATGTAAGTTTGTTGGTAGTCGGTTTAGAGTTTTTACAAAATCTGTAACAATATAAAGAATAACTCGTCTTAAATTTGTATAACTACTAATGTTAGTTCGATTTAAAATTTACAAATTTTAATATGATATTGATGAAAAATTAGGCTAAATTTTATAAGTTTTCTTAGGTCGAATTCGCGTTAATCAACCCAATTAGATGCATGAGTTTTTTTAGAGTTTTATTTGCTGTCATTTTTCCCCCGTTATCTGTAATAGACAAAGGATGTGGTTCTTTTATTATTATATTTTTGTTGACACTTTGTGGTTGGATTCCTGGAGTAATAGGCGCGTTGGTAATTTTAAATAACCCTAAATATTCGTGATTTTATTTATTATAATTGCTTAATTAACGTGATTTTGATATAACTTTTCTATTATTTAAGTGTTATTTAATTGAAAATTAAATGATTATCACTTCGAGCGAAACGAATTGTAGTTGAGAAATCTCATATCTATAGTAAGATTTCTCCATTACAGTAGAAATGACATCCGTTTTAAAAAATAAAAATATAAACCAATTTTTTAAACCCAACTCACGTTAATTAACTAATTTGAGTTCCGTTTTTTATGGGCGTAGAAGCTTGTAATAAAACAACATCTCCGTCAGAATTATAGACTCCCAAAACCAAAACTTCACTTAAAAAATTAGCAATTTGTCTTGGTTTAAAATTTATGATTGCCGAAACTTGTTTGCCTAATAATTGGTTTTTAGTGTATAAATTGGTGATTTGAGCACTTGACTTTTTTATACCTAAACTGGCAAAATCAATTTGTAGCTTATACGCTTTTTTTTTGGCCTTCGGAAAATCATCAACCTTAATAATTGTTCCAATTCTAAGATCAACTTTACAAAAATCATCAAAAGTAATTTCTTCTTTCATATTATTTCCAACCTTTTCTTAGCATCAATTGTTCTATGTGTGCATAATGATGTTGACAATGCCAACCGTAAATACCAATATTTTCTTTGATAGAAACCTCTTTATTCCCATCAGGATGAATAAACGTTTTCAATAGTTCTTTTTCAGTCAATCCATTCAATAAAAACACCCATTTTGCATGTAAAGCTTTAAGTGCATCTATAGTTAACATGATAGGGCCAGATTTTGAATCTGATAATTCTGCCCAACGTTCTTCATAATATGCTTTTATAATAGGTTTATCTTCTGTTAATGCCCACTTAAATCGCGTATAAGAGTTATGGTGACTATCATAAGAATGATGTATCACTTGTCTTATCGTCCAACCCTTATCTCTATAAGGTGTATCTAGTTGTGCATCAGATAATTCTTTGACTAAAAACTCCAATTCATGAGGAAAACGTTCTATGTCAGAAATCCAAGTTTCAATATTTTTTTTGGTGATATGTTCGGGAATCTGAGCTTTTCCAATGGGGTATTTTAATTGTTCTAATTCCATTTACTTTGTATTTAATTTTTTTAGAAAACGTTTAGAGTTTCTGTTTTCTGGGTTTATAGATAATGCTTTTTTAAAATTAGCAATTGCATTTAGGGTATCTTTTTTTAAAAAATAAGCCTCGCCTAAACTATCAAAAGTATTTGAACTATTTGGGTACAAAATAGTGTTTATTTTAAAAATTTCTAAAGCTGCATTATAATCTTGGTTTCTAATATATGTGTAGCCTAATCTATTTATTCTGCGCTGACGTATGGTTGGATTTAAAGAGTCTTTTTGTTGTATAGATTTAAAAGTTTCTAAAGATTTTGCGTACTCTTTATCTTTAAAGTATTCCATAGCTGTTTTTTCTCCACCTTTCATCTTTTCAAAATGATACTTAATTCCTTTATGCTCTGTTTTTTCAGCTAATTGTATATGCATTTTAGGCTGATTGACAAATATCATTTTTTCGTTAAGTTCTTTCATATAAAAACTACTATCGTCAACTTTAAGCAGTTTAATGTCGTCATTTCCTCTCCATTTGGCATGTAAAACATTTTCTTTGTAATAGATTTCTATAACTTCATTGGCATTAAACAAATACCTTCCTTCGGTTTTTTTGATAAAATCTTGAGAATTCTCTTGAGAAGTACATCCAATACATAATATCAGTACTAAAAGTGTTAATAGCAATTTTTTCATAATGATTTGAATAAAGTTGATTTTCTTTTATAAGACGATTAACCCAAATGATTTGTTACTAAAATACCGATTTTTTTAACAACTACTATTTCTATTTTAAACAATAAGGTAATAAAAGTAAAAAAACTAATTATCTTTACTATATAAAAAATAGAAATGAAAGTAGTTACCCTCACTGTAAACCCTGCATTAGACAAAAGTGCGAAAATAGATAAAATGTCTCCTTTTGATAAATTAGAATGCTATGATATAACCTATCACCCTGGAGGTGGTGGAATTAATATTTCTAGAGTTTTAGATAGATTAGAAGTAAAAAGTAGTTGTTTGTTTCCTTATGGAGGAAAAACAGGAGAACACTTAGTAGAGCTATTGCAAGAGCAAAAAGTAAATGTAGTTAACACAGAAATATCTGTTTTAACAAGAGAAAATTTTGCGGTTTTTAATACAGAAACTCAATTACAATATCGTTTTGGAATGCCTACAACAACATTTTTAGAAGAAGATATGACTGCTTTAGAAAATGTAATTAATAAAGAAGTAACTACTGGAGATATTTTTGTAATTAGTGGCAGTTTACCAAAAGGACTTCCAATAAACTACTACTCAAAAATAGTAAAAAGTCTACAGGCTAAAAAAGTAAAAATAATTGTAGATACTTCTGGAGTTGCTTTTCATGAGGTTGTAAAAAATAAATTGTTTTTAATAAAACCCAACCAAAAAGAATTGTGTGCATTGGCGGGTAAAGAAGATATGACAATTAAAGAAAAAGAAGATTTTGCAATGCAAATGATTATTGCTGAAAAAGTAAAATATGTTGTGGTTTCTTTAGGGAAAGACGGAGCATTTATGGCGCATAAAAACGGAATTGTACATGTACAAGCACCTAAAATAGAGGTAAAAAGTACTATAGGTGCTGGAGATAGTATGGTTGCTGGTTTAATTTATGCAATTGTGCATAACAAAAGTCCTAAAGACATGTTACGCTCGGGAGTTGCCTGTGGTGTTGCAGCCACTTTAAGTGAAGGTTCAGATTTGGCTAAAAAACATAATATAGAAACTATTTTAGCTAAGATTTAGTTTACATTTTCTAGTACTTAATGATATTTATAGGTATATAAAATAAAAAAATCTCAAGTTAATACTTGAGATTTTTTTATTTTATAAGAAAAGAAAGAAACTACATTGCTCCCCATTCTTTTAGAGATGCTGTATTCAGTTTTATATATCCTGCATTTCCAGCTTCAGTGGCGTACTTTAAAGATTTTTTTGCAGCAGCTATTGCACTTTTTGTATTACCAGCTTTTGCATGAATTAAAGATTGCTGACGTAAATACCAAAAACGTGGTTTGTCTGCTGTCATAGCAACAGCTTTATCTATCCATTCTTGGGCTTGTTTAATATCTTTTCCAGCTTCCAAATAATATACCGCAGCTCCATACATATCGTTAGCAGTTGGGCCATTCATTACTTTGTCTATACTAGAAGAAACCATTGCATCTGTTGGTGTTTCAAATTTTAAACCAGCATAAATATTCTCCCAAAGAATTCCCAAAACAGCAGAATTGTTAGTAACATCATCAAAAGTAATTGTAAATGTTTCTATGTCCATTGGCATTTTTTCTGGAGTAACAGTTGTTTTAGCAGCAACTTTAGTCTCATCCCATTTTCTTGGGTTTCCCCAGTTAGATGCATCAGAATATAAAATAATATCCCAAGATTTTTTATTAGGAATAGTATATAAAGCATACGTTCCTTTTTTCAATTTTTTTCCGTCAATCATAAAATCACTAGAAAAAGTCAATTTAGTATTGGCATTAGCTCCAGTTCTCCATACTTTACCATAAGGCACTAAATCTCCAAAAATTGTTCTCCCTTTCATTCCTGGTCTAGAGTACTCAATAGTAACATCTGTCAAACCAACTTTTTGTTCAATTTTTTGCGAAGGACTTGGAGCTGGTGTTTTTATTTGAGCTGTAGTAGAAAGTGTAAAACTAGCAACAAATAAGGCTAATATAATTTTTTTCATTTTTAAAATTTTAAATTTATTACCTTCAAAATTACAATTTCAAAAAACAGTAAACGTTAACAAAAACTTAAAATAAGGAGGCGTATCTTTGCACTGATATCATTATGATTATGAAGAAATATATATCTGAATTTATTGGCACTTTTTCACTAATTTTTTGTGGTACTGGCGCAATGACAATTAACGAAGTAACCGGAGGCGAGGTAACACACGTAGGTATAGGAATTACTTGGGGGTTAATTGTAATGGCAATGATTTATGCCTTTGGCGAAACTTCTGGAGCCCACTTTAATCCAGCAGTAACCATTGCATTTGCTTACGCAAAAAAGTTTGCTTGGAAAGAAGTACCTAAATACATTGTTGCTCAAATATTAGGGGCTTTTGCAGCAAGTTTAATTTTAGTATTCTTATTTCCAACAAGCGAATTTTTAGGCTCAACAATACCTACAGTAGACGTTGGGAGAGCATTTGTATTAGAGTTACTCTTAACGTTTTTTTTGATGGTAGTTATTATTAATGTGTCTACAGGAAGTAAAGAAATAGGTGTAGTAGCAGGAATAGCTGTAGGAGCAGTAGTGCTGTTAGAGGCTTTGTTTGCTGGTCCAATAACAAATGCATCTATGAATCCTGCTCGTTCTTTGGCGCCAAATATTGTTTCTGGTAATATTAAAAACTTGTGGTTATATATGATTGCACCAGTTTTAGGAGCTTTATTAGCAGTAGCTTCTTGCAAATTGGTAAAAGACGAAAACTGTTGTGATGATTCTAATTGTTAGTAAATACCAGTAATTTTGCACAAATAACATTAAGTTTTATAAATTAATATTTTTTCATTTTATGAATAAGATTAGTGTTTTAGGATGTGGCTGGTTAGGTAAACCTTTAGCAGTTTCTTTTATAGAAGATGGTTTTTTGGTAAAAGGGTCTACTACATCAGAAGATAAAATTGCTACTTTAGAAGCTCTAAAAATTGAACCGTATTTAGTAAATATTTCAGATTTTGAAGAGTATGATTTCTTTTTGCAATCGGATATTTTAATTGTTGCGATTACATCCAAAGATATAGATGGTTTTGAAAACCTGATAGCTCAAATTCAAGGTTCTTCTATTCAAAAGGTAATTTTTATAAGTTCTACTTCTGTCTATCCTAGAAATAATAAAGTAATGACAGAATTAGATGATGTTGATAGAAATAACCCATTAGTAGAAATTGAAAACCTATTTAGAGAAAATACTTTTTTTGAAACCACAATTATACGATTTGCAGGTTTGTTTGGAGACAAAAGACACCCAGGAAATTGGTTTAGAAATGCACGTGCAATTCCGCAACCCAATGGTTTTGTAAACATGATTCATCAAGAAGATTGCATCAATATTATTCATGAAGTTATCAATCAAAATTGTTGGAACGAAACGTTTAACGCATGTGCTAACCATCATCCTACTAGAAGAGATTTTTACATAAATGCTAGAGAAAGTAAAGGTTTTGAATTGCCCAATTTTAAAGTAGAAAATGCGTGTAAGTGGAAAATTATTGCAGCTGATAAAGTAATGGCAAAACTAAATTATACGTTTGTTCATGATAATTTGTTGATTATTTAGCTTGAAAATTGAATGCTTAAGTTTATGAGTTTAGTTGATTTACTAACTGAAAATTGGGTTGATAGCTTATACGCTTTTTACAACTAACTATACCTTCTTTTTCTAAGATAAGTAAACCCAAAACCAAACCCAAATAAAATTAGAAGTGGTAAAACCACATTTAAAAACTGCCAGAAAATACGTTCTTTATACGTCTTTTGTTTGTCTAATGTTTTAATTTTTAAGGTCTTGTTTCTAAGATTGATTAGTCCAGAATCATCTAATAAATAATTAACACTATTAAGTAAAAAATCTTTGTTGCCAAAAGTTTGATTGGTCCATTTATCCCTTGCTAAATCGTAAGGCTTTCCTTTTAAAATTTGATTTTTACCAATATCACCATCAGCAATAATAATCATTTTATTAGCTGTAGCCTGTTCTTTAAAAAGAGGAGATGTAAAAGGGTGAACTCTATTTTTGAAGGCAGAATTAAAATCGCCTTCCAAAAGTGTAGCAAATACTTGATTCCCATCATTGTAATTGGTCTCTATTACTTCTTCTGCAATAGATTGTAAATCAATAAAAGTAGGCGTTCCTACTTTTTGGGTTAAGGCAGAACTTAGCAAAAGAGGAGTCTTTTTAATATTGTTTTTTAACGTGTCTATTTGATTTGCATACTGCAAACGTACTGAAGCAACATTTTTTGTTATAGGATGATTTGGATTTGCGCCAACCAAAGGATGATAAAACCAATCTAAGTTTTTAAACTGTGTTTGATTGCCAACTTTCCCCGTTGCTAGCGGAATTTGGGCAGCATACAAATCTTTAATTAAAGATGTGTTAATTCGTACACCGTATGTAAATAACAAGTCTGTAAGGTTTAGATCTCTAGGATAGGCTAACAATTTACCTGTTTTAAACAAACTATCTTGGTCTGCATTAACGTTGTCAATCATCCAAAGCGTTTTACCTCCGTTCATAATAAACTGATCGAGAGTAAATTTTTCTGCTGCTGTAAATTTTTCTGTAGGTTTAGCAATTATGGCTACATCTAAATCTGTTAAATCTTGTAATGTTTGTTGTGGTGAGGTGGCAACCGAATCTAAAGTAAACTTTGCCAGCCTATATTTTTTAGCAATTTCACTTAAAAAACTGTACTGATATATATCTTGTAATTCTCCGTTTCCAGTAATAATTGCAACTTTTTTTTGTCTTGTTTGCGTTATAGAATTTATGGCATTGGAAAAACTATATTCTAAGTTTTCAATAGCTTTTTGCAACTGTTCTTCTTGAGAAGCAACAATGGCATTAGGTAACAGCGCAACAATGGTAGATTTTTTTCCGTAAGCTACTTCTGCCCAAGGAAAGATAATAGCTTCAGAGAGTTTTCCTTGTTCTTCAACGGTGAGTTGACTAGGCATCATGCCACGTTTAATTAAGTCTTCTCGTTGATTGTCTGGAACTTCAAAAGTAATTTTGATATTGGAGTTTTTAGAAGCTAATTCTTCTAAATACTGACCTGTTTCAACCTGAAGTCTTTTAAATTCTGATGGAAAATCTCCCTCTAAATAAACAGTAATAAAAAGAGTCTTATCAATAGTAGAAAGAATTTCTTTTGTAGTTTCAGAGAGGGTATATCGTTTGTCTGCAGTTAGATCAAAACGTTTGTAAAATAACTCACTTATAAATTGTACAATAACAAAACCAACGATTAAAAGAACGATATTTTTGATTTTTTTATTCATTTTCTAAGCGAATTTTAGTGATGAATAAAAAGAAAAAAGTAGCACTAATAAAATAAATAAGATCTCTTGTATCTATAACACCTCTAGAAATACTTTTAAAATGTTCATGAATACCTATTTTTTTTACAAGCAGATTGTTTAAAGAATTTGATATGGCATCAAAACCATAATATAACAAGAAGGTTATAAAAACACCCAAAATAAACGCAACAATTTGATTTTTAGATAATGTAGACGTAAACAAACCCACTGCGGTGTACGTTGATGCTAAAAAAAGCAAACCAATGTAAGAGCCTATAATACTTCCAAAATCAATATTTCCAACAGGATTTCCTAAGTTATAAATTGTGTATATATATGTAAGTGTAGGTATTAAAGCTACAACTACTAGCAGAAGCGAAGCCCAAAATTTACCCATAACAATTTGCCAATCAGAAATGGGGTTTGTTTTTAGAAGTTCTATGGTTCCATTATTAAATTCATCTGCAAAACTCTTCATAGTAATAGCAGGAATCAAAAAAAGAAACACCCAAGGTGCTAAAAAGAAAAACGGATTTAAATCTGCAAAACCAGCGTTTAAAATATTAAAATTATCTTTAAAAACCCATAAAAATAATCCGTTTATCAACAAAAAAACACCAATAACCAAATAGGCAATAGGACTTGCAAAAAACGAGTTGAATTCTTTTTTTAAAATTGATAACATTTTTTTATTTCGTTAACTTGTAATTTTATTGTAAACTTTCTCTTTTATCCACACTCCAAGCTTCTGGTTTACCATTAAAATACAATTTGGTTTGTTGCCATGTAGATATAAAGAACTCAGAATTTCTATAGTTTTCTAAATCTTGTTCGGTATTCCAATAAGAGTACGTAAAAAAGATTTCAGGGCTATTTTTATCTTGATATAGTTCAAGTAATTGACATCCTTTAGAAGCTCTAATTAAGGCTTTCTTTTTTTCAAACATCATTAAAAATTCTTTAATGTGTTTTTGATGAAAACTCATTTTTACAATTCGTACAAACATAGTTTAGCTTAAGGGTGTAAAATCTGGTTTAGAATCGTTAAAAAATTCAATAGTAATAGCATCTCTATAGTGTAATCCTAACAGCGTAGATGCGCCCCCAACAGTAGCTAAATTACTTCTATAAATAGCAATTTCTAAAAAACCAGCTGAATTAAAAATAGCTAGCTTACTTCCATCAAATTGAGTGCTATCATGGGCACTATTGCCTGTAATTTCATTGTATCTCGTAAATATTTTCGTAAAAGAATAACGTCTAGCAGTTACTTTAAAGCGTCTACCTTTACCAATATCTTGAAACATTTTTTTATTAATATTAGTAATTACGTTTCCATAATTATCAATATACATAACACCCCCAATAATTTGGTTTTGGGCTTGATTTACTTTGGGCTTAATTTCAACAAGCTTTTTAAACTCTTTAATTTCTTTTCCAATAACGGTTAAATTGCCTCCTCTAGCAATAAAACAAGCCACTTGAACAAAAACATCTAATACAGGAAAACTGCTTTCTATTCTGTCATGAATATTGATTTCTACAATTTTAGTAGGATTAATTTCTGAGGCAATCATAGAAATTAATCCATTATCAGGACAGACAAAAAAATGATTATCTAGAGCTAAGGCAATGTGTTTATTGTCTGCACTTAATTCAGAATCGACACCCACAATATGTATGGTTCCGTCAGGAAAACTCTTGTAAGAGTTTTTTAATATATAAGCCGTTTCTGTAATGTTAAACGGAGATATTTGATGGGTAATATCTATAATTGTAGCATCAGAAAGCTCAGAATAAATAGCGCCTTTAACAGCACCCACAAAGTGGTCTTTTGTTCCAAAATCTGTAGTTAATGTAATTATAGACATTAATTTCTGCTGTTAATGAATTGTGTAAAAGTTGTTAATTAGTTTACGCAAATCTAATCATTTTAGTATTTTAAATTACTATTTTTAGTTGAATTAATAACGATAACCATTAACAAAAAATTATCATTTGAACGAACGCATTATAGAGCTTACAGAAATCAATCCTAAAGATTTTTTTGGCGCACACAATAGTACTATTGAGCAATTAAAAAGATATTTTCCTAAAATTAAAATTGTTGCTCGTGGGTCTAAACTCAAAATTTATGGAGAACCAGATATTTTAAACGAATTTGAAACTCGTTTAGAACGGTTGATTAAGTATTTTAATAGGTATAATAAATTAGACGAAAATAGCATAGAGCGTATTTTAACCTCTAATGGAAACGAAGAGCAAACCAAAACAGCAAGAAATGCCAAAGATGTTTTGGTACACGGAGTTAGCGGAAAGTTAATTAAAGCTCAAACAGAAAACCAACGTAAGATGGTAACGCTTATGCAAAAAAATGATATGCTGTTTGCAGTAGGGCCTGCAGGAACGGGTAAAACATATACAGCAGTTGCTCTGGCTGTAAAAGCATTAAAAGAAAAAGAAGTTAGAAGAATTATTTTAACAAGACCCGCAGTAGAATCTGGAGAAAATTTAGGTTTTTTACCAGGAGATTTAAAAGAAAAATTAGATCCTTACATGCAACCTTTGTATGATGCTTTACGAGATATGATTCCGCATGAAAAACTAGAATCGCATCTCGAAAAAGGGGTGATACAAATTGCACCATTGGCATTTATGAGAGGTAGAACCTTAGATAATGCTTTTGTAATTTTAGACGAAGCTCAAAATACTACACATAGTCAGATGAAAATGTTTTTAACCAGAATGGGAATGCATGCAAAGTTTATCATTACTGGAGATCCTGGTCAGATAGATTTACCGCGCAAACAAGTTTCTGGTCTTAAAGAATCTTTGTTGGCCTTAAAAGATATAGAAGGCATTGCGCAAGTGTATTTAGATGATAAGGATGTAGTTAGACACAGGTTGGTAAAACGAATTATTACCGCATACAAAAGCATAGAAACAGAATGATAAAAATTGAGCAAGACAAATTAGGACTCCAAGATTATTTTTATATTGGGTATTTGTATCTTATTATTTTAGGTATTGTAAGTGATGCCATTTTTTACGGAATTTTTGGTGTTTCATATCTTAATTACACGACCATCTTAGATGCTCTTATTTCACCAATTAGTTTGTTAACCAACAACTGGGTGCTTGCTGTAGCATTAGGTGTTATGTTTGCATTATTGTATTTTTATTTAACCAAAGTAGCTCCAAAAATATACAAGAAACTAAGAGTTAAAAAATGGTATCAAAAGATGTATAATGTTGAAAAATGGGATAAAAAATATGCAGACTTAGAGCAAAAAAAAAACTTAATTCCAGGAATGATGTTTTTGTTTTTTTTACTCTTTGTATCTATGAGAACGGGTTATGGATTAGGGATGAAACATAAGATTATGGAAAAAGAAATAACTCCAAACCATACATTAATTTTTAAAGATAATGCTAGGTTAGATGTAAGAAAAGTAGGGCAAAACTCAGCATATTTTTTCTATTTTATTCCTGGAGAAAAAGTAATTACAGCCACACCTATTACAGATAACTTAAAGCAAATAAAAGTGCTAGAAAAGAAAAAGAAATAATTTTAGATAGCTTATTTTTGCAGCCGCAATAACAATTATAATAATGAACACAATCAACGAAACCAATTTTCAGTTTCCAAATCAAAAATCTGTATACAAAGGTAAAGTAAGAGAGGTTTACAATATTAACGATGAACTTTTAGTTATGATTGCCTCAGACAGACTTTCTGCCTTTGATGTTATTTTACCTCGTCAGATACCTTTTAAAGGGCAAATTTTAAACCAGATTGCAACTAAAATGATGAACGATACTGCAGATATTGTTCCAAATTGGTTAATTGCTAATCCAGATGAAAATGTAGCTGTAGGTCATTTGTGCGAACCTTTTAAAGTAGAAATGGTCATTAGAGGATACCTTTCAGGTCATGCAGCTAGAGAGTATAAATTAGGAAAAAGAATACTTTGTGGCGTAGAAATGGCAGAAGGTTTAAAAGAAAATGATAAATTTCCAACTCCAATAATTACGCCGTCTACTAAAGCAGATAATGGAGAGCACGATGAAGATATCTCTAGATCAGCTATTTTAGCAAAAGGAATTGTATCCGAAGAAGATTACCTTGTTTTAGAAAAATACACCAGAGCATTATTTCAAAGAGGAACAGAAATAGCTGCTAAAAGAGGTTTGATTTTAGTAGACACTAAATATGAATTTGGTAAAACTAAAGATGGTAAAATTGTGTTGATTGATGAAATTCATACACCAGACTCTTCTCGTTATTTTTATGCTGATGGTTATCAAGAAAGACAAGATAATAATGAAGCTCAAAAACAATTGTCTAAAGAATTTGTGCGTCAATGGTTAATAGAAAACGGTTTTCAAGGAAAAGAAGGTCAACAAATTCCAGAAATGTCTGATGAAAAAATAATCGAAATTTCTAACAGATATATAGAGTTATACGAACAAATTACAGGAGAGTCTTTTGTAAAAGCAACTACAGAAGATGTATTGCAAAGAGTAGAAAAGAACGTAAACTCTTTTTTAGCCAACCAAAACTAACACCTCTATAAAAAAGTAATTTAAAAAAATCAGATATACTCAACATGACAATTGTTGATGTCTATCAGAGTAACTTTAAAATGAAATCATAAAAACAGTATCGAGAATTTAAAACAAACAACAATGATAATAGAGCCAAGAGTTAGAGGGTTTATTTGTTTAACAGCGCACCCAAAAGGATGCGAACAAAATGTAATTAATCAAATAGAATATATAAAGTCTAAAGGAGAAATTGATGGTGCAAAAAAAGTATTAGTAATAGGTGCTTCAACGGGTTTTGGTTTAGCGTCTAGAATTACAAGTGCTTTTGGTTCTAATGCTGCAACAATTGGAGTTTTCTTTGACAAACCAGCAAAACCAGGAAGACCAGCATCACCAGGCTATTACAATACTGCTGCTTTTGAGCAGCAAGCTCATGCAGAAGGCTTGTATGCTAAAAGTATAAATGGAGATGCGTTTTCTAACGAAATAAAACAACAAACCATTGCTTTAATCAAAGAGGATTTAGGTAAAATTGATTTGATAATTTACAGTTTGGCATCACCCGTAAGGACACATCCAGAGACAGGAAAACGCTATAAATCCGTTTTGAAACCTATTGGAGAAAAATTTACGAATAAAACTGTAGATTTTCATACAGGTAAAGTTTCCGAAGTTTCTATAGAACCAGCAGAAGGAGAAGATATTGAAAACACCGTAACAGTTATGGGGGGTGAAGATTGGAAAATGTGGATAGATGCGTTAAAAAATGCTGATGTTTTGGCAGAAGGAGCTACCACAGTTGCCTATTCTTATATTGGACCAGATGTTACAAAACCTGTATATAGAAACGGAACCATAGGTGCAGCTAAAGATCATTTAGAAGCAACGGCTTTCACCATTTCTGATGATTTAAAACCTTTAGGTGGTAAAGCATATGTTTCTGTAAATAAAGCTTTAGTAACCCAAGCAAGTTCTGCAATTCCTGTAATACCACTTTATATTTCATTGCTGTTTAAAATAATGAAAAACAAAGATATTCATGAAGGCTGTATAGAACAAATACAACGTTTGTATAGTGAGCGTTTGTATACTGAAGCAGAAGTACCGTTAGATGAAAAAGGGAGAATTAGGATTGATGATTGGGAGATGTACGAAGATGTACAGGAAGAAGTTGCTGCTTTGTGGGAGCAAGCTACATCAGAAAATTTACCAGAAATTGGTGATTTAGAAGGGTATAGTAACGACTTTTACAACCTTTTTGGTTTTAAAGTTGATGGTGTAGATTATGAGGAAGAAGTAGAAGAGGTTGTTACCATTCCTAGCGAACAATAAACAAAATAGTAAACTAAAAAAACCTCACAAACTTTAATTTTGTGAGGTTTTCTTTTTTATCTTAAGAAAAAATAGAACTGATGAAAGCAGTAACTATAAAACAATTAAAAGACGAACTCTCTCATAAAACAGCTAATGAGTTAAAAGAATTGTGTTTACATTTGTCTAGATTTAAAAAGGAAAACAAAGAATTACTTACCTATTTGTTGTTTGAATCTCATCATGAAGAAGGGTACATACAGTCTATAAAAGATGAAATGGATGTACAGTTTGAAGAAATTAATACCAACAGTTTTTATTATATTAGAAAAAGTGTAAGAAAAATATTATCATCTACTAAGAAATTTATTAGATATTCTAAAAAGAAAGAAACCGAAGCAGAATTATTATTGTATTTCTGTAAGAAACTTAAAGAGTTAAAACCTTCTATAAAAAGAAGTACCAGATTGCAAAATGTTTTTGATACACAGGTAAGAATGATACAAAAAGCAATAGATAAACTGCACGAAGATTTGCAATATGATTTTAAACTTGAACTTGCACAATTGTTAGATGAATAAAAAAGAGAGACCAGTTATACAAAGCATTGTAAACAAGAGCACAACAGTTACAGAAAAGTTTCAAAATGAAGTCATAAGACCTGTAATTAAAATGCAACATAAATTATTAATAGTATTATTTGAAGATTATTTATTTGAAAAAAAAATAGAGTTTGCTTTGGTATCAAAAGATAAAAAAAGTCAAAAAATACAATCTATTTTAAAAACAGATTTAAAATTTAGAACATTAATTTTAGGTTGTATTGTGGGGTGTTTTTCGGTAGAAGAACTAAAAATATATAATGCAAATAGGTCAGAATTTAGTAAAAGAATCAATCAAATTATTATTCAAAGATTACAAGATACGTATTCTATAAACTAAAAAACCGCTGATGGATTCAGCGGTTTTAACAATCAACCAAAAACTTCTTTTATTTCACGAATAGTATTCGCTATATAGAAGTATACTTTTCTATTTTGTCCTACAAAGATAACTCTTTATTGTTTAATAAAATGTTAAAAATATTAAACAGTATGTTAATTTGTATAGAGTTTTTTTAAATATAGAATACTCAATCTTAGCTGGTATTTTTTACGACAAATCAGTAATATATATTAGCCAAAACTTAAGTTGCTAGAGCAACTCTTCTTACAATTACAGTTTTAGAAGAATACTGTAGAATACATTTGTTTTAAATGTAAAAACAAATTACAAGATTAAATAAAAAATCGTTTTAAATTAGTTATTTACCAGACATCAATTTTTTCTGATATTTTCCTTGCACTATATCTATGACAATTAAAACAGCAATAACAAAATAGAAAGTTGTTTTGCTCATGGGCACTATTTCTTCACCAAAGAGCTTAATATGTGCTAAATGGCCACCTTCTGTCACAAGCATGATACCCACTATAAAGAGGATAAAAAGACCTAAAACTTCATACATTCTATTTTTTGCTAAAAAAGTAGACACTTTATCTGCTAAAAATAGCATAATTAAACCGCTAATAACAATAGCTATAGCCATAACAATAAAAGCTGTAGTTGCGTTTTCTATCTCGTTTGTTAACCCTATAGCAGCCAAAATAGAATCAAAAGAAAACACTAAATTCATAATTACGATACTAAAAATTGCAGCATTTGCGGTCTTATTTCTGCTAGTGTCTACCATTTCAGAGGCGTCTAAGTCTTTTGTAGATATCATATGCCAAATTTCTTTGATAGCTGTGTAAATTATAAAACCACCACCTATTAACACAATAATACTATGTCCATTAAATGCAAATTTTACCATATCATCTATACCGCCCGTTAAAAAAGCAAACGGTTCTTGAAAATAATCGATAATAGAGACCAGTAAGAAAAGTAAAACAATTCTTAATCCGATAGCAATTAAAATACCTAGTTTACGTACTCTTTTTTGATCTTTTTCTGGTGCTTTTTTAGACTCTAAAGAGATGTACAAAAGATTATCAAAGCCCAATACAGCTTGTAAAAGAACCAACATAATTAAGGTAAAAAGAATTTCTAACATAATTGCTTAACATTTAAGATTCAAATATATTAAACTAATTTTGAGTTTTTAATACAAATATTTGATTAAAATTCTGAAACTTACCACCGCAATTAAAACTGCTGTAATTTTTTTTAACAGAATAGGAGTAAACAGGGTAGCACTAATTCTGTTCCCTATTTGTCCGCCAATAAAAACGGTACCTAGTAAAACAGAAGTTAAATTCCAGTCAATATTAAAATTAGGATTCAAATATTGACCCAATATACCTGAGGTAGAATTAACCAAAATAAAAACACTGGCAGTTGCAGCAATTTTTTTAGGCGTATCCCAGTTTGATAAATGTAAAATAGGAGCTAAAAAAATTCCGCCTCCTATACCAACCATTCCAGAAATAAATCCAATAATACCCCCATAAGTAGCATTTTTGAACGGGTTTGTAGAAGATGTCTTGTCATTCTCAGTAACAAAACGTTTAGACAACCACATGGTAATTGCAGCAAATAAAAGCGTAACCCCTAATAGTATAAAAAATAATTGTTGGTTTATTTTGAGGTATCCTCCTAAGAAAGATAGAGGTACGCTCAAAAAAACGAGTGGACCTATTTTTTTCCAATCTATTTGTTTTTGTTGATGATATAAAATAACATTACTGCTAACAACCATAATATTGCACAATAATGCTGTTGCTCGTATTTGAGTAAAAATTATTCCTGTTAACGCAAGTATGGCCAAATAACTAGAGCCACCACCAAAACCTACAGATGAGTACAAAATTGCAACAATCAAAAAAAGCACAATGACGTGCCAGTTATTAAAAATTGACTCAAAAATAATTTGAATATTCATAAAGCAAATATAATTTTCTATTTTTATAAAGTATAAAACAAGCAACTGAATTATGAGTAATTATCATATCAAACATTTAGAAGAATATTATCAAGTTTATCGAAAATCTGTTAGAGAACCAGAAAATTTTTGGGAAGAAGTAGCAGAAGAACATTTTTTATGGAGAAAAAAGTGGGATGCTGTTTTAGAGTGGGATTTCTCTAAACCAGAAGTAACTTGGTTTAAAAATGCAAAGTTAAACATTACAGAAAATTGTATAGATAGGCATTTAGCTACTAGAGCACATAAGACCGCTATTTTATTTGAGCCTAATAATCCAGATGAAGAAGCCCAACATATTACTTATAAAGAACTTTCTGAAAGAGTAAATCAGTTTGCAAATGTTTTAAAAGAACAAGGAGTTAAAAAAGGAGATAGAGTATGTATTTATGTACCTATGATTCCAGAATTGGCAATTTCAGTATTGGCTTGTGCAAGAATAGGCGCTATTCATTCTGTTGTATTCGCAGGCTTTTCATCTACAGCATTAGCTACAAGAATTAATGATGCAGATTGTAAAATGGTCATTACTGCTGATGGTTCATATAGAGGAGCAAAAACCATCGACTTAAAAGGAATTGTAGATGAGGCTTTAAACAAATGCCCTTGCATAGAAACCGTTTTGGTAGCTAAGAGGATCAATTCAAAAATCAACATGAAACAAGGTCGTGATCAATGGTTGCAACCTTTGTTAGACAAAGCATCAACAATTTGTGATGCTACAACAATGGATGCAGAAGACCCGTTGTTTATTTTGTACACATCAGGCTCTACAGGAATGCCAAAAGGAATGGTACATACCACAGCTGGCTACATGATTTATACTGCTTATACATTTAAAAATGCATTTCAATACAAAGAAAATGATGTGTATTGGTGTACAGCAGATATTGGTTGGATTACGGGACACTCTTACATTGTATATGGTCCTTTGTTAAACGGGGCAACAACAGTACTTTTTGAAGGTGTACCCAGTTATCCAGATTTTGGTAGATTTTGGCAAATCGTAGAAAAACACAACATCAATCAATTCTATACAGCTCCAACAGCTATAAGAGCCTTAGCAAAACATGGTACCGAGTTAGTTGATAAATATGATTTATCTTCTCTAAAAGTGTTAGGTTCTGTAGGAGAGCCTATAAATGAAGAAGCGTGGCATTGGTATAATGATAACGTGGGTAAAAAGAAAAGTCCAATTATAGATACTTGGTGGCAAACAGAAACAGGCGGTATGATGATTACTCCAATACCATACGTAACCCCCACAAAACCCACATACGCTACATTACCATTTATAGGAATTCAACCTTGTTTAATGGATGAAAACGGACAAGAATTAAAAGGCAACCAAGTAGAAGGTAGGTTGTGTATAAAATACCCTTGGCCAAGTATGGCAAGAACCATTTGGGGAAACCACCAGCGCTACAAAGAAACCTATTTTTCTGCATTCCAAAACAAATATTTTACAGGCGATGGTGCTTTACGAGATGAGGTAGGGTACTACAGAATAACAGGTAGAGTAGACGACGTTATTATTGTTTCTGGACATAATTTAGGTACAGCGCCTATAGAAGACGCTATAAACGAGCACCCAGCTGTAGCAGAGTCTGCAATTGTTGGTTTTCCTCATGATATTAAAGGAAGTGCATTGTACGGTTATGTAATTTTAAAAGACGCAGGAGAAAGCAGAAATCATGACAACCTACGTAAAGAAATCAATCAAGCAATTTCAGAAAAAATTGGCCCTATAGCCAAATTAGATAAAATTCAATTTTCAAACGGATTGCCTAAAACACGTTCAGGAAAAATTATGCGTAGAATTTTGCGTAAAATAGCTGCTAATGAAATGGATAATTTAGGTGATGTGTCTACACTTCTAAATCCAGAAATAGTACAAAGTATCATAGATAACAAGTTATAGTTTTTTAGAAGCTATTTCCCGCTTTCCGTTACAATCTCTGAAACAAGTTCAGAGGATTTCCACTGCAATCGGGGCTAAACTTGTTTGAAACTTTTTTGAAAAACTTTCCAATCAATTGGTATAGAATAAGCCTCACACCTTTTTAAATTTGTGAGGTTTTTATTATATATCGTACTTTTGCTAATATATTACATACTTACTATAAACACAGTAATTTACAGCGCTAAAACTCAATATTCTCAACACCATTTATGCAACATCTCAAAGATTCTAAAAAAGAAAAAAATAAAGGAAAAGTTTCTATAGGTAAAGCCTTTAAAACCATTATTTGGCCTAGAAGAAACTTAGTGTTTATAGGTTTAATTTTAATAGTAATTAGAAGTTTAGCAGGTTTAATATTGCCTTGGCAGAGTAAAATTTTGCTAGATGAGGTTGTGCCAGATAAAAATATGCAACAATTATATTCTTTAATAGGTATTGTATTATGTGCAATTTTAGTACAAGCTGTAACCTCTTTTCTTTTAACAAGAATTTTAAGTGTACAGGCACAATACTTAATTTCAGAATTAAGAGCACAAGTTCAAAAAAAAGTATTGTCTTTACCTATTAGTTTTTTTGACAATACAAAATCAGGTGCATTGGTTTCTAGAATTATGAGTGATGTAGAAGGGGTTAGAAATCTAATAGGCACAGGTTTGGTGCAGTTGGTAGGCGGTACCATTACTGCAGTTATTTCTTTGATCATTTTAATAAATTTAAATCCGTGGATGACTTTATTTGTTTTTTTACCAATCTCTATTTTCGGTATTGTAGCGTTAAAAGCCTTTAAATTTATCCGTCCAATTTTTAGAACACGAGGCAAAATTAATGCAGAGGTAAAAGGTAGGTTAACAGAAACGTTAGCTGGTGTAAGAGTAATCAAAGCGTTTAATGCAGAAGAACAAGAAAATAAAGTTTTTGAAAAAGGAGTAGAAAAACTCTATCAAAATGTAAAAAAGAGTTTAACAGCAACTGCATTAATGACTAGCTCATCCACTTTTTTAATAGGTGTGGCCACTACAGGAATTATGGGTATAGGAGGGTATTATATGATTCAAGGCGATATGACATCTGGAGAGTTTTTGTTTTTTACCTTAATTTTAGGTTTTATGATTGCACCTATTGTGCAAATGAGTAATATTGGAAGTCAATTAACAGAGGCTTTAGCAGGTTTAGATAGAACAGAAGAGTTAATGAACAAAACTGCTGAAGAAGATAACCTAGAAAGAAATATTGTCTTAAATAACACAGAGGGAGAAATTGTTTTTGATGATGTTTCTTTTGCTTATGAAGAAGATAAAAAAGTCTTGCACAACATTAGTTTTAAAGTTCCTGCAGGATCTGTAACTGCATTGGTTGGCAGTTCTGGTTCTGGAAAATCTACCATTGCAGGTTTATCTGCCACATTTTTAAATCCGAATTCTGGTACCATCACCATAGACAATCAAGATTTATCAAAAGTAAAGTTATCAAGCTACAGAAAATACCTCGGAGTGGTGTTGCAAGATGAGTTTTTATTTGAAGGCTCTATAAGAGAAAATATTCTTTTTCCAAGACCCAATGCAACAGAGGCAGAGTTACAAAATGCGGTAAAAGCAGCCTATGTAAACGAATTTACAGACAGATTTGATAAAGGCTTAGATACCTTAATAGGAGAAAGAGGAGTAAAACTTTCTGGAGGGCAAAGACAAAGATTGGCTATTGCAAGAGCTATTTTGGCAAATCCAAAAATTATTATTTTAGACGAGGCTACTTCTAATTTAGATACCGAAAGTGAGGCTTTAATTCAGAAAAGTTTGTCAGAATTGGTTAAAAACAGAACAACTATTGTAATTGCACACAGGCTAAGTACCATTAAAAAAGCAGATCAAATTTTAGTAATTGAAGCCGGTAAAATTGCAGAAAGAGGAACGCATGAGCAATTAATTGAAGCCAAAGGAAGGTATTTTGACTTGTATACGTATCAAGCTAAGATTTAGGTAAATTCAACTTTTAGAAGTTGTGTAAAATACATAAAAGTAAGACGGACTATTAGTTCTTTTTTTGACGCGTATTTTCTTAAGTTGTACTCAGGTTATTTTAAGATATTATTTACAATACAATTAAATCTATTTTTCGTTCTTTGTAATCACCAGAAAATAAAACAATCATTAAATGAAAAAAATACTAGTATTATGCGTTCTAATTTTTATGATTTCTTGTAAAAACGAATCTAAAAAGGAAGCAGAACAAAGTAAAGTCAAAACAACCATAAAAGAGAGTTTTCCAAACGAATTGGGTGAAGTTTTTAAAAAACATGGAGGTATAGAAAATTGGAGAAAGATACAGTTGCTTTCTTTTAACAAAGGGGAAGAGGTGCATACAGCAGATTTATACTCTAGAAAAACAGTAATTAACTCTCCAAAATATTCTTTAGGTTTTGATGGTAAAAATGTTTGGTTAGATGAAGAAGTAGAAGGTTCTTTTAAAGGGAATCCAGAATTTTACTACAATCTCTATTTTTATTTTTATGCAATGCCTTTTGTTTTGGCAGATGACGGTATAACATATGACAAAGTACCTGCTATTTCTTTTGATGACATAGAATATCCTGGATATAAAATTTCATATGAAGCCAATATTGGGAGTTCTCCAGAAGACTATTACATTATATACTATCATCCTAATACTTATCAAATGGAATGGTTGGCGTATACGGTAACATTTAATTCTAAAAAGCCTTCAGAAAAATACAATATTATAAGATATAACAAATGGGAAAATACGAACGGAATAGTTTTACCAAAAGAAATAACTTGGTATAAAAAAGATGATAATGGAAACCCAACAACTCCTGCAAGACCAGCTACAGAATTTACATTACCATTACTCAGTGAGGTTAGTTTAGGAGCATCTTTTTTTGAGAAGCCACAGTAGATAATGAGATACTTTGTCTAAAAGCAATCATCAAAGTTTTTAAGATGATTGCATTTGATTTAGAATAGCTGTGTAAACAGAAACATAATAATCATGAAACCTAGAGAGCAAAACGTTTTCTAGGTTTTTTGTGTCTTTTAAAACAGACAATTCAAAGAGTTGTATAGCGTCAACTTCTTCTTTTTGAATGGTTAACTGCTCCACAGCAACTTTTAATTCAGTAATAAAAACATGATGGTGCTCATTATCTATAATTCCGTTTGCGTGTTGTACTTGGTGAATTCTAGTACCTATTTTAATGAAATCTTCTTGCTGTAAATCAAGTCCAATTTCTTCAAAAACTTCTCTTTTAGCACTTTCTAAAATACCTTCACCAGCGCCAATATGTCCTGCAACTGAGATATCCCACAAACCAGGAAAAACTTTTTTGCTCAACGCTCTTTTTTGCAGTAATACTTTTCTGTCTTTGGTAAATAACCAAATATGAACAGTGGCATGAAACCACCCTTTTTGATGCGCTTCAGATTTTAGTGCTGTTTTTCCTGTTGGTTTACCCTCAGGAGTTAAAATATCTATAAGTTCGTCCATTTATAAGCAAGATGCTATACAGTTGATTAGTTTTTGAAAATCAGCCTTTGTATTGTAAACATGACAAGAAAGTCTAATATAATTTCCTCTAAAAGAAATAAAAATTTTATGATTATTTAGTTTACTCTTCAATAAATCAATATCTAGGTTTTTTGGCAATTCAACACCAAATAAATGATGGGTTCTAAAATCATCATCTTCAATAAAACACCCTAAGGCTTTCAGCTTTTTTACAGCGTCTACGGTAATTACTTTACAGTATTCTTGAATGGCTTCGGGTGTCCACTCAATAACTTGCTTTAGTGCAGCAATTTGCATTTTAATATGAATAAAATTAGCATGCTCTCCAACAGAATACCTATTTGC
The DNA here is from genome assembly GCF_003335085.1 of Polaribacter sp. WD7. Lineage (GTDB taxonomy): Bacteria > Bacteroidota > Bacteroidia > Flavobacteriales > Flavobacteriaceae > Polaribacter. Next base: position 96,950 of record NZ_QPEJ01000016.1, on the reverse strand, counting down.
AAGAGGTTTGTATTTAGGTTGATAAGATGTTAAAGCGCTCATGTTTTCACTGTCTAAACGGTTTGTCCAGTTTTCTTCTAAAGGTTTTCCGTTGTCAAAATACTTGCCAAAATAAGCATACCCAGATCCATAAGGGCCAAAAAGCCATTTGTAACCCGCACATATTAACGCATCTGGTTGAATTTCTTTAACAGAAAAAGGAAAAGCACCTATAGATTGGCTTCCATCAATAATCAATAGTGCATGATGCTCTTTGGTTTTTTTTCTGATATTTTTTAAATCAAATAAGGTTCCGTTAGCCCAATGAATGTTACCAATAGCAACAAGAGCTGTTTTTTCTGAAATGGCGTTTACAATAGCTGTATTCCAATTTTTTCCTCGATTTTCAGTAATTTTAGGCATCTCAATAATCTTGAGTTTAGCCTCAAATTTTTGTGCTAATTTCTCCCAAATATAGTAGTTGCTTGGAAATTGACTTTCTACCAATAAAATTTCATCATCTTTTTGCAAAACTACATTATTAGCAACTGTTGCCATACCATAAGAAGCAGAAGGTATGTTGGCAATTCTGTTATAATCATTAACCTCTATCAATGTTGCAAAAAGTTTTTTCACCACTTTTACAGGCTCAAAATAGCTTTCTGTTGTAATTTTATAAGGATGACTCTTTTCTAAAACACCGGCTATAGCTGCTTGTTCAACAGCAATAAAACTAGGTGATTGACTAGCGATATTTAAATAGGTAATATCATCAGGAATAGTAAATAAGTGTTTTTGATGTTGCATTTTAAAATGTAAAGAAAGTAAGTTTTTTTGTAATAATTATTCAGGTTTTAGTGCTAAAAGTCTTTTTAGCATGTTGAATATGAAAAAAACACATAAAAATGTATCGAGAACTTCTTTACTTGAGATTTCTCGATACAATTTTATAGGGTCTTTTCTATTTATTTAAAAAGAGGTTTTAATTATTCAAAATAAGAAAAAGTATCTCCGTTTTTAATATTTAGTAATGTCTCATAAATCATTTTAATAACATTTTCTACATCACTTCTATGTACCATTTCTACCGTAGTATGCATATAACGCAATGGTAATGAGATAAGCGCAGAAGCAACACCACCATTGCTGTAAGCAAAAGCATCTGTATCTGTACCTGTTGCTCTAGACAAAGCAGAACGTTGAAAAGGAATGTTTTTAGCCTCAGCAGATGAGATTACCAAATCGCGTAATTTTTGTTGTACTGCAGGCGCATAAGCTACCACAGGACCTTTACCTAATTCTAAAAGACCTTCTTTTTTCTTTTCTATCATAGGGGTGGTTGTATCATGTGTAACATCAGTAACAATAGCTACATTAGGTTTAATTGTTTGCGTTATCATTTCTGCACCACGCAAACCAATTTCTTCTTGAACAGCATTTGTAATGTACAAACCAAAAGGAAGTTCTTTTTTGTTTTCTTTAAGCAAGCGTGCAACTTCAGCAATCATAAATCCGCCCATTCTATTATCTAAAGCTCTACAAACAAATTTATCATTGTTTAAAATATGAAATTCATCAGGGTACGTAATAACACAACCTACATGAACATCCAATTTTTCTACTTCTTCTTTGGTAGCACAACCTACATCAATAAAAATATTATCTGGTTTTGGTGCTTGTTCGTTAGATTTGTCTCTTGTATGTATAGCTGGCCAACCAAAAACACCTTTTACAATACCATTCTTGGTATGAATATGTACTACTTTACTTGGCGCAATTTGGTGGTCAGAACCTCCATTTCTAATAACGTAAATTAAACCATTGTCTGAGATGTAGTTTACGTACCAAGAAATTTCATCAGCATGTCCTTCTATAACTACTTTATATTTTGCATCAGGATTAATTACCCCTACAGCTGTACCATATGTGTCTGTAATAAAGGTGTCTACATAAGGTTTTAGGTATTCCATCCAAATTTTTTGCCCTTCCCACTCGTAGCCTGTAGGAGCCGCATTATTTAAATAGGTCTCTAAAAAATCTAATGACTTTTGATTTAAAATTGATTTTTCTGCCATATTTTCTGTTTGTTAAATTTAAATTGATTTGAGATTTTTATTTTAATACTCAAAAGATATAGACGTAAAAATAAAACGATTTTTTAGCATTTCAATTAAAATAATCACAAAAAGGTGTAACAAAAGTTCTTATTTTTACACATATGTATAATTCTTATTTTTCTTAAATAAGATTTTGAAATAGATTTTTAGCATACATACTTTTAAGAAATAAAACAAAACCTGGTATCATGAAATTAGTAATAGAAAATTTGACTAAAACGTATAAAAATGGAGTAAAAGCAATAGATAACTTGAGCATAGAAATTGGTACAGGAATGTTTGGTTTGTTGGGGCCTAATGGTGCAGGAAAATCATCTTTAATGAGAACTATTGCAACACTTCAAAGTCCAGATTCTGGTAGCATTACTTTTGGTGATATTAATGTATTAGAAGACAACATGTCTCTTAGAAAAGTGTTAGGTTATTTGCCACAATCTTTTGGAGTGTATCCAAAAATGTCTGCAGAAGATTTATTAGATTATTTTGCTACTTTAAAAGGAGTGGCTAAAAAATCTGATAGAAAGGCTTTGGTAAAAGAAGTATTAGAAATTACCAATTTATATGACGTTAGAAAAAAGTATGTAGCTGGTTATTCTGGAGGTATGAAACAACGTTTTGGTATAGCACAATTGCTTTTAAACAACCCCAAATTAATAATAGTAGATGAACCTACAGCAGGTTTAGATCCTGCAGAAAGAGTTCGTTTTTTAAATGTGTTAAGAGAAGTTGGTACCAATTGTACCGTTATTTTTTCTACACATATTGTAGAAGATGTTAAAGAGTTGTGTAATGAAATGGCCATTTTAAACGGTGGTAAAATTTTAAAACATACAACTCCGCAAGAAGCTACGTTAGAAATAGAAGGTGTTATTTGGACTAAAACCATCAACAGAGACGATTTGGAAATGGAAGAAAAAAAGTTTTCTATTTTATCTTCTAGTTATAATCAAGACAATACGCTTAACATTAGGGTATATTCAGTAGAAAAACCATCAAGAGAATTTGTGCAAGCCAAACCACAGTTAGATGATGTGTATTTTATGGCATTACAAAAAGATGAACCAGAATTAGTGTAATACAATATTTCTAGTTTTAACAACACAAATACAGACTTCAACTTATACACCTTAAAATATGTTTTCAACTATTTTTAAACAAGAATTAAAATACTGGTTCAATAAGCCAGCTTTTTATATTTATGCAGCCATCTTTTTATTATTGGCATTTTTCTTATCTTCTGCAACAGCAGGACTTTTTGATTCTGTTACAGCAACCACAGGCTCATCACGAATTGTAAATTCTCCTTACGGTACGTCAACTCTTTTCAATGCATTAACCATTTTTATATTTTTCTTATTTCCTTCTATTGTTGGGGTGTCTATTTACAGAGACTATAAGAGTGAAATGCATACTATTTTGTATTCATACCCATTTACCAAAACCAATTACTTATTTGCTAAATTTTGCAGTGGTATTGTAGTTATTACTTTAATTGTTTTGTGTATTGCTCTGGGTATGATTGTTGGATTTCGTTTTCCAGGAACAAATCAAGATATTGTTGGTCCTTTACAGTTTACAACTTATATAAAAACGTATTTTGTATTTATTTTACCAAACGTATTTTTATTTGGGGCAATAGTTTTTGCTGTGGTTACTTTTTCTAGAAATATTGCAGCTGGTTTTATTACAGTAATTGTATTGATTTTTGCACAAGGGGTTTTAGAAAGTATATTGTCTGAGCCAGAACAAAGAGGCTTATTTGCAATTTTAGACCCTTTTGGAGGTGGTGCAGTTAGCTACTACACGAAATATTGGACAATGTCTGAGCAGAATGAACTACAAATCCCAATTAAAGAGATGGTAATATACAATCGCTTGTTATGGTTGGGTATTTCTAGTTTAATTTTTGGGTTGGTGTACAAATTATTTACATTTAGTCAAAACGCAATTTCATTCTCGTTCAAAAAACAGAAAGGTAAAAGAATTACAAAGTCTAATTTTAGCGGAATTACAAAAATTATCTTACCCAAGGTAACGTATGATTATTCTTTTGTGCAAAACCTTACAACAATGTGGAGGTTATCTATATTAGATTTTAAATACATTGTAAAAAGTTGGGCATTTATTTCTATTGTTTTGGTAGGTTTGGTTTTAATGATTGTTGGTTTATCTGAAATTGGCAATTTATTTGGAACAGCTACTTTACCTGTGACTTGGAAAATGATAAGTATTGGAGGTGTGTTTAAAATAGCAATTAATGTATGTACATTTTTGTATGCAGGTATGTTAATTGCTAGAGCAAAAATTAGTAAAACAGACCATTTAGTAGATGCAACTCCAGTTCCTAATTGGACGCTTTTACTCTCTAAGGTGCTTGCATTAGTAAAAATGCAAATAGTATTATTGGGAGTTATAATGTTAGCGGGTGTTTCATTTCAAATCTATAAAGGATTTTACAATTTTGAAATTGGCCATTACCTATACGAATTGTATGTTTTAAATTTCCTTAATTATTTTATTTGGTTGTTATTGGCGATGTTTGTTCAAACGCTAATTAGAAACCCATATTTGGGTTTATTTATATTATTAGTAGTTTCTATTGGTACGCCATTTTTGTCTTTGGCAGGTATAGAACAAGCTATTTTTAAATACAATGAAGGTCCTGGTTTTAGATATTCAGACATGAACGGATATGGAATTTTAACGCCATATTTATCTTACAAACTATATTGGATTCTTGGTGGTTTATCTTTATTGGTATTGTCTTTTTTCTTTTGGGTTCGTGGTATTCTAAGTTCGGCATCAGAACGATTGTCTATCGTAAAATCAAGATGCAAAGGAGTAGCAGCTGTTGGTTTTATTGTATTTTCTGTAGCTTTTTTAATTGTAGGATTTTCAATTTATAAAGAAACTGGAGTTAAAGGAAAAAGAACATCTGCAAAACAAGCTGAATTAAATGCGGTTAAATGGGAGAAAGAGTATAAAAAATATGAAAAATACGCACAACCTAGAATAGTGGCAGTTTCAACAGAGGTTCATATTTTTCCAAAGAAAAGAACCTACAATGCATCAGCAACCTATACTATGGTTAATAAAACAGAAGAGGCTATAGATAGTGTATTTTTAAATCATAATTCGTTAGAAAGTTCATTTGAATTTAGCAAAACCAATGCCTTGGTTTTAGAGGATACTATTCAACATTTTGATATTTATAAATTTGATACACCAATTTTACCAGGAGACACACTACAATTGTCTATTGCAGTAAAAAGTAAGCAAAATACAACCTATAGAAGAAAATCTCCAATTAGAGAAAACGGAACATTTATCAATAATTTTCAAATGTTTCCGTCTTTAGGATATTCGCCAAGGGCAGAATTAACAGATAATAAAACACGTAAGAAATACAATTTGCCTCCTAACAATTTACGTCCTCATCCTTCAGATTCAACAGCTCTAGGAAATACTTACATATCAAAAGATTCAGATTGGATAGATTTTGAAGCAACAGTATCTACTTCTAAAGATCAAATAGCTATAGCACCAGGTTATTTACAAAAAGAATGGGAAGATGGCAATCGTAAATACTACCATTATAAAATGGATAGTAAAATCTTAAACTTTTATGCATTCAATTCTGCTAGGTATCAGGTGAAAAAGGAAACGTACAAAGGTATAAGTTTAGAGATTTATTATCATAAAGGACATGAGTACAATTTAGATAGAATGATGAAAGGAATGAAAGCATCATTAGATTACAATTCAGAAAATTTTAGTCCGTATCAACATAGACAAACTAGAATTATAGAGTTTCCAAGAACTGGCGGAAGTTTTGCGCAATCGTTTCCAAATACTATTCCGTTTTCAGAAGGCGTAGGTTTTATTGCAGATGTAGATGATAGCAATGATGATGGTGTAAACTACCCATTTACCATTACAGTGCATGAGGTTGCGCATCAATGGTGGGCACATCAAGTAATAGGGGCAGATGTTTTAGGAGCCACGATGTTATCAGAAAGCTTATCAGAATATGTAGCCTTAAAAGTGTTAGAGCAAGAACATGGCAAAGACAAAATGAGAACATTTTTAAAAGAGGCTTTAGATGCCTATTTATTACAAAGGACCTTAGAAACTAAAAGAGAAAAACCGTTAATGTATAATGACGGACAAGGTTACATTAGATATCAAAAAGGTTCTTTAGTATTTTATGCTTTAAGCGATTACATAGGAGAAAAAAAGTTAAACGGAGCATTGAAAAAGTATGTAGAAAAAGTAAAATTTCAAGAACCACCTTACACAACTTCTATAGAAATGGTAGACTATATACGCAAGGTAACTCCAGATTCTTTAAATTATATCATCAAAGATATGTTTGAGACGATAACTTTATATAGAAATAGAGTGTTAGATGCAAAAACAACAGTTTTGGATAATGGAAAATATGAAGTAGAAATTGAGTTTGAAGTGTCTAAATACAGAAATAGTGAAAAAGGAAAACGTTATTATGGAGAGCAAGTAGGAGATACATTGACCTACAAATCAGACAAAATGAAAAAACCGATATTATCTGTACCTCTTGCAGATTATATAGATATTGGAATTTTTACAGAAGAAGAAGTTGATGGAGAAATAAAGGTAAAAGAGTTGTATTTGCAAAAACATAAAATAACAAGCATTTACAATAAAATTACAATAATTGTAGATCAAAAACCAATAGAAGTAGGTGTAGATCCATACAATAAATTAATAGATACAAAGTCTGAAGATAATAGAAGAAAATTGTAAAATATTTGTAAACAAAAGGTTTTAATAAAATAAATACTTAGTATAATATCATAGATTTTGTCAATTAGTAAAACTTTAAGATGAATAAAGAAATACTCAATCGTAAAGGGGCTATAAAAACGCAAGACATTCCAAAAGAAGTTTTAGAACTATTAAATAAAGGTTATATTGAATCAGTCAATTTAACAGAATGGCTAGCTGTTGATCATCTAAAACTTATACATACAAATTTTTTAGAAATTGGAATTTCAGCTGAGAATATAGTAGCGATTTGTGAAAAAATAAAATTTCAAAAAAAGCCTTCTACGATGAGTACAATACAATTAGTTGGATCAGTAATTTATGAACTGTATTCAGATAAAACAGAAATTAACTCTATCTTCAATAAATTAAGTTCTCATATATCAGATACTATTCGTTGCTACGCGCCTTACCTTAAGTCTTTGAATGATAAATTAAGCATAAACGAAAAACTAAATCAGTCCAAAAAATTAGTGGCAGACACTCATTTTGGAGTAAGAGAGGTTGTTTGGATGGCTTTACGCCCTGAGATTGATAGCAATTTAGAAAGATCAATAAATATTTTAAGTAGTTGGACAAAAAATAGAGATGAAAATATAAGACGATTTACAACTGAGTCAACAAGACCAAGAGGTGTATGGTGTAAACATATAGAAAAATTAAAAGAAACTCCAGAAGTAGCTTTACCTATTCTTGAAAATTTGAAATCAGATACTTCAAATTACGTTCAAAATAGTGTTGGAAATTGGTTGAATGATGCCAGTAAAACAAGACCTGATTTTGTAATTGGTCTTTGTGAAAAATGGAAAATAGATTCACCTACAAAGGAAACTCAAAAAATAATAAAGAGAGCAAAACGAACAATTGATAAAAAATAACTGATAGAATTATAAGTTAAATGATGAAGAAAATTTTAATGTTTTACCTTTTTAGTGATATTCGTCAACTATGAAAATTGCCTTTAAGATATAAACTACCAAAAAATTTTTGGAGTAATGAATTATATTACACTAGTCATTATGAACAAAGACACACCTATAAAAATGTTTGAAAATTTATCGTAAAAAAAAGATTTTTAAGAATAAATAAAAAAACCACTACATTTAGTAGTGGTTTTTGGTTCTAAATTAATAGATATTACTTTTTTATTTTTTTGTCAATTATTAGTTTAGGGGATTCTAATAGTTAGGGGAATGACTCAAAATAAATTTACTTCATATTTATTGATTTAGGGGTTAAAAGGTATAATTATTACTAATTACAATGTAAAAGTATAAACTAAAAATAGATAATGCAAGTTTTTTTAAGTTTTTTTTAAGAAATACTATTTAAAAAAATAATAAGAATCTGAACTACAGTAGCTTATTTTTTTAAAAAAGGAATATAATCTTTTTCAGAAACTAAAATTATAATTCCTGTAAGAAAGATAAAAATAGCAGACCCAAAAAGTAACCCTCTATCATTATTATGGGTGATTCCAATTTTTGTCAAATGAGAAAATATAGCACCTCCCATAAGACTTATAGTTAAAAAAGCTCCTAGCCAAATCCTTTTAGGAACAAATAGTAATACAGAAGCAATTAATTCTAAAATACCAGTTCCTATTCTCATAATAGCCTCATTGTCTCCAGCTAATTTAGTAAAGAGATCTACACTTTCTTTTGCACCATTAAATTTATAAAACAAAGTTTGTAACATAATAATAGCTGCAATAGATTTAATTGTAAAAAGAAACTTTGTGTTCATTATTGTTTGATTTAATTTGTAGACGATACATATAAAGTATACTTACAAAATCATAACTTTGTTAAAACTATTGTAATGAAAAAAATAGTATTCCTTTTAATTGTTTTTTGCTGTTTTTTAAACGTTGTATCAGGACAGGTAAAACTTAACTATTTAGACGAATTTATAATTCAAGATTCTCTAACCTTTAAAAATACCATTGTTGGTGGTTTGTCTGGAATCGATTACGCGCATAATACCTTTTATTTTGTGGTAGATGATGCGCAAAATCCAAGAATTATATCAGCAAAAATCAAAATTAACGATGGTGAAATTCAAAACGTACATTTTACAGATGTTGTATTGTTAGAGAAATCCAAGCATACTTTTTTTAACAATAATACCCTAGATTTAGAATCTATTTTTGTTGATGAGAAAGAAAATATTTACTTAGTAAGTGAAGGGTCAATCAAAAAAAAGAAATTACCCTCTGTTTTTAAAGTGGATAAAAAAGGTATTTTTTTAGAAAGGTTTCATTTACCTAAACATCTATCAAATCTAAAAAACATTAAACACAATGCAGCTTTTGAAGCTTCTTCAAGAGCGATACATAAAGATGGTTTTTGGATAGCTATGGAAGGTGTTTTAAAGTCAGATGGTAAAGAGGCAAGTTTTCAAAAAACTAATTCGCCGATACGAATTACATATATACATAAAAGCACGAAAAAAGCAATTCATCAATACGCATATCAATTAGAAGCGATACCAAAACCACCTAAAGGAAATATAAATTTAAACGGAGTTACAGCAATACTAGAATATAAAAAAAATAGTTTTTTAGTCGTAGAAAGAATTTATCAGAATGGATATGGCGCATATGGCAATACCATTAAAATATTTGAGGCTACAGTAGACGAAAACACAACAAATACTTTACAAATAGAGGCGCTTGTAGATAACGTGTTTTATCCATTAAAAAAAAGATTACTTTTAGATTTTGATGATATTAGAAATCAGCTTACAGAAGGTATTGTAGATAATATAGAAGGCATCACGTTTGGTCCTAAATTATCCAACGGAAACCAATCTTTATTACTAGTTTCTGATGATAATTTTCAGATTTATGGCAAACAATTAAATCAATTAATTTTGTTAGAAATAGTAGATAAATAATTCTTATTTTTACCTTAGTTTAGTTATAGCAAAAGATGAATTTTACCAAACTTAAAGAGAAAAAAATACGCAAGACAATCTCAAAGTTATCTAAAAAAAATGAAGAAAATAGAGTTGTTTCTCAGGATAAAATTAAATCTATAGGAATTTTAACTACAGATAAGGTATCTTCTCAATTAGAATTACAGTCTGAAATTGAATCCACTCTAGGAGTTAGAAACACTAAAATTTATAGTTTTAGAAGATTTAATAAAACAGAAGAGATTTCTTATAGGCATTTCTCTGAAAAAGATGTGAATTGGAAAGGTGAGTTTCATCAACAAAATTTCAAAAGCTTTTTAGAACAACCTTTTGATTTATTAATCGCGTATTTTGATGACAAACATCTATATTTAGAATTAGCGACCTTACAATCTAGAGCCTCATTTAAAGTGGGATTTTCTCAAGTAAATTATAAACTATTTGATATCGATTTTTCTTTAGAAACTATTGATATTCAGCAGTTCTCTAGTGAATTAAAAAAATACCTTTCTATTTTAAATAAACTCTAAAATTAAACTATAATTTTAAAATTGTTTATTCTCAATTAACTTTATAAAGTTTATCATTAAAATCAATCTTAAAATTGTAATTTTGCATATTTAAATAGAATATAATGCAAAAATTTGTTGGCACGGGAGTAGCTTTAATTACACCATTTAAAAAAGATTTAAGTGTAGATTTTGACGCACTTATTAAGTTGGTGAATTACAATATAGAAAACGGTACAGATTACCTTGTTATTAATGGTACAACTGGTGAAAGTGCTACAATTACCCCAAAAGAAAAGCAAGAAATTATAGATGTTATTATAAAAACAAATAACAGTCGCTTACCTTTAGTTTTAGGCGTTGGAGGTAACAACACAGCATTGGTTGTAGAAGAATTAAAAACAAGAAATTTTACAGGGATTGATGGTATTTTGTCTGTTGCTCCTTATTATAGTAAACCAACTCAAGAAGGATTTTACCAACATTATAAAGCCATTGCAGAAGCTACAGATTTACCAATTATTGTATACAATGTACCAGGAAGAACTGCCAAAAACATGGAGCCGGCAACAACACTTCGTTTGGCAAAAGACTTCAGTAATATTGTAGCTGTAAAAGAAGCAGGGAATAACCAACAACAATACTATACCTTATTAAAAGCCAAACCAGCAGATTTTTTAATTATCTCTGGGGATGATGATTTGGCATTTGGAGTAACTTTAGCAGGAGGTTCTGGAGTTATTTCTGTTATTGGGCAAGCTTTTCCTAAAGCATTTTCTACAATGATTAATTATGGATTGAAAGGAAATGCTAAAGAAGGATTTGATATTCATTTTAAAATGATGGATGTTATTGATTATATTTTTGAAGAAAATAATCCTGCTGGAATAAAAACTGTTTTACAAGAATTGGATATTTGTAACAATGATGTAAGGTTGCCTTTGGTTAAAGCGTCTTCTCAATTACAAGGTAAGATAGCAAAGTTTGTAACTAATTTTTAGTTTAGTTAATACGCCTTAAATTTTAAGATTAACAAATTTTTAGTATGGCAAAATGCTTTATTGAAGCTTTTTTGCAGATTATTGTAGTACAATTTTTTAGACAAAATATCGTTTTAATAATCCATAATAAATTACTAATTTTGCCCGATGCTGAAAATTAAAAAAATATCGTTTTTATTGCTAACTTTAGTACTACTTTCTTCTTGTGGAGAGTATCAAAAAGTGCTAAACAAAGGTACTGTAGAAGAACAGTATAAATTGGCAGTAAAAATGTATGAAACCAAAAAATACGCTAAAGCATTGCGTTTGTTTGAAAAGATAACACCTTCATACAGAGGTAAACCACAGATGGAACGTATTGCTTTTATGGTTGCGCAATCAAATTTTAACGAAAAAAGTTATGCACTTTCTGGGTATTATTTTGATCGTTTTACAAAAAATTATACCAAAAGCTCTAAAAAAGAAGAAGCTGCGTACTTATCTGCTTACAGTTATAAATTGGCATCTCCAAGTTTTAGTTTAGACCCCACAGATACAAACAAAGCGCTAGAAGCTTTTCAGAATTTCATCAATACTTATCCTAATTCAGATAAAATTGAAGAAGCCAATAATCATTACAAAGATTTAAGGTATAAATTACAAAAAAAATACTTTGAAATTGCCAAAACATATTACAAAACTGCAGACTACGATTTACGTAACTACAAAGCAGCTATTCAAGCTTTTGATAATTTATTGGCAGATTATTTAGGTTCAGAATTTAAAGAAGAAGCTTTGTTTTACAGGTTAAAAGCAGCTCATGATTTTGTGTTGAAAAGTACTGTAAGAAGAAAACCAGAGAGAGCAGACGACGCTATAGAGGCTTATGATAAACTAAAAAGAAACTTTCCAGAATCTCAATTTATGGAAGAAGCTGATGAAATGTTAGCTACTTTGCAAAAAGAGAAGAAAGACGCTGAAGATTTGATAGCAAAACAACTAGAATTACAAAACTCATTAAAGAAATAATAAAAACGGATTATGGATTATAAAGATACTAAAGCTGCAATATCTACAATCACTTATAACAAAAGTGAAATTGAAGCTCCTACAGAAAATATTTACGAAGCAATATCTATCATTGCTAAAAGAGCTACTCAAATAAACGGAGATTTAAAAAAGGAATTGGTTGAGAAATTAGACGAATTTGCTACGTATAATGACAGTTTAGAAGAGGTTTTTGAAAACAAAGAACAAATAGAAGTATCTAAATTTTACGAAAGATTACCAAAACCTACAGCTATTGCAGTAGAAGAGTGGTTAAGCGACAAAGTGTACTTTAGAACTCCTGACGAAGAATAATGTCTGTTTTAAGCGGTAAAAAAATACTTCTTGGTATAACAGCAGGAATAGCCGCCTACAAAACGGCTAGTTTAGTTCGTTTATTTATAAAATTAGGTGCAGAAGTTAAAGTTGTTATGACTCCTGCATCTAAAGATTTTATCACTCCACTTACATTATCTACACTTTCTAAAAACCCAGTTCACTCTACTTTTTATGATAAAGAAGATGAAAACGAATTGTGGAATAATCATGTAGATTTAGGGCTTTGGGCAGATTATTTTTTAATAGCTCCGGCTACGGCAAATACTTTATCTAAAATGGCAAATGGTACTTGCAACAACTTGTTGTTGGCAACCTATTTGTCTGCAAAATGTCCTGTATATTTTGCACCTGCAATGGATTTAGATATGTATAAACACAACTCTACAAAACAAAGTTTAGATAAATTACAATCTTTTGGAAACGTGATGATTCCTGCAACTTCAGGAGAATTGGCAAGTGGTTTGGTAGGAGAAGGTAGAATGGCAGAACCAGAAGATATTGTGTCTTTTATAGAAAAAGATGTTTTGTCTAAATTACCTTTAAAAGGTAAGAAAGTATTAATTACAGCAGGCCCAACTTATGAAGCTATAGATCCGGTTCGTTTTATAGGAAATCATTCTTCTGGTAAAATGGGTTTTGCCATTGCTAACACTGCAGCTAATTTAGGTGCAGAAGTAATTTTAATCTCAGGGCCAAGTCATCAAAAAATTCAACATTCATTTGTAGATAGGATAGATGTAGTATCAGCAAACCAAATGTATGCTGCTGCACACAAATATTACAACAGCGTAGATATAGCTATACTTTCTGCTGCAGTTGCAGATTATGCACCAAAAAATAGTGCATCTCAGAAAATAAAAAAGAAAGATGCTTCGTTAGAGATACAGCTAGCACCTACAAAAGATATTTTAGCATCTTTAGGAGCAATTAAAAAACATCAATATTTAGTAGGCTTTGCTTTAGAGACTAATAACGAATTGGAAAATGCAAAAGGAAAGTTACAAAGAAAGAATTTAGATGCTATTGTCTTAAACTCCTTGCAAGATAAAGGAGCAGGTTTTGCTACAGACACAAATAAAATTACTATTATTGACAAAGATTTGAAACAAAAATCATTCGAATTAAAATCTAAAGTAGCAGTAGCTAAAGATATTATGAATGAAATTATCAGTAAATTAAGTTAAAAATTTCTTGATACAAATTTGATTTTTTTAAATTTATTTGGTGTACCAAAGGTCTGTCAGTTATAATGATTTTAGGAATAAAAATAGTATCAAAAACAATTTAAAACATCCTAATGCGTAAATTAGTTTTTCTTTTTGCCTTGTTATTGTTAACCATTAATACAAATGCTCAAGAACTAAATTGTCTGGTAAATATCAATTACAATCAAGTTCAAGGTTCTAATACACAGGTTTTTAAAACGTTACAGCAAGCACTTGCGGAGTTTATCAATCAAACAAAATGGACCAACAGAGAAGTAAAGCCAGAAGAGCGTATTAATTGCGCAATGAACATTATCATCAACTCGAGAAATGATAATACTTTTGATGCAGATCTGCAGATTCAATCTACAAGACCTGTTTACGGTGCAACCTATGAAACTCCGTTATTAAATATAAGAGATAATGATTTCAATTTTAGTTATAATGAATTTGAACCATTGATTTACAATATAAATTCATTTGACAGTAATTTGGTATCTACTATTGTTTTTTATGTAAATATTATTTTGGGTGTAGATGCAGATTCATTTAAATTAAAAGCAGGTGAACCTTATTTAAAAGAAGCTCAAAATGCAATGTTGCAAGCTCAACAAAGTGGATTGTCTTCATGGCAGAATGTTGTTGGTAAACAGAATCGTTTTTTATTGATTGACAATTTACTCTCATCAAAATTATCAGACTTTAGAATTGGCATATATAACTACCATAGAAAAGGTTTAGATAACTTTTCTTCAAATCCAACGTTTGCCAAACAAACTGTAGAAGATGCCGTAATTTATATGGAAAATTTATTTAACAAGACTGTTGGTAACTATTTAATTCGTGTCTTTTTTGATGCCAAGTCAGATGAAATTGTGAATATCTATTCAGAAGGCCCCAAAACCAGAAAATTAAATAGATTGACTAAAGTTTTGCAAAAAATATCTCCAAACAACAGCTCTAAGTGGAAGAATATTAATTAGTTTTATACATAAAACTTTTTCTTTCTTTATTTTAAATTCACTAATTTTAGTCCATAAAAATTAGTCGATTTGCTAAAGCAACTTTCTATAAATAACTACGCTTTAATCAATAGTTTAGCTATTGATTTTTCTGAAGGATTATCCATCATTACAGGAGAAACCGGAGCAGGAAAATCTATATTACTAGGTGCCTTAGGTTTGGTTTTGGGTAATAGAGCAGATTTATCTTCATTAAAAGACACTTCACAAAAATGTGTAGTTGAAGCAAAAATTAGTATTACAGATTATAATTTACAAGACTTTTTTGAAGAAGTAGATTTAGACTATGAGGCAGAAACCATCATCAGAAGAGAAATTTTACCATCAGGTAAATCTAGAGCATTTGTTAATGATACCCCAGTTGTATTATCAGTTTTAAATCAATTAAGAACGCGGTTAATAGATGTGCACTCGCAACATCAAACCATGCAATTGTCTGATGCTACTTTTCAGTTCTCCATTTTAGATGCATTAGCTGATAATTCAAAAAGAATTGCATCTTATAAAAGAGGATATCAGCAATACAATCAATTAAAAAAGGAACTTTTACGTTTAGAAGAAGAACAACAAAATGCAAACCAACAATATGATTATAACTTGCATTTGTTTAAAGAATTGGAGGAAGCTAAGATTCAAGCTGATGAACAGGAAGATTTAGAGATTACTTTAGAGAAGCTGAACAATATTGAAGAAATCAAACTCAATTTGTCAGAAGCCTTAGAAATCTCTATAAATGAAGAGATAGGGATTCAAAATTTATTAAATACGCTAGAAAGTAGATTGTCTAAAATTGCTAATTTTTCTAAAGAATATCAAGAAATATCAGAAAGAGTTGTATCTGTTAAAATAGAGATAGATGATATTGTAGCAGAGTTAGAAACGGCAAATGAAAATGTTGATTTTAACCCAAATGAAGCAGAACAAATTAATGATAGATTGCAACTTTTGTACAATTTACAGAAAAAACATTATGTAAGTTCAAATAAAGAACTGTTAGTTGTTTTTGAAGAGCTCTCTCAGAAAGTAGCCCAAGTAATATCTGCAGAAGATATCATCAATCAAAAGAAAAAAGAAATACAAGAGGTTACCGTTAAATTAGACAAAGTAGCTGATTTAATTTCTAAAGCAAGAATTAGCGCAATACCCAAACTAACAAAAGAGTTGCAAACTTTATTGACAGATTTAGGTATGGGAAATGCACGTTTTTCCATCAAAATAAAACCCTCAAAATCTTACTTTTTAAACGGAAAAGACGAACTAGAATTTTTATTTTCCGCTAACAAAGGAGGCAATTTTGGTGAGTTAAAAAAAGTAGCTTCTGGCGGAGAATTATCTCGAATAATGTTGTCTGTAAAAAAGGTGTTGTCAGAAAACACACAATTACCCACCATTATTTTTGATGAAATAGATACAGGTGTCTCTGGTGAAGTGTCTAACAAAATTGCAGCAATTATGCAGCAAATGAGTAACAATATGCAGGTAATTGCCATTACACACTTGCCCCAAATTGCAGCAAAAGGTAACAACCATTATAAGGTGTATAAAAAGGAAATTAATGGAGCAACCACCACCAATTTAAAACAATTAACCAAAGAAGAAAGAGTTGTTGAAATTGCAGAAATGTTAAGTGGTAAAAATATCTCTGACTCTGCAATTACACATGCAAAAGAATTATTGAATTAGTTTTAAGAACAAAGAACAAAGAACAAAGAACAAAGAACAAAGAATAATCATTTCTAAATGAGCTTTTTACCTATTTAGAAAACCAACAACCAAAAACCAAAAACAAACAACTAATAGCTAACAACGATAAACCAATAACCACAATATGTACAACTTACTAAAAGGAAAAAAAGGAATCATTTTCGGAGCATTAAATGAACATTCTATTGCTTGGAAAGTAGCAGAAAAAGCACATGAACAAGGTGCAGAGTTTGTATTAACCAATGCGCCAATTGCTATGAGAATGGGTCAGTTAGATGCTTTGGCAGAAAAAACAGGTTCTCAAATTGTACCAGCAGACGCAACTTCTATGGAAGATTTAGAAAACTTAGTAGAAAAATCTATAGAAATTCTAGGTGGCAAAATAGACTTTGTATTACATTCTATTGGTATGTCTGTAAATGTTAGAAAAGGAAAACCATATACAGACCCAAAATACGATTTCACTACAAAAGGATGGGACGTTTCTGCGGTTTCTTTTCATAAAACCATGAATGTTTTGTACAACAAAAAGGCTATGAATGAGTGGGGTAGTATAGTGGCCTTAACTTATATGGCAGCACAAAGAGTTTTTCCAGACTATAATGATATGGCAGACAACAAAGCTTTTTTAGAATCTATTGCACGTAGTTTTGGGTATTTTTTTGGTAGAGATCATAAAGTAAGAGTCAATACCATATCGCAATCGCCAACACCAACCACTGCCGGTAGTGGGGTAAAAGGTTTTGATGGTTTTATTGCCTATGCAGAAAAAATGAGTCCGTTAGGTAATGCCACCGCAGCAGATTGTGCAGACTATACCATTTCTTTGTTTTCAGATTTAACAAAAAAAGTAACCTTGCAAAATTTATTTCATGACGGAGGTTTCTCAAATATGGGGGTAAGTGATGCTGTAATGGAAAAATTTGAGTAAGTAAATCTTGTAATTACGTATAAAGTGAAGCAATCATTTTTTTAGAAGCAGAAACCTGCTTTCGCTACTCGCTTTTTTTAGTTTGTTCTCGATACAAATTTGTTCATTCTTCACAAATTTACTCGAACTGACACTAAAAAAGAGCTCAAACAGACCGCTCAATCAGGGCTAAACTTTTTTGCTAGCTTTTAGAATAATTTAAAATTGAAAGTTTTTAATTTAAGAACTTTCAATTTTTTTATTTCTTACATTTGAATTAGCAATTAGCAATTAGCAAAAACCAACAACCAACAACCTACAACTAAACCCTAATAACCAACAATATCAAAACAAACTTTTCCATAATCATTCCAGTTTACAACCGTCCACAAGAAATAGAAGAGTTGTTAGAAAGTCTTATAAAACAAGATTTTACAGAAGATTTTGAAATTCTTATTATAGAAGATGGATCAACCCAAAAAAGTGATGAAGTTGTAGTAAAATATCAGAATCAACTCAATTTAAAATACTTTTTTAAAGAAAATAGTGGAGCAGGAGCAAGCAGAAATTTTGGAATGGAAAAAGCGATAGGAAATTATTTTATTATTTTAGATTCAGACGTTATTGTTCCAAAACATTATTTATCAGCAGTAAAAAAAGCATTAGATATTAATTTTACAGATGCTTTTGGTGGGCCAGATGCAGCTGATAAAAGTTTTACACTATTACAAAAAGCAATCAATTATGCTATGACTTCTGTATTAACAACAGGAGGTATTCGAGGTAAAAAACAAGCAGTAGGTAAATTTCAACCTAGAAGTTTTAATATGGGGCTGTCGCAAACAGCGTTTAGTATTACACAAGGTTTTTCTAAAATGAAAAACGGAGAAGATATCGACTTAACGTTTAGATTGTGGGAAAATAATTTAGAAACACAATTAATCGAAAAAGCATTTGTATATCATAAACGTAGAACATCTATCACACAGTTTTTTAAACAAACCTATGGTTTCGGTACTGCAAGACCTATTTTAAACAGAAAATACCCAAAAACAGCAAAAATTACCTTTTGGTTTCCAAGTCTATTTATTTTAGGTTTAGATCTAAGTATTTTAATGGCAATTTTTGGATGTTTAACACCCTTAGCAATTTACTATGTCTATTTTATTGTGTTGTTTATAGACTCCGCTTTTCAAAACGGATTTAGAGTTGCCTTTTTAAGCATATTAACTACGTTAACGCAGTTTTTTGGATATGGGTTAGGATTTTTAGAATCGCAATTTTATCCAAAGAAAAAATAGTTGTCAGTTCTAGTAATTTTGAGTTCACTAAAAATAGTATCGAGGACTTAAAACTAAAAATTACTTATAAAGCGCTTTAGATTTTTCCCAATACAGATCCATTTCTGCCAAAGACATTTCAGAGAGTTGTTTGCCTTCTTTTTTAGCCGCTTTTTCTAAAAACTGAAAACGGTTTATAAATTTTTTATTGGTTTTCTCTAAAGCATTTTCTGGGTTTACTCCAATAAAACGCGCATAATTAATCATAGAAAAAAGCACATCACCAAACTCTTTTTCAATATTTTGTTGGTTTCCTTTTGCAATTTCTTCATTTAACTCAGCAAGTTCTTCTTGAACTTTTTCCCAAACTTGTTCAGGTTGTTCCCAATCAAAACCAACACCAGCTACTTTATCTTGAATTCTATTGGCTTTTACCACTGCAGGTAAACTTTTAGGAACGCCTTCTAGAACAGAACTTTTGCCTTCTTTTAATTTTAATTGCTCCCAATTGCGTTTTACATCATTCTCATCTTCAACCTTAACATCTCCATAAATATGAGGATGTCTGTCTATTAATTTGTCACAAATACTATTGGCAACATCAGCAATGTCAAATGCATTTTTTTCGCTACCAATTTTTGCATAAAAAACGATGTGTAACAACACATCGCCCAATTCTTTTTGTATTTCCGATAAATCATTTTCTAAAATAGCATCAGCAAGCTCGTAGGTTTCTTCTATTGTAAGATGGCGCAAACTTTCTAAAGTTTGCTTTCTATCCCAAGGGCATTTTACCCTTAAGTCGTCCATAATATCTAACAACCTATTTATTGCAGCTAACTGATCTTTTCTAGAATTCATTAAGCTTCTGCTTCTGTTTCTTCTGTGGTTTCTTCAGTTTTTGTAAAGTCCATACCAGCTTCTACCAAAATATTATACCACTGAATTACCTTTTTTATATTAGAAGTATACACTCTTTCTTCATCATAGTTTGGCAATGCCTCTAAGAAAAAAGCTTCTAATTTTTTACCACTTTCTTTATGAGAAATAGCAGCTTTACCTTCAGTTTTTTCGTTTATTGCTTTAAAAACATTCCATAAAGGCAAGTCTTCTTCATAAGTATAAATAGCAATATTTTCTAACAAACTGACATTTTGAGTTGCATTTATAGCCAACCTTTTTTTATCAATCAAAGATTCTGCAATAATTGCATTTTTAGATTGAGAGATTACTTGAAACAATCCTGGTTTGCCAGTTACCGATATAATTTTATTAAACTCCATTTGTGTCTTTTATATTTTTGATGTCACTTCGATCGCAGTCGAGTAGTTATTTACCTTTTTTTGCATTTGGAAAACGCATTCTATAATCAGAATTTATTTTTCCTTTAGAAATATTTTCTAATTTTTTCTTAATCAATCTTTTTTTAAGAGAAGAGAGTTTGTCTGTAAACAAAACACCTTCAATATGATCATATTCGTGCTGAAAAACACGCGCAGCTAATCCTTCTAAAACTTCTGTATGTGTGTTAAAATCTTCATCTTGATATTCAATAGTAACTTTAGGCTTTCTAAAAACATCTTCACGCACATCAGGAATACTTAGACAGCCTTCATTAAAAGCCCATTCATCTCCTTCTTCTTCTAAAATTTTAGCATTTATAAATACTTTGTTAAAATCTTTTAAAGCTGTTCTGTCTTTTTCAGATAAGTCTTCATCTTCTGCAAAAGGAGAAGCATCAATAAGAAATAAGCGTATAGATTTACCGATTTGAGGAGCTGCCAAACCAACACCAGATGCATTGTACATGGTCTCTTTCATGTTGGTTATAAGTTCATTTAATTTAGGGTAATCTTTGTCTATATCTACAGCAACTTTGCGTAGTACAGGATCTCCATAAGCAACAACAGGTAGTATCATTATTTTGTTTTTTTGCGTTGCAAAAGTACAACTTCAAAAGTGCTAATGCCAAATTTTAAATTATGAATTTACGCTCAAAGTTTATTGGCTATACAGATACGATTGCAGAATTATGGTGGCACTTATCTCATCTATTAGCCCTTTGTTTCGTCTCTGTTTTCTTTTCATCCCACTATCAATCATGGTCTGTACAGCCATTTTAGAGGTAAAACGTTCGTCTACTCTTTGTATAGGGATGTTTGGTAATGCTTTAGATAGTTTTTCTAAAAATGGGATAATAAAAGCTTCACTTTGACTATCTGTATTATTCATTTGTTTTGGTTTGCCTACAACAAAAAGAACTACATTTTCTTTAGTTACATATTGTTTTAAAAATAAAATAACGTCTTCTGTAGCAATGGTTGTTAAACCAGATGCAATAATTTGCAGCTCATCAGTAACAGCAATTCCCGTTCTTTTGGTGCCAAAATCTAAGGCTAAAATTCTACCCAAATCAATTTAATTTGGTAGCAAAGTTAGTATTAAAAATTAGAAATGCTTTATTTAAGTTTTAATTTGCGACATCAAGTTTTTATAATAACTTTGTTTGTCTAAAAAAACATTAAGCATTTTTATTTTTAATGAAATTATTAGCTGTTTTAGTAAATTATGGAGATGAGCAATTATCTTATTTAGAGCAAGTTGTTGCTGCCTTAAAACGTTTTAAAAAATACGAAGTAACCGTAATTGTGCAGTCAAATATTCCTTTAGAAATAGAAGGTGTAGATATCGTTAATGTAGTTGTTTTAAACAACTATCAATTACTGCCGCTAACGTGTAGAAAAGAGATTTGGAAACGTAAAGATGAATACGACGTATTTATTTACGGAGAAAATGATCATTTGTTTTTAGAGAAACATGTAGATAAGCACATTGAGTACAGTAGTTTTTTACCAGAAAATAGAATACCAGGTTTAATTCAATATGAAAATGACGGAGGAGATTTTTATTATGTTGGGTATCATAGCCATTTTGATTGGGATTACGATTCTGTAGAAATACACAATGGCAAAAAGTTTGCATATTTTTCTAATACCCATCAAGCTACGTTTATACTCACAAAAAAGCAACTAGAAAAGGTGGGTAATACTATTAATTTCGAAAAATTAATACGTTATAAACCCTTTTATTTATATAATAATTTCGCAAATTCTATTCGTAAAAAGTTTAAAAAACCAATTGTAGAACCTTTTAGATATAGTTTAAAATGTAAGGTAAATACAGATGTGTATGATTTTGGAGGAATGAAGAAAGTAATTTGTATTTCAGAATTTGAAGACAATCGTATTCATCATTTACCCAATTTGTATATAGAAGGTTTAAAAGGGAGACGAAAATTAAATTCAGACGAAGACAGAATGCGTTTTGCTTTACAAAAAATGCTCAAAAACTAAAAAACAGAATAAACAAACAATACATATCTGTTTAAAAAACAAATATTTATTTTAAATTATATAGGTACATTTATATTTACAGAAATTAATACATAACAATGAAAGAAATTAGAGAAATCATTGAGTCAGCTTGGGAAAATAGAGAGCTGTTAAAAGATGAAAATACAATTACTACCATTAGAAAGGTAGTAGATTTGTTAGATAAAGGAGAGTTGAGAGTAGCAGAACCAATAGAAGGAGGTTGGCAAGTAAACGAGTGGGTCAAAAAAGCAGTTGTTTTGTATTTCCCTATTCAAAAAATGGAAACACTAGAAGCTGGTATTTTTGAATATCATGATAAGATTCCATTAAAAAGGAATTTTGAAGCAAGAGGAATTAGAGTAGTACCTAATGCGGTAGCAAGACACGGAGCTTATATTTCTGCAGGAACTATTTTAATGCCAAGTTACGTTAATATTGGTGCTTATGTAGATGAAGGAACTATGGTAGACACATGGGCTACAGTAGGGTCTTGTGCTCAAATAGGTAAAAATGTACACCTTTCTGGAGGAGTAGGTATAGGTGGTGTTTTAGAGCCTTTACAAGCAGCACCAGTAATTATTGAAGACGGAGCTTTCATTGGCTCTAGGTGTATTGTGGTAGAAGGCGTTAGAGTAGAAAAAGAAGCCGTATTAGGTGCTAATGTTGTGCTAACGATGAGTACAAAAATTATTGATGTAACAGGAGATGAACCCGTAGAAATGAAAGGTATTGTACCAGCAAGATCAGTGGTGATTCCAGGGAGCTATACTAAGAAATTTGCAGCAGGAGAGTATAACGTACCTTGTGCATTAATTATTGGAAAAAGAAAAGAAAGTACCAATAAAAAAACATCTCTTAACGACGCATTACGTGAATACGATGTAGCTGTTTAAGAAATAGTATATGACAAAAATAACAGCAATAATCCCCACTTTAAATGAAGAAATTCATATTGAAGATGCCATTAAATCTGTACGTTTCGCAGATGAAATTATTGTTATAGATTCTTATAGTACAGATAAAACGATAGCAATTGCTGAAAAAATGAATGTAAAAATCATCAAACGAAAGTTTGATGATTTTTCTTCTCAAAAAAACTTTGCCATAGATCAGGCTAAACACTCTTGGATTTATATTTTAGATGCAGATGAGCGTG
This sequence comes from Polaribacter sp. WD7, assembly GCF_003335085.1. Lineage (GTDB taxonomy): Bacteria > Bacteroidota > Bacteroidia > Flavobacteriales > Flavobacteriaceae > Polaribacter. Next base: position 73,603 of record NZ_QPEJ01000016.1, on the reverse strand, counting down.
TTACACCAGCAGTAGAAAAAGAAATTTTAGAAGCTGTTAACAATCCACAAGGTTTTGTTGGTTTTTATGTAAGAAGAACATTTTATTTTGCTGATGAAAAAGTAAACTATTGCGGTTTTCAAAGAGATAAAGTAATTCGATTATTCTTAAAAGAGTTTTGTAGGTATAATGGAAATCCTGTACACGAAACCATAGCAGCAAAAGGAAAACTAGGTTTTTTTAAAAACAAAATAGACCACTTCTCTTATAGAAGTTTTGATCATTATATTGCTAAAATGAATCATTACGGAGCTTTAAAAGCACAACAATTGCACGAAAAAGGACAAAGCGTAAATATATTTCATGTAACTGTAAAACCGCTAGCAAGATTCTTTATTCATTATATAATAAGATTAGGGTTTTTAGATGGTTTTGTAGGTTTTTTAGTAGCCAATACACAAGCATATGGCGTTTTGGTAAGGTATATAAAACTATGGCATTTAAACAAAAGAGCTAAAAATGGGCTCTAAAGAACGCGACATAGATATCTCAATTATTACAGTAACTTACAAAAGTTGGGATACACTACGTGATCTATTAAACTCTATTCAACAATCAATTTGCAAAGATCTAAATATTGAAATAATTATAGTTGATAATTATGCACAAGATTCTGAATATTTAAGTGTTTTAAAAGAATTTCCAAATGCTATTTATATCAAAAACCCTAAAAATAGTGGTTTTGCAAGCGGTTGTAACATAGGAGCAAAAAAAGCGAAAGGAGCATACTACTTATTTTTAAACCCAGATACTATAGCAACTAAAGAAGCCGTTTCTAAAATGTATGCTTATCTCAAGCATCATGATAATTGCGGTATCGTTTCTTGCAAACAAAAGAAAATGGATGGTACTTTTGAGAAAATAAAAAGGTACTTTCCTAGATTAAGTACAATTTTTGGTTTTTTTAGAGTTGTTAATAATAATGCTTTAGAAAGAAACACGAAAGAAACAGAAAATTTTCTTTACCCAGAGTGGGTTTCTGGTGCAGTTGTATTTATGTCTAGTTCATGGTTTTCTAAAGTTAACGGTTGGAATGAAGATTATTGGATGTATTATGAAGATATAGAGTTGTCTAAAAATATACGAAATTTAGGAGGGGAGGTAGTACTCTTAAAAAACTGTTTTATCATACACAAGCATGGAGTATCTTCTAGAATTAATATTAAAACCACTGCAATTACGAAAACGGAAGTATTAATATCCAAGCACGTTTATTTGCATAATAATTTTTCTAGATTTTATCGTTTTTTTCTACAATCTATTGTATTGTTTTATAACGTATTTTCAAAATTAATTATCGCAATAGTAAGTTTGCCTTTGTGTTTTATACCAAAAGCAAGATTGCAAATTTTACTTTTATTAAATATAGCTAATTATTACATTTCTGCATTACAAAATGGAACTTGGTTAAGTAAACGATCTGTAAATTATGGCAAAAAATAACTACAAAATTTTACTTTTTTCTAGTACAAAGTTGCGTTAGCAAATAGAATAACTTATATGAAAGCAAATAATCAATTAAAAATAGATGCAGTTATTAGTTGGGTAGATGGTTATGATAAACAATGGCAACAAAAAATAAACCAATATTTAGAAAAAAAAATTGATTGGACAGATAAAGAAGCAACTACAAGTTATAGTTCTGTCAATGAAATAGAAATTTGTATTACTTCTATTTTAAAATTTGCCACATATATTAAAAATATTTATGTTGTTACGGATGAACAGTACCCTAAAAATTTTGATGTTTTAAAAGTCAAAGCGCAACAAAAAGGAGTTTGTTTAAAGCAAATAGATCACCGTATTATTTTTAAAGGTTTTGAAGATTTTTTACCAACATTCAATTCTAGATCCATAGAAACAATGTTGTATAGAATACCAAATTTAGCGGAACATTTTGTGTATTTTAATGATGATTTTTTTTTAATACGAGAGACAAAACCATCTGATTTCTTTGTAAATGGAACTCCAATGCTAAGAGGAAAGTGGTTGCATTTTAATGAAAATCTTTTTTATAAGAGATGGTTTTCTAAAGTATCAACCAAGGCTACTCATAAAAAATCGAAAGAAAAAGCAGCTAAATTAGTAGGTTTTCCAAAACATTTTAGCTTTCATCATACGCCAAAACCCCTTAGAAAATCTACTTTTGAAAAGTATTACGCAAACAACAAATCTATTTTAATACAGAATATAAAGTATAAATTTAGAAATATCAATCAATACGCATCTCAGGGTTTAGCAAATCATATAGAAATTAAGAACAAGACTTGTGTATTAAAAAAAGAATATAAATTACTGTATATAGAGGGGTATAAGTCAAAAAAAATAGGATTGAAGTTATTTGTAGATCGTATGTTTTCATCCAACATATTTATGTGTATACAAGATTTTGAAATCCTTTCCAAACCGTATATGGAACGAATTTTAGTGTGGATTGATAAAAAACTAAATACCAATTTTAAAGAATCACTTTAAATATTCCTTTTTAGAAATAGAGATTACTATTTTGAAAGGCATTTTTTAAATAGTAAATTTGCCCTCATTAAAAACAAACTGTATTTAAAAGTTTTACAATTATTGCAACTAACTATTCGTAAATCATCAATGCAAAATCATCAAGAAGCACTAACTAATCCTATATTTAAGGTAATTTCTAAAGCTGCTAAATTATTGGCAATAGACAGCTATGTTATTGGTGGGTTTGTACGTGATTTTTTTTTAAAAAGAGGCACCGTAAAAGATATTGATGTTGTTGCTGTTGGCAGCGGTATAGAATTGGCATTAAAAGTTTCTGAATTACTACCAAACAAACCCAAAGTACAGGTTTTTAAAACTTACGGAACAGCAATGTTGCGTTATAAAGATATTGAAATTGAGTTTGTAGGAGCTAGAAAAGAATCGTATTCTGAAGAAAGTAGAAATCCAGAAGTAACTTCTGGAACCTTACAAGATGACCAAAATAGAAGAGATTTTACCATAAATGCTTTAGCGTTAAGTTTAAACGAGGCTAATTTTGGAGAGTTGTTAGATCCGTTTAACGGTATTAAAGACTTAGATCATAAAATCATCAAAACTCCTTTAGATCCAGATATTACATATTCTGATGATCCTTTACGAATGATGCGTGCCATTCGTTTTGCAACACAATTAAATTTTACTATTGAAGAAACATCTTTAAGTGCAATTGCTAAAAACTCTTCTCGTTTAAAAATCATAACAAGAGAACGTATTGTAGATGAGCTTAATAAAATTATTGCTGCTACAAAACCTTCTGTTGGGTTCTTATTGTTAGAAGAAACGTATCTTTTAAAACAAATTTTACCAGAATTGACTGCCCTAAAAGGTGTTGAAGAGATAGAAGGGCAAAAACACAAAGATAATTTTTACCATACTTTAGAAGTGGTAGATAATATTGCAGAAAACACACAGAATTTATGGTTACGATGGGCAGCTTTGTTGCACGATATTGGTAAGGCTCCTACAAAAAAGTTTCATAAAAAAATTGGATGGACGTTTCATGCTCATGAATTTGTAGGCTCTAAAATGGTGTTTACACTTTTTAAGCGATTAAAGATGCCGTTGAACAATAAGATGAAGTTTGTTCAGAAAATGGTATTGTTAAGTTCTAGGCCAATAGTGTTGGCATCTGAAGTAACAGATGCTGCTATTAGACGTTTGGTGTTTGATGCAGGCGATGATATTAACGAATTAATGACGTTGTGTGAGGCAGATATTACGACTAAAAACCCGAAGAAATTTAAGCGTTACCACAAAAATTTTGAGTTAGTTAGAAAAAAGATAAAAGAAGTAGAAGAACGAGATCGAGTTCGTAATTTTCAACCACCAGTTACTGGAGAAGAGATTATGAAAGCGTTTAATTTAAAACCATGCCGTGAAATAGGGCAAATAAAGGAAGCTATAAAAAATGCAATTTTAGATGGAAAAATTCCTAATGAACACGAGGCTTCCTATAATTTTATGCTAAAGAAAGGACAAGAACTGGGATTAGCATTAGCTTAAACTCTGCATATTTACCAACTTAAAATACTCTCCTTTTTGTTTTAAAAGTTCGTCGTGTTTTCCTTGTTCTACAATTTTTCCTTTCTTCATAACTACTATCTTATCTGCTTTTTGAATAGTAGATAATCTATGTGCAATAACCAAAGAAGTTCTGTTTTGCATCATTTTTTCTAGTGCAATTTGCACCAACTGTTCAGACTCTGTATCAAGCGCAGAAGTAGCTTCATCTAAAATCATAATAGGTGGATTTTTCAACACTGCTCTCGCTATAGATAAACGCTGTTTCTGACCTCCAGAAAGCGTGTTTCCACTATCTCCAATGTTGGTTTTAAATTGTTCTGGTAGTTGTTGTATAAATTCATTTGCATTTGCAATTTCAGAGGCCTCAAAAACTTCTTTTTCAGATGCGTTAGGTTTGCTTAGTTTTATATTGTTTTCTATCGTGTCATTAAATAATATTGAATCTTGAGTAACAATACCCATTAGGTCTCTCAATGATTTTTTGGTTATATTTTTAATGTTTTCGCCATCAATTAAAATTTCACCTTTATTTACATCGTAAAATCGAGTAACAAGATTAGCTAAGGTAGATTTTCCACTTCCAGATTGACCAACTAGGGCAACAGTTTCTCCTTTGTTAATGGTTAAAGAAAAGTCCTTTAAAACGTACTCTTTTTTATATTTAAATGAAATGTTTTTAAAAGTAATTTCTTGCAGAAAACCTTTTTTTACAGCTGCGTTAGGAATCTCTTTAATACTGTTTTCTGTATTTAGTATTTGCATTATTCTTTCTGCAGATGCTTCTCCTTTTTGAACATTATAATACGAAGTTGTAATTAATTTGATAGGGTTTAGTACCGTATAAAATAATACAATATAACCCATGAATTCATCAGGTTGCAAAGAGCTGGTGTTAGACAAAACCTCTGTTCCACCATACCAAAGAATAGCAATTATAGTAGCAGACCCCAAAAACTCACTCATAGGTGAAGCTAATTTTTGACGATGAAAAACGCTAGTCATCAACTTTTTAAAAGTATTGGTAGAATTGTTGAATTTGTCTTTAATAATTTTTTCAGAATTAAAGCCTTTTATAACTCTAAGACCTCCTAACGTTTCTTCTATAAAAGATAAAAATGTACCCGTTTCTTTTTGAGCTTTTTGCGAATTTGCTTTTAGTTTTTTACTGATAGATGAAATGATAAACCCTGATACAGGAAGTAAAATAAAGACAAAGAGTGTTAATTTTACACTCATAAATAGCATGATGGCTATAGAGATGGTAACTGTAAGAGGTTCTCTTATAATTACTTGAATAGAAGTTAGTATAGAGTTTTCTACCTCTTGTACATCGGCACTCATACGTGCTATAATATCACCTTTTTTCTTTTCTGTAAAATAGGCTATTGGTAGTTCTATGATTTTATCATACAATTCATCTCTAATATCTTTTACAATACCTGTTCTTAAAAATGCAATGGCATAAGAAGCCAAATACCTGAAAAAGTTTTTTAGAAAAAATAAAGACAAGGCTAACAAACAAACAAATAAAAGCGTGTCTATAACTCCTTGAGTTTCTATTTTCTGAGCAATATAGTAGTAAAAGTTGTCTTTTAGGTAGTCTGCAAGATTTAAAAAACCTTGATAATTTGGTTTTTTTACAACTTTTTTTTCAACTTCAAACAGAATATTTAAAACCGGTATAAAAGCTAAAACAGATAATACATTAAAAATAGCATAGAGAATATTAAAGAGAATGTTTAACAGTGTAAACTTTCTGTATTTCTTCTCGTATTTTAGAATGTCTCTAAAATGATTCATTAATTCAATTTCATCTCTGTTATAATTCTTTGAATTTTAGCATCTAATTCTGCTTCAACATTTTCAGCATTTTCTATAGCATCTAATGAGGTATTTACACTAAAATAGAATTTTATTTTTGGCTCAGTACCACTTGGTCTTGCTGCAATTCTTGTACCTGATTTTGTTTGATATATCAAAACATTAGATTTAGGCAAATCTATTTCAGTAACTTCTCCAGTGATTATATTTTTTCTAGTAGATGCTTGATAATCTGAAAGTGATTCTATCTTTTCGCCATCAATTTCTGTTAATGGGTTGTTGCGCATGTCACTCAACATCTGTTTAATTTCTGCAGCACCATCCATCCCTTTTTTAGTAATAGAAATTAAATGTTCTTTGTAAAAACGATCTCTAGTATAAATAGCTAGTAACTCCTTGTAAAAAGAACTGCCTTGTTGTTTCGCATACGCGGCAACTTCACAGGCCAAAAGTGTTGCGGTAACTGCATCTTTATCTCTTACAAAATCGCCAACCATGTATCCAAAACTTTCTTCTCCACCACCAATAAAATTAAGCTCAGGAAAATCTTTTACCATTTTAGCAATCCACTTGAAACCTGTTAAACCAACTTTGGTTTCTACACCGTAGTTTGCTGCAACATCATTTACCAATTCTGTAGAAACAATTGTAGAACCCACAAATTGCTTTCCATTAATTTTGCCTTCTTCTTTCCATTTTTTAAGTAGAAATTCAGTCATCACAACCATAGTTTGGTTTCCGTTCATCAACTTCATATTTCCGTCTAAATCTCTAACAGCAACACCTAATCTATCACAATCTGGGTCTGTACCAATCACAATATCAGCACCTATTTTATTAGCCAAATCGGTTGCCATTTCTAAAGCTTCTGGTTCTTCTGGATTGGGCGATTTTACTGTAGGAAAATCACCATCAGGTGCTTTTTGTTCTTCAACAATATGCACATCTGTATAACCCGCTTCTAACAATGCATCAGGAACAGACATAATAGAAGTACCATGTAAAGAAGTGAAAACAATTTTTAGATTTTCTCTAGCTACATTTGGAGACAAAGACCCGTTTTTTACAGCGTTTTTAATAAACACTTTATCTACATCTGTGCCAATAATTTGAATCAAGTCTTCTTGAGCATCAAAATTAATTTCAGAAAAATCTAGTGCATTTACCTTTGCAATAATTCCACCATCATGTGGCGGTACAATTTGACCACCATCTGCCCAATATACTTTATAGCCATTATATTCTGGCGGATTGTGAGAAGCTGTTAAAACAATACCAGCATCACACCCCAAATGTCTTACTGCAAATGACAACTCTGGTGTTGGTCTTAAATCTTCAAATAAAAATACTTTTATGTTATTTGCCGATAAAACATCTGCAACAACTTTTGCAAATTTTTTACTGTTATGTCTACAATCGTAAGCAATAACAACTTTTAGTTGTTCTTTATGTACATTTTCTATCAAATAATTAGATAACCCTTGAGTGGCTCTACCTAAGGTATATTTATTAATTCTATTGGTTCCAGCACCCATTGTACCTCTCATACCTCCTGTACCAAACTCCATATCTTTATAAAATCTATCGGCTAAATCTTCAGGATTATTTTGTAGTAAAGTTTCAATTTCATTTTGGGTTTCTGCATCAAAAGTGGGAGTTAACCACTGCTTTGCTTTTTCAAGAATTTCGTTCATTGGTTTAAATTTGATTGTATAAACTGGTACAAATATACAAGTTTAGATATTTAGTTTTTCTTTTATATTATAGTGTTTTTCATCATTTTTTGTTTTTATGATGAGTTCTCCAATAAAACCTGCAAGAAATAGAAGCGTTCCTAATATCATAGAGGTAAGTGCTATGTAAAACCATGGGTTATCCGTCACTAAAATTGTTTTAATACCATAGTATACTTTATAGAGTTTGTATGCACCAATATAAAAGGCTAAAGATGTTCCAAACAAAAACATGAAACTACCCCAAAGGCCAAAAAAATGCATGGGTCTTTTACCAAATTTAGATAAAAAAGAGATGGTAATTAAATCTAAAAAACCATTTACAAAACGGTCTATTCCAAACTTAGTTTCTCCATATTTTCTAGCTTGATGTTGTACAACCTTTTCGCCAATATTACTAAATCCTTCATTTTTAGCAAGAACAGGAATGTACCTGTGCATTTCTCCGCTTACTTTTACGGCTTTTACAACTTCGTTTTTATAAGCTTTAAGACCGCAATTAAAATCATGTAATTTTAAACCAGAAGTTTTTCTGGCAGCTGCATTAAATAATTTTGAGGGTATATTTTTAGTGATTATGTTGTCGTATCGCTTTTTTTTCCAGCCAGATATTAAATCAAAATTATCTTTAGTAATTAGATTGTATAATGCTGGAATTTCTTCTGGATTGTCCTGTAAGTCAGCATCCATAGTAATAACAACATTACCTTTTGCTAACTCAAAACCAGCATCTAAAGCCTGAGATTTACCGTAGTTTTTTTGAAACCGGATTCCTTTAATTTCTGTATGTTTTTTAGATAATTCTTTGATTACGTTCCAAGAATTATCTGTGCTACCATCATCAATAAAAATAATTTCATATAAATAACGATTGGATTGCATAATTTTTGCAATCCAATCGTATAATTCTTGTAAAGATTCTTCTTCGTTCAAAAGTGGTATTACTACCGAAATATCCATATATTAAATTAAGTAGATTCTGTTAAAAGTCAAATTTAAAAATTTTAAACTTAAAAACAGTTTGTTAATATGCTTCTTCTTCAGACTTTTTCATGATTGCAGCAGTAATTGCAGAAAATACAAAACCTAAAAAGGCAGCACCTAAAAGAGCAAAAGCGGCCATCATTCCTGGTCCTTGAAAGTTTTTACCCATTTCCATTTGTGCTTCAATTTGTTCTTCAGTCAAACCAGCATCTGTTAATTGTTGTTGTTGCACTTCCATCAATTGGTTCATAAAATCTGGTTCTATAAAATTGATAAAAATTTGTTGATAAATAATAGCAATTAAAACACCAACCATAATGGTACCTAAGCCTACTTTAACCCCTTGACCCCAAGACATAAAACCGTTGTTATTGGTTTTAAATTTTTTCATTGCTAACACAATAAAAAGTATCATAATACCTATGCCAATTAAGCTGCTTACTAAGCCTTGTTCTAAATGTTTACCCAGTGCATAAAGTATTACACTTGTTAATACAGACGCTAAACCATAATATAAACCGTGATTTAAGATTATACCTTTACTGTTTGCTTGATTTTCCATTGTTTTTTAGATTAGTTAGTTATACAAATATATCATTTCATTTTGATTTATTAAGATGTCAATAAATCGTTTTGCAAACTATTAGTACTGAATGTTATAGAAATGTTACATAAAAATTATAATTTTTTAATTGTTTAAATAAAAATAGATTGTAAATTTGCAGCGGCAAGTCCTACACAACTAGCTCCCTTTGAATCCCCCAGGGTGGGAACACAGCAAGGGTATTAGGTTGTAGCAGTGTGATGTAGATAGCTTGCCATTTTTTGTACCCCAAACTTTCCTTGTCATTTATTTTTTGTTAATTCGTAGTTTATAATTGTTAAATCATAATTATTTGTATGTCTAAAGTTGTTTTGATTACAGGTGCATCATCTGGAATAGGAAAATCTATAGCCGTTTTTTTAGTTCAAAAAGGATATAAAGTATATGGTACCAGTAGAAGCCCTAAAAATATAGAAAATTACCCTTTTGAACTAATTGCATTAAATGTCTTAGAGATTGCTACTATAGAAAAAGCCATTGATTTTATTATAGCAAAAGAAGGTAAATTAGATGTTTTAGTAAACAACGCTGGTATGGGAATAACAGGTCCTGTAGAAGATACTCCGACAGTTGAAATGAAGGCTGTTTTTAATACCAATTTTTTTGGAGCTATAGATGTCATGAAAATGGTTTTACCACAAATGCGTAAACAAAAATCAGGTTTTATTATAAATGTAACCTCTATTGCAGCTTATATGGGGTTGCCTTATAGGGGATTGTATTCTGCATCTAAAGGAGCTTTAGAGTTGGTTACTGAGGCTACAAGTATGGAAGTTAAAAAATTTGGAATTCAGGTTGTTGCTATTGCACCTGGAGATTTTGCAACTAATATTGCAGCTGGTAGATATCACACACCTGTTTTTGAAAATTCTGCTTATAAAGAAAATTATCAATTAAATTTAGATGTAATGGATGCGCATGTAGATTCTGGAATGCACCCAGATGAGATGGCGAAGGCAGTCTATAGTATTATAAATGTAACAAAACCAAAAATTCATTACAAAGTTGGAGATTTTATGCAAAAATTTTCAATAGTACTAAAAAGAGTTTTGCCAGATAGGGTTTACGAAAAACTATTAATGAATCATTATAAGATGTAATTTTATTTATAATTGATCTAAAAATAGTTTTCTTTATTGTCTAAACTTTCTTTTTGAGTAACTATCTTTGCGTTAGGGATTGAAGTGGAAATCCTTTTTTAATTTTTGTTTGAGTAAATTTGCTTTTAGGCAAATTTGTATCGAAAACAAATTAAAAAAGATTGCAATGTAAAGCCCGCTCGAACGCCCAAAAAAAAAGGAATCAACACAATTTAAATACATATGAAATTTTTTATTGATACAGCTAATTTAGAGCAAATCAAAGAAGCACAAGCCTTAGGAGTATTAGACGGAGTAACTACAAACCCGTCTTTAATGGCTAAAGAGGGTATTACAGGACAAGAAAATATTATTAACCACTATAAAGCTATCTGTGAGTTGGTAGATGGCGATGTTTCTGCAGAAGTAATTTCTACAGATTTTGATGGAATGGTTAAAGAAGGTGAAGCATTGGCTGCTTTAAACCCTCAAATTGTGGTAAAATTACCAATGATAAAAGACGGAGTAAAAGCGTGTAAATATTTCTCTTCTAAAGGAATTAAAACAAACGTTACTTTGGTGTTTTCTGTAGGGCAAGCATTATTGGCTGCAAAAGCAGGAGCAACTTATGTATCTCCTTTTTTAGGACGTTTAGATGATATTTCTACAGATGGTTTAAACTTAATAGACGAAATTAGAACGGTATACGATAATTATAGTTTTGAAACTCAAATTTTGGCAGCTTCAGTGCGTAATACTATGCATGTTGTAAATTGTGCAAAATTAGGTTCTGATGTTATGACTGGACCTTTAAGCGCTATTGAAGGTTTGTTAAAACACCCTTTAACAGATAGTGGTTTGGCTAAGTTTTTAGAAGATTATAAAAAAGGAAATTAATCAAATTTAGTTAACTATATCAAAATCAGAAAGTAGAGAATTCACACTACTTTCTGATTTTTTTATAAATAAAACCTTTTTTGGTTTGTAACTTTGTTACTTTCTAACCTATAAGAATGTTTCCAAAAAAAGAACTTGCACAATTAGTTATTTCTGCGTGTCATGAATTTGATATAGATACTGTTGTCATCTCTCCTGGATCTAGAAATGCCCCTTTAACAGTAGGTTTTTCTAATCATTCTAACATTGAAACATATAGTGTTGTAGATGAGCGTTGTGCTGCTTTTTTTGCTTTGGGTATTGCCCAACAGAAACAAAAGCCTGTGACGGTTTTATGTACTTCTGGATCTGCATTACTAAATTATTATCCTGCAGTAGCAGAGGCTTTTTATAGTAATATTCCTTTGGTTGTTATTTCTGCAGACAGACCAAAGCATTTGATAGATATAGGTGACGGACAAACCATTCGTCAAGAAAACGTATTTAACAATCATATCCTATGTTCAGCAAACCTAATAGAGAATACTAAATTTACTGCTAGAAATTCTCAATTAATAGGTGAAGCACTGCAAACAGCAACCTCACAAAAAGGACCTGTACATATAAACGTGCCTTTTGACGAGCCTTTGTACGATACAGTATCAGAGTTAAAAAGTTATCATTTTCCTAAGATTTCTACTAGTTTTTTAGACAATTCTAATATAGACTATGATAATTTGGCTTCTATTTGGAGCGCATCCGATAAAAAGATGATATTGGTTGGGGTAAATTATCCTAATGAACAATTACACAGATTAATAGATTTATATGCTGAAGATGATTCTGTACTTATTTTTACAGAAACTACTTCAAATTTGCATCATAAGAAAGCTATCAATTCTATAGATCAATTGATTTTTTCTTTGAATGAAGATGATTTTAAAGCTTTGCAACCAGATGTTTTAATCACCTTTGGGGGAATGATAGTTTCTAAAAGAGTAAAAAAGTTTTTAAGAAATTATGCCCCAAAACATCATTGGAATGTTGATGAACGAAAAGCAACCAATACGTTTTTTTGTTTGTCAGAATTCATTCAAACCAATCCAATCGATTTTTTTACCAATTTTAATACTAAAATAACTAGATTAAAAAGTTCATACCAGCCCAAATGGTTGGCTATAAGAGATGAGCGAAGAGTAAAACATGCTAAATATTTAGCACAAATAACACACTCTGATTTTAAAGTTTTTGAACAGGTTTTAGAAAGCGTTCCTAACCATAGTCAGTTACAAATTAGTAATAGTGCAGTAATTAGGTATGCGCAACTGTTTACTATAAATAGTACATTAGAAGTATTTTGTAATAGAGGTACCAGCGGAATAGATGGTAGTACATCAACTGCTATAGGAGCAGCAGTGGTGTATAAAAATAGGACTATTTGTATTACTGGAGATTTGAGTTTCTTTTACGATTCTAATGCGTTATGGAACACAAATATTCCTAAAAGTTTTAGAATTATTTTGATTAACAATTCAGGAGGTGGAATTTTTAAAATCATTCCAGGACCAGCAACTACAAACGCTTCAAAATATTTTGAAACTCCTCATTGTCTAACAGCAGAACATTTGAGTAAAATGTATGGCTTTAAGTACCAAAAAGCATACTCTACAGAAACCGTACAACAAGAATTACAAACATTTTATCAAGAATCAGAACAGCCTAAAATTTTAGAGATTTTTACCCCAAGTTCTGAGAATGACCAAATTTTAAAAAAGTACTTTAAATATATATATTGATGGATTTACAGATAGGAGATAAAGTAGCGTTGATTATTGAAACCGAAACCGCTTTAGGCTATGTGGTTTCAATAGATGAAGAATTTGAAGGTTTGTTGTATAGAAACGAAGTTTTTGAAGATTTAGAAATTGATATGGAAGTTGATGGTTACATTAAAAATATTAGAGAAGACGGTAAAATAGACGTTGCCTTAAGACCACAAGGTTTTAGAAATGTAATTGATATAGATGTAGATAAAATACTAAATAAACTTAGAGATAGTAGAGAGGGCTTCTTGTTGTTAACAGATAAGAGTTCTCCAGAATCTATAAAGTTTCATTTAAAAATGAGTAAAAAAGCTTTTAAAAAAGCAGTAGGTAATTTATATCGTCAAAAATTGATTGTTTTAAAAGAAGACAGAATAGAATTGGTAAAATAATAGATCATTTATCACTAAAATTACTGACCTCCTAAACGTAAAATATTTTCATAAAAAGCATCAGCATTTTTGTCTGAAGGATCCATTTTTCCGTACCCTATTTTGTAATACTTTAATGCTTTTTTGTACATTTTTCCACTTTCATAATAACGGCCAATATAATAATCTCCCAGAGGAGAAGAAGGAAATAACTTTAGTATCATTTTACCAAATTCACGCAACTGGTCTCCATTTTCTTTTTCAATTACTATTTTTTCAATCGCATAAATATCTTGTTCTCTAATACCTAAATTACTACCAAAAAGAAATTCTATTTCTAGATATTTATTTTCTAAATAAGCAATAGCATCAACAGGAGAGAGGTCTTTTACGTTTTTTTCAAACTCTTCTTTAGAAATTGCTGAGTAAATCTCAAAAATTTTGGTCATGGCTCTAGGTATAGCTTCACTCATTGCAGAAATGCTACTTACTGTTCTTATAGTATCATTAATCACGTTAAAATTTTTCATTTTTAAGGAAGAAAGCCCTTTTTGTAATTCACCAATTTTAGTTTGTTTTTTTGATGAAAAAGAAGTCGAATTGTTAATGTAGAGATAAAAAGTATTATCCTCTCTTAGAAATTTACCAAAATTATAGGTTTGAAATTGCTGCCCCACAAAATCAGAAAAAGTAGGGTTAATACAGATGTAAGAATTGATAAATGGTTGAGATTCTTTTAAATAATGAGTAATTAAGTTTGCAGAAGTACCCTCGCCAATTAAAGAAATAAACGGAGAAGTTCTGTATGTACTTTCCATATAAAAAATAACTTCATCTCTTATAAATTGATAAAAAGAAGTGTTGTCTGTGGTTAAGCTACCATTATTAATATTAAAATAGGTATCCTTTTTTCTAGAATCTTTCATAGAAATACCTACTACAATTTGCTTGGGTGCTTTGTCTTTGTTTGCAAATAACACAGAGTTGCCTACGTAAGTGTCAAATAAATATTCAGCATCAAAAACTACTGCTAACGGATAATTTTTAGTACTATCTTTTTCATATCCTTGAGGCAAATAAATTTTAAGATTTCTAGTAGTTTCTAGGATGTCAGATTCTAATTTTTTAGTAATAATTTTTTGAGAAAATCCGCAAAAGTAAAAAAAGGCAAATATTAGTACGAACGATTTCTTTATCATAAATTTGATTCTTTATTTTTGTAATAAATTTTTAGGTTCTTTTAAAAGAACGTCCAAAATACAAAATTATGATACAACCTGAATGGAAAACCGTTAAAGAATACGAAGATATTACGTATAAGAAAAGTAATGGTGTTGCTAGAATTGCATTTAATAGACCTAATGTAAGAAATGCATTTAGACCTAAAACTACATCAGAATTATACGATGCTTTCTATGATGCAAATGAAGATGTAGACATAGGGGTAGTTCTACTTTCTGCAGAAGGCCCAAGCACCAAAGATGGCGTATATTCTTTTTGTTCTGGAGGAGATCAAAAAGCAAGAGGTCATCAAGGTTATGTAGGAGATGATGGTTATCATAGACTAAATATTTTAGAAGTACAACGTTTAATCCGTTTTATGCCCAAGGCGGTAATTGCAGTCGTTCCTGGTTGGGCAGTTGGTGGCGGTCATAGTTTACACGTGGTTTGCGATTTAACGCTTGCTAGCAAGGAACACGCTATTTTTAAGCAAACAGATGCAGATGTAACCTCTTTTGATGGTGGTTACGGTTCTGCGTATTTGGCAAAAATGGTAGGGCAGAAAAAAGCAAGAGAAATCTTCTTTTTAGGAAGAAATTATTCCGCGCAAGAGGCTTATGAAATGGGTATGGTAAATGCTGTAATTCCGCATGCAGAATTAGAGGATACAGCTTATGAATGGGCTCAAGAAATTTTAGCCAAAAGTCCAACTTCTATAAAAATGTTAAAATTTGCTATGAATTTAACAGATGATGGTATGGTTGGTCAACAAGTTTTTGCAGGAGAGGCAACTCGTTTGGCATATATGACGGATGAAGCAAAAGAGGGGAGAGACGCTTTTTTGGAAAAAAGAAAGCCAAATTTTCCAAAAAAATGGATACCATAAAGTTAACGGTATTGGTTTTTAAATACGGGGTTTTAGTTAAAATATGATTCCAACAACTATATACCATCAACCATCAACCATCAACTAAATAAAATGAAATCACAAGTAGTAACTTTTTTAATAAAATGTCCAGATCAGAAAGGATTGGTAGCTAAAATTACTAATTTCTTTTATAAAGAAGGGTTTAATATTTTAAGTTGTCAGCAATATGTAAATTCAGTAGAGAATACTTATTTTATGCGTATTCGACTAAATGCAGACGGAACAAATATTTCCAAGAAACAATTAGAAAAAAGCTTTTTAGCTTTAGCTGAACCGTTGCAATTTAAGTGGTCTGTTAACTACGGAGATAAACAACAAAATGTGGCAATAATGGTGTCTCATACCAGTCATAATTTATATGATTTGTTAGAGCGTTATAAAGAAGGAAGGCTAAATTGTAATGTAAAAATGGTAATTAGTAACCATGATAAATTAAGATACGTTGCAGACATGTTTAACGTGCCTTATTATCATTTACCAGTTACAAAAGACACCAAAAAAGATCAAGAAGCACAGGTTAAAAAACTTTTAGAGGCTAATGAGGTTGATTTGGTGGTGATGGCAAGATATATGCAAATTTTATCTTCAGAGTTTATACATCATTTTAAAGATAAAATAATAAATATACATCATTCGTTTTTACCAGCATTTCAAGGAGCAAATCCATATAAAAGAGCGTATGAAAGAGGTGTAAAATTAATTGGAGCAACAGCACATTACGCAACTGAAGATTTAGATGAAGGTCCAATTATAGAGCAAGATGTAAAACCAGTAACGCATGAAAGTACCACGCAAACCCTTAAAAGAATTGGTGCTGATATTGAAAAATTAGTTTTGGCAACCGCAGTTAAATGCCATTTAAATAATCAAATTATTGTATCAGGAAATAGAGCAATTGTTTTTCCGGAAGCAGGAGAATAAAAAGAATTACGAATGAATAATTACGAATTAAAATCTGGAATATAATTTTCGTAATTCGTAATTTAAAATTAGTAATTAAATATGAAAATAATCTGTATTGGGCGCAATTACGCAAAACATATAGAAGAATTAGCGAATGAAAGACCTGAGCACCCTGTGGTATTTTTAAAACCAGACTCGGCAATTTTACCCAAAAAAAATCCATTTTTTATTCCTCCTTTTTCAGACGATGTTCATTACGAAGTTGAGATTTTGGTAAAAATTAATAAAGTAGGGAAGCATATCGATACTAAATTTGCACATAAATATTACGATGAAATTGGTTTAGGAATCGATTTTACAGCAAGAGATGTGCAGCAAAAATGTAAAGAAAAAGGATTGCCCTGGGAAAAAGCAAAAGCGTTTGACGGAAGTGCGGTAGTGGGAGAGTTTTATGCTAAAGAACAATTCGATTTAGAGAATCTAAAATTTCAATTATTTAAAAATGATGAACTTGTTCAAGACGGAAACACCAATGCGATGCTGTGGAAGATTGATGAGTTGATTGCATATGTATCTCAATATTTTACATTAAAAAAAGGCGATCTTATTTTTACAGGTACACCAGCAGGAGTAGGTAAAGTTTCCGAAAATAATGTATTAAAAGGTCTCATAGAAGGCAGAGAAGCTTTTCAGGTTAAAGTAAAATAATTTTGCTTAGTTTTCTAATTCAAATTGTAACCTCAGTTTTTATAGGTGTTTGTTTTGTGTATTTGGCAAAAAGGTATCAAAAAAATGAGATTCAATATTTCATTTTTGGATTCTTACTTTGTTTTGGAATAAGAGTAGGATATTTATTTGTATACGGTTACTTTAATAATTTTACAATAACACAAAGTTACTCAGAACATAAAAGTTTTTCAATTTTAGTAAGTATTATTGTTTCTTACATAGTTTTTACACTAATAAGAAAAAGAATAAAGAAAAAAAATACAGCATCTTTAGATATTAATGAAATAGGCAAGTAAGTTGGAGTATCTTTTATATATTTTTATATTTTATATTGGTTTTTATTTTTACAGACTTGCTGAAAATTACGAGAAAAATAAATGGTTATTCGGTATATCAGGTGTAATTACTTTCGTAATAAGTTACTTTATATCTCTAATACTTTACAACTTTTTTTTATTAGTAGATGTTGATAATGGAAACTACACTAATATTAAATTCATGTCATTTATAACGGGTTTAATCTTTGTGTTTTTATCATTTCAAATATTAAATTTTATGTGGAAAAAGAAAAAGAAAATAAAACATAAAGAAGTAGACGAAATAGGAAAACAATGAAAGCAGAAATTATAACGATTGGAGATGAGATTTTAATCGGTCAAATTGTAGACACCAACTCTCAATTTATTGGTCAACAATTAAACAAAATAGGGGTTTCTGTTTATCAAATTACCTCTATTCAAGATGACAAACAACATATTTTAAACGCATTACAAGAAGCTCAAGAAAGGGTAGATATTGTTATTGTAACAGGTGGTTTAGGTCCAACAAAAGATGATATCACCAAAAAAACAATAGCCCAATTTTTTAATGACGATAAATTCATTCAATATCCAGAAGTAATTGCACATATAAAAGGATTGTTCAAAAAGATGAATCATCCTTTTAAAGAAATTCAAAAATATCAAGCAGAATTACCTTCTAAAGCAACATTATTAATGAATCATTTTGGTACCGCACCAGGAATGTGGTTTTATGAAAATGAAACTGTCTTTGTATCACTTCCAGGAGTTCCTTATGAAATGAAAGGGTTAATTACGAATCAAGTTTTACCAAGAATTCAGCAGCAATTTAAACTACCTTTTATTATTCATAAAA
Source organism: Polaribacter sp. WD7 (assembly GCF_003335085.1). GTDB lineage: Bacteria > Bacteroidota > Bacteroidia > Flavobacteriales > Flavobacteriaceae > Polaribacter. The sequence continues at coordinate 55,296 of NZ_QPEJ01000016.1, read as the reverse complement.
CAATAATGACTTACGGACAAGGAGAAAGCACTATTGCGGAAAGAATTGAGGCATTTGAAGACAATTTACCACCACACATTAAATTAGCCTATTTACCCTCTTTTGGTAAAGTTCGTTTGCGTTTATCCGCCAAAGGCGATAATAAAGAGGCTTTAGAACAAGAGTTGCAACAAAAAATTGATGCAGTATACCAACTAATTCCAGAAATTATAACAGGTTTAGACGATGATAGCTCTCTAGAAAAAAGAGTAGGAGTCTTGTTGCAAAAGAAACACAAAACAATTTGTACAGCAGAAAGCCTAACTGGGGGTAAAATAGCAGCCACTTTAGTTTCTATAGCAGGTTCTTCTGCCTATTTTAAAGGAAGCTTTGTTGCCTATTCAGCAGAAGCAAAAAAAGAAATGCTCAACGTGTCTTTAAATACTATAGCAAAACACAGCACAGTTAGCGCAGAAGTTGCACTAGAAATGGCAAAAGGAGCACAAAAAAAACTAAAAACAGATTATGCCATTGCTGTAACTGGAAATGCAGGTCCTACATCAGATAGTAATGATAAAAGTTTAGGTACAGTATATATAGCCTTGGTATCACATACAAAAGAGATTGTAGAAGCCTTTAATTTTGGACAACCAAGAGAAAAAGTAATTCACAGAACAGTAAGCAAATCATTAGAAATTTTACAAAGAGAAATACTATAAAAATTTTTAAAATACTTTTGTTCAGAATTAGAATTATTTGTAGATTTGCACCTCGTTTAGAGATAACACTATAAATACTGTCAAGAAGATGTCTAGAGTTTGTGAATTAACAGGAAAAAAAGCAATGGTTGGGAACAACGTTTCTCACGCTTTAAATAGAACAAAAAGAAAGTTTGACGCTAATTTAATGACAAAGCGTTTTTACATTCCAGAAGAAGATAAATGGATTACTTTAAAAGTATCTGCATCTGCTTTAAAAAATATTAACAAGAAAGGAATTTCTGCAGTTATAAAAGAAGCAAGAGCTAAAGGATTTTTAACAAAATAATAGCTCAAGCTTATAAAATTATACAGAGATGGCAAAAAAAGGTAATAGAGTTCAAGTAATTTTAGAGTGTACAGAGCACAAGGCTTCAGGTCAAGCAGGTACATCAAGATACATTACAACTAAGAACAAGAAGAACACTCCAGACAGATTAGAGATTAAGAAATTTAATCCTATCTTAAAGAAAATGACTGTTCACAAAGAAATTAAATAATTAAACTATCTAGAACTCAGAACAGAGCACATAGATTAAAACATTTAGACAATGGCAAAGAAATCAGTAGCATCGTTACAAACAGGATCAAAAAGATTAAGTAAAGCTATAAAAATGGTAAAATCTCCAAAAACAGGAGCTTACATGTTTGTAGAAGCAATTATGGATCCTTCACAGGTTAACGACTTTTTAGCAAAAAAGTAAAACCTTACTATACAATATATTAAAGCTACTTTCTTTTTGAGAGTAGCTTTTTTTATGTGCAACAATTCCGTATTTTTGGGCGTTCCCTTTTAGGTCGCGCTTTCGGCAGTCGCTTTTTTTGTGCAAAATTCCATTTTGCCCAAAAAAGAGCTCCAACAAAGCCTCAATCCCTAACGCGAGCAATTTTAATGACAATCTGACCTAACCAAACCTATGGCATACTTTTTAGAGTATTTCATACAAGACTATAAATATAAAAAATGAGTTTTTTCAAAAAAATATTTTCAAAGGAGAAAAAAGAAACTTTAGATAAAGGATTAGAAAAATCTAAAGAAAGTTTTTTTGGTAAATTAACAAAAGCTGTTGCAGGTAAATCTAAAGTAGATGAGGATGTTTTAGATAATTTAGAAGAAGTTTTAGTAGCCTCAGATGTTGGGGTAGCTACAACCCTAAAAATTATTGAAAGAATAGAAGAACGAGTAGCAAAAGATAAATATGTTGGTACAGACGAATTAAATAAAATTCTAAGAGAAGAGATTGCAGGTTTACTCTCTAAAACAAATGTAGGTAATGAAACCGAATTTACCATACCAGAGCATAAAAAGCCATATGTACTAATGGTAGTTGGTGTAAACGGAGTAGGTAAAACGACCACTATAGGTAAGCTAGCAGCTCAGTTTAAAAAACAAGGTTTAAAAGTGGTATTAGGTGCTGCAGATACTTTTAGGGCAGCAGCCATAGATCAGTTGCAAGTTTGGGCAGACAGAACAGAAGTACCTATCATTCGTCAAGAAATGGGGTCAGACCCTGCTTCGGTTGCGTTTGATACCTTAACATCTGCAGTAAACCAAAATGCAGATGTGGTTATTATAGACACAGCAGGTCGTTTGCATAATAAAGTAAACTTAATGAACGAGTTGACCAAAATTAAACGTGTTATGCAAAAAGTAGTAGCAGAAGCACCACATGATGTTTTATTGGTTTTAGACGGTTCTACAGGTCAAAATGCTTTTGAACAAGCCAAACAATTTACCAAAGCAACAGAGGTTACTTCGCTTGCAGTTACCAAGCTAGATGGTACAGCAAAAGGAGGGGTGGTTATTGGTATTTCAGACCAATTTCAAATTCCTGTTAAATACATAGGTGTAGGAGAAGGTATTGATGATTTACAAGTGTTTAATAAAGTAGAATTCGTAGACTCTTTTTTTAAGTAATAAACAATTATACAAAAAGTAAAAAACACCTTTTTAAATTTTAAAAAGGTGTTTTTTGTTTCTTATCTTTGAGAGTAAATACAACTCTCATGAAAAAAATAATAGTACTCTTTAGTTTTTTTATCATTATAATCTCTTGTCAAACAAAAGAAAAATTACCGCCGGTAGTCTTTGAAAAATATGACGAGAGTAAAGATATAGAGCAGCAACAAGATCATGAAAACCCAAGAATGAAATTTGTACTGTTTCAGTCTAAAGTTTTAGATCTTAATACAATTTTTAAACCTTTTGAAGAAGATTTGGCTTATTTTTCTGAACAAGATTATCAAAGCTTAAAACCACTTGTTTTAGAACAAGACATTCCATCGCTTCAAAAAAGCATTACAGAAGGAAAATTGAATTATGAAAAACTAACATTATTCTACTTGTATAGAATTAGAAAGTTTGAAAACGATCCTAAAAAATCATTAAATGCTATCATATCATTAAACCCCAATGTAATTAAAGAAGCAAGGGAGTTGGATAAAAATAAAAAAGAGGTTTCTAAATTTTCAATATACGGTATGCCAATTTTGTTAAAAGATAATATCAATACAAAAGGGATGCCTACTACTGCAGGTGCTTTAGCACTTAAACAAAATAATATAACAGACGATGCCTTTATTGTAAAACAATTAAAAGAAAATAACGCTTTAATTTTAGGGAAAGTAAATTTAAGTGAGTGGGCATACTATTTTTGTTCGGGGTGTCCTTTAGGGTACTCTGCTGTTGGTGGTCAAACTCTAAATCCTTACGGAAGAGCAAAATTTGAAACAGGAGGTAGTTCATCAGGAAGTGGTGTTGCTGTTGCGGCAAACTATGCAGTTGCTGCTGTAGGTACAGAAACATCAGGCTCAATAACCTCTCCATCAAGTCAAAATTCAGTGGTAGGTCTTAAGCCAACTATTGGGGTTTTAAGCAGAAGTGGAATTGTACCCATTTCAACTACATTAGATACACCTGGTCCTATGACCAAATCAGTCATTGATAATGCCATTTTCGTAGACGCTATGTTAGGGTATGATACTAGTGATGCTGCTTCAAAAGAAATTAAAGAATCGTATTTAGGAGATGGATTTCAGCGCCAGTTGCAAGGTGTAAAATTGGGAGTTTTAAAACCCATTTTAACAGATTCTATTTACGCATTAAATATAGAATTATTAAAGAAAACAGGAGCAGAAATTGTTGAAATTACTCCTCCAGAAATATCGTTTAATGGATTTTTAACCCTCCTTAATATTGATATGAAATACGACTTACCTAAATATTTAGCAAACAGTGCAGATAAGGCAGTAACTGTTAAGAGTGTAAAGGAAGTAGTAGATTTTAACTTAAAAGATAGTTTGTTAAGAGCACCTTATGGGCAACAGCTATTTGATGGAATAGTGAAAGATGAGACAACATTAGAAGAGTTAGAAATTGTAAAAGAAAATTTAAAAGGTGAAGGAGAAAAATATTTAGCATCGTTAAACAATGAAAATTTAGACGCTATCTTATCTATTAACAATTACCATTCAGGAATAGCAGCCGTATCTAAATACCCAACCTTAACCGTTCCAATGGGATACAAAAAAACGGGTGAACCTATAAGTTTAACCTTTATTGGGAAACCGCTGTCTGAAAGAAGATTATTAGAGATTGGTTATCTTTTTGAGCAGCTTACAAAAAGCAGAAAGTTGCCAGAAAATTACAAATAAAATCAAAAAAAAATCCCAAACAATTGTTTGGGATTTTTTTTTTAGTATAAAGAATTTTAGGACTCTTTCTCTGTTTCAGTTCTGCTTTCTGGTTTCTTTTCACCTTTTTGAATCTGTATGGTCAACTCGTTAGTTTTCTCATTCAAGTCCATGGTGATTGTATCTCCCTCAGAAAGTTTAGAATTTACAATTTCTTCCGCCAGCGCATCTTCAATATATTTTTGAATAGCTCTTTTTAAAGGTCTTGCACCATATTTCTTATCAAAACCTTTATCAGCTATATAATCTTTAGCGGTATCGCTTAAATGCAATGTGTAACCTAAATCAGAAATTCTAGATAACAATTTATCCAATTCGATATCTATAATAGAATGGATGTCAGCACGCTCAAGAGCGTTAAATACAATAACATCATCAATTCTATTTAAAAATTCAGGAGCAAAAGACTTTTTTAAGGCACTTTCAATCACAGACTTAGCATGAGCATCAGCTTGTTCTTTTTTAGAAGCTGTACCAAAACCTACACCGCCTCCAAAGTCTTTCAATTGTCTTGCGCCAATGTTAGAAGTCATGATGATTATGGTGTTTCTAAAATCAATTTTTCTACCCAAACTATCTGTAATATGGCCATCATCAAGAATCTGTAATAGCATGTTAAAAACATCTGGATGTGCTTTTTCAATTTCATCTAAAAGAACAACAGAATAAGGTTTTCTACGTACTTTCTCTGTCAATTGTCCTCCCTCTTCATAACCTACATAACCTGGAGGGGCTCCAATTAAACGAGAAATGGCAAATTTTTCCATGTATTCACTCATATCTATTCTAATTAAAGAATCTTCAGAATCAAATAATTCTCTTGCCAAAACTTTAGCTAACTGTGTTTTACCAACACCAGTTTGCCCTAAAAATATAAATGAACCAATTGGTTTGTTAGGGTCTTTTAAGCCAACTCTATTTCTTTGTATGGCTTTTACAACCTTAGTTACAGCAATGTCTTGACCAATTACCTTGCCCTTAATCATGCTTGGTAACTCATGTAAGCGATGACTTTCTGCTTCTGCAACTCTGTTTACAGGAATTCCTGTCATCATAGATACAACTTCCGCAACATTATCTTCTGTTACAATTTCTCTATTTAATTTAGAGTCTTGTTCCCATTGGTTTTGTGCAGAGTTTAAAGCAGCTTCCATATTCTTTTCATCATCTCGCAACTTTGCAGCTTCTTCATATTTTTGTCCGTTTACAGCTTTAGTTTTGCGTTCGCGAATCAACTCTAGTTGAGCTTCTAATTCTAAAACTTGTTTAGGGACAACTATGTTGGTAATATGAATACGAGAACCAGCCTCGTCTAAAGCATCAATAGCTTTGTCTGGTAAATACCTGTCTGTCATATACCTATTTGTTAATTTTACACAAGCCTCAATAGCATCATCCGTAAAATCAACATTGTGGTGTTCTTCATATTTAGACTTTATATTGTGTAATATTTGTATGGTTTCTTCAACAGAAGTTGGGTCTACTATCACCTTTTGAAAACGACGCTCTAGTGCTCCGTCTTTTTCAATATTTGTTCTAAATTCGTCTAATGTAGTTGCACCTATACATTGAATCTCACCTCTTGCTAGGGCGGGTTTAAGCATATTAGAAGCATCTAAAGATCCTGTTGCACCTCCAGCACCAACAATGGTATGAATCTCATCTATAAATAAAATGATATCGTCATTTTTTTCTAATTCATTCATTAATGCTTTCATGCGTTCTTCAAACTGACCACGGTATTTTGTACCCGCTACTAGGCTGGCTAAGTCTAAAGAAACAATACGCTTGTCAAACAATATTCTAGAAACTTTTCTATCTACAATACGCAAAGCTAAACCTTCTGCAATGGCAGATTTACCCACACCAGGTTCTCCAATTAACATTGGATTGTTCTTTTTTCTACGACTCAAAATTTGAGAAACGCGCTCTATTTCTTTTTGACGACCAACAACAGGGTCTAACCTTCCTTCTTCGGCTAAAGCCGTTAAATCTCTACCAAAATTATCTAACACTGGTGTTTTAGATTTTTTAGCTGTTTTTCCTTTTTGAGATTGTTCAAAAGGGCTCGATTTTTCTGAAGCGAACTCATCATCAGAAGGTGTTTCTGCAATAGGGTTTGTTGGTAAATCTGTATCTACTTCGTCTACATGCAATTGTTTATATAAAGCTTTGGCTTCATCATAATTTACATGATATTTATGAATTAACTTTGTAGTTGGATCATTTTCATTTCTTAAAACACATAATAATAAATGTGCTGTGTCTATGGCATCACTTTGATATAATTTAGCTTCTAAAAAAGTAGTTTTTAGTGCTTTTTCTGCTTGTCTTGTTAGTCGTAAACTTGGTTTGTCTACAGCTTCTATCAAAGTAGGATTTGCAGGATTTAATTGCTCTAGTTTTTTACGTAATAAAGTTAAATCAACATCAAATGCTGTTAATATCTCTATTGCTTTCCCTTCTCCTTTTCTTATCAAACCTAACAAAAGGTGCTCAGTTCCTATAAATTCATGACCTAAACGTAAAGCTTCTTCTTTACTGAAGGTAATCACATCTCTTACTTTTGGTGAAAAATTATCGTCCATATTTCTTTCTTTCTATATTGATGTATATAAATGTAGTCCTTTTTTTGTTGTTTCATTACAAAAAAAGTGCCAGTACAAAATAGACTGACAGTTTGACTGCACTACTAATATATAAAAATGTAGAAATTCAGCCATATAAAATGCTGTTAAAAATTATCAAAAAATGTTGATAACTCTAGTCAATTCCTCTTCTTAAAATCTTTGTAAAAACATGTGAAAATAGTATCTTGCCTTGTTTTAAAAAAAGTGAAATAATCTAACTTAATTAATATATGGCAGACGGAGAAAAGTTAATTCCGATTAACATTGAAGAGCAGATGAAATCTGCATACATCGATTACTCGATGTCAGTGATAGTTTCAAGAGCATTACCAGACGTAAGAGATGGACTAAAACCAGTTCACAGAAGAGTTTTGTATGGTATGCACGAATTAGGGATTAAAGCAACTGGAGCGTATAAAAAATCAGCAAGAATTGTAGGTGAGGTTTTAGGTAAATATCACCCACATGGAGATACTTCTGTTTACGATTCTATGGTACGTATGGCTCAAGATTGGAGTGTACGTTATTTAATGGTAGACGGCCAAGGAAATTTTGGTTCTGTAGATGGAGATTCTCCAGCTGCAATGCGTTATACTGAGGTGAGAATGCAAAAAATATCAGAAGAGATGTTATCTGATATCGAGAAAGATACTGTAGATCACACCTTAAATTTTGATGATACTTTACAAGAACCAACAGTTTTACCAACACGTATTCCTAATTTATTGGTTAATGGTGCTTCAGGTATTGCTGTAGGTATGGCAACTAATATGGCTCCTCATAACTTAACTGAGGTTATCAATGGTACTGTAGCTTACATTGATAATAGAGATATTGAAATTGACGAGTTAATGCAGCACGTTAAAGCTCCAGACTTTCCTACGGGAGGAATCATTTATGGTTATGATGGTGTAAGAGATGCTTTTCATACGGGTAGAGGACGTATTGTAATGCGTGCTAAAGCCAATATAGAAGAGGTTAAGGGAAGAGAATGTATCATTGTTACTGAAATTCCGTATCAAGTAAACAAAGCAGATATGATTAAAAAAACTGCTGACTTGGTAAATGAAAAAAAATTAGAAGGTATTTCTAATATTAGAGATGAGTCTGATAGAAACGGTATGCGTATTGTGTATATTTTAAAGCGAGATGCAATACCTAATATTGTTTTAAATAAACTGTTTAAATACACACAATTACAGACGTCATTTAGTGTAAATAATATTGCATTGGTAAAAGGAAGACCAGAGCAGTTGAATTTAAAACAATTAATTCATCATTTTGTTGATCATAGACATGAGGTTGTTGTAAGAAGAACTGAATTTGAATTAAAGAAAGCAGAAGCCAGAGCACACATTTTAGAAGGTTTAATCATAGCTTCAGATAATATCGACGAAGTTATTGCCCTAATTAGGGGTTCTAAAAATGCAGATGAAGCTCGTGAAAAATTGATAGAACGTTTTGAATTGACAGAAATTCAGGCTAAAGCAATTGTAGAGATGCGTTTACGTCAATTAACAGGATTAGAACAAGATAAATTGCGTGCTGAATATGAAGAAATTATGTTAACTATTTCTAATTTGAAAGATATTTTGGCTAATGAACCTAGACGTTATCAAATCATTAAAGATGAATTACTTCATATAAAAGAAAAATATGGAGATGAGCGTAGATCTACGATAGAATATGCTGGGGGAGATATGCGTATTGAAGATATGATTCCTGATACAAAGGTAGTTGTTACCATTTCTAATGCAGGGTATTTAAAACGAACAAATCTTGATGAATATAAAGTTCAGAATAGAGGTGGAAGAGGACAAAAAGGAGCTACGACTAGAAACGAAGATTTCTTAGAACATTTATTTGTGGGTACAAACCACCAATACATGTTATTCTTTACTCAAAAAGGAAAAGTATTTTGGATGCGGGTTTACGAAATTCCAGAGGGAGGTAAAAACACAAAAGGAAGAGCTATTCAAAACTTGATTAACATTGAGCAAGATGATAAAGTTAAAGCCTTTTTGGTAACTCAAGACTTAAAAGATGAAGCATATGTAAATAGCCATTATGTAATTATGGCAACTAAAAAAGGTCAAGTTAAAAAAACTTCTTTAGAACAATATTCTCGTCCTAGAACTAATGGTATCAATGCTATTACCATTAAAGAAGGAGATGAGTTGTTAGAAGCGAAATTAACAACTGGAGATAGTCAAGTAATGTTAGCGTTAGCATCAGGTAAAGCCATTAGGTTTGAAGAGGCAAAAACAAGACCTATGGGAAGAACAGCATCTGGTGTTAGAGGAATTACGCTGCAAAATGAAAGTGATGAAGTAATAGGTATGGTTGCTGTAAACGATATGGAAAGCAATATCTTAGTTGTTTCTGAAAAAGGTTACGGGAAACGATCTGATTTAGAGGATTATAGAATTACTAATAGAGGAGGTAAAGGTGTAAAAACGTTAAATATTTCTGAAAAAACAGGTAATTTAGTGGCAATTAAAAATGTAGATGATTCTAATGATTTGATGATAATTAATAAATCTGGCTTAACGATTCGTATGGCAGTAGAAGATCTACGTGTTATGGGACGTGCAACACAAGGAGTTAAATTAATCAACATTAAAGATGAAGATAGTATTGCAGCTGTAGCTAAGGTTGTTCATGAGGATGCTCAAGATGAAGAAATAGAAAATGGCACAGAAATTGAAAACAACACTAACGAAACTCAAGAATAACAATTAATAATTAATACAAAATGAAAAAACAAGTATTAGCGCTTACATTAGGATTGTTTTCATTAACAATTTTTGCGCAAAAAGACGAAATAAAGGCTATAGAAAAGGCTGTAAAAAAACTTGATTTTAAAGAGGCGAAGTCTCTTGTAAGTAAATTAGAGAAAAATGAAGATGCGATAGAAGAAAAGTATAAAGCAAAATATTACTTTTTAAAAGGCTCTGCTTACAGTAAATCTAATCTAGCTAAATCTGCTGCTGCATATAAAAAATTAATAAAAGTAGAAAAAGCATCAGGAAAAATTAAATACACCAAAGAGGCTAGAACCAAAATTAACGATTTGGTAACTGTAGCTAACAATAAAGCAATTGAAGATTACAATAGCAAAAATTATAAAAAAGCAGCTAAAAATTTTGTATTAAGCTATAAGTTAAATCCAAAAGATACTGCTTCTTTATTTAATGCAGCTACTAGTGCTTCTATTGTAAAAGATTATGATACAGCTTTAAAACACTATATTAAATTAAAAGATTTAGGATATACAGGTATTGCAACTACCTACTTTGCAGTAAACAAAGCTAATGGTCAAAAAGAAAATGTTGGTTCTAAAAAAAATCAAGAAACCTATGTTAAAATAGGAACTCATGAAAAGCCAACTTTTGAAATTAGTACTTCTAAAAAAGCTGATATCATAAAAAATATTGGTTACATTTATGTAAATCAAGGTAATCCTGAAAAAGCCATTGAAGCTTTAGGAGAAGCAAGAAAAGCAGACCCTAAGGATGTTAACTTAATTATGAATGAAGCTCAAATGTATATTGAATTAGATAGAATGGATAAATTTGGAGAGTTGATGCAAGAGGCTACTAAATTAGATCCTACAAATCCTACGTTATTTTTTAATTTAGGAGTAGTAAATCAAAATGAAGGTAGAATGGAAGAAGCTAAAAAATACTACGGTAAAGCTTTAGAGTTAAAGCCAGATTACCAAAATGCGTTGTTAAACTATGCAATTGCAATTTTAGCAGGAGAACAGGCCATTGTAGAAGAGATGAATAAAAACCTATCTAATTTTAAAAAATACGATGCATTGGCGGCAAAACAAAAAGCTTTGTATAAAGAAGCGTTACCATATTTAGAAAAAGCAGATAGTTTAGAAAGAAACTATGATAGTGTAAGAACTTTATTAAATATTTACGATACTTTAGAAATGACAGAAAAAGCTGATGCGCTTAGACCTGTTTTTAAAGAAATGAGAAGTAAACAATAGAAAATAACATTAATATAAAAACATCAAGTGAAAGCTTGGTGTTTTTTTATATAATTTTTTTGATAATTCTTAATTTGTGGGTATGCTTTTGTAAATCATGATTAAAAATTCCGCTATGATCTAGAGTATCTATTCTTACTTTTCCATATGCGTGAATAATATGATAATCCATTAATATGATACCAACATGAACAATTTCACCCTCATCATTATCAAAAAAAGCTAAATCTCCAGGTTCACTTTCTTCAATAAAACTAAGAACTTCTCCTTGTGTTGCTTGTTGATTAGCATCTCTTAACAAAGAATACCCGCAAAGTTTATAAACCATCTGGGTAAATCCAGAACAATCTATACCAAAGGGAGTTTTTCCTCCCCATAAAAAAGGACTATTTAAAAATAGAAATGCTTTTCTTAAGATTTCTTTTTTGTTTAATTTTTCAGAAAAGAAGTTTCCTTCAAAAGTATAAGAATCAGAACCAATTTGAATTTTTTGATTCGCAAACAGCGGTAAGTTAGATCCTAAAAGTATTGTGTAAAGTTGGTTTTTATTAGAAATGTATTCAACAATATCTCCTGAATAGTAAGTTTTAGAATTGTTTGTCTTATTAAAATCTTTTTCAGATAACAATAAACATTGTTTGTTATCTATAAAGCCTTCATAATTATCAAAACTTAAAGCTACTTTATACCAGTTTTCTTCTTTTTCAAGTATAGTAAAAGTTTCTCCAAACAATACCTGATTAATCATTTCAGATTTATCTGAAGGTGTAGCTCTTAAAGGAGCAATACTTAAATTACAGATACCATAATGCATATAAAAGAGTCTTTATTTATATTAGACTTTCTATAACTATAGCACTTGCACCTCCACCACCATTGCAGATAGCCGCAGCTCCAATTTTGGCATTATTTTGTTTTAAAATAGAAGTCAATGCAATTACTATTCTTGCGCCAGAAACCCCAAGAGGATGTCCTAGAGAAACTGCACCACCATTAACGTTAACGTTTTTATCTTCTAATCCTAAAATTTTCATATTTGCTAAACCAACTACAGAAAAAGCTTCATTTAATTCAAAGAAATCAACATCGTCAATAGAAATATCAGCTTTAGCTAAAGCTTTTGGTAATGCTTTTGCAGGTGCTGTAGTAAACCATTTTGGTTCATGTGCAGCATCAGCGTAACTTCTTATTTTTGCAAGCGGTTTTAGGTTCAACTCTTTTGCTTTATCTAAAGACATTAAAACCAAAGCAGCACCTCCATCATTAATTGTGGATGCATTGGCTGCAGTAACTGTACCATCTTTTGTAAAAGCAGGTCTTAGTGTTGGTATTTTATCTATCTTAACGTTCTTATACTCTTCATCTTCTGATAAAATAATAGGTTCTCCTCTTCTTTGGGGTATTTCTACAGGTACAATTTCATCAGTAAATTTACCATCCTCCCAAGCTTTTGCAGATCTCTTGTAAGAGCTTATTGCAAAATTATCTTGTTCTTCTCTAGTAAAACTATATTTAGTAGCACAAGCATCAGCACAAACCCCCATAGCTACATTGTCATAAACATCTACCAAACCATCTTTTTGCATTCCGTCTTCCATCATAATCGATCCAAATTTAGAGCCTTTTCTAGCATGTTGATAATGAGGAATACTACTCATGTTTTCCATACCACCAGCAACAACAATATCTGCATCACCAAGTTGAATTGTTTGAGCTGCTAGCATAATCGCTTTCATACCAGATGCACAAACCTTATTTATAGTAGTGCAAGGTACAGTGTCAGGAATACCAGCATAAATTGCGGCTTGTCTTGCTGGGGCTTGCCCTAAACCAGCAGAAACCACATTACCCATAAAAACTTCTTGAATCATATTAGCAGAAAGGTGAATCTTATCTAAAGCGCCTTTTATGGCAATAGCACCTAATTTTGGAGCAGGTATAGTAGATAAACTTCCCATAAAACTACCAATAGGTGTTCTGGCTACGGATACAATTACAACTTCTTTCATATGTTTAAAGTGTTTAAGGTATATTTCTAATCTACGCTAAATTAACTAATTTTAATCAATTTGAGTTTTATTATTGAGTTTGAATTTTTGACCTAAGTATTTTTATGGTAAGTTTGTTATTATAACCTAAATTCTATGAGTAACTTAGTCAATAAGCTCTATCAAAATAATACAATTATTTATAAAGTAATTCTCTTTTTAATTACTTCTGTAGCTATTGTTTATTTATTTCCTAAAGGAGGACAATTCAAGTACGATTTTAGTAACGGACAATTATGGAAGTATGATAATTTATATGCTCCTTTTGATTTTGCTGTTCAAAAAAGTGATGAAGAAATTAACAACGAGAAAGAAAAAATACAGGCAAATGCAAAAAAATATTTCTCATTTAACATTAATGCTGTTGATGATGTTAAGTCAAATTATAAGAAAAGGATAAACAGTGTTAAAGCCTCAGATTCTTTATCAATTAGGGAAATTGAAGACTTTATAAAAATAGGAAATTTAACGATTGAAAAAGTTTATAGTAGAGGTTTTTTAGATGTTGTAAGTCAAGAAAAGAGTATTCGTAAAGATGAACTAGTAGCCCTTAGAAAAGAAAATGAAGTGTCTGATGTGATATTTAAATCTTTCTATACCTCAAAAGAAGTTTTAGAGTTAATTACAAAAAATCTAAATACTTTAGAAAACAGAACCGGAAAAAAAATATGGTTAGAACTATTATCAGAAATCATAAATCCTAATGTTTCTTATGATGATGAATTTACTAATAAAGTAGTTAATAACGAGATAAAAAATATATCGTATACAAAAGGAAAAGTATCTTCTGGAGAATTAATTGTGTTAAAAGGAGATATTGTTGAAGGAAAAAAATTAGCTATTCTGAACTCTCTTAAAAGTGAATCTGAATCAAAGGTTTGGACAGAGTCTAACTATAATTGGATTATTTTAGGTTATACCATTCTAGTTTCTTTAGCATTATTAATGTTACTGTTGTTTTTAAAAAAATACAGAGTAGAGATTTATGAGAATAATAATAAAGTGACTTTTATTTTCTTTAATGTTTTTTTAATGATTTTAATACAAACATTGGTCATTAAATATAATTCTGATTATTTGTATATAGTTCCTTTGAGTATCTTACCTATAGTTTTAAAAGCTTTTTTTGATGCACGTTTAGGACTGTTTACTCATGTGCTTACAGTTTTATTGTTGGGCTATATAGTACCAGACAGTTTTGAGTTTATCTATTTGCATATTATTGCTGGTATTGTTACAATACTTACCGTTTCAGAACTTTATAAAAGAGCTAGTTTATTTATTTCTGTTGCACAAATAACACTAATATACATGCTAACCTATTTTGCATTTTCAATAATAAAAGAAGGAAATATTACTCAAATTAAATGGACTTATTTTGTGATGTTTGGAGCTAATGGATTACTATCATTTTTGTCATTAATCATCATTTATATTTATGAAAAAGTTTTTGGATTAGTTTCTGATGTTACACTGTTGGAGTTATCTAATACTAATAGTAGATTACTAAGAGAACTTAATGAAAAAGCTCCGGGAACATTTCAACATTCAATGCAGGTAGCTAATTTAGCTGAAGCCGCCGCCAATGAGATTGGAGCAAATTCTATGTTGGTAAGAACAGGTGCACTTTATCATGACATAGGTAAAATGTCAAATCCTCTATACTTTACCGAAAATCAATCTACAGGAGTAAATCCTCATAATGATTTATCCCCTGTAGATAGTTCTAAAATTATTACAGACCATGTTATTAAAGGAGTAGAAATAGCAAAAAAATATAATGTACCAGATAGGATAATAGATTTTATAAGAACCCATCACGGAACTAGTTCTACTTACTATTTTTATATCAAAGAAAAAGAGCAGAATCCAGAAGCTGAGATAGATATTAAAGATTTTCAATACAAAGGTCCAATCCCTTTTTCTAAAGAAACAGCCATTTTAATGATTTGTGATGCTGCAGAAGCAGCGTCTAAAAGCTTGAAAAAACCAACAGCTCAGTCAATTAGTAATTTAATTGATAAAATAACGGATAAACAAATGGCAGATAATCAATTTTTAAATTCGAACATTACTTTAAGAGAGATACAAGTTATTAAAAAGGTGATTAAAAAGAAGTTAATGAACATCTACCATTTAAGAGTAGAGTATCCAGAATAAAAACTTTAAAAAAGATTAAAAACATCTTGCTAAATTGTTTTTGTAATATTACATTTGCACTCGCAATTTTTGTTTCAGACATCGAGTTTGAGAAATTGGGAGAGGTGGCAGAGTGGTAATGCAGCAGATTGCTAATCTGTCGACCTTTTTGGTCGCCAGGGTTCGAGTCCCTGTCTCTCCGCTAAAATTGCACTCGGGGTGTAGCGTAGCCCGGTTATCGCGCCGCGTTTGGGACGCGGAGGTCGCAGGTTCGAATCCTGCCACCCCGACACAGTTGTCGTAACAACTTAAAAAATACGGGCTCTTAGCTCAGCTGGATAGAGCACCTCCCTTCTAAGGAGGCGGTCGAAGGTTCGAATCCTTCAGGGCTCACATAAAGCTTCACAGAAATGTGAAGCTTTTTTGTTTTTTATAGGTTTTAACAAATTGAATTTAAAGAGGCAAGAACAAAGTTTTACTATTTAATTATATCGTAGCGTTGTACTTTCCTCTATAAAGGATTAGATGCTGCTACACAGAAATAGACGTTTTCTAGTCTTTATAAATTCGACATAAGAAGAGTAGTTTTAGAAAATAAAATAAATAAGCTTAGGGTAGTCATAGTATCGTCTTATATATTTTTTTTAAAAGTTTAAATTTTATACGCGCTGTAGCCTCAAACTAAACTGTTTGTTTAATCTGAGGCTATTATGGTTTATATTCAAATTTTAATATGTTTTCAGTGTTTTTTTTTGTATTTGAATGAGTTTGTATATTCCGTAAGTTAATCCCACTATAACTAACATAATAATATTAGTATCTATGGGTAAGCTAGGGTTTCCTGGAGGACCTGGAGGTCCTGGAGCAGGGGGAGGAGGCATTATAATTAATGCTTTTATAAAATTTATCATTAGGGGATTTTTTAAATTTTAATAGTTATTGAACGATATGTTTAATATTTTTTTTACGAGATAGAATTAGTTAATAATTATTTTTTTGGTGATACTTCCTTTGTCTGTATTTATTTTAACTAGGTATACATTATGAGCTATAGTATTCGTTTTAATTTTGTAATCTAAGTTTGTATTTTCAAGTTTCCAAGAACCAATCTCTTGACCTAATATTGAAAATAGTTTTACTTTTTCTATTTCAATACTTTTGTTAACTTTAACTATAATTTCTTTACTAGCTTTATTATAATATGTAGATATACTATTGGCTAGATAATTATCAACTTTTAATGTGTTGTTTTGGTTGTAAAAACGGATAAAAAAACGATCTGAATACGTTCCTTTGTCTAGTGTTATTTTTACTAGCTCATCATTCATTTTGTAATACTGATCAGTAATTTTATCATATAAGAACACCTCTTGTTCTATTAAATTCCATTGGTCTATTTGAAAAGTTATTGATAGGTTTTTATCGACAACAACTTCTAATGGAACAGATAAATCTTTGGAAATTTCACCGATTCCAGCAATCACATATAAAGCATTGTTGTCTTGCGGAAATTTCCAATAAAAATCGGTATTATTTAAATTAAACATGTGACTGTCATAACCGTTGTTATAATGAAAAGAATTGTTTTTGTTGAAAGAAATACCTATTTGACGACGTACCAATTTTGTGTCATCAGCTCTATATTCCATACTTAATTTAAGTACCGGAAGTGTATTTTGTTTTTGTTTGTTTTGTGATTTAAAAAATACAGATTGAGTGCCTTCTTGTATATATTCTCTTTGGCTATTGTTAAAAACAATTGGACCTCCATCTTGATCTCCACCAACAAAGAAACCTTGGGCAACAGGGATGTATTCTCCAGGTTCTGTATACGTAAAACCTGAACCAGATGTAAAGGAGCAACTTATTTGCCCATCATCATCTTCTAAAATCATATTGTCAATAAAAATAGTATCATTATCATTAGAAGAAAATGTTACTGTATTGCCTTGTTCTAAACATATGGGTATGTCTAGTACAGTGTAATTTGCTTGAGTAGGGAAGTTTACAACTTGATTTTCGATTCCATTTATAGATAATGTTAGGTTTTTACCAGTTAAAGATCTGTAGGTTATTTTTAAAGATTCTATACCTCTAGCAATTCTAGGAAACGTTATAGATTCATTAGTATTATCAATGAGAACAACGTCATTACTCAAATCGTTTGTTGTGGTAGCTAAATTTAGTTGTGCATCTTCAGCTTCTAAAGTAATGTTAAAAGCACCAACCAAAGACTCATCATTAGCCACAACCCCCATAGCAATATTTCTAGTAGAATATCCCCCAATATATCCTGTATAGGTATGGCCTTCACTTTCGTTAACTTCACCAGCATGTTGCCAAAAGTAAAGAGTACCATTTATAGAGTTAATGTTGTCTTCAATAAATTTTTTTACGCTTATTGCAGAAGAAAAAGGATTGCCTAATAAATAAAACTCATTACCTCCTACAGCTGTGGTTAAATTTCCATCATTAGGGATTCCTGTAAAAGTATAATTCTGAACTGCGCCAGGACCTTTTAAGGTAAATCCATCTGTGTTTAAAATAGGGTTTGTATTTAGTTTTTGCACCCAATTAGAAAGTAAACCATCAGCACTGGCAAAGGTATATATCCACTCAGAAGCTATAGAGATAGGAGATGTTGTATCTCCATCTTGACCGGAAATAAAATTAATATCAACAGCAGAAGAGCTGCTACTAGTTGGGTTAGTACCATCTTTTAGGACATCGTTTAAAGTGAAAGAATTACCACTAGTTACTACAGGAGAACTCATGTAGTTGTACCTATATATGCTTGGTGATTCTGAATTTTGATCTATATATACTTTACCAGATCCGTTTATTTTGCTAGCATCGTTATGTGTTTGAATTAACTGAGCTGAATCTGCAAGTCTAATTTCGCTATTTGTATCATTAAAAGTAATATCATCAGTAACTACTAATAGATTATTGTTTATGGTTAGCTTTCTACCAGAATTAATTGTAAGTTCTTTAGCACTTAATTTTGAGGTTGTTTCATAATCTTCAGCAATAACAACCCTTCTTGTTCTATCAGGTACTCCATTACTCCAATTACCACCAGTTCTACTTGTAGGATTTGTTCTATGAACCCCCATGCTAAGATTAGAGTTTGGGTCTGCGTTAGATATCTCTGATATCAAAGGGTCATGAGGGTGTCTTTCTGGTCCTCCTGAAGCTAAGTCTCTATAGGGGTCTAAGTTATCATCAACAAAAGCAATCCATTCTGATGTTGTAAAATCTTGATTTGGACTTAGAACTTGATCAGCTCTAACGTAAGAAGTTGTATTGTTGATGTCAAATGATGTTTCGTATCTGTTTCTCCAAGCAGTAGTTCCATTAAGCAAACCGTTGGGATGTGTTAAAAGAAGAATATCATCACCATCAGAAAAGTTTGTGATAGGGTTGTTTATGAGTCCGGTATAAGAAGAACCAGAGTTAGTGATGAGTACTGAAGCTCCGGCAGCCAAATCTGATGTAACAGTATAAGTAGCACTAGGAACCACGTTTGTTTGATCACCAGAAGTGTTTGTGTAAAGTGATAGTTTAATGGTGTTTGCTAAAATAGTATTTGTAGGATGTATGTTTGTAATTTCTATGACTCTATCTGCAGATGTATGAAGAATTTGCGTTACCAAAGGTATACCAGATAGTTGGGAGTCTCTATAGTCAACATCACCTACGGTAAGTACATCACCGTCTGTGTCTTGTAGGGTTGTAGGGTTATTGATATTAGCATTTACATCTTCATAATTATCATCTGTAAGAGTGTTGTCTATTCCGTTATTACCCACAGTTCCGTCAGTTTTACCGTCTAAGTCGGCATCAGTTAAACCAGCTCCAGATTCTAAGATATCAAAAATACCATCATCATCAGCATCAATATCAACATAATCAGCATTACCAGACTCATCGGTATTGATAGCAGTTAGTCCTGTTCCGTATGCGGTATCTATACCAGAGGTTGAAAAAATACCGTTAGGTTGAATATAATCTATGGTGGATTGAGCTTCTATATTGTCTGGAATTCCATCGTTATCAGAATCTAGGTCTTTATCATTTGATATTCCATCTCCATCAAAATCTGCATCACTTGCAAAACAGGATTGTGGTTGGGTGCTCCAGGCAAATTTTGAGATAAAATGAAAGTCACTAGCAGGAGATCCTGAGATTACATTATGAATTAAAGATACTGATGAAAACGTATCATTATTACTAATAAACCCGATAGAAGACTCCATACTGTCACCAACAAGCATTTGTCCTCTAGATATATTATTATTGTCAAAAAAATCTACAGTGGCTACATTACCAGCTCCTATGGTATTATACTGAAAATAGCCAATTCTATTATTATCAGCAAAGATTTCATATTGTAGTATGGTGTTGGGATCTAAATCGTTACCTGTGTCTAAAATATCGATAATATCAAAACTAAAAGCGTGTACAGGAGTGTTGAAGTTTATATTTACCGAGTATACTTCTCCTGGAGTAAGGTCTGTAGAAGGTTGAATAAATACAACTTCGCTACCGGCAATAGTTCCTCTGGTAAATAAGTTTTCTCTATTAGCAATATTGGTAGCATTAGATGTATATGTTAAACTACCGTTAGAAAATGTCCCTGTAGAAGATGTTGCTGTTCCTGGAGCAGGGTTGTTGGGGGTAAATGTAAAATCATTATTAGTGTCTGTAACAGTTAAATTCATTCCCCTGTTAAAAGCAGCTGCTTGAAATCCTGATTCTTGATATCCTAGGCCATTTCCGTTGCCACCTATTGTAAAAACCTCAAAGTTATTATCGGAAAAAGTTATTCTATCTGATTGAGATGATGCCGCTCCAGAAATAACACAAACTTCATCTGTATCTAAAATACCATCATTATCATCATCTATATCTACGCCATCTAAGTATCCATCACTATCGGTGTCTTTATCTGTAATGGTCAACTTAGCACTTATATAGGTTATAGAATAGTTAGGGTTATTAAGTGTACCCCTTAAAATTGTGTAGCTTCCAATGGATTCTCCTTCTTCTCTAGTTAAACTACCTGTTAATGTATCACCAGGTTGTAATGCTCCTGATGTAATCGTATATGTTAAAGAGGGGTCTGTTTGCCCAATCTCTTTAGTTTGGGGTTCGGCAGTTACGGTTATAGGAATTCCGGTAATATTTTTAGAAATTAAAACTACATTATCTATCGCTATGTCTGATCTAAAACTATTTGCGATGATAGCTTCAAATCTAATGGTAATTATTTGACCATTATAAGCACTCAGATCTAAAGTTTCAGAATTCCAATCTATTCCTCTATTACCGCTTCTACTAAAGATATTTGTATAATTATTACCTCCATCATTACTTATTAAAATACTAAATGTACCTACATCTAGAGTAAGACCAGAAGAGTACATATGATAGTCTAAAGACATTTCTATACTCTCTTGTCCTGTAAAATCAAATTCTCTTTCTAAATAAGCTGTATCACCATTTATTCTTGGGTTAGATGCTTCAACAAACATAAACCAAGAACCCTCAGAGGCACCATTTTGAGGGCCTGTACCAGCAGAAGGTGTAATGTTTTGTCTATTTAGCCAGTTAAAATCGTCTTCAGCTGTTGGATTTGACCATCCATCTAAAGAATTTTCGAAACTAAAACCGAGTAGGTTTACATCAGGATTATCATCAGATGTAACAACAACATTATCTATAGATATATCTCCTTGCCAACTATTTGCTCTAATGGCTTCAAATCGTATAATAATATTTTTACCATCATAGGCACTTAAATCTATAGTTTGAGATAACCAAGAACTACCTTGATTGCCCGTTCTTGTAAATACGGTGTTAAAAGAAGTTCCTCCATTTTCGCTGATACTTACATTAAAGGTTCCTATGTTTGCAACAGCATCTCTAGAAAACATATGATAATCTAAAGCAATTTGAGCATTTAGTTGGTCTCTGAGGTCAAAGTTTTTTTGAAGATATGCATTATCACCTTCTGTAAAGCCAGACATTTCAACAAACATGAAGTAATCTCCTGTAGATCCAGCTCCGTTTTGCGGTCCAGTACCAGCAGAAGGTGTATTTTGAAATCCATTAGTCCAATTTAAGATATCTCCAGTAACGTTTGACCATCCATCAAAAGAATTTTCAAAATCTGAAACTTCGTTGAAAGCGATAAAATTACTGTTATTTCTACTATTAGTAGTGTACGCAATTTGATAACAAAAAATGCATATTAAGAATAACGCTAAAAAAAGATTAGCTTTAAATTTAGGGGTCATAAAGTAATTATTTAGGGGTGTTTATAAAGTAAATTACTCTACAAAACAAGGTAAAAGTATTAAAAGTTAAAGAAAAATACAAATGTATTACCTATTATTTATAAAGAATAGGTATATGCTTAACACAAAAATAATTTTTTTATTAGAGAAATTAAGTTTTGTTTTTAGAAAGAACATATTAATTTATAAGAGCGTGGTTATATAACTTTTAGCGAAATTAACAAGAAAATTTTCTAATCTTTACTGACCTTGTTAAATTCTTTAATCATATAATATGCCCAGATTATAACACAAATTGCTACAAATATCGATAAGTATAAAATGATATTATCTGCGTTCACGATAAATTAATTTTAGGTAAATCATAACTCCTAATAAGGTAGGAGCCCATAGTCCAAGAAAAATACCATGTAATTTATCTCCACTAAGAAATAGGTATTCAGCTACAAGTATTATTAAAATACATAGAAAGAGCATTAAAAAATTTGCTACTCCAAGCTTTTTTAGAAAGTTCATAGAATAAAAAAATTTTTATAAAATTAATCTTTTTAAGTTGTAAAAGGAAATTTTTTCAAAATTTAATTTCTAACTGTTTTTTTTTTGGTAAATTTCACTATACATATACTTTACAAAAATAGATTTTTGTATCTCAATTTATTTTCAACATAGTATTTTACCCATACAATAATTAATTTTTTATATGAATTTTAAAAATAAACTTATTCTAATAGTTTCTCTGTTAACTAATTATTTAGTTGTAAGTCAAGAGTTTCCACCTATTATTAGTTTTTTTTCTGAAGACTATCAAGCTGAAAATCAAAACTGGGGAATCACACAATCTGATAAAGGATTAATTTACGTTGCTAATAATAAAGGTCTTTTAGAATACAATGGTGCTACATGGCAAGTATATCAGACACCTAATGAAACAATAATGAGATCTGTGGAATTTTACGACCAAAAAATTTTTACGGGCTTTTATATGGATTTTGGTTATTGGAAAAAGAACAATAAGGGAATTTTATATTACACTTCTATTGTTGAAACCCAAAAAATAAAAATGCTAGAAGACGAGCAAATTTGGAGTATTGTTGAAATTGATGGTTGGATGCTTTTTAAATCTTTACAAAGAATTTATTTATATGATTTGCAGACTAAAACGGTTAAAGTCATCAATTCTGATTTTAAAATTAATAAATTAGTTAAGGTAGATGGTATTATTTATTTTCAAGAAGAAGGGAAAGGTCTTTTTAAGATAGAAAACGGAAAACCAAAACTAGTTTCTAATCATGCTATAGTAAAAGAAAACCTTATAGTAGAAGTATATAGTAAAGCAGGTAAGTTGTTTTTTATAACTCAAGAAAATGGTTTTTTTTATTTGGAAGGGATAACCCCTGTAAAATGGAATATTCCTGCCGATAAATTTTTATCTGATAAAACAATTTACAGTGCAAAACTACTTAAAAATAAAAGTTTTGCTTTAGGAACAATATCTAATGGATTATTGAATTTAAATGAAAACGGAGAAATAAATTATTCTATAAATCAAAGTTCTTATTTAAGTAATAATACGGTGTTGTCTATTTTTGAAGATAGAGATCGTAATATTTGGTTAGGCTTAGATAATGGAATAGATTGCGTAAACAACACATCACCTTTTAGAATGTATGACCTAAAAAGTGATTTTTTGGGTACAATATATACTTCTATTATTTACAGAGATGCCATTTATTTAGGAACCAATCAAGGATTATTTTATAGAAACTTAAATAGTGCGGAAACTTTTCAATTTGTCAAAAATACTCAAGGTCAAGTTTGGAATTTAAAAGTAATTGATGATAAGCTTTTTTGTGGTCATGATTCAGGTGTTTTTAGGGTTGATAAAAGTAAAGCAATTAGTATTTTTAATAGACAAGGTACTTGGGATGTTATTCAAATTGATAACAATAAAATTCTTTTAGGAACATACAATGGTTTGTATACTCTAAAAAAAGAAAATGGTTCTTGGTTATACAATGATAAAATAAAAGGATTTGATAACTCAAGCAAATATATTGTCCAACTCAACCAAAATGAATTTTTTGTAAACCATGAGTATAAAGGTGTTTTTAAGTTAACAATAGATAATGATTTCAAGAAAGTAATTAACAATCAAAAAGAAAGCTCTATAGAAAAAGGCATACACTCTAGTATTCTAAATTATAGAGATAAGATATTGTATGCGAACAGAAAAGGTGTTTATCTTTACAACAAACAAAGTGGTAAGTTTGAAAAAAACACCCTGTATAGTAGTTTAATTTCTGACGAAAATTTTATTTCTGCAAAACTAGTTCATAATCCTTCTAATGATAAATTATGGTTTTTCTCTAGAGATTATATAAAATATTTATCTCCTGGTAAATTAAGTGATAAACCTAGTATTACTACAATACCAATTGCAGAATCTTTACCCAAAGCAGCATCTGGTTATGAGAATATAATTCATTTAAAAAATGATGTTTATATCATAGGAACTTCAAATGGTTATATACAAATGGATTTAAAATCTATAAAAGAACCAAAAAAATTCAATATATACATAGATAAAATTGAAAGCTATGAAACTGATGGACCTAGAAAAAACTTAAATATGCAAAATGATGTAGAATTAAGCTATAAAAATAATAATTTAGAAGTTTTTTTTAGTGTTCCTAATTTTAAAAAGGCACTAACCACTAAGTACCAGTATCAATTAGAGGGGTTTAATAAATCGTGGAGTAATCCTTCAGAAAATCATACAGTTTTATATGAAAACCTTTCATACGGTAGGTATACTTTTAAGGTTAGAGGTTTAGTTGGCGGAATACCAAGTACAAATATTGCAAAATATTCTTTTACCATAAATAGACCTTGGTATCTATCTAATTTATTTATAATTATTTATGTTTTAATTTCTTTATTTTCCTTCTATACTGTGCATATAATTTCTAAGAGATATTATAAAAATCAGAGAGAAGAGTTATTAGAAAAAGCAAAAAAGGAAGCAGAGTTAAATGAGCTAGCAAGTTCTCAAGAAATAATAAAGTTAAATAACGAAAAGTTACGAAATGATATAGAAAATAAAAATAAAGAGTTGGCTACATCTACAATGAACATTATTAAAAAGAATGAGTTTTTAAATACAATAAAAACAGAATTGATTGAAGGAGGAGATAAGAATGTAGCTAAAGTTGTAAAAATTATAGATAAAAATTTAAACAACACAGATGATTGGAAAATGTTTCAAGAAGCATTTAACAACGCTGATAAAAATTTTCTAAAAAAAGTGAAAACAAAACATCCTAATTTGACTCCTAATGATCTCAGGTTATGTGCCTATTTAAGATTAAACCTAAGTTCAAAAGAAATTGCACCATTACTTAATATATCACCTAGAAGTGTAGAGGTAAAAAGATACAGATTAAGGAAAAAAATGGATTTAGATCATGATGCTAACTTAACTAATTATATACTAGAAATTTAACCCGTTGTGTATTTTGGTGCAGAAACTAGATAAATGTCAGTTCGAGTGATTTTGAGGAACGAAAAATTGTATCGAGAACTATTATTTATAAACTAAAAATTCTTATTCTCGATACAAATTTTACTCATTTCAATCATAAAATCTACTCGAATTGACAGAATTTTTCAAAATGCACAACAGGTTAGAGATTTAATATATTAACATTAAGGTATTTTGTTTATATTTATTTCATTATAATTAATCAGATTAAAAATATAACAAACACTACAGTTTATAAATAAGACATTACAGTTTTTATTTTTTAGTTCTTTCTTGAAGATCTTGTTGTCTTCTGTGATTTCCAAAAAATGTCAATTTAAATTTATATATATTAACATATAATTGAGGAACTTCAAAACACAAAACCAAATACATTAGATTGATTTTAACATATACAGATTTTTTTTAAGTTATATAATTGTTAAACATCACATACATTTTACCATACATTACCCATACAATCTACTTTATTGTCTATTTAATCATATAAAAAAACAAACAAAATATAGCTATTTTCTTGTGTGAAGTAGTGTTTTTTGTATTGTATGTTTTTTGTTGAGGTATTTTTTATTGTTTTAATAAAAAAATAGCCATAATTTTATGTAATTCAAATAATCACTGAATTTTGATTTTGATTTTCTGTGAAATTCTTATCAATCAATAGGCTTGTAAAAATCAAATTTCATCATCAATTAAACATTATAATTATGAAAAACAGTTTACTAAGATTAGTAGTTATCTTACTTACTCTAGGTACTTATGCACAGAACAAAACAGTTTCTGTGGTACAAGATGAAAAGGGTATGAGGCTAGAGGTAAATGGTCAACCATTTATTGTAAATGGTATCAATTGGGATTATGTTCCTATAGGTTACAATGTGCTAGATGCAAAATTTTGGGAAAAATCAGATGAAATCATAAAAGCAGGTTTAGATCAAGAAATGCCTTTATGGCAAAATATGGGTGTTAATGCAATTAGAACTTATATAGGTATGCCTCCAAAGTGGATTACATATGTCTATGAGAATTTTGGAATCTATACAATGATTAATCATCAATTTGGAGCCTACGGACTAACCCTAGACGGTGTTTGGTACCCTAAAACTAAATACGGGACAGCTAAAGTTAAAAAACATCTTATAGAGGCCTCTGTAAAAATGGCAAAAATGTACAAAGACACACCAGGTTTGTTGCTTTTTATGCTGGGTAATGAAAATAATTATCACTTAACTTGGGAAGGCGCAGAAACAGATGAAGGTATTGTAATAAATGATCAAGATAAAGCCAAAAGAGCAGAAGCTAGAGCAATGTATAGGTTGTTTAATGAAGCAGCTTTAGCCATTAAAAAAATAGATCCTAATCATCCAGTAGGAATATGTAATGGAGATTTATTGTATTTAGATATTGTAGCAGATGAATGTGTAGATTTAGATATTTATGGTACTAATATGTATCGAGGAGAGTCTTTTTATGATGCTTTTGATAGAGTTAAAAAAGAGTTTAGAAAACCAATTTTATTTACAGAATTTGGTTCAGATGCATACAATGCAAGAGATAATAAAGAGGATCAATTAATGCAAGCGCATTATATGGTAAGTAATTGGAAAGAGATATATGAAAACGCCTACGGACTTGGTAAGGCTCAAAACTCTATAGGAGGGTTTACTTTTCAATCTAGTGATGGATGGTTTAAAGCAGGTTTTGACGATAGAAAAAATGCAGATTTACATGATACCGAGGCTTCATGGGCAAGTAATGGTTATAATAGAGATCAAGCCAAAACAGGAGATAAAAACATGAATGAAGAATGGTTTGGTATTGCAGCCAAAGGGCCAACAGATATTAGGGGTTTATACACCCTATATCCTAGAGCGTCATATTATGCCTTAAAAGAAGCACATACTTTTAACCCGTTTAAAAGTACCAAAGAAGATTTTAAAAATCATTTTAATAAAATCAATCTTATGGATGCTGTTTTAAGAGCAAGAGGAGATAAGGCAGCAGTTGGTGGAGGTCAAAAATTACAAATTAGTAATTTACAAGCAAAATTTACAACTTTTAATACAGGTGGTTCTTTAATAACAACACCAGAGTTGTCAGATGGAACAGGTGAAGCTTTTCCAGATAGACAAGGCTTTGATCATATGCAATCTTATTTTGTTGGTATACAGGGTAAACCAACCAACAATATGAGAGCAGAAGTAAATTTTAATATTTTAGGAAATGTAGCAGGTAATCCTATAAATGAAATTTTTTATGAAAATGTTGGTAGACCTATACAAGTCAACTCACCCAACGGACCAATAACACTTACAGATAATAATAGATTAAGAGTATACAACGCTTCTTTTGAGTGGAATGCAGAAGATTTTGATATGAGAGGTTTTTATAGAACAGGTCATTATCACTGGGGATATGAAGGCGATTTTTTTGGATTGTATCCAGAAGCAAATTATGGTCCTAATTTAGATATTTACAATGGAGAGATTTTAGGTGTAGAAGTAGACGGTAAAGGAGCCTTAAAAGGCTTAAAGGCTGCATTTGGACCGCAACTTTGGTGGGGGGCAAACCCAGCAGTTTTGTTAAAATATCAAAGAAAACTAGGTAAATTAGACTTTTCTGCAGTATATCACAGAGATATAGTAAACGGTAACGGTGTAGATGAAAACGGAAATCGTATTCTAGATCCAGCACAAGCAAGATCGGGTGTAATTCCGGCATTACCTACAGAAAGAGCAACAATAGCTTTTGAAAAGAAAGGCAATCATTTTGGATGGATTTTAGGAGCAATGTGGGGAGGTAGACCCTTAAACGGAAGAGTTTATCAAGATGTAAGAGATAATGGAGAAGTAGTTAATGATAGAATTCAATCTAAAGACAATTGGGGTGGTAAAGCTAAGGTAACTTACACAAAAGGAGGCTTTAATTGGTATGCTCAAGGTTCTGTAATGGGCTTGGTAGCTAATGGAGGTGTAGATCCAACATTAACTTTTACTGGTTGGAAGTTAAAAGATTCAGGTAGTGGTAACATGGCAAATTTCCTTTCAGGAATAGCTTATAATTTTGGGGGAAAATTTCAAATAGCACCAAACTTCTTGTACCAACAACCTTTAGTAGATCCTATATCTAATACAGTTGCAGCTCCAGGTAGGTTAAGAAACTGGGTAGATGATCCTTTTTCTGTTAGAGGAGGAAACAGAGAAACTACAGGAGGTGAAATTTTATTTACTTTTGATCCTACCCCAGCAACTTACATGTATCAATGGGATAATGATAGAGTAGAAGATGCAAAATTTGCATTTAATTTAGGTTTTGTTTATCGTCATTTACCAACCACTCAAGACGCTGCAATAGGTTTTTTACCAGATAGATCTTTCTTTGCTTTTGCACAATCTGCACCTGCACAAGATTTGTGGGAAATTCATTCTAGAATGGTATCCAAGGTACATTCAAATCTAGGTCTAATAGCTAACTTTTACTATGGAACTGGTCAAGCTAATGGAGATAGTGAGAGAACAATTTACAGAGGTGGAGCAGACTTAAGAATGATTTTCAATAAAATGAAATTGACAGGAATGGTTAAAGTTAACGATTGGGGACCTTTTGACTATCATAGAGACTTTAACCTCACATTTCCTTTACAGTTAGTATTAGATGTATCTACATCATTAGGTAAGCCAGATTGGTTTATTTTACCAGATACTAAGGTTGGTATAATGGGCACGTGGCGTTCTCTTAATGAATTTTCACCAAGATATTCACCAACTACAACAGCTAGTGCATTTGCAACCCAACCAATATTAAGTCCTGTAGGGTTTCCAAACGGTTCAGAGTGGGAAATTAGAACATATATTCACATCAACATAGGAAAATAAACAAGAACAACATGAAAACAAGAAAATATAAATATTTAAAAATCACATTTTGTTTAAGCTTAATTCTAGTAATAGCTACAAGTTGTGAAAGAGAGATTTCGGATAATGCAGTTCCTGCGACTTTTCCAACAACACCGTTTATATATACAGATAACCCTGTAGGTCTTACAGATGAATTCTTTATTTCATTTGACCCAGCTGTTGGTGCAAATACAGAAGGTTTTGGTACAGATAATGATGTTGCTTTTGAAGGTACTAGTTCTATAAGAATAGATGTGCCAACACCTAGTGATCCTAATGGTAACTTTATTGGGGGTATTTTTAAAGATAGAGGTGCTGGTAGAGATTTATCTGGCTACGATGCATTAACATTTTGGGCAAAAGGTACAGTAACAGCTACAGTAGAAGTTGGTTTTGGTACAGATTTTGAATTAGATCAGTTTCCTGTTAGCACAAGGTTTCAATTGTCAACAGATTGGAGAAAAATAACCATTCCTATTCCAGATGCATCAAGATTAACCCAAGAAAAAGGAATGTTTTTATTTTCTGCAGGTTCCTTTGATATTTTGCAAAATGATGATCCTGCTTTAGGTTCTTCTTTTGATGATAACATTGGATTTACCATGTGGTTTGATGAAATGCAGTTTGAAAAACTAGGAACATTAGGTCAATTAAAACCAGCTATATTTAATGGAGTAGATCAAACTGTAGAAACCTTTTCTGGCTCTAGTATTCAAACTACAGGTATCTCATATACAGCAAATTTAGCATCAGGTGTAAACCAAACAGTAGAGTTATCTACTAATTATTTTACATTTAACTCTTCAGACACCAACATTGCTACCGTTTCAGAAACAGGAGAAATTACTGTTTTAAATGAGGGTACTGCCGTCATAACAGCAGCAATAGGAGATATAGATGCAGCAGGATCTTTAACAATAACGGCTACAGGTCCGTTTGAAAATGCTCCAATCCCAACGCGTCCAGCAGCTAATGTTTTATCTCTTTATAGTGATACTTATTCTGGTGTAACAGGTTTAGATCCTGGGACTTTTAATGGTAACGGTGTACAAATAGAAACCTCTAGCTTTAACAATAATCAACATATAATTTATGGTAATTTAAATTTTGTAGGTATAGGATGGGACGGAACTGTAGATGTGTCTAGTTTTACACATATTCATGTAGATGTTCAGTTAACAAGCCCTCCAGGAACCGCCCTTACAGTAGAACTTATAGATTTTGGTCCTAACGATACAGATAATGGATTACGAGGAACAGATGATACTGCAGGAGGATTTAATGCAACCAGTCAATTAAGAGAAGGAGAATGGGTAGGTTTAGATATTCCGTTAAATGCTTTTACACTACCAACTGGTGGTGGTGGCTCAGGCTCTCCTAATTTAAATAACATAGGATATTTTGTGTTAGTATCTAACAGAGGCTCTTTCTTAATTGATAACATTTATTTCTACAGAAATTAATAACCTTTTAAAGTTTTACAAATGAAAAACATATTCAATTACAAGATATATATCAAAACATTCATATTCGCAAGTGTTTTAATTTTAGTTAGTTGTGAAACAGATACTACACAAACTGTAACTACACTTAATAATTTAATTTGGCAAGACGAATTTGATGTAAACGGAGCTGTTGATACAACAAAATGGGTTTTTGACTTAGGTGATGGGTCTGAACAGGGCATTCCTGGTTGGGGTAACAATGAATTACAATATTACACAAACAGACCAGAGAATATTATTGTAGAAGATGGTGCCTTAGTAATTACCGCAAACCAAGAGGCTTTTATGGGGTCTTCTTATACATCTGCAAGAATTAATACTAGAGGTTTGTTTGAGCAACAACATGGTAGATTTGAAGCGCGCATACAGTTGCCTACAGGAAAAGGAATATGGCCAGCTTTTTGGCTTTTGGGTGATGATGAAGGGGGTACGTTACAATGGCCACAAATTGGTGAGATTGATATTATGGAATATTTAGGAAATCAACCAACCATAGTATTTGGTACTGTTCATGGACCTGGATATTCTGGAGGTGAATCTATATCTAAAGAATACCAACTTCAAAATGATAGATTTGATAATGGTTTTCATGTTTTTGGAATAGAATGGAGTCCCAATAGAATTAATTATTACGTAGACGGAGATTTATATCAATCAATAACACCTGAAACTGTTGAAGACGAAACAAATGGCCAAGGTGAATGGGTTTTTAATAGACCGTTTTACATTATTCTTAACGTAGCCGTTGGTGGTAATTTACCCGGTTCTCCTAATGATGAGACTCTTTTTCCTCAAAAAATGTTAGTAGACTATGTTAGAGTGTATCAATAAAATATAGGTTAGAAGTATTAAAAAAATATAACCAATTTTTTTCAGAATATAAATTTTTCAAAATCAGTAATCTGATTCTGCGGATTACTATAACCAAAAATTAAAACAACAATATTGTTTTCATGTCTAGGCATGTTTTAAGTATAACTTTATAATGACTAAGAAAACCATTTATTTAGGTAAGAATATTGCAAATACACAAGCTCTAGAAGTTAAAGGAGAACTCGTGGAATTTGATAATGAAGTGTATTACAAAATTTCCAATAGTAATACAATGAGGCCTTTTTTTATGAGCCTTGTAAGTAACTCAAATCATTGGATGTTTATTTCAAGTAATGGTGGGTTAACTGCTGGAAGAAAAGATGCAGAAAGTGCTCTTTTTCCATATTATACAGATGATAAAATTACAGAATCTGCAGACATAACAGGCAGTAAAACCATTGTACAAATCCATAAAGACAATAAAATCTTTATTTGGGAACCATTTTCTGATAAATATGAAGGAGTATATAAAATTAGAAGAAATTTATACAAAAATAGCTACGGAAACAAAGTTATTTTTGAAGAGGTAAACGAAGATTTACAGCTTACATACAGGTATCATTGGAATACATCTAATGAGTATGGTTTTATAAAGAAATCTGAGCTAGTTAATAATTCAGAGAGTAAAGTAGAGATAACTATTTTAGATGGTATTCAAAATATTTTACCTTATGGTGTAACATCTGCAATACAGGGTATTAGAAGTAATTTAGTTGACGCTTACAAAAAATGCGAAGTAGAAACAGATACCGGTATTGGCATTTACGCTTTGAGTGCAATTATAGTAGATAAAGCAGAACCAAGTGAAGCTTTAAAAGCAAACTTAGTTTGGTCTTTAGGAGTTAAAAACCCAATATACTTAAGTTCTTCAAGACAGTTAAATGCATTTAGAAAAGGAGAGGACATTGAACAAGAAATAGATGTAAAAGCAGAAAAAGGAGCATATTTTACAATACAAAATATCTCTTTAGAAAGCAAGTTATCATCTTCATGGATGTTGGTTGCTAATGTAAATCAAGATCTAAATGATTATCATGGTTTAGCTAAACTTATTCGTAAAGAAGCAAATTTATCACAGTTAATTCAAGAAAGTATAGATGAAGGTACATCGCATTTGGTAGAATTGGTAGGTGCTTCTGACGGATTGCAATTAGGTGAAATTCAACTTAGAAATACACGTCATTTTGCAAACACACTTTTTAATATTATGAGAGGTGGTATTTTTGATGATGGATACACCATAGAAAAAGAAGATTTTAAAGAGTACTTGTTTGCAGCAAATGTAGAAGTGTTTAAAAATCAGCAAAAAAAACTTACAAAATTACCAGAAAAATTTACGGTAGATTACTTAAAAAATAAAGCACAAACGAATGAAGACAAAGATTTTAAAAGATTGTGTTTTGAGTATCTACCGTTAAAATTTAGTCGTAGACATGGTGATCCTAGTAGACCTTGGAATCGTTTTTCGATCAATACTCAGAGTGAAATAGACGGGTCTAAAATCTTAGATTATGAAGGCAATTGGAGAGATATTTTCCAAAACTGGGAAGCTTTAGCTCATTCTTATCCTGAGTTTATAGAGGGAATGATTTATAAGTTTTTAAATGCAACTACTTTTGATGGCTACAATCCCTATAGAGTTACCAAAGGTGGTTTTGACTGGGAAATTATAGAACCAGAAGATCCTTGGTCTTATATTGGTTATTGGGGAGATCACCAAATTATCTATCTTTTAAAATTCTTAGAATTTATAGAAAATTATTATCCAGGCAAATTATCTGAAAATTTTACAGAAGAAGTATTTGTGTATGCAAATGTGCCTTATAAAATTAAGAGCTACCAAGAAACTCTCAAAAATCCTAAAGACACCATAGATTTTGATGATAAATTGCATCATAAAATAGACAAATTAAGAGCAAAAATAGGTGCGGATGGGGCTTTACTAACAGATACTAACAGTCATATTTATAGAGTAAATATGCTAGAAAAACTTTTGGCAACTGTATTAGCAAAAGTGTCAAATTTTATTCCGGAAGGAGGTATTTGGATGAATACACAAAGACCAGAATGGAATGATGCTAATAATGCTTTAGTTGGTAATGGAGTTTCTATGGTAACACTCTGTTATTTACATCGTTTTATTGTGTTTTTTGAAGAAGTTGTTTCTAACTCAGCTGTAGAAAATATCTTAATATCTGATGAGTTGGTCACTTTTTTTAATAAAGTTTTGACTTCCTTAATAGAGAACCAAGAAATCTTGTCAAAAAATATCGCTGACGCAGATAGAAAATCTGTTTTAGATGGTGTGGGTGAAGCAGGAAGCGAATACAGAGAAAAAATTTACAAAAAAGGGTTTCAGAATAAAAAAACATTGCTTTCTAAAAAAGAATTAATACACTTTTTTAACATTGTCAAAAAATACACATCACAAACTATAGATGCTAATAAGCGAAAAGATAACCTTTATCATGCTTATAATTTAATGACGGTAGAAAATGATCAAGAAGTATCTATTTCATACTTGTCAGAAATGTTAGAAGGGCAAGTAGCAGCTTTAAGTTCTGGTCATTTATCTTCACAACAAGCTCTGGCAGCCTTAGATGGTTTAAAAGCAAGTGCGTTGTTTAGAGAAGATCAATACAGTTACATTTTATACCCAAACAAAAATTTGGGTAGATTTTTAGATAAAAATAATGTTCCTCAAACAGCTGTTAATAAATCTAAATTATTGCAACAGTTGCTATCTGAAGGAAATAATCAAATTATAGAAAAAGATGTAGCAGGCAATTATCATTTTAATGGAAACTTTAATAACGCAGAAATTTTAAAGCATGGTTTAGAGAGTTTACCAAAAGAATATCAACCTTTAGTTGCAAAAGAAAAAGAGTTGCTTTTAAATGTATATGAAGAAATGTTTGATCATAAATCGTTTACAGGAAGATCAGGTACTTTCTTTGGTTATGAAGGGTTGGGGTCTATATATTGGCATATGGTTTCTAAATTATTGTTGGCTGTTCAAGAAAATTGTTGGTTGGCAATTCATAACAATGAAAGTGATGAGATTATTGGGCGATTGTTAGAGCATTATTATGAAATTAATGAAGGAATAGGAGTGCATAAATCACCAGAACTGTATGGTGCTTTTCCTACAGATCCTTATTCGCACACACCTGCAACAAAAGGTGCACAACAACCAGGAATGACAGGACAAGTAAAAGAAGATATTTTATCTAGAATTGGCGAGTTGGGTGTATTTGTAAAAAACGGAATAGTTACGTTTAACCCGAGATTATTAAGAAAAGAAGAGTTTTTAAGCAAGCCAAAAGATTTTAATTATGTTAACGTAGAAAATAATAAAAAAACAATAACACTTCCTAAAAATTCATTAGCATTTACCTATTGTCAGGTACCAATTTTATATCAACTATCTGATAAAAATAAACTACATATATTCCATACAGGTGGTAAAAGTTTTGAAATAAATGATTTAAAACTAGATACAGATAATAGTAATAAGCTATTTAAAAGATCAGGAGATATTAAAAAAATAATTGTTTCTATAAGACAGTAATCAATACAATATCATGAAAACAAAAATTATAAAAGCAATTGTTCAAGTACTAATAACTGCATTTGTTTGTTTTTTATGGTTTGCATGCAACTCTAAAGAAAAAGTAAAACAACACCAAAAAGTTGAAATGACAGCAGCAGATATTTTAGGTAATCCTAACTACTTAGCAATTTCCTACGGAGGTTATAGAGAAAACTCTAGAGACATTCAGCCCACAATAGAAGAGTTAAAAGATGATATGAAACTTCTTTATGCTATGGGAGTTAGAATAATAAGAACATACAATGTGCAACCTCAATTACCTCATGCATCTAATGTTTTAAAAGCAATAACAGCTATTAAAAAAGAAGATCCAAATTTTCAGATGTATGTAATGCTAGGAGCTTGGATAGATTGTTTATATGCTTGGACAGGTTTAGAACCGAATCATGATATAGAAAGTCCAAATAACGAAGGGGAAATTAAAAGAGCTATAGCACTGGCAAATCAATATTCAGATATTGTAAAAATCATAGCTGTAGGTAATGAAGCTATGGTAAAATGGGCTACAAGTTATTATGTGCAACCCAACGTAATCCTAAAATGGGTAAACCATTTGCAAGAATTAAAGAAAAAAGGAGAATTACCAAAAGATCTTTGGATTACCAGTTCTGATGATTTTTCTTCCTGGGGAGGGGGTGATGCTTCATACCACACAGAAGATTTGGTAAACTTAATAAAATCAGTAGACTATGTCTCTATGCATACCTATGCATATCACAACTCTCATTATAATCCAGAATTTTGGAAAATACCAGATAATCAACAAAACATATCTGATATAGAAAAAATAGACAATGCTATGTTACGAGCAAAAGAATTTGCAATGCAACAGTATGACAGCGTTAAAAATTATATGAAAAGCATAGGTGTTTATAAGCCTATTCATATAGGTGAAACAGGTTGGGCAACCACTTCTAGCGGGCATTATGGCGTAAACGGTTCTAGAGCTTCTGACGAATATAAACAAGGTTTGTACTACAAACATCTTAGAGAATGGACCCGTAAAGCAGGAATTTCTTGTTTCTATTTTGAAGCTTTTGATGAGCAGTGGAAAGATGCGCAAAACCCAAACGGATCTGAAAATCATTTTGGTTTAATAAACTTAAAAAACGAAGCTAAATACCCTATATGGAGTTTGTTTGATAAAGGAGTTTTTAAAGGATTAACAAGAAACGGTAAACCCATTACAAAATCGTTTAACGGAGATAAAAATGAATTAATGAAAACAGTTCTAGTACCCAATACCGAGTACAATAGGTAAAAATTAATCCATGAAAACAAATTATTTTTTTTCGATATTTTTTTTAGCAATGGTAATGAGTTGTAGCAATAATGCACAAAAATTAGTTGTAGAGGTTTTTGAAACATCTGCGGCAGGTAATAAGCTTACAAAGATTTTAGAATTTAAATCTACTCAGAATGTATCAACAATAGAAATCAATTCAGATACTACTTTTCAAACCATAACGGGTTTTGGAGGTGCTTTTACAGAGTCTTCTGCTTATTTGTTAAATCAATTAAGTAAAAAAAATAGAGATACCATATTACAAGCGTATTTTTCTCAAGAAGGTGCTAATTATTCGTTAACAAGAACACATATGAATTCTTGTGATTTTTCGCTATCTCAGTACTCCTATTCTCCTGTAGAAGATGATATTTATTTAAAACATTTTACGATTAAAGACGATGCAGACGATTTAATTCCGATGATAAAAGATGCTTTAAAAGTATCAAAAGAAGGGTTTAAAATAATTGCATCACCATGGACAGCTGCACCATGGATGAAAGACAACAAAAATTGGATAGGAGGCAAGTTACTACCCAAATATTATGATACTTGGGCACTATTTTTTGCAAAATATTTAGACGCTTATCAAAAAGAAGGCATAGATATTTGGGGTTTTACAGTAGAAAACGAACCTCATGGAAATGGAAATAATTGGGAGAGCATGCATTTTTCACCTAAAGAAATGACAGATTTTGTAGAATTTCATTTAGGCCCTAAATTAGAAAAAGAAGGGTATGCAGATAAAATTATTTTAGGCTATGATCAAAATAGAGCAGGACTTAAAGAATGGGTAGATGAAATGTATCGTGACGAAAATTCATCAAAATACTATAGTGGTACTGCAATTCATTGGTATGAGAGTACCTATGCTGTTTTTGAAGAAGATTTGCAATATGCACACCACAAAGCTCCAAATAAATTCTTAATAGAAACAGAAGGATGCGTAGATTCTGAAGTTCCAAAATGGCAAGATGATGCATGGTATTGGAAAAAAGAAGCTACAGATTGGGGATGGGATTGGGCATCTGAAGAAGAAAAATATTTACACCCCAAATATGCCCCTGTAAATAGATATGCCAGAGATATTATTGGGTGTTTAAACAATTGGGTAGATGGTTGGATAGATTGGAATATGGTCTTAGATAAACAAGGAGGCCCCAATTGGTTTAAAAACTGGTGTGTAGCTCCAATTCTTGTAGATCCAGAAAATGATGAAGTATATTTTACGCCATTATATTATACAATGGCTCACTTTAGCAAATTTATAAGACCAAAGGCTAAAATAATTGGAGTACATCAGACAGATAAAGAGTTACAAGTTACTGCAGCTCAAAATCCAGATACTTCTATTGTTGTAGTGGTTTTTAATGAAGGTGAAGTAAAAAAGAATTTCAAATTACAAGTAAATGAAAAAGAGGTAATTATAAGTATAGATGCTCAGGCATTACAAACTATTGTATTAAAATAAACCAATTATTATGTCAAAAATAAAAACAGTATCTACAAAAGGCAAAGTTCCTTTTGCTCAAAAATCAGCATTTGGGGCAGGTCAATTTATATTAAATATTTTACCTGGAACGTTAGGTGTCTTTATTCAATTCTTTTTATTAACTGCTTGGGGTATAGACCCTTTATGGGCAGGTTTATTGGGTGGTTTACCAAGAATTTTTGATTCAATTACAGACCCAATTATGGGGTTTATCTCAGACAATACAAAATCTAAATGGGGTAGACGTAGACCCTATATTTTTGTTGGTGCCATCATAAGCGGTATACTATTCTTTTTAATGTGGCAGATAGATGATAATGCATCACAATCTTACATTATTTGGCACGTGATGATAATTCAGTTATTGTTTTTAATAGGTAATACAATGTTTGCAACTCCTTTAGTGGGGCTTGGTTACGAAATGACCTCAGATTATGATGAAAGAACTCGTTTAATGGCATTTTCTAATATTATGGGGCAAATAGCGTGGATGATAGTGCCTTGGTTATATGTTATTATTCCTGATAAAGAAATTTTTAATACACAAACAGAAGGGGTAAGAACAATGGCTTTAATAGTTGGAGGTTTGTGTATTGTGTTTGGTGTTTTACCTGCTATATTTTGTAGAGGTATAGATGCTGCAAATATGGAAAATAGACAAGAGATAAATTTTAGAACTTTAGGATCAAACATGAAAGAATTATGGAGAGGTATTCTACAAGTTTCAAAAAATAAACCTTTTATGAAACTTTGTGGAGCAACTTTTCTAGTTTTTAACGGTTTTCAATTGGTAGCAGCATTTGGGGTATTTATTATTGTATTTTATATGTATAATGGTAGTTATGAATTAGCAGGTACTTGGCCAGCATGGTTCAACACAATCAATGCTTTAATAACTGCAATTTTAATTATACCCATAATTTCTAGAATGGCAACTAAATGGGGAAAAAGAAAAGCATTTTTAATTTCTACTTTTTTGTCAATTATAGGTTATGTGTTAAAGTGGTGGGGTTTTGATAAAGAGTTAAATAACAGTTTTAATCAAACTTCTTTAGGAGAAAATTTAAACAATGGTATTGCATCAATTTTTGAATTTTTAGACCCAACTTTAAACTCAATAGGTATGTCTTGGTTTAGTATAGATGTTGGAGATGGTGTACCATGGTTAATATTTTTACCAATTCCATTTTTTGCCTTTGGTATGGGAGGCTTATTCACTTTAATGATGTCTATGACGGCAGATGTTTGTGATTTAGATGAACTTGAAAACGGTATGCCAAGAAAGGAAGGTACTTTTGGAGCAATTTATTGGTTAATGGTAAAAATTGGTCAATCTATAGCATTGGTTTTAGGAGGTGCTATTTTGAGTATTGTAGGTTTTGATCCTAGTGCTACAACACAAACTATTGAAACCATGAATAATCTTAGAATTGCAGACATTATTGTACCCTCATCAACAGCAGCTTTAGCAATATTGGTAATGTGGAAATATAGCTTAAATGAAAAGAGAGCAAAGGAAATTAAAGAAGTTTTAGTAGAACGAAGAGGCGAGTTATAAATTAAAATAAATATAAATGTCATATAGAAAAGGGCATCATTTTTCTTTAAATTTTAAAGGTAATGAAACAAATACAGGGATTGATTTTAGTGGGTATTCAATAGAAGAATTAAAGCTACTTTGGCGCACAACACTGCAGAAAGGTATGCATGGTATTTGTTTTAGTATGTATGAAGATGGTCAAAAACCTGGAGATATCATTACAGAGCAACAAGTAGAAAGAAGAATTCAAATTCTGAAGCCTTATACAAAATGGATTCGTTCCTTTTCTTGTATAGAAGGTAATGAACATATTCCTAGAATAGCAAAAAAACATGGTTTAAAAACTATGGTAGGTGCTTGGTTAGGTAATGATGCAGAAAAAAATGAAAAAGAAATTAAAGCTTTACTACAATTAGCTAAAGAAGGTTATGTAGATATTGCTGCTGTAGGAAACGAAGTATTATATAGAAACGATTTAACTCTAGAGGAATTACTTGGTTTTATAAAGCGAGTAAAAAATGAAATACCAGAGATAACTGTAGGTTATGTAGATGCATATTATGAATTTACAAAACACCCAGAATTAGTTGAAGTAAGTGATGTTATTTTGTCTAATTGTTATCCATTTTGGGAAGGTTGCCCTCTACAATATTCTTTAAAACATATGCAGAATATGTATGATCAAGCTAAAAGTGCTGCTAACGGTAAAAAGGTAATTATTACTGAAACAGGTTGGCCTAGTCAAGAAGGTTCTGAAGGTGAGGCACATTCAAATGAAGAAAATGCAATTAAGTATTTTATAAATACACAAGCTTGGTCTTCTAGAGACAATGTTGATGTGTTTTATTTTTCTTCTTTTGATGAATCTTGGAAAGTTGGTGATGAAGGTGATATTGGAGCGTATTGGGGCCTATGGAATAAACATGAAAAGCTGAAGTTTTAAAGTAAATTCAATAATTTTAAGTTTAGTTGTTATATTGTTAAACTCTGTAAATACTAGTATTTACAGAGTTTTTTTTGATTTATAAATTTATCAGCTATACGTATTCATATTTAAGTCTTTTTACACCTATACATCACCTATACAATTATGTATAGTTTAAAAATTTAACATTTATTTTTATAAATATACAAATAACCAAAACCTTTGCTATTACTTGTTTTTGTGTGTTTCAATTGTAAATAATTTGTTTTTTTAGATCTGTATGTTTTTTGTTGAGGTCTTAAAAGTTAATATTAAACATAATAGAGTTAATATTGTTGTATAACGTTTTAAATACATAATCATGAAAAAAATTACTTTATTGTTAACCTTGTTGATTACTTCAATAGGGTTTTCTCAAGAATTAATTACTAATGGAGATTTCTCTAATGGTGCTACTAGCTGGACTAGTAATCATTCAAATCCTCCAGAAATAAGAACAGAAGGTGGTAATAGTTTCTTTTTTGCAAACGTAGCAAGTGCTTTACCAAGTGAACAATCATGGCAAGTTAATTTACAGCAAAATATAACTCTAGTAGCCAATACATCTTATACAGTTACATTTACAGCACAATCAGACACAGAAGGTAGGTTGGTAAGACTCGGTTTAGGATTAAATGAAAATCCTTTTACAAATGACCAAAGAGATATACCAATGACTACTACTTTGCAAACGTATACACAAGTACTTCGTGCGCCAGCTAATATTACTGCTACAAATGGTAGAATTTTCTTTGATTTAGCGCACAGTCAAGGTACAATCAGTATAGATGATATTTCTGTTGTAGAAGCTCCTGCAGTAGCAGATCCAGAACCAACAGATGCACCTAACACCCCGCCAACTAGAAATGCTAGTGATGTAATTTCTATTTATGGAGATTCATACGGAACTGCTACTGGCTTAAATGGTGTTCCATGGGATGAAGGAGCAGAAGCTGAAGAAGGTTCATTTGCTGGCAATAATGCTTTAAAAATAACAAGAGGAAGTTTTGATTTTATCGGTTTTAACATTGGTAATGCAGAAGGTGTTGTAGATGCTACAGAAATGACAAATGTTCATATGGATTTTTGGATTGCAGGAGATTATGTACCAGGTCAAGTTTTTAAAATTAAATTGTCAAATCATGATAAACCAGATGGTTCTGCAGGAGAATCTAGTGCTATAATTAAAGAAGTTGCAACTGCACCAACAGATGCTCAAACTTGGGTTTCATTAGATTTACCATTAGGTGCAGATCCTAGAAATAAAATAAAAGAAGTATTGATAATTTATACCAATTCTGCTACACCACCATCAACTGTTTATGTAGATAATATTTATTTATACAGAGAAGCTACTGCAAGTGTGGAGAATAATTTAGAACTAGGTTTTGCAATGTTTCCTAATCCTGCAAACAATGTATTAAATATTTCTGCTAAAGGTTTAATTTCTAATGTTGAAATGTTTAATGTATTAGG
Source organism: Polaribacter sp. WD7 (assembly GCF_003335085.1). Lineage (GTDB taxonomy): Bacteria > Bacteroidota > Bacteroidia > Flavobacteriales > Flavobacteriaceae > Polaribacter. The sequence continues at coordinate 13,559 of NZ_QPEJ01000016.1, read as the reverse complement.
AAGAAGAGTAAAGTCGTTTACACTAAATAATACCTCAGATACTTTAGACATATCAGGTTTAAGTTCTGGTATTTATTTAATAAGATATCAATCTGCAGGAAAAGTTGGTACTGCTAAATTTGTAAAAGAGTAATATAGATTATCATTAAGAAATAATACAAACTTAAAATGCGTTCAAATTATTTGAACGCATTTTTTTAAAATTTTAACACAAAAAAGTGTTTTAGGAATATAAAATACTTGTTGTATATAATATTTAAAGTAGTTTCAAAGTTTCAGTAATAGTAGCTTTTTGATGAAAAAATCATATCAAAATCTACCTTAGAAGCAGAATTTTTTATGCTCAAAACAAATTTTACTAATTTCAATGGTAGAGTTTACTTACATAACGTGAGTTCGGTATAAAAAATATTGATTAACAGTTAATTACTGTTTTTATTGTTTAAAAAGTATATTATTTCGACTCAAATGGAGAAATTTCACTATAGATATGAGATTTTCTCAACTATACTTTTACTTCGTAAGCTACTTTCAATTTAAATACATTTAAATTTCAGCAATGTTATAAATGGTAATTATCTATTTTTCAGTTAAATAACACTTGTATAATAGAAGACTTATATCAAACTCCCTTAGATTAGTATTTTAAAAATACATAATAGATTACAAAATATAATTTCTTAGTAGTAACTAAAATAAGCCTACTTGTTCCTTAAGATAGTTGAGTGTAAATTACAAATGCGTTATGCCTAAACAAATAATAATAAATTGTTATTTAAATAATGCATCTAAGGTTAAAATATCCAAAAGGCCATCTGCAAAGAGATTATTTTTTTCTTCAAAACTTTTAATAGCATTTTTGGTTTCAATTCTATAAATACCATCAACAGTAATATTAAATCCTTTTTTTACCAGTTTTTTTTGTACTTCATAAATTAATGCACCAGTTTGTCCGTAAGAAAGTTTCCTTTCGTTATCAAACATACTTTTAATTCTCATAACCTCTTGTTGATATTTATAGCTATTTAAATCTGTGCCAGTTTCTTCCAAGAATTTAATTTCTTTATTAGATAATCCATCCTTTTTTAAAAGGGCAGATGTATATAACTTTGTTTCATAATATTTAATTCGACCTAGTTTTTCTGAGTATCTAGTTACGGCTAATTTAGTTTCATGATCATCATCTTCAGGAGTTCTTACATCAATACTGTTGGCAGACCATTGTAACATTACATAACTGTTTAAATCTTCAATTGCCTTGTAATAGTTTAGAACAAATTCTTGATTATGATACTCAAAATCTAATTTTTTTTCAGTTTGATACGTTACTTTTGGAGAGGTGTACCTTTTATACTGTTGATACTTGCCAAACCCAATAATAGAAGCGATGATTAGTAAAAGTAAAATAATAAGCTGTTTCATGTAATAGATAGTTTGGTTACATACAAAAGTAAAAAATCTTGGTTAGATATTTGATTTTTATTGGAATATATAGTTTTAATGATTTTGTTAATGGAAATTTTAGTCTATGTTTTTATAAATAATATAGATATGATGTTCATCACTACACAAAATAAGAACTATAGCTCTAAAAGGGTAGGTCTACTGTAAAACAGAATAGTTTTACCAATTCGTTAAAAATATAGAAACTTATTTAATGAGATTTTATTTTTTGAGAAGAATTTCTTATCATAAGTTCAACATCTAAAATGTGTTTCGTTAATGTTTGTGTAACAACATCTTTTTTAACATGTTCTAAAAAAGCATTGGCTGCTTTTTTACCAATGGCTTCACTATGTTGTTCAATACTAGTAATAGAAGGAGTAACCATAGAAGTAAAGGGTTCGTTGCTAAAACCTACTAAAGCAACATCATCAGGTACTTTTATGTTGTTTTCTTTCAACACTCTTTGTGCGCCTAAAGCAGCATAATCACTAGCAGCGTATACAGCGTCTGGTCTGTTTTTTAAAGATAGTAGTTGCAGCATCTTTGCTTTACCGTCTTTAATTGTTAGGTTTCCTTCTAAAAGAAGTTCATCGTCCAGAGGTAAATTGTGTTTTTTTAAAGCATCTATATATCCCCTTATTCTATTATTGTATATTCTCGTATGTTTATAACCCCCAATATGAGCAATTCTTTTACAGCCTTGTTTTACAAGATGTTCAACAATTAAGTGGCTACTATTGTAGTCATCAATACCAACATAATCTACATTCAAATCATTTTCACCTCTATCAAAAAGTATAAGCGGAATTCCTTTTGTTTTTACTTTTTCAAAATGACTCAAGTTAACTGTTTCATTAGCCATAGAAGCAATAATACCATCAACTTGAGTATACAAAAGAGTATCTATACTATCGCATTCTTTCTTGTAAGATTCGTTAGATTGGGTAATGATAATGTTGTAACCCTCTTTATTTAAAACCTCTTCTATGTTCTGAATTACAGAGGAAAAAAAGTTACTATTAGTTCTAGGCACAATCACACCAACTAAATTACTTTTGCCACTTCTTAAAGCGCTAGCCAAATGATTGGGTTGATAATTTAAGTTTTTTGCAACTTGTCTTACTGCTTTTTTTGTCTTAACACTAATTCTAGAGTCATCGTGTAATGCTTTAGATACAGCAGCGGGAGAAATGTTTAGAACATTTGCAATATCTTTTATGGTGGTTTTCTTTTTGATAATAAAAAATTTTATACCTTTGCTTAATCGTTAAAGCAAATATATATCGATATTTGATATAATCAAAACAATAGTTCATTTCTGTAGTTTTGATTTTATTTTAAAAATTTGCTTAAACGTTTAACTAATTAACTAAGTGTATATAATTTAAATTAAAAATGGCAAAAGTAGTAACATTTGGAGAGATCATGTTAAGATTAGCTCCACAAGGATTTTTAAGGTTTTCTCAAGCAAATAGTTTTGATGCTATTTACGGAGGAGGAGAGTCTAACGTAGCAGTTTCATTAGCAAACTACGGAGTAGATGTAGATTTTGTAACGCGTTTACCAAAGAATGATATTGGAGAGTGTGCAATGATGGAAATGCGTAAAAGAGGTGTTGGTGTAGATAAAATTGTATATGGTGGAGACCGTTTAGGAATTTATTTCTTAGAAACAGGAGCTGTATCTAGAGGATCTAAAGTTGTATACGATAGAGCACATTCTGCAATTGCAGAAATAGAGTCTGGTATGATAGACTGGGATGCTGTTTTTGAAGGTGTTGAGTGGTTTCACTGGACAGGTATTACTCCTGCAATTTCTCAGGGTGCTGCAGATGTTTGTTTAGAAGCTGTTAAAGCTGCAAGTGCAAAAGGAATTACAATTTCTACTGACTTAAACTATAGAGCTAAATTATGGAAGTTTTGTGATGCTGCTCATAGAGAAAAAATAATGACTGAATTAACGTCTTACTGTGATATTGTTTTAGGTAATGAAGAAGATGCTGAAATGCATTTTGGTATTAAGCCTGAAGGAATTTCTGTACAAACAGAAGGCCATAATGTAAAAGCAGAGGCTTTCTTATCTGTTTGTGAGCAAATGATGGAAAAATTTCCACGAGCTAAAAAAGTAATTACTACGTTAAGAGGTTCTATTTCTGCTTCTCATAACACATGGGCAGGTGTTTTATATGATGGTAAAAAATTATACCAAACACGTCAGTACCAAATTACAGATATCGTAGATAGAGTAGGTGGTGGAGATTCTTTCATGGGAGGTTTAATATACGGATTATTAAAATACCCAGAAGATGACCAGAATGCATTAGACTTTGCTGTAGCTGCTTCTTGTTTAAAGCACACTATTAAAGGAGATGCAAACTTAGCAACTGTTGCTGAGGTAGAAAAATTAATGGGAGGTGATGCTTCTGGTAGAGTAGCAAGATAAGATATGGCACAGTTTTCAAGAATAGAAGTTGCAGCAGCAATGAAAGAAACAGGGATGATTCCTTTGTTTTTTAATAATGATATAGAATTAAGTAAAAAAGTTTTAAAAGCTTGTTACGATGGTGGTGCTCGTTTAATGGAGTTTACAGCGCGTGGAGATTTTGCTCATGAAGTTTTTGGTGAGTTAACAAAGTACGCAGTTGCAGAATTACCTGGTATGATAATGGGTGTTGGTTCTGTAACAGACGGTGCAGCAGCTTCTTTATACATGGCTTTAGGTGCAAACTTTATTGTAACACCAGTTTTAAGAGAAGATATTGCAATTGCTTGTAATCGTAAAAAAGTATTATGGTCTCCAGGATGTGGTACTTTAACAGAAATAGCAAGAGCAGAAGAATTAGGTTGTGAAATCGTAAAATTATTTCCAGGAGATATTTACGGCCCACAATTTGTAAAAGGAATCAAAGGTCCACAACCTTGGACAAGTATTATGCCTACAGGAGGAGTTTCTCCTACAGAAGAAAACCTAAAAGGTTGGTTTGATGCTGGTGTAACTTGTGTTGGTATGGGATCTAAATTAATATCTAAAGAAATTATTGCGAATAAAGATTATGCAAAATTAGAGCAAGATGTTAAAAATGCATTAGCAATTGTAAAGTCTGTTAGAAAATAAATTTTTCAATTATTTACAGGTAAAACTCCAACTTAAAAAAGTTGGAGTTTTTTTTATGAATTACCATAATCAGGCATTAAAAAAATGAAAACAGACAACACTATTATTTTAACTAAATTATAAGGTTTTAAAAAAAAATCCGACAAAATAAAAGTTGTTATACCAAAAATATATGAATTTTTAAAGTTAAACTTTTTAAATTTAAAAATTATGTGTACTTTTGTTAGATTAAAAAATAATTTTTTTATAGTTATCTATTTGATAACGAAGGTATTTGGGGGAATATTTCGTTTGAGTTTAGTGTTTATTTATTTTATTAAGTCATGTATTGCAGACAAATAATATGTCATTAGTATGGTGTCAATTTTGTTTGTTTGTGTGTGGAACAAAAAAAGTAGCTCTAAATATAAAAGAAACCCAATCAACTTATTAATAAAAAGAAATCTATAGCATAAATTTTGTTGTAGCTATATAGTATTACAAATTTGATAAAATGGGGACAAATAATAAAAGAATAAGAATTCTTGTAAAGAATATTGTTTTTAGCTTTTCAGTGTTATTATTAGGTGGTTTAAATCTTTTTGGGCAATCAAATCCAATATTTCCAAACACACAGAGACTTGTACAAGGTACAGATTTACAACCAGGTGCTGTATACATAGTTGATGATGTAGAACTTTCTGCTAATGGCACACCAACAAACGTAGACGCTATTCTTAGAATAGTCTCATTTACAGGTACTCCTACGGTTGAGAGTATAGATATTACTCAAAATTTACTAAACAGATTTGAACCTTCAATTACATACGATACAGCTGGAGAAGCAGTGCGTTGGCAAATGGAGTTTGTTGTTGCGGGTAGTGCAGATGCAAACTTAAATGAAGCTGTTCCTTTTCCTTTAGACAATTACACATTAGAAATTATAGATTTAGATGCCCAAGAATGGGCAGAAGTCATTGTGCCCAATAGTTACCAGTTAGAGGGTGCTACTCCTCCTGGAACTATTATTAGTGTTGCACCAGGATCTATAGTTCCAAATTCTATTCGATTTACAAGTGCAAATGTTACGGACACAGGAGTAAGTGCGAGTAATACAAGATCTGTAGTACGTATAAATTATGAAAATGTAAGTATCGTAGATTTTACCTTGGGTAGAGATAATGCTACTCCTAATACTACAAGAAATATTTCTGTTGGTTTTTTAGGTGAAGTTGTTTTTGGTACTCCAGTTACAACCACTATCAATAACCCACCAACAGTACAAGATAATTTAGGAAATATAGTAGATCAAGATCAAAATTTTACCGGTAATATATTAACAGGATCAAATGATCCTGATGGTAATTTAGATCCAAATACTATAATTTTAACAGATCCAAATGATATTAGTAATCTAGGTAGTATAGGTTCACCTTTGGTAATTCCTGGAGTAGGTACATATACGGTAACCAACACGGGTAGTATTGTTTTTGATCCAGAACCCACATATACAGGAGACGCCTCAATCTTTTTTAGAGTAGAAGATACCTTAGGGGTAAGTTCAGAACAAGGTAACTTACAAATTACAGTATTGCCACCTGGTTGTAATGCAGCAACTACAGGAGCTCCTGACAGAGACGGAGATGGTATTTCTGATGTCTGTGATCTGGATAACGATAATGACGGGATTCTAGATTCAGTTGAAGGTTGTTCTGAGGCTTTAGCACTTACGGATGCCAATTTAATTATTGACGGAACTACATGGCAAAACAATTATTTAGACAATGTAACCAATGAGGTTATAGAAAATTTTGAAGGCAGATCTGGAACAGTAGCGAGCAATACATTCACTGGTTTTACGTTAAGCGGAGGAACCATAGCTGGTGCCTCGTTTGGTACAAATCCAAACTCAGGTTCCAATCAAGTAGCTCTTGCAGCAAATAATACCACTACTATTAATTTTACAACACCAGTTTATGGTTTTGGTATTAATATTGGAGATTTACACGATACGGGTGATGGTGTTTCTACCTTTACCATTGCTATAGATGGTGTAACAATATGGAATTCAGTAGATGCAAATGCTGGAAGTACACTTCAAGTAACAAATACTATAGATAATTCCACGCTTACAGTAGGTAATTCGCTTTATAATTTCTTTGGTTATTATAATATAGCTACTCCAATCTCTGAGGTCACTATCACTATAAGTGGTAGTGGAGAAAATATTGTATATGATGATATCAGCTATATCCCTTCTTGTAGAGATACAGATGGAGATGGTATTGCAGATGCCTTAGATTTAGATTCAGATAATGATGGAATTGCAGATGTTAAAGAAGCAGGGGGTACAGATGCTAATAACGATGGTAAAGCAGATGGTGCTCCAGGTGCTACAGGTATTCCTTTTTCTGCTGGAGTAGGAGTTACACCTACCTCTACAGATACAGATGGTATTCCAGATTATTTAGACATAGATGCAGATAATGATGGTATTCCTGATAATATAGAAGCACAAGGTACTTTCAATTATATTGCTCCTAGTGGGCAAGGTACTGCAATGATAGATGCAGACAATAACGGATTAGATGATGCATATCAAACCACTGGAATTAACGGTGTTTTTGGATTAATCCCAGAGAATACAGACAATACAGATAATCCAGATTATATAGATGCAGATTCAGATAACGATGGAATTAATGATATTGCAGAAAACGGAACAAGACCAGATACCATTTCCAGCACTGCAGATACTGATGGAGACGGCTTATTAGATATTTTTGAAGGAGGAAATAATAATGATGGTTTTGATGTAAACGATGAAATTGACACGCCAAACAATATCAGCTTAGGCGATAACGATGGCGATTTTATTGCAGATGGTTCAGGCGGAAATGTAGATTATAGAGATAATCCAAACGATACTGATAATGATGGTATTCTAGATGATGTAGATATTGATGATGATAATGACGGAATTTTAGACACAGAAGAAGGGTGTAACTCTTTTACTGGAACGGTTACTAGAGATTTGTCTCTATCATTACAGGGTGGTAATGGTTTTACAATTAATGACAATGATGTCACTTTTTCTAATACTGCAGGAGTAGCTGGTTTCAGCAACAGTATAGTTTCTCCCCGATTTTCTTCTGAAGGTGTTACAGGAGATTTTACAGTTAGTTTTACCCTTCAAGGTACATTTACAGAAGCACAAAGAGATGCAGTTATTGGTATTGATGCTTTTGGTACCAATACAGGTTCAGGATTAGATGTAGAATATGCACTAAGATTTAGAGGGAATACACAAGCTATTCAAGTCATTCAAAATGGTGGTGTTGCAGCAACATTACCTAATAATGCTACAGATGGTACTACAGTTGCTATTCGTAGAGTTGGCACACAAATTCAGTTTTTAGTAAATGGTGTTGTTCAATTCACAAGTCCAACAGCAGCAACAGCCAACGATTATATTTTAGACAGTACTTTTGAAGGACAAGCAACTGCGTCATCTTACACATTTTTAAATTTTCAATTGGCTTATGATATAGTAATTAGTGATGATGATGGTGACGGAGTTATCAATTGTTTAGATTTAGACGCAGATAACGACGGTATTCCAGATAATATAGAAGCGCAAAGTACTGCTGGTTATATACCGCCTTCTGGAAACGATGCAGACAAAGATGGTTTAGACGATGCTTACGATGCAACTCCAAACGGAAATTCTAATGGAGCAGACTCAAATGGTTTAACACCTCAAAATACAGATAATAACGGAGATCCAGATTATTTGGATTTAGATTCTGATGATGACGGTATTTTTGATGTCGTAGAATCGGGTAGTGGTTTGGCAAATGACGGAGCAGGAGAAGTTACAGGAACTGTAGGTACCAATGGTTTGGTGGACGCCATCGAAACAGGTGGGGTTGACCAAGGTTATACAGACGTAAACGGTGCTTTTGACGATACGCAAACAGACAATTTTACGGATTCTGATGGTGATGTCAATTCCGGTGGTGATGTGGATTATAGAGATCTTGCCGGTGTAATAGATACGGATAATGATGGTTTCCCAGATACTACAGACTTAGATGATGATAATGATGGAATTTTAGATTTTGATGAAAACTGTTCAGGTAAAACTATTCCTTCATCAACAATTAATGTTTTTATAGATTTAGGTGCTTTTGAAAATGAAAATAGCTGGACGTTAACAGGTCCCAATGGATTTTCGCAATCTGGCGGACCTTATGCAGACGCAGATGATATTATCGATTTAAATTTTCCTGTAACTATTGCAGGAACTTATGTCTTTACACTTTCAGATACAAATGGAGATGGTCTTGATGGTGCTGGTACAGGAGGAACAGGTGCTAACAGTAATGAAAATGCTACGTCTTTTTACAGAATTTCTTTGAACGCAAGTACAGTTTTTCAAAGCGGTACTTTTCCAGTATTCGGAACAGGAGCGAATGCTGCAATTGTTAACATACCTTTAGATTGTCTTACTGCAGACCCAAGTGCAGACAATGGAAGTGGAATTCCAAATTACCAAGACCCAGCTTATGCTGCTGCTAATGGATCTACAATAGTAAATGGTGTTATGGCAAGTCTAGATACAGATGGAGATGGGATTCCAGACTTTTTAGATTTGGATTCAGACAATGATGGTATTACAGACGTAATAGAGACAGGAGGCACAGACGCAGATAGAAATGGTAGGGCAGATGGTGCTGTAGGAACTTCAGGAAATATATTAGGTATACCAAGTTCTGCAGGAACTGGAAATACGCCAATAAATTCAGATGGAGATACGATACCAGATTATTTAGATATTGATGCAGATAACGACGGAATTCCAGACAATGTAGAAGGCCAAACTACTGCAGATTGGGTGGCCCCAAGTGGAGTAGCAGCAGGAATTACCGATGCAAATAATAATGGTGTAGACGATAATTACGAAGATGGAGTATTAATTGGTTTAAATCCTACAAATACTGATGGAGCAGATAATCCAGATTATATAGATGGTGACTCTGACAACGATGGAATTAATGATGTTGATGAAAATGGAGATGCAGACCCTTTTGCTTTGACAGATTTAGATGGTGATGGGCTAGTAGATGCTTTTGATGATAATGATGACTCAGGAATTTCTGGTTCAACAGTAAACGATAATCATAATCCACCAGCTCCTGCGAATCTAGGTGATGAAGATGCAGACTTTGCTTCTGGTGGTGACGTAGATTATAGAGATATTTTTGGAGAAATAGATACTGATAATGATGGTTTTTCAGATACCACAGATTTAGATGATGATAATGATGGTATTACAGACATAGAGGAAGCTTATCAATTTTTTCCAGGAAACGGAACCTCAACTTGTACTGGCTCAAATTATGTGTTCAATTCTGTAGCATTAGAAAGTGGTACTGCAGGAGAAGTTGGCGCAATCTATAGATTTGATGATGTTGCAACAGATATTGATGCTAGAGTTACCATTATAGAAAAAAGTACAGGAGTTACATTGGTAAATATTAACAGTAATGTTGGTGGAGGATTACCTAACGCATTTCAACCAAGAGTTTCTTATGACAATACTTTAGATGGAGCAAGAACAATTTCTTTTAATGTAACCTTTGTAGTAGCAGACACAAACACCCCAATAGTTGTTCCAAACGTAGGTGGTTTTTTTCAAGATGTTGATGGTGAAAGTTTTGAAACTGAATTTTATAGAGTGAATAGAATTGTAGGTTATTCTCAAGCATTAACTTCTAATGTCTTAGTAAGTCAAGCAACTTCTGCATTACTAGGAGATCAAGTTACTCAATTTACTGCAGATGGTACTGGTTCTGTAGTAAATGGTGCAGATCCTATAAGTCTTGTTAATTCGCATAGAATATTTTTTCAAAAACAAGATATAACACAATTAAACTTTACAATGGGTGTTAATGATGGTATTGCTGGAGCGTTTGAACGTTTTTATTCATTATCATTTAATCAATGTTTATTAGCAAGTTTTCCGAGTCCAGTTAGTGTATTTACTTATTTTGATGGAACTTCAAATGCACCTGATACAGACGGAGATGGTGTTCCAAATTCACTAGATTTAGATTCAGATAATGATGGTATAACAGACGTAATAGAATCTGGTGGAACTGACGCAGATAGAGATGGTCGAGCAGACGGAGCTGTAGGTACAACTACGGGTACATTTGGAGTACCAAGTTCTGCTGGTTTAGGGCAATCACCAAGAAACTTAGACTCAGATACAATTCCAGATTACTTAGATATTGATGCAGATAATGATGGTATTCCAGATAATATAGAAGGGCAACCTACTAGAAACTATATTGCTCCAAGTGGTGTAGGTGTAGGTATTACAGATGTAAACAACAACGGATTAGATGATAATTATGAAAATGGTGGTTTCTTTGGTATAAACCCAGAGAATACAGATGGTACCGATAATCCAGATTATATAGACACCAACTCTGATAATGATGCTTTAAACGATATTGCTGAAAACGGAGACACAGATAATGTTTTATCTGGTGTTGATAGTGACGGTGATGGTTTAGATGATAATTTTGATGATAATGATGATTCTGGTATTACGGGAAGTACAGTAAACGACGGAATTAATCCTCCTTCTCCTGCAAATCTTGGAGACGAAGATGGTGACTTTAATTCTATTGGAGATTTAGATTATAGGGATGCAGGGGCCAATGGAGTTCCTATGATTACGCAAGTATATCAATTTGGTTCAGAACGTTGGATAGAAGTAACCAACATAAGTACATCTGCAAGTATCAACCCTAATTTTATCAACATTCAATTATACCAAGATAGAACGGGAGACCAAACAGGAGTATTACCAGATGTTACGTTCACATTTCCAAATGTACTAGCACCAGGACAATCTGTACTATTTAGTAATACAGCAAATGCGATTACCAATATAACAGCTGCTACACCAACTATTACTGCAGATGTTATAGAAAACAATGCGTTAACCAATATTTCAGACGGTAATGATATTATTACCTTATCTTCCTTAACAGATATTACCTCATTTGCCAATCGTTTTGATATAGTTGCAGAATTTGGTAACAACACTTCATTTGTAAGAATAGATGAAACGTTAACACCAAATACGACGTATACTCCATCAGAATGGGTCGTATTTGTAGACCCAGCGTTACCAACGTTTACAGATACAAATGATGGTATTACAGGAAGACATGCATTAGCGCCATTAACTTCTGAGATTGTGAATTCAAATACAGATGCCAATACATTATTAGGATTGCACAGAGTAGATGTAACCACAAGAGTTGGAGGGGTATGGAACAATGGTATTCCTGATAGATCTCGTTTTGTTATTGTTGATCAAGATTTCAATCAAACGTCAAGTAGATTAAGTGCAAGAAGATTACAAGTAAATGCGAGCAATACCTTAGGGGTTACCGATAATTTATTAGTTGTTACCAATGATATTGTCTTAAACGGAGATATTCGTTTGATAGATGTTACAGGAGCAAGTAGAGCGCAGTTGGTACAAACGCACGAATCTGCAAGTTTGGTATCTGGAGGCGGAAGATTATTGGTAGACCAGAATTCAACCGTACCTAGTTTATTTAGATACAACTACATAGGTTCTCCTGTAACAAATGCAGCAGGCGCTACACAATATAGTATCGCTAATGTGTTAAAAGATGGAACTACTGCTACTAATTTTACAGGAGTAATAAACGGATCAGGCGCAACAGGTATAGCAAAAGATATTAACTTTATAGGAGGTTTTGATGGGAACACTACAGATCCAATTTCTTTAGCAGATTACTGGATGTTTACTTTTGCTCCTAGTGGAGCAGGAAGAGCAAACTGGTTTCAAAACAGAAGTACTCCTCCAATAAATAATATAGCAGGATTCATATTTAAAGGTCCAGGAAGACCACAAAACTATACGTTTATGGGAACCCCAAAAGATGGAACGCTTACACAGTCAATTGGAGGTAGTGAGTCATTCTTAGTAGCCAATCCATATGCATCTGCTATAAGCGTTAAAGAGTTTATAGAAGATAATTTAGACGCCACTACAGGAGTCTTGTATTTCTGGGAACATGCCAGTGAAGAAAGCACAGCAGAAGCAATAGACGGACATCGATTTGCAGGTTATATTGGAGGATATGCTACTAGAACAATACAAGCAAGTGTAAGTGCATTGGCAGCCGCAGGTGGTGGTGGTCCTGTAGATGTAGATATCGAAGCAGAAACAGCTACCATAGTTAACGGTTCAGTAGAAAACGTAACAGATGACGGTAGTAACATATCTGTAGCGTTATTAGATGCTGTAGGCTCTAATGTTACCTTTAGTGCTATACCAAGAGCAGCAGATTCATTGCGCATCCGATACCGAGCAAGTGCAGATGTTAGCATCCAAATTTTTGAAAACAATGCGTTACAATTTGGAGAATATACCAATTCACTAAATGAATTGGAAAGAACAAGCACCTTTGTATTGGAGGGGACAGCAGTATTGGTTAATGATGATCCTGCTACACCAGGTGTTAATGAAGAAGAGCGTGCTTTTGAGGAGATTACAATCAGCAGCTGTGTTGTGCAATCGAGCAACATCCGAATAGAAGTTACAGCAGGAGCAGATTTAGAAGTAGATTATTTAAATCTCTTTGATGCAGATGGAGATGTTTCTTGTTCACCAAACGTAGAACCTGTAACAGATTTTACCTTTACAGAACCAGCAGCGTTCATACCAATAGCACAAGGTTTCTTTATAGGAAGTGATTCAGATGGAGGTACAGTAACATTTAACAATAGCCAAAGAGAATACGTAGTAGAAGGTACAGAATCTATATTCTTTAAATCTAATACAAATGGTAAGACTTTATCTAAAAGCGCAGCTACTGAAAGCTTTAGAGACTTACCTGTTTTAAAATTAGGATTAGATTATACAGAGTCAGGTATTAACCTTCGAAGACAAGCAGCAGTTTCCT
>NZ_QPEJ01000015.1 GCF_003335085.1 Polaribacter sp. WD7 | reverse complement strand
TAAAAACATGTGCCGAAAGCCCCACCTTTTTTTTCTTAACACACTAAAAAACACCCTAACACTTAATTAATGCTAACACAAAATATTAATTAAACGTAAAAAAAGAAAACAACATTGTGAAAAAAAACTTCAGATTAATAAGTATCTATATATATTGTATGAAATATTGTTTTCTAATATCTTTGCGCATCAAAATATTAGACATTAAATGATTAAAATTACTTTACCTGACGGAAGTGTTAAGGAGTTTACTGTAAATAGTACTCCTATGGACGTTGCAAGAAGCATTAGCGAAGGATTGGCAAGGAACGTTATTTCTGCAAACTATAATGGAGTAACAATTGAAACCACTACCCCACTTACTAAAGATGGATCTCTAGTTTTGTATACATTTAATGATGCAGGCGGTAAAAAAGCATTTTGGCATAGTTCTGCTCACGTATTGGCTGAAGCGATATTAAGTTTTCACCCCAATGCAAAATTAACAATAGGACCTGCTATTGATAATGGTTTTTATTACGACTTAGATCTAGGTGAAGAAACTATTTCTGAGAAAGATTTTGCTGATATTGAGAAAAAGTTCTTAGAAATTGCACGAGGTAAACACGAATTTAAAATGCGTGAAGTGTCTAAAGCCGAAGCTTTGGCTTTGTACAAAAAAGAAAACAACCCTTATAAAGTTGAATTGATTGAAAATTTAACTGACGGTGACATTACTTTTTGTGACCATAGTAATTTTACAGATTTATGCAGAGGAGGACACATACCTAACACGGGTTTAATAAAAGCCGTAAAAATAATGAATGTCGCTGGTGCTTATTGGAGAGGTGATGAAAAGAACAATCAGTTAACTCGTATTTATGGAATTTCTTTTCCTAAACAGAAGTTACTTACGGAATATTTAGCTCTTTTAGAAGAGGCTAAAAAACGTGACCATAGAAAACTAGGTAAAGAACTAGAATTGTTTACTTTTTCACAAAAGGTGGGGCAAGGTTTACCTTTATGGCTTCCTAAAGGAGCTGCCTTACGCTCTAGGCTTGAAAACTTTTTAAAGGTTGCTCAAAAGAAAGCTGGTTACGAAATGGTAATGACGCCTCATATTGGTCAAAAAGAATTGTATGTTACTTCTGGTCATTATGAAAAGTATGGAGAAGACAGCTTTCAAGCCATAAAAACTCCGAAAATGGATGAAGAGTTTTTATTAAAACCTATGAATTGTCCTCATCATTGTGAAGTTTATAATTTTAAGCCATACTCTTATAAAGATTTGCCCAAACGTTTTGCTGAATTTGGCACTGTATATAGGTATGAACAAAGTGGTGAATTGCATGGATTGACACGTGTAAGAGGTTTTACTCAAGACGACGCACATATCTTTTGTACTCCAGAACAATTGGATCAAGAATTTAAAGAAGTTATTGATTTGGTTCTTTATGTGTTTGGTTCTTTAGGTTTTGAAGATTTTACTGCTCAGGTTTCTATTAGAGACATGCAGAATTTAGATAAATATATAGGTGACGTAGCAACATGGGAAATTGCTGAGAATGCTATTATTTCTGCAGCAAAAGACAAAGGTTTAGATTTTGTAATTGAAGAAGGTGAAGCTGCTTTTTACGGTCCAAAGCTAGACTTTATGGTTAAGGATGCTTTAGGAAGAAGTTGGCAATTAGGCACCATTCAAGTGGATTATAATTTACCAAAACGTTTTGACCTAACTTATAAAGGAGCTGACAACGGATTGCATAGACCTGTAATGATACATAGAGCACCATTTGGTTCTATGGAACGCTTTATAGCGGTTTTACTAGAACATACGGGAGGAAATTTTCCTCTTTGGCTGACTCCTGATCAAGTTATTATACTGCCAATCAGTGAGAAATATCAAAAATATACCCAAAAAGTTTTAGAATCGTTAGAAAATTCCGAAATTCGCGCCCTCGTAGATAATAGAAGTGAAAAAACGGGTCGTAAAATACGTGACGCAGAAGTTAGCAAAATACCTTTTATGGTAATTGTAGGTGAAAAAGAGGAAGAAGAAGGAACCGTTTCTGTTAGAAAACACGGTGAGGGAGACATTGGAACATTTACCATTGAAGAATTTACCTCACTAATAAAACAGGAAGAAAGCAAAACATTGAAGAAATTTTAATAAATTTGAATTTCTTAAATGAATATTAAATAAGAAACTGTTCATCAGTTATAAGTTAAATTTAAATCTATAAGTCATAGCAATTAGAAGAAGCAGGTCTAGAAGACCACTAAGAGTAATCAAAGAAGACCAACACAGAATTAACGACAAAATAAAGTATGTTGATGAAGTTCGTGTAGTTGGTGATAACGTAGAAGTTGGTGTATACCCTTTAGCGAAAGCTAAAGAAATGGCCAAAGAACAAGAGCTAGATTTGGTAGAAATATCTCCAAAAGCAAAACCTCCTGTTTGTAAAATTATTGATTACAAGAAATTCTTGTATGAGCAGAAAAAACGTGAAAAAGCCTTAAAATCAAAAGCCACTAAAGTGACGATTAAGGAAATTCGTTTTGGACCTCAAACAGATGAGCATGATTATGAATTTAAAAAGAAACATGCGATTAAGTTCTTACAAGATGGTGCTAAATTAAAAGCATTTGTATTTTTTAAAGGACGTTCTATAATCTTTAAAGAACAAGGACAAATTTTGCTATTAAAACTAGCCCAAGAACTAGAAGAATATGGTAAAGTAGAGCAACTTCCGAAATTGGAAGGTAAGCGTATGATTATGTTTATTGCTCCCAAAAAGACAAAATAATAGCTGATAAGTTTAGCGTATTTTGCTAAAATACATCAAATTAATAATACATAAGCAAGTAGTTAAAACGAAGGAGAGATGCCTAAAATGAAAACAAAATCCAGCGCTAAGAAACGATTTAAAGTTACTGGTTCTGGTAAACTAAAAAGAAAGCACGCGTTTAAAAGTCATATTTTAACAAAGAAGTCTAAAAAACGTAAGTTAAAGTTAACTCATGATACTTTAGTACACAAGTCTGATGAAGCTAACATTAAGCAACAATTAAACTTAAAATAAGTTTAATAAGGGAATTTAATTATTAACCATGGAGTTAGGCAAAATCAAAAGTATTCTTAACAGAATCGCCTACTACAAAAAACAATTTGAATTATGCCAAGATCAGTAAATTCAGTAGCTTCAAGAAACAGAAGAAAAAAAATCTTGAAGGCAGCAAAAGGTTACTTTGGACGTAGAAAAAACGTTTACACAGTAGCAAAAAATGCGGTTGAAAAAGGAATGCTTTATGCATACAGAGACCGTAAAAACAATAAGAGAAACTTCCGTTCTTTGTGGATAACGCGTATTAACGCAGCAGCACGTTTACACGGAATGTCTTACTCTCAGTTTATGGGAAAAGTCAAAGCTAATAGCATCGAACTAAACCGTAAGGTTTTAGCAGATTTAGCTGTAAATAACCCAGAAGCTTTTAAGGCAGTTGTAGAGAAAATAAAATAAATAATTATACTTGCTTATATTAAAAAACCCAAACTTTTGTTTGGGTTTTTTTTATACATTTATATTCTCAAAAAAAGAAAAAATGAAAACTTACCTTATCCTTATATTTTTAACTGTATCATATAGTTCTTTTGCTCAAGAAGATCTCAAAAAATTTAATTCTTTACATGATCAATTTGATAATATTTACAGAACCTCTACCTCATACCAAGAATATAAAGTTATTAGTAAAGAACGTTTTCAAAAATTAAAACTTAATGTTTTAGATTCTATTAAAAATCATAAAGACATCATTTCAAACAAAGAGTCTCTATACATTAATGAAACGCAAAAAACCAAAACACTTCAAAACCAACTAAACAAAATAAAGTTAGAAAGAGACGAAGCGCTACTGAAAGAAGATTCTATTCTACTATTTGGTATGCCTTTGAAAAAAACTTCTTATAATTTAATTCTATGGTCAATAATTATAATACTATTAATTGGTTTAGTCTATTTTATATTTAAATTTTTTAGAAGTAATATTTTAACAAAAGAAGCTCAAAACAATTTGAGTGATGTTGAAGAAGAGTTTAACATACATAGAAAAAAATCTCTAGAAAGAGAACAAAAGCTAAGAAGACAACTTCAAGACGAAATCAACAAACAAAGAAATGTTTAAATAACCCTACTATTTATTGCAGTATTTGCTATGCATTTTAAAAAAGCATGAAAAAAATTCAGTGTTTTAGAAAAATACAAACGTATTATTATCAAAACTTCAATAAAGCTTTTTAAAAAAAACCTTATCATTTGTTTTGCTGATTTAGAGGTGTTTTTGTATATTAAAATTTTAAAACATATCAAAAAACCAACTTAATTTAACTTCGTAAAATTTATGAAAGCCCTTTTCTTTACAAGAGAATTTCCACCGTATGTATATGGAGGAGCAGGTGTGCATGTAGAGTACCTAGCATCTGAATTATCTAAACTTATGGATGTTGATGTTAGATGTTTTGGAGATCAAGATGACGACACCAAAAATCTTTCTGTAAAAGGTTTCCCATATGATAATCCTATTTTTGATGAATCTGATGATAAACTAAAAGCTGTTTTTAAAACCTTAAGTACAGCACTTCATATGAATGCTGAAAAAATAGATGCAGATGTAGTGCACTGCCACACGTGGTACGCACACTTTGCAGGTATTGTAGCTAAATTATGCTACGGTATTCCTTTAGTAATCACTACACATTCATTAGAACCTTTGCGCCCTTGGAAAAGAGAACAACTGGGGCGTGGTTACGATGCCTCTTCTTGGGTAGAAAAAACAGCAATTGAAATGGCTGACGCTCTTATTGCTGTATCAAAAGAAACAAAAGAAGATGTTTTAAAACACTTTAATGTAGATGAAAATAAAGTTAAAGTTATTTATAACGGAATAAATTTACAACAATATATAACTACATCAGAAACATCTACTCTAGAAGAATATAAAATTAATAAACATAAGCCTTATGTACTTTTTGTTGGACGAATTACCAGACAAAAAGGAATTATACATTTGGTAAACGCCATTAAATATATAAACCCAGATACGCAAATTGTACTATGTGCTGGTGCCCCAGATACGAAAGAAATTGGTATAGAAATGGAAAACGCAGTTAATGAAGTTAAAAAAACACGTGAAAATGTAATCTGGATAGATAAAATGGTTACAAAAGAAGAAGTCATTCAACTGTATTCTCATGCAGATGTTTTCTGTTGTCCATCTATATATGAGCCTTTTGGCATTATAAATATAGAAGCTATGGCCTGTAACACTGCTGTTGTTGCAAGTGCTGTTGGCGGAATTAAAGAAGTAGTTGTAGATGGAGAAACAGGTATTTTAGTTCCTGTAGAACAGCAAAACGAAGCTCCTTTTGAACCAATAAACCCCGATAAATTTGCTAAAGATTTAGCAAACGGAATCAATAAAATTATAGAAAACCCCACACTAAGAAATACAATGGCTGCCAAAGGGAGAAAAAGGGTAGAAGAGTATTTCGACTGGATTTCAATCGCAAAACAAGTAGAAGAACTATATAAATCCTTAAAACAATAACTAAATGATTAACAATAAAGTACTTGGAATTATCTTAGGAGGTGGCCAAGGGTCAAGATTATATCCATTAACAAAAGACAGATCTAAACCAGCTGTTCCCATAGCTGGTAAGTATAGGTTGGTAGATATTCCTATTTCCAATTGTATCAATTCTGATATTAAAAGGATGTACGTATTAACGCAGTTTAATTCTGCTTCTTTAAATAAACACATTACTAATACATATCATTTTAGTTTTTTTAGTTCTGCTTTTGTTGATGTATTGGCTGCAGAACAAACTATACAGAGCGACAAATGGTTTCAAGGAACAGCAGATGCTGTAAGACAAAGTATGCATCATTTTTTACAAAATGATTTTGAATATGCTTTGATTCTTTCTGGAGACCAATTATACCAGATGGATTTTAATGATATGATCCAAAAACATGAAGATAGTGGTGCCGAAATATCTATTGCAACATATCCAGTTACCGCAAAAGATGCAACTTCATTTGGTATACTAAAAACAAATGATGACAATATCATTACTTCTTTTATAGAAAAACCAGCAGCAGAATTATTGCCAAATTGGACTTCTGATGTTGGTGAAGAAATGAAAGCCCAAGGTAGAGATTACCTAGCTTCAATGGGAATATATATCTTTAATAGAGATTTACTTAAAAAATTGATGGATAATCCAGACACCAATGACTTTGGAAAAGAAATCATACCACAAGCTATAGAAAATCACAAGACTTTAAGTTTTCAATACGAAGGATACTGGGAAGACATTGGTAATATTGATTCTTTTTTTGAAGCTAATATTGGTTTAACAGACGATATACCTAGTTTTGATTTGTATAGCGCTAAAGGTATCTACACAAGAGCAAGAATATTACCAACCTCTAAAATATCTGGTACTATTTTAGACAAAACTGTCATTGGAGATGGTTGTTTGATAAATGCTGAAAAAATAGAAAGATCGGTTATTGGTATTCGTTCTAGAATTGGTAAAAACTCATTAATTTCTAATACTTACATGATGGGTAACGATTTTTATGAAACCTTAGAACAAGTGGAGGAAAATAATATTGAAATTATGATGGGAATTGGAGATAGATGCTATATTCATAACTGTATCATTGATAAAAACTGTAGAATTGGTGATGATGTAAGAATTAATGGCGGGCCACATATAAAAGATATTGAAACAGACACATATATGGTTAAAGAAGGTATTGTTGTTATTAAAAAAGAAGCAACTATAGCTAAAGGAACTATTATAGGTTAAAACCCTTTTGTTTTATTTTCAAAAAAACGAATCAAACTAATGCTAAATCAAAGTAGAATAGTAGTAGAAAATGTAACTCCTCAACTTAATTGTGGAAAAGTATATATTAAGAGAGTTGTAGATGAAATTGTAAATGTAACAGCAGACGTTTTAATAGATGGACATGATGTACTTCAAGCTTCCCTTCATTTTAAACAAGAAAATGATAACAGTTGGACAGAACTTAGAATGAATCCAACTTTTAATGATGAGTATGTTGCCATCTTTCAAACTACAAAACAAGGTTTCTATTCATATAAAGTAGAAGGTTGGGTAGACTACGCTCTAAATTGGCAACATGGTATAGGGCGCAAAATTGACGACTATCAACACGTAAATTCTGAACTATTAGAAGGCGCAGAACTTTTAGAGAAAATAGTAAAAAGAGTTTCTGAAAAAGAAAAAGACTATTTATTACATCTAATCTATATTTTTAAGAATCCTGAGACATACAACGAAGCTATTAAAGAAGCTGTTTCTGAAAAACTAAAAAATATTTTTATCAAATATCCTGAAAAAATTAACACTTCAACTTCAGAAGAATATCAGGTTTATGTTGATAGAAAAAAAGCAAGATTTTCTACTTGGTATGAATTTTTTCCAAGATCATCATCAGAAGAAAAAGGCAAACACGGTACTTTTAATGATTGCCATCGACTACTATCTAGAATTGCTACTATGGGTTTTGATATCTTATACTTTCCACCTATTCATCCTATTGGTGAAGTAAACAGAAAGGGAAAAAACAACACAACCACAGCACAAAACGGTGATGTTGGATCTGCTTGGGGTATTGGTTCTAAATACGGTGGTCATAAAGATATTCATCTAGAACTTGGAAATATAGAAGACTTTAAACACCTTATTGTAGAAGCTAAAAAACAAGGTATAGAAATAGCAATGGATTACGCTTTACAAGCAGCACCAGATCATCCTTGGGTTACACAACATCCAGATTGGTTTAAATGGAGACCAGATGGTACTGTTCAATATGCAGAAAATCCGCCAAAAAAATACCAAGACATTCTTCCAATTTATTGGGAAAACAAAGATTATAAAAATCTTTGGCAAGAATGTTTAGATACTTTATTGTATTGGATAGATTGCGGAATCAATATTTTTAGAGTGGATAATCCGCATACAAAACCTTATTACTTTTGGGGTTGGCTTATTGGTGAAGTAAAAAAACAACATCCTGATGTTCTATTTTTAGCAGAAGCTTTTACCAGACCAAAAGTTATGGCACAATTGGCTAAACAAGGTTATACTCAATCTTACACCTATTTTACATGGAGAGATTCTAAACACGAGTTGATTGAATATATGAACAATTTAACTCAAACAGAACAGAAAGAATACATGAGGCCAAATTTTTGGCCAAATACTCCAGATATTAATCCTTTTCATTTACAAGATGCTCCAGAAAGTAAATACCTACAACGCTATGCTTTAGCTGCAACTCTTTGTTCTAACATTGGTATTTATGGACCTGTTTTTGAACAAATGATTAGTGAACCTATTCATGGGAAAGAGGAGTATTATATGTCTGAAAAATTTCAACTTTGCCATTATGATTGGTTTAAAGAGAATAAAGTAACTACTTTAATTTCTAAGATCAACCATATTAGAAAAGAAAACGAGAGTTACCAACAAACCAATAATATCAAGTTTTTAGAGACAGGAAATGATCAACTTTTAGCTTTTTACAAATGGAATGATAATAAATCTAACGAAACCTTAACTGTAATAAGTTTAGATGCTTGGAATTCTCAAACAGGCTCTGTACAACTACCTTTAAATGATTTAGGTATTCATCATGGACATAAAGTAGAAGTCGTAGATTTGATTACAAAAAACAGCTATAATTGGTATAATGAATGGAATTATGTACAGCTGGACGCATCACTACCTTTTCATATTTTTAAAATCTACAAATAAAATACGTATGTTTTAAGTTTTACTCATAAACATTTATAACAAATACAGTATGGCATATACAAAAGTACATAGTCTTTTTACAGAATTTGATATTAACCTTTTTCAGGCAGGAAAACACTATCGCCTTTATGAAAAATTTGGATCTCATATAACCACATTAGATGGTGAAAAAGGAACTTATTTTGCGGTTTGGGCACCAACAGCTAAAATGGTTTCTGTTATTGGTGATTTTAATTTTTGGCTAGCAGGAGAACATCAATTAAACGTACGTTGGGATGGAAGTGGAATCTGGGAAGGTTTTATTCCTGGAGTTGCAAAAGGTGCCATTTACAAATATAAAATTCAAAGTAACAATAACGACGTTATTACAGAAAAAGCAGATCCTTTTGCTAGAAGATGCGAGCATCCACCCAAAACAGCTTCTGAAGTTTGGGAAGATGATTACGAATGGCAGGATAAAAAATGGATGAAAAACAGAAAAAAGAACAATGCCTTAGATGCACCTTTTTCTGTTTATGAAGTTCACTTAGGTTCTTGGAAAAAACAAGTAGAAGAAAATAGATTTCTAAGCTACAGAGAACTGGCTAATGAATTGGTTAATTATGTTAATGAAATGAATTTTACACATGTAGAGTTTATGCCAATTATGGAGTATCCTTATGACCCTAGTTGGGGTTATCAATTAACAGGATATTTTGCACCTACCTCGCGTTTTGGTTACCCTGATGAGTTCAAATATTTAGTAGATAAATTTCATGAAAAAGGTATCGGAGTCTTGCTAGATTGGGTTCCTTCTCATTTTCCTTCTGATGATCATGGTTTAGGTTTCTTTGATGGATCTCACCTCTATGAACACCCAGATAGAAGAAAAGGATACCACCAAGATTGGAAAAGTTTAATTTTTAATTACGGTAGAAATGAAATCAAATCTTTTTTAATTAGTAATGCACTATTTTGGTTAGACAAATACCATGCAGATGGTTTACGTGTAGATGCTGTTGCCTCTATGCTGTTTTTAGATTACTCTAGAAAAGAAGGACAATGGGAGCCAAACGAATTTGGAGGAAGAGAAAATTTAGATGCCATGCGTTTTATAAAAGAAATGAATGCTGCTGTTTATGAAAACTACCCAGATACACAAACAATTGCAGAAGAATCTACCTCTTTTCCGCAAGTTTCTAGACCTATATATTCTGGCGGATTAGGTTTTGGTATGAAATGGATGATGGGATGGATGCATGATGCTTTAGAATATTTTGCTAAAGAACCTATTTATAGAAAACACCATCAAAACGACTTAACGTTTAGTCTCAATTATGCCTTTACTGAAAACTTTATGCTACCACTTTCTCATGATGAAGTAGTTTATGGTAAAAAAGCAATTGTAGATAAAATGCCTGGTGATGAATGGCAAAAGTTTGGAAACTTAAGAATGTTATACAGCTTTATGTATACACACCCTGGAGCCAAATTATTGTTTCAAGGAGGTGAATTTGGACAAACTAAAGAATGGAATTTTCAAGGCAGTTTAGATTGGCATTTATTACAATATGATGTTCATAAAGGAGCACAAAACCTGGTAAAAGATTTAAATAAATTATACAAAAAAGAGCCTGCTTTACATCAAAAACAATTTTCTCCTGAAGGATTTGAGTGGATAGACCACGGCGATCATGAAAACTCAGTGCTTTCTTACATTAGAAAAGGTGAAAAAGAAACTCAAAATGTCATTGTAATTTTAAATTTAACACCTGTGCCTAGAGAAAACTATAGGGTAGGTTTTCCAAAACCTGGAACATTACAAGAAATTTTTAATAGTGATTGTAAAGAATACAACGGAACAGGTAACTATAAAAACACCAATGTAATTACAGAAGCCAAAGAATGGAATGGAAGAATTAATTCAATAGAAATAGATTTACCCCCATTAGCAATGGTAGCCTTTAAATACAAATAAATCAACCAAATACCTCTTTTATTAATTTGACTATCAAAATAACAATAAAGGAGGTATATTTTTTTATACTTCTTAAAAAACGTTACCTATTTTAAGACATTAAAAATTCTTTCAAAACAATTCTCAATCTGCTTATTTTTAAATAAATAAGCAATATTTTTGTAATTAATCTAGACATGTATTTAAATGTATAGAATTTAAAATAAATGATTTTTAAGATCTATTTTACATTATATACAAGTCATATAAACAACCGAAATAATGATTGTTAATACAGAATTAGAACAAAAAGGAAATCTATTTCCTTCAGAAATCATCAACTATAAAAAAGACGTTGACACCTTATATTTTACTACAAAAAATAATGTTGTATTACAACTTACTGTTGTAAGAGATAGTGTTTTAAGATTTAGATACTCTACCACAGGAAAATTTGAAAACGACTTCTCTTACGGAATAACGATACACGCATCTAGAGGATATAATTTTTTGGAAGTTGAAGAGAAAGAAACAGAATATATCGTAACTACCTCAAAATTAATTTGTAAGGTTGAAAAAGCAAGCTTACAGGTTAGTTTATATGACGCAAAAGACAATGTCCTAATCAATCAAGACGAAATAGGTTTTCATTGGGAAGAAAGTTATCAATACGGAGGAGACATTGTCAAAATGAGTAAAATTTCTCAAAAAGCAGAAAGTTATTATGGTTTAGGTGACAAACCAGTAGACGTAAATTTAAAAGGAAAGCGTTTTGAAAATTGGGTAACAGACTCGTATGCATTTGGTAAAAATACGGATCCAATATATAAGGCAATTCCTTTTTACACTTCTATACACAACAATAAATCATATGGTATTTTCTTTGACAACACCTTTAAGACGCACTTTGACTTTGCTCAAGAAAGAAGAAATGTAACCAGTTTTTGGGCGTCTGGTGGTGAGATGAATTATTATTTTATCTATGGACCACAAATGTCTGATGTTGTTGCCAATTATACAGATTTAACAGGTAAACCTCATGCTTTACCTCCATTATGGGCATTAGGCTTTCATCAATGTAAATGGAGTTACTATCCAGAAAGCAATGTAAAAGAGGTAACCAAAACATTTAGAGATTTACAAATTCCTTGTGATGCAATCTACTTAGATATTGATTACATGGATGGTTTTAGATGTTTTACTTGGGATAAAAATTATTTTCCAGACCCTAAACGCATGGTCAAAGAATTAGAAGATGACGGTTTTAAAACGGTAGTTATTATTGACCCAGGAATAAAAATTGATTTAGAATATGATGTTTTTAAAGAAGCTCTAGATAAAGATTACTTCTGTAAAAGAGCAGATGGCCCTTATATGAAAGGTAAAGTTTGGCCTGGAGAATGTTATTTTCCAGATTACACAAGACCAGAAGTTAGAGAATGGTGGTCTGGTTTATTTCAAGAATTAATAGAAGAAATTGGAGTTAAAGGGGTTTGGAATGACATGAATGAACCTGCTGTAATGGATGTTCCTAACAAATCTTTTCCTGATGATGTTCGTCATGATTATGATGACAACCCTTGTTCTCATAGAAAAGCGCACAATGTTTATGGTATGCAAATGGCACGTGCAACTTATCATGGTTTAAAAAAATATTCTTATCCAAAACGTCCTTTTGTAATTACAAGAGCGGCTTATTCTGGTACACAACGTTATACCTCTACTTGGTTTGGAGATAATGTTGCTACTTGGGAGCATTTAGCAGTAGCAAATAACCAAGCGCAAAGAATGGCTATGTCTGGCTTTTCTTTTGCAGGTAGTGATATTGGTGGATTTGCAGAACAACCTCAAGGAGAATTATTTGCACGTTGGATTCAATTGGGTGTTTTTCATGTATTTTGTAGAGTGCATTCTTCTGGAGATCATGGAGACCAAGAACCTTGGGTATTTGGAGAAGAAATTACAAATATTGTTAGAAAGTTTGTAGAATTAAGATACCAATTATTACCTTATTTGTACACTGCTTTTTGGAATCATATTAATAATGGAACTCCAATTCTAAAATCATTAGTTCTTTTTGACCAAGAAGATTCTCAAACACATTACAGAAGCGACGAATTTGTTTATGGTGAACACATTTTAGTGTGCCCTATTCAAGAACCAAATTCTAAAGGAAGAAGAATGTACATTCCAAGAGGTAAATGGTACAACTTTTGGAATGATGAAGTTGTAGAAGGGGGAAAAGAAATTTGGGTAGACGCAGATTTAGACAGTATGCCTATATTTATTAAAGAAGGTGCTGTGATTCCTAAATACCCTGTTCAGCAATATGTAGGTGAAAAAGATTTTAATGAAATTACCTTAGACGTTTACTATAAAAAAGGTAAAGAAAAATCGCAACTTTTTGACGATGCTCATGATGGATACGATTACAAAAAAGGAAGATACAGCCTACGCACATTTAGTGTAACTGGTAAGAAAAACGAATTTATACTTCAACAACATAAACAAGGTAAATTTGATGCCAATTACAAAATGTTTAATGTTGTTTTTCATAACCTTCCTTTTGAAATCACTTCAATTCAAATAGACAATGTAGAAATTGATTTATCAAGCAGTAACGCTAATGAAACGAATTCTATAGTAATTGATAAAGAATTTACCGAATTACATTTATTTGGTAAATAACCAAAATATCACGGTTTTCAGTGATTATCTTCACTGAAAACCGTGAGCAAAAAAATACCCCATTAATGGGGATTGTGGGATTAAAAATACTCTCTTATATTTGAACTATAAGCAATCTTATCCCCAACATTATCATGTTAAAGATTTCTTAATATTTGTTTAACATAGAAAGCGATTAATTGGTCCCCCTAAACTTTAATCGCTTTTTTTATGCCTTAGAATTATTGATGTCTACCCAAAAACAGTGAATTTTCTCACGGTTTTCAGTGAAGTAAAAATTACCCCATTAATGGGTATTGTTTTGCTTTATAATCTGGTTTATCTTTGATGTGTAATCTCATACCCCAAATAAGACTTTTATATAGCAAGTGAGTTACTTTTTTTCTTAAGTCAAAAGCGATTAGAACCCCAATTTTAATCGCTTTTTCATTTTTAAAATTATCTAAATAAAAAAGACCTCAAAATCATAAAATTTTGAGGTCTTTTATTTTAGTTGTGGACACTAAATTCCGTCTCCTAATTCTTTTAATTTTTCTGTATTTTCTGCTAGCATTAATTCATCAATAATTTTCTGAATATCTCCGTTTACAATATTAGATAAATCATATAATGTTAAATTAATTCTATGGTCTGTTACACGACCTTGCGGATAATTATAAGTTCTAATCTTTGCACTTCTATCTCCAGAAGTTACCATAGATCCTCTTTTTGCTGCATCTGCTTCTTGTTTTTTTGCTAATTCTAAATCATACAAGCGAGAACGCAATACCTTGAACGCTTTTTCTTTGTTTTTGTGCTGAGATTTTTGGTCTTGACATTGTGCTACCAATCCTGTTGGAATGTGTGTTAAACGAACAGCAGAATACGTAGTATTTACAGATTGTCCTCCAGGACCAGAAGAACAGAAAAAATCTATTCGTACATCTTTTGGGTTAATTTCTACATCAAATTCTTCTGCCTCAGGAAAAACCATACATGTAGCAGCAGAAGTATGAACACGACCTTGTGTTTCTGTTTGCGGTACACGTTGTACACGATGCACACCTGCCTCAAACTTCAACGTTCCGTATACATCATTACCAGAAACTTCAAATTGTATTTCTTTAAACCCTCCGTTTGTTCCTTCAGAATAATCTACGGTAGATACTTTCCATCCTTTACTTTCACAATATTTGCTATACATTCTAAACAAATCTCCAGCAAAAATACTTGCTTCGTCTCCTCCTGTACCAGCACGCAATTCTACAACAGCGTTTTTAGAATCTTCTGGATCTTTCGGAATCAATAAAAATTTAATTTCCTCTTCAATCTCAGGTATTCTAGTGGTGGCTTCATCCATCTCCATCTTTGCCATTTCCACCATTTCTGCATCAGAACCATCAGAAATGATTTCTTTAGCTTCTTCAATATTATTCAATAAAGACTCATACTCATCGCCTTTCTTAACAACATCACCTAAATCTTTATATTCTTTACTTAATTGTGCATAACGTTTCTGATCCATGATAATTTCTGGCTGAATAATTAAATCAGAAACTTCATCATAACGCTGCTTTACAATTCTTAATTTATCTAACATCTGCTATCTTTTCTAAGAATGCGAATTTACAATTTTTATAACTATATTTAGAACAACCAAACTTTTTTTTATAAAACCACTTGTAATCATATCTTGTGTATTTGTATTGTTTTGTTGCACAAGAAATACTGAAAAAATTAAAAAAATTGATTTTTTAATAGGAAATTGGATACGTATAAATGAAAAAAAAGAAAACAAAACTTATGAAACTTGGAAAGAAGATTTAACAGGAATAGGATATACTTTACAAGATAAAGACACCACTTTTAAAGAGATTTTAAAAATTATTAGCCTTAACGACACATTATTCTTATCTGTAAGAGGGAATAATAAAAATATAACATTGTTTAAAATAACCTCACAAACAGATACTTCTTTTATCGCTGAAAATGCTAAAAACGAGTTTCCTAAAAAAATTTTGTACTACAAAGAAAACAACTTTTTAAAGGCGGAAGTTTCTATACCTGATTTTAAAGTTGATTTTATTTTTGAAAGCATAAAATAAAAGATATTTTAAATATTTAAAGAGTTCTTTATTTTTGTAGAAAATCATTCTAAGATAAACAATGGGAGTTGGCAGCTATTTTTAAAACTAAAGATGAGTGAGCTTTGGAGAACCTTTTATGAATGAATCATAATTGGCAGACATTAAAGAACAACTTAGCTCAAAACTCAATTTATTAGACTGCATGAAGAATAATTCAAGCAAACTGGCTAAATTATTGAGGACATTTTTTATGGCCGAATAACTTGTAATAAATAGATTTAGAATTCCAAAATGATTGTTTGACGTATAGACTGCTTAACAACAACATTTCAAGAAGTTTTGAAATTAATCATTGGATATCATCTACTTAACAAGAAATGAATGCTTAAAAACTACACTTATAATAAACAAAACGGAATTTGTCTAATACTCAAAAACTCCAAACTCGCTTTTAATAGTAAGTTTTTTATCTTCGGACTGCTCTACTTTTCCCACAATTTGAGCATCAACATTAAACGATCTAGAAATGGCAATAATATCTTCTGCAATATCAGCAGAAACATATAGTTCCATTCTATGTCCACAATTGAATACTTGATACATTTCTTTCCAATCAGTTTTAGATTGTTCTTGTATTAATTTAAACAAAGGTGGAATTGGAAATAAATTATCTTTTACAATATGTAAATTGTCTACAAAATGTAAAATTTTAGTTTGTGCACCACCAGAACAATGTATCATTCCGTGAACAGTTTCTGAATTGTATTTCGATAAAATTTCTTTAATAATTGGCGCATACGTTCTGGTTGGAGATAATACCAGTTTACCAGCATCTATTGGTGAATTTGTAACGACATCTGTTAATTTTGTATTTCCAGAATACACCAATTCTTTAGGAACTTCAGCATCAAAACTTTCTGGGTATTTCTCTGCTAAATACTTATGAAAAACATCATGTCTTGCAGAAGTTAATCCGTTAGACCCCATTCCTCCATTATATTCAGTTTCGTAAGTTGCTTGTCCAAAAGATGCTAAGCCTACAATGACATCACCTGCCTTTATATTTGCATTATCAATTACATCAGCACGTTTCATTCTAGCAGTTACAGTAGAATCTACAATAATTGTTCTTACCAAATCACCAACGTCTGCTGTTTCTCCACCAGTAGAATGTATGGTTACGCCAAAACCTTTTAAATCTTCAATCAGTTCTTCCGTTCCATTTATAATTGCAGACAAAACTTCTCCTGGAATTTTACTCTTGTTACGACCAATAGTAGAAGATAACATAATGTTATCTGTGGCACCAACACACAATAAATCATCAATATTCATAATTAATGCATCTTGTGCAATACCTTTCCAAACAGATATATCACCAGTTTCTTTCCAGTACATGTATGCTAAAGAAGACTTTGTTCCAGCACCATCAGCATGCATTATCAAACTATAATTTTCATCATTAGTTAAATAATCTGGTACAATTTTACAAAATGCTTTTGGGAATAGTCCTTTATCTATATTTTTAATTGCATTATGTACATCTTCTTTGGATGCAGATACTCCTCTTTGAGCGTATCTTTTAGAAACTTCTTGACTCATTACATTGTATTATGAGTTGCAAATTTAGTCTTTTACATAAAAAATCCTACCGTAAAGTAGGATGTTTTTAAATTACTTGATAAATAATAACTCTCTGTATTTAGTTAAAGGCCACAAATTATCATCAACCATAGTTTCTAATTGGTCGCAATGAAATCTTATTTTAGAGAAAAAAGGTTTAATTAGATAACTATAGTGTTCTGCTAATTTTAAACCCGTCTTTTTAGCCGCTTTAAGTCTTTCTCTTTCTAGTGCTATTACCAAAGCATTAATTTGAGTAATGTGATTAGAAATATTCATAATCAATTCTATTTGTTCTTTGGCAATTTTTTTATAATCCTCTCCAAAAATTTCTTTTAAGTTTTTAGTATTTTCTAAAAGCGTATTTTGATATATGATTGTCGTTGGCACCACATGGTTTCTTGCAATATCTACCAATACTCTAGACTCAATTTCTACTTTATTACTATAAGATTCTAAATCTATTTCGTAACGAGCTTCAACCTCTACTCTGCTCATTACTTTCATTTCTTCAAAAAGTGAAATTACTTTTTCAGAACTTTTAACTTTTAAAGCACCTGGTGTGGTTTTATTATTACTTAAACCACGTTTTTGAGCTTCTTTTTCCCATACCTCTCCATAACCATCACCCTCAAATCGTATAGGTTTTGAGTCTTTAATGTATTCTCTTAGAATATTAAAAACTGCTTCATCCTTTTTTAGTCCTTTTTTATCTATAAGAGCATCTACTTCTTTTTTAAATTCTTTTAATTGTTTGGCAACTATTGTATTTAAAACTGTCATGGGTATTGCACAATTTGTAGATGCTCCAACAGCTCTAAATTCGAACTTATTACCTGTAAAAGCAAATGGCGAAGTCCTATTTCTATCTGTATTATCTAATAAGATTTCTGGTATCTTCCCTATGATATTTAATTTTAAATCTGTTTTTTCTTTAGGTGATAATTTACCCTTTGTTACATTTTCTAACTCATCTAAGACCGCAGATAATTGACTACCAATAAATACCGAAATAATTGCAGGTGGTGCTTCGTTTGTACCCAATCTATGATTATTACTTGCAGTTGCTACAGAAGCTCTTAACAATTCTTCGTTATTATGCACTGCTTTTATGGTATTCACAAAAAAAGTTAAGAATTGTAGGTTTTTCATAGGTGTTTTTCCTGGACTTAACAAATTAGTCCCTTTGTCTGACGTTAAGGACCAATTGTTATGTTTACCTGAACCATTAATATCTTTAAAAGGTTTTTCATGAAAGAGTACTTTAAATTTATGTCTGCGAGATATTTTTTGCATCACATCCATCAATAAAGAGTTATGATCTACCGCTAAATTAGCTTCCTCAAAAATGGGTGCCACTTCAAATTGATTTGGTGCTACCTCGTTATGTCTTGTTTTTACAGGAATACCTAACAACATGCATTCTTGCTCTAGTTCTTGCATAAAGCTCATAGCTCTGGCAGGAATTGTACCAAAGTAATGATCTTCTAATTGCTGTCCTTTTGCTGGCATGTAGCCCAATAATGTTCTTCCTGTAAGTTGAATATCTGGTCTAGATAATGCCAAAGCATCATCAATTAAAAAAAACTCTTGTTCCCAACCTAATGTAGCATTTACCTTATTCGCATTTTTATCAAAATACCTACAAACCGCAGTTGCATGTGTATCTAGAGCCTGCAAAGACCTTAACAAAGGTGTTTTATTATCTAAAGCTTCTCCTGTGTAAGCAACAAAAATAGTTGGAATACAAAGTGTTGTTTCATAAACAAACGCCGGAGATGTAGGATCCCAAGCGGTATAACCTCTTGCTTCAAATGTATTTCTAATTCCTCCATGAGGAAAACTAGATGCATCTGGCTCTTGCTGAACTAGTTGCTTACCATCAAACTTTTCCATTGCTAGACTACCGTTTATAGATTCAAAAAAAGCATCATGCTTTTCTGCTGTAGCACCTGTAAGTGGCTGAAACCAATGCGTATAGTGTGTTGCTCCTTTAGCCATAGCCCAATCTTTCATGCTTACAGCAACTTGGTCTGCTATTTTTCTATCAATTTTAGTTCCATGTTCTATAGCACTCATTACACTTTCGTATGCTGCACGTGTAAGATACTGTTGCATAGCATATTTATTAAAGACATTTTGCCCAAAAAGAGTAGATCTTTTTTCTTTTTGAACCACTTTAACAGGCAATCTATGCAATGTTTCTTCTAAAGCATTAAATCTAATTCTTGACATATTATTAATTTTTACAGCTTATTTTTAATTTTAAACAAAGATACCCTTTCAAAATTAGGGATAAAATTATTTTTTAGTACTTTTTAATATTTAACCCCTCATTTTTTTGATATGTAGCTAAAATATTTGATTTTTGTATCACAAACATCACATAAACAATTATTTATATTATGGCAAAAATTAAATTAGAATACATCTGGTTAGATGGTTACAAACCAACCCAAAACCTTAGAAGTAAAACTAAAGTTGAGGAACATGAAGATTTTAAAGGTACGTTAGAAGAGTTAGGTAACTGGTCTTTTGATGGTTCGTCTACATTACAAGCAGAAGGAGGTTCTTCTGATTGTTTATTAGTTCCTGTAGCAATTTATCCAGATCCTGCACGTATTAATGGATACTTGGTGATGACTGAAGTTATGAATGCTGACGGTACTCCTCACGCAAGTAACGGAAGAGCTACAATTGATGATGATAATGATGATTTCTGGTTCGGTTTTGAACAAGAATATTTTATTATGGATTCTGAAACTAACTTACCTATAGGTTTCCCTCACCACGGATGGCAAGGTCAATACTACTGCTCTGTAGGAGGTAGAAATACTTTTGGAAGATCTTTAGTAGAAGAACATGCAGATTTATGTATTGAAGCTGGATTAAACTTTGAAGGAATCAACCAAGAGGTTGCCTGTGGACAATGGGAGTTTCAATTGTTTGCTAAAGGAGCAAAAAAAGCGGGTGATGAAATCTGGATTGCTAGATATTTATTACAACGTTTAACTGAAGATAAAGGAATGTACATCGAATATCACCCAAAACCATTAGGTGATACTGACTGGAACGGTTCTGGAATGCACGCAAACTTCTCTAACACAACATTAAGAACTTGTGGAGATAAAGATGTTTACGCTAAAATTTGTGAAGCTTTCCGTCCTGTAGTAGATGAGCACATTGCTGTTTACGGAGCGCATAACGAAGAACGTTTAACTGGTAAGCACGAAACTGCTGCAATAACAGATTTCTCTTGGGGAGTTTCTGATAGAGGAGCATCTATTCGTATTCCATTAATTGCTGTTGAAAAAGGTTATAAAGGATGGTTAGAAGACAGAAGACCTTCTTCAAACGGAGATCCTTACAAAATTGCAGCTCGTATTATAAAGACTGTAAACTCTGCGGAGCTATAGTAAACACTATAATTGAATAAATTGAAAAGGTTCGCATTTTGAAAATGCGAACCTTTTTTATTATCTTAAATTGTAATGTAGATAAATATTACATAAGCAATTAAGAGTACTATACCATCTTTCCAATTTAAGCGATAACTTCTTGGTAAAAATACTAAAGGAAGTATTGCAAATGATATAGATAACATCCAAAAAATATCATTGGTTAATAAACCTTTATCATTTAATGTTATAGGGGTTATTATAGAAGTTATGCCCAAGACGGCCAAAATATTAAAGATATTAGAGCCTATTAAATTTCCTAAAGAAATTGCTTTTTCCTTTTTGATAACAGCTATGATAGAAGCTGCCAATTCAGGTATACTTGTTCCTACTGAAATTACAGTAACTCCAACTACACGTTCGCTAACTCCAAATTCTTTAGCCAAAGCAGTAGCACCTGAAACCAATAGTTCTGATCCACCCCAAAGGCCAACACCACCAATAATTAAAAAAAACAAAATTTTTGATGTAGACAAAATCTCATCATCTTCTGGTAATTCGTCTAAGATTGCTGTCTTTTGAAAACGGAGTAAATACACCAAAAACACGATTAGAAGAGAAAATAAGAATATGCCTTCATAACGCACAATAACCTGATCTCCTGACAGAAAAAAATACAACAACATAGATGCAATCATCATTACAGGCCAATCTGTAGTATAAAAACTTTTTTGCACTTGCATACTCCCTAAAAGTAAAGTAATTCCTAAAACCAATCCAAGGTTTGCAATATTTGAGCCTATTACGTTTCCTAAAGCCAAATCTGGAGCTCCGCTTAATGCTGCATTTATACTAACTATTAATTCTGGTGCAGAAGTTGCAAAAGAAACTACTGTCATTCCTATTACAATTTTAGGAATATTTAGTTTTAAAGATAAGCCTACTGCCGATTTTAACAGCCAATTTCCGCCCAAAATTAACAATACTAAACCACCAATAATTAGTAAAAAATTCATCAATTTTAATTTTTAACGAAGATACGTTTTTATCACATTAGCACGAAACGAAAAAATAGAAAGGGTTATTTGGTATTATAAAAAAGATCATAATTGCTTTACTTTTATAAATTCTATCGCACCACTCCTTTACAACCTAACATATTTTTACTAAAAATAATTTATTAGTTTATTTATTAAACTTAATTTAAACTAATAATGTTACACATTAAAACCAAAATGTATTTATACGTTATAAATTATAAATCTATTTGATAAATATATTACATGTTTTTTGGAGATCAGATTTGAAGTATACTATATTGAAAAAACAATTTCGAAATTGACTAAAATTACTAACTTAAAAAAACCTAACTATTATGATTGTCATCTTATTGGATACCTTAAAAAAACTAATCGAATTTATAGTACACATCTTATTTTAATCAACTTTTAAAACTTTAAACGCTATGTTAACACTTATAGGAATTACATTAATTATTACAGGAATTACATTTTTTATTCTAAAAAATATATTAAAATCAAACACTTCTTTAAATTGGTTTACTACCAAAAGAAGTATACAAATACTGTTTTTAGGCATATTAATAAGTGCCTTAAATGGAATGTTTTTTTATGCTGATGCTGGTACTGCATACGCCGTACAATATTTATCTGGAGGAGATAAAATGATAACCACACAGGGATTAAAATTAAAATGGTGGGGAAGAATCATTCCGTTATCTTATGAAACTTCTATAAAAGATATTATTGTTGACGATCTAGCAGAATTACCTCAAAATGGACAAGGCATTTATAACAGAAAAGCCCAAAAATGGGAGTTTAGTGACGCCATAAAAGCAGAAATAAGTACATCTGTAATTGTAGGTGTAAATATAAATGATGAAGAAATTTTCTTGAATATGGCAGACAGAAATAAAAGTGAAGCTAAACTAATATTTGGAAGAGTTATGCCCAACATTGATGCTGCTATAAAAAACACTTGTAAATTGATGGATGCACAAGATTATATTTCTGGTCAAGCATCTGATTTTGATAGATATTTTAGAGATCAGTTAGAAAATGGAATGTATCAAGTAGAACAATATTATGAGTCTGAAAATTCGAATGAAATTTTAGGTGATACAACCACAGTAAGAAAAATAAATGTTGGGAAATCTAGCAAACAGAAAAAGTTTAGAATAAAAAAAGATGCAGACGGAAACATTGTAAGAGACAATTCTAATACCTTAAAACAATATGGTCTTAAAATCTATCAAGCTCAAGTAACTGGTATTGATTGGGAGTCTTCTTTTGACGAGCGTTTAGATTTGCAAAAAAATGAAGTAGCACAAACACAATTAGAAAAACAGCAAGCTGAGCGCGAATATTATAGAGCTAAAAAAGAAGTTGCTAAAGGTGAATCTGAAAAAGCAAAAGAAAGGGCTCGATTAGAAAAAATTCAAATTCAGCAAACCATCGAAGCTGAAACTGCTGCAAAAGTTGCTGGGTTTAACTTAATTAAAGAAAAAAAACAATTTGAAGTTGAGCAATTTAAGGCCAAAAGCAAAAAAGTAGCTGCAGATGCACAGTACTATGAAAATGCAAAACTAGTAAGTGCGGGTCTAACCCCTCAAGAAAGAGCAGAATGGGAATATAAAACTGCAGTTGGTGTTGCAGGCCAAATAAAAGATTTAAAATTACCAAACACCTATGTAACTGGTAGTAAAAACGGCAACAACGATAACCTTTTAAACTCTTTAATTGGAGCAGATTTAGCTAAGAGAATGATGTCTGAGAAAAAGTAACTTGGTTCACAAACAACTCATTCAACTATAGAATGAGTTGTTATTTTTGGTAAATTTGATTGATAATTTACGACTAATGAAAAAATAGTTTTTTAAAACGTTTGCTAAGATTAATAAATTTATCTTACCTCTTTTAAAAAAAGGCAAGATATTACTAAAGTTTCCAAAATTCAGTTATTAATTATAAAATAGAAAGCTTATGTAACTTTAAATTCACTTGATTAAAAAACAAAAATTATGACAACAGCACACATTAAAATATTTTCAGGATCCTCTATTATTGTTAAAGGTTTACAGAACTTATTAGAAGACAAGAATATAAACTATATTATCAAAGACAAATTTGAATCTGCTCGGTTAGCGGGTTTTGGAGAACAAATGAATTCTGTAGAATTACATGTATTAAACTCAGACCTAGAAAAAGCTCAACTTATAGTAGACACTTACAAAGCAGAAATAAATTCATAAAAATTAGCAATTGCCTTTTGAATTCAAAAAAATGATTTTATATTTGCACCCGATTTTACGGCCACGTGGCGCAACTGAATAGCGCACTTGATTACGGCTCAAGAGGTTATAGGTTTGAATCCTATCGTGGTCACAAAAACTCATCTTTTTTTAGGTGAGTTTTTTTTTATAATATTTTTAATGCCTTAATAATAAAAAGTCCTTAAGCAAATGCTTAAGGACTTTCGTCTAACCAAACTTAGTATAAAAACTAACTACTACTATTATTATTAATTTTTTTAAATCCTAAAAATATACCTAACGCAAACAGAACACCTGTTAATCCATCTATTGGCAAACCAGGAGGAGGAGGTGGTGGTACTGGTGGTGGTACAACTTGTGTATAACCTGCCATTGGTAACACTAGTAGAATTAAAATTATTATTTTTTTAGTCACTTTTGTATCTATTTCTATTATTATGACTCATTATTTCTCTTAAAGTCACTACAAATGAATAAAAATTATACGTTATTTTAGATTGTTTTCGGTGAACGGTAGTTTAATAAAGGTATTGCTTAATCATTAGTCGATGTTTGGGATTACTCTTATCGTAATCCTCTACCAACAATTCTAATATTTCTGGAGAGTTTATACCTACCTCTTTTTCATTTTTATACTTAGAGACAAACAAAGTATAAGTATCTTCTTTTTTTTCAAAAATTAAGAAATGTGTAGAATTTAACTCTGTAAAAGCTATTAGATTACCAGAAAACACTTTTGATTTGTCTGTAAAAAAATCAGAAAATTCATAGTACTTTAAAACGTTTTCCATCAATTATACCAATTCAGCAGAGAGCCCTAATTGTAATAGTTTAGAACATCTAGGTTCTAAGTCTCTATACTCTCCAGATTTTACAGTACATTTACCTTTATAATGTACCAAAATAGTACATTGTTCTGCTTGTTCTAAAGTATGATCACAAACATCAATTAAAGATTCAATTACAAAATCGAAAGTATTTACATCATCATTGTGTAACACTATTTCATGTTGATGTGTTTCTTGTTCTAAGACATCAACCTCTTCTTGAATTTTTTCTTTTGTACTCATATGACAAAAATAATGAATATATTTTACTCTTTATTATACTTTAAGGCTACCCAATTGTTACGCTTTATGTGGCTTTCTAATTTTAAATTGAATTTAGAAACTTCTTTATCTATAATTGGAATATCTTCTTTGTAAAATCCACTTAACAAAAGTACTCCGTTATTATGTAAACAATTGGTGTAAATTTCCATATCCATCAATAAGATATTTCTATTTATATTAGCTATGATGACATCATATTTTTTTTGGTTTAACAATGACGAATCACCTTCATAAACTGAGATATGCTTACAATTATTGCGTGCTACATTCTCTAAAGAATTGAGATAGCACCAATTATCAATATCTATCGCGTCTATTGGTTTTGCTCCTTTCAATTCGGAAAAAATTGCTAAAATTCCTGTTCCACACCCCATGTCTAATACTTTTTTATCTGTCAATTCTAAATGTAACAGATGCTGTACCATCATATGTGTAGTTTCATGATGTCCTGTACCAAAACTCATTTTGGGTTCTATTACAATATCATATTTTAGATTTGGATTTTGATGAAAAGGAGCCCTAATGCTTACCAAATCATCAACTTGTATAGGTGAAAAATTTTTTTCCCACTCTGCATTCCAATTGGTTTGTGCAACTTCTTTTACAGAATGATTTATGGTAAACTCTTCTGATTGTATTATAAATATACTTTCTAATATATGCTCACTCCAATCTTCTTTTTGAATGTATGCCGTAACTCCACCATCAGTTTCTACAAAACTTTCAAAACCTATATTACCCAGTTCTGCAATCAAAATTTCAGTTGCAGGTTCTTTCGGGGTTATTATAAAATCGTATTCTATATATATATTATCCATAAAATTAGTCCATAAAAAAGCATCAAGATAAATACCTTGATGCAAATTTATTATTTAAAAAAGACAACGCTATTATATTGCCTTAATTATTGCTGTAAAATCTTCTACTTTTAAAGCAGCTCCTCCTATTAAACCACCATCTACGTCTGGTTTAGAAAAAATTTCTTCTGCATTGGCCGGTTTTACACTTCCACCGTATAATATAGAAACGGTATCTGCTACTGATGCATTGTATTGTTTTTCTATAATACTTCTAATAAAAGCATGCATTTCTTGTGCTTGTTCTGGACTTGCTGTTTCACCTGTACCTATTGCCCAAACTGGTTCATATGCTAAGACAATGCTTTTCCAAGCGGTTGCTTCTAAATGGAATAAGGCATTTTTTAATTGACGCTCTACTATAGAAAAATGATTATTAGACTTTCTGTCTTCCAACAATTCTCCAAAACAGAAAATTGTTTCTAAATCATTTTCTAAAATTGCGTCTACTTTAGCTGCCAGAGTTTCATCTGTCTCATTAAAATAGGTTCTTCTTTCTGAATGCCCTAAAATAACGGTTTTAATGTCTATAGCTTTTAGCATATCTGCAGAAATTTCACCTGTGTAAGCTCCGTTTTTTGCTTGGTGCATATTTTGAGCTACTACTTCTATTTTAGAATCTTTTGCTACTTTTACAGATGATGAAAGGTTTACAAAAGTTGGTGCAACAATTACTCTAGTGTTTTTTAACGATTCTTTTTTAATCGCTTTTTTTAAACTCTTTATTAATGCTTTACTTTCTTTCTTATCATTATTCATTTTCCAGTTACCTGCAACTATCTTTGTTCTCATAATTTTATTTTTAACCCTTTTTTAGGGTAAATTTTACTTAATTTAAAGGATGTAAATTTAAGAAATGGAAATCAAAAAAAAGGAGGTTTGGTAAATAGTTACTAAAACGTTTTATTAACTATTTTTAAGAACCTTTTCAATATTTTTATCAGATGCTTTTGTAGCTTTAAATAATGTTATTTTGCCGTTTTCATCAATTACAACGTATCTAGGAATCCAACTTACATTTAAAAAATCTACCAAAGCTCCTTTTTTCATTCCCTTAGGTAAATTGTAATGTTCTCCTTTAATTTGATAATGTTGAATTCCTCTTTTCCAAGAATTTACATTGGTATCTACAGACAAGAACAAATAAGTTACTTCAGGAAATTTACGCTGTAATTCTTTAAGTTGAGGCAAACCTCTTATACAATCTCTACACCAAGATGCCCAAACATCAATTACTATTTTTTTGCCTTTGTATTGCTCTAAGACCTGCTGAAAAGAATATTTTTTATGAGATACATCGTACAATGTATCTTGTAAAGCTTCTGTAGAAAATTGAGTTGGTTTTTCAAAATTACAACTGGTCATTATAAAAAATAATACTATTGCTATTTTTTTTACCATAAGGTGATTTTTTTGTTTTGTCTTTTTAAAATTAGATTACTTACAAGAAGAAAGTGTTACTCATCACAAAAATAATTACTTTTGCGTAACTTTTAGAAAATAGATGACAACACAAGAACTTATATCTCAAATTCGACAAAAAAAATCATTTTTATGTATTGGACTAGATGTGGATTTAAACAAAATTCCGCCACATCTTTTAGATACTGAAGACCCAATTTTTGAGTTTAACAAAGCCATTATAGACGCTACTCATAACTTATGTGTTGCTTACAAACCTAATACAGCTTTTTATGAAGCTTATGGCTTAATAGGTTGGAGATCTTTAGAAAAAACCATTGCATACTTAAATACAAAGTATCCAGAAATTTTTACAATTGCTGATGCAAAACGTGGAGATATTGGCAACACCTCTACTATGTATGCTAAGGCATTTTTTGAAGATTTAGCTTTTGATTCTGTTACCGTTGCTCCTTATATGGGTAAAGATTCTATTGAACCTTTTTTGGCGTTTAAGAACAAGCATACGATAATGTTAGCACTTACTTCTAACGAGGGTGCTTTTGATTTTCAGACAAAAAAAGTAACGGATAAAGAATTGTACAAGCAAGTTTTAGAAACCTCTAAACATTGGAAAAACTCTGAAAACTTGATGTATGTTGTTGGAGCTACAAAAGCAGAATACTTTAAAGAAATTAGAAACATTGTTCCTGATTCTTTTTTATTAGTTCCAGGAGTTGGCGCTCAAGGTGGTAATTTGCAAGATGTTTGTAAATATGGTTTATCAAACAACATTGGTTTACTTATCAATTCTTCTAGAGGAATTATTTATGCCTCTAAAGAAATTGATTTTGCTGAAAAATCTGCTTTAAAAGCTAAAGAATTACAACTAGAAATGGCTACGATTTTAAAATAAGAAAAAAAAAGAGCCTGTATCATTTTGATACAGGCTCTTTTTTTTATAAGATTCATTTACTTTTTATCTTGTAAAGCAAAAACTTGTTTTAATAAAGGAGTATCACGTAAACCTACTTTTTCACGAATTCCTTTTTCTTCTACAGCTATCATTGTAAATACACCTTGCAATGCTTGATTTGTAACATACTGAGTTAAGTCTGGATTTACTTTATTAACAAAAGGAATACTATTGTATCTGTTAATTAAATTACTCCAAATTTTATCTGCTCCTACTTTTGAAAAAGAATTTTGAATTACAGGACTAAAACTTGCATATAAATTTTCTGTAGTTTTAGATTTTAAATATGTTGTTGCTGCATTTTGATTTCCTAGCAAAATATCTTTTGCATCATTAAATGTAATTTCTTTAACAGCATCTACAAAAATTGGTGTTGCCGTTTTTACCGCATCTTCTGCAGCTCTATTTAAACCTTTAATTCCTTCGTCTGCTAATTTACCTAAACCAATATTTCTAAGCCCTTTGTCTACTTTTTGTAATTCTTCTGGTAATAGTATTTTTACTAAACTATTTTTATAAAAACCATCTTTTGTCGTTAATTTAGTAACTTGGTGTTCTATACCATTATTTAATGCCTCTCTTAATCCTTTACCTATTTGATCTTGAGTTAATGCACCTCCATTAGGTAAATTGTTTACTACTTTTTGCAACTCTGCACATCCTGCAAATTGTATTGCCACCACTAAAATTAAAATTCTTTTTATCATAATTATCTGTTATACTTTTTAGAAACAAACTACCCAAAAAAGTCACCTTTATATAAAGGAGTCTGTTTTTTTATCATATCCATAAGGGCAATGTTTACAACCACTTTTACAGCAATACCCTCTTTTAAAGTGATATTTTTCTGTAAAAACCTTATATCCTTGTTCGTTTACATAAAAATCTCCCGCTTCTAAGGGTGTTTTTTGGTTATACATACTGCAAAAATATTACTTTAATTCATAAAAAAAGCGTTCTAATGAACGCTTTTTTTGTTTTACTTTTTTTGTTCTGGGGGAAACCTATCTATAATTTCTTTAACGAATTCTTTTATCCTCGCTTCTTTTTTCTCTTTACTTTGAAGACGAAGAGCACCACTTCCTACACCTTGCCAAATCAATTCTTTTTTTTCTTTGTCTATAAAATCTATAAATAATGTTCCTTCTGTATATTGGCTTACGTTAACATTATTAATACCACCACCAAACCAAGGGTTAAAGCCCCAGCCCCAACCAAATCCAATATTGTTATTCTGATTTACATCTACTCGTTCTCTAGATTTTGTGAAAATACCAACTAGCATATCTGGTTTTTCAGATTTTACCATACCCATTGCTGTAAGTTCAGACTCTATGGCTCTTAAAATTCTTTTTTTATCTAAATCAGAAATTTCTGCCTTATCTATTTCTGGTTTGTAAAAAGCAAAGGTTTTGTATTTGCTAAAATCTATTTTGTCATCATAATCTGTAAAAACTTGTAATGAGTTACATGAAGAGAATACAAGAAGAGAGATTAGTGATATTAAAAATATGTTTTTCATGATAAATGTTTTAATTATTAAGTTAATACGATTTCCCTTTCTTAGCCTTATAATTTAAAAACCATGCAATTTCATCTAGATAAATCAGATGGTTTTTAGAGAGTTACTCAACAATATTGAGCAATAAATGTGCCAAAAAGAGGGCTTTTTTCTTAATATTTGCCCTGATAAATTATAAATATTTCTAAATATCAAATCAAGTAATAGTTTTTTGATTTTTATAACACTAATAAATATGGTATTTTTTTACGTTTTTCTTAAATTACACCCGTTTTAAATCATAATTTTTACAAATGCTACAAACAACTCCTTACAAACCTAAATATAAAGTACGTATTGTGACTGCTGCTTCATTATTTGATGGACACGATGCTGCTATAAACATTATGCGTAGAATAATACAATCTACAGGAGTTGAAGTAATTCATTTGGGCCACGACAGAAGTGTTGAAGAAGTTGTAAATTGTGCTATACAAGAAGACGCAAATGCTATAGCAATGACCTCTTATCAAGGAGGTCATAATGAATATTTTAAATACATGTACGATTTGCTAAAAGAAAAAAATGCAAGTCATATTAAAATTTTTGGAGGCGGAGGTGGAGTTATTTTACCAGAAGAAATCAAAGAGTTAATGAATTACGGAATTACTCGTATTTATTCTCCAGATGATGGAAGAGAATTAGGCTTACAAGGAATGATTAACGATTTGGTAGAAAAATCTGACTTTGCAATAGGAAACGCTGTAGATATAAAGGTTAATGATTTACCTAAAAAAGATTCGGGTAAAATAGCTAGAGTCATTTCTGCCGCAGAAAACTTTCCTGAAATCGCAAAACCTACTTTAGACAACATTCATATAAAAAACAAAAACTCAAAAACACCTGTTTTAGGAATCACTGGTACAGGTGGTGCTGGAAAATCTTCTTTGGTAGATGAGCTAGTAAGACGTTTCTTAATTGATTTTCCTCAAAAAACCGTAGGTTTAATTTCTGTAGACCCTTCTAAGAGAAAAACAGGAGGTGCACTTTTAGGTGATAGAATTCGCATGAATGCTATTAATAATAAACGTGTTTATATGCGATCTCTGGCTACTCGTCAATCTAATTTGGCATTATCCAAACATGTGAATGAAGCCGTAGAAGTTCTTAAAGCTGCTGAGTTTGATTTGATTATTTTAGAAACATCTGGCATAGGGCAATCTGATACCGAAATTATAGAGCATTCTGATACTTCTCTTTATGTAATGACCCCAGAATTTGGTGCCGCCACTCAATTAGAGAAAATTGACATGCTAGATTTTGCAGATTTAGTTGCCATTAATAAATTTGATAAAAGAGGTGCTTTAGACGCTAT
The DNA here is from genome assembly GCF_003335085.1 of Polaribacter sp. WD7. GTDB lineage: Bacteria > Bacteroidota > Bacteroidia > Flavobacteriales > Flavobacteriaceae > Polaribacter. Next base: position 308,856 of record NZ_QPEJ01000015.1, on the reverse strand, counting down.
TCGTGATGTTAAAAAAACATACATGCGTAACAATAATTTATGGCATGTTCATATGGATGACATGCCAGTTTTTGGTACAATTGCTTCTCAATTTAACGATCCTGGAATGAACTCGCTTTACAAAGCGATTATGGATAAATTGGTAGAAAAAACAGGTGCTAACCTTGAATCTAAGATGGAAATTTCTGTAGCAATGTCTGAAAAAATTTACGTCATTCCTCCAAAAAGAGTTCGCTATTTATCAGAAATTGCAGAAAGCAACAGGTCTTATGATGATAACGTTGAAAAACAGGTGGTAGTTGCACAAAAATTATATGGCATTCAACAAACTATTTTATCTGTGATTCCGAACGCAGTGAAAGAATCTTTTCTTTCAAAAAACGGACTTGACAATGATAAGATTCTAAAACAAGTTCAGAATGACGATATCGTTTTCATCAAATTACTAATTGCTCAATTTGACAAAGTAAAACTCAACTTAAACCCTTATAATTGGGAAATCATTTTAAATTGGAATACAAAAGTTCAGCAATATAAAAATCCAATCTATACATTTAAAGTTAGAGATAAAGAAATCAATATAGAAACGCATAGTGAATCTCTCTCGCATTCAAAAATTCCTAAGGTAAGTTTACCCAAATACCAAGCATGGGGTGATCTATTGAAATGGAACTTACAAGAGAACGTACCTGGAGAATTCCCGTATACTTCAGGATTATATCCTTTTAAAAGAACAGGTGAAGACCCAACAAGAATGTTTGCTGGAGAAGGTGGTCCAGAAAGAACCAACCGACGTTTTCACTATGTAAGTTTAGGTATGGATGCAAAACGTTTATCTACCGCTTTTGATAGTGTAACCTTATATGGGAATGACCCTAGAAACAGACCAGATATTTATGGAAAAATAGGAAATGCTGGTGTTTCTATTTGTTGTTTAGATGATGCTAAAAAATTGTATTCTGGTTTCGATTTAAGCCATACTATGACCTCTGTTTCTATGACGATTAATGGACCCGCGCCCATGTTGCTTGGTTTTTTTATGAATGCAGCTATTGATCAAAATTGTGAAAAATACATCAAACAACATAATCTTGAATATGTTGTAGAAGATAAACTTTCAGAAACTTATGATAATAATGGCTTAAAAAGACCTAAATATCATGGCGATTTACCTGAAGGAAACAATGGCTTAGGATTGTTATTGTTAGGTATTACTGGTGATATGGTTTTACCTTCTGAGGTGTATCAACAGATAAAAAAAGACACATTAACTAAAGTTAGGGGTACAGTACAAGCAGATATTTTAAAAGAAGATCAAGCACAAAATACTTGTATTTTTTCTACAGAATTTGCGCTTCGATTAATGGGTGATGTACAAGAGTATTTTATAGAAAAACAGGTACGAAATTTTTATTCGGTTTCTATCTCTGGATATCATATTGCAGAAGCTGGCGCAAACCCAATTACACAATTAGCGCTAACGTTAGCCAATGGTTTTACTTACGTTGAGTATTATTTGTCACGAGGAATGGATATCAATAAATTTGGACCTAACTTGTCGTTTTTCTTTTCAAACGGAATTGACCCTGAATATGCGGTAATTGGTAGAGTTGCTCGAAAAATTTGGGCAAAAGCGATGAAATTAAAATATGGTGCAAATGAGAGAGCACAAATGCTAAAGTATCATATTCAGACTTCTGGACGTTCTTTACACGCGCAAGAAATTGATTTTAATGATATTAGAACAACATTACAGGCTCTATATGCAATATATGACAACTGTAACTCTCTGCACACAAATGCCTATGATGAAGCCATAACCACCCCAACAGAAGAATCTGTAAGAAGAGCTATGGCCATTCAACTGATTATCAACAAAGAATTAGGTTTAACTAAAAACGAAAACCCTATTCAAGGTTCTTTTATTATTGAAGAATTGACAGATTTAGTTGAAGAAGCTGTTTTAGAGGAATTTGATAGAATAACCGAAAGAGGCGGTGTTTTAGGTGCTATGGAAACCATGTATCAGCGCTCTAAAATTCAAGAAGAAAGTTTGTATTATGAAACACTAAAACACAATGGAGAATTCCCAATTATTGGAGTTAATACTTTTTTGAGTTCTAAAGGTTCTCCAACCGTTTTACCTGCAGAAGTTATACGTGCTACGGAAGAAGAAAAACAAAACCAAATACAAACCAAAGAAAATCTGGAACAAGCACAAAGAAATCATTCAAAAAAACAAATTAAAATTTTGCAAGAGGCAGCTGTTCAAAATGAAAACTTATTTGACAAACTAATGGAGGCTACCAAAACCTGTTCTTTAGGGCAAATTACAGAAGCATTATTTAAGGTTGGCGGACAATACCGCAGAAACATGTAAAAATATACCTTTAAACTTATTACTTTAACACAATAGCTAATCTAATTTGCTTAATTTTACCACTTTAAACAAATACCTATTTGATGAAAAATAATTTAGTAAATATGAAGTGTCTGGATTTTTTTGTTGCGTCTCAAAGCCAACAAAATTACGATGCTATAAAACACTTACTTATACCTTCTAATAGTATACAGTTACCTATACTCAGTTTCAATTTTTTTATTGATAATTTTAGTTCTGAAATTCAAAAATTGAACAGAAAAAATGACATCAATATGGTAAAACATTTTGCTAAAAAACACAAATGGGAAAACAATGTAGACGAAATATTTGAAAATGAACGTTTCGAAGCTATAGTAATCACCAATAGTAAGCAAGAAATTTTATGGGTAAATAACGGATTTAAAAAAATGACCGGTTACAATAAAAATGATAGTTTACACAAAACACCTTCTTTCTTACAAGGAACTAATACTTGCCAAACAACAAAATCTAGAATTAGAAAGAAACTTCAAAAAAATGAACCTTTTAAAGAAATTGTTTTAAATTATAAGAAAGATAAAACTCCTTATAAATGTGAAATAAAGGTATACCCTTTATCTTATTTAGAAACAACACATTATATTGCTTTAGAAAGAGCTATTTAGTTTAAAATATCATTATTTTTTTAATAGAACTTTATGAAAAAGGGCTATATTTCTAAAGAATTAGAAGATTTTTACAATACTGCTTCAGAAGAAACCCGTTTAGAAAAAGGAATGGGTATTTTTGAGTTTGAGCGCATAAAAGAACTTATATCACTTCATCTCTACCATCCCAATGCGACAATAATAGATGTTGGTGGTGGTACAGGAAAATATAGCGAATGGTTAGCGAAAAACGGAAATACAGTTCACTTACTAGAGCCTGTTCTAAAACATATTAAACTCGCAGAAAAAAGAGCAAAAAAACTTAAAAACAGCTTTACTATTACTCAAGGAAAAGCACAAAAACTTCCTTACAAAAATAATAGTGCAGATTTAGTAATTTTACATGGTCCTTTATATCATCTGCAAAATAAAGAAGATAGAGTTGCAGCCATTCTAGAAGCCAAAAGAGTATTAAGAAAAGGAGGTGTAGTCTTAGGTTTTGCTATAAATGCTACTGCATCTACTGTGGTTGGTTTAATGAACGGAATGATTCATGCGAATTCTTTTTTTGAAATGTGTAAAGAAGAATTGACTACAGGAATACACAACGCACCAAAAGATTTTCCTTTTTTGTTGGCTGATGCTTTTTACCATAAACCAGAACAATTAAAAAAAGAGTTTTTAGAACAAGACTTAGAGTTTATCAATCTATTTGCCGTAGAAGGTTTGGTTTGGTTAGATCATCAATATTTTGCAAATATGATAGACAAACAGAAATCAAAAACATTAAACAAATTACAAAAACTTACGCAGAATGATGAATACCTACTCCCCTTTAGCCCTCATATTATGCTGGCTGCAAAGAAATAGTTAACAACTTAAAAATTCATTGTAATACCAAAACGCTGCGGTGTAACTTGCAAGTCCCAAACTACTTTTTTTTCAACTCTTTTATCGTTGTATTTTTGATCGTATTTAGTATCTAAAAACTTATCTATGGCTTCTACAATAAAAATACTAATTGCTGTAGAGAAAGCAACATCACTCAACCAATGAAAACGGTCTATAATTCTACTAATACCAGGAATAGAACCAATGGTATACAAACCTGCTTTTACCCAAGGGCTATCAAAATGTTTTGCAATTGCATACGCATTGGTAAAACCCAACATGGTATGACCTGACGGAAAAGAATCGTAATTAAATACTCTATCTAAATGAAATGGATCAAACTTATCTTTACCTACATTGGCTTTTGGTCTTGCTCTTCCAATAATTCGTTTAGAAATTTGCTGCAATAACCCTGAAGCAGCTGCAGAAGAAATTAGTAAAACTCCTGTTCTTCTTAACTTTGGGTTTTGTGTAAACAATCCTGTTAAATATACAGCTCCTGTAAGTGCAAAATTTCTGTTGGGTCCACCAATATCGTTACCATAATCGGTAACCCAACGTGGTACATCGTTTCTCCAGCCATCAGCCCAATTATCAACGTTATCATCTATTATATATAAAGCCGCTGTTCCTGCTGTTATGTATCCTAAATTTAAAAACTGATCTTTTTTCCAGTGCAAAGGTCTAGAGTATGCATGCCCCATAGATTTTGCTATGTTTCCTAAATCATAGGTAAATTTTTGCCACATATCTCTGTCTTTATCTAAACGTAAAGACGGTGTTATATTTTGTGAAAATACGGTATAAACTCCTAAGAAAAAGAAGAGTATAAATGTATGCTTATAATTTTTGATAGTCGTTTTTTTTTGAATTAGTATATAAAAATAATGAAATTTTACTTTCCGCCCACATATTTCATACCCAGGTGTACTACTTTTTTAGTTTCAAAAAATGGTTCATCAAAATAATTTGGCAAATCGTAAATCGTAGCTGATGTATATTTTTGTAGTTCTTCTGTGAGATCTCCTCCTTTTAAATATAGAATACCATTTTTTAAATCGTGGTGTTGTTTTTTAGAAATTTTACCTTTTGTCCATCTTACAAAAGTTTCCATTTGTGCCACAGCTCTACTTACTATAAAATCATAAGTTTCTTTTACTTCTTCTACTCTTCCGTGGGTTGTTTTTACGTTTTCTAGCCCCAAACCAGCAACAACTTCATTTACCACTTTTATTTTTTTTCCAATAGAATCTACCAAATGAAATTCTGTTTCTGGAAATAAGATGGCTAGTGGAATACCAGGAAACCCCCCTCCTGTTCCAACATCCATTACTTTTGTATTTGGCTTAAATTGCATTACTTTAGCTATTCCTAAAGAGTGTAACACGTGTCTTAAATACAACTCATCTATATCTTTTCTAGAAACCACGTTTATTTTTAAATTCCAATCTTTATACAACTCTTGCAGTTTTGCAAATTGTGCTATTTGGTTTTCTGTTAAATTTTTAAAATATTTGTGTATTATCTGCATATGTGTAAAATATTGATGCAAAAATAGGCTTTTGAAACAAACAATTCTTAACAAAAACTGACGTTTATCATATAAAGCTATTTTAAATAAACTATTTTTGCAAACATTAAATTAATTCATGAAGACATTAAATTTCTCTAGAGTAGACAAAGCAAAGTTTTTTAGAACTTTAAACAAAAGAGTGAACTCTTACTTTAAAGAAAACGATATTAAAAGAACTGGTAATTGGAAGTTATACACCAAAGCCGTTATTATGTTTTCATTATTTTTAATTCCTTTTGCACTCATTTTAACCGTTACTATGCCACAATGGATAATGGTTTTATTAATGGTACTTACAGGAATAGGAATGGCTGGTGTTGGAATGAACGTTATGCATGATGCAAACCACGAATCTTTTTCTAAAAGAAAATGGGTTAACAAACTAATGGGCGGAAGTATTTACATTTTAGCAGGTAACGTTTACAATTGGAAAGTACAACACAACGTATTACACCATACATTTACCAATATAAAAGATCATGATGAAGATATTGATGCCGGAAGAATTATTCGTTTTTCACAACACTCAAAGTGGTTTAATTTTCACAAATTTCAAAAATATTATTCGGTATTTCTATACGGTTTATTAACTATAAATTGGGCAATTACTACAGACATTAAACAAATGCGCAGGTATTTAAAGCGTAAGCTGTCTTATGGAGAGTTTCCGAACCCTGCTACAGAATGGACAAAACTAGTGGTTTCTAAAATTGCATATTATTTTCTTTGGATTGTTTTGCCAATATTAGTTTTAGATATTTCCTGGTGGAAAGTTCTTATAGGTTTTTTTGTAATGCATTATACAGCTGGTATGATTTTGAGCTTGGTTTTTCAATTGGCTCATATTGTACCAAAAACTGAAATGCCTGTACCAGATAAAAACGGAAACTTAGAACACACTTGGGCAGTCCATCAACTATACACAACATCTAACTTTGCCCCTAGTAATTGGTTAGTAAATTTCTATACAGGAGGTCTAAACCATCAAGTTGAACATCATATTTTTCCGCATATTTCTCACGTTCATTATAGTAAATTGGCTAAAATTGTAAAAGAAACCGCAAAAGAGTTTAATTTACCCTATAATGAATACAAAACTACACGTAGAGCAATTATAGAACACTTTAGACACTTAGGCGTTTTAGGAAAAAAACCAGAATTAGCACAATAAACACAAATAACAACAATTTATAAAAAATGTCACATCCATTATCGGACAGAATTAACAGTTTGCCAGCGTCTCAAACCTTGGCAATGGCTGCAAAAGCAAGAGAATTAAGAGCAGAAGGTAAAGATATCATTGGCTTAAGCTTAGGAGAACCTGATTTTAATACACCAGATTTTATTAAAGAGGCTGCAGTAGAAGCAATTCATCAAGATTACAATTCTTATACACCTGTAGATGGTTATTTAGAATTAAAAGAAGCTATTTGTACAAAATTTAAAAGAGATAATGCTATTGAGTACAAACCTAGCCAAATTGTAGTATCTACAGGAGCTAAACAATCTATTGCAAACGTAATGCAGGTATTGCTTAACCCCGGAGATGAAGTTTTATTACCTTGTCCTTACTGGGTTAGTTACTCTGCTATTGCTACACTTTGTGAAGCAAAATCCATAGAAATTCCTTCATCCATAGAAGCTAACTTTAAAATTACTCCAGCACAACTAGAAGCTGCAATTACTCCTAAAACAAAGTTAATTTTATTTAACTCTCCAAATAACCCAAGTGGTGTTATTTATACAAAAGAAGAGTATCAAGCACTAGCTGCTGTTTTAGAAAAACACCCTCAAATTTACATCATGTCTGATGAAATTTATGAGCACATCAACTATGAAACAAAACCTTTTAGTTTAGCTGCTATTGATAGTTTATATGATAGAACCATTACTGTAAACGGTTTGGCAAAAGCATTTGCAATGACAGGATGGAGAATTGGATATATAGGAGCTCCTGAATGGATAGCGAAAGCGTGTACTAAAATGCAAGGACAAATTACTTCGGGTACAAACTGTATTGCACAAAGAGCTGCAATTACTGCTGTTTTAGCACCTGTTAGTAAAATACAATATATGGTTGACGAATTTAAAACCAGAAGAGGTATTGTTATTGATTTACTTAGAGAAATTGATGGCTTTAAAGTAAATGTACCTGATGGGGCTTTTTATGTTTTTCCTGATGTATCTGCATTCTTCGGAAAAACTATCGATGGCATTACCATAAATAACGCAAGCGATTTTTCTTTATTTTTATTAGAAAAAGCAAACGTAGCTACTGTTACCGGTGAAGCTTTTGGTGCTCCTGATTGTATTAGAATTTCTTATGCAGCCTCAGAATTACAAATTAGAGAAGCTATTAAAAGAATAAAAGAAGCATTGAGTTAACCTTATTGCTTTATCTACTATTTTAAAAATCCCAAAGCCAATGCTTTGGGATTTTTTATGATATCATCATAATAATTGCAGCCAAAAACAATGAAACTCTTAAGATTGTTCCTGTTTGACTTTCTAAATTGGGTTGATTAAATATCATCGATTTCATTTGAGAAATAGATTTAGATTTAATTTTGTGAGATTGATATTTGATTTCTCTTTTGTAAGAAGATGTTAGAATTCCTCTTTCAATTACTGGTTGTTTTTGTAAATATGTCATCATGTTTGGTTTTATTGATTATATAAAGTAGACGACACCCATTTCAAAATGTTACACAACTAAAATTCACAAACTCTCTATAAAACAACAATTTACAGTATTCATGGTTTACGAGAAGGAGAAAAAAAATAAAAGCCAACAATAAAATTGTCAGCTTTTATATAAAACCATAAACTCAAAAAATAAAGCAACTATTAATTTACCACCAATTTTTTAACAGTATAATTTCTAAACTTGTTAGAAAGCTTCATCAAATACAATCCTGATTTTAAATTATCTCTAAATATCTGAATACTGTTATTTCCAATTTCTACTTCTACAACTATACTCTTTATTAAAACTCCTGCTAAATTGTAAATTTCTAATGTTGAAGTAGTGGCTATTTCTGAATAAAAACTCAATTCTGAACTCATTTGTAAAGGATTAGGATATACTATTGTTTCGTTCTCATTAAAAACAGCATCACCAGTACTTAATACTTGTTTATAAAAATCAATATTTTTTAAGTTCATTTCTTTGCTTACTACATCAACTCCGTTTGATGACATTGTAAACACAATACTTACTGCATCTTTTAAGTCTATATTATCTATCAACGAAGACTTAAAATGCGCTAGAGGAATAGCGTAATGACTTTCATTATCATCCAATGTTACCGTTGTTTTAAATTGATTTTTCCATTCAGCAATAGTTTCTTTTATGATAGTGATTTCTATAGTTCCTGTTCCGCTAGCATCAAATTCTAATACATCAAAATCAGATAAGTCTACAGCTTTAAATCTAGGTGTAAATGCTCTGTAAGCAGCTACATAAGATTTTGTAGTAGCTTTAAGTGCAATGTTTCTTTCTACTCTATAACCGTTTCCAGCATACAATTGCTCATTTTGAGAGATTAAAAAAGCATCAATTGTGGTATCTTCAGAGGAATCATCTACACCCCAAGGTCCATCAGACATAAACAAATCATCTGGAGTTTGGTTTTTGTCATTTTCAATTCTAAAACCGATATCAAAAATGTTTCCTGTATTAATTCTTAACGTCGTAATATAATTTCCATCAAGAGCAATAGTTTTGTTTGAGTACTCTGTTTGTGAAGATTCTGTTCTTTTAAAACCAGCATCAAAAACAATATTTTGCGTTTTATTTGTGTTTATAATTTCTAACTCTAAAGCTCCGTCTACATACTTTCCTTTCTTTACAAAAACTGGTGGTGGAGTAGAAATATGATATGCTGTAATCGTTTTTTGGGTTTCAAATAATTCTAACGCTTCTGCACCAAGTGTAATTAAGTCATCTACTTTATTTGTCCATATTTGAAAATTATAAAACGTTTGGTTGGCTGTGTATTTATCAATGTTCCAATGGCTTTCTATTAAAAAATTATTATTGTCTTGAGACAATCTTCCTGAAAAACTCAACACAAATTCTTTAGAGCCATCTCTATTTTTAATGATAGACTTTATAAACGTTTGTCCTTTTATTTCTATAGTAGAAACCGATAGTAATTCTGCACCTAATAAACGATCACAAATATATTTTGTATGTTCATAAACTCCGTTTTCTGTTTTGGTCGCCAAAATAACAGCAATGGTTTTGTCTTCTTTTACATAATCTACCGAAAAAAGTTCTGTGGCATTTGTAATTGTTAATAAATCTGCAGGAGATGATTCTATTGCTTCTGTACCAGGTATAATATCTAAAGGAATTAAATCTTTTAAGGTAAATTCTGATGACTTTGATGCTGTTTTTTTATAGCTTTTAGTCTTCACGACTTTTTTTGCGTGAGCTTTGTTAAATGTATAGTTAGATTTACTTCTTAAATAATTTCTTTTATTAATTAAGCTGGATAGCCTATCATTACTCTCCAAACCTCCATCATTTCCTGTAGAAACTTCTAAATCTATTGTAGGACATTCTGCAATACCAGAACATGCTGGGTCATCACAATCTGTTAAGCCATCTCCATCATCATCAATACCATTTACACAATCTTCTTGAGGTACAGGTGCTGTAGGACATCTTGCTCCGTCATTTAAACTACTAGATGGTCCAAAAGCAAATAAATTAGAAACTATAGAAGAACCCAATTCTAAGTTTTGAACATCATTAATTACATACACTGTTCCTGTTTGATTTGCAGATACATAAAACCTACCTTCTACATCAAAATATACAGCTCCGAAAGTATAATTCAAGCCTTCCAAAATAGGTACAATTCCTAAATTTAAAACATCTCCAGATTCTGGGTCTATTCTATATAAGTTATTGGTTTTCTTTTCAACAGTATACAACATTCCGTCTACCGCATTAAATGCCCAATCATGAATATTTAAATTTTGCGTTAAGGTTTTGGTTTCTTGGAATTTACCATAATTTGAAGAGTTGGGATTTATATCTACCAAATAATAGGTACTTCCTCCTGGTTTTAAATAGTATATACCATCTTCTCTTACATCTCCCACATATCTATTACTTGTTGGAAGCTCTGGAATGTAAAATACTTGTGTATTAAAATTTTTTCCTATTCTTACTATAGATCTTGATGGCGTTGATAACGAACCCCAGATGTAACCATCTGCAGGATTATATCCAACAGCATTTACGTTTCCAGTAGTTACATTTTCTTTAACTAAATATGAATTTCCTGAAGCGAGATCTAAAGCGTAAATATCATTGTATTGAAATAAATATGCGTTATAATCGCAATTGAATGGAGCTTCTTGAGCATAATTAAACAACCCTATTAATAGTATAAAAATAGATATCGTAGCTGTCTTTCTGTCTTGTACTTTTAGTTTCATTTTTTTAGATTTTAGACAAATGTAAGATTAGAAAAGAAGTTAATTTCTTGTATTTTGCTTCTTGACTTTTAAGTATCGACTAATGGTACTGGTTTATTCGATAAACCGTTTTACACAAAAAAGCCACATCAAAATTGATGTGGCTTTTTTATACTTTTACTACTTTTTTTATTAATCTACATTATCATGCAAAAATGAATTGTTTGATTTTAGCCCCAAATCATCAGTGTCTTTTTGAATGGATGTTTTAGCTTTACTTATTGCTGCATTAGCTTCTAGGTCTACACCCAAACGTTTATATGCTGGTTGGCGCTCAATCTCATCAATATTTTTGTTAAGCTGATCATTAAACTTGTAGTTGAATCCCTTCATTTTTTTACGACGCTCTTCTGCTCTTTTTTGCAATTCACTAATCGTTAAATCCAAAGGCGAAACCTCATCACTTTTATAAGTATCAACGTCTTGTGTTTCTGTATCTCTTACTGTACTTTTTAGTTCAAATTGAATCTCATCTTCTATATCTTTTTTTTGTGCTGAGATACTAGAGCTTTTACCTATAGTAGGTTTAGCATCAAAATCTTCTAAAACATAACGAGTTTCTATCTCTTTGGTCTCTAAAGTAATTTCTTCTGGTTGATGAACTTCTATATTATTTAAATCTTCTTTGTCTGATAAATTATAACGAACTTCGTTCTCTTTTACTTCATTTTCTGAATGTAATGGTAAATCAAACATCAAATCTGCTTGAACGTGAGTTTGTTCTTCTTGAACTTCCTCTACTTTTTCAGGTGTCATATCTGTAATGACAAAGTCATCCTCAGAAACATTCTCGACCACTACTTCATCAAAAATTACACTTAAGTCTTCTATTGCTTCAGTTGTTTTTGGTTTAACATCTTCTGTTATATCTTCTAAAGTGTGTACAATTTTTTCTTCTTTTTGAATTGTTAATGGCTGATCTAAAGCGGGCGATTTTGTAACTTTTTGCTCACCAAAATTGTATGTAGCTTTTTGCTCGTCTTCTAAAGTGTGTACTATTTTCTTTACCTCTGTATTAGTTATTGTACTTTGTTGATCTGCAGCAAAACCAGTAGCCACCACTGTTACAGCAATTGCATCACCCAATTCCTCATCTTCTCCTATACCCATAATGATGTTAGCATCATAACCAGCTTCATCTTGTATAAAATCATTAATTTCTCCAATTTCATCTAAAGTAACTTCATTGGTTCCAGATACGATTAGCAACAATACGTTTTTTGCTCCTGTAATCTTATTGTCATTTAATAAAGGAGAATCTAAAGCCTTTACAATTGCATTTTTTGCTCTATTTTGACCTTCTTCTCTTGCAGACCCCATAATGGCTGTTCCGCTATTAGATAAAACAGTTTTTGCATCATGCAAGTCAATGTTTTGCTTATAGTGATGCGTAATAACTTCTGCAATACCTTTAGACGCAGTAGACAAAACTTCATCAGCTTTAGAAAAACCGGCTTTAAACCCAAGGTTACCATAAACTTCTCGTAATTTATTATTGTTAATTACAATTAAAGAATCTACATTTTGGCGCAGTTGGTCGATTCCTAGTTGAGCTTGTTTAGAGCGCATTCTTCCTTCAAATGCAAAAGGCATGGTTACAATTCCTACGGTAAGAATATCCATATCTTTAGCTATTTTTGCTATAATTGGGGCTGCTCCTGTACCTGTACCTCCTCCCATACCAGCTGTAATAAATACCATTTTAGTTTGGGTATTTAACATCTGCTGAATTTCTTGCATACTTTCTTTGGCCGCTTGTGCTCCAATTTCTGGATTTGCACCTGCACCTAATCCAGAAGTCAAGTTTGCTCCTAGTTGAATTTTGTTTGGAATAGGACTGTTTTCTAAAGCTTGTGCATCTGTATTACAGATTACAAAATCTACGCCCTTAATATGCTGTTTAAACATGTGATTTACAGCATTACTACCTCCACCTCCAACACCAATTACTTTAATAGTATTAGATTGTGTTTTTGGCATATCAAATAAAATGTTATCAAATTCTGCGCTCATAATAACGTTTATCTTTTTTAATGATTGTTATATATTTTTTTATTTTTCTTATTCTGCGTTGTCTAAAAAGTCTTTAAGACCTTCTGTAAACTTTTCAAAAAACGATTTCTTTTTTCGTTTTGGTTTTTCTTCTACTACAGGTGTTTCTTCTATAGACTCTTCTTCTATGTTTTCTGATGTTTCTTCGGCCTCCACTACCTCTTCTTCTATTTCATCTTTAGTATACCTTTCTAAACCTTCCATTAACAAACCTACAGCTGTTGCGTAAGAGGGGCTAGACAGTGTCTCATCAGAATCGCCAGCCAAATGTTCATTAGGAAAACCAATTCTTGCATCCATACCTGTAATGTATTCTACTAATTGTCTTAGATGCTTTAATTGAGAGCCTCCTCCTGTTAACACGATACCTGCAATTAACTTTCCTTTTGCAGTTTCATGTCCGTAATTTTTTATTTCTAAATACACATGTTCTATAATTTCTTGAACTCTTGCATGTATAATTTTTGATAAATTTTTTAAAGTAATTTCTTTGGGCTCTCTACCTCTTAATCCAGGAATAGAAACAATTTCTGTTTCTTTATTTTCTCCTGGCCACGCAGAACCAAATTTAATTTTCAACAATTCTGCTTGCTTTTCTATAATAGAGCATCCTTCTTTAATATCATCTGTAATTACATTTCCTCCAAAAGGAATTACCGCCGTATGTCTAATAATGCCGTCTTTAAAAATTGCCAAGTCTGTTGTACCTCCTCCTATATCTATCAATGCTACTCCAGCTTCTTTTTCTTCTTGACTTAGTACTGCAGATGCAGATGCCAAGGGCTCTAATGTAATTTCATTTAAACCTAAACCTGCACTTTTTACGCAACGTCCAATATTTCTGATAGAAGAGACTTGACCGACCACTACATGAAAGTTAGCCTCCAAACGCCCTCCGTACATTCCTATAGGTTCTTTAATATCTGCCTGAGAATCTACTTTAAACTCTTGTGGTAATACATGAATAATTTCTTCTCCTGGTAGCATTACCAATTTATGAACTTGGTTTACCAAATCGTCTATATCTGAGTCTTCAATAACTTCATCTGCATTATTTCTAGTAATGTAATCACTATGGTGTAAACTTCTAATGTGTTGTCCTGCAATACCTACTACAACTTCTTCTATTTTAATACCAGATACACTTTCTGCCTCATCTACTGCTTGTTGAATAGATTGTATGGTTTGTGTAATGTTACTTACAACTCCTCTCTTTACCCCTAAACTTTTTGCTTTACCAATACCAACAACCTCTATTTTATCGTATTCGTTTTTACGACCAATCATTGCAACAATTTTGGTGGTACCAATATCTAAACCAACAGCTATTTTGTTATTTTCCATTTTGATTTATTTTGTGCACACAACTTGGTTGTGATATTTTACATTAATCGTTTTATAATTTTCTATCGTTTTGTCTAAAAATGCTTTGTTATAAAACGCTTTTAATTTTTTAAATTTTACTTCAATTTCTGCCAACGTTCCAAAATCAATTTTATAATCTCCACTTCTAACGGAAAATTGATACTCTTCTCCTTCCTTTTTATGAATACCCACTACTTCTTTTTTTAGAAAATTATCTTCTAAAATGATAGCTAACAATGGTAATATCTCTTTAATATCTTCACTCATATTTACTCCTGTAATCAACAATACTCTTGCAGAATGCAAATCTGACAAAGGCACCTTTACCCCTTCTTTATCAATATAATACGAAGAATTATTACTCATAATTCTTGCAATAGGTGTACGTTGTTTTATTATTGATTTTAGTGTACCATCTATGGTTAAAAAAACAGATGCATTTTCTACATATGGATTTTTAAGCACGTTGTTCTCTAAACTATATAAATCTATTACAGTTTTTGCTTGGTTTTTCAAGGTTGTATCATTTTGTATTAACAATTTATTAACCATCTCATGCGTTAAAAAATTGTTGACTCCTGCTTCAAATTCCACTACTATTTTCTCAATTTTTTTTGCTGCATTTCGCTTTACCGAAAAACTATACAAAAACGTCAAACCTATTATCATCAAAAGGAATGTTATGTATTTTAAGGTCTTTTTAAACTTCATTTACCTTTGTTTTTAAAAGTTCTTGAGTAACCTCATTAATCAACACTCCTATATCTCCTGCTCCTAACATTACAACTACTTCTGCTCTAGAGTTCTTAATATCTTTTACAATATTTTCTTTTTGACTTAATTTTTTATGTTGATGATCCATCCTCTGTAACAACCAGTTAGAACTCACACCTTTTATCGGTTGTTCTCTAGCTGGGTAAATATCTAATAAAACTACCTCATCAAACTTTGATAAAGCAGTAGCAAAATCATCAATAAAATCTTGTGTTCTAGAAAACAAATGTGGTTGAAAAACTACCATAACCTTTTTATTAGGATACATTTCTCTCACAGCATTTTCTACGGCATTAATTTCTGTTGGATGATGTGCATAATCGTCTATCAAAACAAAATCATCTGTTTTAATTTTATATGAAAAACGACGCATTACACCTTTAAAAGTAGCTAAACTATTTTTTATCTTTTCTAAAGAAACACCATAAACATCTGCCATAGCTAAGGCAGCCAAAGCATTCATTACATTATGCTTACCTGGCAAATGAAATTGAATATTTTGTATTTGTGATGTTGGTGTTTTTACATCAAAAACATATTTTCCTTTTTCTATTTTAACATTAAAAGCTTCATAATCCGCTGCTTCTTCAACAGCATAAGTAAGCCCTTTAAGCGGCAACCCTTTAGCTACAACTAGCGTATTAGAAACCTTGTTTGCAAAAGCTATAAAAGACTCTTTAAGGGCTTCTGGTTCTCCGTAAATATCCAAATGATCGTCATCCATAGACGTTACACATGCTATATCTGGATTTAGTTTTAAAAACGAACGATCAAATTCATCAGCCTCTACAACGCTAACTTTATCTTCTCCCAAAATTAGATTAGAATTGTAATTCTCTGCTATTCCTCCTAAAAATGAAGTAGCCTTTTCTTGAACCATTATATGGCCTAAAATAGATGACGTGGTAGTTTTACCGTGTGTACCTGCAACTGCCAAACAAAACGTTGTTTTGGTAATTTCTCCAAGAATGTCAGCTCTTTTTAGCACGGTAAAATTGTTGTCTATAAAATATGTCAACGCCGTATTTTCTTTTGAAATAGCAGGTGTGTACACAACCAGTGTTTTTTTATTATTTAAATATGATATAGGAATACTAGCTAAGGCTTCATCAAAATGAACTACCACCCCCAATTTTTCTAAATCTTTGGTTATAGGAGAAGCTGTTTTATCATAACCCGAAACCTGTTTTCCATTCGCTATAAAATAACGAGCAATTGCACTCATTCCTATACCTCCAATGCCTAAAAAATAAATAGTATGTATGCTGTTTAATTTCAATTTTTTAATAGCTTTTCGATTTCGTTTACAATATCAGTTGTTGCTCCTGGTAGCGCCAATTCGTGTATATTTTCTGAAAGGTGCTCTTGTTTTCCTTTATCTTTTAGTAAAGTTTCAAATACAATTGGAAAGGTACCTAACTCACTTTCTTTTAACAGTAATGCCCCATGCTGATCTGCTATTGCTTTGGCATTTTTAGTTTGATGATCTTCTGCCACGTTAGGTGAAGGGATAAAGATTACTGGTTTACCAACTATACATAATTCAGAAACAGAACTTGCACCAGACCTAGAAACAATAATATCTGCAGCGGCATAAGCCAAATCCATTCTATTTAAAAATTCGTGAACTTGCACATGTTCTAAATCATTATATTTTTTATACTCTTGATAATACGATTTTCCGCACTGCCAAATTATCTGTACATCTTGTTTTTTAAAAAATTCTAAATTTTTTTCTATCAACTGGTTTATTGCTTTAGCTCCTAAACTACCCCCTAAAATCAACAATGTTTTTGTATCTCTTCCTAAATCAAAGAACAACTTGCCTTCTTCTGTTTTAGAGTGAATAGACAACAAGTCTTGACGAACAGGGTTTCCTGTTTTTACAATTTTGTTGGCCGGAAAAAAACGTTCTAAATGATCATAAGCCACACAGATTTTATGCGCTCTTTTTCCAAGTAATTTATTGGTTATTCCTGGATAAGAATTTTGTTCTTGAATTAGAGTGGGAATTCCTTTTCTATTTGCCATAATTAATGTTGGTCCACTTGCAAAACCTCCAGTACCTATAGCAACGTCTGGTTTAAATTGTCTAATTATTTTTGCTGCTTTAGACAAACTATTTATCATTTTAAAAGGAAATGAAAAATTATCTATAATTGCTTTTCGTTGAATTCCTGAAATCCACAATCCTTTAATTTCATAACCTGCTTGAGGCACTTTTTCCATCTCCATTTTATCTTTTGCACCAACAAATAAAAAATTGGCATCAGGGAAACGCAATTTCAATTCGTTTGCAATGGCGATAGCAGGGTAAATATGCCCCCCTGTTCCACCTCCAGAAATTAGTATGTTAATCGATTGTTTCATGCAATATGTCTAAAGGGTTATCATCTAAAATATCTTCTTCTGTTTCTTGTTTAGATGTACTAACGCTCAAAATAATTCCAAGTGCTACACAGGTCATCCAAATGGACGTTCCTCCACTACTAATTAACGGTAATGTCTGCCCCGTCACAGGAAACAAATTAGTTGCAACTGCCATATTTATAGTTGCTTGAGCAATAATTGGAATTCCTAAACCAAGCACCAACAATGTTCCAAAAATTGTAGTTGTTTTTTTTACGACCACAAAAATTCTAAATAGTAAAATAAAGTAAATAGAGACAATTAAAAAGCCACCAACCAAACCATATTCTTCAACTATAATGGCAAAAATAAAATCAGACTCTGATGCATATAAGAAGTTTTTTTGTATACTTTTTCCTGGACCAAGCCCTAAAACTCCACCAGTAGCAATAGCTATTTTTGCTTTTTCTACCTGATAATTTTCAGTTCTTTTTATATTATGCTGCGTTCCTTTTTTTTGGCTCTCTTCTTCTTTTGAAGGAAAAAATCTAGAAATTCTATTTTCCCAAGTTTGTACCCTATTAGGCATTGCATCTGGAAAAGCTTTAGCAATTAAAATAAAGATAGACAATGCCACTATGCCAGATCCTAAAATAAAACCTAAGTACTTCAACGGATATCCTCCTAAAAAAGCAACAACCAAAATCATCATAAAAATGATAGCTGCTGTAGAAAAGTTTGCTGGCAAAATTAATAACAAAACCATTGATACAGGCAACCACAATTGCCACATACTTTCTTTAAAATTAATTTCTTTTTCCTTATTTTTTGCCAAATACCTAGCCACATAAGCCATTAAAACCAAACTAGCTAATGTAGAAGGTTGAAAACCAATACCACCTATCCTAATCCATCTACTTGCATTTGCGCCTCCTATTGTTGTTCCTTGTGCCAAAGTAAATATCAATAAAATAATAACTACAGGAAGCATTATAACTGATCCGCCAGAGAAATATCTATACGGAATTTTATGTACACCATAGATTATTAAAAAACCAAAAAACAGTAAGACAATATGCTTAATCAAATGGCCAAAAGTAGAACCAAATCCCACAACATACACCAGGTTTGTGCTTGCGCTATACACTGGCATAAACGAGAATATTGCCAAAATAGCCACTATTGCCCAAATAGTTTTATCTCCTTTTATATGTTGAAATATGGTTTTCATTTCTTTTTTGTCATTCCTGTGAAAACAGGAATTATATTAATATATTTCTTTTTAATGATTATATCTTACCTAAGCAGAAATCATAATATACTATAAATTTCTTACTGCTTTTTTGAACTGACGTCCTCTATCCTCATAATTCTCGAACAAATCAAAACTTGCACACGCAGGTGATAACAGAACAGCATCTCCTTTTTCTGCTAGTTTATGAGATACTTTTACAGCCTCTTCTGCTCCTGCTGTTTCAACTATAATATCTACCACATTACCAAATGTGTTTTTTATTTTGTCATTATCTGTACCCAAACACACAATTGCTTTTACCTTCTCTCTTACTAAAGCTAGCAAATCATTATAATCATTTCCTTTATCTACACCTCCTACTATCCAAACAGTTGGCCTATCCATACATTCTAAAGCATAAAAAGTTGCATTAACATTGGTAGCTTTAGAATCGTTTATGTATTGAACATCTCTTAATTTTACAACATTTTCAAGACGGTGTTCTGCACCTTCAAAACTTGACAAACTTTCTTTGATAGATTCTTTTCGAACTTTTAATAATTGCGCAGCCATTGTAGCTGCCATAGCATTTTTTGTATTGTGTTTTCCTTTTACTGATAAGGTGGATAGTGGCATAATTATTTTTTCTTTGTTTATGTTGATTATTATATTGTTGTCTTTTACGTAAGCTCCAAATTTCAATTCTTTTTCAATTGAAAAAGGAACTAATTTTGCTGTTGTTTTATTTGTTTGTAACCAAGTATTAATTACTTCATCATCTGCATCATAAATTAAATAATCGGTTGGTTTTTGATTTTTAGTAATGTTAAATTTTGAAGCTACATATTTGTTAAAATCATATTCATATCTATCTAAATGGTCTGGTGTAATATTGGTTAAAATTGCAATATGGCTGTTAAACTCTTTAATACCATCTAACTGAAAACTACTTATCTCTAAAACATAGTTTTTATAGGTTTGTTCAGCAACTTGTTGCGCAAAACTTACCCCTATATTACCTGCAATACCAACATTTAACCCTGCATTTTTTAAAATATGATGCGTTAGCAGTGTTGTAGTTGTTTTTCCGTTAGAGCCTGTAATTGTTATAAGTGTAGCATCTGTATACTTTGCAGCAAATTCTATTTCTGAAATTACAGGTATAGCTAATCTTTTTAACATAACAACTAAAGGAACTTTCTCTGGAATACCAGGACTTTTCATGACCACATCTGCGTTTATGATTTTGCTTTCTGTGTGTTGTTTTTCCTCAAAATCTATTTCATTATGTATAAGAACTTTTTTATAGTTTGATGCTATTTCTCCTTTATCAGACACAAAAACTTCATAACCTTTTTGTTTACCCAAAATGGCTGTACCTACACCGCTTTCTCCTCCTCCAAGAATTACCAATCGTTTCATTTACCTCAATTTCAATGTTGCTATAGAAACTACCGCTAGTAAAATACCGACAATCCAAAAACGAACTACAATTTTACTTTCATGATAACTTAATTTCTGATAATGATGATGTAAGGGCGACATCTTAAAAATTCGTCTTCCTTCTCCAAATTTCTTTTTTGTGTATTTAAACCAAGAAACCTGAAGAATTACCGATAAATTTTCTACCACAAAAATTCCTGCTAGAATAGGCAATAACAACTCTTTACGAATAGCAATAGCTATTACAGCAATAATACCGCCAATAGTTAAACTTCCTGTATCTCCCATAAACACTTGAGCTGGGTATGTGTTATACCATAAAAAACCTATTAAAGCCCCCGCAAAAGCAAGAATAAAAACCGTCATTTCTCCTGAATCTGGTATGTACATTACATCTAAATAATCTGCAAATATGATATTACCAGACACCCACGCAAAAACAGCCAATGTGACTACCATTATAGCTGAAGACCCTGCTGCCAAACCATCTATACCGTCTGTTAAATTGGCACCATTTGAGATACCTGTTACAATAAATACCGTTATAAAAATGAAAACAATCCATCCATACTTTTCATATCCATCACCTAAAAAACTTAGTACTTTTGCGTATTCTAACTCGTTATTTTTAAAAAAAGGAACTGTTGTTTTGGTAGATTTATGAGCTTCTCCAAAAACTTTTTTTCGTCCATTTTCCTGAAAAATCTGCTGTTCTGCAGGAAGTTGCTCTTTTATAGTTACACCTTCATTAAAATACAATAAAGACCCAACAATTACACCTAACCCCACTTGCCCTAAAACCTTAAATTTACCCTTTAAACCTTCTTTGTCTTTTTTAAATACTTTTATATAATCATCTAAAAACCCAATTAACCCCATCCAAACTGTTGTAATAATTAACAGTATTATGTAAATATTATCTAATTTAGTAAGCAGTATAACAGGAATTAAGGTTGCTAGAATAATTATTATTCCACCCATTGTTGGTGTACCTGTTTTTTGTTTTTGACCCTCTAAACCTAAATCACGAACAGTTTCTCCTACTTGTTGTTTTCTTAAAAAATTGATTATTCTTTTACCATAGATAGCAGAAATCAGTATTGATAGAACAAATGCTGCAGCTGCCCTAAACGTGATAAATTGAAATACACTAGCTCCTGGGAAACTAAATTGACTTTCTAGATATTCGAATAAATAATACAGCATTTTAGGTGTTTTTTAGTTGATTGAAACAATGAGTTACTTCTTCTAAATCATCAAAATGAAAACGCACCCCATTTACTTCTTGATAATTTTCATGTCCTTTTCCAGCAATTAGAATAATATCTCCGCTTTCAGAAAATTTACAAGCCGTTTTTATTGCTTGTCTTCTATCTAAAATGGATATTGTTTTTTTATAGTTTTCAGCAGGCACCCCATTTTCCATTTCGTCAATAATGGCTTGCGGGTTTTCAGTTCTTGGATTATCTGAGGTAAAAATGGCTTGATTACTTAATTGGGAAGCAATATTTGCCATTTTAGCCCTTTTGGTTTTATCTCTATCTCCTCCGCAACCCACAACTGTGATTAATTTTTCGTTACCAGTTCGTATAGAATTGATGGTTTCCAACACATTTTTTAAAGCATCTGGTGTATGTGCATAATCTACGATAGCCGTAATATTATCATTTGAAACCACATACTCAAAACGACCACTTACATTTTCTAACTGACTTATAATTCTAAGGATTTCTAATTTTTCTAAACCTAACAATTCTGCTGTTGCGTATATTGCAAGTAAATTATAGGCATTAAAACCGCCTATTAATTTTGTCCAAACCTCAATATCATTCAACTTTAATAAGCTTCCTGAAAATTGTTTTTCTAAAATTTTAACTTTGTAATCTGCTATTGTTTTTGCGGCATAGCTATATTTTTTAGCTCTTGTGTTTTGCAACATAAAATCGCCGTTTTTATCATCAATATTAGTTAACGCAAAAGCGGATTTTGGTAAATTGTCAAAAAAATATTTTTTAACATTTCTATATTCAGCAAATGTTTTATGATAATCCAAATGATCGTGAGTAAGGTTGGTAAATATTCCACCAGTAAATGTTAAACCACCTGTTCTTTTTTGATGAATACCATGTGAACTAACCTCCATAAAACAATAATCTACACCAGCCTCTACCATTTTATCTAGGTATCTGTTTATTGTTAGTGAATCTGGTGTGGTATGTGTTGCTTTAAACTCTTCTTGGTCAACCAAAATTTTTACCGTAGACAATAAGCCAACTTTATATCCTGCTTTTTTAAATAATTGATACAACAGTGATGTAACGGTTGTTTTACCATTGGTTCCTGTCACCCCAATCAATGGTAATTTAGAAGAAGGGTTGTCATAAAAATTTGATGCCAAAACTGCCAATGCAACATTTGCATCTGACACCTGTATATAGGTAACACCTGTTTTTTTGTCTTTTGGGAAATCTTCACAAACAATAGCTATAGCACCCAAACCAATTGCTTTATCAATATATAAATGACCATCTACAGTTACCCCTTTTTGAGCAACAAAAACATCGTTCTTAGCTACTTTTCTAGAATCAAAAACTACAGAATTAACAGCTATATTTGTTACTCCAAACACTTGTTGAATGCCAACTTGATACAATATGTCTTTTAAATTTTTCAGCTTACGAAAGTTTTAAAATAATTGTTTTTCCTTTAATGAGTTGCTCTCCTTTTTTAAGTGATTGAGACTTCACTTTTCCTACTCCATAAAGTTTTACCTTTAGCCCTATATTTTCTAACAAAGACAACGCATCCATTGCAGACATACCCACTACATCTGGAATTTTATTGTACGTCTTTTGAATAATTTCATCAAACTCTTTATATCGATTTTCTAAGACAGCAAACTCCACTTTATCATCTACAGATTGTTTATCTATAGGGGTTGTGGTGTATATTTTTTGAGCAATTTCTTTAAATACAGGCGCTGCAACTGTAGCACCGTAATATCCTTTTTCTTTTTTAGGGTCATGAACCACAACAATACAAGAGTATTTAGGGTTTTCAGCTGGAAAAAAACCTGCAAATGAAGCCACATAATGTTTAGTAGAATAAATACCGTTTACAACTTTTTTGGCAGTACCCGTTTTTCCTGCCATAGAAAAGTTTGGAGAGTAAATATTATCTGCTGTTCCTTTAACAACCACATTTTCCATCACTTTTCTAATTTTTCTCAACGTTTCGTCTGAGGCTATTTGAGGGTTTACAACTTCTGTTTCAAAGATTTTTTCAGTTTTATTTTCTCGTCTCAACTCTTTTATAAATCTTGGCTTTACCATAATTCCATTATTTGCTACAGCATTGTAAAACATTAGTGTTTGCATTGGTGTAACAGAAACCCCATAACCCCAAGACATCCATTCTAAAGAAATTTTACTCCAACTTTTATCTTTAGGATTTGGCACGTATGGCTTTCCTTCTCCTTTAATTTGAAAACCGATTGGCTTTGTAAAACCATACGATTCTAACTTAGAAATAAATTTTTCTGGTTGATTGTCATAATGTTTTCTTATGAGTTTTACAATACCTACGTTGGATGACACCTCAAAAACCCTTGCCGCAGAAATTTTACCATAGCCACCTCTTCTAGAGTCTTCTACTTTCTTTTTATGTATAAAAATTCGTCCTTTCTCCGTATCAACAATGGTAGATGTATCTATTTTTTTATCATCTAAAGCGATCATTAAGCTGGCTAGCTTGAATGTAGAACCAGGCTCATGACTCTCCCAAACCGCATAATTTCTCTTTTCATAATACGTACCTTTAGAAGTTCTTCCTAAATTAGAAATTGCTTTTACCTCTCCTGTTGCAGTCTCCATAACCACAGCGCAACCATGATCTGCTTCAAAATACTCTAAACTTCCCAACAATGCATGATGTGTGATGTCTTGAATATTTACATCTATAGTTGTAATGATATCATGTCCATCTACAGGTTCTTTTTCGTTGATATCATTAATAGGTTTCCATTGGTTTTTTGCAATCTTTTGTTTCCATCGCAAACCGTTTTCGCCTTGCATAAATTCTGCAAAAGCACCCTCTATACCAGCTTCACCCCTATAATCATCATAACCAATAGTTCGTTCTGCTATTTTACCAATAGGATGTGCACGAACCGTTTTTTGAATTGCAATGAACCCTCCTTTATACACACCTTCTTTAAAGATTGGAAATTGCTTTATTTTTAAATAATCTACGTAACCTACATTTCTTGCAATAAGCAGATACCTATTTCTCTTATTCTTAGCCCTTCTTAGTTTATTTTGATAGTATTGTTGCGACTTGCCAAACATTTTAGACAATTCTCTTGACAAAGCAGCTACATTTTTTTCGAAAATTCCGTTAATTACTGCTGCCATAACATCCATTCTAATGGTAAACTTAGACATTGATGTTGCTAACAAATTCCCATCAGATGCATAAACATTTCCTTTATTAGCGTATATAGTATCTTGCTTGATAGTTAATTCTGTAGAAAGTTTTCTATACTTCTCACCTTCTTTGTATTGAATATTAAATATACGTAATACAATAGCCATCAAAAAAAGCGTCATAAAAGCACCTACCAAGTAGAATTTTTTGAGTATGCTTTTTTTATGAGTTGCCAATTTTATTATTCTTTAATGATTACTTTAATTTTTTTTGGGGGTATCAAGGAAGGTTTTAAACCTCTAACTTTTGCTTTTTCTCTGATATTGGATTCCATTTTCATTCTCATTAAAATGGTACCCGTATCTACATATTCTGCTCTTAGCTCTCTTTTCTTTTTATTTAATTCTGATATTTTAATTACTTTTTTATCTGCCTTATGCGCACTAGAAATCATTATCAACAACAAAACGACGACAAAAATGATAATTCGCCAATTTCTAAAAGCAGATTCATCCGTAAGGAAACTACCTCTTAAAAAATCATAAACACCTTTTTTAACTTTTGACATCCTGTATAAACAATGATTTTATTTCATGAACTAAATACAAATACATAAGAACTACCCCTTCTTCCTATCAACTTTAAGGGTTGCTATTCTTAATTTTGCACTCCGCGCCCTATTGTTCTCTTTTATCTCTTGGATAGTAGGCACAATTAATTTTCCCACTTTTTGCAACGGCTCGTTGCTACGACCAAAAACATCTTTTTCTGGCTCACCACTAAACAAACCCGTTCTTATAAATCGCTTTACCAACCTATCTTCTAACGAGTGATAAGAAATCACACTCAACCTACCCTCTTGAGTTAGCAAACTCGGAATTTGAAGCAAAAATTCTTTCAAAACTTCCAACTCTTCATTTACTTCTATTCGGAATGCCTGAAATATTTGAGCTAGTATTTTATGCTCTTTGGCTTTAGGCAAATAGCGTTGCAAAACTTCTTTTAACTGAAAACTTGTCTCAATTTTTTGTACTTCTCTTTTTTCGATTATTGTTTTTGCAATACTTCTTGAATTTCTTAACTCACCATACAAAAACAATATTTCCGCCAATTTCTCTTCAGAATATGTATTCACAATTTCTTTTGCAGAAATTTTTGATTTTTGATTCATCCTCATATCCAAATCTCCATCAAACCGAATTGAAAACCCTCTCTCTACCTCATTAAATTGATGTGAAGAAACCCCTAAGTCAGCCAAAACTCCATCTACTTTTTTAACCCCATGAAACCTAAGAAATCTTGAGATATACCTAAAGTTTTCAGGAATCAAAACAAAACGAACATCATCAATTACATTATCTTGAGCATCAGGATCTTGATCAAAAGCAAACAACCTCCCATTAACACCTAACCTACTTAGAATCTCTTTAGAATGCCCACCTCCTCCAAAGGTCACATCTACATAAACTCCATCTTCTTTTATAGCCAACGCATCTACACTTTGATGCAGTAACACCGGATTATGATAACTCATCAAATTCTGTATTTCCCATTACTTCTTCAGCCAAATCTGGAAAATCTTCCGCCGAATCATCCAACACTTTTTCATACAAATCTTTATCCCAAATTTCAATTATATTGATGGACGAAGACATGACCACTTGCTTTTTAATGTTTGCAAAAACAATCAAATCTTTCGGAATCAAAATTCTACCAGAAGCATCCATTTCTACCAATTTTACGCCAGCTGTAAACTTTCTAATGAAATCATTGTTTTTTTTCTTAAACCTATTCAGCTTACCTACTTTACCCATTTGCAGATTCCACTCTTTCATTGGATACAACTCCAAACAAGGTTGAAAAACCGCTCTCTTTACAACAAAACCCTCTTGCAACACAGCAGCCAATTGCTTTTTGTAAGCTGACGGAAACATCAACCTTCCTTTAGCATCAGCTTTACATTCGTGTGTACCAATCAAGTTTATCACTCTAAAAAGAAATTTGTTGATATCAAAAATATATAAATTTTACCACTTTTTACCACTTTTTGACACTTTGTTAATAAATAATGTTTTTATTAACAATTAATTACCTCAAAATGTATTTTTGTAAAAAATTACTAGACCTCGAAAAGAATTTGTATTTGACAAAAAAGAATTACATTTGCTAACAAGTGAAATGAAAAATCAATGACTGACAAGTTAATAACGGAAGGAAAATTTACGTATGCAGAGGCTGGAGAAGGACCTGCAATCATTGTTTTGCATGGACTAATGGGTGCTTTAAGTAATTTTGGAAGCACTTTTGAATACTTCTCTAAAAATGGGTATAAAGTTTTAATTCCAGAATTACCCCTATACACATTGCCTCTTATAAAAACTAATGTCAAAAACCTGACAAGTTTTTTAGAAGAATTCATGCAACATAAAAAACTAGAAAATGCCATTTTATTAGGCAATTCTTTAGGTGGACATATCTCATTATACTTTACCAAACATTTTCCTGAAAAGGTAAATGCACTTGTACTTACAGGAAGTTCCGGTTTATACGAAAAAGCCATGGGAGACAGTTTTCCTAAAAGAGGTAACTACGAATACATAGAGCAAAAGGCAAAAGATGTTTTTTATGACCCTGCAGTAGCCACTAAGGAATTGGTTGACGACGTATACAGCACTGTAAACGATAGAATTAAAGCCCTAAAAACGCTTTCTATAGCAAAAAGTGCAATACGCCATAATATGAAAAATGATCTTATAGAAATGCAACAACCTACTTGTTTAATCTGGGGAAAACAAGACAATGTAACACCACCAGAGGTTGCAGAAGATTTTCATAAACTTTTACCAGATGCTGATTTATTTTGGCTAGACAAATGCGGGCATGCTGCTATGATGGAAAAACCTGAAGAATTTAACAAAACTCTTCATGATTGGTTTATTTCAAGAAAAATCTAAATTTTTATGAAAATTACTTCGGCAGAATTTGTAATGAGCAATAGTAATGTTACAAAAGCGCCTAAAGATAGAATTCCAGAATATGCCTTTATTGGGCGTTCTAACGTAGGTAAATCTTCGCTTATTAACATGCTAATGCAACGCAAAGATTTAGCTAAAATTTCTGGAAAACCAGGAAAAACGCAACTCATCAATCATTTTAAAATTAATGACTCTTGGTTTTTAGTAGATTTGCCTGGATATGGTTACGCCCAAGTATCTAAAAAGAAAAGAGTTATTTTTCAATACTTTATAGAAAATTATTTTAAAGAAAGAGAACAACTTGTTTGTACTTTTATTTTAATAGATTCTAGACACGACCCTCAAAAAATAGATTTAGACTTTATGCAGTTTTTAGGAGAACAACAAATTCCTTTTTGTATTGTTTTTACAAAAGTAGACAAATTGGGAAGCTCTAAACTAAACAAGCAAATTACTTCTTACAAAAAGAAACTTTTACAATATTGGGAATCTTTACCTACATCTTTTGTAACTTCATCTTCTACAGGTTTTGGAAGAGATGAGTTTTTAAATTTTATTGATGGTGTTAATGAAGATGTAAAAGATAATTTTAAATAACTCATACGCTAGATTGAAATCACTAAAAATGCAATCTACTAGAAACAACTTACAGGTTTTATTTGAAGACAATCATCTTTTAATTGTAAACAAAAAAGCAGGAGACATTACCCAAGGCGATAAAACTGGTGACAAACCTTTAAGCGAAATTGTTAAAGAATATATTAAACATAAATATAACAAACCTGGCAATGTATACTTAGGTGTTGTACATAGATTAGACAGACCCACTTCTGGTATTATTATTTTTGCAAGAACGTCTAAAGCGTTAGAACGTCTAAACAAGATGTTACGTGAAAAAAACATTCAAAAAACATATTGGGCAATCATAAAAAATAAACCTAAAAAAGAAAAGGGTACGCTGGTAAATTACCTTAAAAAAAACCCTAAAAACAATAAATCTACTGCTTTCCCAAAAGAAGTTCCTGGAAGTAAAAAAGCCGTTTTACATTATACGATAATTCAAAAATTAGAAAATTACACACTACTTGAAATCGACTTAGAAACAGGCAGACACCATCAAATAAGAACCCAATTATCAAGTATTAGCTGTCCGATAAAAGGAGATTTAAAATATGGTTTTGCAAGGAGCAATAAAGACGGTAGTATACATTTACATGCTAGAAAAATCACTTTTTTACACCCTGTTACTAAAGAAAAAATACAACTAACTGCACCCACCCCCAATGATGTAATTTGGAACGCTTGTAACTAATTGGTATCTTTAAAAAAATTTCTACACCAGAATGCACAAAGAAAAAACAGTTTCAGAAGCTATTACATATAGGCGTTCTGTTAGAATCTATGATGCCAAAAAAAACATAGACCCAAAAGTTGTAAAAGAATGCTTAGAACAAGCCGCTCTTGCCCCTAACAGTAGCAACATGCAATTGTGGGAATTCTATCATATTACTTCTAAAAGTATTATTGATAAAATTACGCCGTTATGTTTTAATCAAAACGCGGCAAAAACAGCACAACAATTGGTTGTATTTGTGGTTAGAAAAGACTTGTGGAAAAAAAGAGCAAAGGCTAATTTAACCTATTTAGACACAGTTTTTGGTAAACATACAGCAAAAGCAGAACAAAGTAATAGAGAAAAAGTTGCTCGCAATTACTACGGAAAAATCATTCCTTTTGCCTATGCTGAATTTTTAGGAATTTTTGGTTTTTTCAAATTTCTAATGGTATCTGTTATTGGTATTTTTAAACCTATTTACAGGCAGGTACGAAAGAGTGATATGCGTATAGTTACCCATAAAACTTGTGGTTTAGCGGCAGAAAATTTTATGATTTCTATGGCCGCAAAAGGATTAGACACTTGCCCCATGGAGGGCTCTGACACATTACGCATAAAAAAACTTTTAAAACTACCCTATGGCGCTGAAATTAACATGATTGTTTCTTGCGGAATTAGAACTGAAAAAGGAGTTTATGGCAAGCGTTTTAGAATCCCTTTTAATGAAGTGTATAAAGAACTATAATTAGCCCCTAATAAAAACAAATAGTAAAACTTTTCTGTTAAACAATTACAATGAAAAAAATACAAATAGCGTTCATATCAATTACTTTATTGTTTCATTTTTCTTTATTTTCTCAAGAAAATTTTGAAGGCATCTTAAAATTTAAGATTAAAATTCAAGATAAAACAGGTAAGATGTCAGACGAGCAATCTAAAATGTTTATGGGAACAAAACAAATCTATTATTTAAAAGGAAAAAAATACAAATCTGAGCTAGATGGAATTTTAAAAATAATAAATTACCATGAAGGAAAAGATACTCTTTTTACAAAGATAAATGGTGCTGACAATCTTCTATACACAATAACCAGTAAAGAAAAAGAAAAAGAAAAAGTAATTTCTTATGTATTTAAAGAAACAGATTCTATAGTTCTTGGTTACCAATGTGAGTTGTTAGAGGTAAAAACAAACAAAGGTTATCATCAATATTATTTTAATAAAGATTTTAAATCTGATAAAGAAAATTATAAAAATCACAAGTTAGGATTGTGGAGTTTCTTTACAAATAAAACAGGAGGAGCATTATCTCTTATTTCTATTTCCGACACAGAAAGCAGTAGAAACTACCTTAAATTAACCGCTATAGAAAGAAAAAGTTTAAATGACACTATTTTTATAAAACCTAAAAACTTAAAACTAGTTGAAATTCCTGAAAATTAAACTATTTTTCAGGTATCAAAATCAATACATTTTTACTTTGCTCAATTTCTTGCTGATTTAGTTTCATCTTTATAAATTCTCCATTAAGAAATTTCTGGGCTTGATCTTTGTAGTAATCGCTAAAAACGTTTCCAGATTGTCCTGTCGGGATTATAGACCAACTGTTTTCTACATCAGAAAAATCGATGACTCTTCTGGTTGAAGGACCCGCTTTTACCTTATAGACACCTGTACTATCCAAATCAAAAATTTGATTGTTAAGCACCTCATTTCCTCCAACAGTTTTAAAAGGTCCTACGTTAAATAGTGTACGTAATACACCACCAGCTTTACCAATTGCATGTTCATGTTCAACAGAAATTACACGTTCCCAAAACCAATTCTCAATATTTTCTCCTAACTGGTTTTGTAAAAATCCAATTGTATTTTCAAAAGCTTCTTGTATAATTTCTTGCCTAGATTCTCTGTTATCATCCGTATCAATATTATCCCACCAAACAGAATATTTATTTTTAATTTGATTGAAAAGTACTTGGTCTTGCAGTTGAGAATTGATAAACAACTCAAAACTACCCCCTAACTCATCTTTATATGTTGCTTTTAAAAACTCGTATAAAAATCGATTGTACAAGGTTGCTCCTATTGATGATTTTAAATAGGTTCCATCCCACTTTTCTAATACGGAATAAGCCTTTCTACCCGAAACAGACAACTCTGACAATTCTACATGAAACAATAAATTTTGAATAATTTCTGGCACTGTCGCAGAAGTTACATCACTCATCATATTTGCCACATCTGTTTTTGTAAAATCATTTTTTGGAGCCAGTATTTTTACAATTCTTTTGGCTCTATCTTGCGGTTGATAATACCCTGGATACAGTTTACCTCTTACAGAATCTGGCTGATTATTTGCAGAATATACATAATTCCAAGGAGGATTAACAGCTTTCGGATTTTCTTCAAAAGGTAAATATGCTAAAATTTCGTCTTTGCCAGACGCCCCATCTAAATACGTTTTTGAAGAAACACTATCTCTTAGTTCATAGAGTTGTGCAGAAGAAAACCAAGCAATATTATCTTTTGCATCACCATACATTACATTTAAACCAGGTGCATGAATTTTAGCCACAGCGCTTTGAAAAGTTTCTATTGATGTTGAATGCGAAATACCATAACTAACATCTAATAATTGATTAGGCAACTGCGTGTAAATCCAATTCATTGCAATTGGTCGTTCATCTATAATATGCGTTATCAATCCATTCATAATCGGTCCGTGTCTACTCACTTTTACCTGAAAAGTGGTATCTAGAGCCTCCTTTATTTTAATCGTTTTGTTTCTAATTTCATACCTTTCAAATCCGTTGACAGTCGTATATTCCAATGCGTTTTCTGGATTTTCTTCTTCTACATAAAAATTTAAATCATCATTTGCCAACATTGTTAAACCATAAGCATATTTGCGATTATGCCCTAATAATGGAAAGGGCATCAAAGCAATATTGAAACCGTAAATTTCGTAATCTGGAGTTTTAATATGATTTTGATACCATACAGAGGGTTGCGAAAAACCAATATGAGGATCGTTTGCAAAAATTACTTTGCCATTTTTTGTTTTCTCGGGCCCAAGCACCCAAGAATTGCTTCCAATAAAAGGAGCAACTGGCAAATCATCTACTATAACACTTACCGTTTTAGAAAATGTAGCTTCTATTTTTGGCCTGTAATGTGTTTTATTTATAGTTACATTTTTCTTGTAGGCGCCTATTAATTCCCCTACATATTCTTCTCCTAATTTCTCTTTTATTTCGGTTAACAAAGGATCTGTTTTATGCGCCACGGCAAAACTAAAAGCCATATAACCAAACACATTATAGATGTCTTTTAAAGTATAGTGTTCTTTTTTTACACCTACCATGTAAAACTCAACAGGTGTTTTTCCGTTGTCTAAAAATTGATTGACACCATCTAAATATGCTTGCGTCAATTGATAAGCTTGAGAGGTTTTATCTAAATTTCTAATGGTTTTCTCAGCAGCTTCCTCTATTCCTAAACCTCCAAAAAACTGATCTACTTTAACCAAATCTTTTCCAAAAATTTCTGATAATCTTCCAGCGGCAATTCTTCGCATCAACTCCATTTGCCACAATCTATCTTGCGCATGCACATACCCTAAAGCCACGTACGCATCTTTTTGACTTTGAGCATTAATATGAGGCACACCATTTTCATCGAAGTAAACAGTTACTTTTTGGGCAATGTTTTTAATATCTAGTTCTCCTGAGTATGTTGGAGCTGCATACCTTGTATATAGCCAGCCAAAAATGACAATGCATATTAGAAGCGCTACAACTATTTTTAGAAACCGTTTTAAAATCTTCATAAAATTGATTTTTATCAAAGATACTAGAATTATATATTTTCTTTGAAACACATTCTAAATGGTCTGAAGTTTGTATTTTTGAAAAGCAAAATTTCTTTCATGAAAAAAATTCAAATGGTTGACTTGCAAAGTCAATACCAACATATAAAAGAAGAAGTAAACTCTTCTATAGATCAGGTGCTAAATTCTTCTGCATACATAAACGGACCGTTGGTTAGAGAGTTTCAAACCGATTTAGAAAATTACTTAGACGTAAAACACGTAATACCATGTGCCAATGGTACAGATGCATTGCAAATTGCAATGATGGGCTTAGGTTTAGAACAAGGTGATGAAGTTATTACTGCAGATTTTACGTTTGCCGCTACCGTAGAAGTAATTGCTTTGCTAAAATTAACACCAGTTTTGGTTGATGTGGATGCAAAAACATTTAATATAGATATTGATGCTGTACAAAAGGCCATTACCCCAAAAACGAAAGCCATTGTTCCGGTGCATTTGTTTGGACAAGTTGCCAATATGGATGCTATTTTAGAAATTGCAAAAGAACACAATTTGTTTGTTATTGAAGACAATGCACAAGCCATAGGTGCCAATTACACCTTTAAAAATGGTAAAAAACAAAAGGCGGGTACTATAGGCAATGTGGGTACTACTTCTTTCTTTCCTTCTAAAAACTTAGGTTGTTATGGAGATGGAGGTGCTATTTTTACGAATGATGATGATTTAGCACATACCATAAGAGGGATTGTAAATCACGGAATGTACAAACGTTATTACCATGATGTTGTAGGCGTAAATTCTAGATTAGATTCTATTCAGGCTGGGGTTTTAAAAGCAAAACTACCACATTTAGACAGCTATTGTAATGCAAGAAGAAATGCTGCTCGTTTTTACAATAAAGCCTTTGCAAACCATTCTAATATTATTACGCCAACTGCTACATCTTATAACACTTCTAACTGCGGAGAAATTTGTGCGGTTTGTGATTGCCATGTTTTTCATCAATATACATTGCAAATAACCAATGGCAAGAGAGACGATTTGCACCAGCACTTGCTAGACAAAGAAATTCCGAATGCCATTTATTACCCAGTTGCTTTGCATGCCCAAAAAGCATATAAAGATTCTCGCTATAAAGAAAGTGATTTTCCTATAACCAACGCGTTGATAAAAACAGTTATTTCATTACCCATGCATACAGAGTTAACAGAAGAACAATTGACTTTTATAACACAAACAATTTTAAATTTTCTTGCGAACTAATCAATCAAATATGAAAAAAATTTTAGTTACTGGAGGCTTAGGGTTTATAGGAGCACATACCGTTGTTGAATTACAAAATGAAGGGTTTGAAGTTGTTATTATAGACAATTTATCTAACACCTCTATAAATGTTTTAACAAGTATTGCAGATATTACTGGTATTACCCCAGATTTTCATCAAATAGATTTAAGAAACAAAGGTGATGTACAGGAGTTTTTTAGCAATAATACTGTTGACGGAATCATACATTTCGCAGCCTTTAAAGCTGTTGGAGAAAGCATGCACAAACCTTTAGATTATTACGAAAACAATTTAGGAACACTCGTGTACTTGCTTCAAGAAATGAGAAACCATCAATTAAACAACTTTATTTTTTCTTCTTCTTGCACTGTATATGGACAAGCTGATGAGTTACCAATTACAGAAAAAGCACCTGTAAAAACTGCAGAATCTGTTTATGGCAACACCAAACAAATTGGAGAAGAAATTTTAAAAGACGCTAGCAATGCGTACAATTTGAATGCAATTGCCTTACGTTACTTTAATCCTATAGGAGCTCATGATTCTATAAAAATTGGCGAGTTACCTTTAGGGGTTCCTCAAAATTTAATTCCTTTTATTACACAAACTGCTGCAGGTATACGTAAAGAATTGTCTGTTTTTGGTGATGATTATGATACTCCTGACGGAACTGCCGTTCGTGATTACATTCACGTTGTAGATTTGGCCAAAGCACATATAGCCGCTCTAAAAAGATTAATTTATAAGAACAATAAAGCTTCTTTTGAATTTTTTAATGTAGGTACTGGAACAGGAAGTTCTGTTTTAGAAATCATTAAAACTTTTGAAAAGGTAAATAACTTAAAACTAAATTATAAAATTGTTGCTAGAAGAGCAGGAGATATAACTGCTGCTTATGCAGACACAACTATTGCGAATAAAGAATTGGGTTGGAAAACAGAAAAATCTTTAGAAGAAGCATTAGAATCTGCTTGGAAATGGCAACAAAAACAACAATTAAAACAGCAGCAGCAGCAATAGTAAAACGTATTTACGAAATAAAAAAAACCTGAATTTTAAAAATTCAGGTTTTTTTTACTTGTATATTCTTTATTCAAAACTTGCACCATTAGCAGCAACACTTCTATCTATTTTACGCATTAAACCTTGCAAAACTTTTCCTGGTCCAACTTCTATAAATTCAGTTCCACCATCTGCTATCATTGCTTGTACACATTGCGTCCATTTTACAGGAGCAGTTAATTGCGCAATTAAATTCTCTTTAATTTCTTCAGGGTTTGTAACTGCTTTTGCCACCACATTTTGATAGATAGCACAAGTTGGCTTACTAAATTCGGTCGCTTTAATAGCAGCAGCCAATTCCTCTCTAGCAGGTTCCATCATTGGCGAATGAAAAGCACCACCAACAGGTAATAACAAAGCTCTTTTGGCTCCTTTTTCTGTAAGAACTTCACAGGCTTTTTTTACGGCTTCTATTTCTCCAGAAATCACCAACTGCCCTGGACAGTTGTAATTTGCAGCAACAACTACACCATCTATAGAATCACAAACCGCTTCTACAACCTCATCTTCTAGTCCTAAAACAGCTGCCATGGTAGACTCTTGAACCTCACAGGCTTTTTGCATTGCTAAAGCTCTTTTAGAAACAAGTTGCAACCCATCTTCAAAAGTAAGTACACCGTTTGCAACCAACGCAGACAATTCTCCTAAAGAATGACCTGCTACCATTTCTGGCTGAAAAGATTCTCCAAGAACCTTTGCTAAAATTACAGAATGTAAAAATATTGCTGGTTGTGTAACCTTAGTTTCTTTTAATTGTTCTGCTGATCCCTCAAACATAATATCTGTAATAGAGAACTCTAAAATTTTATTTGCTTTTTCAAAGTATTCTTGAGCTAAAGGAGATTTTTCGTATAAATCCAATCCCATACCTGTAAATTGTGCTCCTTGACCTGGGAAAATATATGCTTTCATCGTATTGTATAATCGTTAAATTATTTAACTGTTTAATTTCGGCAAAAATACTAATTTTTACTTGAAGCATTTCTCTCATTTTACCGATAACTCGTTGTCGGTGATTAATACAAAAAAACATGTAACTTTCTTTTCACAAAACTTTTGCATCAATTAAAAAAATAAATTTAAACAACTATATTTCAAATGATTAAAACGCAAAAAAAATATTATAAAAAACAGAAAGTACATCAGTTAGTTATGGCTGCAAATCTTAAAAATGTGTAACTTCGTTTTATGACTTATAAAGACAAAATACTAGCCAATCGAATTTATTTAGTTCTTATTGCCTTATTTGTTGCTTCATTAGTAACCTCAAATCTTATTTTTCAAAAATTTTTTTATTGGTATCCTTTTCATCTGGAGGTTTTTGATGTTAAACTATTTGAGGTTTCAGTAGGTTTACTTCCTTACCCTATTACTTTTTTAATTACAGATATTTTATCTGAAATCTATGGTAAGAAAAAAGCAAACGAAGCTGTTATTGCTGGTATTTTTGCTTCTTTTTTTTCGTTATGTATCATTTATGTATCCCAAAATGTACCTGCTACATCTTGGTCTTCTGTTAATGACGGCACCTTTTCTGAAGTTTTTGGTGCAACACCTCTAGCTGTTTTTGCTTCTATGTTAGCCTATTTATTTGCTCAATTTATAGACATAAAAGTATATCATTTCTGGAAAACATTTACAAAAGGCAAGCATTTATGGCTAAGAAACAACTTTTCTACCTTTTCTTCTCAATTTATAGATACCTTAACGGTTTTGATATTGCTTTGTGTTTTTAACATTATAAAATGGGAAAACTTTTGGGGACTTTTAATTAGCGGTGTACTTTTTAAGATACTTATTGCTGCTTTAGACACTCCTATCTTATACATTGTAGTGCACAGTTTTAGAACAAGATTCCGTTTAAACTGTAATGATGAAATAAATGACAATACATTAATTGGTCTTGATAATGAGATTACTGACATTGGTACAAAAAATTTAAAGTAGATTTTGTAAACTATAGAAAAAGGTTTCGTCTAAAAAAACAGAAATTAAATAATAAAATGAAAAAAAT
Source organism: Polaribacter sp. WD7 (assembly GCF_003335085.1). Classification (GTDB taxonomy): domain Bacteria; phylum Bacteroidota; class Bacteroidia; order Flavobacteriales; family Flavobacteriaceae; genus Polaribacter. The sequence goes on along the minus strand of NZ_QPEJ01000015.1, from coordinate 271,744 downwards.
AATTATAGCCATCGTAACCATTCTTACTTTATCACAAGTAAATGCTCAAACATCAGTTTTTAATGACCTACTTCAAAAATACGTTTCTAATGAAGGTGTTGTAGATTACACATCTTTTAAAGCAGATGAAGCAAAATTAGATACCTTTATTTCGTATTTACAAAAAACAACTCCAAGTAGTTCTTGGTCTGACAATAAGAAAAAAGCATTTTGGATTAATGCATACAACGCATACACTATTAAATTAATCTTAAAAAACTATCCTTTAAAAAGTATTTTAGACATTAAAGAAAAAGGAAAAACCGCTTGGAAAATTCCGTTTGTAAACGTGGGGGGTAAAACATATACCTTAGACCATATAGAGCACGAAATTCTTCGTAAAACATTGTTTGATCCAAAAATTCATGTGGGTGTAAATTGTGCATCTGGATCTTGTCCTAAATTAGGAAATATGGCTTTTACAGAAAGTAATGTAGAGGCAGAATTAACAAAATTAATGAAGGCCTTTGTAAATGATACAAATAGAAATAAGTTAAGTACAAAAAAAGTGCAAATATCATCTATATTTGATTGGTTTAAAGAAGATTTTACTAAGAACGGTTCTGTTGTAGACTATTTAAATAAATATGCCGATACAGAAATTAGCCCTAAAGCTAGAATATCTTATTTGAAATATGATTGGTCTTTAAACGGAAAATAAGTCAAGGAACTTTTACAAAAACAATCCTCTTTTAGAAACAATTTGTATCTTTAAATTCTAAAAATATATAGACATATGTCAAAACCATATTATGATGCTTCCGATTTAAGAAAGTTCGGAAAAATTACAGAATGGAGCGAAGAACTTGGAAACAAGTTCTTTGACTATTATGGAAAAGTTTTTGAAGAGGGGGCTTTGACTGCTCGAGAAAAAAGTCTTATTGCTTTAGCTGTAGCACATACAGAGCAATGTCCTTATTGTATAGATGCTTACACCAAAGATGGATTACAAAAAGGAATTACAAAAGAAGAAATGATGGAAGCCATACACGTAGGTGCAGCTATAAAAAGTGGTGCAACTTTAGTTCATGGAGTTCAAATGATGAATAAGGTTAATAAACTAGAAATGTAGTCAAATAGCTATTTTCTAATATTTTACAGAAAAAGTTTATAGCAACTACATTAAAAGAGAAGTTTAAAAAACCATATTCTAAGTTTCTTCGTAAATACTAAAAATCAACAGATATTAATGGCTACAAAATCATTAAAAGCAAGAAATAACGATATTGCAAACACGCAACGTCAAATGGATATTCTTTCAAACGGAATATTTGCTGATGGAGAGTTACCTACTTTTGCAAAAAAACTGAAAGAAACTAATCAATTTCCATTACGTCCTAAAAAGTTGGAAATTTTACAAATTAACTTGGGCTATATGTGTAATCAGGTTTGCGAACATTGCCACGTAGATGCAGGACCAGATCGTAAAGAAATTATGACGATAGAGACTATGCAGCAGTGTTTAGATGTCATAAAAAAAACTGAGGCACATACCTTAGATTTAACGGGTGGTGCTCCAGAAATGAATCCTAATTTTAGGTGGTTTGTAGAAGAAGCTTCTAAAGCAGGTATTACAGATTTTATTGTACGATCTAACCTGACTATTATTAGAGCTAATAAAAAATATTACGATTTACCAGAGTTTTTTAAAAAACACAACGTACATGTGGTTTCTTCAATGCCGCATTGGACACGTGGAAAAACGGATAAACAGCGTGGTGATGGTGTTTTTGACAAATCTATCAAAGCGTTACAAGAATTAAATGCTGTAGGTTATGGTAAAGAGGGTTCTAATTTAAAATTAGATTTGGTTTACAATCCTTCTGGTGCTTTTTTGCCTGGAGATCAAATGGGCTTAGAAAGAGATTTTAAAAAGGCATTAAAAGAAGATTTCAATATTGATTTTCATCATCTTTTTGCCATTACCAATTTACCTATTAGTCGTTTTTTAGACTATTTGATAGCCTCAGAAAATTATGAAGATTATATGGTTGCTTTGGTTGATGCCTACAATCCTGCTGCAGTTGCCAATGTAATGTGTACTAACACAATCTCTGTAAGTTGGGATGGCTGGTTATACGATTGTGATTTTAACCAAATGTTAAATCTAAAAGTAGCCAGTAAAGTAAAACATATAGCAGATTATAACGAGGAATTACTACAAAATAGAAATATAATTATCAATCAACATTGTTATGGTTGTACAGCTGGTGCAGGAAGTAGTTGCCAAGGAACTGTAGCCTAACAAAAAATCAATAAAAATAAAATTATGAGTTATTTAGATACCACACACGATGTATATAAAGAGGCAGCATTAACACCAGATGTTGGACTGTGTTGCACTACAAATCCAATTTGGGAATTACCAGGGTTAAAGATACCTAGAATTATGCAAGAAATGAATTACGGTTGTGGTTCTACTGTGCATGCTCGTGATTTAACCAACAACCCAAAAATGTTATATGTTGGTGTTGGTGGAGGTATGGAGTTACTTCAATTTGCATACTTTAACAGAAACAAAGGTGGTGTTATTGGGCTAGATGTTGTAGATGAAATGTTAGAAGCTTCTCGTAAAAACTTTAAAGTAGCCGAAGAGCAAAACGATTGGTTTAAAAGCGATTTTGTAGACTTACGTAAAGGTGATGCTATGAATTTACCTGTAGAAGATAACTCTATAGATGTAGCTGCTCAAAACTGTCTGTTTAATATTTTTAAGTCTGATGATTTGAAAAAAGCCATTTCAGAAATGTACAGAGTGTTAAAACCTCATGGACGTTTGGTTATGAGCGACCCTACTTGTGAACAAGAAATGAATGATGAATTACGTAATGACGAGCGTTTACGTGCGTTATGTTTAAGCGGTAGTTTATCAATTGCAGATTATGTAAAAGCATTAACCGATGCTGGTTTTGGAACTATAGAAATTAGAGCAAGAAAACCATATAGAATTTTAGACCCTAAAAATTATCCGACAGAAGAACTAATTTATATAGAATCTATTGAGGTTGCTGCAATAAAAGATCCTATGCCAGAAGATGGTCCTTGTATTTTTACAGGAAAAGCTGCCATATATTATGGAGATGAAGATTATTTTGATGATGGTAAAGGGCATACCTTATTAAAAAATCAACCCTTAGCAATTTGCGACAAAACTGCTGCTGCGTTAGAAGCATTGGGTAGAAATGACATTTTCTTTTCACCTTCTACTTATCATTATGATGGTGGTGGCTGTTGCTAATTTAATTTTTTTTAGTTAATAGTTGTTAACTTTTAGTTGATTAACAATTATTACCTTGTCATTTTAAAAGAAATAAAATAAGGCTAAGCACCTCTGTTTTGTATGTAAGGTTTCTTGTTTGAACGCATTATATCACAATATTATTTTAATTTATGAAACATCTTGTTATTCTCTTTACACTAATAAGTTCTCTTGGTTTTGGGCAAGAAAAGCTAGACAAACTACTAGACAAATGGAATACAAGAAATGTACCTTATATTTCTGTAGAAACACTAGCATTACCTAAAACCAATGCAATTTTGTTAGATGCTAGAGAAAAAAAAGAGTATGAAGTAAGCCATCTAGAAGATGCCATTTACGTAGGGTATCATAAATTTAAATTAGAAGAAACTATAAAAAAATTACCCAAAGATAAAAACGCAAAAATTGTTGTGTATTGTTCTCTAGGTATTCGGTCTGAAACCGTTGCTCATAAACTTATAAAAGCAGGATATACCAATGTTTTTAATTTGTATGGCGGAATTTTTAAATGGAAAAATTCAGCTTTTCAAGTTGTAGATACACTAGGTAAACCTACAGAAAAAGTACACTCTTTTAATAAAGATTGGGGCAGGTGGTTAGAAAAAGGACAAAAGGTGTTTTAGTTTTTCGTTAAAATAAAATTATAAATATCGTTTTTAGTGCAATCAAAAAATCTTTTGCTCATTTTTACTAGAAATCCAGAATTGGGTAAGGCAAAAACGCGTTTGGCAAAAACAGTGGGTGATGTAATTGCTCTAGAAATCTATACGTTTTTACTTCAAAAAACCAAAGAAATTTCTACTTCCGTTTCTGCAGATAAGGCCGTTTACTACTCGGTAAAAATTAGAAAAAATGATATTTGGGACGCATCTATCTTTCAAAAACACCAACAAAAAGGAGAAGATTTAGGTGCTAGAATGTACAACGCTTTTCAAAATGGTTTTGATAAAGGCTATGAAAACATCATTATTATTGGAAGTGATTTGTATGATTTATCATCCAAAGAAATAGACAACGCTTTTACAGAGTTAGAAAGTAGCGACGTTGTTATTGGGCCTGCAATAGATGGCGGATATTACCTATTAGGTATGAGCAAACTACATGCTAAAGTGTTTAAAAACAAAGACTGGGGCACAGAAACCGTAAGAAAAGATACGTTGGATGATTTAATTGGTAAAAAAGTGAAATTATTAGTAGAAAAGAACGACATAGATGTATATGAGGATATTGTAGATATCCCTGAAATCATGGAAACCTTTATCAATACTAAATAATTTACAATGAAAAAAATACTACTTTTTACGTTTTTAAGTTTTTGTTTTTACCAAATTAATGCACAATGTACTGAGACTGCCTCTAATTTTGGAAACAACAGTAACATTCCTTCTTACAACGTTTCTGGAGATATTTCTGTTACCTTAAATACAGATGATACCGTTACTATTAATTTGGGTAGTAATTTTAGTACTGCTTCTGGTCCTGATGTTAGAGTGTATTTGGTAAATCCAGAAGGCAGATCTATAGATCAGGTAAAAAATACTAGAATCGCCAATTTAACAAATATTGAGTTTGGTTTAACCAATGCAAGAGGGGCACAAAGTTTTACACAAGCAATACCAGATGACGTTTCTATATCAGATTATGGGGTTGTCTTATTTTATTGTTTGCAATTTAACGCATTTTGGGACATAGGAACATACACAGCCTTTACTTCTTCTAGTTGTGCAGTTTTAAATACAGAAAATTTTATTCTAGACACTGTCAGCTTTTATCCTAACCCAGCAAAAAGCAACTTAACTATTTCAAATACAGAAAATATTAATGGAGAAATCCGTATTTACAATGTCTTAGGTAAACAAGTGCTGCAACAGTCTAATATTAGCAATCAAACCATAGATATTTCTAATTTAAATAGCGGAATATATATGCTTACCATCAATGCTGATGGAAGATCTAAAACACAAAAATTGGTAATAGAATAATCTTAAAAGCTATTCAAAAGTAAAAATCAGTCTTTATTTTTTCCTTTCTCAAAAACAAATAAAACGTATCTTGTCGTTTTAAAATCGCATACTTAATACTCAAAAAAAAGCGAACTTACAACGTATGGAAAAACAAAAGCAACTACAAGAAACGATTCAATTTTTAAAAGATAAAGGCATTACCAATTCGCAAGTTGGTATTGTTTTGGGGACTGGTTTAGGAAAGTTAGTAGCAGAAATTAACATCATTACAGAAATTCCGTATGCACAAATTCCTCATTTTCCTGAAGCTACAGTAGAATTTCATTCTGGAAGGTTGATTTACGGAGAGTTATCAGGAAAAACTGTACTTGTCATGTCTGGTCGTTTTCATCTGTATGAAGGCTATACTGCTTGGGAAGTTACATATGGCATTAGAACAATGCATGGTTTAGGAATTCAAAACTTATTCATTTCTAATGCAGCAGGAGCCATAAACCTTAGCTATAAAAAAGGTGATTTAATGTTGATTGAAGACCATATTAACTTGCAAGGACAATCTCCACTAGCTTTTAAAGAAGCCAAATCTTTTGGAAATATTTTTGCAGATATGTTGGCTCCTTACTCAAAAGAACTCAATACAAAAATAGCACGTATTGCCAAACAGCAACACATAAAATTGCATGAGGGAGTTTACGCAAGTGTATTAGGTCCTCAGCTAGAAACTAGGGCAGAATATAGAATGCTACAAATTTTAGAAACCGATGCTGTAGGTATGAGTACCGTACCAGAAGTTATTGTAGCCAAACAACTTAACCTGCCTTGTGCTGCTATTTCTGTATTGACTGATGAGTGCGACCCTAAACACTTACAACCTATAAATATTGAAGAAATTATTGCCATTGCTGGTAAAGCAGAACCTAAAATGATTGCTTTGTTTAAAGAGGTGATTGAATCACTTTAGGTGCTATCAGAAAATAATTGCAATGAAATTATATTTAGATTGATATACCAAATCCTCCAGATTTCATAATCTGAAGGATTTGTACGTTTGAAAAATAAACTGTCTATCATCAATTATAACTAAGACTTCGCCTTTATGAAAGATTATTTTGTCTCTTATATTCTACAAAAAACGCATGCGACATCTTTACAAGAAAAAGAGGTTATTCAAAAATTGTGGAGTGGTTATGGCAATATAATTCGTATTGCTTTACAGGGTTCTGAGCTTAAGAGTATTGTTGTTAAAAACGTACAACTTCCTAAAAAAAAACACCATCCAAGAGGTTGGCATTCTAATATCGGGCATCAAAGAAAACTAAAATCTTATCAAGTAGAAACCAATTGGTATCAACAGTACAGCACGCAAAGTAAAGCTCGTTTGCCAAAATGTTTTGGAGTTGCACAAAAAGACGATGAAGTACTCATCATTTTAGAAGATTTAGATATGGCTGGTTACCCTATTCGAAAAAGTGCTGTAGTATGGAGCCATATTAAAACCTGTTTACAATGGTTGGCTAAATTTCATGCAAGTTATTTAAATAAACATCCGCATGGGCTCTGGGAAATTGGCACCTATTGGCACTTAGCAACTAGACCTCAAGAATGGGATGTTTTAAATGATATAATTCTTAAAGATGCTGCTTCAAAAATTGATGCGCAATTAAACAATTGTCAATTCAAAACCTTAGTTCATGGAGATGCTAAATTAGCAAACTTCTGTTTTTCTAAAGAAGGACAGGTTGCTGGTGTAGATTTTCAATATGTTGGTGGCGGTTGCGGAATGAAAGATGTTGCTTATTTTATTGGAAGTTGTTTGCACGAAGAAGATTGCGAGCGTTTAGAGTCTAAAATCTTAGACACTTACTTTAAAGAGCTACACTTGGCTTTAGGGAATAAAAACGAAGCTCTAGAAAAAGAATGGCGCAATTTGTACTATGTGGCTTGGGCAGATTTTCATCGTTTTTTAAAAGGATGGAGTCCAGAACATTGGAAAATTAATAGTTATAGCGAAAGAATTACCAAATCTGTAATCAACAATTTATCATGATTCCTTTAGAAGAACTTACACAAATTGCAATACATGCGGCATTAAAAGCAGGAAAAATTATTCATAACAACATTCATAAAAATATTAATATAGAAAAAAAAATTGGTGGCAACACCTATGCCTCTCAGATAGTTACTAAAGTTGATAAAGCGTGTGAAGAGGTTATTTTAAAACACCTAACACCAACTTGCACATCCTATGATTTAGGGCTGTTAACAGAAGAGACAGAAGACAACAAAAGCCGATTTGACAAAGCGTTTTTTTGGTGTGTAGACCCTTTGGATGGTACATTAGCCTTCATTAACAAACGTCCTGGGTTTTCTGTTGCTATTGCGTTGGTTGCTAAAGATGGCACTCCAAAAATTGGCGTAGTTTATGACCCAATTAGTGCAACAGTGTATCATGCCATACATACCAAAGGGGCTTTTAAAAATGGTATACCTTGGGTTACAACATCTCAAAACAATTACCTAACTTATGTTACCGATAAAAAATTAGCAGATACCCCAAATCAAAATAAAATAAAAGATATTTTACACAAAAAAGGAATGGAATTAGGGCTACAAGATTATCAAGAAATTTCAGGTGCTGGGGCTGTGTTAAATGCTATTTTGGTAGCTGAAAACGCCCCTGCAATTTTTGTAAAACTCCCTAAAAAAGAAAAAGGTTGTGGTAGCCTTTGGGACTTTGCAGCCACTGCTTGTATTTGTAAAGAATTAGGGGTGCAAGCTACTACTTTTAAAGGCAATAAATTAGATTTAAATAATAAACATACTACTTTTATGAATGATAAAGGTATTTACTACTATAGTATAAAAAGGATTGATAAAGTGACAAATAGTTTCGTAAATTTGTAACATCATGCAAAAGTATATAGACATCATAAAAACCTCGTATGCAGAGTATTGGAATTACATAAAACAATCTATTTTGATGGAATTGAATTGGGAGAATTATTTTTATGGTTTGCTTCTTATTTCTTTTGTAGTTTGGGGGTTAGAGGCGCTTTTTCCTTGGCGCAAACACCAATCTTTATTTAGAAAAGATTTTTGGTTAGATACCTTTTACATGTTTTTTAATTTCTTTTTACTCAACTTAATTGTCTTAACTGCTTTATCTAATACTGCTGCTGTTTTCTTTGATGATATTTTAGGTTTTGTTGGTTTATCTGTATCTAGTTTTCAAATTTTAGAATTGAATGCGCTTAGTTTTCCGGCTAGAATTTTTATCTTTTTTATTGTGGTAGATTTTACCCAATGGTGGACACATAGATTGTTACATCGGGTAGAATTTCTTTGGAATTTTCATAAGGTACACCACTCTGTAAAACAAATGGGGTTTGCAGCGCATTTGCGTTACCATTGGATGGAGCCTGTGGTCTATAATTCATTACGATACGTACCTTTAGCTATTATTGGCGGATTTTCTGCCCAAGATGTTGCCATTGTACACTTTTTTAACATTACCATTGGGCATCTAAATCATGCCAATATTAATTGGGATTACGGTTGGTTAAAATACGTATTAAACAACCCTAAAATGCACATTTGGCACCATGCCAAAGACTTACCAAAAGAAAGAAGATTTGGAGTAAATTTTGGATTGACCTTAAGTGTTTGGGATTATCTCTTTAACACCAATTACATACCATATTCTGGTAAAGATATTGAGTTGGGTTTTAATGGTGATGAAGATTTTCCGAAAGATTTTATTAGACAAGAAATGTATCCTTTAGGTAAAAACAAGTAATTGTAAATTGGTGTGATTTTTAAAAAATAATAAAATTGTATCAAAAACACATTTTTTTGAGATATTTTTTGCGTTCATTTCATTTCGCCCAAAATTACATCAACAACTAGCAATTAATCTACTTATTGCGTCCTGTTTCATTAGGATACAAACTTGGTAAACTATCGCTTTGAAAAAACGCTTTGGTATCTATATTCATTGCGGTAACGCTTCCTTTAAATGCTGCACCTGTATCTATATTCCAAACATTAACAGCATTCATTGGTGTAGACTCGTTGTAATTAGTAGTTGGGGTATGCCCTATGTAAATTTCTTTGTAATGCTTTAGCCTTTTAGGGTATAAAGCATGGTCTAGCCCTATTTTTTTATCCATAGCTAAAGCCATTTCCCACAAAGTTCTGTCTGTACAAAACTTATGTGTATAGGTTTCTTTTGCTACCCCATGCATAGACGTAAAACCAGCATGTAAAAACAATCTATTAGTAGCATCTAAGTAATACATTTGCATACTTTCAAAAAAAGCGAGGTGCTGTTTTTTTTCTTCTGCTGAAAAACTTTCATAGCTTTCCATAGTCTCTTTACCTCCGTGTAAAAACCAAGAAGGATTAACATCATTATGGTCTGCAAGCCAATTTTGACACCACACATCATGGTTTCCTTTAATAAAAATACAGTTTATTTTTTCTGATAAATCTATTAAGAATGCTACCACCTGAGCAGATTCGCTCCAACCATCTACATAATCTCCCATAAAAATCAAGGTATCTTGTTCTGTAACTTCTAGTTGATTTAAAACTTGCACAACAGCTTTTAAGCCTCCATGAATATCACCAATAGCAAATGTTCTCATCTCTGTTGTTTTTTTGGCAAAACTAATAGTTTTAGACAAGTATTATGCTGTGTTAGGGTTATTTCTTAGATTAAAAATATTGCCCTACACCAAAAACTAAACCACCTCTAGAACCGTTAAATTTGTTAACTAAACTAAACCCATAATCTATTCTAAACGTTGCGTTGTATACTTTTTTACTAATAACTCTTACCCCCAAACCTGCAAAAGCTCTTACGTTTTCTCCTTGAATAATATCACTTAATTCGCCTCCAGGGTTTCTCCAAGAACCTAAATCTGTAAAAACATTGGTTTGTATAGCCAACCATTTTTTATCGTAAACAGTATGCCTGTATTCACTATTTAAAACCACAACCCCTGTTCCTCTGTCTACCAAAATACCTACACCCCTTAAATTTAAATTGTTATCTAAAGCAAACGGTGCAAAAGGGCTATCTTCATTAGAAGCTAAACCTAGGCGCAATCTGTTGGCAAAATTCCCTTTTTTTCCTAACCTTTTGTAATAGAAAAAATCGTTCCAAGCTATTAAAAAATCGTTTTGAAAATCATTAGTAGTGGTTACGTATTGCACATACAATTTACTCTTAAAACCGTTAACATACTGGTAGTAATATTTTAAATTGTTGTAGGAATAGACAAACTTTAACAGTGTTTTGTCTAAGTCTAAATCTAAAGGAACTTCTGGAGAGGTGTCTCCAGATAAGTATAAGTATTTTTCAGAAAAATAGTTAATTCCGAAATCTATTTCGTGCTGTAAATTGATTTGGTACAATGCCAAAGCCTCGTATGAGATGTTATTGTACAAATAGTTAGCGGTTTGATTACCAAAAAACAAAGGTTCTTCACTTTTCCAATTTTGATGATTTACTGCCAATCCCCATTTTTTAGAAAATAAATTAGGAGCTCTAAAATTGATACCATAAGAGTCAAATCCGTTATACTGGTAAAACCCACCAAAAGCAATATTTTTGCCTAAAAAATTATAATCGTAGAGTCCTAATTTATATGAAAAAACGTCATTGGTAGTCGTCCAAACGTTTATATCTGGAATGATGGTAAAGTTTTCATCAACACCAATTTTTACAATATATTCTTGATTTTTATCTGCTATTACTTGATAATATACATGGTTAAATGCCGGCAATCTTTTTAATAAAGTAACATCTTTTGCTATGGCTGTAGAATCTAAAACAATACCGCTTTTGGTACTAATAAGACTTCTTATTAAGTTGTGACTAGTTTTGTGAGCTCCTTGAATGATAACCTCGCTAATTGTAGCTTTTTGTGCAAAAACACTAAGACCAAAAAATAGAAAAAAGTAAACTAAGTGTTTTGTGGGTTTCATTATTCTGCTTCAAATGACTTTTGAATGAACAAATTTACCCAATTATCTGAACTTAGCCCCAATAAAGCAAATTTATATGTTTCTGCTAATATTAATTCTGGCGGGGTTTCTGTATTTAGGGTTGCCAAACCATTGAAGTTTCTATATTGAACTGTTTTGGAGGTTGTAAAAGTACCTGATAAAAAGTTATTATCATTAGTTGTAAAAACTTGTAAATAGGTTTCATTTTCTTCTATTTTACCATCTGTCCATGTAAATTTTGGTTGTAAGCTAGCTGAAAAATCTATAGTAAGCTTTTCGGTTTCACCCGAAATCCACTCAGTTGGTTTTTCTATATTTTTAATTCTAACAGGATCTGATTTATAAAAAGTATCTCCTATAATATAGGTAGCAATAGCCCATCTTTCTGTACTGTTTGTTCTAATATATCGTCTAAGTTTACCTCCAAAAACAGCTTCATCAGCAATTTTTCTTCTTCTATAATTTGAAAAATCTGTAGGATCTACCACAGCATTTTCAGTTTCATAATATCGTAAATCTGTTGCACCTGCTAAAGGTTGGTAGTAGAGGTAAGTTAATTTTTTATCAGAGACACCACTTGCACCAAATGCCAATGCTGTAGTTACTGTTTTGTTATTATGTATGGTTAAGTATTCTTTTAAATTTCTAGGCACAAAGGTTTCTTCTACAAGCGTGTTTACCCAATTGTCTTCACTAACGGCCATCATTGTAAATTTGTAGGCTGTATCTTCTATCAAATCTTTTGGAATTTCTGGAACATTGATACTTAAAACTACATTAGAATCATCAAAATACTGAAATGTGGTTTCAAAGGTATAGGTGCCAGATATAAATTTATCTTCATCTAATTCTGCATCTTCATTACTAATTGCTTGAAAATAAATAGCATTATCTTCTCCAAAATCTGTCCATGTGAATTTGGGCTCTGTAATGGATGGGTAAGTTATGCTAACCTGATTTGTCCATGTGGTTAAATTGGTTCTATTTTTAAAACGGATAGGGTTAGATCTATGCAATCTACCATCTAAAACATAGGTTACTAACCCCCAGCTTTCTTCTGAGTTTTGTCTAGAAAAACGTTTTAACTTACCTCCAAAAACATTTTGACTAGGCAGGTTAAGTCTTCTATAATTGGTAAAATCGTTAGGGTCTACATTTAAACTATCTGCTTCATAATAACGGACATCTGTAGCCCCAATAACAGGATAGTAAAATACAAAGGTTAAATTTTGATTGCCAGCAGCATTACCCGCGCAAGCAATAACTTCTCCTAAGTCGTCATTTGATGTAAGCTCTATATATTCTTGGAGGTTTCTAGGTACAGTAATATCTGTATCTTCTGCGCAAGCAAAAAACAATACAGATACTAAAAGTAGAATAAACGTACTTTTCATAATTTAATTAACATATTAGCCTAAAGCTTGCACAAAGCAACCTATCTTCTCTATTTTATTTTAATTAACTACAAAAATAAAAGATAATTGTTTGCTTACATATACAAATTATGTAGGCTTTTACTTCTTTTATTGAAACTAAAAAAAATGTAGTATTTCTCATTTAAAATAACAACACAATTTTTATGCCATGTATAGGTTTCTTCTTAAAAAAAAAAACGTGTTTTTATATATTTATTATTGCTGATGTAATTTTTGAATAATTACTTCTGCGGGTTTATTTTGTGGAGTAAACATGGTGTTTTCTTTACCTCCAACTTTGTTGTGATTAGAAAACCATTTCCATAAAAAACCACCAGCAAACCAGTCTTCTTTCCAAAACTGATTATGAATGGCTTGCAAACCATTTATTTGCGCTTGCAGGTTTACTGCTCCTGAATTTCTATTGTAGTTCCAAGGTTCTTTAGCATTATAATCTACACTTCTATACCCATACTCTGTAAACAGCACTTGTTTTTGGTACTGATTTTGAATGCGTATAATTTCTTTCTTATGTGGTTGCCATCCTGTTTCTAAAGCAGCAACAGATGGTGTTTTTTCATTACTTAACGGAAAATAGGCATCTATACCTATAAAATCTAAATCGCTCCAAAAAGGTACCCGTTTAAATTCATCCCAATTAGCGGCATAGGTAAGTTTACCTGTATACACTTTTTTTATCTTTTGTATCAATTCCTTCCAATATTCAGGTCTTTTTAAAACAAATTTTTCCAATTCTGTACCAATACATAAAATTTCTGCATTTATCTCTTGCGCTGCTTTTGCATAGGTAAGCATAAAAGCGGTATACGAATTCTCTAAAACCGTCCATTTTTCTTCAGAATCCATTTCTATAAACCCCGTATACTCTCCTCTCCAAACCCAAATTTGTGGCTTTACCATTATTTTTAATTTTTTCTCTTTAAAAATTTTGGCATATTGCACTAAACCTGCTCGTGTTTCTCCAAACCATTGCCTTTGAGTATTGTAAGCTATTTCTGGTGAAGACAATTCTCTAATAAAACCAAAAGGCATCAAAGCAATATAATTGCTTTGCGCCTTAAGGACTGGGGAAATATGTTTTGTATTTATAGCTTCTCTTGAGGCTACAAAGCTGATTCCGTTTATTTTTTTTTGCTGACTATTACAAGATAGTTGACCTAAAAATAGTACAAAAAAAAGGAGTTTTGTTATTTTCATAATTCTACTCCTAAATTAGTTTGTTTACCAAAACAAGGCTCTTAAACCAATGTTAAAACTTAAAATAAAAATCTAAGTCCCACACTATAGGTTGCACCTAAACCTTGAAAATTGGTTCCTCTAACAAACTTATTATACAACACTTCTATATTGGTAACATCAGTCAATTGGTATTTACCTCCAAAACCTAATGAGGTACCATTTTGTGTAAACACATCTTCTGCCAAAGCTAATCTTTGTAGGTGTTGAGAGAACACCAATACAGTAGATTTATTAGTTGGAAAATAACTTAAAAATACACCTGGGGATAATAACAAACTATTATTTGCAAAACTTTCTTCTGCACCAAAACTATACTCCGTATTTAATTCTGTAAATATTTGCCATTTATTGCTTGGAAAAGTGTAATCATAAAAGAACCTGTTTTGTAAAGCCCATGCAGATTGATCTAAAAATTCAGAACCTTCCCTCTCTTCTCCATGAGTGGGAATATGCAATGCTGTTTGAATTGAAAAGTTACCTACACTTTCTATAGGTTGCCATTTAATAGCTGGCGCTATTGTAGATAAACCAGATCTTCCATCAAACTCAAAAACCGATAAGGCATCTCTACCATTAAAAGTGTTTGACCTATACTCAAAAATTACACCGAGACTAATTCTATTGTTTTCACTAACTCCTGTAAAGATTTCTAAGGTAGAGGTAAAGAAATTTTCTCTTGGAATATCTACCGCTGTAGAACCTGCATCAGTTCTTCTATCTTGTGTATATAAACCGTTAAAGAATTTAATATCCCACTGTCCTTTATTTATTAATCGAGAAGGAGTAAACGTTTGAATATTACTTGTAGGGGTATCGTTATTATCTTGCCCAAAAGACTGTAAGCTAATGATTAGTAGTAAAGTAAAAAGACTTTTTATTTTGATTGTTTTCATTTTTTGTATTTTAATTGTGTTATTATTTTTTAATGATTGATCAATTTTCTACAGCATCAGTCTTTTCTTTTTTAAACAACTTACAAAGTTTTTTTAGATTCTCTATTTAAAATAATTCTAAATTATTTTTTCATTTTAAGTTATTAACTTTACCTACGACTGAAAGGTCAGCAATCAATCAACTATGGAACATATTGTAATTATTGGTAACGGAATATCTGGAGTTACCGCAGCAAGACACATCAGAAAAAACTCTGATAAACAAATCACTATCATTTCTAAAGAAAACAAGTACTTCTTTTCTAGAACTGCCTTAATGTATATTTATATGGGGCATATGAAATTTGAGCATACGCAACCTTATGAAAACTGGTTTTGGGAGAAAAACAACATCAGTTTAAAAGAAGCTTTTGTAGCCAATATAAATACTGAAAAGAAGGTGTTAGATTTTTCTAACGGAGAACATCTTTCTTATGACAAACTCATCATAGCATCTGGGTCCAAGCCAAATAAATTTGGTTGGCCAGGGCAAGATTTAGAGGGTGTTATGGGTATGTATCATAAACAAGATTTAGAGAATTTAGAAAAATACGCTCCTAATAAAGAAGCCTGTAAGAGAGCTGTAATTGTTGGTGGTGGTTTAATTGGAATAGAATTGGCAGAAATGCTAAGAAGTAGAGATATTCCTGTTACTTTTTTAGTGCGTGAATCTAGTTTTTGGAATGGTGTGTTACCAGCTCAAGAATCTGAAATGATTAATGAACATATTAAAGACCATCATATAGATTTACGTTTAGGTGCCAATCTTAAAGAGATAAAAGCTGATGAAAACGGAAAGGTAAAATCTATTATTATTGAAGAAACAGGTGAAGAAATTTTCTGTAATGTAGTAGGTTTAACTGCAGGGGTTTCTCCAAACATCAACTTTGTAAAAGAAAGTGGTATAGCAACCAACCGTGGTGTTTTGGTAAATCGTTTTTTAGAAACTAACGTTAAAGATGTATATGCAATTGGTGATTGTGCAGAACAACACGATGCTATTGGCCAACGTAGAAATATAGAGGCAGTTTGGTATACAGGAAGAATGATGGGAGAAACCTTAGCCCAAACCATCTGTGGTAACAAAACAGCATACAAACCTGGACATTGGTTTAATTCTGCTAAATTTTTAGATATTGAATATCAAACTTATGGTTGGGTATTTAGTGAACGAGGATTAAAAGAAGGTGAAACTTATTTTCAGTGGAGACACCCTAAAGATTACAAATGTATTACCATTTCTTTTCATAAAGAATCTAGACAGTTTATAGGTATTAACACCTTTGGTATTCGTATGCGTCATGAAATTTTTGACAAATGGTTGACTGAAAACCAATCTATAGAATATGTTTTAGAACACCTAGCAGATGCCAATTTTGATCCTGAATTTTACAAACTACATGAAGGAGAAATTATGGAGAAATTCAATCAAGAAAACGGAACAAATATTAAACTACAAAAGAAAAGTTGGAAAAGAATTTTTTCTAAAGCATAAAAGATCATGAAAGCAATAAAATACACAGGTTTACTATTATTTTTAATAGGATTAGCCATATTTACAGGAACAATTTTTACAGGGTCTTTTAGTCTTACCCAAACAGAATTAGACAATTATATTCAAGAAAAAGGATACAAAAGCGAAATTTTAAAAACAGAACTTAAAAACGCTGTTGTTACCAATAAATCATTAAATATTTTCGAATTTTCATCTAGAGTTAGAGGTGCTTTTGAAACTTCTAACAATTTTTATGATGCACTAATAGCAAAGTACGATGCAGAAAAAAATTGGGATAAAAAAGGAGAACAATACCAATACAAAGTTTATGGTAAGCCACATACTTTAAGCTATAACTTAGCTAAAAAAGCAGGAAAAGGTTATGTAAGAGACAATGCAGGACTTATGTGGTTTTTAACCTTTGGTTTGGGCATTATTGGTGCACTACTATTTATACTACCTAACGTTATTTTACTGGGTAAACCTGGTATAAAAAACAACGGTATTTACTTAAACTCTGCAACAAATAGAGGCGCTATTGCTTGGTTGGTACTGGTATACCTTGTTACTTTCTATTTGGTACTATATTTTATGGCAGATTATGCAGTAAATTGGACGTATATTTTAGACCCAATTAGTAAAGCATTAAATGGCGGGGAAGCTTCTCAATGGTTTGTTTACGGATTTTTATACTGTGTCATTATGCTAACTATGGGGGTTAGAATGTACATTAAGTATAGACATAACAAATACCAAATAGTTAGAACAACTTCTGTTTTATTCTTCCAAATTGTATTTGCGTTTTTAATTCCAGAAATTATGACCAGCTTAAACATGCCTGGGTACGATTTTAAAAATGCTTTTCCTTTAGACTATGATTTTTTCTTTGATTGGAATATAGAAAACCTAACCAACAGTGGTGGTATTGGAATTTTTATTTTAGTTTGGGGTATTCTGTTAACCTTAGTTATTGTTCCTGTTATGGTGTATTTCTTTGGTAAAAGATGGTACTGCTCTTGGGTTTGTGGTTGTGGTGGTCTTGCAGAAACTTTAGGAGATCCTTACAGACAACATTCTAATAAAAGCTTGAATGCTTGGAAATTAGAACGTTGGTTAATTCACTCTGTTTTAGTTTTCTCTTTAGTAATGACCATTGTAACATTATACTGTTATTTTTCTGGAACAGAATCATTAATTGGTATCAAATCGCAATGGATAAAAGATACGTATAGTTTTTTAATTGGAGCTTGGTTTGCGGGTGTAATTGGTACTGGTTTTTATCCAATTTTTGGAAACAGAGTATGGTGTAGATTTGGATGCCCTTTGGCTGCGTATTTAGGATTAGTACAACGTTTTAAATCTAGATTTAGAATTACTACTAATGGTGGTCAATGTATTTCTTGCGGAAACTGTTCTACTTACTGTGAACAAGGAATTGATGTACGTTCTTATGCACAAAAAGGAGAAAACATTGTTCGTGCTAGTTGTGTAGGTTGTGGTATTTGTTCTGCAGTTTGTCCAAGAGGCGTATTAAAATTAGAGAATGGTCCTGAAACTGGTAGAATTAATCCTACTGATGTTTTATTGGGTAATGATGTAGATTTAATGCAATTGGTAAACAAAAAATAAAATTTTAAAAAAAACGCACATGGTATTTATAAAATAATTTCATAGGTACCATCTGTGTTTTTTATGTAAACAATCTAAATGAAAGTTATCCTTTTTACTTTTTTTCTCTTTTTTTCATGCCTTTTACATGCTCAAAAAAAATATCATAAAGAATATTACCAAAACGGACAAATAAAACAAGAAGGTTGGTTATTGAATGATAAAAAAACAGCATACTGGAAATTTTATTATCAAAATGGCAATCTAAAAAAAGAAGGCCATTTTAAAGAGAATTTAGAAATAGATTATTGGTACTTTTACTACAGAAATTCGCATAAAGAAAAAGAAGGGCATTACATTAAAGGAAGTAGAAGTAATTGGTGGTTATTTTACAATAATAAGGGAGAAATAATTCATAAATGCCAACTAGAAAACAACCTTAAAAATGGGTATTGTTTAATTTATAGCGACAATAAGTTGATTAAAGCATCAAAATTTAAACAAGGGGTAAAGATTAAAGAATGGACAAGTTTTTCTTCATTTAAAAGTGAGAATAATTTAAATGACTTAAGACAATGAAACCCATAATAAAAGTAATTATTCCTGCTTATAATGAGCAAGAATCTATTGGTAATGTTATTGCTGATATTCCTAAAAATGTTAACGAAGTTATTGTTGTTAGCAACAACTCTACAGACTTTACCGAAAAAAATGCCGCTAATGCAGGAGCAACTGTTTTATCTGAAAACAGAAAAGGATACGGCTATGCTTGCTTAAAAGGTATGAATTACATTGCAAAACAAAAGATTAAACCAGATATTATTGTTTTTTTAGATGGAGATTATTCTGACTACCCAGAACAACTTACTGAAATTGTTGCACCTATCATAGAAAACGATATTGATTTTGTTATTGGTGCTCGTGTAAAACAATACAGAGAAGCGGGTGCAATGACACCTCAACAGGTTTTCGGAAATTGGTTAGCTACTTTTTTAATGAACGTTTTTTTTGGAGCAAAATTTACAGATCTAGGTCCTTTTAGAGCAATCAAATACCATAAACTTTTAGAGTTACAAATGGAAGATAAAACCTATGGTTGGACTGTAGAAATGCAGTTAAAAGCGCTAAAGCAAAAACTCTCTTATACAGAAGTACCTATGAAGTATAGAAATAGAATTGGTGTGTCAAAAGTTTCAGGAACCGTAAAAGGAACTATATTTGCGGGTGTGAAAATTTTAGGTTGGATTTTTAAATATAGTTTTAAATAGTGGTTTTAGAATACATTATAATTGTCATTTACTCAATTTCGTTGCTTCTTATTTTTATGTATGCGTTGGCTCAGTTAAACTTGCTCTTTAATTATTTAAAAGCAAGAAAACAAAAAGATAACTCAGATACTTTCGATTTTTCTAAGCCTGATGAAATTCCATTTGTTACCATTCAGTTACCCGTTTACAACGAGCTTTATGTAATGAAACGTTTGTTAAAAAACATTGCAAAACTAGAATACCCTAAAGATAAATTAGAAATTCAGGTTTTAGACGATTCTACTGACGAATCTATAGAAACTACAGCTGTAGAAATCAAAAAAATCCAAAAGAAAGGTATAAACATTCAACACATTAGAAGAAGCAACAGGCAAGGGTTTAAAGCCGGTGCTTTAAAAGAAGGTTTAAAAATTGCAAAAGGTGATTTTATTGCCATTTTTGATGCTGATTTTTTACCCAAATCAGATTGGTTGTACAAAACCGTTCCTTATTTTAAAAATGATAATATTGGGGTAGTCCAAACTCGTTGGGGGCATATTAATAGAAATTACTCTACCTTAACTAAAATACAGGCATTTGCCTTAGATGCCCATTTTACTTTAGAACAAGTGGGTAGAAATAGTAAAGGTCATTTTATCAATTTTAACGGTACTGCAGGAATTTGGAGAAAAGAATGTATTTACGATGCTGGTAATTGGGAAGGAGATACCTTAACTGAGGATTTAGATTTAAGTTACCGAGCACAATTGAAAAATTGGGAATTTAAATATTTGGTAGATGTAGAAACTCCTGCAGAATTACCTGTGGTTATTAGTGCGGCAAGATCCCAACAATTTCGATGGAACAAAGGTGGAGCAGAGAATTTTCAAAAAATGATGAAACGGGTCATCAAAAGCAAAAACGTTACATTTAAAACAAAAATTCATAGCCTATTACATTTGCTAAATAGCTCTATGTTTACCTGCATATTTTTAGTAGCTATTTTAAGCATACCTATGTTGTACATCAAAAATGAATACGAACACTTAAAAACGTACTTTATAGTAATGAGTTTCTTTGTTGTTAGTACACTCATCTTTTTTGTTTGCTATTGGCATATGTTTAAGAGTATTTACGGTGGTGGTTTTGTCAATTTCGTCAAATATATTGGTTCTTTCTTTACGTTTTTCTCAATAGCTATGGGCTTTTCTTTACACAATACTATAGCAGTGTTGGAAGGTCATTTTGGTAAAAAAAGTGAATTTGTAAGAACTCCAAAATTTAATATTAAAAAGCTTTCTGATGGATGGAAAAACAACAAATACGTTAAAAAGAAACCATCTGTACACGTAATTTTAGAGGGCTTATTAGCCATTTACTTTGCTTTTGGTATGTATAGTGCTTCTATTGTAGGAACACAAGGTGGAGATTATGGATTATTTCCTTTTCACTTAATGCTTTTTATTGGTTTTAGTTACGTATTTTTTAAATCAATATTTTCTAAAGCTTAATGTCTTTTATCTCAAAATATAAAGAGATTCTTTGTGTATTTGTAAGTATTATTTTATACTTTATAATTGCTTACTTTTTAGAAAGAACAGCATTTTATACACTGCTTCTTTTATGGGTTTCTTTATTTGGTTGTTTCTACGTTGTCATTAAAAGTAGCACGCTTACTACCGCAAATTTAATAGGAATAGCCATTGTTTTTAGGTTGGTATTTTTGTTTGCCATACCTAACTTATCTCAAGATTTTTACAGATTTATTTGGGACGGAAGAATGATTTTAGCAGGTTTTAATCCCTATTTATCATTACCCGAAACATTTATTCAACAAGGTATACAACCCATTACCGAAGCGTATCAATTGTATGAAGGTATGGGAGAGATGAATGGCAGTCATTACACCAATTACCCTCCTTTAAACCAACTTTGTTTTTTCATAGCAGCTCTATTTGCGAGCAAAAGTATATTTGGTTCTGTTATAGTTTTAAGAACTCTCATTACACTTGCAGATCTTGGTATTTTATATTTTGGCAAAAAGTTATTAGAACGCTTGCAGTTACCTGTGAGAAATATTTTTTGGTACGCTTTAAACCCGTTTATCATTATAGAAATGACAGGTAATTTACATTTTGAACCTGTAATGTTGTTTTTCTTAGTCTGGAGCTTCTACAAATTGCATCAACAAAAATGGGTTTGGGCAGCTGTGTTATTAGCTTGCTCTGTTTCTGTAAAATTAATTCCTTTATTATTCTTACCACTCTTTTTTCAATGGTTTGTTAAAAACCGAAATAACAAATCTGGTTTTTATATAAAAAGTTATATCAATCTAGGATTATTTTACTTAATCTGTTTAACCAGTATTGTAGTATTGTTTCTTCCTTTTTACTCATCAGAATTAATGGCTAACTATGCCAACTCTGTTGGATTGTGGTTTAGAAATTTTGAATTTAACGCTAGTTTTTATTATATTTTTAGAGAAATTGGCTATTTATTTAGAGGATATAATGAAATTGCTATTATTGGTAAAATAACACCTATTCTAACCATTCTTTTTCTAATTTACATTACTTTTTTTAGAAACAATAAAAACTTTACACAAACCATAAGCGCACTATTATTTGGTTTATGTTTTTACTATTTTACAGCCACAACTGTACATCCTTGGTATTTGGCAACTCCTTTAATTTTGGGTGTATTTACCAAGTATAAATTCCCTGTAGTTTGGTCATTTGTAATTATTTTAAGCTACCAAGCCTACGCAAATTTTCCATGGAGAGAAAACCTTTACTTTGTTGCTTTAGAGTATATTATTTTATACGGATTTCTAATATTTGAAATTAAAAAAAATAAGCGTGTTATAAAACAGTAAAATAAATATTTTATCGATTTCTTTTGATAGTTTTTTGTATTTTAGACCTTAATTTTTTATTGAATTTATGAAAAGACTTACCATAAAAGATATTGCTAAAGAGTTTAATGTTTCTATATCTACAGTTTCTAAAGCTCTTAATGATAGCTATGAAATTAGTGTAAGTACTAAAGAAAAAATTCAGAAATATGCCAAAGAGAACAACTACAAACCCAACTTTAATGCATTAAGTTTAAAAAATAGAAAAACGAAAACAATTGGTATTGTTATACCAAATATGTTAAACTATTTTTTTGCACAGGTATTTAAGGGTGTAGAAAAGGTTGCTAACGATAGAGGTTATAAAATTATTTCTTGTATTTCTAACGAGTCTTTTGACAAAGAAGTAGAAACTATAGAAATGCTTTCTAACGGAAGTATAGACGGTTTTATACTTTCTCTTGCAGAAGAAACCGTTTCTAAAAAAGATTACAAACACCTTAAAGACGTGATACATAATGGTACACCTGTGGTGATGTTTGATAGGGTTGCAGAAAATTTAGAATGTGACAAAGTAGTTACCGATAATTTTGATAGTGCCAGAAGTACCGTTGGGCATTTGGTTAAATTGGGTCATAAAAACATTGCATTCGTTTCTTCTATGGCTAATTTAGATATTGGAAGAAGAAGACAATTAGGCTATTTAAAAGGCTTAGAAGATCATCAAATTAAAGTAAATAAAGATTTAATTATAAATATTGATGATAATTATAAAAACTACGAAAAAATACTAGAGCCTATTTTTAAAAATAATACTGTAAATAGTGTGTTGGCTACAGATGAATCTTGTGCCATTGCAGCAATGAAAGTTGCCCAAAAACTAGGTCATAAAGTGCCTGAAAATTTTTCTGTAATTTCTTTTTCTAACGGAATTTTAGCAAGACATTCTAATCCAAGAATGACTACTGTTAGTCAACATGGAGAAATTATGGGCGCAACTGCTGCAGAAAGATTAATTAATCGTTTAGAAAACAAATCTGAAGAGAAAAAAAATGCAGAAACCATCGTCATAAAGACAGATTTAGTAGAAAGAAATTCTACCAAAAACATTTTATAATGCAACTATCAGCAGCGCCTGATGTTTAAGCCAAAAAAAAAATCTATGAATTTATCTAAAGTAAAGTTAGTTGTTTCTGATATGGACGGTACATTACTAAACTCTAAAGGAGAAGTAAGTAATTTGTTTTTTGATTTGTTTAAACAATTAAAAGAAAAAAACATTCATTTTACTGCTGCTAGCGGAAGACAATACAACAGTATTGTACACAAATTAGACACTATTAAAGAAGATATTTTTGTTATTGCTGAAAATGGTGGAATGGCAAAAAAAGGAACTCAAGTATTGAAAATGAATGTTCTTGAGGCAGAAAAAATAAAACAACTAATTTCAATTTTAAGAGAAATAGAAGGTGTACACATTGTATTGTGCGGAAAAGATAAGGCCTTTATAGAGTCTAAAAACAAAGATTTTATAACACTATTTCAAGAATATTACCAAAGTTATAATGTTGTGGATAATTTGGTTTCAGTGGCAGAAACTCATGACTTTTTAAAAATTGCGGTATACCATTATACCTCATCAGAAAAGTACATATACCCTCATGTAAAAGATTTATCTTCAGATTTTCTAATCAAAATTTCTAGTAAAAATTGGTTAGATATTTCAGACGCAAAAGCCAATAAAGGCAATGCTTTAAGAGAAGTTCAAGCGCAATTAAATATCACTAAAGAAGAAACAATGGTTTTTGGAGATTACCATAATGATATAGAAATGTTGCAAGAAGCAGATTTTAGTTTTGCCATGAAAAATGCACATAAAGACATTAAAGAAATTGCCAACTATATTACAGAGAGTAATGATAATTTTGGAGTAGAAAAAGTTTTGACAAAACTCTTAAAAGATCAAACTACTGTATAACTAAAAACTGCCCAATAGCAAGCGTATTATTGGTTAAGTTGTTTCTTTTTTTAAGTTTGCTTACAGTGGTATTAAACTTTCTAGCAATAGCGTATAAGGTATCTCCTTTTTGTACTTGATAAACTTTTTTAGAATCTTTACGGTTCTTTTTTGCGTTTATTTTCTCTTTCTTATAAGTAAAGTCTTTCTTTTTTATCTTGTCAAATTCGTATAACTTATAACGTTCTATAAGGCTTATTAATTTTGATGGATATTTCTTATCGGTTGCATAACCCGCTTTTTTTAAACCTCTTGCCCAACTTTTATAGTCTGTAGTTTTGTAGTTGAATAAAAAAGCATATCGTCTTCTTTGAGTTAGAAATTTTGAATGGTCGTGGTAAGAGGTTTCTACATATTCGTATTTTCTAAAACATTCTCCCTTTTCATCATCATCATGGTATACACGTTCTCCCTTCCACTCCGTATGGCATTTAATTCCAAAATGATTGTTAGATTTACGAGCTAACGGTCCTTTTCCATTCCCAGACTCTAAGATACCTTGTGCTAGGGTTATACTTGCAGGTATTTTGTATGTAAACATTTCATTAACCGCTACTGGCGCATAATCTTCTATGTATTGTAAGGTAGTTTTATTGAGATTTTTTTTAGATTTTTCTAATTTCTCTATCAACTTTTCTTCTTTAACAGAAGGCAGTTTTTTAGGTTTAGGCTCTGTAATTGTTTTTGTATTCTTTCTTTTTTGAACAACTGTTTTTTTAGCGTTACAACTAGCTAAAAAACATAAACCAACCATATATACAACAACTCTTAACCTCATAAACTTTTTATAATCTCTTCATTTTTTTGTTTCAACTTTGCATTAAAGCCTTCAATACCTTGTAATCCTCCTGTATGAATAACAAGAATTTTTGTTCCTTTTGCAAAATAATCTTGTTTGATTAAATCTATAACACCAAACATCATTTTACCCGTATAAATAGGATCAAGGGGGATTTGTGTGGCTTCAATAAAATCATTTATAAAACCGATTAATTCTCGTTTATATTTTGCATACCCTCCAAAATGATAGTTTGTAATTAATTTCCAATTATTTTTTTTGGTAAACCGATTAATTTCATCAACCAAAAAATTGCCTTTTAAGGCAGGAAAACCTAAAACATTTTGATGCTTGCAAGCAGAATTGATTATTCCAGAAATTGTACCTCCTGTACCCATTGCAGCACAAATATAATTGAATTCAGCATCTTCTTTTGTTAAAATTTCTTCACATCCTTTTATAGCTAAATCATTCGTACCACCTTCTGGAACTAAATAAAAATCGCCAAACTTCTCTTTAAGTTTTTTAATAAAATCTTTGTCTGTTTTCTCTCTATATTGTTCTCTTGAAACAAACTCTAAAGTCATTCCGTTTTGGTCTGCTTTTTTTAAAGTTGCATTATTTTTTAAGTTTTTTTTTAAGTCTGATGCTAATTCTTCTCCTCTAATAATTCCTATAGAATTCAACCCCATTAATTTTGATACAACAGCGGTAGCAACGATGTGATTTGAGTAAGCACCCCCAAAAGTTAACAGTGTGTTTTTCTTTTGAGAAACAGCTTCAAATAGATTGTATTTTAGTTTTCTGAATTTATTACCAGAGACAAAAGGGTGAATTAAATCTTCTCTTTTAATAAAAAGTGAGATTTGTTTTTCTTTTAAAATTGGAAGAATTATTTCTTGGTTTCTACTTTTAAAATCTTGATTCAAAAAGGAATTTTCTTTTGCACTCATGTAAAGCAAAAATAACAGATATATTTTTGAATTATCATAAAACCAACTTGACTTTGTCAATTTAAAATACGAAATTAGCTAATGCCGATTGTAAGTCATAAAAACGACGTTATGATCGTCTTAAGTTGGCTATAATTAATTGGCTAAATCTGTGAATGTAAGAAATCTGCTGTTTCATTCAACCCTTGCCTTCTCATAATATCAAGAACTTGAAATTCATCTAAATCAGGATTTCTTCTATTTAAAACTAACTCCTTGAAAGCTTTTACAGCTTGTTCAGGATTTAAATCTAAAATATCTGTCAAAAAATCATCTGCTGTTTTTGCTGTCAAACCAAAAGAAGCTAAATATTCTTCAGGAAAATCCTTAATATTATTGGTTACTATAACATTTGCATTAGTTTTAATTGCAGCAGCTAAAACGTGGCAATCTTTAGGGTCTGGCAAACTTAAGTTGCCTATCAATCCTGAATAGTTAGTTACTAAAGCGTCTGGAAATGCTGAATTAGCTCTTTCAACTCTTTTATTTGCTTCCTCTTCACTTATTCCTTTTCTTTTCATTACACTTCTCCATTCATCAAATATATGTTCGCTCCATTTGGGAGTATACATATCAAAATATGCAAACCAAAAAAGCAAATCTCTAATCTCTATTGGATAAATAACATTTGTATCCAATACACATTTAAACCTTACACTGTGAATCATATAAACCTAATTCTTCATCAGATTTCATCATATCAATAATATGTTGTTTCTGAATCTTTTTCATTTTCTTTTTATATTCCATAACATCTTCAAATCTAACACGTCTATGCTTTCCAATTTTAGTAAACTCAATTTCACCGTCTTCAAGTAATTTAACTAAATGTGGTCTTGAACAACCTAAGATCTCGGCAGCTTTCTGAGTTGTTACTTCTGTTGCAATAGGAACAAGTGAAAAAGGTTTTCCTTGACTCATAGCCTTTAATATTTCCCCTAAAAACTTTAATGCCTTTAATGGAATTTTTATTCTTTCTTGTGTTTCTTCTATTTCAATTTCAGGATTGTCAGACTTTAACTGTTCAATAACAGAAGCTAATGCGTCATAGGACTCTATAGCTAATTTTTGCTCATCCTTTGAAGGTCTATTAATTTTTTTTATGATTTCCATAATTACTGATAGTGAATTTAGTTACAACAATATTAAACGAAATAAACGAAATAATAATATAATTTAATGTTAATTTTTAAATTAACTATAGCAAACAAAGTATAAGCCTTATTGCTAGCTTTTAGCTTACTTGGAAAAATTCTAGCTAATTTTCTAGTCAGTAATTATTTGTTAACTTTAAGTCTTAAAACAACGCAACAAGGCTTATACAGGGGCGTTAGCTAACCTTTTTTTTAATAGCTAGAAACTAATTCTTCAACCTTTTCCCATTCTTCCATTAGAGCATCAACTTTAGCTTTTTTGGCTTTGTACTTTTCAAAGAAGTTAGGTCTTGCAGAAACTTCATCGTAGTTATTTGCTAACTCTAAGTCTATCTTTTCAATTTCAGACTCTAAATCTGCAATTTCGGCTTCTATTTTAGACAACTTATTATTGAGTTTCTTCAACTCTTTTTCTTGCTCTTTAGATAGTTGGTATGCTTCTTTTTTAGAACTCTCTTTTTCAACTTTCACGACAGTTCTCTTTTCTGCATCTCGTAAACTTTCCATTTTGTGTTGCTCTAAGAAATAATCTATATCTCCTAAATATTCTTTAATTTCTTTGTCTTTAAAACCATATACCGTAGAAGTTAAACCTTGTAAAAACTCCCTATCATGAGAAACAACTATTAACGTTCCGTTAAATTGATTTAAGGCCTCTTTTAACACGGTTTTAGAAGCAATGTCTAAATGGTTTGTGGGCTCATCCATTATCAATACATTAAACGGTTGTAAAAGTAATTTACACAAAGCCAAACGATTTCTTTCTCCACCTGAGAGTACTTTTGCCTTTTTATCTACTGCATCTCCACCAAACAAGAATGACCCCAACATATCTCTAACTCGCATTCGATTGGTATCCGTTGCTGCATCTTCCATTATTTCTAGCACGGTTTTTTCTGGTGGTAGATGTTCAGATTGATTTTGAGCAAAATACCCTACTTCTACATTATGACCAAGCTTTAATTTTCCTTCAAACGGAATTTCACCAACCATCATTTTTGCCAGGGTAGATTTACCTTGTCCGTTTTGACCAACAAACGCAATTTTGCTATTGCGTTCAATTAACAAATCTACCTTATCTAAAACATGTTTGTCTCCGTAACTTTTAGATAAATTTTCTGCTTCAACAATAATTTTCCCGGGTTCTTTAGAAATTGCAAAACGTACATTCATGGCGGCATTATCATCTTGGTCTACTTCAATTAACTCCACTTTATCTAGCTGTTTCATTAAAGATTGCGCCATAGAAGCTTTGCTTGCTTTTGCCTTAAATTTATTAATTAATTGCTGCTTTTGCTTAATTTCTTTTTCTTGATTTTTTTGCGCTTGCAATTGCTTTTCTTTAATTTCTCCTCTTAATAATAAAAACTGTGAGTAAGGTTTTTTGTAATCGTAAATCTGCCCTAAAGAGATTTCTATAGTTCTGTTGGTTACGTTGTCTAAAAACATTTTATCGTGAGAAACCAATACAATTGCACCAGCATAACTTTTTAAAAAGTTTTCTAGCCAAATAATAGATTCTATATCTAAATGGTTTGTAGGTTCATCTAATAATAAAATATCATTGTTTTGTAGTAGTAATTTTGCTAATTCTATGCGCATTCTCCATCCTCCAGAAAAAATATCTGTTAGTTTGTCAAAATCTTCTCTTTGGAACCCTAAACCTTGTAAAATTTTTTCTGTATCACCTTGATAATTGTAACCACCCAATAATTCATATCGTTCTTGAAAATCTGTTAAATCTTGAATGAGTTGTGAGTAAGCATCACTCTCATAATCTGATCTTGTTGTTAATTGAGTGTTAATATGCTCTAGCTTTGCTTCTATTTCTTTAATTTCTTCAAAAGCTTGATAAGCTTCTTCTAAAATGGTTCTTCCTTCTACAAAATCTATATCTTGACGTAAAAACCCTATATTTACATCTTTATCAAAAGCCATGGTACCACCACTACTTTCTATATCTTTAGAAAGTACTTTTAACAATGTAGATTTTCCTGCACCGTTTTTTCCAATTAAACCTATTCTGTCTCCTTTGTTCAATTTAAACGTGATTCCAGAAAAGAGATCGGTTCCCATAAAAGAAACCGTTAAATTATGGACATTTAGCATATGTTATTCGCTTATTTTTTTATAAATTTTAATGTTTGTCTACCTGTATTGTTATGAAAATTGACAAGGTAGACTCCTGCAGACAAATCACTTACTTCAAACGAATATTCTTTTTGAATTCCAGATGCGTCTGAGATTTTATCTTTAGCCAGTTGTCTTAAAAGTTTACCATTAATATCGTACAATTCTATAACCATATTATCTGAACCTCTATATTGCACAGTAAATAACAACTCTTTTGCTACTGGGTTTTCTGATAAGGTGATAGATAATGGATTTCTAGCATTAGCAATATTTTGGGTTGATAGTGTTTCATTGGTGTATTTGTAAATTGTTGTTCCTGATGCAAAAGCATAGATATTGTTAATAACAAATATTCTATTTAGATTACCACCAACATCAATTTTAGCCCAAGTATCTCCTCCATCTAATGTTTCCATAATTCCTAATTCAGAACCTCCCATCCAACCATGAGTTTCAGAGATAAACCCTACAGCTTGTATATCTGCGCCAGGAACATTCTTTTCTACCCAAGTTGATCCAGCATCTATAGATTTTAGCAATCTACCCGGATTTGCAGATGCTTGCTGAACTGCTCCAAAAATTATATTGTTTTCAGATGCTTCTAGAATTTGTAATTTCCAAATATATTCTCCTCCTATTCCTGTGTTGTAAATTTCTGTCCAAGTTGCTCCGGCATCAGTTGTTTTTATAATAATACCACCAGTTTCATTTCTTCCAGAAGCATAACCTGTATTTTCATCTACAAATTGTACTTCTACCAAGGCTGTTGCATGTACAGACATATCTATTGAAACCCAAGTATTTCCACTATCTGTTGATTTTATAAGTCTTGCTGGTTCAGAAAAAACACCAACACCGTATACGGTAGACGTTCCTACAGTTTCTATACCACAAATTCCGCTTGGGTTTGGTATAATTCCTGTTACTTCTCCCCAAGTTTCTCCTCCGTTTGTTGTTTTGAAAAACCTACCCTGAAATGTTCCTAAAAAACCAATATCAGTATTTAAAAATTCAATATTTCTAAAATAAAGCCCTGTGCCTAAATCTGCTCCATCCAATTGTTTTGTCCAATTTACCCCCCCATCTATGGTTTTATAAACTTCTGCATGAAAACCATTTGCAGCCCATCCTGTATTTTTATCTAGAAAAAAGACATCATCAAATCTCTGGTTGTCTATATTAGTAATACTTTTTACAGATTGCCAATTAAAATTTTGTGCAACACAAAAGTTTATATTTAGCAATAATAGCATCAATATTATGTGTAGTTTTTTCATTATAATTGAATTTAAAATTTGAAAGATGTTATCTTTACAAAAGTATATAATTTAATGTGGGGAATGATAAAAAAAGGGACAAAGCTATATAGTATTTTAAAAGGAAAATGTCCTCGATGTCATGAGGGTGAGTTCTTTAAATATAATTTTACGTTTCATCCTTCAAAAATAACGCAACTGCACCACAATTGTCCTAAATGTAGTTTAAAGTATATGCTAGAACCTTCTTTCTTTTACGGTGCCATGTATGTAAATTATGGCATTACTGTGGCTTTGAGTGTTACTACTTTTTTACTATGTAAATTAGTTTTAAATTTTACATTATTACAAAGTTTTTTAGCTATTGTTGTAGTCCTTATAATTTTGGCTCCTATAAACTTAAGACTTTCTCGGTTACTTTGGATAAACATGTTTATACCCTACAAGAAATAAATCTTTTTTTTTGGGTATTAATACGAACTAATTATCCCGAATTACTTTCTAATTTTATAGTATAACGATGAAATTTTTATTAAATATTTTTGTCTCTCTAATTTTTTCTTATGGTTTTTCTCAAAGTAAAATCTACAAAAACATACAACAAAAGGATACTATTAAAAACTTTAGTAATCAGCTATTATCTTTAGATAGTTTATTGCTAGTATATAAGAAAGAAAAGAAACACAAAGCTTTTTTAAAATACACAAACAAATTTGTTGATTTATCTATAAAACATAAAGATTACGAAAAAGCAATTAATAAAGTTTTAGAGTGTTATAATTATATAGGGCATCAGTTAGGGAAAACTAATAACATCTTAAGTTTGATAAATAAGGTAGAAAAATACTCCTTACAAGTAAATGACTCTAATTTAATTGGTAAATTATTTACTGATAAAGGTGCAGCTTATTACAATAATAACAATTTTAAAAAAGCAATAAATAGTTACAACAAAGCATTAAACTTTTTTGGCAAGAGAGATTCTATCTTTATCGCAGATGTAATTTTTTTTAAGGGACAGTTATATCTTGAAACAAAAAAATACGTAGAGGCTATGAAAAACTTTCATCTTGCCATAAAGTATTACAAAAATTTAAACGATTTAGAATATATTTTTTTAGTAAGACAATGTATTATAAACTTAAATACTTCGTGTGGCTTTTATAAGAAAGCAATTTCTGAAAGTGAAAAATTGATTGAAGAGAAAATTAAGTTAAAAAAAACAGACGGACTTATTTTTAATTTCTGCTACCTTGCAAATAGTTATAAAAAAAGTTCTAATATAAATAAACAAGAAGAATATTTACTAAAAGCGCTTGAACAAATAACCCATAAAACAGCAGACCACTTAAAAATTGGCATATATACTTCTCTTACAAAATTTTATGCCACAAAAAATATAACAGAAGCGTCTAAATATTTTAAAAAATCTCAAGAATATATTATTAATATTGATGAAAATCATTTTATAAAAAATGCATTCTGTTTATCTGAAGCTTTTTTATTATTTGGATCTAATAAATTTCAAAAAGCTAAAAAAAAACTAACCTATCTACTTAAAAAGAAAAACTTATCTCCAGAAACCAAATTGGAGGCAGTAAAACTACTATCTCTTGTATTTGAAAAATTAAATGACCCTAAGCAAGAATTGTATTATTATAAGATTTATACGAAAAAAAAAGACTCTCTTAATTCTTTAGAAAAAATTAATGCTGTCAATTACATTTTTGCACTTTTTGAGAGCGAAAAAAACAAAAAAATTATTGCATATAGCAATTCTAAAATAAAGTTATTAGAACAAGACAAAAAACACAAAACTAAAATTATTCTTTTTGGAATGGTAGGTACTAGTTTAATTATTCTAGTTATTATTTTAATATTTAAGCGTAATATTTTGCATAAGAAAAAAGATCTTCGAGAAAAATATGCCCAAAATTTAATTTTATTTCAAGAACAAGAACGTAAACGAATTTCTAAAGACTTACATGATAGCCTAGGACAAACACTATTATTAATTAATAACGAGATTACCAGATGTTGCCCACAAAATATTAAAGAATTAGTTAAAAAATCTATTGATGAAGTAAGAACAATATCTAGGTTTTTACGACCTTTACAATTTAATCAGATATCAATAAATGATGCTCTTAAAAATTTAATTAAACAGCTAGATAATTCTTATAAAGGAATATATTTTTTTTACGACTTTGATAATATTGAAGGAGTTTTAAAAGAAGAAAATCAAACTCACCTTTTTAGAATTGTTCAAGAATGTTTATCAAATATCATCAAGCATTCTAAGGCAGATTCTGCAAGAATTACATTAATAAATAAAAAACATTATTTGTATTTATATATAAAAGATAATGGAATTGGCTTTCATTTTAAAGATAAATATAGCCTTCTAAATAGTCTTGGTTTAAAGAATATAAAAGAACGTGTTAATTTTTTAAAAGGTAGTTTAAAAATAGATTCTTTTAAAAATGGAGGAACCAATATAACCATTAAAATACCTAAAATTTGAGTACCTTAAAAATTTTTATAGCTGATGATCATCCTATTTTATTAAAAGGACTACAAGATTTATTATTAGAAAAAAAATTTAATGTAGTAGGAAAAGCAGTTGAAGGTAGAAGTGCATTAAATTTCATTATAAAAAACATACCAGATATTGCTATTTTGGATGTTGAAATGCCTTTTTATTCTGGTTTAGAAATAGCAGAATATTGTAAAAAAAACAAACTGAAAACAAAAATCATATTAATTACTTTACATAAAGATATGAACCTTTATTTGGCTTCTAAAAAAAACGGGGTGTTTGGTTATCTGTTAAAAGAGTTTGCCTTAGATGAAATCGAAAACTGCATTATTACTGTATCTAAACAAACACCTTATTTTAGTGAAGCTTTACAAAAATTCATTGGTTTTACAGAAGAATCTTCTTCCATTCTAACTATATTCAGTGTTGCTGAAAAACGAATTTTAAAACTAATTGCGCAACATAAGAGCAATAAAGAAATTGGTCATCTGCTATTTTTATCACCAAGAACAGTAGAGAAATACCGAAGTAAAATAATCTTAAAATTAGATTTACCTCAACAAACTAGAGCTCTTTATACATGGGTTCAAAAGAACAAGCATTTATTTAACTAAATATTTTTAGTGTATAGGGTATTAACACCTAATATAAATTAAAACAATGTATCGATTTTTGTAGGAGATTTTTTTTGAAAATTTAATAATGATATTTCAAAAGCAAATAAAACGTTACAAAAAAAGAATAGACTTCAAGACTCAAAGAAGAAAAGCAAATAGTTGTTATTGTTTATATTTTTATCTGCGTGATAATGAAAAAAGAAGATTAGCATCTCTAAATAAAAATAATAACTTTATTAAGCACTAATTCATAAAAAGATGAAGACTTTCACAAATTAATATTTTTTAAAAGGTGCACTTAAAGTAGATCTATTACTTATAAAAGGTCTATCCCCCACTTTTTGTGCACCAAAAAATAATAATTTAAAACATCAAAAAAACCTACTAATATCAATTTCTTTATCTAGTTTTTCATCATATTCTAGATGGTTAAACAATTCTTTTGCAACTGTTGGTGCTATCATTACCCCTCTAGTACCTAAACCATTTAATATTGACAATTGAGAATGTTTAGAATGAACCCCCACCAAAGGTCTTCTATCTTTTACAGTGGGCCTAATACCTGCGGTTTGCTGTACTATTGTATAGGGTACATCAATTACTTTTTTAAGCTTATTGGTTAACTCTTCTTTTCCTTCTTGTGAAGGAATGGAAGTTTTATCTTTCCAATTGAAAGTTGCCCCTACCTTATAATAATGATTGCCCAAAGGCAATACAAATAGAGTGGATTTTAATAAAAAATCTATTTTAAGATTTGGAGCGTGTATGGTAAGTAATTCTCCCTTAGCTTCATGTAAAGGTAGGTGATTAAAGAATGGGTTTTTCTTAACACCAAAACCTTCTGCAAAAACAATCTTTTTTGTTTCTATATTTTTATAACGAATTTTATTTTCTAAAATTTCTAAAACTGAATAATCGAATTGTTCAAAAAGGATACATTCTTTTTTTCTTAAATATTTTCTATAAGATTCTACCAATTGCAATGTATCTATTCTCCCTGTTTTATTTACATTACCAAAATTATATAAAGAAACAACACCTTTATATTTTCTTGTGTCTAAATTACCATCTAAATACGGTTTTAATTTAGGTTTGTCTAATGCCGAGAACCAATTGTTTTGATCTTCTATAGATTTAAAAACTTTTTTTGTTATGAATTTTTGGTCTACTTCTATTTGCAATTTTTTTTCTAGATGAGTGTAAAAAGGTAATGCAATTTCCAATTGCTGTTTTGCATTCCATACGGGTGTGTATCTTTTCAAAATTACAGGGTTGTACACGCCACCAGCGACTAAAGAAGATGTTTGTGAGTCATCTTCAAACACTATAAACGTTTTGTTTGCCGCTAAGAGTTCTTCACAAAAAGCTAAACCTGCTAAACCTAAACCAACTATAATATAATCTATCTTCACTTTTCAAAAATAACTTTTTTACACAAAAAAAGCGTTCTTTTGCAGAACGCTTCTTATTCATTTTTTTATTGAATTTATAGTCTTATATAATGACAGTTATTCATTATTAGTAATTCCACATATCCATTTCTCTATTTCTAATATCTTCTTTAATCTTATTAGCTTCTAACAATTGGAATAAAGAATTTCCTCTAACGTAGTCAGATATTGCTCTGTTACCGTAAATATTTTCTTCCCGTACAATTGTTGCACTAAACCTTCTTGCATTTAACATGTGGTCAAAAGAAATAGGTTGGGATGCATTTTTAGGGTTAAAAACTTTAGAGTCATGTAAAACCTGTCTTGCCGAAGGATAAAAAATCCAAAACAACTCATATAAATTTTCATCATCAATTTCTGAAACTCCTAATGTTTGTACATCTTTGCCCATTGGTGCTAAAGCCAACAATCTATATTTTAATTCGCCTTGTCTTTTGTCAAAATACCACATTCCTTTTATCATATACCCTTCTACATCTTGTGTTTGAATTCTAAATGTATCTTGGTATCCATTTTCATCACGAACATTAACTAAACGTGTATCTATTTCTTCTTGAGTTACTTTTGAAGTGAAAAAAGAATCTGAATATGCTTCTTTAATCTTTCCTTGTTTAATTCCTTTTAATAAAGTGTCAAATAAAGATCTTCTATGAGTGGAAATATTTGTAGTGTCTATTGGAAAATAGTATGGTAAATTTATTTTTTGGTTTAAATCAATAAATTCCCAAACCACTTTAGACCACAATACATCTCTATCATCTATGTAACCATAAGGAATTGGCCCATCATTATCTGCGGCTAATTGTTGATCACTTTTCTTTCCTATTTGATCTACAGATTTCACATTCAATAAATTTGCTTGCGCACATATTGAACTGCTTATTATCAAAGCGAAAAATAATATTGAACAATTTTTAAACATATTCTATTTTTTTCTTCTAGTTTGTTATTTCTATACTAACAGGTAATACTTTTTGTAATTTATAAGAAGAATTACCTATTATAGATGCGTTTATATCAAAAATTGTAACGACATCTCCTCTCTTTGCCTTTGCTAATGCTTTTTTTGCTTGTGCACTAAAAACAGTACCTTTAACTAAGACAGTTACCTGACCCGGAACTTTTACCTTAAAACTATTTACTTTTAATTTTAAATCGAATACAAAATCAGGTAAACCTGCTCCTATCGGAGTTCTTGCTAAACTTGCTTTTGGCATTCTAACAACTCCAAATTGCCCTCTAGCACTTCCCATTGCTGCAGGTATATCTTTTATTCTGAATTGTTTTTTTGAAGTAACATTTTTACCACTACTCAATTTTGCGCTTACGTTTATAGAGAGTTCTTTGCCTGATCCTGGACTTACGCTATATTTTCCTCCTCTTCCAGCAATTCTACCTCCTGAAGCAGATACTTTTAGATTATTATCGCTAACACCTGGTAGCGATACAGAAATTGGATTATCTAAACCTCTATAGACCACATTCATTTTATCAGCAGAAACTACGGCAGTACTTGGTTCTGGTATTACAGAATACGAACTTTCAAAAGGTACTTCTACTGGTTCGCCTCCTTGTGTAAAAGTTATTTTACCTTTAACATCATGGCTTCCTACATTACCTGCTGGCATATCTATAATAACTTGACCCGCTTTGATGTTGCTATAATCTTTACCGTTTAAAATTACTTTATCTGGTTCTAAAGTGGCATCGTAGCGTCCTAATACAATTTTACCTGTAACTTTTTCTCCTGAAAAATATGCATTTTTATCTAAAGCTACGATACCCTTATAGTTATTCAAAGACACCTCAGACTCCAGTTGGCCTCCTAATAAATCAGCGACAATATCGCTTTCCGTATTTCTAATATCTGCTTGTATTTGTGTAAGATTTGTTAAAGAAGCTATCATAGGGAAACCTTCATATCTAGCTCTTAACCAAGGCTCTGTTTTTTTTCCTCCTCTGTTAACATCATCAGTATTAAATCGTTCTTTAATAACAGGAACGTACTTATTATCTTGACCTAACTCATTGATGATGTTTGTCCTGTAACCATTAATTTTATTCAAAAACTCTTGTCCTTTTGGAGTATACCCATCTCCTTTAAAGAAATAAGCATCCAAAAAATCAGTTTTATCCATAGATTCATAATCTTTATTATCTTCTATGGTAGCTAACATATCAGATTTTACTTCAGCTATATAGCTATAAAATTCATCCGAGTATTGTTTTATTTGGTCTGCTTTTTTCTTTAAAGGCCCAAATTTTGCAGCTTGCTCACTAGCTTTTGTAGCTAGATTAGCATAGGCAGCATTGTTTTTTTCAATTGTTGATTTGTTATTATCCGACAATTTCTCATTCATAAAGCCAAAAGCCGATAAAACTTCTTTACTCATATTTAATGCTAACATTGCAATAAATACGAGGTACATTAAGTTTATCATTTTTTGTCTTGCGGACATTTTTCCTCCTGCCATTCTTAATTAGTTTTACAGTTAATATTTATACAAATTATCACTAATTATTTTTTTGACATTGCAGAAAGCATCCCACCATAAACTCCGTTTAAAGAAGATAAGTTTTCTGCTAAGGCATCCATTTGAGCTTTTAATTTTTCAGCATTTTCAGCAACCGCTCCGTTAAGCTCAGATTGTTTCCCTACATTTTCAACTTGAACTTTATATAAATTATTTAAAGTTTCCATTTGTGCTGCGGCTAAAGAAACTTGTTCATTGTATTTGTTTGTAGAGGAAACCGATTCTGATGCTGAAGACAAACCTTCGGCAGCATTTTGGAAATTTTTCATGCTATTTCCTAAACTACTCATTAGAGAAGCATCTATTTTTGCTTCTTGTAATAAATTGTCTAATTTTTGAGATAATAGACCTTGTGTATTTTCTGGTTCAGAAACATTACCACCTTCTCCTAACTCTGGGTATACTTTAGACCAGTCAAATTCTTCTTCAGGAGTATCAAAAGCAGATATTGCAAATACTGCAGCTTCTACTAGCAGACCAATTGTTAACATTACACCTCCTGTTATTGGGCCAATAGAAATGTGTTGGATTTTAAATAAAGCTCCAACGATAACTACTGCTGCTCCCATTCCGTATACAAAATTCATTGTTTTTTTGTAAGTTCTTGACTGTGCCATAATATTTTTTTAATTTTTATTCTTTTTTTTTATTTGTTTGAAGTTCCTATGTAGTTTTGTACAGTTCTAAAGCCTATGTAACTTCTTGCTGTATCTGCATATTCGTAATCTCTTGAAGAGACCTCTAAGAAATAAGCAACATCTTTCCAAGATCCACCACGAATAATTTTCCTTTTATTTTTTCGATCCTCTACGTTTGGATTCATTGTTGAGGCCATATAGTATGAAGATAGATTGTATGCAGTATTTGTCCATTCTGCTACATTTCCTGCCATGTTGTATAAACCATAATCGTTAGCATTAAATGATTTTGCTTCCATTGTATACAATGCACCATCTACAGCATAATTACCACGAACAGGTTTAAAATTTGCTAAAAAACAACCTCTATCACTTGTTGTACCTCCTGTACCCCAAGGATATGTTGCAAATTCTAGGCCTCCTCTTGCAGCATATTCCCATTCTGCTTCTGTAGGCAATCTAAAATTTGGAACAGTAGTAGCGTTTTTTCTACTTCTTAAATAATCATTTTTCTTTTTAGTTCTCCAATTACAAAAAGCGTTTGCTTGCCCCCATGTAACCCCAACTACTGGGTAATCTCCATAAGATTGATGATTAAAATAATCTTGATGCATAGGGTCGTTGTAAGAGTAATTAAAATCTTTAACCCATGCTGTTGTATCTGGATAGATATTTAGTACTTCTGTAATTACAAAATCTTTTCTATTGCCCCCTTTTCTTGCTGCATTATCTCTATCAAACCAAGAATACCTGTATTTTAAGAATTTTGTATTAAATGTTCTCAAACCGTCTA
This sequence comes from Polaribacter sp. WD7, assembly GCF_003335085.1. GTDB lineage: Bacteria > Bacteroidota > Bacteroidia > Flavobacteriales > Flavobacteriaceae > Polaribacter. The sequence goes on along the minus strand of NZ_QPEJ01000015.1, from coordinate 232,757 downwards.
CGGCTTCTTCTCTAGGAATATATAAAGAATCCATAACCTCTACATAATCTACATCTGGAAATTCTTCTTTATCCCAAATAATATCAACATTCCAATTTAATGGTTTTATAGAATCTATACCATCTCCTAAACTCCAATAATTGTCGTACATGTATTTTTGATATGCTGATGCATCTGTTGTATCTGCTACAGCAAAAGCATAATCATGAATGCCTCCTGACAAAGGTGTGCCATCTGGATTTCCTGCAATCATAGCTGCAAATTCTTGTTGATATGCTAGTCTTGTTCTTACTACAGAATCTTTAACCCAAAAAACGAACTCTTTGTACTCATTGTTGGTAACTTCAGTTTCGTCCATATAATAAGGCCTTACTGTTACTGTTTTTGTAGGAGAATTTAATGTTCCTATAACGTCTTGATCTTGTTTTCCCATGGTAAAAGACCCACCAGGAATTAGCGCCATTCCAAAAGGCTTTTCTGAAAACCATTTTTTCTTAGACCTTACTCCAACCAACTCTCCTCTATCATTAGAGCCACAACTGTATAAAACGGTTACTAAAAGTGCAAATATTGCTGCTTTTTTCATATTATAAAATATCTTTACTAAAAAGTTCGTAAACCTATTATTTTTTTTGCTAAAATACAACGTTCGTAATGCATTTTAACGTAATGTTATTCTATTCTTTTTTGATTACACCATTTTTTTCATAGCCTTATACCATTTTTCAGGTATATTCTGTTTGGTAGCTTCAATGTAATCGTTATATGTACATGGTATTAACGCATGCCTTTTATATTTATTATCTGACAAAATATTTATCTCCATCCACCATCTTCCTGATTTATTACTCTTGTAAAAAACCATTGGATCATCATTTTCTAATAGCACAGTAAACTTTTGATAGTTTTCTTTACCTGAAAACGGATAGTCTTTTACTCTGTAATTTACTCCTTCTATAAAATACCAAATCATTTGTGCTATTAAATTAGCGGTTTGATGATTATTATCGTATTTAGAGTTGTATTCATATATACCAAAAGAAGATACTTTATCACTTAAACCTGCGTATCTGGATATGGCACAAATTTCTTCTCCATAAAAACCATTTGGTGATGCATTGTTATTTGCAGGCGCTTCACTTTGCCTTATAGCTCCTATATCTATTGAAACAATATCTGCATTTCTAAATGCTGGTTCTATATTTTCTAACTCTTTTGCCCTACCCAATCTGTATGCATCAAAATTTAAACTTTCTAGCAGTTGAATTTCTTCTTGAGGATTGAAGTACGTTTGGTATCCTACATTGCAATAGTTAAACAAATTATTAGGTTGCTCCATAATAATTTTACTTAGATAAGATTGTGAAGTCAGTTCATCATCTAAATTTCCGATATCAAAACGACTGTCCACTGTTGTGATATTTACAGTTTGCTCTAAGGTATCGTATGCTCTGTAATTAACATAGGTAATATCTTGACCTCCTCCTATGATAATGGGTAAAATATTACTTTTAAGTAAGTCTGAAATAATTTCTCTTACCGCAAAATAAGTATCTTTTACAGTGTTTCCTTTTAAAACGTTTCCTAAATCAGCTATTTCAGTATCCCAATTTCCAGGAAATAATTGATACAGTTTTCTACGAATAAATTGCAAATGATCTCCACAACCAAAATTGTTTTCTGAATTTCTATCTTCTTGAACACCAAAAATTGCAATAGTGATATTTTCTAGATCTGGAAAACCTTCTTGAGCGGAATGAAATTTAATTTTTTTACCAAGACACAATGGAGACTGCAACACTAAATGTGCTACAACCGAATCTTTTATAGGGGTTAAAAAATCTTGGTTCATCAATTTTTTTTAGAAAACTAACGCAATATAAGAAATACTTATTTCTTTTTTACTGTTTTTTTAGTGGTAGTTTTTCTTTTTGTAGTTTTTTTCTTTGGTGTTTTTGCTTCAATCATTTTGACAGCTTCCTCCTTAGATAACTTTTCGATTTTAGTAGTTTTTGGTAATTCTACTTTAATCTTGCCTTTAATTACATTAAACCTTCCCCACCTTGCTTTTTCAACCTTAATTCCAACATCTTCCCAGTTATGAATTACCTTATCTATTTCTTTTTGTTTCTTTTCTTCTATTAAAGTAACAATATCAATATCAGACAAGTTATCAAAGTCATATTTTTTGTTTACATTGATAAACATCCCATTCCACTTTAAAAAAGGTCCAAAACGCCCTACACCTTTTTGAACAGGCAAATCTTCATGATGATAAATTGGTGCATCTGCTTTTTTCTTAGCCTCTATAAGTTCTTCTGCTCTATTGAGATCAACCTCCATCGGATTTTCACCTTTATCTAAAGAAACATACATCTTACCAAATTTTACATAAGGTCCAAAACGGCCATTAGAAACTATAACTTCTTCACCTTCGTAAACTCCTAAAGTTTTAGGTAATAAAAACAATTCTAATGCCTCTTCTAGAGTTATTGTTCCTAAATTCTGATCTTTATTTAAACTTGCAAACTGTTTTTCTTCGTCTTCTGGAGCTCCTATTTGTGCAATCGGACCAAATTTACCAAGTCTAACCAATACTGTTTTACCACTTTCTGGGTGCTTTCCTAAAATACGTTCTCCGCTTTCTCTTTCTGCATTTTCTTTTACATCTTCTACATTATCATGAAATTTAATGTAGAAATCTTTTATCATTTCTGTCCAATTTTCTTCACCTTCAGAAATATCATCAAAAGAATTTTCTACTTTAGCTGTAAACCCAAAATCTAAAATATTCGAAAAATTAGCCACTAGAAAATCGTTTACTATGTTACCAATATCTGTAGGAACTAACTTATTTTTATTAGCACCAGTTTTTTCTGTTAAAGATTTGCTTTTTATAGTGCCGTCAGTTAAAATTAACTGCTCATAATTTCTCTCTTTACCCTCGTCTTGCCCTTTCTCTATGTAACCTCTTCTTTGTACTGTAGAAATTGTTGGTGCGTATGTAGAAGGTCTACCAATACCTAATTCTTCTAATTGCTTTACCAAAGAAGCCTCTGTAAAACGATAAGGCGGGCTCGTAAAACGCTGCGTAGCGTTTATAAAATTATACGTTAAATTGTCATTAACTTTCAAATTTGGCAACATCCCTGCTTGTTCTTCTTCCTCATTATCAGTACCTTCTAAATACACTTTTAAGAATCCTTCAAACTTTATCATCTCTCCATTAGCAGTAAAAATCTTATCATTATTTGAATTTTGAATTTTTACATTGGTTCTTTCCAACTGCGCATCACTCATTTGAGACGCCAATGTTCTTTTCCAAATTAAATCATACAATCTATTTTGATCGTATTCTGTATCAATCCCGTGCATTTTCATGTTTGTAGGACGAATTGCTTCATGGGCTTCTTGTGCTCCTTTAGCTTTCGACTTAAACACACGTTGTTTACTGTATTCTTTACCGTAATAATTTACAATTTCTTCTTCGGCCTCATTTCTTGCATCTACAGACAAATTTACACTATCTGTTCTCATATAGGTAATCAAACCTGCTTCATACAAACGTTGAGCAACTTGCATGGTTTTACCTACCGGAAAACCTAATTTACGAGAAGCCTCTTGTTGTAATGTTGACGTTGTAAATGGAGCTGCTGGAGATTTTTTTGCAGGCTTTTTTGTTAAATCTGCTATAGAAAAATTTGCATCTGCACAAGATTTTAAAAATGCTTCTGCAGATGATTTAGAATTGAAGTTTTTAGGAATAGTTGCTTTAAACTTTTTTCCTTCTACAGTTAAAAATTCTGCAATTACTTTATAATGAGACTCTGCCTTAAATTCTTGAATACTTCGTTCTCTTTCTACTATCAACCTTACAGCTACAGATTGTACTCTACCTGCAGACAAACCTCCTTTTACTTTGCGCCATAGGACAGGTGAAAGTTCATACCCAACTAATCTGTCTAGAACCCTACGCGCTTGTTGAGCGTTAACCATATTATAATCAATATCTCTAGGGTTTTCTACAGCTTTTAAAATGGCTTTTTTCGTAATTTCATGAAAAACAATACGTTTGGTATTGTCATCATTCAACTCTAGTTGCTCTTTTAAATGCCACGCAATAGCTTCTCCTTCTCTATCCTCATCACTTGCTAACCAAATTGTTTTTGCTTTTTTAGCTAACGATTTTAATTTTTTTACTACGGGTTTTTTATCATCAGAAATGATGTATTTAGGACTAAAATCTCCCTCTACATCTATCCCTAATTCTTTAGACGGTAAATCTGCGATGTGTCCGTAACTCGATTCTACTTGAAATTCTTTTCCAAGAAATTTTTCAATCGTTTTTGCTTTTGCAGGAGACTCAACTATTACTAAATTCTTTGCCATTTATCTTCTTTTATCTGTGAAAACGCCCTAAATACTCATGTTTTCAGACTGCAAAAGTAGTTAGTTTTTTGATAAAAAAAATTATTTCATCAATTTTCAAGAAATAATTAACAGATTTAGAGCATTATTTTTTCTGCCAATTTGTCATAAAAAAGTATTTTTGGTTGTATCTTTGCCCACCTTCTAATGATAAATTGAAAGATGGAACACGTAGAAAAAATTATTGACGAAAAAATACAAGGTAAAGCCCTTGTAACCGAAAATAAAAAAGAAAATACTAAAAAACTATTCATAGAAAGTTATGGCTGTCAAATGAATATGAATGATAGTGAAATTGTTGCTGCTATTTTAGACAAGCAAGGATACAATACTACCCAAGTTTTAGAAGAAGCAGATTTGGTTTTGGTAAATACTTGCTCTATTCGAGAAAAAGCAGAAACTACGGTTCGTAAAAGATTGCAAAAGTACAATGCTGTAAAACAAGTTAATAAAAAAATGAAAGTTGGCGTTTTAGGTTGTATGGCAGAACGCTTGAAAGAAAAGTTTTTAGAAGAAGAAAAAATTGTAGACCTAGTTGTGGGTCCAGATGCTTATAAAGATTTACCTAATTTACTAGAAGAAGTAAATGAGGGTAAAGATGCCGTTAATGTTATTTTGTCCAAAGAAGAAACCTACGGAGATATTGCACCTGTTCGTTTAAATTCTAATGGGGTTTCTGCATTTGTATCTATTACAAGGGGTTGCGATAATATGTGTACATTTTGTGTAGTTCCTTTTACCCGTGGACGTGAGCGAAGTAGAGACCCAAAAAGTATTTTAGAAGAGATTCGTCAAATGGTTGCTAAAAACTATAAAGAAATTACACTTTTAGGTCAAAACGTAGATAGTTTTTTATGGTATGGAGGTGGTTTGAAAAAAGATTTCAACAAAGCGTCAGAAATGGCTCAAGCCACGGCAGTAGATTTTGCTCAATTGTTAGACATGTGTGCTACTGAATTTCCAAAAACTCGTTTTCGTTTTTCTACCTCTAATCCTCAAGACATGAGTTTAGATGTTATACACACTATGGCTAAACACAAAAATATTTGCAAATACATACACTTACCTGTACAAAGCGGAAGTAACGCTATGTTAAAAGCCATGAACAGACAACATACGCGTGAAGAGTATATGGAGTTGGTGGATACTATTTTTAAAATTATTCCAGAAATGGCTTTGTCTCAAGACATGATTGTTGGGTTTTGTGGCGAAACAGAACAAGACCATAAAGATACTTTAGAGTTGATGGAATATGTAAAATACGACTTTGGTTTTATGTTTGCTTACTCTGAAAGACCAGGAACTTTGGCTGGTAAAAAAATGGAAGATGATGTGCCTGCGGATGTTAAAAAACGTCGTTTAACAGAAGTTATCGATTTGCAACAAAAACATGCTTTATACAGAACAAAACAGCATTTAGGAAAAACTGAAGAAGTTTTAATTGAAGGAACTTCTAAGAAAAACTCTAACCAATGGAAAGGGAGAAACACACAAAACACCGTAATTGTTTTTCCTAAAGAACATTACAAATTAGGCGATTTTGTAAATGTTAAAGTAGAAGACTGTACTTCTGCTACATTGATTGGAACCGCAGTAGGATATTCTGATAATAATTAAAAATGAGTGTGTTTAATTTTCATAATAAAACTTTTTACTTAGTAGAAAACTCTAAAAATGGAAAAGTAAATGCAGATACTGTTTTTAACTATCAACAAGAAGACAATATCGTAACCGCTAATTATTCTGGAGGAACCGTAAAACACGGAAAAATAATTGCAACACTTGATAATGATATTTTACATATGCTATACCAATGTGTTACACTAGAAAATGAATTAAAAGCAGGAAAAGCTACTGCAAAAATTAGTTTTACCAAAAGTAATAAAATGTTATTAAAACTAAATCGGCAATGGCTTACAGGAAAACTTGAAAAAGGAGTTTCTGAATATATAGAGAAATAGACTATGGAAAATTTACAAGCTTTAAAACAACGTTTTGGTATTATAGGAAACGATATCCACCTAAACAGAGCCTTAGAAAAAGCAGTAAGAGTTGCTCCTACTGATATTTCTGTTTTAGTTACTGGAGAAAGTGGAGTTGGTAAAGAAAGTATTCCAAAAATTATACACTCATTATCACATAGAAAACATGCAAAATACATTGCTGTAAACTGCGGTGCTATTCCTGAAGGAACCATAGACAGTGAATTATTTGGACACGAAAAAGGAGCATTTACAGGAGCAACACAAGACAGAAAAGGATATTTTGAAGTTGCTGATGGCGGAACCATTTTTTTAGATGAAGTTGGCGAATTACCATTAACTACCCAAGTGCGTTTACTTCGTGTTTTGGAAAACGGAGAATTTATTAAAGTGGGTTCTTCTAAAGTATTAAAAACCAATGTTAGAATTGTTGCAGCTACAAATGTTAACATGCAGTATGCAATTGAAAAAGAAAAGTTTAGAGAAGATTTGTATTACAGATTAAGTACTGTAGAAATAAGTTTACCAGCACTAAGAGATCGTAACCAAGACATTCATCTACTATTTAGAAAATTTGCATCAGATTTTGCTCAAAAATACAGAATGCCTTCAATACGCTTAGATGACAATGCTGTAAATATATTATTGAATTATTCTTTTCCAGGAAATATACGTCAGTTAAAAAACTTAGCAGAACAAATTTCAGTTATCGAAGAAGAAAGAACAATTACAGCACTAAAACTAAAACAATATTTACCTGACAACAACGGTAATTTACCTGCCATTGTTGGCGGTAACAAAAAAGAAAATGATTTTTCTTCAGAACGAGATATCATGTATAAAATCTTGTTTGATATGCGTAATGACATCAACGATCTAAAAAAATTGACTTTAGATTTGATGAAAAACGGCAATATAGAAGAAGTACAAGAAGAACATCATAGGTTGATAGAAAAAATATATGGCAACCAAGATACTGAGAAAACCAATGTAGAAGTTTTAAATATACCTCAAAACTCTTCTACAGAAAAAGAGTACGATTTTATTGAGACAATTGAAGAAGATGAATCGTTATCTTTACAAGACAAAGAAATAGAAATGATTAAAAAATCATTAGAAAAAAATAACAACAAACGAAAGTTGGCCGCTAAAGAATTAGGTATTTCAGAGAGAACCTTATATAGAAAAATTAAACAGTATGATTTATAATCACATGAAAAGAATATTATTTATCAGTTTTTTTACAATAAGTTCACTTGTATTAGTAGGTTGTGGGGTATATTCTTTTACAGGAGGAAGTACAGGTGACGCAAAAACGCTTCAGGTAGATTTTTTCCCTAATCAAGCTTCTTTAATAGAGCCTATTCTTAGCCAGCGTTTTACACAAGATTTACAAGATTTATTTTTAAGACAAACTAATTTAACGCTAACCAAATCTAACGGAGATTTGTATTTTAGTGGAGAAATTACAGGTTATAGAGTTACACCAATGAGTGCAAATTCTAACCAAACCGCATCACAAAACAGACTTACAATAACTGTTAATGTTAGGTATGAAAATAAGAAAGACGAAAAGAAAGATTTTGAACAACAATTCTCTTTTTATTCAGATTTTGCTGCCAATGCTCAATTGTCTGGTGGGGTTTTAGAGGCTGCTCTAGATGAGATTTTAGAAAGAATTACGCAAGATATTTTTAATGCTTCTGTTGGAGGCTGGTAACCAAATATATTTTGAATACAGACAGATTTACATCAATTTTAAAACACCAAGAAACTATCGGGCACATAGATACGGTAGAATTAAAATCTATTGTAGAAAAATTTCCATATTTTCAAGCTGCTAGAGCACTGTATTTAAAAGGATTAAAAAACAAAGACAGCTTTAAATATAACAACGAATTAAAGTTAACTGCTGCCTATACATCAGACAGAACAGTACTTTTTGATTTTATCACTTCTAACAATTTTAACGCACAAAAAGAGGGCATTCATAAACAGATTTCAAACAAAATCTTAGCAGAAACAAAAAACACTTTTGCTGCAGAAAAAGTAAGCCACACCAAAACTGATGACAATGCTAAAATTATAAACCAAAGCACCCAAGAAACTAAAAAGCTTCAATTAGGAACACCTATTTCTTTTAATTCAACAGAAAGTTACTCTTTTAATGAATGGTTAAAGTTATCTACCAAAAAACCTATTGAAAGATCAAAAACAGAAAAATTAGTAACAAAAACTATAAAACCGACATCTAAAAAAGTAGCGCTCATTAATAGATTTATAGAAGAAAACCCTAAGATAGAATCGCTTCCGAAGGGTAAAAATATTACAATACCTATAAAAGAAAACAAACAAGACGCTGCATTAATGACAGAAACGTTGGCTAAAGTGTATTTAGAACAAAAAAAATATGAAAGTGCAGTACAGGCCTACAGAATTTTAAGTTTGAAATATCCAGAAAAAAGTGGTTTCTTTGCAGACCAAATTAAAAGAGTACAAATTTTACAAAAAAATAAATTATGAGTTATACAGCATTTTTAATCTTAATTTTGATTGTAGCTATCGCTCTAATCTTAATAGTTATGGTTCAAAATCCTAAAGGAGGAGGATTATCTTCTTCTTTTGGTGGTGGCGCTCAGTCTTTGGGTGGTGTACAAAACACAAATAACTTTTTAGACAGAACTACATGGACCTTAGCCATAGCTATGTTTGCTTTAATTTTATTAGCAAATTTTGCCATTCCTAGAGACGGTGAAAACAATTTTAAATTAGACAACACTTTAGAAGGTGTAGAAACTTCTGCACCTGTTGAAGATACTACTCCTTTAACAACTAACGATAGTATCTAAGTAAAAAATACAATACCAAAAATGCCAACGAAAATGACACGTTGGCATTTTTTTTTGCTTTAAATTCAATTAGAAAATAATCCAAAGAAAAATTGTCAGTTTTTTGCACATGGCATAATTTCTGTCAAATTAGTTGAAGAAAATTAATTTATTAAATCAAAATTTATATAAAAATGAGTGTAAACATTAAACCTTTAGCAGACAGAGTTCTTGTAGAACCTGCCCCAGCAGAAACAAAAACAGCTTCAGGAATCATTATCCCTGATAATGCCAAAGAAAAACCGCAAAAAGGAACTGTTGTTGCCGTTGGTAATGGTAAAAAAGATGAGCCTTTAACCGTTAAAGTTGGAGATACCGTTTTATATAGCAAATACGGTGGAACAGATTTAAAGTTAGAAGGTACAGATTATTTAATGATGCGAGAATCTGATATTTTAGCAATTATTTAAAAAAATCGATTTGCTTTTGGCGATTTGCCTTAGCAAGAAAAACAAAAATTAGTAAAATCTTTTTAGCGAACAGCCAAGTGCTACAAGCTAAATGCAAAATTTAAAAAAATGGCAAAAGATATAAAATTTGATATAGAAGCTAGAGATGGTTTAAAACGTGGTGTAGACGCTTTAGCAAATGCTGTAAAAGTAACTTTAGGACCAAAAGGAAGAAATGTAATTATTTCTAAATCTTTTGGTGCTCCAACAGTAACCAAAGATGGTGTTTCTGTTGCAAAAGAAGTTGAGTTAGAAAACGAGCTTGAAAACATGGGAGCTCAAATGGTTAAAGAAGTAGCCTCTAAAACAAATGACTTAGCTGGAGACGGAACAACAACTGCAACTGTTTTAGCTCAGGCTATCGTAAAAGAAGGGTTAAAAAATGTAGCGGCAGGTGCAAACCCTATGGATTTGAAACGCGGAATTGACAAAGCTGTTGAAGCTATAGTATCTGACTTAGAAAAGCAAACTCAAAAAGTTGGTAATTCTTCTGATAAAATTCAACAAGTTGCCTCTATTTCTGCAAATAACGATGCTGTTATAGGAGATTTAATTGCCACTGCTTTTGGTAAAGTAGGTAAAGAAGGAGTTATTACTGTAGAAGAAGCTAAAGGAACAGATACGTATGTAGATGTTGTAGAAGGTATGCAGTTTGATAGAGGATATTTATCTCCTTACTTTGTAACTGATGCTGATAAAATGATTGCTGATTTAGAAAATCCTTACATTTTATTATTTGACAAAAAGATTTCTAACTTACAAGAAATTCTTCCAATTTTAGAACCTGTTGCTCAATCTAGCAGACCTTTATTAATTATTGCTGAAGACGTTGATGGACAAGCCTTAGCTACTTTAGTAGTAAACAAATTAAGAGGTGGATTAAAAATTGCTGCTGTTAAAGCTCCTGGTTTTGGAGATAGAAGAAAAGCGATGTTAGAAGACATTGCTATTTTAACAGGCGGTACTGTAATTTCTGAAGAAAGAGGATTTTCTTTAGAAAATGCAACTTTAGATTTATTAGGTACTGCAGAAACGGTAACTATAGATAAAGACAACACTACAATTGTAAATGGTTCTGGTGATGCAGAAGCTATTAAAGCTAGAGTAAACCAAATTAAATCTCAAATAGAAACAACAACTTCTGACTACGATAAAGAAAAACTACAAGAACGTTTGGCTAAATTAGCTGGCGGTGTTGCTGTTTTATATGTTGGTGCTGCTTCTGAAGTAGAAATGAAAGAAAAGAAAGATAGAGTTGACGATGCTTTACACGCTACAAGAGCAGCTGTAGAAGAAGGTATTGTTGCTGGTGGTGGTGTTGCTTTGGTTAGAGCTAAAAAAGTGTTAGAAAAATTAGCTACAGATAATTTAGACGAAACTACAGGTGTACAAATTGTAAACAAAGCTATTGAAGCACCTCTAAGAACTATCGTAGAAAATGCAGGTGGTGAAGGCTCTGTTGTAATCAACAAAGTATTAGAAGGTAAAAAAGATTTTGGTTATGATGCTAAATCTGACAATTACGTAGATATGCTAGATGCCGGAATTATAGATCCTAAAAAAGTAACTAGAGTCGCTTTAGAAAATGCAGCCTCTGTTGCTGGTATGATTTTAACTACAGAATGTGCTTTAGTTGACATTAAAGAAGATGCTCCTGCTGGTGGCGGAATGCCTCCAATGGGTGGTGGAATGCCAGGGATGATGTAAATCAACACTATTGATAAGTGATATTTTTTATCAAAAAAATTACTATTAAAAAAAATCCGATTGAAGTTTCAATCGGATTTTTTTTGTAATTATATTATATACAATTAGAACATATCAATCAACATAAAAACTGCCATTACAATCATAATTGTATTTTCTATAAAAGTTGCTTTTGTCATTGGTAAATTAAGCACAGATCCTAAACAAGCGCATTGTATTGCCTGTTTATTTATCAAAGATTTTGTTACGCCTATTGTTGTAATTCCTAAAATAATTAAAGTAAAAACTAAGGCTACTGATGTTTGAATTCTCATCAGAAAGAAAACACCTAAACATAATTCTATAAATGGATAAATTAGACCGTATTTATATATTTTTTTAGCAACAGGATCATACATTGCAAAACTTGTTGCAAAACCTTTAATATCTAACAATTTAAAAAAACTAAAAACTACGTAAAACAACCCCATAAAAGTCAACATAAACTCAGAAATACTCCATGGGTTTGTATGTATTAAAATAGATGCTGTGGTAATGAACCCAAAAATTAAAAATAATGGGTAAAGTTGTTTTAGCGTAGATTTTTCTTCTGCATCAGGTAAACCTGAATGAACAGTTGTTTTTTCTGAAACTGTATATTTTTTACCAATAATTGTTTGTATTTCTGATTTAGAAATTTTTGACTCTGACGCTACAATAGCTTCTTTTTTATCTAAATCTACAATTGCATTAGTTACTTTATCAAAAGTATTTAAGGCATTTTCTACAGAAGACCTGCACCCTTGACAGGTCATTCCATCAATATTAAATATTTGTTTCATCACTATAAAAATAAAAAATCTCTAAAATTATAACCTTAGATTATGTAGCACTTTAATTTATGTAATGCTTAGTCGTTTTTAGTTTCTTTGTGGTCTTGTATCACTTTTTCTTCTCTATATTTACAACAAGGATGCACCGCATTGTATGCCTTTGCTGGTGCTATTATCTTTTTCTCTTTGGTTAGAACTATATCATGACCAACTTCTGTAATGTTCTTCTGTACCTTGTTTACTTCAGTTTTATGTTCATCTATAATTAAGTTTAGTTGATGTGTTGCAGGATTCCAAAGCGCAAATTTTACACCTTTTGTTTTTAGGGCTGCTGTTTCTATTCTTTTTTTACACATACCACAAACTCCGTCTACTTCAAAAGTAACTTTAGCATTTCTTTTCTTTTTTACGTCTTGCGCTTGTATTGAAAACGCAATACACAACAATACTATTCCTATTATGTTTTTTTTCATTTTTTTATGTTTTAACGTGTCTTCAAGTAATTTTAAAATTAAAAAGAAGTAGGAAAACATATCCTCTTCTACTAAATTTAATTTACATGACACATTTTGTTAATTATTGATACTATTTATCTCTGAGTGCGTTATTTTACTTTAAATCGTAATCCTAAATAAACAGCACGTCCAAAAATAGGAGCATACACTATTGTGGTATCAAAATTTGCACCAAAAGGATTATCGCTACCTATAATAGGGTTTTCCTGCTGTACATTTGTTATATTTTCTCCACCAACATAAATTTCAAAGCGTTTGGAAAATACTTTAGTTACTTGCGCATTTAATAATTGATAAGTACTTGAAAACTCAGGCAATTGATACTGAGTTGTATTTGAACTTGTATCAGGCAATCGTTGTGTACCTATAATATTAAACGTTGTATCAAACCTCCATTGTTGTCCATTATCTTTAATTTCTGTTTCATAAGACAGGTTTGCGAAAAAACGAGTTCTTGGCTGAATAGGTTTTTGTAAATTTCCACTTTTAAAATCTGTAGAAACATCAAAATATTTAAATGCTGTTCTTAAATTAAATCGTTTTGCTATATTATAACTCACTTCTGCTTGAAAACTACTTGCACTACTTTTACCATCTAGATCGTAAAAGGAAATTTCTTGAGGATTTTCCCAATCTACAACAATTTGATTTTGAAAATCTGTTTGATAAAAATCAAAAGTAATATCTCCTCTCCTATCAAAAATCTTAAATTTTTGCATGTAAGAAATCCCGTAATTCCATGCTATTTCAGGGTTTAATCCGTAAATATTACCCCCAACATCATCTATACTAATTTGTCTAGAACTCGCAAATAATTGCTGATTTTCTGCAAAAATATTAGCACTTCGTTTACCTCTTCCTATAGAAGTTCTAAGTACGCCGTTTTTCCAAGGTACATATCTCAAATGCAAACGTGGCGTAATAAAATTACCTAATAAATTATGTGTATCTACACGAATACCAGCCGTTATGCTAAAATTATCTAAATTATCATAAGCATATTCAAAAAAGGCCCCTAAAGATTGTTCTTTTCTTTTAAAAGTACGCACATCTACAAGTTCATCGTATACATCTAAAGTAAAACTAAGTCCTGTTTTAAATTTGCTTCTAGTATCCCCTATTATCGAATTGAAAATTAGATTAGAATATACACTCTCGTGCTGAATGTCATAAGTTCTTAATCCGAAATAAGAGTCTTGTTGATGATTACTATATGCCATTTGAAAACCTATACTTTGGTATGGCAACTCAGGAAAAACATAACCTAACTTTGCAGAAGCATCAAAACGCTTGGTTTCAATTTCACTACCCCAACTATTTTGTGTACCGCGATCTATATCTGGATTAAAATTTAATTCTCCTGTTTGCTTTTCATCATTCAGAAAACGAAAATTTAGAAAACTTACCCAACCTTTTTCTGCATCTGTAAATTGCCAACGGTTCATAACGTTTATTTGATTTGCTAAAGGTATATCTAAAAAGTTATCTCCGTTTCTATCAAATTTTTGTCCTCTATGGTTACCATGAATATACAAACCTGTTTGCCATTTGTCTGATACATTTTGGTTAAAATGAGTATTTAATTCTAGCCTTCCGTTTACAGAAGAGTAGGTGTTTACAAAGAATTTATTATCAGAAAAGGGCTTTACCAATTCTGCATTTATTTGTCCAGAAATACTTTCAAATCCGTTAACAACAGAACCTGCTCCTTTACTAATTTGAATACTTTCTACCCATGTGCCTGGTGTAAATGTGAGCCCAAAAACTTGACTCGCACCTCTTACCGAAGGTATATTTTCTTGGGTAATTAATAAATACGGACTCGTTAACCCTAACATTTCAATTTGTCTTGTACCCGTTAAAGCATCAGAAAAACTAATATCTATAGACGGATTTGTTTCAAAACTTTCTGCTAAATTACAGCAAGCAGCTTTTAACAATTCTTCAGAGTTTACAGTAAATACATTTGCTGTTGTTAAGGTTGAGCGAAACGTACTTTTCTTTTCGGCTCTAACCGTTACTTCTTCTAACTCACTTTCTGGAGTTAAAAAATAGTGAATGGGCTTTGCCTCATTTATAGCAATTGTATCTGTTTTAAAACCCAAATAACTAACTATTAGATTTTTATATTCTGGCTTGTAAGAGATTACAAACCATCCTTTTGCATTTGTAATGGCACTTACACTAGTGTTTAACCAGTGTACAGTTGCACCTTCTACACCTAAATTATCTTTAGGGTTTTCTCTATCCATAATCATCCCTTTTAAGGATGTTTGAGAAAAATTAAGTAGCGGAGCAAGCAGAAGAAAACTGCTTACTAAATATTTTTTCATTACGTTTTAGATTTAATTTAAAAACATGATTTTTTTGGCATCTAAAAATGATGCTTGTTCTATGTTAAAAAATTAAATCAGATTAAAAATGATTGGTGTAATACCTGAAAGTTTTTAGGTATATCTGGTGGAGGAAAATCTATATGAATGACCTTATCTGACTCATCTACAACAAATAAATCTTGATAAGAGATGTAAAAAGCGACTAAAAACTGTGTTTTCTCAAAATCAAAATTATGAGAGGTAAACTGCTGCAATTCATCTTGACCTTCTATTTGGTACACTTCATCTTTACAACATTTACTTTTTGATGCTTTCATTACTGTTGTGCAATCATCTGCATCACCTGTAAAAGAAACGTCCATCAAAAAATCACCACAGTAATGCTTTTCTACTGTAAAAGAAAAAGTAGAAAACAACACAAACAGTGCAAGTATAATTGACGTTATTTTTACAAAAACTTGTTTCACATTACAAATGTACACTTTGAAAATTTAAAATGATGTTAAATTATTCTTTACTAAGCCTTTGGTAATAGAACGCCGGTAACAACAGCAACAAAAACAAAGGGTGTATGATAAATCTTCTGACATAAAATGGTAGTAAATATCCATCTGCAAAATTATTTCTTAATAAGAATACAAAAGCCGCTATCAAAATAATAAATGCTATTGTAAAAAAAACTATAGAAAACTTTAGGTATTCTTTTTTTTGAAAAACAACCCAAATAATGCCTAGAGATACCAAAGAATTTAATATATACCTGTATAACATGTGCATTAACAAATGCCAAGTATCTATTTTTGGTAAAGAGGTATGCAGGTAATCGTTTTTAAAATAAACCGCTAAAGGATCATAAAATACAACCTTACCATAAGCTCTTATAATAAGAAATAAAGAAAATAAAATACCCAAAAATGTTATTTTTACGTACTTATTCATTTTTTAAAATTCGAAAATTTATTAACCCAAATTATCCAAAGTAGAAAAACTGTTCCATAAATAATAGCAGGAAACACTAGGTCATGTAAAATTTCTACTTTATGCGGATATTTATAAATCATTACAGTTAAAAAGGCAATTCTTAATACGTTTATAATATAAATAAAAAGACTTCCTAATAGAACATAAACTAGTGTAACTTGTAAACTACCCGAAAAGGCCACAACAAAAGCTATAAATAAAATAATTATACTTATTGAGTTGCACCCCTCTATAACACGTGCCGTATAACTATCTTCAACAATAAGTTGAATAGAAAGTTCTTTATCATTTTGTATCGCTTTTACGTTGTAGTCAAAAAAAGTTAAGACTTCTATAGTTTGATCTGCAACTGCTTTTGTTATTGAAGATGTTTTAAAACTACCTTCTTTTTGCTGAGATTTATGTAAGTAAAAATTATAAACAGATACTAATATAAAATAGGTCACAAAAAATTTAATCAAGAAAATGATAATATTTTTATGTTTTCTCACAATATATTTTAGATTAATTTTGCTACTTAATTACAATAACGAATATACAAAATGAATATAAATATTTTACAGAAACAGGTTGATATTATTATTGCTTCAAACTCATCAACAGCAGAAAAATTACAAAGCATTTGTGATTATTTAGAGAATGAGATTTCTTATTACGATTGGGTAGGATTCTATTTTAAAAACGGAGATAAAGAAGAATTAAAACTTGCACAATATACAGGAGAGGAAACAGAACACACTATCATACCGTTTGGTAGAGGTATTTGTGGTCAAGTAGCCGTAAGCAATCAAAACTTTGTGGTTCAAGATGTAAGTGCACAGGACAATTACATTTCATGTGGATGGAAGGTAAAATCAGAAATTGTAATTCCTATTTTTGTAAACGGAGAAAATATTGGGCAAATAGACATAGACTCTCATACTAAAAACACTTTTACAGCAAAAGATGAAGAACTCCTGGAATATATTTGTAAAAAAATTTCAATGATTTTATAATTTTCTTGCTTTTTAAGAGATTTTTTATATATTTGTTTCATCGTTTAAGATAAATATTTTAATTCTAATATCATTAACCCCCTAAATAATGAGAAAAGAACATACTACACCGTTGGTTGCATCAGGCAACTTATCTAGAAACTTTAAAGTAAAGAAACAATCTTTTTTAGAACGATGCGTGCATTGGTTTAGAGACTTTGTTGAAAATGCAGAGTAAGTTTTTTATTTATTTTTTATTTATTTAAACCCCTAAATTATGAGAAAACAACCCTCCAGCATTTTGCTGAAAATGCTACCGTTTTTGCAAAAAAAGCAAGACCGAAGAACCCCTAGAGACTACTCAACTCTTGTAGAACATTTTAAAACCCGATTTCAAGTAGAATAGTTGTTAACTATTTGCTCTTTTTGTTACTATCTTTTATTGCCTTGAAAGAATGCTTTTATTAAATTTGCAGGCTTAACAAGACAACAGAAATGAGCACTTCAAAAACAATTAAATCCGCATTAATTTCGGTATTTCACAAAGATGGTTTAGAACCTATTGTGAAAAAATTAAATGAGTTAAACGTAACCATCTACTCTACAGGAGGAACAGAAAGGTTTATTAAAGATTTAGGAGTAAATGTAATTCCTGTAGAAGATGTTACGTCATATCCATCTATTTTGGGAGGTCGTGTAAAAACGTTACACCCAAAAGTTTTTGGAGGTATTTTAAACAGACAAGACCATGAAGGTGATGTTGCTGAGTTGGCGGAGTACAACATTCCGCAAATAGATTTAGTAATTGTTGATTTGTACCCATTTGAAAAAACAGTTGCTTCTGGAGCATCTGAACAAGATATTGTAGAAAAAATAGATATTGGTGGAATATCTTTAATTAGAGCTGCTGCTAAAAATTTTAAAGATACGTTTATTGTTTCTTCTATGGAGCAATATGACGAGTTCCTAGAAGTAATCTCTAAAAACAACGGAGAAACAACTCTTGCACAAAGAAAGAAATTTGCTGCTAAATCTTTTAATGTTTCCTCTCATTATGACACTGCAATTTTCAATTATTTTAATGAGGATGAAGTAGTTCTAAAAACCAGTGAACAAAACTCTAAAGTATTACGATATGGAGAAAACCCGCACCAAAAAGGATACTTTTTCGGAGATTTAGAAGCTATGTTTGATAAATTGCATGGTAAAGAGTTGAGCTACAACAATCTTTTAGATGTAGATGCAGCCGTTAATTTAATTGAGGAGTTTAAAGGAGAAGCACCAACCTTTGCTATTTTAAAACACAACAATGCTTGTGGTTTTGCGCAAAGAGATACTATAAAAAAAGCATATATAGATGCTTTAGCCGGTGATCCTGTTTCTGCTTTTGGAGGTATTTTGATTGCAAACACAGAAATTGATGCAGATACTTCCAATGAGATTCATTCTTTATTTTGTGAAGTAGTTATAGCACCTTCATTTTCTGAAGAAGCATTAACCATCTTAAAAGGAAAGAAAAATAGAATTATTTTAGTTCAAAAAGAAGTTGCATTACCTAAAACTACAGTAAGAACTTGTTTAAACGGAACTTTGGTTCAAGATAAAGATAACATTACAGATAAGTTAGAAGATTTAAAATATGTAACCAACCACAAACCATCTGAAAGTGAGTTAGATGATTTGTTATTTGCCTCTAAACTATGTAAAAACACAAAATCTAACACAATAATTTTAGTTAAAAACAAACAATTGTTAGCTGGCGGAACAGGGCAAACAAGTAGAGTTGACGCACTAAATCAAGCTATTGAAAAAGCCAATTCTTTTGGTTTTGACTTAAACGGAGCTGTTATGGCTAGTGATGCATTTTTCCCTTTCCCCGATTGTGTAGAAATTGCTGATAAAGCAGGAGTTAAAAGTGTCATACAACCAGGAGGTTCTATTAAAGATCAACTAAGTATAGATTATTGTAATGAAAATGACTTGTCTATGGTAATGACAGGAACAAGACACTTTAAACATTAAATAAATTATATGTAATTCACAAACAGAAATTTAGTAAGTTTGTAAGAGTACATCAAAATAAAGATATTTTATGGGTTTTTTCGATTTTATGACGGAAGATATTGCGATTGATTTAGGAACCGCAAATACTTTAATAATCCACAATGGAAAAGTGGTTATTGACAGTCCGTCTATTGTTGCAAGAAATAGAATCTCTGGCAATATCATTGCAATTGGTAAAGAAGCCAATTTAATGCAAGGAAAAACCCATGAAAATATCAAGACAATTCGTCCTTTAAAAGACGGAGTTATCGCAGATTTTGAAGCTTCAGAACAAATGATTAAAGAATTTGTAAAGCAAATTCCTTCTATCAAAAAGAAGCTTTTTCCACCCGCATTACGTATGGTAATTTGTATTCCTTCTGGAATTACTGAAGTAGAAAAACGAGCCGTTCGTGATTCTGCAAAACACATGAATGCAAAAGAAATTTATTTAATTTATGAACCTATGGCTGCTGCGATTGGTGTTGGCATAGATATTATGGAGCCAAAAGGTAACATGATTATAGATATAGGTGGAGGAACTACAGAGATTGCCGTAATAGCATTAGGAGGTATTGTTTGTGATCAATCTGTAAAAGTTGCTGGTGATTTATTTACCAGTGACATTATGTATTACATGCGTACACAACACAATTTGCATGTTGGAGAAACTACTGCAGAAAAAATAAAAATTCAAATTGGAGCTGCTACAGAAGATTTAGAAACACCACCAGAAGAAATGTTGGTTCAGGGTAGAGACTTATTAAGTGGTAAACCTAAACAAGTTCAAGTTTCTTTTAGAGAAATTGCCAAAGCATTAGATAAATCTATTTTAAGAATTGAAGATGCGGTTATGGAAACTCTATCTAAAACTCCACCGGAGTTAGCCGCAGACATATATAATACGGGTATTTACTTAGCAGGCGGAGGTTCTATGTTACGAGGTTTAGACAAACGTTTGTCTAGAAAAACAGACTTACCTGTTTATGTTGCTGAAGATCCGTTGAGAGCAGTTGTGCGTGGAACAGGAATTGCTTTAAAAGAATTAAACAAGTACAAAAATGTGTTAATGAAATAGCAGTACCCTCTAGCAATGCAACAGATTATCTATTTTTTTCAGAAGTTTAAGTATTTTCTGTTTTTCTTATTGTTAGGATTCATTGCCCTTACTTTTACGTTTAATAATTTAAATTACCACAAAAGTAAATTTGTAAACTCAGCAAACTTTGTTACTGGTGGTTTGTATTCACAAGCTTCAAGTATTTCTGAATACTGGAACTTAAAATCAGAAAATAAAATCCTCGCAGAAGAAAATACACGATTAAAAAATCTTTTAGAAAAAAAGAGTTTTGCAGTTATCGATAGTGATTCTACAGTTACAGATTCTATAAAATACCATCAAAAATACACTTACACAACAGCTAAAGTTATCAAAAATAGTTACAGTAAAAACTTTAATTTTCTAACCATTAACAAAGGTCAAAATGATGGTGTTTTTAAAGAAATGGCTGTTGTAAATAGTAAAGGAGTTATTGGTATTACTGATAGTCCATCAAATGGGTATTCCACAGTACAATCTATTCTAAATAGAAACAGTAAAATAAATGCGCGCTTAAAAAACAGCAATTACTTTGGTTCTTTAGGTTGGGATGGAATTCATTATAATATTGTGCAACTCTCTGATATTCCTAGGCAAGCACCTCTTAAAATTGGAGATACAATTGAAACTGGTGGAATGTCAACTATTTTTCCTGAGGGAATTTTAATTGGTGTTGTTTCTAAAATTAATAAAGGAAATACAGCAGACAATAAAGTTGATGTTACTTTATTTAATGATATGAGTAACTTAGGCTATGTGTACGTAATTAAAAATTTAGATAAAGTAGAAATTAAATCTTTAGAAGCGCTTCAGGATGAATAAACCTTTAAACCTTCCAATATTATTCTTCTCATTGCTCTTGCTACAAGTATTTATTCTGAATAACATCTTGTTTCTAGGGTATATAAACCCATATTTATACATTGCGTTTGTTTTTTTATACCCTCTAAAAGAAAATAGAATCCCTTTTCTATTTTATAGTTTTTTACTGGGAGTTTCTGTTGATTTTTTTTCGGACTCAGGTGGAATTCATGCCTTTTCAATTATTGTAATTGCTTATGTAAGATTATTTTTTGTTCGCTTATATTTTAGAAAAGTAGTTGCAGATTATCCTTTTTTCAATTTAAAATCAGAAGCTTTTGGTAAAGTTTTTAACTATGTAACAACTTTAACAATTATACATCATCTTATCTATTTTTCTTTTATTAATTTTAGTTTTCAAAATATATCAGTAGTTTTACTAAATACACTTTACTCAAGTATTTTTACACTGATATTATTTTTCTTAGGAACTTATATTTTTACCAAAAAATAATAATGCAAAGAAGTTTTATACTTTACTTTTTAATTACACTGGTGGGTGTTGTTTTTATTGGAAGACTCTTTCAATTGCAAATTGTAAAAGGCTCAAATTATGACCCAATACGAAATTCTGCTGTAAAAATTGAATATGATTACCCAGAAAGAGGATATATTTACGATAGAAACAGAAAACTCTTAGTTGCCAATGAACTTTCTTATGACGTTATGGTGCAACCCAACCAAGTAAAATCTATAGATACTTTAGAGTTTTGTAATCTTTTAAAGATTGATAAAAAAAGCTTCTTAAAAAGACTTGATAAAGCAAAAAAATATGCTTCTTACCTACCTTCTGTTTTTTTAAAACAATTGGCAAAAGAAGACTTTGCTTATTTACAAGAAAAACTTCATAAATACCAAGGCTTCTATATTCAAAAAAGAATTATAAGAGAATACCCATTTAATGCTGCGGCTAATGTTTTGGGTTACATTGGAGAAGTTAGCGAAGCTCTAGCTATAAAGAGCAACTATTACGAAGCTGGAGAATTGATAGGCAAAGATGGCATTGAACGCCAATATGAAAGTTTCTTAAGAGGTGAAAAAGGTAAAAAGTACTTACAACGAAACAATCTTAACAAAGTAACCGGTAGTTATAAAAATGGTGTTTTTGACACATTACCAGAAAATGGAAAAGACCTTACGCTAACGCTTGATATAGATTTACAACGCTATGGTCAAAAATTAATGTCTGGCAAAAGAGGAGGAATTGTAGCAATAGAACCTGCAACCGGAGAAATATTAGCCTTAATCACAGCTCCCTCCTATAACCCTAACATGTTAGTTGGACGAAAACGTTCTAAAAACTCTGTATTACTTTTTAATGACACCGTTAGTAAACCTTCTTTTGATAGAGGCCTTTTAGCTGCTTATCCACCTGGTTCTCCATTTAAAATGATGAATGCTCTCATAGGACTTCAAGAGGGTGTTATCAATGAAAAAACACATTTCTTTTGCTATAATGGTTACAAATACGGAAGGTCTAAAGATGCTTTTATGGGATGTCATTGTGGTATTTATGCTAAACCCATTCGGTTAAAAACTGCTATAGCAAGATCTTGTAATAGCTATTTTTCTAATACTTATAAAAGGATAGTTGAAAAAGATAACAAACCCTCTGCCGGATTAGATAGTTGGCATAAGCATGTAACTAGTTTTGGGTTGGGAAATTATCTAGGATACGACTTACCTGCAGGAAGCCCTGGTTTAATACCTGATGGTAAATATTACGATAAATGGTACAAATATTCTTGGAATGCTTCTACAAATATATCAAATGCTATTGGGCAAGGAGAAATTTTAACAACTCCTATTCAACTCGCAAATTTTACAGCTGCTATTGCAAATAAAGGTTTTTTTTACACCCCACATATATTAAAAGAAGTAAGTAAAAGGGCAATAGATAATCCAAAATACACTACTTCAAAACAAACGACTATAGATTCAAAACATTTTTCACCTGTTATAGAGGCGATGCATCAGGTATTTAAAACAGGTACAGGTAAATGGAGTCAAGTAGACGGAATTGATATTTGTGGAAAAACAGGAACTGCAGAAAATTTTGCGATAATAGATGATCAAAAAATACAACTTCCAGACCACTCCATATTAGTTGCTTTTGCACCCAAGGAAAATCCTAAAATTGCATTGGCTATTTTTGTGGAGAATGGAGGTTACGGATCTACAATTGCAGCACCTATAACAAGTCTTATGATTGAAAAATATTTGAACGGAAAGATATCTGACAAAAATAGATATAGAGAAAAGAACATGTTAAACTTAAGTTTAGAAGATATTTACGCTAAATTAAATCAAAAACCAGAAGAATTTGCGTCAGGAACGAAATAATATTTTTGTCGGTATAGATTGGATATTGATTATTCTTTTTATCATTCTTGTTTGCTTTGGTTGGATGAACATTTACGCGGCTTCAAAAGCAGATGAAGATTTTCAACTTTTAAACTTTTCAACAAAATACGGAAAACAAGCCGTTTTTATTTTCTTAACAGTTCCGTTGATAGTTACAGTTCTCTTCTTTAATGCTAAGTTTTACGAACAATTTGCCAGTCTTTTTTATATCATTTCGCTGTTATCTCTTATAGGTTTATTTGTCTTTGGAAAAGAAATAAACGGAGCTAAATCTTGGTATAATTTTGGAGTACTAGGATTACAACCATCAGAATTTGTTAAAGCTTTTACAGCCTTAGCTGTAGCAAAATTACTAAGTGACAGACAATATAACTTAAAGCTCATAAAAAATCAAATCAAAGCATTTGTAATCATCTTTACACCAGCTCTATTAATTACGCTTCAACCAGATGCAGGTTCTGCATTAATTTACCTAGCATTCTTCTTTGTATTAAATAGAGAAGGTCTAACACTTAATTACCTTATTATAGGTACTATTGCTATTTTCATTTTTATTTTTTCTATACTTCTAGGTCCTACACTAATTTTAGCTATTCTATTAGGTTTAACAACTCTTATAATTACTTATATTACCTATAAATCTGGAAAAAGATTTTTACGGTTTAATTGGCTTAAAATTTTTGGTCTTTATGCTGTTATGAGTTTATTTATTTTTGGTACTAATTTCTCATACAACAACATCTTTAAACAACACCATAGAGACCGCTTTGAAATCCTTTTAGGCCTTAAAACCGACACAAAAACGATTGGTTATAATTCATATCAATCAGAACTCACTATAAGTTCTGGAGGATTTTCTGGTAAAGGTTTTTTAAATGGAGATATTACAAAAGGAGATTTTGTACCTGAACAACACACAGACTATATATTTAGTACTGTGGGAGAAGAATGGGGTTTTTTAGGAAGCAGTTTGGTAATTATTACCTTTATATTAATGCTTTTTAGAATTATTTATTTGGCAGACACTCACACAAATAAGTTTGGAAGAATTTACGGCTACAGTGTAGCATCTATACTCTTTTTTCATATTATTGTAAACATAGGTATGGTAATTGGCCTTTTGCCCACCGTAGGAATACCACTACCCTTTTTTAGTTATGGTGGTTCTTCTCTTTGGGGTTTTACAATATTACTCTTCATTTTTATAAGACTTGATGCACATAAAAATTACGATTGGTAAAAAAGTTTAAATAAAATTATAACAAAAAAAAAGCTCTAAATAAATTTAGAGCTTTTTTTTATATTTTATATTATTCTGCTTTATAAAGCAGCTACGTGTTTTGTTAATTTAGATTTTAAATTAGCTGCTTTATTCTTATGAATAATATTATTTTTAGCTAATTTATCTAACATAGAAATAACACTACCTAATTTCCCTTCGGCTTCCTTTTTATCTTCTATAGTACGTAAGTTTCTAACAGCATTACGAGTTGTTTTGTGCTGATATTTGTTACGTAACCTTTTTGCTTCGTTACTTCTAATTCTTTTTAATGCTGACTTATGATTTGCCATTACTTTTTTGTTTCTTTAAAATTAAAACTTTGTAGTCCGTACGGGAATCGAACCCGTGTTACCAGGATGAAAACCTGGCGTCCTAACCCCTAGACGAACGGACCATAACAATTAAATATCTCTCAATTGCGGATGCAAATATACAACGTTTTTTAAATTCTGCAATATTTTTTTATTTTTTTTTAAAATTTTAATAAGCTTTAGCAAAAAGTACTCTTTTTACAGAAGGTTTTCCTGTTAAAACACAAGCTCCTGACTCTTCTTTAGCCTCATTAGGAATACATCTAATGGTAGCTTTTGTATACTCTTTTATTCTATCTTCTGTTTCTTCTGTGCCGTCCCAATGTGCAGATACAAAACCTCCTTTTTTAATTGCTTTTTTAAACTCTTTAAAATCGTTTACAACTGTAGTATTTTCGCTTCTAAAATTTATTGCTTTTTGAAATAAATTTTCTTGAATTTCATCTAACAATTTCTCTACAACATCACTTACACCTGCTTGGTTTATAGTTTGCTTTTCAAAAGTATCTCTTCTTGCAATTTCTAAAGTTCCATTTTCTAAATCACGATTTCCTATTGCAATTCTTACAGGAACTCCTTTTAATTCATATTCTGCAAATTTTGCTCCAGGTCTAAAAGTATCTCTATTATCAAATTTTACAGAAATTCCTTTTTTACGCAACTCTTTTACAATTTCATTAACTTTCTTAGAAATAGCTTCTAATTGCTCTTCTCCTTTATAAATAGGAACAATTACAACTTGTATGGGCGCTAATTTAGGCGGTAATACCAAACCATTGTCATCTGAATGCGTCATGATTAATCCTCCTATCAAACGTGTAGACACTCCCCATGAAGTTGCCCAAACGTATTCTTGTTTACCTTCTTTAGAGGTAAATTTTACATCAAAAGCTTCTGCAAAATTTTGCCCTAAAAAATGGCTTGTACCTGCTTGCAGCGCTTTTCCGTCTTGCATTAAAGCTTCTATAGTATAAGTATCTTCTGCGCCAGCAAAACGCTCACTATCTGACTTTACCCCCTTAACAACAGGCATTGCCATAAAATTCTCAGCAAATTCTGCATATACATCTTGCATTTGTTTTGCCTCTATAACAGCTTCTGCCTTTGTTGAGTGGGCTGTATGCCCTTCTTGCCATAAAAATTCTGCCGTACGTAAAAACAAACGTGTTCTCATTTCCCATCTTACAACATTTGCCCATTGATTAATAAGTAATGGTAAATCTCTATAAGACTGAATCCAACCTTTATAAGTATTCCAGATAATAGCTTCAGATGTTGGTCTAACTACCAATTCTTCTTCTAATTTTGCTTCAGGATCTACTCGTAATTTTCCTTCATTATCAGGATCATTTTGAAGCCTGTAATGAGTAACAACCGCACATTCTTTGGCGAATCCTTCTGCATTTTTTTCTTCTGCTTCAAATAAACTTTTGGGTACAAAAAGTGGAAAATAAGCATTTTGATGACCTGTTTCTTTAAACATTCTATCTAACTCTGCTTGCATTTTCTCCCAAATAGCAAAACCATAAGGTTTAATAACCATACACCCTCTTACTGCTGAATTTTCTGCTAAGTCTGCTCTGACTACCAATTCATTATACCATTTAGAATAGTCATCAGTTCTTTTTGTTAAGTGTTTACTCATATTTAATAGTTTGGCACAAATATTGTTACTTTTTTAAGCGAAAGTTCTGTTAAAAATAATACTTGTATTTACAAAAACGGTACAAAATTAGTACATTTATAAGAGTTTATAGCAAGAATTTATCAATAAAATACAATCCTTTAAATCTCATCAATATGAAACAAGTAGATATAAATCCTAGATTAAATCAAATAGTACTGTTACTTGCTGTAAATTTTGTATTAATCTCTTGCGGAACGTATCAAAATGTTTCCTACAGTGATGGTATTTATGATGATACGCCTGTGGTTAGACAAACAGAAAAAGTAGTTGTAGCTAATGAAGAACAATATAATGATTACCAAGAAAATTACTTTTTAAGAAAATTAGATAGCTTAGAAAGAATAAATAATACTGATATTTTTACTAATGTTGATGATTACAACACTGTAGATACGATTTATGTTGACGAAAATGGCAACAATATAAACTATACTCCTAACCAACCATGGGGCTATAATGACAATAATGATGTAGTCGTAAACATCAACCAAAACCCTTATTTTAACGATCCTTGGTTATGGAATGGAGGATTTGGTTGGGGATTTAACAATTGGGGGTTTAATAATATCGCTTGGGGAGGTAACCCATGGAGGTTTGGGCGCTGGGGTGTTTGGGGAAATCCTTATTGGCATCCATACAATAATTTTTATGGTTTCGGAGGCGGATTTATAACTGGCCGCTGGGGATTCAACAATCGTTTTTTATATAACAGGTACTACACAAATTTTTACAGAAATTCCAGATATACCAGAAGACCAATATATAACACAACCAACAGAAGAGATGCTAATACCAATAGAACAAGCAGATCTGTAACATCTAGAAGAAATAGCTCTACAAACAATAGAACTTCTACTTCTACTAGAAGAGGCTCAACAACTACTTCACAGAGAAGGAGTACTACCACATCTAGACGTAGTTCTTACCCTACTTCTAGAAGAAGTTCTACAACAACACGAAGAAGCACAACACCTACAAGAAGAAGTTCATCTTCTAGAAGAGGTAATAACAGTGCAAGTATTAATAATACAAATAGAAGTAATAGACAAGTTGTTGTGGTTAGAAGAAACACTAATGGAAGTGCTAATAATACCGTAAGAAATAATACAAGAACCTACACTAGAAGTAATACCTCTTCAAGAAATAACAATACGGCGAGCTCATCAAACAACTCTAGAAGAAGTTATAACAAATCTTCTAATAACAATAGAAACACAAGACCATCATCTACAAGAAGTACATCTTCTAGATCGTCTTACAGAAATTCTTCAGGAAGTTCTTCTACTAGAAGAAGCGCTCCTAGTAGGAACAGTTCACGAAGTTCATCTTCTAGAAGTTCATCTCGAAGAAGAGGATAAAATTTAGATTATTTAACGACATCAATTTTAGCAACATGAAGAAAATTTTATCACTTGCGATGTTTATCGCTGTTACATTAACATCCTATTCTCAATCACTTGAGTTTAAAGATCTGGGAATTCTTTTCTCTCAAGATGACCAAAATGGATCTGCAAGATTTAGAGCTATGGGCGGTGCTTTTGGAGCTCTAGGAGGCGATCTTTCTGTTATGAATATAAATCCTGCTGGTATAGCCGTTTTTAATAACAGTTCTTTTTCAGGAACATTTAACTCTAGAGATACAGAAACTGCTACATTTTATGGTGATGCTAGTTTTAATGATAGGAGATCATTAAATTTTAGCAATAATTTTTTTAATCTCTCTCATGCTGGTGCGGTATTAGTGTTTGACAGTGCCTACTCTAATTCAGATTGGAGCAAGTTTGCGCTAGGTTTTAACTATAGAATTACAAAAGATTTTTCTGATAGTTTTGCAACCGAAGGTAATGCTGCAATTACTACTTTTGAGACAAATCCTAATGACACTAATGACCCACAAACAATCTTTAATTTTACTGATGGACAAGCTTTTGAAACTACCTTAAACGGTGATTTAACAGAGATAAATTTTGCATTTTCATCTGTTTACCAAAACAAAATATATGTAGGATTAGGTTTGAATTTTTATGATTTAAATTTTTCACAACAATCTTTGTTAACAGAATTAAATAGTAGCCAAGACAATAGATTGTTAGATGTTGAGCTGTCTCAAGAAAATTTTATTACAGGCACTGGCTTTTCTGCTAACCTTGGTTTTATATACAAATTAAGCAAACAATTTAGATTTGGTGCTTCTTATCAAACACCTACTTGGTTCAATGAAGTTATTCAAGAAACCAATTTTATTCCTAATGATGATACCAATTTTGGGGAAGTAACTTATTTTCCTGAAGAAGAAAATGCTTTTACAGAGTCTAACAATTTTCAATTATTAAATTACAGACTAAGAACACCAAGTAAATTAACAGGAAGTGCTGCATTTATATTTGGTAAAAATGGTCTTTTAAGTTTAGATTACATTATTAGAAATTATAATAATCTTAATTTTTCAGGAAACTTTTTTGCCCAAGACAACCAATTTTTTCAAAATCGTTTAAAAACTACACATTCTTACAATATTGGTACAGAATGGAGGCTTCAAAAATTTAGTGTAAGAGGCGGGTATAGCTTTGAAGAAAGTCCTTTTATAGACACGCCACTAACCAGTACTAATGTTCTTAATTTTAATGATGTAGAGGGTTATTCTTTTGGAGCTGGATATAATTTTGGTTCGTTTAAATTAGATTTTGCATATAGCGATAACAATAGAGAAAGTACATACAACCTTTATAACGGAATTGATGTTGGCAATGCACAACCTAGAGCAAATATAATTACTGACAACAGAATTGTTACAGCTACAATTACTATTAATCTTTAATGCTCTAAATTTGAATAGTTTTTATGTACAACACATCATTTATTTAACAAATTAAAAAGAGGTAAGTTTCCCTTTTTTGCCGTAATTTTGCAACTTAATTTTTAGAATGATGCAAGATGTAAAAATTACAATTCAAGAAACTACCAACAATACCATTATTAAATTTAACAGTAGTAAAATACTTATAAATGGTGGTAGTTATGAATATGCAAATATAGATGAAGCTAAAAACTCTCCTTTAGCACAACAATTATTTTACCTTCCTTTTATCAAAAAGGTATTTATAACTGCAAATTTTATTGCTGTACAACGTTATGATATTGTAGAATGGGGTGATGTACAAGATGAAATTAAAGAACAACTACAAAGTTATTTAAATGATAATGGTATTGTTGTTCATGAGGATACAGTTGCCACTAAAAAAGAACCAATAGAAGTTTATGCAGAGGCTACTCCAAACCCTTCAGTAATGAAATTTGGCACTAATAAACCTCTAACTCAGACTGACGTAGAGTATAAAAACATAGATGAAGCACATGCATCATCGCCTCTAGCGGTAGCTATTTTTAATTTTCCTTTTGTAAAAGAAGTATTTATCTCTGATAATTATATCTCTATTACAAAATATGACATGGTAGAATGGAAAGAAGTTTTTGCAGAAGTAAGATCTTTTATAAGAGAATACCTTGTTGAAGGAAAAATTATTATTGAAGAGCTACCAGAAGCATCAGAAAAAGTATCCGATACAAAAGAAACACAACCTGAAATAAAATTAGAAGGTATTTCTGCACAGATAGTAGACATTTTAGACGAATACATAAAACCTGCTGTAGCTGGTGATGGAGGCAATATAGCTTTTCGTTCTTATGATGAAAAAAACAAAATAGTTAGTGTTATTTTACAGGGAGCTTGTAGTGGTTGCCCTTCTTCTACTGCAACGTTAAAAAACGGAATAGAAAACTTACTAAAAGAAATGCTTCCTAACCAAATTAATGAAGTAGTTGCCCTTAACGGATAAATATATCATATGTCAAAAATCGTCAAGCCTTATAAAAACTCTGAACTTGGAAAAAAAGAACAAGTGGCACATATGTTTAATACCATTTCTAAAAACTATGATGGATTAAACAGAGTTATTTCTTTAGGAATTGATGTAAAATGGCGTAAAAAAGTTGTAAAAATTGTAGGTAAAGACAACCCAAAACAAATTTTAGATATTGCAACAGGAACAGGAGATTTAGCGCTGATGATGGCAAACTTACAACCTGACAGGATTGTAGGTTTAGACATTTCTGAAGGAATGTTAGAAGTAGGTAAACAAAAGATTGCTAAAGCTAATTTAGCTAAAAAGATAGAAATGGTTGTTGGAGATTCTGAAGACATGCCTTTTCAAGACAACACCTTTGATGCTATTACTGTTTCCTTTGGTGTCAGAAATTTTGCCAACCTAGACAAAGGTATTCGTGAAATAGCTAGAGTACTAAAACCATCAGGTGTTTTGGTTATCTTAGAAACTTCAAATCCAACAAAATTTCCTTTTAAACAAGGTTATAAATTTTATACTAATTTTATTTTACCTATTATTGGAAAACTTTTTTCAAAAGACAAGGTTGCTTATTCCTATTTGTCAGAATCTGCAAATTCTTTTCCTTTTGGAGAAGCATTTAACAATATTTTACAAAAAAATGGGTTTACAAATACAGATGATAAACCTGTAACTTTTGGAGTTGCTACAATTTACACTGCACGTCAATAAACATGAAAAATAAAATTTTAATAGTAGGTTATTTTCTTTTTGCCACGGCTACTTTTTTTGCGCAAAGAAAAAATGTTGATTATTTACCAACTTTTGATAAAAGGAAAGTACATTACGGATTTTACTTAGGCTTAAATCAAAATGATTTTAAGTTTAGTTTGAGAGACAACCCTAATGTACCAAATGCTAGTATCTCTGTTGAGCCTCAAGCGGGTTTTAATGTAGGTTTAATTGCTGATTTGCGCCTGCATAAAAATCTAAACTTACGTCTTGAACCTGGTTTAATGACCAATTCTAAAAGGTTAATTTTTAATAACGACTTAATCACCAGACCTCAAGATAGCGCTAGAGATGTAAGCTCTACCTATTTTCATGTTCCTTTATTGTTAAAATTTAGCACAGATAGATATAGAAACATACGACCTTACATCTTAGGTGGTATTTCTTATGATTACAATTTATCGAGCAATCAAGATAATCAAGACGATAATTCTGCAGGACAATTTAGAATGCAAACTCACAATTTTATGTATGAAGTTGGAATTGGAATTGACATTTACCTATACTTCTTTAAATTTTCACCGTCAATTAGAGGTGTTTTTGCGATAAACAATGAAGTTGTTTATGATGATGACCCTAACAGTAGATGGACTGCTCCTATAAATTTCATGGGTACTAGAGGTGTATTTCTAAGTTTTGCTTTTGAGTAATTTATCAGTTAACTTGAATTCGGCCTATAAAAACTTGATTTCAATTCAATTTTTATCTATATCACTCCTAAAAACCAGACAATTCAGTAGTTTTTTTAGCATTGTATTTTAAATCAAACTCACGTTAATTAAGATATTTACTTACTAATTTCTTCTAAATTCACTTAGTAAAACTGCTGTTGCAGTAGCAACATTTAAACTTTCAGTAGCTTGATTTTTTCCAAATCTTGGAATGGATATACTATTTTCAATAAGGTTTTTAAGTTTTGCAGAAACTCCGTTCGCTTCATTACCCATTAACAAAATAGCCTCTTTTGGCAATGTAGTTTTATATACATTTTCACCATCCATCTCTGCTATAAATGCTGGTAATTTGCTATTGTTTATAAAATTTTCTAAATCTAAATATCGAACTGCAATCCTAGTCAAAGATCCCATACTTGCTTGTACCACTTTAGAGTTATAACAATCTACAGTGTCTTTAGAACAAATGAGCTCTTCAACACCAAACCAATCACATAATCTAATAATGGTTCCTAAATTACCGGGGTCATTTACACCGTCTAAAGCAACACAAAAACCTTTATTCACAAACTCCTGTCCTTCTGGAATTTTAAACAACGCCAAGACTTTATTAGGATTTTTTAGTGTACTAATTTTTTTTAATTCAACCTCAGAAATTACTGTCATTTTTTCTTCAGAAACATCAAACAAAACAGAATCTACACAAAATAACATTTCCAATTTAAATTTAGAATTCAAAAATTCTTGCACAACTTTTATACCTTCAGCAATAAATAATTTATGCTTTTGTCTATACTTTTTTTGTGATAAACTTGTTATTAATTTAAGTTGATTTTTTGAGATATTCATTAATTGATTCTAATTAGAAATAAACCGCCGAAAAATACTATTTTTGAGGCTGACAGCATTGCTAAATTAATGAAAAAACTTTCTTTTTATTTATTTACACTTCTTATTTTGGCTTCTTGTAATTCTACAAAGCACGTGGCTGAAGATGAGCATATGCTAACACATAATTTTATATACGTAGATAGTGTAAAAGATAAAAGTGGTGATTTAGAAAATTACATTCTACAAAAACCTAACCCACGTTTTTTAGGTTTACCCTTTGGTTTATATATGCACAATTTAGGAAACCACAACAAACCAAAAACACCTTCTGAATGGGGATTAAAAAATCGTAGATCATATAATTTTATAAAAACCATTTTCTCAGAGAAACAAAGTATTGCATACTCAAAATGGTTTATTGGAGTAAACAATTGGTTTTTAGATTATCCTGAACCAGAAATCATAAATAAAAGAAAAGCTAAACAAACAGCAGATAACCTTTGGGCTTATTACAAAACGCAAGGTTTTTTTAAAGCTAAGGTAGATACTGTTGTAAATGAATATAAAAATAAAAAAGCTACTGTAGCTTACCACATATCACCAGGGCAACCTACCCTACTAGATACTATAAATATTAACCTAAAATCTGCCGTTTTAGATAGTATTTACAAAAATGAAAGTTCCGAGTCGCTTCTTATTTCAGGCAATCAATATAATGACAACACATTTAGAAACGAGGCTGCAAGAGTTGTAAAACTATTTAGAAATAACGGAATTTATAATTTTTCTGAATCTGCTTTGGGTTTTTATGTAGACTCTACGAGATTAGACTACAAAACCAATGTAGATTTTTTAATATCTGGTGATAGATTGGTAGAAAAAACAGGTAGGTATGAGAATATTCCTTTTAAAGTTCATAAAGTATCTAAAGTAGATGTTTTTACAGATTATGCTTTTAGCAAAATTGGTGAACCCTTTTTAGACTCTTTAAATTATGAAGGAATAAATTTTATAGCTCATAATAAAGTAAAGTACAATCCTAAATTTTTATCTAAGTCTATCTTTTTAAAACCTGATAAAATTTATAAAGACACTCTAAGAAACTTAACTAGAAATCATTTAAAAGGTCTTAAAAATTTCAAATCTACAAACATTAAGTTCAGCTTAATTCCCGGAACGGATGATGAATTAAAAATGCAAGTTTTTTTAGCTCCTATAGAAAAGTATACTTTGGGTTTAGAAACTGAACTTACTCACTCTAATATAAGAGAAATAGGTGCTTCCGCTAAATTTTCTATAACCAATAGAAATACATTTAGAGGAGCAGAATTGTTAAAATTATCCTTTTTAGGCTCTTACTTTACATCAAACAATGGTCCAGGTTGGGAAATTGGTGCAGATGCCTCTTTAGAAATACCGAGGTTTTTAGCACCTTTTGGATTAAATAGGCTTGTCCCTAAAAGAATGTCTCCAAGAACACTATTTTCTTTAGGATCTAGTTTTCAAAGAAATATAGGATTAGACAGACAAACGTTTACTTTTTTATCTGATTACAAATGGCAGTTTAATTCAAAAAAAACAATTCAGTTAGAAATTTTTAATACACAATATATTCAAAACTTAAATGTTAGTAGTTATTTTAATATTTATGGTTCTGAATTTAGAAATTTAGACAATGTTGCTCAAGTATACGATAATGTAAACGGAACCTCTTTTGCTCCGTTAAATGACAATATAGAAAATCAAGTAAGTAATGCATTACGTTTTATGAACATTGTTGCCAATAATACCAATTTTTTAAGATCTAATCCAGAAGAATACAATACTGCTTTAAACATTTTAAACAGGTACAACATCATTACATCAGATTTTTTAATTCCAACTTTAGCATATACCTATACCTATAATAGTCAAACAGATTTTAAAGACAATAAATTTTCCTTTTTTAGAATTCGTGTGGCAAACTCAGGTAACGTCTTGGGCCTTTTATCAAATAAAGAAAATGAAAACAACAAAAAGACCTTTGCAAACATACCTTTAGCTCAGTATTTTAAAACAGATATAGAATACAAACAATTTTGGGATATAGGCGCTACCTCTGTATTGGGTTTTAGAACTTTTTTAGGTGCTATTATCCCTTATGACAATTCAGACATACCCTTTACAAAAAGTTATTTTGCAGGTGGTTCTAATGATATTAGAGCGTGGCAAACTTATGAACTGGGTCCTGGAGGAACAAACAGCGGATTAGAATTTAACATTGGAAGTCTAAAATTTTTAACCAGTGCAGAATATCGTTTTCCAGTTTTTGGAAAACTAAAAGGAGCTCTTTTTGTTGATGCTGGTAACATTTGGGATATATCTAATACTGAATTTGAAAATTCTGAAGCCCGCTTTAATAATCTATCTTCTTTACAAGATATTGCGGTAGGTAGCGGTTTTGGTGCTAGATTAGACTTTAGTTTTCTTATTCTTCGTTTAGATGTTGGTTTTAAAACCTATGAACCTTATTTAGAGGGTAGTAAATGGCTTAGAAATTTTAACTTTCCAAACTCAGTTTTAAACATAGGTATTAACTACCCTTTCTAAATTTCACATAAATCCTATAACGTTTTCGTTTTTTTATAGGCATAATCGTCGTTATTTTAGTACTTTTGGTTATAAATTGATAAACCAGATAAATATGAGTCATAATATAAAACCAGGGGTTGCAACAGGTAAAGAAGTTCAAGCAATTTTTAATCTTGCTAAAGAAAAAGGATTTGCATTACCTGCTATTAATGTTGTAGGTTCTAATACAATCAATGGAGTTTTAGAAACTGCTAGAGATTTAAATTCTCCAGTAATCATTCAATTTTCTAATAGTGGTGCACAATTTAATGCTGGAAAAGGATTATCTAATGAAGGGCAACAATCTGCAATTGCTGGTGCCATTGCAGGAGCAAAACATGTACACGAATTGTCTTTAGCTTACGGTGTTCCTGTAATTTTACACACAGATCATTGTGCTAAGAAATTACTACCATGGATTGACGGTTTGCTAGACGCTTCTGAAAAACATTTTGAAGAAACAGGCAAACCTTTATATAGTTCTCATATGATAGATTTATCTGAAGAATCTATAGAAGAAAACATTGAAATCTGTAAAGAATACTTAGCTAGAATGAGCAAAATGGGTATGACTTTAGAGATTGAACTAGGGATTACTGGTGGTGAAGAAGATGGAGTAGACAATACAGATGTAGACGCTTCTAAACTATATACGCAACCAGAAGAAGTTGCCTACGCTTATGAAGAGTTATTAAAAATTTCTCCTCAGTTTACTATAGCTGCTGCTTTTGGTAATGTACACGGGGTTTATAAACCAGGAAATGTAAAATTGACTCCAAAAATTCTAAAAAACTCACAAGAATATATCTCTAAAAAATACAATGTACCACACAATACAATAGACTTTGTATTTCATGGTGGTTCTGGTTCTACTTTAGAAGAAATTAGAGAAGCAATTGGATATGGAGTAATTAAAATGAATATTGATACTGATTTACAATTTGCATTTACAGAAGGAATTAGAGACTATATGCAAGAAAAAGCAGCGTATTTAGCAACTCAAATTGGAAACCCTGATGGTGCAGACCAACCTAATAAAAAACATTATGACCCTAGAAAATGGTTACGTTTAGGTGAAGAAACTTTTAAAACACGTTTAAAGCAAGCTTTTGCAGACTTAAACAATGTAGATACTTTATAAACACGAGTACAATTTATTTTTATAAGCATTTTGATTTTTTCAAAATGCTTTTTTTACGACATTACTTTAATCTTAATAAGAGTTTAAAGAAAAATCTTTTACATTTGTAATTCTATTTATTTGTTAAAAAAAATAGAAAACAATCTATAAATACAACAACTATGGCTTGGTTTAAAAGAACAGATAAAGGTATACAAACCTCTACAGAAGATAAAAAAGATACTCCTAAAGGTTTGTGGTATAAGACTCCGAGTGGCAAAATCATAGACACCGAAGAATTAAAAAGAAACCTATATGTAAGTCCTGAGGATGGATATCATGTTAGAATTGGAAGCAAACATTATTTTGAGCTATTTTTTGATAATAACACCTTTACAGAATTAGATAAAAACCTAACCTCAAAAGACCCTTTAAAGTTTGAAGACACCAAAAAGTATCCAGATAGACTTAAAGCAGCACAAGAAAAAACCAAACTAAAAGATGCTGTTAGAACTGCAGTTGGTAAGTCTTTAGGAAAAGATTTGGTTATTGCCGCAATGGATTTTTCTTTTATTGGAGGATCTATGGGCTCTGTAGTTGGAGAAAAAATTGCAAGAGCAATTAACTATTCCATCCAAAATAAAATTCCTTTTTTAATGATTTCAAAATCTGGTGGAGCAAGAATGATGGAAGCTTCACTATCATTAATGCAGCTTGTAAAAACATCAGCAAAATTGGCACAATTAGCAGATGCAAAAATTCCATATATTTCATTATGTACAGATCCTACTACTGGCGGTACAACAGCTTCTTATGCCATGTTGGGAGATATTAATATTGCAGAGCCCAATGCTTTAATTGCCTTTGCAGGCCCAAGAGTAGTAAAAGATACAACTGGTAAAGAATTACCTGAAGGATTTCAAAAATCTGAATTTGTGCTAGAACATGGTTTTTTAGACGCAATTTATGAACGAAAAGACTTGAAGAAACAAGTAAATTTATATATCGATTTGATTCAAAACCTGCCTTTAAGAAAAGAAGAGGTAATATCGTAATAAAAAAGCTAGCAATTGCTAGCT
The DNA here is from genome assembly GCF_003335085.1 of Polaribacter sp. WD7. Lineage (GTDB taxonomy): Bacteria > Bacteroidota > Bacteroidia > Flavobacteriales > Flavobacteriaceae > Polaribacter. The sequence continues at coordinate 195,090 of NZ_QPEJ01000015.1, read as the reverse complement.
TTTTTATTACGATAACTTTCTAAAAAGAAAGAAATTACAGCTTTATATTATAAAAAATAATTCTATATTTGCAGCCTCAACGAAAAACTCGTTGGTACGCATAAAAATCATTTAAATAATATTGGCATGTACTTAACAAAAGAAATTAAAGAAGGAATCTTCGAAAAACACGGTAAAGGAAAAAATGATACGGGTACTTCAGAAGGTCAAATTGCGTTATTTACGCACAGAATTAATCATTTAACAGAGCACCTAAAGCAAAATCGTAAAGATTTTAACACAGAGCGTTCTTTAGTAAGATTAGTAGGTAAACGTAGAAGTTTATTAGACTATTTAAAGAAAAAAGATATTGCAAGATATCGTGCAATAATCAAAGAATTAGGAATTAGAAAATAATTCTGATTATTAAAAAAGAGGTACAAATGTGCCTCTTTTTTAGTAATAAATATCTTACCTTTTTAAAATAGGTAGGCAATCATCCCCATGAAATGGGAACTTATAAAAAACACAATTCTGTCTAACAAACAGAACTATAATAAAGTTAATCTCAAATTAGCTTTACTTCTTACAACAGTAAGAAAAAAAATCAAAAGAACTAACAATCCTTTTGAATTTCCATTGGAAAACACACAACAACTATTTATGCTGATTTTTATTTCAGTACAACACAACAACAAACAAATTAAAAATTTAGAATTTTAAAAACTTATGATTCCAAAAGTATTTAAAGAGGTTATAGACCTTGGAGATGGAAGAACCATCACATTAGAAACCGGTAAATTAGCCAAACAAGCGCACGGTTCCGTTGTTGTTCAATCAGGTAAATGTATGTTATTGTGTACTGTAGTTTCTAACTACAACCAAGCAGACGTAGATTTTTTACCATTAACAGTAGATTATAGAGAAAAATTTGCTGCTGCAGGACGTTATCCTGGTGGTTTCTTTAAAAGAGAAGCAAGACCAAGTGACGGAGAAGTATTAACCATGCGTTTGGTAGACCGTGTATTACGTCCATTATTTCCAAAAGATTACCATGCAGAAACTCAGGTTATGATTCAAATGATGTCTCATGATGATGATGTTATGCCTGATGCAATGGCTGGTTTAGCAGCTTCTGCGGCTATTCAGTTATCAGATTTACCATTCGAATGCCCAATCTCTGAAGTAAGAGTAGCTAGAATAAATGGAGAATTTGTAATTAACCCCACAAGAGCTCAATTAGAAGACGCAGATATCGACATGATGGTTGGTGCTTCTGAAGATTCAGTAATGATGGTAGAAGGTGAAATGGATGAATGTTCTGAAGAAGAAATGGCAGAAGCAATAAAAGTTGCACACGAAGCCATTAAAGTACAATGTGCTGCTCAAGTTGCATTGGCTGAAGCTTTTGGAAAGAAAGAAACTCGTGAATACGAACCAGAAGTAGAAGATGAAGAGTTAGCAGCTAAAATTAAAGAATTAGTTTACGATAAAACCTACGCAATTGCAAAAGCAGGTTCTGCTAAACATGAAAGAAGTGCTGCATTTAGCGAAATTAAGGATGAGGTTTTCAATTCATTTTCGGAAGAAGAGCAAGCTGAATTCGGAAAACTAATCGGTAAGTATGTTGCAAAAGCACAGAAAACGGCTATTCGTGATTTAACTTTACAAGAGGGATTACGTTTAGACGGAAGAAAAACTACTGATATTAGACCAATTTGGTGTGAGGTAGATTATTTACCATCTACACACGGTTCATCAATCTTTACAAGAGGAGAAACACAAGCGTTAGCTACAGTAACTTTAGGAACTTCTAGAGAGGCAAATCAAATAGACATGCCATCTTACGAAGGTGAAGAAACATTCTATTTACACTATAATTTTCCACCATTCTCAACAGGAGAAGCACGTCCAATTAGAGGTACTTCTAGAAGAGAAGTTGGGCATGGAAATTTAGCACAAAGAGCGTTAAAAGGAATGATTCCTGCAGATTGCCCTTATACAGTAAGAGTTGTAAGTGAAGTATTAGAATCTAATGGTTCTTCTTCTATGGCAACAGTTTGTTCTGGAACAATGGCATTAATGGATGCTGGGGTTCAATTAAAGAAACCTGTTTCTGGTATTGCAATGGGATTAATTTCTGATGGTGATAACTATGCGGTTTTATCTGATATTTTAGGTGATGAAGATCATTTAGGTGATATGGACTTTAAAGTAACAGGAACTGCAGATGGTATTACAGCTTGTCAAATGGATATTAAAATCAAAGGATTAAGTTACGAGATTTTAGTAAATGCATTAAAGCAAGCAAGAGACGGTCGTTTACATATTTTAAGTAAACTAACCGATACTATTGAAACGCCAAATGCAGATGTTAAGGCTCACGCTCCTAAAATGATTACCAGAAGAATTCCTAATGACTTAATTGGTGCATTTATTGGCCCTGGAGGAAAACACATACAAGAATTACAAAAAGAAACTGAAACTACTATTGTAATTACAGAAGATCCAGTAACAGAAGAAGGTATTATTGAAATTTTAGGAACAAAACCTGAAGGAATGGACGCTGTAATTGCTAAAATAGAATCTATGCTATTTAAGCCAGAAAAAGGTTCTGTTTACGAAGTAAAAGTAATTAAAATGTTAGATTTTGGTGCAGTTGTAGAATATACAGAAGCTCCTGGAAACGAAGTTTTATTGCATGTAAGTGAATTAGCTTGGGAACGTACAGACAATGTTTCTGATGTAGTAAAATTAGGCGATGTTTTAGATGTTAAATACTTTGGTATAGACCCTAAAACGCGTAAAGAAAAAGTTTCTAGAAAAGCTTTATTAGAAAAACCAGAAGGTTGGACTCCAAGACCTCCAAGAGATAACAATCGTGGACGTGACAATAGAGGTAGAGATAACCGTGGACGTGACAACAGACGTGACGATAGAAAACCTAGAGAAGACAAAAAAGATTAATTTCTTTTTTACTAAAAAAAAAATCGTCAATTAATTTTGACGATTTTTTTTATTAATACAATTTAAATTCAATAATTAAAATCCTTTTATTTTCTTTGTAATCCTATATGCAAACTCAAAACATTACATACCTTTCCCTTGGTACAAACCAAGGTGATAAAGCAAAAAACTTACAAAATGCTATTAACCAAATAGACAAAAAAGTAGGCAATGTTTTACAAATTTCATCTATTTATAAAACAGCTTCATGGGGGTTTAATAGTGACGATTTTTACAATATATGTATAAAAGCTGTTACTAAATTAGATGCATATAAACTCTTAGAAACTTTATTAATCATAGAAAAAGATTTAGGAAGACAACAAAAAACCAAAGAAGAATACGAAGATCGAATAATAGATATAGATATATTACTTTTTAACAATGATGTTATTTTATCTAAAGATTTAATTATTCCTCATGCTAAGATGTTAGCGCGTAGGTTTGTTATGATTCCATTAGCAGAAATTGCTCCATCAATAATTCATCCCATTGCAAAAGAGCAAATTACTAATTCTGCTAAAAAATGTAATGACAATTCAGAAATTCAATCAATAGATATAAAACTCCTACAACCTGTATCTATTTCAGATAAGTATAATTATATTGCTATTGAGGGGAACATAGGAGCAGGTAAAACATCATTAACAAAAAAACTTTCAGAAGATTTTAATGCAAAAATTATATTAGAGCGTTTTGCAGAAAATGCCTTTTTACCAAAATTCTATAATGACAAAGAGCGTTTTGCTTTTCCTTTGGAGATGAGTTTTTTAGCAGATAGATATCAACAATTAACCGATGATTTAGGACAATTCGACTTATTTAAGAGTTTTATTATCTCAGATTATTATATTTTTAAATCGTTAATATTTGCTCAAGTAACTTTACAAAAAGATGAATATCTTTTACTTAGGAAAATATTTAACATCATGTATAAAGAAATTACAAAACCAGATTTATACATTTATTTATATCAGAATACAGAACGTTTATTAGAAAATATTAAAACAAGGGGAAGATCTTATGAACAACGTATAACATCTTCATATTTAAAAAAAATTCAAGAAGGTTATCAAGGTTTTATAAAAACAGAAGAAAACTTGAAAATTTTATTAATTGATGTGTCTGAAAAAGATTTTATCAAAAAAAATGAAGATTATCATTACATTGTGGACAAAATAAAGTGTTTTTAAAAAAAAAATGATACTTTTGCGTTCAAATGATTCCCCCCGATTATTCAAACAGGAAATTATACTTTAAAATGAGGAGAATTTTTTTATTTATCTTGCTTAGCACTTTAATAGTAGCTAAATCTTACAGTCAGTTTACAACAGACGAAATTACATATGGAAATAGAATTGATCTAGAAAACAGCAACAGTTGGGCTATCGGTGGTGGTATCACAAATTTTATCATGCATGGTGATTTACGTTCTATTGGTACTAGCGATGACACCAATTATTGGAATTTTGGTGCTATGGTCTACATTGACAAAATGTTTAATCCTCTATTAGGTTTAGAAGCAAAGCTTACGTATACCCAAATTTCTGGTGGAGCACAATATTTTAATAATGACCCAGATAACCATACTCCTTCTTACGTAAATATTAATAATCCTAATAGTGATAACTTTGTTCGCGATTTGGATAATCTTTTCTTTGAAGGTAGAGCTATTGGTGCTGAATTAAATTTGATTTTTAGTTTCACTAACTTATATCAAACAAATGCAAGTAAATGGCATGCTGCTGGTTATTTTGGTGTAGGGTATCATTTTTACAATTCTAAATTAGGAGAAAGAAATAGAACGGATAGTCCTAATGGAGAAGTATTTTTTCCAGATGCAGATTTTGGTAGCAATCCTGCAAGAAATAGTGTAGATAATGCTAGTTCTATCTATTTATCTGCTCAATTAGGTATAAAAAGAAGAATTAGTAAACGTGTAGATTTAGAATTTAGAACAGGGATGTACTTCAACTATGAAGACCATTTAGATGCAGCCATTACAAGAAAACAAGATTGGGAAACATTTTTTGTTACTAGTATTGGTTTAGCCGTTAAACTTGGTAAGAAGAAAATATTTACCATTTGGGGTGATGAAAACGGTGGTGGAAACCAGTTTAAAATTGTTGATACAGATAATGATGGTGTAATGGATCAATTAGATATTGAACCAAATACCCCCGCAGGTGTAATGGTGTATGGTAATGGTAAAGCTGTGGATTCTGACAAAGACGGTTTACCTGACTACAAAGACAAATGTCCATTAAAATACGGACCAATCTCTAACCAAGGTTGTCCTTTAAATACAGATGCTGATGGTGATGGAATTATGGACGGAGAAGATTTATGTCCTAATACCCCTGGTGTTGTCGAAAACAAAGGTTGTCCTAAGCAAGATGCAAGTGCACCTACTAATGTAACCCAACAAATTGGATTATTAGCCGCTAGCATATACTTTGATACAAATAGTGATAGAATTAAGAGTATTTCTTTTGGAACTATTGATAAGATTATCAACTTAATGAAAAAAGTTCCAGATGTTAATTTTATTATCGAAGGACATACAGACAATAGAAATAGTGATAGATATAACTTGTACCTATCTCAAAGAAGAGCAGCTAGTGTTAGAAAGTATATGATTAACCAAGGTATACCTGCTGAAAGATTAGAATCTAAAGGTTATGGTGAATCTAGACCTAAGTTCTCTAATGAAAATGCCGGTGGTAGACAATTAAACAGAAGAGTTGAAATTAAACCAGTAGGTGGTTTAGAATAAAAGAAACAACTTCATAAAATATAAAAGAGGCTACTTTTAAAAGTAGCCTCTTTTTCATTTGAATTATTTTACCTTATATCGTTAAATAAGCATTTAACAATTTTCAAGCATAATGACAGTCTACTCTTTAATAGCCACAATAGACTAAGCAAATAGAGCTTATTAAAAAAAGACCTTTAAAATTAATTTTAAAGATCTTTTTTAAATATTTGTTAACTAAATTATTGTTTTTTTAACTCTAATTTTTCTGCAAAATAATCACAGAAATCGCGCATTGTAGCACTCATTTTTTGGTCATCAGTAGCTCGTTCAAATGTATCTGCCATAGAAACTAAAGTTTGATGATAAAACTGTTTCATTTCATCTACAGGCATATCTTTTGTCCATAAATCCATACGCAAAGTATCTTTACTCTTATGATCCCAAACTGAAATCATAATTGCCTTAGAAGCCTCATTATTTATTCCTCCATCTTTTGCAGACCAAGAAATTTCTTCTGGTACTTTATTTTCATCTAAACCTACATTAAATTCAATTTTTGAATGGTGTTTTATTGACATTATTTTCTGGGTTTGTATTTAGATTTTTTAAATAAATCTTCTGGTTTAATTTTTAAAAACTCCTGCAAAGATACATCATTATTTTGCATGTAAGAATTAACAATTTGCCAACCAACCCATACTCCTATTTTACCAGGAGACATTTGATCTGCTTCTAAATAGAATTTTGAAAACGGAGCATCTTCTATAAACCGTTTATTTAATTTTGTACTTGTACTGTATAAAATTTTCTTTTCTATAAAATATTGCCAAATGTTTTCTTCATTCTCTTCAGCCCAATGTAACTTATCTATAGTATATCCAATTTTCAATTTATTTGAAACTAGAGGTAAATATAGATCTAGCAAGTACATTTTCTTTCCTTCATAAATTATTTTGTTTATAAAACTTCTGTTATTATTATTTAGAATTTGAGTAGAAATAATAGATTTTGCAACGTCTACAACAATATTGTCTTTTGTATTATTTTCTTTAATATATGAAGGATAGTCTGAGTAGAAAGGATGTTTCTTACCTAAATAAGCGTCTACAGAGATTAACAGCAAACTATCTGTATAAATAACTCTATTTGAGTAATCTATATTTGTCAATAGTGTAATAACATTTGGAGCTCTAAATTTTCTATTGTAATATTTTATATGTTTAAATAGAGAACCAAGTTGCGTTTTAACGCCTGAAAAATCTTGATATATTTTTTGTGATTCAATAAACAATTCTTGTTCTGTACTATCATTGATTTTAGATAGTGCTAGACTATCACTAAAAGAAGGTGGAAATAAAAATGGATATTTTTCTTTTACGCCTTTTAAAGAAAATTTGTTTGCATTATAAAAATCAACATCAAACCTTTTTACCGAAAAATCAACATTAATATTAGAAACATCAATTTGGGTCTTTTTTTTATCAGAACATGAAAAAAACAAGGGCAAAACTATTAATACTCTTAAAAAAAATCTCATAATCTTTGTATCTTAGTATCTGGATTTAAGAACGACAAAATTACTAAAATAGTTTATCAATGAATACCGAAAAAGTTTCAAAACATATTATTGGTTGGTTAAAAGAATATGCTGAAAATGCAAACGTTAATGGCTTTGTTGTAGGTGTGTCTGGTGGAATAGATTCTGCATTAACCTCTACATTATGCGCAAAAACAGGTTTACCTACTTTATGTGTAGAAATGCCTATTCATCAAGCAGAAAGTCAAGTTAGTAGAGCTCAAGAGCACATAAGGCAATTAAAAGCAAAATTTAAGAATGTTTCTGATGTAAGAGTTGATCTAACAAATACTTTTGAAACCTTTAAAAAAGTTGTTCCTATTACAAATGATACTTCTAAAGTAGATTTATCTTTAGCCAACACGAGAGCTAGACTTAGAATGACTAGTTTGTATTATTTAGCAGGTATACACGGCTTATTAGTGGCTGGTACAGGAAATAAAGTTGAGGATTTTGGCGTTGGATTTTATACTAAATATGGAGATGGTGGTGTAGATTTAAGTCCTATTGCAGACTTAATGAAGTCTGAAGTATATGCTCTAGCTGCTTTTTTAGAAGTTCCTAATTCTATACAAACAGCACAACCAACTGACGGTTTGTTTGGAGATAGTAGGACAGATGAAGACCAGCTCGGAGCCTCTTATGATGAATTAGAGTGGGCAATGCAAATGCAAGATGCTGGTAAAACCGAAGATAATTTTAATGGAAGACAACAAGAAGTATTCAAAATTTATGCTCGTTTAAACCGCATAAACCAACATAAAATGTTGCCAATTCCTGTTTGTGAAATTCCAAAAGAACTGAAATAATAAATTCTTCTTTTATTAAAAATGCCTTAATCTAAGATTAAGGCATTTTTTATTTTTTAATTATAGTTATAGCAAATTAGCTGCTACCATCATTTCTTTAATTTTCATGTAAGCTCTTTTTTTGGAACCTTTTGATATCTCAAAGGGTAACAAGATAAACAATTGAGCAATTCTTAATAATTGTAAAAATTTTTTCATAGTTGAGAAACTTGTTTTGTTAGAGTCTGCAATATAAGAATTTATAATTTAATCATAAATTTAACTGATAGGGGAAAATACCTGTTTTTATATTTTCATAATATCTGAGGTTAAATTTATTTTAACTTAAAAGATTTATTTACAGATAAATATAATTTCATATAGCCTTAAACACAAATTAAAATGATAATCTAGCTCTCTAATCTTAGACAATTTTAGCAGTAGAAATAACAATTTCTTAAAAGAAAACTGATACAATTAATGCATTAATTTTTTTGTGCGCTCTTCTTTTTGAGCCTTTAGAAATTTCAAATGGTAGGGTAATAAAGAGTAAAACAATCTTTAATAAGGCTAAGATTTTTTTCATATTGCGGTTTGGTTAAAGTAAGTTGTTTTACTTTAGATGAAGAAAGTAGAAAAAGGTTGCGTAGAGTATTTGTTTTTTTTTAATCTTTAGATTATACTACTCTATTTAACTTTTCAAAAAGTCTCATTTTTAAATTTGTGTAATTTTGAATCACTTCTAAATCTATAACTACACTTTCTTCCTGAGTTGCTTGACTCATTAACTCATCAATTTTTTCGCCAATTAAAATTCGCCTTAGATTAAAGACTGAGTCGTTAACCAATTTGTGTAATACTTCTATAGCATCGGCAACAAAGATGTTTTGAGAATCCCATCTACTTAATTGATGCTTCTCTTCGTCCATTAAAATAGAAGTGACTGTTGTGGCTATATTTGGATTACTATGATTGATTAAGAGATCTGTATTTAGTTGTTCTGACTGATTTAACTGATGAATAATTTCTGTATAAATTTCTTGAAAAACTGGATTAGAAAAGACTATTTCATCATCCTGAATGTGTAAATAAATTTCTGCTGATACCGTATTTTGGTACTTTCTAATAGTTATAGTCTCTTTTCCATCTTCGTCTACATTTACAATTTCTTCTGTAAACTCTACCTCTTCATTACCATACAACAATAAAATTCTAATAATCTCCTTTTCTAAAATTGATAACTGGTCAATTTTCTGTGGTGTTACATTACCTACTTTTACCATACCCATTTGAGCCTGTTCTTGCTCTAAAAAGTATTCTGGAGGTGGCTGATTAAGATCTACATTAGTATGTTGTTTAGACTTTGTTGGTCTGTTTCTTTGGGTTGTTTCTTTCTTTAAAAGTTGTGCTAACTCACTAAATAGTACTCTTTCTGAAATATCCATAATTCGTGCACATTCTTGTACATATACTTCTCGTTGAATACCATCTGGAATTTTTGAAATACTAGTAACAATATCTCTAATTAAGCCTGCTTTTTTAACAGGATCATTTTTTGCATCTTTTAGTAAGAGTGATACTTTAAAATTGATAAAATCTTGGGCTGAGTTTTCTAAATAGTCCTTTAATTCTTTAGATGAGTGTGATTTTGCAAAACTATCTGGATCTTCTCCATCAGGAAATTGAACAACCTTTACGTTCATTCCTTGCTCTAAAATTAAATCGATTCCTCTAATAGAAGCTCTAACTCCTGCAGCATCACCATCAAATAAAACAGTGATGTTTTTTGTGAGACGATTTACCAATCTTATTTGATCTGGTGTTAAAGCTGTACCTGAAGAAGCTACCACATTTTGAATACCAGATTGATGAAAAGAAATAACATCTGTATAGCCTTCTACTAAGAAACAATTGTCTTGTTTTGCAATTTCTTTTTTAGCTTGATAAATTCCGTAAAGAATTTTACTTTTATGATAGATATCGCTTTCTGGAGAATTTAAATATTTAGCCGCTTTTTTATCATTGGTTAAAATTCTGCCTCCAAAACCTAAAATACGCCCAGACATAGAATGAATTGGAAACATTACTCTGCCTTTAAAACGGTCAAATTGTTTGTTTTCTTTAACTATAGTTAGACCTGTTGACGCTAAATATTTTAAATCGTAGCCTTTAGCTAGTGCTGCTTTTGTAAAATTATCCCACTCGTCTATACAATATCCTAAATCAAACTTTTTTATGGTTTCTTCTCTAAAACCTCTTTCTTTAAAGTAGCTTAAACCTATGGCTTTTCCTTTATTAGAGTTTAGCATGATATCATGAAAATAGTCTTTGGCAAAATTAGAGACCAAAAACATACTTTCTCTTTCATTCATCTGCGCTTTTTCTTCTGATGTTTGCTCTGTTTCTTCAATTTCTATATTGTATTTTTTTGCTAACCATCTTAAAGCCTCTGGATAGGTATAATGCTCATGCTCCATTAAAAAAGAAACAGCGTTTCCTCCTTTTCCTGTAGAAAAATCTTTCCAGATTTGTTTTACTGGTGATACCATAAAAGATGGAGATTTTTCGTCTGTAAACGGACTTAATCCTTTAAAGTTGCTTCCTGCTTTTTTGAGTTGTACAAATTCACCAATAACCTCTTCTACTCTTGCAGATTCGAAAACACGGTCTATGGTACTTCTTGATATCATTATTATTTGTTAGGAAAAGTGAAGACAAATATAAGAAGACCTCACAGGTTTTGAAAACCTGTGAGGTCTTTATCCAATAAAAACAGTATTTAATTTACTGTAGTTTATTTTGCTCACTATTGTTTAGGATATGCTGTATGCGTTAAGGATTGAGCAACTGTTTGAGCTCTTTTTTGTTTTTTGACAAAAAAAGCGAGTGCGAAAGCCTGACCTGAAGGGGAACGCCCAAAATATTTTAAGAAGCTGCTCTTAACTTTTTTAGTGTTGTATTTGTTAGTTTTGCCTCTGCATATTCTTTGGTTACATTAAATTCCTCTTGGTCTGAACTTGGCAAATCAAACATAGCATCTGTAAAAATAGCTTCACATAGAGAGCGTAACCCTCTTGCGCCCAACTTATATTCTACTGCTTTTTCTACGATATAATTTAGTGCATCTTCCTCTATGGTAAAATCAACTTCATCCATATGAAATAATTTTGCATATTGTTTGATGATTGAATTTTTAGGTTCTGTTAAAATGGCTCTTAGCGTTTTTGCATCTAAAGGATTCATGTAACTTAGTACAGGTAAACGTCCAATGATTTCTGGGATTAACCCAAATGATTTTAAATCTAAGGGAGTTATGTATTGCAATAAGTTTTCTTCGTCTATTTTATCTTCTTCTAAAGATGCTCCAAAACCAACCGCTTGTCTATTTAAACGTTTGCTTATGGTTTTGTCTATACCTGAAAAAGCACCACCTGCAATAAATAGGATATCTTTGGTGTCTACTTCTATAAATTTTTGCTCAGGATGTTTTCTACCTCCTTTTGGTGCAACATTTACAACGGCACCTTCTAATAACTTTAATAAGGCTTGCTGAACACCTTCTCCAGAAACGTCTCTAGTAATGGATGGGTTGTCTCCTTTTCTGGCAATTTTGTCTATTTCGTCAATAAAAACGATGCCTCTTTGTGCTTTTTCTACGTCGTAATCTGCAGCTTGTAATAGTCTACTTAAAATACTTTCTACATCTTCACCTACATAACCTGCTTGGGTGAGTACTGTTGCATCTACAATTGAAAAAGGAACGTTTAACATTTTTGCTATTGTTCTTGCTACTAATGTTTTTCCTGTTCCTGTTTCACCTACTAAAACGATGTTAGATTTTTCAATCTCTACCTCATCTTCTTCATTTTTTTCTTGCAACAATCTTTTATAGTGATTGTAAACTGCTACAGCCATTGCTCGTTTTGTTTCATCTTGACCAATAATGTATTGATCTAAAAACGTTTTGATTTCTAATGGTTTTTTTAGCGTTAAATCTTTAGATAAACTGTTGGATTTTGCTTCAGAGATTTCTTCTTCTACAATTCCGTGAGCTTGTTCTATACATTTATCGCATATATGCGCATCCATACCTGCAATTAGTAAATCTGTTTCTGCTTTTTTACGTCCACAGAACGAACATTCTAAGTTTTCTTCTTTTGACATTTGACTTGGTTTTTGGTTATTAGTTGGTAGTTGTCGGTTAAAAACCAAAAACCATCAACCAAAAACTAAATACTATTTTATTTTCTTGCTAAAACTTCATCAATCATTCCGTAAGCTTTCGCTTCATCTGCTTTCATCCAATAATCTCTATCTGAATCGTTGTGTACTTTTTCTACAGTTTGACCAGAATGATTTGCAATAATTTGATACAACTCGTCTTTTAACTTTAAGATTTCTCTTGCTGTAATTTCTATATCTGAAGCTTGACCTTGAGCCCCACCTAAAGGTTGGTGAATCATAATTCTAGAATGTGGTAATGCAGAACGTTTTCCTTTTTCTCCTGCACACATTAACACTGCCCCCATAGAAGCTGCCATTCCTGTACAAATTGTAGCTACGTCTGGCTTTATAAACTGCATGGTATCATAAATACCTAAACCTGCGTACACTCCTCCTCCTGGGGAATTTATATAAATTGAAATGTCTTTGTTGGCATCTACACTTTCTAAAAATAACAATTGTGCTTGAATAATATTGGCTACTTGATCATTAATACCTGTACCTAAAAATATAATTCTATCCATCATTAAACGAGAGAAAACATCCATTTGTGTGATGTTCATCTGACGTTCTTCCATGATGTAAGGCGTTAAACTACTTGTTATTTTATTGTAATATGTACTGTTTATACCGTGATGTTTTGTTGCGTATTTTTCGAACTCTTTTCCGTAATCCATTTTCGTGATTCTGTTTTAAGTTTAATAATGTAAAGATAAGAACTATTTTGTTACTATTTTGTTAGTGTTAGTCGCTAAAAAAACCTGAATCTATCAATTCAGGTTTTTTTAGATTTCTAACTTTGTTCAAAATAATAATATTGGTTTTAGAACAATGATAAAATTTATATCTATTTATTTGTAAACTTCTTTAATAAAGTCTTCGTAAGAAACCTCTTTAGTTTTAAATTTCATATTCTCTTTAAAGAAAGTCATTAATTTTTGACTAATTAATTGAGATTGTAATTTTTGAGCTTCTTCTTGGTTTTGTAAGATTCTACCAGCAATGTCATCCAATTCTTTTTCCTCTGGATTCATGTTACCAAATTGTGCCATTTGCGTTCTGATAAATCCTTTTGCATAATCTACCAATTCTTGATATTCTAGCTTGATGTCATTATCTTTCATAATCTTACCTTCAATTAACTGATAACGCAGTCCTTTTTCTGACTTTTCATATTCTGCTAAGGCCTCTTCTGTAGTCAATTCTTTTTCACCAGCTGTTTGTAGCCATTTTTGTAAAAATGATGCTGGTAAATCAAACTTTGTATTTTCTATTAAGTGCTCTGTTACTGCGTTTAATAATTGTTGGTCTGCTTGCTGTTGAAATTGCTTTTCTGCGTCTTCTTTAATTTTTTCTCTTAATTCTGTAGCCGTAGAAACACTTCCGTCTGTAAATAATTTATCAAACAATTCTTTGTCTAAATCTGCAGGTTCTGTTTTGGTAATTTCTTCTATAGTTAATGTAACAGTAGTATTTAAATCTTTAGCAACGTCTTGAGATACACCTAAAATGTATTGTAATTTATTATCGTCTTCAAACAACTTTTTAGTATCTAACTCAATAACGTCTCCAACTTTGGCACCAACAACTTTCTTTTCGTTTTTCTTTCCTTTTAAGTCTTTAACTAAAAACGTAGTTTTTTTGTTTATCTCATGCTCTTCATTTACAAAAGTCCCAGTTACATTAGCCTCTACTGTAGCTTCATCTAAAGAAGATACCTTACCGTAACGCGTTTGTAGATTCTTTACCTCTTCATCAAGTAAATCATCTGTAGCAACTATGTTGTACTGTATTACTTTATTTTTTCCTTTTAAATCTACATCAAATTCTGGAGCTAATCCTAATTCGAACTCAAAAGAAAATGTGTCTGCATCCCAGTTAAAATCGTCTTGAACTCTAGGTAAAGGATTTCCTAAAATATCTAGTTTTTCTTCTGTGATAAATTTATTTAAAGAGTCTTGTAAAAGCTTATTTACTTCATCTATCATTACAGATTTTCCGTATTGTTTTTTTACCATACCCATTGGCACATGCCCTTTTCTAAAACCAGGTATATCTGCTTTTTTACGATAATCTGTTAATACTTTTGTTACCTTTTCTTGGTAATCATCTGCAACAATATCAACTTTTACAACTGCGTTTAACGCATCTATGTTTTCTTTTGTAATATTCATTTCTTTGTTCTCTTGTTCTTAAAAAAATCGAGTGCAAAATTAATCAATTAAATTGATTTAACAACTCTTTAAACAGTTCTATTTCAGTTATTTTAATGATTTTTTTTCTTCCTTGATTAGAGAGAATAATGCAGCCCTAAAAATTGACAGTAAAATACTGAAAAACAGTGCTGCCCAAAAACCTGATACTGCAAAACCATCTATCAATTTATCTGCTAATAAAATAATACATGCGTTGATAACGAAGAGAAACAACCCTAAAGTTACAATAGTAGCGGGTAATGTAAAAAATATTAAAAGTGGACGAATAAACATATTTAATAGTGCAATGACTACAGCTACAATAATTGCTGAAAAATAACCCGCTACAGAAATACCTGGTAAGATATTTGCTAAGACAACAACAGCCAAGGCTGTTAATAATATTTTTAAAAAAGTTTTCATGGTTATGATTTTTTTAATTCAATTTGTAAATTACGAAAACCATACCATTTCTAAAAAACTGATTTTTTGGCAGTAAAATAAAATTTTTAAGAATCTACTACTGATAGTTCTGTAATAAAATCTTCTATTGTTTGCGCATTGTTGACTGAAAAATCTCCTATTTTAGTTCTTCTCAATGCAGATAGGTGAGCTCCAGAGTTTATAGCTGCACCAAAATCGTTTGCCAAAGAACGAATATATGTGCCTTTGCTACATACCACTCTAAATTCTACATTGGGTAAATTTACGCGAGTTATTTCAAACTCTAAAATGCTAACAGTTCTTGATTGTATTTCTGTAGTTTCACCTTTTCGAGCTAACTCGTATAACCGTTTTCCATCTTTTTTAATTGCTGAAAATATAGGTGGTTTTTGCTGAATATCTCCTAAAAAATCCTTGGTGGTTTTGATAAGTAGGTCTTCTGAAATGTGATCTGTTGCAAAGGTTGCATTGATTTGTGTTTCTAAGTCGTAACTAGGTGTTGTGGCACCTAGCGTAAAAGTTCCTGTATACTCTTTTATCTGCCCTTGATAGGTATTAATTTCTTTGGTTTGTTTACCTGTGCAAATTATTAATAAACCTGTAGCTAAAGGGTCTAAAGTACCTGCATGACCTACTTTAATTTTTTTTATATTAAAGCGTTGTTTTATATGCCAACGTAACTTATTTACGGCTTGAAAGGAAGTCCAATGTAGAGGTTTGTCAATTAATAAAACTTGTCCAGATTTAAAGTCTTCTCCTGTCATGTACTGTAATGTTTTACAGAAATTAATACATTATTGCATATCCAATAGCAATAACACCAACTATGGCGCAATATAGAGAGAAATAGGAAAGTTTACTTTTTTTAACCAAAGCAATCATCCATTTACAAGCCAATAAACCTGATAGAAATGCTGCAATAAAGCCAATAGCTATAGGTAAAGTTTCTGAAGATTGAAAATTTAAATCGCCACTTAAAACATCTTTTCCTATTTTTCCAAAAATTAATGGAACTACCATTAAAAAAGAAAAACGTGCCGCTTTAGTTCTATCTACTCCTAACAATACTGAAGTTGAAATTGTTGCTCCTGAACGAGAGATTCCTGGCAACATGGCAATGGCTTGAGAAATCCCTATGATTACTGAGTTGCTAAAAGAAACGTTTTTATTTGTATTTTTTGCTTTATCTGCCAATAACAAAAGTACCGCAGTAACTAACAACATTGCCCCTACTACCAGTATTTTTCCTCCAAAAAAAGACTCTAACTCTTCTTCAAACAAAAGACCTACTGCAACTGCAGGAATCATAGATAAAATAATTTTTACAGAAAACTTAAATTCTTCATTCCACTTAAATTGCAATAATCCCTTTATTATTTCAAAAACTTCTTTTCTAAAAATAACAAGCGTACTTAAGGCCGTAGCAAAATGCAATACTACAGTAAACGTTAAGCTTTCTTCTGGTACTGAAGTATCTCCTAAAATGACTTTGGCCAATTCTAAGTGACCACTTGAAGAAACTGGTAAAAATTCTGTTAGCCCTTGAATTATACCTAATATAATTGCTTCTATAATATCCATATTATTTTTTAGGATTTAAAAGAATGGCGTAAATTTCTATTCCTAACCCAACTATTACTAATGTGGGTGCTAAACGGATTCTCTGCCAATTGTATATTTCTTCATTAAAGACTTGAGGATTATCACTACCTCCTCCAGACATTAAAATAAATCCTAAAGTAATAACAACTAAACCAATAATCATAAAAAGGTAATTTTTTTTACCAAATAAAAATTCTGGTTTTTCTATTTTTTCTTCACTCATTGTATTAATAATAAAGTTGATCTGTTTGTAAATTTAAAAAGCGTTGTGTTGCAAAAAAAGTACTTACCCAAGTAACTATAAAAGAAGACAACAAAACACCTAACCCTAAAAAGGCTAAAGCGCTGTAATCTTTTAAAATCTCTAAAGAAGGTACGTACTTATCTATATAAAAAACAACAATACTCAGGCCTACAAGTGCGACAAAAGCACCTATTATTCCTAGTTTAATACCTTGCCAAATAAATGGCTTTCTTATAAAACTTTTGGTTGCACCAACCATTTGCATTGTTTTTATATTAAATCTTTTAGAATAAATAGACAATCGTATAGAACTGTTAATTAGAACAATAGCTATTAACGCAAAAAAGCCACTCACAACTAATATCCAAAAACTTATTCTTTTTATATTTTTTGTTAAAAGATTAATCAAAGGTTTATCGTAAGAAACATCTGCAACAAAAGCATTTTTTAAAAACCTAGTTTCTAACTCATGCATTTTTTCTGGAGTAACAAAATCTGCTTTTAAATAAATATCGATACCGTTTTTTAGTGGATTTTCTCCTAAAAATTTTAAAAAATCTTCGCCAATTTCTTTACTGTATTGTTTTGCTGCATTTTCTTTGCTTATATACAATACTTTTTTTGCGTAAGATTCTTTTTTTAAGGTCTCTTTAAATTTGAAAATTTTTTCGTTTGTAACTTCGTCTTTTAAAAACAATGTCATGGCAACCTTTTCTTTTACAGTATTGGCAACCCTAGTTGATTTTAATAAAATTAAACCTAAAACCCCTACCATAAATAACACTAAAGCAATACTTACTACTACTGAAAAGTAAGATGATCGCAAGCGTCTTTTCTGATAAGAATCAAATTTTGAAGACATTAATTTAGTTGTTTTATTATGAACGCAAGATAATAATTAGGATTTAGTTGACACTACCTGTTAATAGTATTTTAACTAACTGACTTCTTGACACAACTCTATTAAAACACCGTTGGTAGATTTTGGATGTAAAAAAGCGACTAATTTATTGTCTGCTCCCTTTTTAGGTATTGTATTTAAAACGGTAAACCCTTCCTTTTTTAATCGTTTTATTTCTGCTTTTATATCATCTACAGCAAATGCAATATGATGTATACCCTCGCCTTTTTTTTCGATAAATTTTGCAATGGCACTTCCTGGTTTAGTTGCTTGCAAAAGTTCTATTTTATTTGGTCCAGATTTAAAGAAGGAAGTTTTAACTCCTTCAGAAATAACTTCTTCTATCTTGTAATGTTCTTTTCCAAAAATTGAAGCGAATAAATGATTTGATGTTTCCAAATCTTTTACCGCTATTCCAATATGCTCTATTTTTTTCATAGTGTAAAAGTAAAAATCATTTTATGTTTTTTGATAAATATTTTCTTTAAAAACTAATTTTAAAATTATTTATTAGGCAAGTACTTTTTCAACAGAACTATTTTTTTGGATTTCTTTTTAAAAATAAAAACACCTTACCGAAAATCTGCAAGGTGTTTGGTTAGCAATTCCCCCTTAAAATTAAATTATAGTAGTACGTTTATACAATGCAAATCTCACACATTAGATTAAAAAAAACACCCGTTAAATACTTCTTATTTATACAGGAAAAACACCTTTTCATTTAAGGTGTACTCTCCTATTTTCTAAAATTAGAAAAAAATAAAATACTAATATTGAGAGCATTAAATAAATAATATAAATAACGTATGCTTTAAATAATATATTAAATTGTAAATTGTTGAAAATTTAATTAACCACTATCATGAAAAAAATAAATAAAATAACTTTTTTAATGTTATTAAGCTTATCTACATTATCCTCTTGTATTACATCAGAAAAAAAGGTATCTAAACCTACTAATTTGCTAACGTATAAAGAAATATCTTCTATGTTAAGACAGTATGATACCACTAAAAAAAGATTTTTAGATGCAAATAATACTAAAGAAGATGCTAGAATTATTAATATTCCTCTAGAGCAGCTTAAAAATTACATTGCGTATGTAGAAAAATTATCTAGAGAAAAAGAAATTGATATTACAGGTATTAATTTTATAATGAGTGCTTACCCTGCTAATTATAGTGATTCAAAATTACAAAACTATCAAACGTTTTTTTATATGCCGGCAACTACTATTAACGGAGAAGATAGAGTTAGTTTTGACCCACTACACTCCTCTGTAGGTAATCCTAAATCGTTAAGAGAATTACTGTTAGATTTTAATTATAATTGGGGTTACGATTCTTACAAAAACCCAACTATGCTAAAAAGACAAATGCTAAAGTCTAGTGACTTTGATTTAGAAAGTTCTGCGGGTAATAAAAATCATATGAGTCCACCTCTATAAGGAATACATTAATGCAAATACTACTAAATGTCTTAACTTTTCTTTCTGTTTTTATTTGTTTATTATATTACTTGAAAAATCGTAATAAAAATGGGGTGTTCTATTTTTTCTGTTATTTATTAGCTATAGTCTTAATTGATTATGCTGCAGGTATCATTCTTAAAAATGGTGGAACTACTTTAATACTTTACAATTGTTTAATATTTCTAGAATTCAATTTTTTATTCTTATTTTTTATTCAAATTGTAAGCAGAAAATCTTCTTTACAAATTATTAAATTAAGTTTGATTCTTTTTAATTTTACATATGTTCTATCTATATTTTATTATGGTTTCAAAAATATCTATTTAATTTACAACGCTATTTCAGCCCTTTTAGGATCTGCTTTAGTTGGCTGTATTTGTGTTATATATTTAAGAGAATTTCTACTATCTGACAAAGTAATTAATTATAAGAAAGATGTTACTTTTTGGTTTACTATAGGCTTATTAATCTACTACATTGGAGGTATGCCATTTACAGCCATTATAAATTACATGAAAGAGATGCCAGAAGTAATCGATTTGTTTTTGATTATGAATGGACTCACTATTTTTATGCATATTTGCTTTATTATAGGATTTATATGGAGCTGGAAAGAAGTAAAATAATTTTAATTACCACTACTTTAATAATTGTCTTGGCAATTCTTTTAGTTATATTTTTATTTTCTATTTTTCAAAAAAGAAAAAATAAACTTTTGATAGAAAGAGAAGAAAGTAAAAAACGTTTTGAAAGAGAGATTGCAGAGACTCAAATAGAAATACGTGAAGAAACTCTAAGAAATATAAGCTGGGAACTTCATGATAACATTGGCCAGTTGTTAACGCTTGCTAAAATTCAGCTTCAAAGCGTAACTGATAAAAATATACATGAAGTTTCTGACACTATTTCTAAAAGTTTGACAGAAATAAGAGCTTTATCTAAATTGATAAACCCTGAGGCTATAAAAAATATCAATTTAAAAGAGGCTATTCAGTTAGAAATTGATCGTTTTAATCGCCTAAACTTTATAGCATCTTCGTTAATTATCAAAGGTACAGAACAAAAAATTAATAAAAAACATAGTATTATAATTTTTAGAATTTTACAAGAGTTTTTTTCGAATACTATAAAACATTCAAAAGCATCAGAATTAAAAGTAATTCTAGATTTCACAGAAAAAAACATTTTAATTTCTGCTTGTGATAACGGAATCGGTTTTGAAATAAACCAAAATAAAATTCAAGGCATAGGTTTACAAAACATTAAAAATAGAGCTAAATTGATTAATGCTGAGGCTACATTTTTATCAGAAAAAAACAAAGGCACAACACTTCATATTAGTTACAACTTATGACAAAATATTCGGCAGTAATTGTAGACGACCACACATTACTTTCGCAAGCAATTGCAACTATGGTAAATACTTTTGATAAGTTTAAAGTTTTATACACTTGTAAAAACGGACAAGAGCTTATTAATAAATTTACTTCTTCTCCTAAAAATATTCCAGATATTGTGTTGATGGACATTAATATGCCTATATTAAACGGAATTGAAGCTACAGAGTGGATTACAAAGCACTATAATTCTGTTCATGTCATGGCACTATCTGTAGAAGATGACAATGCAACTGTTTTAAGAATGTTAAAAGCTGGTGCTATAGGGTATCTCTTAAAAGATACTGATAAAGATGTGCTAGAAAAAGGCCTTTTAGAAACTGTAGAAAATGGTTTTTTTCATACAAAAAAAGTGACAACCCTTTTGTTAGAATCGCTTTCTGGAAAATCTGAAGAGACTGTTACTTTAAAGGAAAGAGAACTAACATTTATGAAATATGCTTGTTCTGAAATGACCTATAAAGAAATTGCAGATGAAATGTTTTTAAGCCCTAAAACTATTGATGGTTATAGAGACGTTTTATTTACAAAGTTAAATGTAAAAAACAGAGTTGGTTTGGTTATGTATGCTATAAAAAATAAAATCTACATACCTTAGTCTACATTTCTTTTTAAAATAAAAAACCACTGTATTTTATAATAGAGTGTTTTTTTATGATTATAATTTTTACAATTTAATTTCCTGTAACTTTAATATCATCTATATGATATCTTGTTTCTACTCCTCCATCTGCACCAAAATATTTAAATGCTACATGTATGTTTCCATTTAAACAAGATATATTTATTTTAGATTGAACAAAATCTCCAAAACCACCATCTCCAACAGGTACATTAGCATCTGTAAGTATCCAATTGGTAGTTGTAGGATCTCCAGTATAATTTTCGGTTACAAAAACCTCTAAGGCTTTTCCTGTTTCAAAATTTGAAAAAATTTGAAATGAAAGCTCTTCGTCAGTAGAATTATCTAAATTTATAGCAGGCGAAACCAACCAAGCATTTAGCGGTGATTCGTTAGTACCAAAAGCAGAAATTTTTAGATAAGAATTTCCACTAAATGCATTTCTTTCATATCGTTCTGAACCACCAGATACATTTATGTTGGTCCATCCCATATTATCAAGTTGTCTTTCATTTGTAATATTGTTAAAATTTTCTTCAAAAATAACGCTGCTGTCTGAAACCGTTCCTGTACACTCTAAAACTTCAGGATCACATCTTTCTCCTGTTTCCCTAATCTCATTTTTATCGTTTAAAACCAATATGATATCGATACCATTAAACGTTTTAGACACTACCGCATTTATAGTAAAACTTTTTGTAGGTAAAGGAGAGGATTTAAAACTAGAAAAAGAACTAGTTTCTATAGATATACTGCCTGCTGTTGTGCAACTTTGTATGGTTCTTCGAGTATCAAAACGCTCATCACTATCTGTAAAATTTTCTCCTATTAAACTTTTAAGAAATTGCGCGTTTTCTATTTGTATATACGTTCCTATTCTGGCATCATTTATATCTGAAATTTCAATTTTTTTAGGCACTAAGGTTTGCGTTTCTACAGACCTAAAAATAAAATCGTCTATATCAGACAATATGATATCATCAACTGTATTTCCATTATCTCTACCAATAGTTATTACACCATCACCAGATCTTACTTCTCCTATAAATAATCCTTTTAATTTAATATAAATTTTTCTACCTAAATTAAATTTATTGTAAGTATCATTTAAATTCAAAACAACTTTTATTCCTGATTCCGCTGCTTCAAAACGATCTTGAATAAAAATTTCTCTAAAAAAATTACCTGTTCTGTCTGAAGAAGATACATAACCAATTAAAACTAAATCAGATGTAATTTCTGTTGCTGCTCCTGGAACAAAAACCTTTTTAAGTCCGCTTACAGATATAGAGTCTAATACCCCATTAGGGTTGTTAATTTCTGCTTCAATTTTAACTACCTCTTGATTTTCTGTAGTATTTAAATCTTGAGGTATTTCAAAATCAGCATCCTCTACACAAGATTTTAGAGAAATAAAAACCCCTAAAGCTAATAAAATGATGAGTAATTTATTTATTTTCATAATTCTTTATTTTTTAAAATCTGAAGTTTACATTTAAAAAGTATGTTGTACCTCTACCATACCAATACCTATTTCCAAATATTGGGTTATCTAAGGCTTTATCGTTTCTTAATTGTCTAAAATTGGCATTTCTACCTTGCTCAAAACCACCAGATCTATATTCTTTATTTAATAAGTTATTAACTGTAGCAAAAATGCTTACAAATTTATCTCCTATCTTCCATGATTTACCTCCTACCAGATTTACAACCATATAGTCTTTAAAACGTTCTTGTTGTAACAATACTCTGGCTAAAACTGGATCGTAATCTGTAAATGGAAGTCCGTCTGTGTCTTCATAAAAGTTTGCAGACCTATTTAATGGCGCTACATCTACAAAAGTATCTGCAAAAAAGTTTGTTGTTGCTCCTATCCACCAATAATCTGGATCTCTATATTCAAAACCAACTGAGAAAGCTTGTTGTGGTCCTGAAGCTATTCTAAGGTTTTTAAGAAGCGATACATAATCTTTTGATCTAAAATCGCTATCAAAACCTCCAACATTAGCCACATCAGAAGTTAAGTATAAATCAGGGTTATTTGCATAGGTAAACTGCCCTATAGAAGCAGCTGCTTTTAAGGTAATTGTTGGTGTAATTTGAGCTTCTATACCCACCTCTAAACCCATATGTCTTTTGGCTATACCAGAAAGTACTTCTTGTACAAATGCTGTATTATCACCACCTATTCCATCAGCAAAAAAGAAAGAAATTTCTGTTGCATCTTGTATGTTTGTATAATATCCTGTAATTCTAGAAATGACTATTGGACTTCTTAAAATGTAGCTAATATCTGAGGTGAAAATTTTTTCACTCTCTATATTTTCTACAGTATTGTTGTTTTCTCTAACATTTGAAAAAGAATTTCTAATTGTAGGGGCATTAGTTAAGTAGCCCACATTTGCATCTATAATATGACGTCCTGTAATTTTATATGTTATACCCCCTTTTATACCGTAATTAGTAAAGTTTAATTTTTCTGAACGCCCTAAAGAATTATTTTCAAATCGTCCATTTTGATACAAACCTTCTCTTTGATGACTTGTTTGAGATAGACTTAAAGCCGTATAAAAATCAACCTTTTTATATTTAAATTGAGTCTGTACAAAGGCATTAGCAATATCAGAATCTAATGTATAATTGTATCTAAATTTGTCTCCAACCCCAACCACTCTGTTAGGGTTTAAAAGATTGTTCTGTTTTTTTATCTCTGTATCTGCAAAAGGATTTATATCTAAATAACCATTTCCGCCTAATACATCTATCACCTCTGCAAAAGCGCTAGAACGCAATTGTCTATATTCTATTTTAGCATTTAAAGTGATGTTATCTGTGAGAACCGAATTTAAAATACTATTAAAGGTAAATTGTTTATCGTCATTTCTATCTTCATACAACACAAAAGCGTCGCTTACTCCTGCATTTCTATTGGTTATATTGGCGTCAAAAAAGCGATTCCAATCTAACTGACCTTCATTAATAAACGTTTCTCTTGCTTTAAAAGCACTTTCAAAATCGTTATTTTGTAAAAAGAAACTTGGTAGGGTTTGATAATATGAAGGGCTTGGGTTTGCCCCTCCGTTAAAATCTATACGACTATTGCCTATTTGACCAAATTGATATGAGATGTTGTTTTGTAAGGTTGTATTTTCTGAAAAATTCCAGTAATGATTAAGCATTAAAATGGGTTCTATAACTTCTTTTATTCTAGAATTTATTCTTTTTCCGTTTAGATACCCCCAATAATCATTGTAGCGTATCCCCTTTAAGTCGAATACTTCTTGTGTGTTTGGTGATGATTTACCTCTTCTGTTAGGTGCAAAAATTCCTGTAAAATTTAGACTGTGAGTATCATTCCATTTTTTATCTACAGCAGCAAATAAAGAATATGCATTATAGGTTGTTCCTTCATTAAACCCTTCTAGACCTGATCTTCTACTTCCAGAGAATACGAACGCCCAACCACCATTTAAAATACCTGTAGAATGCGTTGCCATAACTCTATGTACATAACTTCTATTTGATGAAGCGTAAGAAACCCTAGTTCCTGCTCTTTGTTCTGATGCTCTAGTGTTCATATTTGTAGAACCTAAAACACCACCAAATGTAAAACTAGAGGGTGCTAATCCATTGCTAAATTCTTGATTTCTTAGCACATCATTCAATCCTCCCCAATTACTCCATTGTGCTCTTCCATCTAAAAGCTTATTCATTTCTACACCATTTATTAGTACTTTACCATTACCAGAATCTAACCCTTTTATCCTGAAAAAGGAAGCGCTAAACTCAAAAGCAGCGGTTCTTAAAAAAACATCTCTAGTAGCTTGTAATAAACCCGAAATATTATCAGCAGCACTTGCATCATCATTTAATTCGTCATCTGTAATGGTAATTAAACTCAAATCTTGATCTTCTGCAATATCATGATATAAAGGTATTTGCCCTAAATCTATTGTGTTTCCATTAATTTCTACAGGAAAGTTTTGGGTTTCATATGTCTTTGCAGAAATTTGCAAAATATAACTACCATTAGATAAATTTTTGATACTAAAACTTCCATCTGCATTGGTCTTTAATTTTATAGTTGTATTGATGACAGATACTAAAACATCTACTAAAGGTTTTTCAGAATCTGCATCTACAACAATTCCTCTTACTCTGTACTGTGATAACATTCCATAGACAGAAAACAGCGTTAGAAACACTGCAATGAAATTTTTTTTCATGTATGTTGATTTGCAATTTTTTTTTTTAAGTTTCATAGAAACCTGTTTCAAATTTAATAATTTTTAATATGAAATAGAAATTATATTATTCTGACATCTATATTGTTTTATAAATTTGTTTTCAAATTAAAATTCTATGAAAAAAAATCCTACTTTACTTTTTGTGTTTTTAATGGCTTCTCTATGTTCTTTCAGCCAAAAAAAAGGCAAGCAATACAATATAAGAACCGTTGCTTTTTACAATCTTGAAAATTTGTTTGACACCATTAATGATGTTACAAAAAACGACGAAGCAAGCCCTATTATGGAGTTGAAATCTAATAGGTCTAAAGTATACTGGGATAAGATTGACAAACTAGCCAGTGTAATTTCGAAAATTGGTTTAGATAAGGCAAAAACTAGTCCAGCAATTATTGGTGTAGCCGAAGTAGAAAACCTCAGTGTTTTAGAAGATTTAATAGCCTCTAAACATTTAGTTCAGAAACGTTATGGAATTATACATTATGATTCTCCAGATAAAAGAGGTATAGATGTTGCTTTATTATACCAAGAAAGGTATTTTAAACCTATTCATCATGAAGCTATTAATCCTAATATTTATAGGAACAATAGAAAAGTATACACAAGAGATCAACTCTTAGTTTCTGGTTATTTAGATAATGAATTGATTCATATAATTGTAAACCACTGGCCTTCTAAAAGGGGTGGTACTAGCAGTATTCCTCTTAGAGAAAAAGCAGCATATGAAAACACAAAAATAATAGCTCAAATAAGAGAAAAAGATGCTGATGCAAAAATTTTAACGATGGGAGATTTTAATGATGACCCTATTGAATCTAGTTTAAAAAAGGTTTTAAAAACTAAAGAAAAAAAGAAAAATTTAAAAGAAGGAGATCTTTACAACCCTTATGAAGAAATGTTTAAAAGAGGATTAAATACTGGTGCTTATAGAGATAATATAAGTTTATTTGATCAAATTTTGATATCATCATCTTTAGTAGATACAGGAAAGAAAGACTATTCTACATATAAAATGTTTAGAGCTATGATTTTTAACAAGCGTTTTATGATGCAAGCAAACGGTCAATACAAAGGTTATCCTTTACGCAGCTTTTCTAACGGGGGTTATACTGGCGGGTATTCTGATCACTTTCCTGTATATATATACTTAATTAAAGAGAAAATTTAGCTAACAAAAAGTCTATTATAAACAACAAAACCCTGTAACTTTTAAGTTACAGGGTTTTTTGATAAAAAATTATTGCCTTTACATTACAGTTTAAGCTCTGTTTTTAACTGCTTTGAATCTATAATATAAGTATGTGTAAGCGTCACGAGGTATAATTGTAATCCACTTTTTGTGTTTTAAATACCATTTAAAACGTATAGAGTTTACTCCTTTTGTTAAATAAGCAGCTATAAAAGGATGTACGTGTAATTGTATCTTTTTATTTTCTTTAGAGTTTGACATAAATTTCTCTAAATCTGCTTCAATTTTGTCTAACAAAACGATTGGAGCTTCTACTTGTCCATTTTTATTTGGATTGTCTTCGGTAGTTTTTATACTCAACTCTGGTCTTACCCTTTGTCTTGTAATTTGTATCAATCCAAATTTACTTGGAGGTAATATTTTGTGCTTTGTTCTATCCAAAGCCATTTGCTCTTTTAAATGCTGATACAGTTTGTTTCTGTTTTCAGATTTGTGCATATCAATAAAATCTACTACAATTATTCCTCCCATGTCACGCAGTTGTAACTGTCGTGCAATCTCGGATGCTGCAATTAAATTTACTTCTAATGCCGTTTCTTCTTGAGAGCCTGCTTTGTTAGAACGGTTTCCACTGTTTACATCTATAACATGCAACGCTTCTGTGTGCTCTATTACCAAATAAGCACCCTTACTCATAGAAACTGTTTTTCCGAACGATGTTTTAATTTGTCTTTCTATACCATATTTTTCAAAAATTGGTACTTGAGATCTGTGTAATTTTACAATATTTTCCTTTTCAGGATAAATCTCTTGCAAATACTCTTTAATCTCTAATTTTAAACTATCATCATTAGTAACAATGTTAGTAAAAGATTCGTTCATTACATCTCTTAAAATAGAAGATGCTCTATTTAATTCACTTAAGATTTTGGTTGGTGTATTTGTATTTGCAATACGTTTACACATTGTTTTCCATCTATCTAAAGAGTTTTGTAAATCTTTATCTAATTCTGCTACTTTTTTACCTTCTGCAACAGTTCTTAAAATAACTCCAAAACCTTTAGGTTTAATACTTTTTGCTAATCTTTTTAAACGTTCTTTTTCTTTTGGGTCTGCTATTTTTTGTGAAACAGAAACTCGGTTAGAAAAAGGAACTAAGACCAAAAATCTACCTGCTATAGACAACTCTGAACTTAATCTAGGTCCTTTTGTAGAAATTGGTTCTTTTACAATTTGTACCAATAGGTTTTGCCCTGTTTTTAGTACTTCATTAATACTACCGTCTTTGTTAATGTCGTTTTCCTTTTGGAAATTTTTTAAAGTGAATTCTTTATACTTACCTGTGCTTACTTTCTTAATGAATTTGTTTAATGAATTTACTTGCGCCCCTAAATCATGATAATGTAAAAAGCCATCTTTTTCATAGCCTACATTTACAAAGGATGCATTTAAACCCGTTAACACTTTTCCTATTTTGGCTAAAAAAATATCGCCAACAGAAAATTTATTATCGGTTGTTTCATTATTTAATTCAATAAGTTTTCCATCTCTTAATAAGGCAAAATCAATATCAGATGAATTTGAACGAATTATTAATTCTGTTTTCATGCTGAAAATGGTTTTAACACTGCACTGTATTGTGCAGATGGATTATTATTGTCAGGTATTTATAATACCGTACGAGGTTAGTTTAACCTCTATGTCAATGAACTTTTTTGTTTTCGCTAAACTATAAACGAAAAAGTAAGCGATTGCTTACTTTTTCTTGTGTCTATTTGCTCTAGCTCTTTTCTTTCTTTTGTGTGTAGAGATCTTAGCTCTCTTTCTTTTTTTACCACTTGGCATAATGTTCCGTTGTTTTGTAAACCTTTTAAGGTTTAGATTAATGTTTTTATTACTTAACCGCTACTTTACTTTTTACTCCTTCTGTAAAAGTTTTTGCTGGTTTAAAAGCTGGAATGTTGTGAGCAGGAATTTTAATAGTAGTATTTTTAGAAATATTTCTACCTGTCTTTTCTGCTCTTGTTTTGATAATAAAACTACCAAAACCTCTTAAATAAACGTTATCACCATTTTCTAATGCATCTTTAACCTCAGCCATAAATGCTTCAACAGTTGCCAAAACATCTGTTTTTTCAATTCCTGATTTGTCTGAAATTTTTGATACGATATCTGCTTTCGTCATGTCTATATTTTTATTATTTAATTTCAAAAATGCGGATGCAAATATATGATAATTAATCAATTCCAAAAATAATAAAGAGTAAAATTATATGAATTTTATAACGTAATTTCGCAATTCTATTTTTTAATAATGACTTTTTCTAACACTCTCATAAACTGGTATTTACAAAACAAAAGAGAATTGCCTTGGCGCAAAACTAAGAACCCTTATTTTATTTGGTTAAGCGAAATCATGCTACAACAAACAAGAGTTGCTCAAGGTTTGTCTTATTATTTGAAATTTACCACCACTTTTCCGACTGTTTTTGACCTTGCTAAAGCTGATGAAAGTACCGTTTTAAAAATGTGGCAAGGTTTAGGGTATTACTCTCGTGCAAGAAACTTACATTTTACTGCCAAATATATTGCAAATGAGTTAAATGGAGTGTTTCCAACAACGTATACAGAAATTATTAAACTAAAAGGCATAGGGGATTATACAGCTGCTGCAATAGCATCTTTTAGTTTTGATGAACCAAAAGCGGTTGTAGACGGAAATGTATACCGTGTTTTATCTCGCTATTTTGGTATTGATACTCCAATTAATTCATCCGCAGGAATTAAAGCGTTTAAAACATTGGCAGATTCTCTACTACACAAAAAGGATCCTGCAAACTACAATCAGGCTATAATGGAGTTTGGTGCAATACAATGCAAACCTAAAAATCCTTTGTGTATGTTTTGTCCGCTTGCGGATAGTTGCGTTGCTTTACAAAAAAATACAGTTGAAAAACTGCCTGTAAAGGAGAAAAAAATCAAAATAAAAAAGAGATACTTTAATTATATTGTGATAAAAACAGATGATAATAAAACCATTTTATCTGAACGAAAAGGGAAAGGAATATGGCAAGGTTTATATCAATTTCCGCTAATTGAGAGTAATAAAATTATTGACATGAATGATTTGGCGGCAACTCAAGAGTTTCAAAATTTATTTCCAGAAGAAACTACAGTTTCATTATTCAATAAAAAAGAAATTGTACACAAATTATCTCATCAACATTTATACACACAATTTTGGATTGTAGAAATAAAAAGATTAAAAGCCGCAAATACGCAATGGTCTAGGGTAGAAAAATATCCTGTTCCTGTACTTATTGCTAATTTTTTGAATTTGTATCTCTCTTAAAAAGTAATCGATATTTTTATTACTTTTGATATAGATATTCTAAACATCAGTTCTTCTGTTTTTTGAATTGATAAGTTAAAAATTGTATCACAAATTATGGCAGGAACAATAAATAAAGTAATTTTAATAGGTAACTTAGGTGATGATGTGAAAATGCATTATTTTGATGATCAAAATTGTGTTGGTCGTTTTCCTATTGCTACAAGTGAAAGTTACACAAACAAGCAAACGGGAGAAAAAATAACCAACACAGATTGGCATAATATTGTGGTACGAAATGGTTTGGCTAAAGTATGTGAAAAGTACTTGACCAAAGGAGATAAAGTTTATGTAGAAGGAAAGTTAAAAAACCGTCAATGGGAACAAGATGGTGTAAAACGCTATGCTACTGAAGTTCAAGTTTTAGAAATGACAATGTTAAGTACCAAAAAGAATGCTGAAAGTTCTAATATACCTCAGCAAAAACAACCTCCTGTTGCAGAATCTAAACCTAATGCAACAGAAGAAAATGATGATTTACCTTTTTAAATAATCTAAATTATTCAGCTTGGATCCAGATCCTGAACCTTTATTTATTTTCTTAGCCAACATAGATTTTTTAACAAGTCTTAACCTTATTGCGCTTATTTTTTTACTTATAAGTTCTGCATTAGTATCTGGAGCAGAAGTTGCATTTTTCTCACTCTCTCAGACAGATTTAAATGAACTCTCCAACAACGGAAAAGAAGAGAATGTTGTTGTTCAATTATTAGATAAACCTAGAAAATTACTAGCTACAATACTTATTACTAATAATTTTATCAATATTTTAATTGTACTGTTATTTGCATCATTATCAGATACTTTATTCAGTGATTTTGATTATCATTTTAACTTTTACTTCTTTAGTACTTCTGTTAGATTTCTGATAGAAATTGTTTTGGTTACCTTTTTAATTTTATTATTTGGAGAGGTTTTACCTAAAGTTTATGCTTCTAGAAACGCATTGCGTTTTTCTAAAACCATGTCTAAATTTATACATAGTATTAACATTTTACTTACCCCTTTTAGTTTACCTCTAATTACAATAACCAAGTGGATAGAAAACAGATTGGGTAATAAAAATTCTAATTTTTCCGTAGAAACTTTATCTCAAGCATTAGAGCTTACCTCTGAAGGCGCAACAACAAAAGACGAACAAAAAATATTAGAAGGAATTGTTAGTTTTGGAAACACAGAAACGGTTCAAATCATGAAACCGCGTATTGATATTTTTGCACTTTCTGATGAAGAGACCTACGAAACAGTTCTTCAAAAAATTCTTGAAAACGGATACTCAAGAAACCCTGTTTACAAAGACAATATAGACAATATTATTGGTGTTTTATACGCTAAAGATTTACTTGCTCATCTAAATAAAAAAGCGTTAAAATGGCAAAACCTAATACGTGAACCCTTTTTTGTGCCTGAAAACAAAAAGCTAGATGACTTACTGGGCGATTTTAGAGAGAAAAAAAACCATTTGGCTATTGTGGTAGATGAGTACGGGGGTACAAGTGGTTTGGTTACTTTAGAAGATGTTATTGAAGAGATTGTTGGAGATATTAATGACGAATTTGATGATGATGATTTGTCTTATTCTAAAATTGATATTAACAACTATATCTTTGATGGTAAAACCACAATAAAAGATTTTTGCAGAGTTTTAGATGATGAGGATGAAGATATTTTTGAAAAAGAAAAAGGAGAAAGCGAAACTTTAGCTGGTTTTTTACTAGAAATTTCTGGGAAGTTTCCCAAAAAAGGAGAGAAAATAAACTTCAAGAATTATACGTTTACTATTGAAGCTTTAGACAAAAAACGTATAAAACAAGTAAAAGCCACTAGAAATGCGTAATCTTTACATACTCTTTTTTTTGACAATAATTTTAGGTTGTAACGATGCTATTTTACCAAAACCTAAAGGATATTTAAGTTTAGAATATCCTAAAAAATCGTATCAAAAACTAAGTATAGAAAGACCTTATTTTTTTGAAATTGCATCTAATGCTAAAGTTATAAAGGACACTAATAATTGGTTAAAAATTAAGTATCCTAATTTAAAAGCCTCTATAGATATAACCTACAGACCTGTAGAAAATAACTTGAAAGAATTACTAACCGAAGCAGAAAAATTGGTTTTTAAACACACTGTTAAAGCAGAACAAATTATACCTAAAGATTTCGTGAATCCTGACAAAAGAGTTTTTGGAAGCCTCTATGAAATTACAGGTAATGCCGCTTCTCAGCTTCAATTTCATCTGACAGATAGTACTTCACATTTTATAAAAGGAAGTTTGTACTTTTACGCAAAACCCAATTACGATTCTATTTTACCAGCTATTTCTTATCTTAAAAAAGATATTTTACATTTAATAGAAACGCTAGAGTGGACAAAGTAGGTAGATATCCCTGTTTTTATAAAACATAAGCAAAACTGGTTTATAAATTTATACTTTTGTAATAACCTTAGTTTACTAACCAAACTTATTTATTATGAAAAAAAATATTATTTACTGCCTATCTATCAGTATTTTATTGTGTTTATTTTTGGCTTGCCATAAAGGCAAAAAAGTAATTCTAATACCTGAATATACAATTTTAGTAGACTCTACAAACAATAGTAATGCACCTACTTTACAATCTTTTGCTCACGGAGTTTATAAAGGAAAATGGTTATTATTTTCTGGAAGAACTAATCAAAAAGATGATAACGGAGGACTTCATGACATGACAAAAAAAAGTGATTATTCTGAAGAATCCTTTCCTCCGCCTTCTTATAATGAAAACATTTATGTTTACAATCCTGCAAAAGATAGTATTGGAAGTATTTCTATTGATGAAATGATTGGAGTAGTCATAGAGAAATATCCTGAATACAATTTAGATACTTTAGCTAAATATAAAACTGTTTTTAAAAATACGAATCCGCTTGTAAAACAAGTAGGAGACTATTTATTTGTTATTGGTGGTTATGGCCCTTTAGATTTTAACAACCCTAGCAATGGTTACATTACTTACAATCATATTGCAAAAATTCACATTCCGTCACTTATCAACCTTATAAGAAAAGATTATGCCAAAGTAAATAGTGATAAATTATTTGCTTTTGCTCAAAACAAAGACTTAGTAAGTACAGGTGGAGAACTACATTATATTGGCGGAAACACAACTAGTGCAGGAACTTTTTACTTGGCTGGAGGTCATAACTTTGGTAAATCTGCTCCTAATTTTTCTAACGGTCAAAAATACTTAGATGCTGTATATCCATTTGGTATAGGACCTAAGCTAATTAATAAAGATACTATAAAACATGCTCTATCTATTAGCTTAAATTCATCTATCTCAGATGTAAGCGATCCTAACGGAACTTCTTCTGACAACAACTCTATTTTTAGAAGAAGAGACGGCCCCATTACCCCATCTTTGTACTTTAACTCTTTAGAACAAAGATTAGAAGAAAGTATTGCCTTTTACGCTGGTGTTTTTAAACCTGGAGAGGATTTAGAAGCGTGGAATGATGCAATTTACATTCATCCAAATTGGGCAAACAACAATAATAAACTGTATACTTATGACTCAACATACAATCAAAAAAACTACAATGTTTATTCTTGTCCGAGTGTAGTAGCATATGACGATTCTACAAAAATTTTACATACCTTTTTATTGGGCGGAATTGGAGATGGCAACACAAGTAAAGAAGTACGTTTGTCTGGTTTTACAAATACTGGTTTACATATTCAATTGCCAGTTGATAGTAGCCCATTAAAAAGCACAAATAGTGTTTTTAGTCAAAATATTTTTAGAGAATCTAGTACAAACACTAAACCTTATCATGGTGCAGAAGCAATTTTCTTTCCTGCTTCATCATATACAAGTACTCAAGTATCTCCAGATATTTTAGATGTTAGCTCTACTTTTTCTGGCAAAGATAAAACAGTTGAAATAGGTTATATTTTTGGAGGAATTGAAGCTTTTGATTCTCACCCAGGAACTTACGGAACCACAAAATCTAGAGCTTCCAACACGGTTTGGAAGGTAGCTTTACAAAAACAGTTTTAAAATCAAATTAATACTCTTAATAAGGTAGCTCAACTAAATAGTTAGCTACCTTTTCTTATTTTATTCTCTTAATTATTCCGCTTTGGGGCTTCATTTTTGATTACTTTTGTCAAAATTTTAAAATGCAAAATAACCACACCAAAAACTTAGCATTTCTACTTTTAGCTACGCTTTTTATAAGCACATCTGGTGTTTTAGGTAAATACATTGCAATGCCTCCAGAAGCTATTATTTTATTTAGAGCGTTATTTGCAGCTGCATTTATTTATCTGTTTTGTAGAATAAAAAAGATTGATTTATCTATACACTCTAAAAAAGATAAACTCTCGTTTTTAATTGGCGGTTTTTTTATGGGCGCGCATTGGGTAACCTATTTTTATGCTCTTAAACTTTCTAACGTTGCTATTGGAATGTTATCTATGTTTACTTTTCCTGTAATGACGGCTCTACTAGAACCCTTTTTTTCAAAACAAAAGTTAAATGGAGTACATGTACTCTTAGCACTTTTAGTTTTATTAGGCGTTTACTTTTTAGTACCCAATTTTTCTATAGAAAATGATGAAGCAAAAGGGATTCTATTGGGTGTTTTTTCTGCCTTGTGCTATTCTCTAAGAAATTTAATTACCAAAAAAAGTGTTACAAATTATAATAGTAGTGCAATTATGCTTTTTCAATTAATTATTGTTTCTGTTTTATTATTGCCTGTTCTCTTTTTTAGTGATATTTCTAATTTTAACAGTCAGTTCCCATTTTTACTACTTGTTGCTTTGTTAACTACTGCTATTGGGCATACAATGCTGGTTAACTCGCTGCAAAACTTCTCCGTTTCTACGGCTAGTATTATAGGTAGTATTCAGCCAATTTTTGGAATTATCATTGCTTATATTTTTATCAATGAAATTCCGAACAAAAACACATATATAGGTGGTAGTTTAATTTTGCTTACTGTTGTCATAGAAAGTATTAGAAGTAAGAAATCATCAAAACAAACAAAATAAAAATAATTTAGATGGCTGTTAAAACAATTCTTTATTACTGATATCTAAATAGTTGCGCTTTACAAAAGCAAGAATTGTTTCTAAAATCTCTCCCATATTTTCACACTTTTTAAACGCTACATCACCCACATAGGCAATTAAGTCTTTTTTAAGTTGCTCTACATTTTTATGAAAAGAAATATTGTCTTTCTTCATACAATTAATCAGCCTCTCTGTCCTGTTAGGTAGAGTGATCATCCTTTTGGCAATAAAAGAACGTTCTTCAATCTTATATTGCTCTATAGAGCTGTTTTGCAACTTTCTGCCCACCATCTCTACCATATTAAAGTTCTCTTTCATAAACTGAAGATTGTATACTTTAAGGCTACCTTCAAAAGATTGCTGATCAAAATCTATAGCTCTTATTTTATAAATAATCTGGTCAAAATCATGAATCGGAGTAATAACATAATTGTAAGACCTCATGTCTCCCAAAAGCCGAATCATACATCTTTCTTTAAATTTCACAAACTCCTTTGCAATTTGAGATTTTTCTGTACTAGAGCAGTTTGGTAAAATATTTTTAATAAAATCGTCTCCTGGAATTCCAGAGATATGCTCTTCTATTAAAGTGTCTTTATAAACTAGATAATTGATGGTATAAGGAGACAAAATATGTTCTAATTCTAAACCATAAACACGAGAAGCATCAGCTTTTTTTACGTAAAAGTAGGTGAAATTATCATTTAAAATATTTCTGATTTTTATTCTAAAGGGTTTCGAATTTCCAAACGTACAATAATCAATAGCATCTACATTTAAAAACGGAATGGTGTTGTCATTTCCATCAGAATGTAAAATGGTATAAATCTTTTTTAGACTATTATCTATTTCTTCTCTATCCCATTCAGAATAGTATGTTCTTATCCAAAGTGTATCTATATCATTTTTATCATAGACAGATACTGAGCCTTGAAAACGCAACAAATCGTTATACAAAATATTAATTTTTGTACTTCTTTTATACTTTGTTAAAAAAGTGTTTAACTCTTCGCTAATAGGAAAAGTGGGTTTTTTTTTTGAAATTAATTTTTGCTTAGTTGACATTTTACAGACTGATCTTTCACAAAAATAGGGATATTTAGAAGATTTCAAACATCTTTCCTGGTAAAGGTTTTAGAACACCTTTTAACTCCATTTGCAATAAAATTGAAGATAATTGATAATTAGGGATGTTGCTTTTTAGTGCAATAATATCTATTAATAAAGCTCCTTGTTCTTTTAAAATGTCATAGATTTTTTGTTCATTTTCATCTAAATCTACAAATAATTCTTTTTGTATTGGTGTAGATTTTTCTTGAAGATCCCAATTTAGCATTTTAACCAAATCTGAAGCAGAACTTAGCAAATGTGCCTTGTTATTTTTTATAAGACTGTTGCATCCTTTACTATATACATCTGTAACTCTACCAGGAACAGCAAATACATCTCTACTATAAGAATTGGCAATATCTGCGGTGACTAATGAACCTCCTTTAGATGCAGATTCTATTATTATTGTAGCTTCAGAAATACCCGCTACTACTCTATTTCTTTTTAGAAAATTTTCTCTTAATGGGTTTTCATTACTCCAAAACTCAGTTAAAAAACCTCCTTTTTCGTTAACTTGATGTATGTATTTCTTGTGTATTTTAGGGTAAATCTGCTCAAATCCATGTGCTAAAACAGCTATGGTTTGTAATTTGTTTTGTATTGCTGCTTTGTGAGCACAAATATCTACACCATAAGCAAATCCGCTAACAATTATTGGATCATAAGTTGCAAGTTCATCAATCAATTGGTTACAAAATGTCCTTCCATAAGAACTTATATTTCTTGTGCCAACGATAGAAATTATCTTTCGGTTAGAAAAATCTAAATTTCCATCTTTAAACATCAATATTGGGCTATCAATACAATTTTGCAAATGTTTTGGATAGTCATTTTCTAAAAAATAAGTGTATTCAATTTTTTTATTTTGAATATATTTTAATTCTTCTTCTGCTAAATGTATGTTTTTCTTATCAAAAAGATGTTTTAATGTATTTGCTCCAATACCGTTAATTTTTTGCAAAAAAGCAGGTTTCTCATTAAATACATCTTCTGCACAACCTACATTAGCAATAAGTTTTTTAGCTAAAATATCTCCAATAGCTTTAGATTTTTGCAGTCTTAAAACAGCAAGTAATTCTTTTTCTTTCATTTCATAACAATTAACAACAATGTACAAATATTTGTAAAAAATCTAAAAAAATAAACAATGTAAGTCGTATATCTGTTTTAAGTTTGATTTTCAATACACTAGGATGTCATTTGTTTTTCATGTTTATATATTTAAAAATTTGTGAATAAATTTTTTATAATTTTATGCTATCCTATTAGTATTTTTTTAATTTTGTTATAATGACAATAGCTAACTATATTAACGATTTATTGTACAGATACGATTGTGTAATTGTACCTGATTTTGGAGGTTTTATAACCAATCGAATTGGCGCAAAAATAAATACAGAAAACCATTCTTTTTATCCGCCAACAAAACAATTAATGTTTAATAGCCATTTAAAGCATAACGATGGTTTATTAGCCAATTATATTGCTTCTTCAGAAAATATTTCTTTTGAAAAAGCAGCTACAGCTATCTCTTTATGTGTAATAAAGTGGAAAAATGAGTTACAATCTTCTTCTATTCATATAGATAATATTGGTATGTTATCCTTAAACGAAGAAAAGCAATTGGTTTTTGAACCTAATACCGCTAATAACTATTTAACTGCTTCATTTGGTCTTGCTTCTTTTGAATCTTCTAGTATTTCTAGAGCAACCAATAGTAAGCTAGTAGTACCGATTCTTCAAAAAGAAGAGAAAAAAGGAGTGCCTGCATTTATAAAATACGCTGCTACAGCTGCTATTTTACTAACTTTAGGTTTCGTTAGTTATAATGGTTATGACAACTATCAAGAGGAACAACATTTTGCAAATCAACAAAAAGCTTTAGAAAAAAAAATTCAGACTGCAACTTTTGTTATCTCTAATCCTTTACCAACTTTAGAATTAAATGTTTCTAAAGAAATTTCTAAACCTTTTCATGTAGTTGCTGGTGCTTTTCAATATGTAGAAAATGCAGAAAAAAAGGTTAAAGAATTAAAAGCTAAAGGGTACGACTCAAAAATTATTGGCACCAATAAATGGGGTTTAACTCAAGTAAGTTTTAACAGTTACAGTAACAGATATAAAGCTACAAATGAATTGTATAAAATTCAAGATACAGTTTCTAAAGACGCTTGGTTGTTAATTAAGTAATTTTAAAATATACTTTTTCTTTTCAAATATTTTAACTTCACTTTTACATAAGTGATACTTATCTTTGCAGAAAATATTTGATGGAAGCAAAAACACCTTCAGAATCTTTAACGATTCTCACAGACCTTGTTTTACCTGGTGAAACTAATTACTTAGACAATCTTTTTGGTGGTGAACTTTTGGCAAGAATGGATAGAGCATGCAGTATAGCTGCTAGAAGACATTCTAGAAGAATTGTAGTAACAGCCTCTGTAAACCATGTTGCTTTTAATAAATCTGTACCGGTAGGAAGTGTAGTTACTATTGAAGCAAAAGTTTCTAGAGCGTTTACAACCTCTATGGAAATTTATGTTGATGTTTGGATAGAAGACAGACAATCGCTTTCTAAAACCAAAGTTAATGAGGGTATTTATACTTTTGTAGCAGTTGATGAAACAGGAAAGCCAGTTGTTATTCCTCAAATTATTCCCAAAACTAAGTTAGAAAAAGAGCGCTTTGATAGTGCCTTGCGCAGAAAACAACTCAGTTTAGTATTGGCTAATAAATTAAATCCTGATGAAGCCACTGAGTTAAAGGCTCTATTTAGTTAAATTAAATATTATGTTTTTAGACAATCACAAATTAATACTTTCTGTAGCAATTTTTGTTGTTGCTATTCTTTTGCGTTTGTTGATTACAAACTCTTTACGAAAAATACAAGCAAAATTTGGCTTTCAAAAATCTAGAATAATTGTTACCAATAAAGTTATAAGCGTAGTCATTTACGTTACTTCATTTATTATAATTGCTTTTATTTGGGGGGTTAGCGAAGAACAATTGCTATTATTTATCTCCTCTTTTTTAACCGTTTTAGGTATTGCTTTTTTTGCACAATGGTCTATTCTTTCTAATATTACTGCTGGTATTATACTTTTTATAAATTACCCTGTAAAGATTGGAGACACGATAACTATTATGGAAAAAGACAACGATATTATTGGAGAAATAAAAGATATTGGAGCTTTTTTTATAACACTAAAAACAAAAGAGGGTAAACATATCAGTTTACCCAATTCAATGATTCTTCAAAAAATGATTAAGTATCAATAAAAAAAGTGTGGGTAAACCCACACTTTTTTTATTGATACTTCTAATAGCTATAATATTAGACAGTTTGTTCTTCATGTTTCCCTTCGTAAACCTCTTCTACCAATTTTGAGTTAAATGCTGGTAAATCATCTGGCTTTCTACTTGTTACAAGACCTGAATCTACAACTACTTCTTCATCTCTCCAATTTGCTCCTGCATTTATAATGTCTGTTTTAATTGAGCTAAATGAGGTAACTTCTCTTCCTTTTAACACACCTGCTTCTGCTAACAACCATGGTGCATGACAAATAGCCGCTACTGGTTTATGATGATCAAAAAATGAACGCACAAAATCTATCGCTTTTTCTTCTCTTCTCAACAAATCAGGATTTATAACTCCTCCCGGTAGAACCAATGCATTGTAATCATCTTGAGTAACTTCATTTAAAGTTTTGTCTACCTGATATTTTTTTCCCCAGTCTCCATCTGCCCAAGACTTGATTTCTCCAGGTTGTAAAGATATAATATCAACATCTGCGCCTGCTTCTTCTAATGCTCTTTTAGGTTCTCTTAATTCGCTTTCTTCAAAACCATTTGTTGCTAAAATTGCAACTTTCTTTCTATTCAAATTTTCCATTTGTAAAAATTTTTATTCATTACATGGTCAAGATTTTCTTAACCTCATTACAAAGCTAAAGAAGATGAAAGTAATCTTTTAATGCATATGATACTACAATTAACACAAATGATACTTTAAAAAATTTTATCTTTTCAAAATCCAAGAAGATGGATTTAAACGTGTGGTATTTTTAAATAGAACAAATATTAATTTCGTTTTTTTAGAGACTTTATCCGTAAAAATTTGCCCTAATTCTTGCCCTGTCTCTACAGCATCTCCTTTCTTTACAAAGGATTTCTCAAGGTTATTATATGAAGAAATATAATTACCATGCTGTATTAATACATTTCTTCTTCCTTCTGAGTTCACCAAGACATTCAAAACTTTTCCGTTAAAAATAGCTTTAGCACTATTGCCTGTTTTAGTTACAATATGCAAACCTGTTCCGTTTACAGTTATTCCTGGAAAAGTTGGATGGGGTTGATTGCCAAAACGTCTTACAATTAAACCTTCATCTACAGGCCAAGGCAGTTTTCCTCTATTCAATTCAAATTTTGCTGCCAAAGCTTTGGCTTCTGGACTTAGTAAAAACTCATTTTTTTTAACTGTATTTCCCTTAGATTTTAATTTTTCTTTTGCAATTCTATTGGCTCTAGCAATTTCTTCTCTAATAAGTTTATCTATTCTTGCAGTAATTTTTTTCTCTTCTTTAATCTTT
The DNA here is from genome assembly GCF_003335085.1 of Polaribacter sp. WD7. Taxonomy (GTDB): domain Bacteria; phylum Bacteroidota; class Bacteroidia; order Flavobacteriales; family Flavobacteriaceae; genus Polaribacter. The sequence goes on along the minus strand of NZ_QPEJ01000015.1, from coordinate 154,288 downwards.
TTCTGAAGATCTCTTTTGTATTTACTTTCTCGCTTCTTTATGGTAGATATTAGATTCTCTTGCTTCTTCTTATCTGTTTCTATCTGCTCTTTCTGTTCTTTTTCGGATAGAATTAAAGTGTCTTTTACTCTTTTTTGATACGCTAAAGAATCATTTAATTTTTGGATAATTTTTGACTGAATCGTAATTTCTTCACCCTGTTTTTTTCTAAACCTAGTGTACTGTTTCATGTACTCTAAACGCTTATAAGCTTGGTAGAAATTTTTAGAAGACAATAAAAACATAAACCTACTTTGTTGCGATTTACTTTTGTATGATTTAAAAATCATATCAGCATAATCTTTTTTTAAATCGGCTAATTTTTTATTAAGCTGTTGTATTTCAGATTCGTTTTTAGTAATTTCTTTAGATAAAATTGTGGCTTCAGAATTAATGGTTGCAATAAGTTTTTCTCTTAAATCTATTTTTTTGTTGATATCTTTTAAATCCTCTAATGCATTTTTTTCTTTTTTCTGTTCTTTAAACAACAAGTTGTTTACTTGCTTCATTTCTAAATTCAGTTTTTTACGCTGTGCTTCTAACTGTTTTCTAGTCTGAGCAGATATAGAAAAAATACAGATAAATACAAATGCAACCGATATGTAAAAATATTTTTGAATCACTATAACTTTAACTCTTTATATCCATTAGGTATTGTAAAAGGGGTTTCAAAATCAGTATCAAACGCTACAGATTTTAGAAAAAAATTTACATTTGTAAACCTATTAGCTTGTTTTGCTTTGATTTTGATTGTAGCAGGAAAAAGAACATTATCTATCAAACTATAAGAAGGATAAGTAACATCTAATCGCTGATTCTTTAAAGGGTTTACTATAGATTGATTGTCTAATTTAAAGTGTGTAGGATTTACAGCAAAGAAAATAGCAAATATATGTGCTTGTATTTCTGGAGACAAAATATAAGAATTGTCTTTAATAATAACATTTTGTTTTTGTTCTTTGACATTTAATACAGATTGACCCAGTAATAGATTTTGAAGTTGTTCAAAATTAATATCTACTCCTAGGATTTTTTTTAACATGTTAAAATCTCCTTCAAAATAATTCTTTGCAAATGGTGAATAATAGCTAACTGATGTTGGCGTTATTTTAGCTTTAAAAACAGTAATAAACTTAGTCCCTTTTAACCAAATAACCTCATCTTTTTTCATTCGTAAACTCACAGAAATACTTTGTTTTACTTTTCCGTTATTAAAATTTGCTTTTAACTTCGCATTTACAGATTTTTTATCAAAATTAGCGGCAACATGTTTTCTAGCTACTTTTTTAGCAGACATATTTCTGACTATTTCTTTAACATCGGTAACATTTTTTTTTGATTTACAAGATGTAAATATCAATGTAAAAACAAGAAAATATTTTATAAATTTCATTTAGCTTTTTACTTTTTTTGACTTTTCTAAGAATTTTTTTTCCTCTTCCAATTTACCCAAACCTTTGTAAGATATTGCCATTTCTTTGTAAAAACTGGCTTCCATATCGTCTTCAATAACAAAATCGATACCACTCTTTAGTACTAACAATGCTTTTTGATAATTTTTTTGACCATTTAAGGCTTTCGCTTGTACCAAATATACATAAGGTTGTGCAGGAAAAAGTGCGATACCTTCTGCAGAATATCTTAGTAGCTCTTCTTTATTGTTTATAGAAGCATCTAAAATCTGCTTTAAAACAACATAGGTTTTATTAGATTTAAACTGTTCTTTTAAAGATGTAGAATCAAGTAACGTATTCTTTTTTACTACCTTTTTTTCTCTTCGATTTTCTAAATTAGTTTTGAGCTTTTTTAGATTTGAAGACAACGCATTTTTAGACTCCATTTCATCCATCAATAAAATTGCTTTATCGTAATCGCTATCATACAAATACAATTGTATTAGAAACTCTTTTTCTTCAATATTTTTTTCAATCAATTTTTGTTGATTGGTTATAGCTTCTTTGTATTCTCTTTTTTTTATTTGAATTTTAATCAAATGCTTTAACATCCAAACATTTTTAGGTTCTTTTTGTAAAGCTCTGTTTATATATTCTTTAGCAAGCAACATTTTATGAAGCTCAAAATAGTTTTTAGAGAATTCAAAAAATACAGTAGCATCATTTTCTAAAATTTGATTACAACTTTCTAAATTCTCTATTGCTTTCTGATGATTTCCTATTGATTTTTCTGACAAAGCTTTAAAGAAAAACTGTTGAAATTGTAATTCTTTTTCTTCTGTTAAATCTTTTGCAGCAGGAATACTATCTTGTCCAAAAAATTGAATAGTGGTTAGCATAAATAACAAAACCAAAAGAGACAATTTAGAATACTTTACTTGTCTTTTTTGGTTGTTTTCTTGTTTTATTATGCTAAACATACGTTAGGTTAATTCAGTATAATCACCAATACTTACAGAAGTATATTTTGCATTATATTTTGCATGATTACCAATCATTGCATTATCTAGAGTAGCGTTAGAGATTTCTACGTTGGTTTGAATTAGAGAATTTTTTATTGTAGAATTATGAACAACACTATTTGCACCAATAGAAACATATGGTCCTATTTTACTATCATTAAAAACTACGTTTTCTCCAATAAAACAAGGTTGTATTATTTCAGAATTATTTAAAACTACATTACTCGCTACTAAGTTATTACCCACAGCCGCTTCAAATCCCAAAACTTGTTTATTGGTATCTACAGTAGGGTCTTTTTTACCGCAATCCATCCAAGCATTCACCTTTCCTGGAATAAATTTCGCTCCTTGTTGTTTCAAAGATTCTAAAACATTAGTTAATTGGTACTCTCCATTTTCTCTTAAATCATTATCTATTAAATGTTGAATTTCTTCACGAACTTTCTCACCATCTTTAAAATAATAAATACCTATAATTGCTAAATCTGATACAAAATCTTTTGGTTTTTCTACAAAATCTGTAATGTAACCATCTTTTAATTTTACAACCCCAAAAGCACTAGGATCGTCCACTTGTTTTACCCAAATTGCACCGTCTGCATTAGCATCTAACTTAAAATCTGCCTTAAATAAGGTATCTGCAAAAGCAACTACACATGGTCCACTCAAAGACTCTTTTGCACAAAAAATAGCATGAGCTGTTCCTAATGCTTCTTCTTGAACATAAACCGAACCTTTAGCTCCTAATTTTTCTGCGATCTTTATCAATTTATCTGAAGTATCAGAAGGAAAACCTTTAGCAGCAGGACCAATAATAAATGCAATCTCTTCAATCTTTTGATCTACAACAGAACTGATGTCTTCTACTAAACGTTGCACAATTGGTTTTCCTGCAATTACTGTTAAAGGTTTTGGTATGGTTAAGGTATGAGGTCTTAAGCGAGACCCAATTCCTGCCATTGGCACTATTATTTTCATGTCTAAGTTTTAGTTCTTATTATGACGCAATATACTATTAATAAAAAGATTCTAAAAATTTAGTATCTATTAATACTAACGGTTTTCTGGTATGTCTCTCACGGTTTTCGGTGATAAAAAAATTCCCCCATTTTCAGGGATTGACAAGTACCTAACACTACACTATCTTTACAACAGCATAACGTCATTTAATAAAGTCCCCCAAAAAACCCTCCTAAAAAGTTAAATGATTTCAAAAACCCAAGTTTCTACTTGGGTTTTTTGTTTCTTTGTCTCCAAATTTTATTTCTGTGAATTATTTAACTGTAGAGCGTATTTCTAAATCTTATGGAGAACGTGTTTTATTTGAAGACATTTCTTTTGGAATTAATAAAGACCAAAAAATTGCCTTTGTTGCTAAAAATGGTAGTGGAAAAACATCAATTTTAAATATTATTGCGGGTTTAGACACCCCTGATAACGGACAAATAGTTAGTAGAAAAGGTATTTCTATTGCATATTTAGCCCAAAAAGACAATTTAGACACCAATTTAACCATAGAAGAAACCATTTTTGCTACAGATAATAAAATTTTATCTATCGTTAATCAATATGAAAAAGCGTTAGAAAACCCAGAGAACACAGAAGCCTATCAACTTGCTTTTGAGCAAATGGAGCAATACAATGCATGGGATTTTGAAACCCAATATCGTCAAATATTATCCAAATTAAAACTAGATAATTTAACTTTAAAAGTAGGCAAATTGTCCGGTGGTCAGCGCAAAAGATTGTCTTTGGCTATTGTTTTAATTAACAAGCCAGATTTGTTAATTTTAGATGAACCTACCAATCATTTAGATTTAGAAATGATTGAATGGTTAGAAGCTTTTTTTGCTAAAGAAAAAATTACCTTGTTTATGGTAACTCATGATCGATATTTTTTAGAGCGAGTGTGTAATGAAATCTTAGAATTAGATCAAGGAAAAATTTACAAATACAAAGGTAATTACTCTTATTATTTACAAAATAAAGAAGAGCGTTTGGCTTTGGAAGCCACCAATTTAGGTAAAGCAAAAAGCTTATTTAAAAAAGAATTGGATTGGATGCGAAGACAACCCAAGGCAAGAACCACAAAATCGAAATCTAGAATTGATGATTTTTTTGAAATCAAGAAAAAAGCACATCAACGAAGACAAGACCACCAAGTACAATTAGAAATTAATATGGAACGTTTAGGAAGTAAAATTCTAGAACTACATAAATTGTATAAGTCTTTTGATGACAAAAAAATACTTGATGGTTTTGATTATGTTTTTAAACGAGGAGAACGCATAGGTATTATTGGAAAAAACGGAACAGGAAAATCTTCTTTTTTAAATATTATTACCCAACAAATTCCTTTAGACGCAGGAAAAGTTGTTGTGGGTGAAACCGTAAAATTTGGCTACTATACCCAAAAAGGAATTAATATAAAAGAAGGCCAAAAAGTAATTGAAGTTGTAAAAGAGTTTGGAGAAGAAATACCACTAACAAAAGGTAGAAGAATTTCTGCAGCGCAATTACTAGAACGATTTTTATTTGATAAAAAAAAACAATACGATTTTGTAGAAAAATTATCTGGAGGAGAACAAAAACGTTTGTATTTGTGTGCCGTCTTAATTCAAAACCCAAATTTTTTAATTTTAGATGAGCCTACCAACGATTTAGATGTTGTTACTTTAAATGTCCTAGAAAACTTTTTATTAGATTATCCTGGAAATTTAATTGTAGTTTCACACGATCGTTATTTTATGGATAAAATTGTTGATGCTTTATTTGTTTTTAGAGGTGATGGAGTTGTAGAAAATTTTCCTGGTAATTATTCTGATTTTAGAAGCTACGACAATTCTAATCCCTATGAAAAAGAAACAATTGTTGAATCAAAAGTAGAAAAAACCCAAAAGAACACCACTAAAAACACCTTAAGTTATAATGAAAAGAGAGAGTTTGGAGCTCTAGAGGATGAAATTGAACGACTACAAAATCAAAAATCAAGAATAGAAAAACAGTTTTTAAACGTAGAGATTGCTCCTGATGATATTGCAAAAAAATCAGAAGAATTACAAAACATTATTGTTGCTTTAGAGCAGAAAGAAGAGCGTTGGCTAGAATTGTCTATGAAAATGGAAGGTTAATTTGCAGAGTGGGCAATATACAGTCTCCAATAACTAAATAATTTTAAAAATATTATAGAACTTTTCTAAGTTTTGTCTGCGTATATAGTCATTTTTTAAATAAAAGTGAGGTTTTTCTTTTCGGATTCTTTTTTTTTTTACATTTATTTCGTTTTCAGGAAAGAAGTAATTGCCCTTTCTTAAAAACTTGCTAGCGAAAAGAAGAAGGCTTATAAAAAATTGCGCACCTTCTTTTTTAAAATTTATTGAACTTTTACCAAGATTTTTCTTGGATGTTTATATGGATTTTTATGTCCTGTACTAACTTAAATTTTAAATATTAAATTTTTAAAAATGAAGAAATTATTTTTTTCGATGTTGACTCTTGTAACATTTGCATTTATGAGTTTTACTAATATATCTAATACAAACAAAACGGCAAATATTCTGAGAAACCAAGAAACAAGCATTGATGTTGAAAGATGTGTAAGAGAATGCACTTATCTTGTGAATACACGAACAGGTGAAAGAAGATTAAAAGGTTGCACTGACTGGACTTGTGATGGAGGTAGTCTTGATGAAGTTATAATTAGAGCTTAAATTAAATCGGATTGTCTAAAAATGATTTTTAGACAATCCTTATTTTAAAACACAATTATGTTAAAAATTCAGATTCAGTTATTTTTCTTCTTTTTTTCAACAGCAATGTTTACACAAAATTTTTGTGGAAAAGCTATCTACAAAATTAAAGGCTATATTGAATTGAACTATGAAATGAACTTTGACAAAAATAAATCATTTAATTTACAAATAATAAGAGAAGAAACTAATTTTAAAAACAAAGAGGAAGTTGTTATCAAAAATAGTGGCAATGTACAAAAAAATACTATCCTTGGCTCAAAAAATATAAAACCTGCTTTCTTTTTAAACAATAAAAATGATTTTTATTATAACTCTGAATATATAGATGGAAGTATAGACATTATTAAAGAAAATATGAGTAAATGGTCTTGGAAAATTTTACAAGAAAAAAAGAAAATAGGCGGTTTCGTTTGCCAAAAGGCAAGAACAAAATTTAGAGGAAGTAATTTTACAGCTTGGTTTACAACAGAAATCCCAGTTCCATTTGGTCCCTGGAAATCAAAAGACTTACCTGGGTTAATTTTAGAACTATATGATGACAATGGTTTAACACATATGAATGCTACCAAAATTACAATTGAAAACAATAAAAAATGTAATTTTGATTACGCAGAAAAAATTGACCTCACAAAGGCTATCTCAATTCCAGATTTTTTAAAAAGAGAAAAACAAAAAGATATTGCTTATTTCAAACAACTTAACGCAAAATTACCAAAAGGAGCTAAACGATTTATTATTGGTTCAGAATGTGAAGACTGTCCAAAAGACATAAAACTCGAAAACTTTGAAGTGGAAAATTAGTATACTTTTTATATTTTCCTTTATAAAAATAGTATCTCAACAACATAAGATCTATAGTAAAATAAACTACAAGCAAACTAAAAATTTTGTTTACGAACGTATAGATTTTTTTTAACTTAATATTAAGCAGCCATTGGTCTTTTTACAAAGAAATAAATATAAAAAAACTGATAATAGAAACTTAAATGAGAGCAATACTAAAAGGACAACTAATACTATAATTTCTGGTAGAAAAAACTTAATACCAAGATATTTTTACAATAAAAAAGAAAATTTCTTATTTAAAGATATACATAACGATAGTGATTTTGTGGTTAAAGATGAACCTAATTTCCCTAATTGGACATTTATAAACAAAATGAAAATAATTAGTAATCTAAAAACTCAAAAAGCAACAACAGGTTTTAGGGGTCGTATTTATATAGCTTGTTACACGACAAATATCCCTTTACCTTTTGGTTCATGGAAAACAAGAGGTTTGCCTAGTTTGACACTTGAATTACAGGAAAATACAGGAGTTTTTAGCATCATTGCACAAACCATTTTAGTTGATAAACAACAAAAATGCGAAAAACCAGCAGTTGATAAAGAAATTACAAATGCCATAAGTATTGAAATGTATTTAAAAGAGTTAGATAAATTAGAAGGCCTTTTCTTTGAAAAATTTTCAGATAAATTACCCAAAGGTTCAAAATCTTTAAAAAGAGCTAAAAATTGTGAAGATTGTGATAAACAGAGATTAGAAATATTTACAGATTTTGAATAAATCAATTGGCTTTTTCTTTTTGTTTGTAATTATTACTTTCAATAGTTTTTCCCAAAAAAACATAAAAGGTATTATTTATGATAACTTAAAAAAAGAACTCACATTTGTAAATATTGTTTTAAAAGACTCACTAAACAATATTACTTCATACACCTATTCTAATGATAAAGGAACTTATATTTTAGAAACAGACAAAACAGGCGATTTTATCCTAATTTTTTCTGCTTTAGGATACAAAACTGTAAAAATTCCTATAACCATAACTAAAGAGACAAAAACGTTAACACAAAATGTAACTTTAGAAGAACAAACCTTTGTGCTTAAAGAGGTAATTATAGAAGCAGAAAAACCCATCAAAGTAAAAAAAGATACGGTTGAAATTGCTGTTAGTAAATTTTTAGACCCTAACGATGCGGCTGTAGAAGATTTACTCAAAAAAATACCAGGAGTCACTGTAGATAGTGAAGGTACTATAAAAGTTGGTAACCAAGAAATAGAAAAACTTATGATAGATGGTGACGACTTTTTTGAAAGAGGTTATAAAATCCTTTCTAAAAATATGCCTCCAGACCAATTAGAGAAAATACAAATACTACAAAAATACTCTAACAATCGATTACTCAAAGACATAGAAGAAAGCGATAAAGTTGCCCTAAACTTAGTCTTAAAAGAAGATGCTAAAAGACAATGGTTTGGCAACTTCTCAGCCAATTATGGTTTGGTTTCTGAAAATAGATATGAACTCAAGACCTATGCTATGAATTTTGGGAAGAAAAACAAATACATATTACTAGCCAACTTTAATAATTTGGGTTATGATGCTACAGGTGACATCAACCACTTAATACGACCTTTTCGTTTTGGAGAACCTGCTAGTATTGGCGACAACCAACAAATGCAAAGTTTACTCAGCTTGCGTTTTGGACAAGGTAATTTTAAAAAAAGTAGAACCAATTTTAACAATGCTGAGTTGATTTCGTTGAATGCCATTTTTAATCCTACCAAAAAACTAAAAATAAAAACGCTCGGTTTTTTCAATTGGGATGAAAATGACTTTTTTCAAAATACCTCAGAGACTTTTACTGCCAACAACACCAACTTTACCAATACAGAAGACTATACTGTAAGAAACACCAAGCAAATTGCTTTTGGAAAGTTAGACATTACCTATAACTTTTCTCAAACACAAATGTTAGAAGCCATCTCCAAATACAATAATGGCGACTTTTTTGACAATACGAATTTATTATTTAATAGTAACTCAACTATTGAAAATTTACAACATCAAAATACGCTTTTTAACCAAAAAATAAGTTACACAAACAAGTTTACAGATAAAAAAGTATTATTACTCACAGGGCGTTTTATCGATGAAAAAGCACCACAATCGTATCGTATTAATCAGTTTTTTTATGAAGATTTGTTTCCCAATCAAATCAATGCTGATAATGTTCAGCAACAAAGTGAAGACCAACTGCTTTTTGCTGGCATCAATGCGCATTTGTTAGATAGAAAAGAAAATGAAAACTTGTTTGAGGTACAAATTGGCAATGAATTTAGACAAGATAAATTGATTTCTGAGTTTTCATTGTTAGATGATGATACTATTGTGAATAATCCAACTGATTATCAAAATAATACAACTTACAGTGTAAATGATTTATACATCAAAACAAAATACTTATTGGCGTTGAATAAGTTGAAATTAGTTGGAAATTTAAATGTTCATCAATTGTTTAATAGACTACAAACCAATCAAATTGATGAAAATCAAAATACACTTTTCATTAATCCAAGTTTTGGTGTAGATTGGGAAATCAATTCTAAGAATAAGTTAACGACTTCTTATGCTTTCAATAGAACAAATGCTAGAGTATTAGACGTATATCCCAATTTTGTATTGACAGGTTTTCGAAGTTTCTTAAAAGGTACCGGAACATTTAATCAATTGGATGCCTCAAGTTTGACTTTCAATTATCAATTAGGAAATTGGAGTGACCGATTTTTTGCAAATACATTTTTTATTTACAGTAAAAATCAAGATTTCTTTTCTACCAATAGCATCATCAATCAAAACTTTACACAAACAGAAAAAATAGTTATAAAAGACCGAGAATTCATAAGTGCTGATACGACTATTGATTACTATTTTAAATGGATAATATCAAACTTAAAACTCAATTTAGGATATTCTCAAAGTCAGTTTAAGAATATTATCAACAATTCTGATTTACGAAATGTATCTTCTATAAATTATAATTACGGTTTTGAGTTACGCTCTGGTTTTAGTAGTATTTTTAATTATCATTTTGGAACAAAGTGGATAACCTCTGAAATACGAACGACAATTAATAACTCATTTACAGATAACAATATTTTTTTAGACTTATCCTTTATTTTTAATGATAATTTTGATGTAGAACTACAAGCTGAACGTTACTTCTTTGGCAATTTACAAACCGACAATACGTATTATTTCTTAGATTTTGAAGCAAGGTATAAACTCTTCAAAAACAAAATGACTTTAGGTTTGGTTGGAAAAAACTTATTTAATACTTCCCTTTTTCGAAACTTTAATATCAGTGATTTTGGAAGTTCTACTGTAGAATACAAATTACTACCACGTTTTGTAGTTATAAAATTAGAGTATCGTTTTTAAACCCTAACAATATCAGTTTCACTCAACAATTCCTCATTATTAAAACGCAAGAGAATTTGAGCAACTGCAATAGTATCTTTTTCGCAGTACTTTACAATTCGTTCTAAGTCTTGTTCTTCATAATACACTTTAGCCACTTCGCTCCCATCAATATCGTCTTTGGGTGATGGTATTCCTAAAATACTGGTCAATAACTTTAACGAAGTGTAGTGTTTATAATCTCCAAATTTCCATAATTCTAAGGTATCTAAATGTGGAACATCCCAAGGTTTTTTTCCAAATAAATTGAGTTTTTTTGGTAAAGCTATTTGATGTATAATCATTCTTCTAGCAAGAAAAGGAAAATCAAATTCCTTACCATTGTGGGCACATAAAATAGTATTCTTTTTAGTAAAATGTTTGTCTAACAGCTCTTTAAAATCTTCCAATACTTTATGCTCATCATCCCCAAAAAAAGAAGTAATTCTTAGCTGTTTTCTGGTATTTACCTCTACAAAATATGCTACTGAAATACAGATTATTTTTCCAAATTCTGCCCAAATTCCTGCTCGTTCATAAAAGTCTTCCACACTTATTTGGTCTTTTCTTTGGTATTGGGTTTTTTGCTCAAAAAGTACTTGGTTTTCTTTAGAAAGGGCTGTCCAATTTTCCGCTTGCGGTACAGTTTCTATATCTAAAAACAAAATATCAGTAAGTTTCTGTGGTAAGTTCATAGCATACAAATTCTTTTTCTTGTTTAAAGATATAAGATTTACCTAAAACTACAACACTTTTTTCTTTTTAAAGTTTAGCGTACTTTTAACAAATGAAAAATAAAATTTTACTTGTAATTATTATTTTTTCAATCAATAGCTATAGTCAAAAAGAAAAACTACCAAACACCCAACTTTCAGACTTTTTATCTAAATCATACTACAGTGTTAATCTTGGTGGTATTTTTTATCCGTTTTCTAATGACAATTTAAAAAAGGAGTTTGCAACAGAAACATTTAGTAAAAATGCTTTTTCTGGTAGAATTATATTTTTAGGATACAAAATAAAACCAAATTTAGCTATTCAATTTGGGGTAATAAGACCTGCTTCTTGGTTTAAGTATGACAATATTAATAATATTGGTTATGACAGAAGTGTTTGGATAAATGCTTGGTCTTTGTCATTAAAAAAGAACCTTTATCTAAGCAACAAATTATCTTTTTATGTAGAAGCTGGCCCTGTAAATGTGAGTAGAATAGGTTTTGAAATTAACAACGAAGAAATTTATTCAAGCACCCGTTTTTTTAGCTTACTATACGGTGTTGGACTAAATTATAAATTTAGTAAAAAATGGAGGTTAGCGTTAAACAGTACTTTTATACCAAAATCAGACAAGGAAAATCAACCTGCCATCTCTCAGTTTTCTCTAGGTTTTGAATACCATTTGCAAAAAAAATCTGATGACGAAGCTATAGAAATTGCAAAAAAACAAGAACATTATTTTCCAAAAAGTATTTTACAAATAGGTTACGGAACAAACAAAATTGGTTACGGTGTAAATAGGTTTTTAAGCATGAATACCACCATAGGTAATTTTGAAAGTTTTGGAATTCCTGTTTTCTGGTTGGGTAAATTAAAAACCACAAATTCTTTTTCGGTTACCTATCAAAAAACTGCATACAGGTCTAAAAAACATTTTTCTTTAGATTGGGGAGTTAGCGCCACAGCGTTTCAAACAGAAGCTAGCAATGATGCTATTTACGCTTTTTCCATCTTTCCTGTTTTGCGTTTTTATTTGTTACGTAAAAAGAACTTTGATATGTACACCAATTATTCTATCATAGGGCCAACATATTTAACAAAAAGTAATATTGATGGCATTAATACGGGACCTAAAATTACTTATCAAGACAAAATAGGATTAGGCTTTTTCTTAGGAAAACAAAGAAAATATAATTTTGAAATGCGAATAATGCATTATTCAAACGGAAATATTTTTACAAACAATGCAGGAATTGCAGTTCCTATTCAATTCACATTCGGAAAGACTTTTTAACCAATAAGATTTGTATTTTTGCAGTACATATGCAAAGAACTACAAGAACTTTTTCTGTTGCTACTATTGATGATTTTAAACACAATCTTTTGTGTTGGTCTCAAGAGTTTGAAAACATCATTTGGTTAGATTCTAATCAATACAAACAACAATATTCTAACTTTGATTGCGCTTTGGCTGCAGATGATTTTACTTCTATAAAGACAGACTATCAAAACGCTTTTGAAAAACTAAAAGAATATCAAGAAGTTACTAAAGATTATATTTTTGGATACATTACTTATGATGTTAAAAACGATGTAGAGCAACTTTCATCGTCAAATTTTGATGGATTAAACTTTCCAGACTTGTATTTTTTTCAACCCAAAAAACTCATTTTTATTAGAGGCAATCAGGTAGAATTTCAATACTTATCTATGGTTGATGATGAAATTGAATCGGATTTTAAAATCATACACCAATTTAAAAAACAAACCATCTTACCTTCTATAAACACTATTAAGATAAAACTAAGAATTCATAAAGATGAATACCATGCAAAAGTGACAAAAATTTTAGAGCATATTCATAAAGGAGATATTTACGAAGCCAATTTTTGCCAAGAGTTTTATGCTGAAAATAGTGAAATTAATCCGATTGAAGTTTACACACATCTTAACGAGATTTCTGAGCCTCCTTTTGCTTCTTTTTTAAAAATAGACAACCATTATGCCTTATGTGCATCACCAGAAAGGTATCTAAAAAAAGAAGGAACTAAAATTATTTCTCAACCCATAAAAGGAACTGCAAAACGACTAATTAGCCCAATAGACGACGTCAAAATTGCAAACGATTTGATGCGTGATGATAAAGAACGTGCAGAAAATGTGATGATTGTAGATTTGGTTAGAAATGATTTGTCTAAATCTGCCAAAAAAGGAACTGTATATGTTGAAGAACTTTGTAAAGTATACGCTTTTAAACAAGTACATCAAATGATTTCTACAGTAGTTTCTGAGATTGATGAAACCAAAACAAACCCAATAGATGTTTTACAAGATACATTTCCTATGGGAAGCATGACAGGCGCACCAAAAGTTTCTGCTATGAAAATTATTGAGCATCTAGAAGAAACCAAACGCGGTTTGTATTCTGGAACCATTGGTTACTTTACCCCAAACAATGACTTTGATTTTAATGTAATTATTAGAAGTATACTGTACAACCAAGAAAAAAAATATATTTCTTATTCTGTTGGAGGAGCCATTACTGCAAAATCAAAACCCGAAAAAGAATACGAAGAATGCTTGCTAAAAGCAAAAGCGATGAAATATGTTTTACTGAATTCTAAATAGAATTATGATTGTAAATAAAGACCTACTTTTTAAAAACACCTTACATTCTTTAAAAGAAAAAGTTACAGAACAAACTATGTTTACCGCTTTTTTAAAAATATACCCTGAAGAGTGGAAACAACTTAAAACCAACTTTTCTAAATTTAATAGAAGTAAGCAATTTGGTAGAACTATTCCGCTACCAAAGCCAGAAGTTTTCCTTAAAAAAGAGATTCGTGTTTGGTTAAAATCTCAAAAATAAAAATGGTATTTTTGGATAAGAGATGCAACAACAATTTACACATCATATTCGTGCAAAATTTCCTTTTTTAAAGGACCAAAAATTACTGATTGCAATTTCTGGCGGGATTGATTCTGTGGTTTTAACCCACCTATTGCACAAAGAAGGATATCAAATAGCTTTAGCACATTGCAATTTTCAACTACGAAAAGAAGAAAGCACTTTAGATGAAGTTTTTATTAAAGATTTAGGAAAATCTTTAAACATTGCAACATATTGCATTCGATTTGAAACAACTAAATTTGCCCAAAAGCAGAAATTATCTACACAATTAGCAGCCAGATCATTACGATACAATTGGTTTCAAAAACTATTAAAAGAAGAACAATTTAGTTATGTTTTAACCGCCCATCACGCAGATGACAATTTAGAAACTTTTTTAATTAACCTAACTAGAGGTACAGGTTTGGAAGGTTTAACAGGTATTCCTGCAATAAATAACACAATTATTAGACCTCTTTTACCTTTTTCACGTACAACTATTTTAGCTTATGCTAAAGATAAAAATATTGAATGGAGAGAAGATAAAAGTAACGCATCTACAAAATATATCAGAAATAAAATTAGACACCAAGTCATTCCTATTTTAAAAGAAATCAATCCTAGCTTGTTAGATTCTTTTGCTAAAACTATAACGTATTTACAAGATAGTCAGGAAATTATAACAGATAAAATACAAGAGGTTTCTGAAAATGTAGGACATTCTGAAACATTGGATTTAGATAAAAAAAATTGTAAACTTGATATTCAAAAAATCAATCAACTTTCCAATCCAAAAGCATATTTATATCAACTTTTAAAGCCCTATCATTTTACAGAGTGGAATGATATCTACAAGCTACTTTCTGCACAATCTGGTAAACATGTTTTTTCTAAAACGCATGTTTTACTTAAAGATAGAGAATTCTTAATTCTATTCAAAAAATCAGAAAATAGTGCTTCTACTGAAATTGAAATCCAAAAAAATCAAATTGAGCTCACTAATCCTATCCATCTAAAATTAGAAGAATGTCAATACCAAGAGCTGCAAGACAAACAAAGTATTTTTATAGATACAAGTAAAATTCAATTTCCTCTAAAACTTAGAAAGTGGCAAAATGGAGATATTTTTTATCCCTATGGAATGGAAGGTAAAAAGAAAGTAAGTAAATTTTTTAAAGATGAAAAGTTTTCTCTTTTTCAGAAACAAAATACATGGCTGCTCTGCAATAATAACAATGCTATTATCTGGATTGTTAGTTACCGAAAAGACCGTAAATTTTTGGCAACAAAAAACACTAAAACTGCTTTAAAAATATCTTTTTTAGGCTAAAAACAGTATTTCTTTGTTTTTTATTTTTTGTTTGAATAAAAACAAAAACTAAGATTAAAAATAGAAAATGAACATTTCACTAAAAACTCCTCATATTAATATATTTTTCTCACTAAAAACAACTGATTATTGATAAAAAGTTAGGTTCTATGATTTTCGTTTTTTGTAATTTTAAAATGTAAAATCAACCAATTATGAGTAGTTTACCTAAGTTACAAAGATTTAATGAAAATGTACTTTCTAAGTATCAAATTTACAATAGTATTTTTATAACGTTGCCTTTTGATACTATAGATGATACAGGAGTTTTATTACCCCTTTTGCACAAAGTTTGTGAAAAAGGTTTTGATTTAAATAAAAATCCGACAGAAATTGTAGAACATTTTTTTAAGAAATATCAAGAAAATCCAACAGAAAAAGAAAAAACAGACTTATTATTTCGTTTTATTCAGTTTATAGAACGCCAAGTTGTTTTGTTTGACGCTATAGAAGATGCTGCTTTTCCTATTGTAAATAATATGGATGGTTTTGGAACCTTAAGAAGCTCTAAAGAATCTGCCACTTTAAGCAATAAAAAAGATCAACTAAGAGCCTATTTAGAAGACTTTAAGGTAAGAATAGTATTAACTGCACATCCTACTCAATTCTATCCTGGTAGCGTTTTGGGTATTATTACAGATTTAGATAAAGCCATTCAAAATGATGATTTATTATTGATTAAAAAATTACTAGCTCAATTAGGTAGAACTCCTTTTTACAAAAAAGAAAAACCTACTCCTTTTGATGAAGCCGTAAGTTTGGTTTGGTATTTAGAACATGTTTTTTATCACTCTGTTCCAAAGATATACAATTATATTCAGCATCATGTATACGATGGTAAACCTATAGATAATGAAATTATTGATTTAGGATTTTGGCCTGGGGGAGATAGAGATGGAAACCCTTTTGTAACTACAGAAATAACCTTAAATGTAGCAGAAAGATTACGTCAAACTGTATTAAGAAGCTACTACAGGGATGTAAGACGTTTAAAAAGAAGATTCACTTTTGACGGCGTTCAAGACATTTTAGCAAGAGTTGAAAAACGCTTGTATAAGCATGTTGTTAGAAGTTACACTAAAGTAAATTTCTCTCAAAAAATTCTTTTAGAAGAATTATATGCAGCCAGAGAAATTATTGTAAATGAGCATCAATCTTTATTTGTTGAAGAGTTGAATGACTTTATCAATAAAGTAAGAATTTTTGGATTCCATTTTGCAACTTTGGATATTAGACAAGACAGTAGAGTGCATCACAAAGCTTTTGTGCAAATCGTAAAAGATTTACAATCTCAAGGAGACACTACTTTTCCTGAAAATTATCTAAGTCTTTCTGAAGAAGAACAAATAAAAATCCTTTCTGTAGTGAAGGGAAGCATAGATTCTAGCATTTTAACAGACGATATTTCTGTTAAAACTATAGAATCTATTTATGCTCTAAAAACCATTCAGCAAAGAAATGGAGAACGCGGTGCAAACAGGTATATTATAAGTAATAATCAGACAGCATTAAACGTAATGGAAACGTTTGCAATGTTAAATTTATGCGGTTTTGAAAATGAATTGCCTGTAGATGTTATTCCGCTTTTTGAAACCGTAGAAGATTTAGAAAATGCAGAAGAGGTAATGCGTACACTATATTCTAATAGGGTTTATAGACACCATTTATTAAAAAGAAAAAATAAGCAAACCATTATGTGTGGCTTTTCTGACGGAACAAAAGATGGTGGTTACTTGATGGCAAACTGGGGAATTTTTAAAGCAAAAGAAGCCTTAACTAGAGTTTCTAGAGAATATGATATAGAGGTAATTTTCTTTGACGGACGTGGAGGACCTCCTGCACGTGGTGGAGGTAAAACACATCAGTTTTATGCTTCTTTAGGACCAACTATAGAAGATAAAGAAATACAATTAACGGTACAAGGACAAACTATTAGCTCTAATTTTGGTACTGTAGATTCTTCTCAATATAACTTAGAACAACTGTTAAGTTCTGGTATTAAAAATGATATTTTTACCAAAGACCAGTTAAACGAAGAGCATAGAACGTTAATGAATGACTTGGCTGATATAAGTTACAAAAGTTATGTTAACTTTAAAAATCATCCTAAATTTTTACCGTACTTAGAGAAAATGAGTACCTTAAAATATTATGCGAAAACAAATATTGGTAGTAGACCAAGCAAACGTTCAAATTCTGATACGTTAGATTTTTCTCAGTTACGCGCTATTCCGTTTGTAGGAAGTTGGAGCCAATTAAAACAAAATGTTCCTGGTTTCTTTGGCGTGGGTACAGCTCTCAAAAAATATGAAGATGCTGGTAGATTTGATGAAGTTGTAGAATTTTACAATGCCTCAGATTTCTTTAGAACACTATTAGAAAATAGTGTTATGAGTTTGACAAAATCTTTCTTTGGGTTAACAGCGTATATGGCAGAAGATGAAGAGTTTGGAGAGTTTTGGACATTGATTTACGAAGAATATAAAACTACAAAAAGATTACTTCTAAAATTAACTGGTCATACAGAATTGATGGAGAATTTCCCTGTAGGAAAAGCTTCTATAGAAATTAGAGAACGGATTGTTTTGCCTTTATTAACCATACAGCAATATGCATTAAAAAAGATACAAGAACTTCAGAAATCTGAAAATATGGATACTGATAAAATTGAAATTTACGAAAAAATGGTAATGCGTTCTTTGTTTGGAAATATTAATGCAAGCAGAAATTCTGCTTAATATTTTCATTCGAAACACAAATTTTTAAAATGATAGTTATTGTATGCTCCTTACGTACATAACTATCATTTTTTATATCTATTTCAATATTTACATATCCTACAAACCCATAAAAAAATTTAAACTTAAAAAAAAGATTCTTGTAAGAACAGAATTTAACTCATTTGTATTTTCAAAAAACTTAATCTTGACTAATTTTCTTTATCTTTAAAGAAAAAAATGCTAGTAAAAGTTCATGGTTCTGCCGTCTTTGGTATAGAAGCCACTACCATTACTGTTGAAGTTAATATTGATAAAGGAATTGGTTATCATTTAGTAGGTTTACCCGACAAAGCTGTAAGTGAGAGTTCTTATCGAATTTCTGCCGCTTTAAATAACAATAACTACAAACTTCCTGGAAAGAAAATCATTATTAATATGGCTCCTGCAGATATTCGAAAAGAAGGTGCTGCTTATGATTTAACCTTAGCTGTGGGAATTTTAGCAGCCTCAAATCAAATTCAATCCAACAACATTAAAGATTATGTTATCATGGGCGAACTTTCTTTAGATGGAAGTTTACAACCCATAAAAGGTGCTTTACCCATTGCCATAAAAGCTAGAGAAGAAGGTTTTAAACATTTTATTCTCCCTAAAGAAAATGCAAAAGAAGCTGCTATAGTTAACGATTTAGAAGTTTTAGGGGTTGATACTATTTTAGAAGTCATCCGTCATTTTAATGATGATAAAAAAATTGAACCAACAATTATTGATACAAGAGCAGAGTTTTACAAACATATTGATTTCCCTGAGTTTGATTTTTCTGATGTAAAAGGACAAGAATCTATAAAACGATGTATGGAAATTGCTGCTGCTGGTGGTCATAATATCATTTTAATTGGTCCTCCTGGTTCTGGAAAAACCATGTTGGCCAAAAGGTTACCTTCTATATTACCACCAATGACATTGCATGAAGCTTTAGAAACTACAAAAATTCATTCTGTAGTTGGTAAAACAAAAGAAAACGGATTAATGGTACAACGTCCGTTTAGAAGTCCGCATCATACCATAAGTGACGTGGCTCTTGTTGGTGGCGGACAATATCCGCAACCAGGTGAAATTTCATTATCTCATAACGGTATTTTGTTTTTAGACGAACTGCCCGAATTTAAAAGAAGCGTTTTAGAAGTAATGCGACAACCTTTAGAAGATAGAGAAGTTACTATTTCTAGAGCAAAATTTACCATTACGTATCCGAGTTCTTTTATGCTAGTAGCAAGTATGAATCCTAGTCCTTCTGGTTTTTTTAACAATCCAGATTCGCCTATGACTTCATCTCCTCAAGAAATGCAACGTTATTTGAGTAAGATTTCTGGTCCGTTATTAGATAGAATAGACATTCATATTGAGGTGACACCTGTTCCTTTTGATAAACTATCTGATGATAGAAAAGGAGAATCATCAGTAGTCATAAGAAAACGAGTTACTGCAGCAAGAGAAATTCAATCTCAGCGTTTTTTAGGTTTTGACAACGTTCATTACAATGCACAAATGAATGTAAAACAAATTCGCGCATTTTGTAAATTATCCAAAGAAAGTTTATCACTTTTAAAGACAGCTATGGAAAAACTGAACCTTTCTGCCAGAGCTTATGACCGCATTTTAAAAGTAGCAAGAACTATTGCGGATTTAGCAAATTCTAAAGATATTTCTCCAGATCATATTGCTGAAGCTATACAATACAGAAGTTTGGATAGAGAGGGTTGGTTAGGGTAAAATTATCAACACAAAAAACCCATGGTTATCTCATGGGTTTTTTAGAATATCTAAAGAACATTTTCTAATTAATATCCTCTCCTTTTTTTAACTTTTCTATCTCATTATTCAAACGAGTTTTAAAGTTTGCAGGCGCTATTTTTAAAGATGCGTTAGCAGCCTTTATCGCTTTTTTAAAGTCTCCTTGAGAAGAATAAACTCTTGTTAAACTATAATTTGAAGGAAATGCTCCGTCATATTTTTTTACGTTTGCTTTGGCAATTTTTAATGCTATCTTTTTTTCTCCAGCAGTGATTAACTGATTTACCAAACCATAAGTTTGATTATTTGTGGCATGTGTAGCAGCTTTTTGCATAGACGCAATAGCTTCCTTATTTTTCCCTTGCTTCATTAAAATTTGTCCTTTTAATGATAAATTTGAAAAATTTTCTTTGCTAAAGAAATTACCCTTAATAGATGCATTTGTCCACTCTAAAGCCTTTTCTAAATTACCAGCTCTAAATGCATATCCTGCAGCTTGGTCCCAAGTGGTTTGTTGAAATCCTTTAGGATTTCGTAAATCGTTCTCAATACCTGCCATTACAATATCAGTTACGGCTACTTCAATTTTAAAAGGAATTCTCTTTTTGCCCCAGTGCAAAGATGCAATAGTAGCGTTTGCCTCTACGGTATTAAATTCATAGGTCAACAGCTCTTTGCTTTCTTCAACATCTTTAGAGGTTACTTCTACTCTAAGTACATCTTCAGATTCGTCATAATAATAACTTCCCCAAGAAGTTGTGTTAGAAGATAAAACTATGGTAACTGTTCCGTCTTCTTTAGGTGCCATAAACAGAGCATATTTGCCAGCTTTCACATCTTTTCCTTCTAATTTTACATCATGTGCAAACGCTATTGTTGTGTTATAATCAGCTCCTGCTCTCCATGGTGCAGATTTAGAAGTACCAAAACCCAAATTATTAAAGCCATAAGGCACCAAAGCTCCCCATATTTTTCTACCTCTAGTTAACGGTCTATTGTAATGAATGGTAATATCTGTAATACCAACACGTTGCGTTACTTCTGCTTCTTGACTTCTTGCAGGAAGTGTAAGTTGTGCTGTTGTTTCATTAGCGAAAAGGAAAGACAAACCTAACGCTAAAAACCATAGGGTTTTACTTGTAAAAAATTTCATTGTAGTTTTATTTTAATTAAAATGGCAATTTACAATCTCTGCAAATGCAGTATGTGTTATAAGTACGTTAAAATTTTATAGCCTAAAAAAGTTTAACTAATTTAAAAAAACAACGGAATCACAAATTGATAATACAAAATTAATAAACCAACTGCAATAAGGTTTAAGACAACTCCTGCTCTAACCATTTGATTTACTTTTACATAACCACTTGCAAAAACAATTGCATTTGGTGGAGTTGCCATTGGCAGCATAAATGCACAACTACTTGCCATGGTTACAGGAATTAATAAGTTTAAAATTGAGATATTTAACCCAATAGCTATTCCTGCTACAACTGGAGCTAAAACGGCTACCAAAGCCACATTACTCATCAATTCTGTCATAAACAACATCAAAACAATTAATAAAGAAACCGTAAGCAAAATAGGGAAATTTCCTGCTGCAATGGTATCAGTAATTAATGCTACCAAACCAGAAGAAGCCATTCCTTTGGCGAGTGCTAAACCCCCTCCAAATAACAATAAAATTCCCCAAGCTAATTTGCTAGTATCATTCCATTCTAAAATAAAATCTCTTTTTTTAAAACTCATAGGAATTGCAAATAAGGAAACTGCACCTATTAAACTAATAATAGTATCTGACAATTTCAATTCAGTAAAAACACTATTGATTAATGTTCTTGTAATCCATAAAAAAACAGTGATTGCAAAAACAGTTAACACTCGTTTTTCAGTTTTGGAAATTTTACCTAGTTTCTCAACTTCTTCGTGAATTAAATTGGCTGAGGATGTAAACAGAATACCTTTACAAGGAAACATCCATTTCACAAGTACAAAATAAACAGTAGTGATCATTATCATTGAAAATGGCAATCCAAAACTCATCCACGTTAAAAAAGATATTTGAATATCATACTGATTTTCTAATAGTCCTATTAAAACAGAGTTTGGTGGTGTTCCAATAACCGTTGCTATTCCACCTGCATTTGCTGCAAAAGCAATACCTAACATTATGCTTAATGCAAAGTTTTTATCGCGTTTTGTAAATCCGTCTTTGTCATCAATTAAGAGTTTAATCACAGAAATTGCAATCGGTAACATTACAACTGTACTTGCTGTATTGCTAATCCACATACTCATAAAAGCGGTTGCTAGCATAAAGCCTAATACTACTCTTTCTGGAGTTGTACCCGTAAATTTTACAATGTTTAAAGCGATTCTTTTATGCAGATTTACTTTCTCTAAAGCCAAAGCCAATACAAAACCTCCAAAGAATAAAAAGATAATAGGACTGCCATAATTGGCACCAACATCTGCAATGGGCATTACTTTTAACAAAGGGAATAATAGTAAAGGTAATAAAGCAGTAACAGCAATGTGAACTGTTTCTGTAATCCACCAAATGACCATCCAAACAGCAACCGCTATAACTGCATCTCCTTTTTCTGAAACCAATGTAACTGGTAGAAAATGAATAATGATAAATAAAATGGGACCAAGTAATAGGCCTATTTTTTTAGTTAGTTGCATTTTAGTAGATTAATCTTTGGCAAAATAACTATTTCAAAATATTTTTTATAATTTTTAAATGATGATTTGTGTGTACATTTAAAAAAGTTAGTACCCTTTTTTTGTTAACATTCCCAAACAAAGGATGTTTAAAAAAAGCATTCGTATCAAGTTTTTCTATTTTGTTGATATTCTCTTTTGCTAATTTTAATTGAGATGCAATTTCTTCTTTTAAAACAACATTTGGTGGCAGTACGTATTTTGGTGCTTTGGCTTTCCCTTTTGGAAAAAAGTTGAGGCTTAATAATAGTTTACCCAAAAACTTAAAATTATCTTTATATAAGTTTGGGTCTGATTTTTCCATTGAAGAAACCACAGTGTTTATGACTTTTAAACTATGGTCTAAATGCCAACCTACAGTGGCTTTAGAAATTTTTAAATTCTTTTTCTCAAAATCTGAAATGTAATTTTCGATTGAATTTAATTTATTTTCTAGGGCTGATATTTTTGTATCTTTCATTTTGAAATTTTAGGCAAAATACAAACTATAATGGATTTATCATTCAAAGTACACTCTTCTAACTTAAAAGATTTAATTTCTATATATAACGATTCTATCAAAATTAGAGAATCAAAAGAAAAAGAATTTATTGAGGAATATTTAGAAAATAGAAAAGATGATACTTTTAAAAACTTATCACTTTATAAAAATAATTTCAATTGGATTTTACTTCATTCTCTATTCATATCAAGTTTTTCCTATTTTGAAAATTTTATGAGATCGGCAGCAAAATTCGCGGAAAAGGAAAATAATTCCAAAATAAAAATTTCAGATATAAATGGTAAAAATAATATTGATAAGTATAGAAAATATCTAAACCTAATATGTAAAATTGAAAACGCAGAAAATCAAAGTAATAATTGGATTAAACTAATGGGTTTTAATAGTGTTAGAAACTGCATAATTCACGAGTATGGAATAGTAAAAAAACCAATAAAAATAATGTCAGAATATAATATTTATTTTGGTCCAAGTTGCAATATGATTAGAATGAGAAATATAGATTTTTTGGTAGATTTTGTTGAAATCGCAATTAACTATATGGATAAAATAAACGAAGAATACAAAACAAAAACCTCTCAAAATTGAGAGGTTTTAAATATTAAAAAATCAATAAAGATTAATACCTATAATGCTCTGGCTTATAAGGTCCTTCTACAGTTACACCAATGTATTCTGCTTGATCAGAACGTAATTCTGTTAACTCTACACCAATTTTTTCTAAGTGTAATTTTGCTACTTTTTCATCTAAATGCTTTGGTAACATGTATACTTTATTTTCGTAAGCATCTGCGTTGTTCCACAATTCTATTTGAGCTAAAGTTTGGTTGGTAAATGAGTTACTCATTACAAAACTTGGATGACCTGTTGCACAACCTAAATTTACCAAACGTCCTTCTGCTAAAATGATAATATCATTACCATTAATAGTATATTTATCTACTTGAGGTTTAATTTCTACTTTGGTATCACCATAGTTTTCATTTAACCAAGCAATGTCTAATTCATTATCAAAATGCCCAATGTTACAGATAATTGTCTTGTCTTTTACGCCTTTAAAGTGTTCTGCAGTTACAATATCTTTATTACCTGTAGTAGTAATAATAATATCTGCATTACCCATAACAGTTTCTAATTTTTTTACTTCAAAACCGTCCATGGCTGCTTGTAATGCACAAATAGGATCAATTTCTGTAACTGTAACAATAGAACCTGCACCTTTAAAAGAAGCTGCTGTACCTTTACCTACATCTCCATAACCACAAACAACAACTCTTTTACCTGCTAACATAATATCTGTTGCTCTTCTTATTGCATCCACAGCAGATTCTTTACAACCGTATTTGTTATCAAACTTAGATTTTGTAACAGAATCGTTGATATTGATTGCCGGCATTGGTAACGTTCCGTTTTTTACACGCTCATATAATCTGTGAACTCCTGTGGTTGTTTCTTCAGATAAACCGTTAATTCCTGCAGCCAATTCTGGATATTTGTCTAAAACCATATTGGTTAAATCTCCACCATCATCTAAAATCATATTTAATGGTTTTTTGTCTTCACCAAAAAACAAAGTTTGCTCTATACACCAATCAAATTCTTCTTCGTTCATTCCTTTCCAAGCATACACTGGTGTACCAGCAGCAGCAATTGCAGCAGCAGCTTGGTCTTGTGTTGAAAATATGTTACAAGAACTCCAAGTTACCTCTGCCCCTAAAGCTTGTAAAGTTTCTATTAAAACTGCAGTTTGGATAGTCATGTGCAAACATCCTGCAATTCGTGCTCCTTTTAAAGGTTGAGCGTCTCCATATTCTTCCCTCAAACTCATTAGCCCTGGCATTTCTGCTTCTGCCAATTCAATTTCTTTTCTACCCCAATCTGCTAAAGAAATATCTTTAACTTTAAATGGTACGTATGCTGTAGTTGCACTCATATTTATGTATATTTATATTCTATTTTTTGAGATTGCAAAGATACGACATCCTTTTTAAAATAATATGGCACTTTATAAAACTTTAACGGTTAATCCTACAACTAAAGTATTGATTTGGAAGATTGAAGAGACAGTTGACCAATTGAAACATGGCATTACTTTATCTGAAAACAGCGAGTTACGGTTACAATCAATGAAATCTGAAATTCATCAAAAAGGTTTTTTATCTATTAGACACTTGCTAAATATTATTGGGTTGACAGATGCTGACTTACAATATGATGAATTTGGAAAACCTCATTTAAACCAAGGAAGGTTTATTTCGATTACACATTCTTTTAATTTTACTGCTATCATTTTTTCTAACAAAACTGAAGTTGGTATTGATATTGAAAAACAGCGTGAAAAGATTTTAAAAATAGCACATAAATTTACTCCAATTGAAGAATACAAAACGATAGCTAACGTTGATGCTATGATTTCTAAATTGACCATTGTTTGGGGTGCAAAAGAGAGTTTGTATAAAATTTATGGTAAGAAAAAACTGTTGTTTTTACACCATATTTATATTGATAATTTTAAATTTGATGATGGTAAAACTTCGGGTGAAATTCGGTTTAATGGTGATAAAAATTCTTATACTGTTGAATTTTTAGAGTTTGAAGGTTTTACCTGTGTTTTTGCATATTAAAAATAGTTGTAAAGTCTAGTGGTAAACTGTTAGTTAGAGTGTTTTTCTGAAGAATAAGGAAAAATGTATAGAGAACTTCTTATTTTCGCATTCGTGAACATCTACAAAAACATTGTACAAGCCAAAAAAGAGAACAAAAAACTTTTGGCTGTTTTAATTGATCCTGAAAAGATTGAAATTAACACTATTCCTGCTTTTTTTGAAAAAGTGCATCAATCTATAACAACACATATTTTTGTTGGTGGCAGTACAGACATACACAACCAAACAGAAAAAGTTGTTTCTGCTATTAAACAAGTTACTCATTTACCTGTACTTTTGTTTCCTGGTGATGTGTCTCAAATTACAAACAAAGCAGACGGAATTTTATTTTTAAGCTTGCTTTCTGGCAGGAATCCTGAATATTTAATTGAGCAACAAATTAAAGCAGTTCCTGTTTTAAAAAATACAGATTTAGAAATTATATCTACAGGATATCTTTTAATTGATGGCGCTAAAGAAACAGCAACTCAAAAAGTAAGCAATACCAAACCCATTTCTCAAAATAATCAAGAATTAATACTACATACTGCTCTTGCAGGAGAATTATTAGGGCAAAAACTTATGTATTTAGAAGCAGGAAGTGGCGCTAAAATACCTGTAGAAACCGCTATTATTACCACCGTAAAAAACAATGTATCTATTCCTCTAATTGTTGGTGGTGGTATTCGCAGCAAACATCAATTAGAAAATGCTTTTAGTGCAGGTGCAGATCTAGTGGTTATTGGTACTGCTTTTGAAAATGACGCGCGTTTTTTTGAGCAATTAAAAAAATAAGAAATGTCTGCAATTTTAGATTTCTTTTTTCAGCAATATAATACTTACGAGACTGTAGATATTGTTCTTGAAATTATTGCTGTAGTCTTTGGTTTTTTATCGGTTTGGTTTTCTAAGCAAAATAAAATTTGGGTATTTCCTACAGGCATGGTAAGTACTTTATTATTTGTTTATCTACTCTTAAAATGGCAACTTTTAGGAGATATGATGATAAACGGATATTACTTTGTTATGAGTATTTACGGTTGGTATATTTGGACTCGAAAAGTAGACAAAACCAGTGTTACTCCTATTTCTAAAACTACTAAAAAAGAACAAAAAACAGCTGCATTTATATTTATAGCTACCTTATTTTTTGTTTATTTGGTCTATTCTACGTTTGATAAATGGACAAACTGGGTAGCTTATGTAGATACATTAACCACAGCAATTTTCTTTGTAGGTATGTGGTTGATGGCAAAACGTAAAATTGAAAACTGGGTATTTTGGATTGTAGGAGATATAATTTCTGTTCCTTTATATTTCTATAAAGGATTTACGTTTACAAGTTTTCAGTATTTCGGTTTTACTTTTATTGCTATCTTTGGGTATATCTCATGGAAAAAAAGCTTAATCAAGAACCCAACAACATTGTAAAAATTGTTCTTTTTGGACCAGAATCTACGGGAAAAACTACACTTTCTCGCGATTTAGCTCGCCATTACAATACCGTTTGGGTACCGGAATATGCGAGAACATATTTGCAAGAAAAATGGGACAATGAACGTAAAATTTGTGAAAAAGAAGATATAATTCCGATTGCTATTGGTCAAATGAATCTAGAAAATAAATTGACTAAAAAAGCTAATACAGTTTTAATTTGTGATACAGATTTGCTTGAGACCAAGGTATATTCTCAGGAGTTTTATGATGGTTTTGTTGATAAGCGCTTGGACGAAGCCGCTAGAAAAAACCAATATGATCTTTATTTTTTGACGTATATTGATACACCTTGGGTTGCAGATGATTTACGTGATAGACCCCAACAACGTTTAGAAATGTTTACTGCTTTTGAAAAGGCGTTAAAAGAACACGACAGACCTTACATTGTATTAAAAGGTACTAAAACACAACGTTTACAAAAAGCAGTAAAGGCAATTGACAGATTATTATCTGGTTTTAATTTCGCTAACCCACTTACGTAATGAACACAGAAACACTTTTAAAAGAAATTACATTTAAAGCTATTAGAAGTTCTGGTGCTGGTGGGCAACATGTAAATAAAGTTTCTTCTAAAATAGAGCTGACTTTTGATTTAGAAAACTCTGCTGCTTTATCTATTCAAGAAAAAAGTTTATTAAAAACCAAATTACAATCTAGATTAAGTAAAGAAAATGTTTTAATTACCTTTTGTGATGAAACTAGATCTCAACATAGAAATAAAGACATCGCAATTGCTCGTTTTTTAACAATTATAAAAACTAATTTAATTCTTCCAAAGCAAAGAAAAAAAACAAAACCTACTAAAGCAGCTATTAAAAAAAGAATAGAAGCTAAGAAAAAAGTTGGTGTTAAAAAAGCGTTGCGCAAAAAACCACGACTCGATTAAAAAAACTAGTACGCCTCTGCAATGTTGATATAGAAATTACCATCTGTTTCGTTACCTGATCCAAAATCAAATCTTATATTTAATCTTTCTTTTTTATCTAACATAAAGCGTAAACCTGCTCCGTAATTCAATTTTAAGTCGTTAACTTTTAGATCTCTTGATTTGTTAAATACGTCTCCTGCACCTAAAAAAGCTACAAAACCAAAACGACTATCTTTAAATGTTTTTCTATATTCTACCTGAGCCGCTACTAAATTTTCTTCTATAAACCTACCTTCAATATATCCTCTCATAATACGCTCATTTCCTAATAGAGCAAGTTCTGCTAAAGGGACATCTCCATTAGAAAAATGTCCTACAGCTTGAAAAGCCAAAACATCATCATTTTTTTTAGAAACTTTTATATAGTGACGTAGGTCAAAACGAGTTAAATCAAAGTTATGCGTACCGCCTAAAGAGGTGTTATAAAAACCTTTAGTAAGTTCAAAATACCATCCTTTAGAAGCATTTAAGATATTATCTCTACTATCGTACAATAATGCCAATTCTAAACCAGTTGATGTAGAACCGTCAAAACCTGAAGGTCTGTTTGTATCTAACAATCCACCAGGTTCTACTTCAGTATCATAAATTTTATTAAATCTAAAACCACCTCCTAAAAATAAATATCTTGCAAACGCTCTTTTTAAAAGAATAGGTTCTACAAGAACTTGAAAGTTATCATAAATTTCTTCATTTGTTTTTGGTGTATTTCTTCCTATTCCGTAGTAAAACCTTGGATAATTTTGAAAAGCAATATTACCCGAAATGACCCACTTTTCTTGGTTTGTAAAAATCTCAAATCCAGAATAGATAAAAAACTGATTGTTTAAAGTATATAATAAAGAAACGGGCATATTAGAAGTTCTTGTTTCCTCTCCACTTCCTTTAAATTTAAATAAATATTTTGCTCCAAGGCCAAAACCTAAACTTGTTTCTGGTGAATAACTAATAATAGGAGCTGTAATAATTTTTGAAAGGTATAGGGTTGAGTCTTGCGCTACTTTATTCTTATTTGGATAAAAAGTAAATGTTTCTACAAAGTTGTCTAATCCACTAGATTTTTTCTTTTCTTGTGCTCTTAAAAAACTAATGCAAAGAAATAGTGTCATTAATAGTATTGTGGTTTTTAGTG
Organism: Polaribacter sp. WD7; assembly: GCF_003335085.1. Lineage (GTDB taxonomy): Bacteria > Bacteroidota > Bacteroidia > Flavobacteriales > Flavobacteriaceae > Polaribacter. Next base: position 124,919 of record NZ_QPEJ01000015.1, on the reverse strand, counting down.
TAATTTTTGAGAGGTAATTTTTCATGATTGTATATAATTTTGTACAAAAATAAATGGTCATTAACCTTTACATTAACTCATATAAAATTTTTGTTAATTGTTATGGTTTAATTAAAAAAAAAAAAGGAAGACCACATAGCCTCCCTTTTAATCACATAACCATTAATTACGAAACATAATCTTCTACAGTTTCATTTAGTTCTTCACGTAAATCGTCAAACTTCTCTACCAATTCTTCTATATTTTGTTTTATATTTTTTTGGGGTTCATTTAGCTCATCCACCAATTTTCTATATTCTTCATTTACATCACTTATATCTTCTAAAACTTCTTCTGTCTTTAAAGATGCAGGAATTGTACCTGACAGATTAGTAATTGATTCATCTAAATTTTCTATACGTTCTGTTGAAATTTCATAAGATTTTTTATCTAAACCTAACAGTGTTTCATTAGCATCTGCAAAAGCGTTCCATCCGTCAATGGATAATGCTGTTTCATCATATGCATTGTAATATACATTTGTACCATCTTTTAGCTCTATGTTTGTTTTTTCATTTTTTGTATTACAAGATGTAAACGCCACTGTTGCAGCCACTACTAATATCTTTATAGTTTTCATTTTATTTGTTTTTAAGTTCAATTCAAAGGTAAATTAGATGGATTTCTTTACTGAACTCATACAAATTAAATCTGTACTCATTTAAAATATTGCAAATGAAAAACCTCGCTAAAAGCGAGGTTTTAAAAAATTTATATGTTTTTTTTCTTACAAAAGGTAATCTGTACTTATAAAGTTAGATGCTTTTTTATCTAATAACTCTTCTAAAATTGCATTGTTATATTCTGTATCTTTAGAAGCTACAAAAGTTCTAATAGAAAAAGAACGTAAAGCGTCATGCACACTTAAAGTACCAACTGCAGAATCTTTTCTACCTGTAAATGGATACACATCTGGACCTCTTTGTGCTGCACTATTTAAGTTTACTCTACATACAAGGTTTACCAAGGTATCTATTAAAGGAGCTAAAGTTCTAACATCACTACCAAAAACACTTACTTGTTGCCCATAATTAGACTCTGCCATGTCATCTAAAGGCTCTTGAATATTCTTAAAAGAAACTATAGGTATAATAGGACCAAATTGTTCCTCTTCATACACTCTCATATCTTTAGATACAGGATATATTACTGCAGGAAAAATGTAATTATCTGTAGTTTCTCCTCCTTTTTTATTAATAATTTTTGCACCTTTTTCTTTAGCATCATCTATCAACTCTTGAATATATGCTGGTTTTCCTGGTTCTGGTAGTGGAGTTAACTTTACACCATCTTCCCAAGGATTTCCAAATTTTAGAGCATCAATTTTTTCTGCAAATCGTTTATTAAATTTATCTACAATATGCTCATGTACATACAATACTTTTAATGCAGTACATCTTTGTCCGTTAAAAGAAGTACTACCTGTAACACATTCATTAATTGCTAAATCTAAATCGGCATCTGGTAATACAATTCCAGGGTTTTTAGCTTCTAAACCTAATACTAAACGTAACCTATTTTTGTATGGATGATTTGCCTGTATAGCGTTAGCAGATTTGCTATTACCAATTAAAGCCAACACATCTATTTTACCTGTTTTCATTATAGGAGTTGCTAAAACTCTACCTCTACCATAGATAACATTTACTACACCTTCTGGAAAAGAGTTTTGAAATGCTTCCATTAATGGAGATAATAATAATACTCCATGTTTTGCAGGTTTAAAGATAGCCGTATTACCCATAATTAGGGCAGGTATAAGCAGTGCAAACGTTTCGTTTAATGGGTAATTGTAAGGCCCTAAACACAAAACAACTCCAACTGGTCCACGTCTTACATGTGCATATACTCCACTGTTTTTTTCAAACTTAGCAGAGTCTCTATCCATTTGTTTATAATCTTCAATAGTATCGTAAATATACTCTACAGTTCTATCAAATTCTTTTTGAGAATCTGGTAAAGATTTTCCAATTTCCCACATTAATAACTTTACAACCTCATCACGTTTTGTTTTCATTTGAGAAGCAAACTCCTCCATACATTCTATTCTATCGGCAACACGCATTGTAGGCCATAAACCCTGACCTTTATCATAAGCTCTATATGCAGAATGTAAGGCCTCTAGACCTTCCTTTTCTGTTAGGTTTGGTACGGTACCTAAAAGTGTAGGTTTGTATTTTTCTGTAGATGAAATTGTAGAATATACTTCTGCCATTTCACCTTTCCATTCTTTTAATTCTCCTCCTACCAAATAAGTTTTTTGATGTTTTAATTCTGTAACTTGATACTTATCAGGTATTTCTTGAAAGTTAGTTTTCATAAATTGTTTTTTATCAATTTTAGTCGATATTTTTCAACGAAATTAGCAAAAAATTGTAGGTTATTGCTAGATATTTGCAATTATTAACGAAAATGATTTCGAGTTTTCGTAAAATTTAGTCTTGCTGTTTTAAACTAAAAACTGAAATAAATCTGGCTTATCGTTTAAATAATCTCCAAAGAAATCATTGTCTTTCATTCTTTGAATTAATGGTACCAAATCTTTAGCCGATTTTAGTTCTAAACCTACCACAGCTGCTCCGTTTGTTCTATTATTTTTCTTAGTATATTCAAAATGCGTAATGTCATCATTGGGACCTAAGATTTCTACCACAAATTCTTTTAACGCTCCTGCTCTTTGAGGAAATTTTACAATAAAATAGTGTTTTAAATTCGCATGCAATAAGGCTCGTTCTTTAATTTCTGCAGTTCTAGTAATATCATTATTACTTCCGCTAACTACACAAACTATATTTTTACCTTTAATATCATCAGCAAAATAATCTAAGGCGGCTATACTTAATGCCCCTGCAGGCTCTACTACAATAGCATCTTTATTGTATAAATCTAAAATGGTCTGACAGATTTTTCCTTCAGGAACCGTAATTACTTCATACAAATTCTTCTTACAGATTTCAAAATTTAAAGCTCCTACTTTTTTTACAGCTGCACCATCTACAAACGGATCTATTTTCTCTAAAATTGTATTTTTATTATTGTTGATAGAGGTTAACATTGATGGGGCTCCTTCTGGTTCTACACCAATAATTTTTGTCTTTGGTGATAATTCTTTAAATATTGATGACAATCCTGATGATAATCCTCCTCCTCCAATAGGCACAAAAACATAATCAATATTACCATTAATTTGCTCTAAAATTTCTAAACCAACTGTTGCTTGCCCCTCAATAACCTTTTCATCATCAAAAGGATGAATAAAAGTTTTATTTTTTTGATCGCATTCTACCTTTGCAGCATTGTAAGCATCATCAAATGTATCTCCCTCTATAATTACCTCAATAAAATTTTCTCCAAACATCTTTACTTGTTCTATCTTTTGATTTGGAGTTGGTAATGGCATAAAAATAGTTCCTTTTATTTGCAACAACTTACAAGACAACGCTACTCCTTGTGCATGATTTCCTGCACTTGCACATACAATTCCGCGTTGCTTTTCAACATCACTTAAAAAAGACATTTTATTATAAGCTCCTCTAATTTTATAAGACCGAACTACTTGTAAATCTTCTCTTTTAAAGAAAACACTTGCATCAAATTGTTTAGAAAGGTTATTATTTTTACTTAAAGGAGTTTTAGAAGCAACTCCGTGTAAGTTTTTAGCTGCTTTCTTTACATTGTCTACCGTTGGAAAATAAGTTGGGTTGGTGTACATAACTCTAATATAAAAGAAAACCTGTCAGGTTTTTACTTCTGACAGGTTTATTATGATTAAAAATCTTAGTTATTAAGCTTCAGATTTTATTACTTTCATAGCTGTCATAGAAGCTCTAAGTTGCTCTCCTACAATTTCTACTGGATGATTTCTAATAATTGCGTTAATTTTAATTAACTCTTGGTTGTCTACACCATTATTTGAACTAAATGACTTACCAATTACGTTTGTAGAAACGGTTTTCATAAAGTCTGTTAATAAAGGTTTACACGCATGATCAAATAAATAACAACCATATTCTGCAGTATCAGAAATTACACGATTCATCTCAAATAATTTCTTACGTGCAATTGTATTTGCAATTAATGGTGTTTCGTGTAAAGACTCATAGTAAGCAGATGCTTCTATAATTCCAGATTCTGTCATTGCCTCAAACGCTAATTCTACACCAGCTCTTACAAAAGCAACTAGTAACGTACCATGATCAAAATACTCTTGCTCAGAAATTTCATCAGAAGTTATTTCTTGTTTTTCAAAAGCAGTTTCACCTGTAGCAGCTCTCCATTTTAATAAATTAGCATCACCATTTGCCCAATCTTCCATCATTGTTTTAGAGAAATGACCGGTCATAATATCATCCATATGCTTTTGGAATAATGGACGCATGATGTCTTTCAATTCTTCAGAAATTCTAAAAGCCTCTACTTTTGCAGGGTTAGACAATCTGTCCATCATGTTTGTGATACCACCATGTTTTAAAGCCTCTGTTACAGTTTCCCAACCGTATTGAATTAACTTTGCAGCATAACCAGCATCTATACCTTCTTCTACCATTTTATCAAAAGACAAAATTGCACCTGTTTGTAACAAACCACACAAAATAGTTTGTTCTCCCATTAAGTCTGACTTTACCTCTGCTACGAAAGAAGATTCTAATACACCAGCTCTATGACCACCTGTTGCAACTGCGTAAGCTTTTGCTTGTGCCCAACCTTTATTTTCTGGGTCGTTATTTGGGTGAACAGCAATTAAGGTTGGTACTCCAAATCCTCTTTTGTATTCTTCACGAACCTCAGAACCAGGACATTTTGGTGCAACCATAATTACAGTTAAGTCTTCACGAATTTGCATTCCTTCTTCAACAATGTTAAAACCGTGAGAATAACTTAATGTTGCTCCTTTTTTCATTAACGGCATTACCGTTTTTACAACATTGGTGTGTTGTTTATCTGGAGTAAGATTGATTACTAAATCTGCAGATGGTAATAAATCTTCATAAGTACCAACAGTAAAATTGTTAGAAGATGCATTTACAAAAGAATCTCTTTTTTGATCTATAGCTGCTTGACGTAATGCATAAGAAATATCTAAACCAGAATCTCTCATGTTAAGCCCTTGGTTTAAACCTTGAGCTCCACAGCCCACAATAACAATTTTCTTTCCTTTTAATGCTGCTACTCCGCCTTCAAATTCTGAAGCGTCCATAAAACGACATTTTCCTAACTGCTCTAATTTTTCTCTTAATGTTAGTGTGTTAAAATAATTTGACATTGTTGTATATTTAATTGTTGAATGTTTGTAATAATGATGATATTTTCATTTCTTCTTTGGTAACAGCAATTAATCCTGTTCTTGTGTATTGCATGATACCAAATTGACTTAATTGGTTGTATAAATCTACAACCTCTTCTTTCTTCCCTGCTTTTTCTAAAACAAAAAATTCTTTATTTACAGTAACTATTCTTGCGTTACTTTCTTTAATAATATTTTGGATTTGGCGCTCTTCAAATAACAATTCTGATTTAATTTTAAATAAACCTGTTATTTGATAAATAATTTCATCAAGACTGTGGTAGTAAGCTTTTATTACCTCTACTTGTTTTTCTATTTGACCAATAATTTTTTTAATACTATCTTCTGTTACGTTTACAACAATTATAAATTTAGAAACGCCTTCTATTTCTGAAGGAGAAGTATTTAAACTTTCTATATTAATATGTCTTCTTTGAAAGATTGCTGAAATTCTATTCAACAATCCTATATTGTTTTCAGTATAAATTGATACTGTATAAAGCTGTTTTTCTTCTGTACTCATCTTATTCTAATCTTATATCTGAAACACTTGCTCCTGATGGAATCATTGGAAATACATTGTCTTCTTTCTCTACACAAACTTCTAAGAAATACGCTTCTTTACTTGCTATCATTTCTGCTACTGCATCTGCCAATTCTTCTCTTTTTGTTACTTTTTTTGCTTTGATATAATACCCTTCTGCAATGGCTACAAAATTAGGATTTACCATTTCTGTAGAGGCGTAACGTTTGTCAAAAAATAATTGCTGCCATTGACGTACCATACCTAAAAAGTCATTATTTAACACCACTACTTTAACCGCTGCTTTTTGTTGAAAGATAGTACCCAATTCTTGAATAGTCATTTGATATCCTCCATCACCAGAAATAGAAACTACCTCGCGCTCTGGTGCTGCCATTTTTGCTCCAATTGCTGCTGGTAAACCAAAGCCCATAGTACCTAATCCTCCAGAAGTAATGTTACTTTTTGACACGTTAAAATCTGCATATCTACACGCTACCATTTGGTGCTGACCTACATCGGTTACAATTGCGGCTTCTCCTTTTGTTTGACTATTTATTTCTTTTAAAACTTCACCCATTGTTAAACCTTCTTTGGTTGGATGAATATCATCTTTAATTACCTTATCATATTCTATAGCATATAAATCTTTAAATTGCTGATGCCAATCTTTATGTTCTTTTTTATCTAGTATTGGCAATAACATGTCTAAACTTGTTTTTGCATCACCTAAAACAGCTACATCAGTTTTTACATTTTTATCAATTTCTGCAGGATCAATTTCAAAATGAATAACTTTAGCTTGTTTTGCATAGGTATTTAAACTACCCGTAACACGATCATCAAAACGCATTCCTATAGCAATTAAAACATCGCATTCATTGGTTAACATGTTGGGTGCATAATTACCATGCATACCTACCATACCTACATTTAAGGGATGAGAAGTTGGAATTGCAGAGGCACCTAAGATAGTCCAAGCTGCAGGAATCCCTCCTTTTTCTACAACTGCTTTTAATTGTTGTTCTGCTTCACTTAAAATTACACCTTGCCCCCAAACAATTAATGGTTTTTTTGCATTGTTAATTAATTGTGCTGCTGCTTCTACTTTTGTAATATCTGTTTTTGGTACAGGATTGTAACTTCTAACTTTTGTACACTTTTCATACGAAAAATCAAACTCGTTAAACTGCGCATCTTTAGTAATATCTACTAAAACTGGCCCTGGTCTTCCGCTTTTTGCTATGTAAAATGCTTTTGCAATAGCTACAGGAATATCTTCAGCTCTGGTTACTTGACAATTCCATTTTGTTACTGGCGTAGAAATACCAACAATATCTGTTTCTTGAAATGCATCTGAACCCAATAAATGTGATGGTACTTGCCCAGTAATGCACACCATTGGTGTAGAGTCTATTTGTGCGTCTGCAATACCAGTAATTAAATTGGTTGCTCCGGGTCCAGAAGTAGCCATAGCTACTCCAACTTTTCCAGAAATTCTTGCATATCCTTGAGCAGAATGTGTTGCACCTTGCTCATGCCTTGTTAAAACGTGATGAATTTTATCTTGATACTTATACAATTCATCATATACAGGCATAATTGCTCCTCCAGGATAACCGTAGATGATATCTACACCTTCTTCTATCAAACATCTTACAATGGCCTCACTACCAGAAATACGCTCTGTAGCTTTGGTAGATTTTTGTGCTGTTTTTATGGTTTGTGTATCCATATTCTTATTTTTAAGCATCTGTAACACATCCTTTAGATGCGGATGCTACAGTTTTTGCGTATTTATATAAAATTCCTTTTTTATGTTTTGGCTCAGGAGCTGTCCATTTTGCTCTTCTTTCTGCCAATTCTTCATCAGAAATTAAAACATTTATAGTGTTATCTTCTGCACTAATTCTAATTTTATCTCCTGTTTCTATGAGCCCAATAGCTCCGCCATTAATAGCTTCTGGTGTAATATGACCCACAACAAAACCATGAGTACCTCCTGAGAAACGACCATCTGTAATTAATGCTACAGATTTCCCTAAACCTGCTCCCATAATTAATGATGTTGGCTTTAGCATTTCTGGCATTCCTGGGCCTCCTTTTGGTCCAACATACCTAATGACAACCACATCTCCTCTTTCTACTTCTCCGTTTGAAATTCCTGTATTTGCAGCTTGCTCACCATCGTAAACTACTGCCTTTCCTTCAAACAATAAACCTTCGTTTCCTGAAATTTTGGCCACTGCCCCTTCTTCAGCAAGATTTCCATATAAGATCTGTAAGTTTCCAGATTTCTTTAATGCATTTTCTTTTTGATATACAATATCTTGTTCTTCAAATTCAATTGCTTCTACATCTGCTAAATTTTCGGCTAATGTTTTACCTGTAACCGTCATACAATCTCCATGCAAATACCCATTATCTAATAAATATTTCATAATTGCAGGAATTCCTCCAATTCCATGAACATCTTCCATTAAGTATTTACCTGAAGGTTTTAAATCGCCTATTAAAGGTGTTCTATCAGAAACTCTTTGAAAATCTTCTAACTTAAAATCGATATCAGCAGCATGCGCAATCGCTAAAAAATGTAATACAGCGTTGGTAGAACCTCCTAAAGCATTAACTAAAGTAACTGCATTTTCTATAGATTTTTTAGAGATGATATCTAAAGGTTTTAAATCTAACTCTAGTAAATTTTTAATAGCTCTTGCTGTTCTTTCTGCTTCTGATAATTTGTTAGGATTCTCAGCAGGAATAGATGAATTGTAAGGCAATGCAAATCCCATACACTCTATAGCAGAAGCCATTGTATTTGCAGTATACATACCCCCACAAGCTCCTGCTCCTGGAATTGCTCTTTTAATAATTTCTTTATATTCTGCTTCATCAATTTCTCCTGCTACCTTTTGACCTAATGCTTCAAAAGCAGAAACTATATTTAATTTTTTACCTTTGTATTTACCTGATGCAGTAGAACCACCATACATCATAATTGATGGACGATTTAAACGTAACATTGCCATAATGGCTCCAGGCATATTTTTATCGCAACCAACAATAGCCACTAATGCATCGTAACTTTGAGCGTTCATTACAGTTTCCATAGAATCTGCAATAATATCTCTAGAAACTAGTGAGTAATTCATACCAGAAGTTCCCATAGAAATTCCATCAGAAACACCAATGGTATTGAATCCTAACCCTACCATATCAGCAATATTACACTCTATTTTGACCTCGTCTTTTAGACGATTTAAATGCATATTACATGGATTTCCATCATATCCTGTACTAGCAATACCAACTTGTGCTTTCTGCATATCTTCATCCGTTAAACCTGCTGCATACAACATGGCTTGAGATGCTGGTTGAGATTCGTCTTGTGTTAATCTGCTACTATGTTTGTTAAGTTTCATTTAATTAAATCTTAATTTTGTTGACTAAATTATTCTATTTCTCTATTTTCTTTGCATAAAATTCAATGAAATACTTTAATTTCAAGTGTTAAAAATAATACATAAAATGCTGTTATTTAATTATTTAACCATACTCTATTATGATGTCCAATCGTTTAAATAAATGCAATAAAAAACCTTCCATATTAGTGGAAGGTTTTTATTTAAATTTTATGTAAAAATATCACTTCCTTATCATGTCGTAATAATTACGATGACAACGATAATAGAAATTATATTTACAAATTGTTTTATCATAGTGAGTTCAAATATTTGAAAAATAAATTTAACTTTCCAAATAATATTGTAATTATTTATATGATTGTACTTTGTCCCATATGAATGTTTTTAAAATTCATATTACTATCTTCTTGATTCTCTATATAATCAGCAATAAAATCTCCTACTTTAGAAGTTAATGCTGCTGTTTGATTTTTTGCTTTTAAGTCTTTTGTGGTAATTCCTAAATCTAAAGATTTTTGAACTGCTCTATGTATAGCATCTGCCTCATCTTCTAAGCCCAAGTACTCTAACATCATTGCTGCAGATATAATAGAAGCCAACGGATTGGCAATATCTTTACCTGCTGCTTGTGGGTAAGACCCATGAATTGGTTCAAACAAAGCATGTTTTTCACCTATAGAACTTGCTGCTAGCATACCAATAGAACCACCAATAACCGTGGCAACATCAGAAATGATATCTCCAAAAAGATTTTCTGTTAAGATAACATCAAACTGTTTTGGGTTTAGAACTATCTGCATTGTTGCGTTGTCTACCAACATAAAATCTAGAGATACATCTTCATACTCTTTAGCAACCTCTGTAACTACTCTTCTCCAAAGTCTTGAGGTTTCTAGCACATTTGCCTTATCTACCAAAGTTACTTTTTTTCTTCTCTCACCTGCTGCTTTAAACGCCAAATGTGCAACTCTTAAAATCTCTTCTTCTGAGTATTGACAACCATCAAAAGCTATCTTACCGTCTTTACTCAGTTCTTTTTTACCAAAGTAAATTCCTCCTGTTAATTCTCTAAAAATAGCTACATCTGTTCCTGAAACTACCTCTCTTTTTAGAGGAGAATTTTTAAGAAGTTTATTGTAAGCTTTTATAGGCCTGATATTACAAAACAATTTTAATTCTTGTCTTAACTGTAATATACCTTGTTCTGGTCTTATTTTAGAAGACGGATTGTTGTCGTATTTGATATCTCCTACTGCACCATATAAAATAGCGTCTGCTTCTTTACAAATTTTTATGGTTTCTTCTGGAAGCGGCACTCCTTTTTCATCTATTGCACATGCTCCTATCTTTGCATCTTTATATAAAAAAACATGATTGTAAACCTCTGCAACTGCTTCCAAGGCTTTTTTTGCTTGATTGGTTACTTCTGGACCAATACCATCTCCTGAGATAACTGCGAATGTAAATTTCATTATGATCTTACTCTTGTTTGTCTAATCAAAGGTAGCTGTTTATTTTAAATAGTTAACTTAAAACTCACAACTACCAATGAAGACAAAGTTTAAGGTTGATTTTTTTTCTATGGCAATGCAATTTTTGAAGTTTTATTCACTTCTTTCATAATATTATGAATATCCTCATCTTTTACTTCTTTTTGTTGATCTGCAGTTTGTAAAAATTCTTTGTAAGCAACATCTAATTGTAATTTAGTTAGTTCATAACCAATTTTTTTTGACCTATAAGCTAAGGCTGCCCTACCACTTCTAGCAGTTAATACAATGGCACTCTCAGTAACACCTACATCTTCTGGGTTCATAATTTCATAGGTTTCTCTATTTTTTATGACTCCGTCTTGATGGATTCCTGAACTGTGTGCAAAAGCATTTGCTCCTACAATAGCTTTGTTAGGTTGTACTGGCATTCCCATGCTCTCACGAACCATGATACTTGTATCATACAACAATTTTGTATTGATACTTGTTTCTAAATTTAAATATGGATGTTGTTTTAACACCATTACCACCTCTTCTAAGGCTGTATTTCCTGCTCTTTCTCCAATACCATTAATAGTACATTCTATTTGACGAGCTCCATTAATAACTCCTGAAATTGAATTTGCAGTAGCCATACCTAAATCGTTATGACAATGACAAGAAAGTGTTACCCTGTCTATTCCTTTAACGTTCTCTCGTAAGTACTTCATTTTTGCACCATATTCTTCTGGTAGGCAATATCCTGTGGTGTCTGGAATGTTAAGTACAGTTGCTCCTGCTTTTATTACCGCTTCACAAACTTTAGCTAAGTATTCATTATCTGTTCTTCCTGCATCTTCTGCATAAAACTCTACATCTTCAACAAAAGATTTTGCATAAGAAACAGCTTTTACGGCACGCTCTATAACAGCTTCTCTATTAGATTTAAATTTAAATTGTATATGAGAATCACTAGTACCTATACCTGTATGAATTCTAGGAATTTTTGCATATTTCAAGGCTTCTGCAGCCACTTTTATATCATTTTCTACAGCTCTTGTTAACCCACAAACTGTGGCATTTTTTACAATTTTTGCTATTTCTGTAACCGAATTAAAATCTCCAGGACTAGAAACAGGAAAACCTGCTTCAATAACGTTTACGCCTAAAATATCTAATCTTTCAGCAATTACCAACTTCTGACCCGTATCTAATTTACAACCAGGAACTTGCTCTCCATCTCTTAAAGTAGTATCAAAAATTTGAACTTTATTATCTTGCATAATTTCTGTAAAGATTATCTTATTTATATATCAAATATATAGTATAGAGATAAAAATAAATAGTTATTTTTACAGTTCTATACGATTTCTAATTTCATTAAAAAAAACATAAACACCTAATTATTAGTTTTTTATGAGTAAAAGTGTTACATCAGCCAATCAACAAAATGATGCTCTTTTTGTTTTAATTAAATCTTTAACAAAATCTGAAAAGAGACAATTTAATTTGTATGTAGGTAGATTAGGCGGTAATGTTGATGCAAAATTTTTCTCTCTGTTTAAATTTTTAGAAAAATTAAAGGTTTATGATGAAAAAGTAATTATTGGAAGCGGAATTGTATCTAAGCAGCAACTTTCTAACTTAAAAGCTCATTTGTATAAACAAATTTTAATTAGCCTACGCTTAAATCCTGCTCATAAAAATGTACGTATTCAAATTAGAGAGCAATTAGATTTTGCTACCGTTTTGTATCAAAAAGGCTTGTATAAACAAAGTTTAAAATTACTAGATAAAGCCAAAAATATGGCTTTAGAAAATGAAGAAAAAAACATTGCCTATGAGATTGTAGAGCTTGAAAAAGTAATAGAAACACAATATATTACAAGAAGTTTAAGTAATAGAGCAGACCAACTATCTATCCAAGCAAAAGAATTAAGCCAGCAAAATGTTATTGCTAGTAAGTTGTCTAACTTATCATTACAACTCTATAGTCATCTATTACAAAACGGGTATGTAAAAAATAAAAAAGAATTAAAGTTTATAGATACTTATTTTAACGGAAGAATGCCTAAGTATGATTATCAAAAATTGGGTTTTCGTGAAAGGTTGTGGTTAAACAAAGCACATCTGTGGCATAGTTTTTTAATTCAAGATTTTTTACTTAGTTATAAATATGCTCGTAAATGTGTTGCTCTTTTTAATAGCCAAAAACTCATTAATTTACATCCTGTATTTTATTTAAAGTCTAAGAATTATCTTTTAGAGGCTTCTTTTTTAATTAAAAATTTAACTACTTTTAAGAAAGAATTAAGTCATTTTGAGTCTGAGATAGACCAGAAATTAATTCCTATGAACACCAATACAGAACTCTTAATTTTTCTGTATTTTTATTCTAATAAATTACACTTACACTTTTTGGAAGGTTCTTTTGACAAAGGTGAATATTTGGTTGAAATCATCAATTCTAAAATAGATAAATATAAAAACAGATTAGACAATCATTATGTTGTTTTACTCTACTATAAAATAGCTTGTTTATACTTTGGAATGGGCAAAAACAAGTTATGTATTGCATATCTACAAAAAATCATTAAATCTAAAAACCTAAGTTCTGCAGAGGATTTACAATGTTTTGCCAGAATTTTAAACCTTATAGCACACTATGAATGTGGTTTAGATTATGACTTAGAAAGGCAATTTGTTGATACCTATAAATTTCTTTTAAAAATGGAAAATTTACAGGAGGTACAAAAGGTATTCTTAACTTCCATTAGAGATTTAAGTGATGTTTTTCCGCATGAAATAAAAAACGAATTTAAAAAGATTCATACCAAATTAAAGGTATTTGAAAATCATCCTTATGAAAAAAGAGCTTTTTTATATTTAGATATTTTATCTTGGCTAGAAAGTAAAATTCAAAACAAACCTATCGCATTAATCATTAAAGAAAAAACGAATCAAATTGCTAAATGATATTAGATACGTATTAGAAACCTTTAATTTTTAACAAATCTGTATAAATTAGTTAAAATTAAGAAATAATTACTACTGAAAGACTAAAAATTAAATAATACTGCTATTTTTGCCTTGTGAATACAGCACCATTACATATTAATTCAACCATAACTACTTCTGTAGTTGGTACTTCTATGCGCACAAATCGCACAAATACTACAATTACCCTTTAGGGGTTTTACTATATTCATATCATAAAAGGTTATCTATCGTTTCATTAAAATGAAACATGTTCAATACAATTTAAATTACACAAACTATTCATTACCAATGAAAGTATTAAAATTTGGCGGTTCATCTGTCGCAAACTCAGAAAACATAAAAAAGGTCTTAGCTATAGTAGAGACAGCATCTAAGAACCAAAAAATAGCAGTGGTAGTTTCTGCTTTTGGAAAGACCACAAATACACTAATAGAAGGTGCACATTTAGCGGCAAATAAAGATGAAAAATATACCAAAATATTACAAGATTTAGAAAATCATCATTTTTCTGTTATTAAAAACTTAATACCTATTCAAGACCAAAGTAGCATTATAAGTTATGTAAAACAGCTGTTCAATCATTTAGAAACTATTTATGAAGGATGTTTTTTACTGCAAGAACTTTCTCCAAAAACATTGGCTAAGATTTCTAGTTTTGGTGAGTTACTTTCATCTTACATTATAGCAAAAGCCGCTAATTTGTCCTTTGAAACAGCATACAAAGATTCAAGAGAATTAATAGTTGCTTCTAATACATATTTAAGTGCTACTGTAGATTTTGCTACTACAAATGCAAACCTACAAAACTACTTTAATGGTAATCAGAAGCAAGTTACTTTACTACCTGGTTTTGTTGCAAAAACAGCAGAAAATATTACAACAACCTTAGGAAGAGGTGGTTCTGATTATACCGCAGCTATTATAGCCGCAGCAATAAACGCAACAGAATTACAAATTTGGACAGATGTAAGCGGAATGTATACTGCCAACCCAAGTGTTGTAAAACAGGCTTTTCCAATTGCTCACATTTCTTACCAAGAAGCTATGGAATTGTCTCATTTTGGTGCCAAAGTAATTTACCCGCCTACCATACAACCTGTGTTAGAAAAAGAAATTCCAATTTTAATAAAAAACACCTTTAAACCTGAAGAAGAAGGAACTCTAATAGCGAAAGAAACAGGCACTAAAAAACCCATTAAAGGAATTAGTCATGTAGAAAACATTACCTTAATTACCTTAGAAGGTAGTGGAATGGTTGGTATACCCGGTTTTTCTAAACGGTTGTTTGAGGCACTTTCACTACATAATATCAATATTATTTTAATTACTCAGGCTTCTTCAGAGTTGTCTATATGCATTGGTATTGCAGATGAAGATGCTACTAAAGCTAAAATTATAATTGATGAAGCTTTTGAATTTGAAATTCAGCAACAAAAGGTTAATCCTGTGGTTTTAGAACAAGATTTATGCATTATTGCCTTAGTGGGTGATAACATGAAAAATCATCAGGGTTTAAGCGGACAAATGTTTAGTGCGCTTGGAAAAAATAACGTAAATATTAGAGCAATTGCTCAAGGTTCTACAGAAAAAAATATTTCTGCAGTAATTAATAAAAGTGATGCTAAAAAGGCTTTAAATACTTTACATGAACAATTTTTTGAAGAAAAAACAAAACAAGTAAACTTATTTGTAACAGGTGTTGGAAATGTAGGTGAACGTTTGTTAGCACAATTGGCACAACAAAAAAAGTTTCTTAAAAAGAATTTGAAACTAAATGTTAGAGTTATAGGGTTATCTAACTCTAGAAAAATGGTTTTTGATGAATCTGGAATTGATTTAAAAAACTGGAAAGAGCTTTTGGCTAACGGAGAACCTACTAGTCTAGAAAACTTCTACAATAAAACAAAATCTATGAATTTAAGAAATTCTGTTTTTGTAGACAATACAGCCAACCAATCTGTATCAGAAGTTTATGAAAGTTATTTAAGACAAAGTATAGGCGTTGTTACATGTAATAAAATTGCGTGTGCTTCTTTGTTAGACAACTATAAAACATTAAAAGCTGTTTCTAGAAAATACAATGCACCTTTTTTATTTGAAACTAATGTTGGTGCGGGTTTGCCTATTATTGATACTTTAAAAAACCTTATCAATTCAGGTGATAGAGTTCATAAAATTCAAGCAGTATTATCTGGAAGTTTAAACTTTGTTTTTAATAATTTTAATGAAAATGCTACGTTTCATGATGTTGTTGCTCAGGCTCAAAAGGAAGGATATACAGAACCAGATCCAAAAATTGATTTAAGCGGAGTTGATGTTGCTAGAAAAATTTTGATTCTTGCAAGAGAAAGTGGTTATGATTTAGAATTAGGAGACATAGAAAAGATTGCTTTTTTACCTGAAGAAAGTTTGAATACGAACAACAATGATGATTTTTATGCATCTTTAACTAAAAATGAAGCACACTTTCAAAATATTTTTAAGGCTGCTGATGTTAAAGATTGTCGCTTAAAATATGTTGCCGAATTTGTTGATGGAAAAGCAAATGTAGGTTTGCAACACATTCCTTCAGACCATCCTTTTTACAATTTAGAAGGTAGTGACAACATCGTATTGTTCTTTACAGATAGATATCCAGAAAACCCTTTATTAATTAAAGGTGCTGGTGCTGGTGCAGATGTTACTGCTTCTGGTATTTTTGCAGATATTATTAGAATAGGAAATATTTAAAAGGTATGGATTCTATCAAAATTTTTGCACCTGCAACCATTGCTAATGTATCTTGTGGTTTTGACATATTAGGCTTATGCTTAGATACTGTTGGTGATGAAATGGTTATTAAAAAAACCAAAGAAAAAGGCATAACCATTAGTAAAATAGTAGGACAAACATTGCCCTTAGAAGCAAAAAAAAATGTAGCTGGGGTTGCTGCATTAGCTTTATTAGAAAAAATAGATTCAGATTTTGGTTTTGATATTGAAATTTATAAAAACATAAAACCAGGAAGCGGTATTGGAAGTTCTGCTGCTAGTGCAGCAGGAGCTGTTTTTGGTATTAATGCATTATTAGGAGAGCCCTTTATTACAAAAGAATTGGTATCTTTTGCAATGGAAGGCGAAAAATTAGCAAGTGGCTCTGCACATGCAGATAATGTAGCACCTGCACTATTGGGTGGTTTTACCTTGGTAAGAAGTTATGAACCTTCATTAGAGGTTATTAAAATAAATTCTCCTAAAGAATTGTACGCTACAGTAATTCATCCTCAGATAGAGATTAAAACAGCAGATTCCAGATCTGTATTAAAACAACAAGTTACCTTAAAGTTAGCTGTAAAACAGATGGGAAATTTAGGTGGGCTTATTAGCGGATTATTTACAGAAGATTATAATTTAATTAGCAATTCATTACACGATGAAATCGTAGAACCTTATCGTTCTATATTAATTCCGGGTTTTGAAGAAGTAAAGCAAAAATGTATAAAAGCTGGTGCCTTAGGCAGCGGTATATCTGGTTCTGGTCCCTCAATATTTGCATTAAGTAAGGGTGAAGCAACTGCAAAAAAAGTTGCCGAAAGCATGAGTAATGTCTATAAAAACATAGGGATTGATTTTGATGTTCATATATCTAAAATCAATCAAAAAGGAATAAAAATATTATCGTAGTTATTGCTTGGTTGTTTTAGATCATAATCTAACAAAAAACACCAATTAAAATCAAAAAAAAAACAAATGAACTATTACAGTTTACACCATAAATCACCAAAAACAACATTTAAACATGCTGTTGTTAACGGAATTGCACCAGACAGAGGTTTATATTTTCCAGAAAACATTACACCACTTTCAAAAGAATTTATTGATAATATTGCCGATTATTCCAATCACGAAATTGCATTTGAAGCGATTAAGCAATTTGTAGGCAATGAAATTCCTGAGGATAAGCTAAAAGAAATCATAGCAGAAACAATTTCCTTTGATTTTCCTGTAGTTCCCGTAGATAAAAATATTGGAACTTTAGAATTATTCCACGGACCAACAATGGCGTTTAAAGATGTTGGTGCTAAATTTATGGCAAAATGCTTGGAATATTTTAACCAAGGTAATGATGATGAAGTAACTGTTTTAGTAGCTACTTCTGGAGATACGGGTGGTGCAGTAGCAAATGGATTTTTAGGTGCAAAAGGTGTTAATGTAGTTATCTTATATCCTTCGGGAAAAGTAAGCGATATTCAAGAAAAACAATTAACTACCTTAGGTCAAAATATTACAGCACTTGAAGTTGATGGTGTTTTTGACGATTGCCAAGACATGGTAAAAACTGCTTTCTTGGATGATGAAATTAGCAGAACCTTAACCTCTGCAAACTCTATAAATATTGCGCGTTGGTTACCACAAATGTTCTATTTTTTCTACGCTTATAAACAACTGCACCAAAAACATAAAGATATTGTTTTTTCTGTTCCAAGTGGAAACTTTGGAAATATTTGCGCAGGAATTGTAGCTCAAAAATTAGGTTTACCCATTAAACATTTTGTAGCGGCTACCAACGTAAACGACACTGTACCTAATTACATGAAAGAAGGAATTTACACGCCAAAACCTTCTAAAGCTACTATTTCTAATGCTATGGATGTGGGTAACCCAAGTAATTTTATTAGAATACAGCAGTTATTTGACAACAACTTTGAAGCATTAAAAAATAAATTTTCTTCATATAGTTTTACAGACGATGAAACTCGTGTAAAAATGAAGCAAATTTACGACAGCGCTAATTATGTTGCAGACCCTCATGGTGCTGTAGGTTATTTAGGATTGCAAAAGTATGGTTTACAAGAAAACGAATATGGGGTATTTTTAGAAACTGCACATCCTGTAAAATTTTTAGATGTTGTAGAAGACGTAATTCCTGTTAAAGTGGGCATTCCTGAACAAATTAAAAAAGTAATTGACAAAGAAAAAGTAGCCATTAAAGCTTCTTCTTATGAAGATTTGAAAGCTTTTTTAATAAAAGAATAACTGCCACTGATTCACAAATTTTTAAATATCAGACCCTTCAGGTTTTAATAATCTTGAAGGGTTTCTTGTTTTTTGAAATTTAAACTTCAAAAATCCCATCATCTGTAAAGCAATAATTTTTACACTTATTGGGTGCACCTTTAGTATTTAACCCTGTAAACAGACTAAAAGCTGGCAGAATTAGTTGGTTTTTAGTTACCTGAAAACAAGGTAATTTAATGCGTTGCTTTGCTTTTCCTTTTATAAAAACTCCAGGATGGGTATGTCCAGAAATTGTAAAATAATCTTTGTCTATCGAAGTAAAATCGTGTACAAATTTAAGTGAACATAATTGTAATTCTTTACTAGTTACTTCAATATTAAATTGATTATAAATTCGATTTGACAATCGATCATGATTCCCTTTTATCAATCGAATTTTCAAATTTTCAAATTGTTGTAACCAAACTTTGAATTCGTCTAAATCGGTATTGTATTCAGCATGAAACAAATCGCCAACAATAAGTAAAGTTGTGGCTTTAAAATGAAGAATTAGGTTTTCTAAGCGCAATAAATCTTCTCTTAAAATAGAAGAAGGAATCGGAATACCATTTTTTTGAAAGTGAGCAGATTTGCCGATATGTAAATCACTTAAAATTAAGGCTTTTTCTTTTTGCCAAAAAACTACTCTTTGGTTGGTTATTTCTAAAGTTTCGTTATCGCATTGTATCTTTTTAGTTACAATCTTCATAATCATTCTTATCATTTTATCATTCCGAACATGCCTTTGTAGGTAAACAGGCTAGAACCTAGGAAGAGTCTAATACAAAAAAGATGTTTCGTCATTCGTTCCTCATTCTGTTTACTTGATAAAAACTACTTTAACGCTTGTTTTTGAATGCGCTGAATACGTTTACTGAGTTCTTCATTACTCATAGTTCCTCGTAAACTATCTACCTTTAAAGGAAAGCTCAAAGGTGTAAAATCTTTAGCTTCTTTCAAAATAATTTTACTTTCAGATATTCGCTGAAAAGCTTTCTGTAATCGTACTTTTTCCAATTCATAATCAAACACCTCATTATACGCTTGTTTTAACAATAAATTATTGGGTTCATGATCGCTTAATACTCTAAAAATTAATCCCGATGAAGATTGTAAACTTTTGTTGGTTTTTCTATTACCCGGTTGCGATTGAATCACCAAGCCAGCAATAACTGCAATATCTCTAAATTTCCGAGAAGCCATTTCGCTGGCATTTATACTAGCGGTAATGTCTTGCATTAAATTTTCTTTAGATAAAATATTGGCTAGGTTAGATTCGTTTATCGGAATTTCTTGATCAGAAAGCAATTCAAAACCATAATCATTCTGAGCGATTGTAAAGGTTAAAGGTTTTAGTTTACTTATTCTGTACGCAATTAAACTCGCCATTATTTCATGCACCAATCTTCCTTCAAACGGATACATAAATAGATGGTAACCATCTTTAGTTTTAATCAGCTCTGTTAAAAATTCGTCGTGCCTAGGAATGTGCGATTTGTCTTCTTGACGTTTTAACAGAGGAAATAAAAAATTGAGTTCTTTTTCTTTCTTTTTTGCAGTAATGGCATCGCTTAACTTTAAACGTAAAAAATGAGTCAAATAAGACGTTAGGGGTAATCTCCCTCCCAACCAACTTGGTGTGATTGCCTTTTTAGATTTACTACGTTTTACCAAAGCAGTCATGTCTTTTATTTGCTTAAGCTCCACAACTTTTCCGCCCAAAACAAAAGCATCTCCTTTTTTTAATTTAGACAAGAAAAATTCTTCAATCATTCCAATATATCCTCCCGAAAAGAATTTTACATACAACATCACTTCACCAACAATTACTCCGATATTCATTCGGTGCATCATGGCTATTCTTCTACTTTTTACCCGATAAAAACCGTCTTCATCTAGCACTACTTTATGAAATTCTTCATACGCCTTCAACGTATGTCCTCCTTGGGTAATAAAATGAATACACCAATCAAATTCTTCTTTTGTTAGATAATGAAATGCATGAATTTGTTTAACCAACTCAAAAGTTTCATCTGATTTAAAACCTTCGCCTACCGCTAAAGTCACTAAAAATTGTACCAAAATATCGTACGTTAACACATAGGGATACCTGGCTTCAATTTCGTTTTGTTTTACTGCTTCCTTTACAGCAGCCACTTCTATCAATTGCAACGAATGGGTGGGAACTGCATACATTTTAGATACTTCGAAAGGAGAATGTCCACTACGTCCTGCTCGTTGTAAAAAACGAGCAATTCCTTTGGCAGAACCAATTTGAATGACGCAATCTACTGGTTTAAAATCGACACCCAAATCTAAAGAAGACGTACAAACTACTGCTTTTAATATGCCTTCTGAAATAGCTTCTTCAATAAAATTTCGTTGCTTTTTATCTATAGATCCATGGTGAATAGCAATTTGACCGATTAAGTCTGGTGCCTCTTCAATAATAATTTGGTACCATAATTCACTTTGATTTCTGGTATTTGTAAAAATAAGTGTGGTATTGTGTTCATAAATAATCGGAATGATTTTATGACTCATTTTTTTTCCTAAATGTCCTGCCCAAGACAATTCTTCTACTTCATCCGGCAATACAGAAACAATGTCTATTTTCTTTTTCTCTTTGGCTTTTATCATGGTTGTTTTTAATCCCTGATAAGGCATTAAAACATTTTTTGCTTCTTCTAAGTTACCGATGGTAGCTGTGATGCCCCATACACGTAATTTTGGAGCCAAACTTCGAATTCTAGCGATAGCCAATTCTGTAATTACTCCTCGTTTAGAACCCAACAGTTCATGCCATTCATCTACAGCAATACAGTTTGTATTTTTAAACCAACGCGAATTTTTCTTCTGGGAAAATAACAGGTGTAACGTTTCTGGTGTTGTTAACAAAACGTCTGGCATTAAACGCTCTTGTTTTCTGCGGATATTGGTCGGTGTATCTCCGTTTCTAACGGCAACTTCCCAATCTAAACCAATTTCTTCCACCGCTTGATTCATTGCTTTTGCCAAGTCTTTTGCTAAGGATCGTAAGGGACTAATCCATATCAATTTTAATCCCTTTTTGTATTTTTCTGGATGATTGAAGTAATCGATAACTACCGCTAAAAAAACTGAAAATGTTTTTCCAAATCCAGTAGGAGCCACTACCATTCCGCTATAATTATTATGGTAACGCTCCCAAGTTTGAGCCTGAAAACCAAAAGGAGCCTGTCCTTTTTCTTCCATCCAATTTTGAATGATTTGGTAGCCTTGGGTTTGTTTGAAGTTGCTCACTATTAGTTTTTGGTTGATGGTTTTTGGTTGTTCGTTGATGGTCTTTTGGTCATTTTAATTTTATGGAGAAATCTTATAATAATTTAACTTAATAAAAAAGATTTCTCGACTTTACTTCGTTTCGCTCGAAATGACAGACTAAATTAAAGCTTTTACACTTTCAATCGTATCAATATCTTTTACCGTTTTATCTTTTCGCCAACGCTTCATTCTCGGAAAGCGCAAAGCTACTCCACTTTTGTGACGATTACTTAATGCAATTCCTTCAAAAGCAATTTCAAAAACTAATTCTGGTTTTACAGTGCGTACAGGTCCAAATTTTTCTATGGCGTTTTTATTTACCCAACGAGAAATTTCGGTAATTTCTTTATCGGTTAACCCTGAATAAGCCTTGGCAACCGTTACCAATTTATCTTCTTTTTTTACAGCAAAAGTGTAATCGGTGTATTTAGAACTTCGCCTTCCACTTCCTTTTTGAGCGTAAATCATGACTACATCAATCGTTAACGGATCTACTTTCCATTTCCACCAATCTCCTTTTTTTCTGCCCACATGATAATCTGACGATTTCTTTTTCAACATTAACCCTTCCGAATTAAAAGCTCTTGCTTTATTTCTTAATTCATCTAGTTCGTTCCAATTTTTAAAATCAATGACTTCTGATAATTGCAACATCTTACTACTATTTTGAAGAAACAATTGTTCTAGTTCATTTCTTCTGTCTTCCATAGCATGTGCACGTAAATCTTTACCATTTAATTCTAATATATCGTAGATATACAAACCTACAGGAACTTCTTCTAATAATTTTTTGGTAACATTTTTTCGATTTAAACGTTTTTGCAAATCGTTAAAAAGTAAAACGGCAGTATCTTTTATAGCTAAAATTTCTCCATCGATCACAAAATCATCTTTAAATTGAGAGACCGCAGCAACGATTTCTGGAAACTGCTGCGTAACCAATTCTTCTCCTCTAGACCAAATAAAAACCTCATCTTTTCTTTTGATGATTTGTCCACGAATTCCATCCCATTTGTATTCAACTTGCCATTCGTCTTCGTCACCTAAATCATTTAATTCTTTTTCTAAAGCATAGGCCAAACAAAAAGGATAAGGTTTAGAATTATCGTAGTTGATATGCTCTCCATTTAACAACGCTTCAAAAGTGATATTTTCTGGCGTCCAATTTCCGATAATACTGTGCATCATCTGGTTTCCGTCTATACCCGATAGTTTAGAAAGTGCATTTACCAACGTTTTTTTAGACACGCCAATCCTGAAACTTCCACCAATCAATTTGTTAAAAATCAACCTATCTTGTGCATTCAGTCCATTCCAAGCATGTAAAACGTATTCCTTTTTTTCTAGGTCTGTTTTATTTTTTAGATGGATGAGTTCTTCAATCCAAATATGTAGTGGTTTTTCAATTTGATTTTCTGGATTTGGCAGTAACAGCGCTAACGTTTCTCCTAAATCTCCTACAGTACTATAACTTTCTAAAAATAACCATTCTGGAAGCTGGGTAATTTCCATACACCATTCTTTCATCAAAGTCGATTTTACGGGTCTTGATGGTCTTTTACCCGTAAATAAAGCGATTAACCAAAGTTTATCTTTATCTGGTGCTGTTTTAAAATAAGCAACCAAAGCTTCTATCTTGGCATTGGTTTTATTGGTAATTTCTATAGCACTGATTAAATTAGAGAAGTCTTTCATCTGCTATATCGTTTCTTGTTTTTGCTCTTCTTTTTGTGCCAATTCGTCTTCTCCAAACTCCGTTTTTAACTCGTGAGCTTCAATACCAATTTCATTTAAATATTTAGAAAATACAGCTTGCGAACCGTGAGTGACATAAACTTTTTCAGCTTCTGTTGCTTTTACAGCAGATAGCAATCCATCCCAATCTGCATGATCGCTAACTGCAAATCCCGCATCAACTCCTTTCCAACGTCGGTTTCCACGAATGTGCATCCAACCAGAGCAAATAGCTGTTGCTGCATTTGGTATTCGTTTTAATAATTTAGACCCCAACAATGCTGGCGGCAGAATGACAATTTTATTTTGAATTGCGTCTTTTTTAAAATCGTTAGTAATTAATGTAGATTTGGGTAATAGTATACCTGATGAAACAATTGCTTCGTTTAGATTATGAATAGCAGAATGTACAAAAATATCATCCACACCTTCTAACAATTTTAGTAAGCGTTGTGCTTTACCTAAGCTGTACCCAAAAAAAACACTGGTTCTATTATTTTGTTGATTTTGATATACCCAATTTTGCAATTCTTCTTGCAATTCTGTTTCTTCTTTCCATTTGTAAACTGGCAAACCAAAAGTACTTTCGGTGATAAATTCGTGACATTTTACGGGTTCAAAAGGAGTAGTCAAAAAATCAGGTTGTGTCTTATAATCTCCAGAAAAAACAACTATGTAGCCTTTATACTCTAATCTGATTTGTGCAGAACCAATAATATGACCAGCGGGATAAAAACTAACCTTTACCTCATTAATAGTTTTGGATTCTTTATAACCTAAACTTTCTATAGAAATATCTTTACCTATTCTATGTTGTAATACTGCTTTAGAATGGTGGTGACACAAATAATGTTTGTTCCCCCACCTTGCATGATCTGCATGTGCGTGAGAAATAATCGCATAATCTACAGGATACCATGGATCTAAGTAAAACTTTCCAGGAATACAGTAAATGCCTTTTTTTGTGAATTTTACAAGTTTCAAAATGGATATGGCTTTTCGTAAATATAAAAAATGGATTACAAATTAATGTAATCCATTGTGTTGATTAGTATTCTTTTAACAATTACAATTTACCATCCAATTGATACCGTACTTATCTGTACATCTTCCGAAATAACCCCATTCTCTCTCTTTAAACTGATGGTGTATGGTACCTCTTTTACAAAGATCGTTAAAGATATCTTCTGCTTCTTCTTTGGTGGTAATATCTACACTCATATGCATATTACTACCCTGTGTTAGAGGAGTGTCTGGTGAGGCATCGTATGCCATGAAGTGAATACCTTTTCCTTTTAACTCTGCATGCTGCAATTTGTTTCTGAAAGATAGTGGTACATCAATTTTTTTGTCTTCATAAGTAATTCTATTGGTAACGTCAGCATTAAATATTTCACTATAAAAATTTAATGCTTCCTGACAATTTCCATCAAATGTTAAATATGCTTGTATTCTCATTATTAAATTTTTTATGGTATTAAACTTGTAACAAAAATAAAATTGAGCTACTATTTTTCTTTGCTTATATGCTACTATTGATGACTCTTTTGAGGGTAAAACAAAAAACGCTTCATGAATATAAAGCGTTTCTTACATATTTTTACATTAAATAGTTTACTCAAAAATAATTTTTCGGGTTGTTTGCTCATCACCGTTTGTAATTTTAAGCAAATACAGTCCTGTAGTTGTTTTCTGAAAAAGTATTTTTTTAGAGAAAAATGAACCAATATTTAGGTATTCTTTTTCTTCTATCAACCTACCTCTTACATCATACAATTGAAGAGATACTTTACTTTGATCTGAAGTAACAAAATTTAAATTAAATTCTCCATTTATAGGGTTTGGATATAAGTTAAATCCGTCAAAAGTACTGTCATCAATAGAAGCTACATCAACAATAGAAATATTATAATCTTCTGTTTCTCCCCATTCTGTTTGATGATCTTCATCACAAGCTCCATCTCCTGCTCCATCATCAGGATCTTCATATTCTATGACAACTCTCATTCTTGTAGTGCCATATGGCGCATCATTAGGTACTGTAATTCTGAATATTCGAGTACCTACATTTTCAAATTCTACTCCTAAATCGTATTTTTCTGTGGTTTTATCAAATTCAAAATCTTGATTCCAATCTATAAATACCATACATTTATCTTGAAATCCTCCTGTATCTAAAGTTACGCTAACTTCATATGTACCTCCTCTTTCTAAACTTGTTGAAAAGGATGTAAAATCTTGATAACCATCTACTGTATCATTTCCAGAGTTATTATTTATAGTATTAAAAGTTACGTTAGTAATATGCTCTGTACCTCCTTGTTCATCTGTAAAGGTTGACATACAGTATGAAGGGGTTAATGTTGTGAAAGTAAAAATTTCAGAAAAACTACCCTCACCACACAGATTTTTAGGTTTCACCCTCCAAAAATAACTTGTATCTCCCAACAGACGATTCGCTGAAAATGAACTGGTTGCAACAGTAGTATTAGAAACAATATCTACAAAATTAACATCATTGGCTATTTGCACTTCATAACTAGACGCATTTGAATCTGCTGACCATGTTAATATTGGAGTCAGCGCAACTTCTGTGGCATTATTAGCTGGTGTATTTAATATGGAGTTTTGAATTGTATTAGATTGTACATTTAATTCTAATACTATTTTTTGTGATACTGTATTAGAGTGACCTGTAACGGTTATGGTATAGTTTTGTGCTGTAGCAGTATCTAAATTAGAAATCTGCATTATTACATTACCATCATTAGTAATTGATGTTGGGCTAAATGTTGCTACAGCATTTGTAGGTTGTCCTGTTGTAGAAAAAGTAACCTCTTCTGAAAATCCGTTAATAAAATCTACACTTAACTCGTAATTAGCTATTTGATTTCCAGAATTACACACTGTTTGGCTCATAGTATTTGTTTCTACTAAAAATGTAGGCTCGGTAGAATTAATTATGAAATTTGATGTATTTATATTATAGAAAATATTATCTGCTGCTTCTACTATAATTCTTGCCTGTTCTGTAGGATTGTTTGGTATTAAAATTTCTTCTGCACCATCATTTGGCGTGTTTTCTTTTAGTATGATTGGAAACGTTAAACCACCATCTATAGAAAGCTTAATATTTACATTTTTGCAGTTTATTGGCGCTGTATTTGTTACTCCTACATTCCATGAAATTGTTTGAGAAGAACCGGCATTCCAAGAAACAACTCCACTTGGAGCAGTAACCGTAAAAGCTTCTGCATCTGCAACTGTGATAACAACGTTATCTCTAGCAGTTGCCCCTCCACTACTATTATTATCTCTTACTAAGAAAGAGAAACTTAATTCTCTTGCTACAGAAGGTAAAACTTCCCAAGTTGTGCCTAAATTGCCCGCAACTACAGTCGCTAAATCTGGCATAAAACGATTTGGAGATGTTTTTGAAGGCAAAGATCTAAACATTGGGCCTACAGTATTTGTGGTTAGAGGGGGCATAGTTGCAGCTTCGTTATCTGTTTGCTCCCAATTATAGGTTAATGAGGATATACCGTCTGCATCTGTTGCTGTACCTCTTAATACAAATGGCGTAGATTTAGGAATGCTGTATGCGGCTCCTGCATCTGCAGTTGGAGCTGAGTTATTAGTTTCAGTTAGTATTGCACATGTAGCCGTGGATGTAATGACATTTTGCATTTGGGCGATACTTACGGCGTGAAAATAATCATCACTACTGCCTTGTACATTTGGAGAACAGATACCTGCATACCCCATAATTGTAGAGCCACTACCAGGTTCTACAGCACTTATATTAGATCTCTGACACGAACTATTTTGTGTATGGGTAGCACCAAACTGATGACCAATTTCATGTACTACAAAATCGATATCATAAGGATCTCCTATAGGTTCATTTCTTCCTGTAACACCTCTTGCTTTGCTTCCTGTTTCACAAACTACACCTAAACTTGCTAAACCATCTCCTCCAATACTAAAAATATGACCAATATCGTAATTTGCATTTCCAATTCTATTATCGCAAATAGTTTGTACCTCATTAATCATTGTATTAGGGTTTCCGTCTGTAATACCATCATTGTCAGCATCTAAAAAAATGATTTCATCATTATTATCTACAAGTTCCATTTTTACAGAAAGGTCTTTTTCAAAAATGCCGTTTACTCTTGCCAAAGTTGTATTCATGGCCGATAAAACTGCTGCTTTTTTTACCTGAATTGTTGCCGATTCTGGAATATTTTGATTGCTTAAATGAAATTGAGCATATTCTCCACTACAAACTATGGCCATTCTATAAGTTCTTAAATTACCATCGTTTACTGTTTTTAAGAAACCTTGCTCTAATGCAGAGTTTTTACCAAATTCTTCTACTTGACAGGTAAACTCATCTTGACTTGCATCCAAATCGGCTCTTTTGTAGGCTATAAACGTACTTTTATCTTTTGTGTAAGGGTCTATATAAAATGTATTTCTTGTTGCTGAAAAAATAACTGCATGCAAACCGTCTGTTCCTAAACTTATCTTTGCCACAGCTGTTGGATCATCTAGACCATAGGCTGTATAAGATTTTATCATCGGAAATTTTTCTGCCAATTTTGATGATAAATTGGTACTTTCTTTAATGATAAATTTTGAAAAACCACCATTGGCATTAGGCAACTCAATTTGGGTATTATCTACTATGATAAGTTCTTTAGTATTTAACGAAAATAAATCATACTTTTTTGGCAATTTTTCTGTCTTCATCAAAACTGCTGCTTCTTGTGTATTGCTAGCTTTTTCAAGCTTTTTCCAAACCATTTGCCCTAGTGAGCTATTTGTGTTCAAAAAAAGAAAACAGAGTAGTAAAAAAAAGGATAATTTAATTTTCATACGTTTTACGATTATTCAAAAGACTAAAAACCTACCAAATATAAGGAATTATTTATCTTTGTAGTCGCAAATATGAATAGAAACATACTACTTCAAGATTTATCTTTTAGAGATTATAAAGAAACTTGGGATTTTCAAACCTCTCTTCTTCAAGAAATTGTAGATGTAAAAATTAGCAATAGAAGAAATGACGCTACAGAAGCTACCAAAAATCATTTTCTCTTTGTAGAGCACCCACATGTTTACACCCTCGGAAAAAGTGGTGATTTGAGTAATTTATTACTGACTGAACAACAGCTTGAAGATAAAGGAGCTAATTTTTATAAAATAAATCGTGGTGGAGATATTACCTATCATGGCCCTGGACAAATTGTTGGTTACCCAATTTTAGATTTAGAAAATTTTTTTACTGACATTCACAAATACCTACGTTTGCTAGAAGAAACTATTATTCTTACCATTGCAGAATACGGAATTAAAGGTACACGAAGCGAAGGTGAAACTGGTGTTTGGCTAGATGTTGGTACTCCTTTTGCTCGTAAAATTTGTGCTATGGGCATTCGATCTTCACGTTGGGTTACCATGCATGGTTTTGCTTTAAATGCTAATGTAGATTTAGGGTATTTTGATCATATTATTCCTTGTGGTATAAAAGGAAAAGCGGTGACTTCTATGGAAGCTGAATTGAATACTAAAGTTGATTTGGAGGAGGTAAAAGCCAAAATCTTAAAGCATTTTAAAACGTTATTTGAGGTTGATGAGTTTTTGATTAGAGATTAATGGTTGGTAGTTTATGGTTTATGGTTTATGGTTTATGGTTTATGGTAAATAATAAAACCTCAACAACTAACAACTATAACAACTAACAACTAACAACCAACAACCAACAACCAACAAAACTACTTTTCTTCATTAAAATAGACTTTGTAATATTTCATTTTCTTTTCTTCATCATACCCTCTTTCTAAGTATTCTGAAGCTGCTTCTGGGGCATCTACATCTAACTTTATATTGATGTTAGTATCTAACTTTATTTCTGTTTTTAGCTTACTTTTTTCTTTTTTTAAAACCACACCAGATACATCAAAGTTATTTCTGATTAAAACATCGTTTAGGGTTTCAAAGTGTTTTTTATAATCGTCAAATAATTCTTTGTGTTTGTCTTCTTCAAAAACTTCATCTTTAAAATTATGGTAATCTACAGCTTCGTGCTCTTTAAAGTAATCTACTGTATTTGCTAAAAAATTACCTTGTTCATGCATTCCTAATTCTGGTTTAATTACTTCTTCAGAAAACTCTTTACACAGCTCTAAATAGTTATGAGTATGCGAGTTGTAATCGTCTGCAAGCTTTACGCTTAAGAAATTTTTAATCCAATATTGTGCATCGTAGTTGTTGTTGTCTACAGAAAAAACTACAGTTCCTTCTGGGTCTGAGGTGTTTAAAATTAAACATCCTTTGTCTATTCTTTTTGTAGAAATTCCTTTTTGAACCACAACATCCCAACTTTCATTATCATCTAAATAGGTTTGAAAAAAATCTACTTTATTTTCAATTTTAAATACTCCTACAGCTTCTGTTAACACATCTTTATACTCTAGTCCTTCTATAAAAACAACAATAACATCACCTGTTTTAATTTGGGCAGAGTTAGATTGCTCGTATAAATGATTTACCATGTTTTTAGAATATTCTACAAAGGTACTTTCATCTGAAAAAATTTCTGAGGCATAATTGTTAAGCTCATTTAAACGTACATCTGCATGATGTGTAAAGCGATAACTTTGCGTTAAGTTGCCAAATGGTTTTAGTAAAAACCCTTTCATTAAGTCGTAGCTTTCTTGATCAAAACGAATTAAATCTTCAGAAAATACGTTTTGACCGCTATTGAATTTGTTAGCGACTTTGTGTAAAATACACTTGGTAATTTCTGCTCTGGTTTTTTTAATCATCATGTAAAAATTTGGAACGTAAAAATAATTTAAGTTTTTAAATAATTCTAGTTATTTCTAAAAGTTTATAAACAGGTTTAGCCCTGATTGAACGGTTTGTTTGAGCTCGTTGAGGTACGAAACAGCGAGTAGTGAAAACAGGAAATAGCTTCTAAAAATTTAACTTTAATTGTTCTGGCAATAATTTAAAGGATTTTCTGTGGTATTTTGTGACTCCAAACTCTCTAATTGCGGCTCTGTGTTGCTTGGTTGGGTATCCTTTGTTTTTTTGCCAATTGTATTGCGGAAATTCTTGATGAATTGTAGCCATATATTCATCTCTATACGTTTTTGCCAAAATAGAAGCTGCGGCAATACTTAGATACTTTGCATCTCCTTTTACGATGGTTTTATGCGGAATTTCTTTGTAGTTTTTAAATTTATTACCGTCTACAATGATAAATTCTGGTTGGGTTTTTAACTTTGCTATAGAACGATGCATGCCTGCAATAGAAGCTTGCAACACATTAATTGCATCTACTTCTTCTTGCCACACAAAACAGACCTCAAAGGCAATGGCATTTTCTTCTATAAATGGTCTTAACTCATCTCTCTTTTTTTCTGATAATTGTTTAGAATCGTTTAAAAACGGATGCGAAAAATCTTTTGGTAATATAACCGCAGCGGCTACTACTGGTCCAGACAAACAGCCTCTTCCGGCTTCATCTGTACCTACTTCTAAAGCGCAACCACTATAATTTGATTTGAGCATAGTACAAAGAAAAGAAAACTTTTTTGTTTACCTTCTTTTTTGCTTAAGAATACAATTTGATAAAAAATTGAAAAACTTGTATAAATTCGTAGATTTACGCATACTTATTCACTCATATTTTCGTTTTATTATTTTACATTTGCCTCTGTAGAAATCTACTATGAATACAAAAGTATCTTTATTTTTTATATTTCTTTTTGTTGCCTTTCAGGTTGGTTTTTCTCAAGGTGCTAATGGTATTGTAAATCCTAATGACCTTCTAAACAACGGTAATGATAGTATACCTAATTCTGGTGAAATAACAGTTACCTTATCTGGTAAAACAAAATATACAGATTATAAAATTTTTTCTCATAATAGAGATACCACCTACATAGATACAACTTTATCTATTCAAAAAGATTATAAATTTAACTGGTTACGAAAAGATAATTTTGAGTTGTTAGAGTTTCATAACCAAGGACAAACGTTTACCACCCTAGGCTATGATTTTAGTAATTTAGATCTTTTTCCTGATCTTGGTTTTACAGCAAAACAGTTTAGTTATTTAAATATTGAAGATATTAAGTATTACGAAGTTCCTACACCTACCACAGAAATTACGTACAGAACGGGTTTACAACAAGGACAGGTTTTGGATGCTATTTTTACCTTAAACTTTTCGAGAAGGTTTAATGTATCATTATCTTATAAAGGCATTAGATCTTTAGGTGCCTACAGAAGATCTTTAGTAAGTAACGGAAATTTTAGGGGTACTTATCATTACAGAACAAAAAATGATCAGTACCAAATACGTGGACATTTTACTACTCAAGATTTTTTTAATGAGGAAAGTGGAGGATTGCCTGAAAGTTCTATAGAAAACTTTCAAAGCAACGATCCTGACTTTGAAAATAGAGCAAGAATTGATGTAAATTTAAACGATACTGAAAATCAGTTTGATAGTAGCCGTTTTTATCTAGAACAAAGTTATAAGTTACTCTCTAGTAAAGACTCTACCAATACCAAAGATTTTAGCAATTTAAAAATTGGACATACATTAACCAATGAGATTAAAGATTATAGATTTATACAAGGTACAGTATCTCCATTATTTGGTGAGGCAAGCCCTACAGGAACTTCTAAAAATAAAGTAGAAGAAGTTTTTAATAATAATGAACTTAATCTAGAGTTTAATTCAAAATATGTTCTAGGTAAAATTAAGGCAAAAGTTAATTTTACAAATTATTCTTATGGTTATGATACCATTTTAAACACCAATACGCTTATTTCTAAAACTAGGTTAACAGGTAAAGCAATTTCTTTTGGTGCAGACTGGAATGCTAGAATTAAAAATTTTAAACTAAATGCTGCTGGTAATTTAACACCTGGGAGCAGTAGATTATCTGGATCTTTTTTAAAAGGTGAGGCCTTATATGAAAAAGACAGTGTTTTTAGTATTAAAGGAAGTTTATTATTAAGTTCTAAATCGCCAAATTTTAATATGCTTTTACACCAAAGTAGATATGATGATTACAATTGGCAGAATGATTTTAGCAATGTAAACACAAGAGATTTGGGTTTTAATTTAAAATCTAAATGGCTTAATGCTGGAGTAAACTTAACCAATATAGATAACTATACTTATTTTGATGAAAATAATTTACCGCAACAATTTTCTGATCAAATTATTTACTTAAAAGCTAAAGTAAATAAAGAAATTAAATATTGGAAAATTGCCTTAGACAATACAGTAATGTATCAAAATGTGAGTAGCGGAAATGAGGTTTTTAGAGTACCTGATATTGTTACAAGAAACACATTATACTACCAAGATTATTGGTTTAAAGGAAAACCAATGTTGGTAAATATTGGTGCTACCTTTAAGTATTTTACCAAATACCAAATGAATGCTTACAACCCACTCATTGCTGAGTTTACGCTTCAAAACTCTCAAGAAATTGGGTTTTCTACTGTTGATGTTTTCTTTAACGCACAGGTAAGAAGAACACGTTTGTTTTTTAAAATAGACAATGTTACCTCTAGATTTAGTAGCAATAGAGATTATTTTTCTGCCCCAAATTATCCTTTTAGAGATTTTACAATACGCTTTGGTTTGGTTTGGAATTGGTTTATCTAGTCGCAATGTAATACATAAGGTATTTCTTTATGATAGTAATTAAACAAAACTAAACTAGAAATTTTTTATAGCTAGCTTAACATTAGATTAGCTCCTTTTAATCCACCTTATATTTTGGGCAAAAAAGGATGGATTTTAGATGAACATGCTTTTCTCTGAATGGAATGCAATTTAAAGATTGGTTTGATGTTTTATTACACCGAACACCTTGGGTTTTGCTCTTAATATCTATTCTTCTAAATCTTTTTGCATTACAGGTAAAAAACACCCAATGATTGAACTTTCTTTGTTGTCAATTGGATAAAACCCTTGCGAATTATAAGAAAGAACTGCATTTGGGTCTGCCAACAATGTCATAGTACTAGCTTTTAGTGTTCTTGCTTTTTGAAAAGCATGTATTAACAATTGTTTCCCAATTCCTTTTCCGATAAACGCTGGCAGGACAAATAACATTTCTAATTCTATTGATTTTTCTATTAGAGGATTTAAAAAATAAAAACTAACGATTGTATCATCAACTAGAAATTTAAAAATATATGACTCAGAAATCATTACTGAAGTTATTGTTAAATCTTCTTGCCAACTCTCAATTAAATGATTAGAATACCCCCAATAAGCTTTTAATTTTAAAGCAATTTCTGTAAGTTTATTTGCATCTTTTATTTTTGCAACACTAATCGTTTTAGCGTTTGATTAGCTGCTTAATTTTAATATTTAATGCGACAAATAATAACGTTGTAAACGGACTTAAATAGTTAAACATTGCATATATAAAGTAATCTGCAACCGAAACTCCTAACACGCTAGATTGATACGCTCCACAGGTATTCCAAGGAATTAAAACAGATGTTACCGTACCAGAATCTTCTAAAGTTCTGCTCAAATTTTCTGGAGCTAAATCTTTGTCTTCATAAGCTTTTTTGAACATTTTTCCAGGTATTACCAATGCCAAATATTGATCTGATGCTATTATGTTTAATCCTAAGCAGCTTATAACAGTACTGGCAAACAACCCAAAGATAGATGTAGCTACTGCTAATAAACTCTTTGTTATTTTAGCTAATGCGCCTATTGCATCCATAACACCTCCAAAAACCATAGCACAAATGATTAAAAAAATAGTCCATAACATTCCGTTCATTCCTCCTGAAGCAAATAATTCTGTTAACTTTTCATTATCTGTTTGCACTTGAGTGTCCGTTAAAATTGAAGTAATAACGGTTTCTATTTTTGAATCTGATAAATTTAGTAAAACGTCACCTTGAAATATAAACGCAAAAACACCTGCTAATAATACACCTACACCTAAAGCAAGCAAAGGTTTCGTTTTCTTTAAAATCATAGCAATAACAATTATAGGAACTACAAATAACCAAGGCGTAATATGAAATGTATTATCTATAGAAACTAATAAATTAGATACATCTGTACTACCTGTTGTTTGAGTTGTTGCACTCAAAATGGTAAAAATTATTAGTGTTACTATAATAGTTGGTATAGTAGTATACGCCATATATTTGATATGTGTAAACAAATCTGTACCTGCCATTGCTGGGGCTAAGTTTGTGGTGTCTGAAAGTGGAGACATTTTATCACCAAAATACGCTCCAGAAATTACTGCTCCTGCTATCATTCCTGTAGGTATACCAAGTGCACTCCCAATACCTACCAAAGCAATACCAACAGTAGCAGAGGTTGTCCAAGAACTTCCTGTAGCTACAGAAATTATAGCTGCAATAATTACAGATGCTGGTAAAAATATAGACGGACTTAATACTTGTAATCCATAATATACCATGGCAGGAATAATACCGCTTACTAGCCAAGTACCCGCTAAAGCACCCACTAAAAAAAGGATCATAATAGGTACAAAAACACTTTTCCAGTTCTCCCAAACTTCTACAAACATTGTTTTTAAAGAGACTTTATTAAAAAAACCTACTACTGCCGCAACAACACCGCCCATTAACAAAATATATTGGTTTGTGTACGCTCCAAACCACTCTTGCCCTTCTATAAAAAAGATATTGTACGCTAATAATGCCATTAAAATAACAACAGGAACTAAAGATTCTAACAAATTTAACTCTTTGTTATCTATTAGTTTTTGATCTTCTATATCTATTTCAGAAAGGTTTTTTTGATCTGACATTGTCTCTATTTTTGTATTGTAATGTTACGATTTTAGACCGTGTTATGCAAATTGATTTGGTTGACTTACATTTGCAATAATGGATTCTTTAACTCAAATTGTTTTGGGTGCTGCTTGTGGTGAGATTGCACTTGGTAAAAAAATTGGTAACAAAGCTTTATTGTTTGGAGCAATTGGCGGCACCATACCAGATTTAGATGTTTTTATTGGACGATGGTTGTATAGTAACGAAATAGAAGCCATGGCCTTTCATAGAGGGGTTATGCACTCTATTCTTTTTGCTATTTTGGGTTCTTTTCTCTTTGGATGGATTACTTACACGCTTTATAATTGGGGGAAAAGAAAAGGTTCTACTACGTTAAAAAACTGGATTTGGCTTTTCTTTTTATCTATTTTTACACATCCAATTTTAGATTGTTTTACGCCTTATGGCACACAGCTCTTTGCTCCTTTTTCTAACTACAGGGTAGCTTTTAATAATATTTCTGTTGCAGACCCTCTTTATACTGTTCCTTTTTTATTGAGTTTAATTGTTATGATGTTTTTTAAACGAACAACAATTAGAAGAACTTGGTGGCTAAAAGCAGGAATTTACCTAAGTTCTGCATATATGATTTTTACCATTATCAATAAATTTTATATTAATAGTGTTTTTAAAAAATCATTTAAAAAAGCAAATATAACCTATCAACGTTTTTCTTCACAACCAACTATTTTAAACAATATTTTATGGTATGCAGTTGCAGAAACTGAAACGCAATATCATTTAGCTTTTTATTCATTATTTGATAAAAGTGCTACTTCTGATAATATTATTACTGTTGATAAAAATCACGATTTGATTGATATGTCTGATACTAATCTAAAAACTTTAGCTTGGTTTAGTAATGACTACTTTAACCTTTCTAAAAAGGAAAAAGTAGGTACTTATAAATATGTAGATTTACGCTACCCAATGTTAAACCCTGAAGATTCATCTACCTCCGTTTTTAATTTTACAATCTTTTTTGAAAATGGAAAATGGGATATTTTACCTTTTGATGGTTCTCCACCCAATAAAGAAGATTTTTCAAAATTTATTAAACGTTTACAGGGGATTTAACTTTACAAATCTAAATTTTACTTAAAACAATCTTTTCAGATTCTTTTTTTACAATTTGATTGTAAAATTCTTTTAAATAAGGATAGTATTGAGGCGCAATTGTAGGCGTTTTAAATTCTAAAACGCAACTCGTTTTAATCTTGTTACCCATTTTACGTACTTGATATTTAAAAATCCCCATATTATTTGGCATTCCAATAGCTAAAGGTTCTGGTAACTTTTCTATTTGATAACCTTCAGGAATATCAATTAAAACATTATAAGCTTCTTTACTTTTAGCATCAAACTCTATAGGGAATTTTCTTTCATCTAATTTAAAAGGATTTTCTCTTTCAGTAAAAAATAGTAAGGGCTCTATGTACAATTTATTTCCTATTCCTTCTACTAAGTCTTCACTTTCAAATTTTACATTTCTAACGATTGGCTTAGATATATTTAATTTATTATCAACAGAAAACTCTTCAACTTCAATGTTATTTTTATCTTCATAATTGGCAATCAAGCTTTCTTCTTTAACATGATTAGAGTTTCTTCTATATCGCAACGCGTTTAAGTTATCAAATTTGGTTCTAATTCTTCCTTGAGCAATCAAATCTTCATCAAATTTAATCATCATTGTAGTATCTTCTGTAGCAGATTTACTAGATTGTAGGCTTACCCACTTAGAAGCACCTCCTTTTTTCACTAGTCTTCCTTTCCAATTTGAAGCTCTTGTTGGCAGAAGGTTTGGCATACTGTAAAATTCTGTTGCATCTAAAAGTAAATACTTACCATCTGAAAATGTAACCGAAGAAATAACATAATCAAAACCTCTACTTGTTGGAAATAATGGAATACCGTTTCCTCTAGAACTTACTAATACAGGGTTTGCATCTAAACCTGCAAAACGTAACATAGAGGTTAACATTAAATTTATATCTGCAACATTACCCGTTTTTTCTTTGAATGCCTTTTTTACTCCATTTTGAGCATATTTATTATAACTTTTGTTCCATCTTATATTTTTCTTTACGTACTGAAAAATTGCTGCTATTTTTTCATAATCGTTATTTCTAGTTGCCAAAAGGGCTTCAATTTCATCTTTATAGTATGCAGATTTTCTTAACTCACCTCCAAAAGAAGACACATCATATATTTGTTTGGCAACAGCACTCCAGGATGTATTGTAATTTTTTATACCTCCTTGAAATTGAAGAAAATCTGTCTGTGCCAGCTCAAATTTTATACCACCTCTATAGTTATCTACATTATATACAAATGCTTCATCATCTTTTAAAGCAGGTATATTATTTCCTTTGTAGGTAAAAGTTTCAGTAGTATAATCTGTATCACCAATTTTTGATGGTTTAGAATTATTTACTACTGGTAAAATGTAATATCCTTTTCGTTTTTTATTGTATTTGTAAAATTCAGGAATATCTATTTTAGTTTCTAGATATTTTATTGGTATTCCTAATTGAAACTGAACATCATCTATATAAAAAGCATAAGGAGAAGTTACTGTATATTTTAAATCTAAAATACACCCTTCTTTTATCTTAGGCATTGTTATTTTTACTTGACTAAAGTTATCATTAACCTTCTCTTTAAAAATGCTTTTTTTGGACAGTTTTTCTTTCATAACATTATTCTCTTCTAGAAAAAATGTATATCCTTTAATAGAACTTACAGATTCATTTTCTCCTGAATCTGGTGTATAATAAGTAATTAATTTTGTAGCATAATCAAAACCTTCTTTTGTATAAATTTTAATTCTAAGATGATATTCTGTATATAATTGAAAACTACCTTCTGATGGCATATAATCAAAATAACTCCATCTTTTTTTCATTAAGTAAGCAGCTTCTGCTGTAGAATCTAACTCATAAAATTTTTCTTCTAGAGCTTCTTGAGAAACTTTTCCAAATTTAGCATCTTGTGCTTTTACTACAACTTGACTTAGTAAGAAAACTATTACTATTATTTTTTTCATGATTATTTTTCCTTTTTAATTGCTATTCTTAAGTTTTCATATTTGGCTATACTTCTTCTAAAACTTCTGTATGCCTTGTAATCTTCTTTTGGATAAACACCTTCTTTTATTTCTATAGTTTTTTTAAAATTAAAATGGGTATCGTCTACTTTTGTAAAGAGTACATTGTAACTACCAAATTTTGTAGTTAGTTTTTTTTCTGGAGGTAAGATATCTAACACATAACCATTTGGCAGTTCAAATGAATATTGGTCAACGTCTTTATAACCTTCACTTATTTTTAATGGTAATTTTCTTTCTCTATATCTTTTAGGTACAAAACTTTTTTTATTAAAAACGTTTACACGAAATAAAAATTCATTTTCATTGAGAGTTGCATAATTTTGAATACTAATCTCTAGTTTTTCTGTAAAGGTTACTTCTTCTTTATTGTTATGTAGTCCTAAAGTTTCTACTTCCAAATTATTATTATAGCTCCAAATTTCAGATTTGTATTTTTTAATCAAATCTTCTTGAGATTCTGATTCCCAATTAAACTTATCGTCATAACGTAAACCCTTAGAAACTCTCTTTAAAACAGCTTTTACATCTCCTGTAGGTAAAAGTGTAATTCTTGCATTTGAAGTTTGAATATTGTCTTCTCCTTTATAAGATGTTGTACGTTTAATAACCCCACCTTCTGGAGTTATCACCAATACATTTCTATCATGAGTAAAGTCTCCCAAAAAACCAAAAGGTATTGTTTGACTTGTGCATTCTAGCCAAATATCTTTACCACTTGAATCTGGAATATTTAAAATAACATGATTTCCTTGAATTGATGAAAATTCTTTATCTATATCTCTTTTTTCATCTGCGTAAACTACAGTATAATAAGAGGTAACCCCAACTGCGTCTAAAAGTGCTTTCATATAATTGGTTAGCCCCTTACAATCTCCATAACCAACCTGATCTACTCTGTTAGATGCTATAGGCTCCCAGCCACCAATACCAACTTGAACACTAATATAACGTGTTTTACTTTGCATATACTCGTAAACAATTTTTGCTTTTTGTATAGGGTCTGTTTCTCTTTCTACTAAAGATTTTACTTTTGCCACAGTTACTTGATCTAATTCATTTCTACCTAGCAATAATTTTTCGTACATCCACTTGCCAAATTCTTTCCAATTAGAATAGTTACCTTCTACACCTTTTAATTGAAACTTATCTAGAGCAATTATAACCTTTGGTAAAAAATCTCTATAATGTATTGCGTTTCTCTCATACACATAAGCTTGTTGATTTTGTAAAACGTAACTTATCTCATTTTTAGATTCTTGCTCTTCTATGTTAAAACCTTCAAAATTAAATTGCTTTTTTCGCCAAGGTATTTGGTTAGGGTTTTTAATTACGTATGAGCTATTCTCTACAGAAACATAATATCCATTTACTGGAAACCACCATGGAATAAAACCTGTTGTTGATGTTTTATATTCTGATAAAAAAACTACAGTGTAAGGGTAAGAAACTGGTGTGTAATCTAAGTATTTAACTCTAGAGTCTGAGTATAAAGTACCTCCTTCTACTGCACTAACATCATTAAAGTCTTTCTCTTTAAACTTGTTTACTTCTTCTCCTAAAGCATTATAAATCAATACAGATAAATTGGTTATTTTGGTATCATTATCATAACTCTCTCCAAGTCTCGCATCTGCATTTCCCATTTTATTTAAGACAGTAACAGTTTTAGACTTTCTGACTACCATTTGATTGATATCCTCAATAATTATTTCTGTAGATTGGTTTCTAATTACTGCATTTGCATTCTCTTTTAATTCGGGAGAGATTGATAAGGAGGAATAATCTACTACTTGAGCACAAATAGAGAAGTAACTAAATAATGGTAAAAGAATAGTGATGTAAAAATACTTTTTCATGCAATTGTTAATCATAGTAAGCACCAAATCTAAAAAAAAAAGCCTAAAACTGAAAGTTTTAGGCTTAATCATTGAATTTGAATTGATTCTAAATGAATATTTAGAAGTCTTACTATTTATTTACATGCGAACCATCACAATACCCATCTTTATCAGATGTAAGTCCACATCCACATTTTGGTCTATCTGCTTTCATATTTTTTGTAGGTTTCATTTTCAGGTTATTAAGCTTTTGTTTTTACTACAAATGACAATTCCATATTATCATCTATAAACTTGTCTTTAAGGTTATCAAAAAACGATTTTGATCCATATTTAATGTTAAAGTCTGCTCTATCTACCATAAATTTTTCACTAGTAAAAGTTGTCACACCATTTTCTGTAGAAACAGTTGCAGGTATTGTAATACTTTTTGTTACATCTTTTAAAGTTAAATTTCCTGTAACATGCACTTTACCTTCTTTACTTTCTACATTAGTAATCACAAAAGTAGATGTTGGATAGCTTGCAACATCAAAAAAGTCTGGACTACTCAAATGTCCTACTAACTTTCCATTACCTTCATTATCTGCAGGTATGTCTAAAACCTTAATAGACGTCATGTCTATTACGAATTCGCCACCTTTAATACTACCTTCTTCTATTAATAAATCTCCATCTTTAATTGCTACTGTTCCGTTATGAGCACCTGTTGGTTTAGTACCTTTCCAATACAAAGTTGATGCAGCTACATCTACGTTATTTAAGTCAGAAACCTTTACTTCTACTTTTGCTTCTTCTTTAACTTCTACTTTTTCTTTTTTTTCTTTACAAGCTGTTAAAGCTGAGGCGATAACTACTAACGATAAAACTATTTTCTTCATAATTGTTTGATTTGATTCTTTTTTTTGGATTTATTTTCCATGGCAAATATATGGTTAATTTATTTTCCAAGGAAAATATTTAATCCATTTTTAATAGAAATTTAACAAAGAGACTTTATTGTTTATTCTTAGAGTCTATAATTATAGTTACAGGACCATCATTAAGAAGTGCTATTTTCATGTCTGCGCCAAAAATACCTGTTTGCACTTTTTTTGAGGTTTCACTTTCTAGTTTGGCTACAAACTCTTTGTACAATGGCATAGCAATAGCTGGTTTTGCAGCCTTTATATAACTTGGTCTATTCCCTTTTTTGGTTGATGCGTGTAAGGTAAATTGACTTACAACAATAATATCTCCTAGAACGTCTAAGATAGATTTGTTCATGACACCTAAATCATCGTTAAAAATTCTAAGGTTGATAATTTTCCTTACTAACCAATCAATATCCTCTTGATTGTCATCATTAACAATACCTAGCAGAATCAAGATTCCTTCATGTATTGATGCTATTTTTTTATCATCAACAGTAACACTTGCTTCTAAAACTCTTTGAATTACAATTTTCATAGGTTACTCTTCATCTTCATTCCAAATATCTGTTCTATAATGTTCTGTTTCTTCTTCTCCTTCTATAATTTGCAAATAACTTCTGTATCTAGACCAAGAAATTTCTTCACCTTCTAAAGCTTCTTTAACAGCACAATTGGGTTCTTTTAAATGCAAGCAATTGTTAAATTTACAATATTGTTTTAATTCAAAAAACTCTGGAAAATAATCTCCTAACTCATACTTATTCATATCTACTACACCAAAACCTTTTATCCCTGGGGTATCAATAATTCTTGCATCAAAAGGTAAATCAAACATTTCTGCAAAGGTGGTTGTGTGTTGTCCTTGTTTGTGTTGCTCAGAAATTTCTTTTGTTTTAAGGTCTAAAGAAGGTTCAATAGCGTTTACCAAAGTTGTTTTGCCAACCCCAGAATGTCCTACAAACATTGATGTTTTACCTAACATCATTTCTTTAATTTTATCTATATTTTTATGTTGTGTTGCAGATACTTCTAAACAGGTATAACCAATAGCTTCATAAATGTCTTTAAGATACAATATTTCTGCTCGCTCTTCAATTTCATAGGCATCTATCTTATTAAAAATTAAAACGGTATCTACTCTGTAAGCCCTTGTAGTGACTAAAAATCGATCTATAAAAGCTGTAAATGTTGGTGGATTATTTATGGTAATGAGTAAAAAAACTTGATCTACGTTTGCAGCAATAATATGTGTTTGTTTGGAAAGGTTTACAGACTTACGGACAATAAAATTTTCTCTGTCTTGTATTTTTTTTATGACACCAATTTCTTCATCTCCCTTTTTTTCTAAATCGAAAACTACTTTATCTCCTACAGCAATTGGATTGGTACTTTTAATACCCTTAATTCTAAATTTTCCTTTGATTCTGCATTGGTGTAAAATACCATCCTCTGATTTTACCCAATACCAACTTCCTGTAGATTTATATACGATTCCTGTCATTATTACAAAGATGCAGAATTTTAGGTAAAAACGACAATGTCAGTTGGAGTGATTTTCGATTTTATAAGAAAATTATATCGAGAACTAGTTAAATTTAAAAATCTTCTCGATACAAAATTTTTGAAAAAGAAATTTTACTGGAAGTGATAGTATTGATAGAAAGGTTAGTTTTTAACCAATTAAACATATTAGAAAGCATAGTTTTGACGTAAAAAAAAACCTTCAGGTTTTGAAAATCTGAAGGGTTTTTATAAAATCTAAAAGTAAATTTTAATTACTTGCTTTTTTTGGAAGCAATACGCGTTAAGGATTGAACGGTTTGTTTGAACTCTTTTTTGCCTTTTGCAAAAAAAGTGAGTAGTGAAAGCCTGACCCTTGTGGTAACGCCCAAAAATTATCCGTTAATAATCTTTTCTTGATGATTAATAGATTCTTGGTGAATTGCTTTAAACATTTTTAAAACAAACTCTTCACTTAATCCTTTTTGTTCTCCTTCTAAAATCATGTTTCCTAAGATTTCATTCCAACGTTTAGATTGCAAAACCGCAACGTTTTTTTCTTTTTTTAACGCACCTATTTGATCTGCAACTTTCATTCTCTTTCCTAAAGTTTCTAACAATTGATTGTCTGCAACATTAATTTGAGCACGTAAATTATCTAAAGAACTCTGGTAAGCCACCTCTGTATTTGTTTCCTTCTTTATACGCAAATCTTGCATAATTTGCTTTAACGTATCTGGTGTAACTTGTTGTGCAGCATCAGACCAAGCATTATCTGGGTCAAAATGAGTTTCTATCATTAAACCATCAAAGTTTAAGTCTAAAGCTGTTTGAGATACTTCTTGAATCATTTCTCTATTTCCTGTAATGTGAGAAGGATCACAAATTAATGGTAAATCTGGAAATTTATTTTGAAACTCTATAGCCAATTGCCATTCTGGTATATTTCTGTATTTAGTTTTTTCATAAGTAGAAAACCCTCTATGAATTGCTCCTAAGTTTTTAATACCTGCAGTATACAAACGCTCTATACCTCCTAACCACAATGCTAAATCTGGGTTTACTGGATTTTTTACCAATACAATTTTGTCTGTACCTTGTAAAGCATCTGCAATTTCTTGCATGATAAAAGGAGATACCGTAGAACGTGCACCAATCCAAAGTAAATCTACGTCATTTTCTATAGCCAATTTACAGTGTGCAGCATTGGCAACTTCTGTACAGGTTTTCATACCTGTTTCTTCTTTTACTTTTTTTAACCAACCTAAACCTAAAGCACCTACACCTTCAAAGTTTCCTGGCCTTGTTCTAGGTTTCCAAATACCTGCTCTATAATAGTTTACATCAGAATCTTTTAATTCGTGTGCAATTTTTAAAACCTGCTCTTCGGTTTCTGCACTACAAGGCCCTGCTATTACTAGTGGATGTGGCAAATTCATATCATCCAACCATGTTCTTAATTCTTTTGTATTCTTCATTTTTAATAATTAATTTGTGTTGAGATTCTTTGACAAGCTCAGAATTACAAATGTACTCTTAACTTGATATTCAACGATTTTGGCTTCTTATTTTATGCCGTTTAAAATTTGTTTTATATAATTTGTATTCTCCATTTCGTTAAAAATTTCAGAGAAATTATCTTGTTGCATCAACTCTTTAAAACTTTGTAAATTATTGATGTATTCTTCTAACGTTTCTATAACGTTGTTTTTATTTTGTTTAAAAATTGGGGTCCACATTGCTGGCGAACTTTTTGCCAAACGAACAGTAGACGCAAAACCTGAACCTGCCATATCAAAAATATCACGTTCATTTTTCTCTTTTTCTAGCACTGTTTTTCCTAACATAAATGA
The DNA here is from genome assembly GCF_003335085.1 of Polaribacter sp. WD7. Classification (GTDB taxonomy): domain Bacteria; phylum Bacteroidota; class Bacteroidia; order Flavobacteriales; family Flavobacteriaceae; genus Polaribacter. The sequence goes on along the minus strand of NZ_QPEJ01000015.1, from coordinate 80,006 downwards.
ACTTATGTGAGAAAGGTGCGAAACATACGCAATATGTTTGTCATGAGAAACTGCATCCATATATCTAATACGCATTCCAATAGCTCTAAAAAGGTCTAAAGCTTTTTCTTGTAATTTAAAAGTTGTCTTTTCTACTTCACAAATAATATTTGTTTTCCCTTTGTATAAGCCAGATATAGCTGCTGTTGGTCCAGAATTTTCTGTTCCTGCAATTGGATGACATGCTAAAAAATTACGTCTTCTTTTATGATGTTCAACCGATTTACAAATGGCTTCTTTTGTTGAACCCGCATCTATAACTAAAGTATTGTCTGATATTTTATCTAAAATAGTAGGCAACAATTTTACAGTAGCATCTACAGGAATTGAAATGACAACCAAATCTGCTTTTTCTAAATCATCTAAGGTTGCTTTTTTGTCAATCAACTTTAATTCTAACGCTTTGTTTAGTGTTTCGTCTTTTCTACTAATTCCATGTACGATAACTTCTGGATTGTGTTTTTTAAAGTCGATTGCAAAACTACCGCCAATTAAACCAATACCAATCATATAGATATTTTTCATAATCTAGCTATTGCCTTTTTAATGGTTTCTGAATCTACACATAAAGAAAAACGTATATAACCTTCACCTTGACTTCCAAAAACAGTACCTGGTGTAATAAAAATATCTTTTTCGTAAAGTACAAAGTCTGTAACTTCTTCAGATTTTTTTCCTTCTGGTATTTTTGCCCAAACAAACATTCCTGAAGCATTTTTATCATACGTTGTATTGAGTTTATCTGCCAACTGCCAAATTAAGGCTCTACGCTCTTTGTATATTTTATTTTGATTTGTATACCAATCTTCAGAAATTTGCAATGCTTCAATTGCTCCTTTTTGGATGCCATAAAACATACCAGAATCCATATTGCTTTTTACTTTTAAAACCTGGTTTATTAAGTTTGAATTCCCTAACAACATTCCAACTCTCCATCCTGCCATTGCAAAAGTTTTACTTAAAGAATTTAACTCTAAAGCAGTTTCTTTTGCGCCTTCTACTTGTAAAATACTGGTAGGATTATCGTTTAATATAAAGCTGTACGGATTATCATTTACAATTAAAATATTGTGTTTTTTACCAAAAGCAACCAACTCTTTATAGGTTTCTAACGTTCCGTTTGCTCCTGTTGGCATATGCGGATAGTTTACCCACATAATTTTTACGTCGGTTAAATCGTCAGAAAATAGTTTGTTTTCTATTTCATCTAAATTAGGTTGCCAATTGTTGGCCTGATCTAAATTATAAAATAAAGGTTCTGATCCTACTAATTTGGTAACTGAAGTATATGTTGGGTAACCAGGGTTTGGGATTAATACTTTATCGCCTTTATTTAAAAAAGCCATAGAAATGTGCATTATCCCTTCTTTACTTCCCATTAGTGGTAATACTTCATCATCTGGATTCGTGTGAACAGCAAACTTATTGTTATAAAAACTAGAAATAGCGTTTCTTAACTCTGGTAAACCTTGGTAAGATTGGTATTTGTGTGCTGTAGCATCTTGTAAACTGTTGGCTATTGCCGATAAGACTTCGGCCGAAGGCAGTAAGTCTGGAGAACCAATACCCATATTAATTATTGGTTTTCCTGCAGCTACAAGGTTTCTTACTTCTCTTAATTTTTTAGAAAAATAGTATTCTTGTACGGTGTCTAATCTTTTAGCAGGTTGTATCATTTGCTTTATTTTTTGGTTCGGAAACAGGTTCAACTCTAGGCTATTGCCTGCCGTTTTTATAGGTTCCTAAAATTTTAAATTCTTCTGCCATTATTTGAATAATAGACTCTGCTTTTTTATAATTTGAATAATCGTCAAAAGTAACATCTACAAAAAATGAATATTTCCAAGGCATTTCTATAACGGGTAATGATTGAATTTTGGTTAAATTCATTTTACAATCGCTCAATACATTTAAAATAGCTGCTAAACTACCTCGTTTATGATTTAATTGAAATTTTAAAGAAGCTTTGTTAATAGTATCTATTCCGTTATTGGGCTCTTTGGTTTGTACCATTACAAATCTTGTTGAATTCTCCTTTATGGTTTGTATCTCATCTTCTAAAATTGCCAAGTCAAAAATTTCTGCGGCAATTTTTGGTGCTATTGCTGCAATTCCTTTTAAGTTTTCTTTTGAAATTCTCTTGGCTACCTCAGCTGTATCTACATCTTCTACCAATTTAATCTCAGGATATTGTTTAAAAAACTCTTTGCATTGCAACAATGCCATGGGATGAGACCAAACTTCATGAATATCATGAATTTGTTGTCCTTTTAATGCCATTAAATGATGATGAATATTTAAATATTCTTCATCTATAATGTGCAAATTATTTTTATCTATTAATGCATAATTTGGGATGATAGACCCTGCAATCGTATTTTCTAAAGCCATGACTCCTAAATCTGCAGATTTATCTAACAAACTATCTACCAAAGCATCAAAAGACATGCATTCTTTTAGTTGAATGTTATCTCCGTAAAAGTCACGAGCAACTTTATGATGATTTGAGCCTTCTGCTCCTTGTATAGCGATTACTTTATTCATTAATTTGATATCAAAAAAAAAGCCTCGAAGTTAATTCGAGACTTTATATATTTTATGTTTTGATTAACAATATGATACAAAGTCTCTTCTTTTACTAAAAAAGTAAAAGTAAAAATAGAAACGTGTAAAATTGTTAGTTAACATCTTAATGCTCTTGTTTTGAGCGACAAATCTAAAGATTATATTCAGATATACAAACTATATTTTATTTTTTATTAAAGATTTGACAAAATGATAAATATTGTTAAATATTTACCAAAAGATTCAGTAATTTATTGAAATTTAAACCTTTTTTATTGAAAAATCGAAAAGATAAGCAGTTCATTTGTTTCAATCATCTAGCAAAACGATAGGTAAATTTTACCAAAAAAGTATCGTTTGCTGGTTCTCTGAATACTTGGTCTGAGACGCTATTTAACAAATCAGTATCGGTGTCTGTATTTCCTACAGAACCTCTAGCCCAAACTAAAAATAATTCAGAACCTGGAATATATTCCCACCTTGCCACTAAATTAGTTTGCAGTTGTACAAACGAAAAATCAGGGTTTCTAAAGGCATAATCAGCATCACCATCTCGGTTTTCATCTACCAAATATCCTCCGTTAGGTAAATTGAAATCTTGCACACCATCATTGTTAGCATCTATAGCAATTGCATCATCTGTCAGCAAAATTTGGGTTTCATCATACACAGCTATCCTATCATTAATACTATTTCCTAAAGGATTTAAAACGTAATTTAGATTGGAAAATTTTCCTTTAGAAATAAAAGGTTGCCCATAAAATTGAAGTGAAATATCTGGTGTAAAACTATAATTTAGGCGTAACGTAGTGGTTAATGTCTGATTTTGAATTCTACCTAAAATATAACGTGCATCGTTATTAAAAGCGGTTTCTGTTACGTATTGGGTTCTGTCAAATAAATTTGCATATTCAACATTAAAAGACATACTAAAGGCATCTGTAGGCTGATAGTTGGTTCTGACTACAAAACGATCTCTACCAACAACGCTTTCTTGAGAATGTCTATTAGAATATCCTAAAGTAAAGCTAAATAATTTACTTCTGTCAGAGCCAAAGAAAAGATATGCGAAAGCCGTATTAGGTCGTTTCCACCTTGGACCTCCTCTTAAAAAAAAGTTATCAAAAAAATTAGTATTTATCCCATAACCCCCTTCTGTCCACCAATTGTTTATCCAACTAATTTCACCTTTTCCTTCTAAACCTATTCTATTTAGGTTACCTCCAAAATCATATATTGAAAATTGTTCGAAACCAATGTTTATATTTCTATATGTTTCCGTAGGAACTTGCCATAAGTAATTTAAGTTTCCAAACTGAATAATCTCATCTGTTTGTCTTAAAAATCCGACATCATTTAATTCCAATTCAGGAGATCTCCAAATTGCACCTCCACTATAACGCCAGTTTCCTCCACCATTTTTACCCAACTCGAGTCTACCCCCTGTTCCTGTTAATGAGGTTTTTGTTTCATCTAAAGAAAGATAATCTGCATCTACTCTTTGAAAATTATGACGTAACGTTTTTTGTGTTGCTGTAATAGCTTCTTCACTTCCTAAAACTTTACTAAAAACTACATTACCATCTAAGTAGTACTCTCTATTTTTCCAATTGTGCTGAAAATCTACACCACCTGTGTAGGCTGCCTTATGAAGCTCATTAAAATCGCCATTCAAAAAACGATTGGTAGCTGTAAAAATTCCGCCAATAAAAGAATTTCGCTTATTAAAATCTTTTTGCGCTCTTGCCACAAAGAAGTTGGTTAAAGGCTCTACAATTTGCTCTCTTTCAGTTCCGTCTGTTTGTCTTATGGTAGCGTATTCATTAGCCGTTACACTTTCTAAAACGCCAATAGACCAACCATTTTTAGTTTTACCAGAAAATTTAGCAGCACCTAATATTGTTGAATTTTGAGGTACGTCTGCAAACTCACCATCTTGCAAACTAGCGCTTCTGTGTGGATTTCTACCAATTCTTCTACTATAAAATACATTGTCTTGACCGTTAGCAAATTCAAAATCAAAAATATTGAAGTTTTCAACAAAAAAAGGACGTTGTTCTCTAAAAAATATTTGAAACCCATCTAAAGCAATAGCGCCAGGGTCTGCTTCTACTTGTCCAAAATCTGGATTAATGGTTAAATCTAAAGTCAAATCGTTTGTAATTCCAATTTTGGCATCTAAACCTGCATTTAAAGTCAAATCACTACCATCTCTAAAAGGGTTTCCTGGTTCTGCTGGATATTTGTCATATTGTAAAACCGTAAAAGGTTGAATTTCTAATTGTTTTTGAGATACCAAATTTTTTAACCCATGTAACTCTCCTGATTCACTAATAAAACCTGCTTGATTGTTCGGAATTCTTTGCCATAAAGAACGTTCTTGTAATCTAAAAATGGTTCTGTTAATATTAAAACCCCAAATTTGCTCTTTAGCTTTCCCAAAACGCAATTGACTAAAAGGAATTTTCATTTCTATAGTGTATCCTTTATCATCTACAGCAGCATTTGTATACCAAATAGGATTCCAACTGGCATCCCAATTGTTCCCATTCTGACTTACAATCTCTTCTCCCTTTACTCCTGCAGCTGTTGTAGTAAATACAAAAGCAGTTCTTTTGTCATGATAGCTGTCTATAATAACATTTACCCGATCTCCTTGAAAACCATCTCTTCTGCTTAATCTTTGTTGAATCAACTCTGGCTCGTCATCAAAAGCTCTTATAGCAACATACAAGAATTTCTTATCATACATTACTTTAAATTTTGTTTGATATGCGGGTGGCGTTCCTTCATCTGGGTTTTTTTCTGTAAAGTCTGAAGACCACTCTACGGCATCCCAAGCACCTTCGTTAATTTTACCATCTATTACAGGTGTTTTAATTAGTCTCTTTGTGGTATATATTCTTTTTGGAACTTTTACAGCTTGTTCAGTCTGAGTGAAAACGTTTGATGAAAAACAAATAAATAGAACAACAAAAACTGCGGTAAATTTCATGAATAGATTGTTATTTAAAAGACAGCAATCACATAAAATTACCATCAATTTTCATAGGGCAAAAGTAAAGCGCTATTCTCTTAAGTTTTTGTTAATTCTAATTCTAGACTTTTAACTAAGTAATAAATCTAACGCACTATTTGTCAATCCAATAAAAAGCGGTACATTTGCACTCCTTTTTTAAGGAAAAATTAAATTATTAATATAGCACAAAGACTAAAAGTGTAATTATGAACACATTAAGTTACAAAACAGTATCAGCAAACGCAGCTACCGTAAATAAGGAGTGGGTTTTAGTTGATGCAGACGGGCAAACGTTGGGTCGTCTAGCTTCTAAAGTAGCTAAGCTAATTAGAGGTAAATACAAACCAAACTATACTCCTCACGTAGATTGTGGAGATAACGTGGTTATTATCAACGCAGAAAAAATTAACCTAACTGGTAAAAAATGGACAGACAAGTCTTACATCCGTCACACAGGATATCCAGGAGGACAAAGATCGTTAACTGCGACAGAAATGTTTGAGAAAGATCCTACAAGATTAATCGAAAAAGCAGTAAAAGGAATGTTACCAAAAAACAAATTAGGTAGCGCTTTATACAGAAACTTGTATGTTTATGCAGGTTCAGAGCACAAACAAGCAGGTCAAGAACCTAAAGCAATTAACCTTAACGATTATAAATAATGGAAATAGTTCACAAAATCGGTAGAAGAAAAACTGCAGTTGCACGTATTTATCTTTCTGAAGGTACAGGTAACATTACAGTTAATAAAAAAGATTATAAAAGTTACTTTACAACAGGAACTTTACAATATAAAGTACAACAACCATTAATGTTAACAGAAAACTTAACGTCTTATGACATTAAAGTAAATGTATACGGTGGTGGTGTAACAGGACAAGCAGAAGCAATTCGTTTGGCAATTACAAGAGCCTTAGTTTCTATAAACGAAGAGCACAGAACTGTATTAAAGCCAGAAGGATTGTTAACACGTGATCCTAGAATGGTTGAACGTAAAAAATTCGGTCAGAAGAAAGCACGTAAGAAATTCCAGTTCTCTAAACGTTAATGGTTATGCTGAACTTGTATCAGCAACTATTTACTGTAAGAGACTGTTATCAAATATTAATAACAGTTTAGTATCTAAATGGTTAAGACTCTTAAGACTACTTAACCATTGGTTTCAAAACAGAAAGTAAACACATTTAAAAAATGGCAAACGTAAACATTCAAGAATTATTAGACAGTGGTGTACACTTTGGACACTTAACTAGAAAATGGGATCCTAACATGGCTCCTTATATCTATACAGAACGTAATGGTGTACACATCATCGATTTGTATAAAACTGCAGCTAAAATAGAAGAAACTTCAGAAGCTTTAAAAAAGATTGCTAACTCTGGACGTAAAATTTTATTTGTAGCTACAAAAAAACAAGCTAAAGATATTGTTGCAGAAAAAGCAAAAGCAGTAAACATGCCTTACATTACAGAAAGATGGCCAGGGGGTATGTTAACTAACTTTGTTACTATCAGAAAAGCTGTTAAAAAAATGGCTTCTATTGATAGAATGAAAACTGATGGATCTTTTGATGCTTTATCTAAAAGAGAAAAATTACAAATTAACCGTCAGCGTGAAAAATTAGAAAAGAATTTAGGTTCTATTTCTGATATGACACGTTTACCAGGTGCTTTGTTTGTTATCGATATCAAAAAAGAACACATTGCTGTAGCTGAAGCTCAAAAATTAAACATTCCAATTTTTGCAATGGTAGATACAAACTCTGACCCAAGACAAGTAGATTTTGTAATTCCTGCAAATGATGATGCTTCTAAATCTATAGACAAAGTTTTAGGTTTTGTTACAGATGCAATTGCAGAAGGTTTATCAGACAGAAAAGCTGATAAAGAAAAAGCAAAAGACGTAAAAGAAGCTCCTAAAAAAGAAGAAGCTAAAGCTGAAGTTGCTGAAACTACAGAAGAAAAAAAGTAATTTTAATAAATAATTAGAAACAATTGTTTTCTTACAAAAATTAAAAAAATGGCAAAAATTAGTGCTGCTGACGTAAAAAAATTAAGAGAAGCAACCGGAGCTGGTATGATGGACTGTAAAAAGGCATTAGTAGAAGCAGAAGGTGATTTTGATACAGCAATTGATGTTTTACGTAAAAAAGGTCAGAAAATTGCTGCAAAAAGAGCTGATAGAGAATCTACAGAAGGTGTTGCAGTAACAAGAATTAATGATGATAAAACTCAAGGAGTTGCTATTGTATTGGCTTGTGAAACTGACTTTGTTGGTAAAAACGAAAAATTTGTTGCATTAGGAGGTCAATTTGCAGACATTGCTTTAAACTACGCTACTAAAGAAGAATTTTTAGCTGCTGATTTTGGAGGAATGAGTGTTGCTGATAAATTAGTTGAACAAACTGGTGTAATTGGTGAAAAATTAGAAATTACAGCTTTTGAAAAAATAGAGGCTGCCTATGTTGGTGCGTATACTCACATTGGTAAAATTGCTGCTTTAGTAGGTTTATCTGCTGTTGTAGACAATGCAGAAACGCTAGCAAAAGATGTTGCTATGCAAGTTGCTTCTATGGGAGCTACAACTTTATCTTACAAAGATTTTGATCCTGCATATGTTGCTGCAGAAACTGAAGCTAGAATTGCAGTGATAGAAAAAGATAACATTGAATTAGGAAGATTAGGTAAAACATTAAAAAATGTACCTCAATATATTTCTATGTCTCAAATTACTGATGAGGTTTTAGCTAAAGCTGAAGAAGCTGCTAAAGCAGAATTAGCTGCTGAAGGAAAACCAGAAAAAATCTGGGATAGAATTTTACCAGGTAAAATGGAAAGATTTGTTTCTGACAACACTACATTAGACAAAGAACAATGTTTACTAGATCAAACTTTTATTAAAGATGAAAAGAAAAATGTAGCTGACTATGTTAAGACATATGGTGATGTTGAAGTTTCTTCTTTTAAAAGAGTAACATTAGGATAATTTTATACTGAACTTGTTTCAGTGTTTCTTAAACTGATATATATAACCTCGCAAATTTGCGAGGTTTTTTTATTTCCTAGAAAAAGAAAAACTCCAAAAAAAATAGTAGTTTTGCACAACTTTTAAATAGAACTATGCAATACAAAAGAGTGCTGCTAAAATTAAGTGGTGAAGCTTTAATGGGTGATAGACAATATGGGATAGATCCTAAACGTCTTTCTGAATACGCTAAAGAAATAAAACAAGTTGTACATAAAGGTATAGAAGTTGCCATTGTTATTGGTGGTGGAAATATCTTTAGAGGTGTTGCCGGAGCTGCTAATGGTATGGATCGTGTTCAAGGAGATCATATGGGTATGTTAGCAACCTGTATTAATGGTTTGGCTTTACAAAGTGCTCTAGAAGATGAAAATGTTCACACACGTTTGCAAACTGCTTTAGAAATTAAAGAAGTAGCAGAACCTTATATTAAAAGAAAAGCAATTAGACATTTAGAAAAAGGACGTGTTGTGATCTTTGGAGCCGGTACCGGAAATCCTTATTTTACAACAGATACTGCTGCAGTTTTAAGAGCTATTGAAATTCATGCTGATGCAATTTTAAAAGGAACTCGTGTAGACGGAATATACAACGCCGATCCTGAAAAAGATAAAGATGCTATTAAGTTTGAGAACATAACCTTTAAACAGGTAATAGAAAAAGGACTAAAAGTTATGGATATGACTGCCTTTACATTAAGTGAAGAAAATAAACTACCAATTATTGTATTTGATATGAACACAAAAGGGAATTTAATGAAGTTACTTTCTGGAGAAAAAATTGGTACTGTTGTTGATACTCAATAATTAGAATCTTTTTAAAATAAACTAAAGATGAACGAAGAAATTGAATTTATTCTAGACACTGCTAAAGAAGCTATGGATAAAGCCATTGCTCACTTAGAAAAAGAACTAAAAACCATTAGAGCAGGTAAAGCTACATCTGCAATGTTAAGCACAGTAATGGTAGATTACTATGGTTCTCAAACTCCATTATCTCAAGTGGCTAATGTAAATACACCAGATGCAAGAACGCTAAGCATACAGCCTTGGGAAAAAAATATGTTGCAAGAGATTGAAAAAGCAATTCAAATAGCAAATCTTGGTTTTAATCCAATGAATAACGGTGATGTGATTATGATTAACGTTCCACCACTGACTGAAGAACGCAGAAAAAACTTAGCTAAACAAGCAAAAGCTGAAGCTGAAGATGCAAAAGTTGGTATTAGAAGCGCTCGTAAAGAAGCAAATAACGATCTAAAAAAAGCTGATATTTCTGAGGATTTACTAAAAAATTCTGAAGCTGATGTACAAGAATTAACCAATAAATATATTAAACTAATAGACGATAAGTTAGCTACTAAAGAAAAAGAAATTTTAACCATCTAATAATTTACAAAAGAGAGTGTTTACAACACTCTCTTTTGTTATATACTTCTCTTATTTTAAATTTCTAAGGAATAAACTTTACAAATGAACTTCTGGACAAAAGTAGCAAGCATCATCTTAAGAAACCGATATTTAGTTTTATTAGGAATTGCCATTATAACTGGTTTACTAGCTACACAAATGAAGTATATGAAATTTTCATATACTGAAGCCAACTTACTACCAGAAGATCACATTGCAAATCAGCAATACAATAAATTTCTAGATATTTTTGGTGAAGAAGGTAATCTTGTTATTCTTGGTGTAAAAGATTCCACCATTTTTACACCAAAAAAGTTTAATGCTTGGAATAACTTAGTTAAAAAATTTGATGATTTAGAAGAAATAGATTTTACAATTTCTATTGCTGATATTCAAAAATTAAAAGCAGACAGAAAAAGTAGAAAATTTGTTTTAGAACCACTCTATGAAGAAGCACCAAAAACAGCTCAAGAAGTTTTAAACATCAAAAAACAACTTTTTGAGAAACTCCCTTTTTATGACAATCTTCTTTACAATAAAGAAACTGGAACACTACAAACCGCCATTTATATTAAAAAGGATATTATAAATACGCCAAAAAGAAGAGATTTCATTTTTAATACTTTAATTCCTGAAATAGAAACTTTCGAAAAAGAAAATAAAATTGACATTCGTATTTCTGGTATGCCTTATATCAGAACATTAAATGCACAAAACATTCAAGACGAAATTTTATTGTTTGTAGTTGGTGCGCTAGCCATAACTGCACTAATATTCTTTTTCTTTTTTAGATCCTATAGAGCAACATTTATAACGCTTTTAGTAGTTATGATTGGAGTTACTTGGGCTTTTGGTTTTATTGGTTTATTTCGTTATGAAATTACAGTACTATCAGCTTTAATTCCGCCTCTAATTATAGTAATTGGTGTACCAAATGCAGTATTTCTCATCAATAAATATCAACAGGAAATTAAAAAACATGGTAATCAAGCAAAGTCTTTACAACGTGTAATTTCTAAAATTGGTAATGCAACTTTAATGACCAATATTACAACTGCATCTGGTTTTGCAACCTTTGTTTTTGTAAAAAGCAACCTTTTAAGAGAATTCGGAATTTTAGCTTCTGTAAACATCATTAGTATCTTTATTTTGGCTTTATTGATTATTCCCATCATCTACAGTTTTATGCCGTTGCCAAAGAAAAAACATTTAAATCATTTAGAAAGAAGATGGATTGAAAATGTGGTAGATTGGATGGAAAGAATGGTAAAAAATCATAGAATATCTATCTATTTTGCCACCGTTATTGTAATTATAGCAGGAATAATTGGAGTCTATAAAATTAGAGTATCTGGAAGTTTAATAGAAGATATGCCTAAAAGTCTTCAATTTTATAAAGACATTAAATTTTTTGAAAATGAGTTTGGAGGTATTATGCCTTTAGAAATTTTAGTGGATACTAAAAAGGAAAAAGGAGTAATGAAACTAGCTACCTTAAAAAAGATGGAAGAGCTAAATGAAACCATTGAAACCTTTCCGGAGCTGTCAAAACCTATTTCTGTAACCAATTTAGTTAAATACTCTAAACAAGCCTATTATAAGGGTAATCCTAAATACTATCAACTACCTACAAGTCAAGAACAAAGTTATATTTTTGCATACACTAAAAACTCTAGTAATGATGCTAATATGCTCAAAAGTTTTGTAGATTCTACTGGACGATATGCTAGGATAACCACCTACATGAAAGATATTGGTACAGATAAAATGGACGTTATTCAAGAGCGTTTAAAAACTGTAATTGCTAAAGAATTTCCATCAAAAAACTATGAAGTTTCTTTAACTGGTAAAGCACTAGTATTTATAAAAGGAACCAATTATTTAATTAAAAATTTAGTTTTTTCATTATCATTAGCCATCATTTTAATTGCACTTTTTATGGCTTGGATGTTTAGATCTTTAAGAATGATTTTTATATCTCTTATACCAAACATACTACCACTTCTAATAACAGCAGGTTTAATGGGCTTTTTTGATATTCCTATAAAACCATCAACAATTTTAGTATTTAGTATTGCCTTTGGTATTTCTGTAGATGATACTATTCATTTTCTTGCCAAATATAGACAAGAATTAATAGCAAATAAGTGGCGTGTTAAACCTTCTGTTTATGCTGCTCTTAAAGAAACAGGTGTAAGTATGTTTTATACTTCTATTGTTTTATTCTTCGGGTTTTTAACCTTTACACTCTCTAGTTTTGGAGGTACTATAGCATTAGGTGGTTTGGTTTCCATTACACTTTTATTAGCTATGGTATCTAACTTATTGTTATTGCCTTCTTTATTGCTTTCTTTTGAAAAGAAAATCGCCAATAAAAAGGTTTTTAAAGAACCTTCAATGAGAATAATACCTCCAGAAGAAGAAGTTAAAACAAAAAGTTAAAATTTTATCTTTTTATTGACATTTTCTACATTGCTAGTCTTACTACAAAAAAGTATCTTTACTTCTTAAATGTAATTTTTACATAAATATTATATTAATGATGAAGACAAACGTTGTAGAAATTTTAGATAATAATACCTTATTGTTACAAAAAATTGAATTAAAAGGATGGGTAAGAACTTTTAGAAGCAATCGTTTTATTGCTTTAAATGATGGTTCTACTATTAAAAATATTCAATGTGTTATCGATTTTGAAAACACACCAGAAGACACTTTAAAAAGAATTAATACCGGAGCTGCTATTGCTATAAAAGGAACACTAACTGAAAGTCAGGGAAAAGGGCAATCTGTAGAAATTCAAGTTTCTGAAATTGAAATTTTAGGCGATTCTAATCCAGATGAGTACCCTATCCAACCCAAAAAACATAGTTTCGAATTTTTACGCGAAAATGCACACCTTCGTACGAGAACAAACACCTTTAGTGCTGTGATGAGAGTTCGTTCTAAATTATCTTTTGCTGTTCATCAATATTTTCAAGAAAGAAACTTCAACTACGTAAATACACCAATAATTACAGGCTCTGATGCTGAAGGCGCTGGAGAAATGTTTAGAGTTACCAACTTTAAAGATAATGAAGCACCTGTAACCGAAGATGGAAAAATAGATTACACTAAAGATTTCTTTGGTAAAGAAACAAACTTAACCGTATCAGGACAATTAGAAGCAGAAACCTTTGCCATGTCTTTAGGTAAAGCTTATACCTTTGGCCCCACATTTAGAGCAGAAAATTCTAATACCACCCGCCATTTAGCAGAATTCTGGATGATAGAACCAGAGGTTGCTTTTATGGATCTAGATGGCAATATGGATTTGGCTGAAGATTTCATTAAAAACGTAATAAACTCTATTTTAATTAGTTGTAAAGATGATTTAGACTTCTTACAGCAACGTTTAACGCAAGAAGAAAAAAGCAAACCACAAGCTCAAAGGAGTGAAATGACCTTATTAGAAAAACTAAAATTTGTGGTAGACAACAACTTTAAACGCGTTTCTTACACAGAAGCTATAGATATTTTACGCAATTCTAAACCCAATAAAAAGAAGAAATTTCAATTTCCAATAAATGAATGGGGTGCAGATTTACAATCTGAACACGAGCGTTTTTTAGTAGAAAAACATTTTAAATGTCCTGTTATTTTGTTTGATTATCCAGCAAACATAAAAGCATTTTACATGCGTCTTAATGATGATGGAAAAACAGTTAGAGCTATGGATGTTCTGTTTCCTGGTATCGGAGAAATTGTTGGAGGATCTCAAAGAGAAGAACGTTATGATGTTTTAGTAGAAAAAATGAAGGCTTTAGACATACCTGAAGAAGAATTATGGTGGTATTTAGATTTGAGAAAATTTGGAACAGCTGTTCACTCTGGTTTTGGTTTGGGGTTTGAAAGATTGGTACAATTTGTTACAGGAATGAGTAATATAAGAGACGTAATTCCTTTTCCAAGAACTCCTCAAAATGCCGAATTTTAATCCATTTTTTGTATCTTTAAGTCTATGTTAAAGCAAAGTTTACAATACAAATTATTACAAAAATTATCTCCTCAACAAATTCAGTTGATGAAGCTGATTCAATTGCCTACACAAGCTTTTGAGGAACGTTTAAAACAAGAAATTGAAGAAAATCCTGCCTTAGATACTGGTAAAGAGGAAATAGATAGTTTTGAGGATGATTTTGCTGATGAATATGACGATACTGGCAACGAAAAAATTGAAGCAGAAGATATTAACATAGACGAGTATTTGAGCGATGATGAGATTCCGTCCTACAAAACTCAGGCGAACAACTATTCTTCTGATGACGATGAAAAGAATATGCCTTATGCAGCAGGAACCAGTTTTCATCAATCTTTAAAAAATCAATTAAATACGTATTCCTTTGATGATGAAGGAAAAGCCATTGCAGAATTTTTAGTAGGTAGTATAGACGACAGTGGTTACATTAGAAGAGATATTTTAGATTTGGTAGATGATTTGGCTTTTACAGCAAACATTTTTACCACAGAAGAAAGAGTCTTAGAAATTCTGACAAAAGTTATACATTCTTTAGATCCTATAGGTGTTGGGGCTAGAGATTTAAAAGAATGCTTAATCATACAATTAAAAACAAAAGAAACCAACAAAATAAGAAGTTTAGCTATAAGTATTTTAGAAAGCGCCTTTGATCATTTTGTAAAAAAACATTATACCAGATTACTCGAAAAATTTAATATTTCTGAAGATGAGCTTAAAGAAGTAAATAAAGAAATTTCTAAACTAAACCCTAAACCAGGTAGCTCTTACGCGGGTAACAATAAAATTGCAGAACAAATTGTACCCGATTTTTCCATTAAAATTATTGATGGAGAGTTGGATTTAACGTTGAATTCTAGAAATGCTCCTGAATTACATATTTCTAGAGAGTATAACAACATGCTAAAAGGCTATCAAGAATCTAAAACCAAAAGTAAATCACAAAAAGATGCGGTCTTCTTTATCAAACAAAAATTAGACGCAGCAAAATGGTTTATAGATGCTATAAAACAACGTCAACAAACATTGTTAGTGACTATGAATACTATTATGCACTATCAATACGACTACTTTTTAACTGGTGATGAACGCAAGTTAAAGCCCATGATTTTAAAAGATATTGCAGATCAAATTAACATGGATGTTTCTACCGTTTCTAGAGTTGCAAACAGCAAATACGTTTCTACTCCATATGGTACAAAATTAATCAAAGAATTCTTCTCTGAATCTATGAAAAATGATCAAGGAGAAGATGTATCTACCAAAGAAATAAAAAAAATCCTTGAAAATGTAATTGCAGATGAAAACAAGAAAAAACCTTTAACAGATGAAAAACTTGCTGGTATTTTAAAAGAAAAAGGATACCCTATTGCAAGAAGAACAGTTGCCAAATATAGAGAGCAATTAGATTTACCTGTAGCTCGTTTAAGAAAAGAAATTTAGTGAAGTTTCACAAATTCATATCTATTATTCTACATCCTATAGTAATACCTACTGTAGGTGTTTTTATTTATTTTCTATTTGTTAGAAAAATGTTTAGTAGCCAACAACGTTTAGCTATTATAGGACTCACTTTTGTAACTACCTATATTATACCACTACTAATTCTTATACTTTTTAAAAAATTAAAAGTAATTACTTCTTATCATGCAGAAAGTATTAAAGAACGGAAGATTCCTATAACTATGATGATAATTCTATTCTATCTTTTAGGTAATACGCTATTTTCTACTCCAAATTTTAGAGATTTCGGATTGTTATTTTATGCAACAAGTCTTGGATTAACAATCATATATATTCTTTTTTTCTTTAGACTGAAAGTAAGCATTCATTTGCTTTCATTAGGAGTTTCTTTGGGTTTTTTTTTAATGATAGACTCCTTATATAGTATTTCTTTTTTACCAGTAATCGTTATATTAATTTTATTGTCTGGTATTGTTGCTAGTGCTAGATTACATTTAAAAGCTCATACTAGTAAAGAAGTATATTTGGGTTTCTTTTTAGGTTTAATTAGCCCTATAATTATCTATTTTTTTTTATAAGAGAAAGAAGATCAAACCAAATTTTAAAATTCTAGTATTTATAGGTTCATTATTAATAAAAGCATTATTTAATATAGGAGATACTCCGTAAAATACATTAATATTAAATTCGTCATAACCTGCAGAAAAGGTTAAACCATACTGAATTTTGTTATAATTTGGTATATTTTTAAGTAAAAATGAAGTGTCATTAGCATCTAAATACTTAAAGGTATTGCTTAAATTATAAAGTAATTTTACACCTGTATATATACGCCAAAAATTATATTTTTGGGCAGTAGATGTCCTCCATCTAATTTGAAAAGGAATTTCTATATTATGCAATTGCAGCACATTATTAGTAATTGTATTATCTGCACTAAAAACAATAGCGTTGTTTACTTCTGCTATTTTTAGTTTATGATTAAAAGAATCTAAACCATAACCAACCCCCAATGCTAAAGAAAAATTACCTCGATTATTTAAAATAATATCTTTTATAAAACCTGTTGATAATGAAAAAGAAAAATCACTCTTAGAGATTTGAGAAGGTTGATTGTAAAACTGGGCATAAGAAACCGATGCATAAATTTGGTCCTCTGCATATCTATCTCCCAATTTAAGAGAGTCTCTTTGAGAATAACAAATTGTAGTAATACAACAAAATAAAATATATAAACCTACTCTTAACATTTTTAAATAACGTTTGTTAAATGTACAATATTTCATTTTTAAATTCTTTGCCATAGTTATATGAAATAAAAAAAGGATAATTCTTTCGAATTATCCCTTTATATATATCATTTGTAGTATTAATTATCTCCAGAAGAATTAGATGCTGAGTAACTTAACTTAAGTGCATTAACATCTCTTAATTTCAATCTTATATCAATAATAGTTCCTACATTAGCTTCTCTATCTGCTTTAATTGAAGTTGTCATAAAAGGCACTTCTGCTTCAGAAACTTTAGATCTAGCGTTAATAATAAAAGCAGGTACTTGATCTGCCGTTGCTATTTTGTCGTTTAATTGAATTCTATTAAAACTTTGTCCATGTTTTTCTGGTGTTTTTGATTTACCAACATAGATAGTGCTTACCAAACTTTTATGCTCCAATTTTTTTACTTCTGTAGCTGCTGGTAATCTAGGGTTTTCAATTCTTAAATCTGTTTCTCTCATGGTTGTAGTAACCATAAAGAAAAATAACAACATAAAAACAATATCAGGTAATGCAGCTGTATTTACTGCTGGCATTCCTTTTTTCTTTTTTCTAAATTTAGACATATTGTTATATTTTAAAAACTAGTTAGATGTAGGTTCTGCGTCAGAAATAATTTGAGGATAACTTTTTTTGATATCTTCAACTCTTCTTTTTAAACCTTCATTATCTCTATTTTCTTTGTAAGCTTCTTCCAATTCTGCAAAAGGAACTTTATATCTCTCCATACTAAGTCTATTACGCAACTCTGAATAAGCTCTAAGTAATTCATTTTGAACTCTTAAGTAAGTACCGTATTCTGTTAACCTATCTGACTGTACAGATATAATAGCTTTGTTAGGGTGATCTGAAGATTTATCACTTCTTTCTCCTTTACAATAATTACAAGGACCAGTAGCAACACCTTCTTCAACTTTACCTATACCGCCTCCATTATCAATAAATTTTAGTGCAGCATCTTTAAGGTCTTTAATTTCCATTCTTTCACCTTCTACCAACAATTCATTATTTCTGTTGATATTTACTTCGAAAATATTCTTCTCTTTAATAATTGGCGGAACATAATCTGGTGGTGGTTTTTCTGATAGTTTCTTAGAAACACCAGAATCTACATTCATAGTAGTTGTTACCAGAAAGAAAATTAGAAGCAAGAAAGCAATATCTGCCATCGAACCTGCATTAATTTCTGGAGTATCTCTTCTTGCCATTTTTTTATGATTTTATTAAACCTTTTCCTAAATCGTACAAAAAGAATACCAAACCTATTGCTCCTAATATTAAACTAAAAACAATACCTGCACCAACCAATTTGTTGATACTAGATCCAGCTTCTCCTCCTTCTAAAACTTTACCTGCATTATCTAAAACTGCGTTTGAGTCTGCTGAGAAGTATGCGATGATAAATAACACACCAAAAACTCCTAAACCTAATAAAGTTTTCTTTAAGTTCTCTGGGTTTTTAAACAACCCAAGTAAAGATAAAATTACTGTAATAATTACAGCCGCAAAGAAAAGCATTTGAGAAAAATATACTAAAGGACTTACTAAACTATTTTGTAACTCCACACTATCAGTAATTTCTTGCTCTCCTGCCATTAGAACTCTTACTAATAAGATAGCTCCAATTACGGCAATAACGGTAACAACAATTTTAATAATATTTGCTAATTTATTGCTCTCCATGCTATCTTATTTTTTGTATTTAACTAATAAATCTATTAAAGAAATAGAAGCGTCTTCCATATTATTTACAATACTATCTACTTTAGATACTATGTAATTATAGAAAATTTGTAATATAATTGCCACAACTAAACCAAATACTGTTGTTAATAAGGCTACTTTAATTCCATCTGCCACTACGGCTGGAGAAATATCATTTGCTACAGCAATTGCATCAAAAGCTCCAATCATACCAATTACAGTACCCATAAACCCTAACATTGGTGCTAATGCAATAAATAAAGATAACCAAGAGATGTTTTTCTCTAAAAGCCCCATTTGAACTCCACCATAAGAAACTACTGCTTTTTCTGCAGCATCAACTCCTTCATCAACTCTATCTAATCCTTGGTAAAAAATAGATGCTACTGGTCCTTTTGAGTTTCTACAAACTTCTTTTGCAGCCTCTATACCACCAGAACTCAATGCATCATCTACTTTAGCTACTAATTTTTTAGTGTTAGTACTAGCCATATTTAAATAAATGATTCTTTCGATTGCAATAGCTAATCCTAAAATTAGTGCTACCAATACAATCCCCATAAATACAGGACCACCTTCTATAAAACGTAGTTTTAATTCTTGGTGAAAAGTTCTTGATTCTTCAGCTGCTTCTTGTGCAAAGGTTGATTGAATAGCTCCAAAAAACATAAATCCTGTTACAGTTAGGATATTTACTACTTTTTTCATCGTTGTTATAATTATTTTAATAGTTAACGGGTTAAAGATATAAATTTTCAACTCAAAAAAAGAATCTGTTATTTACTTTAACTATTAAAGTAAAGAAAAAAACTTAATTTCTCTTTTGAGAGTGGCAAGTAACAAAAAAATATTGAGCCTTTAAAAAAAAATGTGATGTATTTGGGTGCAGAAATTCTTTTTGTATTAAATTACTGATACAGAAGTTATTCAACTTCTGTGATTTCTCCTCTCATAGATTTTTCGAACAAAAATTTAAAATCTAATACAGTAAGGTTCTTATTTAAAAGGTGCATTAACTTAGCAATAGCAGCTTCTGTAGTGATATCTTTTCCGTTAATAACTCCTATTTTATTGAGTGCTACACTGGTTTCATAATGACCTTGAATAACGCTACCTCCTGCACATTGTGTAACGTTTACAATCTTAATTCCTTTGTCAATTGCATCTTCTAGCAATTTTATAAAAGATTTTGATGTTGGGGCATTACCAGAACCATATGTTTCTAAAACTACTCCTTTTAGGTTTGGTATTTCTAAAATACTTTGTACTACTTCTTTTCTAATACCTGGAAAAAGCTTAAGAATTACAATGTCGTTCGCTAATTGTTTTCTAACTATTAATTCATCATGCTTATTTTTAGGTTGATGAATTAAATGTTTGTTAAAATTTAAATGTACTCCACTTTCTGCTAATGGAGGGTAATTCATAGATGTAAATGCTTCAAATTGTTCTGCACTAATTTTTGTAGTTCTGTTTGCTCTATATAATTTGTATTCAAAATACAAACAAACTTCTGCTAGTACGGGTTTTCCATCTTCTTGTGAAGCTGCTATTTGAATTGATGTTATTAAGTTCTCTTTAGCATCTGTTCTTAAATCCCCTATTGGCAATTGAGACCCTGTAAAGATGATTGGTTTTTTTAAATTCTTTAACATAAAACTAACCGCAGATGACACGTAAGACATAGTATCTGAACCTGTTAAAATAACAAAACCATCAAATTTAGTATAGTTTTTTTCTATAAGCTCAACAATATCAACATAATACTTTATATTCATGTTAGAAGAATCTATAGGCTCTTTAAAAGAAATACTTTTTATATGACAATTAAGTTGCTGTAATTCTGGTATATTATCTACAATCTGACTAAAATCAAAGGCTTTTAAAGCATTTGTCTTATAATCTTTAACCATTCCTATAGTTCCTCCAGTATAGATAAGTAGAATGTTTGGCGGGTTTGTCATTTTTTATGAATCGAAAATTGATTTGGAATACTTTATGTTGTAAATTTATCAAACAAAAATGAAATACAATTTTTAAAACATAATAAATTATGATAGGATTTTATGTACTAATTGGTATTATCTCTTTAGTGAGTATGTTAGTTAGCAATAGATTAAAAAGTAAGTTTAAAAAATATTCTGAAATTTCTCTTAGAAACGGAATGAGTGGTGCTGAAATTGCCGAAAAAATGTTGGCAGATAATGGTATTTATGATGTAAAAGTAATTTCTACTCCTGGAAGATTAACAGACCATTACAATCCTAAAGATAAAACTGTTAACTTAAGTGAAGCTGTATACAATCAACGAAATGCTGCTGCCGCTGCTGTTGCAGCTCATGAGGTAGGACATGCTGTACAACATGCAACTGCTTACGATTGGTTAACTATGCGTTCTAAATTGGTTCCTGTAGTTAGTATTTCTTCTCGATTTTCACAATGGCTGGTTATTGGTGGTTTGGTTATGGGAGCAGCTTCTGGTGGAGCAGGAATTGGATTTTACATTGCTGTTGCTGGTTTGATAATGATGTCTTTAGCTACATTATTTAGTTTTGTAACCTTACCTGTAGAATATGACGCTAGTAATAGAGCACTTGCTTGGTTAAAAAACAAAAACATGGTTACTCAACAAGAATTTGAAGGCTCTAAAGATGCCCTTAAATGGGCTGCTAGAACGTATTTAGTTGCAGCTATAGGGTCTTTAGCTATGTTGTTGTATTGGGGGCTTCAAGTTTTGGGTAGTAGAGATTAGGTAAAACTTCTAAACTTATAACACATATAAAGCTTCAATATAATCGAAGCTTTTTTTACAACTGTACATAACGTTTTGTATCTTTAACAAAATAATTAAGTCGTATTTTTTTTGGAATTAAACGTACTAAATACTCCCTTACAATGTTGTTGCTCTTCACCAGCTACAGGCTACTTTAGAGATGGTTTTTGTAGAACTACTAAAACAGATTATGGCACGCACACCGTGTGCGCAATAGTTACCAAAGAATTTTTAGAATATTCTGCTTCTAAGGGTAATGTTTTAACGACTCCTATACCTCATTGGAATTTCCCAGGATTACAACCTGGTGACAAATGGTGCCTTTGCATATCTAGATGGCTTGAAGCAGAAAAAGCAGGGAAAGCACCTTACATTATTCTTGAAGCTACCCACATAAAATCTTTACAATACACTTCTTTAAAGGTTTTAAAGCAATATACTTACCCTATATAACTCACAAATGGAATCTTACCTGAATGATATATAACTATCTCTCTTTTGATTGATTTTGGTTTGGTTGTTTTAAATATGGATGGTACAACTTATTATTTATCTTGGTTTCTTATACTAAGAAAATTTAATTGTTTGGCATAAAAAATACACTACATATTATCGCCTTGTTTATTGTTCTATTTTTATGGGTATTTACTTTTATTTATTTTTTGCTCCTCTTCATTTTAAAATCTCTGATGGTAAATCTGATAAAAAGTTGCTTGAGATATTGGTTTTAAGAAATTGGATTAGAACTGTGCTTTGATCTTTACTACTGTTTCTTCATTTATTTAACAATTCATTTTTAAAATACATAGAAGTAAAATTATAAATATTGATTTTATAAAAAATATAAAATCTCATTTTAAAAACAGACTATTAATTACAATTAAAAACTATACAGAAAAGGTAATGACAAGTTCTTCAACAACTTCTGAATTTAGAAAATGATTAGAAAACTAAGTAATACTGTAAGTTTTTTCTTTCTAAAACGACTCTTTTTTTAAAATCAACCATTATGAAAAAATCACTTCTCATTCTTATTATTTTTTGCACCTTTCAAAATATCGTAAGTCAAAACATGAGTATAGACAAACTAAACACAATGTATCTTACTGTTAGTGACAGTATTGTAAGCAATAAAAGTCAATGGCGTTTTAAAATTAAAGATGTGTTTTTTATTAGCATTGCAGATTCTACTCATAATAGAATGCGAATTATGTCTCCAATATCTGATAGTGATGCTTTAGACGACAAGTTAAAAGAAGCCTCATTAATTGCCAATTTTCACACTGCTTTAGATGTTAAATACGCTATTTCTGACAATGTTTTATGGTGTGTATATATACACCCTTTAAAAGAACTAACAGAAGAACAAGTTTTAGATGCCATAAGCCAAGTATATTATGGTAGTATTAATTTTGGGACAACGTTTTCAAGTACATCTTTAGTCTTTCCAGGAAAAAAGCCCATAAAAGAACAACCTAAAAAAAAAGAAACGCTATTACAGAAAATTTAAGAATTTAGAGAGTAAAATTCTACTAAAAAACCTTTTTGATCTCTCAAAAAGGTTTTTTTATGTTATTTGATTTTAGAAAAATTTAATCATTTAACTTTAAAACTGCCATAAACGCTTCTTGCGGAATTTCTACATTACCAACTTGACGCATTCTCTTTTTACCCTTTTTCTGTTTTTCTAATAATTTACGCTTTCTAGAAATATCACCTCCATAACATTTTGCAGTTACGTCTTTACGTAAAGCTTTTGTTGTTTCTCTAGCTATAATTTTAGCTCCAATTGCAGCTTGTATAGGAATATCAAACTGTTGTCTTGGTATTAACGTTTTTAACTTTTCAACAATCTTTTTTCCTATGGTGTATGCATTATCTGCATGTAAAAGAGCAGAAAGTGCATCTACTGTTTGTCCGTTTAATAAAATATCTACCCTAACCAATTTAGAGGTTTGCATACCTATGGGGTGATAATCAAAAGAAGCATATCCTTTAGAAACAGTTTTTAATCTATCGTAAAAGTCAAATACAATTTCTGCCAAAGGCATATCAAAGATCAACTCAACTCTTTGTGTAGTTAAATACGTTTGATTTACAATTTGACCACGTTTTTCAATACACAAGCTCATTACTTGACCCACAAAATCAGATTTTGTAATGATTGAAGCTTTGATAAAAGGTTCTTCTACTCTATTTAATTTTGATGGTTCTGGTAAATCAGAAGGATTGTTTACTATAACAACTTCATCTGGGTTTTTATTGGTAAATGCGTGATACGATACGTTAGGCACTGTAGTAATTACAGTCATATTAAACTCACGTTCTAAACGCTCTTGAATGATTTCCATATGCAACATTCCTAAGAATCCACATCGAAAACCAAACCCTAATGCTGCCGAACTTTCTGGTTGAAACACCAAAGAAGCATCATTTAATTGTAATTTTTCCATAGAGTTACGCAACTCTTCGTAATCTTCTGTATCTACAGGATAAATTCCTGCAAAAACCATAGGCTTTACATCTTCAAAACCATCAATACTATCTGTTGTTGGGTTCTCAAAATCTGTAATTGTATCACCTACTTTTACTTCTTTTGCAGCTTTAATTCCTGTAATTAAATATCCAACGTCGCCAGTTTTTATTTCTTTTTTAACAACTTGTTCTAGCTTTAAGGTTCCAACTTCATCAGCTCCATATTCTTTGCCAGTTGCCATAAACTTTATTAGTTGATTCTTTTTAATAGAACCATCTATCACTCTAAAATAAGTTTCTATTCCTCGGTAAGAATTGTAGACCGAATCAAAAATTAAAGCTTTTAACGGCGCATCAGGGTTTCCTTTTGGTGCAGGAACGCGTTCTATAATAGCTTTTAAAATATTGTCTACACCAAAACCTGTTTTTCCACTGGCATGTATAACTTCTTCTGCTTCACAGCCTAATAAATCTACAATATCATCAGTTACTTCTTCTGGATTTGCTGATGGCAAATCTACTTTATTTAACACAGGAATAATTTCTAAATCATTTTCTAATGCCAAATATAAATTAGAAATAGTTTGTGCTTGTATGCTTTGTGCTGCATCTACAATTAGCAATGCACCTTCACAGGCTGCAATTGAACGTGAAACCTCGTAAGAGAAATCTACGTGACCTGGAGTGTCAATTAAATTTAAAATATACTCTTCCCCTTCAAAAACATAATCCATCTGTATGGCATGACTTTTAATGGTAATTCCACGCTCACGCTCTAAATCCATATTATCTAATAACTGATTTTGCTTTTCGCGCTCAGTTACAGAACCTGTATAATCTAACAATCTATCTGCTAACGTACTTTTACCATGATCTATGTGTGCGATAATGCAAAAGTTTCTAATATTCTTCATTCGTTTATATACTTCTTTTTTATCTCAACAAATATACTTCAATTAATTGAGCTTTTATTCAAAAAATAAGAAGCTGAGTATCAATATTATTGTCATAATAAGACATAAAAAATCTATCTTTCCTTTTTTTATTATTTTTACTAAAAAATAAATAATTTGATGTTTTTTTAATAAAATCATAAACTGTCTTCATCCGTTTTTAACCATACAATATAAATGTATAAAAACTCTAAGCTTCTATGAAAAAAGTACTATTGTTATCTATATGCTACGCCTTTATACATTGTAATTCTAATATCAACCCAAAAAATAAAATACAAGATGACGTTATTTTTTTAGCTTCTGACGATTTGGAAGGAAGACAAACAGGTACAAAAGGGGAAAAAATAGCTGCAAATTATATTTCTAATCGATTTATTCAATTAGGTTTATCTCCAAAAGGAACTGATGGGTATTTACAGCCATTTTCTTTTAAGTCAAAAACGAATCCGCATGAAGAAATAAAGTTTACTGAAAATGGAGATGGAAGAATTACAGGAAATAATGTAATCGGTTTTTTAGACAATACCGCAGAAAATACTATTGTTATTGGAGCACATTATGATCATTTAGGTTATGGAGGTGAAGGATCTTTATATAAAGACTCTATCAAAGCTGTACATAATGGTGCTGATGATAATGCGTCTGGAGTTGCAGTAATGTTACATTTAGCAACAATATTAAAAGACAAAAACACGAATAACAATTATCTTTTTATAGCTTTTTCTGGAGAAGAAATGGGTCTTTTGGGTTCTAACTATTTTGTGAAAAATCCAACAATTGATACCAAAAAAATATCGTACATGATTAATATGGATATGGTAGGGCGTATGAAAAAAGATACTACTTTAGCGGTTTACGGAACTGGAACTTCGCCAAGTTTTAAGCAAGTTTTAAAATCTCATAACGATAATTTTAAATTGATTCAGAATGAATCTGGTGTTGGCCCTTCTGATCACACTTCTTTTTATTTAGCAGATATTCCTGTATTGCATTTTTTTACAGGGCAACATGAAGATTATCATAAACCTAGCGATGATGCAGAAAAATTGAATTACGAGGGAATGGAGTTAATATCTGATTATATTTTTGATATTATTTCTAATTTAAATAATCAGAAAAAACTTGCGTTTAGAAAAACCAAAAATGAAAGCGAAAACACACCAAGATTTAAAGTTGGTCTGGGTGTAATTCCTGATTATCTTTTTGATGGAAAAGGAATGCGTATTGATGGTATCTCTGAAAACAAACCTGCACAAAAAGCTGGACTTACAAAAGGTGATATTGTCATAAAACTTGGTGATAGTTTGGTTGTAAATATGATGAGTTATATGCGTGCATTATCTGTTTTTGATAAAGGAGATACTACAAAAGTAATCGTAAAACGTGATGAAAAAGAGGTTGAGAAAGAAATTAATTTTTAAAAATATAAAAATACTCCACAATAATCTACTAATCTTAAAATACACTCTTCACATAATGATTATTTATGATTTTAAGGATATTGGTTTATAAGCAATAAAAAAGTTATTTTTGCACAAAATTAGATTTTTGGTAAAAATAGACAATATAGAACTTCCTGACTTTCCATTATTACTTGCACCTATGGAAGATGTTTCTGACCCTCCGTTTAGAGCGTTGTGTAAAGAAAACGGTGCAGATGTTGTGTATACAGAGTTCATATCTTCAGAAGGTTTAATAAGAGATGCTGCTAAAAGCGTCATGAAATTAGACATTTACGAAAAAGAACGTCCTGTTGGTATTCAAATATTTGGAGCCAATTTAGAATCGATGTTAAAATCTGTAGAAATTGTTGAAAAAACCAAACCAGATATTATTGACATCAACTTTGGTTGTCCTGTAAAAAAAGTAGTTTCAAAAGGAGCTGGGGCAGGAATTTTAAAAGACATAGATTTAATGGTTTCGCTTACAGAAGCCATGGTAAAGCACACCAATTTGCCCATTACGGTTAAAACACGTTTGGGTTGGGATCATGACTCTATAAAAATAGTTGAAGTTGCAGAACGTTTACAAGATGTAGGGTGTAAAGCTATTTCTATACATGGTAGAACACGAGCGCAAATGTATAAAGGTGATGCAGATTGGAAACCAATAGCAGCTGTTAAAAATAACCCAAGAATGCATATTCCTGTTTTTGGAAATGGAGATGTTACAACTCCTGAAAAAGCTATGGAAATGCGTGATAAATATGGTTTAGATGGTGCTATGATTGGTAGAGCCTCTATTGGATATCCATGGTTTTTTAATGAAATAAAACACTTCTTTAAAACAGGAGAACATCTACCAAAACCTACAATTGTAGAGAGAACAGAAATGGCAAGACGTCATTTACAAATGGCTATTGACTGGAAAGGTGAACGTTTAGGTGTTGTAGAAACTAGAAGACATTATACCAATTACTTTAAAGGGATTCCGCATTTTAAAGAGTATAGAACTAAAATGGTTACTTCTGATGATCCTAAAGATGTGTTTGATGTTTTTAAAGAGGTTGAAACCAAATTTGGCAACACCCTTATTACAGAAATATAGTTAACAGTTAACGCTCTATAAATTCTTTTGATATTCTGCTACTCGCTACTTTTGAAGCTACATATCCTAGAATAATTATAGTTAACATTACTATCAACAAGTTAAAAAATGTAAACTCTACAGGGTAAGGTAAGTTTTGAGTTATCATAAATAACCCAAATTGTTTTTGTAATAAAACTAAGATTATTCCTAAAATCAAACCAACTACCATTCCTAAAACCGTAAGCAAAAATCCTTGAAACACAAAAATATTTTTAATTTCCTTTACAGAAGTTCCTAAACTATGTAGCGTTTTTAAATTGCTCTTTTTATCAATTATCATCATAATAATAGCACCAATAAGATTAAATAACGCTATAATAATGATGAGTGTAAAGATTAAGTAAATTACAAATGTTTCCGTATTTAATACCTTAAAATAAACTTCGTTTAATTGTTCTTTGGTTTGTACTTTAAAATCTTTACCTAATAGTTTTTGCAGTTCACTAGAAACATCATCATTCTTTGTTTTGGCTGCTAATTTAAGTTCTATACCTGTAACTTCATTCGCTTTATACCGTAACAGTCTTCTAGCATCATCAATTTGAACAAAAATGAATCTATTTGTGAATTCTTCAGTACCCGAATAAACACCTGTAATTTGGGTATCTAGTGTATAAAACGCATTAGATGGATTTATAAAACCTTTGCCTGGTTTAGGAATCATTATAGATAAAGGTTCTCCAAAATTTAAAATTCCAAGAGATAATTTCCTTGAAATACCTTCACCAATAACAGCAGTGCTTTGAAATTTTTTATCTAGCCAAGTCCCAATCGTTACGGCAGAATCAATTTTGGTAACATTAGTATAATTTTCATCTACACCTTTAATAAAAGCAATTTCGTTTTTGTCTTTGTATTCTAGAAAAACGCGTTCTTCAATTACTTTTGTATTTTCTTTGATATCAACATTTTTATCTAATAGAGATTGTATATTATTATTTAATAAAAAGCTTTTCCCTTTTAATGAAGTAATTTTTATATCAGGATCAGAAATATCTAATAGATTATAACTAAATGTTCTTAAACCAGATAAACCAGATAGTACTATAAAAAGTGCTAGAGTACCCACAATAACACCAAAAGATGCTATAATAGTAATAATATTAATAGCATTGTTACTTGTTTTAGAAAACAAGTATCTTTTGGCTATGTAAAGAGAAAACTTCAAAAAAAGAAACTATTTTTTTTGTCTTTTGGGCAATATTTCTGGATTTAATATAGGGTTTTCATCTTTTCCTTGAAGCGAATTATCTATCTCTTCATTATAATCTAAAGTATCATCTCCAAAAAAAAGTAATTCAGGCATTCTACGCAATTGGTTTCTAGTTCTAGATGCCATTTCATGACGTATTAAGACTGTATTAGATTGCACACCTTTAATAATGACATCTCTTTTATCTGATGGAAAAACGCTCAAGTATACCTTAGCAACTCCTAAATCTGAAGTAACAGTAACTTTAGATACAGATATAATAACACCTTTCATACCATTTTGAGCTGCTTTCTGTAAAACATCTACTAAGTCTTTTTGCAAAACACCTGCAATTTTACGTTGTCTGTTTGTTTCTTCCATAAAGTAAATTTACAATTTTTTTAAAACAAAAAATCTCAAAATGTAAAATACACTTTGAGATTTTTTAGTATTTATATGAATTATTAATCAGCTAAAATAATAGCTTTATTATCATTTAATTCTAAGGTACCAGAATTTATAGCTAAAGTTAACACTTTATCATCATCTTCATGAGGCACTAATTTTCCATGTAAATCATCTAACTCTATACTAGATTGAGAATGAATATGAATTTTAACGGTACCTTCTTTTAAATTAGAAACAATTGGTGCATGATTGTTTAGCATTTGAAACTCTCCATTTACTCCAGGTACAAATATAGAATCTACTTCTGATGAAAATAAGATAGCTTCTGGTGTTACGATTTCTAAGTACATCTTTAATACTTTATAGCTTTAAGTTTTTTAAACTTTAAGCGGTTAATTATGCTTCTGCTAACATTTTTTCTCCAGCATCAATTGCATCTTGAATTGATCCTCTTAAGTTAAATGCAGCTTCAGGATACTTATCTAACTCACCATCCATAATCATATTAAATCCTTTAATTGTGTCTTTAATATCTACCAAAACACCAGGTATACCAGTAAATTGTTCTGCTACGTGAAAAGGTTGAGATAAGAAGCGTTGTACACGTCTTGCTCTATGAACTACTAACTTATCTTCTTCAGATAATTCTTCCATACCTAAAATGGCAATGATATCTTGTAACTCCTTATAACGTTGTAAAATTTCTTTTACTCTCTGAGCACAATCGTAATGATCATCTCCTAAAATATCAGCAGTTAAAATTCTTGAAGTAGAATCTAATGGATCTACAGCAGGATATATACCTAACTCAGCAATTTTACGAGATAATACTGTTGTAGCATCTAAATGCGCAAAAGTTGTAGCAGGTGCTGGATCTGTTAAATCATCTGCAGGTACATAAACTGCTTGTACAGATGTAATAGAACCTTTTTTAGTTGATGTAATACGTTCTTGCATTGCACCCATTTCTGTTGCTAAAGTTGGTTGATAACCTACTGCAGAAGGCATACGTCCTAAAAGTGCTGAAACCTCTGAACCTGCCTGAGTAAATCTAAAAATGTTATCTACAAAGAAAAGTACATCTTTACCTTGAGCTTCTCCGGCACCGTCTCTGAAATATTCAGCAATTGTTAAACCTGATAAAGCAACTCTAGCACGTGCTCCAGGAGGCTCATTCATTTGTCCAAATACAAAAGTCGCTTTAGAATCTCTCATTCCTGGTTTGTCAACTTTAGATAAATCCCATCCTCCTTCTTCCATAGAATGCATAAAATCATCACCATATTTGATAATTCCTGATTCTAACATCTCTCTTAATAAATCATTTCCTTCACGAGTTCTTTCTCCAACTCCTGCAAAAACTGATAAACCACCATGTCCTTTTGCAATGTTGTTAATTAACTCTTGTATTAAAACTGTTTTACCTACTCCTGCTCCACCAAATAATCCAATTTTACCTCCTTTTGCATACGGCTCAATTAAATCAATAACTTTAATCCCTGTAAATAAAACTTCTGTAGATACAGATAAATCTTCAAACTTAGGTGCTGTTCTATGAATTGGCAAACCATCTTTACCTTCTTTCTTTAAATTACCAAGACCATCAATAGCGTCTCCTGTAACGTTAAATAAACGTCCGTAAATATCATTACCTATTGGCATTTGAATTGGGTTTCCTGTAGCAATTACTTCTACTCCTCTACTTAAACCATCAGTAGCATCCATAGAAATAGTTCTAACGGTATCTTCACCTATGTGCTGTTGAACTTCTAGAACTAAAGTAGAACCGTCAGATTTTTTTATTTCTAACGAATCGTAGATTTGAGGCAACTCATTTTCTGTATTGAATTCAACATCAATTACTGGTCCAATAATTTGAGAAACTTTACCTGTTGTTGTAGACATTATGTATCTAATTATAGTTATTATATTATTAACGAAATTTTACGTCTCGTTTTCAGGATGCAAAGGTAATTTTTTGATTAGAATTAAAAAAGTTTTTTTTGGTTAAAAGTTATATTGTAAAAAAACAAAAATGCCTTATCAATTATGATAAGGCATTTTATAATTTGTTTTACTGCTACTCTTAGTTAGTAACTTTAACTTCTACTCTTCTGTTTTTAGCTCTTCCTGCTCTAGTTGCATTAGTAGCTATTGGAGACTCAATACCATAACCTTTAGATTCTAATCTTGATGCATCAACACCTTTTTTAATTAAGTATTTCATAACAACATTAGCTCTTCTTTCTGATAACTTTAAGTTATAAGACGCAGCTCCAGTATTATCTGTATATCCTTTGATAAGGAAATTAGCTTTTGGGAATTCTTTCATAATCTGAGCCATTCCATCTAATTGCTTAGTTACTCCTGGCTTAAAGCTAGTTCTATTAGAGTTAAACAATATTGCCTTTGCAAAAGTATCAACTCCCATTTTAGCAGTATTACTAATTACTTTTTCAGGACATCCCATTTCAGAAGCAACACCTGCTTCGTTTGGACATTTGTCATCTTTATCTAATACACCATCTCCATCTGTATCTGGCCAAGGACAACCTGCATTTGCAGAAGGACCAGCAACAGATACACACTTATCATCTTTATCTACAGTACCATCTCCATCTGTATCAGGACAACCTTTGTTTGCTTTAGTTCCTTTAGCATTTGGACACATATCATCATTATCTGCAACACCATCTCCGTCAGAGTCAGGACAACCATTCATAGCTGCTAAACCTGCTACATTAGGACAAGCATCATCAGAATCTTTGATTCCGTCACCGTCTGCATCAGGACAACCATTAAATTCTTTTAAACCTGCAACTTCTGGACAAGCATCATTTTTATCATAAACACCATCACCATCTGTATCTGTTCCACCAAATTTAACAACTAATCCAAGAGCTGTTTGGTAGTGAGACCCAACATTGTCTGCAAAACCTATTTTTGTTCCTGTTTGAAAGTTTAATCCTAAATTGTTATTCAACCAAGCATTGAACCCTACTCCAACATTGGCCATTAATTCACCTTCAGAATCAAGAGATGTATATCCTCCACCTGCATAAACAAAAGGATCAAACCATGCTGTTTCACCAATTAAGTTATTTAAATCATACTTTACAATCGCATCTACAGCCCAGTATAAAAAGTCTGAATCGTTTTCTGCTCTGATTGTTTCAATTTTGTTTAAAGATCCTGCCAATTGTATAGAAAAACCTTTTTCAATATATTTCTCAGCAGAAATTCTAGATATTGAAGGTAAGATATTCCAGTCTTGATTACCTAATAAATCTTTTACTTGATCTGTAAAGTCTGATCCGTTATAGAAATCTACAACATTAACACCAAAACCTACAGCCCATGGGTTGTTTTCATCCTGTGCGCTTACGCTACTAATTGTTACCAACGTAAACAAAGCTATCACAGCTAATTTTAATCGTTTCATTATCAAATTTTTAAATTAAAAGTTCGTTATTATTAGTAGCAAAAGTAAGTAATTAATTTTTTCTATAGAATAAAAACTCTATTTTTTTGAAATTTAGACCTTATCGCGTTTTAAAATACCTCACTTCTATCGTTTAAAAGCTGCATTGCTAACTTTCAAATAGATTAGCGTATAAACGAAAAAAACTAGTTTAGAATTATCTAAACTAGTTTTTTAAAAAAAATGTTATAGTTTAATTTAATGAAAGTTTAATTTCAACTCTTCTATTTTCTTTTCTTCCTTTTGCTGTAGTATTGGTTGCTACAGGTTTTGTTTCTCCAAAATATTTTGACTGAAGTCTTGAAGAATCTATTCCTTTTCTAATCATATAATCTCTAACTGTATTTGCTCTATCTTTAGACAAGTCGTAATTATATGTTTCTGTACCTATACTATCCGTATGACCTTCTAACAATAAAATTACATTTTTATTCTCTTTCATTGCTTTCACAATTTCATCAAGTTTCTTGGTACTACCTGGTTTGAATATTTTTTTATCAAATTCAAAATAAACTTCATTTTCAAAATCTTCTGCATTAGCATCACCTAATTTTCCTCCTGCTGGACATCCCATTTCAGATGCAACTCCAGCCTTATTTGGACATTTGTCATCTTTATCTAATACACCATCACCATCTGTGTCTGGCCAAGGACAACCTGTATTTGCAGAAGGGCCAGCAACAGACACACATTTATCATTCTTGTCTAAAACACCATCTCCGTCTGCATCAGGACATCCTTTATTTGCTTTTGTTCCTTTAGCATTAGGACACATATCATTATTATCTGCAATACCGTCTCCATCTGAATCTGGACAACCATTCATTGCTGCTAAACCTGCTACATTAGGGCACGCATCATCTGAATCTTTAATTCCATCTCCATCTGAATCTGGGCAACCTTTAAACACTTTTAATCCTGGTACGTTTGGACATTCATCTAATTTATCACTTATACCGTCTCCATCTGAATCTTTAGCCCCAAAACGTATTACCAAGCCTAATGCATTTTGATAATGCGCATTTACTTTATCTGCAAAACCTGCTTTAGTACCGTGTTGAAAATTTATACCCAATTTTTCATTAATCCAGATATTGAAGCCTACACCCCCATTTAACAATACTTCTCCAACACCGTCTAGTGAAGTGTAACCACCACCTAAATAGACATAAGGATCAAACCAACCTGTCTCTCCAAACAGATAATTTAAATCGTATTTTGCAATAGCATCAACAGCCCAATAAAAAAAATCTGAATCATTTTCTGCTTGAACTGTTGTTATTTCATTCAAACTTCCAGCTAACTGAACAGAAAATCCATTTTTTATGTATCTATCTACTGAAATTCTTGAAATAGCAGGTAAAATGTTCCAATCAGAATTACCTAATAAATCTTTTAATTGATCCGTAAAATCATCAGGATTGCTATAAATATCTACAGAGTTTACTCCAAAACCAACAACCCAAGGATTGTTTTCGTCTTGAGCATTGATATGGAAAACTGTTGTTAAAAAAAACACTACTGAAAAAAGTAATTTTAAATATTTCATATTATAGTTATTTGAATTAATCTTTGTTAGTGAAACAAAAATACCATCTTAAACCTATATTTCATGAAGTTTTATAAAATTTTTAAGTTTTTTAACAAAACACTAAACAATTTTCAACTCTTTACCCACTTTAACAAATGCTCTGATAGCATTGTCTAAGTGTTCTTTAGTATGAGCTGCAGACAACTGTACTCTTATTCTCGCTTTTTCTTCAGGAACTACCGGAAAAAAGAAACCTATGACATAAATGCCTTCTTCTAAGAGTTTGTCTGCCATAACTTGAGAGAGCTTAGCATCATACAACATTACAGGAACAATAGCTGCATCTGCCCCAACCAAATCAAAACCTGCTTTTTCCATTTCTGTTCTAAAATAACTTGTATTCCATTCCAATGAGTCTCTTAAACTAGTGTCGTTAGAAATCAAGTCAAACACTTTTAGGGAAGCTCCCACTATTGCTGGTGCTAAAGAGTTAGAAAATAAATAAGGTCTAGAACGTTGGCGTAAAATTTCAATAATTTCCTTTTTACCTGTGGTATACCCTCCCATTGCGCCTCCTAATGCTTTCCCTAATGTTCCTGTAATAATATCAACTCTATCCATCACATTTTTTAGTTCAACTGTTCCCCTGCCCGTTTTACCTATAAAACCAGTAGCATGACACTCATCAACCATAACCAGTGCGTCGTATTTATCTGCCAAGTCACAAATTTCATCTAGTTTAGCAACAATTCCATCCATTGAAAAAACACCATCAGTTACAATAATTTTAAAGCGATGATTTTGTTTGTTTGCCTCAATTAATTGTTCTTCTAAAGAACTCATATCATTGTTATTATAGCGATAACGGGCTGCCTTACATAAACGCACTCCGTCTATTATTGAGGCGTGATTTAAACTGTCTGAAATAATAGCATCATCTTTTGTCAGTAGCGGTTCAAAAACGCCTCCGTTAGCATCAAAGCACGCTGCATATAGTATAGTATCTTCCGTATGATAAAAATCGGCAATTTTTTCTTCTAACTGCTTATGAATATCTTGAGTTCCGCAGATAAAACGAACCGAAGACATACCAAAACCATGAGAATCAATGGTGTCTTTAGCAGCTTGAATTACTTCTGGATGATTAGACAATCCTAAATAATTATTTGCACAAAAATTAATTACTTCTTCTCCTGTAGATGTCTTAATAACTGCATCTTGCGAAGAAGATATAATTCTTTCAGATTTATACAGTCCTGCTTCTTTTAGTTCTTGTAGTTCTTTTTTTAGGGTATCTTTAATTTTTCCGTACATTTTTTATCAATTTAAGAAAAACAAAGTTACAAAGTTTCTTTCTATTGATTAAACTTCAACAAGACGAATTTTATCATTTATGTAAACGAGTAATTTTTTTGAAACCTTAAAGTTCATTGCTTCTAAAACCTTAGCATATTTTAAAAGTTGCTGATGGTGTTCTTTAGAGGGCTTTCCTGTTTTATAATCTATAATAACAATTTCATCATCTATAAAAACCAAACGATCTGGAATAATAATTTGATTATCTACATCTACAATTTCTCTTTCATTGTATACAATTGCAGTGTTGGAAAAATAATTACTCAACCTAGGATGGTTTACAATATTATTGACAATATCTTTAATTTTTTTAAACTCATCATCATTAAAAAAACCTTGTTTATGATACTGTAAAATAACTTTATTTGCATCTTCTTTTCTAAAAACTTTAGCCAACATTTCATGTAATAAGTTACCAAAGTCTATTGCGTTACCTTGTTCTGTGTTCCACAATTTAGAAGAGTTTGCTAGTAGCACTAGATTGTGATCTTGCCAGGGAGTAGAAATAAAATCTTCTTGAACTTCTGCAATAATTTCTTTATTATCTTTTGCACTCATTCTATCCTTTTCTCCAAAATTGTATGTCAATACTTCATTATTCCACAGTTGTTTTTCTTTTAAATAATTGATAAAAACACCCGAATAAAAATTTGTATTTTCTTCTCCTTTTGTAGTTATTTTATACGCTGTAATAATATACAATTGTTCTACTGCTCTGGTTAGCGCAACATATAACATATTAAAACCGTCTAATTCTAACTCTTCTCTTTGCTGATTATAAATGGACAAACCTCTACTACTTACCAAACTCAAATCTTTATTAAAAGAGACCAAAAGTTCATTAAATTTTTCAAACTCATCGGGTAATTGATCTAACCAAACTTTTGGATTTATTTGACGATAAATATCTACATCATAAGGAAAAATTACCACTGGAAATTCTAATCCTTTAGATTTATGAATAGTCATTATTTGAACTGCATTTGCACTTTCTGGAGCAACAATGCTTAATTTATCTTTTTTAAGATCCCAAAAATCTAAAAAATCTAAAATGGTAGTTCCTTTTCGTTGTTGCTCTAAAACAACATCTAAAAAGAATTGAATGTAGGCATCTGAAGTATCTATGAGCTGAAAGCCTCTAATAATTTCTTCAATTTTCTCATAAAATGGTAATTGATAAAAAGTAAAAAGATTAAAAGTTACTTTATATTTTTTAAGTTGATGAAATAGAGATTCATTATCTA
Source organism: Polaribacter sp. WD7 (assembly GCF_003335085.1). Taxonomy (GTDB): domain Bacteria; phylum Bacteroidota; class Bacteroidia; order Flavobacteriales; family Flavobacteriaceae; genus Polaribacter. The sequence goes on along the minus strand of NZ_QPEJ01000015.1, from coordinate 43,488 downwards.
ATTTTACATGATTTTGATAAAATTGATGCTTAGTTTCTTCAACATCTAAATGTTGGTATAAAAAAGATAAAATTTCAAACTGTGCTTCTTCGTCTGAAGGATTTTGAATAATCTGTAATACATCAATAATAAACTTAATTTTACTGCTATTTTGTAAAAGTAAAGTTTCTGAAGACACAATTGCAACTCCTTTTTCAGATAGGTAATTTGCAATTGCAATTCCGTCTTTTTTTGTTCTGGTTAACACGCAAATTTCATTCAGAAAAAAATCATTTTTAAGTTCATTGATTTTCTCCAAAACCATTTTTGGAAACTTTACGCTATCCTCTTCTTTATCTTCGTGTTTTTTTAAAAAATCTAAACTTACATAACCTCCTTTTTTAGCGTTTTCAAGTTGTTGGTTTCCTTCTAAAAATAAATTCTTATAAGATTCATTTTGAAAGAAATTTGCAGTGTGTTGAAAAAATGAGTTATTAAGGTGTATGATTTCAGAGTAGCTTCTAAAGTTGGTTTCTAAATGCTTAATTTCTTTATTTATAAAAAAAGGACTTTTGCCATCAGATCCTAAATCTATAAACTGTTCTGCTTTTCCTCCTCTCCATCTGTAAATAGCTTGCTTACCATCGCCAACCAATAGTAAGGTACTATTTTCTTGTGCCAAAGCATTATCTATTAGCGGAATTAGATTCTGCCATTGCAGTACAGAGGTATCTTGCATTTCATCAATAAAATAATGCTGAAAACGCTGCCCTATCCTTTCGTAAATAAATGGAGCTGGCTCATCTTTTATATGGTCGGAAATAAGTTGATTGAACTCTGCATTCAATCTTAAATTATTATCGGTTTTTATGATTTCTAATTCTTGATGGATATTGTTTAAAACAGCCAGTGGTATGATACTTTTTAGAGCGAGTTTATGCAATATAAATTGACCATATATCTCTTTTGCTTGTTCATAAAATGACACAATATCAGGAACAATATTTTCTATAGACTGCGCAATTGCATCTGGGGTTGACTTTGAATAATATTGATGATTTTGAATTGCTTTTGTTATTGTTTCACTTCGTGTTGTAAAGTTAAAATTGAAACCTTTTTGAGCAATATCTGCAAAGAACTTTGGTATGCTACCTCGCATAAAATCTTTGGGTTCTAAACTATTTTTGGTAAATAATTCCAAACAATTTGATCCTACATTTTGAAATGATGTTTGCAATTGTTTTTGATTGGCAAGAAGTTTTGTTTTTAAATTGGTAAAATCATCCAATTTTTTATCCGCCAACTCTCTAAAGTGTTTTACATCATCTTCATTTAAGAGTATTTTAGCAAACTCATTTAAATCTTTGGTAATATCCCAAGATTTATCATCATCTGTTTTATCTAAAGAATAATCAATTAAAAGGTTGGTAAGTTCTTTATCAGTTCCAATTTTTGAGATTAACACATCTACAGCTTCTTTGAGCAAAGAAATAGCATCCATTTCCACTTCAAAATTGAGTGACAATCCTAAATCATAAGCAAAGTTTTTTATAATTTTGTGGGTAAAACTATCAATTGTAGTAATTGAAAATGCTGAATAATTTTGCAAAATAGCATCTAAAATTTTACCACTTCTTTCTTTAATTATCTCTTTGTCTACTGCTATTTCTTGTAAAATAACTTGTTGCAAATCGTTTTCTTGTCCTTCTGCAAAATCTTCTAAATTTTGCAAAACTCGCTCTTTCATTTCACCTGCAGCTTTGTTGGTAAACGTAACTGCCAATATTTTTTGAAACGTATAAATATCTTCTGAAGTCAATAAAACTTTAAGATATTGTTTTACCAAAGTAAATGTTTTTCCACTTCCGGCAGAGGCATTATAAACTTGAAACGTAGATGGTTGTTGCACAGATTAATTTTATTGCAAAATAATCTTTTTAGAGGCAAAACACAAGATTCAAGTAAAAAGAAAAGCAGCACTTTTTTACAGTACTGCTTTTGTTATTTTGCAAATTTTACAGATTTATCCAAGACCAACATCTAAAGACATCATTACAATAAACCCTCCTATAAAACCTAATGTGGCCACATCTGTATATTTGTCTCTTTGTGTTTCTGGCACTACCTCTTCTATAACTACAAAAATCATTGCACCAGCAGCAAAAGCAAGAGCATAAGGTAAAATTGGGGTAAAAAATGAAACTGCTAAAGCACCTAAAACTGCAGCAATCGGCTCTACAATTGCAGATAATTGCCCAAACCAAAAACTTTTGAACCTGCTAACACCTTGCCTTCTTAAAGGCATTGCTACTGCAAAACCTTCGGGAAAATTCTGAATTCCAATACCAATAGCCAAAGAAATAGCTGCAATGATCATTTCTGTTTGTTCTACCCCTACTAAAGTAGATGCTGCTCCAAAAAGTACACCAACTGCTAAACCTTCTGGAATATTATGTAGGGTTATAGCCAAAACCAATAAAGTGGTTCTATGCCAATCAGTCTTTACACCTTCTTTTTCACTTTCCTTAAAGTTTATATGCAAATGCGGCAGCCATTTGTCCATGCCAAATAAGGCTAAAGCCCCCATTGCAAAACCAATTGCAGATGGAATTACTTTTACAAAACCTTCTCCAGGACTGTTATCTATAGCAGGCGCTAACAAACTCCAAAAACTTGCTGCCACCATAACCCCTCCTGTAAAACCTAACATACCGTCTAAAACTGCTCTGTTCATTTTCTTAAAGAAAAAAACCAAACCAGCGCCTGCTGCTGTTAATCCCCATGTAAAAAGTGATGCATATAAAGCTGCTTGAATTGGGTGTTCTTTTCCAAAAGCAACAAGTTGATCAAATGTGCTCATATCTTTCTTATGTATAAATTGTTTGCAATTTTATTTGAGATTGATAATTTTTTATCATCAATTTGAATAGCGAATGAATTATCAAAATCTTCTTTTTCTAAAACGGTTATTTTTTTGCCTAAGATGATACCTTTTTTATCTAAAAATTGTAAAAATTCTGATGAAGAATCATCGACACCCACGCAAATTCCGCTTTCATTTTTTTGTAATGTAGATAGTAAACTCTTTTCTATTGTTTTTAAATTTCCATCCTCGTCAGGAATAGGATCTCCATGAGGGTCATGTGTTGGAAAACCCAATAAAGCATCTAACTGATTTATTAATTTGGGAGACTTTATATGTTCTAACTGTTCTGCCACATCATGCACTTCATCCCAAGAAAAATTTAACTTTTCAACCAAAAAAACCTCCCACAGTCTGTGCTTTCTTACAATATTAGAAGCAATTTTTTTACCCGTATTTGTTAACGTTACCCCTTTATATTTTTTATAAACCACTACTTTTTTTTCAGACAATTTTTTTATCATATCTGTTACAGAAGAAGCTTTAGTTGTCAGTTGTTCTGCAATGGCGTTTGTACTAATTCCCTTATCAGAACTTAGTTCTAAATGATAGATTGCCTTTAAATAATTTTCTTCAGAAAGGGTAAACATAATTCAATTTTCTGTCGCAAATATATCATTTTTATTTTTATCAAAATATTTTTTTAGACATGTCTAAAAATTAAATTATATTTGTCAAAAAATATTGAATAATGAAGTCTTTAACCTGTTTAAGTCTATTGTTTTTTTCTGTCATATCGTTTGGCCAATCTATATCGGGCAGAGTAACAACTGAGAAGGGAAATGGGATTCCGTATGCCTTTGTATATGAAAAAAACGGAACAATAGGCACAAATACAGATGAACAAGGATTTTACAAATTAGACAATCTTAAAGGTAATGTTATTGTAGAAGTAAGTTATCAAGGATATCGAAAAATAAATAAAAGTGTTTTTATCAATCCAGAGAAAAACATCATTCTTAATTTTACTTTATACGAAGATTTACTAGGACTAGAAGAAGTTGTGGTTACAGCAACACGAAATCGTGTAGAAAAACACAAAGCTCCCATAGTTGTTTCTACAATAAAACCAAGGTTATTACAGGCAACACAGTCTGTATCTATGGCTGACGGATTAAACTATGCACCAGGAATTCGCGTAGAAACCAATTGCCAAAATTGTGGTTTTACCCAAGTAAGGTTGAATGGTTTAGGGGGTGGTTATACCCAAATTTTACTAGATAGTAAAGCTATTTTTACTTCTTTAATTGGTGTTTATGGTTTAGAACAAATTCCTACAAATATTATAGAACGAATAGAGGTTGTTAGAAGCGGAGGATCTGCATTGTACGGTTCTAGTGCAATTGCAGGAACAGTTAATGTAATTACAAAAGATCCCGTAATTAACACTTGGGAAATTGGAACAAATTTTGCATTAATTGATGGTTCTTCTGCAGATAGAACCTTAACGTTTAACAACTCTTTAGTTGCTGATGATTTAAATAGTGGAATCTCATTTTTTGGAACATACCGAAATAGAGATAGTTACGACGCAAATAATGATGGTTTTACTGAACTTGTAGAGTTGAGAAACACTACCGTAGGTGCAAATGCATTTCTAAAACCTACTGAAAAAAGTCGTTTTTCATTAAACTTAGCTTCCATTCAAGAGTACAGAAGAGGAGGAAACGCCTTGAATTTAGCACCACAATTTACAGATATCACAGAGGAATTAGATCACGACACATTTATTGGTGGTCTAGATTACGAAGCGTTTAGTAAAGATGACTCCTCCAAAATAAAAGTATACACCTCTGTTTCTAACACTAATAGAGATAGTTATTACGGTGGTCTTGGAGGAGGAAGAACCCGGCAAGATAGTATAACTGCCAACAATGCCTTTGGAACCACAAAAGATTTAGCTTGGATAAATGGGGTTCAGTTTACAAAATCATTTCAGAATAATGATGTCTTAACTGTTGGTTCTGAATACAATCATACAAGTACTAGAGATGAAATTTTAGGTTACAATAGATTAATCGATCAAACTGTAAACTCTTTTGGAAATTACGCTCAATATGAATGGAAACCGTCAGAAAAATTTACAGCTTTATTAGGTTCTAGAATTGACAATGTTAACGTAAACGGAATATATTCTGTAGGTGGTATAGAAAGAAATGTAGATGTAAACCAAACTGCTATTTCTCCCCGTTTAACTTTATCTTATCAATTTACTAATGCCTTAAAATTTAGAGGTGGTTACGCTAGAGGTTTTAGAGCGTCACAAGCTTTTAATGAAGATTTACACATTTCTAGTGTTGGTGGAGAACCTCAATTTGTAATTCTTAGTGAAGGTTTAAAAAGTGAATTTTCTAATGCGTATACAGGTTCTCTTAATTACTCTAAAAATATTAATTTACTACAACTTGATTTTTTACTAGAAGGATTTTATACCACTTTAGAAAATCCGTTTACTTTGGTAAGTACAGGTGCTGTATTACAAAATGGTTCTATTTTAGAGGAGGTAAGAAATGGATCTGGTGCTAGGGTTTACGGAACTAATTTTGAATTTGGGGCATCTCCAAACAACAAATGGCAATTTCAAATAGGTGGAACATTACAGACTACCAAATATGATAAACCTCAAGTTATTTTTGAAACTGATGGAACTTTTGGTGAGCAAGATATTGTTGTTGACGAATTTGTAAGAACACCAGACTTCTATGGATATTTTAATACTAGTTGGATTCCGAATGAAAGATTTAATATAGATTTGACAGGAACCTATACAGGAAGCATGATTGTACCTTTGGTAGTCAGCGATACTGGCTTTTTACAATTAAACGAGGTAAATTCTTTTTTAGACCTTAATTTAAAACTAGAATCTCATTTTGATTTTACTGAAAATTTTATGGCTACCCTCTCTTTAGGAGCTAAAAATATATTTAATAGTTATCAAGATGATTTTGATGTGGGTGCAACAAGAGATTCAGATTATGTATATGGCCCTGGAGCACCTAGAACGTTTTTTATTGGTTTAAAATTTGGAAAACTACATTAATCAATGAAAAATCTTCTTTTAGTTATTTGTGTTTTAATTCTGCTTTGTTCACCAACATCCAATGCCCAGGAACCAAAAATTAACTGGCTAACATTTGAGCAATTAGAGGACTCTCTTAGAGTTCAAAAAAAGAAAGTGTTCATTTCTTTTAATGCAGATTGGTGTGTTTTTTGTAAAAAAATGAAGAAAACCTCATTTAAAAACAAAACCATCATTTCTATTTTAAATAAGGAATACTATGCCGTAGAAATGAATGCAGAATCTAAAGACACTATTGTTTTTGATGGAGTCTCTTATATAAATGAGAATCTAGGTAAAAGTAGAAGACCTACACATCAAATACCTTTGTTATTGGCTTCTAGAAACAATAAACCTTTCTCTTTACCTGTTCATATTTTTTTGGATAAGAATTTTAAAATAACACAAAGATATTTTGAATATTTATCTCCCAAAAAATTAATTGAAATTCTTAGCCAATAGTACATCACTTAAAAAAAGTCAAGCATCTAATTTGAAACTTAATAAGATTAAAATCTTAGCGCGTGCTACTCCAAATTCTGGGATTCATATCTCTAGCACCAAAACTGTATACCAAACCTATAGATGGCATTATATGAGATCGCTGACTGCTAAATCTTTCTTCAGAAAACTTATACAATAACTGTACATTTAAACCATATTTTGGAGAAAACCAAAGAGTACTACCTGCTCCAAAATTTAAAGTTGGCGTTAATATCCTTGCATTTATAAAGCTTCCACCTATTAAGGCATAAGGCACCACTTTATTTTGAGATGTACCAAAATCATAACGTGCAGCACCATCAAATGTAGTATATGTTTGATTATCTCCAATTGCTGTAGAAACACTACCAACGAAAACCACATTTTTAAACATGTATTTGGCTAGAGAAAATCTTGGAGTTTGGTTAATAAATTTACCTCCGACAGCTATTTTATCTGCTTCTGAGTAACTTACCCAGGCAATGTCCATACCAAAGGTCCATTTGTTGTCTTTTGTTTGCCCTACAGCGTGCAGTGCAAAAAACAAAAAAACAATTGCAAAGTAATTGTGTATTTTTTTCATAATATTAGGGGTAATTATGTTAAACAATTATTAAATTGTTGTGCAACAAATATATTGTAATCTTTTAAAAAACAAAACACATATACCTATTTTTAATGTTAAGTTTTAAATATTGAGTATTTTAACCTAAAAATTCACTAAACATGAAGGCATCCTATTTTAAAGTAAATTTAAAATAAGACACTAAGCTACACCTAAATCAAATTAATATATTTGCATAAATTTATTTCAGTTGAGTAAGCAGAGCATTGTAAATCAATATCAACAATCTGCAAGTGTAGCGCAGATTATCAAACAGCTTCAACAAGATAAAAACCATTTTCAGCTTTCGAATTTGGTAGGTTCTTCGTTGTCTTTTGTTATTTCAGAAACTTTTAAAAAGGTAGATAAACCCTATTTATTAATTTTTAATGATAAAGAAGAAGCTGCTTATTATTTAAATGATTTAGAACAACTTCTTGGGGATAAAAATGTGCTTTTTTACCCTGGCTCTTACAGAAGACCATACATTATAGATGAAACTGACAATGCTAATGTTTTATTAAGATCTGAGGTATTAAACAGAGTTAACTCACGAAAAAAACCAGCAATAATTGTTACTTATCCAACGGCCTTATTTGAAAAAGTAGTAACTAAAAAAGAGCTTGAAAAAAGCACTTTAAAAGTTGCTGTTGGCGAAAATTTATCTTTAGACTTTGTAAACGAAGTTTTGTTTGAATATAAATTTAAACGTGTAGATTTTGTAACAGAACCTGGAGATTTTTCTGTAAGAGGAGGTATTATAGACATTTTCTCCTTTTCTAATGATGAACCTTACAGAATAGAGTTTTTTGGTGATGAAATTGATAGCATAAGAACTTTTGATGTAGAAACACAACTTTCTAAAGAGAAACTGAAAAAAGTTTCTATTATGCCAAATGTTGAGAATAAAACACTCCAAGAAAATAGAGAGAGTTTTATTAAATATATTTCGTCAAAAACAGTAATTTTTGCAAAAAATATTGATTTACTAACGGGTAATTTAGATAAGTTTTTTAAAAAAGCAGAAGATGCTTTTCAAGATTTATCTAAAGAATTGAATCATGCAAAACCATCAGAATTATTTTGTGATGGAAATTTTATAAAACAACAAATTCAAGATTTTACATTGGTCAATTTTGGAAACAACCAAACCAATAGCACTGATGATCTCATTAAATTCAATATTCACCCGCAGCCATCGTTTAACAAACAATTTAATTTATTAATAGAAAATTTAAACGAATACCATAAAGCAGGTTTTACCAACTATATTTTTTGCGCTAATAACCAACAAGCAAAACGTTTTCATGATATTTTTAATGACGCAGAACAAGAAGTCCATTTTGAAACTTTAGTTTTTCCATTGTATCAAGGATTTGTAGATGTTGATCAAAAATTGGTGTGCTATACAGACCATCAAATTTTTGAACGTTACCATAAATTTAGATTAAAAAATGGCTATGCTAAAAAGCAAGCCATTACTCTAAAAGAACTTAATAAATTAGAAATTGGTGATTATGTAACGCATATGGATCACGGAATTGGGAAATTTGGTGGTTTGCAAAAAATAGATGTTCAGGGGAAAAAGCAAGAAGCTATTAAATTAATTTATGGAGAGCGAGATATTCTCTACGTAAGCATTCACTCTTTGCATAAAATCTCTAAATTTAATGGTAAAGATGGTAAACCTCCAAAAATATACAAATTAGGTTCTGGAGCTTGGAAAAAAATCAAACAAAAAACCAAAGCCAGAGTTAAACATATTGCCTTTAATTTAATTCAGTTGTATGCCAAAAGAAAATTACAAAAAGGATTTTCCTTTGGTCCAGATACGCATATGCAACATGAGTTAGAAGGTAGTTTTATGTATGAAGATACTCCAGATCAATTTACAGCTACGCAAGATGTAAAAACAGACATGGAAAAAGCACAACCAATGGACAGATTGGTTTGTGGAGATGTTGGTTTTGGAAAGACTGAAGTAGCTGTTAGAGCTGCTTTTAAAGCTGTAGATAATGGTAAACAAGTTGCTATTTTAGTACCTACCACAATTTTAGCTTTTCAACATTACAAAACTTTTTCTGAGCGCTTAAAAGATTTCCCTATTAAAATTGATTACTTAAATCGTTTTAAAACAGCTAAACAAAAAACCATTGCAATTGATGGTGTAAATGATGGATCTGTAGACATTATTATTGGTACACATCAATTAACAAACAAACGTATAAAATTTAAAGATTTAGGCTTGTTAATTATAGATGAAGAGCAAAAATTTGGTGTTGCTGTTAAAGATAAACTCAAAACTCTTAAAGAAAACGTAGATACTTTAACGTTAACAGCCACTCCCATTCCAAGAACTTTACAATTTAGTTTAATGGCTGCAAGAGACTTATCTGTCATCAAAACACCTCCACCAAATAGACATCCTATAGAAAGTAACGTAATTCGTTTTTCTGAAGAAACGATAAGAGATGCTATTTCTTATGAAATTTCTAGAGGTGGTCAAGTATTTTTTATTCATAATAGAATTGAAAATATTAAAGAAGTTGCAGGGTTATTACAAAGATTAGTGCCCGCTGCAAAAATTGGTATTGGGCATGGGCAAATGGAAGGTAAAAAACTTGAGGAATTAATGCTCAGTTTTATGAATAATGATTTTGATGTTTTAGTATCTACAACCATTATAGAAAGTGGTTTAGATGTACCTAACGCGAACACAATTTTTATTAACAATGCCAACAATTTTGGGTTGTCAGACTTACACCAAATGCGCGGTAGAGTTGGGCGTTCTAATAAAAAAGCATTCTGCTATTTTATTACACCTCCTTATCATATGATGACAGATGATGCGCGTAAACGTATTCAGGCTCTAGAGTTGTTTTCTGATTTAGGAAGCGGAATTAATATTGCCATGAAAGATTTGGAAATTCGCGGTGCTGGAGATTTATTAGGTGGTGAGCAGAGTGGGTTTATCAACGATATTGGGTTTGATACTTATCAAAAAATACTACAAGAAGCCATAGAGGAATTGAAAGAAAATGAATTTAAAGAGTTGTATCATACAGGTGACAATGACACCCAAAAAGAATTTGTAAAAGAGGTGCAAATTGATACTGATTTTGAAATTTTGTTTCCTGATGATTATATAAACTCTGTTACAGAGCGTCTAAGTTTGTACAATACATTATCTACATTAGAAACCGAAGAAGAGTTGCAAACGTTTGAAACTGAAATAGTAGATCGTTTTGGCGAGACACCAACACAAGTAGAAGATTTGCTAGATTCTGTAAGAATAAAATGGCTTGCAAAACAACTAGGTTTAGAAAAAATTATTTTAAAACAAAAAAGAATGATTGGTTATTTTATAGCCAATCAACAAAGTGATTTTTACCAAACTGCAGCATTTACAAAGATGTTAAAGTATGTACAACTAAACTCTAAAAGTTGTGTTATGAAAGAAAAACAAACTAAAAACGGATTGCGTTTGTTGATTACTTTTATTAAAATTGATTCAGTAAAAAAAGCATTAGAGACTTTGCAAAAAGTGTAAGTTGTTATACAATATCCATCTTTTTTAATAAAAAAGAGGCATTCATATTTTTACATATCCCACTTTTTAAAGTGTAGTCAAAATGCAATTCATCATTATAAATTTCTGCATCAAAATAGTAGTTTTTAATTGTAGTAAATTGCTGCTCTAATTCGCACAGACTTACATCATGTGTTGCTATGATGCCTGTAGATTTAGATTGCGTTAATTTCTCTACAAATTGTTTAGAACCAGTAGCTTTATCTTTACTATTGGTACCTTTTAATATTTCATCTAAAATGACAAAGTATTTCTCTGTTTTAATTGAATCAACAATAAATTTTAATCGTTTCAATTCAGAATAAAAATAAGACTCATCTTCTGATAAAGAATCTGAAGTACGCATACTGGTGATTAATTTTATTGGTTGGTACACAAATTTTTCTGCACAAACAGGTAACCCACAATTCGCCATTACAATAGATAAAGAAACTGTTCTTAAAAAAGTACTTTTTCCTGCCATATTAGCTCCTGTAATGATAAAAAATTGCTCATCATTTAGGTTAAAATCATTAGCTACTCTTTTATTAGCCTTTAATAAAGGGTGGCCTAAGCTGGTAGCTTGTATAATTCTTTTTGTATCCTTTAACTGAGGAAAAACATAGGTTGGATGATTAAATTTAAAATTGGCTAAAGAATTTTGAGCATCAAAATATGCCACAACTTCAAACCATTTTTCTACGGTATGTTTGTACTTGTTAATCCATTTTTCAATTCTATACGTATTGTAAATTTCTACTAAAAACAGTCCGTTACCCAAAACAGCTATAATAATATTATTTCTATTATCAAATGCATCTAATATTTTTGAAAATTCCTTAAAAATTTTTGAAGCTTTTTTGTGTTTTGATTGAATTATTTTTTGCTGTTCTAATAAGTTTTTTGCATCAAAACTTTCTTTTTCAATCTCACGTAAAAGGGGGTAATATTGTTTAAAAACCGCTCTGATATCGTTAGTATCAACATATAGTTTTGTTGTTTTTTTTACATAACTACCCGTAATAAAAAGCCCTATAAAAAACCAACATAAGAGATACGAAAATGAAATAATGCTAAAAAACACCAACCCTAAAAGAACTAATGAAATTAAAGAAAAGATACTTTGAATTATTGACAGATATTTTGGCAAAATTGTTTTGTAATGAATAAGCCATTTTTTTGCAAGGCTCGATTTATTTTTTACATTTACCAAACTTGCTAAGGCTGAAAAATGTTGGCGCCAATTTACTTTTTCTGAAAGCTCCTCAATAACTTTTTGCTTTTCTCTTATAGTGTCTACAATGTTCTCTGTTAGAAGTTTTGCATAGGTATGTTTGCCTTCTATTGTTTTAGTTCTGTTGGTATATTGAAAAAAAGAACCTTTACCAAATAAATCAATATCGTTGCTATAAAAATGATTATGATTTAAAAATTCCACGCCATTATCTAAATGAAAAAAATCGTCTTGTAAAACCTTAATTTCTGTTTTACAAATCTCAATTTTTGCTTCTACAATATCTTTTGCTCTTTTGAAATTACTATACTGTATCACCAAAAAAGAAAATGCACATATACCCAAAAAACCAAGTATAAAAACATCTGGATACATACCAAAAGTTAGGTAGATTAAAAAAAATGTTATTAAAAAAACAAACAATCTAAAAACACCAATAGCAATAAGTTGCTTTTTAAGTTTAAATACTGTCAACTCTAATTCTTGTTGTTGACTAATATAAAATTCTAACGGGTTATCAATCATAAACTGTTAATGTTTGTAGCTAGAAATTCCACCAGTTAAATTTAATACTTTTAATGCTGGATATTCTTTTTTAAGTTTAGATACAGCTCTATAACTATTTACCCCTCTTTGACAAACCATTACATATGTTTTATTAAAATCCACTTCTATCTTTTTAGCATTAAATTGATTGATAGGTATTGTTTTTTGTACTTTAAAAGGCAGTTTTAAATTTGCTAAAACAGCTATAATTTCTAAATTTTTTTCTCCTAATTTTGCTTTTAATTCTTTTGGCGATATTTGCCAATCTGCATTTTGCCCTATACAGGCAGCATTAACATAGGTCTGAATTTTAAAGAATTTTGTAATTTTATTTTTAGAAAAAGTAGATTTTAATTTCATTGTTAAATATCAGTTTTACAAGATACTACATATACGAAGTTGATTGATAAATAGTTTGAAATTTAAATAATTGTAACCTTTTTACTACTTTTTATCAAAATTAACAAAGATATTTTTATAAGCTTTTTAGCTACGTTTATAATTTTTGTATTTCTTTTTTTGCTGCTTCAAACTCCTCTGGTGTATTTATATTTCTGATAAAATCATCATCAATTTCTACAATTTCTACATCAGAATTGATTAACATTTTACGAGGACAAGAATAACCTTGTGCTAAATATTGTAATAAAATAGGATACGCTTTGGGTTCGTATATTGTAATTAAAGGCTCTACAAATTCTTTGCCTTTTCCTTTAATTGCAGTAGCTACTTTACTAGTATTTCTCTTTTCTAAAATCAACTTTAAAAGCTCTTTTGTTACAAAAGGCACATCAGTTGCCAATACAAACCAAGCTGCGTTTGGGTCTTTTTGAAACGCAGAACAAATACCTCCAAAAGGACCTAGATTATAAAATGTATCTGCAATTTCATTATCATTATCAGCATTTTGAACCGAGTAATATGTTTCTAAATTATAATGTTCTAAGAGTTCTTTAGCTACTTGTTTCTGTGGCTTTCCAAAGTAATTTAGTTCTGACTTATCTTGCCCCATTCTTGTGCTTTTTCCACCAACCAACACCAAACCTTTTATTGGTGCAACTTTTTCTTGAATTAAATGATGAATATGATTTGCAATTGCATCAACTTGGTTAATAGTATAGCAAGTACAATTTTTGATATTTGGGTATCGATCAACCAAACCATCAAAAAAACCTGTTTCTTCTTTTAATTTTACAATAAACTGAATACGATCTAATTGGTCTAATCGTTTTAACACAGAAGCTTCCTTGGCCTCATCTAAAATTAAAATCTGTTTTGCACCTTGATAGTGGTTTCCGTTAATAAAAACGTAGTCGTATTGTGCAAATTGCAATCGTTGTACAAATTTATTTATGTTTCCAGTAGTTGTAATTTGTAAATTACCTTGATGATGAAAAGTATATTCAGAAATTTGATTTATTTCTACATCTTTTGCATGTGATGCATCAAAATAAGCTAATTTATATTGACTCAATTTTTTAGAAACCGCAGAGACGAAATTAGAAATAACAGCGCAGTTGGTTCCTAAAATTGCAATTTCGTTGGGTGCAAAAATATCATTATCTCTTTTTACTAAATTGGTATGTTTTTGATGTTTAAACATTTTTTATATCTGATTTTCCTCCTGTTTTTTCTACTAATTTAACTTCTTTAATCATCATTTTTTGACTGATACTTTTACACATGTCATAGATGGTTAAACAAGTAATATTTACACCCGTTAATGCTTCCATTTCTACACCTGTTTTTCCCTCTATAGTTACCTTGCAAAAGATTTCAATATTTTCATTATCTATTATATTAATATCAACATCTACTCCATTGATTAATAAAGGGTGGCACATAGGTATCAATTCAGAAGTTTTTTTAACTCCTTGAATTCCTGCAATAATTGCAGTTTGAAAAACGGGTCCTTTTTTGGTGGTTAACTCATCATTTGTAAAATGAGCAATTACTTCTTTTCCTAGAAACATTGTAGCTTTTGCAACAGCTGTTCTTTTGGTAATGTTCTTATCTGAAACATTTACCATTTTAGGATTGTTCTTTGAATTTAAATGTGAAAAGCTCATTTAAATAGTTTTTAGTTTCATATGTATTTGGTTACTAATTTCTCGTTTTCTAAGATTTGCAAAAACTGATCTTAAGCTTTGTCTCTTCTAGTCATTTTGGATTTTAAAAGAAATTGTATTAAGAAGTTTATTTAATTAGTTCTCGATACAAATTTGTTCATTCTTCTCAAATTTACTCAAACTGACAACAAATATATTTACTGATAAAACAGAGCTACCTATATCTTATTACAGGATAATTCTCTCCTTTTTTAAATTCGTTCTGTTCTTTTGGTAACACTATAAAAGCATCTGCATTCACCAAACTTGCTAAATCTCCTGAACCGTTTCCTGTAATTGGTGTTGCTAATAAATGCCCAAACTTATCACTTAATTTTACCTGTAAAAAGTACGATAAATTTGGTTTGAAAATAACATTGTCTGTTAAAATTGCAGTTTCTTCTTCAACCCTTAATCCAACAGAGTTGTAATACCAAGGATAAAAATAAACCAAACAATTTACAAAGGTTGAAATAGGGTTTCCTGGAAAACCAAACACATTACATGTCTCCGTTTTTCCATAGAAAAATGGTTTTCCTGGTCTTTGTGTTATTTTATGAAACAATTTTGTAACGCCTAACTCTTCAAAAACTTCAGGCAAAAAGTCAAACTTTCCTTTGCTAACTGCGCCACTAAATAATAAAACGTCATATTCATTTAAAAAACCTTCAATTTTAGATTTTAAAATAGGTT
The DNA here is from genome assembly GCF_003335085.1 of Polaribacter sp. WD7. GTDB lineage: Bacteria > Bacteroidota > Bacteroidia > Flavobacteriales > Flavobacteriaceae > Polaribacter. The sequence goes on along the minus strand of NZ_QPEJ01000015.1, from coordinate 28,292 downwards.
TATCGTCTGTAATATGTGTAGTTTCTGAAGGAATATTTAATCGCTCTAACAAAGAAACTAAGGTAAATACATTGCTCCTACGTATTTGATGTTCTAAAGGGATTTCATCAACACCAACCAATTCATCACCTGTAGAAATAATTAGTATTTTGGGGAGTTTTGATACTTTTGCTTTGGATTTACCCACTGTTGCAAAAACTCCAATTTCTGATGCTGATATGAGTTTGTTTTTGTGAATTAAAACGTCTCCTTGCTTTCTGTCTTTTCCCTTTGGGTGAACATTTTGAGCATCGCAAATACCTTCTGGTATTACTCTTGCAAAACCGTTATTAATTTCTAAATCTTCATAACGAATAACGGTATTGCAGTTGTTTGGCAATACAGCTCCAGTCATTACTTCTATACAATTTTCTTTACTTTGAAGTGTTATTTGCGGACTTCCCGCCGGTTGAATTCCTTCTATTACAAACGTTCTTTGTCCGTTTTTAAAAGACTGAAAATCAATTGCTATACCATCCATAGATACTCTATTAAAGGGTGGAAAATCTCTATCTGCAACAATATCTTCTTTTACAATTCTACCAACAGAATTTATAAACGGAATTTCTTCAACTCCAAAATTTTGAGTTGAATTTAAAATAATATTTTTTGCTTCTTCTACTGAAATCATCTATAAATACTATATAAATCTATTCTTTTCTCTTTTTAAAATATGAAAATCTTTATCCTCCAATCGTACTCATACTTTCAGAAACATTTCCTTTTTTTCTATTTGCTTCTGCTATAAAACCATTTTCTGGCTTTGTTTTTACAAGACTTAAAAAAAGTTCTTTTAAATCTTCATTGCTTGCTCCGTTTCTAATAAAGTCACGTAAATTAAACACACCATCATCAAATAAACAATTTTTAAACGTTCCTGTACTTGTTATTCTTATTCTATTACAATCATTACAGATTGTTCTTGTAAATGCTGGTATTATTCCTACGGTACCTATATGATTGTCAATCTTATAATTTCTAGATGTTGATGATTTTTCTGAGGGAATCTCTTGTACATCAAACTCTGTTTTGATTTCGTTCAGAATCTTTTTAAACGTCCAATTTTCCTGCATTTGACGCTGTCCTTTTCCATTAAAAGGCATCTCTTCAATAAATCTAACTGCAACATTTTTGTCTTTTGTTAATCTTACAAAATCAACAATCTCATCAGTATTAAAACCAGATTGTACAACCACATTTAGTTTTAAATGCAAACTACTTTTTTCAAGTGATTCAAAAGTTTTATACACTTCAGGAAACACATCTCTTCTTGTTATTTTAGCAAACTTATCTGGTTGTAAACTATCTATACTTAAATTGATGTTTTTTACCTTTTTAAGTTGTTCAATTTTAGCGATATGATGCGAAATTAAGGCGCCATTTGTGGTAATATTTATAGCCTCTAACAAATCATTGAAAGACAACATTTCTAAAAATCCTACAAAATCTTTACGCACAAAAGGTTCACCACCAGTGAGACGTACTTTACGAATACCCAGCTCTGTCAAAACTCGTATTAACCGATACATTTCTTTGAACGTGAGTAATTCTTGTCTTGCAACAATATCAATTCCGTGAGCAGGCATGCAGTATTGGCAACGTAAGTTGCAACGGTCTGTAACCGCTAACCTAACATACTCTATTTGTCTGCCAAAATTGTCTATTAATGTGCTCATTTAATGTGGAAGTTTCTTACTCAAAATTCCGTAAATAAATGCACCTAACAAAGCCCCTATTAGCAACACCAATGCTGGTAAAGATTTAAACCCAAGAATTACAAAAATAGGTGCTGCACAGGCTCCTGATATTCCCCAACCCAAGCCAAAAAAAGTTCCGCCTACTAAAGTTCTAACAACTCCTTTTTGTTTTGGTTTTGGTACGATTTTATTACCATTAACATCTTTTATCTTTCCACTTTTAAATAATTGCATTATAATGGCAGATATTACAACAGCACTACCTATAATACCAAACATATGAAAAGATTCAAAGCGAAACATCTCATAAAAACGATACCAAGAAATTGCTTGACTTTTGCTTAATACAATAGCAAAAAAGATTCCTAAAACTAAAAATTTAATATTTTTCATATCTTAAAATAATAAAGGAATTATAAACCAAACCGCAATAATACCGCCAATAAAAAACCCAATAACAGCTAGTAAAGATGGTAATTGCAAACTACTTAAACCTGTAATTGCATGCCCAGAAGTGCACCCTCCTGCATAACGTGTACCAAAACCAACCAATACACCAGATATAAATAAGATTAAAAATCCTTTTATAGAAAACAATGCATCAGTACTAAAAATTTCGTCAGGAAAATATTGATTTGCAATGTTTGTAAATCCTAAATCACTTAACGCTTGTATAGTGCTAACATTTACATCTATTGCTTGATTTGGTGTTAAAAAATTGGCCGAAATAAATCCTCCAATAATTAAACCCACTACAAAAAGCAATGCAAAATCTCTTTGTTTCCAATCTTTCTTGAAGTAATCAGATACTTTACCTGCACCAGCCATAGTACATAATGTTTCAAAATTGGTAGAAGCACCAAAATTTTGACCAAAATAAAAATATAAAAATAAGGAGAGTGCTATTAAAGGCCCTCCAACATACCAAGCCCAAGGTTGTAGTATAAAATCCATATGTTAAAGTTTTTTATTTAAATAATTCATAATTAATTGTGTAGCACCCAAGTTGTCTTGAATGTATTTTTTATTGATGATTCCTGTTAAATTTCTTAAACTTTTATCTTCTTTAAGTTGATCTAAGGTTTTTACAAGTTCTTCTTGATTTTTGATTGAAATACACCCACCAATTCTTACCAAATCTACAGCTTCTTTAAATTTGTCGTATTTATTACCAATAACAACAGGAATTCCAAAAGTTGCTGGTTCTAAAATATTATGTAAGCCTGTTTTTAACCCTCCACCAACATAAGCAATATCTGCAGTTGCATATATTTTGGTTAAAATACCAATAGTATCAACTATAAAAACTTGATAACTCTCTAAATTCTTACCTTCTTTTTCTGAGTATAAAACCGTTTTTTTGTGTATTAATTTTTTTAAATCTAAAATTTTCTCACTTTTAATGTTATGAGGAGCTATTATAAATTTTTCATTTTCCGATGATTTTGTATTGATGTAATGTATCAGTAATTCTTCATCTGAAGCCCAAGTACTCCCTGCTACAATTGTGTATTTATTATCTTTAAATTGATTGATAAATTCAAGCGAATTGTTTTGTTCTAAAATTTTTGAAACCCTGTCAAAACGTGTGTCTCCAGCAACGGAAACATTTGTATAATTGATAGTTTTTAACAATTTCTGCGATGCAATATCCTGAACAAAAAAGTAATCAAACACTTGTAAAGCCTTTCTCATAAAACCACCATACCATGCAAAAAATAGTTGATTTTGCCTTAGAATTCCTGATACTAAAATTGTAGTAATTTCTTTTTTATGCAGTTCATTTAACAAATTTGGCCAAAATTCGTACTTGATAAAAACCACTAACTTAGGATTTACTTCTTTTACAAATCTTCTGGCATTATATTTAGAATCTAAAGGTAAATAACAAACTACATCAGCTAATATATAATTTTTTCTTACCTCATAACCAGAAGGTGAAAAAAAAGTAATTAGAATTTTATAATTCTTATACTTTTTCTTGACCTCTTCTATGATCGGTCTTGCTTGCTCAAATTCTCCTAAAGAAGCAACATGAAACCAAATAACATCTTGATTTTTTAATTCAGAAATTTTAGTAAACGTATCTTTTCTTCCATCTACAAAAAGCTTTAATTTTTTATTAAAAAATTTTGCAATTTTTAAACCTAAAGAAGTCAAAAAGATTAGAATATTATAGATAAACATCATTGATGTAAAAATACGAAATACTAGGTAGTAAGAGAAAAAAAGCTAACTAGAATAAATACTTGAATTTTAAAAAATAAATTAACTCTTATGACGTGGTATTTTCTAAAAAATACAATACAAGTATTATTAAAATAGATATTACAAAAAAGCGCTTAAACATGTTATGTTTAAGCGCTTTATACTTTTATAAGAAGCTAATTTTAAGCCTCAAAAGGAGTAACAGATACATAAGATTTGTTATCTCTTTTTTTAGTAAATTCTACAACTCCATCAACTTTTGCATGTAAAGTATGATCTTTACCCATGTAAACGTTTTCTCCTGGATTGTGATTGGTTCCTCTTTGACGAACAATAATGTTACCTGCAATTGCAGCTTGCCCACCAAATATTTTTACTCCTAGACGTTTCGATTCTGATTCTCTACCATTTTTCGAACTACCTACACCTTTTTTATGTGCCATTTTCTTGAGTTTTTATAGGTTAAAGTTAAATTTTTAGGAATTATTTTTCAATACCTCCGTCTAATCTATCTTGTAATTCTTTTAATTCGTCCCATTTACCTTCTGCAGCTAAAGCAGCTTGTTTTGGCCAAGTATCTGTTACTATATGAGATAATCTTGAACTCGCTTCAGATAAAATTTCACTTAATTTAGCAGCATCAGTGTTAGCTACTTTTGCAAAAGTATCTACACCTGCATTTACTAAAGCTTCTGCAGCTTTAGGTCCTGCACCTTCGATTTTCTTTAAATCGTCAGCCTTAACTTTTTTAGGAGCAGCTTTTTTTGCTACTACCTTTGAAGCTTCTACTTTAACTTCTTCCTTTTTAGGAGCTGCTTTTTTAGTTGCTTTCTTAGCACCTGAAGCTGCAATAGATTCTATTTGAATCTCACTTAAAGCTTGTCTGTGTCCATTTTTCTTTCTGTAACCTTTTCTTCTTTTCTTTTTGAAAACGATTACCTTATCACCTTGTAGGTGACTTAGAATTTTCGCCGTTACTGCGGCTCCTTCTATAGCTGGGGCGCCAATAGTTACGTTGCCTTTATCTTCAGTCAAAAGAACGTTATCAAAAGTTACTTTTGATCCTTCTTCTCCCTGTAAACGGTGTACGTATACTTTTTGGTCTTTTGCTACTTTAAACTGCTGCCCTGCTATCTCTACGATTGCGTACATACTATTTGTTTTGCGTATTTATACTTATTTATTGCACTAACCTACTGAAAATGCGGATGCAAATATACATATTTTTTATTTTTGAACAATGTATTCGCAAAAAAATAATTACGTACAAATTGACAACTTATTTACTTTTAGTTTAACATTTTATTTTGTTGAGTTTCTTTATTTTTGATTTGACGTAAAATTGAATTAAAAATTGTGTAACACTTCTATAAAAAGAGCGTCAAACAAAAAATTATAACTGATTAAATTTAATTAAATGAAGAAAAGTAAAAGTATTTTATCTCTTGCTTCCTTATTGTTTGTATTTAGTATAAATGCACAAAAGGTAGCGTTTGAAGAGTATGATTTAGCTAATGGGATGCATGTAATATTACACCAAGACAATGCTGCACCTGTTGTAATTACCTCTGTAATGTATCATGTTGGAGCTAAAGATGAGCAACCCGATAGAACAGGAATGGCACACTTTTTTGAACACTTGTTGTTTGAAGGAACTAAAAACATAAATAAAGGAGATTGGTTTAAAATTGTATCTTCTAACGGTGGTAGAAATAACGCCAACACTACAGATGACAGAACATATTATTACGAAATATTTCCATCTAACAAATTAGAACTAGGTTTGTGGATGGAATCTGAACGCTTGTTGCACCCAATTATTAAGCAAGGTGGTGTAGATACACAAAATGAAGTGGTTAAAGAAGAGAAACGACTACGTGTAGACAACCAACCATACTCTCGTTTTTTAGAAAACGTAAAGTTACATATGTTTAAAAAGCATCCATACAAAGGCACAACCATTGGAAAAATGGAACATTTAGACGCCGCTACTTTAGAAGAATTTTTAGCGTTTAATAAAAAATATTACTCACCAAACAATGCTACACTGGTAGTTGCTGGTGATATTGACAAAGACCAAGCAAAAAAATGGATTGACGCGTATTTTGCTAGAATTCCAAGAGGTGAAAAAATCGAGAGAAATTTTCCGAAAGAAGATCCAATTACAACACAAATTAATGCGAAAGCATACGATCCTAACATTCAAATTCCAGCAATAATTCAAGCATTTAGAACTCCTTCTATGAAAACTAGAGATTCTCGTGTTTTAGACATGATTTCTGCTTATTTAAGTGGTGGAAAAAGCTCTGTTTTGTACAAAAAATTGGTTGATACTAAAAAGATGGCATTACAAGCTGGGGCCATCAATTTAAGTCAAGAAGACTATGGAACCTATATTTTATTTGCACTTCCATTAGGAGACGTATCATTAAATGATTTGGTCAAAGAAATTGATGAGGAAATTGTAAAGCTTCAAACCAATTTGATTTCTGAAAAAGATTATCAAAAATTACAAAATCAATTTGAAAATAATTTTGTGAGTTCAAATTCTTCTGTAGAAGGTATTGCCAATTCTTTAGCCAGATATCATGTTTTGTTTGGAGACACAAATTTAATTAACACAGAAATAGATATTTATAGAAATATTACTAGAGAAGAAATAAGAGCTATTGCCAAAAAATATTTAAATTCTAACCAAAGGTTAGTATTAGAATATTTACCAGAAGACAAACAATAACAGAAAAAAGATCAAGACATTATTATGAAAACAAAACTTATAGCTTTTATCGTATTTATAGCAACATCTTTAGCTGTAAATGCCCAAAGAGATTTAAATAAAATGCCAAAACCAGGACCAGATCCTGAAATAAAACTTGGAGAAACTATCAAATTCTCATTAAAAAACGGACTGAAAGTAATTATGGTAGAAAACCATAAATTACCTAGAGTTTCTGCAAATTTAACCATTGATAATACACCATACGTAGAAGGTGATAAAGCTGGTGTTTCTTCTATAATGGGAAGTTTATTAGGTAGAGGAACCGCTAATATATCTAAAGATGATTTTAACGAAAAAGTAGATTATCTGGGTGCAAATATCAATTTTTACAGTTCAGGTGCTTCTGCAAGATCTTTAACTAAATATTTTACTGAAGTTTTAGGCTTATTAGCCGATGGTGTTAAAAATTCTGAATTTACTCAAGAAGAATTTGACAAAGAGAAAAAAGTAACACTAGAAGGATTAAAATCTCAAGAAAAAGATGTTACCACAACAGCGAGAAGAGTTGAAAGCGCACTAACGTATGGTAAAAATCATCCTGATGGAGAGTTTGTTACAAAAGAAACTGTAAACAATATTACATTAACAGACGTTAAAGAAAATTTTAACACGTACTACAAACCTAACAACGCATATTTGGTAATTATTGGAGACATTAATCCTAAAAAGACCAAAAAACTAATAAAATCCTTGTTTAAAGATTGGAAATCGGGTGATATTCCAACTACAAATTACACAAAGCCAACCAACGTAGAAAACACAGAAATTAACTTTGTGAATATGCCAAATGCAGTACAATCTGAGGTTACTGTAATGAATACAACTAATTTAACGTTGGGTGATAGTGATTACTATGCAACATTGCTTGCTAATAAAATTTTAGGTGGAGGCGGATCTGCAAGGTTATTTAACAATCTGCGTGAAGATAAGGGGTACACCTATGGCTCTTACTCAAGCATATCTCAAAGTAGAAGAACAGGTAGTTTTAGAGCTTTTGCAAGTGTTAGAAATATAGTTACAGACAGTGCTATTGTTGAGATTAAAAAAGAAATTGACAACATTAAAAATAATAAAGTATCTGCAAAAGAATTAAACGATGCTAAAGAAGAATATATTGGAGGTTTTGTTATGGATGTTCAAAAACCAGCAACTGCTGCAAGATATGCATTAAACATTGCCAGGTATAATTTACCAGAAAATTTTTATGCTAATTACATCAAAAATATTAACGCCGTAACTGTTGAAGATGTTCAAAAGGCAGCAAAAAAACATTTTAAAAGTGATAAAGCAAGAATAATTGTAACTGGTAAGGCAATAGATGTAATGCCTAACCTAGAAAAAGTAGGGTATACTATTAAATATTTTGACAAAGAGGCTAATGCTACTGAAAAACCAGAAATGGTATTTCCAATTCCAGACGGTATGAATGCTAAAAAAGTAGTTGACAATTACATTAAAGCTATTGGTGGTAAAGACAAAGTAATGGCTATAAAATCTGTATTAATGGTTTCTAAAGGAAAAGTACAAGGCATAGAAGTTACAGCAGAAGATAAAATGATGGCTCCTAACAAAATGTCTAAAACTATCTCTGGAATGGGACAAGTTTTTCAAAAAACAGTTTTTAACGGAACAAAAGGATACAACGAGGTACAAGGTAGAAAAATGGATATGACTACAGAACAGGTTGATGAAATTAAAGCGACTACAATACCATTTACAGATATGAGCTATACTAGCGGAAAATTAGATAGAATAGAACCTATAGATGGTAAAAACTGCTACGTAATACAACACAATAGCTCAGAAATATTTTATGATGTAGCCACCGGTTTAAAAACCAAAGAAATTAGAACTGTAAAAGGGCCGCAAGGAGAAGTAAAAGTACCTACAACATACGGCAATTACAAAGCAGTTAACGGTGTTTTATTTCCACACGCTGTTAATGCAAAAATGGGACCTATGGATTTAAATTTTGAAGTAGAGATAATAAAAATAAATGAAGGAGTTTCTGATAAAGATTTTGAATAACCGATAGCATTTTAAATAAAAAAGCGCTTAAATTAAATAATTTAAGCGCTTTTTTATTTAAAATACTTAATAAATGCTTTAAATGTTTTTTTGGCACCTTGTACGATTTGGTTGCGTTCTTCGGCAGAAAATTGACTTTGCGTCATGTGTTTCCTAAATTTTTCCCAACGCATTAATCTGTCTTTATCAAACTTATAAAACTCTAAAGTGGTTGTATTTGATAATTGATTACATTCTGTGAGATGCTTTCCTAAAACTAATCCTCCTAACAAAGAACCTTCTGTTACGTAAATTGCACCTAAGGCTTCAAATTTATTATTTAAAAAAATAGAAGTATTTTTAGTAAGCAATGAAAAGGAAATCTTTTTTAGGTCTTTTAGTACCCAATTTGAAATTCTTGGTAAAAAGTAAACTTGCTTTACAAGATTTTCTTGTTTAAAGCAACAGATGTTGGCTTCTATATGAGAATATGCTAAATAGTTTTTTTCTAAAAGTTTTGTAAATTCTTGCACACTAATGGTGTGAGAAATAATTTTATCTGCACCACTACTTTTGTCTACAATATCGTGTAGTAGTTTAGTTTCTTCCTTTAGTACTTTAAGTATTTCTTTATCTAATAATTGTTTCAATATTTTCTTCTATCTCTTTTAATAATTTCTCGTAATACTCCTCTACTCCTTTTGGTTTATTAGGTTGTGCAGCTCCTTTTAAAATACTATGTATTCTGTTTAATTTTTCTAAACGTTCTTTTTCTTTGGCTATTTTTGCTAAGGCAAACTTATTTTTTTCTAAAATGTCTAGTAACAAAGGTTCCATTCTAACATGTAGATTTTTCATGTCTTTTTTTAGAAAAAAACCATTTGCCCTTTTTAAAATAATATTTGTTGCAATTTCCTCATTACCTATAGTGCCTGTTACTACAATAATAGGTATGTCTTTAAAGAGATTTCGAATAGAAATAAGTACATCTTCTGCTGTAAAATTTCCTAAATCAAAATCTGTAAAAATAATTTCTGGTACAAACGTTTTTGTCGTAAAGCTCAAATTATCTATAGAATTTGCCATTACTATTTCTGGCTCTTCAAATATTTTTTCTAATTGACGTTGCAATAATGCTGCGTCTGTGTATGAGTCTTCTACAATTAAAATTCTGGGTGATAACTTAATCATAACCGTATTAATTTAAGTTTATATTAAGCCAATAATCAAGAGTTTCTTTAACAGTTAGTTTTAGCGTTGTAAAACTTTTGGGTTTTTCTATAAAACTGTTACAGTGATATTGGTATGCTGTACTAATATCAGTTCTTTCTTTACTACTACTAAATATTATTTTTGGCAATTTGTTATATATTTTATTTTCACTAAACGCTTTTAGCAATTCTAATCCACTAATTTTTGGCATATTAATATCTATAAGTACTGCACTTGCTGAAAGCTTATTAAAACTTTCATTTTTGATACTTTTTAACACATCTTCAGAATTGCTAAAAGTAACTAATTCTATAGTATTAAACTCTCTCTTTACGACTCTCTCTAACAAAAGAATATCTTCTTTTCTATCCTCTATGTAGACTACTGTTTTTTTTTGCATTTTTATTCGTATTGAAAATAAAATGTTGTTCCTTCTCCTTTTTTACTTGTTACCCAAATATTACCATTATGTTTAATTACAACACGCTGTGCTATAGCAAGACCAACACCAGTACCCTCGTACTTATCTGTTTCTAATCTGGTAAAAACTCCAAAAATTTTCTGAGCATATTTTTGATCAAAACCAATTCCGTTATCTGAAACCGTGTAAACAACACTTTTATTTTGAACGTAACTTCCTATTTCTATTTTAGGTGTGGGGTGTAAACTTGAGTATTTGTATGCATTGGTAACAAGGTTTGCAAACAATTGATACGTCATGGTTTTATCTCCATGAATAGGTGATATATCTGGTTTAATTACCAACTCAGTATTTGGATATATACTTTGCAAACGAAAATCTTTGATTATTTCCTGGCACAATTTATAAACATCTATTTGATTGTAAATAATTTCATGTTGATTTATGCTACTATAATTTAGAATCTCATCCATTAAAACATTCATTTTATCAGCAGAGTTTATGATAACATGCAAAGATTCTTTGCCTTCTTCATCTAAAACATCACCATAATCTTCTAATAAAATTTGAGCAAAACCATCTATACCTCTGAGAGGTCCACGAAGATCATGACTAACGCTGTAACTAAAACTTTCTAATTCTTGGTTTAAATTAGACAATTTCTTATTGAGTAATTCTAACTCACCAAATTTAGTGATGATAACGTTCTTAATATCACTATTAAGTGCCCTACCATTAGATATTTCATAATCCGTCCAAGCAACGGAGGTATTGCGCACTTTTTCTGTCCATTTTTCAAAAGATTTTCTAGGACTCAATCTATCTAGAGCTTTACTATGTGGGTCTCCACCCCAGTTTATTTCACTTATCTGTTCTGGCCTAAACCAAACCAAAGCCTCATGTATAGCGTTAGATAATTTACAAACAAACATACCAGAGTACTTCTTTTCATCCTCTTTATTTGGTAAGGCTATTTCTTTAGATAAGCATTGTGTTACAAAATAATCTTTATTAAATTTATTTGCAAGATGTAATTTTTCTAAAATATCTAATATCTCTTTTTTAGGAGGAGTATTACCCAAGGTAACAATTTCATCATTATGTAAAACAGCAAATCCTGAACAGCTAAATAGAGAGGCAGCGTTAATTTGATGTGCTGTTAACCCTTCAATAATATCCCAATTTTTACTAATGTTCTTAGTAATAACAGCTCTAATTTCACTTGCTTTATTAAGTCGTTCTATATAATTGCTCGAAAGTTTTTGTCCTATTTGTGCAGAAAACATGTTAGCCAAAATTGCGCAAGATTGTCTATTTCTATAATCAACAAATTTCTTTGTGTTATGATGACAAGAAATTAACCCCCACAATTTACCCTCATGTACAATAGCGCAACTCATTGAAGCGGCCACTTTCATGTTTTTTAAGTATTCTAGATGAATTGGACTAGAACCTCGCAAATGAGAATTACCTACATTGGTTAATGATCTGGTTTCTGTATTTATAGGTGGAATTAATCTATGGTAATTATCATAAACATCGGAAATTATACGAACGCCTTGTTCTAAAAATAACGCTCTTGCTTGCTTTGGTATGTCTGATGCTGGATATTTTAAACCTTTAAAAGAAGTTTGATTTTCTTGTTTTGCCTCTGAAACAACCAATCCGTTCCATTCTTTATCAAATTGATAAATCATTACTCTGTCATACCCTGTAATGCTTTTAATGTGAACAGCTGTCTGATCACACAAATTTTGTAAGGTGAGAGTGTTGGATAAATTTGAAAAAAAACGCAGTAAATCTTGTTGTAGTACATTTACACTTTGTTGGTTATCATACAACTCAAAATCTAAAATATATTGATTATCTTTTTTATGAGGTATACATAAAAAATGTTTTTCTTTAATACTAACTTTAAATGAATATTGACTTACAGGCTTTGTGGCCCATTCTTTAAAAAAAACATATTGTTCTTTTTCTAAAATTGTAGATAAATCTTCATTTAATAACTTTTCTTCTTCAATTTCTAAAGCCAACAAACTGTTTTCAGAAAATTGAATTATTTTATGGCTTTTATCAACTACGAGCAGAAAACCATGACTCTGTATTTGAGGCAATACATGTATAGGTTCATCTTCACAATTTTGTAAATCAACTACTTTAGGGTACGCTGTAACTTTCAAAATATGTTAATATTTTATGAAATTGTTATCTTACAAAGATAGGATATTGTTTTTAATGTAAAAAAAGTAATGTTTAGCTATTAATTTTAAATTACACTATAAATCTACAGGTTGGTATATTATCGATTTTTATTTACAAGGTACACCCCAAATAAAATTAAAACTCCTGCTATAACTTGGACATAACTAAGCTTTTCACCATCTAAAATACCCCAAAAAACCGCTACAATTGGAATAATGTAAGCCACAGAGGTTGCAAAAATAGGCGATGATATTTGCACCATTTTGTTATACATTACCTTAGCCAAACCTGTACCAAATAATGCCAAAACAACAATCCATAATAAAGAATTAACCTCTACTTCTGTTCCTTTAAATGTGATAAAAAAATCTGTACAAAAGAGAATTACAAATGTAGGTACAATTAGTAATAAAAAATTTCCTGTGGTAATGGCCAAAGCATCTAAATCTGACAAGTATTTTTTAACAATATTAGCATTTAAAGCATACCCCAAAGAAGCAATTACAACTAATAAAGCATACCAGTAATTTTGATCAGGGTTGATATCTGCCCCTTCTAAAATTAAACCAAGAGTACCTAACAAACCTACTAAAACACCAATAATTTGATTCTTTTTAAAAGTATAACCAAAAAACCAGAATCCTAATAATAAAGCATTAAATGGTGTTAACGAATTTAAAATTGAAGCTATGGAACTGTCTATAAAATGTATAGCATATGCAAATAAAAAAACAGGAAAAAAAGTACTTGCCAAGGCTGTGTAGATAATAAATTTCCAGTGTTGTTTTTTTATTTTTTTTAGTGATGAAAAACCTATTATCAACATAAAAAAAGCTGTACATAAAATACGTAAAGCCCCTAATTGTATAGGAGTTACTCCTAACAATGCTTTTTTCATCAAAATAAAAGAACTCCCCCAAACAATTGAAAGACTAATAAGGTAAAACCATTTTTGTTGATGATTATTCATAACCAATTTACTTTTAAACAAAACTCTTACAATTCTATAAAAGTAAGCTCTTTTATTTATAAATTTGTATAATATTCTAATAACAATTTCTGATGAAAATTAAACACATATTTCTATCTATAATTATTGCTTGTTTTGTAATAATTGGGTGCAAAAAAGAAACTCCCAAAAATACCGCTCCTGTTAAAAAAGAAAAAGTTTCTTTAGCAATTTCTGGTATGACTTGCGAGATTGGTTGTGCCAAAACTATAGCCTCAAAATTATCTAAAAAAGAAGGTGTTTTAGATGCTAAAGTAGTTTTTAAAGATAGTATTGCTACTATTCAATACAATGCCAATGCTATCTCTAAAAAAGAGTTGATAGCTTTTGTAGATGGTATAGCTGGTGGAGGTATGTATAAAGCTTCTATTAAAACGAATGAAAAAAAACATACTTGCACTGATAATTGCAAAGAAAATTGCGAATTGCACACCGCTAAAAAAGAATGTTGTATTAAAAAAGATGATGGTAAAATGAGTTGTTTAAAAAATTGTAAAATGGCATGTTGCGCTGATAAAAACTCATAATTTATACAATTTACAATAAAAAAGGAGTCTAAATTTAGACTCCTTTTTTATTGTAAATTATTTATGACTACATTTTTTGCAACCAAGTTTTTACATCTACTTCTTGTTTTATAATTTCTTTTAAGTCTGCAATTGCAACTCGTTTTTGCTCCATAGTATCTCTATGTCTTATGGTTACTGCCTCATCTTCTAAAGAATCATGATCTACAGTAATACAAAACGGTGTTCCTGCAGCATCTTGCCTTCTATAGCGCTTACCCACAGCATCTTTTTCGTCATAAAAAACATTAAAATCCCACTTTAAATCATTTACAATTTTACGCGCAACTTCTGGCAAGCCGTCTTTTTTAACAAGTGGCAACACTGCTGCTTTAAAAGGTGCTAAAACTGCTGGTAATTTTAACACTGTTCTTGTAGTACCATTATCTAAAGCTTCTTCTTGTAAAGCATTAGAAAATACTGCTAAAAACATTCTATCTAAGCCTATAGAAGTTTCTACAACATAAGGCACATAACTTTTGTTTTCTTCATGATCAAAATACTGTAATTTTTTTCCAGAGTATTCTTCATGCGCTTTTAAGTCAAAATCTGTTCTAGAATGAATACCTTCTAGTTCTTTAAAGCCAAATGGAAACTGAAATTCTATATCAGCGGCAGCATCTGCATAATGCGCTAATTTGTCGTGGTCATGAAAACGGTAATTTTCGGATCCCATTCCTAAACTTAAATGCCATTTTAAACGAGTTTCTTTCCATTTTTCGTACCATTCTTTTTGCGTGCCTGGTTTAACAAAAAATTGCATTTCCATTTGCTCAAACTCACGCATTCTAAAAATAAATTGTCTTGCCACAATTTCGTTTCGAAAAGCTTTTCCTGTTTGTGCTATTCCAAAAGGAATTTTCATACGTCCTGTTTTTTGAACGTTTAAGAAATTAACAAAAATACCTTGCGCAGTTTCTGGACGCAAATAAACCTGAGTAGAATTTTCTGCGGATGCTCCTATTTTGGTACCAAACATTAAATTAAATTGTTTTACTTCTGTCCAATTTTTAGAACCAGAAACAGGACAATTGATACCCAAGTCTTCAATTAATTGTTTAAAACCAACCAAATCATTTTCTTCTTGAACTCTGGTTAATTCTGCAGTAATTTCGTCTATTTGTTTTTGACGACGCAATACATTTGTATTGGTAGCTCTAAACTCATCTTCATTAAAAGCATCTCCAAAACGCTTTTTTGCTTTTGCAATGTCTTTGTTAATTTTTTCGTTGATTTTTTCTCTAAAATCTTCAACCAAAACATCTGCTCTATAGCGTTTTTTAGAATCTTTATTATCTATTAAAGGATCATTAAAAGCATCTACATGCCCAGATGCTTTCCAAGTTGTTGGATGCATTAAAATTGCAGCGTCTATACCAACAATATTTTCATGCAATTGCACCATTGCTTTCCACCAATATTCTCTAATATTTTTCTTTAATTCTACTCCATTCTGAGCATAGTCGTATACCGCACTTAATCCATCATAAATTTCTGAGGATTGAAATACATAACCGTATTCTTTAGCGTGAGATAATACTTTTTTAAATTGATCTTCTTGTTTTGCCATAATGAGCGCAAAGATAAACGTTTACTCATATTTTTCAAGTAAAAAAGAACTCTTGTTGTTTTCTTATTTACAAGATAATTTTTTACACGAAAATTTAATTATCTTTATACTGAATTGCTGAGAAAAATGAATATTTTACATCACCTTTTAGGTATATTTTATCCTGAGCTGTGTGTTGGTTGTGATAATCAATTAACACCAAATGAAGAAATACTCTGTACGTTTTGTAGACACGACTTACCAATTATTAACTTTACAGATTATACAAATAACAAAATTACCCAAACCTTTTATGGTAGAATTCCTATTGAAAAAGCCAATGCGCTACTATATTTTAGGCAAGAAAGCAGTACCAAGAAACTTATTCATCAATTAAAATATAAAGGAAATGAACAAATTGGCGTTTTTTTAGGAAATTGGTTAGGTCAAAAATTAGTAGATGAAAAAGAATTTTCAGAAATAGATTGTATTATACCTGTTCCTCTTCACTCAAAAAAAATAAAAAAAAGAGGGTACAATCAGCTTACTAAATTTGGAGAACAATTGAGTCTCTACTTAAAAAAACCAATTATAAATGATGTTTTGATAAAAACTTCTTCTTCTCAAACACAAACCTTTAAGTCTCGTTTTGAACGCTTTAGAAGCATAGACTCAACCTTTCTTTTAAAAAATGCAGCTTCTATACAAAACAAACATATTTTATTAATTGATGATGTACTTACTACAGGTGCAACTTTAGAAGCTTGTGCAAAAGAGCTTCTAAAAGCTACAAATACAAAAATTAGCACCTTAACCATGGCATATACTGAATAAATTTTATGATTTTTAAATGAAAAATATATTGTTAATTTGTAGTAAAATATTTGGTAGTGAACACTTTTTTTCGATTTTTTTATATCAGTTTAACTATAATCATTTTAACTAGTTGTGCAAGAACGGGAAGACCAGAAGGTGGGCCAAGAGATGAGACACCTCCGTTATTTGTCATAGCAAACCCTCCTTACGAAACCATTGAATTTAAAGGAAAAGAAATTAAACTTACATTTAATGAGTTTATAAAACTTAAAGATATTAATAAACAACTTATTGTTTCTCCACCTTTAAAAAATCCTTTATTAATAACTCCGCAAGGAGCTGCTACCAAAAAATTAAGCCTTAAAATACTAGATACTCTCAGAGAGAATACTACCTATATTATTAATTTTGGAAATGCAGTTGAAGACAATAACGAAGGCAACACGCTTGAAGCCTTTAAATATGTATTTTCTACAGGAAGCTACATAGACTCTTTAACAACAACAGGTACTGTAAAAGATGCTTTTACTACAGAAGATTTAAAAAGTACAAATGTTTTACTTTATAAAATAGATACTGCATATACAGATTCTATTATTTATAAAAAAAAACCCAATTACGTTACCAATACTTTAGATACGACCAACTTTATATTTACCAATCTTAGAAAAGGAAAATACCTAATGGTTGCTTTAAAAGAAAAGTCTAGTGATTATATATTTGACCCAAAAACTGATAAGATAGGATTTTATTCAGATACTATAACATTACCTAAAGACAGTATTATAGACAAACCTATAATGGTTTTTAAAGAGATTTCTCAATATAAATTTAAAAGAGCCAAAGAGGTAAGTAAGGGTAAAATTGTTTTTGGATACGAAGGTGAACCTAAAAATTTTAGTGTAAAACTAACTTCTAATACCCCTAATAACTTTAAAAGCATTTCAAAATTTGAAACAAAAACAGATACTTTAAATTACTGGTTTACTCCTTTTGAAGCAGATTCATTAAATTTTATTATTTCTAATGACAATTTTTTAGATACTGTTACAGTTAAATTAAGAAAGAAGAAAATAGATTCATTACTACTCCAGTCTACCATAAGTAGAACTTTAAACTTTAGAGATACGCTATTTATTATGTCTAACAATCCTATGGTAGAGGTAGACACTACCAAGATTACTCTTATAACTAAAGATAGCATACCTGTACCTTATAAAAAAATTGATTCTGATAAAGAGAATAAAACTGCTTTTATTTTTAAGAAAAAACCAGAGCAAACCTATAAGATGACTATTTTGCCTGCTGCATTTACAGATATCTATGCACAACAGAATGACACGCTTCAGCTTGGGTTTAACACCAAAGAAATCGAAGATTATGGTAGAATAACCTTTACAATAAACAATAAAACTAACAAAAATCTTATTATAGATCTCTTATCTGGTAAAAATAAAGAAGAGCTAATAGAACGAAATATTGTTACAAAATCCTCAAAAAATTTAGTTTTTGATATGCTAGAACCTAAAACTTATTTTGTTAGAGCCATTATAGATACTAACAAAAATGGCAGATGGGATACTGGTAATTTCTTAGAAAAAAAGCAACCTGAAACTATTATTTACTTTGAAGGAAAATTAGAGTTAAGAGCAAACTATTATCTTGATGGTAATGTATTTACGGTAAATTTATCTGAATAAATTTTGTAATTATAAAAATATCATTATATTTGAATTTTACTTTAAGACCCCTAAATCTTGAAACCCCTAATAACAATTATTTTTGTAATTGTTTCTATTCTAGAATTTAAGGCTCAACACTACACTCATGATATTGGAGTATTTGTTGGCACCTCTAGTTTACAAGCAGATTACGGCCAAAGAGGCAACTTTGCAAGCGAATGGAATAACAACGGAATTTCCTTCTCTGTTGCACACTACCTTAGTTTCTATAATAGAACGCTTAGATGGGATCCTAACAACGTGCTTCATAATCATTTGATGGTTAAGACAGAACTACAGTATTTAAGTAATATTAAATTAGAGCACCATGGTAAATGGGCAAGGTCTACTTCTCAAGCAGGAGAACAGTTAAGAGCCATGAAAGGATCTTTAAGAATGTTAAATCTTGGTCTTCATTTAGAGTATTATTATAGACCATTAGAAGAATTTGTGTATCCTTATTCAGATATTTGGGTAAACCCTTATTTTACTTTTGGTGTAAAATATGTTTCGTATACTACTGGTTTACGGTCTGATTTAGGAGATTGGACAGAGGATATTTCTGTACTTCCTGAAAAATATAGGTTTCCCGGTGCGTTAGACATAGGACCTGGAGATGCTATTTCATTAGCCTTAGGCTTAGGTGCTAGGTTTAAAGTAGCCCCCAAAATAGATTTGGTAACTCAGTTTAATTATCAGTACTTTTTTTCTGATAAAATTGATGGACTACAGGCTAATGTTATTGAAAACAAAAATAATGAGTGGTTGGTTAATATTCAGTTTGGTTTCGTTTACCATCTTAACTTTAATACACCTCTGTTCTATTAAAAAAAACTAAAGCTTATTTGAATGAGCCCCCTAAATTATTCAAATACAAAAAAAAGAGAGCCAATTGGCTCTCTTTTTTTTTATAAACTTAGAGCTTTATCTAAATCTGCCAATAAATCTTCTTCATCTTCTATACCCACACTTAAACGTATTAAAGAATCTGTAATTCCTATTTTTAAACGTTCTGGTTCTGGTATAGATGCATGTGTCATTGTGGTTGGATGATTTACCAAACTTTCTACACCTCCTAAAGATTCTGCTAGCGTAAATACATGGGTATTTTCTAAAAATTTAAAAGCAGCTTCTTTACTTTGGTCTTTTAATCTAAACGACACCATACCACCAAAATCTTTCATTTGTTTTTTTGCAACTTCATGATTAGGATGACTCTCAAAACCTGGGTAATATACTTTACCTACTTTTGGATGATTCTTTAAAAAATGAGCTACTGCTTTTCCATTTTCGCAATGACGTTGCATTCTTATGTGTAATGTTTTTATACCTCTAAGTGCCAAAAAAGAATCCATAGGTCCTGCAATTGCCCCTGCTGCAAATTGTATAAAATGAATGTCTTCTGCTAATTTTTGGTCTTTTACCATTAAAGCGCCCATAACTAAATCTGAGTGACCTCCTAAATATTTGGTTGCAGAATGCATTACAATATCTGCACCTAAATTTAAGGGTTGTTGTAAGTAGGGTGTAGCAAAGGTATTGTCTACCGTTATTAAAATAGCTTCATTTTTATTTTTTACTGCTGATGATATTGCTGCTATATCTGCAATTTTCATTAACGGATTTGTAGGTGTTTCTAGCCAAACTAGTTTTGTTTTTTCTGTAATAGCACTGGTTACATTGGCTACAGAATTCATATCTACAAACGTAAATTCTAGTCCGTATTTTTTAAACAAACGCGTAAACATTCTATATGTTCCTCCATACAAATCATCGCCTGCAATAACCTCATCACCAGGATTTAAAAGACGTAAAACACAATCTATAGCAGATAAACCTGATGAAAATGCAAAACCGTGGGTACCATTTTCTATAGCCGCAAAACTATTTTCTAAGGCTGTTCTTGTTGGGTTTGCTCCTCTAGAATATTCATACCCTTGGTGCTCACCTGGACTGGATTGCGCATATGTTGATGTTAGAAAAACGGGAGGCATTACTGCTCCTGTTGCGGCTTCTGGTTGTTGGCCTCCGTGAATAGTTTTTGTATTAAATTTCATGTTTTACGTTTTTGTACTAATGTAAATTTAGCTTTTGTTTTGTCTGATGTTTTTAAAGATACTTACAACTACTATAATTCTGAAAACTAGCAGATTGGTTTAGCCCCGATTGTAGCATTTGTTTGAGCTCTTTTATGAGGCACGAATAAAAAGCGAGTGCGGAAAGCGGGAAATAGCTTCTACAAAAACTTTTTAATAGATCTTATAATTCCGTAATGAATTCCTTCATGAAAATTGTTAAACGGTATGGCATTTTCTATAGCATTTAATACAAAACCTGTACTTGTTGGGTATTCTTGATAGTTTTTAAAAATACCTGCTTGGTAATCTTCTTCTAAAGTGTCTGGTAATGCTACCAATAATTCTTTTACTTCTTCAAACTCTTCTGCTGTAAACGTCTTGGTTGGCATTGTTCCTTTTTTGTGTGCTTCTATCAAATCGTCTGGACATAAAGGGTTTAACCCTGATAATTTGTAGTGCAGTAATTGCTGTGTAACAACTAAGTGTGCCACATTCCAAGCAATATTGTTTTTAAAGCCTATAGGAGTTGTATGAATTTGCGCTATAGTTAAACCTTCTAATTCTTTTAAAACAAGCTCGCGAGATTTTCTTAAAACATCAAATTGTATCTTCATTTTTTATTATTAATTTTGATGTTGTAAATATAATTGATTAAAATGAAGAAAGTTTACTTTTTACAAACTTGTGATACTTGCCGAAGAATTTTAAAAGAGGTAAATATTGATGGTTTTGAACAGCAAGAAATTAAAACCAATGCTATTACCACTGCTCAGTTAGATGAAATGTATAAACTTTCTGGAAGTTATGAAGCCTTGTTTAATAAACGCGCTAGGTTGTATAAGTCTATGGATTTGAAAAACAAAGATTTGTCTGAAGCCGATTTTAAACAATACCTATTAGAAGAGTATACTTTTTTGAAACGTCCTGTTTTTATTGTTGAAAACGATATTTTTATTGGAAACAGTAAAACTGTTATTGAAAAACTTAAAGAGAAGATTGGTTAATATTTTATTTTATTAAGCTGAATATAAATTTTACTCATTTCAATCGTAAAATATACCTTAATTGACAAAATTTTAGTCAAATACTACAAATAACAATAGTTCACTTACTTTTATTTGGATTGATATAATTGTATCAACTCTCTAGCTTCTTTCTGAGCACTCCAATTTTTCACAATTTCTGCTCTTGCTTGTTCACCTAGGTTGGGGATTTGTTGGTTTATCGATTTTTCTAGCAATTCTTGTAATGCCTCTATGTTACCTGCCTCAAATAAATAGCCATTTTTATGGTGTGCTATTAGCTCTGAATGTACTCCTACATTTTTTGTAGCTATAACAGAACATTGGCATGCCATAGCTTCTGCAGTAACTAAAGAAAAGCCTTCAGAAAAACTAGGTACCACTGCTATTTTAGCCGCTTGATAATAGGAAATGATGTCTGATGTTTCGTCTATAAAATAAACTTGATTTTGAATGTTGTGCTTTTTAGCTATGCTTTTTAGCAATTCTAAAAAAG
This sequence comes from Polaribacter sp. WD7, assembly GCF_003335085.1. Taxonomy (GTDB): domain Bacteria; phylum Bacteroidota; class Bacteroidia; order Flavobacteriales; family Flavobacteriaceae; genus Polaribacter. The sequence continues at coordinate 6,467 of NZ_QPEJ01000015.1, read as the reverse complement.
GTGGTTTGTCTACTTTGCCTACAATAGCCAATGCCCAATTTTTGTGTTTTTGTAAAACGCTTGAGGCTTCTAATAACGTAATTTGCCCCTTGGCTTCTCTTACTCTTCCTGCACAAATTATGAGATTTTGCTGCGTAATATGAGCTATTTTTTTTGAAGTGTTGGGTACAAATAAGTCTATATTAATTCCATGGCCAACTACAATATTATCTATTCCTAAAGCATTGCCCATACTATTGATAAGTGTTACTACTTTATCTGCTTTTTTTAGTAATGTAACACTTACATTAGAAGGCTTGGTTTCTGCATGACGTGTGGCAATTAGTGTAAATTTAGCTCCTAGAAGACGCCAAAATAACATTTTTAAAATTTCGTTATTTCTATGACAATGCACTACAACTTTGCTATTAGAAAAAAGTATTTTTCTAAGTTGAGATTTTAATATTTTTTTTCCGTCTACGTTGTAACCGTACACATAAGTTTCAAAACACTCCTTAAAATAAGGCATTACATTTTCTATACTTCTGGTTATACCAGTTCTTCTTCTATGAAAATGTGTATGAATTAAAATGGGTTTCAACAGTAAAATTTACAAGTCTTAAAAATGTATTTAGGCAAATCTTCTTGTAATAATTTGTATAAATCTTGCCTCTAGCTCTTCTTGGTCAGACCAATTATAATCTGGTTTAACAACTTTTTCTATAAATTTTTTGGCTTCTTTTTCTGTTTTAAACGTATTGAGTTGAGATACTACTCTATTAAAATCTTCTTGACTTCCCTCAAACAAGTTTTTTACAAAAGCAATCCTATCATTTAACCCTATCTGGATGTTTGTAGAAAGTTTATCATTTAACGATTTTGCAGGAGCAGGAGTATCAAATAAATTAGCAATTGTGTCTACAGAAATAGTATCTTCTAGTTCCTCTTCTAAAGTTGGTATTTTAGGTTGTGTAAGATTGTTCACCTCTTTTTCTTCAATATTTTCTAATTTTTCTTGGGTAAACATTAAAGATTCCAATTCGTCAAAAGGCTGTTCTATGATTTCTGGAACTGTTGGTGTATTTTCTTTTTCAGATGTTTCTTCAACTACTACTTTGGGTTCATCTATTAAGTGATGTACTACCTTTTCTTGCGCTTCATTGCTTTTTACCCCATCAACACCTAAAGCTATCTCAGTTTCTTTTAAAGCAATACCTTTTGTTACTCTTATAAGCAATTCATCTTTAGTTCCTTCAAGATTAGGGGTTGTATTTACATACTCTTCTACAAAAGCTAGCAATGATAATTTTTCATAGATTTGTTTCGATTTTTCTTTCAAAACAAATACATCATCTTTATCTTTCATTTTCAAAATCTCATGAGCAAGAGACATTAAATCGGTTTCTAATCTTTTGTGCATAAGTTGTAAGTTGATTTTAATTTTTACCCGTAAATATTCCTAAATTTGCTAAAACTCAAAGTAACAAGAAATTTTATTATCTAACGCCTAAAATTACAAAATGTTTCTTGAAAATACCGTAAATCATACAGAACAATTTGGATGGATTGAAGTCATCTGTGGTTCTATGTTTTCAGGAAAAACAGAAGAGTTAATTAGACGTTTAAAGCGTGCGCAGTTTGCAAAACAGCGTGTAGAAATTTTTAAACCTGCGGTTGATGTGCGCTATGATGATGATGAAGTAGTTTCTCATAACGACAATAGAATTCGTTCTACACCCGTACCAGTTTCGTCTAATATTAGATTGCTTGCCAATGATGTTGACGTTGTTGGTATTGATGAAGCTCAGTTTTTTGATGATGAAATTGTATCTGTTTGTAACGATTTGGCAAACAGGGGAATTCGTGTTATTGTTGCGGGTTTAGATATGGATTTTAAAGGAAATCCTTTTGGTCCTATGCCAGCACTAATGGCAACTGCAGAGTATGTTACTAAAGTGCATGCAGTTTGCACACATACAGGAAATTTAGCTCATTACAGTTTTAGAAAAGCTCAAAATGATGACATTGTAATGTTAGGAGAAACGCAAGAATATGAACCGTTAAGTAGAGCAGCTTATTATAAAGCCATTAGAAATCAGCAAAAAGAGAATGCAATTTCAGGTACTACTAAGAAATCATTACCAAAAAACTCTTCTGAAGACTAAAATAGATTACAAAACTCTTAATTAAATTGAGTATAACAATGAACAACCATGTTACCGTTTTAGAAATTGATGGAAATGCATTGTTGCATAACTTAAATTATTTTAAACAAAAACTACAACCCAATACCAAAATTTTAGCTGTGGTTAAAGCCTTTGGCTATGGAAGTGATGGTGTACAAGTTGCACAATTTTTAGAAGACAAAGTTGATTATTTTGCTGTTGCATACACCCATGAAGGCATTGCAATTAGAGATGCTGGTGTAAAAACTCCTATTTTAGTTTTGCATCCTCAAATACCAAATTTAACTGCCATTGTTAAACACCGTTTAGAGCCAAATTTGTACAATTTTAAAATTTTTAATGCTTTTTTAAAATTGGCAGATGAAACCCCTCTAATGAATTATCCCATACATATAAAATTTAATACGGGTTTAAACAGACTTGGGTTTTGGCATACAGATATTCCTAAAATTATAAGTACTTTAAAAGAAACAAACCATGTTAAAGTACAATCATTATTCTCTCACCTAGCTGCTAGTGAAGATATAGAGGAACACGATTTTACAATTAACCAAATTAATAATTTTGCATACATTGCGCAGCAATTTTACAAACATTTGGGCTATGAACCTATGTTGCATATTTTAAATACTTCTGGTGTTGTAAATTATGCAAAAGCTCAGTTTGACATGGTTAGAATTGGTATAGGTTTATACGGTTTTGGTAATGATATTCAAGAAACACTTCAACTAAAAAACACTCATAATCTAAAATCTATCATTTCTCAAATTCATTTCATTCAACCCGGAGAAACTGTAGGCTATAACAGAGCCTTTGTAGCTAAAAGACCTACTAAATCTGCTACCATTCCTGTAGGTCATGCAGATGGGTTGTCTAGAAAGTTAGGCAACAAAAAAGGGTATGTACTCATTAACAATAAAAAGGCAAAAATTATTGGAAATATTTGTATGGATATGATTATGGTAGATGTTACTAAAATAGATTGTAAAGAGGGAGATGAAGTTATCATTTTTAACAATCAAGAAATGTTAGAAGCAATTGCTAACGCATCTGAGACTATTGTTTATGAAACATTGACAGCAATTTCTCAACGTGTTAAGAAAGTGTTAATGTAAATTTTTTTTTATTACATTTGTTTTACTAATACATAAAAATCAATACAAAATGGGAATGCTTAAAGAGTTTAAAGACTTTGCAATGAAGGGAAACCTTGTTGACATTGCAGTAGGTTTTGTTATGGGTGCTGCTTTTAAACAAGTGGTTACTTCATTTACTGGAGGAATTGTTTCTCCTTTAATAGGATTAATATTTAATGCTGACTTTAAAGATCTAAAATGGATTGTTAAAGAAGGTGTAGCCGATGATGCTGGTAAAATGGTTGGAGAAGTAGCGGTATTGTACGGAGACTTTATAACTAATATTATTGACTTTATTATTGTTGCTTTTGTAATGTTCTTAATTGTAAAAGGTGTTAATTCTACTAAAAAGAAAGAAGAACCTAAACCAGAGGCTCCAAAAGGACCAAGTCAAGAAGATTTATTGGCAGAAATAAGAGACCTATTGGCTAAAAATAAATAAAAAAAAATTAATACGTATAAAACCCAAGCTAATGCTTGGGTTTTTTATGTTAGGGTATCTTAATTTAAAGTTAGATTTTGAGGCATCGTAGATTTATCTCAAAAGAACTTTCTTGATAAAATAGTAGTTTTACGATACTAAAAGATTTTTTACAAAAAATTATCATAGATACTAAAAATATGAAACCTTATAAAGATGATACACCTAGTAATACAATTGAGAAAATAAAAAAACTACTTGGGGACTTAAATATTAAAACTGAAGAATATAATTTTAAAAATAATGGTTTATACTCCTCTACAGTAAAGATATCTAATGGAAATCTTGGTTTATTAACAAAACATATAAGCGCTAATGGAAAGGGTCGAAGTTTTGAATATTCTTTAGCTAGTGCTTATGCAGAATTGATGGAGAGATTACAAAATGGAATTTTAATTAATCATCAAAAATTTGCCTTAAAAGAAAAGTTATCTGACAACTTATTTTCTAAGAAGTTGAAGGATAAAAATGGGGTCTTAAACTTTTTATACGATCCATGTGAAGAAACATATAATTCAAAAAATTACATTAATGAAAATATTAGTTTTCTTAGTAAACTACTGGATGTAAGAGATGCCGATAAACTTCTTGAAATCATTCATAAAAAATTAAATTTTAAAGAACTACTATGTGTTCCTTTCCACGCAATAAGTTCTAAATCTAAAATTCATCTACCAATAGAATTGCTCTTTAAAGTAGTTGGGTCGAATGGAATGTGTGCAGGAAATACTAATCAAGAAGCTATAATACAAGGTGTCTGCGAAATTTTTGAACGTTATGCAGTAAAAGAAATTTATACTAAAAAAATTACACCACCAACAATACCAAAAGAGGTTTTTAATAATTTTTCTATAATTCAAAAGATAAATGATTTGGAATCTAATGGGTTAACTATCACCATCAAAGACTTATCTTTAGGTAAAGACTTACCTGTTATAGGTCTACTAATAGTCGATAAAAAAAATCACAGGTATAATTTTAAGGCAGCTTCAGACTTGAGACCAGAAATTGCTTTAGAAAGATGTCTAACAGAATTTCATCAAACGTCAAAAGTAATTAAACTAAATAAAATCAAAGGCTGGAAAAATATTGATACCAATAGTAACAAACATAATAACGTTTTAAACTTTCTTAAAATCATTGGTAATAGTTCTGGTTATCATCACAAAGAATTATTTGATATAAAGCCGTCATATAAGTTTAAATCGTTGAATTTTAACCTTGGTAAATCTCATGAAGAAGACATTAATTTTTTAAAAAAACTCGTAAAAAAATTAAACTCAGAAATATACGTACGTGATGTTTCATTTTTGGGATTTCCATCATTCTATGTCATAATACCTGCTTTAAGTAAAATCAAGTATCTAGAGAGTAATGATTACTCTTTATTTTCAGATTTTTATGAAATAAAAAATAACCTTTTAAATATTAATTTTTTATCTAAGGAGAGATTTACAAAACTTATTTTTTCAATTGAAAAATGGCAGAAAATAGATTCGGAATTTTGGAAAAATATACTAACTTCTCAATACCTACCACATACAGACAACGAATTGTCCTACTTAGAAATAAATTTATTTTTAGCATTATCTTTTTACAAACTACATGATTTAAAAAAAACTGAATATTACATTAGCAAACTTATTAGCACCTATGAAAATGAAATTTCTTCTTTTTTATATTTTTTTGTTTTCAGAGATTTTATAAGATTAAAAATTGATAAAAAAAACAGTGTAGAAAGTTTTAAAATCTTGACTCAATTTTATGAAAATCATCTTATTAATGAAGTTATGAGAGATTTTGAGAATCCAGAAAAGGCTCTTCACATCTTAAATTTTCCTACATGTTTTAACTGTGAAGAATGCAAACTTATATATTCTTGTGAATATTTTAATGTGATGAGCTTATTAAAAATAATACAAACAAAACAAGAAGAATACAACCTAAAAAATGAAAACACAACGATATTAAATTAATTTATTTATTTTTGCGATAAACATTCTTTTATGAAAAACAAGAAACAACAGAACGAAATTACTAGAAAAGACGCAATCAAAAAAATTGGGAATTACGGAAAATATGCGGCTCTTACGGCATTAGGCACTTATATAATGCTAGATCCCAAAAAAGCTCAAGCACAAAGTGGCGAGTGCTAATTGGTAATTAGCATTTTATTTTAAGAACTTTAAAAATAAAGCTCTATCTATTTCCCTAGCTCCTAAACTTGCTAGATGATTGGTATACACCTGACAATCTATCAACTTATAATTGTTGTTGTTTACTAAATGAATAAAGGCCAATTTAGACGCATTAGATACTTTACTAAACATACTTTCTCCACAGAAAATAGTATTTATCTCTACTCCGTATAAACCACCCACTAGTTCATTATTCTGCCATATTTCTATAGATTTGGCAACCCCTCTTTTATGTAAAGCTATATACGCTTTTTCCATATCATTTGTAATCCAAGTGCCAAAACCATCTTTTCTATCGATATTTTTACAATTGTAAATTACTTTTTCAAACGCTTTATTTTGCGTAATTATAAATGTATTTTTATTAATTAACGTGAGTTCGATGTAAAATAGATGATTTATTATTATGAAAAAAGCAGAATATTTAGTAAATTAAAGTACTGAATTTCAATTTATTAACAAATACTCTGCTTATGATTTCTGACGA
>NZ_QPEJ01000014.1 GCF_003335085.1 Polaribacter sp. WD7 | reverse complement strand
CTTTTTAGGGAATTTAATCGCAGGTTTAACAGCTTACTCTTTCCTTGACAAGAAACCTAGTATTAAAATTCAAAGATTTTTGCCTAATATAGATATAAGTTAAGTCGAACTCACGTTAATTATATTTGTAGCGGTTTTAGTAGCGGGTAGTTTTGCAGTTATATTTGTGTATTCTTAAAGCTGCTTAAAAATTTAAATAGATTAGCAAATGAATCAATTACTTGCAAAAGAAGTACAACAAAAGTATATAGAAACTTTTAAAGTAGAACCGTTATTGATCTTTTCTCCTGGAAGAATTAATATTATTGGAGAACATACTGATTATAACGGAGGATTCGTTTTTCCGGCTGCTGTAAACAAAGGTATAGTTGCTGGGTTAGCAAAAAGTACTTCAGGCAATTGTACAGCAATAGCATTAGATTTAGTGAGTACAGTTAAGTTTGATTTAGATAATCTAAAACCCTCAAAAGAGGGGAGTTGGGAAAATTATGTGTTTGGAGTTATCGCTGAAATTCAGAACAGAAATAAGGTTGTAGGTAATTTTAATATTGTTTGTAAAGGTGATATTCCAGGAGGTGCAGGTATGTCTTCTTCTGCTGCATTAGAAAATAGTGTTGTTTTTGGTTTAAATAAATTGTTTGATTTAGGCTTGACCAAAAAAGAGATGATTTTAATTTCGCAAAAAGCAGAACACAATTATGTTGGTGTAAAATGTGGAATTATGGATCAGTATGCAAGTATGTTTGGTATAGAAAATAACGCGTTGCTTTTAGATTGTAGAACTATAGAATCTGTTCCGTATAAAATTAATTTTAAAGAGTATCAGTTACTACTTATCAATACAAATGTAAAGCATAGTTTATCTGATAGTGCATATAATGATAGGCGTTCTGTGTGCGAAAATATTGCAGCATTGTTAAATGTAGAAACGCTAAGAGATGCAACCGAAAATGATTTAGAAAAAATTATTGATAAAGTTACACCAGAGAATTACCAAAAAGCATTGTATGTTATTCAAGAAATTGCTAGAACTCAAAAAGCAGCCAAGGCAATACAACAGAATGATTTAGAAACTTTAGGGGCATTAATATATGCTTCTCACAATGGTTTACAACATCAATTTAAAGTAAGTTGTAACGAATTAGATTTCTTGGTAAATCAGGCTAAAAAAAATAAACACGTTTTGGGTGCTAGAATGATGGGTGGAGGTTTTGGTGGTTGTACTATTAATTTGATTAAAAGAACAGCAATTGAGTCTTTTGCAAATGCAACATCTAAAGCATATGAAAATAAATTTAATAAAGCATGTTCTGTCTATTTTATAGAGCTGTCTGATGGTACACGTTTAATAGATTAATAAACAACAAAAATGGTGAATACAAATTTACAAGATTACTCTCATAAAAGATTTAATATCTTAACAGGAGAATGGGTGTTAGTTTCTCCTCACAGAGCTAAGCGCCCTTGGCAAGGGCAGAATGAAGTTGTGAACAATGATAAGCGTCCAACATATGATGAGAGCTGCTATTTGTGTCCAGGTAATACCAGAATAAATGGTGAAGTAAATCCTAAATATACAGATGTTTTTGTATTTGTTAATGATTTTGCAGCATTGCAAAATGATTCTCCTTCTTTTCAAATAGATGAAGGGCTTTTTAAAGCACAAAGCGAAACAGGTATTTGTAAAGTAATTTGTTTTAGTCCAGATCATTCTAAGAGTTTGGCAGATATGTCTCCAAAAGAAATACAGAAAGTAGTTTTTACATGGCAAAAAGAATATGAAGCATTGGCAAAAGAACCGACCATTAATTATGTTCAAATTTTTGAAAATAAAGGAGCTGTTATGGGGTGTAGTAATCCACATCCTCATGGACAAATATGGAGTCAATCTACTTTGCCAAATGAAGTAGATAAAAAAAATCAGCAACAATTTACCTATAAAAAGGAAAACAATAGTAGTCTTTTAGGTGACTATTTAGAGCAAGAATTAAAAGTAAATGAAAGAGTTATTTTTGAGAATGATAATTTTGTAGTTTTAGTCCCTTTTTGGGCTGTATGGCCTTTTGAAACCATGATTGCACCGAAAAAACAAAAAGAAAGTATTTCTCAATTAACTAATGATGAGGCGTTACATTTTGCTGAAGCTATAGCTGTAATAACCAAAGCATACGATAAATTGTTCAATACGTCTTTTCCGTATTCCAGCGGAATTCATCAAGCTCCAACAAATGGTTTAGATAATAGTCATTGGCATTTTCATATGAGTTTTTATCCTCCATTATTAAGAAGTGCAACTGTTAAAAAGTTTATGGTTGGTTATGAAATGTTTGGTACGCCACAGCGAGATATTACTGCAGAACAAGCGGCAAGCAGACTTAGAGGTTTGGTGTAAAACTGGTTTTAGCAGAATTACACAAAGTAAAACCTAAAATGATTTTAATATGCAATACGTTAATGAATTAAAATTTCTATTTTAAAGACTTAATAAATTGTAATATACAAATGTTATTATACCAAACATCTGTACTAAAAAAATTACATTAATTTACAAGAAGCTGCTGTTGTAGAAAAAGCATATAATAAGTATGTTAAAACTAACCACTAAAACAGCGTCCTAGTGGGTGTCTTTTGCTTCTTATACCTAACCCGTAAAAAAGAATTTATGTATGTTTAGTAAAAAAACATTTACCATAAAAGAACAAGTAGTGCAACTAAAAGAAAGAGGGTTAGGAATAAAAAAATGAGGTTTTAGATAAAGAAAATGTACCTAAACAATCTAATAAACTTTATATGTATTTATGTTTAATGAAATTTATGTTAAATACAATTCAACCCAAAAACGAGTTTACAAAAAGACTAAATTCATTGTTCCTAAGTAACCAAATGCAGACCCTAAAGTATTAGATATGAAACCAAATTTGCAAAATGAACCTCTTTGGTTATATAGTAGTTGATCTTTGCAAAATAACTTCCTGACATCAAAAACAACATCTAAAAAAATAAAACCCTATAAATTAATTATTTACAGGGTTAATTGTGGAGACGCCGAGAATCGAACTCGGGTCCAAACAAGCAGCAAATTAGCTTTCTACATATTTAGTTCTTACTTAATTTTCGATGTAAAGCTGATTAAGAACAATCCACTTTACACTTAACTTCTTAAATTTCAAAAACCTAACGAAGCAATAGGTTTTCTATGTTTACTTTTACGATGCCCAAAAGTGAAACGCCGCAAACCAAGGCTTTTCGTGGACATAAAGCTTGCTCACCTTGTGAGCCTAGGCTAATCTTACTATAATTCAGATTATGCAGCTAAAGCGTAGTTATCTTCGCCGTTTATAAGTTTGAAATAAGTTTTACAAGAATAATTTCATTCCTTGATATGCTTACAAATTCTCTGACCTTGCTGTCAAAACCAGTCGTCCTCAATATGTCAAAGATGCTATTTCCTTGGGCGTTACTTTGCTTAAAAAGCATTTTAAGCTAAAGTCAGGCTTTCGCTACTCGTTTTTTATTCCATTACATTTCATAAAAGAACTCAAACACATCGCTCAATCCTTAACGCGGTCTGCAAAAGTACAAAAATAGTAAAGGTTTTAATTTATAAATTCCTTTAAAATTTACGTTAAAACCAAATGGTATAAAACTTCAATGATTTGAGCAAAAAACAAACAACATCTTAAATTAATTTTGAGTACTCAAAAATACAAAAGATGATTAAAACAGGAACACAAGTAAAATGGAATTGGGGAAACGGAACAGCCGAAGGTAAAGTTATAGAAACCTATACCCAAAAAATAACCAAAACAATTAAAGGAAATGAGGTAACTAGAAATGGAGAGTCTGGTAACAAAGCCCTGTATATAGAACAAGAAGATGGTAGTAAAGTTTTAAAATCTGAAAGCGAAGTAGAAAGAGTATAGGTTAAAGACGTTTAGCAAAAAATCCATTTTTAATTTTAACTAAAAAGCATCTTCTATAAGTTTAATAGAGAGGACATTACTCAAAAGTCGTCAAATCGAGTGGTTTTTAGAAATGAAACGGATAAAAATTAAAGCGATGTTAGACTTTCGTCTAAAATGTCATGCGTCTCCAATACAATTTTAGACCAAAAATGAATCTAAGGTAGCATAAACTTTCTTAGTGCTAACTCACATGAGCCTTTTAGAATCCAATTGTACATTTTTAAAAAGTCTGCTCATTTGGGCAAAACTGCAGTCGCATATAAAAATTTCAATTTCTTCAATACAATATAGAAACTACCTTCCTATCAAAAAATCACTTCAACTGATACTTTAAAGCTATTGTAAACTTTACTATAAAATAAGTTTTAAACACCAAGTTTAAAAAAATAGTTACATTTACTATTCATCAACTAAAACAAAAACTAGTGGTTTTAAAGTATATTTATTTCGGAATTTCTTTACTCGGAATTTTAATTTTCTTTTTTGTAGTAAAAAAACTATTCAATTGGTTACAAATAAAGGCCGATAAATTAGACAGAAATATTTTATTCAAAAATAAAGAAGTTGCTAAACTTTTTAGATTTATAACCCCAAGAAGAGAAAAGCACATTCTAAAATTTTCTATTCGAACGCTAAGAATAGCCATTAGTATTTTCTTTTTAGTTTTTTACTTGCCTTTTGTATTCAGGTTTATACCAGAAACCCAAGAGATTGCAGATACGGTATTTTCATATATTTTAAAACCAGTACACTTTGTTGTAAATGGTTTTTTAGCGTTTATACCGGGCTTGTTTTTTATAGTTGTTATTATTTTTGCAACCAAATACCTCTTAAAATTCTTAAAATACTTGACAGGAGAGTTAGAAAGAGAAGCGGTAAGGTTAGACGGTTTTCATGCAGATTGGGCAAAACCTACCTTTAATTTAGTAAGGGTAGTTATCATTGCTTTTGCAGCAATTATTTGTTTTCCATACATACCAGGGTCCGATTCAGATGCGTTTAAAGGAGTTTCTATTTTCTTTGGAGTCTTATTTTCTTTAGGTTCTACTTCTGCAATATCTAACATTGTGGCAGGTATTGTAATTACATATATGAGACCTTTTAAAATAGGAGATCGTGTAGAAATAGGAGACACTATTGGAGATGTTACCGAAAGAAGTTTATTAGTTACAAGAGTAAAAACCATCAAAAATTTAGACATTACCATACCAAACTCTTCAATTTTAGGCAACCACATTATCAATTTTAGTAAAAATGCTGCAGAAGAAGTAGGTATTGTTTTACATACTTCAGTAACTATTGGTTATGACGTACCTAGTGGCAATGTTATAAAAGCTTTGGTTAAAGGAGCAAAAAACACTCAAATGATTTTAGAAACTCCAGAACCATTTGTTTTGGTTAAAAGTTTAGACGATTTTTACATAAACTACGAAATTAATTGCCATACCAAACACCCAGAAAAAGCAGCTCTAATTTATTCATATTTGCACGAAAGCATAAAAAATGAATTGCACAATGCTGGTATAGAAATACTGTCCCCGCATTACAATGCAGTAAGAGATGGCAATGTGTTAACTGTACCTCCAGAAAACATACCTAAAGACTATCAAAAACCTGGTTTTAAAATTGGTGATTAATTTTTTCAATAACATACACTATTACTAAACCTAAGGTATAGGCTATCAAATCTCCAATATCAAAAGAAGTACCCAAAATAATTTTAAGATAATAAGCAATATTTTTAGGATACATATTCTGAAGATTGCTAAGTTGTAAAAACTCTATGGCAAACGAAATTAGTAAAACAACAATTAGTGCTTTACTAACAGAAATATGGGTAAAACTTTTAATGAAACAGTACACCAAAATTGGGGCAATAACATCTCCAATGGTATGTCGTAAAAAACCTGAAGCATACCTTGCTATAACTACTTCCACTATAAAAAGTAGTACAAAACTAATAAGATATTTTTTGTGATAAATCAAGATTTTGAATGTGTAATGACGCCATACGTAATATGTGCAATTCCTAAAAGAGATAAAGAAGAATACCAATAGCTAGGAATTAAGAAACAAATTATGGCTAAAAAGAAACACAATATAGAAATCATTTTAAAATCTTTACGCAATTTGTTTTTCATAACCAACAACCATAAGGCATACAGCAGCAAGAAAACAGGAGTAACATACTCAAAATACTGATATTGAAACAACATTAAACTAGACAGAAACAACAATATAATACCAATTGTATATATGGTAACCGTTTTTTTAGAAGAGATATTGTACAGTAAAACCTGACGCTCTTTTGCCAACTTTTTAGCAAAAATAAATAAAGTTAAAGAACAGCATAACAAAACAGTAAACAAGATAAGCACTATTAGATAAATGTCAGAAAATACGGTAGGGCTATGTGGGGTTGTTACAAGATTGTTTATCGTACTTTTTATAAAATAAGCACCAAGTAAAAAATAAATACCAATAAGAATACTTGCAAAACCTTTAGCTACAAAAGTAACAGATCCATTGTTGTTCATAAATTTTTTTTATTTTTATAGAACGCTAATATACTCAATTGAAACCAGCAGAAACATACATTTTAAATCAACCAGAACCATTTAAATCTATTCTGTTGCATCTGCAAATTTTAATAGAAATAAGTTTTCCTGATGTAGATTTACAGTTTAAATGGAAAATTCCGTTTTATTATTTAAACAACAAACCCTTTTGCTATTTAAATCCGTCTAAAAAAAAAGGTTACGTAGACGTTGCTTTTTGGGTATCTGCGCATTTAACAAAATATAACGAATTTTTAATTTCAGAAAATAGAAAAGTAGTAAAGTCTTTACGATATTTTTCTATTGATGATATTAATGAAGAGGTATTGCTAACGGTTTTAGAAGAAGCACATCAATTAAAAGGAAAAGGCTTTTATAAGAAAAAGTAATTATTTGGTTTTAAATTGCAATGCCGCATCTTTATTGATAAAAACGTTTAAATAAGAGTTCGCTTTTGCATTTTTAATCAATAGTGTAGTGCTTTCCTTTTCTACTAAAATAATTGGTTTTTGAGCGTATCGTTGTCCGTTAAATGTATAAAAAATAAGATCATTGACGTTTAAGTTTTTAAATTTCAAACGGATTTCTTTAGAAGGGTTTACGTTTAAAATTCCTGTTTGCGGAGTTATAAGTTCTACGTCAGAATTTAAAAAGAGGTTTCCATAAATTGGCTGATTGTAAAATTCAGTAACACTCATTCTTCCAAATCGTAACAGCCACAGTGTATCTTTTGGATAATGCGTTTTTAAAATTTTATGTTTGGGAATATCATAGAAATAATTGTTAAATAGTTGTACCCAGCGTCCGTTGTACTCGTATCCAGCAGCCCAAGTGGCATCTAGAATAACCCATTTATCATTTAGTTTTACAGCGTTCCAAGCATGGTTAGAGGCTTTTTCAGGTTTTCCTATTTCCTGCGGAACGTTTCTTACATTACCAGATATGACTGCTGCCTCTATACCCAATAAGTCACAAATTTTTTTAAAAGCTTGTGCATACTCTTCGCAAACTCCATATTTTGTAGCAAAAGCAGTAGCCACAATTTTATCTTTTATGGCTTGTAATTTTTGTTGTTTTTCTGCTTCTGTACTGTATCTAAAATTATAGCTTCTTTGTGACGGATTGTAATATTCTTTTAAATTATATCTAATGGTAGTGGCCAACCAATAAAATGCTGCTCTAACTTTATCTTCTTCGCTAGTAAAATCCTTGGCAATTTTATTGGCCAAATCTTCAACTCTAGAAAAATTTGGATATTTGCCAACCAAATTGTCTACATGAGTAAAATTTTGACTTTGCAGGCTAGCAACAAAAAGAAGAAAAAATAAAAGTGATTTCATAATACAAAAGGTAAACAATTTTGTAAGACAAAAATTGTGCCTGTTTTGTTTTTAAGCAAGAGACACCATTCTGATTTAAAAAACCTGAATGGTGTCATATGTTTTATAGAACTGAATAAGTGCGTTAAGGATTGAGCGGTGTGTTTGAGCTCTTTTTTTAGAAAAAAAGCGAGTAGCGAAAGCCTGTTAAAACGCCCAAATAAATAAAGTTTAGAGGCTATTTATCGTTTTACGGATGGCAACCAAATTTGTCAATAACCCTTCTAAATTGTCTAAATGCAACATATTAGCACCATCAGATTTTGCATTGGCAGGATCAAAATGAGTTTCTATAAACAAACCGTCTACGTTATTTACTACTCCAGCTCTGGCAATGGTTTCTATCATTTCTGGTCTTCCACCTGTAATACCTTCAGTTTGGTTGGGTTGCTGTAAAGAGTGGGTAACATCTAAGATGGTAGGTGCAAATTGACGCATTTCTGGTATGCCTCTAAAATCTACAATCATGTCTTGGTAGCCAAACATAGTACCTCTGTCTGTTATCCAAGCTTTGTTAGAGCCAGCATCTTTTACTTTTTGTACAGCGTGTTTCATAGCTGCAGGACTCATAAATTGTCCTTTTTTTAAGTTGACAACTTTACCTGTTCTGGCTGCGGCAACCACCAAATCTGTTTGTCGTACTAAAAAAGCCGGAATTTGTAATACGTCTACATATTCGGCAGCTTTTGTGGCATCAGCAACCTCGTGAATATCGGTAACTGTAGGAACATCAAAAGTTTGAGAAACTTTTTGCAAAATTTTTAAAGCTTTTTCATCTCCAATACCTGTAAAACTATCTATTCTACTTCTGTTTGCTTTTTTAAAACTTCCTTTAAAAATAAAAGGAATTTGAAGTTTATCTGTAATAGAAATTACTTTTTCTGCAATTCTTAACGCCATACCTTCTCCTTCTATGGCACAAGGACCAGCTAACAAAAAAAAGTTATTAGAGTTGGTGTGTTTTATATTGGGTATTTCAGATAAAATCATGAGTTAAAATTTTAAACAAAAATAAGCATTTAAATTAGTTATATTTAGGGTTCAAAATATCGAATTATGAAAAAATATTATAGCCTGTTACTTTTGTGTTTAGTTGTTCTTTCTTGTAAAAAGGAAGCTGTTATTGCACCAAAAACCGTAAAAAAACACCTATATACCTTGTCTGATGATGCTATGGAAGGCAGAAAAGCAGGAACTCCTGGAATTGAAAAAGCAGCTGTGTACATAGAAAATGAATTTAAAAGAATTGGGTTAACCACTTTTGATACGTTACAAAATTATAGGCAAACGTTTACTTTTACCAATAGAAGAACAGGTGCGGAAATTACATCAAGCAATATTATTGGTGTTTTAGAAGGGAAGACCAAAAAAGATGAATATGTAATTGTATCTGCCCATTATGATCATTTAGGTATTCGAAAAAAAGAAGGACAATTGGATAGTATTTACAATGGCGCAAATGATGATGCTTCTGGGGTTACAGGTGTATTGGCCTTGGCAGAATATTTTAAAGAGAAAGGAGATAATGAAAGAAGTATTTTGTTTGTTGCTTTTACGGCAGAAGAAATGGGATTAATTGGTTCTACTCATTTTGGAAAAGGAATAGATGCTTCTAAATTTGTAGCGGGTATTAATTTAGAAATGATTGGTAAAACATCTAGTTTTGGCCCCAATACCGCTTGGTTAACAGGTTTTGACCGTTCTGATTTTGGTACAATAGTTCAGAAAAACCTAGAAGGTACAGGGTATAGTCTACATCCAGACCCGTATAAAAAATTCAATTTATTTTTTAGGTCAGACAATGCTTCTTTGGCACGTTTAGGCGTACCTTCTCATACATTTTCTGCTACTCCTATAGATGTAGACAAAGATTATCATCAAGCATCAGATGAAGCAGAAACCTTAGATATTACCGTAATTACGGAAACCATTAAGGCTGTTGCAAAGGGTACAGAAAGTATTATAAAGGGTACAGATACCCCTACAAGAGTAATTATAGAAGAAAAAGACAAATAATTATAGTTTTAGACAGTTTATGAAAAATTTTAAATATTTATTTTTTTTGATATGTTTGGGGTGTAGTACTTCAAAAGTGGTTGTAGATTTTGAGCCTGATACCAATTTTACAAAATACAAGTCCTTTGAATTTTATGAAGATAACGGAGACAGTTTAAACGATTTTGATAGAAAAAGAATAACTGCAGCGATAGAAAAAGAGTTGAAAACAAAAGAAATGACAACCAACGCTCAGCCAGATTTTTTTATTTATTTTGATGCGAAGTATTCAGAAATTCAAGCTAACAATACTATTGGTATTGGACTAGGTAGTGGGGGTAGAAATGGAGGTTTTGGTATATCTGGAGGAATACCAATAGGAGGTAAAAAAAATAATGAAACCATAATAATTAAGTTTGTAGATGCAAGTTCTAATAATTTAGTGTGGGAAGGTTCTTTACTGTCTGCCGTTAAAGAGAAAAGAAGTCCGCAAGAAAGAACATCATATATTGATATTGTAGTGCGCAAAATTCTAGAAGAATATCCACAAAAAAAAACCTCTAAAAATTAATTTAGAGGTTTTTTACTTTTTTTATGTTGTATTTTAGAATTGGTATCTAACCGATAAAGCTACATCAGAATTTAATCCGTCTAAACCACCAGCAACTCCTACTTCTGGTCTGTAATCTATAGATAATAATATTGGCGCGTCAAAATTGTACTCTATACCTACAACACCTGCTGCATAAATTCCTGTTCCTGAAGCAGAAACAATTCCGCCACCAGCACCTGCATACCAGTTAAACTTATTCTCTAAATTCCAAACCCATTGGTATAAACCTGTAACTTTAAAATTTGCAAATTCATTGGCCAACCCTAAATCTATTTCTAACCTGTTGTTGCTACCTAAAGCTTTTTGGTATGAAACTTCTCCACCAATACCATTTCCGCCACCAAAACGCAGTCCAATTGCGTTGTCAGAAATGTCTTGAGCGTTTATAGAAAAAGTTGCTGCAAAAATTAAACTAAATACGAATACTATTTTTTTCATAATTGTTGATTTATAATTTATATACTACAAAATTAGCGGGGTTATTCAGTTTATGTTAACTCATTTCAATTAAAAATTACCTTAAATAATAGTGAGTTTTTGGAAATTCTTTTTTAGAGAAAAGTTACAATTTTTAACTAAATGCTTTTAAAATTGATATTTTAACGAGAATCCTAAATTGGCGTTTAACAAATTAGATCTATTGGTTTCTGGTCGGTAATCAATAGACAAAAGAAGGGGAGATGTAAAATTATACTCTACCCCAATTACGCCAGTAAGAAAAATAGGAAAACGAGAAAAATCTCTAAAACCAATACCAGGACCTGCATACCAATTAAAGTTGTTTTTGATGTTCCAAACCCACTCATACAAACCTACAAACTCTAAGTCGTTAATACTGTTTTGAAGCTTTAGGTTTAGTTCTAAACGCTTGTTTGTTCGTACTTTTTTTTGATATGATATTTCAGGAGCCACACCAGAGAAACCTTCACTAATTCTTACACCAATAGCGTTGTTTGAAATTTCTTGTGCTTTTGCAGAAAAGAAAATTGCACACAAAAAAACTAAAACCATCACATTTTTTTTCATAACTTTTATATTTTTATTGATAACAAAATTAAAAAAAAAGTATACTAGAGGTCTTTACAATAAAAATAATTTGCTACAAAAGTTGATAGTTACAGTACTTTTTTTAGAAAAAAAAGGTAAATAACAATTGAAATTTTTACTTGAGTTTATTTCTAAATATAATTCTTATTGTAAGAAGCTTTTGTATTTTTACTTCTTAAAGTTTTATGCAATGAGAATTCATTTTATAGCCATTGGCGGAAGCGCAATGCACAACTTAGCTATTGCTTTGCATCAAAAAGGGTATCAAGTTTCTGGTAGTGATGATACAATTCACAATCCGTCAAAATCACGATTGGAAAAATACGGTTTGTTACCTGCTGAGTTTGGGTGGTTTCCAGAAAAAATATCAGCAAACTTAGATGTCATTATTTTAGGAATGCATGCTAAGAAAAACAATCTAGAATTGCTAAAGGCACAAGAATTAGGGTTAAAAATATATTCTTATCCTGAATTTTTGTATGAACAATCTAAAGATAAAACAAGGGTTGTTATTGGTGGTTCTCATGGAAAAACAACAATTACGTCTATGATTTTACATGTGTTAAATTATCATGAAAGAGAAGTAGATTATATGGTTGGTGCACAATTAGAAGGTTTTGAAACTATGGTGCATTTAACCACAGATAATGATTTTATTGTTTTAGAGGGAGATGAGTACTTGAGTTCTCCTATAGACAGACGCCCAAAATTTCATTTGTACAAGCCTAATATTGCTTTGTTAAGCGGTATTGCCTGGGATCATATTAACGTTTTTCCAACGTTTGAAAACTATGTAGATCAGTTTAAGATTTTTACGGATGCTATGGTAAACGGAGGTAGTATGGTGTATAATATTGAAGATGAATATGTAAAAAATGTTGTAGAATCATCTGAAAACCATATTAAAAAATATCCTTATGAAACCCCTAACTATTTTATTGAAGATGGCACCACTTATTTAGAAACAGCAGAAGGAGATTTACCTTTAGAAATTTTTGGCAAACACAATTTACAAAATTTAGCTGGAGCCAAATGGATTTGCCAACATATGGGGATAGATGAGGATGATTTTTACGAGGCTATTGCTAGTTTTAGTGGAGCCAGTAAGCGATTAGAAAAGATTGCTGAAAATAAAACTACAGTAATTTTTAAAGATTTTGCACATAGCCCAAGTAAAGTAGCAGCCACAACTAAGGCTATAAAAGAACAGTATGCTAAAAGAACGGTATTGGCTTGTTTAGAGTTGCATACCTATTCTAGTTTAAATGCTGAATTTTTGTCAGAGTACAAAGGTGCTTTAAATACAGCTGATAAAGCAGTTGTTTTTTATTCTCCTCATGCTGTAAAAATTAAACAGTTGTCTGAAGTTACCAAACAACAAATAGCAAATGCTTTTCAAAGAGATGATTTAATTGTTTATACAAACCCTCAAGATTTTAAAGATTTTTTGTTTCAAGAAAGCTTACAGAATACCGCTATGGTTTTAATGAGTTCTGGTAATTATGGTGGTTTAGATTTTGAAGAGCTTACACGTCTGGTTTAATGCCAATTAATCTTTTGTAAAAATCTAGACAAACCAATCTTTTTAAAGCATATTTTCTGTACTCTTCGTTTTTAAAAGATTTTATAAAAACATTAAGACGTCCTTTGTTAATTGTGTAGTATTTAAAAAAGTAAGTTTTAAATTTTTCTGTTTTTGAATTTTCTAAGTTTTTAACGTAGTTTTTGAGATAAGATTTTTCTGTTGTTATCTCGTTGAGAACACTGGTTTTTAAATTTAGAGTTAACTGAATACAACTTAAAACATTGTTTAATTTAATAGCGGGTTTACCTTCAATTCTTAAATCAAGTTTAGCGTTTTCTTTTTTTGAGAACAGTAAAAAAGTATCATACATTGTTCTTAAAGAAAAACTTTTAGAATCATATAAATTGTCATTTATAATTTTGGGTAGCAGAGCATTTAAAATTTTATCATTTAAAGATTCAAATACAAAAGGTGATTTTTTAATTGTATTTTTAGAAATAGTATTATAATTTAGAAGATAGGTGTAATTATCTTTTAAAATGTCTTTATGCACCTCTACAGAGGCTAATTTATTTTCTTTTAAAAGCGGAGGATAATGCCAATGAAATGTCATGTCATGTTCCTTATCAGTCTCCTTGTGATACCCATCTTTTTTTAAAATTTCAATGGTTTTAGTATATTGATTTTTTTGCACGATAAAATCTACATCACCTACCATTCTTTCTGCAATATCATCATATAAACCTTCTAAGAGGTTTCCTGTTCCTTTTAGAAAAATTGGTGTAATATTGTTTGCCAACAACAATTGATTGATTTCTTTTGCTTGGGTTATTATACTTACGTTTCGTTCTCTATTTAAATCTGTAATATGTTTCATGTATGCTACCAAATCGTCTGGTAGAAAATCTAGAAAATTTGCTTTTTTTAGGTTGCAGTACAAAGCAGGAAACACATAATGAGCTGTACTTACTTTTACTATAGATTCCCAGTCAATATCATTAGCTTCTAATCTGTTTTTAACAATGATTTTGTTTTGTTTTTCTTGATTGATTGTAAGACATTTTCCAATAAAAAATAATGTTTCTTTATAGGTCATCGTCAAATATTTTAGAAACTGTCGCAATCATTTCTTCATTATTAGAATAGGTTAATTGATAACATTGTAAGGTAGAGAACCAGTCTAAAAAGACTGCTGCATTGTCTTTTAGCGGAGATAACCAAGAATCTGGCACCAATTGTTGAAAAGCATCTACACTAGCTATTTTTGTGCATTGCAACTCAGCATCTTGTTGGTATTTTATAAAAATAAGATCATTACAAGGCAAATGATTAAAAAAGTTATTATTATTGGGTTTTAGGTAACGTACAACCTTGTTTAAACGCGTAAAATTATATTCTGCAGTAGTTTTTAATTCTGGATAAATAGGTAATAAGGTATCTAAACTACTTTTTTTGATTGATATTGCCGCAGGAAAACTATAAATTTCTTGTTTTTTTACATCTATAGGAACAAAATCATCTGCTAAACAACTAAATGTATTTGCCTGCAATAGTGCAAGAGAAGTACTTTTTCCGTTTCCAGAATCACCTAAAAAAAGAATTGATTTTTTACCATTACTAACTGCAGAAGCATGGAAAACGCCCATCCATTTATCTTCTTCTTTGTTATGAATTTTCTGAATAAGTTCCATAGAGAATTTACCTTGAAAATAATGAATTTCTTTAGGACTCCATGCTCCAATAAATTCTTTATTTACATAGAAAAAGATGTATTTATTTTCTATGAATACATCAAAAAAATGATCGAACTTAACTGGTTTCTTAATAGTTAAATGAGCAAATTTTGGATGTACATAAGAAAGCTCGGTTTCACTAGAATAAGATATTTTAAAAACTACATTATTAACCTTGTAATATTTGGTAAACTCAAAAGAATCTGGAATTTTTACATCTCTATAGTCATTAACAATGTCCACTTCTTTCTTAGTTTTAGGGGTATATAATCTTTTTTCTAAATCTAGCACAAAATCAATAGTTTTATCTAAAGGAACAGAGAGTTTTTTTGCTAAAGCAGTAGCAATTTCCTTCACCGAAAGCCCTTTACTTAGTCTTTTTAAAATATCTGCTGTAGTATTTTCTAAAATTAGGTATTCATTGGTATTTTCAAACCAAACAATTGTTTTGTCTTCAATAGGTTTATGTAGAAACTGATGAGTTTGTTTCATTTAGGTAGATGCTGTTTATATGTAAATTAAAGTAATTATTCTGTTTTAAGGTTGTAGTTTTAAAATAAATATTTTTATGCTAGTATAGAGGGAAATTATTTTATCATTCTATAACTTTCGATTACAATGAATTTGCACTAAAAGTATCACCTTGAGACAAATCGCCTGTATCAAAACCTTTTTTAAACCAACGCATTCTTTGGGCAGATGTTCCATGAGTAAAAGAATCTGGCACAACCCTACCTGTAGCATTTTTTTGCAAGCGGTCATCACCTATTGCATTTGCAGCGTTTAAAGCTTCTTCCAAATCACCAGGTTCCATAGATTGATTCATTTTTTGAGAATAATGCGCCCAAACACCAGCTAAGAAATCTGCTTGAAGTTCAAGTTTTACAGATAATTTATTGTATTCAGTTTTAGAAATTTGCCCTCTTAAACGTTGCATTTTATCTGTTGTGCCCATTAAGTTTTGAATGTGATGCCCAACTTCATGAGCAATTACGTAGGCTTGAGCAAAATCTCCAGGAGCATTCATTCTATGTTCCATTTCCTTAAAAAAACTTAAATCTATGTACAGTTTTTCATCACCAGGGCAATAAAAAGGACCTGTTGCACTAGAGGCATTGCCACAAGCAGAGGTAACTGAGTTGGAAAAAAGAACTAGTGTAGGTTCTCTATAATTAGAGAGTAGCTTGTTCCAAACATCTTCTGTGTCTGCTAAAATCGTTGCACTAAATGCTGCCAACTCATTTTCGGCTGCAGAACCCTTGTATTGTGTATTTTGTATTTTGTTAGAAGCACCTGCATTTAACATTTGTAAAGGATTGTTACCTGTAAAATACATTACCCCAACAATTACTACTAAAATAAGTAGTCCTTTTTTAGTGGTTATTAATTTTAAGATTAAAGGGAGAAATAGCTTTACTAAACCACCGCCAGAACCAGAACCACTAGTAAACCCTCTAGCAGAACGTTGCCCTCTTCTGTCATCTACATTAGCGCTTCTGCGTCTATTTTTCCACTTCATTATTTTTGGTTTTTTGTTAGGTTTTAAATGTACTAATTTTTTTCGTTTTTAATCATTCAAAAACTTCAAAGGTATATGTAGAAATCAACATGTTTTCTATATACAAATGAATATCAAAAAAACCTTTTTCTTTAAATTTATGATGTAGTGTTAAAAGTTTATTTTTTAAAAGAACTTCTGGTACTATGGTCTTTTCTGTAGTTCCTTTACTTCTTATGAATTTTATATTTTCTGGTACTATATCTTTTTTAACTAAGTATTGAAACGTAAAAATGCTATCAATTTTAATTTTGTGATGCATTTTTTTTGGATATTCGTGGGCAGATAAAATTTCATGAGCACCTCTATAAAGTATAGGCATTTTGATAAACTCTTCAAAGCTTTTAGAATTTTTACCTAGTAATGTATGGTTGCTATTGATTGGAAAATGATTAAAAAAGAATAGGCTAGGAGTTGCTAAAAAATACGCGTCTGAATAGTTGAATTGAAAGAATCCTTTCTCAGGATGAGGTATTCCTGCAGCCCAAGTGGCATCACATAAATACCATTTTTTATGTAGTAAAACCAAGTTCCAAGTGTGGTTTGCATAATTTAGGTCTTCTATGCCTGTAGTGCTGGTTCTACCAGATCCGTTTACTAAAATAGATTTTATTCCAACAATGGCAGACATTTCTTTAAGTAGGTATGCATAACCAGTACAAATTGTTTTTTTCTTTTTTCTAAGTTTTTTAAAAAGCGTTTTTTGAAACTTAGAATTCCATTTCTTTTGTTTAATAGAATCCTTTTTATACCGTTTTCTTTTTCTATCGTTTTTTAAATAAAGATTGTAGTCGTTTTCAATATTTGAAGTAACCCATATATAAATGGCTCTAAATTTTTCTACATCTGTGTCTAAATTCTGTGTTAATGCAAATGTAATTTTATTTAGGTTTTGTAAATCTTTGCTTTTGTACGATTTAGCAATATTATCAGCCTTAGAAAAATTTATATGTTTAAAATCGGACTTTTGGGCAAAATAATTTTTATGAAATAGGCATAGTAGGATAAATAAAAATAAACGCATTTATTATTGTTTCGCTCTTTTTGATTTAAAGCGTTTTTCTGAATTTAATGCGCCTAACATTTCAATATCTTCCTCTTTTAATAGTACTGTTAAGAATGATGTATCTTCTTTAATTTTTATATTTTGTTTTTCAAACCCGAGGTAAGAAAATACAAGAATATCACCTTTTTTTAATTTTTTAGGAAATGTAAATTCGCCTTTTTTATTAGTTGTAGTAGACTCATTAGCATTTTTTAAATAGACGTTAGCACCATCTAAAAGTTCAGTTTCAGATTCTACGAGCCCTTTTACAACTCCTTTTACCAAAATTTCTTGCGCTAAACTAGTATTTGAAAATAAGAAAAAAGATAAAAATAAACTCCATAAAAGAAGTGTAGGTTTTTGCAATGTAGTGGTTTTTGTAGTTTTCATTATTGTATGTATTAAATTCACATCTAAGCTATAAAGAACCAAAGAAAACAAAAATAAAAATTTAGTAATCAGTTCTTTTTAAAGGGTTAAAGTTACTTTTTATTTAGGTAAATTTAAAAAGAGAGTTGTTAAAACAACCCCATAATTTATTTTTCTACATTAATACCAACGTTTTTTCTTCTTTTTAGAAGCCTCAGATTTTCTGCTTTTTTTATGTTTACTAATGGTATTAGGTTGCTTTTTTTTGTGTTTTGGTTTGTTGATAGGGTAAGGATGATCTTCTATAACCTTGATAAATTTTTCTAGTAAGGCTTCTATGTTTTTTATATAGATATTTTCATCAGGAGAACAAAAAGAAAATGCGATACCAGATTTTCCGGCTCTACCAGTTCTACCAATTCTATGCACATACGTTTCTGGTACGTTTGGCATATCAAAATTAATAACAGCATCTACATTGGTAATGTCAATTCCTCTAGCGGCAACATCAGTGGCAATTAAAATCGTTGCTGTTTTGTTTTTAAAATCTTCAATAGCTTTGTTTCGTATACTTTGAGATTTGTCTCCGTGAATGCTAGTGGCCTTGTAATCGTTTTTAAGTAAAGTTTGTTCTAGTTTATCAACCCCAAATTTGGTACGTCTAAAAATAATAATTTTACCATGAATTGTATTTCGTAACAAATGCAAACATAAATCCGTTTTGTTTTTTTTTGGCAAATAATACAATAATTGACCAATATTTTTAGCGGTAGTTTCCTTAGGATTAATTTCAATTTTAACTGCGTTTTTAATTACAGATTTAGCCAATTTGTCAATCTTTTCTGGAATAGTGGCAGAAAACAATAAGGTTTGTTTTTTCTTTGGGGTGAGTTGCTCAATTTTTTTAACATCATTGATAAACCCCATATCTAACATTAAATCGGCTTCATCTAACACAAAAATTTCTATAGCAGACAAGTCAATATTTCCCTGAATTTGCAAATCAATCAAACGACCAGGAGTGGCAATTAAAATATCTATGCCTTTGGCTAAAATTTCTTTTTGTGGTTCTAGAGAAACACCGCCAAAAACGGCAGTGGTTCTTAAATTAGAATATGTACTATAACTTTTGAAGTTTTCTAAAATCTGAATAGCCAACTCACGAGTAGGCGTAACCACCAATGCTTTTATGGTTTTTGCTCCTTTTTCTGCATCTTGTTTGTCAAATAACAAATTTATAATAGGCAACGCAAAAGCTGCAGTTTTTCCTGTGCCCGTTTGTGCAGCAACAATTACATTTTTTTTTGCTAAAACTAAAGGAATTGTTTTTTCTTGTACTAAAGTTGGTCTTTGAAATCTTGCTTCTGCAATTGCTTTTAAGATGGACTTGTTAAGAGGTAATTCTGTGAATTGCATTGATTAGTTTTTATGCAAAGGTAATTGAAAAGAATTGGGTATTTAAAGTGTTTTGTTTTAACTTTTTTTGTGTGTTTTAGTTGCGTATTCTAAACATCTGATTTGGTAGATGATCTTGAACAAAGAGAATTTAAAGAGAATTTTGTAAGAAGGCTTGCATTAGTAATTAATTTAGTTTTTTGTTAGTATATATTATTTACTTGATCATGTTGCAATATTCGATTTTATAATTTCATAAATATTACCTTATTTCTATTTTGTTATAATACTGGAATGCCTATTTTATTGGTACGAATTTATGTGATTAAATTACATTTGTATTATGAGCTAAATATTATTCCAAATATCCAGATATATTTTCCAGTCACCATTTATTTTTTTCCAAACAATAACATATTTGCCACCCCAAGTTCTTTCTTCACCTTTAATGTTTTGTGTTTTGCCTTCATAATAACCGTAATCGTAAGCTGTATCTTTAATAATGGTTATTTCATTTTGTGTAATCTTATGATGTGATGTACTTAACCCTTTTGGTAAAGTCCAATATTTGATAATATCTTTGCCTTCTAGAATTTTCATATTATTAGGAAATATTTTGGCATCTTCTGTGTAAGATGCAGCTATCATTTCATAGTTTGAGGACATAACGTGTTTTGAAAAATCCGCTGTATTTTTCAAGATAGTTTGAATATCTTTTTTGTTACCGTTTAAGACTTGTGTTTGTGCTTGCACTTGACTAAATACTGCAAGCGCTAAAATTATTTTAGTTAGATATTTCATTTTACTATTTATTAGTGATTATTATATTGTATATCTCGTCTGCCATATCCATTACATTAAAAACCTTTTGATTCTTTAAGATGATGATATATAATTCTTCTTCAGGAAAATATCTAATTATTGCCTCATAGCTTCCTTGCTCACCATGATGATGGTGAACCTCTAATTTATCATCGTTCCATTCTAAAACACCTAAAGGCGATTGGGAGCCTTCCTTTTCAGAAAGGAGCTTTACGGATTCTTTTGACAGTAATTGATAACTATGCAAGTGCTGGAGATATTGGTATATATCTTGCGCTGTAAATAACATTAAAAACTTAATCCCATCCATCTTAAAAACATCTAGTTTGTTTTCTTTGTTAAAAGGATATGCAGGTAGTATTTCGTTTTTCCAAGGTGCAGCTTTTGCAAAATAGCTATTCGTCATTTTTGCAGGCTTAAATATATTTTGAGTAACATAACGCTCAAAAGATTGACCAGAAACCTTTTCTACAATATGAATGAGCAATATAGGATTGTAGTTTGAATACAGGTAGTCTGTACCAGGTTTAAAAGTAAGTTCTTCTACTTTCTTTAAATCATTCAGTAGCAATTCATGAGTAACAGTCATTTGATTTTCTCCATAACGTTCCCATGCTACTCTTGGTAAACCGCTTGTGTATTTAAACAATTGCTGAATGCTTATAGTCGAAGCCCAAGTTGGTAAATCGTTAAGATATTTACTTACTTTGTCGTCAAGTTTCAGTTTTCCACGCTCATAGAGTTGCATTATAGACACTCCTGGGAATTCTTTAGAAATAGAACCAATAGCAAAACGATGAGATGCTGTTAAAGGTTCTTTTGTTTTAGGATGACTAATGCCAAAAGAGTTTTCATATAAAACTTCCTTATTTTTTACAACAAGAACATTACCATTGAGTTCTCCTTTTTCGTTTATTTCATCGACGTAGGCATCTACACTTTTGTAGTTTTTACAACCAGAAAGTGTCAAGGTTAATACTAATATTAAGAGTTGAATTATTTTATGTTCCATTTTACTAGATTATTATTTCAAATTTTCAAGAATTCCATCTGCTAATTTTCCAAGCCATCTTCCTCCACTTGATGTAAGTATAACAACTCCATTGTTTTTTTGAGGACTGAAGAAATACTCGCATGCAAACCCGTCTGCATCGCCTCCGTGACTATATTTTATATCAGAACCGCCTGTCATTTTTATAAGACCAAAACCATATTGGAGTTTTTCATCCATTTTAGAAGTCTGTTTGGTTAGGATAAGAGGACCTTGTTCGTTCAGGCTGTCGTACAATCGGTATGCCTTAATTTGTTCAGATAATATTTTGGTCAGATCCGTTGCATTGGAGTAAATAGCACTTGCAGGTGTAGCCATTCCCATATTTGAGGGTTTTGTCTCTACCGTTCTATTATCTTTTCTGTAAGGCGTTACCAATTTTAAAATTTGGCTATCACTTAATTTTACAGATGTATTGTTTAGCTTATATGGAAGGGTGACATATTTTTCGAGAAGCTGACCGTAACTTAAATTGCTGACCGTCTCACAAATGAAGCCAACTATTGCGTACCCTGAATTGGAGTATTGAAACTGTGAACTTGGTTCAAATTCCAACTTTATATTGTTAATGTCTTTTATGAGTTGTTCTTTGGAATATCCCTTTGTCCAAGCATCACCATCAATTCTTTCGCTATAAACAAAACAAGCATCACTTGATATACCAGACGTATGGTTTAATAAAAATTTCAGTTTAATTTTATGCAATCGTTTTTTGGCATTTTCGTTGATGTCTGATGGAAAATAACTTGTAATTGGTTCTTCAAGATTTAGTTTTCCTTCTTGAATTAAATTATTAATAATTATGCCAGTAAACATCTTAGACTGTGAAGCAATCTGAAATATTGAACTTTCATTTACTTTAGTGGTGTCTTTTCTCGATTTTGTTCCAAAACCTTGGAGTATATCTATTTTTCCGTTTCTAATAATTCCGATGGATAAGCCAGGAACATTATTTTCATCCATTACTTTTTTTATTTTTTCTTCAATCGGATTTTCTGCTTTGTAGCTTTTTTCTTTTGTAGTAAAATTGCAACTAATAGCCACAATAGCTATTACAACAAAAAATAGTATTCTTTTCATAATGTATATGATTAGTTAAGTATCAAAGATTTTTGAAATTGTTTCGTTAATTCTTCTTTCTATAAAATATTTTACTCACCACTTTCCATTCCCCATCAATCTTAATAAGATTCATATAATCGATAAAACTAAAGGTTTCATAATCTATTTGAAGTTTAGCATTTGCTACGTTTCCTGATATATTGATGTAAGAAACATATGTTTTCCTGTTCTGTTTAGGTCCAGGGGTAATAGCTTTTTTAAAAAATTCTATAGCATTAACTTCAACGTATTTACCATTGCGAATAAATTTCATTGTAGCTGTTTTGTGAAAGGCTTTTTTTAGCGTTTCAAAATCGTTATTTGTGCCACCATCTAAATAATAAGACACGGTTTTTTCAATTAATGTATAATCTGAATCTTGAGCACAAACTGTTGCTGATAAACTTATACAAAGTAATAATGTGATGATTTTTGTTTTCATATTTATGTTGTTTTAAGATTTTATGTCAAATTTTAAGATTAGATTTTTTAATTATTTTTTTGAGTTTTTTTATTTGATTTCTTATTCTTTTTATATGTGCTGCATTATCTTTTGAAATAAGTGCAATAGCTTTTTCATAGTTCGTTACAGCATTTTTAATGTCTCCACTTAATTTATATGCCTCTGCTAAGGAGTCAAAAGAGTTCCAAGATTTTGGGTAGTTCAGTGTATTCAATTTAAAAACTTCTATAGCTTCAATTAACCTTGGTTGAATAGCGTTAAGAAAACTGTAGCCAATTTCATTGAGAATTGTTTCAAAATAGACTTCGCTGTACTCTTTACCGTCTTTAAGCTGATTTAAAAGTATTTGAACATTATTGTAATCCTTTTTATTAATAATTATTTCTAGTTTTTCACTAGCTAAGCTCTCTTTATTTCTGAGTGATTTATCTATAATGCCTAATAAATTGTTACTAACACGCTCTATATAAGGGTCATATTTATATCCATTTGATAAAAAAATGATGCTCATATTTTTACTCGGTACTTTTTTAAAAACTGATATGCCACCACCACTAAAACCAATTGTTTTAATTGTATTTAACTGTTCTATTCGCCAGCCGTATGAAAAGAATGAACTGCCATTCCCGTAAGGAAATGGAGAGGTCATTATGGTTTTGTGTTTTTGATTTAAAAAATTACCTGCTTCAAATTGTTGCTCCCATTTTATATAAGCATCTAAAGTTATATTAAGACCACCTGCGGATAATAAATAATTTGGTAAGTAAAAATCAAAAATCTTTGGTTCATAATTTTTGTTAGGGTAATATTCTGTAACTCTATTAGGAACAATATCTAAAATATCTCCAGAAAAAGAAATACCAATATGATTTCCGTTAAACTGATTTTCAATAATAAAATCTTGAAATTTTTGATTACTTACTTTTTCAATAATCTGTTTTAATAACCATAAATTGGTTCGGTTGTAATAATATTCGTTACCAGGTAGAGTTTGAGTATCCGCATTAAAAACTATGTCTTTAGCCTTGAACTCTGTTAAATTCCTTGACACTGGCATGGTTGGTAACCCAGATGAATGAGAGAGAAGGTGTTTTATTTTAACAGATTTCCAGTTTAGTGGTAAATCAGTTAAAAATTTTCCGATTGCATCATCAAGGTAGATTTTTTTATCTTGGATGAGT
Source organism: Polaribacter sp. WD7 (assembly GCF_003335085.1). Lineage (GTDB taxonomy): Bacteria > Bacteroidota > Bacteroidia > Flavobacteriales > Flavobacteriaceae > Polaribacter. Next base: position 166,168 of record NZ_QPEJ01000014.1, on the reverse strand, counting down.
TGAAAAACCGCAACAGAAACAAAAAGTTTTGTTAATGAGTGTGTTTTAAAAATGGATGCACTGTTTACAGGAATATCATAGTCAATATTAGCTTTTCCATAGTATTCTTTATGAATAACTTGGTTATTTTTTAAAATGGCTACTGCTGCACCTTTAATGTCAAATTCTCTCATTATTTTGTTGATATAATCATCAATTTTCGATTTTAAATCAACACCTGCTATTGTATCTGTAAATTGTATATTCTGTTTTTCTAATATTTCAATAACCTTTTCAGCTACTGTTATCGAGGCAGAAGGATCTTGACCAGTAACTAACCTTCCGTCTACAACGTAGTGATTGTCCCAGCCTTTTTTTGAATAGATAAATCCCCCTCCATTTCTTTTTATTGCTTCTTCTATAGAAAAAGGAAATGTTTTATAATATGCAGCTGTTTTATTTTCAAAGGCATCAGGAAAACCATTTACTTGTTTTTCTTCATATAAAAACTTTCCATTAGATAATTTCAAATTAACGATTCCTGCTGTACCATGACAAACTGCAGATACAACTCCTTTATTTTCGTAAATAATTCGTGAGATATGTTGAATTTCTTTATTTTCAGGTACACCAAACATTGCTGCCCCACCTCCTACATAGTAAACGGCCTTGTAATCTGATGCATTAATATTTTTAGGGTGAAGTGTGTGTTTTAACAACTTCATAAAATCAGCGTCATATAAATACTTTTTTTGAATACTGTCAGATGTTTTAATGTATCCAATAGGAATAGTACCTCCTTTAGGACTTACAAAATCTATTTTATATCCACTTTTTTTAAAAATATTATAAGGCAGAACAATTTCAGAAAAATGATTAGAAGTATTTAAACTTGTATTGCCGTAAGTATGTTGATTAGAGACTACGAAAAGTATTTTTTTCTGCTTTTCTTGTTTAGGTGAAAAACCGAACAAAAGTAAGAGTAATACAATTGCAAGAATTGATTTAGGCATATTTCGAATTTTTAATTCGTAACAAATATGCAAAATGCACTTGTTCTATGAGTCTTATTTTATAGAGTAGAAGTTTAAATTTATAATACCGAACTTATTTTTTTTGTAATTTTTGATATTCTGAAGGTGTATAACCTGTTATTTTTTTAAAAACTGTAAAAAAAGTTGATTTAGAATTGAAACCACTTTCATAGCCAATAGCTTCAATTGTATATTGATTTTGGAGCGTAAGAAGTTCTTTTGCTTTTTCAATCCTTAATTCATTTATAAATAATGAAAATGATTTACCAAAATTATTATTTAGAATTTGAGATAATGTATGCTGTGTAATATCTAGTTCTTTTGCAACATTCTTAATAGTTAAATTGGGGTTTAGATATAGTTTTTTATCTTTTACTACACTTATTCTTTTAGTAACCTGTTCAACAGTTTTATTATTGATTTCTCTATTTCTATATCTTTCTTTTTCTTCAAAAAATGAAGTGTTTTTTTTATTTCTAAAAATAAAAAGTAAGACAATTAGGTAAAGTACAAAAGAAAACGATAAAGCTCCAACAATAGAAGAAGTATATGTGCCGATGATATAAGAAACACAAATTATAGCGGTACCTGTATAAATACTTGTTAACCAGATGTCTATGCTTGATATTTTTTCTGTTTTTTTTAAAAACCTTTTGAAGATTTGTTTAACAAATTTGAGAGATAAGACTATGTAGATTAACCATTGTAGATATATACCTTTTACAATATACCTACTCCAAATAGTTTTATGTTCTACATAAGGATATGTAACTCCTAAAATAATGATTCCTGCCAAAATGGGGAAAATATGAAGTATCCAATTATTGGTTTCTTTCTTAATGTAAGCTTTAAGGTATAAGTAAAGAAAAGGACCTATTAACACGCATGCTGAAAGACCGATTTGAATGAAAATTCCAGATAACTTAGGATTAAAATGAAAAAAAACAGATTTGGCAATTCTGATACTCAACGAGAGTAATAAAAAAGCTAAAAAATAATTTGAGAACTTTTTTTTACTTGCTAAATAGGCAAAATAGAACGCTAATAAAAAACCGTTGAAAGCTCCCAATGTACTAAAAAAGAAAACTAACTGTTTTTCAAGATTCATATGTTATTTTATAATTTTCAATCATATTAATTGTAAGTTTAAATAGTAGCCAACTATAATAATAAGTTAAGTTTCAATTTACTTTATCAAAAGTTAAACGAATGTAGTGGATTTTTTATAAAAGCTAATAAAAAAACCTCTTTGCAAAAACAAAGAGGTTTAAGTATTTGTGAAAATCTGAAACAAGTTCAGTAAGACTGAGCGAATTACTTTATCAACTCGTAACTTCTTTTAATAAAGTTTGTCAATTCTTCACCATGTAGTAGGTTTTGAGATAATTTTGCCAAATCAAACGCTTGAGAAATCAATCCTTTTTGCTTGTCTTCGTCAGCATTTAAAATCTCTGAAACTAACGGATTGTTAGTATTCACTACCAAATTATACATATCTGGCATATTGCCCATTCCCATCATTCCTCCACCACCTGTAGCTTGCATTTCTTTCATTCTACGCATAAATTCTGGCACGGTAATAATAAAGGGTTGTGCGCTAGAATCCATAGCTTCTAACTGAACGGTATAAGCAGAATCATTAATAGCTCCTTCTAAAACTGGCTTTAATTTTTCTTTTTCTTCGTCAGATAATTTAGAAATCGTTTCTTCGTCTTTTTTAATTAGATTGTCTATAAAATCTGAATCAACTCTAGTAAATTTCACTTTTGCATCACCACCTTCTAATTTCTGCATTAAATGCGAAATAATAGGAGAATCTAGTAGTAAGACTTCATAGCCTTTTGCAGTCGCATCTTGAATATAACTGTGCTGAGCATCTTTATTAGAAGCATATAAGATTACATGATTACCATCTTTATCGGTTTGATTTTCTTTTGTTTTTTCAATCAACTCATCAAACGTAAAATAGGTATCTGCAACTGTTGGGTATAAAGCAAATTTTTTCGCTTTGTCAAAGAATTTATCTTCCGATAACATTCCGTATTCTATAATCACTTTAATATCATTCCATTTCTTTTCAAAATCTTCACGATCTTTTTTAAATAGAGATGATAATTTGTCAGCTACTTTTTTAGTAATGTAACCCGAAATCTTTTTTACAGCTCCATCTGCTTGTAAATAACTACGAGATACATTTAAAGGAATGTCTGGAGAATCGATAACCCCTTTTAACATCTGTAAAAAGTCAGGTACAATTCCTTCAACATTGTCCGTTACAAAAACTTGGTTTTGATACAACTGAATTTTATCTTTTTGCATGTCTAAGTTTTGCGTCAACTTAGGGAAGAATAAAATTCCTGTTAAATTAAAAGGATAATCTACATTTAAATGAATGTGAAATAAAGACTCTTCGAATTGCATCGGGTACAACTCTCTGTAGAAGTTTGCATAATCTTCATCTTCTAAATCAGCTGGTTTTTTAGTCCAAGCAGGGTCTGTATTGTTAATAATATCGTCTACAGTAATTTTTCTATGAGGTTCTGTAGTTTCTTTACCATCTTTGTCTTTTGTAGTTTTTGGCTCGTGAGTAGGATCGTTTACTTCTTTAGTTCCAAATTTAATTGGCACCTGATTAAACCTGTTGTATTTGGTTAATAAGCCTCTAATTTTACCTTCTTCTAAAAATTCTGTAGAATCATCAGCAATATGTAAAACAATTTCAGTACCTCTATCCGATTTATCGTGCTCAACCAACGTATATTCAGGAGAACCATCACAAGTCCAATGGGCAGCAGGGGCATCTTTAAAAGATTTTGTAATAATTTCTACCTTATTTGCTACCATAAAAGCAGAATAAAAACCTAAACCAAAATGACCAATTACACCTGTTTCGTTTTTATCGTCTTTGTATTTTTCTAAAAATTCTTCAGCACCAGAAAAAGCAATTTGGTTGATGTATTTTTCAACTTCATCTAGTGTCATACCCAAACCTTGGTCTTTAATAGTTAGGGTTTTCGCTTTTTCGTCGATGCTTATTTCTATTTTAGCATCACCTAATTCAGTTTTCGCTTCACCAATAGAAATTAAGTGCTTTAATTTGGTAGTTGCATCGGTTCCGTTAGAAATTAGCTCACGTAAAAAGATTTCGTGATCAGAATACAAGAATTTTTTAATCAGTGGAAAGATATTTTCTACTGATACATTAATGTTTCCTTTACTCATAATTTATATTTGTTTTAGTGTAAGATTGCCATTTCGATTGATTTTCTTTTTTGAAATTGTATTGAGGAGTGTAAATGTTCTCGATACAATTTTTTTTGTTTCTCAAAAAAATCACTCGAACTGACAGAACGTTTTTATTTTCTAAACTTTTTACAGTCAAAAAAAATACCAAAGAAAATATTATGACAAGATGACAGCATAATTTTTCCTTTCGTCAGCAGCGTTTTACAAAAACATATCTTTTTATGGATTTGTTATATATTTTACAATAAAATTAATATTTCGATAAAAAAGCAATCTAAATAAAATCATTATTTTAGCTTATTACAAAGAATACGCAACTAAAATATCAACATATGTATAGCTCAAAAATAACAGGTTTAGGGTATTATGTACCCGACAACATCGTTACCAATAATGATTTAAAGGAATTTATGGATACCTCAGATGAATGGATTCAAGAGCGAACAGGAATCAAAGAAAGACGTTGGATAGATCCTAAAACTGATGATACAACAGCCGTTATGGGAGCCAAAGCGGCAAAAATAGCTATAGAAAGAGCTGGTTTAACTAAAAACGATATCGATTTTATTGTGTTTGCCACCTTAAGTCCAGATATGTATTTCCCAGGAGGAGGTGTTCAAGTTCAAGAAATGTTAGAAATGCCAACTATTGGAGCTTTAGATGTTAGAAATCAATGTTCTGGTTTTATTTATGCGATGTCAGTTGCAGATCAGTTTATTAAAACCGGTATGTATAAAAATATTTTAGTTATTGGTTCAGAAAATCATTCAGGTGGCCTAGAAAAATCTACTAGAGGCAGAGGCGTAACTGTTATTTTCGGTGACGGAGCAGGTGCAGCCGTTTTGTCTAGAAGTGAAGAAAAAGGAAGAGGAATTTTATCATCACATTTGCATTCTGAAGGGAAACATGCAAGAGAATTAATGTTAGATGGCCCTTCTACACAAAGATGGGTTCCAGAAATTTTAGAAGCCAATAATCCAGACGATGTTTCTTACTTTCCGTATATGAATGGGCAATTTGTGTTTAAGCATGCCGTAACCCGTTTTGCAGAAGCTATTGTAGAAGGTTTAGAGGCCAACAATTTGCAAAAAGAAGACATAGACATGTTAATTCCGCATCAAGCAAATTTGCGGATTGCGCAATTTATTCAAAAGAAGTTTAGATTATCTAAGGATAATGTTTACAATAATATCATGAAATATGGAAATACTACAGCTGCATCTGTAATTATAGCTTTGACAGAAGCTTGGGAAAAAGGTAAAATTAAGGATAACGATTTGGTGGTGTTAGCTGCTTTTGGTAGTGGATTTACGTGGGGTAGCGTTATCATTCGTTGGTAGTTCTAAGCTTTTGGAACTTGAAAAAGAGTATCTCAATTTGTGATGTTTTTTTATAAGTTTGGTTTAGATGCTTGATTTTCAGATTAAAGTTGTGTTAAAATAATGACATCTAGCTATTTTTTGTTTAGTATTTTTGTAATTTAGATAAACAAAAATATTTCTTATGAAACCATGTAACTTCAAATTTGCCATATTTTCATTCATTATTCTAATTACTTTAAATGTTCATGCACAAATTTTTCAAGGAAAAGCTGTGTACATGTCTAAATCTAAAATGACTTTAGGTTCTTGGGGAGCTAGACTGTCTGAAGGGCAAAAAAAGCAAATTCATGAACGTTTAAAAAATAGGTTAGAAAAAACATATGTACTAACATTTAATAATGCAGAATCTATGTTTTTAGAAGAAGAACAAATAGATGCAATTTCTGGAGCAACAGACAGCTGGGGAGCTTATTTTTCTAGAGGAGATCAGTATAAAAATATAAAAGATAAAAAAATAATACAAGCCCAAGAATTTTACGGTAAAAAGTTTTTAGTTAAAGATGACCTTTACAAGATAGATTGGAAATTAGGATCAGAAACCAAAAAAATAGGCGAGTATACTTGTTATAAAGCAAAGGCATTTGCACCTAAAGAAGAAATAGAGTGGTATAATTTTTCTTGGAGAGATTTAAGAAAGAATTCTAAAAAGACCACTAATACCGAAGAAAATTTAAAAGTCATAGAAGCGTGGTATGCGCCTCAAATTCCTGTTGCACAAGGGCCTGCAGAATATTGGGGTTTACCTGGTTTAATTTTAGAGGTAAGTGTAGACAATACTACATTATTGTGTTCTGAAATAACTATCAATTCAAAAAAACAGATTGTCATAAAAGCACCAGACAAAGGAAAAGAAACAACCAAAAAAGAATATGCAGCTACTGTTCAAAAAAAGATGTTAGAAATGAGAAACAATAGAATGAGGAGAAGTAGATAAAATCATCTACAAAAAAGTAAGCGCCGTTTTTTACAAAACGACGACTTACCAAGTAAACTAATAAAACCAAGTATTAGTACTATTATTAGAGTTAGCTATTCTAATAAATTTTTATAGATTTAAAATATACTTGTATAAAAATACAGCAATAAAAAATAGAACTTTAAAAATAAAACTGCTTTTAAAAGATTCTAAAAAAGTATTCATAGTTAGGTTGGTTTAAGTTGATTGTTTATGCTTAAAAAAAAATCTATTTTTTAGAAACACTACCACCAGAAGAAGATTTTTTTGTTACCTGTTTAGGGTTGCCCTTAAAATCGATATCTCCACCACTAGTAGCCTTTGCTTCTAATCTTTGTGAGGCATAAATGTTAATATTTGCACCACTAGTGGCTTTTGCAATGGCGTTTTCACTCTCCAAATAATATGCATCAATAGAGCTTCCGCTAGTAGCAGTTGATGCATGATTTATTGCTTTACCCGCAATTTTAATATCAGAGCCACTTGTAGTACTAGTTTCTACACTGTTAGCGTTTACACTTATTTTAATATCTGCACCACTGGTTGCCGCTATAGAAATTTCATCAGTTGTAATCGTATTTTCTGTATACACATCGCTACCGCTTGTAGCCCTTAACATCTTTAAATCTTTAATGATTACATGTACTTTACGTGCTTTAGCTCTCCAAATACTTTGTTCTGAATAAATTCTTAAAACATCATCTTTAACCTCTGTGATAATAATATCATGTAAATTTTCATCTGCTTCTACAGTAATTTTGTTTTTGTTACCTTGCGTAAGGTATACATCTATGCCTGTGCTTACTTTAATACCAGTAAAATCATTATTTGTTTTTCTGTTTTTAGTAACTACATTTCTATTGCCATTAACGCTATTAAACATATCTACTCCGCAAGAAGTAAATAAAGCAGTTATAAATAGAAATGTAAGGGTTTTTGTGATTAAATATTTCATGAGTTCTAGTTTGTTTAGATGGTAAAAGTCATTTTATAGATGCTTAAAACCAAAATTTGGTTGCTCAGTTGTTGTATTTTTTTACTGAATTGTAGATTTAGATAGATTTTTGATTGTTTAGAACATCATTATCTATACAATCTGTACAGGATAATGTTTTTTTAGTCATTAAAAAATGATGATTAACCATGTCTTTATCATAGATATCTTTATCATTTTTTACATCATGTAAAAAATTTCTGATAGAATTGTCAAAATAAACAGTTATACCTTCTGGAATATAAAACGTGATATTTATTTCTTCATCTTTCCAAAGATTTTTAAAATCTGACAAATAATAGGCATTTAAAACAATGTCTTTACCTTTAATTTCGTAGTTATACTCAATCTTTTCAGCATTCTTATTGGCACTACTTCTAGTTTTTCCTCGAGATTCTTTTTGAATGATGATATAGGCTTTGTTGGATGGACTTTTTTTGACATCAACTTTTACATAATTAGAATATACTTTAGTTTTACCATCTATTTCCACCTCATGTTTACGAGAAGTTCTTCTTAAATTATGTTGATAATATAGCGCATCATCATTTGTCATTTTTAAATGAATAGTATCGTTTTTTACATGATTTAAAGGTAATTGCTCTATATTTTGACCATAATTTGCGTGTGATGTTCCAAAATCTAACCCTGTAAAGACTAAGGTTAGTAAAGAAGCAACCCAAATACCTAAGAGTATCAATGATGTTGCTTTGCTAAATTTTTTAACATTACTAGACAAAATTCTTAAACCCAAAACCAACAAGGTTAAAAAAGGAATACCAATTAGCAAAAAACCCGTTAAGGTTAGTAACCATTTGGGTAGTATTGCATCGTAAAAGAAAGGAGGGTATTGTACAAACGCTCCGTCTATATTTACATTTAACCACTCTAAACTTCCAACAGAAAACCCACCAATAATTAGTGATAAAATAACAGCTGCCGCAACAAATACAAGTAATGCCCCAATAAACTTTCCGATAACTTTAAAAAATACCAAAATGATTTTTCCTATAGTTTCAAAGAAATCTTGCAAGCCGTTATTTTTTCTGCCCTTTCCCTTCAAAGAATTGTTTACTTTTTGAGAAATTTCATTAGCCCCTTCTTTAATCCTATCAGAAGCATTATTGGCAAAATCTTTTACATTTTCAGAAACGCTGTGAAACTCTTCTCTAATTTTTTTCTCAATATTATCAATATTTACAGGCTCACCTTCCATCTGTAACTTTTCGGCAGTTGTTTTTGCTTCAGGTAACAAAACCCAAAGAATTATATACAGAATAACACCAAAACCAGCCCCAAAAAATAGAGCAAGCAACCCTAAACGAATCCAAATAGGATCTACATCAAAATAGTGCGCTATACCAGAGGCAACACCACCTAAAAATTTATCATCTGGGTCTCTAAATAATTTTTTTCCAGAAGCATTATTTCTTTTGTAAGAATAGCTAGCGTCATTGTAATTTTCTTCTGCTTCTGCATAATCTTCTGGTTGCCCCATTATTTTTATAATATCATCAATATCACTTTCATTAACAACTTGTCTTGCATCTGTTATTTTTTCAGAAAGCAATTCGCTTATACGGGCTTCTATATCTGCAATGATTTCATTTTTTCCTTGCGGATCATCACTTAAAGATCTAGAAATAGACTCTAGATATCGTTTTAATTTTTGATAAGCAACTTCATCAATATGGAAAAAGAATCCACCTAAATTTATGTTAATAGTCTTATTCATTTGTAGTCGATTTTTTACTAATTACTTGGTTTACTGCATTTACTAAATTGCCCCATGTTTTATCTAATTCTTTTAAAAACATGCCTCCGTTTTCTGTTAAAACGTAATACTTTCTTGGCGGTCCAGAGGTTGATTCTTCCCATCTATAGGTTAGTAAACCAGCGTTTTTTAAGCGCGTTAATAACGGATATATGGTTCCTTCAACCACAATCATTTCAGCAGCTTTTAATGTAGAAAGTATTTCTGAGGTATAAGCATCTCCATGTTTTAATATGGATAAAATACAATACTCCAAAACACCTTTTCGCATTTGTGCTTTTGTGTTTTCTATCTTCATTTATTGTGGTTTATATTATTTTATAAATTTTATGGTAAATGGATACTTGTAGTTTTCTCCTTCTCGGGCTTTTAATGATGCAATAATTACCAAGGCAATACCAATTATGTATATAATTCCTGTTAGAGAGCCTAAGCCAATAAATCCAAACAGGTTGTTAAAATTAAAGTCAAAATTTGTGTGAAAATTAAAATTATCCCAATTTCTAAAAAATGATCCGAAAGCAACAGGAATAAAAATGATAGAAATTAAAAATACGTACAAAGTGTAGCTTAAATTAAAATTTACAGCTTCTTTACCTTGTTCATCTAAAAAAGGACTTCTGTCTTTTAGACTTTGCCACGCAATTAAAGGGGTTACTATATTTCCAAAAGGAAATATAAATCCTGCAAATGCAGATATATGTATTAAAAAAGCGTTGGTATTTTCGTTATTATGTTTCATCATTTTATATGTATAATACTTTCTTATGCAAATATATATCTAAAAAAAGGTATTATGCAATACATAGTACCTGTATTTAACATTTTATTAACATTTTAAATTTTTTACATGTTTGTTTAAAAAGTAGTATTTTGCTTACATTAAAAGAGAGTATGAAGATAACACCAAGCAAAATAAACGCATTCATGTTTTTTAAATTACCACTTGGTTGGTTGTCTAGAATGCGTGTAAAAAAAATAGATAGCATTTCTTGTGTTGTGTCAATACATCATAAATGGATCAATCAAAACCCATTTAAAAGTATGTTTTGGGCAGCTCAGGGTATGGCTGCAGAAATGAGTACAGGGGCTCTTGTAATGAAAGCGATTGAAGCGTCGCAAAAAAAAGTATCTATGTTGGTAACCAAACAAGAAGCAGCATTTTTTAAAAAAGCTACAGGGAAAATTGTTTTTACGTGTAGTGATGCAGCGTTAATAGCATCAACTATTCAAAAATGTATAGCTACTAAAAAAGGTCAGACTGTTAACTTAACATCTCAAGGAGTTAATGAAGAAGGAATTACAGTATCTACCTTTAAATTTGAGTGGAGTTTAAAAGTAAAATCGTAATTATTTTTTTTTATGATAAGGTTTTGGTCGCTCTTCTTTATAATCGCAATCTTGAAAAATTCCACAAGAAGTACTGGTACGAGCTAAAGACTTTGTAACCTCATATTTTTTAGACAATGCTTCTATTTCTGGTGTTAAGTATTTCATAATCAAATATTTTTAAATTGTATACTTTTTGCTTTTCATCAACAAAATCAAAAATAATAATTTTACAAATACGCATCCGTTAAAGAAAATGTTAAATAATTATGAATCATTGTAACAAAAACACATAAACGTCTTCTAATCCTAATATAAAAACCAAAAAAAGATGTATCAAGACAAATTACCAAATCAATCTTCAAATAAAAAACAGATGAATGCTCATGAAATAGATTATAAAATTTATGGAGAAGAGATGCAATTTGTAGAAATAGAATTAGACCCACAAGAAGGTGTTGTTGCTGAAGCAGGAACTTTTATGATGATGGATGATGCGATTACCATGAATACTATTTTTGGTGATGGTTCTAAACAAGAAAAAGGGGTGTTAGGTAAACTTTTTTCGGCAGGAAAAAGACTATTGACGGGAGAGAGTTTGTTTATGACTGTTTTTACAAATGCCGGTGTTGGAAAAAAGAAAATATCATTTGCCTCTCCTTATCCTGGAAAAATTGTACCTATAGACTTAATGGAATTTGGTGGTAAATTTATCTGTCAAAAAGACGCCTTTTTGTGTGCAGCTAAAGGAGTTTCAATCGGAATTGAATTTTCAAAAAAACTAGGTAGAGGTTTGTTTGGTGGAGAAGGATTTATCATGCAAAAAATAGAAGGGGATGGCTTAGGTTTTGTTCATGCAGGAGGAACAATGGCTAAAAGAGTTTTACAATCAGGGGAAGTTCTAAGAGTAGATACAGGTTGTATTGTAGGTTTTACGCAAGAAATAGATTATGATATTGAGTTTGTGGGTGGTATAAAAAATACCATTTTTGGAGGGGAAGGATTGTTTTTTGCAACATTACGTGGTCCTGGAACGGTATATATACAGTCTTTACCTTTTAGCAGGCTAGCAGGAAGAGTCTTGGCTATGGCTCCTAGAACTGGTAGTGGAAAAAAAGGTGAAGGCAGTGTTTTGGGAGGTATAGGAGATTTATTAGACGGCGATAATAGATTTTAATTAACTAAATATAGTTTGTTGATGGAGACTGTATTTTGATTTAAGAAACTTTTAATCAAAAGTATATATCATCATAAGAGGCAACACGTTTATTTTTTTATTTTTTTAAACCTATTATTTTCTGACTTTAAATTTATAAAATAAATTCCTGAAGGATAATGAGGTAAGTCAAGTTCAATTTCTTTTACAAAAAAGATTTCGGTTTCAGTTTTTAAACCCAATACATTAAAAATATTAACTTGGTATTTTATTGATTTATAGGATGACATTTTAAAATCTTTATTTTGAAGTGATAGAATTTTAAATGTGTCATTGATTTTGAAATCATTAATTTTAAGTTTTTAGCTCTAATTTTTTGTAATGTAATTTTTTTACTGAGTGGAGTCTAAAAATAAAGCTCTATTTAAAAGTTCTTTTTTTAGTATGTAAAATAAAAGTAGCATTAAACCCAAAGTGTAAGTTAGGGTCTTTAAAATTAAAATTATTTGCAGTTTCTGTTATAAAGGTATCTTCTGCAAAATTTCTAGCATTGGTTAGGTGAAACTGCAACATTAAATCACTAACTTCCCAATTAATTCCAATTAAAAAAGAGTTAAAAGTATCTATAGATTTTACAGGATTTACCACATAAAAGTATTCTGAAACAATAGAAGTATGAGTGTTAATTTTATGCCTACCACCAAAACCAATAGCAAATTGTGCATTAGGGTTATTGTTGTTGTTAGAAGAAGCTCTATAAACAAAAGAAGGTGATATTTGTAAAGATAATTCAGGGCTAAATTTTCTAGCAATTAGAGCCTGTGTAGTAAAAGAATACTTATTTTCTGATGAGCTAGGACTATATAGATTAGTATTAGCATTATCAAATTTACGATGAGATAGAGATTGTACTAATGTAATACTTAAAGGTGATTTTTTATCATGTACACGTTGTTTTACCAATTTGTATTTAATAAATCCATCAGAGATTTTATCAAAATTAGCATATCCAAAACCTACGGTAAAATCATTAGAAAAAGAATACGATAAACCATATCTTGTATTAACCTCATCTGCTAAAAAACGCTGACTTTGGGTGTTTGGTTTGTCCCAGTATCTGTTGTATAAAGAAATTTCTAAAGTACCTTTTTTACGAGTCTCTATAGAGTGACCAAGTCCTATTCTGGTGGTTTTAAAAGTAGCAATTTTATACTGTGGAGTATCTTTATGCTCTTTGTCTAACTTTTTTAAGAGGTCTTGTGCATTTGTTGAAAAATGAGATACAAATAGTAGTACTAAAATTAAAAAAGGATGTGTTCTATTCTTCATAAGGTTGGTATTGAAAAGTAAACTTTAAAGTAATAGATTTTGCAATATTACTAGTTAGTACGGGAGGTATTTTAATATCAAAATCGTTAACTAAAACTACAAATTCTCCAGTAATTAAATACGCATTTTCATCTTTTGAAATAGTAGCTTTTAGGTTGGTTTTTTTTGTAATACCATGAATATTTAAATTCCCCTCAATTATTTTTACCTGATTTGATGCTTTTGTATCAAAATCGATAATATTTCCCTCAAAAGTAGCTTTAGGGTAAATATCAGATTCAACGTAACTTTCATTAAAATGCTCATACATTAAGTCTTTTTTAAATACAAAAGCACGCATTAACATACTTACCGCTATTTTTTTATTAGCAACATCTAAGATGCTCAATACCTGATTATTCTGAGCTTCAATATTTTCTACAGATGCATAAGAAAAAAAAGAAACTTGTCCTTGGCGAGCTATAAATTCATCTTGAGCATTTGTAAGATGCGTAGCAAAAAAAGACAATAAAAGAAGAAGTAAACGTTTATTCATTAATTTGGGTCTCTATATAACAATTTAGTAAAATAACATCTTTAAGAAAACCTTTACAGATTCCTTTTACCATTATTTTTTGATTAATTTTTAATAATTTTAATTTCGGTACTTGACTTGGGTGTACATCACAAATTACTCCATAGTTTTCTTGTAAACCATATAGTATTACGGTACTTCTATTGTTTAAAAAACTAACTGATTTTACTTTACCAGATATTTCAATCACTTTTCCGGTATAAGTTGTATTAGATTCTTTTTCATTTACTAAATATGCATTTACCAAATCTTTAGAATCTAAGTTGGCTTCAGAAGTTACATTTTTTATATTGGTGTTAGTGTCTTTAAAATAAGGCATAACAAAAACAGCTACAGTTACTATTGCTAGTATGAATATTGTTAAAGTAATGATAATTTTATTTTTAGACATTTTTTTAAATATTACCTCAAAGAAAGTAAAACTTAGGGGTTTTAAGAAAAAAAATAATCTGAAAAGTGAAAAATTAAACTTGAAACAATAAAAAGATGTGCTAAAAAAATAAAATAGTCTTATTTTTGAGACTCAATATTTACCATGAAAAAAGATAGATTATATTTTTTAACCTTTTTCTCTATAGCCGTAATTTTTTTATTTGTAGCGTTAATAGCATCACAATATTTTATAAAAGTTAGTGCAAATCAACTCATAGAAGTTCAAGTAGAATCTACCAAAAGAGAGGCAAACGAAGTTGCTAATTTTATCAATTATCAATTTGAACAAGGAATTTCTAGAGACCAAGTTATTAAAAATGTACAAGAAACTATTTCCAAGACCAATACAGATAGTTGGTTTATTAGTGTGTTTGATTGGGGAGGTAAAATTGTCTGTCATCCAAATGTGGTGGAATTAGGGTTGCCAATCAATTCGAGTGAGTCTTTGTTGTCTTCCTTAAAAGAGCAAAACTCTTCTGATGACTTGTATGATATATTAGTAAAGAATGCTATCGATTCAGAAAAAACTATCATTTCTGAGGTTATACATGTATCTCCAATAAAAAAGTCCGATTTAATTGTAGCAGCAAACGTAAATGTTATTAGTATACGAAACCAAATGAGTGCTCTAAAAAATAATTTTTATCTCATTTTTTTAATAATGGGTATTTTGGTTATTGTATTGTCATTTTTAGCTGTTAGAATAATAGGGAGTGCTTATGAAAAGCAATTAGAATTAAAAAATTCTTCTCTAGCAACAGAAGTGGTCAGTTTATCTAAGTTAAATACAGATCTGGTGTCTTATAGAGAAAAAATGGTAGAAGTAACTCAAGAAAATAAGATTACAGAAGAAACCTCAGATAAAGAACGAAAAAGAATTTTAACCTATATAAGAAATGAGTTAGTACCTACACCAATAAAAGATATTGCATTTATATATACAGAAAATACAATTACTTATGTAGTATGTTTTGATGGAAAAAGGTCTACAACTAATGCAAGTTTAGATGATATGTATGCCAATTTAGACGAGTCACTATTTTTTAGAGCAAACAGACAATTTATAATCAGTATTGCAGCCATAGATAAGATTATTAAATATGGAAAAAGCCAATTGAAAATATTACTAAGGTCTAAAACGTCTGAAGAAATTATTATAAGTAAAAATAAAGCAGCAGAATTTAAACAGTGGCTTAACATGTAAACTTAAAGCTATTTTTACAATTTTTTTAAAGCTTTTTTTTCCTTTTTCACCTGTTTTTTTTCCTTTTCATAAAACTCAAGGGTTTGTAAACTGTTTAATTGTAGTTACTTTACACAAGAATTTAAAAACAAACATTATGAAAAACAGCGTTCAAATAAAAAAACATTTTTTTCTACTTTTTGTAGGATTCGTTTTTGCCTCATGTTTAACAAACGTAGATGAAGAGGTTGTAATTAATGATGACCCTGCCATAGAAGATCCTTGTAGTACAATTACATATACTCTTAATGTAAGACCAATTTTAGATAATAACTGTACAACTTGCCACAGTACAAACGGAGGGCAACCACCAAATTTAGAAACTTTTGAAAACGCTAGTGCAAATGCAATAATTATAAGATCTGAAGTTGTTAGAAGAACAATGCCAATAGGAGGAAGTTTAACAGATGAAGAAATACAAGCTATTAGTTGTTGGGTAGAAGCAGGTGCATTAAACAATTAAGATTATGACAAGTAAAAAAATAATTTCGTCAATTTTAATTGTGGCAATTTTAGGGATTTATATTGTATACAAAATGTACAATAAGCCTCATGTAGATGTTGCAGATACAAAGTCTGATATTATTGCAACAGCCTCGCAAATTATGACAGATTTTACATCTGATGAAAATAAAGCAAATACAAAGTATTTAGAGAAAATTATAGAAGTTTCTGGCGTAATTATAGATACCAATATAGAAAAAGAAAAAGGAATTGTCACTTTAAAAACCGATGATGATTTTGGGAGTGTTTTATGTCATTTATCTGAAACTGCAACCCAAAAAATAGAGACTTTAGAACAAGGACAGACAATAACAATTAAAGGAATTTGTACAGGTTATTTAATGGATGTTATACTTGTAAAAAGCGAAATAATCAACTAAAACCATAATATGAAAACAATTTATACCATATTAATATACATTTTACTTACAAATGTAACTACCGCCCAAGAAAGATATTTAACAAAAAATGGTTCTGTAACCTTTTTCTCTTCAACACCAATAGAAGATATTAAAGCAGATAATAATCAAGTTTTAAGTATTATAGATGCATCTTCAGGAAAAATGGCAATATCAATTTTAATGAAATCATTTATGTTTAAAAAAGCATTAATGCAAGAACATTTCAATGAAAACTATGTAGAGTCAGATAAATATCCGAAAGCCACATTTAAAGGAGAGATTATTAAATTTGAAGGTGTTTCTGATGTCAAATCTACAGCACAAGTTAAAGGAATATTAACCATTCATGGTGTTTCTAAAGAAACGACTATAGACGCAAATTTTGTAAGAACAAATGAAGCTATTGATGTTGTTGGAGATTTTATTGTAAATCTTGCAGATTTCGGAATCAAAATTCCTGCTGTTGTAGCCAAAAATATACAAGAAAACATTAAAGTAAACTTTAACCTTACACACAAACCCTTTAAAAAATAGCACAATGAAAAAAATAATATACGTAGTATGCATATTAAGTTCTGTGTTTGCTCATGCTCAAGACGACTTGTTAGACGTTTTAGACCAAGAAGCACCAAAAAATGAATCTGAAAACATTGTTACTGCCACTTTTAAAGGAACCAGAATTTTAAACGGGCACTCCATAGAAAATAGAAAAGATAAAGAATTAGAATTTATAATTTCTCACAGATTTGGTAGAATTAATTCTGGTTTTAGTGAGTTATTTGGCTTAGACAATACAAATGTTCGTTTTGCTTTTGAATATGGTTTGTCAGACAATTTGACAATTGGTATTGGAAGAAGTAGTTTTGAAAAAACATTTGATAGTTTTTTAAAATATAGTTTGGTAAAACAGAGAAGAGGAAATCGTTCTTTTCCTTTTGCAGTATCTGTTTTTGCAAGCGTAGCAGCAAAAACACAAGAAGAAGAATTTCCTATAGTAGAAAGAACATTTCAAGAAAACTTATCTTATGTAGGACAAGTCTTAATTGCCAGAAAGTTTAGCCAAGAGTTTTCATTACAGGTTACACCAACTTTTATTCATAGAAATACAGTACGAGAAACTCAAGATCCTCACGGAATTTTCGCCTTAGGCTTTGGAAGTCGTGTAAAAATAAGCAAACGTGTTTCTTTAAATGGTGAATACTTTTTAGCCTTTAATGAGTCTCAATCTATTAATGCTAGAAACTCATTAGCATTTGGGGTAGATATAGAAACAGGAGGGCACGTGTTTCAGTTAATTTTATCTAATGCCATTACAATGATAGAAAAAAGCTTTATAGCAGAAAATACAGGAAACTTTTTTAAAGGAGACATTCATTTTGGGTTTAACATATCAAGAACATTTTAACTTTTTAATAATGGGGGATAAGGTAGGTTACTGTCAACAAAACTTAAGATAGTAGCCTACTTTTAAAAACTAGAATATGTTTCAAAGAACTTATAAAGTACAAGGAGAAGATGTAAATGATTTTATGGTAATGCAAAATAGAGCTTACCTAAAATACACTAGTAAAATTGTAGAAACATTTTTATTTGTAAATGGTTTTACACGCTTAAAAATGAATAAACGACAAGTAGGATTGCAAAATAGTAATGACCAAATAACACGACAAAAAAGCTTACTATTTACACAAGATTTTTCTGTAAAAATAACTTTTGATACACTAAGTTTTTGTCAGCAGAAAATGACAGTTACTGTTGCGTTTTTCAATCAAAAAGAAGAATTGTGTGCTACCGTAATTAGAGATTTATTTTGGTTTGATTATAAATCATGGCAGACAATTACACCACCTAAAAACCTTACCAAATTCTTTACCAACAAAGAAATATTAGAACAAGCAAGTTAAAATACAAATACTTCATAAATCTTATAATATTGTAGGTCTTGCTTTCAATTTTTTCTATCTTTAAACATTATTTTTTAAGTAATGAATACAGAAGATTATATTGTAAAAAAGCCTATTAAACTTTTAGAAACTTCAACTAAAGAAGTGGTGGAAGATGCAAAAGGTAAGTTAAAAAAAATCAGAAGAAAAATTAGTAAACTACAAGATACCATGTATGCAGAGGGTAAGTATGGTATGCTTATTTGTTTACAAGGAATGGATACTTCTGGTAAAGACAGTTTAATTAGAGAAGTTTTTAAAGACGTAAATGCAAGAGGTGTAGAAGTACACAGCTTTAAAGTACCCACAGAGCTCGAATTAAAACACGATTTTTTATGGAGGCATTACATAGCCTTACCTGCTAAAGGTAAAATAGGTGTTTTTAACCGTACACATTATGAAAATGTACTGGTAACAAGAGTACATCCTGAGTATATATTATCAGAAAAAATTCCTACAATACAAAGTATAGACAATTTAAATGATGAATTCTATCATGATAGAATGGAAAGAATTAATGCTTTTGAAAATCATTTAACCAAAAACGGAACAATTGTTTTAAAATTCTTCTTAAACTTATCTAAAGATGAACAAAAAAACAGATTGTTAAGAAGATTACAAATACCAGAAAAAAACTGGAAATTCTCATCTGGAGATTTAAAAGAAAGAAAATTATGGAGCAAGTATATGTTTTGTTATCAAGATTTGCTAAACAGAACGTCAAAAGAAAACGCCCCTTGGTTTGTAATTCCTGCTGATGATAAACCCACTGCAAGATTACTTTTAGCAGATATTGTTTTGGAAGAAATGAAAAAATACAATTTTAAAGAGCCTACATTAAGTAAAAAAGATACAGAACAATTAGCGGACTTTAAGACACAATTAAATAACGAATAAATTTAAGTTTAACCAATTATGAAAATAAGTTTATAAAATTAGCATTATTAAAGCCAACTTTAAAAAAGTCCATTTGTAATTAAACTTTTAGCACTAAAAAATGAAACTAAACTTAATAAAACCAATCGTATTTTTTGACCTTGAAACTACAGGTGTAAATATAGGTTCAGATAGAATTGTAGAAATATCAATACTCAAGGTGTTTCCTAATGGAAATAAAGAAAGTAAAACGTGGTTGGTAAATCCTGAAATTGAAATTCCTCAAGAAGCAACAGATGTTCATGGAATTACTAATGAGCAACTAGTTACAGAACCTACATTTAAAGAATTGGCACCTAAAGTTAATAAGATGATAGCAGATGCAGATTTGGCAGGTTTCAATTCCAACAGGTTTGATATTCCGCTTTTGGCAGAAGAGCTAATGAGAGCAGGTATAGATTTTGATATGAATAATAGAAAAGCGATAGATGTACAAGTAATTTTTCATAAAAAAGAACAAAGAACACTTAGTGCTGGGTATCAGTTTTATTGCGGAAAAGAACTAGAAGGGGCACATGGTGCAGAAGCAGATACAAATGCAACCTATGAAATTTTATTAGCGCAACTAGAAAAATATGATGATATAGAAAATTCTGTAGATGCATTAAGTGAGTTTTCTACACATGGTAAACGAGCAGATTTTGCAGGTTTTATATTGATGAATGAAGATGATCAAGAAATATTTTCTTTTGGTAAATACAAAGGAAGAACTGTAGAAGAGGTTTTAAAAGAAAACCCAGGATACAACAACTGGATTCAAAATGCAGATTTTCCTTTATACACCAAGAAAGTGTTAAGAGAAATTAAAGAAAGAATGTCTGCACCTAAAGAGACTATGACAGATGCAGAAAAATTGGCTGCTTTACAGCAGAAATTTAATTTGAGATAATTTTGTTACAATTAAAAATAACAATTTAGTAAAAGCTTAATAACTTAAAATAATGTTTACAGAATATAAAAATTTACCCCATAGTTCTCGTGTTTGGATATATCAATCTAATAGAGAATTTACGCAAAAAGAAGTAACATTCATATCTAAGAAAGCTGTAGATTTTGTAAACCAATGGACACGTCATGGAGATGATTTAAGGGGGTCATTTACTATTAGATATAACCAATTTTTAGTGTTGGCGGTAGATGAGAGTTTTACTAATGTTTCTGGTTGTTCTATTGATAGTTCTGTTCGTTTTGTACAGCAATTGGAGCAAGAATTACAATTAGATTTAATGAATAAAATGAATATTACCTTTAAAGATAAAGATATTATTAATCTAGTAAAGTTAGCAGATTTTCAAAAATTTGCAAAAGCTCAAAAAATTACTCCAGAGACTATAGTATTTAATAATATGGTAAACACTAAAGCTGATTTTGAAAACAAATGGGAAGTTCCTGCAAAAGAAAGTTGGCACAAACGTTTTTTGGTATAAAAATTGGTTTATAGTGTAACTAAGTAGGCAAACGAGTTGCGTTAGGGATTGAGCGGTTTGTTTGAGCTCTTTTTTAGGTATCGGTTTGGGTAATTCTGCTTTTTAGCAGAATTGTACCGAAAACAAACCTAAAAAAAGCGAGTAGCGAAAGCCCGTTAAAACGCCCTAAAAAAAGAAAATTTTAGAATGCATAAAAATTTACTATTCCTTTTATTAATACTCTCATTAGCTTTAAACGTAAGTGCTCAAGGTGTAGATCCTTTAGTTGCCAAAGATACAGAGGCGCAAAAGATTTGGGTAGATAGCCTTTTAAATACAATGACTTTAGATGAAAAAATTGGTCAGTTATTTATGGTACAGGCTTATTCTAATCAAGATAAAAAGCATGAAGATTTTATTACAGAAATGATTACCAAATATCATGTAGGTAATTTAATTTTTATGCAAGGAACACCAGATAAACAAGCCGTATTAAATAACAAATATCAAGCTGTTTCCAAAATACCATTAATGATTGGTTTTGACGGAGAATGGGGTTTAGATATGCGTTTAAAAAACACCTATAGATTTCCTTGGAATATGACCTTGGGGGCTATTCAAAATGATTCATTAATCTATCAATTTGGAAAACGTCTAGGTAAGCATTGTAAACGATTGGGTATTCATATAAATTTTGCTCCTGTTGTAGATGTAAATGTAAATCCTGATAACCCAATTATTGGTAACCGTTCTTTTGGAGAAAATAAAGAAAATGTAACCCAAAAAGCAATTGCATTTACACAAGGTATGCAAAGTGAGGGGGTTTTAGCCAATGCCAAACATTTTCCGGGTCATGGAGACACAGCTTCAGATTCTCACCACACGTTACCTGTTTTAAATTTTGATATAGCTCGTTTAGATTCTATAGAGTTATATCCTTATAAAAAACTATTTGACAAAGGTGTAGCTAGTGTAATGACTGCGCATTTAAGCATACCAAGTTTAGAGTCTGATGATAGATTGCCAACATCATTATCAACAAATGTTGTTACAAACTTATTACTGCGCAAATTGGGTTTTAACGGATTGATAATTACTGACGGATTAAACATGAAAGGAGCATCCAATTATGCTTCATCTGCAGAGATTGACTTGGCAGCTATAAAAGCTGGGAATGATGTTTTGTTAATTCCGCAAAATGTACCCGAAACTGTTAGGTTAATTAAAACAGCAATTCAATTAAAAACCTTAACAGAAGCACGTATAAATATTTCTGTAAAAAAGATTTTAAAAGCAAAATATTGGGCAGGTTTACACCAATACAAACCAATAGTTTTAGATAGTTTACAGCAAGATTTAAATACTGCTACTGATGAAGTGTTGCATAGAGAATTAGTAAAAAATTCACTTACAGTTCTTAGAAACAGAAACCGAGAAATACCAATAGGTAGTTTAGAAAATAAAAAGATTGCTTATGTAAAATTAGGTGATGGTTCTGGAAATCATTTTATAAAAATGATGCAGAACTATACCAAAATTGATGTGATTTCTGATAACAATTTAGATGGGTTACTTAAAAAGTTAAAACCTTATAATTTAGTAATAGTTGGTTATCATAAATCTAACCTGCACCCTTGGAAAAGTTATAAATTTAAAGACCAAGAATTGGTATGGTTACAAGAGATTGCAAGAGCAAAAGAAATAATTTTAGATATTTTTGCAAGCCCATATAGTTTGTTGCAAATAAAAACATTTGTAAATATAGAAGGTCTACTAGTGTCTTATCAAAATAGCAAATTAGCCCAAGAAATATCTGCACAATTACTTTTTGGAGCTTATAAAGCAAAAGGTAAATTACCTGTTTCAATTCATAATTTTTTTCCAGAAGGTGCTGGTTTAACTACAACCAATTTAAGCAGGTTTGAATATACGATACCAGAAGCCGTAAACGTATCTTCAGAAAGATTAAAAAAAATAGATTCTATCGCTAAGATTATTTTAAAAGAAAAAATGGCGCCTGGTTTTCAAGTTTTTGCTGCCAAAGAAGGTAAAGTATTTTTGCAAAAAAGTTATGGTTATCACACAGATAAACAGCAAACAAAAGTTCAAAACTCAGATATATATGATGTAGCCTCTTTAACCAAGATTTTAGCAACATTACCTTTAGTTATGAGGGCAGAAGAAGAGCAAAAAATAACTTTAGACACTGCATTAAAAGATATTTTACCAAGCTTTAAAGAAAGTAATAAAGATACAATTACAGTTAAAGAAATTTTATCTCATAACGCACGTTTACAAGCATGGATTCCGTTTTATATTGCAACTCAAGACAGCATAACAGGTAAGAATTTATCAGAATTTTACAATTCTAAAAAAACAAAAAAATATGCAGTTAAGGTTGCAGAAAATTTGTACATCGATAAAAATTACAAAGACAGTATTTACAAATACATAAGAGAAATAGAGCAGAGAGAAAAAACTGGCTATAAATATAGCGATTTGGGGTATTATCTTTTTAAAGAAATCATAGAAAAAGAATATGAAAAACCACTAGACAAGTTGGTTAACAATGAGTTTTATAAACCTTTGGGGGCAAACAGAACAACGTTTTTACCGCTTCAAAAATTCCCGAAATCTCAAATCGTTCCAACAGAAAAAGACGATTATTTTAGAAATCAATTGTTACATGGTCATGTGCATGATATGGGAGCAGCAATGTTAGGCGGTGTTGCAGGTCATGCAGGCTTATATGCAAATGCCAATGATGTGGCAAAAATAATGCAAATGTATTTGCAGAAAGGATTTTACGGAGGTAAACGTTATTTAAAATCTGGAACTATAGAAAAATTTAACATGCGCTACTATTCTGATGACCAAATACGTAGAGGTTTGGGTTTTGACAAGCCCCAGCTAAATAAAGATATAAAGGCAACCTGTGGTTGTGTTTCAGACGCAAGTTTTGGCCATTCAGGATTTACAGGTACTTATGCTTGGGCAGATCCTCAAAGTGGTTTGGTGTACGTTTTTTTGTCTAACCGAGTATATCCAACCATGAAAAATAGAGGTTTGGTAAAACACAATATTAGAACAGAAATACAGCAAATACTTCAAGATGCTATTTTAGATGAGTAGCTGTTTCCTGCTTTCCACTATATCTTTTTTACAAATAAATGCACTACAATTTTAGTTTTAAAAATTAATTGTGTTCTAAAAAAATAAGTTTCATATACAAAAAAATATAAAAAAGGATGCCGTTTAAATCAGGGCTAAACTTGTTTGTTATTATCTTTTAGTCAGAATTTTCTGTGTTTGTTGGGGCATTTTTAGAGTATAGATAAACCAACAAAATAGAGGTGACTAAATATATTAAAGCTATTTTCCACCCCAAAAAAGTATTTACTACTAGTGCTTGCACACCATAAAATAGCGGAAATGTTATAGCATTAATTCCAAATCTAAAAGTATCTACAAATTCTATCTCATCGATTTTTTTTGCAACGGTTTTCCAAATTAAAAAAGGAAAAAAACTATTTATAAAAATACAATAACGCAACAATTTTAAATTGTTTTTTTGCTTTGGTTGAGTTGCTATAAAACTATTTTCTTTTAACAGTGTATTTATAAGTGTTACATTGGTAAAATCTACATTAGCACTATCTAATTTTGCAACAGTTTTTTGGTAGTGCTCATCATTAGGTATATGCACACTCAATTGTTGTAATTGATTGCTTACTTCATTTTTTAAAGCCACCACAGAAGCATTCAACTTCTCTGGGTTATAAAAATCATTTGATAAAATAGGTGTGCCATATTTTATAGCAACACTGCACGGGTATTTAGATGCGTTTTGGTAGGTTAACCCTACAGGAATTATTGTAATTTTTAAATCATTGTATTTTTCTAATGCACCAAAAACTATTCTTGTAAACCCTTTGCTTAAAGGTCTTATGGTTCTTTTTCTAAGATGACTTCCTTCAGGAAAAATCATTAATGTTTCTCCTTTTTTAAAAATTTCAAAACAGTTTTC
Source organism: Polaribacter sp. WD7 (assembly GCF_003335085.1). GTDB lineage: Bacteria > Bacteroidota > Bacteroidia > Flavobacteriales > Flavobacteriaceae > Polaribacter. The sequence goes on along the minus strand of NZ_QPEJ01000014.1, from coordinate 141,524 downwards.
AAAAATCTCTTTGTTTTTACCCAATTGACTTGCACCATCACGAATTCTATATATTGGCATTAAGTTTAAAGTACTCAATAACTTTTTTACCAATGGCTTTTTAAAAACTGCAGCTCTAACTAAATAATGATTTACTCTGGGTAAATGTGTAGTTACTAACAAAGGGTCTATTAAGCCATTAGGATGGTTAACCATGAATAAAACGGCTCCTTTTTTAGGAATGCTATTTTTACCGATTACTTTTATTTTTTTTGCATAAAAATGCAAGCTTATTTTAAGAAATAGTTTCCATAAGTGATACCAAATTTTTTTCAAAACACCCTATTTATTTAGATACTGTTTTTGTATTAGCCGTTTCTTTTTTAGTTGTATTGCCCCAATAAGTGGCTAAAGCCATTCCAGAAAAAACATCCCAAATTCCCCAAAAAGCCGCTAAAAGTGCCATTCCTCCTAAACCTTCAAAGAAACCAAAAATGAGTAACAACCCTAAACCACCATTTTGTATACCTGTTTCTATAGCTATAGTTTTGACATCTTTTGTACTTAATTTAAAACCTTTAGCCGTAAAAAAACCTAAGACAAAGGCAAAAATGTTATGAAAAATTACCAAAAACAATACATGATGTATGTGTGTAAAAAAAATGTCTAAGTTTTGTGAAAAAGCAATACCAATTAAGGCAATAAAAACCAACATAGATACGGGTTTTAATACCTTTTCAAGTTTTGCTGCAATTTTAGGAGTATTGTGTTTTATAAACATTCCTAAACCTAGAGGAATTCCCAAAATCAAAGAAACCAATGTAAATAAATCATAAGGGTTTAAAGAAACTGTTTTTAAAATTTCATTTGTTGGTGGGTATAAACTCCCCCAAAAATGTAAATTAAACGGGGTCATAAAAACACAAATTAACGTAGCAAAGGCAGTTAAGCTTACAGATAAAGCTGCGTTACCACCTGCCATTTTACTAAAAAAATTAGACACATTCCCACCAGGACAAGCAGCAATCATGATCATACCCAAGGCAAAACTAGGATGAGGTCTTAGTACTAAAATAGCCAAAAAAGTTGCAGCGGGCAATAAAAAAAATTGAGATAAGACACCTATAAAAACAATTTTAGGGTTTTTAAGCAAACGTTTAAAATCGTTAATAGTAATGCCTAAGGCAACACCAAACATAATAATAGCAATAGCAATGTTTAGCACCCACAACCCCTCTGTGTTAAAATTTATTTTAATTTCATCGATGGTTAATTCTTGTGCCATTATTAACTTTTTATACCTAGAGTTATTAAAATACACTTAATTTTTAAAAGCATATTCAACAATATTAGCGCCCATTTTTAAGGCTTTTTCTCTAACTTCTTTAGGGTTATTGTGTATAATTTCATCTTCCCAACCATCACTCAAATCTGTTTCATAATCATAAAAAACAACCAACCTACCTTCATAAAATAGTCCAAAACCTTGAGCAGCATTTTTATCGTGTTCATGAATTTTTGGCATTCCGTTAGAGAAAGCAAAGGTTTGATTGTAAATAGGATGATTTGTAGGTACCTCTTTAAAAGTTAATAAAGGAAACACTTTTTTAAGCTCTCTTCTAATATACTTATCTAACCCATAGTTGTCAGAAATGTGTAAAAAACCGCCAGAAATTAAGTAATTTCTTAAATTGTTAGCATCATCATCAGAAAAAAGAACATTACCATGACCAGTCATAAATAATAGAGGGTAATTAAAAATATCATCACTATTTACTGCTACAGACTGCGGGTTTTTAGCAATAGTAGTTTTGATGTTTTGATTACAAAAAGCTACTAAGTTTGGAATAGCAGTTGGGTTTGCATACCAATCACCACCGCCATCGTATTTTAAAACTGCAACTTCTTGAGCGTTATTAAAAAATGAAAGTGAAATAAAAAAAATATAAAAAAAATGTTTCATCAATGGTTTGTAATAAGATTACAAAGCAAGATAAGAAAAAGTTATTGATTTATAATTGCAACGGTATGTACTGCAACCAAAGCAGCAGTTTCTGTTCTTAGTCTAGCCTCTCCTAAAGATATAGGAATACAGTTGTTTTGTATTGCTTTTTGAATTTCTACGTTAGAAAAATCACCTTCAGGACCAATTAAAATGGTTGCTTTCTCTAAAGGTTTAATTTCTGATTTAAGCAGTTTCTTAACTCCTTCTTCACAATGAGCAATATAAATTTTACCATCAAATTTTTGAGTTATAAAATCATCAAATTTTAGAGGTGCATTTAATTGTGGTAAGGTAAATTTTAATGATTGTTTTAGGGCAGATTGAATAATTTTTTCAAGACGATCTAATTTTACAACTCTTCGTTCTGAGTTTTGACAGATTATTGGTGTAATTTCATCGATTCCTATTTCTGTTGCTTTTTCAAGAAACCATTCTATTCTATCATTATTTTTGGTAGGAGCAATGGCAATATGAAGATGATAGTTCCATGGTTTTTGCTTTTTTTGATGACGAATAATTTCGGCTAAACATTTTTTATCGCTAGCAATTGTAATTTTAGCATCAAACAAAAAACCCTTACCATTGGTAATGTTTAAAATATCACCTTCTTTTTTTCGTAATACTCTAACAATATGTCTACTTTCTGTTTTGTCAAAAGTAATTTTTTGGGTTTCTGTTGTAATATTTGCGTTGTAAAATAGTTGCATGTTATTGAGTTGCAATTTTTTTTAAGACTATAAAAGTATAGTGTTTTAAAATCTTGTTTTATAATTTTTAAACGTAATTATAAAATACTTTTTTTATAAGTTCTTCTTCTTTTATGGGTAATAGGATTAAAGTTTTCCCAAATTCTTCTAATGGCCTCGTTGTCTTCTAATTCAGGAGTTCTAATACAGTTAACAATCCCTTTTTCTTCAAATGTTTTTTGATATTGTTGAAAAATAATAGCATGTACGCCTTTGTTTTGATATTCTGGATGTACGCCTATTAAGTAAAAAATCATATCCTTTGCATTTTTTCTAGCATTGAGTAAATGAAAAAGTCCAAACGGGAAAAGCTTACCTTTAGCCTTTTGCAATGCTTCAGAAAATGAAGGCATCACAATAGCAAATGCTATAAGTTTATCGTTTTTATCAGTAACAAATTTGATGTACTCAGGATTAATAAACGAAATGTATTTTTTCTTAAAAAAGGCAATTTGTGCATTAGATATAGGTACAAAAGTAGAAAGTTTTGAATACGATTTGTTAAAAACTTCAAACATCTCATCTACGTAAGGCAAAATGTCTTTGGTTTTTGTAAAGTCTAACGCTTTTAGTTCAAACCTTTTTTTTATAATATTACTAATTCTAGAATAATATTTACCATCAACTTTTTCAAATTTAAATTTGTTCTCTAAATACTCTTTTTCTTTTACAAAGCCTAGTTGTTCTAAGTGATTTTTGTAATATGGATGGTTGTACCAGGTAATCATTGTTCCAATATGATCAAAGCCATCAATTAAAACACCAGTTTTGTCTAAATTGTTAAAGCCAACAGGACCTTCTAGGTATTCTAGGTTGTGTTTAAGTCCAATCACTTTCACCTTATTTAACAAAGCTTTAGAGACTTCTATATCGTCTATTATATCAAACCAGCCAAAACGCATTTTTTTAATGTGTTGTTTTTCAATTTCAAACCAATTTATAATTGCAGCAACTCGTCCAACAACAATACCGTCCTTTATTGCTAAAAAAAAATGTGCCTCTGCGTTTTCAAATACAGGATTAATCTTAGGGTCAAAATTATCTACTTCATCTTTAATAATAGGAGGAACCCAATATTTGTTATTTTTGTATAAAGAAAAAGGAAATTTAACAAATTGTTTCATTTCCTTTTTTGATGTTATTTTTTGAATCGTAATCATAATGCAGGTACCAATTAATTTCTTTTTCGACTTCTTTTAGATCTTTTACGAGTTTTCTTACTATTTTTTTTCTTGAATACACCAAAAATACGAGAAAAGAATCCAGCATTCTGTTTTTTATTATATCGGGTTATTGGAGAATCTTTAATTTCTTTACCATTTTCATCAAGATTTTTAAAGGAATCTTGATGCTTGTCAATTCTATAAGAAAGACCAAAAGCAGTATAAAAACCTTCTGCTCTTCCTTCTGTTAAATATCTTGCAGAGGTATTTATTTGTAAGTTTTTAGTGAAAAGATATGCTAACCCTAAACCAATATTATTATTGTTTTGGTATTTTTGAAAAACACCTTGATTTTCAAAAAAAGTAGACCACCTATCGCTAATATTTTGAGTTACAGTAATAATATAAGACATTTCTTTAAACTCAGTACCAACATTATCATAGAAGAAATTGGTTACAATGTTTAAGTCTCTACTTAAGTTATTTTGTAAAAGAAGTCCTATTTTAGGTGTAACTTTACCAACCTTATGAATATCGTTAACAGCATCTGTGTTAATACCCATATAAACAGCAACAGAAGGTATAAACCTTTTGTAATCAAAAGCATGTCTTCTTTTCCAACTTCTAATTTCTTTAGATTTATCTGTATATTTTTGTTGAAAAACCAAATATTTAGCACCAAAAGTGAGTCTACTTAATCCTGTAGTAAAATATTGAGAGGTAAATATATTTTTAAATGCTACTTTATCTCTTTGATAAGTCAGTTGAGTATTAAGCTCTAACTTTTCTGAAAGAAAACCAACTCTAAATAAAAGATCTGTACCAAAAGATTGGGGTCTAGAAAAGGTAGGTTCTATACTTGTATTTCTTAAAAAAAGGTTACTTTCAAATTGATAAACTCCCGTTCCTACAGCATAAGGACTTTCAGAAAATCCAGGTTTGTTAGAATTAATTACGTCTGTATATTGTGCGTTAGTTGAAAAAAATCCAAATAAAAAAAACACAAAAAAAAGACGTAAATAAATAGGCTTCATAAATTTTAGCATGCGGTTTTAAGAGTACCAATCAATTATCACAAACATAGTTTAAAAAACCTGTTTTTAAAAAGCAAAATATACTTTTTTGAGTTTATGAAAGTTTTATAGCTTGTAAACGCTTCAATTGTATTCAAATTGTTATTTTTGATTGATTTTTTTATAAACACTATATTTAATGGGGTTACTGAAAACGATATTTTTTTTACTTCTATTTTACTACGCTTTTAAATTTTTAGCAAAACTTTTTGCACCTTTTTTAATGAAAAAAGCTGCCGAAACCATTCAAAAGAAAGCACAACAGCAATATGGAGGACAACAGCAACAAAAAAGCACCGTAAGAGAAGGAGAAACAATTATAGATAAAAAACCTAGAAATCAGCAACAAAGTAAAGATTCTGTTGGTGAGTATGTTGATTTTGAGGAAATAGACTAATTATGAAATTACAAAAGTTCTTTCCATATCTCATTGCAATTGTAATTTTTGCTTTGGCTTCTATCTTATATTTTCACCCTGTTTTAAAAGGGAAACAGCTTCATCAATCAGACATAACTCAGTTTAAAGGAATGGTGAAAGAAATTAAAGATTACAGAGCAAAAAATAATGAAGAACCTTACTGGACAGGGGCCTCTTTTAGTGGTATGCCAGCATATCAAGTAAGTGCCTATTATCCTAATGACTTTGTAAGAACTGTAGATAAATTACTGCGTTTTTTACCAAGACCTGCAGATTATACATTTCTGTATTTTTTAAGCTTTTTTATTTTAATGATGGCATTAAAAGTTGAGTGGAGGCTTGCTGTTTTAGGAGCTCTAGCCTTTGGTTTTTCTACGTATTTAATTATCATTTTCGTACCAGGCCATAATGCAAAAGCGCACGCGATAGCCTATATGCCCTTGGTTTTAGCGGGAGTTTTATGGGTTTTTCAGCAAAAATATGTGTTAGGTTTTTTGGTTACGGCTTTAGCCATGGCTTTAGAAATCTATACCAATCATCCGCAAATGACTTATTATCTTGGTTTTTGTTTGTTGATATTAGGAATTGTAGAACTCATAAGCGCGATTAAAGAAAAAACATTGTCTAAATTTATAAAGCAAGCAGCTATTATTATAGGAGCTGTTATTTTAGGAATCGGAGCAAATGCACCTCGTTTAATGGCAATGAAAGAATATGCAGACAAAAGTACAAGAGGAAAATCTGAATTAACAATCAATCCTGATGGATCACAAAAACAAGCTTCTAAAGGTTTAGATAAAGCCTATATAACTGAGTACAGTTATGCAAAATTAGAAACGTTTAATTTGTTTGTGCCTCGCTTTATGGGAGGTGGTACAACAGAAAGGCTAGATGAAAGTTCTAGTTTTTATAAAACAATAAAAGAAACAGCAGGAAAAAGAGTGGCAAAAGATTACGCTCAACAAGTATTAACCTATTGGGGAGACCAAACTATTATAGAAGCTCCTGCTTATATTGGCGCAGTAATTTTTCTGTTATTCTTTTTAGGGATTTTCTTAGTAAAAGGAAAAATAAAACAATGGTTAGTTGCAGCAACAGTATTTTCAATTTTAATGAGTTGGGGACGTAATTTTGAAATTTTAACTAACTTTTTTATAGATTATTTTCCTTTATACAATAAGTTTAGAGCAGTGTCTTCTATACAAGTTATTGCAGAATTATGCGTGCCTATTTTAGGTGTCTTGGCATTAAAAGAATTCTTTTTAACCCAAAAAACCAATACTGAAAAACAAGAGGCATTAAAAAAAGCGGTTTACGTTTTTGGAGGTTTAATTGTTGTTGGATTTTTATTGGCGCATGGTTTTTCAACTTTTGAAGGTATAAGAGATAACCAATATAGTCAAATACCCGGTTTGTTAGAAGCAGTTATAGCAGATAGAAAAGACATGCTTCTTTCAGATACATTTCGTTCTTTACTACTTATGTTACTAACTGCAGGTACATTATGGATGCTTTTAAAGAACAAATTAAAAAATGTCTACGGAATTTTGGTTATAGCTGTTTTGATTTTGTTCGATTTGATATCAATCAACAAAAATTATGTGAGCGAAGATGATTTTAAATCAGTCAGAAAGCTACAAAAACCATATACAGCTTCTAGAGCAGATGAATTAATTTTACAGGACAAAACTCATTTTAGGGTAGGTAATTTTACGGTAAACCCAATAAATGATGGGAGTACGTCTTATTTTCATAATTCTATAGGTGGTTATCATGCTGCCAAATTAGGGCGTTATCAAGAATTGTTTGAGTATCAGATAGCTAAAAATAATATGCAAGTGCTAAACATGTTAAACACCAAATATTTTATTATTGGTAATGACAAGGGTGAAAAACAAGCACAATTAAATCCTGATACTAATGGAAATGCTTGGTTTGTTAAGCAACTACTAAAAGTAAATTCAGCAAATAAAGAAATAACAACTTTAGATTCTTTAAATACCAAAACTACTGCTGTTATAGATATTACAAAATATTCAGATGAAAACTTGCCAGTAAATCAATTCAATGCTACAGGTAGTATAGCGTTAATAACTTATGATGTTACTTCTTTAACCTATCAATCTAAAACAGAAGAGCAACAATTTGCAGTTTTTTCTGAGATTTATTACAAAAATGGTTGGAATGCTTATGTTGATGGTAAATTAACACCTCATTATAGAGTAAATTATGTGTTGAGAGGGATGGTTGTGCCTGCAGGAGAGCACGTTATAGAATTTAAGTTTGAGCCTAAGGTGATTCAGCAAGGAAAAGCGATTTCGTTATCCTCTTATGTATTGTTGATTTTGATAGGGTTAGGGTGGTTATTTTTTGTATTTAAAAGAAAAGCTTAGCCTAAGTTTTTGATAAATTCAGAAGGTGTAATGCCTTTATATTTTTTAAACGCTCTAGTAAATGCAGATGCATTGGTGTAGCCAATTTGCTCTCCGAGAAATTTGATTGTATACTTTTTATGGTCTTTTTCTTTTTCAAGTTTATTAATTAAATATTCTATTCTTATTTCAGTTAAATACTCTTTAAATGACTTTTGAAACTTTTTGTTTATTACATAAGAGATATAAGTAGTATTGGTATTTAATTCATCAGCCAAAATCTTAATATTGAAATCTGATTTTAAAAAGTTTGACGAGTTTTTCAGGTCTTTTAAACCTTGTAAAATACTATCTTCTATTTCAATATTTATATTGTATTCTTTCTTTGCAGTTGGATTTACTATTTGTTGATCAAATTTTTCTACCTTACTTAAATGGGGTGTTATTTTTTTAGATTTTCTAACAAAAAAAACAATAATCAATAACGTAAAGATTATGATAAAACCAATCAATTTTTGATAGTCAAACCTTTCTTTTTCTAAAATTTTCTTGTTTAAATCTTCTATATTCTTCTTATTATAAAGAAAATGAGTTTTATTCACACTATTTTTATTTTTTTCTAATATTTTTATCTCATTTAGGGTATGTTCAGAATATTTAAAAGCACTATCTAATTTTTGTTTGATATGATATTGATTTGCTAAAATATCATATATGGTAATTAGTTTTCTTTTGTTAATCTCTTTGCTACGATAATTCTTCAAATATTTTTTTGCATAAACTAGTGCAGAATCAGAATTATTTAAATTATGAAAGCAGATAGCTTTTAAAGAATTTATATTTTGTGAAGTATTAAATTTTTTCTGATTTTTAGAGTATTTGTTTATGACTTCTAAAGATTTTTCATATTCCCCCCTAGCCACTAAAACGTTAGCTTCTCTAAGTTGGAATAATGTTTCTGTATTTTCATGTTTAGGATCAAATTGTTTGGCAATATCATAAGCCTTTTTAAAATAAAAACTGGCAGAGTCTAAATCGGTACTATCAAAAGATTTATGATAATTCAAATAAGATTCTCCAAGTAGATTTAAAAAAGCAGATTGATTTCGAAGCATAAAATACTTAGCTTCTTCAGTATTGGTATAGTATTTTTTTTCTATAAGTTTTTGATATGTCTCAGGAAGAGATTCAATAGCTCTTTTATATACTGCCCTAGAAACTTCATGAAAACCTAAAATATCTTTTATAATTGCTAAGTTTATTTCTGCAGAAATAGTATTTATATCTGATAGAATATGATTTCTACCAAAACCTCGTATAACTTTTTTTCTTTTTATAGCAGTTTGATATGCCTTATTATATTGTTTTTTATTTTTATAGATCCAAAAAAGTCTAGTTAAAGCATTAGATTTAGTAACTATCAGACAGTTTTTTTTTGTTTTTTGTAAATCTTCTAAAACTTGTAAAGATTTTTGTTCAGCAGTTTTATAATCTCCCTCAAGGTATTTTGCTTTTGCTTCAAAATTAATTTCATCGTAAATAGTACAAGAGTCTTTTGATTGTTCTAATTTTTTTGAATAATATAGAATAGTGTCATTATTTAAATATACTTCCTTAGAAATTGATCTTGAATATTTAGCGTAATTAGATTTTTTTTGTCCACAAGTATATTGAACTAAAAGAAATAGTATTATTAAGTTTAAATATTTTGTTGTCTTAATTTTCAAAATAATTTTTAGCGATAGCAAAAATATTGATTAAAATTTTAAGAAAAAAATACTTTGCTTTTTATAAATAGCGTTTAACAAATTCAATAAAAGATAGTTAAAATTAAAACAAAACATTAAATTTATTACGGATTAAGAATTATTTTTAAAATGTTAATAATGAAAAAGATTTATTTATCAATTATTACTTTCTTATTTATTTTATCTTCAAATTCTCAAGATCTTCTAGTTCATTATAGATTTGATGCTAATGTAAATGATACTTCAGAGAATATGTATGATGCCACTTTATATGGAGAGCCATTTTTCGTTGAGGATAGAAATGGCAACCCAGAATCGGCATTATATTTTGATGGTATTGATAATTATGTCGATTTTCCAAATAATGAAAAGTTAAAACCTAATCTGCCTATTACAATTTCTTTTTGGGCAAAGTTTGATAATTTAGAAGATAGGAGTTCCGTTACTTTTACAACAGATTTTGAAGAAAATAATCATTCAGGTGTTTGGTCTAGCCTTTCATCAGGAAGAATAGCGATTTCTTACGGTGATAATACTGGAAATACAACATCAGGAAATAGAAGAAGTAAAGTTGGAAATACAATTTTATCTCCTGATATATGGTATCATTTTGTTTTTGTAGTTAGAGATAAGTTAGACATGAATATTTATATAAATTCAGTTAATGATGAAGGAACTTATTCAGGTGCAAGTAACATGGGAATTGGATATACTAATAATCCAGGATCTATAGGCCGAAAAGATTCAAACACAAATTTAGATACTTTTTACTTCAAAGGTACTTTAGATGAGTTTAAATACTGGAATAAAGCCTTAAATAAATATGATGTAGAAGCTTTGTATAATAAAGATGTAGAAGTTTTAAGTGCTAGTGCTGATGAATATTATAAAAATGAAATTACAATTTATCCAAATCCTTTTAAAGATAAAATTACAATCCATTCATATGCTAATGTTAAAGATGTGTCCCTATTTGATCTAAGAGGAAAAGAAGTTCGTGTCAATATGAATAATAATGATATAGTTAATACAAAAAGATTACCCAATGGGGCTTACATTCTAAGAGTAATAACTAAAGAAAAAACTTTTTATAAAAAAGTTTTCAAGTAGTTATTATATACATGAACTTTGTATTCATTAAAAATGAGGTGATTTTAAATAGTAGGTTTCCTTCTAATCTTAGTTTTGAAAATGAAGCAATATCTTTAATTAAACCTGGGTTTAACGTTTTGCTATTTTGTTTAAGATATCATAACAAAAAAACAAAATCAAACCATTAATGGGATTAATTTTAGAAGATATTTATCTAATACAAAAGAATATAAACTATCTTCATTATCTTATGTTTTCCTTTTTATAGATGGTTCATATAACGCAAATTGTACGATTTTATAAAAAAACAAAACAGATGTTTTATATGTTGATTATTTACTTATAGTAAATAGTGTTTATAAAATAAACATATCATTTTCCCTGAAAAGTAGAAAAAGAAAGAAGTAGAACTAGTGCTATAGTAGTTTTCTTTTTGTTTTTTTGTAAAAATAAATATATGTAATTCAGTTAATTAAGAAAAAGTTTTCATGCTTTTTATAAAAAGAATAACATATATGTTTTTTTATAAACTATTAATTATTTAAATATTCTATTTTCGTATAGCATTTAAATATGCATTGTTATGAAAAAGTATAAAGGAGAGGAATTATAATTTCTCTCCTTTTTTTGTGTACAACAAATTTTATATTTAGTAATTTTACAGTATAATTTTATTGTATGTATAAAAATTTTCCATCAAAGAGATATCATAACACCATTGTATTTCTACAAAAAGTATTACCTGCACCTGCAACAATTTTAGATTTAGGAGTTAGAAACCCTTTCTCTGAAATAATGGAAAATAATGGCTATACAGTCATTAATACCAATGGAGAAGATTTAGATGTTTTACCAGAAATTGTAAAACAACACCAAGTTGATGCTGTAACTGCATTCGAAATTTTTGAGCATTTATTGTCTCCTTTAAACGTTTTAAACGAAATTAAAGCAACAAAATTGATAACCACAGTTCCTTTAAACTTATGGTTTGCTAAAGCATATAGAAGCAAGACAGATGATTGGGATAGGCATTATCATGAATTTGAAGACTGGCAATTTGATTGGTTATTGGAAAAAGCAGGCTGGAAAATTAAAGAAAAGCAAAAGTGGACAAGCCCTATAAATAAAATAGGATTTAGACCTATTTTGAGGAAGTTTACTCCAAGGTATTACGCAGTTTATGCAAATAAAATAGCTTTATGAGAGTTGGTATGATTTTAGATGAGGAATTCCCTCCTGATCCAAGGGTAGAAAATGAGGCTCTTTCTTTGATCGAAGCAGGTCATGAAGTTTTTTTATTTTGTTTGAATTATACCAAGAAATTTGAAAATAAATTAATAAATGAGATACAAGTAAAAAGTTATCCATCGACTAAGCTAACTTATAAACTATCTGCGCTGGCTTATACGCTTCCTTTTTATAAAGTTTTACTAGCTTCTAAAATAACGCATTTTATTTCAGAAAATAATATTGAAATACTCCATATCCATGATATTAGAATTGCAGGAACTGTTTTTTTTGTTAATCAAAAATTTAACTTAAAGACAGTCTTAGATTTGCATGAAAATAGGCCAGAAATCATGAAATATTATCCTCATTTGCTGAAGTTCCCGGGGAAATACTTGATATCTCCTAAAAAATGGAAAAAAAAAGAGGAATCATTCTTAATTAAAAGTGATAAAATTATTGTTGTAACCAAGGAATCTAAAGAAGAAATTTTAAGTAGAGTTAATATAGGAAATACCAAAATAGTAATTGTACCTAACACTGTAAGAATAAATTTTTATAAAGATGCTAAGGTAAATGATGAAATTTTTGCTAGTTATAAAGAAAAATTTGTGCTACTTTACATTGGAGATACAGGTCTAAGAAGAGGTTTACAAACTGCTATTAAAGCTATAAAAGTACTAAAAGATAGTATCAAAAATATACAGTTGGTGATAGTTGGTAAAAATTCTTCTGACAGCGTATTAAGAAATTTAACTAATGATTTAGAATTAAAAGAATATATAGATTTTGTTGGTTGGAAAAACCCAGATCTTTTTAAAGATTACATATTATCAAGTGATATTTGTATTTCTCCTCTCCACAGAAATTTACATCATGACACTACGTATGCAAATAAAATATTTCAGTATTTGAGTCTGGGTAAACCAGTTTTAGTTAGCAATGCAACTGCACAAAAAAATATTGTTGAAAAATATAATACGGGCTTGGTGCATGAAGATAGAAATGTGAAAGGTTTTGTAGATAAAACACTTCTTCTTTATAACGATAAAAGTTTACGAGAAAAACTAGGGGCAAACGGCAAACATTTTATAGAAAACGAGTTCTCTTGGGAGCATACATCAAAAAAACTACTACATTTATACGATAATCTATCCTCTTGAAAGTATTAATTATTACATATTATTGGCCGCCTGCAGGAGGTTCTGGGGTTCAACGTTGGTTGAAGTTTGTAAAATATCTTAGAGATTTTGGCATAGAACCTGTTGTTTATATACCTAAGGATGCAAATTACCCAATAATAGATAATTCGTTACAATCAGATATTCCAGAAAATATACAATTCATCTCAAAATCAATTGTAGAACCTAATACGATATTTTCTTTTTTAAAACCTAAAAAAGCGAAACAAAGTGCTGGTTTTTTAGAATCAAATCCGAATTTGTTGGGTAGGCTTTTTCTAAAGATAAGAGCCAATTATTTTATTCCAGATGCTAGAAAATTTTGGATTAAACCTTCAATAAAATTTTTAAAAAAATACCTTTTAGAAAATGAAATAGATGCAATAATTACTACTGGGCCACCCCACAGCTTACATCTTATTGGATTAGCCTTAAAGGGAACAACAGGAATACCATGGATATCTGACTTTAGAGACCCTTGGACAGATATCGATTACTTTCATCAACTACCATTGTCAAACAAATCGAAAGCCAAACATCATTTATTAGAAAAAAAAGTTCTAAAAAACGCCGATGCTGTTTTAGTAGTAGGAGAAACCATGAAAGAAAATTTTTCTTCTATTTCTAATAATATACATGTGATTACTAACGGTTATGATTCGGATACTAAAAAGCAAGACACTCCTATACAATTAGATACTAAATTTACAATTACGCATATTGGATTAATGAATGCTGATAGAAATCCTATTATTTTTTGGGAAGCTTTACATGATTTAATAGAAGAGAACCAAGAATTTAAAAATGATGTAATCATAAAGTTAATTGGTAAATTGGCGAGTCAAGTAGAAGAGTCTATTGATAAGCTACCAAAAAGTATAATTGATAAAGTAGGTTATGTTTCTCATAATGAAGTGAAAAAGTATCAATTAAAATCGCAAGTTTTACTATTGGCAATAAACAATGTGCCAAGTGCTAAAGGAATTATTACGGGTAAAATTTTTGAATATTTACAAGCAAAAAGACCTATTTTAGCTATTGGTCCAAAAGATGGAGATTTAGCTGAGATTTTAAAAAACACCAATTCTGGTACCATAGTAGATTTTGATGAAAAAGAAGCCCTCAAATCTGAAATTTTCAAACTCTATTCCGATTATAAAACAGGAAATTTAAAGATTGCGTCCATAAATATAGAACAATATCATCGTAAGAATTTAACAGCACAATTAGCTCAAATTATAAAAAAGATAAAATAAAATTGAAAAAAATAGTAACAATTTTAGGGGCAAGACCTCAGTTTGTAAAAGGAGCTGTTTTGAGTCGAATAATAAGTAGACACAATGTTGTTAATGAGGTGATTGTACATACTGGTCAGCATTTTGATAAAAACATGAGTGATGTGTTTTTTCAAGAAATGAACATTCCTAAGCCTAAATACAATTTGGCAATTAATAGTTTGAGTCATGGAGCTATGACAGGTAAGATGCTCGAAAAAATTGAAGCAATATTACTTGATGAAAAACCTGATGTTGTTGTTGTTTATGGTGATACAAACTCTACCATTGCAGGTGCATTAGCTGCAAAAAAGTTACATATAAAAATAGTACACATAGAGGCAGGATTACGTTCTTTCAATATGCTAATGCCCGAAGAAATCAACAGAATTTTAACTGATAGAATTGCTAATTTACTTAGTTGTCCTACAAATACAGCTGTTCAAAATCTAAAAAATGAAGGTTTTCAAAACTTTGAAAATAAGATTGAAAAACATGGAGATATCATGAAAGACGCTGTTACGTACTACAGTCAATTCTCTGAAGAAAAATCATCTATTTTAAAAGATTTAGGAGTAAAATCTTCATCTTTTGTTTTGGCTACCATCCACAGAGAAGAGAATACGAATGACATCAAAAAACTAAGAAATATTTTTGAAGCTTTAGAAAATATTCATCAAGAAAAAGAGGTTGTTGTACCCTTGCACCCAAGAACCAAAAAAATATTGCAAGAACACCATATATCCCCTAAAATAAAATGCATAGAACCTGTAGGGTATTTTGATATGCTAGAACTCCTAAAACACTGTTATTTAGTAATTACTGACAGTGGAGGTTTACAAAAAGAAGCTTTTTTTAATAAAAAATATACGATTATTGTAAGAGAAGAAACAGAGTGGTTAGAATTGGTAGAAAATAATTTTGCTATAATTGTAGGTAACGATTTTAACAAGATTAATGAAGCTTATCAAGCTGTAAACCCACTTAAAATAGATTTTACCAAAGAGTTGTATGGTGATAATGTGGGAGAGAAAATTTACAAATCTATCATTACATTAATAGATAATTAAATGGGAATCGTACAAAAACAATCTTCGATAAATACAGTAATTATTTTTATAGCTTTTGCTGTTGGAGGAATGAATACTCTTTTTTTGTATACCAATTTTTTGACACCAGAAAAATATGGTTTAGTGGTCTTTCTATTATCTGCTGCTAATTTGCTAATGCCACTCACAGCTTTTGGGGTTCAGTATACAATTATCAAGTTTTTTTCATCTTACAAAACCAAAGAAGAAAAAGATCGTTTTTTGAGCGCTGCGTTAATATTGCCTTTATTTATTGCAGTGCCAATGGGGTTTTTAGGAAACGTTTTTTATGAAAAAATAAGTGAATTTTTATCGATAGAAAACGCCTTAATTAAGGGATATACGTATATCATTTATTTGGTAGCTATATCTACTGCCTATTTTGAAATTTTTTACGCTTGGGCAAAAGTACAAATGAAATCAACTTTTGGTAATACTGTTAGAGAGCTTTTTACTAGAATAATGATTACGGTTTTACTTCTTTTAGTTTGGGCTAAAGTTATCAATCAGCATGAATTTATCATTTATTTAACCTTATCTTATTTTTTAAGATTAATCGTAATGATGGTTTATGCATTAAAAACCTATACGCCAAAATTTTCTTTTAAATTTCCAAAAAATACTAAAGAGATTATAGGATATTCTGCATATATAATTTTAGCAGGTTCTGCAGGAGCTATACTTTTAGATATAGATAAAGTAATGCTTCCTCAAAAAGAAGCGATAGAACTAGCTGCTTTTTATACAGTTGGTGTGTTTATAGCCTCCGTTATAGAAGCTCCAGGTAGAGCAATGTTACAAATTGTACAGCCTCTAACATCTAAAGCTATTAATGAACATAATTTTAAAGAAGTAGACGCGCTATACAAAAGATCTTCAGTTAATTTATTAATGATTTGTGGCTTGTTTTTTATTTTAATTAATTGCAATGTAGAAGAGTTGTATAAAATTATGAGTAATCCAGAATATTCAAAAGGAGTATTTATCGTTTTAATGGTATCTGTAGCAAAACTGTACAATATGTTTTTAGGAAATAACGGAGCAATCATTTCCAATTCTAAATATTATAAAATTTTATTACCTTATGGTTTGGCTATGGCTATTTCTGTAGCTTACCTAAATGTAGTTCTTATAGAATATTTTAATATGAATGGAGCCGCTTTGTCAACCTTAATTGTAATTTTAGTATTCAATACCATTAAGATTTGGTATGTTAAGAAAAAGTTTTCCATTTTACCTTTTTCTAAAAATACTGCAATGGTCTTTATGTTAATTACTTTGGTGTTTTTTGCATTTTACTTTTGGAGTTTTTCTTTTCATCCTATTGTAAATATTATTCTTAAAAGTAGCATAATAGCAAGTTTGTATGTTTTATTGGTTATAAAACTAAATCTTTCTCCTGAGCTAAATAAACTATTGCAACGTTTTTACAAATAGCAATCTATGAAATCTGTAATCATATGAAATAATAGCGCAATACATATGATTTTTGTCTTTTTAAAAAACAGCCCAAAACAATAGAAACCAATAGCAATATAAGAGTGTAAAGGATGAAAATTTATGCTACATCTATTTTTGTCAAAAAGAGGAGTGGCAAGTAAATGATCTAAATCTACGAGCATAGATAATAAAAAAATTGAGTACACCATTTTCCATTGTTTTCTAAAAAGAAAAAATGCAATAAAAAAGGGGATTGCAAAATGTAGTCCGTAATGAATACTAAATTTTAAACTCATAATATAAAAAAAAGGCTTATTAAAGAAATAAGCCTTTTATGTAAATTGTTACTATAACAATAAATTGGGGGAAATAATACAATATCAAAAATACAATTATATTATTATTAATAAATTAACATATGTTAATCGATTTTATTATTTTGAATAAATTTCTTTTCTAATTCTACTTAACTGAACAGGAGTAATATTAAGATAGGAGGCTATATGATATTGGGGTATTAAATTCTCAATATCAGGTATTTGCTTTTTTAATTTTAGGTATCTTTCTGTAGCATTTAAAACAGAAAGGTCGTAAACTTTGGCTTCTAAACTAAGAAAAACATATTCTAATACAGTTGCATATAAGTTTGAAATAGCTTTGTCATCAATAGAAAGTTTTTTAAACAGCTTAAAATTTAATGAGTACACTTCGCAATCTAATAAGCAATCATAAGAAAATCTAGATGGTTTATTTAAAATCATTGCCCCCAAAGCACCTGTAGCTCTTACGGGGGTAAATATATGTCTTATGTATTCTTTACCTTTTTCATCAGTAAAAAAAGAACGAATTATTCCAGATTTTAAAATATAAATATCATTAGGTATTTCTCCAGCTTTTGCTATAATATCACCTTTTTTAAGTTCTTTTAAGCTAATTAGAGCAGTTAGTTTTTTTAGTGAAGATTCTGGTATATCTCCTATTTTGTCTATAAATTGAGTTAAAAACTTCATGGTATCTTAGTAATCAAATCAAAAAAGATTTGGGGGATTAACAGGATAAAGTTACTGTTTTTTTAATAAAGAAAGCTAATAGCGTTGGGGCCTTCCATAAAAAGAAGATCTAAAATAGAAAGGTTTGGTAAAAATCCATGTTTATCATCAAACATTTGTATATAAGTGTCTTTTTGTGAAGGTAGATGTTTAATAGAAGCTAAATTTCTATAATCACTCTTAACATCTATAATATATTCTGTGGTTTTAGAATAGTTTTGAGATATTTGTAGTGCGTCTGTAACAAATAGATAGGTGTCTATGTTAACGTCATGCAAAAAATGATATTTTTTAGTAAAAATAGGAATTAAATCATCTTCATAAAATTCGTAAAAAGGAGAAGTTCTGTATGCAGTTTGTAGAGATTTTAAATGGTGATCTTGCCATGAAACAGCATTTTCAACCAACATATCTTTTGTTTTTTTTCTAGTAGAGGTTCCTTTAGAGCCATCTTTAACAGGGATGTTTAATAATTGTTTGCCATTGGCATTATAAATATAACATCTATTTCTATAACTCTGTTTTTGAAAATTATCTTCAATTTCAAAAATGACCTCATCAGATTTTAAAATTTCTGAATATTGAGAAATAGGAGAGAAGTATGTTGGAATAAATAAAGACATAAATAGAATAACCTCTAAAAGATAATAGTAGTTCTAGTTCGTTTTCTTTTTCTTTCCCTTATAAAAACTATATCCTATATATATGGCTATTAATGCAAAAACAAGATATCTATAAGAAACAGGTTCTCCATCACCACCAACTGTGGTAAACATTCTGTTCCAGCGAATTGATTTTATTTTTTCACCAAAAGAAGTCGCATTTGCATCCCAACTAAACCATACCATAACAGGTTTTCCTAACACGTGGTCAAAAGGTACGTAGCCCCAATAACGAGCATCTAAAGAGTTGTGTCTGTTATCACCTATTAAATAAAAATAGTCTTGTTTAAAAGTATAAGAATCAACTTTTTCTCCATTGATAAAAATATTGTTTCCAACAACTTGCAAATCATTATTTTCATAGTTTTTGATGATTTGTTCGTAAAAAGGTAAAGATTTTACATCTAATTTTACAGTTGCACCAGCTTCTGGAATATAAATAGGACCAAAATTATCTTGACTCCACCCTAACTCTTTTACATGCGGAAAAATAGCATTGTCTGCGTCGTGTATTATTTTAGTGAGCGATTTTGTTAACGGATAGGTTTTTAAACGTATAGCTTCTTCTTCTGTTAAGTTGATATTGATTTTATTGTCAACAGATAACATTTTTAAACGTCTTGCAAAATCAGGATTTACGCCACCAGCAACTTCTGTATACAAAGAGTCTGATGCAATTTTGGTTAAATTTCCATTTTCTTTGATAGCGCTTTGTACCTTTGGGTTTTGCCAGTATTCTGTTAAAATTTTATACACACCAGTGCGTTCTTTGTCTAGTAAAAATTTTGGATATGTATTTTGGCTAATTGGTTTTTTTGATTCATATGTGTAGTAAAACTGTAATTTAGCTCTGTCTGGTAAGCTATTTTTCTTTCCGTTAATATAAAAATATCCATCTTTCATTTCTATAGAATCACCTGCTATACCAACACAACGTTTTACATAGTTTGTCTTCTTATCTACAGGTTTATAAGTGAATTTGCCTGACTTATCTCCCCACATTAATGCCAAAGTATCTGCAGGCCAATTGAAGCAAACGATGTCGTTATTCTTTATTTTTTGGATACCAGGTAGTCTTGTGTACGGTAATTGTGGGTGTTTTAAGTATGAGACAGTTCCTGTTAAAGGTAAAGAATCATGCACCATTGGTGCAGCAATTACGGTAGATGGTACTCTAGCGCCATAATGAAATTTACTTACAAATAAATAATCACCAACTAACAATGTTTTTTCTAACGAAGATGTAGGTATGGTAAAGGGTTGCATAAAATAAGTATGTACTAGGGTTGCTGCTATAATAGCAAAGGCTATAGAACTAACCCATTCACCCAATTCAGATTGAGGTTTTAAACTTCTATCTTTATTATATACTGCATCTGTGCCGTAATTTATATAAAAAATGTAGAGACCAAGTGTAAAAATGACAAGAAGGGAATCTGTTTTTTTCTTAAAACCAAAACTTCTTATTGTCTCTATCCAAATTACAGGAAACATCAATAAATTTACAACAGGAATAAAGAGTAAAATAATCCACCATTTAGGTCGTTTTATAATGCTCATTAATACAATACCGTTATAGATTGGTACTGCTGCTTCCCAAGCTTTTCTGCCCGCTTTTACATATAATTTCCAAGTTCCTAAAAAATGAACTATTTGAATTGCTATAAAAAAAATAAACCATTCTGTAAATGTCATATGCTGTATTTTTGGTTAGACTTAATGTAATAAAAGTCTAATTTTTCTTAATAAATATTTCTAATTTGCTTTAGAGAAAACAAATATGTTTAATAAGTAGTGATCTGGTAATTTTGTTACTGTTTTTAACGGATGTTTAACACATCTTTCATAGAAAAAACACCTTGTTTACCAATAATCCATTCAGCAGCTACTACTGCACCTAAAGCAAAGCCTTTTCTGTTGTGAGCGGTATGTTTTATTTCTATAGAATCAACTTCAGAATCATACCAAACTGTATGTGTCCCAGGAACTTCAGGAATTCTTTTAGCAACAATTGAAATTTCACTTTCATTAGCTTTATCTCCTAATTTCCAGTTTTCTTTAGTAGTATTTTCTATAACCCCTTCTGCTAATGTAATTGCTGTACCACTTGGAGCATCTAATTTTTTTGTATGATGAATTTCTTCCATAGAGATGTTGTAATCTTCTAGATTGCTCATCATTTTGGCGAGCTGTTTATTTAACTCAAAAAAGATATTAACACCCAAGCTGTAATTAGACGCATAAATGAAAGCACCTTTATTTTCTTTACATAAAGTTACTGCTTTCTCATAATTTTCTAACCATCCAGTTGTACCAGAAATGATAGGAACATTATTTTCTAAACAGTTTTTGATATTATCAAAAGCAGAAGAAGGTACGCTAAAATCTATAGCAACATCAGCTAATGTAATATCAATCTTGTCACCTATATCTTTACGAATTACAATTTCGTGTCCTCTTGATAAAGCTATTTTTTCAATCTCTTTACCCATTCTTCCATAGCCTAATAATGCAATTTTCATTTTAAAAGTTATATTTTAGTGTTACCCCTAATTTAGGAGTTTCAATTTGTACAGGGGTATTTATAAATGTTGGTCTTAATGTTAAGTTATCATCTGTGTTAAATTGCAATAAATGAGCATTAACACTAGCTTCTACAATTTGTAATACATATAAAATTGCAGTAGTTAGTAATGATAAATCTCTATTTTCTCTTAGCTGTTCTTGTGCTCTTTCTATGGTTTCAACAGATACTGTTTCTGTAGTTGTGCCATCAGCATTAATTACGGTAAACTCATCTTGAAATCCGTTACTTCTTGCTCTAAAAGCTCTTCTAAATCGTTTAAATTCGTTATTGTTGTCTAAATAAAAAAAAATACTGGTACCTAATGCGCCCCAAACAATAGGAGCTTTCCAATACTTTCTATTGTATATCTGTCCCATTCCAGGAAATGCAGCCGAATAAAAAGCTGCTCTAGAAGGAGCTAAAGGGTTGTACAACCCTTTAGCATTTTTTTGAAACCTAGCAATCCTTTTTATTTTTTTGGGTTTGATAGAATCATTTTGAGCAGAAAGATTTGTACAAAAAAATCCGATTAGGAAAACGAATATGATTTTTTTTAAAAACACCTATTTTAATAAGTTTTTTATACGGTTGAAATCTTCTTCAGAATGAAAAGGGATAGAGATTTTTCCTTTACCAGTGTTGCTAACAGTAACATCTATTTTATGACCAAAATAATCACTTATATCTTTAATGCTATTTTTAATATAGGTAGGTACTGGTTTCTTTTTTGGTTTAGGCGTTTTGCCAAATCTTAATGTTTTTACCAAATCTTCTGTTTGTCTTACAGATAGTTTTTCTCGTAAAATCTTTTCGTAAATGGCTAATTGATCTTCTGTATTTTCAACGTTTATCATTGCTCTACCATGTCCCATAGAAATAAAGCCATCTCGCATACCTGTTTGTAAAATAGGGTCTAACTTTAGCAAACGTAAGTAGTTGGTTACTGTAGATCTTTTTTTACCTACTCTAGTACTCAATTCTTCCTGTGTTAACTGAATTTCATCAATTAAACGTTGGTAAGACAAAGCTACTTCTATAGGGTCTAAATTTTTACGCTGAATATTTTCAACCAATGCCATTTCTAGCATTTCTTGATCGTTTGCAATTCTAATGTATGCAGGTATAGTGGTATTACCTATTAATTTAGATGCTCTAAAACGACGTTCACCAGAAACCAATTGAAATTTGTTTCCATCTAATTTACGAACAGTAATTGGCTGAATAACACCTAGTTCTTTGATGGAGCTAGCCAATTCTCGTAAAGCCTCCTCGTCAAAATAGGTCCTGGGTTGATATGGATTTACATCAATACTTTCAATTTCAATTTCTATAATACTCCCAACAACTTTATCTGCATTTTTGTCTGATGCAGAATTGATGCTAGAAGATTCTTGTAACAAAGCAGATAATCCTCTCCCTAAAGCCTGTTTCTTAGTTGCTTTTGCCATTTATGCATTCTTTTTTAATAACTCTTGTGCCAAATTTAAGTAATTTACAGCACCTTTACTAGTGGCATCGTAATCAATTATACTTTCTCCGTAACTTGGTGCTTCTCCTAAACGCGTATTTCTTCTAATAATGGTGTCAAAAACCATGCTAGAAAAGTGTTTTCTAACTTCGTCTACTACTTGATTAGAAAGTCGCAAGCGAGAATCAAACATGGTTAATAACAGGCCTTCAATATCTAAGTCTGGGTTGTGAATATTTTGAACACTCTTAATAGTGTTTAATAATTTTCCTAAACCTTCTAGAGCAAAATATTCACATTGTATAGGAATTATCACAGAATCTGACGCTACCAAAGAGTTTAAAGTAATTAATCCTAAAGACGGTGCACAATCAATCAAAATGTAGTCATAATTGTCTTTGATTTCAACCAAAGATTTTTTGAGCATATATTCTCTGTTTTGTTTGTCTACCAACTCTATTTCAATAGCAACCAAGTCAATATGAGCAGGAATGATATCTACATTAGGAGAGTCTGTTTTAACAATAGCATCTTTAACGTTGACTGTATGCTCTAAAACTTGATAAGTACCGTATTCTACAGCTTCAACATCAATACCCAAACCAGAAGAAGCATTTGCTTGTGGATCTGCATCTATTAACAACACTTTCTTTTCTAAAACTCCTAGAGAAGCAGCTAAATTAACACTGGTTGTGGTTTTTCCTACTCCGCCTTTTTGGTTTGCTATTGCTATAATTTTACCCATTATAAGATGATATCTATATATGTAGTAAAATTACATTTTTTTCTCTTTATATAAAGTGAAAGATGTTAACAAAAAATGAATTGTTTAATTGTTTAAATTACAGTGTTTTATTATTGTTTTGTTTCAGTTTTTAAACAAAATTAACAGATAGAATAATAATGTTAAGTTACTGATTCAAAATATCGAATAAATCTTATTTTTTTGGAATATTTTTTAAAATTTCGATTAAGAAATTCCAGAATTTTTGAGTTGATGAAATTTGAGCCCTCTCATCTGGAGAGTGTGCTCCTTTTATATTTGGCCCAAATGAAACCATGTCTATATGAGGATAATTTTGCCCCAAAATACCACATTCTAGACCAGCATGACACGCTGCAACATTAGGTTTTTCATGATGTAGTTTTTCGTATAAATTAGCAACAATACCCAAAATTTCTGAATTTACATTGGGTTGCCATCCAGGATATTCACCAGAAAGTAGTACTTTAAACCCAGCAAGTTCAAATGCAGATTGTAAAGAGTTTGCTAAATCGTATTTGTTACTTTCAGAAGAAGAGCGAGTTAAGCAACCAATTTTTATAGTTTCGTTTTTTACGATAACTCTAGCTATATTATTAGATGTTTCTACCAAACCTTTAATATCAGGACTCATTCTATACACCCCATTTAAAGCTGCATAAATAGATTTTAAAAACTGCTCTTGCACACCTAAATTCATTACTTTTTTAGGTGAAGTAGTTTCGTTAATCGTAATCGTTAAGTTGGGTTCTATAGGTAGAAATTCTTTTTTGATGTTGTTGATAAGTATTTGGATATCAGAAAGGAAAATAGTTTTAGAAACGGAGTCTATACAAACTATAGCAAAACTTTCACGAGGTATTGCGTTACGTAAGCTTCCACCATTTATTTCAGAAATTCGCAATCCGTATTTAGCAAAACCATCGTATAAAATACGATTCATGATTTTATTTGCGTTTGCTAACCCTCTATGAATGTCCATACCAGAATGACCTCCTTGCAAACCGGTAATAGCAATTGCAAAGGCAGTAGTTTTAGTGGGTGTATTTTCTTCTTTATAATTTTGAGTAGCTGTTATGTCTATACCTCCTGCACAACCCATTCCTATTTCGTCATCTTCTTCTGTATCTAAGTTTAATAAAATGTCACCTTTTAAAAGCGACGATTCTAAACCCATAGCACCTGTCATACCTGTTTCTTCATCAATTGTAAACAAAGCTTCTATATTGGGGTGTTGTAATGTTTTTGAAGATAATACACTCATAATTGCAGCCACACCTAAACCATTATCAGCACCTAAAGTTGTACCATCTGCAGTAACCCAATCACCATCAACTAGCATTCTAATACCTTCTTTTTCAAAATCGAAAATAATATCAGCATTTTTTTGATGTACCATATCTAAGTGACTCTGCAATACAACAGTTTTTCTGTCTGTAAAATTAGGTGTAGCAGGTTTTCTAATAATAACATTACCTACTTTATCTACAAACGTGTCAAGGTTAAGTTGTTTACCAAAATTTACCATAAATTCAATTATACGTTCTTCTTTTTTAGAAGGACGAGGAATTGCATTTAAATCGGCAAAATGATTCCACAAAACTTTTGGTTCTAAATTTCTGACTGCATCATTCATAGTAAAGTAGTTTATGATAATTTTAGTTGATTTCAATAATAGATTCAGAAAGTGTTTTTCTTACTTTTGGCATATCTTTCATATGGCAATCATCAGATCTAAAACCAACAGGTAAAACCAATACAGAAGTAAGGTTTTTGTTTTTAAGTGCCAGTACTTTATCGTATTTTTCAGCAATAAAACCTTCCATAGGACACGCATCAATTTTTTCTACTGCACAAACGGTTAATAAATTACCTAAGGCTATATAAGCTTGATTTTTGTTCCAAAGAAACAAATCTTCTTGTGATTTTTTATCAATTTCTGATATCAAAAATTCCTTAAAAGGAGCAATTATTGCATCTGTAGTGTTTCTTGTATTTTGTACCCTATTAAAGTATTTTTCAACTTCTTTAGAATTGTATGTTTTTGGAACGCAAATTACCAAAAGATGCGAAGCTTCTAAAACCTGAGGCTGGTTAAACGAATGTGCTACCAATTTTTTTTGAACATCTTTGTTTTTAATAACCAATAATTGTAACGGTTGTAAACCGTAAGAAGTAGCCGTTAAATTAAAAGCTTCTTTTAAGGTGAGTATTTGATGTTTTGTAAGTTCTCTCTCAGTGTCAAATTTTTTAACAGCATAACGCCATTTTAAGCTATCTACAATATTCATTTTTCTATTTTGAAGTACAAAAATACGTCTTTACCATGCATGATTTTTGTTAATACAATTATAAAAATTTATAATTTTATAGACGAATTTTTGTACCTTGAAAATAAAAAGCTATGAATGAAGATTTTTTGCACTATGTATGGAAGTATCAATTGTTTTCTGCAGGTACTTTAAAGACTTCTACAAATGAAGATTTAGTGGTTGTAAAGGTAGGTATGCATAACCAAAATTCGGGTCCTGATTTTTTAAATGCACAAATTAAAATAGCAGACAAATTATGGGTAGGAAATGTAGAAATTCATGTAAAATCTTCAGATTGGTATTTGCATAATCATGAAATAGATTACAATTATAACGCAGTAATTTTACATGTAGTTTGGGAAGATGATGCTGTTATTTTTTTAGAAAAAAATACAGTATTACCAACATTAGTACTTAAAAATATTACGTTTTCTTCCGCTTTGCAAAATTATCAGAATTTATTTTCTACTCAACAACGTTGGATTTCTTGTGAAAATGAAATTTACAATACAGATAAGTTTGTTTTTGAAAATTGGAAAGAGCGTTTGTTTTTTGAGCGATTAGAGCGAAAGTCTAATGATATGAAATTGCTTTTAACTGGAAATAATGACAATTATGAGGCTACATTATTTCAGGTATTGGCTAAAAATTTTGGATTAAAAGTAAATGGTGATGCATTCTTACTATTAGCCAAATCGTTTGATTTTGGTGTTCTCAGAAAAGTAAGGTTTAACGAAACGCAGTTGGCAGCACTGTTATATGGGCAAGCTGGTTTTTTGGAGGATAATATAGAAGAAGTTTACTATAAAGCCTTGCAAAAAGAATATGCTTATTTAAGACATAAATATCATTTAAAACCAATAACTAAACATCAGTTTTCATTTTTTAGAATGCGACCTCATAATTTTCCAACCATTAGAATTGCGCAGTTAACAGCATTATATGTTGCGCATCAAAACTTGTTTCCTAAAACTCTAGAAAACAATACTATAGATAGTTTTTATAACTTGTTTAGCGTGCAAGTACACTCATTTTGGAGAAACCATTTTACCTTTCAAAAACAATCAAAAAC
This sequence comes from Polaribacter sp. WD7, assembly GCF_003335085.1. GTDB lineage: Bacteria > Bacteroidota > Bacteroidia > Flavobacteriales > Flavobacteriaceae > Polaribacter. The sequence goes on along the minus strand of NZ_QPEJ01000014.1, from coordinate 114,826 downwards.
ATCTACAAAAAAACTAACAGCTTCATTTATAGATTTACTTTTGATAAACACTATTATACCATTAAAATTTTTATATCAAAAAAATAGAGGAGAGGTAAATGAACTAGATTTTTTAGAGCTATTAAAGCAGATGAATCCAGAAAAAAATAGTATTATTTCTAAGTTTGAGGATATGCAAGTTTTATCAAAATCTGCTTATGATTCTCAAACATTATTAGAGTTAAAAAACAACTATTGCACAAAGAAACGATGTTTACAATGTGCAATAGGAATGGAAATCTTAAAGAATTAAAAAACTATTATTTAGGGTTTAAAATGCTATCTATCGTTGCTGTTAAATCTTTATAATGGTATTTTGTAATTGTATTTACAGCTCTTTTGCTAGCATTATTAGCTAAATACCTTAAGCTAGTTAATTCTCCTCTAGCTATAGAAATAATATCAGAATTCTGAGCGTCTTTGTCTTTTAGAAGCGCCGCAATTTGATTTACAAATGTTTTTTGAAGATTTCTTCTAGATGTAGATACATTTTTAGTAAAACTAGTTTCTGTAAAAATTCCGTTTCTCAAATCACGAATCATGTTGTATGCAGAATAGGTATTTGGATCTAGAATTTCTGCATCAATCATTCTTTTAATTTTTGAGGTATTGATAAGGCGAGATAAAAATCTATTTTGATAACGAAGCATCATATCTGCATAACCAGCTTCGTCAATTTTATTCAATATATTTTTATCTAACAACCAGTTTTGAGTGTTAAAAGCATTTTTATGCAACCATTCTATAGATGCTTGTTGCATAGATTTGGCCATAGGTTGATATACAACACCAGATTGATTTGGCTTCTTATTATATTCATAAACGCCTCCAACATTACTAATTACATGACCTACATATCTACTCCAAACCCCTATCATTTCTCCGTATAATTCTGCTAAATCGTCATAATTATTAGTTTGATTAGATGTCCATTCAGGTAAATTTTTCGCTACAATTTTTAAGTTTTTAATTCCGTAAGAACTTGCTTTTACATGATCGTCTCCAATATCTTCTGTTTGCGATTCTGGATCAAAACCACCTCTTCTTTGAAAACCAAATTTATAAATTGGGTTGTCCGCTTTTTCTTCAATCCATTTGTCTAAGGTGTTCACTTCAGCCTCAGGTGTTGTAGCAGCAGTAATTACACGGTACCCCCAATTAATTGCATGATGGTCATAAGGTCCTAATTGACGCACAAAACGAATGTTTTTATCACCCGGTTGTGCTACATAATTGTAACGAGCATAATCCATAATGGTTGCCGCAATTCCGTATTTCTGAGTAAAACTTCCAGAACGTAGAGAGTCTACAGGGTATGCATAACTGGCAGCCATATTGTGAGGTAAACCTAACGCGTGTCCTATCTCATGAGAAATTACCATTCTCATCATTTCGCCTATGTCTTCTGCAGGTGTATTTAATGTTCTTGCAGAAGGATTCGCGGCACCAGTTTCTAATAAGTATCGGTTTCTGTAAGAGCGTAAATGGTTGTGATACCATATAATATCACTTTCTATAATTTCTCCAGAGCGTGGATCAGAAACACTAGGGCCTACAGCATTTCTAGTAGTACTTGCTACATATCTAATAGAAGAATATCTAATATCTTCCATACTAAAATCTGGATCTTCTTCTTTGCTTGGAGGCATTTTTGCCATTATTGCATTTTTAAAACCAGCAGTTTCAAAAACTTTAGCCCAATCATCTACACCTTGTTTTATAAATTTTCTTAATTTTTTTGGTGTGGCAGGGTCTAAGTAATAAACAATTGGTTTTTTAGGCTCAACCAATTCGCCTCTTTTGTAAGCCTCTATATCTTTGGGTTCTAGTCTCCAACGTCTAATGTATCTTTTGTCATCTGCTTTTAGCGCTTCTGAATTATAATCAATGTTACCTACAGAAAAGTATCCTACTCTTTTATCGTAAATTCTAGGCTTCATTGGTTTTTCTGGAAGTAAAATCATAGATTGATTAACGCGTAGCGTGATTGTATTTGTGCTTTGATTGCTTGGAGGTGCATCAGCATCAAAAGTAAAATCTTGTACCACCTCTATATTTTTAGGGTAACTTTTTATGTAGTTAATAAAACTTCGTGAAGCATCTAATCTTCTTACTTTATAAGTTTTTCTGAATTGAGAGGGTAAGCCTGAGATTGCTTTAACGTCTGATGAGAAGAAATTGGTAACATCAACTAAAACAGCTGTAGAATCTGTATTTTGAGTTTTGATGTCAAAAGAATAAATAATTGGTTCTAAATTATTTGATTTTACCGATTTAAAAATAGGTAAAGAGTCGTTAGCAATAGCATTATAGGACTTTACTTTTAGTAAAATTTTATTTTTAAAGTGTTCCCAAACAACAACTTGAGTATTTACCTTAGATCCTGCATTTACATAGCCACCACCCAAACCAGAAGGAATGTCTTTTAGTCTGGTTACTAACAGCATTTCTTTTCCTAAGTACGATTTAGGGATTTCATACATGTATTTGTTTTTAGAAAAATGGACTTTAAATAAGCCTTGATCTGTTTTGGTGTTTTTGCCAACAAAATCGGTATATTTTAATTGTTTACTTTTTGTTGTAGTTGCAGTTTTTTCTGCCTTTTTATCTTTAGATTTTTTTCTTTGTGCATCCATAGAAAATGGAAATAGCAAAGTTAAAATGAGGCAAAATAGTAGTACTTTTTTCATGATAAAAATGGTTGTAAATAGAGCAACCAAATTATCAAAAAGTCTTAAAGCAAGGTCTTATAGATGTGTTAAAAAAAGACTAATACAGGCTTTTGTATTGCTTAGGATTAAATTCATGCATCATTTCATATACTTTTTCAAAAATATCTTCAGCAGAGGGTTTTGAAAAATAATCTCCGTCTGTTCCATAAGCAGGTCTATGCGCTTTTGAGGTTAAAGTAGAAGGTTTGCTATCTAAGTATACATATCCATTTTGTTTTTCTAAAATTTCTTGCAATAGATATGCAGATGCACCTCCAGGAACATCTTCATCAACAATTAATAACTTGTTGGTTTTAGCTAAACTTTTTACGCAATCGTGATTCAAATCAAAAGGCAATAAACTTTGAGCATCTATTATTTCGATATCTATATTTACTTGTAATAATTCTTTAGCTACTTCTTCAACAATTCTTAAGGTAGATCCATAAGAAACTACGGTAATATCTTTACCTTTTTTTACGGTTTCAACAACACCTATAGGTGTTTTAAATTCCCCTAAATTAGATGGTAATTCTTCTTTTATTCTATAACCATTTAAACATTCAATAACCAAAGCGGGTTCATCTCCTTCTAAAAGTGTGTTGTAAAATCCTGCAGCTTTTGTCATATTACGAGGCACAAGAACATGTATTCCTCTAACGTTGTTAATAATTCCTCCCATTGGAGAGCCAGCATGCCAAATGCCTTCTAAACGATGTCCGCGAGTTCTTATAATTAAGGGTGCTTTTTGTTTGCCAAAAGTTCTGTAATGTAATGTAGCTAAATCATCACTCATAATTTGAAGTGCATACAATAAATAATCTAAATATTGTACTTCTGCAATGGGTCTTAAACCACGCATTGCCAACCCAATTCCTTGTCCAATAATAGTAGCTTCTCTAATACCTGTATCTGCAACCCTAATAGTGCCGTATTTATCTTGTAAGCCTTCTAAACCTTGATTTACGTCTCCAATATAACCAGCATCTTCACCAAAAATAACGACTTCTGGATGCTTTTTAAGAATAGCATCAAAATTATCTCTCATAATAATACGAGCATCTACTAATTTTTTTGCTTGATTGTATACAGGAGCTTTTTCACTAATGGTTAAAGCACTATAGTCGGTTTCGCTCATCAACTTAGAAGAATATTTGTTGTGAGCACTTTGTATATTTTTTTTGATAAAATTCTGAAGCGCAGTTTTTTCTTCAAAAGTTTCATCTTTAAGGTATCTTAACGATTTTCTTGCAGTAGATAAAATATCTTTAAAATTAGGTTCTATATTAGTTACTAAATCTTTTCTGTATTTGGCTATAAAAGCACCATTTTTACTTTTTTTAGCAATATTATCTAAAATTTGAGCACATACAGCTACTTCAGCTTTTATTTCGTTTATAAACGCGTTCCAAGCATTTCTTTTGGCGTTAACAACTTCTTTTTTTGCAGCTTTTTCTAATAAGATAATTTCTTCTTCAGATTCTACAAAACGTAAGATTTCTCCTGTTTCTGTTTCCAACTCAAAATCTAAAATCCATTCTCGCATTTTAGCAATACAATCGTGTTCTTTTTCCCAAACCAATCGTTCCTTTGTTTTGTAACGCTCATGAGATCCAGAGGTTGAGTGTCCTTGTGGTTGTGTTAATTCTTTAACATGAATTAAAACAGGCACATGCTGTTCTCTTGCAATTTTTGCTGCTTTGTTGTAGGTGTCTACAAGTTGTACGTAATCCCATCCATTAATAACAAAAATTTCGTAGCCGTTTTTTTCGTGTTCTCTTTGAAAACCTTTTAAAACATCAGAAATACTTTCTTTGGTTGTCTGGTGTTTTGCGTGAACTGAAATTCCGTATTCATCATCCCAAACACTCATTACCATAGGTACTTGTAAAACACCAGCAGCATTTATGGTTTCAAAAAATAAGCCTTCACTTGTGCTTGCGTTTCCAATAGTACCCCAAGCTACTTCATTTCCTTTATTAGAAAAGTTTGTTTTATGTTGTACACTTTTTTCGTTTCTATATATTTTAGAAGCTTGCGCTAAACCTAAAAGTCTAGGCATTTGACCTGCTGTTGGAGAAATGTCTGAGCTAGAATTGTATTGTTTTGTTAAATTTTTCCAGCTTCCATCCTCATTTATGCTATGGGTTGCAAAATGACCACCCATTTGTCTTCCTGCAGACATTGGATCTGCTTTAATGTCTGTGTGAGCGTATAAACCCGCAAAAAATTGTTGAGGTGTTAATTCTCCTAAAGCCATCATAAACGTTTGGTCTCTGTAGTAACCAGATCTAAAATCACCATGTTTAAAAGCTTTTGCCATAGCAAGTTGAGGTACTTCTTTACCGTCTCCAAAAATACCAAACTTTGCTTTTCCTGTTAAAACCTCTCTTCTGCCTAACAAACTACATTCTCTACTAATTTTAGCAATTTTATAGTCTTTTAAAACCTCGGTTCTAAAATCTTCAAATGATAATTTTTGTTTATCTTTAGTAAGAGCTGTTTGCAACATTTTTGGGAGTTTTAAACGTAGCGCAAATATAGTTTTTTTAAATGATATTTAAAAATATAAATTTTTGTTAAATTATTCTCAAAAAAAATAGTTTTAAACGTGTTTTGTTTGAGGATAATTCAAAAATAAATTAAAGAAGTTGTGTTTTTTCTTCTGTTGAGTTATAAAAAACCTCTTCTAAAAAAATTATAGATTGCACCAAAATTAGCACTTAAGGTAAATCTTATTCTTTCTTGATAAGAAGGTTTGCCAATTTCCCATCCGTTGTTTGAGTATAGTGGAAAATAAATTTCTAGAATTTGATGCACAAAATTGAATCGTATTCCGTTTTCGTACGCAAAATATACGGGTTGATCTCTATTTTTTAAGAAAGCAATACCGTTATAAAATTCTAACCACCTCCATAGACCTATGCTAGAGTTTGTAGAAACCATAAATTGATTTGCAAATCGAACAGGTAGTACAGATTTAAAGCCGCCCTCTGCAATAATAAATTGCTGACTAAAGATTCCTGAATCTTCAGAACGCCCTAAGTAGTTTAATTGAAATAAATAATCTGTAGCTCTGTCTAAGCCAAAGCTAAAATCGTCTCCAACAGTATTGTTGTTAAAAAATGTTCCTGCATATAGTCTAAAATCTAATTGGGTGTCAGAAGTGTTTAATGTACGATATCTTATGTCTAATGCCGCTTTCGAAAATTTTCTTGCAAACTCTGTACTAAAACTATATCTAAATTCTTTTATGATGTCTGGGTTCATATAATTATAACTTAGGCTAAGTACGCTGTACTTGTCTTGATCAGTTTGTACTTCTCCAGGTGCTACATCTTTATCTATATCTACTAATTTTAATAATATATATTCTCTAGAAACATCTCTTAGAGATTTTCGTTTAAAAACTAAACTAGCAAAAGGAACAAAAGACCTAAAAGATAAATTTGGTGCAAAATCTAGTGTTCTACCAGAAACACCGTATTCCATTTTGTAAATTTTAGTTTTTTCGAAATACTGATTATATCTCGTAGAAAAACTACCTAAAAAATTTCTACTTTTTGTAGCATAAGCAGGTGAAACACTAAATTCAAAATTTCTTTTAATAAGTGGTTTATTATCTAATTTTAATCCTAAAATTAATCCATTGTAAAAATTGTAACTAGCTTCTGGTTGATAAAAAAGTTGGTTAAAATTAGGGCTACTGATATCTTTAAAAAATGAGAACTTTATAGGTTTATTAAGTATTTTTTTGTCTATTTTATACCAATTATTTAAGGTGTTAAGTTCTGGGTATAAGTTTTCATAATTTAGAACAACAAAGTCATAATCTCCTTTTTCAAGTTTAACAGTTTTGACAGAATCTACATTAGAAATCCATTTTTGAGCTTTTATTTTGTCGTCTTTTAGAGCGTACAAAGCTACAGGAGTAACCATGTTTCGTTTATTTCTTATGGTAACTATAATGCTATCATTATCCTCTTTAACATATTCTATTTTATGATCAATTTTTTTATTTGTCTGAATATAATCACCAAAAAACCAATCTAAATTTCTTTTGGTATTAGCAGCAATAATTTTACGAAATTTTTTGCTAGAAGTTATTTTAAGTTTGTTTTCTTGATAGAGTGTTTTTATTGATTTGTTTAGAACACTATCTCCTACATAACCTTGCAGAAATTTAAAACCCAAACCAGATTTGTACTTGCTTAACACTTTTCTGTTAAAATTAGAAAGTGAGTCTGAAGAGGTGGTTAACGATTGATCTAAAAATTTTCTAGCCACAGATTGGTAAAGGAATGGGTACTTATCATTGAACTGAAGTTTAGAAAAATTGAAACTTCTTAATAACCAAGAGTTAGCAACTTTACCAAGTAACTTTACCTCTGGGTAAAAAGTTTCTACATATTCTATCATTAAATAATTCTGTAAACCATCTATTAACCAGTAATCTTTACGTTTATTAACAAATAGTGTGTTTTCTATGTATTTTTGGCTAATGGCTTTAAACATAGTAAGATCCCATTTAAAAGTATCTGAAAACGGACGAAGAAAATCTGGTAGCTGGTTAAACCCGTAAATAGGATTTTTACGCTGAGTGGCTCTGTCTATATAAATTTCTAAGTGTGGGTATTTTCCAAGATACTTTTCTATAAATAAGAGTTCTCTATTTAAAACATTTGTTGCTAATTTATAATCTATTGCATTCGGTTTTACATTGGAGTATATGTTAATCTTGTCTGTAATAAATACTTTTTGTTGCTTTTCTTTACTGATGCTAAGTAGAATATCGATCTTATTTTTACCAATTAAATAGTAGTTAATTTTATCGGGTAAATCTGTTTTGTATTGATACAAATTACTTTCTACAATATACTTTTTAGGTACATCTAACTCTATGTTAAAGTCTGTATTTTGTTCTAATAAATCATCAATATTTAGATTACTCATTAGTTGCCAACCATTATTATAAACAGCAGGAGTAATGTACCAATATCTTAAATGATATCCTTTATCATTTTTCCCATAGTTAGTAAAACGATCACTTGGAAATTTAACAGTGTAGGTAATTGCAATTTTAGTACTATCCTTAGGTAGTAAGGGTTTGTTGAGTGTAACTTTAAGAATATCAGCTTGATTGTCTAATTCTTGAAAATTTACATTTTCGAAATTAATAGAAAGGTTTTCAATTTTAGAATACCCTAAATCTCTTTTTTTAGCAAAATAAAGATCTTTTCTGTAGTTTTCTATAAAACGTTTAGATAACGGTGTTTTTCTGTCTTTGTAACTATTAGCCCAATTGTGTAAGTATATATTTTGAAGAATAGAGTCTGATTGATTGTAATATAAAATTTCTTGCTGAATTTTTAGAATGTGATTTGTGTCATCTAATTCTGCTTTCATAGAAATAACGTTTTGCTGTGAATAAGCAACCGAAGAAAAAGAGACGTATATTACAAGTATGTAAAAATAAAATTTCAATTAGATTTTAATATTTTTTTTAGGTTTCATAGAATTTGCTGAAAGATAGTAAATACCTTTAGAAAAAGAATCTAAATTAACATCTTATTGTTGATGGTGTAAGTTATTCTTATTCTTAATTTCATCAATAGTCTATAGATGTTTTTTTGACCTTTGAAAATGAGTGGTTAAGTTTAATTCCTTATTTTTTCTTTGTAAATTGATAAAAAATTAGGTAGCACAGTATCTATAACTGTTGTAGGTATTTTGTTATACTTTAATTATCAAATTAGCATTGTATTTAGATATTGGTAAATATCATTTTACAGATTTCACTATAAAATTGAGCTTGTAAAAAGAAAAGGAAAAAAATAAAACTATTTTAGAAATTTGGTTTTAATTGATACTTGGCATAAAACTTATTTAAATGCTCAACAGCTTCATCAGCAGTATCTACTAATCTAAATAAATCTAGATCTGTTTCGCTTATGTTTCCTTCTTCTAGCAGCGTGTTTTTAATCCAATCAATCAATCCAGACCAAAACTTTTTGCCTACTAAAACAATTGGGAATCGACCAATTTTATTGGTTTGAATTAAGGTTATAGCTTCAAAAAGTTCATCCATAGTTCCAAAACCACCAGGCATTACTACAAAACCTTGAGAGTATTTTACAAACATTACTTTACGTACAAAAAAGTAATCAAAATCAAGACTTTTATCGGCATCTATCCAAGGGTTGTCATGTTGCTCAAAAGGAAGTTCTATATTTAAGCCTACAGAAATTCCTTTACCACGATTGGCACCTTTGTTACCAGCTTCCATAATTCCTGGGCCACCACCAGTAATTACTCCGTAACCGTTTTGAGTTAGTTTAAAAGCTACTTCTTCTGCCAATTTATAATATGGGTGATCAGGTTTTGTTCTTGCAGACCCAAAAATAGATACACATGGGCCTATTTTACTTAGTTTTTCATATCCTTCCACAAATTCAGCCATAATTTTAAAGATGGCCCAAGAGTCGTTAGTTTTTATTTCGTTCCAAGTTTTTTGTTGTAGTTTTTCTCTTATTTTTCTATCGTCATTCGTCATGATCGTAATATTTTAAAGTTATTTTTTATTTTAAAGAAGCAGTACTTGCTAAAATAGTTCTTTTTTTAAAAATTTAGCAGTGTAGCTACTTTTATGTTTTGCTACTTTTTCTGGTGTTCCTGTTACTAAAATTTGACCTCCTTTTTTTCCACCTTCCATACCTACGTCAATGATGTAATCTGCTAATTTTATGACATCTAAATTATGCTCTATAATTAACACAGTATTTCCTTTATCTGCCAATTTGTTTAAGACATCCATTAACACTCTAATGTCTTCAAAATGCAGTCCGGTTGTAGGTTCGTCTAAAATATAAAAAGTGTTTCCTGTATCTCTTTTAGATAATTCTGAGGCTAATTTAATACGTTGTGCTTCACCTCCAGATAATGTTGTAGATTGTTGACCAAGAGTAATATAACCTAGGCCAACATCTTTAATAGTTTTTAACTTTCGGTAAATTTTAGGAATGTGTTCAAAGAAATTAGTGGCATCTTCAATAGTCATGTTTAAAACATCAGAAATAGATTTTCCTTTGTAACGGATTTCTAAAGTTTCTCTATTAAAACGCTTTCCTTGGCAGGTTTCGCATTCTACTTGTACGTCAGGTAAAAAGTTCATTTCTATAACACGTACACCACCACCTTGACAAGTTTCACATCGTCCTCCTTTTACATTAAAAGAAAAACGCCCAGGTTTATAGCCACGAATAGAGGCTTCTGGAGTTTTTGCAAAAAGGCTTCTAATTTCATCAAAAGTTTTGGTATATGTTGCAGGATTAGAACGTGGTGTTCTACCAATGGGAGATTGGTCAATATCAATTACTTTATCAACATGTTCTAAACCTTCTATTTTTTTATAAGGCATTGGTTTTTTTACCCCTCTATAAATATATGCATTTAAAATGGGGTATAAAGTTTCGTTTATTAAAGTTGATTTTCCGCTTCCAGAAACTCCTGTAACACAAATCATTTTTCCTAAAGGAAACTCAACGGAAACATTTTTTAAATTATTGCCAGAAGCACCTTTAAGTTTGATGATTTTTCCGTTGCCTTCTCTACGGTTTTTAGGGAGTTTAATTTCCCTTTTACCAGTTAAATAATCAGCAGTTAGCGTATTGTGTTTTTTTAAATCGTTAAAACTTCCTTTGCTTACTATTTCTCCTCCATGTTTTCCTGCACCTGGGCCAATATCTAAAACAAAATCGGCTTTTTTAATCATATCTTCATCATGCTCTACAACAACTACGGAGTTTCCAACGTCGCGCAATTTTAATAAAGAATCTATTAATTTTTGATTGTCTCTTTGGTGTAAACCAATGCTTGGTTCGTCTAAAATATATAAAACCCCTACCAATTGAGAGCCAATTTGTGTTGCCAAACGAATACGTTGTGCCTCACCACCAGAAAGCGATTTAGAAGTTCTGTCTAACGTTAAATAATCTAGCCCCACATCCAATAAAAACTGAATACGCGTTCTAATTTCTTTTAATATTTCTGAAGCAATAGTAATCTGTTTTTCAGAGAGTTCTTTTTCTATGTGTAGAAACCATGTAGCTAATTCTGTAACGTCTAGTAGTGCTAAATCGCTGATGTTTTTATCTGTAATTTTAAAGTGAAGTGCTTCTTTTTTTAATCGTTTTCCTTGACAAGTAGTACAAGTAACTTCGTCCATAAAACCTTTAGCCCATCTTTTTATAGAAGTACTTTCTGCGTTTTTGTACTGATTTTCTATAAATGCGACAATTCCTTCAAAATCTATTTTATAATTTCTGGTAACTCCAACCGTTTTAGAGGTAATTTCAAAAGATTCATTGCCTCCATTTAAAATCATCTCTAAAGCATTTTTAGGAATGTCTTTTATTGCATCTGTGATGTTGAATTTATAACGCTCTGCAATATTCTGAATTTGTTTAAAAATCCAACTGTTTTTTTGTTCTCCTAAAGGTACAATTCCGCCTTTTTTGATAGAGATAGTATTATCTGGAATTACCTTTTTTAGGTTTATTTCGTTTGTGATGCCTAATCCATTGCATATAGTACAAGCACCTTTTGGGGAATTGAATGAAAATGTATTGGGTTCTGGATTTGGATATGCAATTCCGGTTGTAGGGCACATGAGTTCTCGACTAAAATAACGAGGTTTTTCATCATCAATATCAATAACCATCATAATATTATTTCCAGAGTACAATGCTGTTTTTATGGTTTCTTCCAAGCGTTTTTCTGCAGCATCATTAACAAGTAGTCTGTCAATAACTACTTCTATATCATGAGTTTTGTAACGGTCTAAACGCATTCCTTTTTCAATTTCCTGTATTTTTCCGTCTACACGAACTCTAACAAAACCTTGCTTAGAAATTTGTTCAAAAAGTTCTCTATAATGTCCTTTTCTAGATTTAATTAAAGGTGCTAAAACAGCAATTTTTTTTCCTTCAAAATCTTTTAGAATGAGCTGTTTGATTTGTTCATCAGAATAACTCACCATTTTTTCTCCAGTGTTATAAGAATATGCGTCAGAAGCTCTTGCAAATAACAATCTTAAAAAATCATAAATCTCAGTAATAGTACCTACTGTAGATCTAGGACTTTTATTGGTTGTTTTTTGTTCTATAGAAATTACTGGAGAAAGTCCATCAATTTTATCAACATCAGGTCTTTCTAAACCACCTAAAAATTGTCTAGCATAGGCAGAAAAAGTTTCAATATAACGTCTTTGCCCTTCAGCATAAATAGTATCAAAAGCTAAAGAAGATTTTCCGCTTCCGCTTAAACCGGTAATTACAACTAGTTTTTCACGCGGAATTTTAACATCAATATTCTTCAAATTGTGTACTCTTGCTCCGTAAACTTCAATATATTCTTGATCTTTCAAAAGAGGTGTTTTTTTGGAAAAAAGCAAAGTTAAAGAATCCTTATTTAATTTTGATTCTAACTATTGTTATGAATTCTTAAAATAGTATCTTGCAGTAACTAAAATAGCATATGTTAGATAGTATTAGGCACTTTTTTGAAAGAAACGGATTTGGTGTTTTTACCAGGTTAGCAGACAGATTAGGCATGAGAGCTTCTAATGTTAGACTCTATTTTATTTATGTTACCTTTTTTACAGTGGGTTTATCTTTTGGGTTTTATTTAACATTCGCGTTTTTACTCAAATTAAAGGATATGATTTACACAAAGAGAAGTTCTGTATTTGATTTATAACTTATGAAATTATTAGAATCTAAAATTAATACGACACTTTTTTTAGTCATTACAATTATTTCTACAGGAACAATTGGGTACATTTTTCTTTCTGGGTATACTTTTGTTGATGCACTATATATGACTGTAATTACTGTAACTACTGTTGGTTTTGGAGAAGTACAACCCTTTACTCCGCAAGAAAAAATATTTACAATTTTTTTAATTTTATCTAGTATTACCGTTTTTGGTTACGGGGTTTCGTCGTTTTCTGAATATTTAGTTAGCGGTAAATTATTTGAACATTTTAAACATAGAAAAGTGGAAAAACGAATATCTCAATTAAAAGGACACACTATTGTTTGTGGTTATGGTAGAAATGGAAAACAGGCTATTTTAAAATTAAAAAACTACAATACAGATCTAGTGGTTGTAGAAAATGATAAAGAAATGTCTGAATTGTTAGATTCTGAAGAACTATTAAATATTAATGGAGATGCTACTTTAGACGAAACATTGTTGAATGCAGGTATTATGAACGCTGCAAATTTAATTACGGCTTTACCATCTGACGCAAACAACTTATTTGTGGTATTAACTGCAAGTCAGTTAAATAAAAATTGTAAAATTATTAGTAGAGCATCTAATGAAACTTCGTATAGCAAATTAAAAATTGCAGGGGCAAATAACGTTATTATGCCAGATAAATTGGGAGGAGATCATATGGCATCCTTAGTTACAACTCCAGATGTAATAGAATTTGTAGATAGATTAACTATAGAAGGAGAAACTACAGCAAACTTAGAAGAAATAGATGTAAATGATTTGCCTAAAAAATATATTGGCAAGACAATTTTAGATCTCGATTTAAGAAAACAAACAGGTTGTACTGTTATAGGTTTTAGAAACCCAAATAAAGATTACGTAATCAACCCAGAAGCAGATAGTGTATTAATAAGAGGTTCTCATCTTATTGTGTTAGGTAGACCAGAACAGATTGTAAAATTGAGAGAATTATTTTAAATGACAAAAGTAGTAATTACAGGTAGTAACGGGTTGTTGGGGCAGTCTTTATTAAATTTATTATTAGATGCCTCAAAATATCAAGTTTTTGGTTTCTCTAGAGGTAAAAATAGAAGCGGAAGAGAAGATTTTACCTATGTTTCCATAGATATTACAGAAGAAGTTACCTTAAAAAAAGAGCTGTTAAAAATACAACCAGATTTCATTATCAATACAGCAGCAATGACTCATGTAGATGTTTGCGAGTCGGAAAAAGAGGCTTGTGATCTCTTAAATGTAGAGGTTGTAAAATGGTTGAAAGAGGTTTCAGAAGAAATAAGTTCACATATAATTCATATATCTACAGACTTTATTTTTGATGGTAAGAAAGGCTATTACAAAGAAACAGATATACCAAACCCATTAAGTTATTATGGTTTGTCTAAATTAAAATCCGAAGAGGTTTTAAAAAATTCAAAAATTGATTTTACAATTTTAAGAACAATATTGGTTTTTGGAAGAGTATATGATATGAGTAGAAGTAATATTGTGCTTTGGGTAAAATCGATGCTTGAGCAAGGAAAAGAAATTACTATAGTAGAAGACCAATATAGGATGCCAACTTATGTAGAAGATTTAGCTTTAGCTTGCAAAATTTCTATGGATAAAAGAGCTACAGGAGTATACAATATTGCATCATCAGAATTGTTGAGTGTCTATAAAATTGCACAACAAATTGCAGAGGCCTTTGGTTTAAATAAAAGTCTGATAACACCAATTTCTACATCAACTTTAAATCAAACTGCACCAAGACCACCTAAAACAGGTTTCGATTTATCTAAAACAAATAAAGAATTGGGTTTTTATACGAAGACTTTTAAGGAAGATTTAGAGCGGTTTAAAAAAACCTTGTAGTCAAAAACACTTTTAACGCTTAAAAGTTGTTGAAAGTTCATTTTTTTATGATATTGCAAGCTACTAATTAAAAACTAACGAATTCTATATTATGAAGAAAACACTGTTATCGTTGTTACTCTTAACAACACCTTTAATAACATTTGCTCAAGAAAAAGGATTAGATCAGCAAATAGATGAAGCCTTTGGTAATGCTACAGGATGGTTCGTAGATTTTATTTTTTATCAAATTCCATTCACAGATACAATTAGTATTTATTGGGTATTGTTTCCATTAATTTTAGGAGCAATGTATTTTACATTCTATTTTAATTTTATCAATTTTAGAGGTTTTTTTACGTCAATTAATATTGTAAGAGGTAAATACGATGGTTTAGAAGGAAAAGGTGATGGTAAGGGAATTGAGGTTTCAAACTCTGTATCAACTACAGAAAAAGGAGACAATCCAGATACAGTCAGAGTAGAAGGTCATGATGGAGAAGTGTCACATTTCCAAGCATTAACAGCAGCTTTATCAGCAACTGTAGGTTTAGGTAACATTGCAGGTGTAGCTATAGCGGTTTCAATTGGTGGTGCTGGAGCAACATTTTGGATGATTGTTGCGGGCTTCTTAGGAATGGCTTCAAAGTTTGTAGAATGTACTTTAGGTGTTAAATACAGAGATATAGAAGCAGATGGAACTGTATACGGTGGCCCAATGTATTATTTAACCAAAGGGCTAAAAAATAAAACACTAGGAAAAATATTAGCTGGATTTTTTGCGATTTTTGTAATAGGTGGTTCATTTGGAGGAGGAAACATGTTTCAAGTAAATCAAGCTTTTCAATTGGTTGAAAATATTACAGGTGGTAAAGAATCGT
This sequence comes from Polaribacter sp. WD7, assembly GCF_003335085.1. Taxonomy (GTDB): domain Bacteria; phylum Bacteroidota; class Bacteroidia; order Flavobacteriales; family Flavobacteriaceae; genus Polaribacter. Next base: position 99,564 of record NZ_QPEJ01000014.1, on the reverse strand, counting down.
TTTTAAACGGTTACGGTTGGGCATTTGGTGTAGTTATGGCTTTCTTGGTTGGTATTGTAATTATAGGAGGTATCAAAAAGATAGCTAAAGTAACAGATAAAATAGTTCCTTTTATGGTAGCAATATACGTGGCAGCTTCATTGTATGTAATTTTCTTTAATTACAATATGATAGGCGATGCATTTGGTCAAATATTTTCCGGAGCTTTCTCTCCAGAAGGTGTTGCAGGTGGTGCTGTAGGTGTTTTGGTACAAGGGTTTAGAAGAGCTGCATTTTCAAATGAAGCAGGTATTGGTTCTGCATCAATAGCGCACTCTGCAGTAAAAACAAAATACGCTGCTAGTGAAGGTCTAGTTGCTTTATTAGAACCATTTATAGATACAGTTGTGGTTTGTACTATGACAGCCTTAGTTTTAATTATTACAGGAAATGTAACAGCAGAAAATGCATCTTTAAATGATGCACAAGCAATTCTATTAACCTCTGGGGCATTTGAATCTGCTATTTCTTGGTTTCCTTATGTGTTAACAGTTGCAGTTGTTTTGTTTGCGTTTAGTTCAATGATTTCTTGGTCTTACTATGGTTTTCAAGGTTGGTCATATTTATTTGGAAGATCAAAAAAAATGGAATACACTTACAAGGTTATCTTTTGTGTCTTTGTAGTAATAGGATCTGCTGCTAGCTTAGGGTCTGTAATTGGATTCTCAGACGCAATGGTATTTGCAATGATGGTGCCAAATATGGTAGGTTTAATTTTACTAGCACCTAAAGTAAAAGGTGAGTTAAAAAAATACATGAGTGCAATAAAAGGTATTAAAGCAGAAGCATAAAAAATATAATGAAATTATTTAAATCCCATTTCTGGTACCATAAAAGCCAACGGAATGGGATTTTTTTGTTGGTCATTATCATTGTATTACTGCAATCTTTTATCGTTTTTGATTGGTTTTCTTCAGGAGAAAAAATTGATGCGGAATCAGCAGAAATTCTTGCATTTAATCAACAAATAGATAGTTTACGTTTGATAGAGTTAGAAAATAAAAAACTAAAAATTTATCCATTTAATCCTAACTACATTACAGATTATAAAGGAGAGAGGTTGGGGATGTCAGTTGCAGAGGTAGATAGGTTATTGTTGTTTAGAAAAACGGGTAAATTTATCAATTCAAAAGAAGAGTTTCAAACTGTTACTCAAGTTTCTGATAGCCTACTAAATGCTATCGCACCTTTTTTTAAATTTCCAGATTGGGTTGTTCAAAAACAATTAAAAAAAGCTTCACATACAAGTAAGTATGTTGCTACAAATTCAAAAACTAAAATTACTATAAAAGATATCAATACAGCAACTGCAGAAGATTTTAAGTCTATTTATGGAATAGGGGACGAATTGTCAAAACGTATTATTAAGTATCGTTCTAAATTACAAGGTTTTTATTACGATAATCAGATTTTTGAAGTTTGGGGTTTAGAAAAAAATGTGGCCCAAAAAGTAGTATTAAATTTTAAAGTTATTGAAAAACCCGTTATAAAAAAACAGAATGTAAACACAGTAACTTTCAGTGAATTATTAAAAAATCCATATATAAATTATGAGCTTTGCAAAAAGATTTTTGAGTACAGAGATGAAGTTGCAGAGATACAAAGTTTAACAGAATTACAACACATCAAAGATTTTCCGCTAGAGTTGTATGATAGAATAGTCTTATATTTGTTAGCTGAATAAACTTACAAATATTGAGCCTAATGAACAGTATGTATTTTACTGAAGAACACGAAGCTTTTCGTGCTAGTTTTAAAGAATTTTTACAAAAAGAAGTCGTTCCCCATATAGATAAGTGGGAAAAAACAGGAACTATTGAGCGTTTTATTTGGAAAAAATTTGGAGAAATGGGTTATTTTGGTTTATCAACTCCAGAAGCATATGGAGGTTTAGAATTAGACTTATTTTATACAGTTATTTTTTTAGAAGAATTGCAAAAAATCAATTCTGGCGGATTTGCAGCAGCAATGTGGGCGCATGAGTATTTGGCAATGACGCACTTAAATAAAGAAGGAAACCATCAACAAAAAGAAAAATACCTAATTCCGAGTGTAGAAGGAGATATGATTGGTTGCCTGTGTATAACAGAGCCTTTTGGTGGCTCAGACGTTGCAGGTATGCGTTCTACAGCAATTAAAAAAGGAGATAAATACATTTTAAACGGCTCAAAAACGTTTATTACTAACGGGGTATATTCAGATTATTTAATTGTAGCAGCAAAAACAGATCCATCAGACAAATACAAAGGTATTAGTATATTTATAGTAGATAGAAAAGCAAAAGGAGTATCTGCTACAAAACTAGATAAATTAGGTTGGCGAGCATCAGATACCGGAGAAATAGCTTTTGACAACGTAGAAATTTCTGCCGAAAATTTATTAGGTCAAGAAGGTAAGGGCTTTCCTTACATTATGCAACATTTTGCTTTAGAAAGATTGTTAATGGGGGTAAATGCCCATGCAAGAGCGGCATATGCCGTAGATTATGCAATAAAGTATATGGAAGAAAGAGTAGCTTTTGGTAAATCTCTAGATAAATTCCAAGCTTTAAGGCATAAAATAGCAGAAATGGCAAGTAGAGTAGACATGTGTAGAGAATACAATTACTCTATCACAAAACGTTTAGAAGACGGTCATTACGTGGTTAAAGAAGCAAGTATGTCTAAACTACTCTCAACAAAAATGGCAGACGAGGTTATCTATGAAGCACTCCAATTATTGGGCGGTTATGGCTATATGGAAGAGTATCCAATGGCACGTTTACTAAGAGATAGTAGACTAGGCCCTATAGGAGGAGGAACCTCAGAAATCTTGAAAGAGATTATCGCAAAAATGGTAATTGACGGAAAGGAATATAAACCAGCAACCTAAGCTTTTAATTATCAAATGTGAATTCGATTCAAAAATGCAACACTCAAAAAAGCTGTCAAATTGAGTGATTTTTAGAAGTCAAACGAATAAAAATTGAATCAAATTAAGCCTTTGTCTAAACATAAATATGACTGACATAAATTTTCTTAGGTTAAACTCATGTTATTAGTAAATCAATAAGGGCGTTCCCTAAAGGTCGGGCTTTCCACTATATCTTTTTATCGTACCTCAAAAAAGGATGCCGTTTCAATCCCTAACGCAGCCACTTTGTAAATTAATTCAATTAAGGGTTTGTAATTCATAATTAATAACTACATTTGCAGTCCAAAAATTAGAAATTAACAGTACAACTGTTTTAAAATATAAAGATACTTATGAAGGGAGGTGCCAACTTATGTTAATTATACCAGTAAAAGAAGGAGAGAATATAGATAGAGCTTTAAAACGTTACAAACGAAAGTTTGACAGAACAAAGACAATGAAGAACTTACGTAACAGAAAAAACTTCACAAAGCCATCTGTAGCTAAAAGAGCTCAAAAAATCAAAGCTTCTTACGTTCAAAGATTAAGAACACAAGAAGAAGTAGGTTAACAAACTGTAGTTTTTATAAATTGTTTACAATTTTAAAACAGACAGTTAAATTAATCTCCAAAACTTAAAATTAAGTTTTAAACTATAAAACTCGTATCAAATAACTTTGATGCGAGTTTTTTTATGCCTCAAATTTTGTAGATTTACAACAATCAACAATCAACAATCAACAATCAACAACCAACAACCAACAACCAATAACCAACAACCGTGATTGAATCCTTTCTAGAATATTTAACCTTTGAAAAAAAATACTCCAAACACACGGTCTCTGCCTATAAGAACGATTTAACTTCTTTTCAAGATTTTTTAATTACAGAATTCAATCAAGAAAATTTATTGCAAGTACATTACACTCAAATTAGAAGTTGGGTAGTTTCTTTGGTAGATCTTAAAATTTCCAATCGTTCTATCAACAGAAAAGTAAGTTCTTTAAAATCTTTTTACAAGTTTTTACAAAAAACAAAACAAGTAGAGGTAAACCCTTTGTCAAAACACAAAGCACTAAAAGTTGAAAAGAAAGTTCAAGTTCCTTTTAATCAGAAAGAAATCAACCAAGTTATTTCTAATGTAGAAAATGCAAATGATTTTGTATCTGTAAGAAATAAACTCATAGTAGAATTGTTCTATTCAACAGGAATAAGAAGAACAGAACTGATACACGTTAAAGAGCAAGATGTAGATATTGCTCAAAAGACAATAAAGGTGTTGGGTAAAAGAAATAAAGAACGTTATGTTCCTTTATTAAACTCTGTAATACATACATTACATAATTATTTACATTTAAAAGCAGAATATTCAACAGAATCAAAAGAACTTTTTATTACTGAAAAAGGAAATAAAATATATGAAACCCTTGTTTACAGAATTATAAATTCCTATTTTAGTAAAGTCTCAACAAAAGAGAAAAAAAGCCCTCATATTTTAAGGCATTCATTTGCAACACATCTTTTAAATGAAGGGGCAGATATAAATTCAGTTAAAGAATTATTAGGGCATTCTTCTTTAGCATCAACGCAAGTCTATACAAACACTAGTTTATATAAGTTAAAAAAAGTATATAATCAAGCTCACCCTAGGAGCAGCAAAAAAAAGTAAATTATGAAAGTATTCACACAATCGGTAAATTTTAATGCAGATAAAGAATTGATAAAATTTGCAGAAGATAAAGTTTCTCTACTATCAAAGTTCCATGATAAAATAATAGATGCAGAAATTTTTCTTAAAGTTCAAAATACCAGTGATAAGGAAAATAAAATAACAGAACTAAAAATAAATATACCTGGTAGAGAATTGATAGTAAAAAGAGAAACCAAAACCTTTGAAGAAGGTATCAATGCTGCTGTAGACAACTTAAAGAGACAGCTTAAAAGATCTAAAGAAAAACATAGAGATTCATTGATTTCATAAAAAATAAAAAAAATAATTATAAAAAGTTTTAGAAATAAAAAAAACTTTATACATTTGCAATCCGTTAGAAATAGCGGGTTGTTTTTTTACAACAAAAGCCGATGTAGCTCAGCTGGCTAGAGCAGCTGATTTGTAATCAGCAGGTCGTGGGTTCGAGTCCCTCCATCGGCTCAAGAAAAAAACAAAAAGTTCATTTAAATAGTAAATTATAGGGGAGATACTCAAGCGGTCAACGAGGACGGACTGTAACTCCGTTGGTTACACCTTCGCAGGTTCGAATCCTGCTCTCCCCACAATTTACATATTGCGAAAGTAGCTCAGTTGGTAGAGCGTCAGCCTTCCAAGCTGAATGTCGCCGGTTCGAACCCGGTCTTTCGCTCAGAGAAATCCAACAAAGCCGGTGTAGCTCAGTTGGTAGAGCGCATCCTTGGTAGGGATGAGGTCACGGGTTCAAGTCCCGTCATTGGCTCTCTTAAAAAAAATATTAGACACTAAATATATTTAAACTAAGAATTAAAATTAATAATCATGGCAAAAGAAACTTTTGACCGTTCGAAACCACACTTAAACATCGGTACTATCGGACACGTAGATCACGGTAAAACAACTTTAACTGCTGCTATTACAAAAGTATTAGCTGATGCAGGATTATCGGAAGCGAGAGATTTTGATCAAATTGACAACGCTCCAGAAGAAAAAGAAAGAGGTATTACAATTAACACTTCTCATGTAGAGTATCAAACAGCTAACCGTCATTACGCTCACGTTGACTGTCCAGGTCACGCGGATTACGTAAAGAACATGGTAACTGGTGCTGCTCAAATGGACGGTGCTATTTTGGTTGTTGCTGCTACAGATGGTCCAATGCCACAAACTAGAGAGCATATCTTATTAGGGCGTCAGGTTGGTATTCCACGTATCGTTGTTTTCTTGAACAAAGTAGATATGGTTGACGATGAAGAGTTGTTAGAGTTAGTTGATATGGAGGTTAGAGAATTGTTATCTTTCTATGATTATGATGGAGATAATGGTCCTGTTGTTTCAGGTTCAGCTTTAGGTGCTTTAAATGGTGAGCAAAAATGGGTTGACACAGTTTTAGAATTAATGGAAGCTTGTGATACTTGGATTGAAGAGCCTTTAAGAGAGGTTGACAAAGATTTCTTAATGCCAATTGAAGATGTATTCTCAATTACAGGTCGTGGAACTGTTGCTACAGGTCGTATCGAAACTGGTATTGCTAACACTGGTGACGGTGTAGATATTATTGGTATGGGTGCAGAAAAATTAACTTCTACTATTACTGGTATTGAAATGTTCCGTCAAATCTTAGATAGAGGTGAGGCTGGAGATAATGCAGGTATCTTATTAAGAGGTATTGAAAAAACTCAGATTAAAAGAGGTATGGTAATCTGTAAACCAGGTTCTGTAACTCCACATGCTAAGTTCAAAGCTGAGGTTTATGTTCTTAAGAAAGAAGAAGGTGGGCGTCACACTCCATTTCATAACAACTATCGTCCGCAGTTTTATGTAAGAACTACAGACGTTACAGGTACTATTAACTTACCTGATGGAGTAGAAATGGTTATGCCAGGAGATAACTTAACAATTACTGTTGATTTAATTCAACCAATTGCATTAAACTTAGGTTTACGTTTTGCAATCCGCGAGGGTGGTAGAACTGTAGGTGCAGGACAGGTAACTGAATTATTAGACTAATTGTAAAATTAGTTTATTGATGAATAAATTTTAAGGGTGTTCCGTTTTTAACGGAACGCCTTTATCAATGAATAAGAACGGGTTTAGCTCAGTTGGTAGAGCACTGGTCTCCAAAACCAGTTGTCGGGAGTTCGAGCCTCTCAACCCGTGCAAAAAACAAGTAAGATGAACTTTATACAATATATCAAAGATTCTTTTGACGAATTAAATAATCACATGACGTGGATCTCTAAAGAAGATGCACAGAAAACAACTGTAACTGTAGCTGTTTTTACAATTTTATTCGCATTAGCAGTTGCTGGTATAGACTATGTTTTTCAAACTGGGTTAGATAACTTTTTCAAATTATTTTAAGAAATAAATTATGGCTGATTCAGTAATGAAATGGTATGTTGTAAGAGCCATTGGAGGACAAGAGAATAAAGTTAAATCTTATATAGAGACAGAAATCTCAAGAGTTGGGCTTTCAGATTATGTAAGTCAGGTAATTGTTCCAACTGAGAAAGTTGTTCAATTTAGAAACGGAAAAAAAGTAAACAGAGAAAGAGTTTACTTTCCTGGTTACATCATGGTAGAAGCGAATCTATCAGGAGAAGTACCTCACGTTATAAAATCCATTACAGGTGTTATTGGTTTTTTAGGAGAAACAAAAGGAGGAGAGCCAGTACCTATGCGTAAGTCTGAAGTGAATAGGATGCTAGGTAAAGTAGATGAGCTTTCTATACAAGAAGAGAATATTGCAATACCTTATACTATAGGAGAGACCGTTAAAGTTATAGATGGTCCTTTTAATGGTTTTGATGGTAGTATTGAAAAAGTAAACGAAGAAAAGCGTAAACTTGAAGTTATGGTGAAAATCTTTGGAAGAAAAACACCGTTAGAGTTAAGTTATACGCAAGTAGAAAAGATATAATTGTTACACAAATATATATCGATTTGTTTTGAAGCTTCCAAATCAAAAACAAATCATTAAACATTTTTAAAATGGCAAAAGAAGTTAGTAAAGTAGTTAAATTACAAGTAAGGGGAGGCGCAGCGAATCCATCGCCGCCGGTTGGACCCGCTTTAGGTGCTGCTGGTGTTAACATTATGGAGTTCTGTAAACAGTTCAATGCAAGAACGCAAGACAAACAGGGTAAAGTATTACCTGTTGTTATTACTGTTTACAAAGACAAATCGTTTGATTTTGTTGTAAAAACTCCTCCTGCAGCAGTACAGTTACTAGAAGCGGCCAAAATCAAAAAAGGTTCAGGAGAACCAAACAGAAAAAAAGTAGCATCTGTTACTTGGGATCAAATTAAAGTTATTGCAGAAGATAAAATGGTAGATTTAAATGCCTTTGAAATTTCTTCAGCAATGAGAATGATTGCAGGTACAGCACGCTCTATGGGATTAACAGTAAAAGGTGATGCACCAGCATAAACTTTATAAAAAGTAGTAAAATGGCAAAATTAACAAAAAAGCAAAAGGAAGCTTACGCTAAGATTGATAAAACGCAATCTTATGATTTAGCAGCTGCTTCAGCGCTAGTCAAAGACATTACTAATGTAAAGTTTGATGCATCAGTAGATATCGCAATTCGTTTAGGGGTAGATCCTCGTAAAGCTAATCAAATGGTTAGAGGTGTGGTAACATTACCTCATGGTACAGGTAAGGATGTTAAAGTGTTAGCTTTAGTAACTCCAGACAAAGAAGCAGATGCAAAAGCAGCAGGTGCAGATTATGTTGGGTTAGATGAATACCTTCAAAAAATTAAAGGAGGATGGACAGATGTAGATGTAATTATTACAATGCCAAGTGTAATGGGTAAATTAGGTCCTTTAGGAAGAATTTTAGGTCCTAGAGGTTTAATGCCAAACCCAAAAACTGGTACTGTAACAATGGATGTATCTAAAGCTGTACAAGATGTAAAAGCTGGTAAAATCGACTTTAAGGTTGATAAAACTGGTATTGTTCACGCTGCAATTGGAAAAGTATCTTTTGATGCTAAGAAAATTGAAGAGAATGCAAACGAATTATTACAAACTATTATTAAATTGAAACCAACAACAGCAAAAGGTACTTACGTGAAGAGTGTTTTCATGTCTAGCACAATGAGTCCTTCTATTGAGGTTGATGTTAAAGCTGTTTAATAAGTTAAAACTTATCATTATGACTAGAGAAGAGAAATCACAAGTAATACAAGATTTAACGGCAACATTAGCAGATACTAATACTGTATATCTAGCAGATATTTCTGGATTAGATGCACAAACTACATCAAACTTACGTAGAGCTAGCTTTAAAGCTGGAGTTCAGTTATCAGTTGTAAAAAATACATTACTTGCAAAAGCAATGGAGGCTTCAGATAAAGATTTTGGAGATCTTCCATCAGTATTAAAAGGTAATACATCTATGATGATTGCTGAGGCTGCTAATGCACCAGCAAAATTAATAAAAGAGTTCAGAAAAAAATCAAAAGATAGACCTTTATTAAAAGGTGCTTTTGCTGAAGAATCTGTATATATTGGAGATGAACAATTGGATGCTCTTGTAGATATTAAATCTAGAGAAGAACTTATTGGAGAAATCATCGGATTATTACAATCGCCAGCTAAAAATGTTGTTTCAGCATTACAATCTGGTGGACAAACACTTTCAGGTCTTATTAAAACATTATCTGAAAAATAATCAAGCGCACAAATAAACTAAAATAAACAAAATTTTTAAAAACAATTAAAATGGCAGATTTAAAAGATTTCGCAGAACAATTAGTTAACTTAACAGTAAAAGAAGTTAACGAATTAGCTACTATCTTAAAAGATGAGTATGGTATAGAGCCGGCAGCAGCTGCAGTAGCAGTAGCAGGTCCAGCAGGTGGAGGAGATGCAGGTGCAGCTGAAGAGCAAACTGAATTTGATGTAATCTTAAAAGCAGCTGGAGGTTCTAAACTAGCAGTTGTAAAATTAGTTAAAGAATTAACTGGTTTAGGATTAAAAGAAGCTAAAGGTATCGTAGATAGTGCTCCTGCAGCAGTAAAAGAAGGTGTATCTAAAGATGAGGCTGAAGGTCTTAAAGCGTCTTTAGAAGAAGCTGGAGCTGAAGTAGAGCTTAAGTAAGCTATTACTTCTCGGATATCGAACAAGGATTCGAATTCGAGAAAACAAATTTAGGTTTAGGTACTAAGAACTAACGTTTTTAGGCCTAAACCATTTTGTGTATATATTCGTTCTTTATTTTAATTCAGATTTTAATCAAAAAAATATTCTCTTTTGGCAACGAAAAACACTACTGAAAGAATCAACTTCGCAACTTCTCAAATGATCAAGGAATATCCAGACTTTTTGGATATTCAGGTTAAATCTTTTCAAGATTTTTTCCAACTTCAAACAAAAGCAGAAGAAAGAGGTGAAGAAGGTTTGTACAAAACCTTTATGGATAACTTTCCAATTACAGATACAAGAAATCAATTCGTATTAGAATTTTTAGACTACTTCGTAGATCCACCAAGATATTCTATTCAAGAATGTATCGAAAGAGGTCTTACACACAGCGTACCGTTAAAAGCACGCTTAAAATTATATTGTACAGATCCAGAACACGAAGATTTCGAAACTATTGTACAAGATGTTTATCTTGGTACAATCCCTTATATGACAAACTCTGGTACCTTTGTAATAAATGGTGCAGAGCGTGTGGTAGTTTCTCAATTACACAGATCACCTGGTGTATTCTTTGGGCAGTCTTTCCACGCAAACGGTACAAAATTATATTCAGCAAGAGTAATTCCTTTTAAAGGTTCTTGGATTGAATTTGCTACCGATATCAATCAAGTAATGTATGCTTATATTGATAGAAAGAAAAAATTACCAGTAACAACATTATTCAGAGCCATAGGTTTTGAGAGAGATAAAGATATTTTGGAGATTTTTGATCTTGCAGAAGAAATTAAAGTTTCTAAAGCAGGATTAAAGAAAGTATTAGGTCGCAAATTAGCTGCTAGAGTTTTAAAAACGTGGCACGAGGATTTTGTAGATGAAGATACGGGAGAGGTAGTATCTATTGAAAGAAATGAAATTGTTTTTGATAGAGATACTATTTTAGAAAAAGAACATATAGACGAAATAATAGAAGCAGGTGCCAAAACGATTTTACTTCATAAAGAAGATAATCAAATGGCAGATTATGCTATTATTCATAATACATTACAAAAAGATCCTACAAATTCAGAGAAAGAGGCTGTAGAACATATTTATAGACAATTACGTAATGCAGAACCACCAGATGAGGAAACTGCTAGAGGTATTATAGATAAATTATTCTTCTCTGAGCAACGTTATAATTTAGGTGAAGTTGGTCGTTTTAGAATGAACACAAAACTTCAGTTAGACGTAGATATGGATCAAAAAGTATTAACAAAGCTAGATATTATTACAATAATCAAGTTTTTAATACAATTAATTAACTCTAAAGCAGAAGTTGATGATATTGACCACTTATCTAATAGACGTGTACGTACTGTAGGCGAACAATTAGCAGGTCAGTTTGGTGTTGGTTTAGCACGTATGGCTAGAACCATTCGTGAGCGTATGAATGTGCGTGATAACGAGGTGTTTACACCAATCGATTTGATCAATGCAAAAACATTATCATCTGTAATAAACTCATTCTTTGGTACAAATCAGTTGTCTCAATTCATGGATCAAACCAATCCATTAGCAGAGATTACACATAAGCGTAGGTTATCTGCATTAGGACCAGGTGGTTTATCAAGAGAAAGAGCAGGTTTTGAGGTTCGTGACGTACACTATACACACTATGGTCGTTTATGTCCTATTGAAACACCTGAAGGTCCAAACATTGGTCTAATTTCTTCACTGTCTGTATTTGCGAAAGTGAATAACTTAGGATTTATAGAAACACCATATAGAAAAGTTAATGATGGTGTAGTAGCACCAGAAGAGCCAATTTATTTGAGTGCTGAAGAAGAAGAAGGTATGAGAATTGCCCAATCTAATTTAGAATTAAATGAAGATGGAACTTTTATTTCAGATAGAGTAATTGCTCGTGAAGAAGGAGATTTTCCTGTGGTAACTCCACAAGATATCCAATATATGGATGTTGCACCAAATCAAATTGCATCAATATCTGCATCTTTAATTCCGTTTTTAGAACATGATGATGCAAACCGTGCATTAATGGGGTCTAACATGATGCGTCAAGCAGTTCCTTTATTACGTCCAGAATCACCAATAGTAGGTACAGGTTTAGAGCGTAGAGTTGCCAAAGATTCTAGAATCTTAATCAACGCAGAAGGTGCAGGAGAAGTTACTTATGTAGATGCTAATAAAATTACAATTAAGTACGATAGATCAGAAGAAGAAAAAATGGTAAGTTTTGATTCTGATGAAGTATCTTATAACTTGATCAAATTTAGAAAAACCAATCAAGGTACATCTATCAACTTAAAGCCTATTGTAGAAAAGGGAGATAGAGTTGAAGAAGGACAAGTACTTTGTGAAGGATATGCAACACAAAAAGGAGAGTTAGCTCTAGGTAGAAATATGAAAGTAGCCTTTATGCCATGGAAAGGGTATAACTTTGAGGATGCAATTGTAATTTCTGAAAGAGTTGTTCGTGAAGATATTTTTACATCTATTCACATTGATGAGTATTCTTTAGATGTTAGAGATACAAAACTAGGTACAGAAGAATTAACAAACGATATTCCTAATGTTTCAGAAGAAGCTACTAAAGATTTAGATGAAAATGGAATGATTCGTATTGGAGCAGAGGTTAATCCTGGTGATATTTTAATTGGAAAAATTACACCAAAAGGAGAATCTGATCCTACTCCAGAAGAAAAACTATTACGTGCTATTTTTGGTGATAAAGCTGGTGATGTTAAAGATGCATCATTAAAAGCTTCACCATCATTAAGAGGTGTGGTAATTGATAAAAAATTATTCAAAAGAGCTGTAAAAGATAAAAATAAAAGAATTAGAGATAAAGAAGCTGTGTCTGCTTTAGAACAATCTTTTGTTTCAAAATTTGAAGCTTTAAAAGACGAATTAATAGAGAAGTTATTTGCTTTAATTAGTGGTAAAACATCACAAGGAGTATTTAATGATTTAGGAGAAGAAGTATTACCAAAAGGTAAGAAGTATACACTTAAAATGTTAAATTCTGTTGATGATTATGTTCACTTAACAGGTTCTTGGACTACAGATGAAGATTTAAATAAATTAGTTGGAGAATTAGTACACAACTACAAAATTAAAGTTAACGATTTACAAGGTTCTTTACGTCGTCAAAAGTTTACCATTTCTGTAGGTGATGAGTTACCAGCAGGAATCTTAAAACTAGCTAAAATTTACATTGCTAAAAAACGTAAGTTAAAAGTAGGTGATAAAATGGCGGGGCGTCATGGAAACAAAGGTATTGTTGCTCGTATTGTAAGAGCAGAAGATATGCCTTTCTTAGAAGACGGAACTCCTGTAGATATTGTATTAAACCCATTAGGTGTACCATCTCGTATGAACATCGGTCAGATTTATGAAACTGTTCTTGGTTGGGCAGGTCAAAAATTAGATAAAAAGTATGCAACACCAATATTTGATGGAGCATCTTTAGATGAAATTAATAAATACACAGATGAAGCAGGCGTACCTAGATTTGGTCATACGTATTTATATGATGGAGGAACAGGTAAACGTTTTGATCAACCAGCAACAGTTGGGGTAATCTATATGATTAAGTTAGGCCACATGATTGAAGATAAAATGCATGCGCGTTCTATTGGTCCTTATTCATTAATAACTCAACAACCTTTAGGTGGTAAAGCACAATTTGGAGGTCAACGTTTTGGTGAGATGGAAGTATGGGCACTTGAAGCGTATGGTGCTTCAAGTATCTTAAGAGAAATCTTAACTGTAAAATCTGATGATGTTATGGGTAGAGCCAAAACTTACGAAAGTATCGTAAAAGGAGAATCTATGCCTGAACCAGGTTTACCAGAATCTTTTAACGTATTAATGCATGAACTGAAAGGTTTAGGGTTAGACGTTAGATTAGAAGAATAATTTTAATAGTTGGTGGTTATTAGTTGGTAGTTATTGGATATAGAATCTAAACTAACAACTAACAACTAATAACTAAAAACCAAAAACTATAAAAAGACATGGCAAGAAGACAAGAAAAGTACACTGTAAAAAAGTTTAACAAAATTTCAATTGGTTTATCATCACCAGAAGCAATTTTAGAGATTTCTAAAGGTGAGGTTTTAAAACCAGAAACTATAAATTATCGTACACACAAACCAGAACGTGACGGTTTGTTTTGTGAGCGTATTTTTGGTCCTGTAAAGGATTATGAATGTGCTTGTGGTAAATATAAAAGAATACGCTACAAGGGTATCGTTTGTGATAGATGTGGTGTTGAAGTAACAGAAAAGAAAGTACGTAGAGACAGAGTAGGGCACATTAATTTAGTAGTTCCTGTAGCTCATATCTGGTATTTTAGATCATTACCTAACAAAATGGGATACCTTTTAGGTTTACCATCTAAAAAGTTAGATATGATTATTTACTACGAACGTTACGTAGTAATTCAACCTGGTATTGCAAAAAATGTAGAAGGAGAACCATTACAAAAAATGGACTTCTTAACAGAAGAAGAATATTTAGATATTGTTGATGAGTTACCTCAAGACAACCAGTATTTAGAAGATACAGACCCTAACAAGTTTATTGCTAAAATGGGAGCTGAGTGTTTGATTGATTTATTAGGTCGTATAGACTTAGATCAACTATCTTTTGATTTAAGACATAAAGCAAACACAGAAACTTCTAAACAACGTAAAACAGAAGCATTAAAGCGTTTAAATGTTGTTGAAGCATTCAGAGATTCTCAAAAAAATCGAGAAAATAATCCTGAATGGATGATTATGAAGGCAATACCAGTAATTCCACCAGAATTACGTCCATTGGTGCCTTTAGATGGTGGTCGTTTTGCAACTTCAGATTTAAATGATTTATATAGAAGAGTTATTATTAGAAACAATCGTTTAAAAAGATTGGTAGAAATAAAGGCTCCAGAAGTAATTTTGCGTAATGAAAAACGTATGTTACAAGAATCTGTAGATTCATTATTTGATAACACACGTAAATCATCTGCTGTAAAAACAGAATCTAACAGACCATTAAAATCATTATCAGATTCATTAAAAGGTAAACAAGGTCGTTTCCGTCAAAACTTATTAGGTAAGCGTGTTGATTATTCTGCACGTTCTGTAATTGTTGTTGGACCAGAAATGAAATTGTCTGAATGTGGATTGCCAAAAGATATGGCAGCAGAATTGTACAAGCCTTTTGTAATCAGAAAACTGATTGAAAGAGGAATCGTTAAAACTGTAAAATCTGCAAAGAAAATTATAGACAGAAAAGAGCCAGTTGTTTGGGATATTTTAGAAAACGTAATTAAAGGACACCCTGTATTATTAAACAGAGCTCCTACTTTACACAGGTTAGGTATTCAAGCTTTTCAACCAAAATTAATTGAAGGAAAAGCAATTCAATTACATCCATTAGCATGTTCAGCATTTAATGCCGATTTTGATGGAGATCAAATGGCGGTTCATTTACCATTAGGACCAGAAGCTATTTTAGAAGCGCAATTATTAATGTTGGCTTCTCATAATATTTTAAATCCAGCAAATGGAGCTCCAGTAACTGTACCTTCTCAAGATATGGTATTGGGTCTTTATTATATGACTAAAGAAAGAAAGTCTACCCCAGAAGTTCCTATTAAAGGAGAAGGAATAACCTTTTATTCTCCAGAAGAAGTAACTATTGCCTTTAACGAAGAAAAAGTAGACTTAAATGCTGGTATTAAGGTAAGAACTCAAGATCTTGATGAAAATGGTAATCAAGTAACTAGAATTATTGAAACTACTGTTGGTAGAGTTCTATTTAATGAAAAAGTTCCTGCAGCAGCAGGATATATTAATGAAGTATTAACTAAGAAAAACTTACGTGGAATTATTGGAGGAATTTTAAAAGCCACAGATATTCCAACAACAGGTGCATTCTTAGATGAAATAAAAAACATGGGATATAAATTTGCCTTTGAAGGTGGTTTATCTTTCTCATTAGGTGATATCATTATACCTGCTGAAAAACAATCTATGATTGAAGAAGCAAATAAAGAGGTAGATGGTATTGTAATGAATTATAACATGGGTATGCTAACGCAGAAAGAGCGTTACAATCAGGTAATTGATGTTTGGGGTTCTACCAACAACAGATTAACTGAGTTATCTATGAAACGTTTGCGCGAAGACCAACAAGGATTTAATTCGGTTTATATGATGTTAGATTCTGGAGCAAGGGGTTCTAAAGAACAAATTCGTCAGTTAACTGGTATGCGTGGATTAATGGCAAAGCCTAAAAAATCTACAGCTGGTGGTGGAGAAATTATTGAAAACCCTATTCTTTCTAACTTTAAAGAAGGTTTATCAATCTTAGAATACTTTATCTCTACTCACGGTGCTCGTAAAGGTTTAGCAGATACGGCATTAAAAACAGCAGATGCTGGTTACTTAACACGTAGGTTGGTAGATGTTTCTCAAGATGTTATTATCAATGAAGAAGATTGTGGAACACTACGAGGTTTAGAAGTTACGCCATTAAAGAAAAATGATGAGATTGTAGAATCATTGTCAGATAGAATTGAAGGGCGTATTTCTTTACAAGATGTATATCATCCAGTAACAGAAGAGTTAATCTTAGAAGCAAATCAACCAATTACAGCTCAATTGGCATTAGCCGTTGAAAAATCTGGAATTGATAGAATGGAAGTAAGATCTCCATTAACATGTGAATCTTCTAGAGGTATATGTGCAAAATGTTACGGTCAAAGTTTATCAACATTAAGTAAAGTTCAAATAGGTGAAGCAGTTGGTGTAATTGCAGCACAGTCTATTGGAGAACCTGGTACACAGTTAACATTACGTACATTCCACGTTGGTGGGGTAGCAGGTAACATATCTGAAGATAATAAGTTAATCGCTAAATTTGATGGTAACGTTGCTATAGAAGATCTAAGAACTGTAAAAGGTAAAGATAATGACGGTAACGAAGTTGATATTGTAATTTCTAGAACAGCAGAAATTAAAATTATAGATAAGAAAACAGGAATTACTCAGAGTACAAATATTATTCCTTATGGATCTATCATTTTTGATAAAGATAGAAAAACAATTACAAAAGGAGATGTAATTGTACAATGGGACCCATTTAACGGTGTAATCGTTTCAGAATTTGCTGGTAAAGTTAAGTTTGACAATTTAGAACAAGGTATGAATTATTCTGTTGAAATTGACGAACAAACTGGTTTCCAAGAAAAAGTAATTACAGATTCTAAGAATAAGAAAATCATTGCTTCTTTAATTATAGAAGATGAAGACGGTAATGCATTACGTTCTTACAGTTTACCTGTAGGTGCTCACTTAATGGTAGATAATGGAGACACTGTAGAAAGCGGAAAAACATTGGTAAAGATTCCAAGAAAATCTGGTAAAGCAGGAGATATTACAGGAGGTTTACCACGTGTAACAGAATTATTTGAAGCACGTAATCCTTCAAATCCATCAGTTGTTTCTGAAATAGATGGTGTTGTTTCTTTTGGTAAAATAAAAAGAGGTAATAGAGAAATTATTGTTGAGTCTAAAACAGGTGACATTAGAAAATATTTAGTAAAACTTTCTAATCAGATTTTAGTTCAAGAGAACGACTTTATTAAAGCGGGTATGCCATTATCTGATGGTGCTACAACCCCTTCTGATATTTTAAGAATTAAAGGGCCATCTGCAGTTCAAGAGTATCTCGTTAACGAAATTCAAGAAGTATATCGTCTACAAGGTGTAAAAATCAATGACAAACATTTTGAAGTAGTTGTTCGTCAAATGATGCGTAAAGTTAAGATTATTGATTCAGGAGATACATTATTCTTAGAGAATCAATTGATTCATAAAAATGACTTTATCACAGAAAACGATGCAATTTATGGAATGAAAGTTGTTGAAGATTCTGGAGATTCAGAAAACCTAAAAGCAGGTCAGATTATTACCGCACGTCAATTAAGAGATGAAAATTCTTTATTAAGAAGAAATGATCAGAACTTAGTAGAAGCAAGAGATGCAAGACCAGCTACGGCAGAACAAGTACTACAAGGTATTACAAGAGCTTCTTTACAGACAAAATCATTTATCTCTGCAGCTTCTTTCCAAGAAACTACAAAAGTATTAAATGAAGCAGCTGTAAGTGGTAAAGTAGATTCTTTAGAAGGCTTAAAAGAAAATGTAATTGTTGGTAAGAAAATACCAGCAGGAACAGGTATGAGAACTTATGACAACTTAATTGTTGGTCCAAAAGATGAGATAGAACAAAGTTTCTAAATTTATAACATAAACGTCATTATGATTAAAAGAGGAGAAATCTATAAGAAGATTACTTCAGTATATTTTTCATAATGACGTTTTTTTATTCAATAAAATATGGAAGAAAATCAAAATAAAGACGGGCAAATAAATATAGAATTGGATCAGGATGTTGCAGAAGGAACATATTCTAATTTAGCAATAATCAATCATTCTATGTCAGAGTTTATCGTAGATTTCATCAACATAATGCCGGGTGTCCCAAAGGCAAAAGTAAAATCTAGAATAATTTTAACGCCTCAACACGCGAAACGTTTGGTGCAAGCTTTGGCAGACAATGTTCGTAAATTTGAGCAGCAACATGGAGAGATTAAAGATTATGAACAACCTCCAATTCCTATGAATTTTGGACCAACAGGGCAAGCATAGTTTTTACATATAATATAATCTATTAACGATTGTAAAGTTTACAGTATTTATCCCAAGCTTTTGCTTGGGATATTTTTTATACATAAAAAAAGTTTATACATTTCATAAAAAACATATATAAAAATATATAAATTATTTTTTTGACCTTTGTAGTGTTAAATTACAAGACAATGGAAAAACTACAGACAAAAAACAAAGCTCAAAGAGTTAATAATTATAATGTTACTAAAGTAGCTGTTGCCTATGGTGATGGAATTGGACCAGAAATAATGGATGCAACACTAAAGATTTTAGATGCTGCAGGAGCAAATATTCAAGCAGATAAAATTGAAATAGGAGAACAAGTTTATCTTTCAGGAAATTCTTCAGGAATTGAAAAAAGCGCTTGGGAAACTATAAATAAAAATAAACTTATATTAAAAGCACCCATAACAACTCCACAAGGTAAAGGGTATAAAAGTTTAAATGTTACACTAAGAAAAGCCTTAGGGTTGTTTGCCAATGTTAGACCCGTAAGTGCTTTTGCTCCTTATGTAGAAACTAACTTTGCAGGGATGGATGTTGTTGTTGTAAGAGAAAATGAAGAAGATTTGTATGCGGGTATAGAGCATCAACAAACACAAGATGTTGTGCAGTGCTTAAAATTGATTACTAGACCAGGATGCGAAAAGATTGTAAGATATGCTTTTGAGTATGCAAGAGCCTATGGAAGAAAAAAGGTAACTTGTATGGTTAAAGACAACATTATGAAATTAACCGATGGTTTGTTTCATAATGTATTCAAAGAAATAGCATTAGCGTATCCAGATATAGAAAGTAACTCTCAGATTATTGATATAGGGTCTGCAAGATTAGCGGCAACCCCTCAAAATTATGATGTAATTGTAACTTCAAACTTGTATGGAGATATCATTTCTGATATTGCTGCAGAAATTGCGGGTTCAGTTGGTATGGCAGGTTCAGCTAATATAGGAACCAATGTAGCGATGTTTGAAGCAATACATGGGTCTGCGCCAGACATTGCAGGTAAAAAAGTTGCAAATCCTTCTGGATTATTAAATGCAGCTATTATGTTGTTGTCTCATGTTGGTAAAACTCAAATTGCAGACAATATAAAAAATGCTTGGTTAAAAACGTTAGAAGACTGCTATCATACTGCAGATATATACCAAGAAGCTATCACAAAAGAAGTGGTTTCAACAGGAGAGTTTGCAAATAGAGTTATCGATAATTTAGGGAAATTGCCCACTCAATTACCAGTTAGTAAATTGTCAGAAGGAAATGGAGAAATTAAAATACCAGAATATGTTAGAAAAGAACAAAAACAAGTTTTGGTTGGTGTAGATATTTTTATCAATTGGAAAGGGAAAAACCCCAACGAAATAGGAGACATTCTAAATAATATCAATTCTTTTAAAATGAAATTGAAGATGATTACAAATAGAGGTGTTAAAGTATATCCTAATGGTTTAGCAGAAACATACTGTACTGATCACTGGAGATGTAGGTTTGTAGATATTGATTCTAAAATTGATGGAGAAAAAATTTATAATCCTGTTGATTTTGAAAAAGTAATAGCGCTTCAATCTATTTTACACCACAAAGGTTTTGAAGTGATTAAAACAGAAAATCTATACGAGTTTGATGGGAAAAGAGCATTTTCTTTAGGACAAGGAGAGTAAAGGAACTGTATATTTTGAAAAAAAGTGAAACGGCAAACGTTTCACTTTTTTATGTAACTAAACTTTTCTCGTTCTATTAAGCAAGTAAAAATCAGCTAAAACTAAAGCAGTCATTGCCTCTACAATCGGAACAGCTCTAGGTACTACACAAGGATCATGACGACCTTTACCTGTAATTTCTGTTACCTCGTTTTCAGAGTTTATGGTTTGTTGGCTACTCATAATTGTAGCAACAGGTTTAAAAGCTACTCTAAAGTATATATCCATTCCGTTGCTAATTCCACCTTGTATGCCACCAGACAAATTAGACTGTGTAGAACCATCAGCATTAAAAATATCATTATGCTCAGAACCTTTCATTTTAGCACCGCAAAATCCACTACCAAATTCAAACCCCTTAACAGCATTTATAGATAACATTGCGCTACCCAATTGAGCATGTAGTTTATGAAAAATAGGTTCACCCAAACCAACAGGAACATTTTGAGCAACACAAGTAATGGTACCTCCAATGGTATCTCCTGCTTTTCTAATTTCTTTAATTTTAGTAATCATTTTTTCTGCAGCATCTTCATCAGGGCAACGAACAATATTGTTTTCAGTTTTTGAAAAATCTACTTCTTGATACGGTTTTTCCATAAAAATATCACCTACAGAAGAGGTAAATGCATTTATATTTATGCTTGCCATTAATTGTTTAGCCAAAGCACCAGCCACTACCCAATTTGCAGTTTCACGAGCAGAACTTCTTCCACCACCTCTATAATCTCTTAAACCATATTTTTGGTCATAGGTATAATCTGCATGAGAAGGTCTGTACACGTTGGTGTTGTGATTATAATCTTTACTTTTTTGATTGGTATTTTTAATGATAAAACCGATAGAAGTACCTGTAGTAACACCCTCAAAAATGCCTGAGAGAAACTCAACAGTGTCAGGTTCTTTACGTTGTGTTACAATTTTAGATTGCCCAGGTTTACGTCTGTTTAACTCTTCTTGAATAGCTTCAAAGTCTAATTGAACACCAGCAGGAAAACCGTCAATAACTCCACCAATAGCAGTTCCATGAGACTCTCCAAAAGTTGTAACTTTTAATAAATTTCCAAAAGAATTGAATGACATAATCTAAATCTTAAAAATAATTTGTGCAAAGATACTAAAGACCTATATAAAATGTAGTGCTTTTTAAGTTTTACTGATGATTTCTAAAAACCTAAAAAAAGTTATATATCTTGATAGTTAGTAAGATATGAATTGTATTAGATGATATTCAAAAAAAGTGAAAAATAATAGCATTTTTGTTTCAGAAAAATAAAAAAGCTTTCTATATTTGCATCCGCATTCAGGAAATACCTGATGAGACATTTGGAGAAATGGCAGAGTGGTCGAATGCGGCAGTCTTGAAAACTGTTGACTGTAACAGGTCCGGGGGTTCGAATCCCTCTTTCTCCGCAAAACCTCGCAATTTATTGTGAGGTTTTTTGTTTATAAAACTTTGCTTTTAATTTTTTTCCAAACTTTTAGTAGTAAAAAACTAGAAATTACTGCTGATGCAGAAAGTAAAAGTGCATTGGTTATTTGTCCGTAAATCCAAAACCCTGTGGCAAACAAACAACTATAAATTAAAATACAACCCAACAACATTGCTAAAATACCAGCAGGTACACTCCAAGGAGTATTGTTTGTTTTTAAGTTGATGTTTTCTAATGCAGCATCTTTAATAATTTTATTCCAACCCATACCACCAGGTTGAATTTTAGCATAAAAATTATACAATACATCTTTATTATCAGGCTGTGTAATATAGGTTACAATTAACCAAAAAGCGGTAGTAATTAAAACAACAAAAGGTAATTGAAACCATGTAGGTAAGATACCCGATGTAGCACCAAATAATGTTGTTCCTAAAGTTGTAAAGTTTAGTAAAATAGAAATAATACCTGATGCAAACATTGCTGAAATTTCGCTCCAAGCATTAATGCGCCACCAAAACCAACGTAAAATAAACAGTAAGCCAGTACCGGCACCAAACATTATAATAATGTCAAAAACTTGTTTTACATTAGTTAAACTTAAGGCTAAAAGGCCACTAACTAACATCATCAAAACAGTAGTTAATCGGCCAATATTTACGAGCTGTTTTTCGGTAGCATCTTTTTTTATAAACCGCTGATAAAAGTCGTTTACTACATAAGAAGCACCCCAATTTAAATGTGTAGAAATGGTACTCATGTAAGCAGCAATTAGAGAGGCTAAAACAATACCTAAAACACCTGTGGGTAAAAAGTTTAGCATTGCAGGATATGCTAAATCATGTCCTAATTTATCTTGAGGAATATCAGGAAAAGCACTATGTAAACTTGCAATATCTGGAAAAATGACTAAAGAAGCCAAGGCAACCAAAATCCAAGGCCAAGGACGTAGTGCATAATGTACAAAGTTGAAAAAGAAAGTAGCTCCAATTGCATGATTTTCATCTTTAGCCGCCAACATTCTTTGAGCAATATAACCACCGCCACCAGGTTCTGCTCCTGGATACCAAGAACTCCACCATTGCAAAGCAATAGGTATAATTAACAAAGAGATTAGTGTTTCTGTATTGTTAAAATCTGGTAACATATTCATTTTAGAAATTACCAAATCGTTTTGCAAAAGATTTTCTAAACCACCTACTTGAGGAAGGTTTACCGCATAATATGCAGCAGCAAAAGCACCAAATAAAGCAATAATAAATAAAAGAAAATCGGTATAAACCACACCTCTAAAACCACCAAAAGCACTAAAAGCAACTGTAATAGTGCCTGCGTAAACCACAACTTCCCATGGCTGCAGATTTAACATAATTCCCCCAATTTTTATAGCGGCTAGAGTTACAACAGACATCACCAAAATATTAAAAATAACACCTAAATATACAGCTCTGAATCCGCGAAGAAATTTTGCAGTGTTACCACTATAACGCAATTCGTAAAATTCTAAATCTGTATTTACAGCAGATTTGCGCCATAATTTAGCGTAAACAAAAACGGTTAACAAACCTGTAATTAAAAATGCCCACCATACCCAGTTGCCAGAAACCCCGTCTGCTCTAACAATGTCTGTAACAAGTAAAGGAGTGTCTGCGGCAAAAGTAGTAGCCACCATAGAAAAACCTAATAACCACCAAGGCATACTGCGTCCTGAAAGAAAAAACTCAGTACTACTTTTACCCGATTTTTTGGATACAAAAATTCCGATACACAATACTATGGTAAAAAAAGAAAAGATTAGAATATAATCTAGAGTGCTAATTTGAATCATAAGAAATAACTTATTTTTAAAACTTAAAAGTAACCAATTCAAGTTTAATTTGTATTTTTAATTGATGGATTTATTTTCTATAACACAAGTACAAAATCTTCTTCCTTTTGATGGAGTTGCCAATTATCACGGTATTGTTTTAACCAAAGATCAATGCAATTTTTATTATCAAAAATTACTAGATAACATTACTTGGGAAAATGATAAAGCTATTATTTTTGGTAAAACAATTATTACAAAACGAAAAGTAGCTTGGTACGGAGTATCTGAGTTTGCGTATACCTACTCAAAAATAACAAAAACGGCTAGACTGTTTACAGAAGAATTAAGGCAACTTAAAGCAATTGTAGAAAAAGAAAGTGGAGAGACCTATAATTCTTGCTTGTTAAATTTATACCATTCTGGAGATGAAGGTATGGCATATCATTCTGATGGTGAAAAAATGTTAAAAAAGGACGGGGCTATAGCTTCTTTATCTTTAGGAGCAGAACGTAAATTTTCGTTTAAACACAAGCAAACAAAACAGAGAATAGATATTTTTTTGGAAAGAGGAAGTTTGTTGGTTATGAAAGATAAAACCCAAACCAACTGGTTACATAGATTGCCCCCAACAAAGAAAGTACAAGTACCGCGAATTAACTTAACATTTAGAACTATAGAATTGTAACAGTTTATCTTATTTAATTGAAACATTCATAATAAACTTTCTTTATTTTTGCTAAAAATTTTTCTTTGGAAAACAAGAACCAACAATCTATAAACTTAAATAAATTTATCAGTTCTACAGGAATTTGCTCTCGTAGAGAAGCAGAGAAGCTTATTGTTGAAGGACGGGTAACTATTAACGGAAAACCAACCCAACTAGGTAATAGAGTTTTTCAAAAAGACGTAGTTAAAGTTGATGGTAGGCTGTTAAAACAGAAAGCAAAAACATTATACATTGCGTTAAACAAGCCTGTAGGAGTGGTCTCTACCACAGATTCTAAAGAACGCAATAATATTGTAAAAGCGGTAAATCATCCGCAACGATTATTCCCAATAGGGCGCTTAGATAAACCTTCTGAGGGGTTGATTTTTTTAACCAACGATGGTGATATTGTCAATAAAATATTAAGAGCAGGTAACAATCATGAAAAAGAATATATCGTTTCTGTAAACAAAACTATTGATGATGATTTTATAAAAAAAATGAGTAACGGAATTCCTATTTTAGGTACAGTTACCAAAAAGTGTAGGGTAGAAAAAATTTCAGAAAAGGTTTTTAAAATTATTTTAGTACAAGGTTTAAATCGTCAAATACGTAGAATGTGCGAATACCTAGATTATGAGGTTACCAAATTAAAACGTACAAGAATTATGAATGTAAAACTTGGCAATTTAAAACCTGGAGATTGGAGAGAATTAACAGAAGAAGAACTTAACATTATCAATTCGATGATTGCTACATCATCAAAAACAGAAGAAGCTTCTGTGCTTCAGGAAAATAAAAAGACTAATAAATCTAAAAAAAAGCACGCACCCACAAAAAATGATTTTAATAAGAAAAGCGCTTCTTTTAGAAAATCATCTCCTAAAAATAAAAAATCCAAATCAAAGTTTGGTAGAAAACGAAATTAACATTTTTCTTAAATATTAGTAAATTCCTTTTCTTTAAGAAGGTTAGGATACGCTTTTTACTATCTTTGCCAGCAATGAATTTTGATTTAAAAACAACAGACCCTAAAAGTCAGGCAAGAGCTGGTACTATTACTACAGATCATGGTGTTATAGAAACTCCAATTTTTATGCCTGTAGGAACTGTAGGTACCGTAAAAGGCGTACATCAAACAGAATTAAAAAACGAGATAAATCCAGATATTATATTGGGTAATACCTATCATTTATATCTAAGACCTAAGTTAGAAGTTTTAGAAGCTGCTGGTGGTTTGCATAAATTTATGAATTGGGATAGAAATATTTTAACCGATTCTGGAGGGTATCAAGTTTATTCTTTGTCTGGAAGAAGAAAAATTAATGAAGAAGGAGTTAAATTTAAAAGTCATATAGACGGTTCTACGCATTTTTTTACACCCGAAAATGTTATGGAAATTCAGCGTACCATAGGTGCAGATATTATTATGGCATTTGATGAATGTACACCTTACCCATGTGATTATAATTATGCAAAACGCTCTATGCATATGACACATAGATGGTTAGATAGATGTATGAATCATTTAGAAAAATTGCCGTATAAGTATGGTTATGAGCAAACTTTTTTTCCTATTGTACAAGGAAGTACTTACAAAGATTTACGAAAACAATCTGCAGAATATATAGCTAACGCAGGAGCACAAGCAAATGCTATTGGTGGACTTTCTGTTGGAGAACCAGCAGAAGAAATGTACGCAATGACAGAGGTAGTTACAGAGATTTTACCAAAAGATAAACCTCGCTATTTAATGGGGGTTGGTACGCCTATAAATATTCTAGAAAATATTGCGTTAGGTATAGATATGTTTGATTGCGTTATGCCTACAAGAAATGCTAGAAACGGAATGTTGTTTACAGCGCATGGTACAATTAATATCAAAAATAAAAAATGGGAAAAAGACTTTTCTCCAATAGAT
Source organism: Polaribacter sp. WD7 (assembly GCF_003335085.1). GTDB lineage: Bacteria > Bacteroidota > Bacteroidia > Flavobacteriales > Flavobacteriaceae > Polaribacter. Next base: position 73,500 of record NZ_QPEJ01000014.1, on the reverse strand, counting down.
GAAATGGCAATTACAAATGTAGATACGTTATACTCTAAAGCATATTTAAGACATTTATTTGTCTCTAAAGAAATGTTAGGTAAACAAATTGCGTCTATTCATAATTTAGGATTTTATGTATGGTTAACACGAGAAGCAAGAAAACATATTATTGCAGGAGATTTTAGAGAATGGAAAGATAAAATGGTAAAACAAATGGATAAACGTTTGTAAATAAGTATTTAATATTCTTAAAGAAGCAATAGTAGATTTATATAGTGAAAATAATAGATAAGTACATATTAAAAAAATATATGGTAACCTTTGTGTTTACCTTACTTATCTTGATTCCTATTGCGGTAGCTATAGACATCTCTGAAAAAATAGATAATTTTTTAGAACACGCAGACCTTACCGTAGATCAAATTATTGATGAGTATTACGTTAATTTTGTCATTTATTATGCCAACACTTTTATGCCTTTGGCATTGTTTATTGCTGTTATTTTCTTTACATCAAAGCTATCCAATAATACAGAAATAATTGCTATAACTAATGCTAAAGTATCGTTTACAAGATTTTTGTACCCATATTTCGTAGGGTCTACTCTAATCGTTTTTCTATCACTATTAATGAATCACTTTATTGTTCCTAATAGTAGTACAGAAAGAAAAGGTTTTGAGAAAGAATATATAAATAATAGAAGTCAAAAAAGAGCCTTAAAATCGGTAAGAGAATTTAGCTTACAACTTACAGATAGTACTTATATTTATATTCATAGTTTTGATACCGAAAATAACTCTGGATACTATTTTTCTTCAGAAGTTTATGACGGAATAGAACTTAAATCTAAACTAATGGCAGATAGAATTAGGTTTAATAAAGAAGATTCTGTTTTTACATTAAATACTTGGAGACAGAGAATCGTTTACCAAAATAGAGATAGTATTTTTTCTGGATCAAAATTGGATACAGTATTTGATTTTACGCCAAGAGATTTAATTTATAAATCTGCGTTTGCTCAAGAAATGCCTTCTGATGAATTGATAGAATATATCGATTTATCAAGAACCAGAGGCGTAAAAAATCTAAATGCATATTTGGTAGAGTTGCATAAAAGAACAAGTATGCCAATGGCATCTTACATTTTAACAGTTATTGCAGTTGCACTTGCTTTTAGAAAAAGAAGAGGAGGTACAGGAGTAAATTTAGCCATAGGTATAGGAATTATGTTTTTTTATGTCTTTTTGATGAAAATAGCAGAGGTTTTAGGGGCTGTAGCAGGCGTAAATTCTTTTGTTTACGTTTGGATGCCAAATCTTGTCTTTGGTTGTTTAGCAGTTTATTTGTATCTAAATGCAAGAAAATAGTTTTAAACACTACCTGATACTTCATTTTATTGTTTTTATATGGGGTTTTACAGCTATTTTAGGAGCACTAATTTCTATTGAAGCTATTCCTTTAGTATGGTATAGAATGTTATTTGCATCTATCATTATTCTACTGTATTTATTGTTTAAAAAGAAACATTTAACAGTTGATAAAAGGGGACTCTTAAAATTTATAATTACCGGAGTTTTAATTGCATTGCATTGGATTTTTTTCTTTAAGGCCATTAAGGTGTCTAATGTTTCTGTTGCCTTGGTGACTATGAGCACAGGAGCTTTTTTTACCTCATTAATAGAACCTCTTTTTTTTAAAAGAAAAATTAGATTGTTAGAAATTGTCCTAGGTCTAGTAGTTATTCTTGGGTTGTATATTATTTTTAATTTTGAAAGCCAATACAAGTTAGGTATCATTTATGCTTTGATATCTTCATTTTTGAGTGCTTTGTTTTCTGTACTCAATGGTCTTTTTGTAAAACAATACTCAGCAAACACCTTGTCATTTTACCAACTTTTTTTTGGAGCGTTATTCATCACAATATATATAATAGTAACAACCTCATTTTCTATAGACTTCTTTAATTTACAAACTTTAGATTGGTTGTATCTTTTTATCTTAAGCAGTATTTGTACTGCATATGCTTTTATAGCGTCTGTAAAGGTGATGCAATACATTTCTCCCTATACAGTAATGCTAACTGTAAATTTAGAGCCAGTATACGCAATTTTATTAGCCTTAGTAATTTTTGGAGAAAAAGAAAAAATGAATTCTGAGTTCTATGTCGGTGCATTTATTATTTTATTTGTAGTGTTGTTTAACGGTATTTTAAAGAATAAAGCAGCCATAAGACAAAAAATTAGAGCAAAAACGAGCAGAAAAAAGTAAGCACTTTTTTTAAAAAACTATGAATTTTATAGTATGTTTGTTATTACAAATAACTCAAATCAGATAATTACAATATGGAATATTTAGATTTTGAAATGCCTATCAAAGAGCTTCTAGATCAACTAGATAAATGTCAGGTTATTGGTGAAGAAAGTGATGTAGATGTAAGTGCTACTTGTAAAAAAATTCAGCAAAAACTAGATAAAGCTAGAAAAGATATTTACAAAAATCTAACCCCTTGGCAAAGAGTTCAATTGTCTAGACACCCAAATAGACCATACACGTTAGATTATATTAAAGCACTTTGTGGTGATACTTTTATGGAATTGCATGGAGATAGAAGTGTAAAAGACGACAAAGCCATGATTGGTGGTTTGGGAAAAATTGGCGATCAATCATTCATGTTTATTGGTCAGCAAAAAGGTTACAATACAAAAACACGTCAGTATAGAAATTTTGGGATGGCAAACCCAGAAGGATATCGTAAAGCTTTGCGATTGATGAAAATGGCTGAAAAATTCGGAATCCCTGTAGTTACTTTGGTAGATACTCCTGGAGCTTATCCTGGGTTAGAAGCTGAAGAACGAGGACAAGGTGAAGCTATTGCCAGAAATATTTTTGAAATGACTCGTTTAAAAACACCAATTATAACTATTGTTATTGGTGAAGGAGCTTCTGGAGGTGCTTTGGGTATAGGTGTTGGAGATAAAGTATATATGATGGAAAATACATGGTATACTGTAATATCTCCAGAATCTTGTTCTTCTATTTTATGGAGAAGTTGGGAGTATAAAGAACAAGCTGCAGATGCTTTAAAGCTAACAGGTAAAGACATGAAAAAATTACAGCTTATAGATGGTATTATTGCAGAACCTGTAGGAGGAGCTCATACTGATAGAGAAGGAGCTTTTAATGCAGTTCAAAATCAAATTTTAGAAGCTTTTAAAGAATTAAAAGATATAGGAAAAGAAAAATTAGTACTTATAAGAATGGATAAGTATGCTAATATGGGTGTTTATAAAGAATAGCCATTGTCTTGTATCAATTGTAATATCGATTTTGAAGGCCAGTTTTGTCCAAAATGTGGAGAAAAAAAAGATATAGATAGAATTACGTTTCAATCTATAATTCAATCAGTTTTTTCGGGATTCATAGATATGGATAAAGGACTTCTTTTTAACCTAAAAAACTTAACAATACGTCCTAAAATTACAATATTACAGTATGTAAACGGTAAAAGAAAATATATTTTAAATCCTATAAGTTACGCTATAATTACAATCAGTATTTATCTTTTTTTAGATTCTTTATTACCAAGAGGAACTAGACCAAAACTGTCTAAAGTAGATATATATGGAGCGCAAGAAATGGGCGTTAAATTAGGCTATTTTATTAGAGATAAGATGAAGTATTTGTGGTTAACTTATGCTTTATACTCTTCATTCTTTACAAGAATCTTTTACAAAAAATATAATTTTTTTGAACACTTAGCTATCAATTGTTTTATTCTTGGACATGCAACTATTATCGCAATTTTAACAAGATTAATTTACAATAGAGAATTAATTATTTTTAACTTTTTAGTGTTCGTTTATATCTCAATTTTGCAATATAAAGTTTTTAAAAACCCTAAAGACGCTTTTGGTACAGCTGCATTATCACTAATTATAGTTTTTGTAAGCTACCTCCTTTTTTTAGGACTTCCTTTTGCATTTGCTAATTTTATAATATAAAAAAACGGACTCAAATTTTTGAATCCGTTTTATGCTTTAAAATTAAAATAGTTTTATAAATCTAAAGCATTTAGTATTTCTTCTAACCTAGGTTCAGAAGGTCTTGGTGCATTAGCGTCTACAATATTCCCTTGAGGGTCAATTAGAATAAATCTTGGAATGCCTGTAATTTGGTAGGCTTGTTGAAATGTAAAATCTTGACCAGACCATAATTGAACTCCGCTTAATTGTTTTTCTTTAACAAAATCTCTCCATTTTTTTTCTGCGGCTTCCCAGCTACCACCACTTCTTCTAGATTCGTCTGTAGATATACTAACAAATTCAATATTCTTATCATGGTATTTTTTCTCAAGATTTTTTAGATAAGGAATTTGTTGAATACAAGGACCACACCAAGTTGCCCAAACGTCTATGTAAACGTACTTTCCTTTAAAAGAGTCTAAAGATTTCTTTCCGCCTTTATAATCAACATAACCTTTAAATTTTGGAGAAGGTCTACCTTTTCCCATAATTAAATTATTGGCATATACTTGATGAAAATAACTAAACATTTGTTCATTTTGTTTGCTTGCCAAATTCACCAAAGTAGAGTCTAAATTGTGGTAAGAAGCTAAAATACTATCGTATTCTTTTTTAATTGCAGCAATTTTTTTGTCAAATGCCTTTTCTTCTAAATTGAATAATTCATTAGGATCTCCTAAATCCTTTCCTTTTTTTAACTGAGCAACTATAAATTTACTGTTATTAGAACCTTCTCCAGAATATTCTAGTGTAGTCATAATGTCTTCGTCAATATTCCCTTTAATTGTAATATCATATCCGTTTTTTAGAAATAAAGGAGCTCTTTTTTCTCTATTGATTTCAAGAGTATAAATTTCTGCTTTAGGCACTCTTAAAGTGTCTTTAAAAGAGCCGTCTTTATTGATTACTATGGTTTTAGCAATTCCTGTTCTAGTAATTATAGAAAGTATAGAATCTGTATTGTTCTGTAATTGACCGCTTAAACTTACGTAATCTTTAGGCGTATTAGTACATGAAACTAAGATTATAACCAGTAGCAATACTATATTTAGTTTTTTCATTATTGAAATGTATTTTTTATGCAAATATAATTGATATAAGAGAATAAAACTTGTTAAAAGAATGTTGTTGTTTTTTTGTGATGAACAAAAAAAAGTTTGATTATACTAAAAAAGCAACGCGTAAAACGTTGCTTTCTTTGTAGCGAAGACGGGATTTGAACCCGTGACCTCAGGGTTATGAATTTAAAATAAATTCATTTATAAAACCCCTTTTGAGCATTATTTCTATAAAATCGTGTACTAAATTGTATACTCTGATTATTAAATAATTATTATTCAAATCTATTGAAAATTGTAATACAAAAACAGATTTTTTTAATCTGATATTTTCTTCTTTAAAAATTCCAACGCAGTACCTAGTTTATTAAACATTTGAATAGTACTACTCAGTTTTAATTTGTGTTTTTCATGCTCCTACGTATTAATATCACACGTAAATTTCCATTGATCTATCACTTCTTCAGCATAAAACCTTAAGATTCATATTCTCTATTGGTTTTAAAATTATTTTATTTTTTTGTAAACGATTTATAATATGTTTTTTATGACATTCTATCATTTTTGGGAATAATAATATTAGAATTATCACTTTACTACAAACTATCAAAGAATAGAGGTTTTTTACATAAAAAATAATACTTTAAGAAACTTATAGGATAGTCAAATACCTCTTTTTAAATTTTCAGATGTATGATTAGTTTTCAGATGAAAAATAAAAACAAAATGGAGGTGTACCAAACAAATTATAACAATTTTTTTCTTAAATAAAGACCAACATGGTATTAAAGACAAAAATAAACATAGTTGTTTTGAGAGAATAAACCTAAAAAGAGTTCAAGAACCTCTGTAAAAAAAAACATTAATTTATCTATTTCAAAACTGCAAGGTTTAAAGTTTAACCAGAAATTTTAAAAATATGACCTAATGGATTTAAAATAACCGCTTACAACGATTGTGTGATTTTTTTAATAAAATAAAAGCTAATTTATAATTAAAAGAACTTTAAGTTCATAGAATACAAGTAACAGATTTTAAAATAAATATACTTAGGTATAGGTATTAAAATAACAAAACAATTAAATTAAATTTATAACAAACTAATATCTCAAATCATGTTAAGTAAAACAACATATGTCAATGTAGGCAGATCAGGTACTTTTAATCCTTCTGCAAACCATAGATACGATACAAAACCAGAAGATGTAGACGCAATAATAGAGTTATTAAGAACCAATAATCAAAGAGAATTAGGATTATATTTTCATGGCGGTTTGGTAAAAGATACTGCTGGTATTCAATCTGCAAAAATTATGAATTCTAAAATAACTGAATCTGGTTTACATCCAATTTCTTTTGTTTGGGAAACAGGAATTTTCGATGTATTAAGGGAAAAATTAGATAAAATTGGACGTAAAACTTTATTTAAAATCATTCAAAGAATAATTGTAAGAAGATTGGGTGATAGAATACCTCTTAGTAAGAACAGAGAGGCAATTAAAGAAATTACATACAGCGAAATAGAATTTGAATTATCAAAAAAAACACCTTTTAAGAACTATGTGATAAATGATAACTATAGAGTCTTAGAGGACAATAATTTTCAAACAGAAGATGAGATGGTAATCACTTTAGAAGAAGACATAAAAAAAGATGTTTTAGAAAACCCTATACTTATAGAGGGTTTAGATATAGGTGAAGTAGATGATATTATTTATGATAATAAATATACTTTAGAAAAATCGATGAGTAGAGATGCCCCATTTTTAGGTGGTTTTTTCTGGAGTATTGCAAAGATTGTTTACAATATTATTTTGAGGTTTAAAAGAGATAATGACCATGGCTTTTACGCAACAATGATAGAAGAGATTTTTAGACGTTATTATGTTGCGAAAATAGGGGCTTCAATATGGCAAGAAATGAAAGATAAGGCAAAAGAGATGTGGAAGTCAAATACAGGAAGGTCTGGAAATAATTTATATGCAGGAACATATTTATTGACCAAATTAAACGAATTAGGAACCATTGAAAATCCAATAATTATTAATCTAATTGGTCATAGTGCAGGGTCAATTGCAATTTGTTATTTAATAAAAGAAGTACAAGAGAACTATCCCCACATAAAAGTAAATAACCTTGTATTTCTAGCACCAGCTTGTCGTTCTGAATTATTTGATGAATATGTTGTTCAAAAAACAGAAAGGTTTAATGAAATTAGAATCTTTACAATGTCTGATGAATATGAAAGAAAGGATACATTAATTGACGGTTTCTCTATTGTATATCCTCACTCGTTACTATACTTTATTTCTGGAATTCTAGAAGATGCAGGGAAAAATCCTGATGCTCATATACTCGGGTTAGAAAGACATGTAAATTGGCAAAAATATATGAAACATAGTCATCTAAAAAACATTAACACCTATTTAAACGATACTCAAAAAAATAGATTGGTTTTGTCAGTATCAAAAACTAACGAGGTTGGTTTATCTAGTAATGCTATTGATCATGGCGATTTTGATGACAACCCTAATACATTAACAAGTATTGTACATATTTTAAAAAACGGATTAAATTAAAAATTATGAGAATAAATTATAAAGGAAAATTTAGTCAAATTATTACAGCAATTGAAGATGCTAATGATATTTTAAATTCAGAAGAATTTTACCAATTAATTTCAAATCATGGAGATTTTAATTGTTCAGACTTTTCATCGGAAGATATTTCTAATATTATTAAGAAATCTAAATTAGAAGTAGAAGTTAAAATCTACAAACCAAGATGGAGATATAGTAAAGTTTTAGGATACTTTATAAAAAGCAAACCGAATAAAATATTTTTGAATAGTAGAAAAATTTATAGAGACACCAATTCCATTACCAATACAATTATTCACGAATATGTACATGCTGTAGATAACGATAATAATAGCAACGCAATCGAGTTTGGTCATATTTGTCAATCCTTTACAAATACTGCACCCTATGTAATTGGCAGTTATGCTGAGTTTTTAATGGAAGGTAATGCAACTACTGAAATCCCCAATCTAATTAATGCTTTGGTAGAGCAAAACCACATGTGTATACAAGAAGATATTAATGCTTTAGATTCAGCTGATTTATTTATCATTGAAGAACATAGGGTTTTATAATTTTTTTATATATAAAATATAATTCAACCTCCAACAAATTTGTTGGAGGTTTTTTGCTTAAATAAAGGTTGTAAAATTAAGTAAGATTTTATGTTTTTAACATCTAGGTTTACAGTAATTAGTTGCTAATTTTTGCGCTTCAACATCATTAGATGCGTTTACAGAAAATGTAGTTTTATCACAATTACAAATAAAAGTGTATATAAAACTTTTGGGTTTATTAGGATCATCTTCTTTAGAAACAAAACTTATTTTTGTTGGTTCTATAAACCAATCTCTTACCCAACCTGCAACATTAGAGTTTCCTGCAATTGCATCATATGCTACTGCAAAAGGAAGTAGAATTGCACCAATAACCCAAGTAATAAAAACACAAATTGTATTTAAAATTTCAACAACTATATTTCTTACAACCCATACAATAATTAATACTAAAATGGTGGTAAACCAACACCACAGGCGCTGCCACCACCTTCTTCTTGTCCTACAGGTTCTTCTTCTTTGATTTACCCAGTTTTCAACTGGTTCAATTACTTCTCTTGTTATCCATGTTCTAGATGTTCTACATATTAAAGCCATATTGTTTTTTTTCAAAGGTAAATTGGTTTTTTATGTTGATTATCAATGAATAAACTACTATTTTTAAAGATAACCACCTTAAAAAAATGGAGTAAACCACCTTTTAAACTCTTTTTAAGCTTCAACAAATTTTTCATAGGCTTTTTATTTCTTACAATTACACTCTTCCTTAATCCTATTCCACTTCTTTTTACTATTTTTAAGATTCAAAAAAATAATTGCAAACCAAACTTAACAACTTATATGCCTAATGGCTAAAAAAGCATCACCGAAGAAACAAAAATCCATAGAAGAAACTTTGTGGGATTCAGCTAATAAATTACGTGGAACTGTAGAAAGTTCAGAATACAAACACGTAGTTTTAGGACTAATTTTTTTAAAATTTGCAAGTGATAAATTTCAAGTTTGTAGACAAGAATTGCTAGACGATGGCAAAGAGAGATTTATCGATATGGTAGAATTCTACACACAGAAAAACGTGTTTTATTTAACCGAAGAATCACGTTGGAGCTACATTATAGAAAATGCCAAACAAGACGATATTGCCCTAAAAATAGATACAGCATTACATACTGTAGAAAAAAATAACCCATCGTTAAAAGGTGCGTTGCCAGACAACTATTTTTCACGTTTAAATATGGATGTCAGCAAACTATCAGCGTTGTTAGATACCATAAACAATATAGACACCTTAAAAGACAAAGAACAAGATATTGTTGGGCGAGTGTATGAATATTTTTTAAGCAAGTTTGCTTTAGCTGAAGGAAAAGGAAAAGGGGAATTCTACACCCCTAAAAGTATTGTAAACCTCATTGCTGAAATGATTGAACCTTACCAAGGCATCATTTACGACCCTGCTTGTGGTTCTGGCGGAATGTTTGTGCAGTCTATGAAGTTTATTGAAGCCCATAATGGAGACAAAAAAGCCATTTCTATTTACGGACAAGAATATACATCTACTACATACAAACTAGCAAAAATGAACTTGGCAATTCGTGGTATTGCTGCCAATTTAGGAGATGTACCCGCAGATACGTTTGCCAAAGACCAGCACAAAGATTTAAAAGCCGATTTTATTATGGCAAATCCACCTTTTAACCAAAAGGATTGGAGAGCTAGTGATGAATTAACAGACGACCCACGTTGGAAAGGCTATGATGTTCCACCAAAAAGTAATGCTAATTATGGGTGGATTTTAAATATGGTTTCCAAGCTCTCACAAAATGGAGTGGCTGGCTTTATCTTGGCAAATGGCGCACTTTCTGGTGGTGGAGAAGAATATAAAATACGTAAAAAACTCATTGAAAACAACTTGGTTGAAGCCATTGTTATATTGCCTCAAAATATGTTTTATACGACCAATATTTCTGTAACCCTATGGATTATAAACAACAATAAAAAGGAGCGTACTGTAAAACTTCCAGACGCTACACGTAACTATAGAAAGAGAGAAGAAGTTTTGTTTATAGATTTAAGAGAAGTTGGTGAGCCTTTTGAGAAAAAGTTTATTCAATTTTCACCAAAACAAATAAAACATATTGCTGACACTTATCACAACTGGCAATGTCATTCTGAGCTTGCAGAAGAATCTTACAAAGACATCCCAGAATTCTGCTTTTCAGCAACAAAAGATGACATCATCAAAAAAGATTATTCTCTTGTACCTAGTAAATACATAGAGTTTGTAAACCGAGATGAAAACATCAATTTTGAGGATAAGATGAAAGCCTTACAAACTGAAATGGCTGATTTATTAAAACAAGAAGCAGAATCGAAAGAAGACTTATTAAATGTTTTTAAAGAGCTTGGTTATGATATCGAATTATAGAAAAATAGGCGATTTCATTAGACAAGTTAATGTCCGAAACGATGATGAAAATATTGAACTCCTTTTAGGTGTGAATCTTGATAAGGTATTCATTCCATCAGTAGCTAATACCAACGGAACCGATATGACAAAATATAAAGTCATTAAAAAAGGTCAGTTTGGTTGTAAGTTAATGAGTGTAGGTAGAGATAAAAAACTTCCTATTTCTAGATTGGTTGATCATGAAAAGGCACTAATATCTTCTGCATACTATGTTTTTGAAGTTTCAGATGAAAGTATTTTAAACCCAGAATATTTAATGATGTGGTTTTCTAGATCAGAATCAGATAGATATTTATGGTTTCAAAGTGGAGGAGATGTTAGAGGTAGAATAACTTGGGATGATTTATGTGATTTACCTATTAAGGTTCCGTCTATAGAAAAACAAAACGAAATTGTTAAAGAATACAACACTGTTGTAAATCGTATAAAACTTAATGAGCAACTCAACCAAAAACTAGAAGAAACTGCTCAAGCTTTATACAAACATTGGTTTGTAGATTTCAACTTTCCTAATACAGAGGGTAAACCTTATAAATCTTCTGGTGGTGCAATGGTTTATAATGAGGAGTTGGATAAGGAGATTCCTGTTAGGTGGAGCGTTGAACCACTGAAGAAACACACTAGTTTTTCTAAAGATAGAGTTAGTATCAACTCTTTATCAATTGAGAACTATATTTCTACTGATAACATGCTTCAAAATAAAAAAGGAATTACTAAAGCCAATAAACTTCCTTCATCGAAGACTGTAGCTAAATTTATATCAGGCGATGTTTTGATTTCAAATATTCGTCCTTATTTGAAAAAAATATGGCACGCATCATTCGTTGGTGGGGCCTCTAATGATGTACTCTGTTTAACTATTAAAAATAAAGATTATCAATCATTCATATACACCATCCTAGAACAGGATTCATTTTTTGATTACATAATGCAAGGTGCAAAGGGAACAAAAATGCCAAGAGGTGATAAGGATTGGGTAATGAATTATCATATAATAAACCCTTCAAAATACGTTTTATCCAAATTTACTAAGTTTAGTAAAATATTCTTGAATTCAAAAAAAGTAAAACACGAGCAAGAAAGATACCTATTGGAATTATCAAATATCTTATTAAAACGTATGACTATAGTTGAGGCTGAAAAAGAAATAATAAATTAAAAAAGTAAAAAAGCTATGTCAAAAATTAGAATAAATGGAATATCAATAGCAAATTACAGGTCATTTAAAGAGCGACAAGATTTTGTTTTTCCAAATTCAGAATATAAAAAACCTGTCTCTATTGTTGGTTATAATAATTCAGGTAAAACAAATTTAATGAATGCAATTTTATTCGCTTTACAGGTTAATTTTGTTAGCAAAGATACTTTTACAATTAATGATTTTCATAATAAAAATATAGATAATGTACCTTCAATTACTCTTGGTGCTACAAGTTCAACTGAAGCTAAGTTTGACGGTGAAAAACAAGCAAACCTCTCTGGTTATCATAGGTTAAAAATTTACATTGATGGCGATGAAATAGAAGGAAGTAAAATAGAATCATTAAATGGTTTAGATCAAGTTCCAAATTACGGAGGTGAATTAGTTGATGATATAAATTGGCAATCTTATGGAGCCACAAGGTATTTTAATATTTTTTACATAAATTTTCATAAAATAAAAGAGGAGATAAGTACTCAAAAAACAAGTTGGGGAAATTTGAAATCATTTTTAGGAAAGCATATTCAAAAAGTCGTAGATACTGATGCAACTATGAGTGATAAAAAGGATGTTTTTGCACAAGAAGTTGATGAGAGTACTAAAAAGGTATTAGCTGATTCAGAGTTAGAAAAGTTTATTAGCTTAATAAGAAAAAACTACATAACAAACCTAAGAAACGACAATTGCACTGTAGAATTTGGACTTCCTACTTATGAAGATATTTTTTTAAAAATGTTATTTAAAGTCGGTTTAAATGGAGATACACAGAACTTAGTACCTATAGATCACTTTGGAGATGGCTATATCTCTATGTTTGTTATGGCTGTGATACAAGCAATAGCTGAATCTAGTGAAGATGATGAGTGTCTTTTTCTCTTTGAAGAACCAGAAAGTTTTTTACATGAAAATCATCAAGAGTATTTTTATAAAACTGTTTTATGTGGTTTAGCAGAAAGAGGGCATCAAGTTATTTTCACAACCCATTCAGCAAAAATGATTAACCCATTTGATACAAAGGGCTTAATCAGATTGGAAATGAATGAAAGCAATCAAACTGTAAAAAAATATAATGATGTAGGTGAGTTTAATTTTGAAGGTTTAGATTTAGGTAATGGTGAACCAATAAATATTTCTCGGTACAATGAATTTATCAAAACGATTGAACCAAATTTAAACAAAATTCTTTTTAGTAAAAAAGTAATTCTCGTTGAAGGCCCAAATGATGTTATGGTCTATAACTATGCAATCAAGCAAAAAGTTTTAGAATTTATTGATGGTAATGAGTCGATATTAAATAAAGATAAGTTTGCTGATGCATATATGAATTTTGAAAATATTTCAATTGTATGTCATCATGGAAAAAGTACTGCTAATTACATAATTGAATTATGTAAACATTTTCATCTTGAATATTTTGTTATCAACGATTGGGATTTTGATGAATCTGAATTATCAATAGAAACAATTATTGGGTTTAAGACATTGACTGAATTAAAAGCAAGTCAAATTTATACACAAAGTGATAAGAAGGCAATGATAACCAATAATTGGAATTTAATTCATAACTCAGGTGTCGCTAATATACATTTTAATGTTAAAAAATTAGAAACTGTAATTGGATATGATTCTGAGAATAAAAATAGCCTAGCAATATGGGATTTAATAAATAGCAATGAATTTGTTTTTAATGAGAATTTATTTCCTAAAAAGTTAGAGTTTTTTTTAGGTTTGATTAAAGAAAACAATGAGGGGTTGGTTGAAGAAGATGATAATCCATTCTTATAATTAGTAATTATGAGTGAAAACATAAAATTTCAAGAACTACAAAATTTCCTCAACCAAAACGAAATTCCTAAAATAAAAGGAAAACCCAAAACCTTTTTAGGTATTGCCAAACAACCCCATTACGAGAATGTAATCTCTAATATCTATGCGTTCTTTTTTAATGTAAATGAAGAGCATCATTTTAAAGACTTATTTATAAAGAGTTTGTTAGAACTGCTAAAAACCTCTAGATTGGGTAAAGAAAAAAGCACTCTAATCAATACTTTTTTCAACTTCGAAATCACTACAGAGTATACTACCAACAAAGGCGGAAGAATAGATCTATTGTTAAGCAGTCCAGAAAACTCAATCATTATAGAAAATAAGGTATACCATCATTTAAATAATAATCTAGATGATTATTGGGAGAGTGTATCAAGTACAAATAAAATAGGGGTTATTCTATCTTTACAACATATTTCAAGAAGTAATTATTCAGCATTTGAATATGCTTCTAATTTTATCTGCATCACACACAAAAAACTGATGCAACAGATTCAAAAAAACATGGGTTTATATTTACTTGATGCTAATGAAAAATACACCATCTTTTTAAAAGATTTCATTCAGAACATAACCAATCTAAGCACTAAAATGATGAATAAAAAAGAAATTGATTTTTACTTTAAAAATCAACAAAAAATAAGAGATACAAAAGCTTTTTTAGAAAGTGTTGAGCATCATGTAAAAACAGAAATTGAAAAGGCTGGTAATGTTTTAAATGGTGTTAATTTAAATACTCCAAGAGCTAATTCAAATTCTAGCAATGTATTACGATATTTTATTTCAGATAAAAACAAAAACCTAATGTTTACCATTTTATTTGATAAATTAACTAATGGAGAAAACAAGTTAGTTATCATAATAGAATTACAACATAAAGCATTAAAAGATAAAAGAAAGTATCATAAAATAGATCTTAGCGAAGAAGAATTAAAAATCTGTTTTACAGATAACTTTTTAAATACTAATAATTTTTGGGCGCACTTCGCACTCAAAGAATATATTTTAGAAGCAGAAGATATTCATAATTTATCTTCTTTTATTATAGATAAACTCGAAAAAGATAACTTCATTTCAATTTTTAGAAAACTAGAAAGTTTTTTAGAAAATTAAAAAACAAAAAATAGCTATGGCAAAATATTCAGTACATCAACAACCAGTAGAAACTTTATTAAGTTGGATAAAATCTGGCGAAATTGCAATACCAGAAATACAACGTCCTTTTGTTTGGAAAAGTGTAAAAGTTAGAGATTTAATAGATTCTTTATATCAAGGCTTTCCTGTAGGGTATATTATTACGTGGCGAAACCCAGATGTAAAGTTAAAAAATGGAGAGTTATCCGCAGGTAAAAAAGTGCTTATAGATGGGCAACAACGTATTACAGCGTTAACAGCTGCTGTTGTTGGGCAGCGTGTTTTAAATAAGAATTATAAAGAAATAAATATACGTATTGCATTTAACCCATTAACTGAAAAGTTTGAGGTACTTAACAAAGCCTTTGAGAAAAGTCCAGAATGGATTAACAACATCAATCCCATTATTAATGATGAGGTTTCCATAACAAAAGCAATTAGAGCCTACGTAAAATTAAATCCAGAAGCTGACGAGGATTTAATAGAAGATAGAATAGAAAATCTAAAACGTATAAAAACCAAACAGGTTGGTATTATAGAGTTAGACAGCTCATTAGATATAGATACAGTTACTGATATTTTTATTAGAATCAACCAAAAAGGTGTGGTGCTTAGCAATGCAGATTTTGTAATGTCTAAAATAGCATCAGATGAAGTGTATGGAGGTAACAAAATGCGTAAACTGGTCGATTATTTTTGCAGATTGTTAGTAGATAAAGATTTTAACAAACATATTATAGACAATGATACACATTTTGCAGAAAGCGATTATTACAAAGCTTTAAAATGGATGGCAACAGGTAGTGATGACTTGTATGTACCAGATTACATTGATGTATTGCGTGTAGCTTTTACATATAAATTCAGTCGTGGTAAATTTAGTGATTTGGTAGCCTTGTTGTCTGGGCGTAATTTTGAAGCTAGAACCTATGAAAGTACAATTTCTGAGCACAGTTATAATAAACTATCAAATGGTTTAATGGACTTTGTAAACCAAACTAGTTATCAACGTTTTATTATGTTGATAAAATCAGCAGGATTAATACATCAGAAATTAATTTCTTCTAAAAACAGTTTAAACTTTTCCTATGCATTGTATTTAAAATTACGTAAAGATGGTATGCCAGAATCTGAAATTCAGCATTACGTAAAACGTTGGTTAATTATGTCTTTGTTAATTAGCAGATATTCAGGTTCAGCAGAATCTATGATAGACGAAGATATTAAGCAAATCAATGAAAAAGGAATTGCAGAGTATTTAAAGCAAATGGAACAAAACCATTTAGGACAAGGTTTTTGGGAGTTTGCATTGGTAAGTCAATTAGAATCTTCAAGCGTAAACAACAACGCTTATAATGTTTATTTAGCTGCACAATGTTATGGCAATGCACCAGCATTTTTATCAAAAAGTATGAAAATTAGTAGTTTAATAGAACAACGAGGAGATTTACATCATATTTTTCCTAAAAAATACCTCGTACAAAACGGATATATACCAAAGCAATATAATCAGGTAGCCAATTTTGTTTACACAGAACAAGCTACTAATATAAAAGTAGGTATGTTACCACCAAAAGATTATTTAGAGAAAGTTAAACATCAGATAAGTTCAAATACATTTGATATTAGTACTTTAGATAGCAACAAAAATTTAGAAAGTAATTTATTGGTAAACGACATTCCTAAAACACTTTTAAACGCAACACATTTAGACTATAATAATTTCTTGAAAGAAAGAAGAAAATCAATGGCATCTAAAATTAAGAATTATTATGAGCAATTGTAAAAATTGATTTTATGAAAAAGTTTACAGAAGCACAATTAGAAAACGTTTTTATAGAGTTATTGGGTAACGAGGGGATTCCTCATGTTTTAGGAAATGCTGTTGAGCGCCAACAAAACGAGGTATTAATTAAAGCAGATATAAAAAGTTATTTGCAAAATCAATACAAGTCAGATAACATTACAAAAAATGAAATAGAAAGTGTAGTTAGAAAATTACAAGTTTTTAGTGCTTCAGACTTATATGAGTCTAACAAGCAAATCATGAAACTAGTTTCTAATGGCTTTCAGTTAGAAAGAGAAGATCGTTCTAAAAAAGACTTATATATTCATTTACTAGATTATTCTGATTCAGATAGCAATATTTATAAAATTGTTAATCAATTAGAAATTTACGGTTATGAAAAACGGATTCCAGATGGTATTTTATATATTAATGGTTTGCCTTTAGTAGTAATGGAATTTAAAAGTGCTATTCGTGAAAATGCAACAATGCATGATGCGTATGTTCAATTAACTACACGTTACAAAAGAGACATTCCAGAACTTTTTAAATACAATGCTTTTTGTGTTATTAGCGATGGTGTAAATAGTAAAATGGGTTCTTTTTTTGCAAATTATGAGTTCTATTATGCCTGGAGAAAAGTGTTGGGTTTAGATAAAGAAGTAGATGGTATCAATTCTATGTATACCATGATTCAAGGTTTGTTTAATAGAAACAGGTTAAGAGAAGTAATTCATCATTTTATCTACTTTCCAGATAGCAACAAACAAGATTTAAAAATAGTTTGTAGATATCCTCAATATTATGCAGCTACAAAATTACTAGAGAATATAAAATCACATCAAAAGCCAGATGGCGATGGAAAAGGTGGAACTTATTTTGGTGCAACAGGTTGTGGTAAAAGTTACACAATGTTATTCTTAGCGAGATTATTAATGCGAAGTACACATTTTAAAAGCCCAACTTTAATAATCATAACAGACAGAACAGATTTAGATGATCAATTATCTGCACAATTTACAAATGCAAAAGAATTTATTGGAGATAATACAGTTGTTAGCGTTGAGAGTAGAAAACAATTAAAAGAGCTTTTACATGGTAGAAAAAGTGGTGGTGTATTTTTAACTACTATTCATAAATTCACAGAAGATTTAGAATTATTAACAGAACGTAATAATGTAATTTGTATTTCTGATGAAGCCCATAGAAGTCAGATTAATTTAGATCAAAAAATTACAGTAACAGAAGATGGAATAAAAAAGACCTATGGTTTTGCTAAATATCTGCATGACTCTTTACCAAATGCAACTTATGTTGGTTTTACGGGAACACCTATTGATGCTACTTTAAATGTTTTTGGAGATATTATAGATTCTTACACGATGACAGAATCTGAAAAAGATGATATTACTGTAAGAATTGTTTATGAAGGTAGAGCTGCAAAAGTTATTTTAGAGAGTAAGAAGCTAGAAGAAATAGAAGCATATTACAACCAATGTGCTGAAGAAGGTGCTAATGATTACCAAATCGAAGAAAGTAAAAAAGCTTCAGCAAATATGAATGCCGTAATTGGCGATCCTGATAGATTAAAGGCAGTAGCAGAAGATTTTGTAAAACATTATGAAACCAGAATAGAAGAAGGTGCAACTTTAAAAGGAAAAGCACTATTTGTATGTAGTTCTAGACCAATAGCTTTTCATTTATATAAAGAAATAATTGCTCTAAGACCAAAATGGACAGAAATTAAAGCGTTTGAAGAAGGTTCTACTCTAACAGAAAAAGAAAAGAAAGAAATCAAACCAATGGAGCGCATTAAAATGATAATGACTCGTGGTAAAGATGATCCTAAAGAAATGTATGAATTATTAGGTACAAAAGAAGACAGAAAAGAATTAGATAGACAATTTAAAAACGAGAAATCGAATTTTAAAATTGCCATTGTTGTAGATATGTGGTTAACAGGTTTTGATGTACCATTTTTAGATACCATGTATATAGATAAACCCATACAACAACACAATCTAATTCAGACAATTTCTAGAGTTAATAGAAAGTATAAAACCAAATCTAAAGGTTTGGTTGTAGATTATATTGGTTTTAAAAAACAAATGAATTTAGCCTTAAAGCAATACTCAAAGGTTGATGGTCAAAATTTTGAAGATATAGAAACGTCTATCATTGTTGTAAAGGATCAATTGGATTTATTGTCTAGACTCTTTCATAAATTTGATGCATCAGACTACTTTACTAAAACTGGCATCAAACAACTAGAGTGCTTAAATAAAGGCGCAGAATTTGTTCAACTTACCAAAAACATAGAAACACGTTTTATGAATATTATAAAACGCTTAAAAGCTGCTTATGATATTTGTTGTGGTACAGAAGAGTTTACAGAAGCCCAGAAAGATCATATTCATTTTTATTTAGCAATTCGCTCTATTGTATTTAAGCTAACAAAAGGAAGTGCGCCAGACACAGCACAAATGAATACAAGAGTTAGAGAATTAATTAAAGAAGCTTTAAAGAGCGATGGTATTGAAGAAATCTTTAAGTTAGGAGAAGACAAAAAGAATGAAATAGATATTTTTGATGAAGCTTACTTAGCAAAAATTGAAAAAATTAAATTACCCAATACCAAAATTAAATTATTGCAACAATTGTTATTAAAAGCAATTGACGATTTAAAAAAGACTAACAAGATTCAAGGAATAGATTTTTCTAAAAAATTTAAAAGCATAGTTGATAAATACAATGAACGTAAAGAAGACGATATTTTACAAAGTAGAGTGCTAGAAGATTTTACGGATGAAATAATTGATTTGTATCATGAATTAAGAAAAGAAAAAAGTTCTTTTCAAGATTTGGGTATTGATTTCGAGGAAAAAGCATTTTATGATATTTTAAAGGCAATTGCACATAAATACGATTTTGATTATCCAGAAGAAAAGTTAATTCATTTGGCTAAGGAAGTTAAGAAAGTAGTAGACGATAAAGCTAAATACACAGATTGGAATCAACGTGATGATATTAAGGCAGAATTAAAAGTTGACTTGATAATTCTGTTAGCAGAAAATGATTATCCTCCAATTACCAAAGACGAGGTTTTTAAGGAAATATTTGAACAGGCTGAGAATTTTAAGAAATATAAGTAAAAAACTTTGTCAATTTTATATTATATAAAAAAATAGTTACAAGTTATTTGATTGCTTTGGACGCCAAAAAAAAGTAATGAAAATAAAACAAAAAATATAGGATATCTATTTCTTAGAGGTTGAAAATTGATAAAATAGATAGATGACTTATGTTTAAGAAAAATTTCAGAATAACTTTACTCACCTACTTTTTAGTTTAGTTTACTCAATTGGTTTAATTTCTTAATTCAAACTTAAAAAGTCAATCAAATCGCCTCCGTTTTCAACTTCCAAATTTTCTAAAAATTCACTGCAACTAATTTGAAAACCTTTTGCTTTTAAATACTGTGCAGTTTTATTCCAATCAACGTATTCAGTTTTATCTGGAAAAGCAATGATTTTGTAATCTTTAATTGGTATTAATATCTTTTCTTTAAAATGGGTTTTACTACCAGTGGCTAACCATAAAAGATTTGGAATTAAAAGGCTCATGGTTATTGCTGTTTTTTCTGACTCTACTACACCAATAATATCCGTTTTAGAAATAGTATTTATAAGGTGCAATCCAAATAAACATTGTTGCAATACAAAATTGGGTAAATTTAATTGTTTGTGCATCCAATAAACATGATTAAAAGGTTCTTTTATTCGCTTTCCCGCAATACTATTGTATTGCATTATTTTTCCGCTTCTAATGTTTTGTGAATCATCAATTTGCCAAAATATTGTTGCACCATACCAATAGTTTGTAGTACCAATGTGATACTTTTTTACAACATTCAATACATCTTGTTGCGGGAAATGTCTGTATAAGTAAGTGACAAAATTACTTTGTTGTCTGGTATTGCAATACTTTTGCAATACATTTTGATTGTGATAGGTAGGTGGTAAAGCGATTGTATTATGGTTTGTAATACAAATATTAGAAATTGTATTATTATTTGGTTTTTTAAAATAACCACATTTACGCTCTCTATCGCATCTACCAATAGTAGGATCTAAATAGAGATTTGTTTCATTGTCGATATATTTTACAAAACTTTTTTTGTGACAATTCGGGCAATTAAATTTCTTACTGCTTCTATCTAAAATGTATTTGTAATTCTTGTTCACCTTATAAATTAGTTTGAGTCGTACTTTTCGTACTATTTATCTGGTACGATTGGTACGATTTTTTTTAATATGATTTTCTAACAAATATTGTAAAGCATCTTTTTTAGAAAACTCTGGAAGTTTATTTCTTATTTTTAAGTTATTTTTATTTACATCAGTCCTGAGCATATTATATAGCTTAACAAACTCTTCTTTAGAAAGAGCTTTAGCAATATTATATACATCAGAAGCTACCATATTAAATTTCTAACTTTTTTCTTCTTTTTCTAATTCCTGCTTCAGAATAACCTAATCTACTTCCAATTTTATCATTTGTAAAACCTTCAGCAACTAACATTTTTATCTGATTATCTATTTGATCAGAACTTATTTTATTATTAGTTTGGAGATGATTTTTTTCAAAATCAAAACCTTCATAACAAAATTTTAAAAAGTTCGTTTCTTTATTAATACTGCATAACACTATATTGTCAGAATCGTAGATATGTTCTGTGTTTCTCTGCTTTATTTGCTTAATATACCTTAAAGCCATGTCTTGAGAACTTTTACCAATTGTAAAACAACTGTCACAAAAATTCATTAACATTTTACTACCCGCTAAATCATTTTTTGTAATAGGTTTAGATTCATCTCTTTTTGGGGTGTGAGCTAGTACTAAAATTGATACTCCACTAGTCCTTGATATTTTTTTGAGCGTTTTCATCAATACCAAAGCATCTTTAGCTTTTTCATTTTCCCCACTTAAGAAAGTAAGATTATCAACTATTAAAATTGATGCTTTATGTTTAGATATACTTTCTGGTAAAGTATTGCAGAGGTATTCTTCAAAATTCTTGTATTGATTAGGTAATCCTAAATCAGTATTCAATTCAGCCCTAAAAAAACCAGGACTAAATTGATAATGATTTTTAAAATTATCTGAATATCTATTTTCAAATTGTTTGTCAGACAACTCAAAATCTAAATACAATACCTTTCTAGCGGAACCCTCTAATTTGAAACCATGTATCCGTTTTCCTTGACTTAAACTATCTGCTATTTGAACAGCAAGAATTGATTTTCCTAAATTAGTATCAGAAAATAGAATACAGACTTCATTCTCATACCAAAGTTCGCTAAATAGCATATTTGGGATTGGTCTATTTTTTGCTTCATCAACCCAAGTATTGGCTTCTTTTACAATTAAGCAACCAGTTTCTAAAGTTTTGGAGTTTAATTTTTGTTGGTGGATATAAATATCCTTTTTAATTAAATCGATTTTTTTTGATAACATAGCATCTCGATTTACTGATTGAAATTATAATCACTAGGAACTTCTAGAAAAACTTCAATAGGTTCTTGATTATCTATATATACTGGACTGTCATCTCCGTAGTAATCTTCTATAAAGTCATTAATAATTTCTCTTACTAAATGAGATACTTTAATTTCTCTTTCTTCTGCAATAAATTGTAATTCCAGTTTATTTTCTTCCGAAATTCTAAAATTGATAGTTTTTTCCATTTTACTTTTTTTATGCTTTATTAGTTAAATAAATGCTTGCTAAAAAGTAAGGAGATTTTACATCAATAGATAACTACCTAATTAACAAGATTTAACTAGATGCAATATTGTGATACAATGCGTATTATACAATGGAAGAAAAATGGGAAATGTGTGGGAAATGTGTGGGAAAATTTTAGTTTTATTGGAAATGCTAAAAAATGACTTCTAATTTGTGAAATTCTCCCAGTCTTTTTTCAATTTTTCAATATTTTTGAAATGCTTAGTGCTTTCAGATGAATTCAATTTGATTTTACTAAAATTAAAATCAAAATAACTGTTTATAATTTCGCCAAATACTTTTCCAGAAGGTGTTTTTATATTTAAATGATTTGAAAAAAAATCAAATAGACTAACTATATCAGCTCTTATAGTTTTTTCTTTTAATTTGATTTGGTATTCTATAAATTCTATCTGTTTTAAAGAATCAAATTCATCTTCGTATTTTTCAAATATTTTTTGTGAAATACTTTTTTGAGTAAAAATATTATCTTCTTCAAATTTAAATCTTCTATTTAATTCAATTAAAATTTTTAAGTTATTTTCAAATTCAAAAACTTCTTTAATTATAAAATTATTATGAAATAGATGGCTATTGTAAAAGTCAATATTACCTGCTAAATATGGAATGATTAACTCAGACTTGTTTTCAATATTTAATAATAAATTTTTCTTATAATTATATAAAGATTCAAATTTTGGGGTTGGTATCATATTCCTATTACTATCAAATTTTAGTTTAAAGCTTGGGTGTATAGGGATTTGGTTATAATAGGTATTGAAATAATTTAATGCAATTTCTTTGCTCTTTTCGTAGGTTTTACCAAAGGTTTCTTCATAAAAGCTTAAGTTGAAAAGTATGTATTGATTTAACCCTGATTTGTAATGGTCTAACAGAAAAGAGTATAACTCTTCTATTACAGAAGTTGTATATCTATAAATGAATCTGCTTTTACATAGTTCACCTCGAGAAATCCATTCGCCCAATTTATCTGTTTTCTCAAAATTTGCTGAGACATTTTTCAATATAAACTTTTCACAAATTTTGTTTTCTTCAAGATGTTTCATAATTAGACTTGTATCTTTTATTGTAAACAAATGGCTGGGTATTATGTTATAATATTTTTTAACCATTACTTCAACAATTTTGAATAATCTTCTGGCAATACAGCGTCGATGTCTCTAAGATAGAGTTCTAATGCATCCATAGTAGCATGTCCTGTAATCAATTTTAATTTGCTTTTCGCTTCAAAAGGTGTGCTTGTTTTTGCCATTTCTCTGTAAAGCTTTGTAATAAAAGTATGCCTAAAGCTATAAAGTCCGTAGTCTTTTCCTAACCCAAAATGATCTTTAACTTTTTTAAATTGTTTCGAAAAATAATCACGCTTATTATTTTCCTTGGTTACCCATGTACCCCCAATTTTATTAGGAGTAAATAAATAATCAGTACTGTTCATTTTTGAAATATCTGGAAGTTGTTCGATTAATATATTAGGTATAATTTTTATTTTAACTGGTTTGTTTTTGGCTCTAACTGATATTTTTTTATCAATTAGGTCGATGTCACCAATTTTTAAACGACAGACTTCAACGGGTCTTAAATAGTTATAAGACAAAAATTGAACAAACAAATACAATATAGGATCGCTTTGTTTTAAATATCTAAAAATATCTTTTAATTCTTTAGATGTATATGTTTTATGGCGTTCAGGTGTAGATTTTAAAACATTAATTTTCTTAATAAAATTGTCTTTTATTATCTCATTGTCTTCTAAGGTCTGAAATAAAGAACTTAAATCTGTTCTAGTATTATTTCTATTTCTAGCACTAGATTTTTGTAGTACGTTATTTAAATAGTGTATCACAATTTTTTTTGAAATTATAGAAATATCTTCATTTAGGTTAACATTAGATGCATTTAACCATTTCTTAAAGCGGTTTATTCTACCTTCAAAATTTTTATATGATACCTCGTTTAATACTTTTGATTTTATTGTCAATGACAAGTCAAAAGCTTTATTGATAGGGTAGAAAGGAGTATTGTCTTCTTCTACTAAATGTAAATGTGTTTTAGGTTTTTTTGAATTTGATTTTTCAGAAGTGTTTTCACTTATTAAAAGTTGTTCTATAAATGATGCCAAAGAACTATTATTCTCATAGGGATTAAAACCCTTTGATAATATATATTCCAAACTTTTTTTTAACTGATTTAAAATATGAAGCCTACTTTTTTTGTCTTTATACAAATTTACACCAGCTTTGATATTAGTTTGTCTTTGTAGTTTTCCCGTTTTTGGGTTTCTAAAAGAATAATAAATGTACCAACTCTTGGAAAGCGCTTTCTTCTTTTCGCTGTTTGATAGTTTAGACCATTTTGTAACGTCTACACCACCTGTAAAAATTTTTGGTTCAGAATAATTCAATTTCATAGGTAAAATGTGTACTAAATCATGTACTCTTGGTAAAAGTAAGGAAAAAGAAGGCATAAAAAAACGAATTGTGAGACACAATTCGTTGATTTTATTTAGCTTATGCTTGTAGCGAAGACGGGATTTGAACCCGTGACCTCAGGGTTATGAATCCTGCGCTCTAACCAACTGAGCTACCTCGCCGTTTGGTTTTGAGGGTGCAAATATAATCGATTTTTACAGATTACCAAGATGAGTTTTTACTTTTTTTTAAGAAAACAAATTTTATTCTTTTTTGTGTAAGAAATAGACTTTAGGCAAAAAAAGTGAAGTTTATCATTTTAAATGTAAAGTTGAAAAAGTAATATAATTATTATAAAAACCAATAAAAAGTTAGTTTCAAGAAATTTTTTTTTAAAAATTTAATACCTATATTGTCATCCTAAGAACTTAATGATGGATAAAACTCAATTTGAATTAGAAATCCCTATTCATGCATCACCCAATATGTTATATCAATATATTTCATCTCCTTCCAATTTGCAAGAATGGTTTGCAGATAAGGTAAACTCCAGAGGGAAAATTTTTACTTTTGAGTGGGATGGAGCTGAAGAACAAGCAGAACTTATATCTAAAAAATCTGATGAAAAAGTTCGTTTTAAATGGTTAGAAAGTGAAGACGATGATAGTTTTTTTGAAATTAGAATTCAAGTAGATGCTCTAACCAAAGATGTTTCTTTGATGATTATAGATTTTGCAGATGATGAAGATGAAGTGGAAGAAGCAAAACAACTTTGGGAAAATCAAATAGATGAATTAAAACATACTATAGGCGCATAAAATCAAATTTATAAAATTACTAAACTCAACAAATTGTTGAGTTTTTTTATGATAAATTATTTCAAAATAGGTTAATTTTGCAACCTCAAAATCAAGATTTATGATAAATTTTAATGGGGAGTTATTGTATTTAGAAAATGTAACCTTATCTATTGAAAATAGAGGATTTAAATATGGAGATGCCATTTTTGAAACCGTTAAAGTTATCAATAACAAAGTTGTTTTTTGGGAAGATCATTACTTTAGATTAATGGCTTCTATGCGCATGTTGCGTATGAAAATACCAATAACATTTACGCTAGAATTTTTAGAAAAAGAAATTTTAAAAACAGTTGCTGTGCAGGATCAAGCAGCAGCGTATAGAGTTAGATTAAATGTGTATAGAAAAGATGGTGGACTTTATAAACCTAAAACTAACTTGATAGATTATAGTGTAGATGTAAAAGCGTTTTCATACCAAATACAAGAAATATATAAATTAGATGTCTTTAAAGATTTTTACAACTATTCTGGCTTGTTATCTACAGTAAAAACAAACAATAGAATGTTAAATACATTGGCAAGTATTTTTGCTGATGAAAATGATGTAGATAATTGTGTTTTGTTAAATGAAAGAAAAGGTGTTGTTGAGGTAACTAATGGTAACATTTTTATTGTTAAAGATAATGTTATTAAAACACCAGCGTTAACAGAAGGATGTATAAAAGGTATTGTTAGAAAAAGGGTTTTAGAAATGTTAACCAAAAAGGAAGAGTATGTTGTAGAGGAAACTTCAATTTCTCCATTCGAAATACAAAAAGCAGACGAGGTCTTTATAACAAATGCCATAATGGGAATTCAACCTGTAACAAACTACAAAAAGAAAACCTTTACAACTGAGATAGGTAAAAAATTAGCTAATAGTTTACGCATATTACAAATAACAGAAAAGTAATGCTTAATTCAAATTAAAATCGCTTGGAGCATTTGCCCAGAGCTTATAATCACCTCCTTTTTGAAGTAATTTGTTTTTCCATAGATTTTCTTCTTTAATAGAAAAAATATTGTCAAAGTCATTTTCTGAAATAAACCACGAGTTTTGACGCATCTCGTTTTCTAGTTGGTTTTTACTCCAGCCAGAGTATCCTAAGAAAAATCGAATGTCAGAATTAGAGATTAATTCTTCATTGAGTAAGGCACGTAAAGAATCAAAATTACCACCCCAAAAAATACCATTTTCAACTTCAATACTATCTGGTATAAGATTTGGAACTCTATGCACAAAATACAAGTTATCTTGTTCTACAGGTCCACCTTGATAGATAGGAAAATCACAATTTAACTCAGGTATTAAATCTTTAACAGTGTATTGTAGTTGTCTATTTAATATAAAACCAACAGAATTTTTAGAAGAATGCTCTGTTAGAAGTACAATAGCCCTATTAAAAGAACTGTCATTTAATATAGAGGGTTCAGCAATTAGTAGTTTACCTTTATTTAGTTTCAAGTAATTTATTTTATGAACTAAATATAAGAAAAGATACTTAAATAAAAAAACCCTCTTGCTAGAGGGTTTTTCATATACTTTAAACTAATAGTCTCTTAGTTTACAGCGTCGCTTAATCCAGCTCCAGCTTTAAACTTAGCTACATTTTTAGCAGCAATTTGAATAGTTTTTCCACTTTGTGGGTTTCTTCCTGTTCTTGCAGCTCTTTTAGAAACTGAGAATGTTCCAAAACCTACCAAAGCAACTTTACCACCGTCTTTTAAAGAAGAAGTTACATTAGATGTAAAAGACTCTAAAGCTGCTTTAGCTGCTACTTTAGAAATTCCTGCATCTGCAGCCATTGCATCGATTAAATCTGACTTGTTCATAATAAATTGATTTTTTAAAATTAATTGAATAAATATTTTTGCTTAAAAGCTTAACAAATATAGACGGATTAAGGGCTTGTGCAAATTTGAGTGCAAAAAAAGTACTCTTTTGTTAATAAATGATTACAAATTGTTAATAAAGGGAGTTGTAAAAAAGAAAAACCCGAGAATCCTTACAAATAAAGGCTTTACAACATTTTAGCACCTTCTAGAAATGTAAAACCATTTAAGAAACTCTGAACATCCATTTTTTTCTTTCCAGAAATCTTAATTTCATTAATAATAATATAACCGTTTAAAACGGCTACTTTTAATGTTTTTTTAGAACTGATAATAGTGCTAGGTGCCATATTATGATCTGTAATTTCTTTTTGAACTGTGTAAATTTTTGCAGAAATTTCTTCCGTTCCGTTTTTTATGTTGGTCCAAGCTGTAGGAAACGGATTTAATCCTCTTATTTTATTGTATACAGTATCAATATCTTTATTCCAATTAATTTTGGTGTTTTCTGGGTTTAATTTTGGTGCCGCTTTTTCATCTAATTCAGGTTGTTTTCTGGTAGTTACGTCGCCATTAGTAATTAAATCTACAGTTTTAGCAACTAAAGTAGCACCCACAAGCATCATTCTGTCATGTAAACTTCCAACAGTATCATCATCATAAATTGTAATTTCATCTTGTAAGATGATTTCTCCAGTGTCTATTTTATCATCAATAAAAAAAGTAGTTACACCTGTTTTTGTTTCTCCATTAATAATAGCCCAATGTATAGGTGCTGCTCCTCTGTATTCTGGTAATAAAGAAGCATGTAAATTAAATGTGCCATATTTTGGTAATTGCCAAACTATTTTAGGTAGCATTCTAAAAGCAACTACTATTTGCAAATCAGCATTTAAAGACTGTAGCTGTTGATTAAAATCGTTGTTTTTAAGATTTTTAGGTTGGAGTATAGTAAGGTTTGCAGAAGTTGCATATTTTTTTATTGCAGATTCGTGTAATTTTCTTCCTCTTCCTGCACGTTTATCTGGTGCAGTTATAACACCAACAATATTGTAGTTTTTGGTAACCAAATGCTTAAGAATTGCTACTGCAAAATCTGGAGTTCCCATAAAAACAATGCGTAAATCTTTCATAATTTAATTGAGTTGATATTTGTTTTGATTGTTGATGCTAATTTTTTGTTCTGCTAACAAGTAACGCAAATGTATTAAAATGTCTTTTTCATTTGCATGTAAAAGTGTTCTTATTTCTGATGATGATAAGCTTCCTCTTTGCATTATAATTTGTAGAATGTTTTCTGATAGTTTATTAGTGTTTTTTTTCTTTTCTTTTAAACAAACATCGCAAATGCCACATTGCTTAGTACTGTTTTCATCAAAGTAATTTAAAATTTGAATACTCCTGCAAATAGTATCATTTTCTACAAAATGTATAAACTCATTTGTTTTCTTTCTTTTTTGCTCAATAAACTTTTTTATTTCTTTAGAGCATCTATTAACAGTTTTGTCATCTTCTCTAGGAGTTAAAAAAGTTAATAAAGCGTTAGATGTTGTGCCTTTATATACCAGCAGTTGGTCATCATGCAATTTTTTTAGTTGTGCAATTACTTGGTTAGAGGTAGTACTAGCTTTTTTAGCAATTACATATTCGTTTATCGTTGTCTCTTTTTCAAACAAGCCACCATAGGTTCTTAAAACAGTACTTATAAAATTAGCAATATTATTGTTGTAGGCAGAATAACGTAAAACTTGTTTGCTAGAAACGCTAAATTGTAAAGTGGATTTCTGATTGTAATTTTGATTAATTTCTAGAACACCATTGTTATTTAAAATTTTTAAAGTTGTATCTACTTTAAAGGTAGAAAGATTGTATTTTTTACAAAAAGCTAAAAAATTAAAATCGTACCTTTCTAAAGGTAATTCTCCAAAAGGTATTCTAAAATGTTGATACAGATTTTTAAGAATTTCTTTTATTTCTCTAATTGAAGGAGATGTACTTTCTAATTGATTTTTAAGTAAACTTAAATCTTCATTGTTATACAAAAGGGCAGCAAAGGCTTTTTTATTATTTCTGCCCGCTCTTCCACATTCTTGTACATAATTTTCGATGCTAGAGGGTAAGTTATAATGGATAACCAACTTTATATTGTCTTTATCTATACCCATACCAAAAGCATTTGTAGCCACTATAATTGGGGTAGACTCAGTTATCCAATTATCATAAGCTATTTGCTTTTCTGTACCTGTTAATCCTCCATGATAAAAACCACTTTTAAATCCGTTATTATTTAGGAAATTAGAAATCTCAATTGTTTTTTTTCTTGAGTTTACATAAACAATAGCAGGATTTCTTGTTTTTGTAAAAATTTGTATCAATCTACCTAACTTATCTTCAACTTTAAAAAGTTGATAGGCTAAGTTTTTTTTAAAAAAAGACTTTTTAAAAATATTTGGAGTGGTTAAAGATAAATTGGTAACAATATCTTCAATCACTTTTTTGTTGGCAGTGGCAGTAAGTGCTATGTAGTTTACAGTAGGGTGTATGTCTTTTAGAATTTTAATATTTCTATAAGAAGGTCTAAAATCATGGCCCCACTCAGAAATACAGTGCGCTTCGTCTATTGCAATTAAATTTACGGTTAGCTCTTTAATTTTTTCTTGAATGAACCTAGATTGTAGTCTTTCTGGTGAAAGGTATAAAAATTTGTATCCTCCAAATTTAAGATTATCAAATAATGTAATAATTTCATCTTGTGATGCGCCATTAGGAATACAACTAGCTTTAATATTTTTTTTAGATAGATTTTCTACTTGATCTTGCATTAAGGCTATTAAAGGAGAAATTACCAAACAAATACCATCAAATGCTAATGCTGGTATCTGAAAACAAATAGATTTACCTGCTCCTGTAGGTAAAAGTGCAATTACATCTTGCTTTTCTAAAACAGCTTTAATAACAGTTTCTTGAGGAAAAATAAAGTCTTTAAAACCCCAAAAATGTGATAATATTTGTTTTGGTGAATTTGTCATAAATTACAAGATAGGGCGTGTAAAATAAAACGTGTTCTATCTTTTACAGATCCAAAAGGCACAGTGTGTATGGTATATCCTAAACTTTTGTATGCTTTTAGTAAGTATTGATCAATGCGTAGAGACTCTTCAAAAGACTCATAACGCTCATTGTCTGTTGTGTAGATTTCTTTCCAAGGAGAAAAATGAAAAATTGTATCATATTTATTGAGCTTACTTTTATCTACAAAAACTGAAGGATAATCTGTCTTAACATAATCCATATAAGCAAAAATATCAGGTATACCCCTATCAAAAAAAACAACATTCGTATTCTGTTTGTTTGCAGAGAGGTATTGTTGCTCTCTACCTTTTAATAATAGTTCACTAAATAATAGAGGTTTACTTAAAAATAGTTGATCAATTCCTTCTTTCTTGGCTTTTAAGATAACCTCTCTAGATATTTCTGGCATACAATAAAAATCTTGAGCAATCAATTCGTTCAAAACACTTGTTTTTCCTGTACCTGGCCCCCCAATAAGCACTATTTTTTGTAGCATGTAACAAAAATAAATCATTCCCTGTATAAAACTAATTTTTAATGTAATTTTGTAACTTTTGATTTTTGAAACTATCTTGCACAGCAGTTTATATATGAGTGATAAAAAACAATTTTATACAAAGTTAAAGGGGCAATTAGATGAAACTACTAATTTTCCTGCAGATTATATGTACAAGTTTATTGTGCCGTCTACAGAAAACCAAGTTCATGAGGTTCAAAGTTTGTTTGACAATAAAGGGGCAGTAATCAATACAAAAAAATCAAAAACAGGAAAATATATTAGTGTTTCTATCGTATTAAAAGTACAAACCTCAGAAGAAGTTATTGCTTATTATAAAAAAGCAGAAAAAATTAAAGGTATCATTTCGTTATAATTAATAGATTTATGAAAAAAGTAATCGTTTTATTTGTTTTAAGTATTTCATTTTCAGTTTTTTCTCAAAAAAAAGACAAAGTATTAGTAACTATAGACGGAGAAGCAACAAAAGTATCTGAGTTTAAAAGAGTTTATGAAAAAAACTTGGATGCAATAGATGATGATGAAGCAAAAGATGTAACCAAAAATTTAGAACTGTACATCAATTACAGATTAAAAGTTAAAGAAGCTTACAAGAATAAATTAGATACGTTGCCATCATATAAAAGAGAAATGGAAACGTATAAGAATCAGCTTTCTGCACCTTATTTGCAAGACACTACCTTTATAGATAAGTTGGTGAAAGATGCCTATTTTAGAACTAAAAATGAAGTTAAGGCAAAACACATCTTAATCAGAACACCAAGAGATGCATCACCAAAAGATACCTTAGAAGCGTATACTAAAATATCAAAAATTAGAGATAGAATAGTTAACGGAGAAGATTTTGAAAAAGTAGCCATAGAAACATCAGAAGACCAATCTGCGAAAGGAAACCCAGCATCTGGGGTAAAAGGAAATGGTGGCAATTTAGGATATTTCTCAGCATTTTCTATGGTATATCCTTTTGAAGATGCAGCATATACAACCAAAGTAGACGAAGTCTCTAAACCTTTTAAAACCAGGTTTGGCTATCATATTGTTAAAGTAGATGAGTTTAGACCTTCAAAAGGAGAGGTAGAAGCAGCTCATATTTTAATTAGAGATACCACCAATGTTGGAAAAAAAGTAATTGATAGTGTATACCAAAAAATACTAGCTAATGAAAAGTTTGAAGATTTAGCTAAAGAATACTCTGAAGATCCTGGGTCTAAAGCAACCGGAGGCAAATTGGGTAAATTTGCTGCAAACAGGATGGTAAAACCATTCTCTGACGCTGCATTTGCACTAGAAAATGAAGGAGATGTATCTAAACCTTTTAAAACTCGTTTTGGATGGCACATTGTAAAGTTGATTAAAAAGCACCCTATACAGTCTTATGAAGAAATGAAAGACGCTCTTAAAACCAAGGTTAAAAAGAGTTCTAGAATGCAACTTTCTGATCAAGCAGTTATTAATAGATTAAAAAGCGAGTACAGTATTGCTGAGTTTGAGGAAGCTAAAAAAATCTTAAATAATCCTAAACTTAGATCTATAGCTAAAGACTCTTTACAAAAAACAATGTTTAGTGTTAATGAAACAAAAATACTTCAAGAAGATTTTATAAAATACATAAGAAACAGAAGACATAAACCTGTTTTTATTTTGTATGAAGATTTTAAAAACCAAGAGGTATTAAATTACTACAAAGAAAATTTAGTGCATACAGAGCCAGAATATGCGTATACTTTAAAAGAATATCAAGATGGTTTGCTGTTGTTTGAGTTAATGCAACAAAAAATATGGGAAAAATCTACTAAAGATTCTATAGGACTCAAAAATTATTTCTCTAAAAATATTGATAATTATGAAAACAAAGATTTGAAAGAAATTAAAGGGAGGGTGATTAATGATTATCAAAATGATTTAGAAAAAAAATGGATAGCAGACTTACGAAAAAGAAGTGTTATTACAGTAAATAAAAAGCAACTTAAAAAGTTAATCAAACAGTATAAAAAATAGTGAGGTTTTTAATAGTTAGTATTTTATTTTGTGTTTTTTTTTCTGCTTGTGATTTTTTTCAAATTCAAGAGAAAGAAAACAATAAATCGGCTATTATAGCTATTGTAAACACTGAAAAACTTTTTAAAAAAGACATTGTAGATATATTACCTCAAAATGTATCTAAAGCAGATAGTAGTATTATTGTTAATAGCTATATACAAGATTGGGCTATAAAACAACTATTATTAGACAAAGCCAAAAAAAATAGTTCTCTAAGTACAGTAAATGAAATAGAAACGCTGGTTAAAGATTATAAAGAAAGTCTTCTTATTAATAGTTACAAAGAAGAATTGGTGCAACAGCAATTAGATACTGTAATTTCTAAAGAAGAAATTGAAAGCTTTTATCACTCAAATAAAGATAATTTTAAGCTTAATGAAGAGTTAATTAAAATTAGGTACTTACATATTTCTGATAAGATAAATGATAAAGATGAGATTATAGACTTGTTTAAATCTGACGATATATTTGATTTAGAAGAACTTGAAAAACAAGAATTAAGTTTTAAATTTCATCAGTTTAATGATTCTATTTGGACAAGATTAGATAAGGTATTGTTAAAACTACCCTTTTCTAAAGAAAAATTGTTAAAAAAAACAAAATTCATTCAGAAACAAGACTCTTTAGGACTATATTTGGTTGCTATTAAAGACGTTTTGCCTAGAAATGCAATAGCACCTGTTGGGTATATAAAGCCCACCATAAAACAAATGATTTTACACAATCGTAAAAAAGAATTAATTAAAGACATAAAAAAAATAATAGTAAAAGATGCTATACAAAACAACAATTTCAAAACATATTAAAAGCACATTATTTTTCTTTTTAACTTTAGCTACCTTATCAGTTTCTGCGCAAAAAGTAAAAATAGATGGAGTAGCAGTTGTGGTTGGTAAAAACATTGTGCTAGATTCTGATATAGAGAAATTTAAACAAGAGGTAGAACTTAGAAGCGAAGGTAAAATTACCATTACAGATTGCGAAATGTTAGAAGAATTAATGCAGCAAAAATTATTAGCTCATCATGCGGTAGTTGATAGCGTTGTTGCCTCTGATGCAGAAGTTTCTTCTCGTGTAGAAAGAAGTATTCAATATTTTGCACAACAATATGGAGATATAGATAAAGTTGTTAAAGCTTACGGTTTTAATGATTTAGAAGATTTAAAAAAAGAATTATATACTGTTCAAGAAGAAAACACCTTAATAGAAAAAGAGCAGCAAAAAATTACGGAAAAGATAGATGTTACTCCAGAAGAAGTTCGTTTGTATTTTAATGGCTTAAAAGAAAAAGAAGAGTTGCCTCAATTTCCTGCAGAGGTAGAAATGGCTCAAATTGTATTAAAGGCAATACCTACAAACAAAGAAGAAGAAAGAATAGTAAATAAATTATTAGAAATTAAAGGAGAAATTGAAGACGGTTCTAGTTTTAGAATGAAAGCAATAATTAACTCTGATGATCCTGGTGTAACAAGTAACGGAGGAGAATATACGGTTACTAAAGAATCTAGCTTTATCAAAGAGTTTAAAGAAATGGCCTTTACACTAGATATTGGTCAGGTGTCAAAACCGTTTAAGTCAGAATTTGGATATCATATAATGCAGCTTAATAGTATTAAAGGAAATACTAGAGTTGCTTCTCATATTTTGATGCAGCCAAAAGTTCCAGATGACGAGCTTACAAAACTAAAAGAAAAAGCAGAGTCTATAAAAAAAGAGATAGAGGAAGGTAAAATTACATTTGAAGAAGCTGTTGCTAGGTACTCTCAAGATCAAGAAACAAGAAATAATAAAGGTAAGATTGTAAACCCATCTACAGGAGAATCTAAATTTGAACTTACTAGACTAGATCCTGCATTTTATGCTAGAGTAAATGAGCTTAAAAAAGGAGAATTGACAGAGGTTTTTTATGATGAAAATAGAAGCGGTGAAAAGATGTTTAAATTTATCATAATGCAAGATAAAACAGAAACACACACTGCAGATTTGGTAGGTGATTATGAGAAAATCCAACAATTGGCTCTCCAAAAAAAGAAAGAAGAAACCATAACTAAATGGTCTAAAGAAAAAATAAAAGATACTTACATTAAAATAGGAAATGATTTCAGAAAATGTAAGTTTCAAAAAAATTGGCAAAAAGAAATTAATAAATAATGTCTGACGTTAAAGCTGTTAACGATTTAGTAGACAAATACAATCGTTTAAAAAGAGAAATTGGAAAAGTAATTGTTGGACAAGAAGAGGCTGTTAATTATACGTTACTTTCTATATTTTGTGGAGGTCATTCACTACTAATCGGAGTGCCAGGTCTAGCAAAGACATTATTAGTAAATACAATAGCGAGTTCTTTAGGATTAGATTTTAAAAGAATACAATTTACTCCAGATTTAATGCCTTCGGATATTTTAGGGAGTGAAATACTGGATGAAAAAAGACAGTTTTCTTTTTTAAAAGGACCAATATTTTCTAACATCGTTTTAGCTGATGAAATTAATAGAACTCCTCCAAAAACACAAGCTGCACTTTTAGAGGCAATGCAAGA
Source organism: Polaribacter sp. WD7 (assembly GCF_003335085.1). Lineage (GTDB taxonomy): Bacteria > Bacteroidota > Bacteroidia > Flavobacteriales > Flavobacteriaceae > Polaribacter. Next base: position 37,831 of record NZ_QPEJ01000014.1, on the reverse strand, counting down.
GCGTTCTGTTACAGTTTCAGGAAACGTATATCAGTTAAATTTACCCTTTTTTGTATTAGCAACCCAAAACCCTATTGAACAAGAAGGAACGTACCCTTTGCCAGAGGCACAGTTAGATCGTTTTATGTTTTCAATTGCATTAGATTATCCAAGTTTTGCTGAAGAAGTTCAGGTGGTTAAAAATACAACAAGCGCACATCATCAAGAGTTAAATGCTTTATTTAATGCTGATGAGATTATGGCTATTCAAAAATTGGTTCGTAAAATACCTGTTGCAGATAATGTTATAGAGTATGCCGTAAATTTAGTAGGCAAAACAAGACCAAAATCTGATGTTGCTCCAGAAATAGTGAAATCTTTTTTAGATTGGGGTGCAGGTCCTAGAGCTTCTCAAAATCTAATATTAGCTGCAAAGGCACATGCAATTGTTAACGGAAAGTACTCTCCTGATATTGAAGATGTAAAAGCCGTTTCTATACCAATTTTATCTCATAGAATTGTAAAAAACTACAAAGCAGAAGCAGAAGGTGTTACTGTAGAAGATATTATTAAGGCGCTTCAGTAAATTCAAAAAAACTAAATATATTACCACCATAACGCTTGTCATAACTATGGTTTGCGTGAGTAGATAAGTCTGTATGTTTAGAGTGTTCTACTATTAAAAGCCCTTCTTCATTTAAAAGTTCTCTTTCTTTAACCAAGTCTACTATTTTTAAAAACTCTTCAGCTTCAAAATTATAAGGAGGGTCTGCAAAAATGACATCAGCTTTAAGTGTTGTTTTTTCTAAAAATTTATACACATCACTCTTATAAGTGTTGATAGGTAAGTTAAGTTGCTTTGCAGTATTATAAATGTATTTTATACAATTAAAATTAGCATCTATGGCATAAATATCTTTGGTTCCTCTAGAGGCAAATTCGTAACTAATATTTCCTGTTCCAGAAAAAAGATCTATAACACTAATGCTATCAAAATAATACAAATTGTTTAAAATGTTAAATAACGATTCTTTAGCCATATCTGTAGTTGGTCTAACAGGCAGGTTTTTTGGAGCAGATAAACGCCTTCCTTTTAATTTTCCAGAAATTATTCTCATTGACCTAGTAGTATATAGTGTTCGTGTTTGCTGCTTTCTAAAGTGTTAAAAATACTACTCTTACTTTCTTTAAAAAATACATTTCTAACGTAAGTGTATGCCAATTTATAGATCTCTGAATTAACGTTTATTTTGCCAATTAAAAACAATGCTGTTTTTTCTGTATCTAAGGTAAGTTGCTCGTATACAAATAGAATGTAATAAATAAAATCTTCTTTAGAGTAATAGTGAAATGAGTTGGCTAATAGTACTGTTTTTGTGTCTATTACAATAATATCTATGCTAGATTTAGAAACATTTACATATACTGTTTTTGCTTGTTGTGTATTTTGATTGATTAATTTTTCAATCAAAACAGAAACATGGTGCTTATAAGTAAACGCACCAAAGTTTTGAAACAAATAATTATTGATATTTATATAAGGAACATAAACATTATAGAATTCATTAGTTTTTATCGTATCAAAAGCAATAAAATCTGTTTTTAAAGTTTTTATGGTAAACTGTAAATAATCAGACAAACATTCTTCTTTAAAATATGTTTGAGGAACTAACGTATACAAATCATTCTGATGAATCACTAAAACGTTGTCAAAATCTTTTTGCAGTTGGGCATCCGTTTCAAAAATATGTTCAATCTTTTTTAGTAAACTTTCGGGTGTTGTTTGTTTACTGTCAAAAATGTATTCAGAGAAATAAAGGATTTCTTTAGAAGTACTGTTTTGGACACAAAAAGAAAATCCATCCAAATTAAATTGGATGGATAATTGAATATTATCAGCTTTAGATAAAACTGTATTGCTCTTATTTATTTGCACTATCTTTTTTATCATAAGATGGAGGCCAGTTTCCTCCAGTAGAAACTTCTTCAAGAGAACCAACAGAAACGTATTCACCTTTAATTTCATCAGTTGCAACCGCTTCCAATTCTTGTTTTACAAGAGATTCATTCATACCTTTTAAAATGTCTTTCTTTTCTGTTTTTACAAGAAAAGTAGGTACAATTAGTCCTTGTACTTTTTCTAGCTCACCAATTTCAATTTCAAACTCTTTTCCTGATACACCAGGTACCTTAAACATTTCTTGGTAATTTTTACCTTCAAAATATTTAGCAACAGGCTCATAACCAATAGTGTCTGTTACTCTTCTTTCTACATCTACAATAATACCACCACCTTTATTTTCTTTAAATACTTCTGTTTTTGTTTCAGTTAAAGCCAATTTAGCAGTATCTATAAATTTTATTAATCCTTGTTTATCTCTCGTATACCTACCTGTAACTTCAAAATGTTTTACTTGGGCATCTCTAATAATTTTTAAGTTCTCTACAACTTTAGCATATTTTTCAACTTTTTGTTTGTTAAAGTTGATAGGTTCCATGATACCGTCATAAATTTTAACAATTAAAAAAACTGTTAAAGCTAGCAATAAAACTGAAGCAATCCACCTTAACTTTAAAGGTAAATATTTAACGATAATTATTGCTAAACCAACAGCAACAAGTACTGCTATTAATATCATTCCGAGTAATCCCATTTTAAATATGTTTTTTAATAGTATTAAGGCAAATCTACAATTTTTTTTTTATGATAAAAACTTTTATTTATAAATCGATGTATCTTTGATATTTAAATTTCCTTATGGTAAATGAAAGCAATATTTTTTATCGAGAATTATTAAAAAAATTCAAGTTTGTCCCTACAAATAGGCAACAAAAATTGCTGCATGATTTGTCTAATTTTGTTTTGTCTAAAGGAAACGATACAATTTTTTTACTCAAAGGATATGCGGGAACAGGAAAAACAACAGCTATAGGTGCGTTTGTAAATAGTTTGTGGAAAGTTCAAAAAAAAGCAGTCTTATTAGCCCCCACAGGTAGAGCCGCAAAAGTAATTGCATCTTATGCTAAACGACCTGCTTTTACAATTCATAAAAGAATATATTTTCCAAAAAAACAAAGTAATGGTGCTGTAGACTTTGTATTACAAGTTAATAAATTTACAAACACTATTTTTATTGTTGATGAAGCTTCTATGATACCAGATGGTAGACAAAGTCAGCAGTTATTTGATAAACGTTCTTTACTAGATGATCTTATTAGCTATGTAAACGAAGGCAAAAATTGTAAACTTATTTTTGTAGGAGATACAGCTCAACTTCCACCAGTGAAGTTAAATATAAGTCCCGCGTTAGAAACATCAGAATTAGAAAGTCGTTTTGATAAAAAAATTCTAGAGATTGAGTTGGATGAAGTAATGAGGCAACACAAAGATTCTGGTATATTAAGTAATGCAACTTCTTTACGATTGGCTATTCAGAATGAAGAAGATAATTTTAAGTTTGATATAGATTATCCAGACATCGTTAGGTTAGAAGATAGTTATGATATTGAGGATGCATTGGTAACAGCTTACGATAGCATTGGAATAGAAGACACTGCATTTATAGTAAGATCTAATAAAAGAGCAAACTTATACAATCAGCAAATTAGAATGAAAATTAGAGGTCAGGAAAATGAAATTTCTGCCGGAGATTATATCATGGTAGTCAAAAATAATTATTTTTGGTTAGATGATTCTTCACCTGCTGGGTTTATAGCAAATGGAGATATATGTGAGGTGCTTCGTATTTTTTCAATCAAAGAATTGTATGGGTTTAAATTTGCAGAGGTGTTGCTAAGAATGGTAGATTACCCAGGTATACAGCCATTTGAAACTGTCCTTGTACTAGATACACTTGTAAGTGAAAGTCCATCTTTAACCTATGAAGAATCAAACAAACTGTATGAAGCTGTAAGGGAAGATTATCTAGATGAGAAATCAAAATTTAAACAATATCAAAAAATTAAAAAGAACAAATATTTTAATGCATTGCAAGTAAAATTTTCTTACGCAATAACTTGTCACAAATCTCAAGGAGGGCAATGGAAAAGAGTGTTTATAGAGCAACCTTATTTACCTAATGGAGTTTCTAAAGAGTATTACAGATGGTTATACACAGCAGTAACGCGTGCACAACAAAATTTATATTTAATAGGCTTTAAAGATGATTTTTTTATTTCTTAATCTAACGTGAATTCGACTTAAAAAATTTACGTCAGTCAGATTGATTTTTGACAAAAACTTAATTTCAATACAATTTTTATCTGTTTCACTTTTAAAAACACTTAAATTGATAGCTTTTTTAGCATTGTATTTTAAATCAAACTCATGTTAATCTAGCAGGTAGTTTACAGTAATTCTACCATATTTATGGCCGTTTCTAGATCTTAATCCTTCAGAACGTTTAGAATTATAGATATAAGAATATCCTAAATTAAAACGATTAGCTGTAAATAAAATACCAAGTTCTATGTTAAAAACAATAGGCTTAATTTCTTTGGTTACCACACTATTTTTATTTAAAAAACTTCCTTGTAAAGTAGCGTCATAAAAGACATATTGTAAGCTTGGTTTAAAAAACACAAAAGATTCTACTTCTCTAAAAAAAGTAGTATTGTTGTTATTTAGATGAGAATTAAATGCGATTGAATTTTTAATATTTTGTAAAGGTTTTAATCCAATTCTACCAAGAATTCCAGAAGACATATTGCTAAAAACTGTTCCAACAGATCCACTATTTGTCCAAGTTAGATCAAACATATTTGTTTCTGTAGATGTTATTGTCTTTATATATTGAGCATTTATATTAAGAGATAAGGCACTCTTTATTTGATATTTCCAACCAGTAGCTCTTCTAAAGCCATAAATATTATGAATAAAGTTTTGTATCTGTTCTCCAAAAGCATTTGGACCTAAAAAACCGAGTTGCAATGAAGTGTTTATAATTTTATTATTTTTAAAGACTCTATTTATACCAAAACTACCATAAAGGTGACCTGCAAAAGGCCTGTCATGTAAATCTATTGTTTCAACTGTTGGCCTTATAGGTGTATATATCTCATGCCCCAATTTCCATTCATAAGAGAGCTTTTCTAAATGCTGCTGTTTTTTTTTAGATAAATATCTGTAAGATAAAAAAACACCACTACTGTAATACCGGTCTCTTTGTGTAGAAACATATAAGTCATTATCTGTAATAAAACCAACTTCTTGAGAATATTTTTCTTGTGCTACAAAGCAAGAAGTTAATAATAATGCAATAATAAATAGTACAACTTTCATGGAGTAACAAATATAAAAGAACTTATTGAAAATGCTCTTTTTTTATGGTTTTTGTAGAAAAAAGTAATTACATTTAACATCTAAAGTGCATTTATGAATAAAAAATCGAGTTTGACCAAAGAAGACTTTGAATCTTTAGAAAATAAAGACCAATTGCTATCTTTATTAGAGGAGAAAAGTAGTGTATATAAGAAAGTAAAAAAGACATTATTATATGATAAAGAGTTAAGATCTCTGCAAATAGAATTGGTAAAATTACAACGTTGGATATCAAAAGAAAATAAAAGGGTAGCTGTTGTTTTTGAAGGAAGAGATGCCGCTGGAAAAGGAGGTAATATAAGAAGGTTTATGGAGCATCTTAATCCAAGATCAACCAGACTTGTTGCACTTAATAAACCTACAGAAATAGAGAAAGGACAATGGTATTTTCAACGATATATCAAAGAGTTACCAAATCCAGGAGAAATTGTTTTCTTTGATAGAAGTTGGTATAATAGAGCAGTAGTAGAACCTGTGATGGGGTTTTGTACAGAAAAACAATATAAAGAGTTTTTAGTTCAAGTGCCTGAGTTTGAGCATATGATGTATGAAGATGGTGTAATTATTATAAAATTTTGGCTATCTATAACTAAAGACGAACAACTAAAACGCTTTGAAGACCGAAACGAGAACCCATTAAAACGTTGGAAATTTAGTCCAGTAGATAAACAAGGACAAATATTATGGGACAAGTATACGCATTACAAAGAAGAAATGTTTTCTAAAACCCATACTTCTTATAGTCCTTGGGTAATGATAAAAACCAATGATAAAAAAGTAGCAAGATTAGAAGCAATAAGACATGTACTATCGCAATTTAATTACCAAGACAAAGAGCATGCAGAAACTGTTTTAAATCCAGACCCTAATGTAGTAATGCGTTACTACCGTTCTAACGTTCATGTAGATTAATTATGAAAAGAAATTTATCCGAAAAAGAAGTTCGAAAATTAAATAGCAAACAAGCTTTGGTGGCTTTGTTGTCTAAAGAACCTTTAAATGTAGAGAGAGGGTTAAGGTATGTAAACTATCAACGTAAATTAAAAAAACTTCAAGTAGAATTAATTCGTTTGCAAACTTGGGCAATCAATAATAATGAACGAATTATTGTAGTTTTTGAAGGTAGAGATGCAGCAGGAAAAGGAGGTGCTATTAGAAGGATAACCGAACGTATCAACCCACGTCATATGCGAATTGTAGCTTTACCAAAACCATCAAAAGACGAAAAATCACAATGGTATTTTCAGCGATATGTAGAGCAATTTCCAAAGGCGGGGGAAATTGTTTTATTTGATAGAAGTTGGTACAATAGAGCTGTTATAGAACCTGTAAATAACTTTTGTTCCTCTGAAGAACATAAAATTTTTATGAATCAAGTAAATGATTTTGAGAGGATGATTTTAGAGTCAGGCATTCATCTTGTAAAAATTTATATGTCTATTTCTAAGAAAGAACAAGCCAAACGTTTTGCAGATATTAAAAGTGATCCATTAAAACAATGGAAAATGACTAAGTTAGATGAGAAAGCTCAAGATCTTTGGGAACAGTATACAGAATACAAAAAAGCAATGTTTGAAAAAACAGACACAGAGCTTTCTCCCTGGAAAATCATAAGAGCCAATAGAAAAACAGAAGCTAGGGTTAATGTAATTAATCACATATTACAGCGTATTCCTTACGATAAGACGCTGAAAGTTTAAATAACTAAAGACTTACTTTTTGAAATATAAAGTAAATTTCTGCAGCAATTTGCTTACTGGTTTTTAAGTATGCCTCATCTTGTTTTTCAGTTTCATCAAATGCTTTAGGATCTACAAAAGGCAAATGAAACCTTTCTAAAGCTTCTGGTATAAAAGGACAATTGGCATCTGCATTATTACAAGTAGTAATGGCTACAAAAGGATTATTATTTTCTGGATGGTCATATCGTTTAGAAAACCCTAAAATAGATTTAGAAGTACCCTCAAAAGAGATATGATATTTAGGGTTTTGATGAGAAAAATCTGCCACTTGAAATGTAAAGCCAACCTTTTGTAATGTTTTTACAGTGTTTCTAAAAAAAGCTGTTACTTCTGTGCCTCCTGAAAAAGAATTTATTTTTAGATTAAAATATTCTGCGGCAAAAAACGCCCAAACTTGTCCTAACTGACTTCTTCTAGAATTATGGGTACATATAAAATTAAGATTGACTACGCCACTTTTTTTGTATTCTTGAGTAATATATTTAGCAATTTTAGAAAGTGTTTCTTTTCTATCTTCAGAAATAATAACAGACTTAAATGCATTTTTGAAGAAGTTTTTTGTAGATGTTGTTGCTATCTTAACCATCCTTATTATTTTTGTACAAAGATACCATCATAACAAAAGACAGTAAATTAAGAGAAGGTTAAGAATGTGTTTAGAAATTGGAAACAAGGTAGCGGTTTTAGATGATGTTTTAAAAGGTGTTGTTACACATATTTCTGGTAATACTATCTCTATTAAAACTTCTGATGGTATGATATTTAACTTTACAGCTAAAGAACTTGTAAAAATTGATATTGATCAAAAAGAACTCTCTAAATATTCAGATATTAACAATCCTTTATTAAAAGAAAAAACAACGCTAAAACAACCTCAAAAAGCTCTATTTAAGAAAGAGAAAAGTGAAGTCATTTTAGAAGTAGATTTACATATTAATCAACTAGTCAAATCTACAAGAAATATGGATAATTTTGATATGCTAAACCTTCAATTAGATACAGCAAAAAGAAAAATAGAATATGCTATTTCCAAACGAATTTCTAAACTTGTTTTTATTCATGGAGTGGGCGAAGGGGTTTTAAAATCAGAATTACAAAGACTATTAGGTAAATACCCTATAAAATATTATGATGCTTCTTACAAAAAATATGGATTAGGAGCTACAGAAGTTTATATATATCAGAATGTCAAATAATTGTATTTTTGTAATATGAAAACGGTTTATTTAGACAACGCAGCTACTACCAAAATAGATGATGAAGTTATAGAGGTAATGCATGCTGCAATGAAAGAAAATTACGGTAATCCATCCTCAACCCATCAATTTGGTAGAACAGCAAAATCAGCAGTAGAAACTGCTAGAAAAAATATTGCCTCACACTTTAAGGCGTCTGCTAGTGAAATCATTTTTACATCAGGTGGTACAGAGGGAGATAATCTAATATTATACAATGCTGTGCTTAATTTGGGGGTTAAAAGGATTTTAACATCTAAAATAGAACATCATGCAGTTTTACATACTGTAAAATATTTATCTAAAGCGTATAATATTTCAGTTGATTATGTAAAAGTTAATGAATTTGGTGAAATAGATTTACAACATCTTGAAGAACTTTTAATTTCTTTTAATGTTAAAACTTTAGTGAGTCTAATGCATGTTAATAATGAAATAGGTGCCATTTTAGATTTACAAAGAGTAGCTCAATTGTGTAAACAATACGATGCTTTTTTTCATTCTGATACTGTACAAACTATAGGACATTTTCCGCTTAATTTAGAACAATATCCAGTTGATTTTATAGTAGCAAGTGCACATAAATTTCATGGACCTAAAGGAGTTGGTTTTGCGTATTTTAAAAAAGGTTTTGGCATTTTACCGATGTTGCTTGGTGGAGATCAAGAAAAAGGAGCTAGATCTGGTACAGAAAATGTTCATGCTATTTTAGGTATGGAAAAAGCTTTACAAATAGCTCTAAATAATATAGAAGAAGATAAAAAATATATTTTAGAGTTAAAGAGTTTCTTCATTTCAGAATTAAAAACAATTAATAATAAGATTCAGTTTAATGGAAATTCTGATGATTTAGTAAAAAATAGTTATACTATTTTAAATGTACGTTTACCACAAGAAAACGCAATGTTACTATTTAGTTTAGATTTGGCAGGTATTTCTGTTTCTGGAGGAAGCGCTTGCCAAAGTGGAAGTAATTCAGGATCTCATGTTTTATTAGAAATTTTAACTCCTGAAGAAAACAACAAAACGTCAATTCGTTTTTCTTTTTCTAAATACACTACAAAAGAAGATATTGCTTATACTATTAAAAAGCTTAAAGAAATTCTAGACTAAGCTGTTTTGGCTTTATTTAGGCAAATCAAAGCACCTAATGCCATAGCCGTTATAAATAGGGGTATTTCTAAACTTAAGGTAAGCCCTGGTGGAGGTGGAGGTGGTACAGGAGGTGGTACTACTTGTATTAAAAATGCGAACATATAATAGTTTTTTGGATGAAAAGTGCACCTAACTTTCTGTAAAGATAGGTGTACTCGTTTTTTTATTCAATAATAATTTTCTTGTTAAAGTTGCCTTTGTTAGTTTTAATATTTACAATATAAATTCCTCTTCGTATTCTTTTTCTTACTTTTAATTGAATCTTTTTTCGCTGGTTTTTAATGACCCATTTGTTGGCAGATCTACCAAAAAAGCGAGAAAATTGAATACTAGAAATTGAAATATTATCTTCTTTTTCAATGATAATTTTATTACTAGAGTTGTCAAAATAGACTTTTAAATATTCTTTTGGAGCTGTAATTATTTCAGGAATTACATCTAAAATGTTTTTTCCTTTGCTAAATGTTAAGTAAAATCTATTTGTATATGTACCAGAGTCTAAATTTAATTTTACATTTTTTGATAAATCATATATAGAGTCTGTAACTTTATCTTTCAAATAGATAGAAGATTTGATGTGATTTTTTTCATCTATACCTATAGAAAATTCACCATTATAATTTAAAACTATTTCTAAAGGAACTTCTAAATTTGAACTTATTTCTTGAACTCCGGCAATAGAATATTTTAATTCATCATCATTAAACTTCCAATAGATATCAGTATCATTCAAGTCAAACAACTCACTATCATAACCATTTTCATTAGCAAAAGAATTGTTTTTATTAAAAGATATTCCTATTTGCCTATGAATGGTTTGTTTTTTAGGCTCAGTATAGTCCATCCCTAATTTTAAAATGGGCAGTTCGTTGGGGTCTTTAAAATCTATAATCGGAAAAATATCAAGTACTTTTTCTAAAAGATTTGTATCTCTTTCTGCATCTATGATGCTATTTGTTTTATATTCTCGTTGACTGTTATTAAAAACAATTTTACCACCAGCCTCGCTACCACCAACAAAAAAACCAACTCCAACAGGAATATAGTTACCCGGGCTTTGGTAAGTTTCGACATTTATGTTACTACTATTTAGTCTATTTCTCTCGTTACTAGGAACTAGATTTGCAGAGATTCCCATAGCTATATTTCGTGTTGCATAACCCCCAATATATCCGTTAAAAGAATGACCAGCTGTATTAGAAGATGCTATATCTTCTTCACCTGCATGTTGCCAAAAGTATAAAGTACCATTGATGGCGTTAATATTGTCTTCTATAAACTTTTTTGCACTAATGGTAGAAGGGTAAGGATTTCCTAATAAATAAGAATCTCCTGCTCCAATAGTGGTGGTTAATTCTCCATCTTTGGCACTGCCAAAAAATGTGAAATTCTGCTCAACACCTGTTCCTTTTATCAAAAAACCATTGGTTTGATTAATAATACCAGTACTTCTCTTTTGTTCGTAATTTGCTCTTGAGCCATTATTGCTAGAAAAAGTATATATCCAATAATCTGCAATACTTATTGGGCTTGTTGTGTCTCCATCAAAACCAGTAACAAAATTAATGTCAGTAATTTCAGAATTTAAAGAAATAGGGTTAGTACCATCTTTTAAAACATTAGAAATAGTAAAGTTTTCATGGTCTAAGGTATTAACAGGGCTACTTAAATAACTGTACCTATAAATACTTGCGACTTCGGTTTTCTTGTCTATTAGAATTTTACCCAAACCATAAAATTGTTTTTTATTTTGATGTACTTGAATTAGTTCAGATGTGTTTGCTAATCTAATTTGATCACCTCTATCAACTAAAGTAATACTATCAGAAACAAGAAGTAAATTATTATTGATTAACAATTTACTGTTATTTTTAACTTTTAGTTTTCGTGCTGTTAACGAAATAGAATCATGTTCATAATCTTCTTTTACAGCTACAAATCTAGATCTATCTGGGTAACCGTTGGTCCAAACTCCGTTGACCCTCTCTGTAGGATTTATTCTGTGTAACCCCAGCAATATGTTAGCATTTTTATTTGCCTTTATGATTTCTGAAAATAAAGGAGAATGAGGGTGTCGCTCTGGGCCTCCTTCTGCTAAATCTCTGTACGGATTTAAATTATCATCTATAAATGCAACCCACTCATTGTCTGAGTGATTCTTATTGGGTGCAGTAATTTCATCTATTCTAACATAAGCAGTGTTATTTTCTATATTTTTAGAAACGTCAATTCTAGATTCCCAAGTTAACTTACCCCCAGCTCTAGAAATAGTAATTGTATTATTAGAACCAGATAAATTTGTGATAAAATTATTTACAAAAGGGATGCCTTTTAACAAAGAAATAGCGTTATTGTTATTTTTAAATACTAATGATTCACCTGGTTTTATTTCTGATGGATTTTTGCTAGCCTCGTTGGGAGTAACTCTTGTAAAATCATCATTTTCGCCTTTAAATAAACCAATTGTAATTGAATTTTTAGGAATAATAGCAGTTGGATGAATGTTGGTGATTTCTATCCAATTATCTTTATTAGACTTAATAACCTGTGTAATCATAGGAGTTCCGCACGCATTAATATCTTTATTAGTTGCATAATGATAGGCATCTCTAAAATTGGCTTGAGTATTTCTGTAATCTGTATTTTCTAAGTTGTTAGAAAAGCCATTTGCCCCAAAGTTTCCTTGAATAATTGCATTTTCTAAAAATGTAGATTTTTTTTCTGAAGAGGTAGCTATAAAAATATCAGGAACACATGATTCTACAGCATCAGAACATCCATCATTATCTGAGTCTAAATCTAATCTGTTAGGTATTCCATCATTATCTGTGTCAATATCTGTTAAAATAGAAAAAGATTGATGCTCTAAATAATCTAATATAATAGAACCTCCATTATTTTTAATCATTTTTATTTTGATATACTTAGTGTTCTTATTTAATTTGTAATAGGTGTTTCTAGGATAATATCCAAAATAATGACTTATGTATTTTGGGTTAGAAGTTAAAGATCCATCTGCGTTTGATTGTTCTAGCAAAAGTGTTTTTTTACTGTTGTATTTTCCGTAAGTTCTAAAATTGATATAGGTATTTGCAGGAATTTCTTTTCCAAGATTTACTATCAATTCATCATTTTTTGTGTTAAACTCAGCGCCTTTACCGTTAATTCCGTCAGTTACATAATTTGCAAAACGAACCCCTTTATTTTTGGTAAATAGAGGGCTACCTATAGCAGTAGATTTTTTAATTGTTTTGTAAGAAGATTCTATCTTATCTAAGATTCCGTCATTGTCGTCATCAATATCAACAGAATCATAGATTCCATCATTGTCACTGTCTATCTCATTAGTTGTTTCTATAAATGTAAATCCTGAGATGGCAAAACCATTGCCTTTGTTGGGTTTGCAAGTAGAACAGTTATTCCACTTAATATTAATAGACTTTATCTTTTTTAAAGAAAAGAATTGAACGTTTACCAATGCTTTGTTTCCTAAATAAGGCCTAATAGCATCTATAACTCCATTATTTTGATTAGATTTATAAGAAGGGTAATAAGAATTTGTAAAACTTGGTGATATTTTTTCACCACTAACAGTAGTAGCTGTCAATGTAAACTTTCCACCACTGTCTTGTGATTTGTTAATGTGCATCAAATTAAAAGAAACATGTTCAACTGGCTTGCTAAATGTTGAATTTATTCTTATATCTTCATTAAAAGAGAAACCTTTTGTATAAAACTGTAAACTTTCTTTGTTAGTAGCATCTTTACCAATTGCCGGTGAATTTTTAGTAGTTTTACTATAAGGCCATTTAGATAAAGAATTTGTTTCTCCTAAAACCGTAAAGTTAATATCTATCTTAGAAGCATTAATGTTTGTTATTTTTTTTGATAATTTTCCATCTTCCCAATTAAAGTTGGTAGTACTATTTTCACTTGTACTCCATGTAAATTTATTAGATGTTTTTAGATTTATCTGACAATAACTAATTGACACATAAAAACATAAGGTAAATAGTTGAGTTATTTTTAATTTATTACTCTTTGTAGTAGTGGTGTAAGGCATTAATACATTATTTTGAATTATATTAATACTTACGAAAAGATCAAAAAGATGGTTTTAAAAAAACAACTTTTTTTAAATAACTTTAATAAAAAAGAGTGACATAAAAGCCACTCTTCTAAGACACGAAACGTGGGGTATCATGTCATATAAACATACCTTTGGGAGTAGTTATCTCTTTACTAAGGTGTTAAACACTCTTAAAGTATCTTTTTTGATAATTTTAGCATTACGATCTAAGGTGACTTCAATTACATGTTCAGGGCTAGATACCTGAAAAATATAACTATATTGTCTAAAAGAAGTAATGTGATAATTTGGATACTCCTTTTCTACGGTAGCTTTGTTGGATTGATAATACTCTAATTCTGTTTTTACGGGTTGACAGCTAGCTAGTACCCCTACAAATGTTAAAGCAATAAACGCTTTTTTCATAATAAAATAATTAAATAATTAAAACAAACTATTATTAGAAATAAAATAAACAGGAGCTAACTTTGTAGAGGAGTTTTGCTTTTAGATATCCTGTTACTATTACAATAATAGCAACTAAATAAAACTTATAAAGTTAGGGAGCTTTAATAAATATACAGCACAAGTAGACGAATCTAATTGACTATGAACTTTATTATAAATTTAAAAAGAGGGTACATCAATAAGGGGATATTGATTGTGCAAATATATAAAATTATTTTAATTTCAAAAAAGAAATAGTATAATTTATACCCAAATTTATAAAAGGACTACTTAGCTCACCTGCTCTTGCTTTGACATATCCGCCTGAAGCTCTTAATTTTAATGTATTTGACAATGTATAATCTAAACCTGCACTTGGTTTTATAATTAATCCTTGTCCTGTAGAAATATTACCACCACCAGCAGCACCAGCTAAAGTTTGTACAAAAAATGAGGTAGAATTGTTTAATAAGAGATTAGATTTTAAACCAAAACCTACAATTCCTTCTGCGTAAGCACCTGCATTACCAAAATTAGCAAATGAAGTTTGTCCAGCTACATAAAGATTTTTTGTTAAATCAAAGTTTACCTGAAGAGATATTTGATGCATATCTTCAGTAGGATTTTCTTTTCTTTTTGCATTAAAGTATAAGTCTTGTTTTACAATAATGTTAAGCCCTTTTAATTTAGCACTTTCTCTATTAGATTTAGTAGATTGAATTCCGTCTTTTTCCAAATAATATTTAAGGCCAACACCATATGATTCGCTGTAAAAATCTGAGTTAGGAGACATTACAAACCCTTTGTTTAAAGAAATAAAGGCATCTTTAAATATTTGCTGTTCTATAGAGATGTCTGGGTAAATTAAAAAGCCACCTTTTGTATCTACACCGCCACCGCCACCAGCACCAACACCAAATTTGGCAAGCAAGTTAGTTCTATTTCTATTAAATGAAAGTAAGTACCCTGACCCAAAAAAGACATCCATATATCCTCCAGGTATTCCGCTAAAAGCACCATCTACCTTAATAAAAGCAAACCAATTTTTATAAAAATAAGATGCAATTTCAAAACCGGCTAATCTAATTGTTGCTAGGTTGTATTTTGGGTCAAGAGTATTTCTAGATCTTCCTTTAGTAACTAAATTGTTTAAGTGCATCATTACAGAAAATTTACCTGCCTTTGTATCCCATTCAGAGTTTTTTAAATGCTGAATATTATACATTTTTTCTCTATTGTTATAGTTAGCATAATCATAATCTAAAGGAATTTCTACTGCAAAATTTAGTTGATGATTTTTTATCAATCCATTGTCAAAAAAATTCACATAACTCCAACCAGCATTTAAAGAGAAATCTCTAAACTCATAACCTATATTAAAGTGTGGTAAAATAAAAGCGCCTCCACCATCAGGGGCGTTTGCACCACCACCACCACCAAAATGAAAACCGCTATCTAAAAAAAGTTTTTTAGATAAGAATTTTTTATAACCTGCATTAACTCCTAGTGTAAAAAAGCCTCCTCTAGCTCCGCTAACTGCACCGTAAATACCCAAACCAGTGTAAAAATTATTTAGTAATAAATTATAATGAATTCCTGTAAACCCCATGTTGGGTTCGTTCATAATTCCTGTCTCTGGCATATTAATGGATAGAAAATCTACTTTAGCAAATCCTTTTTGAGTTATTTTTTGAGGTTTTTTTTCTAATTGAGCAAAAAAACTTTGTGTGGTTATAAGAATAACAAGTAAGCAAAAAAGTTTTTTCATAGTTGTAAATTATCTTTTATGTATGGTAATGATTACTGTTTTAGATGCAGGGGTGTTACTTACTCTAGCTTTATTTTTTAAAGCAACAAGTACATTTGCTTCAGGAAAATAAGTAGCTGTACATTGTTTTGGTATATTATAAGGGACTACTAAAAACCCTTTAGCTTCTCTTTTTTCTTTGTTAAAATGACTTGTTAAATCTACTTTATCTAATTTTTGTAAACCTAACGAGTTCATGTCCTCTTTATTCATTAATAGTACTCTTCTTTCATTCAGTATTCCTCTGTACCTATCATTAAGTCCATAGATTGTGGTATTATATTGATCATGTGTTCTTATAGTCATCATTAAAAAATGATTCTTTTTCAACTCAATTTCAGAAGGTTTATTGATACTAAAATTTGCTTTTCCTGTTCTAGTAGGTGTAAAATTATTGTCTCTGGCGTTGTTGGGTAAATAAAAACCACCATCAATCCTTACGCGTTTGTTGTAATTTTTAAATCCAGGAATTGTAGCTTCAATCTTATCACGAATCAAATCGTAATTTGCAGTTAACTTAGTCCAATTAGTTATAGAGCTTGATAAAGTGGCATTGGCAATACCAGCAACAATGGCTGGTTCGCTTAATAGGTATTTTGATGAAGGCTTTATTGTACCTTTAGATTTATGCACGACACCCATAGAGTTCTCTACTGAAACAAATTGTTCTCCCATATCTTGATAATCTATTTCTGTTCTACCCAAACACGGTAAAATTAAAGCCTTTTTACCTGTTACTAAATGGCTTCTGTTTAATTTTGTAGAAACATGAACAGTTAGACTACAGTTTTGCAAAGCCTCAGCTGTGTATTTGGTATCTGGTGTTGCAGAAATAAAATTACCTCCCATTCCAAAAAATACTTTTGCTTTTTTTGTATACATTGCCTCAATAGCATTTACGACATCAAAACCATGTTTTCTTGGAGCTTTAAACTGAAATTCTTTTTCTAAATTATCTAAAAAATCATCTTTCGGTTTTTCCCAAATCCCCATAGTTCTGTCTCCTTGAACATTAGAATGACCTCTAACGGGGCAAGTACCAGCACCTTTTTTTCCAATACTCCCTTTTAATAATAAAATATTTACAATTTCTCTAATATTATCAACTGCATTTTTGTGTTGCGTTACCCCCATAGCCCAACATATAATAATATTTTTATTGTTGATGATGAGCTGTGTAGCTTTTTTTATTTTTTCTAATGATAAACCTGTTTGAGGAAGTAGCTCTTCAATAGAATATCTATCTAGATCTTCTAATAAATCTTGAATACCAGCTGTTTTTTCTTTGATAAATTTATGATTAAATACAGAGTTTGGTACAGCATTCTCTTTTTCTTTCATCAATTTTAAGATGATTTTTAACAAAGCAACATCTCCATTTATTTTAACTTGTAAAAAAACATCTGTAAGTTCTTGACCGTTAACCCATTTTATTAGGTTTTGAGGGTTTTTAAAATTTATTAGACCAACTTCTGGCAATGGATTTATAGAAATAATTTTAGCACCATTTTGTTTGCTTTTTTCTAGGGCACTTAGCATTCTGGGATGATTGGTTCCAGGGTTTTGACCAATAACAATAACCAAGTCTGTATGGTTAAAATCATCTAAAGTTACTGAGCCTTTACCAATACCAAGTGTTTCAGAAAGTGCAGCACCACTAGATTCATGACACATATTAGAGCAATCTGGTAAATTGTTTGTACCAAATTGACGAACAAATAGTTGATATAAAAATGCAGCTTCGTTGCTTGTTCTTCCCGAAGTATAAAATATAGCTTCATCAGGAGAATCTAAATTATTTAGTTCTTCTCCAATCATCTTAAAAGCGTCTTTCCAAGAAATTTCTTGATAATGATTAGCACCTTCTGGTAAAAACATAGGCTGTGTTACGCGTCCACTTTTACCAATTTCATAATCTGATAATTCAGATAATTCTTGTACTGAATGCGTAGCAAAAAATAAAGGAGAGACTTTATTTTTTGTAGCTTCTTCAGCTACTGCTTTTGCTCCATTTTCACAATACTCTGCCAAAAGAGCTCTTTTATCATCAGGATCTGGCCATGCGCAACCGGGACAGTCAAATCCATCTTTTTGATTCAATTTGGATAGTAATTGAATGCCTTTACTTAAACCAATTTCTTTTTTAATATGTTTTACCGTAGACGCGATTGCTTTTAATCCTGCTGCTGATTTTGGTGTGTCTTTTATGCTTATTCCTGTTAGTTTTTCAGGAGGCTGTGCTTCAGAATTTTTAGGCATAACTTAATTTTGTTATTAACATAGAAGGATTAGAGTATATAGTAATCTTTTGGTTTCTTGCAAAACCTATTAAACAAATTCCGAATTCTTTAGCAAAATCTACAGCTAAAGAAGAACAAGCAGAAACAGCAACAATAATAGGTATTTTTGCCAAAAATGCTTTGGATACAATTTCATAAGAAACTCTGCCACTAACTAATAAATATTCAGCGCTTTTAAGTTGATCTGTTATAAGTAAATCTCCAATGGTTTTGTCTACAGCATTATGCCTGCCAATATCTTCTTTTATAGATAAAATTTCTTTTTTTTGATTAAATATTGCTGCAGCATGACTACCACCTGAAGAAATAAAGGTTTTTTGAATACCATTCATTTTAGAAAACATTGCATGTAAGTCTTTAGCAAAAAAATTGGAGTTGCTATTTAGTTTTTTTCCATAGACCTTAATATCTTTTAATTTTTTTTTGCCGCAAATTCCACATGAGGAGACAGATAAAAGGGTTCGTTTATTTAAATATCCTTTTCCCAATTCTTGTATAGGAATAGTCACATTAATAATGGTAGTAATGTTTTGTTCTTTTTCAATAATTTTATAAACTAAATTAGTTTCATTTTTGTAAATATCTTCTGCAAAAAGCAAGCCTCTAATTAATTCATCATCATCATCAGGGGTTCTCATCACTACAGTATAGGCTTCATTATTAATATTTATTTGAAGAGGAACTTCAATAACCAAATCATCATCGATAAAAGCATGATTACCTTGGTCTATTTTTAATCCCTGATACTTTGTAGTCTGCATAAATAAAGAAATGTAACACTTACAAAATTAGTGAAAAAGATATGCCTAAAAAAGAAAAAGCCTTGAAACGAATTTCAAGGCTTAAATCTAAGTGTTTTATACCCCTAATAATAAAACACCCAAATCGATTGCAAATTTAAATAATATTTTTCAAAAAAACTAATACTATTTTAAGAAAAAGAAATAGTATTTTAATCTATTTTTTCACAAAAAACAACAGATAACTTATTGTTATTTAGCGTGGTAAAGAATATATATTTAGAACCCCCATCATTAATCTTTGTTTCTTTTCTAATCTGAGCTACTGTTTTGGGGAAATTTCTAGTAGTAATGTTTGCTTTTTTATCAGAAAAAAGTTTGTTTATTTTCTTTTTGTTATACTCGACACTAGATTTAATTTTAAAAGTTCTACCAGGAAAATCAACGGGGTTTTCTGATGTATACAAATGAGAGTGAGGGTGTAATTTATAAACATTTAAACTAGCTGCTATTTGATGAAAAGCTCCTGATTTTAAAATTGCAGCATTAGGTTCATACAAATATTGCAAAGGTTCTGAATATTGAGACGAAGCTTCTTCTAGATATTTAAAATTAAATTTTTGGATAGCCTTTTTTCCAAAATTAATAGTTTTTATTAAAATGGTATTATTGTAGTTTTTTTGTAGTAAAAAAAGTAATTCTTTTACCTCGTTATGAACAGCAACA
Source organism: Polaribacter sp. WD7 (assembly GCF_003335085.1). Lineage (GTDB taxonomy): Bacteria > Bacteroidota > Bacteroidia > Flavobacteriales > Flavobacteriaceae > Polaribacter. Next base: position 18,311 of record NZ_QPEJ01000014.1, on the reverse strand, counting down.
ACATGTATTTCTTTTACATTTTTAAGTTCTCTTATAGTGTTGGTTATGTCTAAAATAGGAGAAACTTTAATAAGAATAGTATTTGTTTTTGTAAAATAAAAATCAATCTTAGGAGGTATTTGAGGTAAGCAATCTTTCAACAAAAATACTTTTCTTTTTTGATCATTTCTTCTTGATGGATCTATATAAATACAATCGAATATTAATTTGGTTTCTTTTAAAAATGTAAAACCATTTCCTGCAAAAGTTTTAATAGTATTTACCCCAAACTTGTTGTAGTTGTGTTTTACTATTTTAGATAGATTTTCATTAATCTCGCAATGCGTGACGTTATCAAATTTTTTTGAAAAATAATAACAATCTACCCCAAAACCACCAGTAATGTCTATTATTGAGTTTCCTGAAACTAGAGAAGATTTGTATGCTGCTGTGATTTCTGATGAGGTTTGTTCTATACTTATTTTAGGTGGAAAGTATATGTTATTTGTAAAAAACCATGTAGGTAATTTATGTTCAGATTTTTGTTTAGCAGTAATTTGGTTTGCTAATTCTTGAATAGAAATCTCAGAAAATGGACTTCCTTTTAAAATCAGTTTCGTTATTTCTGATTTTAGATTATCGGTAATAAATTGCTGTACTTCTGGATGTAAAATTTTAGAATTCAAAAACGCTTAAATATCTTTTGTTATAGATTTTACTATTTTGTTATCAGACAAAAACTCTTTTAGAATTACTTTTAAAGCAGTGTATATTGGAACCGCAGTTATCATTCCAACCACACCAAATAATAATCCTCCAATAATAATGACTAAAAAAATTTCTAAAGGATGAGATTTAGTAGTTTTTGAAAATATAATAGGCTGGCTTGCAAAATTATCTATTAATTGTGCTATTAAATAACCTATCATTACATAAGTAGTTGTTGGTAAAATTTGAGATTGAAAATCTTGACCAATATTACTAGTCATCGATAAAATAAACATTATTACTGCGCCAATTAAAGGGCCTACATACGGAATAAGATTAAGTAAAGCACATAAAAAAGCAATGACAACAGCATTATTAATTCCGAATATTAATAAAATGATAGTATAGATTACAAATAAAATTGAAATTTGAAAAATTAGCCCTATAAAATACCTTGATAACAAGTCGTTTATGGTTTCTAAAGATTTAGAAAATCTATTTTCTGTTCCGTTAGGGATGATGGTTAATACTCCTTTTTTTAATAACTGACTGTCTTTCATGAAAAAGAAAGAAATAAACAAAACCGAAAATAAACCGACACTTAGCGATCCTAAGGCTCCTAAAATTGAATTTAAAAAATTAGGGATTTGTTGAAATTGAGATAAAAAATCAAAGTTTTTAATTTCTCCTAATACATCTATTCCTTTAGAAGAAAAATAATTTGAAATTTGATTTATAATTTCTTGAACATTACGTTCTAATTTATCTACCTCTAAAAGCGATAAACTTTTACCTTGTTCTGCAACCAAAGGTATAAACATTAATATTAAACCAGTTAGCATACCTAACATAAACATCATGGTAAAAACTACAGCTAAAGTATTTGGAAATTTTAATTTTCTTCTTAAAAAAAGAATAATTGGTCTTGCAATTAAAGATAAAATTCCAGCAATAACAATGTAGACAATTACAGACTGTATGGCATATAAAAAGTAGCCTAAAAGAAAAATTCCAGAGAGAATTCCTATAGCTCTTAGTATTCCATTGGTAATGGTTTTTGAGTTCATTAATTATATGCTTTTACAGTGCCCATACTAAGCTGTCTGCCTTTGCCTAAGGTATGATTTGTTGGTAATAACGTACCACTTTTTGTAGTAATCCAATCTTCCCAAGTTGCAGGTGTACCAGTAATTCTTCCGTTTTTTAAATACATTTTATAACTTTTTGGTATATAATTTGTGTCTAAAATCCAAATATAGGCATCTCCTGGAGTTGTACCACCACTAGTATAAGTAACTTGTAATGCATCTTTATCATCAATGTTTATAACATTTCTAACAACACCATCATCAAATAATTTATGAGGAGCAACTAACCAAAAAGAATCATTATTAAAAATATTCCAAGCCTTTTTAATTATTTTTTGCGAAGGATTTTCTTGTTTTACTGAGTTAAAATAAACGGTACTATTTTTTATATTTGCTGGATGTAAGTTAACTTTAACACTATCCCAAGAAACATCTACAATATGTTTTTCTTTATCCCATTTAAAATGTCTTTTGTCTGCAAAACTCCATTCTAAATACCTTGTATTTTTGTATGCTTTGTGTTTGACGGCTTTTAGAATTTTATTAGCCAAATCATCAGCATTTTGGTTATAAGCTTTTACATCTCCCATTGAAATTTCTATACCAAATAAAGATAACTTGTGCTTTGTAGGTAATTGAATGCCTGCGTCAGTTTTTTTCCAGTCAGACCACGTAGCAGAAACTCCGCCAATAGGAATAATTTTTGTCCACATTTTGTAAGCGATCGGAAAGTAATTTTCGTCTAAAATCCAGAGATAAGAATCTCCAGGAGTAGATCCGCCAGATGTGTAGGTAACTAATAATGCATCTTTACCATCATGTTTTACAAGACGTCTTTCTGTATCTTTATCAAATATTTTATATGGGGCTACTAACCAAAAGGAATCATTATTAAAATAATTTGTAGCCTTTTTAATCAATTTTGGGTTTTTAACTTTTTTAGCATTAACAAAAACTTCAGATAAGTTTGGTTGTTTTGTATGTAAAACTACTTTATTATTATCCCAAGAAACAGTTGCAATATCTTCATTTTTTTGCCATTTGTAAAAATTAGAACCTCTAAAACTCCATTCTAAAATTTCTGTATTTTCATAGGTATCATAATGTAATGCATTTAACATTTTTATAGCTAAAGCATCTGCTTCTTTACCTTTTTTTCCTTGAGGTAAAGGTTCATTATTTATAAGATAATAAATTCCGCCTACAATAATTAAAAGCAAAAAAAAGAGTCCAATAAATTTAAAAAGCTTCTTCATTTTTAAGGTTAAAAATTAAGAAGCTAAAATATTAATTTTTGAAAGAAGAAACTATTTGTTTGTCTCATAATAATTTAAAACATGTTTTTGGGTTTCTATTTTTTGAGGTTTTCCTTTATCAGCAATAGGGTATTTTGCAATTTGTTTATAGGTACAATTCCTGCTCAAAAACCTAATTTTTTATTATCATGTTTATTGTTGATAATGTCATTTCTGATTTTTGTTAGTGTCTAGGTTGACGATTTGTTAAGTGTTACTTATTAAGGAAATATCTTAGAAAATTTCTGGGGCAATTTTTTAGATATAATAATTTTTTCTTTTGTAAACGGATGTAGAAACTCTAATTTATAAGCGTGCAAATACAACCCTTTTCCTTTTAAAAATAGCTCTTTTTCGCCATAATCTTTATCACCTAATATTTGATGACCAATACTTGATAAATGTTTACGTAATTGGTGCTTTCTACCTGTTTTTGGAGACAACTTTACTAAGTTTAAAAAAATAAATCGTTTAGATTCTACAGTTTTTATAACTGTAAATAATGTTGAAGCATTTTTGTTATCTACAGCAAAGTTTATAGTTCCTCCAGAGCATATTTTTCCAATAACTACAGCGTAATACGTTTTTTTTATTTTTTTATGCTCAAATAATTTACTTAATATTTGTATAGATGAAATTGTTTTGCCAACCAATAAAAGACCACTTGTAGGATAGTCTAATCTATGTATTGGCTGAGGGTGTATTGCATCTTTTTGTTTGCTTCTTTTTAAGTTTTGTGGCAATGCATTTACAACGGTAACAAATTTGTTTCCACTTACTAAAACACCAGGAGGTTTACAGATGATAGCTAAATAATCGTCCTCAAACAGGACTTCTAAATTTAAAGCTAATTTTTTTTGAAATCTATTTTCTTTAGTTTTTACTAAGTCTATTTGTTCTCCTCCTAAAATAAATTTAGAGGTTGTTGCTAAAATACCATCTATATAAATTTGCTTTTTTTTGATAGCCTTTTTTAAAGCCGATTTTGTAGTTATAGTTTTAAAAATAGCAACACCATACTCCTGAAAACGAATAGGTAACTCTTGTGTTTTACTAGTGTGTGTTTCTAATATTTGCATAAGTAATTTACTTTGCAAATAATTGGTTAATATCTTTAAAAGCTTTAAATTCTAATGCATTTCCCTCAGGGTCTTTAAAAAACATTGTTGCTTGTTCACCAACTTTACCTTTAAAACGAATACAAGGCTCAATAACAAATACTGTGTTTTCTTTTTGAAGTCTTGAAGACAAACTATGCCAATCATCCCAAGTTAATACAACTCCAAAATGAGGTACAGGTACACCTTGGCCATCAACAATATTAGATATTCTTTGAGGATTAAAATCGTCTTTTTGGTGTAGTACAAACTGGTGACCAAAAAAGTCAAAATCTACCCATTCATTAGTACTTCTACCTTCTTTGCAGTTTAAAACATCTCTGTAAAATGACCTGCATTTTGCTAAATCTTTTACAGGAATTGATAAGTGAAAGGGTTGTACATTCATATTTTTGTTTTTTTTAAATTTATTAACGATTAAAACCCAATAGCGGTGTCATCTCCTCTTGGGTCTGCACCTCCTTCTAATTTTCCATTGGAAAGTATTAAGATGGCATCAACTTTACCAATAACAGGAGTTCTTTTTGTATTTGTTGGGTATCCTAATCTATTCAACTCTAAAATTGTGTTTTTCTCGAATTTATCAGGTTCAATTCTAATTTCATCAGGTAACCATTGGTGGTGAAAACGAGGCTGGTTTACAGCTTCTTGTATACCCATATTAAATTCATGTACATTTAAAATGGTTTGTAAAACAGAGGTAATAATAGTAGAGCCTCCAGGTGTACCAACAACCATAAATAAGTTGCCGTTTTTTTCTATAATGGTAGGTGTCATAGAACTTAACATTCGCTTTTCTGGTGCAATTTCATTAGCTTTGGCGCCAATTAAACCAAACATGTTGGGTATACCTGGTTTGCTAGAAAAATCATCCATTTCATTATTCAAAAAGAAACCTAAATCAGAACAATATAATTTAGAACCATATGCTCCGTTAATGGTTGTTGTTACCGAAACAGCATTGCCAAAGGAGTCTACTATAGAATAATGAGTAGTCTCATCACTTTCTGTGATTTCTATACTTCCGTGGGAAACATCAGAAGATTTTGTTGCTTTTTCAAAAGAGAAGTTATGCATTCGTTCTTTTGTATACTCTTTAGAAATTAATTTTTTTAAAGGTATTTTTACAAAATCAGGGTCACCTAAAAAGAAACTTCTATCAGCGTATGCACGTCTTTCTGCTTCACTAATTACTTGAATAGTTTTTGGAGAATTGTGCCCATACTCATGCAAATCAAAAGGCTCTATTGCATTCATAATTTGTGCTAAACAAATACCACCACTAGAAGGAGGAGACATAGAAATTATTCGCAAATCATCGTAAGTAAAAGTAATAGGTTTTCTCCACTTTGCCTCGTATTTAGCTAAGTCTTCTAAAGTTATAATCCCGCCATTTGCTTGTATAAATTTAACAAAACGTTTTGCAGTTTCACCAGTATAAAATTCTTTTTTGCCATTTATGGCTATACGTTCTAAGGTTTCTGCTAGAGCAATATATTTTATGGTATCTTTTTCTTTCCAAATAGAATCTAAAAGTATTTTAGAAGTATTTATTTTTTTAAAATAGGGTTGATATTTTTTGATTCTTGCTTCTTGTTTTTTTGTGACTACAACTCCACGTTTAGCTAATTCTATAACCGGTTGTAGAATTTTAGACATGGGTAAGGATCCAAATTTTTTATGAGTAGCAAAAACACCAGCAATTGTTCCAGGAACTCCAACAGCCATTGCTCCAAGAGTGCTTTTTCCATCAATAACATTTCCTAGACTGTCTAAAAACATGTCTTTTTTTGCGTTTAAAGGTGCTTTTTCTCTGTAATCTAAAGCGCCTATGTCTCCATCATTTTTTCTATAAACCATAAACCCACCACCACCTATATTACCTGCATAAGGATATGCAACAGCCAAAGCTAATTCTGTAGCAACCATTGCATCAAAAGCATTTCCTCCTTTTTTAAGAATACTTATTCCAATTTTAGAAGCTTCCTTTCTTGCAGAAACAACCATTGCTTTTTCTGCAATTACTCCTGTAATCTTGTTCTTTTTACAAGCAATGAATAAGGATACTAAAATGGCTAAGAAAAGTGTCTTATTCATGATTATAATTGTTTTCTTATTACTGCTAGTTTTTGATTTGAAAAAGCTATCAAATCTTTAAAAAAGAGTGTAAAGTCTTTTTCAAAAGTTGAACTTAGATTTTTTAAATCTTCAATAGCTAAGTGCATTTGCGATTTGCCTTTAGTTCTTTTGTTCATTCCGTTTAAAACCTTTGAAATTCCTTCTTCAAACTGGTAATTGTATAAGATATCATAAGCTATCATGTAATTGATGAATTGTTGTGATTTTACAGGTAATTCGTCATATTTTTCTTGAAACAAATTATAAATTGAACTGGTATAAATATCTAAAGGAATTGCAGAATAAGTTGTCCAATTTTTCGCTAAAAAATAGTCGAAAAAAATATCGATAATAACACCATCATAGTGTCTATAACGTTCGTGTAATCTGCGTTTGCTCTTTCTTACAATTTCGTGTGCATCTGTAAAGGTGTCTATTTCTCTGTGTAATAAAATTCCTTGTTGAATCTCGTCATTAAAATGGCTAAATTGATTTCCTCTAACGTGGTCGGCTATAAAATTTCCAATCATAATATTGGTATTATTTTTAGAAAGGTAGAGGTGTGCTAAGAAATTCATTTGATAAATGTAAACAAAAAACCACAACTAAAAGTTGTGGTTTTCTTAATATTATAAATCTTATTTTACTAAATTAGGTACAGTACAAATAACGGGATATATAAAACGACTAATTTACTAGTTGTTTAGCATCACAGGCATTACTAGCATTGTAATTTTTTCACCTTCATCAGTACCATCTATTGGTGTTAAAATACCAGCTCTGTTTGGTAAAGACATTTCAATTAACACTTCACTAGAGTTTAGGTTGTTTAGCATTTCACTTAAAAAACGAGAATTGAAACCAATTTGCATGTCATCACCTTGATAATCACAGCTTAATCGCTCATCTGCTTTGTTAGAAAAGTCTAAATCTTCAGCAGAAATATTTAATTCTGTTCCTGCCATTTTTAAACGAATTTGATGCGTAGTTTTACTTGAGAAAATAGACACACGTCTAACAGAATTTAAAAAAGAAGCTCTATCTACAGTTAATTTATTTGGATTTTCTTTTGGGATTACAGCTTCGTAATTTGGGTATTTACCATCTATTAAACGACACACTAACACTACGTTATCAAATGTAAATTTGGCATTAGCATCATTATACTCTATGGTAACTTCACTTTCTGAGCCTCCTAAAATTCCTTTTAATAGATTTAAAGGTTTTTTGGGCATAATAAATTCTGCAGTTTGGTCTGCAGTAACATCTGTTCTAGAATATTTAACCAATTTATGAGCATCTGTAGCTACAAAAGTTAAACTTTGAGAACTAAATTGAAAGAAAACACCACTCATAACCGGACGTAAATCATCATTACCAGCAGCAAAAATAGTTTTAGAAATAGCAGTTCCTAAAATATGAGCAGTAACTACAGTTGTACTTGGTGATGCTAAAGAAACAGCTTTAGGAAACTCATCACCTCCAAAATAAGCCATGTCATACTTTCCTTGGTCAGAACTAATCTCTATAGTATTGTCTCCTTCTGTTTTAAATGTTAAAGGTTGGTCTGGAAATGTCTTTAAAGTATCTAGTAACAAACGGGCAGAAACAGCTATAGATCCAGCACTATCACTTTCTACATCAACAACAGCGCTCATTGTTGTTTCTAAATCTGATGCAGAAACTTTTAGTTGATTTTCAGATAATTCAAACAAAAAGTTATCTAAAATAGGTAAGGTATTGTTGCTATTTATAACGCCGCCTAAAACTTGTAATTGCTTTAACAATTGCGAACTCGATACAATAAATTTCATTTATTTAATTTTCTTAATTATACCTACAAATATAACTTTAATAAGTGATTTTAAAAATTAATTTATCAACAGGTTATGAGCATTTTGTTCATGAATTTAGAAACGTTATAATTATGTTAATACATTATTTTAGCTGTATAAAAAAGTTACTTTTGTGTGACTTCTTTTTAGAAATAAAAAGACAAAGGGTCTCCTCGAGTGCAGTCGAGAAGTTATCATTAAGGTCTCGACTGCGCTCGACCTTGAATTGAATTTTATTGAAAAGAATGAAAAAATATTTACTATTCCATTCCCTATTTTTAATGCTTTCTGTATCTATTCTAGCACAGAAACCCCAAAAATTATCCTCTAATCAGATTTACGAAAAAGTACAAAAACTCAACTTTTTAGGTACCGCTTTGTACATTGCTGCTCATCCAGATGATGAAAATACACGTCTAATTGCATATTTGGCAAACAATGTAAAGGCAAGAACGGGTTATTTATCTTTAACTAGAGGAGATGGAGGGCAAAACTTGATTGGTTCTGAAATTAGAGAATTGTTAGGCGTAATTAGAACTCAAGAACTATTGGCTGCAAGAGGAGTAGATGGAGGAGAACAATTTTTTACAAGGGCAAACGATTTTGGTTATTCTAAACACCCAAAAGAGACCCTAGAAATTTGGGATAAAGAAAAGGTTTTGAGTGATGTTGTTTGGGCTATTAGAACCTTTCAACCAGATGTAATTATCAATAGATTTAATCATAGAACTCCAGGAACAACACATGGGCATCATACAACTTCTGCTATGTTAAGTGTAGAGGCTTTCGATTTGGCAGCAGATACCACAAAATTTAAAGATCAACTTAAGTATACAAAAACTTGGAAGCCCAAACGTTTATTTTTTAATACATCTTGGTGGTTTTACGGAAGTAGAGAAAAATTTGAAAGCGCTACCAAAGAAAACCCCAATTTTTTATCTTTTGATATAGGTGTTTATTACCCGTTAAAAGGTTTGTCTAACAATGAGTTGGCTTCTATAGCAAGTAGTCAACATTTATGTCAAGGTTTTGGAAGACTTACTACAAGAGGCAGTCAAAATGAATATTTAGAGTTTTTAAAAGGTGAAGCTCCTAAAGATGAGAAAGATGTTTTTGCAGGGATAAATACAACATGGAATCGGATAGAAAATGGAGGAGAAGTAGGTGAAATTTTATATGAAATTGAACAAAATTTCGATTTTGTAAATCCAGAAAAACATTTACCGAAGTTAATGGATGCTTATAGTTTGATAAAAAACTTAGAAGATGAACACTGGAAAACAATTAAAGAAAAACAGATAAAAGAAATTATAGAGGCTTGTGCTGGTTTGTATCTAGAGGCTTCAGCCAATAGTTCTTATGGTGTATTAAATGAGAAAGTAGATGTAAATTTTGAACTTTTAAATAGAAGTACTGTTACCATTCAATTAACCTCGTTAAAATCTCATATTGATAAAGAAGAAATTTTTAAAGGTGTACGACTAAGTGAAAATGAAAAACTTAATTTTAAAGAAACTTTTGTTTTAGAAACGTCTAAATACTCTGATCCTTATTGGTTAAAAAAACCATGGGAATTAGGTGTATATACTGTGGATGATCAAAAATTAATAGGAAAACCAGAAACACCAAAAGAAACCAAAATTGATTTTAATTTGATAATTAACAGTGTGCCAATAACCATTACAAAAAATATTGTAAGACGTTATGCTGAGCGCGATAAGGGTGAAATTTATGAACCTTTTGAGGTATTGCCAAAGGTAACTACGAAGTTAAAAGATAAAGTACTTATATTTTCTGATAGTATTGCTAAAAAAGTAGTAGTAGAGGTTAGGGCAGGAGCTAATTTTATTAATGGAGAAGTGTCTTTACAGGCTCCTGAAAATTGGATTGTAACCCCAAAGAAACAATTTTTTGATGTTCAGCAAAAAAATGACAAACAAACTATTGAATTTTTTGTAACACCGCCTCAAAATGAATCTGAAGGAAAATTGAAAGCAATTGCAACTCTTGAAGGTAAAAAATATGAACAAGAGTTGATAGAAATCAATTATAACCACATACCCAAACAATCTGTATTGTTAAATTCAGAAGCTAAGATAGTACGCTTAAATATTAAAAAAGCTGGTAATAATATAGGCTATATTAAAGGTGCAGGAGATGCTATTCCTGAAAGTTTAAAACAAATAGGATACAATGTAGTTATTATAAATCCTACAGAAATTAATGCTAAAAATTTAGCAAATTTTGATGCTATTGTTTTAGGTATTAGAGCTTATAATGTGGTTAAGGAACTGAATTTTAAACAAAAATTTCTTTTAGATTATGTAAATAAAGGGGGTAACTTAATAGTGCAATACAATACAAATAGAAGAGTAGATGTAGGTGCACCTTACCCATTAAAATTGTCTAGAGATAGAGTAACTAATGAATTTGCAGAGGTAACTGTTCTAGATCCAGATAATTCTTTACTAAATTTTCCTAACAAAATTACAGATGCAGATTTTAAAGGTTGGGTACAAGAAAGAGGCTTGTATTTTCCTAATGTATGGGCAGAACAATATACTCCTGTTTTATCTATGAATGATGAAGGAGAAACGCCTAAATTAGGAAGCTTGTTAATAGCCAAATATGGCAAAGGAAATTATATTTATACTGGTTTAAGTTTTTTTAGAGAATTACCAGCAGGTGTTACAGGAGCTTATAAGTTATTTGCAAATTTACTATCTGTAGGAAAAGAAAACATAGAAATTAACGCTAACATAAAAAAATAAAGCTTTTTTATGGTTTTGGCTTTGGCAGACAAGTATAGCCCTGATTGAGTGGTCTGTTTGAGCTCTTTTTTATTTTGTTGAAAGATTTTGAGGAACGAAAAATGTATTGAAAACTAAATAAAAAAAGCGAGTAACGAAAGCAGGAAAAAGCTTCAAAATAAAAAATATGAATCCACAAAAACATACTTGGAAAAAAGAGTACACTTTGGTGTTGATTGCTAATGTTTTGTACTTGGTTGTTTTTTATTTGATAACCCATTATTTTACACATTAATTGATGGAAATAGAAAGTAAATTACATGTTATAGATTGGATAGTTTTATCTATTACCCTAATTTTTATTGTGGTTTACGGGACTTATGTAACCCGAAAAAACTCTAGTGTTACAGATTATATAAAGGGTGGAAACGATACCAAATGGTGGACTATTGGATTGTCTGTAATGGCAACACAGGCTAGTGCAATTACTTTTTTATCTACCCCAGGACAAGCATTTCATAGCGGAATGGGTTTTGTACAATTTTACTTTGGTTTGCCCATAGCCATGATTATTATTTGTGTTGTTTTTATACCAATTTACCACAAACTTAAAGTATATACGGCTTATGAGTTTTTAGAAGGTAGGTTTGATTTAAAAACAAGAAGTTTAGCGGCTATTCTGTTTTTAATTCAACGTGGTTTAGCAGCAGGTATTACCATTTTTGCACCTGCTATAATTTTGTCTGCGGTGCTAGATTGGGATTTGTTAATACTTAATATTATTATTGGTTTTTTGGTAATTATTTACACCGTTTCTGGAGGCACAAAAGCAGTAAATGTTACGCAAAAGCAGCAAATGATTATCATTTTTTTAGGAATGTTAATTGCTTTTTACATGATTATGAGCCAGTTGCCAGCAGATATAACCTTTAAAAAAGCAATAGATATTGCTGGGGCAAGTGGTAAAATGGAGGTGTTAGATTTTTCTTTTGATTTAAATAATAGATATACGGTTTGGACAGGTTTTATAGGGGGCACATTTTTAATGTTGTCTTATTTTGGGACGGATCAAAGTCAGGTACAGCGTTACTTATCAGGTAAATCAATTAGAGAGAGTCAGTTAGGTTTGATTTTTAACGGATTGTTGAAGGTGCCTATGCAATTTTTTATTTTACTGGTAGGTGTTATGGTTTTTGTATTTTATCAATTTAATACTTCTCCTTTAAATTTTAATCCTAAGGTTGATGATGCTGTAGCTAACTCTAAATATGCTGCTGAATATGCAATATTACAAAAAGAGCATATTGATATTGAAAATAGGAAGAAAATATTACTTTCTGATGGGGTACAGCGTTCTGAAAAAGAGGTGATAAAATCTTTAAATGAAAGAGATTTAGAAATTAAAGCATCTGCAAAAGATATTATAGATAAGATAGACGCAACCTCTATGGAAAAAATAGAATCTAATGATAAAGACTATGTCTTTATTCATTTTATCTTACATAACTTACCAAGAGGTTTAATTGGCCTATTGTTGGCAGTAATTTTATCTGCAGCAATGTCATCTACGGCATCAGAATTAAATGCGCTAGCAAGCACTACTGCTATAGATTTATACAAACGCAACGTAAAATCTCTTAAAAGTGAAGAACACTATGTAAAAGCATCTAAATGGTTTACATTAGCTTGGGGTATTCTTGCTATTTTGGTAGCTTGTGTAGCCAATTTATTTGATAATTTAATTCAGTTGGTCAATATCATTGGCTCTATTTTTTACGGTAATGTTTTGGGTATTTTTCTACTAGCATTTTTTGTTAAATTTGTAAAAGGAAATGCTGTTTTTATTGCAGCAGTTATTACACAAATTATTATTTTTATAGTATTCTACATGGATTGGTTGCCGTATTTATGGCTAAATTTATTAGGATGTATTTTGGTGATGACGATAGCAACTGTAATTCAATCTTTTAAATTGAATAAAGAGCAACTTAGAGATGAAAAAGACAATTAAATGGGGAATTATTGGTTTAGGCAAAATAGCCAATAAATTTGCAACAGATTTGGCAACAATAGAACATGCAGAGTTGTACGCTGTAGCTTCTAGGAATAAAGAAAATGCAGTTAGTTTTGCTCAAAAATATTCAGCAAAAAAAGCTTTTGACTCTTATCAAGACTTGGTAAAAGACGATGAGGTAGACGCTGTTTATATTGCTACTCCACATTCATTTCACAAAGAGCACGCAGTATTATGTATGAAACATAAAAAAGCTGTTTTATGTGAAAAACCTTTTGCAATGAATTTGCACCAAGTAGAAGAAATGATTGCTGTTGCTAAAGAAAATGATGTTTTGCTAATGGAAGCTTTATGGACCTATTTTTTACCCCATTATCAATATGTATTGGATGTTTTTAAAAGTGAGAAATACGGAAAATTATTGCAATTGGAAGCAGATTTTGGTTTTCAAGCAGTTTATGATTTAGAGAGTAGATTGTTAAAAAAAGAAATAGGTGGAGGCAGTTTGTTAGATATAGGCATTTATCCAATTTTTGCAGCTTTATCTACATTAGGAATGCCCAAATCTATTGATGCAAATGCAGTTTTTTTTGAGACTGGTGCAGATTCTGAATGTCATATGGTTTTTAAGTATCATAATGCAAAAGCCATTTTAAAAAGCACTTTATTAGAAGATACACCAACAGAGGCAATTTTTACTTTTGAAGATGCTATAGTAAAAATAAACACTATGTTTTATCAACCTTCTACTGTGAGTATTTTTAACAATGGTGAAGAAGAAATTATAGATTTTGGATACAGTACCATTGGTTATAATTTTGAAACCCTTCATTTTAATGAACTTTTAAGGACAGAAAAAAAAGAAAGTCCTATAATGACTTTTGATTTTTCTAAAAAAATCATCAATACTTTAGATAAGGTTAGAGAGGTTATAGGGTTAACGTATTAATTAATTTCAAATATCACGCTTTTCTATAGAAATTTCATTGAGTTATTTTAACTTTTTTCTTTTTCACAATAACAAAGCATAAGATACATGAGGTAAGTGTAAAAACGTACCAAAAATTAATTCTATAACATCTTTTGAGAATAAATTACCTATTCCGTTTAACGCAAAAAGTGCTGTAAAAATCCATATAAAAACATCTATAATTTCTTTGTTAGCGATTATTTTTTTCTCTATTTATATGTGCTGCTATTTTTTTAGCAATTCTAAGATGTGCCAATTCATTGGGATGCCCATCATATTTTGATAGCATAAATTTACTAGCAACTTCATTTTCAAAGTCTTTTATTCCGTTATAATATACTATATCATCATTCTTATTAATATAACTTAGAATTTCATTATCAACAATAGTAAACAAACTTGAATGATTTAAAAGATTGAATTCAGGCATTCTGTAAAGAATAAATTGAGATTGATTTTTTTTACAAATTTGAGAGACTCTATCTAATTTCTTTTTTGTGTCTCTCCATTTTTCATTTGATTCTAAATATGTTTTTTGAGTAAGTTGATAAAACTCTCCTAACGGTATGACAATGCCTTTAAATTTTAGTTGTTTTTGTAAATTTGAAGATAGATACCTAGTTAATTCTGAAAATGAATACAGTTGAGAAACATATTTCTTAAGGTTGTTTTTTTTCTTATTTATTCTTTTTGGAGGTAGTTTAGTTTTTTCAGTTTTTTTATAGGAAGCTACAATAGGTAAAGTGTATAAAATATCATTAAAATTATATGCCCAAAAAACAAAATGAGGTTTAAATTTTTCTTGGTAAAATATAAAAGAATTGTAGTTGTCCAGTGTAGAATTACTGGGTCTAGATACATCTAAAATAAGAGCATCTTCCTTTAAAAGAACAGAAAGTTTTTTTGAGAATTTATCTTCACTAGAAATACCACCTCCATGTATGTAGGAATCTCCTATAATGAGAATTCTTGTTTGATTTGAATTTGGGATAAAATTACCTTGTTCAACGTTGTTTTTTAATTCAGATGCTTCAATTTTTACTTCTATTATACCTGGTTTATTATTTAGTAAATCATATTTTAAATCAATTCTAATAATTAATTCTCCAACTAAAAAGAATAAACAGAAACACAAAAAGAATTTGAAAACTTTCATGATTTAAAATTGGAAATATATGAATTCAACTTCTTTACTTGAATTCCAAATTACTATAGACCAAAATACAATAAACAGTAATAGGGTGTCAAGAAGTTTAAGTTTTTTGTTATTTAATTTTTCTAAACCATACTGTTTGTTTCTATTAATCCATTCAATAGCCATAAAAAACAGAATTAATAGGAATAACCCTGAAGGGAAAATTTCAGGACATTTAAATAGTGAAGGTGAAAATATTGTAGCAAAATATGATAAAGCATGATGTATATTTTCTGCTCTAAAAAATATCCAAGCCAAAACAGTTAAACTAAATGTTAACAGCATATTAGAGAAATCTTTTAGGTTTGGTAGTAACTTTCCCTTAGCCACGATTTCTATGTTATTCCGATTATTACTAGTTAGAAAAAGTGGTAAAAAGTAAATAGCATTTAGTAAGCCCCAAGCAATAAAAGTCCAGTTAGCAC
The DNA here is from genome assembly GCF_003335085.1 of Polaribacter sp. WD7. Taxonomy (GTDB): domain Bacteria; phylum Bacteroidota; class Bacteroidia; order Flavobacteriales; family Flavobacteriaceae; genus Polaribacter. The sequence continues at coordinate 2,816 of NZ_QPEJ01000014.1, read as the reverse complement.
CATGCCAAAATCCGCTAACTGTAAAAATGATAAATATATTTCTAATTTTAGACCAAGTATTTCCACGACTTCCTCCCAAGGGGATGTATAGATAATCTCTAAACCATGTAGAAAGAGAGATGTGCCAACGTCTCCAAAATTCTGCAATATCTCTTGAGAAGTATGGAAAAGCAAAGTTTTGATTCAAATTGAAGCCAAATAGGCGAGAAGTTCCAATAGCAATATCTGAATAGCCTGAAAAGTCACCGTAAATTTGAAATGTAAAAAAAACGGCACCCAAAACTAAAGTGCTTCCGTTCATTTCAGAAGAATTATTAAAAATTTGATTAGCAAATTGGGCACAATTATCGGCAATGACAATTTTCTTAAATAATCCCCACAGTATTTGTCTTAAACCATCTATTGCTTTAGAATGATTAAAAGTTCTTTTTTTATAAAATTGAGGTAGTAAATGTGTTGCTCTTTCAATAGGACCCGCAACTAATTGCGGAAAAAAACTTACATAAGCAGAAAATATTATAAAGTCTTTGGTTGGTTTTAGTTTTCTTCTATAAATATCAATTGTATAGCTTAATGTTTGAAAAGTGTAAAAACTAATACCAACGGGTAATATAATGTCAAGTGAATCTATATTTATGTCATTACCAAAAAATGAAAAAGCTGTAATAAAATTATCTAAGAAAAAATTATAATATTTAAAGAAGGCTAAAAACCCTAGATTAATACCAATACTTAACCAAAGTAAAACTTTTCTTTTAGATTGGTTTTGTTCTCTGTTTAGTTTTATACCAACAAAATAATCAACTATTGTACTAAATAATATTAATGATAAAAATCTCCAATCCCACCACCCATAAAATAAATAACTTGCTAAGACTATTAGGAAGTTTTGTAGTTTTAAATTATGTTTTGTTAAGAACCAATATAAGATAAAAACTATTGGTAAAAATATAGCAAAATCTATTGAGTTGAAAAGCATTAATTGTTTTGTTAGTTTTAAGATTTACAGATTTTAGCCATTAAGTTATTTATACCAATTGTTTAACAAAACTAATGTATTAATTATATTTGAAAGTAGATGTTTTTGAAGTTTACTTTTTAAAATAGAAGTTCTATTCTCTATTTTATTATTCTTTTGGCTCTTTTTTCTAGATCTTTGTATTGTGTACCAACGGTTTTGTACATAAAAAGTTGCGTTTAAAGAGTTCTGCAATTTTCCGCAGGAAAATTCCGTATTTAAATTAGCCACAATTTCGATGTAACCAAAAATAGCATTTTTTTATGTATGTTGTTAGCAAAAGCGGTTTTTCTTATAATTCCATATTTTTTTGAGTTTCCGAACTTCTTTAGATTTTAAGTTTTTCCATTTTCAAACGTTTCAATTCCGCAATAGGCTCAATTCCATTTACTTAAAAATGAAGATTTTTCAGATTTAACCAATACTATAACTTTAGTATTTCAAACCTTATAATTCTGCAAGAAACTCAACTTCAATTTCTATAAATCAAGAATTTTCCAGAAACATAACTTTTTGTTTTCAGCGTTGTAAAATTCCACGTTTTTATAAGAAGAGAAGAGTATTCAAGATTTTTTTGGAAAAAAATATTCCGTCACAACTAGAAAAATTAATTGATTGTATAAACGATTTAATTTTTCAATATTCACAATGTATTTTCAAATACAAAATTCAAGAGTTTTAGATATAAACCTATGTGTTTCTGGCTTCACTCAGCAGTTTCAGCAAACGGTTAAGCTATGATTTCGTAGTGACGATTCCCAACGGGAATTGTCTGACTGAAATCCAGCTGTTTAAAAGTAATTATTTTTAAGCTAGCAGAATGTAGCTATGAATTATAGCCATTGTTACCTGCTGGCTTTTATTCGGTTTTATATAATTTAGGCTCAGTAATTCCTTTTTCTGCATAAAACTTTTTGTTCATTTCAAAGTTCATTAGAGTCATTTGGTTTAAATACTCCTCAATTGGTTTAAGTCCAATTGTTTTCCTTCTTTCATTAACATTCACACTATCGGTTAAATTCTTAGGAAAGGCTTGTGCTAGATCAAAATTATAGTCGACTTGCGTTCCATAGATTTGAGGTTTTCCAGTATTAATATTCACACGATCAACAAGAAGTCCGTAAATACTCGCTTCGGCATTTTGTTTTTCAACTTGAATTTTCATTTTTTCTAATACTTCTTTTTGGAAATCGGGATTATGGTCAGAGTGTTGAACCATAAGCCAAAAATTTCTTGAACCTTCTTCTCCGGCTAAATCAAATCCTACAAATCCATATTTGACAAATATCTCTTCTAGGCGTTTTTGGTGAGTAGTAAAAACACTGTCTTTAAAGGAATCCCATTGTTCAGAAGTCATTTTTTTGTATTTCCCTTGTGGTATATAAGCAGCGATTTGGTCAACTTTAGCCATTATTTTCAGCTCATCAGCCAAATTTTGATTGAATTCTACTTTTTCTTGAATTTTTTTCTTTTCAGGTAATTTTTCTTTACATCCAAATAGTGGAAGACTAATGATTAATATTCTTATTAGTTTTTTCATTTGTGTTTCTTTAGCTTGCAGGTAACGGTTTTGTACATGAAAAAGTTGAGTTTAAACAAGCAACAATTTCGATGCAACTCAAAAATAGCAATTTTTTATGTTCGTTGTTGGCAGATGCGGTTTTATTTATTCTTTTTATTGAATATCCGTAATTACTTATAATTAAATAAAAAATGTTATCTTAGATAAAAATAAGAGTAATGAATATATTTAGTTTTACAGCAAATTTTGGAGACGAACAGTCTTGTGTAGCTCATT
>NZ_QPEJ01000013.1 GCF_003335085.1 Polaribacter sp. WD7 | reverse complement strand
TAAAAACATGTGCCGAAAGCCCCACCTTTTTTTTCTTAACACACTAAAAAACACCCTAACACTTAATTAATGCTAACACAAAATATTAATTAAACGTAAAAAAAGAAAACAACATTGTGAAAACACCTGATCAACGTTCTAATAGGACTTGAGTTAATTACGTTTTTTGTGAGAATATCTCATTTATTGTCTAAAGTATATTATTCAAAATTACAGATATTCTTATCTTGCAAGCAGAGAAACAAACTAACATATTCTTAAACTTAAACAATTATGAGGAAAATTACAAAATTATGTTTAACTCTTTTATTTGCTAGCCTCGTTGCTTCTTGCGATATTTCCTACCTAGATAGGGAAATTGAAGAAGTTGCTTGGGATGGTAATTTAAAAATACCTGCAGGATTTATTAATTACAACCTATCAGAAATTTTTGATGACTTGGGCTCTAGCGATCTTGAACCTACATCTACAGAAGAATTCAGTTTTATTTATACTGAAACATTTTCTGGAGAAAATAATGATGCTTTTAATGTAGATATTGACGACACTACAATTGAAAGTTCAGTTTCAAGTCCTATAACAGAACAAGAACTTGCAAATATTGGAGAAACTTTTCCTTATACCATAACGGCAGAAATATCTTCTGGTATACCTAATCCTTTAATTGGCACGTTTAGTAATAATAATCAAAAAGTACACGACTTAAATTTAACTCAAGAATTAACGGGTGTTGTCTTTGATGGTGGTGTTATGAATTTGGTTTTTGATTCCGCAGTTGAAGCAAGTATTGAAATTACTGTTACAATACCTTCTTTTACAAACAAAAGTGACGGGGCTATTTTTACTCAAACCGAAACAGTTACTAACGGAACACAAGAAACTATATCATTAAATTTAAAAGATTACAATGCAGACCTTACAAACGATGGTACTGGAACTGGTAAAACCAATAACAAAGTGGTAATTAACGTTGATGCTGCCTTTACCTTTGTTGAGGGAAATACTTTAAATGCTAACGATGCCATTTCATACGAGGCTATTATTTCTGATGTTTCTTATACACTTATTAACGGAGACTTTAAACAAGAGCCTTTTAATATATCTTCTAACACTATAGATTTAGGTGAGTTCTTTGATAATTTTAGTGAGGGTGATGTTTCATTTGAAAATGTTTCTATGGACATTAACGTTACAAGTGATTATGGTTTTCCAATAAGTATGGATTTATCTTCTATTACTGCAACTGGAACAAATACTTCTGTAAACCTAAATTATTCAGCGCCTGGACCATTACCAAATACAATTATAATAAACGGTGTAGAAAACTTTGGTGATGCTCCAAGAATAACCAATACCACCCTTGATGATACTAACTCTAACATTGCAGAATTGTTAGAATCTAAACCTAACTCTATTGCTTTTGATATTTCTGGAAAAGCCAACCCACTAAGTAATGGTGTTAATGAAAACTTTTTTGAAGCCAACAATAATGGATTTCAAGCAGAAGTGTCTATTGGTTTTGATAAAGTAAGCTTAGATAAAGAAATTGATTTTGATGGTGCAGATGATTTAGATGATTTTGAATCTATACGATTAGTTGCCACTGTTGAGAATAAAATACCTTTGACAGGTGATGTTCTTTTAGAGTTTAAAAATGATAACAATCAGGTTTTACACACAGAATCTCTTACTGCTTTTGAAGCAGCAAATGTAGACCAAGCAGGTTCTTCTGATGGAATTGCAGTTTCTTCTAATTTTGAAATTTTACTTGATCAAAATGAAATAAACAGCATAACTAATGCTAGTAAAATTAATATTAGAATTACACTTGAACTACCTACAGGGAGAAACTCTGTACTAATTAAAGGTAGCGATGAATTAGATGTAATTCTAGGAATTGAAGCTAAAGCAAACATAACACCAGAAAACTAGAAAGTAATGAAAAAATATATATACTCAACTATCCTAATGCTTTTTATTGCTATTGGTAATACTAAAGCACAAAATAATCTTTCTTTTTACAATTTAGGTGATTATGTTATACAGACTCAAGATGTTTCGCCAATATTTATACCTAAATATAAGGTTAGTTTTGGTACACCTTTAAACTTAGGCTTAGATCTTAACTCTACAGTAAAACTAAATGATCTTTTAGTTGAAAGTGGAAGTAATTTAAAATTTGATTTTGATAATCTTAATGCCGTTGCAGAAGATATTAATGTTTTATCTACAAATATCGTAGCAAATATTTTTACACTTGGTATAAAAACAAAGAAAGGATCTATTACCTTATTTGCAAACGCTAAAAGTAATTTAGCTTGGGAATTCTCTAAAGAGTTTACAGGAGTTGCCGCAAATGGTTTTGATGCTAGTTTTGCGTTATCTAGAGAAAAAATAGGTTTTACTTCTCATAGTGAAATAGGAATTGGAATTACAAGAACTTTTTTTAATGATAAACTTTCTGTTGGGGTTCGTCTAAAATCTTTAAGTGGTATTATGCATGCAGAACTAGAGGACAATGCACAACTTTCAGTAGACATAAATCCTGCTAACTTTTTATGGACGGTTTCTGCACAAAATGCAATTATCAATACTTCTGGAGTATCTGATACAGAGAACCTATCTTTCTTTGGAAGTAATAGTGGTTTTGGTATGGACTTAGGTTTTGATTACAAACTTAACAATAAGTTTTCTTTTGAATTATCTATTAACGACTTAGGATCTATAAATTGGGAAGAAAATATAACAAACTATAGACTACAAGATGTAAATGGAGTAGTTTATAATGGATTTGATTTTCAAAATTCTGGAAACGTACAGGATGAAATTGAAGATGCTCTAAACGATATTCTTGGTGCCGAAGAAACAACTGAGGCTTTTGATTCTAAAATTAGTTCTAGAACTTTCTTTTCTGCAAAATATAAAATGTCTGAAAAAAATGTTTTAAGGGCTACTTATTTTAGTGAGAATAATCCTTACGTAGACACAAAACCTAGCTTTGGTTTAGGGTACAATAGAGAATTAAACAAAGCTACTTACGGTGTAGTTGCTGGCACAGGAGGTAATAATGGTGGTTTTAGATTTGGTGCTAACCTAGCAGTACAATTATCTTTCTTACAATTGTATGCTGCTATAGAAGATGTTTCTAGTATAGGAGGAAAAGTTGAAGAATCTAATGCTGCTAACTTTAGATTTGGATTAAATTTCTTGTTTGGTTACAAAGGGAAATCTAAAGAGCCTGAAATAGAAGAAAAAGAACTTCTTGAAGACAAAAAATAAAAAAAAACAGATAGTCTTTACATGAAATAATATGAAGAAGAGGATATTTATTTTCCTCTTCTTTTTTTCTTTTTTCTAATTTTTGCAAACATAGCTTTGTAAACCTCTACATCTATTTCTGCTTTTTTCTGAGTTATTATCTTAGTAAAGTCAAAATTTAATTTAGACTCTTGGTAATCTAACTGATCATCTCTAAAAGCACGTTGTAAAATATCTTCGATTAAAAAATCTTCATTTTCAAATTCAGGATGGTATTCTGTTTTTAATGATAATTTAAATGCATTTGCTGTTGTATTGTACAAAAAAGCTTTCCATCCACTTCTATACTCTTTAATATTTGAAAAGGCAGTGTTACCCGTTTGACGATGTATTAACTTAATTAAAATACGCCCCTCAGTTCTGGTCATCTTTTTAATTTGATCTGTAAACTCTCCTTCTATATAATTTTGAATTTGTTTGGTATATTTCTTTCGCTTTCTTTTAGATTTTATTTTTGATAATCTTGTATTTAAAGTATCCAACCTTGTCGCTGCAACTTGAGCATACGGATAAGCTTTAAACACTTTTCTTTTAAACCATAAATAATATCTAATATCATTTCTAGATTTAAATTTAGGTTTTGGCAGTAACGAAAACTCAGTTAATTGCACCGTTAATGTATCTCCTGGCTTAACAAAAACGTACTCATCTATACTTTCTGGTAGAGAATCGTTTTCTTTGACTTGAGCAGAAACAAGAAATGAATTGAATACTATATATATGTATAAAAGTTTTTTCACTTTACGTATTTGTACTTGCTAAAATATGTGATAACAAATCTTGATTACCTGAACTCTACTTTTATTACTTAGCAAAAAGGCTGCCAAAACGGTTATCTTACTTTATCTATAAAATCTTGCTCTGAAATAATGGCTATTGCTAAAGCTTCTGCTTTTTGCAATTTTGATGGTCCCATATTATCTCCAGCAATGATAAAATTAGTCTTTTTTGATATGGATGAACTAACTTTTCCTCCATTATCTTCTATAGTTTTTTTGAGTTCGTTTCTACTCATTTGATGAAAAACACCTGAAACTACAAATACTTGTCCTTCCAATTTATTGGTTTGGTTGGCTAAACTTTCTTTAGAAATTTCTAGTTGTAATCCATAAGATTTTAAACGATTAATGAGTTGAATGTTTCCTAAATCTGAAGAAAAATCGATAATACTTTGTGCTATTCTGTCTCCTATTTCATCTACAGCAACAAGAGTTTCAAAATCTGCAGTCATTAAATTATCTATAGATTTAAAATGTTTTACTAATTTTTTAGCTACTGTTTCTCCCACAAAACGAATACCAAGCGCAAATAATACTTTTTCGAAAGGTATTTCTTTAGATTTTTGAATACCTGTAATCATATTTTGAGCAGATTTTTCGGCCATTCTTTCTAAAGGAACAACTTGTTCAACTTCTAAATCATATAAATCTGCATAATTCTGAATGAGTCCTTCTTTGCGTAATAAATCTACTGTTTCTCCTCCTAAACCATCTATATCCATTGCTTTTCTGCTGATAAAATGCTGAATTTTTCCTGTTATTTGAGGTGCACATCCAAATTCATTTGGGCAATAATGCTTTGCATCTCCTTCAGTTCTAATTAATTCTGTATTGCATTCTGGACAGTGTGTTGCATATACAGTAGGAGTCGAATTCTCAGGGCGCTTTGTAAAATCTACAGCTATTATTTTAGGAATAATTTCTCCTCCTTTTTCTACAAAAACAGTATCTCCTTCTCTAATATCTAACTTTTCTATTTGATCTGCATTATGTAAAGAAGCTCTTTTTACAGTAGTTCCTGCAAGTTGCACTGGTGCTAGATTGGCTACGGGTGTTATGGCTCCTGTTCTACCAACTTGATACGTAATTTTGTTTAAGAGTGTAGAAACTTGTTCTGCTTTAAACTTATATGCTATTGCCCATCTTGGTGCTTTAGAAGTATACCCTAGTTCTTCTTGTTGCTGTAAATTGTTTACCTTTATAACAACTCCGTCAGTTTCATAGGGTAAATCATGACGTTTTAGATCCCAGTAGTGTATAAATTCTAAAACTTGATCAATAGATTTTGCAAGAGTTATTGTCTTAGGTACTTTAAAACTTACTTTTCTTGCGTTTTCTAAACTCTCAAAATGAGTTTTGTACTTACGTTCTGAACTTACTACTTGATACAACAAACAATCTAAAGGACGTTTGGCAACTTCTGTACTATCTTGTAATTTTAAACTTCCGCTTGCTGTGTTTCTTGGATTTCTATAAGCTTCTTCTCCGTTTTCCAAACGTTGTTGATTCATTTTTGTAAAACCATCTAGAGGCAGAATTATTTCTCCTCTCATCTCAAAATCGATAAGAAAATCTTGTTTTAAAGTTAATGGAATCGATTTTATTGTTCTAATATTAGCTGTAACCTCATCTCCTTGAAAGCCATCTCCTCTAGTTACTGCTTTTATAAATTGCCCATTTTCATAGGTCAAATTTATAGATGCTCCATCATATTTCAACTCGCATGTGTATTCTAACGCTGTTGTACCTAATATTTTTTGTATTCTTTTTTCCCAATCTAGTAAATCTTCTTTAGAATAAGAATTGTCTAAAGAGTACATTCTATTTTTATGTGTAACAGTTTCAAAATTTTTGGTAACTGTACCTCCTACTCTTTGAGTTGGAGAATTCGCATCAAAAAACTCAGGATTTTCTTGCTCTAACTTTTCTAATTCTTTAAGTTTTATATCAAAATCATAATCTGAAATTGATGCATTATCCAAAACGTAATAGTTGTAATTATGTTGATTTAATTCATCACGAAGGGATTGTATTTTTTGTTGATTTGTCATAAAAATTATTATTCACTTTTTGTACCCCTCAACACACTAACTCCTTTAGGAAATGGATTTCCAGAAGAACGCCTAAAAGAAACTACTTGCCCTACATGCCAAATAGCATCTGCAATAGGACCGTTTATCACATTCCAAAATGGTAACTCATTGTTTCCAAATTTAATCTTGTATTGAGACACATCTTTACTCTCTTTTACAATTGTACTTGCTTGTGCTAAATTTTCTAGCGTTCTTTTTCGTTTTTGGGCAAAGGACATCTTAAATTGAGTAGCACTATTTTCTTCTTGAGATATTGCATTTAAAATTACTTGAGATAATCCTAAAATATGATCTAAGGTTTCTTCTGTTGTTCTTGCTTCATCATTGGGTTTAAAATCTAAATCTTTTTCTGTTAACCCTTCTGTTGCCCAATAATACCTAAACCCTAAGGCGTCTATCATTCTACTAGCAATAGAGCCTGCTGTATATTGCTTTGATGCTTCAGGTATCTGATAATAGGGTAATTTTTCTTGAGCTTTCATGGTAAAATTAACTGTAAAAAAGAGTATAAAAACGATGTTTTTCATCACTATAAATTTTTATAAAAATAGTAAAACATTTAGAGTTCTGCTTACAATTTATTTTCATTTTTTTTAGAAATAGTTACACATAGATAACTTTAATCTGCAACTGTTGTACTTTACGATTTGAGATAATTTTAAAATTTCAATTTAGGTGATTTTTTGATAAAAACGTACCAAGAACTACTTTAAAACCTAAAATTATTATACACAATATAAATATATTTTATTTTTAGTGCAAAATACGCCCAGATTGTCAACTTTTATTAGTGAATACAAACCCTCAAATATTATATTTACCTGAATTTAAATTGATTATATGTATATTTTATATTAAGAGGCAATTTTTTATAGATAATTATGTCACAAACTAAAAATTTATCTAAAACTAAAAACCCAAAACATAAAAATATTTTGGGTTTATTTGCTTAGAAGTAAGCTGGGGAAATAAAAATTAATAATAGGTGTATCTTCTAACTTTTGCAACATGTTTTGCTAAACGCATTACTTGATGCGAGTAGCCGTACTCATTATCGTACCAAACATATATTACAACCGTTTCTTCATCTGTAATTGTAGCATTACTATCAAAAATTGCTGGTGCCGTAGTTCCAATGATGTCTGAAGACACCAATTCATTATTTAAAGAATACTTAATTTGTTCTACCAAATCACCTTCTAAGGCATATTTTTTCACAATAGCATTTACTCTATCTTTTGTGACCTGAGTTCTTAACTGTAAACTTAAAATTGCCAAAGATCCGTTAGGTACCGGAACTCTAATAGCGTTAGAAGTTAGTTTGTCTTTTAAAGCGGGAATTACTTTTGAGACAGCTTCGCCTGCTCCTGTTTCTGTAATAACCATATTTAATGCAGCAGCCCTACCTCTTCTATATTTATTGTGCATATTGTCTACCAAATTTTGATCATTCGTATAAGCATGAATAGTTTCTATATGTCCTTTATGTATGCCAAAGTTATCATCTAAAACCTTCAAAATAGGTGTAATTGCATTTGTTGTACAAGAAGCGGCAGAAAAAATATCTACATTCTCTGGATTGTATTTTTGATGATTTACGCCGTGTACAATATTAGGAATTCCTTTTCCAGGTGCTGTGAGCAAAACTTTATCTGCTCCGTTTGCTCTTAAATGTCTATTTAATGCTTCATCATCTCTAAACGCTCCTGTGTTATCTATAATTAACGCATTATAAATACCATAGCACGTATAATCTATATCTTCTGGATTATTAGCAGAAATGACATGAACCGTTGTTCCATTTATAATTAAAGCATTATTTTCTGTATCTACTTTTACTGTTCCTAAAAAATCTCCATGAACAGAATCTATACTTAACAAAGAAGCTCTTTTTTCTAAAACATTTTTATCAATTTCTCCTCTAATTACAATAGCTCTTAAGCGTAATTGAGAACCTTTACCCATCTTAGAACTCAATTCTCTGGCTAATAATCGTCCAATTCTACCAAAACCATATAGAACAACATCTTTAGGTTCTATGGTTCCGTACTCTTGAGCTGCTCTTAATTTATATTTTAAATAAGCTACTTTGTCTGCTGATTTTTTTGGACTCAAATAACATTCATAAGCCAACTTACCAACATCTAATTTTGATGAAGGCAACTCTATTTCTTTTATAGCCTTAGCTACTTCTAGAATATCTTGTATTGTTATTGTTTTACTTACAAATTCTTGTGAATAATTGATTAAATTTAAAACTTCATTGGCATGTTTATTAACCAACGTGTTTCTAAATAATATTAACTCTATAGATTTATCATACCATAAATCATTTACTATTGTTGTAAACTCTACAGTAGCCCTTCTTACTTGTGCTTGATTTAGAACCTCTTGTTCATAATTAATTGCTGTTAACATATTTTTAATTAATTGTTATATTACAAAAGTATTTCTTTATTTAAGAATTACGAAATCGATTTCGTAAAATTTTCGTAAATAAAAAAATCCTGATTAAAAAATCAGGATTTTATAAAGTGATCATTAAATTTTATCTGAATGCATAGCGTTCTTTTTCTCCATCAAGATTAATTACTTCTATATAGATAGGGTTTCCATTGCCGTAAGAAGCATCTATAGTTTTTGCCGCATCAGAAGCACTTTTTATAGCTTGTTTATTAACAGCTGTAATAATAAAACCTTGTTTTACACCATAATACTCTAAATTTTTATTGCTATTCATAACAATTTTGGCTCCACCTTCTATATCATGCTTTTTCAATTCTTTTTTTGATAAATCTTTTAACATAATTCCTAATTTAATTGAAGCAAAAGTATCTTTTTTACCAAGTGTTACAGTCTTTGTTATAAAATCTCCATCTCTTTCAACAGTAATATTTACAGACTCTCCTGGTCTTTTTGCTGTTAATTGACCTCTTAATTCAGAAAACTTAGAAATCTTAACATCATTTACTTTTTTGATGATATCTCCTTCTTTTAAGCCTGCCTTTTTTGCACCACTATCATCTGGTAACGCACTAATTTTCACACCATCTATATTGTTGTTAGAGGCATCTATACTTATTCCTAAAATAGCTTCTTGCACAGCACCAAACTCTAACAAATCATCCACAATCTTTTTAGCAATATTAGATGGTACTGCAAAAGAATACCCAATAAAAGAGCCTGTTCTAGAAGAAATAGCTGTATTGATACCTACCAATTCTCCACGTGTATTTACTAAAGCACCACCACTATTTCCAGGGTTAACAGCAGCATCAGTTTGTATGAAAGAATCAATAGCACTGTTTCCTTCTAAATCTCTTCCTTTTGCACTAACAATTCCTGCAGTTACTGTAGATGTCAAATTATAAGGGTTACCAACTGCCAAAACCCACTCTCCTATTTTTATATTGTCTGAATTTGCAAAAGGAGTATAAGGTAAGTCTACATCTGCTTCTATTTTGAGTAAAGCAATATCATTTTCTTTATCAGAACCTATTAATTCTGCTGGATATTTTTGCTTGTTATTTAATGTTATTTCTATGTTTGTTGCACCATCAATAACATGATTATTGGTTACAATATAGCCATCTTGAGAAATAATGACACCACTTCCTGTACCTACTTGTTCATATTTGCGTTCTCCATTTCCGCTTCCAAAGAATAATTCAAAAGGGTTTACCTGTGTTCTTACAGCTGTATTTTTAACGTGTACTACAGAATTTACTGTTCTTTCTGCTGCCACCGTAAAATCAATTGAATTTACTGCAGTAGTTTCATTATTAAATGTGGGATTAAAACTTGTTTGAAACGTTTTTGCTGTTTCTGGCACTGTTCTTTCCACTATTACCTGATCGTTAAATAGCATTTTATAGCCTCCTAAAGTTAAGGCTCCTCCTAAAATTGCCATCCCTAAAAAACCAAAAAATTTCTTCATAATTTTAAATTTTTAATATTACCAAATATATAATTTTAACATTTTAAAAAAATATGTTTAACTTGTTTTAACGGATTTTAACCGAGTATTAACAAGCCTTTTGTGAGATCAAAAATCGTTACCTTTGTTTCATGAATTTAGTTTTTTACAAATACCAAGGAACTGGAAACGATTTTGTGATGATAGACAACAGAACAAAAACCTTTCCAAAACAGAATACTGACATAATTTCACATTTGTGTGACAGACATTTTGGTGTTGGTGCAGATGGCGTAATACTTATAGAAAATCATCACGAATATGATTTTGAAATGATTTATTTTAATGCCGACGGCAGTCAAACATTCTGCGGAAATGGCGGACGTTGTGCTGTTGCTTTTGCAAAAAAATTGGATATTATAGTTGATAAAACTGACTTTTTAGCTGTTGATGGTTCTCATTATGCAGAAATTAACAAGGGTATTGTTAGTCTAAAAATGATTGATGTTGAAGAAATTACCATGAAAAAAGATGCAGTTTTTGCTTATACTGGAACACAACATCATGTAGAATTGGTTGACAATTTAGATACCTTTCCTGTATTTGAAACTGGAAAACAAATTAGGTACTCTTATGACGATCCAGGTAGTAATGTCAATTTTGTGCAACAAATAGATGAAGAAACGTTTAGAGTACGTACTTATGAAAAAGGTGTTGAAAACGAAACGTTAGCTTGCGGTACAGGTGTTACCGCTGTTGCCATTGCAATGCATAAAACACTAAAAACCAAAAGCAATTCTATATCTTTACCAGTAGAAGGTGGTCATTTAGCCGTTTCTTTTACTGAAAATGATGGAAAATATACAAATGTCTTTTTAAAAGGACCTGCAAAATTTGTTTTTGAAGGACGAATTGAAATTTAACCGTAAGGTTACAGCACTTTGTATCTTTTGTAAAAAGATACTTAAGATTGTTTAAAAATAATTGATGAAATTAAGCGGAGAAAAAATTAGTTTGCGTGCACTTGAACCCGAAGATTTAGGTTTTTTATATGATATAGAAAATAACGAATCGTTTTGGGAAGTTAGTCATACACAAACTCCTTTTTCTAAATTCATTTTAAAGCAATATATAGAGCATTCTCATCTAGATATTTATGAAGCCAAACAATTGCGCTTGATGATTGAGAAAAAAGATACTTCAGAAAAAATTGGAATGATAGATCTTTTTGATTATAATCCACAACATTTAAGAGCAGGAATAGGAATTCTAATTCACCCCAATTTTCAACAAAAAGGTTTTGCTTCAGAAGTTCTATCTGTTTTGATTAATTACTGTTTTTATCAATTAAATTTACATCAATTGTATGCTAATATTACCACAGATAACCTTAGTAGTATTTCTCTTTTTACAAAACACAACTTTCAAAAAATAGGCATTAAAAAAGATTGGATTTTATCTAAAGGTAAATTTAAAGATGAAATTTTATATCAATTGATAAAACCTTAATTTTGTTATTCTTTAAAACTGATTTCATTGGGTAAAAAAACAATTTACATTTTAGGCTTTTTTATTATTCTTGCAACTATTCTTGGTTACAATTATTATCAAAAAATTTTTGGTTCGGCCATTACAGAAACAACTATTTTATATGTTACTACTTCAGATAGTTTGGTTGATGTACAAAATAAAATCACTCCTTTTTCAAATAAACCCAATACATTTCTTTGGGTTGCTGCCAAAAAAAATGTCTCTAAACCAAAAGCAGGCAGATATGTTTTAAAAAAAGGAATGTCTAACAATGACTTAATTAATATGCTTAGAAGTGGTTGGCAAACTCCTTTAAAACTATCATTTAATAATCAAGATACGTTAGAAAAATTTGCGGGCAGAATTGCGCAACAACTTGCTGTAGATTCTATTTCTTTAATGACTGCATTTACTGATCAAGAATTTTTATCTAAAAATAAACTTACCGAAAAATCTGTACTGCAAATTTTTATTCCGAATACATATGAATTATACTGGACTGTTTCTGCTGAAAAATTTAGAGCTAAAATGCTATCAGAATATCATCGATTTTGGAATGCAGATAGACTTCAAAAAGCTAAAAATTTAAATATGACTAAAGATGAAGTTATTACGCTAGCATCTATAGTACACAAAGAAACAACAAAAAAAACAGAAAGACCAATTGTTGCGGGTTTGTATTTAAACCGTTTAAAAAAAGGGATTCCCCTGCAAGCAGATCCTACAGTAATTTATTGCGTAAAACAAGTAAAAGGTCAAGATTACGAGGTAAAAAGAGTTTTACTCATAGATTTAGAAATCAACTCTCCTTACAACACCTATAAAAAAAGAGGCTTACCCCCTACACTAATAGCTATGCCAGATATTTCTGCTATAGATGCTGTTTTAAACCCTGCAAAACATAACTATTATTATATGTGTGCAGACGCAGATAAGATTGGTTATCATAAGTTTGCAAAAACGTTAACGCAGCATAATAAAAATGCAACCCAGTACCAACGTTGGTTAAATAAAAATAGCATTAAACGATAGTTAAGTCACTATACATTTTGAAACAACTTACTCACTACGATATTAAAAATCAACAAAAACAATTTCCTATTACAATTGTTTGTGATGCGATAAGGACACCAGAAAATATTGGCATGTGTTTTAGAATTTCTGAGAGTTTTGGTGTAGAAAAAATTTATTTTCATAAAAACTCTCCTTCTTTAGAAAATAGAAAAGTTGTAAAAACCGCTAGAAATACAATTGCCCAAATAACTCATGATTTTTATAGCAATTTTGAACAATTGATAAAGCAATTAAAAGCTGAAGGAAATACTATTATTGGTATAGAAATTACTGATAAAAGCATCGAAATTCAAGATTTTAATTTCAAAAATCATGAAAAAATCGTCTTACTTTTGGGTAGTGAAAGAGATGGAATAGAAAACATAGAACTATTAGACAATACTATTGCGATACCCATGTATGGTAGAAATTCATCTATGAATGTGATTCATAGTTTAGCTATAACGCTTTACGAAGCTACAAACCAACTTAGAAGATAAAAATAGTATTAAAAACATCAGTAATAACATAAATAACAACTGTAAAAAACCTTCTTTATAGAAGCTAAGAATTGACAACATGAAAGGAGTTTTATTGATAAATTTAGGATCACCAGATAGTACCGCTACAAAAGACGTAAAAAATTATTTAGGTGAATTTTTAATGGATGAACGTGTAATTGACGTCCCATATTTACTTAGGTCTTTTTTAGTAAAAGGAATTATATTAAACACAAGACCAAAAAAATCTGCAAAAGCGTATCAAAAAATTTGGTGGGATGAAGGTTCTCCATTGATTGTACTTTCAGAAAAATTACAAGAAAAAATTCAACAAAAAACAGATATTCCTATTGCTCTGGCAATGCGTTATGGTAATCCTTCTATAAAAGACGGTTTAGAAGAACTTAAAGGCAAAGGTGTAACAGAAGTATTGCTAGCTCCTCTTTATCCTCAGTACGCAATGGCTACTACTGAAACTATTTTAGTATTGGCAGAAGAACTTAGAAAAGAGTTTTTTCCTGAAATGAAATACACTTACATTCCTTCATTTTATAATAAAAAAGAATACATCAAAGTTTTAGGAGATAGTATTCAGCGTTATTTATCAGATAAAAAATGGGATAAAATTATGTTTTCTTATCATGGTGTTCCAGAACGTCATATAAGAAAATCAGACATTACAAAAAGCCACTGTAATCCTTCAGATCAAACTTTTCAATGTTGTCAAAACACTTCTCCAGCACATCAATTTTGCTACAAACACCAGTGTTATGAAACAACAAGGCAAGTAGTAGAATATTTAAATTTAAAACCAGAACAATATTTTACTACATTTCAATCTAGACTTGGTAGCGACCCATGGTTGCAACCCTATACAGATAAAACTATAGAAAAATTTGCAGTAGAAGGTGTTGAAAATTTAGCTGTAGTAACTCCGGCTTTTGTTTCTGATTGTTTAGAAACATTAGAAGAAATAGGTATGGAAGGAAAAGAAGAGTTTATAGAAGCTGGGGGTAAATCTTTTTATGCAGTGCCTTGTATAAATGACAATGATGATTGGGTAGACGTTATGACTACTTGGATTAAAAATTGGCAAAATCACATAATTTAATATTGTTTTTGTAACTTTAAGCTATGGATTTTTTATACGTAAAAGCACTACACATTATTTTTGTTGTTACTTGGTTTGCAGGTTTATTTTATATTGTTCGTTTGTTTATTTATCACATAGAGGCAGAAAAAAAACCTCAACCAGATAAAAAAATATTACAAACGCAGTTTAAATTAATGAGTAAACGATTGTGGTATATCATTACATGGCCTTCTGCTATATTGGCTAGTTTTTTTGCTTTTTGGATGCTTTATAAAAACCCCTATTACCTCTCTGAACCTTGGATGCATGTTAAACTAGCATTTGTTTTGGCACTCTATTTTTATCACTACTCTTGTCAAAGAATTTACAAACAATTGCAAAATGATATTATTAAATATTCTCCTTTACAACTAAGAATTTGGAATGAAATTTCTACTATTATTTTATTTGCAGCCGTATTTTTAGTAACGCTAAAAAGTGCTATCAATTGGATTTGGGGAGTTGTAGGCATCATTCTTTTTGGTATTTTATTAATGTTAGGAATTCGTTTATACAAAAAGATTAGAGAAAAAAAGTCTTGGGAAAAAGCTGAAAAAGAAGTTCTAGAAAATTCTGACAAATCTATTACAGAAAACCAATAATTGCATAATTATTCTTTTCTTTGGCTTTGCAAACTAACCTATGAAAAAAAATAGAAAGCAAGCTGCTTTAGGATTCATCTTTATCACAATGCTTATTGATGTGATTGGATGGGGAATTATTATTCCTGTAATTCCAGGATTAATTGAAGAACTAATTCAAGGTGATATAAGTGAAGCGGCTAAAGTTGGTGGTTGGTTAACATTTGCTTACGCTATTACTCAATTTATTTTCGCACCTCTTATAGGGAATCTAAGTGACCAATTTGGACGAAGACCTGTAATTTTAATCTCTCTATTAGGTTTTACTTTAGATTACATTTTACTAGCATTAGCACCAACCATTACTTGGTTGTTTATTGGAAGAGTAATTGCAGGAATCACAGGTGCAAGCATAACTACTGCATCTGCCTATATTGCAGACATTAGCACCCCTGAAAACAGAGCTAAAAACTTTGGAATGATAGGTGCCGCATTTGGTTTAGGTTTTATCATTGGTCCTGTTATTGGAGGTTTATTAGGACAATACGGAGCTAGAGTTCCGTTTTATGCAACTGCAATTTTATGTTTTGTAAATTTCTTGTACGGTTATTTTATCCTTCCTGAATCCTTATCCGAAGAAAAAAGAAGGAGTTTTGATATTAAAAGAGCAAACCCTGTTGGTAGTTTTTTGAGTTTAAAAAAATATCCCAAGCTTCTTGGTTTGGTTTTGTCTATGTTTATCTTATATGTGGCCTCTCATGCAATACAAAGCAATTGGAGCTACTTTTCTATGTACAAATTTAATTGGGACGAAAGAATGGTGGGTCTTTCACTAGGAATGATTGGCCTTTGCGTTGCCATAGTTCAGGGTGTCCTAATACGATGGATAAATCCAAAGCTTGGAAACGAAAAAAGTATTTACGTAGGCTTCTTTTTATACAGTTTAGGAATGCTTTTATTTGCTTTTGCTACAGACAGTTGGATGATGTTTGTCTTTTTAATTCCCTATTGTTTAGGGGGTATAGCTGGTCCTGCTTTACAAGCTGTCATATCAATTCAAGTACCAGAAACAGAACAAGGAGAAATTCAAGGAACGCTTACCAGTTTAATGAGTGCTTCTGCTATTGTTGGCCCTCCTTTAATGACAGGTATGTTCTACTATTTTACAAAAGATGATACCCCTTTTAAATTTGCAGGCGCTCCTTTTTTATTGGCAGCAATTTTAATGGTAATTAGTGCTTTTATGGCTTTTTACTCTTTAAAAAAGCATAAAGTTAAAATGAGTAAAACTATAGTTATAGAGAAGGATTAGATTCTATTTATTCCTCATTATATTTTAAATATTTATGAAAAAGTTTATCTTATTATTAATTATAATTTCGGGTTTAATTTCATGTAATTCTGAAAATGATATCGATTTAGATCCAATTGTTGGCTCT
This sequence comes from Polaribacter sp. WD7, assembly GCF_003335085.1. Taxonomy (GTDB): domain Bacteria; phylum Bacteroidota; class Bacteroidia; order Flavobacteriales; family Flavobacteriaceae; genus Polaribacter. The sequence goes on along the minus strand of NZ_QPEJ01000013.1, from coordinate 108,991 downwards.
TGGAAGATAAAATCGATTTTATATGGTAATAAAGAAATTTATTTAACTGACGAATGTAACATCAAAAGTTCAATAACATTTTTAAATGACAATTCTATTTTTGAAAGTAATTTCCATAAAGACATAAAAGGAGAATGTGTTAATTTTGAAAAAAAGTATAACTGGATAAATTTAGGAAAGTCTATTTATCAATTTGGAAATGAAGAATTTAAAATCGAATTTTCAAACAATAATCAAACTCACAAAATAACTACTGAAATTATCGATATTATAACTAATGAGGAAGTAACGACGATTATTACTTACTCTAAAATCTAACCCCTTATACTCTGCTCAAAAGGAATTCTATTAACAATAGATCTTCCTAAGGTAACTTCATCTGCATATTCCAACTCATCGCCTACAGAAATTCCTCTAGCAATGGTAGATGTCATAATTCTAAATTTTTCAATTTGTTTATAAATATAAAAATTGGTTGTATCGCCTTCCATGGTAGAACTTAAAGCAAAAATAAGTTCTTTTATCTCTCCGTTTTCTACCTTTTGAATCAAAGGTTCTATTTTTAAATCTTGAGGACCAATACCTTCTATGGGAGATATTTTTCCTCCTAAAACATGGTATAACCCATTAAACTGAGAAGTACTTTCTATTGCCATAACATCTCTAATATCTTCCACAACACAAACAACTTCTGGTTTCCTTTTGGGGTTTTTACAAATATCACACAAAACAGTGTCTGAAATATTATGACACTTTTCGCAAGTTTTTACGTCATTTCGTAAATGTAACAATGCCTGTGATAAATATTGAGTATGTTCTGAAGGTTGTTTTAACAAATGTAACACCAAACGTAGCGCAGTTCGTTTTCCTATTCCGGGTAAACGAGACACCTCATTAACTGCATTTTCTAAAAGTTTTGATGAAAAATCCATAGACCACAAAATTACGAATTATGAATTGTCAAATCCTAAAAAGATGCTAGAAAAACATATATTCGTAATTCACAATTAAACATTTGTAATTTACAATGCAACCACTTCATATTATCCTATTAATTGTTACATACTTTTCTGTATTAATTTTCATTTCTTACCTCACAGGAAAATCTGCAAATAACACTACTTTTTTTAAGGCCAATAATTCATCTCCTTGGTATTTAGTAGCTTTTGGAATGATTGGAGCTTCTTTATCTGGCGTTACATTTATTTCTGTTCCTGGTTGGGTAGAAGCACAAAGCATGAGCTATTTTCAGATGGTTTTAGGCTATGTAGTAGGCTATGCTATTATTGGTTTACTTTTACTACCGCTTTATTATCGTTTGCACTTAACATCAATTTATACCTATTTAGAAGAGAGGTTTGGATACTATTCTTATAAAACTGGAGCTAGTTTTTTCTTACTTTCTAGAACTATTGGAGCCGCTTTTAGATTGTTTTTAGTTGCTAATGTTTTGCAAGTCATTTTATTTGATAACTATGGTATTCCGTTTTGGGTAACTGTTTCTATAACAATTTTACTGATTTGGTTGTATACCTTTAAAGGCGGCATAAAAACTATAGTTTGGACAGATACTTTGCAAACTTTATTTATGTTAATAGCCGTTGGTGTTTGTATTTATACGATTTCTAATGAAATGAATATTGAAAATTTAGTAACCTATATTTCTAATAATAAACACGCTAAAATTTTCTTTTTTGAAGATATTAGTGCTGGAAATTACTTTTGGAAACAATTTTTATCAGGAGCTTTTATAGCAGTTGTAATGACAGGATTAGACCAAGACATGATGCAAAAAAATCTTACTTGTAGGAACTTAAAAGATGCTCAAAAAAATATGTTTTGGTTTACTATAGTACTAGTAATAGTAAACTTTTTCTTTTTAGCCTTGGGCGTTTTACTTACAGATTATGCTTTAAAAAATGGATTAGAGGCTCAAAAAGATCAACTTTTTCCTATTATAGCTACGCAGGGTAATTTGGGTATAGCTACAGCACTGTTTTTCTTATTAGGATTAATTGCTGCAGCATACTCTAGTGCAGACTCTGCATTAACCTCTTTAACCACATCTTTTAGTATAGATATCTTAGAAATTGATAAAAAGAAAGATAAAAATGTGCAAGAAAAAACTAGAAAACGTATTCATGTTGGCTTTTCTATTCTTTTAATCCTTATTATCTTAATTTTTAAATATTTTATTGCTAATGAAAGTGTAATTGCTAATATTTTTAAAGCTGCAGGATATACCTATGGGCCTTTGTTAGGTTTGTATGCTTTTGGTTTATTTACAAAGTATAACGTAAAAGATAAAATGGTACCCATCATTTGCTTACTTGCACCAATATTAACTTTTGTAATCAGTTATTATAGTTTGAACTCGTTTGGTTTTGATTTTGGCTTTTTCGTCTTAATTTTAAATGGATTTTTAACCTTTATTGGATTATCTTTGTATAAAAAAAAGTAAATGGCTAAAGACCTCTCTAATTATCGTAAATCATACGAAAAACAAGAACTTTTAGAAAGTAATTGTCCAGGAAATCCTATGGAATTGTTCCAAACATGGTTTAGAAATGCAGACGATTCTGATACTGTAGAAGAAACTAATGCAATGACTATCTCTACAATAGGTATAGACGGTTTTCCTAAAAGCAGAGTCGTTTTATTAAAGAAATTTACTTGGGAAGGATTTATTTTTTATACCAACTATACTTCAGAAAAAGGAAAAGCTATAGAAAATAACAACAACATCTGCCTGTCTTTTTTTTGGCCTGCATTAGAACAACAAATCATTATTAAAGGTAAAGCTGAGAAATTAGCAGAAAATCTTTCTGATGGTTATTTTGATTCTAGACCTGATGGAAGTAAACTAGGTGCTTGGGCATCTAACCAAAGTACAGTAGTTTCTTCTCGTGAGGAGCTAGATAAAAATCTAAAAATGTTTGAGCGAAGCTTTGATGGTAAAGAAATACAAAGACCTCCGCACTGGGGTGGTTATTTGGTAAAACCTAAATCTATAGAGTTTTGGCAAGGGAGACCCAATAGAATGCATGATAGAATTCGGTATCGTTTACAAGAAGATTTTTCTTGGAAATTAGAACGATTAGCTCCATAAATTTCTATATTTACATTTTAACAATCAACCCTAAATGAAAACCTTATATATAGTTAGGCATGCAAAATCGTCTTGGGAATATTCTGGTATTGAGGATATTGACAGACCTCTAAAAAAAAGAGGAATAAAAGACGCACACTTAATGTCTAAATTTTTAAACAAAAAAATTAAAAGACCAGATGTTTTTATCTCAAGTAGTGCCAATAGAGCTTTACATACTGGAGTAATTTTCTGTGAAAATTTAGGATATCCACTAGCCAATTTGCAAATAAATAGACAGTTGTATAGTTTTAGTGATGGCTATTTGGTAAAGACGGTTTGTGCCTTAGATGATGCATTCAACTCTGCCATCATTTTTAGCCACGACCACGGTATTAACACTTTTGTTAATAAATTTGGAAACAAACCAATTCCGCATGTTACTACTTGTGGTATTGTTGGAATTCAATTTGAAGAAAAACACTGGAAAAACATCAAAAAAGGAAAAACCTTTATGGTAGAGTTTCCAAAGAATCATAAATAATTACTTTGTTAGAAATTAAAAAATACGGAGCCATAGATATAGGTTCTAATGCTATTAGATTATTAGTTGCTAACGTTATCGTTTCTGATGATCAAGAACCTAAGTTTAAAAAATCTGCTTTAGTTCGTGTACCTATTCGTCTAGGAGCAGACGCATTTGTTGGCGGAGATATTAGTGAGCATAACATGCTACGTATGGTTAATGCTATGAAAGCATTTAAACTATTAATGGATGTACATGGAGTAGAACGCTATAAAGCTTGTGCTACATCTGCAATGAGAGAAGCTAAAAATGGAAAGGATGTAGTTGAGATGATTAGTACTGAAACAGGCATTATTGTTGATATTATAGGTGGAAAAGAAGAAGCTGCTATAATTTCTTCTACTGATTTAAACGAGTTAATTAGCGGTCATAAAACGTATTTATACGTAGATGTTGGTGGTGGTAGCACAGAATTTACAATTTTTTCAAAAGGTAAAATTGTAGCTTCAAAATCCTTTAAAATGGGTACTGTTCGTTTGTTAAAGAATAAAAAATCAATAAATAAAGAAGTTTTTGCAGAAGTAGAAAAGTGGATTAAAAAGAATACCAAAAGCTTCAAGAAAATTTCTTTAATTGGTTCTGGTGGAAACATCAACAAGTTATTTAAAATGTCTGGAAGAACAGAAGGAAAACCTATTTCTTATATCTATTTGAGTGCTCAATATCAATTTTTAAAACAAATGACCTATGAGCAACGTATTTCTGAATTAAGCTTGAATCCAGATAGAGCCGACGTAATTATTCCTGCAACTAAAATCTACCTTTCTGCCATGAAATGGAGCGGAGCTAGAAAAATTTATGTTCCTAAGATAGGGTTATCAGACGGAATTATAAAAAGTTTATTTTACGACAAACTGTAACTTGATTCGCTTTTTGTTAACATTTTTTTAAGTTTTTTTTATATTTGTTCGTGACTTTCTTAATATTTGAGTGTCTCAATTAATGAACTAAAATCAAAAACAGATTTAATTATGAAAAAATTATTACTCAGTGCTGCATTTGTAATGGTAGCATCAATTTCTTTTGGACAAGATTTGCCTGAAAATCCAGAACCAGGTAAATGTTACGTAAGATGTAAGACTCCAGAAGTGTGGAAAAATGAAGATGTAACTATAGAAGTTGCTCCTGCTTACAAAAAAATAGTAACCTATCCTGCTCAATACAAAACAGTTACAGAAGAAGTATTGGTAAAAGAAGCTGGTAAACGTTTAGTTGTTGTTCCTGGTGTTTGGGAAAATAGAGAGATATCTTATATAGCAAAAGAAGATGCTAATAAACTTAGTGTTGTAAATGCTACATTTATGAGTGACGCCCAAGTTATCGAAACAAAAGCTGCATCAGCAAAATGGGAAATGAGTGAAAAAGCTCCTGATTGTGAATCTAGTGACCCTAATGACTGTAGATACTGGTGTTATAAACCAATTCCTGCTCAATTTGTAACAGTACCTTTAACTAAGTTAGACAAAGACGCTTCAACCGTTTCTAATGAAGTTCCTGGTTACAAAAAAACATATACTAAAAGAGTAATGGTAACACCTCCTACAACAAAAGAAGTAGAAATTCCTGCTGTTTACGGAACAATTAAAAAAACTGTTTTGGTTAAAGACGCTTGGAAAGAAGAAGTTACTGTAGCTGCTAAATACAAAACTGTTACTAAGGAAGTATTGGTAAACAAAGGTGGTTTAACTACTTGGAAAGAAGTTGAATGTGAATTGGTAAATAATACTCCATTACCTATTAACTGGAACTTAGGTAGTGCAACCTTAACTTCTGGTGCTAAAAGAATTATTGATGCTAGATTATTACCGATATTAAAAGACGGTGTAGCTGTTGCAATTGAATCTCATACAGATTCTAGAGGAACTAAAGCTAGCAACCAAGATTTGTCTGAAAGAAGAGCTCAAGCTGTTACAAATTATTTAATTTCTAAAGGTGTTAACCCTAGCCAATTGACTGGAAACGGTTACGGTGAAACAAAATTGACTAACAGATGTGCAGATGGTGTTTCTTGTACTGAGGCAGAACACAGAGCAAATAGAAGAACTACTTTTAGAGTAATCAATCAAAAGTAAAAAGTACTTACTATTGTAGAACTAAAAAAACCGAAGCAAATTGCTTCGGTTTTTTTAGTTAATAATTTTCAATTACAGAACTAATAAAAGGATAGTAATATTCTGTCAAAACTAATCCTTTTTTATAACCAATCATTTTGCCTCTATGATTTACAAACACTAAAGTCGGGTAAGAATTTACCTTGTATTTATCTATTAGTTTGTAATTTTCTTTTAATCTTTCTGCTTCAACTAAATCTCTATTTCTAGGATTGTTAGCTTTGTACAATATTAAGTCTTTGTTGGCTATTTTTATAAATTTTGCTGAATGAAATAGTTTTTTATCTAAAACTTTGCAAGGACCACACCAATCTGAACCCGTAAAATAAATTAATACTGGTTTCTTTTCCCTCTTAGATTTTTCTAGAGCTTTTTTAAAGGAATCTACCCAGACAGAAGCGCCTTCTTCATTATGCGGGGGCATAGCCTCTTGGGCCGAATAACTTCCAAAAGCAAACAAAAAAACACATAAACTTACAATCGTATTTTTCATCAAAAATTTTTTTTCTAAAATAATAAAATTAAATCAATACAAATCTAGAACATAATCCAAAAACTATACCGCTTTAAATATCAAATTTAAAGTTTTCTTTCTTTGTATTTTTTGAGTAGGGGTCTCTACAAATTTATCAATAAAAAAAATAGTTTTGGGCACCTCATATTTTGTCAAAAGAATATCATTAAAATCTATTTTTCTTTGTTTTCCTTCTATTATTAATATTAGTTTTTCTCCTAAGTATGCATCAGGTTTTCCTGCAACAAAAAAACGTTCATTAATTACCTGTGCTAATTTTTCTTCAATTTTCTCTGGATACAATTTAATGGCACCAGAATTAATTACATTATCATACCTACCTAACCATCTAAATTCTTTGTCTGAGATTAGCTCTACAACATCATTTGTTGCAAAAATATTATTAGAAACTTTAACAGCATCTATGACTAGGCAATTTCTAGTATCTTTATAAATTTTAACATTAGCTAACACCTTAAAAAACTGTGGTTGTAATGCGTAATTATTCAACTTTTTTACAGCAATATGTGTAATGGTTTCTGTCATACCATATGTGGCAAAAATAGAACAGCTACTTGATTGAAGTTTTTGTTTTAAAACTTCAGTTACTACTCCTCCACCAACAATAAGTTGTTTTATTTGAGACAAAAAAGGAAGTGAATTTTCCAACTGTAAAGGCACCATTGCACAAAAGTCATAGTTCTTTTTAAGCTTCTCTAACGGATTTGATATTGGTTGAATTATATCTAAATGCCAACCTAAAGTTAGGGCTCTGACCAACATCAATTTTCCTGCAATATAAACTGGAGACAAACATAATAACGCTTTTGTTTTTGCATATATTTTGAAAAACTTGCCTGTTGCTATGGCAGAATTTCTAACGTACTCTTTTTTTAACAGAATAGGTTTTGGCAATCCTGTAGAGCCTGATGTCTGCACAACTATACTATCTTCAGGAGAAAACCAAACGCTTAGAAATTCGTAAACATCATCATCAAAAGATTTTTTAGTAAAACTCAACAATTCATAAACCGTAGAAAACGATTTCCCTTGAAGTTTAAAATCTTTATGAAAAGATGTGTTAGTCAATACTTTATCTATTTTTTGCCTATTTCACTATACTCCTTAATAGGTTTTTGTACACGTCCTGTTAACTTTTCTATCCAATTTTTCCAACCATATTTTTTAGAAAAGTACGCTAACATGAGAGGGTATAACACTAAAACAGGAAAAAACATTTCCCAACCTACAGAAGGTTCAGAAGTATCTATATATAAAGCATCTGTTTGAAAAACAGTCCAATCTGTAGTTACAAAAAAAGCAGCTATAATATTGTTAACTGCATGCAAGCCCAATGCCAACTCTGTTCCTTCATCCATTAACGTTGTAATTCCGTAAAATAAGCCTGTACCAATGTAAAATACCATAGAAATATAACCTAACTTTTCTACTTCTGGATTAGCTCCATGTAAAAGCCCAAATACCGCAGAAGTAACAATTAACGGAAACCATCTATTTTTAACCAAAGCACCAATACCTTGCATTAAATATCCTCTAAATAAAACCTCTTCAAAGCTAGTTTGCAAGGGTAAAAATAAGAATGATACTACAATCAATGTAGCAAAAGGAACCAATCTAAAATTCCATACGTAATTTTCTGGAACTAAAAATATACCTACAATAATACTAATAATAGCTACAACACCCCAAGAAATAAAACCAGACACAAACCTGTTCCAATCAATTTTATCTCTACTTGTTATTAATGATGTTAAACTTCTTTTATGAATATACTTAACACCAATTAATAGCATTAATAAACCGCAAGCAAAAGATATAATGATTAATAAAAGAAATAAACTACTGTTAATACCTAAAGACATAAAATTATCCTCCCCTGCTTTTATAAATTCTGCAAAACCACTAGAATGTTTAAAAGCAACTAAAGCTAAAGGAATTACACCTATAAATTGCCAACCTATAAATACCAAAAACAGCGTTAATAACCACAAATACCAATCTCTATTTCCTTTATATGCTTGCTGTATAAAATTCATTATAGTATATTAAAATTCCAATCTACTTTTGGGTTGTATCTTAGCGTACCGTTTTTTACTTCTAACGGACTTGTAAAATTATTGGTAAATAAGCTTCCTGTTCCTAAACCTTGTGGTAAATTACTTTGTAAAGTATATGTAAATTGAGCAATTGCATTTAAACCTACATTACTTTCTAATGCAGACGTCATCCACCAACCAACGTTATTTTCTTCTGCTAATGTAATCCATTCTTTACTACCTGCAAAACCCCCAACTAAACTAGGTTTTAAAATAATATACTGTGGATTAATCGTATCTATAGCGTTTTTCTTTTCTATGGATGTAAATACTCCTATCAACTCTTCATCCAATGCAATTGGTATAGGAGTTTGTGAACATAACGCTGCCATTTTATGAATTTGACCTTGTTGAATAGGCTGCTCTATAGAATGAATTTCTAAAGCTGATAGCCTTTTTAATTTTTCTAGCGCTTCATCTGGATGAAAAGCACCATTTGCATCTACTCTTAATTCTATTTCTTTAGACGAAAATTCTTTTCTAATAGCTTGCAATAAATTAATTTCTGCTTCAAAATCAATAGCTCCAATTTTCATTTTTATACATGAAAAACCAGTTGCTAACTTCTCTTTTATCTGTTTTTTCATAAAAGATGTATTTCCCATCCAAACCAAACCATTGATGGGAATTGGTGACTTACCTTCTGTAAATTTTGAAGGAAACAAATCAAAAGGAGTTTTACCCTTTACAGATAAAAATGCTTGCTCTAAACCAAATTGAATAGAAGGAAACTGAAGTAATTCTTCTAATAGTTTTTTGAGACCTAAATGTATGTTTAAGCAAACCCATTTAAGTTTTTCTTCATAACCTGTAACATCATCAATACTCAATCCTCTAAATAAACCTGTTTCTCCAACACCTATTTTTTCATTTTCTTTTAAAATGATAAACCAAGTTTCTTTGGTTTTTAAAACACCGCGAGATGTTCCACTAGGGTTTTTAAAATTGAGTATGTATTTTTTATACGTTGCTGTTATCAATTTCTACTTATTGTTTGATTGTATATGCTTTAAAGTTATTCAAATACATTTGGTCTTGATCTTTAAAAACGTTTTTAAAATAGGGAAACACACAGCCCATTATATAAGAATCACTTCTACATGAAGCATTTAAGGTAACTGTAGTCATACCATTGTGTTCTGTAAAAATATAATCGTCTGTTTTTAACATGTTCTCTGCATCAAAAAATAAAGTTACTTTTTGATTTGGAACATAAGCTAAAATTTTTTCTGTCATTGTAATTTCTTCACCATTATTTTCTACTACCATTTTAAATTGACTTCCTATTTTACCGTGATTTAAGGTAATCGTATCTATAGATTTAATTTCTGGAATCCATTTTTTTAGATTTCCTGAAGCGTTAAATACATCAAACACTTGATTAATCGGTTTTGCTATAGAAACTTTAACAGAATAATTGGTTTCTTTTACGACCAATCCTGTTAAAAAAAATACAATTACTAAAGAAGTAATGATGGTTAAAATGATTTTTATTTTTTTCATGAAATTGACTAAAATATAATATTTCCTATTCCAAAAAGAATAGCAAATAAAAATGTACTTAATGCTACTTTTTTAAGTTCACTATCTAATTCTGAAGGAATTGAGTTTTTAGCTACGGTTACTAAATTTAGAAATAGAGGTATAAATGCTATCAAAAATAAAAGTTGTAAAAAACTAGTAAAATCTACAAATACATGCATTAGAGCAGAACATAAAGCTCCTAAAATTAAAAAAAAATGATATTTTTTCGCTTTTGTAACTCCTAGTTTTACCACCAAGGTGTTTTTATTATTCTTTTTGTCATGATTTCTATCTCTTAAATTGTTTAAATTTAAAACTGCAGTACTTAATAAACCTATTGATATTGCAGGTAAAAATATTGTTACGCTTATAGATTTAGTGTGCAAAAAATAACTACCAACAACACTTAACAATCCAAAAAACAGAAAAACAAAAATATCTCCAAAACCACTATATCCGTAAGCAGTATTGCCTACTGTATATTTTATAGCTGCTACTATAGAAGCTATACCTAAACCAAGGAAAAGTATAGAATAAGTAAAATTTTCTTTACCAAAAGCAACAAAGATCAATAAAAACGCAATGGTAAGCGTAATTATTGTAGTGATAATCATTGCTGTTTTCATTTGATTGGGAGTTATAGCCCCTGAAGCCACCATTCTCTCTTCTCCTTCTCTATCTTTATCTGAACCTTTTATTCCATCTCCATAATCATTGGCAAAATTTGACAATACTTGAAAGCCAATAGTTGTTAAAATAGCTAACCAAAAAATAGGTGTTAAAAATATAGAGATTAGGTTGTCTTCTGTATGCATTACCTCTTTAAAACCTAATAGACTACCCACAATAATTCCTGAAACAGATAAAGGTAATGTTCGCAAACGAGCTGCTTTTATATAACTTTTTATCATCGTAGAATTACTTTATAGATAAAGCTTCTTTTATGTGAATAGGGTTATTATTTTGTAATGCTTGTACAAATGCATCTGCAAAGAATGTTTTTGACATTTCTTTATGTTTTACAGCATCTTCATATGTTAGAAAAGATCCAATACGATATTTTATAAAACCATCTTCTTGGTAAATCTTTACATCTTCAAAATTTTCTAATTCGCTATTTTCATTTCTTAGAGCAGCTATTTGTACTGTAAAAATAAGTTTATCTTCTACGACTACAACTTTTTCTTTATCTTCTTTAATGATAGAGTCTTTCTCTATTTCTGAGATATTTTCTATTGCTGGTTTCTTTTTTGTACAAGACAAAGCCATACATAATAATAAAAGTAAAGAATAGTGTGTTTTCATATTATAGTTGATTAGCTTCTGCTATTAATTCTACTATATCTTTTACCACTATTTGATCGTTTTTTTCTTTAAAAGTAACACCATCTGTCATCATTGTTTTACAATAAGGACAACCTGTTGCAATAATTTGTGGTTTAGTCTCTATTGCATCTTCTGTTCTTAATACATTTACTTCTTTATCTCCTGCTTCTGCATCTTTAAACATTTGAGCTCCTCCTGCACCACAACACAATGCTGTTGATTTATGACGTTTCATTTCGGTTAAATTAACACCTAACCTTTTGATTAAATCTCTTGGAGATTCGTATACATCATTGGCTCTTCCTAAATAACATGGGTCATGAAAAGTTAATCTTTTTCCTTTAAAGGTGGTATTATTAATTTCTAAACGTCCTTCTGCTATTAAATTTTGAATAAATTGTGTATGATGGTAAACTTCGTATTTTCCCCCTAAAGAAGGATATTCATTTTTTAGAGTATTGAATGAATGAGGGTCACAAGTTACAATCTTTTTTACCTCATAAGCATTTAAAACTTCTATGTTCATCATTGCCTGCATTTGAAACAAAAATTCGTTTCCTGCTCGTTTTGCAGCATCTCCTGTAGAAGATTCTTCTGTACCTAAAACAGCAAAATCAACTTTGGCTTGATGTAAAATTTTTACAAAAGCTCTGGATATTTTCTTTGCTTTATCATCATAACTTCCTGCTGCTCCTACCCAAAATAATATTTCTGGCTGCTTCCCTTGAGCCATCATGTCTGCCATTACTGGTACGTTCATTATATTTTGTTTTAAGTGTTCGTTTATGCCTATTCAAAAATCTTTTATTGCTCTTTATTTATCATAAAATCAACTAGTCTTCATTTACCCAATTCAATCTATCTTGTTGATTATATTGCCATGGAGCACCGTTATTTTCTATGTTAGTCATCATCATATTTAATTCTTGAGGTGCAGCACTTTGCTCCATAACTAAATATCTTCTCATATCCATAATGATAGACAATGGATCTATGTTAACAGGACACTCTTCTACACAAGCATTACAACTTGTACACGCCCATAATTCCTCTGGCGTGATATAATCGTTTAACAATTGTTTGCCATCGTCTTTAAATTCACCTTTATTAGTATCTATATTTCTACCAACTTCCTCTAAACGATCACGTGTGTCCATCATAATTTTTCGAGGTGATAGTTTTTTTCCTGTCAAATTTGCAGGACAAGAAGATGTACAACGTCCGCATTCTGTACATGTATATGCATTGAGTAATTGCACCCAATTTAAATCGGTTACATCACTCGCCCCAAATTTTTCTGGCACTTCATTTTCTGCACCTTCAACTGGTGCAGCGTAAGGGTCTGCACTTGGATCCATCATCAATTTTACCTCTTGAGTAACTGAGTCTAGGTTATTGAATTGTCCTTTAGGGTTTAAATTGGCAAAATAAGTGTTAGGAAATGCTAATAAAATATGCAAATGTTTAGAATAATATAGATAGTTTAAGAAAACAAGGATTCCTAAAATATGAATCCACCAAGCTGTTCTTTCTATAGTGTGTAATGCTTCTGGTGAAAAACTATCAAAAAGAGGTGCTATAAACTGACTAATTGGATTTCCTATTCCTGCTTGTTGAAAAGGAACGTCTGTTGCATTCATAGTAAGAAACAAACTCATTAAAACAATCTCAAAATACAGTATTAAATTTCCATCTTTTTTTGGCCAACCTTTCATTTCATTACTCAAAAAACGCTTAATATCAGCAACGTTTCTTCTTGTCCAAAATAAAATTACGGCAACTAATACTAGAACAGCTAGTATTTCAAAAGTTGCAATTAAAAAGCCATAAAAAGTATCACCTAAAACACCTTGAAAAATTCTATGAGTTCCAAATAATCCATCTATAATAATTTCTAAGACTTCTAAGTTGATAATTATAAAACCTACATATACAACAACATGAAGAAAACCTGAAAGAGGCCTTTTTACCATTTTAGACTGCCCAAGGGCAATCATCATCATATTTTTGAAACGTTCAGATTTTCTATCTTTTCTATCTACATCTTTACCTAAATTGATATTTCTTGAAAGTTTACGAATGTTCATCGCAAAAAAACCGATACCTGCAGCTAGAGCTATGGCAAATAATATATTTGGTATGTATTGCATTTCTAGTAAATTAAATTAGTGTAACATGTGTTAATCTTTTTCTTTTTTACCTTCTTCTTCTGCTGGTTTGTATGGTTTAGCCTTTTTGCCAAATAAAGAGAAATGTACATATCTTTTTGGGTGCAGTTTTAAATCTCTTAGTAATTCTTCTAGTTCTTTTGTGGCTGCTTCTAAGTTATCGTAGACTTGTTTATCATTTATAAACTTACCTATTGTACCCTCTGTAGATGTAATTTGTTTTGATAATGTATTAAAATTATCAACTGCATTTTCTGCTTTTTTAACGATGTTATTAATATTTACAGTGGTTAAACTATCTGAAATACTGCTAAGGTTAGTTGTAATCTCTTTTGTTTTTGCTATTGTTATTTTTAAATTTTCTTGATTGTCAGCAACTAAACTATTAACATTTTGAACCGTTAATCTTAAATCTTTAACTATGGCAGCCATATTAGAAATAGAAACGTTTATGTTTTCTACCGCTTGTTCATTTAATACTTTGTTTATACCACTAAACAAAGTGTCTGCTTTTATAATAACACTTTCTACTTTAGTTTGTAATGGGTCTAAGCGTTCTCCTATAGAGGTAAATAAACTCTCTTCCATTTCTCCTTGTAAAGTATCTCCAGTAACAGCTGTTTCTCCTTCATAACTTGGTATAATTGCCAAATTTGATGATGCTATAGGGTTTGGTGAGTAAATTCTAACAATACTATTTTTAGAAAATTCAAAGTCGTTATCTACAGAAAAACGAACTATTAAATGCCCTCTTTGATCTTGACTTGTATTAAATTTAATATCCTCTACCTTACCAACTTTTAGTCCATTTATGGTTACAAAACTAGCTCTTGTTAAATCTCCAATCTTACTATATTCTACTTGAAAATATCTTTTATTTCCATCAAATAAATTTTGACCTTTTAAGAAATTGAATCCCCATATAAAACCAACAACAATTACAAGAACAACAATTCCTGTTTTTAACTCTTTAGACATAGATTACTATTTGATAACAATATTACTAATAATTTTTCGTAGAAGCTGTTTAAATTATTACATTTTGAGAGCTTCATTTACAGATATTTTCTCTCCATTTTTAAATGCAACAATAAAAGCAGAAACATACCCTTTCTTCTTAGCTAATTTAAGTGATTTTTTAATTTCTTTAAAATCAGACGAAATACCATAATAATATTTATAATATTTACCTACTTGAACTCTTTGTATGTTTTGTAATCCTTTAAAGTTATATGACTTTGTTGGTATTTTATTTTTACTAGATGCTATTTGTACTTTATACGCTATAGTATTCGCTTTTTTAATAGTTGTATCTATACCTGTGTCTACAACTGTATTTAATTTTAAATTATTGATATATTTTAAAATAGCGTCTGCAATTGCGGTTCCCATTTGAGATTGCCCTTTTAGAGAGTTTAAATATCTCCCTTCATTTTTATTGGTTAAAAAACCTAGTTCTACCAAAACACTAGGCATAATGGTTTCTCTTAAGACCTGAAAGTTATCTTGTTTTACCTTTCTGTCATTTCTTTTTAGTTTTTGCGCAAAATTATTTTGAATTAAACTAGCTATTGCCAAACTCTTATCTAGATTCTCTTCTTGTAATAAAGATAGACCAATAACAGATTCTACAGAGTTAGAGTCAAATCCTTTATATCTTTCTGTATAGTTTTCTTCTAAAAGAATAGAAGCGTTCTCTCTTTTTGCAATTTCTAAGTTTTTTTTATTTCCTCTTAGCCCTAAAACAAAAGTACCTGCACCATAAGCATTAGATGTATGAGAGTCGCAATGTATGGATACAAACAAATCTGCTTTAGCGTTGTTTGCAATTTCACCTCTTTTCCATAATGGAGGATATGTGTCATTCTTTCGTGTGTAAACAACTTTTACATCTTTAAAGTTAGATAGCTTTTTGCCTACAACTAAAGCTACTTTTAATGCAATATGTTTCTCTTTGTATCCGTTTCCTAAATTACCAGGATCTTTTCCTCCATGACCTGCATCTAAGACCACAACATATTTTTTTTGTGCAGAAATTGATATAGAATTTAAAAATAAAAAAAATGAACATACTAAGAATAAGAGAATTCTGGAACGCATATTAATTTTGATATTTTCTTTAAACTCCATCAATAAAATTTAATTAATTTTGGCTTGGTAAATTTGGTGCTTCAAATATTGAACCATACTTTTACTTCCTTACAAAAATAGTATTTATAGCATTGCAAACAAACCTATCTTACATACTTTTATTTTGTTGCATTTTTTTTGCTAGAACTGGTTTTTCGCAAGAAAAAAAAACCAGTAAAGATGTTATCTCTTCAGAAAAAGAAATAGATAGTGTTTTTTCTAAAAAGGATACCATCTTAAATGCTAAAAACAACTCTTTATTTCTAAAGGAAAAAGATACGACTACTACAGATTCTATAAAACCCAAAGAAACCGTTGAAGATATTATTACGCACATTGCTAAAGATTATACTATACAAAACGCAAAAGAAAGGACTGTTACTTTATATAATGAGGCTAATATTACCTACACAGACATCGATTTAAAAGCAGGAATAATCATAGTAGATTATAAAAAAAACACCTTATTTGCTAAAGGAATCATAGATAGTACAGGTTATGTTCAGCGTCCGGTTTTTAAACAAGGAAATCAAGAATCTGAACAAGATTCTATGATTTACAATTTTAAAAGTAAACGTGCCATAATATATGGTTTAAAAACCAAACAAGGAGAAATGTTTACTTACGGTACTAAAACCAAACGCGTTAACGATTCTACTGTTTACGTTCGAAAAATACGATTTACCACGTCCGAAAAAAAAATACCCGATTATTACATAGGAACAGATAAAGCCAAATTGGTCCCTGGAAAAAAAATAATAGTTGGATTTAGTAATTTGGTTTTGGCAGATGTACCTACACCTCTAGTTATACCTTTTGCTTATTTTCCTATTACAGAAACAAGTGTTTCTGGCTTTTTGTTTCCTACTTTTGATACTGGGAGCAGCCCAAGAGGTATTGGTTTACAAAACGGAGGGTATTATTTTGCTATTAATGATTATGTTGATTTAGCCATTCAAGGTGATGCTTGGTCTAATGGTAGTTGGGGAGCTAGAATGAATTCTAATTATAAAAAAAGATATCGTTTTAGTGGTAGTTTTAGTTTAAATTTTGAAAACATTATTAATGGTATAAGAGGGTTTGACGATTTTAGTAGAGCTAATAACTTTAACATCAGATGGTCTCACAGTCAAGACTCAAAAGCGAGTCCGAATTCACGATTTTCTGCATCAGTTAACCTTGGAAGTAGTCGTTTTTTTAGGGAATCTTTAAACCAATTTAATATTTCTCAATCACAAACCAACACATTCAATTCTTCTGTAAATTATAGCAAAAAATTTGTAGGCACACCGTTTAACATGAACGTTGCAGCAACGCATCAACAAAATACCAATACTGGTGTAATTACAATGACTTTACCTTCCTTAAACCTAACAATGGATAGACTTTTCCCTTTTGCTGGAAAAGGTGGAATTCAAAAAACACCCATCCAAAAAATGGGATTTAATTATAACATGCAAGGGCAATATTTGATTAATACTACTGATGATGATTTTTTTACTAGTAGAATGTTTGAGACCGCTAGATCAGGAATACAACACAGTACAAGTACAAGTACTAATATAAAAGCCTTTAAATACTTTACATTATCTCCAAGTGCCAATTACGAAGAAATTTGGCATTTTGACTTTATAGATCAAAACTATGATCCTGCAGAAAATGTAGTTGTCACAGATACTTTAAGAGGCTTTAAAACCTATAGAGAGTATAACGCAAGTGTAAGTTTATCTACAACAGTATATGGTAGATTTGAATTTAAAAAAGGTCGTTTAAAGGCAATACGCCATACTTTTAGACCAACAGTATCCTATAATTACAGACCAGATTTTAGAGAGCGTTATGTAAGACAAGTACAGCAAAGTGCAGATGCTAGTGATCTTAGAGAATATACTATTTTTGATCAGGGTATTTTTGGAGGTCCATCTGCAGGATTAAGCAACTCTGTTGGTATTACTTTAAACAATGTCTTAGAAGCCAAGTTAGCTCCTAAAGACCCTGATAGTGATGAAGAAGATGAAAAAATTACACTTTTAAACAATCTTAATTTTAACAGTTCTTATAATTTTGCTGCAGATAGTTTACGGTGGTCTCCAGTAACTATGTCTGCAGGTACACGACTCTTAAAAGATAAACTTGCCATAAATTTTAACGGTTCATTAGATCCTTATCAGGTAAATGAAAGAGGAATTAGAATTAACAAATTCAACCCAAATATCTTAAGATTAACTAGAGCAAATTTAACAGCTAATTATTCTATTACTAGTAAAGATTTAGAAAAGAATAAAAAAGACAAAAAAGAAGATAAGAACAGTAATGGAAATCAAGATGTTGGTGATATTATTGGTGCAGATATTAACCCAACAGATCAATTTGGTCAACGTAAGAACATCAATACAGCACCAGAAGATCAAAATAAAGAAGCGCAACTTTATAGAGCAAAAGTACCTTGGACTATAAACCTAGCCTATTCTGCAAATTATACCAACAACGGTGTAGATCCCGGAGAAATTGGTGTACACAGCTTAATGTTTAGTGGAAATTTAGAATTGTCTCCTAAATGGAAATTAGGCTATTCATCTGGTTATGATATTAAAAATGGTGGGTTTACTTTTTCTAGATTTAATTTTTCTAGAGATTTAGACAGTTGGCAGTTCAATTTTAATTGGGTTCCTTTCGGGGCACAGTCTTCTTACACTTTTTTTATTGGAATAAAATCTTCTGTTTTATCTGATTTAAAGTGGGACAAAGTAAGACCTCCAGATAGAAGGTTGTTTTAAAATGCTTATCATCCAATTTATTTTTCCTGTTTTTTTTGGTTTTTACCTAATTTATAAAGCTATTAAAGTTCTTGATGAAATTATCAGAATAAAAAAAAATGGTGTAAAAAAACAAGCTAAAGTTATCAAAATAAGAGAAGAAAGAAGTTCGCAAATAGACGATGATGGCTATGGGAGTTCTGTTACCTACTATTATACGGTAAATTTTAAAGATAAAAATGGTCGTGAAATTGAAAAAGAAATAAAATTTGGACTCAATAAAAAAACAAAAGAAATCCACCTTTTTTAATTGGTATTTTATATTACATTGATGAAAATAAAAATATAGATATTACATTTGAAAATAGTAGAAAAATCATTTTAGATGGTCTTTTTTTATTAATAATTGGACTTTTTTTTCTAGGTTTTATTTCATATAATTACAATGGACAAATTGATATTATAATAGCTTTTTTTAAAAACGTATTCGAATGAAAAAAATAATTACTACAATAAAAGCACCTGCCCCTATTGGCCCTTACAATCAGGCTGTTTTAAGCGGAAATACATTATATACATCCGGACAAATAGCTATCAACCCTAAAAATGGCGAACTTGTATTGGACTCAATTAAAGAAGAAACAACTCAAGTAATGGAAAATTTAAAAGAGGTATTGGCTGCTGCAGATATGACTTTTGAAAACATTGTAAAAACATCAATTTTTATTTCAGATATGCATAATTTTTCTGAAATAAACACTGTATATGGTGAGTATTTTAATGAAGATACAGCCCCTGCAAGAGAAACGGTTGAAGTTGCAAACTTACCTAAATTTGTAAATGTTGAAATTAGTGCAATTGCAGTAAAGTAATTTGATTTTAAAACACATAAAAAAACCTGATAACTTAAAAGTTATCAGGTTTTTTATTTTGAGTTTCTATTTCTTATTGAATAGAGTCAGCATATTCAATCAAGTCTACAATCTTAGTAGAATATCCTATTTCATTATCGTACCAAGAAACAACTTTTACAAAGTTATCATTTAAAGCAATACCTGCTTTAGCATCAAAGATAGAAGTTCTTGTGTCTCCTACGAAATCTTGAGAAACTACTAAGTCTTCTGTATAGCCTAAAATACCTTTCATTGGTCCACTTTCAGAAGCAGATTTCATTGCAGCACAAATTTCATCATAAGATGCAGCTTTATCTAATTTTACAGTTAAGTCTACCACAGAAACATCCATTGTAGGAATTCTAAAAGCCATACCTGTTAATTTACCATCCATTGCAGGAATTACTTTCCCTACAGCTTTAGCAGCTCCAGTGGAAGAAGGAATTACGTTACCGATAGCAGAACGTCCACCTCTCCAATCTTTCATAGAAGGACCGTCAACAGTTTTTTGAGTTGCAGTTGCAGCATGTACGGTTGTCATTAAACCTTCTACAATACCAAAGTTATCGTTTAAAACTTTAGTAATAGGCGCTAAACAGTTTGTAGTACAAGATGCGTTAGAAAAAATCTTTTGGTCTGCTTTTAATTCTGTATTGTTTACACCCATTACAAACATTGGTGTATGATCTTTAGATGGTGCAGATAAAACTACTTTTTTAGCCCCAGCTTCTAAGTGCTTACTTGCTAATTCTTCAGTTAAGAAAAACCCTGTAGATTCTATTACATATTCTGCACCAACTTCGTCCCATTTTAAATTTGATGGGTCTCTTTCTGCAGTAATTCTAATTTCATTTCCGTTAACAACTAATTTACCGTCTTTAACTTCAACTTCACCATCAAATGCACCATGAACAGAATCGTATTTTAACATATAAGCTAAATAGTCTACATCTAACAAGTCGTTAATAGCAACTACTTGAACGTTTGCTCTTTTTACTGTAGATCTAAAAGCTAATCTTCCAATTCTTCCAAATCCGTTAATTCCTATTTTAATCATTTTACTAATCTTTATTTATTAAATTTATGTTGTTATAATGTCTGATATTCTTAACAATTCTGTATTTATGGAATGACCTCCAGAAATTGCTTCTTTAATATCTGTACTAATTACTTTATTGTTTTTTAAACCTACCATAAGGTTTGTTTTTCCGTCTAGTAAAAGCTCTACTGCTTTTACCCCAAGTCTACTTGCCAATACTCTGTCAAAACAAGAAGGAGATCCTCCTCTTTGCATATGACCTAAAATACTAACTCTTACATCATACATTGGTAGGTTTTCTTCTACATATGCTGCAAGCTCATACACATTTTTACCAGACTTATCTCCTTCTGCAACTACTACAATACTTGATGATTTACCTGATCTTCTACTTCTTTCTAAAGATTCTAGCATTCTTTCTAAACCTAAATCTTCTTCTGGAACTAAAATTTCTTCTGCACCAGCTCCAACACCAGCATTCAAAGCTATGAAACCTGCGTCACGACCCATAACCTCTACAAAAAATAATCTGTTGTGTGAAGAGGCGGTATCTCTAATTTTATCTATAGCTTCTACAGCTGTATTTAAGGCAGTATCATATCCTAATGTATGAGAAGTTCCAAAAATATCGTTATCTATAGTTCCTGGAATCCCTATTACCGGAAAATCAAACTCTTCATTAAAAGCAACTGCTCCTGTAAAAGAACCATCACCACCAATAACTACCATTGCATCTATTCCTCTTTCTTGCAAGTTTTCAAAAGCCTTTTCTCTACCTTCTTTTGTTCTAAAATCTGTAGATCTAGCAGATTTTAAAATAGTTCCTCCTTTATTAATTATATTATGAACGCTTCTTGCTGTTAACTCAACTAAATCATCTTCTATAAGTCCTTGATAACCTCTATATATACCCATGCATTTTAAACTATAATATGCACAAGCCCTAACCACTGCTCTTATTGCGGCATTCATTCCTGGAGCATCTCCTCCAGATGTCATTACTGCTATTGTTTTAATTTTCTTCATATTTTGTAATCGTAAAATTACTATTTTATACTCATTAAAAATAATAAAACTACGAAATCGTTTTAGGCTATTTCGTACTATTTTACGGTCTAAACTACAGTAATTCAGTTGAAAAAAAAGACTTAAAACGTTACTTTTTTGTTAATTAATTTCTGATTGTAAAATATAAATAAACGTCTCCTATATCATAATTAAGAGAAAAATCTAATTGCCTTCAAAATTAATAAGTTCTCTTCTTTTTTTGCTGAAAGTATCTTTCTTTATATTACGTTTTTTTTCTATTTTCCTTTTTTTTATGCCAATTTTTCGAAGTAAATCACTTAACGTGTTAAAGTTAACTTGATATGATAAACCTGCTCCTTGCGTATAACCTTCTTCCTGTTGTGAATATTGAATTTCATTTTGTCGATTAAAAATAACTCCTCTAAAATTACCTTCTTTATTTAATAATACTTCAACCTTTACTTCTCCAACTACACTTGCTTGAGTTTGTGCCCCTACAGGAACCCCTACTTTTCCGTTTATAACAACTCTATCACTTACTTGCGTACTAACAGAAACATCTACTTGATCGTCTATATTTAAACGATCTACATTAGATAAATCTGCTTGTTGATAATCAAAATCTAACTGAAATTTACTGTCTGGGCTATTTAGCAAACTAGAAAATGCAGTCGCCAATGCACTAGATGCTGTACCAGCAATGGTATTATTTAAATCAAAATTAACTCTATCTGGATTTCGAAACGTACCAAATGCTAGGAGTGATATAAACTGAGTTGTTTTTTCATTAACGTTATTATCGTTTAAAATAAATTCTAATTCATTTGCAATTGTGGGGTCTACATTGGTTAACTGTATGTCTAACTCTTGTTTAGAACTAAAAAGACCTCCTGTAATTCTGGTAACCAAATCTATTTCTTCTTTTCTATTAGAATTAAAATTTTCTAACAGAACACCAGGATTTGCTTTGGCTTTGTAAACTGCGGTAATATCTAAATTTGCATCATAAGGGCTTTCGTTCCAAGAAACTGTACCTCCTTTTTGAATGATAAAAGGCTTGTTTATGATTCCTCCGTATTTAAAATCATACACCCCATTATCTATGGTATAATCTCCATACATATTAAATTTACCTCTTGTATTTATTTCTATTCTTAAGTTTCCAGAACCACTTCCTGTTAGCTGGCTTCCGTTAACCTCATCTATTACTACCTGAGCAACAGCATCTTTGGTAACCTCTAAATCTATGTTTAAAGACAAGCCTTTGATTTCTTCTAGAGCCAATTCTTTTTGTTGATCGTCTACCCTAGTTTCATCTGTTTTAAAGTAAATTAAACGATAACTATCTACAGTTTCTACGTCTTTTAACGGAACCACAAATATGGTACCTGGTTGTGTCTTAGCATTAACATCTATGGTTAATTGATCTGTTAGTCCTGTAATACTAGCTTTAGCATCTATAAAAGCAGAACCATAATATAATGATTCATCAGTATTTTCTGTATCTAAAACCAATAAATTGTCACTTTCTATATCAATGTTTAAAAACCATTTTTCAAAATTTAAATGCGTAATGGCTCCTGTTAATTTACCTACTGTTTTATATTTAGTGTCTAATAAAGAAACCTCTTCTAGAATAAACGATTGTTCTTGCATAGAAATAATAGATTCTCCAACAAAATCATAATCTACATTTAAATACGGAAAGCGTAGACCTGCATTTTTTAATGTTAATAAACCTTCCATTTCGGGATTCCCTAAAAAACCTCGCAATACGAAATCTCCTGAAGCAGTACCTCTTATAGAAGACAAAACGTCTTGCCCTAAAGGGCTAAAAGCATCTAGTCCAAACTCTTCTAAAAACACCTCTAAATCTATTAAAGGCCTTTTGTCTGAAAAATCTAATATTCCTGTAGCTGCTATACTTTTTACTTTTTCATTTTTGATTGATAAATCTACGTCAAATTTTTTGTAAGAATTGTTCCCTTTTACATTTAAAGATACATCTCCCTGTTTAAAGCTATTTACCTCAAATTCTTCTATAGTTAATTGTGCTTCTGGACTATAATTACCATTTTTCTGAACAAAATCTACATGACCAGAAACTTGACCTTTTAAAGCTAAACTATCTATTTCTGGTAAAAAACTTTGTAATTTTACTTTAGTAAAATCGGCAAGTAATATTTTTTCTGAGTCTCCTTTTAAACTCCCTGTAAATGCTATCTTTTGTTCATCTGATATCAATTTAAATTGACTAAAGTTGTATTCTTTTGTCTTTAAATCAAAAGTAATTTTATCTGTATTTTTTTCGTCAGGATTAATATTCCAAACATTATCTTTAAACTTAAAAGTAGATTTTTCGAAACCAACTACAGACTTCCCTTCTTTATTAAATGTATAGAAAAAGTCTAAATTAAAATCTTCATTGTTTTTTTTACCTCCGTTAAAAACAGATTTAAAATACAAGGTGTCATTTTGCGTTAAACTCAATAAATTAAGTTTAGAAACATTATAATAGTTTGTATTTATTTCTGCTGCAGTTAAATGAGAATTGTACAAAGGATTTTGATTATCTGTTCTTAACAACAAATCTTTAATTTCATTTCCATAGAAATTCATTTTTGGAGACGAAATTGTTAGCTTTAGTTGATTTTTATCTGCTTTTATTTTTCCACGAATACGTGTTTTATCGTCAATAGAAACTTGAGGAAAGAAAATAGATATGATTTGGTTGTATATAGTAAAATTAAAATCTATAAATTGATGAGGAGCTACCTTATAAGGGTTATAATTTGTATAAATACTACCGAGTGCATTTTGTGCTACTGGTAATACTTCTGAAAAGGTAAATTTACCAGTAACAAAACCATTTACGATATCTTTAGAATTTACCTCTATGGTCTTAACACTGTCTTTTATAGAAGAAGTAACAATAAACTTTTTAAAATCGTACTCTTCTTTTAAATTGGTATATAAAATATTGGTAAACGTTGCTTTTCCTGTAATATCGTCAAAAGTATTTCCTTCTATATCTAATTCTATATTTCCTTTTAAAACCGAAACGCTATCTCTTACAAATAGGTTGGTTTCTTTTAGGTTTAAATAGTCTATATCAGATTTAAAATCAAATTTATGAACAGTAGATGATAAATCTGCAAGTCCATTAAATTTCATCTTAAAATTTGTGTCATCTATTTCTAAGTCTCCATCAAATTTATTATTTTGATACTGACCATTCGCTTTAATATTTTGATAGGTGTAACCTTTAAAATTTAACTTAAAAACCTCTCCAATAAAGGAGGTACTAATATTTTCTAGTTTAAAACCGCTTCCATTAACATCTCCTTTAAGAGAAACGTTACCAAATAATGGGTCATTAAACAAAACGCCTACATTAAAGTTATTTAACTCTATTTTTCCGTTGTAAGAAGCATAATCTATATTGTCAATATTAGCCATTTTTAAATCTGAAATCAAATTACCAATTTGCGATTTTAAATTTATAGAAGCAGAAATATTTTCTGGATTAACTTTTACTTTTCCTTTTAAACTAAATTTGCCGAATTTTCTAAATTCTGTAGGTAGTGTTTTACCTAAAACATTAGGTAAAATTCTTCGCAACTCATTGTAAGTTGCCGTAAGGTTGTCTAAATCTCCCTTAAATGTAAACCCCCTCTCTGTATTTACTGCATTTACAAAATCTAAGTCTCCATATATTTTAATACCATATTTAGAGTCTAGTTTAAGATTTCTTAAAGAAAAATTATTTAAAGGACCTTTTAGATTTCCTGAAAAAGAAACTAAATCTTTACCATTTAATTCTCCGTAATACTTTTTTAAATCAGGTATAAATAATTCACTATTATCAAATTTTGCTCTTATCTTAACTTTAGTATTAAAATCTGCTAAATCTTTTCTTTTGTACAGAAAATCTATATTTGCTTTAATCTTAGAATTTTTGGTTTCTAATGTTGTATTTTTAAAATGCATTGCAGTTTTAGTATACGCAAAATCTGTTGTTAAATTAGTAACCTCTAAACCTCTATTGTCTTTGAAATACAAACCTCTAATTTTTGAAGAAAAATCTGCTCCGTTTATTAGTAAATCTTGTAAGTTTCCACCTCCTTTTTCTGCAGAAAACAATACAGAAGTCTTTCTATTATTGTTTTTTAATCTATAATGTAAATTATGTACATAAACGTTAGATGATTGCAGCACAAAAGATTTAGCCAGAGAATCTTTTGGTTTATTGTTACTAAAACTAGAAATAAAAACACCCAAATTATCTTTATTTTCATCTTTATGGGTAGTCATATAAAAAAAAACTTCGTCTAATTTTACGCTGCCCAATTTTACTTTGTTTTCTAACATACTTTTGGCACTTACTAGAGAAGTGCTTAGTTTGTTTACAAAAATTAGAGTGTCTTGATGATGATCTCTAATCTCTACACCTTTTAACTGAACATTTCCAAGAAAGGACAAGTCTACTTTTTTAATAGAAATATTGGTATTGTATTGGTTATTTAACTTGTTTGTAGCGTAATTACCCAACCAAGTCTGAACTATAGGTACAGAAAACAAAATACTAACTAGTAATAAAAAAAGCACGATGTACTTTAAGCATTTTAGTATTTTTTTTCCAATTTGTTTGATGACTATTTCTTTTAAAGTAAGGTTCTATATCAACAATAAGCAATAATATTGCCATTTATTACAAATAACGCTCAAATTTAACAAACTATTAAATTTCTGTATCAGAAAAAGGAATGCAACTTAAAATTATCCTTAATTTTGCCTTAAATTAAACAAAATGGATACACCTATTTATATTCTTGGGATTGAATCTTCTTGTGATGATACGAGTGCTGCAATTCTTTGCAATGGTAAAGTGTTAAGCAATGTAATAGCTAATCAAGAAGTACACTCTAAATATGGAGGTGTTGTACCAGAATTAGCATCTAGGGCACATCAACAAAACATTGTACCTGTTGTACAACAGGCTATAGAACAAGCAAATATAACCAAAGAAGACTTATGTGCAATTGCATTTACAAAAGGCCCTGGTCTTATGGGGTCTTTACTAGTGGGTACATCTTTTGCAAAGTCTTTAGCACTTGGACTTCAAATTCCTTTAATTGATGTTAATCATATGCAAGCACATATTTTAGCTCATTTTATAAAAGATACAAACTATAAAACACCACCTTTTCCTTTTTTATGTTTAACCATTAGTGGTGGACATACTCAAATTGTAAAAGTCTCTAAGTATTTTGAAATGGAGATTTTGGGTGAAACTATAGACGATGCTGTTGGAGAAGCTTTTGATAAATCTGCAAAAATTTTAGGATTACCTTATCCAGGAGGCCCTTTAATAGATAAATATGCAAAATTAGGCAACCCAAAAGCGTATGCTTTTACTAAACCTAAGGTAAGTGATTTAAATTTTAGTTTTAGTGGTCTTAAAACAGGAATCTTATATTTTATTCAAAAACAACAAAGAATAAACCCTAATTTTATTGAGGAGAATTTGAATGATATTTGTGCATCTATACAATACACAATTGTAGAAATTTTGATGGATAAACTTAAAAAAGCTATAAAAAAAACAGGTATTAAAGATATTGCAATTGCTGGTGGAGTTTCTGCAAATTCTGAAATACGAAACAGATTACAGTTAGCTCAAAAACACTTTGGTTGGTCTACTTATATTCCTAAATTTGAATACACCACAGACAATGCGGCTATGATAGCCATAACAGGCTATTTAAAATATTTAGAAAATAGGTATTCTGATATTTCTGTAACAGCTCAAGCAAGATTAAAAGTAACAGACTAACTTTTTAAATAAAAAAATCTCAAGTTAAAACTTGAGATTTTACAATTAGAGATAAGGTTCAATTAATCACTAAATGGTTTTCTTTATAATATCTTTATAGAACATCCAATTGCTCTTGTTTCTGTTTTAGCAGGCTTATTACCGTTTAGCAAAGCATCTACCGCATTCTCAACATATTTTTCGGTAACATTATCAGAATTTCTAGAACTATTATCTATAGCTCCAATATACTCTACTGTCATTTTTGGTTTGCTTACAATAAAAACATGTGGTGTTTTGGTAGCACCAAACTTAGGATAGACTTTTTGTCCATCATCAAATAAATACGGAAATGTAAATTCCTTTTCTTCTGCTCTCTTTTTCATCTCTTTAAAACCATCACCAGGCATCGCTTTTGGATCATTTGGATTGATAGCTATTACAGGATAACCAAGTTTTTTATATTTTTTATCTAATGCGATGATTCTATCTTCATTAGCTATAGAATACGGGCACATGTTACAAGTAAAAACAATAATAAACCCTTTTGCTTCTTTATAATCTGATAAAGAAACCATTTTGTCATCTATGTTTTTTAATGAAAAATCTTCAATAGTATCTCCTATTTTGTATCCTCCTTCTGTTTTTATACCAAATGCAAATGTAATGGCTACGGCAGCAAATAATAGTATTGATTTTAATGTTTTCATAATTATAAAAAGGTTTTGAGTTCGTTCTCTAATAAATCATAATCAAAAGATTGCTCGTAAAACTTTCTTTTGTTTTCATTGTAAATTAATGTTGCTGGTATAGCACCTGTCCATGTACTATCTATAGCTTTTATCCAAAAATCCTCATTAACATCATCAAGTAAAACTACTTTAGATTGTAATTTGTTTTTTTCTAAAAAAGGTATCAATCTCTTATCTAACTGTTTAGGAAAATCTAAACTTACCAGCAATACCTCTACATTTTGATTAGCATATTGTTTTCCTAACTTTTCAAAGGCAGGCAATTCTTTTACACATGGTGCGCACCAAGTTGCCCAAAAATTCACAACATAAACTTTATCATTTTCTTTTTCTAAAAAGGGTTTTAACTCAGCATAAGTATAAGTCTTAACACTAGTAATATCTAAATTTTCACTTTTTTTACTCTCTTTTTTACAAGACTGTAAGCACAAAAAAATTAACAAAAAATAAAGAGGTAGTTTTTTCATCCAATAAAGCTACAAATATCAATGACATCTTAAAAACAATTAACTAATCCTTAACAAAAAAACCTCATAAACAGAAGTCTACAAGGCTTTTTACTTATCATTATTTTAGTTTACTCAAAAATATTATTTAATATTTTGGCTAGACGAATTCCTCCTATCTGCAATTGATCTCTTACCAAGTCAAAGTAATCATAAGAATATTTGTATCGTAAATTTTCACCAATTTTTGCAGAGTTATATACCTTCTTTGTAATCTGATGCACTTCATCCACCCAATCTATTATAGATCCCTTTTGTATTGCCTCAATTTGCGCTTTACTCAGTTTTTTGGTATTAGCAGCTAAATCTGTATAACTCATTTTAAAATCATCAATCATATTTTCGTCCCATACTCTATGTAAGTTTGTTCCTTTTCCAAACCACTGTAATTGTATGGTATTACCTCCTTTATCTTCTCTTCTACCTATGTGCATAGGTTGGTGTAAATCGCCCACAAAGTGTACCAACATTTTTAGAAAAAAAGCCTTATCCTTTTCAGAGCTATTTTTGTTTTTTAAGACAGATATACATTTTGTAATACCAGTTACTAAATCTCCTTTAGGGTTTTTAGTAGCCGAAGCATAAGTTTCATCTAACCCCATATTAATGTAATGCCAAGAATAATATTCGTCATATTTGCGATTAGATTTAATTTCATCTGCAAACGTAGATACAAATGCTAAACTTTGCCCCTTTAAGATTTTGTCTATTTTTTTTCTAGCTTTTTTAGTTAAATGCCCTTCTGCAATTTTACCTGTTGCTCTATGACCATTTTTACCCCAAAATAAAGTTTTCTTTCCAGCAAAGCTTGACAAGAAAAGCACAGAAACTACTAAGAATATTTTTATTTTCATTTTTATCCTAATTATTTATACTCTGCTAAGATAAAAATTATAACAGGATAGTACTTGGATATGTTATTAATTTTTTGATATATTTGTAATATCATTTTAATATCAATATAAATCACAACTTATGAAATCAGAAAAAATTATAAAACCCGCTAACGGTTATTTAATGTTAGGAGTAGTATCTCTTTTATTTTTTGGAGGATTATTTTTAATCTTCGCACAAAAAAACTCATTATATTTACTTCCCATATTTATAGGCTTTATTGGTTTTTTTGGCTTTATATTGGTTAATCCAAATACTTCTAAAGTGGTCTTACTTTTTGGTAAATATGTAGGTACCATTAAAGAAAACGGCTTGTATTGGGCTAACCCTTTGTTTAAAAAGAAAACCATTTCTTTAAGAGCTAGTAATTTTGATAGTGAGCGTTTAAAGGTAAATGACAAATTGGGTAATCCTGTAATGATTTCTACTATTTTAGTTTGGAGAGTTACCAACACTTACAAGGCTGCTTTTGATGTAGATAATTATGAGAATTTTGTGAGAGTTCAAACTGATGCAGCTGTAAGAAAACTGGCAAGTATGTATCCTTATGATAATTTTGCTGATGAAGGTCATGATGAAGATATTACACTTCGTTCAAGTGTTAACGAGGTATCTGAAACTTTAGAGAAAGAATTGGAAGAACGTTTGGCTATTGCTGGTATAGAAGTTTTAGAGGCTAGAATTGGATATTTAGCATACGCCCAAGAAATTGCATCTGCAATGTTAAAAAGGCAACAAGCAACAGCTATTGTTGCTGCAAGACATAAAATTGTAGAAGGGGCAGTAAGTATGGTAGAAATGGCTTTAGAAGAGTTGAGTAAAAAAGATATTGTAGTACTTGATGAAGAACGAAAAGCTGCTATGGTTAGTAATTTAATGGTTATATTATGTGGAGACAAAGAGGCTTCTCCTGTTGTAAACGCTGGGACCTTAAATCATTAAATAGGTAAAGTTTAATTTATGAGAATTTTTAAAGAAGAACAACGTTTTACACAATCTTGGTTAATTGTATTAATGTGTGTTAGTTTTATTGTACCTATTACACTTATTATACAGCAATATACTAAGCCTAATTCTACCATGTCTTTACAACAACTACTAAGTAGTAGTATTGCTATAGCTGCTTCTGGTTTATTTATTTTTATATTCAAACTTAAAACCAGAATCGATGAAAAAGGAATTCATTATCAATTTTTTCCCTTTCATTTTTCACTCAAAACTATTCTTTGGCAAGATATTACAAAAGCATATGTTAGAACATATGACCCAATAGGAGAATTTGGTGGTTGGGGATTAAAAGGTGGTGCACTTTGGAATTCTGGTAAAGGAAAAGCCATAAATGTAAAAGGAGATATTGGTATTCAATTACTTTTAAAAAATGGAAAAAAATTACTCATTGGTACTCAAAAAGAAAATCAAGCTCAACAAATATTACAAAAATATCTAAAAAATGAATAGGTTAATTCTTTATATTATCATACATGTAATTGGAGTTGCTACAGCTATAGCTCAAATTAAAACAGAAGAGATTGTTATCTATAATAATAACATAGAGCTTCCAGGAACATTAAGTTTTACAAAAGAGAACACTCCTTTAATTATTTGGATTCATGGATCTGGAAATGTAGATAGAAATGGAAACCAGCAACCTTTTATCAAAGCAAACTACATTAAACAATTTAGAGATAGCGTAAATAAATATGGTGTTTCATTTTATAGTTTTGATAAAAGAACCGCCAATAAAAAGAACATAAAGAGCCTAAAAAAAGGGGTTCTTTTTAAAGATTATATTGCTGATGTGCAAGAAACCATTCTACATTTTAAGAAAGACACAAGGTTTGCTAAAATAGTGCTCATTGGGCACAGTCAAGGCTCTTTAATAGCCATGTTAAATCATACCAATGCTGGTAAAATAGTATCACTTGCAGGCCCAAGTATGTCTGCAGACAAAACTATTATTACTCAAATACAAGAAAAAGCCCCTTACTTAGATTCTATTACAAAAGCGCATTTTAAAGAATTAGCGAATACAGGAAGCATCCAAAATGTAAATCTCATGTTACAATCAATTTTCAGAAAAGAGAATCAGTCTTTTTTATCTTCTTGGATAAAGTACAATCCTAGTAAAGAAATACAAAAAATTGCCATTCCGGTACTTATTGTAAATGGAGATAATGATCTTCAAGTTAAAGTTTCTGATGCTCAAAAACTACACGCTAGCAATAAGAACTCAGAACTTCTTATCATTCCAAAAATGAATCATGTTTTAAAAGTAGTAAACTCTGTTACTGAGAATCAAAATTCTTATACTAAACCAGATTTTCCTTTGTCTTCAAACTTAATACAACATATTGTAAAATTTGTAAACCAATAAGATGCCTAAAAAGAAAGCGTTTGCTCTTAGAATTAATGAAGAAATGTTAAAGTCTATAGAAAAATGGGCTGCAGATGAATTTCGTTCTACAAACGGACAAATTGAGTGGATGTTAATGCAGGCTTTAAAAAATGCTAACAGAAATCCAAAAAAAAACGAAGAATAACACAATATGATTATTGTTAAAATGCAACGCTCAATTTTATTGAGCGTTTTCTATTTTGTATATTTCCATCCGTTTAATCTATCTAACCTTTTCATCATGAAAAAACTCATTACTATTCTTTTTCTAGCTTGTGCTTCATTTATCTTTTCGCAAGAATTTTCTATGGACTTAGTAAAAAACATGAAACCTAGAAACATTGGTCCTGGTGGTATGTCTGGGCGTGTAACAAGCATAGATGTTGTAGAGTCTAACCCAGATATTATATATGTAGGAACTGCTTCTGGCGGAATTTGGAAATCTGCTTCTGGAGGCATTAAGTGGCAACCTATTTTTGAAAAAGAACTTAC
Source organism: Polaribacter sp. WD7 (assembly GCF_003335085.1). Lineage (GTDB taxonomy): Bacteria > Bacteroidota > Bacteroidia > Flavobacteriales > Flavobacteriaceae > Polaribacter. The sequence goes on along the minus strand of NZ_QPEJ01000013.1, from coordinate 76,856 downwards.
AGCTTCCATTGGTGCCGTTGCTATTCAGCAATCTAACCCAAGCGTAATTTGGGTTGGAACAGGAGAAGGAAATCCTAGAAATAGTTTAAATGGCGGTTATGGAGTATACAAATCTTTAGATGCCGGTAAAACATGGCAATCTATGGGCTTAGAAAAAACACGTCATATTCATAGAATTATTATACACCCTACAAACCCAAACGTTGTTTATGTTGGTGCTATTGGTTCTCCTTGGGGAGAGCATCAAGAAAGAGGCGTTTACAAAACGAGTGATGGAGGTAAAACATGGAAACAAATTTTATTTACCAATACAAAATCTGGGGTTGCAGATTTAATTATAGACCCTAAAAACCCTAATAAGTTAATCGCTGCTATGTGGCAACACAAACGCGACCCTTGGTTTTTTAAATCTGGTGGAGAAGGAAGTGGTTTGTATATTACTCATGATGGAGGCGATCATTGGAAAAAAATTACAAAAAAAGAGGGTTTTCCTAAAGGAAATTTAGGAAGAATTGGAGTTGCCATAGCACCTAACAATCCAGAAGTTATTTATGCTTTGGTAGAAGCCAAAAAAAATGCCTTGTACAAAAGTGAAGATGGAGGATTTAAATGGAAAAAAATTAATGATAAACCAGGTATTGGTAATAGACCCTTCTATTATTCAGAAATCTATGTAGATCCTCAAAACGAAAATAGACTATATACTATTTTTACTTACGTAAATGTTTCTCAAGACGGAGGAAAAAGTTTTACACAACTTATGCCTGCATACAGAGCAAACAATGGAGTTCATCCAGACCATCATGCATGGTGGATTCACCCAAATAATGGTAAATTTATGATTGATGGAAATGATGGCGGGTTAAACATTACCAAAGACGGAGGGAGATCATGGCGTTTTATAGGCAATATACCTGTTGCTCAGTTTTATCATATAAATATAGACAATGAGTTTCCTTATAATGTGTATGGAGGAATGCAAGATAATGGTTCTTGGAGGGGTCCTGCTTATGTTTGGAAAGATCAAGGTATTAGAAATAGCTATTGGCAAGAAATCAGTTTTGGAGATGGTTTTGACGTGGTACCAGATAAAGATAATTCACGCTACGGATGGTCTATGAGCCAACAAGGTTTTGTTGTAAGATACGATTACCTTACTGGTAACAATTACTCTGTAAAACCCACACATAAAGACCCCAATACTAAACTTCGTTTTAATTGGAATGCCGCTATTAACATAGATCCTTTTGATAGTAATACATTGTATTTTGGAAGCCAGTTTGTGCACAAATCTACAGACAAAGGGCTTACCTGGTCTGTAATTTCTCCAGATTTAACCACCAATGATCCTAAAAAACTAAAGCAATCTGAAAGTGGTGGTTTAACGATGGATGCTACTGGCGCAGAAAATCATTGTACAATTTTAGTGGTAGAGCCAACACCTCTAGAAAAAAACGTTTTATGGGCTGCTACAGATGATGGGCAGGTACATATAACAAGAAATGGTGGGCAAAATTGGACTAATGTAGCAAAAAACATTAAAGACTTGCCAGCTAATTCTTGGATAACACAAATAAAAGCATCAAATAAAAATAAAGGTGAAGCTTTATTAGTTGCCAATGATTATAGAAGATTTAATTACACTCCTTATGCATACAGAACTACAAATTATGGCAAAACGTGGAACCGTATTGTAGATGAAAATGATGTAGAGAGTTATACCCTTTCAATTATTGAAGACCCAATTAATAAAAACCTACTATTTTTAGGAACTGATGACGGATTATATGTTTCTATAAACGCAGGAAAAAAATGGACAAAATGGACAAGCGGTTTCCCTACGGTTTCTGTAAAAGATTTGATTATTCATCCAAGAGAACACGATTTAATTATTGGAACTTTTGGGAGAGCTGCATGGGTATTAGATGATATTAGACCTTTGCGAGATCTAGCAAACAAGAATGCAATTTCTCAAAAACTAAAAGTATTTACACCCCCTACTGCATATCAATCTACATACCAACAACCAACAGGAAGTAGGTTTGGTGCAGATGCTGTTTACCAAGGAGAAAACAGAAAAAGAGGCGCTCATATTTCATACTATATAAACCTACCCAAAAAGAAACAAAAAGAAACAAGTACAGAGGTAGAAGGTTCTGTTGTAGCTAAAGCTAAAGAATCTAAAAAAAGTAAATACGACTCTATTACCTTAGAGATTTTTGATGCCAACCGAAAAATTAGAACTTTAAAATTTAAAACACCTAAAGAAAATGGTGTTCACAAAACAACTTGGTTTCTTAGAGAAAAAGGACCTCAAAGAGCATCAAGAATTATTCTAAAACCTAAAAATGAACCTAGTGGTGTTTACGTAAAACCAGGAACGTATACTTTAAAAATGGCACTTGGAGATTTAGTTAGTGAAAGTGCTATACAAGTAGCATTTGATCCTAGGTTAAAAATTTCTGAAGTAGCAATACATGAAAAATATATTGCAGCTAAGGCATTAGAAACTCATCAAGAAAAAATGGCTGCAATTGTAAAACAATTGGTAGAAAGTAAAAATACAGTTGGTACAATAAAAGAAAAACTTACCAAAGAAGACAAAAACAAATACAAAGAAGCTATAAAATCTTCGTCAGAAATTGATACAAAACTAGATAATTTAATAGCGTTATACATTGGTAAAATAGATAAAAGACAAGGTATTACCAGAAACCCAGAAGTTACGGTATCGCAAAGATTAAGTTTGGCTAGTAGGTACGTTAATTCTCGATTTGGAAAACAAACCACAACAGAAAAGCAGTTGACAAATCAGTTCATAGAATCATTAAACAAAGCAATTACAAAAACCAATACTTTTTTTAATAAAGATTGGCTTGCTTATAAAGCTATGATAGATAGTATTAAAATTTCTCCTTTTAAAGAGACCCAAATTTACCCCGCCAATTAATGATATGAAAGAATTTTTACTAATGTTGAGCTTGATTTTGTTTTTACAAAAAACACAAGCTCAAAATTCTTCAGAAAATAAATTAGGCGCATGGTATATGTACAATGGCACTCATAAAATTTCTGATAAATATACCTTAAAATCTGCTATTCATTTTAGGTACTTTGAGCTTATATCAGAATATCAACAAGAAATTTACAGATTGGGGTTAAATTACAAAATTAACAATACTGTAAATGCCACTTTTGGCTCTGTATATTCTATTACTGACACCTCATACAAAGAAAATTTACCCAATTTGTATGAGTATCGTTTTTATCAAGATCTAAATGTAAAAGATAAATGGTATAATTTTAAAGTAACCCATAGAGTAAGGTTAGCTCAACGCTTTAGAAGACAAAATTTTAAGAACAAAACCACACATAGAATTCGTTACGGATTGTTTTTAAAACATCCTATTTCTAAAAAATTAACAACATACGCTTTTAACGAAGTATTTATAAAGTTTGCCACAAAAGCACTTGGGCAAAATAGAACAGGTATTGGCTTATTGCAAAAAACAAGTGACTTTATTACCTTAAAATTTGGATATATGTATACCCAGTTCAATTCAACACAATCAAACAGATTGCAACTTGGATTAATAGTAACTACCAATCACACAAAAACATAATACACATGAATGCTCCTATTTTTACTAATGACGCTATTGTTTTTGGCATTTTAATGCTCTCTTTAGGTTTTGTTTTTTTTACAGAAAATCTAAAAACAGGTTTTTGGGTAAAATTTTACAAAATAGTTCCTGGTTTATTTATGGCTTATTTTATACCTGCTTTATTTACCACCTTTGGAGTAATTGCTCCTGAGTGGGAAATAGAAAATACTGCTGGAGAGATTGTAAAGGGTAAATCTCAATTGTATTATGTTTCAAGTCGTTTTTTACTCCCAGCAGCATTAGTTTTAATGACATTGAGCATAGATTTAAGAGCTATATTTAACCTTGGTAATAAAGCTTTAATTATGTTTTTCACAGGAACTATAGGTATTATTATAGGCGGACCTTTAGCCATTCTCTTGATTTCTATTTTTTCTCCTGAAACCGTGGGAGGGGCAGATTTTGATGCAGTTTGGAGAGGGCTTTCTACACTTGCCGGAAGTTGGATTGGTGGTGGAGCAAACCAAACAGCAATGCTAGAAATTTACAAATTTAACCCTGCTAAATACGGGGGAATGGTCTTTGTAGATATTGTTATAGCAAACATTTGGATGGCTATTTTACTGATAGGTATAGGTAAAAAAGAAAAAATTGACAATTGGCTAAAAGCAGATAATTCTGCCATAGAAAAACTAAAAACCAAAGTATCACAGTTTACCCAAAGTGTTAAAAAGAATCCTTCACTAACAGACTTTATGATTATGTTAGCCATTGCATTTGGTACTGTAGGTTTTGGACATTTGGTTTCTAAATATTTAAGTACTTTTTTTGGTAATATTGTATCTGCAATCAACTCTCCTACTTGGAAAAACATTTTTACTTTTTTAGGTTCTGGCTTCTTTTGGCTTATTAGTACTTCTACTATAATTGCCGTTATTTTATCATTTACAAAAGCAAAAAATTACGAAGGTGCAGGAGCTAGTAAAATTGGAAGTATTTTTATTTACATTTTAGTAGCAACTATTGGTATGAAAATGGATTTGGCTTTAATTTTTGAAAACTTAGGTCTAATTGCTATAGGTGTTGTTTGGATGTCTATACATGCAGGTCTCTTAATTTTGGTTGCTAAAATTATAAAAGCTCCGTACTTCTTTTTAGCTGTTGGTAGTCAAGCCAATGTTGGTGGTGCAGCTTCTGCTCCTATTGTTGCACAGGCTTTTCATCCTTCATTAGCTACTGTAGGGGTTTTACTAGCTGTTTTTGGGTATGCTATAGGAACAGTTGGCGCTATTGCGTGTACAATTTTAATGGAATTGGCTTCATCACTCTAAATAAAATCAGCATATTTGCAACCTCAAAATTTACATAAAATGAAGAAACTTTTAATACTTTCCGTACTTGCTATAGCGTTATATGCATGTTCGTCAGAAAAAGAAGGTAATATGGTTGTACAAGGTCAAATTAAAGGACTTAAAAAAGGAAAATTATACCTTCAAAAAATAAAAGATACTCTTTTGCTAACTGTAGATTCTTTAGAATTAAAAGGAAAAGAAAACTTTCTTTTATTTGATGATGTTGATTCACCAATAATTTATTACTTAACGTTGAGCGATAACAACACTCAAAAAAGTATTTCTTTTTTTGGAGAACAAGGTACCATTACTATAAATGACAAGGTTGATAAATTTGGAGTATCGCCAGAGATATCTGGATCTAAAAATCAAGAACTTCTAGAACAATTTCTTAAGGTTAAAACCAGATTTCAAAATCAAAAACTAGAACTTATAAAGAAAAGTTTTGATGCAAAAAAAGAAAATAATGATGCTCTAACAAGTGAAATAGACAAGCAATACCAAAAACTAACTAAAAGAAGAGTTTTGTACACTACTAATTTTGCGGTTTCTAATACAGATAGCGAAATAGCACCATATATAGGTTTGACAGAAATGTATAATGCAAGTATAAAAATGTTAGATACCATTAACAATTCATTGTCTGAGCGTGTTAAAAAATCTACTTATGGAAAACAATTTCAAGAATATGTTGAAAAGGTAAAAAAAACTGAAGAGCACTAAATAAAATATTTAATTATCAAAAGAAAACTCCGTAAAAATTAATTTTTACGGAGTTTTCTTTTGCAGAGAGGAAGGGATTCGAACCCTCGATACCCTTTTGGAGTATACACACTTTCCAGGCGTGCGCCTTCGACCACTCGGCCACCTCTCTTTTTTAAAAAAAATTATAAATACAATTCTATTAAACCTTCTGGTGTATCTACCTCAACAGTCTTGTTGTTTCTGTCTACTTTCTTAATAAAATCATCAATTAAAGGAATAAAAATTTCCTTTCCATCTCTATCAATTTCAAACAAGGGTTGTGCTGCCTTATCGTTTATAGCTTTAATTTTACCTACTTCACCAAAAATTTTATCTAGAACTTTAAAACCAATAACTTCATGATAATAAAATTTGTTTCCTTCTAATTTCGGCAATAAATCTAGAGGTAAGTAAATTTCAGATTTTAAAATTGCATCTGCCTCTTCTTCAGAGTAAACATCTTCAAATTGCACACGCAGTTGGTTTCCTTTATGGAGTGAACTTTTTTCAATAAAAAATGGAACCAGATTACTGCCAAACTCGACATAAACTGATTCCATTTCTCTGTACAACTCAGGTTCATCTGTATCTAACTTGATAACAACTTCACCCTTAAAACTATGTTTTCTAACGATTTTGCCTAAGTAAAAACAATCTTCTTTACGCATATATCGTATATAAACGTTTTACTCAGCTGCTTTTTCTTCTGTAGCTCCTTCTGCAGCGTCAGTTGCTTCCGCGGCAACTTCTTCTGTAGCTTCTTCTACAACTTCTTCTGGTTGAGCAGCGGCAATTCTTGCTTCATTAACCGCTTTTTCAGCTTCTAAAGCTTTCGCTTTAGCTTCTGCTTCTGCTTTAGCTAATTTTTCTTCTTTTGTAGCTACTTTACCTTCTTTAGCCTCTAACCAAGCTTTAAATTTCTCTTCTGCTTGCTCTTCTGTTAAAGCTCCTTTACGAACACCACCTGCTAAATGGTTTTTTAACAAAGCTCCTTTGTAAGATAAAATTGCTTTTGCAGTGTCAGTTGGCTGTGCTCCGTTTTGTAACCAAGTTACAGCAACATCAACATCTAAGTTAATTTCTGCAGGATTTACATTTGGATTATACGTACCTATTTTTTCTAAGTAACGACCATCTCTTTTTGCACGTGCATCAGCAGCAACTATCCAATAGAATGGTTTCCCTTTTTTACCGTGTCTTTGTAATCTAATTTTTACAGACATAATTTATTAATTTTTTAAGGTTCTCGACCTTGGTTATTAAAAATCTTATCATCTCGTGACAAGTGGGCACAAAAATACAAAATACTTTTTAATCTTCCTTAATTAAAATATAATTTCATACAGTCTTAAAAAAGAGCAACATATACATATCAAATTACCTATATGAGTCAAGAATCTTATCTTTTGCATTAAACATAAACTCTTATAATTAGTTACTTTGTGGTAACAAAAGCTAGATGTGAAACAATAGGCATCTTAAAAAAAATTATTGAAATTTAAAATGAAAATGATATTATGAAGTACACAGAAAAAATTTCGAACAAGTTAAATGAATTGTTAGAAAAAAATTACGACGCAGAAAAAGGATATTTAAATGCTGCAGATAATGTAGAAAGCACAAAATTAAAACGTTTTTTTAAGGCAAGAGCTTCAGAAAGAAGTGAATTTGCCAAAAACTTAAGAACAGAAATTTTAGCTTACGGGCAAATTCCTGAAGATAGCGGATCATTTAAAGGAACAATGCACAGAAACTGGATGTCTTTAAAATCTTTATTCAGTTCTAATGATGAAGAAGCTATTTTAGAAGAAGCTATTAGAGGAGAGCAAGCTAGTTATGATGAGTATAGAGACATATTGAAAGAAGATGATTTTGTTCCGTCAACTAGAAAATTATTAGAAAGCCAAAAGCAACAGATACAATCTGCAATTAATAATTTAAAATTAGAAGAAGAATTGGCATAATAACTATACCAATTTTTTAGTATAACGCACTTTAAAGAGTGTCAGTCTAAACAGACTGACACTCTTTTTTTGTTAATAAATCAATATAAGTTATACTTAATAAATATTGAATGATTTTGTACTTTTAACTCTCTAGAATTTATTCAACAAGAATCATTTATGTATTTAATTTTTGATACCGAAACCACTGGATTACCCAAAAGTTGGAATGCCCCAATAACAGACACAGACAATTGGCCAAGGTGTATTCAAATTGCATGGCAATTGCACGATGCTATGGGAAATTTAATAGAACATAATGATTTCTTAATCAAACCAGAAGGATTTAACATTCCTTATGATGCAGAAAGAATTCATGGTATTTCTACAGAATTAGCAAGCGAACAAGGTATTGATCTAGATGAAGGTTTACAGTTATTTCACAAAGCTTTACAAAAAACAAAATTTATTGTAGGTCAAAATGTAGGTTTTGATATTAACATTATGGGTTGCGAGTTTCATAGATTAGGTGTAGAAAATAACCTAGCTACTCTTCCACTTTTAGATACTTGTACAGAAAAGACAGCACTAATGTGTCAAATACCTGGGGGGCGTGGTGGAAAATTTAAACTACCAACATTAACAGAATTGCACAATCATTTATTTGAAGTGGGGTTTGGTGAAGCACACAATGCTACCGCAGATGTTGAAGCAACAACACGTTGTTTTTTAGAACTAATTCGTTTAAGAGAATTTACCAAAGAAGAATTAGATGTTGATGCAGATTATTTTAAAAACTTTTCTGAGGCAAACCCAAAACCAATTCAAGTAATTGGTCTAAAACACATCAACCTTAAAAAAGAGAGTGATCAAATTCGCAAACGTCTAGAAAAATTAAAAGATGTTGAAGAAACCAAATCTACATCAGAAGGTTTAGCTGAATTAAAAGATGTTAGGTTTGCTCATTTACATAACCACACGCAATTTTCTGTCTTACAATCCACAATGCAAATTGGTAATATTGTTAACGCAGCTGCAAAAAACAATATGCCTGCAGTAGCCATGACAGATACTGCAAATATGATGGCTGCTTTCCATTTTGTGAGTGCTGTTTTAAACCATAATAAAAATGCAGATACGCCAATAAAACCAATTATTGGTTGCGAATTTAATGTTTGCGAAGATCATACCAATAAATCACAAAAAGACAATGGTTATCAAGTTGTTTTACTTGCAAAAAATAAGAGAGGGTATCATAATTTAGCAAAAATGTCTTCCATTGCTTTTGTAGATGGTTTTTATTATGTACCAAGAATAGATAGAGAAATTATCAAAAAATACAAGGATGATATTATTGTTTTAACGGGTAATTTGTATGGTGAGGTACCTAGTAAAATTTTAAATCTTGGTAAAAAACAAGCCGAAGAAGCTTTGTTATGGTGGAAAAATGAATTTCAAGATGACTTTTACATCGAGTTAATGCGTCATAATCAACAAGATGAAACTATTGTAAATGAAACTTTATTAAAATTTTCTAAAAAACACGATATTAAAATTGTGGCTACCAATAACACGTTTTATCTAGAGAAAAAAGATGCCAATGCACACGATATTTTACTTTGTGTAAAAGATGGTGAAAAACAAGCCACACCAAAAGGAAAAGGTCGTGGTTATAGATATGGTTTGCCTAATGAGGAATATTATTTTAAATCTTCAGATGAAATGAAAACCTTATTTGCAGATTTACCTGAAGCCATTATCAATATTCAAGAAATTGTAGATAAAATTGAAATTTTCACTTTAGCAAGAGACGTTTTATTACCTGCTTTCGACATTCCTGATGAATTTAAAGATGCAAAAGATGAAGAAGATGGAGGCAAAAGAGGAGAAAACAATTTTTTACGTCATTTAACCTATGAAGGTGCTAAAAAACGTTACGGGGAAATTACCGAAGCTATCAAAGAACGTCTAGACTTTGAATTGGAAGTTATTGAAAAAACTGGGTATCCTGGTTACTTCCTAATTGTAGAAGATTTTATTAGAGAAGCCAGAAATATGGATGTTGCTGTTGGTCCAGGACGTGGTTCTGCAGCAGGATCTGTAGTTGCCTATTGCTTGTGGATTACCAATATAGACCCAATTAAATACGATTTACTTTTTGAGCGTTTTTTAAATCCTGAAAGGGTTTCTATGCCAGATATTGATATTGATTTTGATGATGAAGGCCGTGGACGTGTAATGGATTATGTAATTGATAAGTATGGTGCTAACCAAGTAGCACAAATTATCACTTACGGAACAATGGCTGCAAAATCGTCAATCAGAGATACCGCCAGAGTTTTAGATTTACCCTTATTTGAAGCAGATAGAATTGCAAAATTAATTCCGGGCGTTAAACTGAAAAACATCTTTGGAGATGACCCCAAAAGCAAAGGTAAAATTGCTGGTTTGCGTGCAGAAGAAAAAGTAATGGTAGAAGAACTGCAAACCATGGCTACAGGCTCAGATTTAACTTCAGAAACCATTAACAAAGCAACTATTTTAGAAGGTTCTGTTAGAAATACAGGTATTCATGCTTGTGGAGTCATCATTACCCCTGGAGACATTACTAATTATGTTCCCGTAGCTTTGGCCAAAGATTCTGACATGTATGTTACCCAATTTGATAACTCTGTGGTAGAGTCTGCTGGTTTGTTAAAAATGGACTTTTTAGGTTTAAAGACCTTAACTTTAATTAAAGATACGGTTAAGATTGTAAAAGCGAGACACGGTGTGGAACTGGACCCTGAAAGTTTTCCTTTGGATGATGTAAAGACATATGAGTTGTTCCAAAGAGGAGAAACAGTGGGTATTTTTCAATATGAATCTCCTGGAATGCAAAAACACATGCGATCTTTAAAACCAACGGTTTTTGCAGATTTAATTGCAATGAATGCTTTATACAGACCTGGACCAATGGAATACATTCCTAGTTTTATCAACAGAAAACATGGTACAGAAGATATTGAATACGATTTGCCAGCAATGGAAGAGTATTTGGCAGAAACTTACGGTATTACAGTATACCAAGAGCAAGTAATGTTACTCTCTCAAAAACTAGCAGATTTTACTAAAGGTGAAGCCGATGTATTACGTAAAGCCATGGGTAAAAAGCAAATTGCGGTTTTAGATAAAATGAAACCTAAATTTGTAGAACAAGCTGCAGCAAACGGTCATGATGCAGACAAACTAGAAAAAATATGGAAAGATTGGGAAGCATTTGCTAGTTATGCTTTTAATAAAAGCCACTCTACTTGTTATGCTTGGATAGCCTACCAAACTGCCTACTTAAAAGCCCATTATCCTGCGGAATATATGGCATCAGTACTTTCTAACAATATGAACGATATCAAATCGGTTTCATTTTTTATGGAAGAATGTAAACGAATGGGTTTAGCTGTTTTAGGACCTGATATCAACGAATCTTTTTTAAAATTCTCGGTAAACAAAGACGGTGCTGTACGTTTTGGAATGGCTGCCGTTAAAGGTGTTGGTGCCGCAGCTGTTAGAGCTATTATAAAAGAAAGAACAGAAAACGGAAATTATTCTTCTATTTTTGATTTGTCTAAACGCGTAGATTTACGAGCTGCTAATAAAAAATCTTTTGATAGTTTAATAAAAGCAGGTGCTTTTGATTCTTTTACAGATACTCACAGAGCTCAATATTTTGCTACGGATGAAAAAGGGTTAACGTTTTTAGAACGTGCAATGAAATTTGGAAGTAAATTTCAAGAAAATGAAAATTCTGCTCAAGTATCTATGTTTGGAGAAACATCTACTGTACAATTTCCTGAACCAGATATTCCTGATTGTGAAACTTGGGGAACTATGGAACTCTTATCTCAAGAGAAAGAAGTTATTGGTATGTATATATCTGCACATCCATTAGATGATTTTAAAAACGAACTTATTTTCTGCAATGCTATTTTAAAAGATTTTAAAGGCGATTTACAAAAAATTGTAGGCAATAACTTGGCTTTTGCTGGCATTATCACAGATGTTCAACACAGGGTTTCTAAAGCTGGAAAAGGTTGGGCGGCTTTTACTATTGAAGATTATGGAGACAGCCATGAATTTAGAGTTTTTGGTGAAGAGTATTTAAAATACAAACACTTTTTAGTGCCTAATTCATTTTTATATATAAGAGCTACTATTCAACCCGGTTGGACAAACAAAGACGGAGTTACAGGAGAACCGAGAATTAAGTTTACAGATTTTAAACTTTTACATGACATTATGGACGAGCTATGTAAAAAATTGACCATTAAAATTCCTGTAGAAGAAGTAAATGAAGAAAATATTCTTAACCTAGAAGGTATCTTAAAAAATAACATAGGTAAACAGTCTTTACGATTTACAATTTGGGATGCCCAAGAAAAAATTGAGGTTGACTTACCAAGTAGAAATACGAAAATTAATGTTTCTAATGAGTTACTTGCTACCTTATCGTATCAGCAAATAAAATTTAAACTGAATTAAAAACCATTGCAATCTATAATTTAATCAACCAAAATATCAAAAAGTGTTTTTAATGGCTTTAATTTTACATTATTACTGAAATTAAGTGCATTTTTTTAACATAAGTCAAATTTGGTTTTTATTAACACTTTTAATGGTTCTGCAGTAAATATCATTCGTTAATTTTGTTTAACAAAAACCTATTAGCATGAAACAAAAAAACAACAGTACTTGGGTTAGCTGGAATGAAAACCTTAAATACAATTACAAGACAAAATATACCATAACAACCGAAGAAGAATTGCAAGAGGTAATTGCTAAAAATGACAAAATACGTTTTTTTGGTAGCAAACAATCATCTGCAGATATTGCGGCAGGTACAGATGCGTTAATAGACATGACCGCTTACAATAAAATTGTTTCTTACGATTACAATAAAAAAACAATAACTGTGCAATCTGGTCTTATATTAGGTGAGTTATTAGAAGCTATAGAAGCTGTTGGTTGGTGTATACCGTGCTTACCAGACATAAATACCATTACCATTGGAGGTGCTTTAGCTACAGGAACGCATGGTACCAGTGGTAAATTATTAGCAGAATATATGATTGGTTGTAATTTAGTTTTAGCTGATGGAACTATACAAACAGTTACAGCAGAAGATGATTTAATAGATGCCGTTAGAGTATCATTGGGTATGTTAGGAGTTATGTCTACCACAACATTTCAATGTGAACCCGCTTACACACTTCACATAAAAGAAGGGCCTGAAAGCGATGATGTATGGCTTCCTAAAATAAAATCTCGTTTAAAAAAGCACGACTTTTTAAGAATTTTATGGTTACCACATACAGATAAAGGGTATGTAATTACTGGTGATAAAATTAACTCAGATACTGAGGTTGTTGAAAATTTGGGTCCTAAATATTTAAAGCATCGTAGAACAGCATCAAAAATATTATACAAATACACTCATATATTCCCTTGGCTTACGGCTATTGCAAATAAATTGCTTTATAAAGGTTTTTTCAGCTCCAAAAAAGAGCATAAAGGAACATTGTACCAAGCAACTGTTACCAAATCTAGAGGTTCTACTTTAGAACTGGCAGAATGGACAATTGCATTAGATAAGTTTCCGCAAGTTTTTGCAGAATTAAAAGAAGAATTGAATAATTGGAGTAATAAATCTTTTGTACATATTCCTATGGATGTTCGTTTTGTTTATCAAGACAAATCTTGGTTAAGTTATGCCTACGGACATGATACGGTAACCATGGGATGCGTTTCTAGAAATGCAGCCACTGCAGACACTTACGAGGCCTTTAAGAGTGTAGAAAAAATATTTATCAAACACGGAGGAAGACCTCATTGGGGTAAACGTTTTACTGCAAAAGATGCAGAATTAACACAAATTTATCCTAAATGGAAATACTTTAAAGAGTTAAGAAGAGAATTAGATCCTACAAATAAATTTTTGAATCCGTATTTATCTCAATTGGTTAACGAAAAAGAAACTGCAAATGTCAAAAAAGTTATTGCCTAAAGGATTCTTATTTGATTTTGATGGTGTTGTTGTAGAAAGCGTTGCAAGCCATCATGCTGCATGGAACTCCGCTTTTAACAGTTTATTTGGTCAAGATTTACCTGTATTTCCTAAAGAGCTTGCAGGTAAATCCCCAATGTTGATTGCGCAATATTATTGCGGTACCATTGGGAAAGAAGATCAAACCAAAGATTTATATCTACTCAAAGATACACATTTAGATGTTTTTTTTAAAACACCTACATTGCTTCCTGGTATTCAAGAAATCACTCAATTTTTGGACCAAGAAGCTATTCCTTTCGGAATTGCCAGTAACGCGACAAGACAGTTTTTAAAAAATAGCATTCATCACTTAAACTTGAATTTTACCACCTATTTTGGGGTGCAAGATTACAAAAAACCAAAACCAGCGCCAGAGGCCTACATTACCCTTGCTAAAGCTTTAGGTTTTGAAAAAAAGGATTTTAATGACATTTGGGTGTTTGAAGATAGTTTAACAGGTACTACTGCTGCTAAAGCCGCAGGTATGATTCCTATAGGTATTTTAACGCAATATTCTGAGAAAGAACTAAAAAATGCTGGTAGTCAATTGGTTTTTCCAACCGTGCTGGAAGCTTATCAATATTTGGTAAATTAACCCGTTGTGAGTTCCCTAAATAAAGTTTCTAAGTTTTTTGTCTGAGCATTTAAACTTACTATTTTAAGGTGATGCTCTCGGGCAAAATCAAAGACCACTGTGCGCATATCATCTTCAGTTTCAAAATGAAGTAACCATCCTGAATTTTTCACTTCAATATCACGAAGATTTGGCAATGTGAATAAAACTTCTTTAGAAACTGCACTATCAAAAGATACGGCTATCGTTTGTTTATTATTTTCATGAAGTGTGTCTAGGTTTTCATCTATCAAAATCGTTCCTTTTTTAATAATGATTACCTTATCACATACAGCTTCTACTTCTTGCATGATATGGGTAGAAAACAACACCGTTTTGTTTTTGCCTAATTCTTTAATAAGTGCTCTAATTTCTACTAATTGATTTGGGTCTAGTCCTGTAGTAGGTTCATCTAAAATTAATACGGATGGGTTGTGCAAAATTGCTGCAGCTAAACCAACTCTTTGTTGATACCCTTTAGAAAGTTGGTTTATTTTTTTATGCGCTTCTGTTTGCAAACCAACTTTTTTAATACATGTTTCTATTTGACTTTTATCAATTTTAAAAATTGAAGCTCTAAATTGTAAATATTCGCGCACATACATATCTCCGTACAACGGGTTATGCTCTGGTAAATAACCGATATTTTTCTGAGCCTCTTGCGGAGTTTGTATCACATTAACCTCATTTACAAAAACACTACCCGAATTCGGCTTTATAAATCCAGTTAAAATTTTCATCATCGTAGATTTCCCTGCTCCATTTGGTCCTAAAAAACCAATAATCTCTCCTTTACTTGCTTCAAAAGAAATATCTTGAAGTGCTTTTTGCGAAGCATAGGTTTTTATTACTGATGAAACTTTTATTGACATTGATTAATTTTAAATAATATTATATAAAAACGGAAAATTTCTATTTTTAGTTTGATACAAACTGTTTTTGTATTCTTATTTTTCTAATATTTTTCATTCGTGACCATGCTAATTTATGACGCTGCTTGTACAACCATAAACTACCTAAATCTAGTAAAAAATAGAATAAACTTATACCACTTGGAGGATTATGACTGGGCAAAAAATCAAAAACGCCCCATGCTGTTGATGGCCACCACCAACATTTATAAGTTGTACCAATAATTTCTAAATAAGCAACTGCTAGGTACATTGTTAGGTAAAATAACCTTTCTCTTGGTTTGTTTTTTAATAGTAACAACGTAACTATAGTCATCAAAAAACCAAAAACATCAAATTTAAAAATTAAAAAAAGTGAAGCATAGATTACAATTAGCAATGTTGCTATTTTTTCTATTTTTTTTACGTTATTTTTAGCGTATGATGTTTTGGTAAAATACAATACGCCTGCATATACCAACGCATGACCCATTGGTATATAATGTGGTACATTTTCTAACCTATAGGTATACATACCCATAATTACAGAAAATAAATACTCGCCTACAAAGCCAATAATGACAGCATACCAAAGTTGTTCTCTAATTCTAGGAGTTACCGTAAACATTGTAATACCAAACATAACTAACATAATTATATTTGCCAACCATTGCAAATCTTGGTAGTTTTCTGTAACATAAACGCTATCTATTAATAACCCTAAAAATATATAGAGAAATAAAATACCTAACGTTTTTGAAAATGAGGATAAAAATGTATTAGATGTAACTATACTCATTTTAAGAAAAAATAATGTTTCTTAATTTTCTTTTTATGTGCTTGGTAACATCTTTAGGATATGTTCTTTCTCCCATTAAAATCTGTGTCATTCCTTCACAAATTCGATCTCCGTATTTTTTAATTAAAAAGTTTCTAATTTTTTCATTTTCATAAAACAGCTTAGATAATTTTAGTCCTGTTTTTAATTCAGGAATCAAACTAGTTTCTAGTTTGTTATTGTAAATTTTTGCTGATTCTTTTTCATCTAAATTACCCTCTATAATGGATTCTGCGGCCATAATTCCAGAAAAAATGGCATTTGATATGCCCTCTGCCGTTAATGGATCTGCAAAACCAGCTGCGTCTCCAACCAAAAAAATATTTTTCTTAACAAAACCATTTGTTCTAGGAGAAACAGGTATTTGAAATCCATGCATTTGTTCTGATAATACATTTTTGATACCCAATGTTTCTGTGAGGTATTCTCTGTAAAGTTGCTTAAAATCTACTTTAACTTTTCTAAAAGAAGCCAACCCAATTGATAAATGATTTTTTTTGGGAAAACTCCAACCATATCCCATAGGAATGGCATCAAAATCTAAACGAACACTTTTGGATAGCCTTTCAAAATCTTCTGAACTCACCTTAACTTCATACTCTAAAGCAGGAATTAATAAACGTGTTTCTTTCCAACCCGCTAATTTTGCTGTAGTGCTTAAAGCACCATCTGCAGCAATTACAAATTTGGTTTTTATATCTCCTTTAGAGGTATGTAAAGTAATATCATTATCAAAAGTAATGTTTTGTAATTTATGATTTTCTAAAAGAGTTATTCCTTTTTCCTTGGCTTTGTTTACCAAAAAATTATCAAAATCATCTCGCATAACCATACTAATAATAGGCTGTTTCCTTTCAGAAAAAACATGTATTCCTGCTTTTTTAAAAAAAGCATCTACCCTAAAAAATTCAGTTTCTACAGCTTCTTCTACACTAAAAGGCATTTCTCTTCTTCCTCTGTAAGCAAAACCACCTCCACAAGTTTTATATCTTGGTAATGTTTCTTTTTCTATTATTACTGTAGCTATACCTTTTTCCGCTAATTTAATTGCTGCAGATGCTCCTGCAGGACCACTTCCAATTATTGCTACTTCAAATACTTTCATTAAGTTATTTTTTACAAATATATTACTTAAAAAGTATTTTTTTAAAATTAAAAAAGGTCTTGAATTTTAGCCTACACCCTTTTTTAAATTACAATTGATAACGCACTCTAAAACTGATTAACCTTGGTAATATAAAAATTTCGTTGATTGAGTTTACAATATTCCCTGCAAATACATTAGCCCTAGAACCTGTACCTAACAAGTTACTCGCTTCAAGTTCATATTCCCACTTAGCGTCTCTATCTTTTCTATAGGCAAAAGTTGCATCCCATATTTTAAAAATATTTTGACTTTTGCCATCCTGTCTAACCTCATTGTATGTAAAATCTGTTTTAAAGGTTAAAGAGTTCCATATGTAAGCATCAAAACTTACTGAAGGCGCATGAGTTACAGTAGAAAATTGCGTGTTACTATTAGTGGTTAAATTAAGGTTATTTTGGTCTACAAAAGAAACACTATATCGTACACTTACATTAGGCGCTTTATTAAAATTTGTGTTTATACCTGGTCTTAAAGAATATACATTACTTCTAATTTCGTTAGTATTTGCTCCAAAAATTTGAAAGTTTTTATTAAACGTATAATTACCAGATAATCTTGTTCTAATTTTTTTAAACGTTTTACTAACCGCACCAAATGCAGAAAATCTTTCTGTATCAAAGGGTAAATTTAAATTTGTTCTTGTAGAAACTACAGATCCTGGTATAAAATTTGGTACAGAAGCTACCTGATCTATGGTTTTTACATAACTTAATCGTCCAAAAACATTGGTATAATTAAATAAATTAAAACTTCTATAATTTAAGTTTACATTATGCGTATAAGCGTTTAAAATATCATTATTCCCAAAGAAAAAAGAATTGAAACTACTAGCTACTATTCCTTCTGCTATTTGGTTTACATCTGTAAAATTAACTTGTTGTCTATATGAAAGCGTTAGGCTTTCGCTTCTTTTAAATTGCGCTACAATATTAAGTTCTGGTAAAAATTTCTGAAACGTATCTTCAAAAGGTGTTATTCCTATTTGTGTGTTATTTATGGTATAGTTGTGTATAGTAAACCCAGGAGTAAACGTAAAAATCCCTGATTTTGCTCTATATCGCAAGCCTGTATAAAGATCTGTAAAACTATATTCTGTATCATTGGTAGTTCTTGCATCAGGAAGGTTTGGAATGTTTAAATCTGGGTCTAATGTACTCCCTGTATCAGGATCTAAAATCTGAAAAAAACGAGAATCAAAATTTTGTCTACTCAAAATAGTACCACCAACAAAGTTTAAATTACTTTTTTGATTAATGATATAGTAGTAATCTAATTTAGCATCTAATTGGTTAGATTTTACGCGTCTATCTTGCTCTAAAATATATTGATTTACCGTGGTATCTAATCCCAAAATACTTGCGGCATCATCAAAGCCATCTGCGTCACTATTAGGATCATTTTCTAAAGAAGCTACATAAAAAGGATCTTCATCTTGCAATAAATGCTGCACCTCTAGTGCAAAAATATTGTTTTCATTTACCGTGTAGAAATAACTTAAATTTTGATTGATGCGATAAGGTGTTGCATTTTCGTTTTCTGTAATGTTGTTACCAATTACCTGAGAACTTGAGTTATCTGTTCTAAATTCATTAGAAAAACGACCTATGACATCATAATTCATTTGATTATTGATGTCTTTCTTGTATATAGAACTAAACTTAAATAATCCTGTATTGCTAGTTTGATCTGTAGTATTGTCTGTAATATCATCTGGAATATCAGGATTTATATAATCTAAAATATTTATGTTACGCTGCCCGTTTTGATTGCTAGACCAAATTAGAAATCCGCTTAAATCTAATTTTTTATTAGGTGAATAACTAAAATTAAGTGCAGATAGTTTTGTTTCTATTCTATTTGCATTTCTTGAGGTTGCATTTAAAAAACCAATACCAGCATCTGCAATGCTTAAGTTAGTTCCGTTTGAGGGACTCTGACTTTGAAAACCTCCACTAAAATTTCTAACGTCTCTTCTGTTTAAGACTACCTCACCAATATTATTTAAATCACCAAGAACATTTAAGGTATATTTTGGTGTGTAATAAAAGAGTTTTGGTTGAAAAAGATATAGTCCTTCATTTGGTGATGCTCCTGCTCCTGCAGTAACATCTCCAAACCAAAAGTTTTTCTTTCCTTCTTTGAGCTTTATGTTTAATGCTACCCTATCTTCATTATTCTGCACTCCTTTTAATTGGTTAACATCTCCATAATTTCTAAGTACTTGAATCTTATCTACAGCATTAGATGGTATATTTTTTGTGGCCAATTTGGTATCTCCATCAAAAAAATCTTTTCCATCAATCATTACTTTTTCAACTTTTTTACCATCAACTTCAATTTCACCTGCATCGTTAATTTCCATTCCTGGTATTTTCTTAACCACATCTTCTAACTTACGCTCTGTACCGTTGGTAAAAGAATCTGCATTGTAAATAATGGTATCACCTTTTACAGTTACTGGCATTTTAGAGACAATTTTAATTTCATTAAGCATGTCTTCTTCCATTACATAATTTTTGATAATATCATTATCTATGACCCTTACAATTTCGCTAATGGTTTTAAAACCTACATAACTAATCTTTATGTTAAATACTTTATTTTTATTTAAATCTAATTTAAATCTTCCGTTGACATCTGTAAATCCGAATGATGATATAGTTTTTGTAACAGTATCTAGAGCTATTACATTTGCCATTTCTAAATTATTACCAAGGCTATCTTTAACAACTCCAGTAAATTGTATTTGGGCATTGGTTATATACGCCATCAATACGATAGCAATAAGTAGTATTTTTTTCATTTGTATTTTGGTTTTGTTGATTAGAATCCTCTTCCTCCACTAGCCCTTCTTCTATTTCTAAATTGTTCTCTCAGTTCTATTGTTTTTTCTTTTACAATAGCATTGTACTCTTCTCTAGTAACCTCTTTTCCTTTTGTTGGTATTTTAATTTCAACATCATCTTCTGGATTTAAAACAACCTCTGTACATAACATTGTTGTTCTTCCTGCATTTACTTCTAGTATTAACCCAGGTAAACCCCAATATTCAGATGGTCCTGCACTAACAGGTATTTCTGGCGAATACCAAGCTGTAACTAATAGTTTTTTAACAGGTATGTCTTCTTTTTTTGGTTTTATAGAGTCTTTCTTTTTATCATTACCTCTTCGTCTAAAAATACTACTCCAATCTATATTAGTATCTTCTTTTTCGTAAGTAGCCTTATAACATGTAAACTGACCTATTTTTTTGGTTTCTGCACTCAGTTGCCATTTGGGTTGTTCCATATTTTCTTTGATCAAAAAGCGTTTGCTAAATTGCTCTGTGGCTTCAATCATTTTTCTTTCTTTAGTGTTTTTGTAAACAGAACTTTGGCCGTTACTAACACTTGCTCTCCAACCAGAGGTTGATGTTCCTGGTGCATCTAGCTTTACGTTTTCTTTAAATGTTGATTCTTGTCTGTTAAAATTTAAAGTATATGTCTTTTCTAAAAAGCTTTTAAAGCGAGCCATCATTTGCTTTTTTTGCTGTTCGCTCATTTTATCAAACCTTCTCATATCTATAGTTCTTTTAGACATATAAGTTGCTTGCCCTTGAAATTTTACTTGCGAGTATGCTGTAAAAGCGATTAATAAGAATAAAATTGTAGTCGCTATTTTTTTCATAATATTAGTTTGGTTTCTCAAAAGTACTAGTATTGATATTGTTATAGACTTAAAAAAAACCTAAAAGTTTAATTATGAAGAGGCCTTTTTACGGTTTAATTCTTTATTTTTATAATTGTTCCGTTACCTAAATCTACACCTCTTTTACTTCTAAATTGTTCTAGCATTTCTTTTTGTTTTTGTTTTCTAATGTTTATATATTCAGATAGAGACACTTCTTTGCCTTTTTTGGGTTCATTAATTGTAATTGTTTTACTTTTATCTAAAATAATCTCGGTACACACCATTGTTGTAGTGCCATCATTTAACTCTAGTATTAACCCTGGTAAACCTTGATATTTATCTGGTCCATTACTAACAGGTATTTGAAGAGTATACCATGCAACCGTGGTTTTTGTTTCTTTTTCTTCTTTCTTAATTAATTTTTCAGCTTCTACAACTTGAGTTATTTTGACAACTTCTTCTGAAAAAGTAGCTTTATAACAGGTATAGTTTCCGATGTTTTTTGTTTGTGAAGTTAATTTCCAATCAAAATCTCTAAGTTTGTCCTTTACTAAAAAACGTTTTCCTTGTATTTCTGTTTGGTTGACAAACCTATTTTCTTTAATGTTTTTGTAGTAGGTATCTGTTATACCATTGACACCTAATGAAAATGCACTTACTCCTCCTCTACTAGCAATACTAGGAGTTTTTAATGTTACATCCTCTTTATATAATGATGTAGATTTATCAAATTCTAAAGTAAATGTTTTTTGATTCATTTTTTGTAAACGTGTCTGAATTTGTGCTTTCATATCATCCGTCATTTTAGAACTTTGATCCTCTCCTAATGTAATATTCGATTTTTTGTTGGTTTTATAAATTGCTTTTCCTTGAAAGTTTTGAGCATTACTAATACCTACAACACATAATAAAATGAGTGCTATTTTTTTTGTCATGATTTTTAGTTTTAAATTACCTTACAAAATTGCAATAGTATTCTATAGTAGAAAGTTAACTAACGTTAACGAGTGTTAAGAGCTTAAAATTCTTAGAAAAAGACTGTACTTTTGAAGTATGAATGTTAAAAAACAACAATGGATTCTTTATTTAATAACCATTACTATTCTAATTACTATTGGTATTCAGTTTTATTGGAACTATAAAAATTACAAAACAAACCAACAAATTATAACCAATGAAATACAATTAAGTCTAGACAATGCTATTGAAGAATATTACGCTTTTTTGGCTAAAAATGATTTCATAACCATCGTAAATTCTAAAAAAAATAAAGATTCTCTAAAAAATATAACTTCTTTATCTAGATGGAATACATTTAAAACGCAAACAAAAAATAAAAAGAAGGTAACCTTAAATAATATTAAAATTACGAGTGATGAGCATATGTCTCAAAAAGAGATAGATTCTATCATGAACTCTACAAAAAACTTTGTTACAAAATTTAATCGTAACGACTCAAATGTATTACCAATACTAAATCGAAAGTTGTTTACTCAGTTTCTAAATAATAAAGAAGGTATTACCCTAAATTCTAATGGAAAGAAGACTGCTGTAACCTATTTTAAAGGTAAAAAAGCAGCAGATAGTCTTAGATTTATTAAAAATATTAAACCCATATTTATTTCTTTTTTAAACAATAATGTAGATTATAAAAAGATGGATTCATTGATTAAAAATCAATTAAATACTAAAGACCTCATATTAGAAACTAGCTTACATCATCTAAAACAAGACACCCTATTTTATGCGCCTCAAACTAATTCTCTAGATTCTAAAGACTTATTTATAAATGCTAAATCTACCTTTGTGAAAAATGGAGAAACCTTTAAATTGTACTTCAATTCTCCACACGTAGAAACTTTAAAAAGGAGTTTTTTTGGTATTTTATTATCTTTATTACTGTCTACAGCAACTATAGCTTCTTTATTTTATTTATTAAGAATTATAAAGCAACAAAAAGATTTAGCCAACATAAAAAATGATTTAATTAGCAACATTACTCACGAATTTAAAACACCCATAGCTACAGTTTCTACAGCTATAGAGGCTATAGAAAATTTTAATGTTTTGGAAGATGAGACTAAAACAAAAAAATATTTAGCTCTATCTTCTGTACAGCTAAAGAAATTGCACCAAATGGTAGAAAAACTACTGGAAACAGCCACATTAGATAGCGAAAAATTAATCTTAAAAAAAGAAAATATTGATACAGTAAAAATTATAGAACGTTTAGTTATAAAACATAAATTATTATCTAAAAAAGAGCTTATTTTTTCTACTAATTTACAACCTATACATATAAATGTTGATGTTTTTCATTTTGAAAACTGCATCTCAAACTTAATTGACAATGCCATAAAGTACGGAGGTAACAAAATACAAATACATGTAAATTCTGTTTTAAACTCTGTAGAAATTGCCATAGCTGATAATGGAAAAGGTATAGATAAGAAAGAGCAAGAAAAGATTTTTGACAAATTTTATAGAGTGCCAAAAGGGAATACTCATGATGTAAAGGGTTTTGGTATTGGACTTTACTATTGTAAAAAAATTATTGAAAAACATAAAGGAATTATTACCCTAATAACTACTAAAAACACAAATACATTTAAAATAAATTTACCCAATGAGTAAAATAAAGGTACTATTAGCAGAAGATGAAGAGAGTTTGGGTATAATTGTAAAAGAAAGCCTAGAATCTAGAGATTTTAATGTCTTTCATGCAAAAAACGGAATAGAAGCTTTAGAAATTTATCAATCAGAAAAAATTGATATTCTTGTCTTAGATGTTATGATGCCTCTAAAAGATGGTTTTACTTTAGCCAAAGAGATTAGAGAAGAAAACTCGTTAATTCCTATTATTTTTTTAACAGCTAAATCTCAAGCAAGTGATGTTGTAGAGGGGTTCAATCATGGAGGAAACGATTATCTTAAAAAACCATTTTCTATGGAAGAATTAATTATTAGAATAAAAGCCTTACTTTCTAGAATTACCTTACAAGCCAATTTACAACACTTACAAATAGGACACTTTACCTTTAATAAAACCAAGCAAATATTAGAATTTCAATCAGAAATTACTCAACTAACACACAGAGAATCTGAACTACTGTTTTACTTATATCAGAAAAAAAATCAAGTATTAGACCGCAGTTTTATTTTGAACAAACTATGGGGAAATGATGATTTTTTTAATGCAAGAAGCATGGACGTTTTTATAACCAAACTTAGAAAAAAATTAAAAAAAGACACCTCTATACAAATTATAAATATAAGAGGTTATGGTTATAAATTGATTTGTTAAGCATACCTTTCTTTTATATTTTTTATTACCTTTATCATCCCATTATATCCTTTTAAAACTAAATTATGCATATTGCAATTGCTGGTAATATTGGTGCTGGTAAAACTACACTAACCAAACTCTTAGCGAAACATTACAAATGGAAACCTCACTTTGAATCTGTAGATGAAAACCCTTATTTAGATGATTTTTATGCAGAGATGGAACGTTGGTCTTTTAATTTACAAGTGTATTTTTTAAATAGTCGTTTTCGTCAAATTTTAGAATTAAGAGAAACTGGCAAAAATATCATACAAGATAGAACAATATATGAAGATGCTCATATTTTTGCGCCTAACCTACATGCAATGGGTCTAATGACCAATAGAGACTATAGCAATTATAGTTCTTTGTTTGAGTTGATGGAAAATCTAATATCACCCCCAGATTTGTTAATCTACTTAAGAGCAGATATCTCTACTTTAGTAGGGCAAATTCATAAACGTGGTAGAGAATATGAAAACTCTATTAGTATTGACTATTTAAGCAGGTTAAATGAGCGTTATGAAGCTTGGATTTCTAAGTACACTAAAGGTAAGTTACTCGTTATTAATGTTGATAATATTGATTTTGTAGACAATCAAGAAGATTTGGGCTATATTATAGATAGAATTGATTCTCAAATAAACGGTTTATTTTAAAAAACCTCATCATCTATTAAAACAAAAGAGACCACAAATTGTGGTCTCTTTCTTTTAGTGATATACATCACGCTATATTGATAAATTGTCCCCCAACTCTTTATCAATGCTATTAATTAATTTATAATTTCAATTTTGTTGTTTACAATTTCTTTAATCGGAAGTATAATTTTGCCTTTTTCATTTTGCAAAGTTACACAAATATTATCTATATTTTCTACTACGCCTTCAAAATTGTTAATTTTAATTTTATCTCCTTGTTGTATGTTTTTTCTTGAGTAATAACCAAATAATAAACGCTTAATAACATCTCTAGAACCTAAACCAAAAGCTATTGTAAAAGAAGCTAAAATTGCTCCTAAAATAATAGATAAATTATTGGTTATTAAATCTGTATTTACTCCTGCTTGATTTAAAGCTGTAACTGTAACAATAATAGAAATAATGTAAAAAGCAATATTACCAACCAAATTACCGCCAGTTAACTCTAAAGATTTAAACGTACCTATTAGAGCCTTTTTAACAAGATTGGCTACATATACTCCTACTGCAAATAGTATTAACGCCGCAATTAATTTAGGTAAATATGCTATTAAATTGCTAAGTTGTTCAGAAACCATTCTTAGCCCCAAAAGCTCAGCTCCTATTATTACAAATACTAAAATTAAAATCCATTTTAGCGTAGTAATAATAATTTTTGTAGGTTGAATTTTCACAGAAGATTCGCCCAAAATCTCATCAACCTTTAGCTTCTCTGGTAACGTATCTATATTGGTAAATCCAAGTGCTTTTTTTACCAAAAATAAAATGAATTTTATCAATAGCCAACCTACAACTAAAAAGGCTATTCCTTTTAACAACTGAGGTAAAAAGGTTGCAAAATTAGTCCATAAATTTTGAAGAAAACTAAAATCGGTTTTAAGTTCAATAAATTGTAGTGTTCTGCTCATATTTAGTCTTTTTTATTAAAATTATTATTGTTGCTGCTTAATAAATCTCCAACAGTATTTGGGTATTTGACTAAAAATAAATCAGCAATATCTAAGGTGAGTTTAATCATCCCTATATCGCTTAATACTTTTTTCTTTAGAACTTCTGGCACACTCTGGTGGTGTATAATTCTTTTAAAAGGGTTGTCCATTTCTATAACTCTTCATAGGTTCTTACAACTTTTAATTTCGCTCTCTTAATTCTCATTTTAACAGCGCTTTCTCCAACATTTAAAACTTCTGTAATTTCTTTAATGCTCATATCATCTTGATATTTCATTAGTAAAATCATTTTGTCTGCTGGTTCAATTAAACTTAATGCTTTCTCTAGTTTTTCAGATTTCAACTCAAATAGAGTTGCATCATCAATTTCTAAAGAAAAATCATCATCTTTTATATTATCTGTAACAACCGTAACTTTTTCTTTCTTTTTATGGCTATTTCTTTGTACATAATTTACACAAAAATTATAGGTAAAAGAATACAACCAAGTAGAAAACTTAGAGTTACCTTTAAAGGTTTTTAACTTTACAAATAATCTGATAAAAACATCATGAGTTAAGTCTTCTGCTTCTTCCTTACTTTTGGAGAAACCGTAACACTTATTATAAACAACTTTAGAAAAACGATCATATAAAACAGCAAACAATTGTGTATTGTTAGTTTCTACTATTTTAAAGACCAAGTCTTCATTACTTAAAGTTTTAACGTCAATAGTTTTCAATTCAGTATTATTTTGACACAAAAAAACTTAATAAGTCACAATGTCTCAGAAAAAAAAGTTTAAGCGTAAATTTATGTCGTCCAATGGTAAAAAAAGTTCTTTTAAAAAAAATCAACCTTTTTGTAACATTATTTCAAATACCAACGTATAATAAGATGTAGCAAATACATTAATCCTTTTAAAAGTCATAAAGAATTAGATGAGACAACTTAAAATTACAAAGCAGGTTACCAACAGAGAAACTGCATCGTTAGACAAGTATTTACAGGAAATTGGAAAAGTAGACTTAATTACAGCTGATGAAGAAGTAGAATTAGCACAGCTTATAAAAGCAGGCGATCAAAGAGCATTAGAAAAATTAACAAAAGCCAATTTACGTTTTGTAGTATCTGTTGCGAAGCAATACCAAAACCAAGGATTAACATTACCAGACTTAATTAATGAAGGAAACTTAGGGTTAATCAAAGCCGCAAAACGTTTTGATGAAACTAGAGGGTTTAAATTTATATCGTACGCCGTATGGTGGATTCGTCAATCTATCTTACAAGCTTTAGCAGAACAATCTCGTATTGTACGTTTACCGTTAAATAAAATTGGTTCTATCAATAAAATTAACAAAATGTACGCGTTCTTAGAACAAGAAAATGAGCGTCCTCCAAGTGCAGAAGAGATTGCAAAGAAGTTAGACATGACGGTTAATGACGTTAAAGAGTCTATGAAAAATTCTGGACGCCATGTATCTATGGATGCTCCTTTAATAGAAGGTGAAGACTCTAACCTATACGATGTCTTAAATTCGGGAGAATCTCCAAACCCAGACAGAACCTTACTACACGAGTCGTTAAGAATAGAAATTAACAGAGCTTTAGAAACCTTAACACCAAGAGAAGCAGACGTTGTAAAACTATACTTTGGTTTAGGAGAACACCAACCAATGACACTAGAAGAAATAGGAGAAACGTTTGATTTAACTCGTGAACGTGTACGTCAAATTAAAGAAAAAGCAATTCGTAGACTAAAACATACGTCTAGAAGTAAAATTTTAATGACTTACCTTGGGTAATTCCAAACCGTATAATATACCAAAAACTCTCAAATTTATTTTTTGAGAGTTTTTTTTTGAAGCAATTCGTGCTTTCCATTCTATCTTTTTTTTCCATAAATGTCAGCAAAAAAAGGATGCCATTTCAATCACGGCTAAACCTGTTTGCTAACCTATTACCATACTAAACGTAAACCTCTCATATTAAAAAATTACTTCACTCTTTTAGCAGCCACAAAATAATTATCTTTGCAAAAAAACACGAACTATTTAATGAGTAATTTAATTGCACCTTCAGTTTTAGCAGCAGACTTTGCAAATTTGCAAAGAGATGTAGAAATGATAAATAACAGTGAAGCTGATTGGTTTCATATAGACATAATGGACGGTGTTTTTGTACCCAACATTTCTTTTGGAATGCCTGTAGTAAAAGCAATAGCAACTCATGCAAAAAAAACGCTAGACGTACATTTAATGATTGTAGATCCAGACAGGTATATTCAAATTTTTGCAGATTTGGGGGCAGATATTCTAACAGTACATTACGAAGCTTGCACGCATTTGCATAGAACTATTCAAGCCATTAAAGCAGCTGGTATGAAAGCTGGGGTTGCACTAAATCCGCACACTCCCATAGCAGTATTAGAAGACTGTATTGTAGATTTAGATGTAGTTTGTATTATGAGTGTAAACCCTGGTTTTGGAGGCCAATCTTTTATAGAAAACACCTATAAAAAAGTGAGTCAATTACGCCATTTAATAGAATTTTCTAAAGCAAATTGCCAAATAGAAATTGATGGTGGTGTAACAGATAAAAATGCAAATGCTTTAATAGAGGCTGGTGCTAACGTTTTGGTAGCTGGTAGTTATGTCTTTAAAAGCGACAATCCAACTGCAACTATTTCTGATTTAAAGGCAATAGTAGCTTAATTGTACAGTATTGTAGACATAGAAACCACAGGAAATGGACATAAGGGACAAAAAATAACAGAAATATCTATTTTTGTTTTTGATGGAACAATTGTGGTCAATGAATTTACCTCTCTCGTAAATCCAGAGCAAAATATTCCACCTTTTATCACCAACCTTACTGGCATTACAAATGCTATGGTTAGAAACGCACCTCGTTTTTTTGAGATTGCAAAAAAAGTGCAAGAAATTACCAAAGACACCATTTTTGTTGCTCATAATGTAAATTTTGATTACAATATTATAAAAGACGAATTTGCAAGTTTAGGTTTTAACTTTAACCGTAAAAAATTATGTACTGTTCGGTTATCAAGAAAAATAATTCCTGGTCTACAATCATATAGCTTAGGTAACATTTGTACAAATGAAGGTATTACTATTAACGGTAGACACAGAGCAAAAGGTGATGCAGAAGCCACTACAGAATTATTTAGAAGACTATTAGCAAGAGACAATTCTTTTATTATCAACTCCTTTTTAAATCCACGTTCTAGACAAGCTACCTTACCTCCTCTTTTAGACAAAAAAGAAGTAGATAGTTTGCCAGAAACTTTTGGTGTGTACTATTTTAAAAACACAGCAAAAGAAATTATTTACGTTGGTAAAGCTAACAATATCAAACAAAGGGTTATCAGTCATTTTTATGACAAAAAGAAAAAAGAAAGAGAACTATGTATGGAAACTGCCCATATTTCGTATTCAGAAACTGGTAGTGAGTTACTGGCGTTGCTATTAGAATCATCAGAAATAAAAAACAAATATCCAAAATACAATCGTTCTCAAAAAAATAACAACAGTGCTATTGGTTTGTTTTCTTATGAAGATCAAAAAGGAGTAGTGCATTTGGCTTTTAATAAAATAAAGCTAACTCCAAATCCCATAGCTACATTTTATTCTTTAACAGAATGTAGAAATTTCCTAGAAAAGCTATGTGCTACATACACATTATGCCCTAAATATTGTCATTTGCAAACGAATGTAAAACAGTGCTTTCATCATCAATTAAAAGAATGTAAGGGCGTTTGTTGTGGTAAAGAAACTGTAACTAATTATAATATTCGCGTTAAAGAAGCCATACAATCTATAAGTTTGACAGGTAAAAATTTAGTCTTAAAAGAAAAAGGTAGATTTGAGAATGAAATTGGTTTTGCACTTATTTTAGATGGATTTTATCAAGGTTTTGGATATCTTGATAAAGATTTAGCTGCATCATTAAAAAAACCAGACGAATATCAGTTTTACATACAACCTCAAAAAGACAACAGAGATGTACAAAAAATATTGGCTACTTACTTAAAGAAAAAACAAAATATTTTAAACAATAATTTAGCTGCTAAAACACAAAAAAAGGAATAACGTATTCTTATAAAATAGTGTTAAAAGATTGTATGCTAAATCTTACTTAAAAAATTGTAGTGGTATCTTTGTAAAAATATCTTTTTTATGCAAAAATCAGATTATAAAATTCATATTATTGGTTCTGGTGTTAGCGGTTTAGTTGCTGCACAGGTTTTAGAAAATTTTGGATATCACCCAACAATTATAGAAGCTTCTAATACTGTTGGTGGTAGAGTAAAATCTGATATTGTTGATGGATATGTATTAGACCATGGTTTTCAAGTACTTCTCTCAGAATATCCTGCTGCTCAAAAATACTTAGATTTCAAAGCGTTAGATTTACAAAAATTGGTTCCTGGTGCTTTAATTTTTAAAGATGGTAAAAAGCAAAAAATTGGAGATCCGTTAAGAGATTTATCTCTTTTATTTCCTACTATTTTTGCTAACATTGGTTCAATTGGTGATAAACTTAAAATCTTAAAATTAAATACAACACTTAAAAATAAAAAACTACAAGATATTTTTGATGCTCAAGAAATAACCACTCTACAATATCTAAAAAATTATGGTTTTTCAGACAACATTATAGCCAACTTTTTCAAACCTTTTTTTAGTGGAATTTTCTTAGAACCCAACCTAGAAACTTCTTCTAGAATGTTTGAGTTTGTTTATAAAATGTTTGGTAAAGGGTATGCTGTAATTCCTAAAAATGGTATTCAAGCTATTTCAAATCAATTAAAAAACAAATTAAACCAAACAATTTTCAATTTCAATTCTCCTGTAAAACGGGTAAAAAACAACGCTATTATTCTTGAAAACGAAAAAGAAATTAAAAGTCATTTTACAATAGTAGCCACAGAAGCTAGTCCTCTAATTAGCAACTTAAAAAATCAAGAAACAACCTGGAAAAGTTGTGATTCTCTATATTTTGAAATCTCTCAAAAAACATTTACATCTGCAATTATTGGGCTCATAGCAGACAAATCTGCTTTGATAAATAATATTTTTTATACTACTAGTATCCAAAAATCACCAAACCAAAACAAAGATGTATTGTCTGTAACTGTAGTAAAAGAGCATCAATTAACAGCAAATGAACTCATTAAAAAAGTACAAGAAGAACTAGAACAGTATTGTAATATTTCTAAAGCAAAATTCATAAAAAGATATCAAATCAAAAAAGCACTTCCAAAATTGTCTAATTTACAATATGAAATTTCAAGTACAGAAACACAGTTAACTACTTCTATTTTTTTAGCAGGAGACCAACTGTTAAATAGTTCTTTAAATGCCGCAATGATTAGCGGTGAACGCGCAGCAATGGGAGTTATTAAAACCCTTGAAGATGGTTTAATTGTAGACGAACTTACCTCAGAATATCAATAAGTACTTCTAAAAAAAGCGTATTGCAAACACACTATTTTTTAAGCCTTAAGCAACTTTAAGGTAACTTTTTTATTGTAAATTTGCAGCCTATTCATAAATATAGAATGAGACTACATAGAAATTTAACATTTGCAGTAATAGATAGTATTAGAGATATTTTTAACGAAGGAGTCTACGCAGACAAAGCTGTAGAAAAAGCGTTAAAAAGAGACAAACGCTGGGGCGCTAGAGATAGAAAATTTGTAGCAGAAACTATTTATGACATAGTTCGTTGGAATAGATTGTATGCAGAAATAGCTGAGGTAAAATTACCTTACGATAGAGATAATATTTGGAGATTATTTTCTGTATGGTGTGTCTTACGCGGAATTTCTTTACCAGACTGGAATCAAATTGGAGATGTTCCTGTACGTAGAATAAAAGGAAAATTTGACGAACTTTCTAGAATTAGAAAGTTTAGAGAATCTATTCCTGATTGGATAGATGAACTAGGAGCTTCTGAATTGGGTGAAGAACAATGGACCAAAGAAATTGCTGCTCAGAATGAACAGGCTAAGGTTATTTTAAGAACCAATACGCTAACTATTTCTAAAGAACTTCTTCAAAAAAAATTACGTTCAGAGAATATCATCACAAAAACAATACCGCATCATCCTGATGCTTTAGTCTTAGAGGAAAGAGCCAATGTTTTTAAAACAGAAGCTTTTCATAATGGTTTTTTTGAAGTTCAAGATGCCTCTTCTCAATTAGTAGCTGCTTATTTAGACGTTGCCCCAGGTATGAAAGTGGTAGACACTTGCGCAGGTGCAGGCGGTAAAACGTTACATTTAGCTTCTTTAATGCAAAATAAAGGACAAATTATTGCTATGGATATTTATGAAAGTAAATTAAAAAAGTTAAAAACAAGAGCTAAAAGAAACAAAGCACATAATATTGAAACTAGAGTTATAGACTCTACCAAACAAATCAAAAAACTGCACGGAAAAGCAGATCGTGTTTTAATTGATGCTCCGTGTTCTGGTTTGGGCGTAATTCGTAGAAATCCAGATTCTAAATGGAAACTACAACCTGAATTTATAGAAAATATAAAAAAAGTACAGCAAGATGTATTGCAACAATATGCTAAAATTGTAAAACCAGGAGGAAAACTTGTATACGCAACTTGTTCTGTACTTCCATCAGAAAACCAACAACAAGTTGATAAATTCTTAACCTCAGAATCAGGGAAAGAGTTTACCTTTATATCAGATAAAAAAGTCTTGGCTCATACATCTGGATTCGATGGATTTTACATGGCTTTATTAGAAAAAAAGGCTTAAAGCTCTATAAGTTTTAAGTCATTAGAAAAAGAAACTATTTTTAATCAAAATTGCTATCATGAAAAGGTTCTCTTTTATTGTCTTTTTCTGTTGCGCAAACTTCTTTGTTTTTTCTCAACAGAATTATTATCACGATATTAATTTAAATAGAACTGGGTTAACTTTAAAAGAAGAACTAGCCTCTAAAATAATTAGTACTCACACCAATTTTCTATTTTACGATCAAATTTGGAATGCCAGTAAAGTTACAGATACAGATCCTCAAGATAATACTAGAGTTTTATTAATTTATGGTTGGGAAAAAGGAGCTGACAACAACCTTAAAAATGACAGAACTCGCGCTAAAGATGACAATGGTGGTACTGCAGGAAATTGGAATAGAGAACATGTTTATTCTCAATCTTTGGGTACACCAACTTTAGATGAGTCTGGTCCTGGTGCTGATGCACATCATTTAAGGCCTGCAGATAAAGATTGGAATTCAACAAGAAGCAATAGAAAATTTACTGCTGGTATTGGTTCTTCAGGAATTCAAAATAATGGTGGTTGGTATCCTGGGGATGAATGGAAAGGAGATGTTGCAAGAATGATGATGTACATGTATGTTAGATACGGAAACAGGTGTTTACCTACTAATATTGGCTTTGGAAATAGTGCTAAAACGCCTGATGAAATGATTGATCTATTTTTAGAGTGGAACGCTCAAGATCCTGTTTCTGAAGTTGAAAAACAAAGAAATAACTATCATGAAAACATAATGAACGAAAATGCACAAGGAAATAGAAATCCTTTTATAGACAATCCTATTTTAGCAACTAGAATTTGGGGAGGTCCTAAAGCTGAAGATTTATGGGGAATTTACTCTGGTAATGACACAGAAGCTCCTTCTACCCCAACAAACCTAAAAATTTCAAATATTACAACATTTAGTATAGATGTAACTTGGTCAGCAGCTACTGATAATGTAAAAGTTACCAGTTATGATATGTATGTAAACGGAAACTTGTATGCTAACACCACAGATACTAGTATAAAAATTAAAGAACTAAATTCTAATACAGTATATACGTTTACAGTTTTAGCAAAGGATATTGTTGATAATAAATCCCTCCTAAGTATACCAATAAAAGCAACTACATTATTAGATTCTGATCCTCCTACAATACCCGAAAATATTAGTATAAGTAACCAAACTACTACTTCTTTTGTAGTTTCTTGGTCTGCAGCTACAGATAATACAACTGTAACTGCATATGAACTTTTTGTAAATAGCAATCGTATAACAACTGTTTCAGAAACAACATATACGGTTATTAATTTAACGCCAAAAACAAATTATAACATACAAGTTTCTGCCAAAGATAAAGTAGGTAATACCTCAGCCTTAAGTACTATTATAGTTGCTACTACTAACGGAAATAATACCGTTGCTAGTGAATTGTTTTTTTCTGAATATTTAGAAGGTTCTTCTAACAATAAAGCTTTAGAAATTGCCAACTTCACCGCTCATGATTTAGATTTAGGTATTTATAGTATAAAACGTCAACAAAATGGTGGTAAAAATGGCAATGGTTGGGATAAAAATAACGTTTTAAAACTTTTTGGAATTTTACCTAAAAATGAAGTTTTTGTTATTATTAATGGAAAATCTTCTATTCAAAAATTAATTGATGAAGCAGATATGATTCATCCAAATGATAATAAAAATAATTTTGGTGCCCCTATTAATTTTAATGGTAATGACCCTGTAGGTTTATTTAAAAATGACATTTTAATAGACATTATTGGAACATTTAACGGAGGTGATAATAATTTTGCCAAAGACAAAACCCTACGACGAAAAATAGATGTAATTGAACCGAATACAAATTTTAATATAACAAATGAATGGGATATTTTAGATAAAGATAGTGTTGATAATTTTGGAATACATAAAACTAGTTCTCTTTCAACCAAAAACGTTAAATTAGATGCTATTTCTTTTTCTCCTAACCCTGTAAAAGATATTTTAGAGATAAAAAATAAATCTCCTCATAAAATTAAAAGTATAATAATCTTTACTACCTTAGGTAAAAAAATCTATCAACATCAAAATTCTATAAAAAAAATAAATCTTAAAAAACTACCTAAGGGAATGTATATTCTTAAAATACAAATTGGAAATCAAGTAATTTCAACAAAATTCATTAAAAACTAATGTGTAAAAAATATACATTTTTCCTCCTGTTTCTAATCTCTTTTTCTGTTTTATCTCAGCAATCATACTACAATAAAATCGATTTTTCTAAAAGTGGTCTGGCTTTAAAAAATGACTTAGCTACGTTGATCATAAATACGCATACTAATTTTTTATCGTATACTCCTGGCGTTTGGAATGCTTCAAAACAAACTGATGTAAACCCTAAAAACGCAACTCAAGTCATGCTTATTTATGGTTTTAGTAACGCTGGTACTACTGCAAGAACAAGAGGAGTTAATGATAATGGTGGTAATGTTGGAGATTGGAATAGAGAACACACTTACCCAAGATCTTTAGGAAACCCCAATTTAGGCACTTCTGGTGCGGGTGCAGATGCGCATCATCTTAGACCTTCAGACGTTAGATATAATGGCCAAAGAGGCAATAAACCATTTGCAGACGGAACAGGAAATTCTGGTACTGTTGCCCAAGGTTGGTTTCCTGGTGATGAGTGGAAAGGTGATGTTGCTAGAATGATTATGTACATGTATCTAAGATACAACAACCAATGTTTACCTTCTGTTGTTGGCATTGGTAGCGCTACAAGTACCCCTGATGATATGATTGATTTATTTTTAAAATGGAATGCAGAAGATCCTGTTTCTATACTAGAAGATAACAGAAATACATATCACGAAAACACCAATAATACTTATGCACAAGGAAACAGAAATCCGTTTATAGACAACCCTTTTTTAGCAACAAAAATATGGGGAAACCCTCCTTCTGGAACTCCTAAACCTGAAGACAGGTGGGGCAATCTAACTCTTGACAATACTACTTTTTTTAAGTTAAAAATTTACTCCAACCCTAAGCAAAGAGATTTTTTATTTCTAAATAGAAAAGCAGATTTTACACTAGAAGTTTTTAATGTAATTGGCAAAAAAATTATTTCTAAAGAAGTTAAAAACAAGAAAAATATAGATATATCTTCTCTTAAAAACGGAATCTATATCTTAAAAATATCTCAGCTTACGGGTTCTATTACTCAAAAATTCTTAAAACTATAGTTTTAGTTTTTAACAAATGTGTTTGTAATTTTTATCTGTGTTACTGTCTTTGGTGATGTATATGTTTTTTTGATTCGTATAATCAAATAAATTATCTAAATCTCAAATACCATTAATAATTACAAATGACAATCCTAGAATAGTAACAAATTTGGATAAATTTCTATGCATTTTAAGTTTTTTTGAGTTGATTATATCTTTAGATGCCTTTGAACATAAAAAGTTGTACTTAAAATAAATAACTTATAAATAATAAAGATGTATATCTGCTGTAGTTTAAATTGATACGCCTCTTCTTTAAAAACTTATCTGTTAAAAAAAGGTGAATAACTCTGTTTTTTCATCCTTATAAATACCTTAAGTTCTAAAGAAAAAAAGTAAATTTGTCGTTTAAATTTTAATCAATTTTATAATGATTCATTTCTTTGGAAACGAAAACAGCAAAGTATTTGCCGTACAAACAACAAAAGAATTATCTCAAGAAACCGTGAGCAAATTAACATGGTTATTTGGAGATTTATCTAAAATAAATACAGCGTCTTTAGACGCTTTTTTTATTGGACCAAGAGCAGCAATGATTACTCCTTGGAGTACAAATGCTGTTGAAATTACTCAGAATATGGGTATTTCTGGTATTATAAGAATTGAAGAATTTAAGGCAGTAGCTAATGATTTTTCTGATTTTGATCCGATGATTTCTGAAAAATTTTCGAGCTTGCATCAAGAAATGTTTACCATAAACATTACACCAGAAGCTATTTTAGAAATTGATGATATTGCAGCATACAACCAACAAGAAGGTTTGTCTTTAAGTGATGAAGAAGTTGATTATTTAGAAGGTGTAGCTAATAAAATAGGAAGAAAATTAACAGATTCTGAAGTTTTTGGATTCAGTCAAGTAAACTCAGAACACTGTCGTCATAAAATATTTAACGGAACTTTTGTTATTGATGGAGAAGAACAACCAACTTCTTTATTTAAGATGATAAAAGAAACGTCTCAACAAAATCCTAATGATATTGTTTCTGCTTATAAAGACAATGTTGCTTTTATAAAAGGACCAAAAGTGGAGCAATTTGCTCCTAAAACAGCAGATAAACCAGATTTTTACGAAGCCAAAGATTTTAATTCTGTAATTTCTTTAAAAGCAGAAACGCATAATTTTCCTACAACTGTAGAGCCGTTTAACGGTGCTGCAACTGGTTCTGGTGGAGAAATTAGAGATAGACTTGCAGGTGGTAAAGGTTCTTTACCTTTGGCAGGAACTGCGGTATACATGACTTCATATTCTCGTTTAGAAGAAAACAGACCTTGGGAACAAAAGTTTGAAGCTAGAAAGTGGTTATACCAAACACCTATTGATATTTTAATAAAAGCTTCTAATGGAGCTTCTGACTTTGGAAACAAATTTGGGCAACCTTTGATTACAGGTTCTGTATTAACTTTTGAACACGAAGAAAATGCAGCTTCAAGTGATGCAGCTCCTAGAAAATTAGGTTTTGATAAAGTAATTATGCAAGCTGGTGGAATTGGGTATGGAAAAGCAGAGCAAGCTTTAAAAGATACGCCTACAGCTGGTGATAAAATTGTAATTCTTGGTGGAGAAAACTATAGAATTGGTATGGGAGGTGCTGCTGTTTCTTCTGCAGATACTGGAGAGTTTGCTTCAGGAATCGAATTAAACGCAGTACAACGTTCTAATCCAGAAATGCAAAAACGTGCAGCAAATGCGGTTCGTGGAATGGTAGAAAGTGATGAGAATTTTATTGTTTCTATACACGACCATGGTGCAGGTGGGCATTTAAATTGTTTGTCTGAATTGGTAGAAGATACAGGTGGAAAAATAGATTTAGACAAGTTACCTGTTGGTGATCCAACATTATCTGCTAAAGAAATTATTGGAAACGAATCTCAGGAAAGAATGGGATTGGTAATTGCCGAAAAACATACAGCAACGTTACAAAAAATTGCAGAACGAGAGCGTTCTCCAATGTATACGGTTGGTGATGTTACTGGTGATGATCGTTTTACTTTCGAATCGGAAACCAAAGGTGACAAACCTATGGATTTGGCAATGGAAGACATGTTTGGTTCTTCTCCTAAAACCATCTTAACAGACAACTCTGTTAAAAGAAATTACAAAAACCCACGTTATAAAACCAAGAATTTACAAATCTATTTAGAGCAAGTTTTACAATTAGAAGCTGTAGCTTGTAAAGATTGGTTAACAAATAAAGTAGACAGATGTGTTGGTGGTAAAGTTGCGAAACAACAGTGTGTTGGTTCGTTACAAATTCCATTAAACAATGTTGGTGTTATGGCGTTAGATTATAAAGGAAAAGAAGGAATTGCTACCTCAATAGGGCATTCTCCTATTTCTGGATTAATTCACCCAGAAGCTGGTAGTAGAAACTCTATTACAGAGTCTTTAACCAATATTATTTGGGCTCCTTTAAAAGACAATTTAGCTTCTGTATCACTTTCTGCAAACTGGATGTGGCCTTGTAAAAACGAAGGTGAAGATGCACGTTTATACAAAGCTGTAAAAGCAGTTTCTGAATTTGCAATTGACTTAGGCATTAACGTTCCTACAGGTAAAGACTCGCTTTCGATGAAGCAAAAATATCCTGATGGAGATGTAATTTCTCCAGGGACTGTAATTATTTCTGCAGCCGCAAACTGTAATGATATTGCTAAAGTTGTAGAGCCTGTTTTACAAGTTGATGGAGGAAATATTTATTATATAAATATCTCTCAAGACGATTTTAAATTAGGAGGAAGTTCTTTCAATCAGGTTTTAAATACTATTGGAAATGAGGCTCCGGATGTAAAAAATACGGCTTATGTAAAAACCGTTTTTAATACCGTTCAAAACTTAATTAAAGCAGATAAAATTACTGCTGGTCATGATGTTGCCTCTGGTGGATTAATTACCACTTTACTAGAAATGTCTTTTGCTGATGTAAATTTAGGAGCAGATTTTAACATTTTATCTTTACATGAAGAAGATTCTATAAAAGTGTTATTTGCAGAAAATTCAGGAATAGTTTTCCAAGCAGACGCTTCTGTAGAAACTGTTTTATCAGAAAACAATATCGAATTTTTCAATATTGGAACTGCAAATAATTCAGGAATAGTAAACATTAAAAACAATGAAGACAACTTTTCTTTTGATGTTGCTCAATTAAGAGATGTTTGGTACAAAACATCATTTTTATTAGACCAAAAACAAACTGCTAATAATTTAGCTCAAGATAGATTTGATAATTATAAAAGTCAACCTTTAAATTATACATTTCCAGAGAATTTTACGGGTAAATTGCCTGAAACTGGTAAAAAAAGACCTAAAGCTGCAATAATTCGTGAAAAAGGATCTAACTCAGAACGTGAAATGGCAAATGCAATGTATTTAGCGGGTTTTGATGTGAAAGATGTTCATATGACAGATTTAATTTCTGGTCGTGAAACTTTAGAAGATATTCAGTTTATTGGAGCAGTTGGTGGTTTTTCTAACTCTGATGTATTAGGCTCTGCAAAAGGTTGGGCTGGTGCATTTAAATACAATGAGAAAGCAAACACAGCTTTAAAGAATTTCTTTAAAAGAGAAGATACTTTATCAGTAGGTATCTGTAATGGTTGTCAACTTTGGATGGAATTGGATTTACTAAAACCTGAAAGCACCTCAGAAGAATATGGAAAAATGACTTACAACGATTCCAAAAAGCACGAAAGTGCCTTTACTTCTGTTATTATTGAAGAAAACAATTCTGTAATGCTTTCTTCTTTAGCGGGAAGCAAATTAGGTGTTTGGATTTCTCACGGAGAAGGAAAATTCAATTTACCACTTAAAGAAGAAGCTTATCATATTGTGGCTAAATACGGTTACGAAAGTTACCCTGCTAACCCAAATGGATCTTCTTTTAACACAGCAATGTTGTGTGATGCAACTGGTAGACATTTAGCTACAATGCCTCATATAGAACGCTCTATTTTCCAATGGAACTGGGCAAATTATCCACAAGGTAGAAAAGACGAAGTTTCTCCTTGGTTAGAAGCTTTTGTAAACGCTAGAAAATGGATTGAACAGAACTAAGGTAAAAAGTGTCACAACTTAAAAAAAATGTTGTCTTTTAGATGAAATCATTTAAACTTTAGACACATGAAAAATAAAATTACGTTAATATCTCTTAGCTTTCTGCTAATTTCTTTAGTAGCTTTTTCTCAAAAAAAAGTAGAAGCTTCTAAAATAATGCAAGACATAAAAGCAGGTAAATCTATCTCTATAAAAGATGCAACTATATTAGGTGTTTTAGATTTCACCTATATGAATAATGCTTTAGAAAAATTACCAACTAAAAAGAAAAGTAGTTGGTGGAATGGAGGAAATTCTGATAATACTATAAAAAAACTTATAGATGTAAAGATATCTTTTATCAATTGTACTTTTAGAGATGATGTTTTAGCCTACATTCCTCATGAAGATTCTGGTTATACTTTTATAGCGAGTTTTGAAGATACGGCCATATTTAAAGGTTGTAATTTTAAAGGAAAAGCTATGTTTAAATATTCTCGTTTTGAAAGAGATGCAGATTTTTCTGGAAGTTTTTTTGATGATGATAGTACTTTCAAATATGCAAAATTTGATAAAAAAATTAGTTTTTCTAATACTACATTTGACAAAACCTCAACTTTCAAATATGCAAAATTTAGTAGATATGTAAGTTTTTCAAATGCTGTTTTCAAAGATTCAGCAATTTTTAAATACACTCAATTTTCAGATGGAGTTTCTTTTAAAAACACCAATTTTGAAGAAGATTTAAATATTAAATATATGAATGTATCAGGAGATTTTGACATTTCTAATATGAACGTAGAGTATGACATAGATTCTAAGTACACAAAAATTAATGGTAAAAGTTTTAGCAAGTATGTCATTGAAAAAAAATAGGTGTAAACACCTATTTTATACATACTATTTTTGTAATAACTTGCATCACTAATGGAATAGGTTAGATTAGGGGCTAACTGAAACAGAACTGGCTAATTACTTTTTAAGTAATTAGCCTTTTTTATAGTATAATCTCAACTAATTACTACAACATATAGTAGCTTGATATAGCAACCCTCTTTATTATATTAAATAAATTTCCTTATAAATTTTATAGTATTCTCAATACAAAACTATTATAATAGATATTTGTTAAATCAAGTGGAAATTCCTAATTTGGTATTTCAAAACAAGTTTATGGCAGTAGAAGTTACAAGGTTATTCGATTTCCCTTACTATCAATTAAATACATACAGTTTAGACAAAGCATTTATCTCTAAAACAAGTGGTAAATGGGAATCTATTTCCACACAAGAATATATAGATCAAGCCAATCAAATTAGTAGAGCCTTGATAAAATTAGGAATTCAACCCAATGATAAAATTGCAGTAATTTCATCTACCAATAGAACCGAATGGAATGTTTGCGATATTGGAGTTTTACAAACAGGCGCTCAAAATGTTCCTATTTATCCTACAATTTCTAAAGAAGATTATGAATATATTCTAAATCATTCAGAATCTATTTATTGTTTTGTATCAGATGTAGAAGTCTTAAAAAAAATTAATAAAATCAAAAAAAACACTAAGCTAAAAGAGATTTTTACGTTTGATGATATTGAAGGTGAGAAAAATTGGAAAG
This sequence comes from Polaribacter sp. WD7, assembly GCF_003335085.1. GTDB lineage: Bacteria > Bacteroidota > Bacteroidia > Flavobacteriales > Flavobacteriaceae > Polaribacter. Next base: position 35,283 of record NZ_QPEJ01000013.1, on the reverse strand, counting down.
AACTTTTAGAACTTGGAAAAGACGATAGTAATCAACATGAAGTTGACAAAAGAAAAGAAAATGTGCAGGCAGATGATTTGGCCACATTAATTTATACTTCTGGAACCACAGGAAAACCAAAAGGGGTCATGTTATCTCATAGAAATATTGTTTCTAATGTAATGAGCTCTATGGAAAGAGTTCCTTTAGACTATGGTAATTCTAGAGGCTTAAGCTTTTTACCCGTTTGTCATATTTTTGAAAGGATGATTCTATATTTATACCAATCTTGTGGTGTTTCAATTTACTTTGCAGAATCTATAGAACAACTTTCTGACAACGCAAAAGAGATTAAGCCTCATGTAATGACGGCTGTCCCACGTTTATATGAAAAAATATATGATAAAATTATTTTAAAAGGAGAAACGTTATCGGGTATTAAAAAAGCATTATTCTTTTGGGCAGTTAACTTAGGCTTAAAATATGAACCAAATGGTGCCAACGGTTGGTGGTATGAAAAAAAATTAGGTTTAGCTAGAAAACTTATTTTTTCGAAATGGCAAGAAGCATTAGGTGGAGAATTAAAATTAATGGTTTCTGGAAGTGCTGCCTTACAACAACGTTTAACAAGAGTTTTTACTGCGGCAGGAATGCCAATTATGGAAGGTTATGGCTTAACAGAAACATCACCAGTTGTTACAGTAAACGACAGAAGAAACAAAGGATTTAAAGTAGGAACTGTAGGAAAAGTCATTAACAACGTTGAAGTAAAAATTGCTGAAAATGGAGAAATATTGGTAAAAGGGCCTAATGTGATGCTAGGGTATTTTAAAGACGAAGAAAGGACTAATGAAGTTATAAAAGACGGATATTTCTATACAGGAGACAAAGGTCAAATTGATGATGAAGGCTTTTTAAAAATTACAGGTAGAACCAAAGAGATGTTTAAAACATCTGGAGGCAAATACGTTGTACCCCCTCTTTTAGAAGGAGAATTAAAACAATCTTTATTTATAGAACAAGTTATGGTGATAGGTGAAGGCGAAAAAATGCCTGCAGCTATCATTCAACCAAATTTCGATTTTATTAAAGATTGGATAAAACACAAAGAGTTGCAAATTGGAAGTTCTAATAAAGAGATTATTACTTCAGAAAGAATTATCAAGAGAATTCAAAAAGAAGTTGACAAATGTAATAAAAACTTTGGAAAATGGGAGCAAATCAAACGTTTTGAATTGACTCCTGATGTTTGGTCTATAGATGACGGACATTTAACACCCACCATGAAAATGAAACGTGCTGTAATTAAAGAAATTTATAAAGATTTATATGATAAAATCTATAAAGCATAAAAATAAATAAAAACCTCTCTGATTAGAGAGGTTTTTTTATAAGGAAAGTAATAACTTCGTTGGAGATATAATAATATGGAAAGTAAATTTAATATTGCAGTGCTAATAGATGGAGACAATGCTCAACCCAAGCTAATAAAAGAAATTATCGAAGAAGTTTCTAAATATGGTAAAGCAACCATTAGAAGAATTTATGGAGATTGGACTTCGCAGCAAATGAATAGCTGGAAAACTATCATCAATCAACATTCCATCAGTCCTATTCAAAAATTTGCTTATACCACTGGAAAAAACTCTACAGATAGCTCAATGATTATTGATGCTATGGATATTTTACACGGAAAAAATATAGAAGGTTTTTGTATCGTTTCTAGCGATAGTGACTATACAGGTTTGGCAAAACGGATTCGAGAAGAAGGCTTATATGTTATGGGTATTGGAGAAAAAAAAACACCAGAGGCTTTTGTAAAGTCGTGTGAAATATTCACGTTTACTGAAAATTTAAAAAATGATGAGGAGGAAGAAGAACAAACCATTTCTAAAAAACAAAAAACGACTCCTAGTAAAAAAGTAGCTCCAGAAAAAGTATGGATTTCTAAAGATGATTGGAAAACGATTCATAAAGCTTTTGACATTTCTACTAATGAAGATGACGTTGCATATATTTCTACATTAGGATTAAATATCAGAAAAATAGATCCGAGTTTTGACCCTAGAAGTTATGGCTTTAAAAACCTAACCAAACTCTTTCAAAATATTGACAAATTTGAAGTGATTAAAAAAGATATTGGAGGTTCTATTCAGCCTTTATTAAAAATTAGATAAATTCATAAATGCCAAAAAGCTCTCGAAATTCGAGAGCTTTTTTTTAATTATTTATCTAAAATTAGATGTTATTTGCTAACCAATCTCCTACCTCTTTTGTTCCATAAGCTTTACCTCCATCAGCTAAATCTTCTGTAACAATACCTTTGTCTAAAGCACTATTTACAGCATCTCTAATTGCTTTTCCTTCTTCTTGTAAACCAAAGTTTTCAAACATCATTGCTGCAGAAAGCACTGTAGCCATAGGGTTTGCAATATTTAAACCTGTTGCTTGTGGGTAAGAACCGTGAATTGGCTCAAACAAACCAATCTCAGCACCTAAAGAAGCACTTGGCATTAATCCCATAGAACCAGATATTACAGACGCTTCATCAGTTAAAATATCTCCAAATAAGTTTTCAGTAATTAAAACATCATAACTATTTGGCCATTGTACTAAACGCATTGCAACTGCATCTACAAATTCATAAGCTACTTCTACTTCTGGATAATCTTTTTCCATAGCCTGTACAGTCTCTCTCCACAATCTAGAAGTTTCTAAAACATTTGCTTTATCTACACAACATAATTTTTTACTACGTGTCATTGCTAATTCAAAACCTTTTTTAGCAATACGTTGTACTTCTTCTCTTGTATAAACACAGTTATCAAAAGCAGTCTCACCTTCGTCTCTTCTACCCTTTTCTCCAAAGTAAATACCACCAGTTAACTCACGTAAAAAAACTAAATCTGTTCCTTCTATTCTTTCTCTTTTTAAAGGAGATTTATCTAATAAAGAAGGAAAAGTAAATGTAGGCCTAACGTTTGCAAATAAACCTAATTTTTTACGCATTTTTAATAAACCTTGCTCTGGACGAACCTTTGCTGAAGGATCATTATCAAATCTTGGGTGACCAATAGCACCAAATAAAACAGCATCAGAAGCTACACAAATTTCGTGAGTTTCATCTGGATAAGGTTCTCCAACAGCATCTATTGCTGCTGCACCAGTTAATGCTGGTTTCCAAGTAATTTCGTGATTAAATTTTTTTGCAATTGCATCAGATACTTTTACGGCCTGATCTATTACTTCTGGGCCAATTCCGTCTCCTGCTAATAATGCGATATTTAGTTTCATATTTTTAAGCTTTTGGTTACCTCTAATGATTAACTATCATTTAATAACCGATAATTTATTTATATTATATTTAGCATTTTTTCGGTAGCTTTTATTGCAGATACTGTTTGATCTGAATCTAAACCACGCGTAATAAATTCATTGTCTTCTCTTTTCCAAGTAATAATGGTTTCACACAAAGCATCAGAATGACTACCTGGAGGAATTCTTACTCCATAATCTATTAAATCTGGTAACTCTTTTTTACTATGTGTTTTGTATAATTTTCTTAATGCATTCATAAAAGCATCAAACTGACCATCCCCTTGCGAATGTGCTTCATACATAACACCTTCTACTCTTAATTTTAAAGTAGTAGATGGTTTCATTCCTTTAGCATGTCCTAAAACATAATTTTCTACAATAACACGTTTTTCTATAGTGTCACTGTCTAAAACATCAGAAATAATATACGGTAAATCTTCTTGAGATACCACCTCTTTTTTATCTCCTAATTCTATGATTCGTTGTGTAACTTTCTTTAAATCTTCATCATTTAAACTTAATCCTAAATCTTGTAAATTTTTTTGGATGTTTGCTTTTCCTGATGTTTTACCAAGCGCATATTTACGTTTTCTACCAAAACGTTCTGGCATTAAATCATTAAAATAAAGATTGTTTTTATTATCTCCATCTGCATGTATACCAGCTGTTTGTGTAAATACATTAGCACCTACAACGGGTTTATTTACAGGAATTCTAAAGCCAGAAAATGTTTCTACAAGTTTACTAACTTTGTTTAAAGCAGTTTCATTTACAGCAACGGTAACGTCTTTTAAAAAGTCGTTTATTACAGCAATAACACTTGCCATTGGTGCATTTCCTGCACGCTCTCCCATTCCGTTAATAGTTAAATGTAGCCCATTTGCCCCTGCTTTTACAGCTTCCATAACATTTGCAACTCCCAAATCATAATCATTATGACCATGGAAATCTATATGCATTTTAGGATATTTTTGACGAACTTCTGTAACAAATGCAAACGTTTCATCATGAGTTAAAATACCTAAAGTGTCTGGTAATAAAATACGTTCTATTTTTTGAGTTGATAAAAAATCTAAATACTCAAAAACGTATTCTTTAGAATTTCGCATACCATTAGACCAATCTTCTAAATATACATTGGTTTTAATGTTATGCTTTGCAGCCAATTCTATATTGGCTTTAATATCTTTAAAATGTTGTGCTGGAGTTTTTTTAAGTTGATGTGTTAAATGATTTAAAGAACCTTTAGTTAATAAATTTTGAACTCTAGCACCAGCTGTAAGCATCCAATCTATAGATTTCCCTCCATCAACAAAAGTTAACACCTCTATGTTTTCTAAAAAATTATTTTCTGTAGCCCAAGCTGTAATCTGTTTAACAGCTTTTAATTCTCCATCAGAAACTCTTGCAGAAGCTATTTCTAAACGATCTACATTTAGCTCTAGTAATAATAATTTTGCAATAGTTAATTTTTCAGAAACTGAAAACGACACTCCTGATGTTTGTTCTCCATCACGTAGTGTCGTATCCATTATTTCTATCTTTCTACTTGCCATATGCAACTTTAAAAAGTATTTTTAAAATGGTCTTGTTTCAGCAAAAGCAGAAATTTCGTTTTCGATGTTTTTTAAATAATCAATATCATCAAAACCATTTAACATATTATCTTTTTTATAAGAATTAATATCAAAAGATTCAGACTCTCCTGTAGCAACTAAAGTTACTGTTTGATTAGGTAAATCTACTTTAATTTCAGCTTTTGGGTCTGCCATAATAGCAGCAAACAAAGTATCTGCAAATTCTGCAGAAACCTGTACTGGTAAAACACCTACATTTAAACAGTTATTTTTAAAGATATCTGCAAAAGCTGATGATATTACACATCTTAATCCAAAATCGTATACAGACCATGCTGCATGCTCTCTAGAAGAACCAGAACCAAAGTTTCTACCTCCAACTAAAATTTTAGATCCTGCATAAATTTCTTTATTTAAAGGAAAATCTGCTTTTGGTGTTCCGTCAGAATTATATCTCCAATCACGGAAAAAGTTAATGTCAAAATCTTTACGCTCTGTTGCTTTTAAAAAACGAGCAGGAATGATTTGATCTGTATCTACATTTTCTGTAGGTAATGGATATGCTGTACTTGTTAGTACGTCAAATTTATCGTAAGCCATTTTGTTTTTTTTATGCTGTTAATAAAGTTCTTGGATCTGTAACTACACCGTTAACAGCTGAAGCAGCTGCTACTAATGGGCTTGCTAATAAAGTTCTAGAACCTGGACCCTGTCTTCCTTCAAAGTTTCTGTTAGATGTAGATACTGATAATTTTCCTGCAGGAATTTTATCATCATTCATAGCTAAACAAGCAGAACATCCTGGTTCTCTTAACACAAAACCTGCTTCATCTATAATTTTATCTAATCCTTCTGCTTTAATTTGATCTACTACTTTATGAGAACCTGGTACTAACCAAGCAGTAACATTGTCTGCTTTTTTTCTTCCTTTAACAATAGAACAAAAAGCTCTAAAATCTTCAATACGTCCATTAGTACAAGAACCTAAAAATACAAAATCTATTTCTTTACCAATCATAGAATCTCCTTCATTGAAATTCATATAACCTAAAGATTTCTTGTATGTTTCTACACCACCTTCTACATTTTCTGCATTAGGAATATCTTGTGTTACACCAATACCCATACCCGGATTTGTACCGTAAGTAATCATTGGCTCAATATCTGTTGCATTATAATTAAACTCTACATCAAACTCTGCTCCTTCATCAGTACTTAAAGTTTTCCAGTATTCCATAGCCTTATCCCAATCTGCTCCTTTAGGAGTTTGAGAACGACCTTTAATATATTCAAATGTTTTAGCATCTGGAGCAATCATACCACCACGTGCACCCATTTCTATAGAAAGGTTACAAACAGTCATACGACCTTCCATAGTCATATCTTCAAAAACATCACCTGCATACTCAACAAAAAATCCTGTTGCACCTGATGTTGTTTGTTTAGAAATAATGTATAAAGCTACATCTTTTGGTGTTACACCAAGACCTAATTTCCCATTTACGTTAATACGCATTTTTTTAGGTTTTGGTTGCATAATACATTGTGTAGATAATACCATTTCTACTTCAGAAGTACCAATACCAAAAGCAATAGCACCAAAAGCTCCATGAGTAGATGTATGAGAATCTCCACAAACAATAGTAGCACCAGGTAAAGTAATTCCATTTTCTGGACCCACAACGTGTACAATACCGTTATTTAAATCTCCTAATCCCCAGTGAGAAATACCATGCTTTGCAGCATTTTCTTCTAACGCTTTTAATTGGTTAGCAGATAACGGATCTTCTACCGGTAAATGTTGGTTTATTGTTGGTGTATTATGATCTGCTGTAGCAAACGTACGTTCTGGATATACAACACTGTTTCCTCTGCTTTCTAATCCTAAAAAAGCTACAGGACTTGTAACTTCATGGATAAAATGACGATCTATAAAAAACACATCTGGTCCGTCTTTAACCTGACGAACAACGTGTGAATCCCATACTTTGTCAAATAATGTTTTTGCCATTTTCTTATTTTTAATTGATATGATTAAGTATCAGCTATCAAAAGTAATCTTTATTTTAGGTTTTGTACGTTTTACAAACTTTTTTCTAATGATACCTAACTGTTAAAATAACTGTTATAACACTATTAAACAACACCTTACATTGTTTTTAAATACGATGTCTATTTGTTTTTTGGAAACTAATTTTATAGTATTATGTTTTAAAGTAGGTACAATTATAATTTATCTAAAAACTATCATAATTATTTAAATTAATTGCTAGTATTGTTACGTTTTTTTATATTTTTGTATTGCTATGAATAACAACAAATTACAAACCTCCACATTAACTTTATATAAAGTTTTACACCGAAAGAAAACACAACTTTTAGTTACTTTTCCTTACGATTACACTATCAAAAATAAATTAAAACATGATCTAGGTTACCTTTGGAGTGTTAACCATAGGGGTTGGTATGTTTTATTTTCTGAAGACGCTATTGAAGTATTAAAAAAACATTTAGGTACAAGTGTAAATTTTATTTTAGATAAAAGTCTAGAAACATCAATTGCTCAAAAATCCATCAAAAAAAACCGTACTATTTCAGAAGAACATAAGAAAATCATTCGCTCTTATATAAAATATTTAAAAGGCAAACGTTATAGTGAAAGCACTGTTAAAACTTATTTTACTTTTATAGCAGATTTTTTTGAATATTTAAATGATAAACCTGCTTGCGAATTTTCGAATAGAGATATTGAACTTTTTATAGAAGACGTCTTTGTACCCAAAAACATGAGTATTAGTAGTCAAAGACAACTTATTAGTGCTTTAAAATTATTTAAAGCTTTTTATCCTAACTGTAAAATTGAAGCATTAACGTTACAACGTCCTCGAAAGAGTAAAATTTTACCAACAGTATTGTCTAAAGAAGAGATAATTGATTTGTTACGTTACACAAAAAACCTAAAGCATAGAGCTATTTTAGCGATCATCTATTCAGCGGGACTTCGCATAGGAGAATTGCTTGCATTAGAACTCAAAAATATTGACTTTGACAGGCGACAAATTGCTGTAAAAAATGGAAAAGGACGCAAAGATAGAAATGTAGTTTTAGCAGAAACTATTATTCCTCTATTACAAAATTACCTGAGCACATACAATCCTAAAATTTATTTTGCTGAAGGTCAAAAACCAAATATGAAGTACAGTAGCGAAAGTATTAGAGGTTTTTTAAAACGATCTGTTAAGGCTGCTAATATAAAAAAACGAGTAACGCCCCATACGCTGCGTCATAGTTATGCTACTCATTTATTGGAAAACGGAATTGATTTACGTTATATTCAAGAATTGTTAGGCCACTCTAAACCAGAAACTACAATGATTTATACTCATGTAAGTAAGAAGGACTTACTACAAATTAAAAGTCCGTTAGATATTTCTGTAAAATCAATTATAGAAAATAACACTGAAAAAAAGTTGACTAAAGCCTTTTCTAACAATTATTAATCTTAGAAATATGTGTAATTCTAAAAAGAATCTTATTTTAGTGTTTGTAAATAAAACATTTGTTTATCCTAAAAACTGAGAAGATAAAAAGTGTATTTTATTTTTATATAACACGTTAGCACCAATTTCCCTAAAAAACGTATGAAAAGAATATTTGGAACTTTAATTGTGATTTTAATATCACATATAGGATTTAGTCAAGATTATCAATCAGAATTTAAAAAATACTGTGAGACAAATGACACAATAAATCAATTGAAAACTTTGAAAAGATGGAAATCTGAAAATCCTAAAGATGCTGAACTTTTTACAAGCTATTTCAATTATCATTTTATGAGGTCTCGTCAAGAAATTCTTGCTTTAACTACAGACCAACCAAATAGCGAAAGTCTTGTTTTAAAAGATAGTTTAAATCAAAATTCTGGATTTTTAGGTAGTCAGATTTATTATAACCCAACTGAAGTAAAAAAGGGACTTGATAAAATTGATGAAGGAATTAAACTTTATCCTAATCGACTTGATATGAGATTTGGTAAAATCTATGTTTTTGGGGAACTTGAAAATTGGTCAGAGTTTACAACGGAAATTAAAAAAACAATTGAATTTTCAGCCAAAAACAATAATGAATGGACATGGACAAATCACGAAAAATATGATGGTGGAGAAAAAGAGTTTTTACTAGATATTCAAAATTATCAGTTACAATTATACAATACAGGTAATGACGAACTTTTAAAAAATATGAGAGAAATAGCAAATAAAGTTTTAGAATTTTACCCAAATCATATTGAAAGTTTATCCAATTTATCAATTACATATATTCTAACAGGAGAATACGATAAAGGTATTGAACCTTTGTTACGAGCAGAGAAAATAAACCCAAAAGATTACATCGTTCTTGGAAATATTGCTCAAGGATTCAAACTGAAAGGAAATAAGAAAAAAGCTATCGAATATTATGAAAAAACACTTGAATTTGGAGATGAAAGAGCAAAGCAATATGCTAAACAACAAATAGCTGAATTTAAAAAATAAAAACTGGTGCTAACAACGTATAAATTTTATTGCTAGCTATTTGCTCACTTGCGAAAATTCTAGCGAATTTTCTAATCAGTGATTATTTACTTACTTTTAACTTGAAAACACGCAACAAACTTTATACAGAGCCGTTAGCAACAAGCTAAACAAACAACAGAACAAAAAACAAACATTGAATTACAAATGAAAACATTTCTTACAATTTTAAAATGGTTCTTTGGAATCACATTCTTAATCGGAGGTTTAGGCGGTTTATTCACATCATTCTTGACAGGAATAATCTTTTTACTGTTAGGGTTATTTATTCTTCCACCAACTTACGAATTGTTTGCAAAAAAAACCAAGCTGAATTTACCTTCTTGGGCAAAATGGACAACAGTAATAGTAGGTTTTGTAATTGCGAGTTTTACCATTGACAATTCTAATGCCGAAAAAGATGCAGAAATGGATTTGGTTGTAGAAAAAGCATCTGAATTTATAAATAATGGGCAAATTGACTCTGCCAAAGTCTATATTGAAAAAGCGAAAAGTCAATATTCGACCACAAAAAACAAAGCAGTCGAATTGGAAAATGAACTAAACAAGTATAAATCAGAGGATTTTGCCAAAGAAACTTTAGTCGCAATGACTGAACAAGAATTTGAACAATTAACGAATGACCAGCTAACAAAAAAATATTTAACTCAAAATTCATTAAACACAGAATTTATTGCTTTAATGAAAACTCAAGCACCAGAGAGAGAAAAAATAATTAAAGAGATAGCTCAGAAGAAAGAACAAGAAAAAATTGCAAGAGAATTAGAAGCTGAAAGAAGAAAACAAGAAGAAATAAATAAAAATCGCAAGGAAAACATCGAAAAGCAATTTAGTGCTTGGGATGGTTCGCATCCAAAACTTTCCAGAATGATAAAAGAAAATTGTCGAAACCCAGATAGTTACGAACATATCGAAACAAGGTTTAGAGATGACGGAAATTCCATTTTTGTAATAACAAAATATAGAGCGGAAAATGGATTTGGCGGAATGACAATCGGTTCAGTTTCTGCCAGAGTTGATTTTGATGGAAACGTATTAGAAATAGTTAGCCAAGATTAGGAATAAAGCCAGTTGCTAACAACGTATATAGCTCATAGCTAATTAGTTGATTAATAGAAGTTAAGGCATATTTGCAAGTCCGCCAAATTTTTTAATTTGGCTTATTGATAAAAAAGATAATAAGAAAATTAAAAAATCTGGCTCGTGTTCAACCGAAAATTAATCGCTAATTTACACGCTACGAGCCATATACAAGACCGTTGTGTGCAAGCTAAAAACCGAGAATAATTGAGAAAAGCAATTTACATAATTACCTTGATTTTACTAATAATTGGAATTCTATTATTTGAATTTATGGCTTTAAATTCAATGGTTAGTTTAAAATATGAAACACGTGAATTAACGGATTGTATTTCAATCGTTTCTGGAATTGATTTATGTAACGCAATTAGAACTTTTCACATTTTAGCAATTCTTTGTGGACTGACAATTATCGGTCTTATGATTTACAGAAAACGGATTTTAAAACAAAAAAGTGAGAATGAAATTTAAAATATTTATTTGTGTATTATTATCTTCAGTTTTTAGTTGTAGCGTGGAAAATGAACGAGAAAAATACGCTGAATTAATAATTGAAAAAGTAGAACAATTTAAAACGGAAAAAAATAGATTGCCGAAAAATGTCTCTGAAATTGGATTAGTTGAACTTGAAAATAGTAAAGCTTTCTACGAGAAAAAAACTGACTCGACTTATATAGTTTGGTTTGGATTAAGTATTGGAGAATCTAAAACTTATAATTCATCAAAAAAGGAATGGACAAAAGGCGGATAAAAAAAAGCCTGCACACAACAACGTGTATATTTTATTGCTTTCTTTTAGCCAACTTACGAAAATCCTCGCGGATTTTCTATTCAGTATTTTTTTGCTAATTTTACGCTAAACCAACGCAACAAAGCATACACAAACACGTTAGCAAAAACTGCTGAGTGAAGCCAGAAACGCATAGGTTTATATCTAAAAACATTGCTCAAATCTCTCTCTTTAAATCTGAAACTCTTGAATTTTGTATTTGAAAATACATTGTGAATTTTGAAAAATTAAATCGTTTTTACAATCAATTCATTTTTCTAGTTGTGGCGGAATATTTTTTCATAAAAAGCTCTTGAATACTCTCCTCTTATTTTAAAACGCGGAATTTTACAACGCTGAAAACAAAAGTTATGTTTCTGGAAAATTCGTCAAAATCTGAAAAATTCTTAGTTTAAAGAAATTGAAATTGAGTTTCTTGCGGAATTATAACGTTTGAAATACTAAAGTTATAGTATTGATTAAATCGTAAAAACCTGAAAAATCTTTATCTTAAAGTAAATGGAATTGAGCCTCTTGCGGATTTGAAACGTTTGAAAATGGAAAAAATTAAAAAATAAAGAAGTTCGGAAACTCAAAAAAATATGGAATTATAAGAAAAACCGCTTTTGCTAACAACGTACATAAAAAATTGCTATTTTTGGTTACATCAAAATTGTTGCCATTTTAAATACGGAATTTTCCTGCGGAAAATTGCCGTACTCTTTAATCGCAACTTTTTCATGTACAAAACCGTTGGGCTTCATACCCAAGGACAATCGAAAGTGAAAGAATATTTTTCGTAAATTTGTTGAAAATTTTTAGAATGGATATACAAGCAACAAAGTTAGAATTATTGAAAATTATATTAGAAAATGAAAATTCTGAATTTATTCAACGTGTATCTGATTTTGTAAATAAAGAGAAAAAAGACTTTTGGAATGAATTAACTGTATCAGAACAAAAGGAAATTAAAAACGGAATTGAAGAACTTGATAGAGGTAAAAGAGTTTCGTATGAATCTTTTCTTAAGAAAATTTCGTAGTGAATGAAAGTATTCTTATCGGAACTTGCGGAAGAAAAGCTTTTAAACCTTTCTGAATATCTACTAGAAAATTGGAATTTAAAGACAAAAGATAAATTTATTTCAAAATTGACTGACAAGATTGAGCAAATATCAGCTCAGCCTGAAAGTTGTCCGAAATCTTTTGAATTTGAAAATTTGTATAAATGTGTTGTAACAAAACAAACGACATTTTATTATAGAATAAATTTTGAGAAAGAAGAAATTGAAATAATTACAGTCTTTGACACTAGACAGAACCCTGAAGAGTTAAAAAGAGAGATCAAATAAAAAGTACGAAAGCCCAACAAGGTATAAGCTTTATTGCTAGCTAGTTGCCTACTTGGGAAAGTCCTCGCGGACTTTCTAATCAGTAATTATTTACTTACTTTTAGCTTGACAAACCCGCAACAAAGCTTATACAGAAACGTTGTGCGTAATTAACCATAATCAATAGACTTAATCATTATTTAATTAAATTAACAGTAAATTTGCTTAATTAAAATTAAAAATACTAAGGAAATTATATGCGAACATTTGTAATCTCTGACATACACGGTAAAAATGCTCTTTTCAGAAAAGCTTTAAAAAGCGTAAAACTGAAAAAGACAGATACACTTGTAATATTAGGTGATTTAATTGATCGTGGAGAGGATAGTAAAGGAGTTCTAGATACTATCTTTTTATTAAAAGATAATGGATTCAAAGTTGAGTTGGTTTTAGGTAATCATGAAAAAATGTTTTTAGACTCATTTAATAATGATGAAGAACATACCAAATGGATGATTAATGGTGGAGATAGAACTTTAATGAGCTTTCTGACGAGTAAAATAAAAAACATTCCTAAAAGATATATTGAATTAATAAATAGTTCCAAATATTATTTATTAAAAGATGATTTCATTTTAGTACATGCTGGTCTTAATATGAAAATTCAAGACCCTTTTTCAGATATTCAAACAATTTTATGGGAAAGAAAACCTAAAGAACTCTTAAATGAAGAATGGCTAGGTAGTAGAATTATAATTCATGGTCATACTCCTCAAAAAAAAGCTGATATTATTAGTCAATTAAATGAAAATATTATTGGTATAGATAATGGAAATTATTTAAACAAAAAAAATGGATACGGTTCATTATCGATTCTAGAACTCAATTCATTAGAAATACAATTTATAGATGAAAATTAAAAATGTAATTAATAATATTAACAGAGGTGGGTTTGGTATTATCGATAAAGTTGAATGTGAAGATGGACATCAATATGCTAGAAAGACTTTTGCTCCATCTGACCAGTTTAAAGATAACCAAGAATTATGTAATAAATTAAAATCTAGGTTTATTAGGGAAGTAAAAACACAAACTTTACTTCCTTCTGAGTACTTTATACCAATACTGTTTTCTGATTTAAATTGTCCTGAGCCATATTTTTTAATGCCAATAGCGGAAGATGTGTTTTCTAATGAAATTGATAACGCAAAAAAAGAAAATAAATACCCAGAAGGTTTAGGAGACATATTAAATGCTTTGGAGTTTCTGCACAATAGTGGATTGGTTCACAGAGATTTAAAACCACAGAACATACTCAAGCATAATGGAATTTGGAAATTAGCTGATTTTGGATTGATTTCTCAAGATAAAGATATTTTATCTCAAACAATTACGACTAGCAATAATGCATACGGAACAGTAATGTATTGTGCACCAGAGCAAACAGTTGAGTTTAAAAGAATTACACCTCAGGCAGACATTTATTCATTTGGAGCAATTCTACATGATATATTTTCAAAAGAAAATAGAATTCCTTACTCACAACTAACTGCTGAAGGGGAAATCGGATATATAATTGAACGATGTACCAAAAAAGATAAAAATAAAAGATTTAAGGATATTAAACTTCTTAGGTCAAAATTATTAAGTTTTATATCTAAACCTAAAATAGATTCTAATCAATATGATGAAGAATGGATTGAAAAATTTAAAAATGTTTTAGAATGGGATAATGATACTTTTGAAAGCTTTATTTTTTATCTAAAACAAAGTGACACAATTCAACAAAGTGTATTTTTCAATATAAATCAAGATATTTTAAACTATTTATATTCTTTAGATGTTGATTCTTTCTATGACCTTTCATTACAATATTTACAATGGGTATATAATAGATCTTTCGATTTTAGTTACTGTGACGTTGTTATTGATAACATTTATTTGATATTTAATCTTTCAAATGATATTGAAGTTAAATCGAGGTGTGCTATTTCTGCTTCGGAACTAGGTAGATACCACAACAGATGGTACGTTATGAAATATGTTGTTAAAATGTGTAACCCAGATATAGATGATAACTTAGCTTTTAGAATAGCTATGGATATTGAACTTGAAAACAATAATAAACTAAATTTCGTTAGATGTGTAGAACGAATAGATTTAACCATTAATTCTTTACATAAAGAAATTGAAAAAGTACTAAAATAACTACGCACAACAACGTATATAAAAAATAGCGGTTTAAGTGCTTAAAAGAAAGATAAATAATAAAATAAAGGTCAGCTATAAACCGAAAAATTAGTGCTTACAACCCGCTACTTTTCATATACAAGACCGTTGGCAAACATTAAAAAATGACGAACTACAAATTAGAAAATATTGACATTGAAGATATTGAACAAGTTCTTCAGAAAGTTGAAAATACTTTTGAATTTCGTTTTGAAAATAACGAATTAATGAACATTAAAAATTTCGGAGAATTAAGTGATGCTATAAAAAATAAAATCACACTTGAACATAAAGAAAATTGCACAACTCAACAAGCGTTTAATAAATTAAGAAAAATACTAATATCTGAATTTGAATTTAATGAAATAACCCCAAAAACGGAACTTTCATTAATATTCCCAAAAAGAAATAGACTGAAACTAATCAGAAAAGTTGAAAACAAACTGAACTTCAAATTAAATATAACAGAACCAAAACGAATTTATACTAATTTACTTTTGTTAGTTCTTGGAATGTCGATTTTGAGTTTTTTCTATGATTATAGAATTGCAATATTTGGAATAAGTATTGCTTTCTTTGGACTTTGGGCAACTAATAAGTTGGGGAAAGAATTAAATTTGGAAAATGTCGGAGAATTAGCAAAAAAAATGAAACGTGAAAATTATTTGAAGTCTAGAAGAAACTCAAGAACTGTGAATATAAATGAAATCGAAGAAATAATAATTGACCTATTTTCAATTGAATTAATTTTAAATAAATCCGAACTGACAAGAAAAGCATTGATATAAAAAATAACGATTTGCCAACACCGTATATAATTTATTGCTGGCTTCTTACCTACTTGCGAAAGTCCTCGCGGACTTTCTTGGTCGGTAATTATTTACTAAATTAGTTGCTTGAAACACGCAACAAACCATATACATCAACGTTGTACCCAATGCTAAAGAAATGAAGAAATTTGATTTAAACATTGAACAAATCCTAGAAAATTGGGAAACATATCACGCAATTCGTGAAATAATATCCAATGCACTAGATGAAAAATTATTAACTGACACTAATGAAGTTCAGATAAATAAAGAAAAAGATGTGTGGATTGTACGAGATTTCGGTAGAGGAATTCAATATAATCATTTGACACAAAATGAAAATGAAGAAAAGCTATCAAATGACAATGTAATAGGTAGGTTTGGAATTGGATTAAAAGATGCTTTAGCTACATTTGAAAGAAATAAAGTTAAGGTAGAAATAATATCAAAATATAATCGAATTACTATCTCAAAATCAAAAAAACAAGATTTTGAAGACTTATTCACTCTACATGCAATTATAGAAGATTCGCCTAAACCAAATTTTATCGGTACAGAATTTAAATTATTTGGCGTTAATGATTTAGATATAGAAAAAGCAAAAAAATTATTTTTAAAATTCTCTGGAGATAATATAATAGAAACTACAGAACAAGGACAAATAGTTTCTAAAAGTAGCGACAAAGGGAGTATTTATGTAAATGGTGTCAAAGTAGCCGAAGAGGAGAATTTTTTATTCAGTTATAATATCACGAAATTAAGCTCTTCTCTAAAAAAATCATTAAACAGAGAACGAACAAATGTTGGTCGAACTGCATATACTAATTCTGTCAAGAAAATTTTATTAAATGCAAAATCAAAAGGTGTCGCTGAAATTCTAGCAGATGATTTAACAAATATAAACTTAGGAACTGCTCACGATGAATTATTGTGGATAGATGTCCAAGAGCATTCTGTAAAGATTCTAAATCAATTAGGAAAATATCTATTTGTAACTTCCTTAGAAGCAATGCAATATCCAGATATGATTGACCAAGCTAAAAACAACGGGAATAACATTATAATTATTCCTGAAAACTTAAAATATAAAATTAATGATTCTATAGATTTATCAGGAAACCCCATTAATGATTTAGGACAATTCGTTGATGATTATAATGATAGCTTTGAATTTAACTTTATAGAGCCGAATGAATTAAATTCATTTGAAAAAAACATTTATGAATCTACCCATAAAATAATTGATTTATTTGGTGGATTACCAAATAAAGTAAAATCAATAAAAATTTCATCAACTATGAGAAAAGACTTTTTTAGCGAAAATGAAACTCTAGGACTATGGAATGGAGAACTAAAATCAATAATTATTTCTAGAAAAACATTGAAATCACTAAAAAGTTATTCTGGAACTTTAATTCACGAATTAATTCACGCTAAAACTGGTTATGATGATGTTACAAGAGAATTTGAAACATCTCTAACAAATTCAATAGGTGAGTTATGTGAAAAATTAATTAGTAACGAACAAACACAGGGTACAACACCGTATAAAAGTAATGGCGGTGGATTTAATAAATCGGAACCTATTTCTAACAAGAAAAACAAGTCTTGGCTAAAAAGGCTATTGTCTTAAAACCGCCACTACTCTTATACAAACACGTTACCTGCAAGCTGAAAAAAGACCTGTAACAATTATCAAAATAAGGCATCTTTAGTATGGACACTAATTCAAAAACAATGCGATTAATAATATTCATTACAGGCTTATTAATATCAACAGTATCATACGGACAGACATCCTTAAAAGAAATCGGACTTAAAGCAGAAAAACATAAAGTCGGATTTAAACACTATACAATTAGTGATAGTACAAGAACTTATCGAATTCATAATGAGTTTAACAACCAACTCATCAAGAGACCAATTCCAATAAGTATTTGGTATCCTGCGAAAATAGAAAATAGTAATTCTGAACAATTAACAGTCTTGGATTATGTAGAGATTTTTAAGGAAGAAGAAGAATGGAAGGACTTACCAGACTATTTTTTAATGGATTGGTTTCAACATTTACCGAATACACCAGAAAACGAAGCTCATCTTTCTGAAAAAGTAAATGCATTTCGCAATCCAACATTTTTAGATGGAAAATTTCCAGTTATAGTTTATGCATCAAGCTATCAAGCCTCGTCAATTGAGAACTTTGCGCTTTTCGAATATTTAGCAAGTAATGGTTTCGTAGTGATATCAAGTCCTTCAAGAGGAACAAAAACACGTTGGTTAGAAGGAGCAACCACGAAAGATATGGAAACGCAGTCAAGAGATGTGGAGTTTCTTCTCAAAGAAATTCATAGCTACGAAAATATCAATTCGGAAAAAGTAGCATTAATGGGATTTAGTTTTGGTGGATTGTCAAACGCCATAACTGTTATGAAAAACAAGAATATAAATGCAATTGTAAGTCTAGATGGAGCAGAAAGATACAATTATCCTGTTTTGGAAAAATCACCTTATTTCAATTTAGATAAGTTTTCAATTCCTTATATCCATTTTGCTCAAAAAGAGATTCCAAAGGAAGTTCTTACCACGGACAAAATCCCTGAAGAGTTGAATTACAAATTTCAACTGTATGATTCTTTAAAATATAGCAATATTCACAGATATAGATTTCACGACCTTACGCATTCTTATTTTAGTTCTTTTGGTGTCCTATTCGCAAACAGAGACAAAAGGCAAGATAAAAGTGATGAGAAAATTATGGCTTCCTATAATTTGCTATGCCAACATACCTTACAGTTTTTGAATGCGACACTAAAAAATGAGGAAGAGGCGATTTATTTCATTGAAAATAAGCCTATTGCAAACGGATTTCCCGATAGTTTGATTTCTAAACAAACGAAAAACGCTATCAAAAAAGACTTTACATATAAAGATTTCAATGATTTAGCATATAAACAGGATTATAAAGATTTAATCCCGTTATATAAAAGCACTATTGCTGAATATCCAAATCTTGAACTTCAAGAAGGAATGTTGAATATTTTTGGATTACGATTGTCCTTTAACCCTGAAAAGAGAGAGCAAGGATATAACGTCCTTCTTTTAGCTTTGCACTTATATCCAAAATCGGCAAATTTATATGATAGTTTAGCCGAGGCATATTTTTATAATAAGGATTACTCAAACGCTATTTTGAATTACAAAAAGTCATTGGAATTAAATCCAAAAAATCAAAATGCAATTGACAGATTGAAACAACTAAAGGAATAAAGCCAGCAGGTAACATTGTATATAAAAAATAGCGCAAGTCATTGCTAACACTAAGGTTTGGGCATTTTTGGAAAGTCGCCAAATTTTTAAATTTGACGATTTCCAATAAAAAAGATAAATAGTAAAATTTAAAAATTCGGCTTGTGTTTAATCCGAAAAGTTATAGCTTATTTTCAGCGCTACTTTTCATATACGGAGCCGTTGTGCTTCATTATGACAAACCAATAAGATTCCCGCTTTCTCGGGAAATTGAATATGATAAAATTCTTTCGTAAAATTCGCTACGACCTTATGGAAAAAAATAAAACTGGAAAATATCTGAAATATGCTATGGGAGAAATTATTCTTGTAGTCATTGGAATATTGATTGCACTACAGCTAAATAATTGGAATGAGAGCAGAAAAGAGCAAAACCAATTACAAACTTACTACAAACAAATAATTGCAGATTTTGATGAACAAAAAGAATATTCAAGACGAATTATTACGGCATTAGATTCAAATATTACATCTTATGAAAATTACAAAAATATCTTTGAGACAAAGAACTTAACAATTGATATTATTATCGATGAACTCAATAAGTTAGAATTGATTTCACCATATCTCTCTTTTCGTTTTAACACCATGGAAACGTTACAATCAACAGGAGATATAAAGATTATTCCAGAAGATTTAAGAAATAAACTTATAACACATAAAAGTAATCTTGACAGTTGGACTATTGTAAATAATGGAAATTTAGAGATTTATCTAAACGGTCTGATGAAATACAGCGAAAAGGGAATTGGTGGATTAACAGCAAGTTTGCGGGAACAACCTGAAATAAAAAAGGCAATAAGAAATGAAATTAAGCCAATTGAAGCAATTCTGGCAGCAGAAAGTGCTTTTGGAGTTAAATTTTTTACAGAATATAAAACACGTGAATTCTTAAAAGAAGTACTAAAAGAACTCGAAACAATAAAAAGCTTAATTAATTCGGAACTGGAAAAATAAAAATAACGAAAGCACAACAACGTGTATAGCTCATTGCGGCTGAATTCCTAATCGGAATTCATTGCAATTTACTATCTTTCGGTTACGGCGGAAAATCATAGCTGATTTTCCGCAACGAGCTATACACAAAACCGTTGTACACAATACCCCAAAAATGCCGAGAATCGAACTTAAGACTGAAATAAAAGCCGACAGAAACATCGTGTTTGACTTGTCGCGAAGTATCGATTTGCACAAAATATCAACCGAGCAAACTAATGAAGAAGCAATTGCGGGAAAAACAAGCGGTTTAATCGGAATGAATGAAAGCGTTACTTGGCGAGCAAAACACTTTGGAATCTATCAAAAACTGACTTCCAAAATAACGGAATACGATAGACCGAATTACTTTGCGGACGAAATGGTCAAAGGAGCGTTTGCGGAATTTAAACACGAACATCACTTTGCGGAATCGAATGGTGGAACTTTGATGACCGACTTTTTTGATTATAAATCGCCTTTTGGAATTTTAGGAAAATTAGCGGACAAGCTCTTTCTAAAAAAATATATGACTGAATTACTAACTGAAAGAAACCGCATTGTAAAAGAGTTTGCGGAATCTGACAAATGGAAAGAAGTGATAAATAAATAAAATACTGTGTACAACACCGTGTATAATTAATGGCTAGTTCTCGCCTACTTACGAAAATCCTCGCGGATTTTCTATTCGGTTTTTATTTGCTAAATTAGTTGTTTAAACACGCCACTAA
Organism: Polaribacter sp. WD7; assembly: GCF_003335085.1. Lineage (GTDB taxonomy): Bacteria > Bacteroidota > Bacteroidia > Flavobacteriales > Flavobacteriaceae > Polaribacter. The sequence goes on along the minus strand of NZ_QPEJ01000013.1, from coordinate 14,606 downwards.
TCATACACATCAACGTTAGGCACAATGTAAACGAAATCACGAAAAATGAAAAACCTTCTTCCATTTATAATTTCTTTCTTTTTACCTGGAATTGGACAGTTTATTCTGAAAGATTTTAGAAAAGGAGGAATTATTTTATTCTCATATATAATTTCTACTTATCTAATCTTAAATTTAGATTTCTTGAATTTAATTCCTTTTTGGTTTCCACATATAATAATTATGATTTGGGCAATTTTTGGTGTTTATGACATTATTGAGGAACGAGATGGAAAAAAATCTGCAACAAGATATCTTGCATTTAGTTTACTTATTGTAATTGTTTTATTTCCAATAACTCTTACACTTTTAACAACTGGAATTTTTAAAGGAGCAGAATTTGTTACGAATGAATATTTTAACGAAGACAGAACGAAAACTGAAATAAATAAAATTTCGACTGAATTAAATATTTATAAAAATCATTATGGAACTTATCCGAAAAATTATGAATCATTTATTAGTCGAAAACCTATTTGGGGAAGTTGGAAAACTGATAGTTGGAACAATCCATATAAATACGAATTAATTGATTCTTTAAATTATAAATTAATTTCTGCTGGAAAAGACGGAATATATTTGAATGAAGATGATATTATAAGAAAAAACTGAAAAAACAAAGTGCCTAACACCGTATATAATTTATTGCTGGCTTCTTGCCTACTTTCGAAAGTCCTCGCGGACTTTCTTTGTCGGTAATTATTTACTAAATTAGTTGCTTGAAACACGCAACAAACCATATACAAAAACGTTGGCATTAATTAAAAACGAAAATAGAAGACATTAAGAAATCCTTGGAAACAGGGGTAGACAATATGCTCTGCAATGGTTTTGTTCCAGTAGCTTTTTTAGTAACCTTAAGGTTCATATTGAACCAAATAACCTTTAAAAAAAATACGAATATGGAGCAAATAATCAGAAACAATAAAGTCAGAACAAATATTAAGAATGGAATAAAATCTACGATTGAGACAGTTTGGGCTATTGGGACATCCATTGCAGGCGCTATTGCGCTAAAGAATAATTAGAAAATCTGAAAATGACTCATACAATTAAGATGTTTTTAAAGTTAGGAAGTTTAGAAAACATAACTGACCTTTATGAAAATGGAACGATTTATATAAATACTATAGAGTATTTTAAAAAAATTGAGGATAATGATTTACGTGGAGACAATTACGAAGGAGCATCTGAAATTATAAATTCTCTTCCTGGAACTTTTAGAATACCTGGAATTGACCGTGATTTTAAATATGAAAAAGTTCATTTAAAAAAATCATTTGACCAAGTTTTAGGAAATATTTATTCACTTTACTGCATATCTTCAAAGGGTTTTCCAAATCCATTAGATTTTCGGATAGACGAAAAGAATTTAAGATTTGGTACGCATTGTTTATTAATTAAAAACAGTCAATATTTTTTCGATAAAATACAATCTGAATTAAAAAACAAAGGATTTGACTTTCGACACGGATTTGTAAACTATTATGACAAAGATAATGTCACCAACAAAGAACTGACTTTATTTGACAAACCAATGGAATTTGAATATCAAAAAGAATTTAGATTCTATGTTCACAATAATAAACTTGAGCCGATTAAAATACGAATTGGTAGTTTGAAAGATTATGCAGAAATAATTCAGACAAAAGATTTAACTGAATTAACAATTGAATTGAAAAATAACTAATGCCAACACCGTGTATAATTAATTGCTTGGTTCTAGACAATTTACGAAAGTCCTCGCGGACTTTCTATCTGTGTTTTATTTGCTAACTTTAGTGATTAAACCACGCAACTAACCATACACAACAACGTTGTACACAATTTAAGAAAACGTCTGAACACAGAAGAATTAAATAAAGAAAAGAGAAAAACCATACCACTTACGAAAGAGGAATGGTTTAATTTTTTCATTTTTCCTGTAAATCCAAATTCACGGTTGAATTCAAAAAGTGCGAATCAAATTGAATACGACCGATTCAAAAAGTTTGGATTTAAAAAGAAAATGGAACAAGCTGAAACTGCACAAATTGCTGGAGTTTTGTTCTACTTTTTCTTAATCTTAATTGCTATTATAATCTTTCAAATCATATAGTTATGGATGAAGCATTATTGCAATCGGAATATAATTACGAAATGAATAAATGTGTTCTCGTCCAAGGAGACATTCATTCAGTTTGGGCTTATGTTATAGACATAACTGACAATAGAGACGAAATAGAATTTGACGGATTTATATGTTCTCGTGGAACTTTAATTGATAATAGTAACGAAATTGAGGCTTACATAAATCACGACCAAGGTTATGCACCACCATTATTAAGTGAATATAAAAATGAGTATTCGATTATAAATGACCTTATTGAAAACGATATAAAAATTGACTGGAAAGACAACATTGTCCGAATTTTAATAAAAGGAATTGAATATTTAAAAATGGATTTGGATACCAAAATGTCCTATGCTAAAGGAATTTCGAAAAGTGGAGCATATGGAATTCCATTAAAAGAATAAAAAAAAACTGTGTACAACACCGTATATAATTTATTGCTTGTTCTCGCCTACTTACGAAAATCCTCGCGGATTTTCTATTCAGTTATTATTTACTAAATTAGTTGCTTAACCACGCAACAAACCATATACAACAACGTTGTGTGTAATTTCTGAAACCGAATTAGGTAAATATATTGTTACTTTTATTTTTAAAATAGTGAATATATTGTTACTTTTGTTGTGAATTAAAATACACAATATGAATTGGCATCAAAGATTTAAAGAAATGAAAGAAGGATTGGGATACACTAATTCTGACATTTCACGTATTACTGGAAACACTTCTGATAGTATAAAGTCATCAACTCAACCTAATAAAGAATTACCTAGATGGTTGAAATTAGCAATAGTGATTTATGAAACAACAAAAAGTGAATCAGAAACGGCTGAAATGCTAAAGAAAAAATCTAAAAAAGATGTTTACAATTACATAAGAAACAGACTGTCATTTAATGAAAAACTAGTTAGCCAATTGAGACATATTGATAATGAAAAAATGAATAAAGAGCATAGAAGATTTGAAATGTCTGGATATGAAAGTAATATAGGCGATTGCACACTTCATAATTTAAGTATTGTAAATGAATTTTCAGATTTAGGAATTTATGATTTTACATCCTATTTATTTATAGATTTTTATAAAGGAACTCCAACACTTTATATGAAATATTTTAATGAACACGAGAATTTAGAATTTGATTATAGTGGGTATGGAACAACAGAGATTATTTATGAGATTTTTGAAAAAACAATATTTTCGAATAAAACAAAAAGGAGAAGGAATTAAAACTACACACAACAACGTGTATAATTCATTGCTAGCTAGAGCCTACTTACGAAAGTCCTAGCGGACTTTCTATCTGTGATTTATTTGCTAACTTTAGTGCTTAAACACGCAACGAAATTATACACAAAACCGTTGGCACAAATAACCAATCACCCTCTGAAAAACTGAATCATGAATATAAGTACAAACGTAGGAAGTATTCCTGAATTTAAAGGTTCTAATATAGGAAATTTAGAATTTAGAAACCCTGATAAATTTACAAAGAGGATATTAAAATTTTTGACCTCACAAAGCGAAACAGCTGAAAGGCAATTTAAAACTTCAAGAAATTTAATTATCGCAACCATAGTTATAATGATTTTACAAATTGGTTATGCTGTTTGGACTAATTTTGAATCGAACTCAAAACAGAATAACCTAATAAAAATAATTGACACGCAATCAAAACAATCTGAAACAATATCACATATGTCATTGAATTTATTCGACCTTCAAAACCAAGTGCGGACTTTGGAACAAGAAAACGCACAATTGAATCAAAAAATTCTGAAACTTTCGAAGGTGAAAAAATAAATACTTGTGCCAACACCGTGCATAATTTAATGCTTACTTTTTTCAATATTGGAAAAACCTCGTTCACTTTTAATTTTGTTTTTATTCTATTCATTTTTTTCTTAATTTTCGCATCAAACCATGCACCCATACGTTGTAGTATATTTTTTGAGGAACTTTATGAAAATTAAATTAACTTTATTATTACTTATCGTTTTATTTTCTTGTAAAACAGATCCAAATAAACAAATAGATGAAGGGAAAATAACTGGAAATAAATACCATAGTAAAGAAATTGGTTGGACTATGGAAATTCCAAAAGGTTGGAACTTTACTAGTAAGGATATTATGGAAGAGAGAAACAAAAAAGGAATGGATGCTATTAATGAAACTGCTGGTGTTGAATATACAGCTAATGAATTGAAACAACTTTTAAATTTTCAAAAAGATAATTTTAATATATTCCAATCAACTTCTGAACCTTTTGCACTCGGATATAGTAAACAATGGGAAGAAAATAATGCAGGACTGAAGAAGTTGATTTATAAAACTTTTCAACAGAACGGAATAAAGGCAGATTCAACCGAAACCAAAAATATTGAAATAGATGGGCTAGTGTTTCAATCATATAAATTTATAGTTTATAACTCCAAAGGAGAAGTTATTTTAAACCAAATATTATACAGTAGACTTATAAATGGACTAGACTTTGGTGTAAGTATAAATTACAATAATGAATCTGATAAAAAAGAAATGTTAGACGCTTGGTTTAATTCTAAATTTAAAAAGTAAAACATACTACAACAACGTATATAATTTATTGCTAGTTCTAGCCTACTTACGAAAATCCTCGCGGATTTTCTATTTGGTTTGTATTTGCTAAATTAGGTGCTTAAAACACGCAACAAACCATATACAAATACGTTGGCAACAATAAACCTGAAGCAATCCAAAATTGAATAAATCTAAAAGACACCATTATATACCAAAATTTTTTATAAATGGATTTACAGGTGAAGATGGAAAACTTTCAGTACTTGACAAAACCAAAGGAACTATTGACAAAATAAGAAAAAGCCCGAAACAAATCTTTTTTGAATGGAATCGAAATAGTTTTAATATTAATGGTTATGAAACTGACTTTTTAGAAAATGTATATCAATTTGGTGAAACTAAATTTGCCGACATTTATAAAAAGTTAACTGAAAAATTTGAACCCATAGAAATAACTACTTACGATATTCTTCATCTAACTCTATTTATAAGTGAAATACATTGGAGAATACCAATTCGTGACAAAATATTTAATGAAAACATAAAAAACTATGATTTTGAAAATGCTCCTTTTAAAGTTATAGATAAAAAAACAGGAAAGAAAACACCATTTAGTCAATTAAAAGAGTTGACAGAAGAACCTGCTTTTATTGAAAGTTTGAAACATATACAATCAATACAAGATTATATTAAAAACTCAAAAAATATTAAAGTGGAGAATTGGTTAATTTATTACAGACCGAAAGAAGCTCCACAATTAAAAATTTTATGCGACAATCCAATAATAACGAGAAATGAAAGTGAAAATGTTTTAGAATCTGAATTAATTTTTAATTTATCAAAAAGTAAAACAGTATATCATACGAAAGGAAATAGATTGAAAGAAATCCCTCCAATGAATAATATTTCAATTGATATTTTATTGTATTTACAAGCTGAAAAGTTTGTCTGTTGTTCAGATGAAAGCTACTTGAATTCAATTATTGAAATATCAAAACTATACAATACTCCTGAAAAAATACTTTATCTTAAAAATGAGATATTTGAAGTTTTTGAATAAATTACAGTTGCCAACACCGTATAAACTTTATTGCTGGTTTTAGCTCACTTGGGAAATTCCTCCGGAATTTCGCCGTTCGTGTTTTATTTACTAAATTCAGTGCTTAAACAACGCAACAAAGCTTATACAAACACGTTGTAACACATTAGCGTTGAAAATAAAACAGAATCAATATGGGAATGGATATTTATTATTCAAATGAGAAAAGTGTTTTAATAACTACTATTGAGAATTTGAGCTCTATTGAAAAACCATTAATTGAATTTAAAAATAGAACAGGAATTACTATAGACGAATATGGAAAAACTAACCTATATTTTGAGCATATAAAATTATTGAATACATTAATTTCTGGGCAAAATGAATGGAATATTATTTTTAAAAGAGCAATTGAAAAAAAATGTGGAATAATAATCGAAGGAGACTAAAATTTATAAAAAATTGGACTTTATAGGAATAGTTTTAGGGAGAATATTTTTGAATTTTATTGGCGGAAATATTCGCTGGATATTTGGAACAATATGGAGAAAAATATTTGATAAAGAAAAATTCACATATAATGAATATCTATTTGGACCAATAAAGTCAAATGGCTCTTATGACGAAATTGGACACACATTAAATAATAAGATAATTGGAGCTATTTTTTTATTTCTTTTAATATCATTTTTAATTGCTTATTTGTAGAAATGAACTGTAAAAAAGGAAATGAATTATGAAAAAAATAATAAACGTGTTACAACACCGTGTATATTTTATTGCTTTCTTTTAGCCAACTTACGAAAATCCTCGCGGATTTTCTATTCAGTTTTTATTTGCTAAATTTACGCTAAACCAACGCAACAAAGCATACACAAACACGTTGGTAAAAACTGTTGAAGTGAACTTTCCTGAAATAGGTTGACTAAAAATTAATCATTTAATTATAGTCACTTATGAAAACCAAAAAAGAACCCTGGCGAAAAAGAACCTATCAAAAAGTAACACTCGAAACTAAAATTTTAGTCGTTGACCAAATCTTAAATGGGCAAATATCCAGAAGTAATGCTTCTAAAAAATACGAGGTTCCCAGAACAACAATCTCATACTGGATTAGAATTTATAGTACCTTAGCCCAACAAAATATGGGTATGAGTAAAAACGATGAAATTAAAAAACTAAAGGAAAAAATTGAGGAACTTGAGTTTGTCAAAGACTTCCAACAAGACATTATTGCTGACATGGAACTAATCACAGGAGTGGATATGTCAAAAAAGTCGTTACCCAAAACATTAGCAAAAGAGATAGAGCGAAAAAAGAAAGACCGTATCAAAGAAAATGGCTCTATGGTTGTTTTGGGATTAGTAAACAAGCCTTCTACAAAAGACTCAAAAAACAACAAAAACAACAAGTAGATCATCAAAAACTAATTGTAATGGTAAAGGACTATCGTAAAAAAGTAGGCTCTAAAACTGGAGGAATTAAACTACATAACGAGCTTAAAAATGAGTTTTTAAAGGCGGATATTAAGATAGGTCGAGATAAGTTCTACCGATTCCTAAGACTCAATAATCTTTTGATTCCTAAGTATAAAAACTACATCACAACTACCAACTCTAACCACATGTATAGAAAATACAAAAACCTTGTAAAAGACCAAGTTCCTAACAGACCTGAACAGCTCTGGGTAAGCGACATCACATACATTAAAACTGAAAATGGACACAATTACTTAGCTTTAGTAACTGATGCCTATTCTAAGCAAATCATGGGCTATAAACTTGATAACCATATGAGAACATCACTTTGCTCAGAGGCACTTGCTATGGCCATTAAAAACAGAAAATACCCGAATCAAAAACTTATCCATCATTCTGACAGAGGATTCCAGTACTGCAACCCTAAATACACCGAATTCGCTGAAAGCAATAACATGACCATGAGTATGACTGAGCAATACGACCCTTACGAAAATGCTGTTGCAGAACGTATTAATAGAACTTTAAAATATGAATATGGACTCAAAAAAACAATAAAAAATACCAAAACAGCGCAACAATTAACACAACAGGCAGTCTATATTTATAACAATCTAAGAACACATTTTAGCTTAGATTTAAGAAAACCAGCCGAAGTGCATCTAAATCCGAATATCAAATACAAATCATATCGGAAAAATAAACTAAATTTACCTGAACTAAAAATTNATTTCAGTATAATACAAATGAATAGAAAACTAATAATATTATTACTGACATATTCTTTCTTTTCGTGTTCTGAATCAAAAACAGAGAACTTTTTAAATTTTAGTTTAGAAATTCCTAAAAATTGGAATGTTTACAAATTAAAAGGAACTGATTCTTATGTAAGATTAATAACAACTGAAAAAAACGACTCCATACATCTTGATTATGGAATGTATTCGAATAGTTTAAAATATTATCCACCAACTATTGCTCCACTAAAAAAGAAAGAAATGATTCTTAATTTTGGTTTAAAAGAATCTGAAGTTATATTTTTAGACAAAGATTCAATAACTGAAAAAGACCGAGAATTTTATAAAAACAGAGTTGAATTGTTTGAAACTATAAATGGGAAAAAAGCAAAAATTGTATTACCGAAAAAAGGAGAAATAGGAATAGGAGGAATTCATTTTGAAAATATTGAAAACAATAATAAACTGACTATTTATGGCAGAAACTTGAATAATGAGAAAACTATGAAATTAATTGAAGTTATAAAAACAGTGAAATTTATAAAACGTTAGGCAACACCGTACAAAATTAATTGCTTGCTAAGAGCCTACTTACGAAAGTCCCCGCGGATTTTCTTTGTCAGTAATTATTTAGTAAATTTACACTAAACCAACGCAACTAACCTTGTACAAGCACGTTGTGTGTCATTAGAGAAAAGCATTTTTTAAGAAACATTTAAACAAGTTATTAACATTTTTGATGTTTTTTACCTTATATTTGTAAAACAATTACATATTTAAGATAAAAAAAACAATGTTAATCAATTTTTCAGTAGAAAATTATCGTTCGATTAAGAATAAAGTTTCTTTGACATTTGAAGCTTCTAACTCAAATGAATTGGAAGATTATTTCATTATAAATGCAGGCAAAGATTTAAGATTATTAAAGTTAGGACTAATTTACGGAGCAAATGCTTCAGGAAAAACTACTTTATTAGATAGTTTAGATTTTTTGCAAGAATTAATTCTTGAACCTGTTGAGAAAAAAACTGAAGCAATTGAATTCAGTCCATTTCTATTTGACCAAGAATCAAAGAATAAAAATTCAAACTTCTCAATTGAGTTTTTTCAGAACAATGTAAAATACATTTACAATCTCGAGTTAAATCAAAACTCAATTATATTTGAAGAACTTTATTTTCACAACCCAAATAAAGCTCTTGTTTTTAGAAGAAATACTGAGTCTTCTAAACAATTGACAAAAATTGAATTTGGTAGTAAAATTAAAATCAACAAATCTCATAAATCAATTTTAGAAGCCAATACATTATGGAACAATACAGTCTTTGGTGGATACATCAAAACAAACTTTGAATCTAAAGAACTTCAAGACTCTATTGATTGGTTTGACAATAAGTTAAAACCAATGATTTCTTCAAAGACAAGCTTATTAGGTTTTATTTCAAGTAGAATAGAAAATGACAAAATCAGTAAAAATGATATTGTTGAATTTCTAAAAAAAGCAGATTTTAATATCTCAGATGTTTTAATTAAAAGTGAAGAAACTGAAATTGACGATGAAATTTTAGAATTTATAAACAAAAAGACTTTGGTCTCTAACGATAAGTTAGAGAAAATTAGAGAAACTGGTAAGATTGAAAAAAAGGAAATATTTTTTAAACATTCCCTTAATAATGACAATTTCTTATTGTCTTATAATGATGAATCGCAAGGAACTCAAAGATATTATCAATTTAGTGGATTGTTAAGTTTAATGATTAATAATGAACTTATAGTACCAATTGATGAAATTGAATCATCATTACATCCAGATTTATTAAAACATTTTATTCTGTCATTCTTGGCAAATTCTAAAACATCTCAATTGATAGCAACAACCCATCATAGAGAACTTTTAATTGAAAAAGACATACTACGTAGTGATGCTATTTGGTTTACTGAAAAAAATGATAATGGATGTACTGAATTATTTTCTCTTGATGACTTTGATTCATCAGTTATAAGAAAAGATACTGGGTCTATCTTTAATGCATATAAAACAGGAAAACTAGGGGCAGTTCCAAGTTTAAGTGATTATTATATTGAATTGGAAAATGGCTCGAACTAGAAGTAAACGAAATTTTAGTAGAAAAGGTAAAAAAACCTACTCTGTAATTGTCGATGGCAAAACAGAAGTGTGGTATTTACAAATGCTCAAAAAAAATGAAACCCTTCCAAGGATTGATATTAAACCTGAGCTACCAAAGAAAAAAAAGCTTTCTGAACAATTTAAAAGTGTAATTGACAACTCTAACATTTATGATGAAGTTATTTGGATTATTGATTTTGACACAATAATTAAAGAGACAAGAGAAAATAAACCAGGAACGAAAACAGCTTTACAAGAGTTTAAAGAATACAAAAAGGAAATTGATAAAAATCATCCTAATGTACAAATTTTAGTAAACACACCTTGCCTTGAAATATGGTTACTGTTGCATTTTGAGCCTATTGGCAAAATTTTTCCCGATTGTGGTGGGGCAGAAAAAATATTACGAACAAAACATATCAAGAATTACGAAAAAAGCGAAAAGTTCTATAAAAAAAGAGACAACGATATTTATAAACTTTTGGCTGATAAGAGAGATACAGCAATTGAAAATGCTGAGAAAATTGGTGATTTTGATTTTAATAATTCAGCAAGGAGTGTAGCTGAAATTTATAAGATATTTGAAAAATTTGGATTAAAAAAATAACGCCACACAACAATGGCTATAAGTAATTGCTTGTTCTCGCCTACTTCTGAAAATCCTTGCAGATTTTCAGTTTGGTGTGTACGTGCAAAGTTACGTGCTAAACCACGCAACTACTCATAGCCGAGACCGTTGTGTTTAATTGGTGAGAAACCTCGCAAATAAAAATAAATTCAGAGAAAAGAAATACTTATGGCAAAATGTAAAAAATGTGAAAATAGCTTTGGAATATTTGAATTAAAAAATGGAATATGTAAAAGCTGTATTGAAAAAGAAAATCCAACTTGTCCAGGTTGTAAAAATAGTTTCAAACCAGGCCAATTTACTGAAGGTTATTGTGCAGATTGTTACGAAGAAAGAAGAGAGACAATAGAGAAAAAAAAAGAACTTGAGAGACAGGAATTAGAACTTATAGAAAAAAAGAAACAGGAGAAAATAGCTTTGAAAAAAGCCGAAGAAAAAAAGAAGTTGGATATACAAAACATAATGCTAACTACAGAAACACATCTGAATTTGAAAATCGAAAAACGAATTAATATTGTTTCAGCTGAATGTGCATTTGGAATGAATATATTCAAGGACTTATTTACTGGTGTTAGAGATATTGTTGGAGGAAGGAGTGAAACACTACAAAAAACATTGAAAGAATCGAAAGAAACAGTTTTAGCTGAACTAAAAAAAGAAGCTTATGAAATTGGAGCAAATGCAGTTATTGGAATAGACTTGGATTATAGTGAATTTACTGGAGGAGGAAAATCTATGCTTTTTATGGTTGCTTCTGGAACAGCTGTATTAATAAATGAAATTGAATAAAAACAACTAAACACAACAACGTGTATATTCAATTGCTTGCTTCCTGCCTACTTAGGAAAATCCTCGCGGATTTTCCATTCAGTAATTATTTACTAAATTTAGTGCTTAAAACACGCAACTGAAACATACACAAAACCGTTGTAAACAAGCTACCAAACCAACAAAATGAGAGAATCGAGAAGAACTTTAAATTGGACAAGTGACCAAACGAAATCAATACCTTCAAAAGTTTTTTTCAATCATTTCTTTTCAATTATTTATTGTATAGTATGTAACGAAGAAAAATTTGAACTCAAAAAAAATCCTTATTACAATAGTATAAAAATTAAAAACAAACAATTTGATATTAAGGAAGTAAAAAAATTGCTTTGGAACTCTTGGAGTACAGAATACGCTTATCGAATTGGTGAAAAAATAAACAATAACGATTATTACAAATTTTCACTTCATTGGAACTTTCCTCAAGCTTATTATTCTGTTTACTTATCTATGACAGCATTTCACGAAACTCAAGGAGTTGCAAACGAACAACACGAAAAATCAATTAAACTTTTTGGAAATTCAGTAAAAGACAAACATTATCCTTTAGCCATAAGTTTTTATGTTTCTGGACTTAAAGATGAATTTGAATATTTTGGACTTCCAAAATTTAAAGGCTTTCCTAAAGAAAATAGTGTTTTAAGCAAAATTGAGTGTTTAGAAGATGCTGAATTACAATTAGCTACATTCTTAAAAACTACAAGAAAGAAAAATGCAGAGGACAAAAGAAAACGACTAGAAAAGCAAAACCATAAAGATTTTAGAACTGATAAAGGACAGTTTAGAAAAACTTTTAAAAAAGAACATTGGGATATAATTTATAAATCTATTCCAACCACATCAGTTTTCAACTTATTGTATAGATTAAGAATTAAAGCCAATTATCGTGACATTGAGAGTTTTATAAATGCAGATATAGATTTTAAAAGTTTTCATAAAAGTTTAGGAAAATTAATTTACTATCTAAATTTTGTTCACGAAGCTTACATTGCAAAAGCAATTGGAATAGATAATTATGAAAAAATATTAAATGAATTTCCTAGTCATCTTAATAGAGAAACAGCAATAAAAAGATTTGAGAAAAATATTAAACCATTAAAATAAAGCCAGTTTACAACACCGTATATAATTTATTGCTAGGTTCTAGCCTACTTACGAAAATCCTCGCGGATTTTCTATTCGGTTTTTATTTGTTAACTTAGTTGCTTAACCACGCAACAAACCATATACAAACACGTTGTAATGCATTTGCGTACGAAATAAAAATAAGCTAAATTTGAAATATGGAAGTAAATATTCAAAAAGCTAAAATTGACTTAATTCAGTGGTTGACAACCATAGAAGATAGCTCTGTAATTCAAAAAATTATGGAATTAAGAAATACTGAAAATAAAGACTGGTGGAATGAAATATCTGATATTGAAAAAAAATCAATAGAATTAGGAATTTCTGATGCTGATAACGGAAATCTAAAACCACACTCTGAAGCAAAAAAAATATATGAAAAGTGGTTATAAAATTCTTTGGACTGATCACGCTCTGAATGAATTGTCTGATACTTATGAATATTTAGAATTACATTTTACTGAACGAGAACTTAAAAAGCTTTCGACTGAACTTGAAAGAACATTAAATTTAATTTTACAAAACCCATATTTATTTCCGATTTCTGAATTAAAAGGAGTGAGAAGAGTTGTCGTTAAGAAATTCAACACATTATATTACAGAGAGAAAGGTAAATATATTGAAATTCTTTCATTTTTTTTTAACCGACAAAATCCGAATAAGAGAAAAATATAAAACGCATTACAACACCGTATATAATTTATTGCTTGGTTCCTAGCTACTTACGAAAGTCCTCGCGGACTTTCTTGGTCGGTAATTATTTACTAAATTAGTTGCTTTAAACACGCAACAAACCATATACAACAACGTTAGCCACAAGCTAAAACCAACATAGTGAAATATCGAATAACATTACTTCTTACATTCTTAGTTTCGAGTTTAATTTACTCGCAAACTGAATATGTTGAAAAATATGATAGTGGACAAATCAAAATTAAAGGATTTATAATCGATAGTGTTTTTATTGGAAAATATTTAGAATATTACGAAAACGGACAAGTAAAAATAAAAGGAGAATTCAAAAACTGTGAGTACGAAACTAATCATACAAAGATTTATGTTGCAGGTTGTGGAGTTGGCAATAATTCAAGTATAAGGAATGGAAAAAAACACGGAGAATGGAAATATTTTTACGAAAATGGAATTCTTAAATCTAAAGACAACTACTTCTGTGATTTAAGACAAGGCAACTTCTTTAATTATAGACAAAATGGAAAATTGTATTGGATTGACTTTTACACAGCCGACAAATTAATGGGAACTCAAGAATTTTATGAAAACGGACTTCTGGAAAAAATATCTACTTTCTCTTATGAATATAATGAACACGATGGACACAATTTAATGAAAACTGTCGAATCTGAATACTACGAAGATGGTTCAATGAATATTCAACGTATAATTCAAGAATTAAAAGATGACATTGAAAAAGAGAGTTTTAAAGAATATTATCCGAACGGATTTTTAAAAATAGAATCTGAAATTATTGACCTTGATAAAAACGGAATTTATCGAGAATTTTACGAAAATGGAAACATAAAATACGAAGGAATTTTTAAAGACGACAAACCGATTGACAAACAATATTATAACCAAAAAGGAGAAATAACGAAAATCGAAACTTGGAAAGAAGGAAAAATAATAAACACCGAACTGAAAAAAGCCAGTGGCTAACACCGTATATAATTTATTGCTGGCTTCTTGCCTACTTGCGAAAGTCCTCGCGGACTTTCTTTGTCCGTAATTATTTACTAAATTAGTTGCTTGAAACACGCAACTAATCTTATACAATAACGTTACCTGTAATTATGAAAAATGAACTTTCCTGAAATAGGTTGACTAAAAATTAATCAATTAATTATAGTCACTTATGAAAACAAAAAAAGAACCCTGGCGAAAAAGAACCTATCAAAAAGTAACCTTAGAAACTAAAAT
>NZ_QPEJ01000012.1 GCF_003335085.1 Polaribacter sp. WD7 | reverse complement strand
CTTTTTAGGGAATTTAATCGCAGGTTTAACAGCTTACTCTTTCCTTGACAAGAAACCTAGTATTAAAATTCAAAGATTTTTGCCTAATATAGATATAAGTTAAGTCGAACTCACGTTAATTATTTTTTGCATAGATTTTGATATTTTCAATTCATTAGGAAATAAAACCATCCTTTTCTGAGGGCAATACCAAACTATAGGTTCATCATTAGAATACCATGGAAAAATTCCGTTTTCATATGCGTGAATTAAACGCGCTACAGATAAATCACCACCCAAAGCAATAATTCCGTCATCAGTAGTATATTCATAAGGAGGAAAAGCAATATGTTCTGAAAGCCAAATCATCTATAAATTTTAATGTGAATTTAATGAATTCATAAAAATGCGTTAATCTAAATTTATTTTTATATTTATTTCTCTTAAGTGCTTATTTTTGCAAACCGTTTCAAAAATTAATAGAAACTTAAATGACAAGAAAAAAGAGAATAAAAACCAATACTGAAAAGGCAAAATTAATGCACTTTTACTATTCTAGAACTGGTTTTTATATGTTTATTTGGGAAAGTTTAAAAAAAGCATTCATACCTATTGTAGTTGTTGTTATTGCACTTTTTTTAATTAACGAATACGTATACAATATTAATGAAGGTCTAGAATCTATTACAGATACATTTTCTAGACCTGGTATTTTTACATTCTTCTTTACTTCTGAAACATTACTTGGTCTAATACCTCCTGAAATATTTATTGCTTGGACTAAGAAAACACCAGAACCTATTATAAACCTGTCTATATTAGCCACACTATCTTATGCAGGTGGTTTACTATCTTATTTTATTGGAAAATTAACACTTAAAATAGCTTCTTTAAGAACTTATCTAGAAGTAAAAATGGCGAAACATCTAAAAAATTCAAAAAAATGGGGTGGTTTTTTAATTTTAGTTGGAGCACTATTGCCTGTACCCTTTTCTATCTCGTGTATGGCTGCAGGTATGATTAAATATCCGTTTAAAAATGTAGTATTATTTGGATTATTTCGTTTTGCTCGTTTTGCAATTTATGCTTGGGCTATTTTTAAAGTAGTAACTTAAAATTACTACATTTACATTCTATGGGATTAACAAACAACGATATTTTTAAAAAGCTAAGAGTTGCACATAAATTACGCGACACAGATATTATTGATATTTGTGCTCTGGTAGATTTTAAAGTAACTAAAGGTGAACTGGGGGCTATTTTTAGGAAAGAAGACCATCCAAAATATGTAGAATGTGGAGATCAGTTTTTACGAAACTTTCTAAACGGATTAGTTATTCATTTGCGTGGACCAATGCCAAAAAAAGAAGGTTAAGATATTTTAAAGTACATCTTAGGTCATTCATTTTATTATGAAACTAAAAAAAGAGAATTCAAAAAATGTGAATTCTCTTTTTTTATATAGTATTTCTAAAAATTTAGATTCTTAAAATGGCAAATCATCTGGTTCTTCATCAGAAATATTAGATGCTGGTTCAAATTGATCTACAGGAGGCAAATTACTTGGTGCTCCTTGTTGTGATAAACTTTCAATTCTCCATCCTTGAATAGAGTTGAAATATTTAGCTTCACCTTGAGGGTTAATCCACTCTCTACCTCTTAAATTGATAGAAACTTTAACATCTTGACCAACTTTGTAATTGTTTAACAAATCTGTTTTATCTTGTACAAACTCAACCATTATCATTTGAGGATACTGCTCATCTGTAGTAACTACTAATTCTCTTTTTCTAAATCCGTTAGAACCAAAAGTTTGCACCTCACCAATTAATTTTATTTTACCAATAACTTCCATAATTTCTAATTTAATAAAAGTACTTTCCAAGCACTTTCTACATCGTTCTTATTTAAATAGTCTTGAGCAAATGTATGTTTTTTTGTGGTTTCTAATCCAACAAATTCAGGGTGTTCTTTCCCAAAGTTATTAACAGCCTCTTTAGGTGGCAGTTGTGATACGTTTCCGAGCATTCCTAAATTATTACCTGTCAAGATGCTACTATTTCTAATTTCTGATGGAATTGTATCTACTCCAATTCCTAAAGTGCTAATTGGTTTAGGGATCTCAAAAAAACCATCTCTTGCCCGCGAATAATAACTACCCCCTGCTCTTGCAACTAAATCTATTCTGTGCTGATCTATAGCTCCGTTTTCATCTAAAACATCATCTGCAATATGAATTTTTACTACTTCGCACACTACAAGGTTTCCTGCTCCTCCTTTATCACCTGTAAAGATAACATCGTTTACTTTACATTCAAATTGCACTGGCGATTCTGCCACTCTAAACGGTTTAATGATGTCTGATGCCAACATAGTAAATCCTGCTTTTTCAAACTCATTAACTCCTTCAGGATACTCTGTAGAACTTAAAGACATTTGTTGTACAATAGTATAATTTACTACATTTATAACTACTTCTTTGGTAGCTAAAGCGTTTTCTAAAGTATGCTTTGTTGTGTTGTCTCTAACTCTTCTGGCAGGAGAAAAAATAAGTATTGGTGGATTGGAACCAAACACATTAAAAAAGCTAAATGGTGACAAATTGGGGTTTCCATCAGCATCAATAGTACTAGCAAAAGCAATTGGTCTTGGAGCAATTGCACCCAATAAGTACCCATGTAATTTTCCTGTTGATATTTCTTTTGGATCTATAGAAAGCATTGTATAATTTTTTGTTCTCTAAAGATACTATCTAATCTTTAAACTTGTTATATAGTTGAAACCATTATATTTGTTTTAATGAATTTTTTAACAAACAGTACTTTTTTTAAGCGAGTAGCTATTTTTATTTCATTGGTAATTGTTTCTTTAATTCTTTGGAACACCTATATCTTTTTTAAGCGATTTAAGATTGATGAGCGTGCAAAGATTGAGATTGTGGCGTCTGCTATTAAAGAATTCTCAGAAAATTCTGATTTAAATGCAAGTTTTAATCTAGAAACTAAAGTTTTTGAGAAAATTAAAAATATCCCAATGATTTTGACAGATGAAAACGGGGTAATTATAGATTCTAGAAATATAGACTCTCTTAAAGCCAAGAATAGAAACTACTTAAAAGAAAGGCTTTTATCTATGAAAAATCAGAACAAGCCTATTGAAATTAATTTTTTAGAAAATAATAAACAATATGTTTATTACGGAGATTCTGATTTGCTCAATAAATTAACCTATTATCCGTTAGCATTGGTGTTAATTCTAATGCTCTTTTTGTCTGTAGTATATTTGTTTTACAGTTCTAACAAAGCTTCTGAAACCAATAAACTATGGACAGGAATGGCTAAAGAAACAGCCCATCAAATTGGTACTCCATTGTCTTCTTTATTAGGTTGGATTTCTATTTTAAAAATGGAAAAAGTAGATGAAACTTATATTCAAGAAATTGAAAAAGATGTACATAGATTAAATACCATTGCCAATCGTTTTTCTAAAATTGGCTCTGTACCTGAACTAAAAAAAGAAAATATTGTTACTATTTCTAAACACGCTTTCGATTATTTAGAATCTCGTAGTTCTAAACAAATTTCATTTTCATTTTTAACTACTGATAATGAAATTTATACCAATATGAACACAGAATTATTTGGTTGGGTCATAGAAAACCTCATCAAAAACGCAATTGACGCTATGTTAGGTAAAGGGGAATTGAAATTACATATAGAAAATACGTCTAAAAGGGTAAAAATTACAGTTTCTGATACCGGAAAAGGAATGCCTAAAAAATTATTTAAACAAATATTTAAACCTGGTTTTACCACTAAAAAACGTGGTTGGGGTCTTGGTTTATCACTCTCTAAAAGAATTATTGAAGATTATCATAAAGGCAAAATAATTGTACAAAAATCTGAACTCAATAAAGGAACTACGTTTGAGATTTTATTGGATAAAGTTTAGGGCTTTCTTTGTTTTTGAAACTTTGTCATTATATAACCAAAAATCAAACCTGCTAGCATCCAAAAAATAAATTTTACAATTACTAATTTTAAAGTAATAATTTCTCCTTCTATTAATGGCCAAACAAAAGTCATAGCAATAAACATCCAAATACCCCAACCCAAACCATTTTTTATCCATAATTTCATATTATTCAAAATAGGAGGCAATACGTTTTGCTGTAGCAATAAATTCTTCTTCAGATAACTTTACTTTATTAACAAATTGTGCGTCTACCATACCTTGCAAAGGAATTAAATGTACATGAACATGAGGTACTTCTAGACCAATAACACTCATACTAACTCTCTTACAAGGTACTGCTTTTTCTATAGCTTTGGCTACTTTATAAGAAAAGTCCATTAAAGACAGATAGTTTTGTTTAGATAAATCAAAAATCTTATTTTCTTCTTTTTTAGGTACTACTAGAGTATGTCCTTTAGTATTCGGATTGATATCTAAAAAGGCAAAAAAATCATCATTTTCTGCTACTTTGTAAGACGGTATTTCTCCGTTAATTATTTTTGTAAATATGCTCATTGGTTAGTGATTAGTGGTTAGTGGTTAGTGGTTAGTGGTTAGTGGTTAGTGGTTAGTGGTTAGTGGTTAGTAAATATAAAAAAAGAATTCAGGTTTTAGCAGTGCCAAAACCTGAATTTTACGTTTACAAAAGTTATTTTGAATATCTTTTCTAAAAGAACTTATCTAGAAATTTCAACAATTTCAAAAGTCATGATTCCATTAGGTACTTTAATCTCAGCAATTTCACCTACTTTTTTACCTAATAATCCTTTCCCAATAGGAGAATTTACCGATAATTTGCCATTTCTTACATCAGTTTCAGAATCTGCCACCAAAATATAGTCAAACACCATTCCGTTAGTAGTATTTTTTAATTTTACTTTAGAATGAATTAATATTTTAGAAGTATCTAACTGAGATTCATCTAAAATACGTGCATTGGCAATTACATTTTTCAATTTTGCAATCTTAGTTTCTAAATGAGATTGTTCTTCTTTAGCTGCATGATATTCTGCATTTTCACTCAAATCTCCTTTGTCTCTTGCATCTGCAATTTCTTGTGTTACTCTTGGTCTTTCTACTTGTTCAAGCTGTACCAATTCATCTTTCAGTTTCTTTAATCCTTCTTCAGAATAATACGATATGTTGCTCATAATGTGTTCTATTTAAAATAAAAATCTCATCGCCTAAAAGGAATGAGATTAAAAACAAATGTACAAAATATTTGTAACTTGTCATCGTTTTTATAGAAACGAACATGACTTATGATTAAAAAAACACTCCTTATAATCACTCTATTAGCTTTAGTAAACTGTACTACCAATGAAAATTTAGACAATTGTATTCAGGAATTACCCTTAAGTAGAACTGTAAATTTAAACAATCCAGAATTAATTAACGCCTTAGTACCTGGGGGTTTTGTGCTGCTAAATGGAGGCACCAACGGTATTCTTTTACAAAACGTAAACGGAAATGATTTTGTTGCTTACGACAGATTGTGTCCTTCTGGTAATTGCAATGAACCTATGACTTTTGAACGAGGGCTTGTTTTAAAATGCCCTTGTGATGGCAGTGAATATGGAGTTGGTTTTGGTATAGGAGGACAGCCTCAAACCGAAGGTTTTATTTGTCCTGCAATAGAATACAACGTCATTAAAAATGGTGCTGTACTTCGAATCACAAATTTTTAATAGTATAGAAAATTTAAGTTGTGTATTTTTGCCAAAACACAATTGTAGCAAACGTGAAAAATTATTTTTCTTCAGATTTTAAATTAGGAGTTTTAGGTGGCGGACAGTTAGGACGAATGTTATTGGCAGAAACTCAAAAATTTGACATTCACACTTCTATTTTAGATAGTAATAAAAATGCACCGTGCGCAAAAATTTGCAACACATTTGTAGTTGGAGACTTATTAGATTTTGATGCCGTTTATAATTTTGGTAAAACAGTAGACCTGTTAACTATAGAAATTGAAAATGTTAACCTAGATGCTTTAGATAAACTAGAAGCAGAAGGTTTGTCTATTTACCCAAAACCAGAAGATCTTAGAATTATTCAAAGTAAGGCAAGACAGAAAAACTTTTATAAAGACCATCACATTCCTACTGCTCCTTTTGCTCATTATGCTTATTTAGAGGAGTTGAAACATGCTCTGGAAAATAGTATTATCGATTTTCCTTTTGTTTGGAAAGCAGCTCGTTTTGGTTATGATGGAAATGGTGTGAAAATTGTTAGAAATCTAGAAGATTTAAACGGTTTACCCAATGTAGAATGTATTACTGAACAGTTAATTCCGTTTAAAAACGAATTAGCTGTAATTGTAGCCAGAAATAAAGATGGAGAAACAACAACATATCCTGTTGTTGAAATGGAATTTCATCCAGAAGCCAACCAAGTAGAGTATGTTATTTGTCCTGCAAGAATAAATAGTAAAGTTGCTGAAAACGCTAGAGCTATAGCTCTTAAAGTGGTTAAAAACTTAGATTTTATAGGATTATTAGCTGTAGAGATGTTTCAAACTAAAAATGATGATATTTTAGTAAATGAAGTTGCGCCAAGACCTCATAACTCTGGACATTATTCTATTGAAGCAAGTTACACCAATCAATTTGAGCAACATCTGCGTAGTATTTTAAACCTTCCTTTAGGCAACACAGAAAGTAAAGTTGCAGGAATTATGGTAAATTTAGTAGGCGCTGATGGTTTTTCTGGTAAGGTCATTTACAAAAATTTAAATGATATCTTACAGATAGATGGAGTAACACCTCATATTTATGGAAAAAAAGAAACACGACCTTTTAGAAAAATGGGGCATGTTACTATTGTAAATAAAGATGTTGATACAGCAAGAGTAATTGCACAACAGGTAAAAGAAACAATTAAAGTAATTAGTAAGAACAATTAACAATAATATATTGCTTTTAAGTTGACAATTGATAACTAAAAAATATATGGTAGGAATAATAATGGGAAGCGATTCTGATCTTCCAATAATGCAAGATGCAATTGATATTTTAGAAAGTATGGATATTCAAATTGAAGTAGATATTGTTTCTGCTCATAGAACTCCAGAAAAATTATTTGACTATTCAAAAAATGCGCATACCAGAGGTATTAAAGTAATTATTGCTGGTGCTGGAGGTGCAGCGCATTTACCAGGAATGGTAGCCTCTATGAGTCCTTTACCAGTAATTGGTGTACCTGTAAAAAGTAGAAACTCTATTGATGGTTGGGATTCTGTTTTGTCTATTTTACAAATGCCTGGAGGTGTACCTGTTGCAACAGTAGCCTTAGATGGTGCAAAAAATGCAGGAATTTTAGCAGCTCAAATTATCGGAGCTTCAGACAAATGCGTTTTAGATAAGATTATTACTTACAAAGAGGGCTTGAAATTAAAAGTTGAAAAAGCTTCTGAACGCGTAAGAAAATAAAACCCGATAGTGATTGTTAATTTAATTGACAATCACTATTTTTTTTGTGATAGAATTACCTCTTTTCATATCTATTTTAACTAAATAAACACCTGTTTGTAAATCAGAAATAGACTTGTTTTTATTGGTTTCAAACACTTTTACCATTCTTCCTAAAAGGGTATACAAGGTAATTTTATTTATCTCTTTAGATCTTGGATATTTTACAATTAGTTCTTTTTCTAAGTTTACAAATACTGATAAATTATTGTCGTTAAAAAAAGCATCTTCTCTAGATAATATTTCTTTCTTTTCTTTAGTATAAATAATTCTAAATCTAGTATTGTTTTCCCCCACAGTATCTATTGTAAAAGGGTATTCTTCTTGCTGATTTAAATCTACAAAAACACCCAATTCTGTGTCTTCCAAATAAATGTAATAGATATCTTCTATAAATTCTTCTTGAAGTTTAATACTATAGTCCCCTACTTGATCTACTATAAAACCTAATGAAACAATTTTTTCATCCTCAACTAACAAGGGTAAACCTTGAATGGTAGCTTTTTTGGTTCCTTCAATTAAAGAGTAAAAACCTAAAGATTTTTCATTAATATTAAAAGGTCCATCATAAATTCTATCATATTCGTTTGTAGCGCCTTTAACAAATCCTATTAAAATTGAACTAAAAGTATTTCCTCTTTTTAATCTAAACCAAGATCTGCATTTATCTTTATCTGTAATTTCTTTTTTCTTAGTAGATTTATAAAAAGTTGCAGAAGTATTTTCGCCTTTAATTTGATGAGTAGCTTTTATTTTTATGGTAGTTACATTTCTTAAATATGAGATTTGAGCAAATAGAATATTTGCACCAAGAGTGAGCATCAAGAATACTGTTTTTATCAAATCTACCTTGTATGTACATATAAAACTAAGAAAAAAAATCGACATAGATTTTCCTTCTTAGTTTTATATTTTCATAAACTATAACCTTATTCTACAATTAATCTTTTAAAGTAAGAATTTCTATTTTCGTCTAAGACGGTAACAAAATATACTCCTGTACCAAATACTCCATTAACATCTAATTGTAAATTCTCTTCATCTGTTTTTGTTTGCAGTACTATTTTACCCAGTACATCTCTAATAACAATGTTTGCTGTTTCAAATCCATTAAGAGCAATATTGAATCTGTTTGAGGCAGGGTTTGGATATACCTGAATAGATTTACTATTATTTACAATGCTAGAATCATCAACAGATAGTACAGAAACACCTTCTCCAAAACTAACATCTACTTTTACTAATGAATATGGAGGTATTATAATTGCATCTACGCTAGTTTGAGCGTCTGAATATGCTATTGTTGTTGTTGATGCTAAATTTCCCCATCTTATACCATCTACTGCATAGTTTACAACATCTTCGCTATTACCATCTCTATTAATAAAAATTCTAGCATTTACATCTGTTTTATTTGTTACAAGTAAACGAGGTTTTCCATCTGGTCTTCTTACAGCAATAACGTGAAGCGGTTTGTCTTCTTGAGTATTGTTTTCAATTTTTAGTTCAGGAGATTCTAAAGATGAACTATTGAACAATTCTGAATCTCTTAAGTTATCTCTTAAAACTCTGTACACGTCTCCGTAACCCGTAGTTCCTATTTGTATATTTCCTCTACTTCCACTAACAGTATATTGAGCGTTTAACCCTACTGTAGAAAACCAGTTGATTCTTTCTACTTCTAAACGATCATTATTATTTATGATATGAGAATAAATATCTGCAGCACCCAAAAAGCTTGCTCCAATACCATCTTCTTCGCTACCCGCAACTCCCCATTCTGTTAACCAAATTGCATCTTTATCTTCTGATACTTGAGTTTTAGAATAGGTTAATGATTGATCCATTATTCTACTTGCAGAAACTAAATCTCTTAAGGATTGTTCTGTTAAATTTTCTGGTCTGTTGCCACTTTCTCTTTGTGCATTTACATACCTGTGTACAACTATGGCATCAAAAAAGCTTTCATCTACAGTAATAGCATCATTATATCTTTGATGAAAATTTCTAGTTGTTGTACTTTGAGCAGGATCTCCTCCTCTAAAAGAAATTGGAATTGCAAATCTTACTTCTCTATTTTCCTGGTTTGCTCTATTTTTAATATTTGCTACAACTTCTCTTGCTCTTGCTACCCATTGTGCCTCAGTATTTATTGTTCCTGATCTTTGACTTCTAAAGAAAAATTCGTTTCCTAGCTCCATATCTCTAACATTATGTCCATCCTCTATCATAGACTGCCACCTTCTTCCGTTAGAATCTGCATCGTTTCCAATAATACTTAAAACAGTTAGTAAATCTAATGGTTTACCATTACTAGCGGCTGTGTCAAAAATTTTTCTAAGAGAAGGGTAACCTATACGAACACTTGTAGGGCTATCGTGTTGAGATATTACTCTTGTTCCAACAACAAAAGGATCTGTAATATGCCTAGAATCTGCCGCTGCAATTTCTTCTTCTTCGTCATTAAATACAGGCTCCCAATGATACGTATTTGCAAAAACTCCTTGAGGAAAACGAAGTACTACAGGATCATTATCTGCAATAAATTCTTGACCTTCTAAAGAATTAAACCCTTGGTTTGCTGCTCTAGCATTAACTAATGTGCCATCTGAAGTAAATAAAGGTGCTCTTGATAACAAAATTCTTGCTATTGAAGTATTAAAATCTACATTACTACCTAATAGCAAATTATTAAAAGCGTTAGACTCTGTAGAAGTATTTATAGTAAGTGTATTGTTAAAAGCCCCGTCAGACAAAGGCAATGGATCATATGGAAAATCTGTTTGAGCTTGAGTGAGACAAACGGTGAAAATTAATATTTTGAAAATATTGAAAGTTTTTGAAAAAGTAGTTTTATTCATGTTTGTAACTAGTTAAGTTTTTAAAATGCCATTTTCTTTGGTAAAAGAAAAAGAATCTTTAAGATATGATTAATAAAACCTAAGTCGTTAGAAAAACGAATCTATTACAATACATGTTTAAAAAAACACTTAATTCTTAAAAAAGTTAATATTTAAACTTATAAGAAAATAGTAATTACCTAATTGGCAATTACTATTTTCTTATTTATTTTTCTACCATCAATTAAAATTGCATTCACTATATACACTCCTGAAGTTAAATTAGATATATTTTTTATTTGATTTCCTTGAAACGAAACCACTTTTTTTCCTTGGATGTTATACAAAGCAACTGTATTAATATTGTCTTCATCAAAATCATATGTTACTATTAGTTCTTTAGCAGAATCTACATAAGCAGAGAAATCTTCAGAATCAATTTCTTCTACAAATAAAGATTCTTTTACATTTGATTTTAAATTAGAAGCTTTTCTTCTCTTTTTAGTATAAACCAATTTAAACCTTGTTGTGTTTTCTCCTAAAGAGTCTATAGTAAATGTATATTTTCTTTTTCTTAAATCTGTGGTCACTTTTTTCTCTGTATCACGCAAATAGATGTAGTAGTTATCATCTATATATTCTTCTTGAATACCTATTGAATATTCTCCAACTACATCAACAGTATAACCTAATTTTACTACTTTTTTATCCTTTTTTAATTTAGGTAAACCTTGTATAGCTACTTTTTGATTTCCTTTAACTAACGAATAAAACCCTAGTGATTGTTGATTGACATTAAAAGGTGAGTCATACATTCTATCATATCTATTGGTTGCTCCGTCTAAAAATCCAACCAATAAAGTATTAGTTTGGTTACCTCTGCTAAATGTAAACCAAGATCTTCCTTCTTTTTTTGGAGTTTTGTTAACACCACTTTTAAAGAATTGATTGTTATTTGCAGCAACTTGATGAGTAGTTTTAAAGGTTATACTACTATTTTTTGTAGTTCTTACAAAAAAACCTTGTGCTGTTCCAATTTTTCCTGAAGCTTCACTAGAACTTCCTCCTGTTGGATTATATTGTAAATAATCTGACACATTGTTTTCTCCTACTTCTGTAGTGTTTTGATTCCAAAGATAAATTGTACCTTCTATATCAGCATTGTCAGAATCTGCAATAACCAAATCCCAATCAATTGCAGAAGTATAAGGATTACCAACTAAATTATCTCCTGCTGTAGACCAAACATTGTCTGGGTCTGTACTTGCTAAGTTAGAACTAAAAAATACATCAACATTTACTTCTCCTTCAATAATTTTTCCTGAAAAAGTTCTCAACTCACCTCCTGTGGTTTCGCTTCTAACTGCATACCCTACTCCAGGTTTTAAATTTGTAGTTCCATTATAAGCCCAGTCAGAATTTGCTGCACTAGCTTGAAAAGAATAAATTACAGGAGCATTAGAAAAAATTTGACCCGGAGTTGCGTCTGTTTCTACTACAGGAGAGCTCCAATAAGAATAAAAATATTGCTCTGTATAACTAGGTGTAGCTCTTTGTATATCAAATGTACCTGACCCAATTATAGGTGTTCCACAAGCATGGTATATTAAAGATCCTCCATCTTCCACAATTATCTTACCGTTATTAGTTAAAGAATAATAAACATTTAAAGTTGCTCCGTTTTGAACGGTAATTTCTGCACCTGTATTAAGCGTTAACCTACCAATATTTATTTCTGACGTTATTATTGGATGATTTGTACCAGTATTAATGATAACTTCTTGAGTTCTTATTGGATCTGGTGCAGAACCATCCCAGTTTGCATCATCAAAATAAGTTGTAGATGTATTACCTAACCAAGAGTAAGTCGTACCGCTTCCATTAGCATTTGCAGTAGCTCCTATTGTAGAACTATTGTTAGCTTCATAATTTATCTGATCTCCTTCTTGATACGCTACCAAGCTTGTACCTGATGCTAAAATTGTAGATTTATTATCATTTATCTGAGTTTCTGTTCTAGCAACATTCCAAATTCTAAAAATAGCTATATTTCCTTCAAAACTATAAGCACTATTTATACGGTCTGTAAAAGTAGAGTTATAAGTTTCTGTAGAAGAGCCAGCAACAGCACTTGCATTCCAATTAGTAGTTATGCTTGTAGGAAATCTTAGACCTCCACCGTTTCTACCAATACTATTGTTTCCAGAGTGTGTATTAATTTGTAACCCTGCTTGAGTATCTTTTAATTCTCCATTCAAATAAAATTTAAATGTTAAGTCAGGTGAAGTAGTATCTTCTAAAGTTAATGCTACATGAGTCCATTGCCCCACTGCTATATCACCTGCTGCAGATCTAAACATTCGTCTATCTGCATTATTACCCGCGTTATTTCTATACCCTCCAGCATAAATTCGACCTGCTTCTATAAAAAAGAACAGAGTATTTACTTGAGCACCTTCTTCATAAATAACCTGTCTAGATGTTATATCATCTGGTCTAAACCAAAATTCTATAGTTCTATTTCTTGTATTTTGTAAGTTTATAGCATCTGTATTAGGTATGGTTATAAAATCACTTGATCCATTTAAATTGTAACCACTACTACAAGGTATTTGAGCAACAATTATATTTGTAATAAATATTACTAAAAGCGGGATGTAATTTTTAATTTTTTTCATAATTCTAATCTCTTTTCTATTATATATGACTAAGATTTTCCTTTAAAGTCACTCTTTATATCCTTAAAATCGTTTACTTGCCATACAAACTCTATGAATTGTTCTCTCTTGTCGTTTAATGAAACTTTTTCTTTTAAAGTCAGTATTCTATACACCAAAATTAACTTTTTACTATGCGTGCATAATATTTTTTAGTTAAATGAAAAGATTTTATCGTTAAGTAGATATTTACGCTAGTTGGGGTTTTCATCTGTTCTTTTAATAATTATCTTTGCTAACTCTTAAATAAAAAAATATGAATCCACTGTTAGACAATTTTAATACCGCTCCTTTTTTAAAAATTTCTAATAACCATTACAAACCAGCTATAAAAAAAGCAATTGAAATTGCAAAGGGTGAGATTGATGCTATTGTAAAAAGCCCTGAAACTCCTTCTTTTAAAAATACTACTGAAGCTTTAGATTTTACTGGCGAAAAATTAAATAGAATTACCTCTATTTTTTTTAACCTTAATTCTGCTGAAACCAATGAAGATATTCAAAAAATAGCGCAAGAAATTTCTCCTTGGTTAAGTGAATTTAGAAACGATATCACTCTTAATGAAACCTTGTTTGAAAGAGTAAAATTTGTTTTTGATGCTAAAGAAAAACTAGAATTAACTCCTGAACAAAAAATGCTTTTGGATAAGCAATACAAGAGTTTTTCTAGAAATGGAGCAAATCTAAACAATGAAGATAAGGGCATTTTAAGAGACATAGATACCAAACTTTCTAAATTATCTTTACAGTTTGGAGAAAACGTACTAGCAGAAACTAATGCTTTTGAACTTCATATTACTAATGAGAATGAGGTTTCAGGCATACCAGAATCTGCAAAAGAAACTGCTCATCAGCTTGCAAAAGAAAAAGGAAAAGACGGTTGGATTTTTACATTGGACTACCCAAGTTATGTACCTTTTATGACATATGCAGATCATAGAGAATTACGTAAAAAAATGTCTGTTGCCTTTGGTGCAAAAGGTTTTCAAGATAATAAAAACAATAACGAACAAATTGTTTTAGATATTGTAAAACTGCGCCATAAAAGAGCAAATTTATTAGGTTATAAAACTCATGCTCATTTTGTTTTGGAAGAACGAATGGCAGAAACTCCAGAAAAAGTAATCGAATTTTCAAACAATCTTCTAAAAAAAGCAAAACCTGCAGCTTTAAGAGAATTTAAAAACTTAGAAAACTTTGCAAAAAAACTAGATGGTATAGACTTACTTCAAAAATGGGATGGTGCCTACTATTCAGAAAAATTAAAAAAAGAAATTTTTGATTTAGATCAAGAATTGTTAAAACCTTATTTTAAACTAGAAAATGTAATTTACGGAGTTTTTGAAATTTCAAATCGTTTGTTTGATTTAAATTTCGAAGAAATTTTTACCATAGACAAATATCATGAAGATGTAAAAACCTATAATGTTACCGATTCCAATGGTAAATTTGTATCTTATTTGTATGCAGATTTTCACCCGAGATCGGGTAAACGTAATGGTGCTTGGATGACATCCTATAAACCGCAACAGATAAAAAACGAGGTTAACGAACGTCCTCATATATCTATTGTTTGTAATTTTACAAAACCCACTCCTACAAAACCTTCTTTATTAACTTTTAATGAAGTTACTACCTTATTTCATGAGTTTGGGCACGCATTGCACGGAATGTTAGCCAACACAACTTATAATAGTTTGTCTGGAACGTCTGTTTCTTGGGATTTTGTAGAACTACCAAGTCAGGTTTTAGAAAATTGGTGTTATGAAAAAGAAGCGCTAGAATTATTTGCAAAACATTATGAGACAGGTGAAGTTATTCCTATGAAATATGTAGAAAAAATCAAAGAATCTGCTAGTTTTCATGAAGGTATGCAAACGCTACGCCAATTAAGTTTTGGTTTGTTAGATATGAAATGGCATAGTGAAAATCCTTCAGAAATAACATCTATAAAAGAGTTTGAAATTGAGGCTTTTTCAGAAACTAATTTGTACCCAGATGTGGCAGAAAATTGTATGAGTACTTCTTTTTCCCATATTTTTCAAGGAGGTTATTCTGCAGGGTATTACTCTTACAAATGGGCAGAAGTTTTAGATGCAGATGCTTTTGAATATTTTCTAGAAAAAGGAATTTTTGACAAAGAAGTAGCTACTAAATTTAAAGAAACTGTTTTATCTAAAGGCGGCACTGTAAAACCGATGGAATTATATAAACATTTTAGAGGAAAAGAGCCTAAACCAGATGCTTTGTTAAAAAGAGCTGGTTTACTATAGATTAATAGTAATTGAAAAATGAAAATAAGAGAAATACATAGAAATAGATATACCATTTCAACTGACAAGGATAAATTAGATATTTTAAGTATACACAAATTTCTTGCAAACGAAACTGATTGGGCAAACGGGATTCCAATTAACACATTAAAAACATCAATTGAAAACTCTTTAAATTTTGGAGTTTATTATAAAGATAAACAAATTGGTTTTGCCAGAATAATTTCTGATTTTTCAACCATAGCATATTTAGGAGATGTATACATTCTAAAAGAGTATAGAGGGAAAGGATTGAGTAAGTGGTTGATAAATGAAATAATGGAGCACCCTAACCTTCAAGGATTAAGACGTTGGATTTTATTAACCAATACAGCAGAATGGCTTTACAAAAAATTTGGATTTACAGAAGTACCAAATCCTGAATTTTATATGGAGAAACACAACCCTAATGTGTATCAAAAAAGAACTAAAACCGCTGACTCATAAAATATTATGTTAAAACGGTACCAAGTAAAACGCTTTTATATTTCCTTATAAAAATTTAAATAAGTGCTAGAAATCATTTTGAAATAACTCTTGTTTACTTGGTTAAGTATAATATTGAAATAAAATAAACCTTACTAAAATCTAATTTGCTATTTATTTTTCTCTTCTATCCATTTACTCATATACTTTGTAACTTGTAGCGTTTGGTGTTGCAATAAACTTCCTAAAAAATTCTGAGTTCTGTGAATTTCTAGGTCTTGCTGAAGTTCTTCAATTTTATTGATAAAAAGTTCACCAATTTTCACTTTGTCATAAATATTATTGATGATTTCAATTCCATTTTCCTGAGCTATTTTCCAACTTTTTTCATCAGTGTATAAAGTAATCGCCTTTTTAGAAAACTCATTATAATTAGAAGCTACATAACCACTCCAAGGCAAATTTTTATGCATTCCTTCTGCCCCAATTGTAGTAGTTACAGAAGGTGTACCACAAACCATTGCTTCTGTTAGTTTTCCTTTAATGCCCGCGCCAAAGTTTAAAGGCGCTAAAAGTACTTTTGCATTTTCTATAACTTCCTCTGCATTTTCTGCAAATCCTTTTATTATAAATCCTTCTTTGGTGTTGTGTAAATCTTTTATTTGCTGATTTGCATAATCTCCGTAAACATACATTTTAGCATTTGGTAATGTATCCTTTATAGTTTTCCAAATGTATTTTTTTAGGGTCAATACAGCGTCAACGTTAGGCTTATGAAAAAAATTACCAATAAATACAAAATCGTTTCTTTTGTCAAAAGATTTCCACTCCGTAGTTTGTTTTTTATCAATTTTATCTAATAAAAAAGGCAAATACAACAGCAAACTTTTATCAATTTTGAAGGTAGATTGCAATAAGTTCATCTCAAAATCAGAAATGATTAAAGACAAATCGCAACGTAAAATGGAAGCAATTTCTCGTTTAGTATCATCAGAATTTAATAAAACCTCATTGGTAAATACTTCTCCTTTTTTATACTGTTGATGTCTTACTTTTCGTAAAAAATGTAAATCTTCAGTATCTAAAATTCGCAATGCTTCAGGACAATTTTCAGCAACCCTCCAACCAAATTGTTCTTCCATCATAAACCGATCAAAAACAACAATAGTGGGTTGCAATTGTTTTAAAAATTCATCAAAAGAAGTATTGTTAAGTGCTATAGAAACTTCATCAACACCTATGGTCGTTAAATCATAATCATGTAGATTTTTTTGAGAAGGAGAAGCAAAAGTTACTTTCCATTTTTTTTGTAGAAACTGCTCTATTAATTGTAACATTCTTCCTCCAGCAGCAGAAGATTTTGGTGCAACCCAAACATAACCAATTACTAAAACCGATTGTTTTACCAATTATTTTATTTGTAATTGTTGTTTGTAATCTGCTTGTACTTTTTTTCCCCAAACCACAACAGCTTCAATTTCTTCTGGAGTTAAGTTGGCATCGCTATGCGTATAAGTATAAGAACTTAAAGGCATTTCTTTTTCTTCTACCTCTTCATGCAACTCGTCCATCTTGTGTTCTTTTTTCTTTAAAGAATAAGAACTCCAGTTAGAAAAATTCAAATGTTTTTTTCCATCTTCAATATGTTCTGCTAGCCAATAATTTACTGGGGTAACTGCATTATACCATGGATAAGTTGTCTTGTTAGAATGGCAATCAAAACAAGTTTCTTTTAAAATTTTATGAACAGCTGCTGGCGGATTAGTTTCTGAAATAAAAGCATCAATATTCATATTTCCGTCATTCTTTTCTGGTCTAAAAAACTGCGCTACAACAAGAGCTATGATTAAAATGTAGCCTATTTTTTTAACTATTTTCATTGAATGTGTTTTATATTATTCCTAGCTAGTAAAACTACTAAATTCTCAGATGAATCTATAAAAATATGTGTATTTTTGTGTTGTAAAGTTAAATTTCACGAAATCTGCTACAGGTTTCTTAAAATAAAATCACTGATGAAATACGATATCATTGTTATTGGTTCTGGTCCTGGAGGTTATATTGCTGCAGTTAGAGCATCTCAATTGGGTAAAAAAGTTGCCATTATAGAAAAATATGCAACATTAGGAGGAACTTGTTTGAATGTTGGTTGTATACCATCAAAGGCTTTATTAGATTCATCTCATCATTATTATGACGCTGTACATCATTTTGAAGAGCATGGTATTTCTGTAGAAAAACCATCTTTTGATTTTGGTAAAATGGTAGAAAGAAAAGCCAAAGTAGTAGAAACAACTACTGGTGGTATCAAATATTTGATGGATAAAAATAACATTGATGTTTATGAAGGTTTAGGATCTTTTGAAGATGCAACACATGTAAAAGTTACCAAAAATGACGGTTCTTCTGAGGTGATTGAAGGAACAAACATCATAATTGCTACAGGTTCAAAACCCTCTACTTTACCTTTTATTGATATTGATAAAGAGCGAATTATTACCTCTACAGAAGCTTTAAAATTAAAAGAAGTACCCAAACATTTAATTGTTATTGGTGGTGGTGTAATTGGGTTAGAGCTTGGGTCTGTATATAAACGACTAGGTGCTGATGTTTCTGTTTTAGAGTATGCACCAAAGATAACACCTACTATGGATGCTGATGTTTCTAAAGAATTACAAAAGGTATTAAAAAAACAAGGCGTTAAATTTAACGTAAGTCATGGTGTTACTGCTGTAGAAAGAAATGGCGACGAGGTAACTGTTAAAGCTACCAATAAAAAGGGAGTTGAAGTTGAGTTTAAAGGTGATTACTGTTTAGTTGCTGTAGGAAGAAGGGCTTATACAGACGGATTAGGCTTAGAAAAAGTTGGTGTTGAAGTTAACGAACGCGGACAAGTAGCTGTAAATAATCATTTACAAACCAATGTTTCTAATATTTATGCAATTGGTGATGTGGTTAAAGGTGCAATGTTAGCGCATAAAGCTGAAGAAGAAGGTGTTGTTGTTGCAGAGTATTTAGCTGGAGAAAAACCACATATAGATTATAATTTGATTCCAGGTATAGTTTACACTTGGCCAGAAGTTGCCGCGGTTGGTAAAACAGAGGATGAATTAAAAGATGCTGGTATTGCTTATAAAGCTGGTAAATTTTCTATGCGTGCCTTGGGTAGATCTCGAGCAAGTGGAGATATTGACGGATTTGTTAAAGTTTTAGCTGATAAAACTACGGATGAAGTTTTAGGCGTACATATGGTTGGTGCTAGAGTTGCTGACTTAATTATGGAAGCTGCTGTTGCTATGGAGTATAGAGCTTCTGCAGAAGACTTGGCTAGAATTTGTCATGGGCATCCTACCTATTCTGAAGCTGTAAAAGAAGCTGCAAAAGCTGCTTGGGATGGTAAACCGCTAAATGCTTAAAGAAATATTCAAAAAAGGAAACCAGGTATAATTTGAATTACACTTATCGCATGTGTAAGCCTTTGTACCTGGTATTATTCTTACCAATGGCTTTCGTTTCATTCTATGTTTAGATTCTGATTTACATTTGGGACATGCCTTCATTTAAAAAATACTTTAGTTAGATTAGATTCAGCAATCTACTAAAAATCGAAATACTAAAACTAAAATAATTCAACTTAATATTTTTTTTGAATTTACAAACATTCTTAAAAGATAAAATAACATGTAAACAAGAAAACCTCGCAAATGCGAGGTTTTCTTGCTCAAATTTTCATAGTACGATTGATAAACGAGAACCAAGTGTATTCTGTATTACACTTATCACAAGAATATGATTTTGCACCTGGTATTAGCTTAACAAACGCTTTTCTTTTCATTCTGTGCCTAGACACAGATTTGCATCGAGGGCATGCTTTCATTATAAAATATATTTGTTTAGACAGTCGCAAGTTAGTCATAATCAAACAAATAAAACCCCGTAACAATACCTATTATTCATTTAATTTACAATTGGTCTTTGTAATGGCCTGTTCGTTTTTCCAGTCAATCCATTTTTGACCTCTCATTCTTCTCATAACAGTATCTAAAGAACGCATAATAAAAACATTATAAATAGCTTTTGATAAATTTTTGGGTTTACGAGCTATGGCTCTTAAACTCATAGAAAACCCTGGTGTAATGTATCGCATGTAATGCCAATATCCTTCTGGCATATACAATACGTTACCGTGTTCTAATTCTGTAACATAACCCTTTGCATATTGTAGAGCAGGCCATTTTTTTAAATCGGGTTCGTTAAAATCAATATCTTCTCTTGTAATTAAAGAATAGGGTATTTTGTATAAGTGCTTATTCTGGTTTTGATCAAACAAAATACATTTCTTTTTTCCTTCAAAATGAAAATGAAAAATATTAGCCAAATCTATATCATAATGCATAAAAGTGTATGAATCTCTGCCTCCAAAGAAAAGCATTGGTAACCCTTTCATTAAACGTAAGCCAAAATCTGGATAAGAAAAGTCTCTTTGTAAAATGGGCACTTCTTTTAGAATGTTCCATAGAAAAATACGAAACTTTGTAGGCTCTTTTTTTAACAAATCTACGTACTCAGACATTTTCATTTTGGCATGTGGCTCATTAAAACCGTCTTTGTAATTTACAGGTCTGTCATCATACAAAGGTACTATTTTATCACCTGCAACTTCTTTCATATAAGACAAACTCCATTTTTTATATGCTGGCCAATCTTCTATAAAACGTTCAATCACCACTGGTTTTTGTGGTTTAAAATACTTGTTGATAAAGTCTTTTTTTGAAATTGTTTCTACTCTATCTATTTGAGTTAGGTGTAAGCCCATGTCTTATAAAATTTAATACAAAGTTAAAAAATTGTTACATAAATAAGTCTTTAAAAAGAAAACCATCACTTTAAAAAATGATGGTTTGGCATGCTTATTTTATAAATACTATTTATACTTTTAAAGCCTTTCCTTTTTGTTTGGCAGCTTCGTTTCTTTCAATTTTATGATCTGGACGCGTCCATTTTGGTTTTTCTCCTAAAGCTTCTAATTTAGAGTCTTTTGCTTCTACGGTTTGAGGCTGAACCTTTTTTGTAAAAGGTTTCTGCGGATTTAGTCCTAACAACTTAAACATTTTCATATCCTCATTTACATCAGGATTGGGTGTTGTTAACAGCTTATCTCCTGCAAAAATAGAATTTGCTCCTGCAAAGAAACACATGGCTTGTCCTTCTCTACTCATTTGAGTTCTTCCTGCAGATAATCGTACTTGTGTTTCTGGCAAAACAATTCTTGTTGTTGCTACCATACGAATCATATCCCAAATTTCTACCGGTTTTTCATCTTCTAAAGGTGTACCTTCTACAGCAACCAAAGCATTTATTGGTGTAGATTCTGGTTGCGGATTTAAAGTAGATAACGCTACCAACATTCCTGCTCTATCTTCCGCAGATTCTCCCATACCAATAATACCACCAGAACAAACCGTTACATTTGTTTTGCGTACATTATCTATAGTGTCTAATCTATCTTGATAACCTCTTGTAGAAATTACCTCTTTGTAATATTCTTCTGACGAATCTAAATTATGATTGTAAGCATACAAACCAGCTTCTGCCAAACGTTGTGCTTGATTTTCTGTAACCATACCAAGAGTGCAACAAACTTCCATATCTAGCTTGTTAATGGTTCTTACCATTTCTAGTACTTGGTCAAACTCTTCACCATCTTTTACATTTCTCCAAGCTGCACCCATACAAACACGAGAGCTTCCGCTTTCTTTAGCTCGTAAAGCTTGTGCTTTTACTTGGTTTACAGTCATTAAATCATTACCCTCTACGTTGGTATGATATCTTGCCGCTTGCGGACAATAACCGCAGTCTTCAGAACATCCACCTGTTTTAATAGATAACAAAGTAGAGACTTGTACAACATTGGGGTCATGCTGTTTTCTATGAATTGTAGCAGCCTCATACAACAAATCCATTAAAGGTTTGTTATAGATTTCTAGTACTTCTTCTTTCGTCCAATTATGTCTTACTTCGCTCATAGATGTTTACTAATTTGATAATTCAAAAATAGGAATTATGAATTGTAATTTACAACTTTTTAGTCAATAAAACAGAAACAGCATTTCCGCCAAAACCAACAGCATTTACCAATATTTTTTTTAATGATTTGGGTTTTGACTGATGACTGATAAAAGGAACTGCTACTACTTTTTGATGTTGTAACATTAAGATAGCCAATTCTATACTTAGCAAACCTGATGCCCCAAAAGTATGTCCGAGTTTCCATTTATTAGTAGTCAGAAAGGGAATTTTGCTACAAAATACTTTAGAAATTGCATTTATTTCTGATTGATCTCCTCTAATTGTACCAGGTGCATGCATAACAATGGCATCAATTTCATCTGGAGAAATAGTTCCTAAAGCCATTTTCATTGATTTCTGAAAACAGTCTGCATTTGCTGTAACAGATGTATTGTGTTGTAAAATTTCTGTAGCATATCCTACTCCAGAAATCATAGCTATTGCATGTTCTACTTCTCCTTTTTCTAAACAGATTACAGCTGCACCTTCGCCTAAAACCATGGTGTTTTTTGTTTTGTTTAGGTCTAATGCCCTACAGGGATAATTTTTTGAATTAAGGTTAGAATTGTGCTTTGCATAGACTTTTAAAGCTTGCATTTGCGCAATGGTAAAATGGGTTAAAGGGGCTTCACTACCGCCTACTATAAACTTATCTGACATCCCAGAATTGATCCAAGCAATACCATTTAATAAAGAATGTAATGCTGTAGAGCATGTAATAGAATGCGATATTTCTGGACCAGAAGTTTGCAAATCATGCGCTACCCAAGAAGAAATGTTTCCTAAAGTTGTGGTTGGCGAACTTAAGGTAGATGATTGTTGAGTTTCTAAAAACTCTTGATGGTATTTTTCAAACAATTTGGTGGCTCCTCTTGAAGAACCAAAATTAACTCCAAAATTTTCATTAGATTTCCAATTTGCATTTTTTATAGCTATTCTTGAAACATAGATAGCAAATAAAACCGTATCATCTAAATTCTTATATTTTGAATCGGAATTTCTTAGGTCATTTATTTTTTTTTGATTTTCTAGAGATAATTGCCCAACAAAAACACTTTCATTAGTATTCTTTGAATTGTCATTCTTAGTTTGATGAAGAATCTTTTCAATCAAAAAATGATTATCAGACAAATAATTTTTCCAGACTTCTTGTGGGTTGTTTCCCAACGCAGAAATGGAGGCTAAGGATGTTATGGATATGGGTTGATTCATATTAAACTTGCGTCATACTGAACTTGTTTCAGTTTCACATCATTATTGATAATCTGATGTTTTTAAATTTGGATTTACTCTTTTAACTAAATTTAGTTTCCACTCTTTATGCCAGTTCTTTAATTGTTTTTCTCTTGCAATTGCTTGATTGATATCTGAAAACTCTTCTAAATAAATTAAGTCTTTAAGATTATACTTTTTAGTAAATAAGGATGCAGTTTCATCATAATGTTCATATAGTCTTTTTGATAAATTTACTGTTACTCCAATATAAAAAGTAGTTCTATAGGTATTTGTTAATATGTAAACAAAACTTTTTTTCATGTTGTTGTGTGACCCTGAAACAAGTTCAGGGTGACGTTACAATTTCTGGATACAAAGATAAACTTTAGCGTTAAGGATTGAGGCATTGTTGGAGCTCATTTTTTGAGTTTGCGAAAAAAATAGCGACTGCCGAAAGCCTGCAGTGGTTTGTTGCATTTATGCAAACCACTGAACGCCCTAAATAATTTCTAAAGATGCTTCAATTGTATTGTACACTTTTTGCAATTCTTTTTTGGTAATGATATACGGAACTTGAATGTAAATGGTATTGCCTAAAGGACGTAAAAAAACGCCTTTGTTCATAAAAAAAGCGAGTAATTTGTCTCGCAAACTTCCGTAACGTTCCATTTTTGTATCTAAATCTAAGGCAAAAATTACACCTTGAGAACGTGCCGTTTTAACTTTTGGATGCTTACTTATTTGCTGTTGAAATACTTGGTGTGACTTAGAAATTGCTGCAATATTTTGCTGAATTTCATCTGTTTGTAGTAAGTCTATAGCAGCATTTGCAGCAGCACAGGCTATTGGGTTTGCAGAATAGGTATGGCAGTGAAAAAAGCCTTTTGCAATTTGATTACTTAAAAAAGCAGTGTAAATTTTTTCTGTACAAGAGGTTATTGCCATAGGTACCAAACCTGCGGTTAAGGCTTTGCTTAAGCAAATAATATCAGGTTTTGTTTCGATAAAATCGGATGCAAAATTACGTCCTGTTTTACCAAAACCTGTCATAACCTCATCTGCAATGGTAAGAATATCATGGGCTTTACAGCATTTTAAAATTTCGTTTAAACCCTTTGCATCGTGAATTTTCATACCTGCTGCTCCTTGAATAATGGGTTCGTACACAAAACCTGCTACTTTGTTTTCTGAAGTTATTTGCTGTATTTGCTGTAAAATCTTTGCTGTATTTTTTCCATCAGGTACAGGAATTCTTTTAATATCCATGAGAAAATCTTCAAAAGGTCCGTTATACACAGACAATCCTGAAACTGACATGGCACCAAATGTATCTCCATGAAAACCGTTTTCGAAAGCAATAAATGTGGTGCGTTTCTCATCTAAATTAAAGTAGTATTGCAATGCCATTTTTATGGCTGCTTCTACTGCTGTTGAACCATTATCATTAAAAAAAAATCGATTTTGATTTTTGGGTAAAATATTGATTAATTTTTCTGATAATTCTATGGCAGGTTCGTGCGTAAAATCGCTAAACATTATTTGATCTAGCGTTTGCATTTGCTGGTAAACACTACCAGTAATATAGTCATTACAATGCCCAAACATACAGGTGTACCAAGATGAAACTGCATCTATATATTCGTTACCATTTTCGTCTGTTAGTATGCACCCTTTGGCTTTTACAATTGCCAAACTATCAGGGTTTAGTTGATGTTGTTTTAACGGATGCCAAAGGTGTTTTTTATCTCTCTCTTGTAGTGTCATACTTATCCTCTTTCGTCATTCCGAACTTGCTTGTACTGAATTCAGTTCAGTATTTTCGGAATCTTATTATTTATTCTTGTGTGATTCTGAAACAAGTTCAGAATAACGCATATCTATTATCGGTAATCTTTTATTTTTAAAGTTTGAATTACTTTTTGAATTGAATTCAAATTCCATTCTTTATGCCAATTATTTAATTACGTTTCTCTCGCAATAACTTTGTTTATATCTGTAAACTCTTCAAAATAAATCAAACCTTTTAGGTTATATTTTTTGATAAATACTAACACTGTTTCATCCTAATGCTTATATAATTTTTTAGACAAGTTCGTAGTAACTCCAATATAAAAAATCGTTCTATAGGTATTAGTCAATATGTAAACAAAGCTCTTTTTCATTTAATG
Source organism: Polaribacter sp. WD7 (assembly GCF_003335085.1). Lineage (GTDB taxonomy): Bacteria > Bacteroidota > Bacteroidia > Flavobacteriales > Flavobacteriaceae > Polaribacter. The sequence continues at coordinate 88,764 of NZ_QPEJ01000012.1, read as the reverse complement.
ATGTGACCCTGAAACAAGTTCAGGGTGACGTATTTCAATTTTATTTTATCTCCAAAACTTCATTAATATTGGTGGTGTATTTTGGTGATAATCGTTCTTGACGCATTTTCCAAGTACGTCTTAAATCTTGGTTTCCTAATTTTATCTTATCTGCTTTATATTTTTTATTCAAACCATCTATAGCTGCCATTAACAGTTTGTGTTTTGGGTTTTCGTGTGTAAATAAATTGAGCTGATAATTATCGTTGGGTACTAAACCAGAAATAATTACCCCTGCTTTTTTATATTGTATACCTTTTTTAAAAATACTTTCTACGGCAGTAACCGCAGCTTTAGCGATAGTTAAAGTAGAGTCTGTTGGGTAAGACAATATAACAGTTGTATTTTCTTTTTGATATTGTTGACTTTTGTCAAATTTATTACTGCGTAAAAACACATAAATAGTATGACAACTAGAGCGTTGCTCTCTTAGCTTTTTGGCACAACTTGTTGCAAAAGTTGAAATACGCTCTTTAATATTATCAATATCTGAGTACGTATTTTCGAAACTTCGAGTAGTTGCAATCATCTTTTTAGATGGCACAATCTCTTCTAAAGGAATTTTAGAAATACCTTGTAAATCCTTTTGCAAACGCCACCCTACTATGGACAATTCCTTGCGTACCCAATCACTTGAAAGCTGCGTAAAATCATAAGCAGTTACACATCCTTTTGCTTGTAACCTTTTTTGCAAACCTTTGCCAATTCCCCAAACTTTTTCAATCTGAGTCCATTTTAGCGCTTTAATTCTTTTTTCATCAGAATCTATAACACAAATTCCTTTAGACTGTTTCAAATTAGAACGTGCAATTTTATTGGCAACTTTACTCAACCCTTTTGTGGGCGCAATTCCTACACAGGTTGGTATTCCTGTCCATTTTAAAATTCTGTTTCTAATTTTAGTAGCATATGCTTCAAAATCATAATTCTCAAAACCTTTGAATTCTAAAAATGATTCATCAATAGAATACACCTCAATATCTGGAGAAAAATCAGACAAAATACTCATTACTCTTGCGCTCATATCTCCATACAACGGATAATTAGATGATAAAACTGTAATGTTGTGGTCTTTACAAAACTGTTCCCATTTAAAAATGGGCGCACCAAAAGGCAGTCCTATTTTCTTAGCTTCATCGCTCATAGAAATCACACAACCATCATTATTACTTAAAATAGCAACAGGTTTGTTTTGTAAATTAGGGTTAAAAACCCGCTCACAAGACGCATAAAAATTATTACAATCTACTAATGCAAACATAAGAGTAAAGGTATAGAAATTTGTTATTTTTGTGATGATGAATCTACCAAAGAAATTAACAATACAACTAAAATCTCGTGAGGAAACCAATTCTTTACGAAAATTAAAAACACCTTCTAGTTTGGTCGATTTTTCTTCTAATGATTATTTAGGTTTTGCAAAATCTGAAGCTATTTTTAAGCAAACACATCAATTTTTGGTTGATAAAGACATCAAACAAAATGGTGCTACAGGCAGTAGGTTATTGTCTGGAAATCATCTACTATATGATGATGTTGAAACATTTTTAAGCGAGTTTCATCAGTCTGAATCTACTACAATTTTCAATTCTGGTTATGATGCCAATATTGGTTTTTTTTCTTCAATTCCACAACGTGGAGATATTATTTTGTATGATGAGTTTATTCATGCTTCCATTCGTGATGGTATAAAATTAAGCAATGCCAAAGCATTTAAGTTTTTGCATAATGATGTAGAGGATTTAGAAAAGAAATTGCTTCATTTTATTGATAAAAATGAGGTTTTTCGACAAGCTCAAAATGACAGAGAGCGTCATTCTGAACTTGATTCAGAATCACATCAAACAATATACGTTGCTACAGAGTCTGTTTTTTCTATGGATGGTGATTCTCCTGATTTAGAAAAAATGTCACACATAATTAAAAAACACAATGCCTTTTTTATTGTTGATGAAGCGCATGCTGTTGGTGTTTTCAGAGAAGGTTTGATTCAGAAATTGAATTTACAAAATGAAATTTTTGCAAGAATCATCACTTTCGGAAAAGCTATGGGTTGTCATGGTGCAGCTATTTTAGGAAGTAAACAACTACAACAGTATTTAGTCAATTTTGCACGAAGTTTTATTTATACAACTGGGCTTTCTCCGCATTCTTTGGCTACAATATTAACTTCTTATCAGCAACTTGTCATTACGAGTGAAAACGAGAAATCTCAAAAGCAGAAACTTCAGCAAAACATTCATCACTTTTTAAAAGAAGTAAAAAGATTGAATTTAAGTTTTATCCCAAGTTGTTCTGCAGTTCATTGTTGTATTGTTTCAGGAAATAAAAATGTAAAATCAATCTCAGAAAAGTTACATCAAAAAGGTTTTGATGTAAAGGCAATTTTGTCGCCTACAGTTCCAGAAGGTAAAGAGCGTTTGCGTTTTTGTTTGCATAGTTATAATTCTACAATAGAAATTAGTGACGTATTAGAGTTGATGCGTATTTTTGTGTAACATGAAAGATACTTTTGTAACTATAGCAACTTTTAAATACTCTTCTGAAGCTCATATAATTAGAGGTAAATTAGAATCAGAAAAAATCAAAGTTTATATGGCTGATGACATCACTATAGACACAGACCCTTTAATGAGTCATGCAATTGGTGGTGTTAAATTAAAGGTATCGAAAGCGCAAGAAAAAAAAGCTAGAGAAGTTTTAAAAACCATTAGTAAATATTCTTTAGATGATGAAGGGAACCCTATTAAATGTCCAAAATGTGGAAATGAAAAAGCAGGTTTCCTCTCTACAATTAAGGATTTTAAATCCCTAATTATTTACCTTTTAGGTCTTGTATTTTTTACGCTTCCTTTTTATACTAAGTACAAATATCGATGTGAAAATTGTAAAATAGAATTTTAAAATGAAAACATATTTTATTACAGGAATATCCACAGAAGTTGGCAAAACAGTAGCATCAGCAATTGTAACTGAGGCTCTAGAAGCAGATTACTGGAAACCTATTCAGGCAGGAGATTTAGATAATTCTGATACACATAAAGTTGAACGATTTGTCTCAAATACAAAGTCTGTTTTTCATAAAAATGCATTTGCTTTAAACACTCCTATGAGTCCGCATGCAGCTGCTGAAATTGATGGAATCAATATCGATTTAAACGCTATCACAGCACCAAAAACAGACAATCATTTGGTTATTGAAGGCGCTGGAGGTTTGCTAGTTCCTTTAAATAATAAGGATACTATTTTAGATTTGATAAAACCTGATTATAAGGTGATTGTGGTTTCTCGTCATTATTTAGGCAGCATCAATCATACTTTATTAACGGTAAAGTTATTACAAGAAAAAGGATTTGAAGTTGCTATTGTTTTTTCTGGTGATGAGCATCCTACTACAGAAAATATTATTAAAAAAATGACCAATGTAGATATTATTGGTAGAATTGATGAAGAGCCTTATTTTGATAAAAATGTGATCGCAGAATATGCAAATAAATTCAGAGAAAAATTGTAATTTGCAAACTATGATTGCTTCACAAAACCTTACTTTTTTCACTCCAAAGGCTTCATCAGGAAATGGTGCTGTTTTTATTGATACAGGAATTTCAGCTGGATTTCCATCGCCTGCAGATGATTTTAGAGAAACAAGAATTTCTTTAGATGATGAATTAATTCAAAATAAAGACGCTACTTTTTTTGCTAAAGTAAAAGGACAATCTATGATTGATGCTGGTTTAGATGACAACGATTTATTGGTAATTGATAGAAGTTTAGAACCTGCCAACAATAAAATTGCTGTTTGTTTTTTAGATGGTGAATTTACAGTTAAGCGTTTGCGTGTAGAAAAAAATGAAGTATGGTTACAACCAGAAAATCCTAATTATCCTATTATTAATATTACAGAAGATAACGATTTTGTGATTTGGGGTATTGTAACTAATGTGATTAAAAAAGTTTAATTCAAATTCCTTTTTTCGATAAAAAAACGTTTTAAAAGTTGCGAACATTCATGTTCTAAAATATTGGGTATTACTTTTGTCTTTGGATGTAAGGTGGTTTTTAAGTTTTTAAAACCTCTTTCGGGTTCTGAAGCCCCAAATACTATTTTGCCGATTTGTGCCCAATAACTTGCACCTGCACACATTTGACAAGGTTCTAAAGTTACATATAGCACACAATCTTTTAAATACTTACCTCCTAAAAAATCTGCAGCAGCTGTAAATGCTTGCATTTCTGCATGCGCAGTTACATCGTTTAAAGTTTCTGTTAAATTATATGCTCTTGCAATAATTTGGTTGTTTAAAACAATAATGGCTCCAACAGGAACTTCTCCTTTATCAAAGGCCGTTTGTGCCTCTTGTAAAGCTTTTCTCATAAAATATTCGTCGTCAAAGGGCTGTATCATTCGTAAAGAATTATAAAAATCAATATTACAAAAAAGGATTATTGTATTTTTGTAGAATGTCAAAAAATTTGTTAAACAACATCTCTAATCCTACTGATTTAAGAAAATTAAATTCAGAACAACTACCTCAACTCGCCAAAGAATTGAGAGAGTTTATCATTGACATTGTTGCCACAAAGGAAGGACATTTGGGTGCAAGTTTAGGCGTTGTAGAACTTACCATTGCATTGCATTATTTGTTTGACACTCCTAATGATTTATTGGTTTGGGATGTGGGACACCAAGCCTATGGCCACAAAATTTTAACGGGTAGAAAAGAGGTTTTTCATACCAATAGACAATTTGGAGGAATTGCTGGTTTTCCTCTGAGAACTGAAAGTGAATTTGACGCTTTTGGTGTTGGCCACTCTTCTACCTCTATTTCTGCAGTTTTGGGTATGGCCATTGCGTCTCGCCTAAATGGAAACCTTAACAAACATCATATTGCAGTAATTGGAGATGCTTCTATAGCGAGTGGAATGGCATTTGAGGCTTTAAATCATGCTGGTGTTTCTAAAGCAAACATACTTATTATTTTAAATGATAATGCCATTGGTATAGATCCCGCTGTTGGTGCTGTTAAAGAGTATTTAACCAAGGTGAAAAACGATAGAAAACTTGCTGCTCAAAACAATATTATTAAAGCTTTAAATTTTGATTATTCAGGCCCTATTGATGGTCATGATTTACCCAAACTTTTATCAGAATTAAAACGTTTACAATCTATAAAAGGACCTAAATTTTTACATATTATTACTACAAAAGGTAAAGGTTTGCAAAAAGCAGAAGAAGATCAAGTAACCTATCATGCTCCTGGAAAATTTGATAAAATTTCTGGGGAAAGAATAAAAAAAGAAAGCAATCTATATACTAAATATCAAGATGTTTTTGGAAAAACGATTGTTGAGTTAGCAGAAAAAAATGATAAAATTGTAGGAATCACCCCTGCAATGCTAACAGGTAGCTCTCTAAAGTTTTTGATGAAAAAATTTCCTGAGCGTACCTTTGATGTGGGTATTGCAGAACAACATGCAGTAACTTTAGCTGCTGGTATGGCAACTCAAGGATTGGTTCCGTTTTGTGCAATCTACTCTACATTTTTACAACGCGCTTACGATCAAGTAATTCATGATGTTGCTTTACAAAACTTGCCTGTTATTTTTTGTATTGATAGAGCTGGTTTGGTGGGAAATGATGGTGCTACACATCATGGAGTTTTTGATTTGGCTTATTTACGATGTATTCCTAATTTAATTATTTGCGCACCAAGAAATGAAATTGAACTTAGAAATATATTATTTACTGCTCAAAAAGGATTACAGCACCCTATTGCTATTCGCTATCCCAGAGGATATGGAAGCATCAAAGATTGGCAACAACCTTTTAATACTGTAGAAATTGGAAAAGGAGTTTGTTTGCGAGAAGGAAAATCTGTTGCTATCTTATCTCTTGGTAGTATTACTAATAGTGCAAATGAAGCTATTCAGAAATCTATCAAAAAAGATGAATTTGCGCACTATGATTTACGTTTTGTAAAACCGCTGGACCAACAATTACTGCATAAAATTTTTAAGAAACATTCTACTATTTTAACTCTAGAAGATGGTGTAATCTCTGGTGGATTTGGCACTTCTATTTTGGAGTTTGCTGCAAAACATCAATATAAAAATAAGATTAAACTTTTAGGAATTCCTGATCATTTTATAGAACATGGATCACCTGAAAGATTGCAACTTAAATACGGCCTAGATGTAAATTCTTTGCTCAATACATTTGAGTTTTACTTATAAAAAAAGACGCTATTTAAAGCGTCTTTTTTTACTATATAGATAAAAGCATTACTCAATAATAATTTTGTTAGAGAATTTATTTTGATTACCGTCAATAATGTTTACAATATAGACCCCTGTGCTTAAATTTACAGAAATCGCCTTCTGTTCATTCAATTCAAAATCAATATTTTGACGATATACCTGCTTCCCAGAAATGGTGTATATACCCATTTCACCCTTACCTAACGCTGTATTTCCATATACTGTAAAATTTCCGTCGGAGATGGTTGGAAAGATTGTAAACGACTTATTATTCGCCAAAACCTCATCAACAGAAGCTACAGCAGATTCAAATTTACCTGTAAACATTCCTCTACCGTGTGTAGATGCTAACACCGTATTATCTGATGTTCTTAAATCTAAATCTACAACAGTAACATCACTCATACCGTTAAAAGATTGTTCCCAAACAGGACTAGTAACTGTAAAATCTAACGTTCTCCATACACCTAATTCTGTTCCTATAATTAACTCTCTTCTATTTAAAGGATCTTGTAAAATACATTTAACGGGTAAATCTGGTAAATTACCTTCTATTCCTCTCCAAGAACCTCCTCCGTTATTTGTAAACCAAATACTAGTAACTCCATAATTATGAACAGTAACGAATATATCATTCTCTGTCTCTCCAAATTCTATGTCTGATATACTTCCTGTTATAATTCCATTTGAAATATCTGTAAATATTGGTGAAGTATTTGCGTTTGTTATTCTTACAACTTTTCCGTTTGCTAAACCAACATAAAGTTTAGTTGATGTAGTTGTAAAAGGCGAAACCTGAAATGCTGTTGGTTCTTGATCAATTAAAGACGATTGTAAAAAATCATTTGATTGAACTTCTCCTGGAAGAAAACCTTTAACTCTTTCGATTTGAAAAGTAGTCTCAAAACTTGCATTTGAATAAAAAATATCTAAGTTTTTATCTAATACTGCTGTATTGATAAAACTACCTAAGTTATTTTCATCATCATCTTCTGATGTAGAAATTGTTTCTGCTTGCGTAAGTTGTGGATAATTTATCCATCTATGTGTGTTAAATGGAAAAGACTGTATCATGTACTGACCACTATCATCTATTTCGGTAAAACCTCCATCTCCACCAAAAAAATCTTGATAAGAATTGGCACCACCCAATGAATTTATAGACCCTGGTGTACCATTATCTTGTGTTCCACCAAAAATATCATCTCCATTAGAAAAATCTACCTCATCTATAGCTCCATAATAGAATTGAGTAACGTTGTAGTTTGTATTTCTTGATGTAATATTAATACTTGTTTGACTTTGATTAATATTGGGCGTATAATACACTCCTCCATCAGTACCAAATACGGCTTGATTCTCATTTCCTGCCCCAGGTCTAAATACAATAGCATGATGATCTGCGTGAACTAAAGGAACATTTAGGTTTCTTAAATTATTATTATTTGACCACTTAGATATCTGAGTCCAACTAGTACCGTTGTTAGTAGAGCGAAATAAATCTATTCCACCAATAAAAAGATTATCATTTTGATCTACCTCTATTGGTAAGTTATAAAAAGCTTGACCTCTAGTGTAGTCTGTTGCAGAAATATCATTATCTGCATCATTAGGTTCGTTTAAAGGTGTTAAAGTTGAAAATGCATTGTCAGTAAAAAATAAATCTGCTTGTTGTGCATTGTTATTAGGTACATTAACAGCAACCCAAAATTTATTGGGGTCTGTGCTTGAAACTTCTAATTCTGTTCTAGCAGCGTTTGGTATGGTTCTTATCAAATTAAATATAGTGCCGTTGGTAGATCTGTAAATTCTACCTCCGTTTTGCCCAAAACTACTTCTAGTTGTTGTCACCCATATATTGTTGTTTAAATCTATTTCAATATCATTAGGGTTTATAAAAGTATTATTTGCTTCTCTTAAATTAATTCGTGTCCAACTACTTCCTCCATTAGTAGATCTATATAAACCTTGTTCTTGAATACCTAAAAATTGATTTGGATTGCTAGAATCTCCATAAAAAGCACCTGCAATAGCTGCATACAATTCTGTAGTACTACCTACATCTCTGGCAACAATATCGTTAACATAAAAGATTCCATTTACAGATTGATTATTCAAAGAGAGTCTTCCTTCTGCCCCACCAAATATATTATTCCATGTTGTTCCTCCATCTATAGATTTCCAAACACCTCTACCAACTGCATTACCACTAACGTATGATTCTCCAGATCCAATGTAAAATACGTTGGTATTATTAGGATCATATATTATAGAAGTTACAGAAATATTTGCTCCAATGTTAGGAACTAAGGTCCACGAAGAATTAGGATTTGTAATATCTTGGTTCACCCATAATCCTCCACTTACACCTCCTGCAAAAACTCTTCTATTGGTAGAATCGTTTGGATCAAACATAATGCCTCTTGTTCTTCCTCCAATATTATTGGGTCCACGATCTGTCCATTGGTTAGTTTCTTGCCCAGGAGATTTTGCTAAAAATTTTCTTTTCTCTTTTAAAGTCTTTCTAATTTCTACAATATTCTCTGGCATAGGGCGCCCCGTATTAGGGTCAAAAGTTAATTCCCATAATCTTTCGTAGTAAGCATTAGGTGGTAAACCTAGAGATTTTCTGTCTTTTTTAGCTAGATTTTTTGTATTTTTAAATGGACTGTTCTTTAAAAAATAAGCATGTTTCTCTTTTAGTTCATCTAACTTACTGCTATCTGCATCTAAAAAAAATAAGCATAATAGAAATAAAGAAGTCCCTAATAAAATAATAGATAATCGTATTTTTCTTTTCATTATTTAATGTATTGTATAGCTTCACAATTTATATAAAATATTTAGTTCTACACAAACTAAGTTGTTAATTCTTTTAAATTTAAATCCTCTTTTATCATTGATTTACCAAAAAATAAGTACCTGTATTAATCTAAAAATGTTAAAATTAATACCCTGACTGTCAACGCCATATAAGAAAGTATGTTAAAACAGAATCATACACAATTGATTTACAGTATTTTATGTTTTAAATTAAACTAAATATGTGAATTTCAAAAAAAATTTAACATTCTCAAAAAAAAGTAACGTTAAAAACATTGATTTATTTTTATAACTTGGCTAAATCAAAACTATTTAAAAATGAAAAAAAAATTACCCTTTAAAAAAATTGTTATTCCGACGTTACTGCTTGCTTGCAGTTATATAGGTTATCAAAACTTAAACAAGTCAGAAACTAAAAGTTCTCTCATCAATGAAAAGCGAGAAAAATTCAATAAATTTTTAGATGAACATCCTTATAGTAATAGAAATATTACTCATGATGAATATGTAAAAATATCTAAAAAAGACAGACCAGATTTAGCCGCAGAACAAAACTACCTTATGATGGTAGACCCTAATTCTTTGACTGTACCTTATGAAGAAGTTGCTACTGCTTTTGATTATACAAGCAAAAGATTGAAACAAATAAACCAGTCTAAGACTGTTTTTCAACAAAATAATAATTCTATTCAAAATAGTGGAACTTCTTTCTTTCAAGAATCTTCAGAATTTTCAGAAGCTATTACTGTAGGTGGTAATCCTGTAGTATGGAAAGAAAGAGGTCCAGATAACGTTGGTGGTAGAACAAGAGCCATTTTATGGGATCCTAACGACCCAACTAATAGAAGAGTATTTGCTGCCGGTGTTACAGGTGGTATTTGGGTTAATGATAATGTACTTGATCCAAATTCTTCTTGGAGAGCAATTAATGACTTTTTAACATCTATTGCTGTAAATAATATTGTAGCAGATCCTAACAATCCTCAAATATTTTATGCAGGTACGGGTGAAGGTTGGTTTAATAGTAGTGCTGTAAGAGGTATTGGTATTTTTAAATCTACAGATGCCGGTAAAACATGGAGTTTACTTTCTAGTACAACAGGTCAAGAATTTGCATTTGTTCAAAAAATAGAAATTACGCCTTCTGGAACAATTATAGCCGCTACTAGAGCAGTTGATACACAAAGTGGTGGTATTTTTAGGTCTACAGATGATGGTGCAACTTTTACAAGAGTTTTAAATACAAGAGGTGCAGATATAGAAATAGCTTCTAACGGAGATATTTATGCTTCTAGAGGTATTTTTAGCACTGGTACAATTTTTAAATCTACTGATGAAGGTGTAAACTGGATTGATGTAACTCCTCCAGGTGGTAATAACCCTGCAAGAATAGAAATTGCTATAGCACCTTCTAACGCTAGTATTATTTATGCAATGGCTCATGATCGTAGTGACAATACTTTAGATTGGATACAAAAATCTACTGATGCAGGAGCTACTTGGACAAACATAGCAATACCACAACATAATGATGGTTGTGCAGCAACTGCAACTGATGTTACTAGAACACAAGCTTGGTACGATTTAATTTTAGCCGTTAGCCCAACCAATCCTGATGTGGTAATTGCAGGAGGTGTAGACTTAGCAAGAACTGATGATGGAGGACAAACTTGGACCCAAATATCTGAGTGGTTAAACTGTAGTGGTATAGAAGATGTACATGCAGATCAACATGCTATCGTATTTAGACCAGGACATCCTAATGAGGCTTTATTTGGAAATGATGGAGGTATTTATTACTCTCCAAATATTGGTATTGCAACAACGCCAACTTTTGAAACTAGAGATAAAAATTATACAACTACACAATTTTATGCTGTTGCTACAGATAATGTCGATGGATCTGATTATTATATAGGAGGAACGCAAGATAATGGTAGTTTACAATTAAGGAGTGATCTTAATCTTTCTGCTGTAGAAGTATTGGGTGGTGATGGTGCTTTTGCACATGTAGATCAACTAGATCGTACTTTTCAGTTAACTGCTTCTCAGTTTGGTAGATCAGCCCATTCTTCTAATGGAGGTGCTTCTTTTACTCGTTTACAAACTTTAGGTACAGGTAATTTTATCAACCAAAGTGATTATGACAATGCCTCTGGTATTTTATACAGTACCGCAGGTAATGATGAAATTGCATTAATTACAAACGTAAAATCTGCCAACCCAAGTGCAGAAGTTGCTGTAAGTGTTAATTTAGGAGGAAGACAAGTTTCTGCATTTAGAGCCAATGCAAATACGCCAAATAGGTTATTTGTAGGAACTGAAGGAGGTAGAATTTTTAGAATTGATGATGCTAATGCAGATACACGTACCGTAACTGAAATTACAAATAATATTACTGCTGCTGGTAATGTTTCTTCTATAGACATAGGTTCTAGTGATATGGAGCTTATAGCAACCTACTCTAACTTTGGTGTACCTTCAGTTTGGTACTCTATAGATGCAGGTGCTACATGGATTAACAAAGATGAAGCATCTCACGGTTTACCAAACATACCAATAAGATGGGCACTATTTAACCCAAACAACACGCAACAAGTATTACTAGCAACAGAGTTAGGTGTATGGTCTTCTAATGATATTACTGCTGCAAACCCAGGTTGGGAACCAAGTAATGAAGGTTTAGCAAATGTAAGGTGTGACATGATTCAATACAGAGCTGCTGACGGAATGATTGTAGTTGCTACACATGGTAGAGGATTTTTTACCTCTAATATCTTTTCTACTGATGATACAGATGCACCTGCAGTAGTTGCTTTAACTCCTACTGATGATGAAACTGTGGCAACACCTTTAGATCTTAATTTAGAAATTCAATTTAACGAACCTGTAAAAGTTGGTACAGGAAATATTAGCATCTTTTTAGCTTCTGATGATTCTTTAGTAGAGAGTATTGCTGTAGGTAGCAATCAAGTAAATATTTCTGGAACTAGAGTAGTTATTAATGCTGCTAATGATTTAATTGCGCAAACAGCATACTATGTTCAAATAGATGCAGGTGCATTTACAGATAATTTTAGTAATGATTTTGCAGGAATTACAGATAGTGCTACATGGAATTTCACCACTTTTGATGGAGATACACCTCCTATTGTAAACGTTCCAATATCTGACCTTAGTATTGCTGAAAATTCTGATAATATAGTGATTGATTTGGCTACTGTTTTTAATGATGTAGATAATGACAACAGCGCTATTACTTTTAATATAGTTAGCAATAGTACTACTGCAGTTGTAGATGCTACATTAGTAGATAGCAATTTAACCTTAGACTTTCTAGATGATAGAATTGGAACTTCTCAAATAGTAGTTAGAGCTACCTCAAACGGAAAAACAGTAGACGATGCATTTAATGTAACCGTTAACAGTACTGCAACTGTACTTTTTGACCAACCAGGACCAAGTAATAGATCTGGAAGATTAGAAGGAACTTATGTTAATGGTGCTAACCAAAATGCTGAAGATTTTATTGTTCCTGGCGGACAAGAATGGACTGTTTCTACAGTTACTACTCAAGCATTTTCTTTAGGACAAGCAGATTTAGATTTACAAAATGTAAATGTTATCATTTATAACGATAATGATGGTGCTCCAGGAGATATTGTGCAACAACAATCTGTTCTTGCTGATCAAGGACAAATTATTGGAGGAGAAACAGGTAATGCTTCCCTAACAGTAAGGCTAAATAATACTGTTAACTTAACATCTGGTATTTATTGGGTTAGTATTTTTCCAACATTTAATGTAAATTTTGGAACTGATGCTACTACTGCACTGTATGCATGGTCTACTAGTGCAAACCCTGGAAATAGTCATGCTGGTAATGGTTCTGGAACTTTCACCGCAGAAGGATTTGAACTTTTATTTACTGTTGATGGTAGTGCTGTTATTACAGACGCTGCCCCAGAAATAGCAAATCCTATTGCAGATATAGAGTTGTCTGATATTCCTGATCCAAATCCAATGATAATAGATTTATCATCAACATTTACAGATTCAGATAATGATGATAGTTTGATAACTTTAGAAATTGTTAGTAATACAAACTCTTCTGTTGTTGCTGCTACAATATCTGAACAAAATCTATCTTTAGACTTTACTAGTTTTGGTAGTTCAGAAATTACCATTAGAGCTACTTCTAACGGTTTAAGTATAGAAGATTCTTTTAACGTAAGTGTTCTTGAAGAGTTGTTTGCTCAAATAGATACTGCTGTACAAGGGAGTCCGTCTCAATTGTTCCCAGATTTTGGAGCTAGCTTAGAGTCTGCAGATAACTTTATTGTTCCTGGCGGAGAAGATTGGGATTTATTTAGAGTTAATGTTGTAGGAACAATTACAAATGGTGCTCCGCAATTGGCATTTTTTAAAATTTATGAAGACAACAATGGATTACCTGGTAATGAAATATACAATTCAGGAAATTTAACTGTAGAACCTACAAATGACAGTTCAGATTTTAGGCTTACGCTTGATGTGCCAACAACATTATCTTCAGGTACATACTGGATTTCTGTACAAACATCTCAAGCATTCAGTCCTGGAAATAATCAATGGGTTTGGTCTTACGCGACATCAACGCCAACAGAAGACTATGCTAGACAAGATCCTGGTCAATTACTTGCTGGTGCTTGGGCTGCTACATGGGAAATCAGTGGAAACAACGGAGCATTAATTTTTAGTTTAGATGGTGAAAGCAAGCAAGTATTAAGCACTGCTAGTTTTAATGATAGCGAACTAAAACTTCTTGCAAATCCTACTAACGGATTATTTGAAGTTCAGTTAGGTTCTGTATTTAATGATAACCTAAGCATAGAGGTTTATGATGTTACAGGTAGAATGATTTTAAACCAATCTGTAGAAGCAAGTCAGTCTCGTTTTTCTATTGATTTACAAAACAGTTCTAGTGGAATATACCTTATGAAAATCTTAGGTGAAGGCAAAACCAAAACATTTAAACTTATAAAAGAGTAAATAATTATAAAAAACGGGTAATTTTGCAATTGCCCGTTTTTTTAAATGAATAAGAATGAAATACCTCTCAATTTTAGTAATAATAGCATTTCTTGGTTGTAAAGCCAATAAACAAGTGAAAGAAAATACAACTACTCAAGACTCAGATTGGTCTATAACATCAGAAAAAAGTTATTTAAATACAGATAAAGTTAACATTCAACTTGTAAATAACACAAAAACTAACCTTGTAATTTTTGATCCTTTTTTAAAGAAAATTGAAAAATTTGATGGTGAACAATGGGTAAAAACAGGAGTTGCCTATTGCCCTTGTGGTAGTTGTCCACCACCGCCAGAAACCATGAGTATTTTACCAAATAACAGCCATTCTTTTACATGGAATAAGAACATTATAAGTTGTACAAGTGGTAAGCAAATAAGTACACCAATGGAATCTGGACGTTATAGGGTTATCTTTAATTACGGTGCATCAGAAAACGTACGTACTTTTGAAAAACTAGTTGTAGAGTTTGAAATCTAATATGATTTCTTATTCTTTATACTTCTAAAGAATCTGACCGTTTATTTTTTTATGCATTCTTATAGCGTAACTATCAGACATTCTAGAAACATAACTACACACTTGCATAATTCTGTGATACAAATTATCTGTTTTAGTGTGGTACTCTTTAGGTAATAAATTCAAGATAAGTTTGTCAAAATTAGATAGATTTCCACTAAACTTATTGTTTAAAGCAGTTACAAAGACGTCTAGTAAATCTGCAATTATTCTATATCCTGCTACTTCTTTCTCTATAACTTCTTTGCTATGGTATATTTTGTCTATGCTTATGTTTATGATGTCTTTAATTTGAGCTTCATATTTACACCTGTCTAGTAAAGGTTTCTCAAAAGCACCTTTTAAAATTTCTTGTTCATTGTCTAAAAATATTGTTACCACTTCGTTTATTAAAACACCAATAGCCAAGGCTCTTAAATAACTTACTCTGTCTGTTTTATGCTGTAAAGAATGGTATTTTTTGATATCTATGGTATCTTTTACCAATTTTATCATGTATTCTAAGGCAAATTCTTCTTCTATTAAACCAAGGTTAATGCCATCTTCAAAATCGATTATAGTGTAACAAATATCATCTGCTGCTTCTACTAAATACGCCAAAGGATGTCTGTAAAAAGAAATATCTGTAGACGATTTAGACAACATACCTAAGTCTTCTACTACATCCAAAAAAGCCGCTTTATCGCCTTGAAAAAAACCATATTTTTTATCTACAATATGTTTGGTAGGTTGTTTGGGTAAACTTTCTTTAGGATATTTTAAAAAGGCACCTAATGTAGCATAACTTAAGCGTAAACCGCCAGAAATACCTTGCCTACTTTCTGTTAAAATTTTAAATCCGTTGGCATTTCCTTCAAAATCTATTAAGTCTTGATATTCTTTTGCAGAAAGTTCTTCTTTGTATTGTAAGCCTTTTCCTGTTTTAAAATACTCTCCAATCGCTTTTTCTCCGGAATGCCCAAAAGGAGGATTTCCAATATCATGCATTACTGACGCAGCTGCTACAATAGCTCCAAAATCATTAAAGGTATAGCCTAATTCTTTTAAGTGAGGGTGACGTTCTAACAGTACTTTTCCTACTCTTCTTCCTAATGTTCTGCCTACTACAGAAACTTCTAAACTGTGGGTGAGTCTGGTATGCACAAAATCGGTCTCAGAAAGCGGAATTACCTGTGTTTTGTCTTGTAAACTTCTAAACGCTGACGAAAATATGATTCTATCAAAATCTACGTCAAAACCCAAACGTGTTTCATCTTGTGCTATTCTTGGACGTTTTTGCGTATCTCCAAATCGTTTTAAAGAAAGAAGTTGTTGCCAGTTCATGTTATGCTAAATTTAGTGCGGTAATTATTTTTTTAGATGTTATGCTGAAACATGTTCAGAATGACGAAAGTTCGAAAATACAAAAAGAATCTTCATTTTATTGACTTCTAAAAAGCATTTTGAGTTTAAATAAATAACGGTAAGCAAAACGCTAACAAATAGGTTTAGCCCAGATTGAAATGGCATCCTTTTTTTGCTTCCGTTTATGGCAAAAAAAGATATAATGGAAAGCTGGAAATAGCTTCAAAAAAAAAGAGAAATCTTTCGACTTCTCTTTGCACTAATTTTTATTTTAATATTATCCTTCACAAGAAGCACATTCTTTTTTCTGCTTAAATTTCTGTGCTGCATTCATACTGTGTTGGTAATACATAGATTTTACACCTAATTTCCATGCGTTAACGTAAACTTTGTTTACGTCTTTAATTGGCATATCTGGATGCACCATAATGTTGATGGATTGTCCTTGATCTATATAATTTTGACGGTTTGCTGCTTGATATACAATTACGTTTTGGTCTATTTCTGAATAGGTTTTAAATACATCTTTTTCTTCTTCTGTTAAAAAGTCTAAGTGTTGTACAGAACCATCGTTGTCTCTAATGCTTCTCCAAACTTCTGGTGTACTTTTCCCTTTTTCTTCTAATAACACTTCTAAGATTGGGTTTTTTATTGTGGTTTTAATCTTAGCAATATCTTTTACATATACATTAGACCAGATTGGTTCTATACCTTGAGAAACTTGCCCTAAAATAAATGCAGAAGAGGTTGTTGGTGCAATTGCATTTAAAGTAGTATTTCTTCTACCATAACCTTTTAAAATTGCTGGCTCTCCGTATTCTTTAGCCATTGCTTCTGAGGCTGCATATGATTTCTCTTTAATTAATTTAAAGATTTCATTGTTTAAATTGTAAGCTTCTTGACTATCAAAAGCTAACATTCTAGATTGTAACAAAGAGTGCCAACCTAAGGCTCCTAAACCTAAAGCTCTATTTGATTTTGCAAAGTTGTATGCTTTTTCCATAAAACGGAATGTAAACTGATCGTCTCTGTTTTCAGAATCTCTATACACTTCTAATTTGGTAATAAACTCTTCCATAACTGCATCTAAGAAGTACGTTAGTGTTTCTACCGCGTCTGTATCTTTCCACTTGTCGTAATGCAAAAGGTTTATGGATGATAAACAACAAACAAAAGACCACTCATCATTAGATGGTAACATTATTTCTGTACATAAATTACTAGCGTATATTTCTAGTTTTTTGTCTTTATATACATCTACAGTTCCGTTGTTTGCATTATCTCTAAATAAAATATAAGGATACCCAATTTCTCCTCTAGATTGTAAAACTTTTGCCCAGATACTTCTTTTTTCTACATCACCTTCTATCATTTCTTCCATCCATTGGCTACCCACAGTTACCCCATGTGTTAACTCTTGTATTGGGTTTCCTTCTGTACCAATTTCTAAAAACTCTTTAATATCTGGGTGATCTATTGGCAAATACGGAGAAAATCTTCCTCTTCTTACAGAACCTTGACTAACCACATCAACCATTTTTTCGAACAATTGCATAATGTGCACAGAACCAGAAGACGACCCATTATTTTTTACTTCTGCTCCTCTTGGACGTAGTTTTCCGAAATAACCAGAAGTACCACCTCCTAATTTAGACATCATACCCACTTCTGACTGCGAAAACAAAATATCTCCCATATCATCTGCAACGTGCGAACCAAAACAACTAATTGGCAAACCTCTTCTTTTTCCAAAATTTGACCAAACTGGAGACGCTAAAGAATAAAACCCTGCTGCCATATAGTTTTCAAACTTGTCTGCAAAACCAGGTTTGTTAAGAATTTTTTCTGCATTTTCTGCAATCTCTCTTATTCTTCCTTCTGGTGTAACGCCTTCTGTTAAGTATCCAGATTCTAAGAATTTACGACTATTTTCTGTTAACCATGTATAATTTGGTGTATTCATTTTGTCAAGAATCTCTTTTCTAGATGAGTTTCTTGCTTCAATAATCTTTTCGTGGTCTGTCTTAGATTGTGTGGTTTGATTTGTTGTGTTTGAGTTCATAGTTTAAAATAAATCGTCGCTAGTTATACTTTTTGTTCTTTTGCTGTAGTTTATTGATCTTTTTACAAAGAAATCTCCGTGTTTGGTTCCAATAATTTCATCATCAAACCATTCTGTTTCAGAAAGTAAATCTTCATCAATATCAAATATCTTAGGCACCCCAATGCTTTCTAAAGATTTATTGAATCTGTTCTTTATAAATTCATTAATTACCTTTTTAGGTAAAAAGTCTAATTCTCCTTTTTCGAAAATCCAATCGATAATTTTGCTTTCTGCGTAAAATGCTTCATTACACATTTCTTGTATCATTAAGGTGTAATCTTCATCAAACCAATCTGGATTTTCATCTTTAATAATTTTGATAATATCTATACCAAAATCTCCATGAATTTGTTCTTCTTTAGAAGTTGCTTCTACTACATTAGAAATTCCTTTTAGAGCATTTTTAAACTTATTAAATGCCATTATGATTAAAAACTGAGAAAATAAAGAAACGTGTTCTATAAATAATGAAAATAACAATACAGACTCAGAGAATTCTTTATTGTCTTTACTTTTAGAGTTTTGCAATGCCAATTCTAAATAATTAACACGACGCATCATTACAGGGTTCTTTTTTAGATTTTCAAACTCGTTGTTTAATCCTAAAACTTCTAATAAATGTGAATAGGCATCATGATGACGTACCTCACTCTCTGCAAATGTAGAGCCTACAGAACCTATTTCTGGTTTGGGCATTTTCTTATAAATATCTCCCCAAAAAGATTTTACAGCTACTTCTATTTGAGAAATTGCTAACATGGTATTTTTAATAGCGTGTCTTTCTGTTTCAGAAAGATGCGTCTTAAAATCTTGGATATCGCTGGTAAAATTAAACTCGGTGTGGATCCAATATGAGTGCCTAATGGCATCTACATACTCATATAAATTTGGATATTCGTAAGGCTTTAAATTAACTCGTTTTTCAAAAATATTTGTTTTTCTATTTCTGGCTTGCTCATTTCTGTATAAGATGTATGCCTTGGCAACATCACGAAAAGGGCTGTCCATCAATTTTACCTCTACAATATCTTGTACTTGTTCTACCGTTGGTATATATAAAGGTTCATTCAACTTCCTTTCTAACAATGCACCATTAACTATATTAGAAATAGCAACAGCATCTTGTCTTGTACCGTTGTTTACGGTTTGCATTGCTTTTTCTATGGCATTTGTTATTTTTTCTAATTCAAAAGGTGTTGTTTGATAGTCTCTTTTTATAATATGAGTTATTTCCACGATCTAATAAGTATTAAGTTAATGTTAATTTTCCAGCCTAACAAAGATTGTAATTTTTGTTTCAAAATGAAAGACCTACTTATTCACAAAACCCCTGAAGTTTTTAACAAATTTGTGATTTTATCATTTTTTAAGTATAAAAATTATTTTTTTAATAAATTGTTTATCAGTTATTTACAATTAAGAAAACGCTACAACCTTTATTTTTATTGAGATTCTTAAAACCCGCTTTTCAAAAATTTTTATTTGTAGTATTTTCTCTTAAAAAAACAATCAAAATTCAATTTTTGAGCAATAAAAACGTTAAACAAAACTGTTAAAAAAATATCTTTTGTAAAACCAAGCATATATAAGTGTACCTTTGCGGTATTATTAACATTTATTTATATTATAGTGAAAAACGGAACAGTAAAATTCTTCAACGAATCAAAAGGATTTGGATTTATAGTTGAAGATGGTTCAAAAACAGAGCACTTTGTGCATGTATCTGGATTAGTAGACGAGATTAGAGAAGGTGATGCAGTAGAATTTGATCTTAAAGAAGGTAGAAAAGGTTTAAACGCGGTAGACGTTAGAGTTATCTAATTATATTATTTAGAATTTTTTTACATAGTAACAAGTCGCTTAAATATTTTAAGCGACTTTTTTTTTGCCGTATTTTTGTGTAAAGATTTAAATTAAATGAAAGCTAAGTTTCCTAAAATTGTTCAAATTGCTATTATTTCTATTTATTTAATATTTTTAGCAGGCTCTGTAGTTAGAATGACTGGGTCTGGAATGGGATGTCCTGAT
Source organism: Polaribacter sp. WD7 (assembly GCF_003335085.1). Taxonomy (GTDB): domain Bacteria; phylum Bacteroidota; class Bacteroidia; order Flavobacteriales; family Flavobacteriaceae; genus Polaribacter. The sequence continues at coordinate 68,578 of NZ_QPEJ01000012.1, read as the reverse complement.
TGGCCAAAATGTTTTGGATATTATATACCACCAACTTCTGAAGATCAAATTACTTGGAAACCTAATACTGAATTTAAAAAGGGCTTTATTATTATTAAAGATGAAGCTTTATTTGTGGCTCAACAAGATTTAAAAACTGCATCGACTTTTAATGCTGATTATTGGACACCTTATACGAAACACAATTACAATGTATTTAACAAATACCACACTTGGACGGAGTATATTAACAGACTTGTTTCTGTGCTAGCTGGTTTTGTTTTTCTCTTTTTAATTTATGGTGCTTTTAAACTCAGAAAAACAGACAAACGTATTCCTATTTTAGCTTTTTTAGCATTCTTTTTATTATTGTTTGAAGCTTGGTTAGGCAAAACCGTTGTAGATTCTAATTTATCTCCAACAAAAATTACCATTCATATGGTGGTTGGTCTAATAATTATTGCTCTTTTATTAGGGTTAAAATATATTGTTTCTAAAACCAAAACTTACCCTTATAATTCTTTGTTTAACAAATTACTGATTGTTTCTGTACTTTTTTCTTTGATACAAATTGCCATGGGAACCCAAGTAAGACAATTTATAGACGAACAAGTAAAACTGTTTGGTTTTGAAAATAAGAACTATAGCTTAATGAACCCTAGCCTTAAATTTTACTTTCATAGATCTTTTACAATTGCCATTGTTTTGGTAAACCTAGGTTTGTTTTATATCAATCAAACGAAAAATTTGGGCTACAAATTGGTGAATTGGATTGTTTTCTTACTATTTTTAGAAACTATAACCGGAATTTTAATGTATTATGCAGAAATCCCTTTTGGTACACAATCCATACATTTAATGGCTGGTGCATTATTATTTGGATTTCAATTTTATTTGTGGTTACAAAGTAGAAAAACCGTTAACCGTTAATTTTTTTTCGTTCTCTTAAACTTTCCATTTTGGATTAACGGATAACCGTGAGTCCTTTTACTATTTTCTGTTATAAAAAAATATACTATTTTCGGGGATTGACACGCTATGTTTTTAGAGGTAATTTTGACCTCAACCTTAATTAAAAAATTACATACTTCATTTAATTCATCTTGATAGGAGAATTAAATGTTCGGATATAACAAGTTGGCAACAATAAGAAATCTTAATACCTATGAAAATTTCTAATTATATATTAACTATATTTAGTTCAATACTTTTAATCAATTGTACAAAGAAAGAAAATGAAGGATTTAAAATAAAAGGAAAAATTGAGGGTAATTTTGAAAAATATATCTACCTAAAATACAATGACAATATAGATAGTACATTAGTTGAAGATAATGAATTCTCATTTGTAGGAGAAAATGAAAATCCTGTTGAAGCTACATTTTACCCTTCCTCTCCTAATTCAAAAAAAATGATGGGAGTAGTATCATTTATGCTAGAAAATAATAAGATTTTTATTTCGTTAAAAAATGACCAGTCTGATTATAGAGGAGAGTTAACTGATTTTTTAAAACTAGATAGTATTTCAGGGTCAAAAAGTCAAGAATTAAGTGTAGCTTTTAATTCAAAAATGAAAAGTACTTTTCATAATGAAAAAGAAGAAAGTATTAAAAAAAACTCCTTTATGAAAACCTGTTAGAATTTATTGAAACTAACCCAAAATCAGCGTTAAGTGGAAATAACCTTGCTTCTTTAAATAGCTTTTACGGATATTTAGACAGTAATCAAATGGAGAATTTATATAAATTAATTGATACAAATTATCAATCCAAAAAAGATTTGACCACTATTAAATATATAATAAAAAGAATAAAATTATTAAATATAGGAAAGATTCCACCTAATATTATTCTTCCAAATCAAAACAATAAATTAATTGATAGCAGAACTATAAAATCAAAATATGTTTTATTTGAATTTTGGGCTTCTTGGTGTGTTCCTTGTAGGCAAACTAACCCTGAATTTAAAAATTTATACAATGAATTTAAAAATAAAAATTTTGAAATATTAGGAATTTCCATTGATAAAGATATTGAAAAATGGAAAAAAGCAATTAATGAGGATGATTTAGATTGGATTCAAGTAATTGATTCTTTAAATACAAGTGCTGAAAAATTTCTACTAAAAGGAGTTCCTTATAACATTTTACTAGATTCAAGTGGAAAAATTATTAAAATAAATATTAAGCCTAAGGAATTGAGTGAATTATTATCGGAAAAATTAAAAAAATAAGAGGTGGTAACACCATGTATAATTAAAAATAGAAATTGCAACACTATGAAAAAAATAATTTTACTATTTATAATAGTATTTTCTTCTTGCAAAAAGACAACAAATAATTCACTTCATCAAATGAAAGCAATTAGCATTATTGAAAAAAAAGATGATAGCCCTAAATTAAATAAAGTTGTTATAACTGGCACAACTGATGATATACCTGCGTTTAAAGTTTTAAATATTATAAATAATACTTATTTATTTGGAAGACCTCATCTAGATTTTACAAAAGAGACTATTTCTGATTCAATACATATTGTTTTAAATTCAATCGAGAAACCATTATTCTCCCAGATTATTACCGCTAGTAAAGCCTTTTACCAAGGGTATGCCTTTCTAATTCCAGGAGATACTATAAGTATTAAAATAAAAGATGGTGCAATGAAGTTTTTGGGCAAAAATGCAATTAAAAATAATTTTTGGTCTGAAATGGATAAGTACACACCTGCCTATGGTAAAAACCCATATTTAGGAAATATAAATCTGTATAAAAAAAATGTAGCATCTATCTATAATAAAAAAGTTGCTTTTTTAGATCAATACGTGAAAGACAATAATATTCAATCTGAATTATTTATTAACACCTTTAAAACTCATATAAAACAAGAGTATTTAGCGGCACTTGTCTCACCAAAAAATTTAAAATCAGGATTTAACGATATTTATGTTGGAGATATTGATGGTTTAATGCCAATAATTCAAAAAGAAGCGGCTAAAGACTCTGAGCTTATTATTGATTTACCTAACTATTTTGGAAATATATCTATTGAAGAATTCAAAAATGTAAATGGTCTATATAATAGCGTTTATTTTAAAGATAATATTAACCCATATATAAGGTATTATTTTCTCGATTCTAAATATTTAGCGTATTCTAAAGAAAAATTTTTAGCAGAAAAAGAATTTATTCAAAACAATTTTGAAGGTGAAATAGAAAATTATGCCATGGCTAGAATGTTTCGGGACTATCATTTAAAAGGGTTTGGTAAAAGTATGAACACTATTGAACTCCTAAAAAAATCAATTGATGAATATGAAGATAAATTCACAAAGCCATCTTATATAGAGTTTATGAATGATATAAAAGAAGATTTAAAATCGTATAATTTTGAGATATCAGAATCTGCTATAAATTCCAAATTTATTAATATGAATGGAGACACCTTATCGCTAATGAAAATTTTTGCTCGTTCAAAAAATAGAATAAAGGTTATTGATTTTTGGGCAACCTGGTGCCCTCCATGTATAAAACAAATTAAGGAGGGGAAACCTTTTAAAGATAGACTTCAGGTTGAAAACAATGTTGAATGGATTTACATTTCACCAGAAAAAGATTACGGAAAATGGTTAGAAACAAATAAGAAATTTGAACACGTTTTAAATTTCAATAATTCTTTTTTTCTATTAAAAGGATTTAAATCTGCATTATCAAGTTCCTTTAATATTAAAGAGATTCCACGATATATTATTTTTAACAAAAACAATAAAATAGTATTAAATAGCGCACCTTCTCCATATGATAAAGAAACTTTTGAAGGAATTATTGATAAAATATATGATAAAAATTAGGAATTAAAAAATTACAGTTGCCAACACCGTGTATTAAATATTGCTGTATTTGGCTAAACTAAAACTTGTTATTTCTTTGCAAACTCCTGAATTTCCATAGGAAATTCCTCGTTCACAAAGCCGAAACATTCAATACATAAAACCGTTAAACGAATCTATCTACGGATGTGCATTTACCCAAACCTCACCATCAGAAAAGTATTCTTTTTTCCAAATAGGTACCGTTTCTTTTAAGGTATCAATAGCAAATTCACAGGCCTCAAAAGCAGCTTTTCTATGTTTTGCAGATGCAGTAATAATTACTGGAATGTCTCTAATTTGTAACATTCCTTCTGCATGATGAATGGCTATTTTTTTGATATCAAATTTGGCTAAGGCTGTGTCTGCAATTTTTTGCATTTCTTTAATTGCCATAGGTTTGTAGGTAGAAAAATCTAGCTGATGTACTTCTTTTCCTTGGGTATCGTTTCTAACGGTACCTATAAATGCGGTAATACCACCACAGGCATCATCTTCTACAAAACGATAACATGCTTGTAAATCTAATTTTTCTGATGTAATTTTTATAGAAGTTCTTTTCATTACGTAACAAAAATACTAATTCAAACCTTATCTTTGTTATTGAATTATCAATACTTTGTAAGATGAAAAATATCTTTAGAATTGTAAGTTTTTTAGAGGGCATTTCTTACCTACTTTTAATGAGTTTGGGCTTGTATTATAAATATGTTTTAAATGACCCTAGTTTTGTAAAACTCTTTGGAATGCCTCATGGATTGCTTTTTATGCTCTACATTATTTTGGCTTTTTTGATTAAAAAAGAAATGCAATGGAGCAATAAAACTTTGGGTATAGTGTTGCTTGGTTCTATTATTCCTTTTGGAACTTTTTATGTAGATTGGAAGTATTTACGCTAAAAATTATCCTCCACTTACAGGTGGAATGATAGCAACAGTATCATTTTCTTTTAAAATTAAATCATCACTTGCATATGCCTCATTTACAGCTATTGCATAAGAGTTTACATTCTTTAATTGAGGATATTTGCTTTCTAAAACAGCTTTAAAACTTGCTACTTTTACATCTTTATCAATATCTAAAGTAAGATGAGTTGTGTGAACTAAATCTGCAGTAATTCCAAAAAAAAGTATCTTAATAATCATCTTACAAAATTATGGAAGGTTAAGCCTTAAAACAAATCCTCTTTGATTTACATTACTATATCTTGCGCTAATGTAATCTATTCGTAAAAAACGCCATTTACCAAAACCTAAGTTTCCAAGACCTACAGAATATTCTGTATAAGGGTTTCTATCTGCCATAACCAAACCTTTACCTCCTATTATTAAATGAAAATTTAATTTATTTAATAACGGAATTTTACCTAAAAGAGCCCCTCTAAAATTATGTTCTAAATGCCCCTCTGCATACCTGTCGTTTGTATAATACTGATAATAATCTAGCAAATTAAACCTACTTAAAGATTTATCACTCGTTACAAAAAACAACTGATTTCCGTTGGCCTGCAAATTGTCCATAAAAGCAATGTTTTTCTTTTTTAGAAAAATACCTCCTCTAAAGTTGTAACCAAAATCACCATAGTTTCCTGCACTAATATTTTGCCTAATATTAGCTATAAATACATCTGAGTTTAGTTCATTATTGGTTGCTCCAAATCGTTTTCTGTATTGAAGATTTAGCGTAGGATACTTATCGTTTCCTAAGTTTACCTTACTATTTGGGTAAGATAAATATTTTTGATTAAAAGTAAACGTTGCTCCTATATTTAATGTAGCTATTTTATGTGCTGTAAATGCCGGATTTGTAAAATCTGTAGGATCTAAAGGATTATTTGACGTATAGGGTTGCTCACTATTGCTTTCGCTTACAAAAGAATAATTACTTGTATTAAAAAGTGGTTTTCTATTGGCATATTCTAATGAAGAAGAAAAGTAGATACCATTTTTAATTTCTTCTGCGTAACGAATTGATGCGAATTCTTTTTCATAAATTTTTAAATAATTTTCTCTTCTAAGTAAAGAGCGTATTAAATTATCTAAATTGGTTATTGGGTTTCTATCATTAAATTGTGCTGTGGTAACTCCCCCAAAAACAGAAAGTCTTCTTTTGTTGGTGTTGTTCCATTTTTTAGTAACATAAAAAGTAGGTCTTACACGTTTTTCAGAAAATCCGTAACTAACATTAGCACCTGCATTCCACCATTTTCCATCATCATTTAATCTTTCAAAAAAGTTGATTCCTACATTTGTATGAAACCCTTGTATAGTATTAAAACTTGTGTTTAAAAGTGGACCTTGATAAGAAAATGTTTTTTTCTTATAAGAGTTGTTATATGAATACCCTATGAGTGGATCTGACCAACCAAATTTATTGCCTTTACGATCTACAGAGTCTAAATATTTTTTAGATTTTCTAACTACTTTTAAACTATCTTTAAAAAGATAATCTTTAATTTCTTCTTTTGTTAGCGGTACAGGTCTTAAAGTATTCCAATACACAGAGTCTTTTTTAGTGGCATTTTCCTCAAAAGACAATACCTCGTTTGTAAATGTTTTCTCTGTAAAATCTGGTTTAAAATCATAATCTGAATACACATAAGAAAAACGACCTCTTGGTTTAAAGCCTAAAAAATTAATATCAAAATCTATGCTTTGTGTAGACAAAATCCAAGCATCAACACTAGTATTATAAATGTAAGTTTGTTTTAAAACCAAAGTATTTACAAAAGGTAAATTGACTTGAGCGCCAGAAGTAGTTAAATCTGCACCATATAAAGCCCAATCATCTTCTACAACGTAAATGAAACCTTCAAAAACTCGATCATTTTTGCGTTTAGGATTCAGTTTTATTTTATTAATAAGTTTACCATTGGTGTCGTAAAAAGTACCTTCTAATTTATACCTATAATAAGCAAAGGCATTTGTAGATATTGGAGAAATCAAATCGTTAAATGTTGCAACACTATTGTCGTATAAGTTTATATTAGATTGTTCTGCTCTATTAAAACTAACCCCATTATCTTGTCCTGAAACTTTTGATGCTACAATTTTTTCTTTAAACCTGTTGGGCTTTTTCTGAAAAGCAATTTTTGAAAATGTTTCAGATAAATACACAATACCGCTTCTTGTAGAATCTAAGCCTCCTCCAAAATCTCCTGTGCTTTGTCCCAAAAATTTTTTTGGAGCATTTTTAATTTTGGTTAATCCTCTCGAATAAAATTTTGCCGTAAAATTTGCATATTTATCTGTATTTTTATCCTTATTATCTATGGTTTTTCTAATGATATTATTTGCAGGGTTGTCATTAGTAGAGATAGAAATACCGTCTAATTCTATTTTTTCTTCTTCTAAAGTAATGTTTAAAACATATGGGAAATTGGTAATTTTTATTTGCTTTTTTACAGTTTTGTAACCCAAAAATTGATATACAAGACTATAATTTCCTTTGTCTTTTATGTCTAAAATATAATCTCCATTATTATTAGAAGTAGTACCAATAGCAGCTTTATCTAAATACACACTTACAAAAGGAAGTGGTTCGTTTTTTTGATTTGTAATTTTACCTGTTACTTGAGCAATCTGTATAGACGAGATACATAATAAAATTAAGAAAGGTATTCTTTTCATAAGTTGTTGTTGGTTGATGCTGACAAACTTAAAACTTCTGTTAAAAACAGTGCTTTAAAATATGTTAAACAAGATATAATAAAATCTTAATTTATAAGACGCATCAAAAATACAAAAGGTTGCACGTTTATATGGATTATTTTGTAGAATCTCTTAGAATTAAGTCTGTATCTAAAACCACTTTTTTAAACGTAATTGTTTTATTCTTTTTTCTATCTTTTATTTCTTTATATAACAATTTAAAAGCTTTTTTTCCCATTTCAAACCCTGGCTGATCAACTGTAGTTAATGAGGGAGAAATGACAGAAGACATAAACCAATTGCTAAAACCAACAATATTTAACGCTTCTGGTATTTGTATACCTTGGTTATTAAATTCTGCTATTGCACCAATAGCCACCAAATCTGTGTTTATAAAAACTCCATCTACATCTTTATGATCTTCTATCAATTTTTTGGCAAAAAACTTTCCTTCTTCAAAACTCATTTTATCTAAAAGATAAACCAAACTACTGTCATAAGCAATATTGTAATTGGCTAGTGCTTCTTTATATCCTAAAAATCTATCTATTGAATTTTGAGGCAATAACGGACCTCTAAAATGAGCTATTCTTTTGCATCCAATTTTTATTAAATATTCTGTTGCCTTGTAAGCTGCTTTTCTATCATCTATAATCACTTTAGAACATTTGACAACTTTAGCAATCTTATCAAACATAACAAGAGGCACATCATTTTCTGCAACTTCTGTTAAATGCTTAAAATCTCCTGTACCATTTGCTAAAGAAATTAAAATACCATCTACTCTTTTATTTAGTAATAAATCTATTTGTTTCTTTTCTAATTCGTAAGACTCATTAGATTGAAGCGTAATTACCAAATACCCCTTCTTTTCTGCTTGAGAAATAATACCTTTAATTACACTAGAAAAAAAATGATGTACAATTTCTGGAATTATTAAACCTATAGTTTTTGATTCTTTAGTTCTTAAATTTACAGCAAAAGCATTGGGTTTATAGTTTAGCAAAGACGCTGTTTCTCTAACCAATTTTCTTGTTTTTTTGCTTACATCAGGATAATCTTTTAGTGCCTTAGAAACGGTTGTAATAGAAATTCCTAATTCTTCTGCTATTTGTTTAAGTGTTACCAAAATTTAATTAATTTTAAAAAATTGAATGCTAAAATTTAACATAAATATACATAAATTCATCAAATCGAAAACGTTTTCGTTAAATCGAAAACGTTTTCGATTTATTTAATTAACATTTCAATTGCATATAAAAATATATTTGACAAAAAACAATTAACTTTTTTATCAAATTCACATAAAATGAACAAAAAATTAAACTTTAAAAATCTACTGTTGATACTAGTTATGCTATCATCAACAGGACTTGTTGCGCAATCAACAATTTCAGGTATTGTAAAAGATACAAACGGTAATTTAATTCCTGGTGTTAATATTTTTTTAAAAGGAACAACTCAGGGTGCCAACACAGATTTTGATGGTGTATACGAAATTGCAAATGTTGCTAATGGTTCTTACACCATTATAGCTTCTTATATTGGGTATGACAATTTTACTAAAGAAATTACAGTAAACGGCAACCTTAAATTGAATATTGTCATTAAAGAAAATGCAGAGTCTTTAGATGAGATTATTGTAACAGGTGTTGCTAATCCAAGATCTAAAATAGAATCTAGTGTTTCTATAACTACTATTAAACCAAGTGTTATTGCACAATCTGCACCAAGAACAACAGCTGAAATTTTTAGAACAATACCTGGTATTCGTTCAGAATCTTCTGGAGGAGAGGGTAATTCTAACATTGCCGTAAGAGGGGTTCCTGTATCTTCTGGAGGATCTAAATACATTCAACTACAAGAAGACGGTTTACCTGTTTTATTGTTTGGTGATATGTCTTTTGCCACAGCAGATATCTTTACAAGATTTGATAATAATATTGGTAGAATAGAAGCTATTAGAGGTGGTTCTGCTTCTACAGTATCGTCAAACTCGCCAGGAGCTATCATCAACCTAATTAGTAAAACTGGCAAGGTAGAAGGTGGTGCAATAGGTACAACTTTTGGTTTAGACTATGATTCTTTTAGAACCGATTTTAATTATGGAGCTCCTATAGCTGAAGGATTGTATTTTCATGCAGGCGGATTTTATAGAGTTGGAGAAGGCTTAAGAGAAACTGGTTTTACAGCTAACAACGGTGGTCAATTTAAATTTAATTTAACCAAAGAATTTAAAAACGGATATGTTAGATTAAACGCAAAACTTTTAAATGATAGAGCCGTTGCTTATTTACCAATGCCTATTCAAGTTTCTGGAACAAACAGCAACCCTACTTGGGGAAATGCTCCAAATTTTAGTGCAACAAGAGGTACTTCTCATACTCCATTTTTAACACAAAATGTTGGTTTGGGTGCAGATGGTCAATTAAGAAGATCTAATGTTTCAGATGGTATGAATCCAGTATCTAGATCTATTGGTTTAGAAGCTTCTTTTGATTTAGCAGAAGGATGGAAAATTAAAAACAATGGTAGATTTTCTTTAAACAGTGGTAGTTTTGTTTCACCATTTCCTGCGCAAGTGGCAACAGCTTCAGATATTGCCAACTCTTTTGGTGCTGGTGCTACTTTAGAGTATACAACAGGAGGTGTTGTACCAACTAATAGTTTAGTATCTAGAATACATATGTTTGATGTAGAACTAAACAACTTCAATAACTTTATGAATGACTTTAAATTATCAAAATCTTTTGACAACGTAGACGTTACTGTAGGTTATTTTAAATCGATACAAAACGTATCTATGTCTTGGTTATGGAACTCTTACTTGCAAGAAGTTTCTGATAACAACGCTCGTTTAATTGATGTTTTTGATGCAGCTAATACTCCTCTAAGTGAAAATGGTTTATACGCATACGGAACACCTTTTTGGGGAAATCTGCATAGAAACTATGACACTAAATACAATGTATCTGCACCTTACGCAAGTATAGCTATAGAAGCATCAGAAACATTTAACATAGATGCAAGTATTCGTTTTGATAGCGGAAAAGTTGATGGTTCTTTTGCTGGAGGTACGTCTAGAGAATTTGATATAAACAATGATGGTGTAATCTCTGTACCTGAACAAAATGTTTTTGCAATAGACAATGCAAATGCCACTACTGTTAACTATGATTATAATTACTTTTCATACTCATTAGGGCTTAACTACAAATTGGCAGACAGACAAGCCGTTTTTGGTAGATTAAGTAGAGGAGCAGCTGCTAAAGCAGACAGAATTTTATTTTCTGGTTTAGACTACACCAATAGCAATACTATAAACGCACTAGATTTTATTACTCAAGCAGAATTTGGTTATAAGAGAGGATTTGATAAAGGTTCTTTATATGCTACAGTATTTTTTGCAAACACTAAAGAAGAAGGTGGTTTTGAAGCAACTACGCAAACAATTATAGAAAACGACTACAAATCTGTTGGTTTAGAATTAGAAGGTTCTTATAAATTTAATGACAACTTTGGGATAAGAGCTGGTTTAACATACACAAATGCATCTATAGAATCTGGTCCTAACGATGGAAACACTCCAAGAAGACAACCAGATTTTATTTACAACTTTATACCAACATATAATTTTGGTAGTAACAGCCAAAACGCTATAGGCTTAAGTTTAATAGGACAAAGCAAAGCCTTTGCTCAAGACAATAATGAATTGGTAATGCCCGGTTTTGTAATTGTAAACAGTTTTATAAATGTTGGTATTACAAAAAGTTTAAGTGCAAATTTAGCTGCAAACAACTTATTTGATAGTTTAGGAATTACAGAATCTGAAGAAGGCAGCATTACAGAAAATCAAACAAATATTGTAAGAGCTAGACCAGTTCCAGGTCGTTCTGTTTCATTAGGTCTTAAATATAACTTCTAATTTGAGTTTTTATAATTGAATATAAATTAAGTTTGGATTATTAGAAAAGAGCCAATACAATTTTATATTGGCTCTTTTATTTCAAAATTTACTACAAAAACAAATCTATGCTACTAAAAAAACCAAAATTAAGCTTCTGGCAAATATTCAACATGAATGTTGGTTTCTTTGGTATTCAATATAGTTTTGGATTGCAACAAAGTGCAGTTACTCCCATATATGATTTTTTAGGAGCAAGCCCAGATCAAATTCCAATTTTACATCTTGCTGGTCCTGTAACAGGTTTACTAGTACAGCCCATTATTGGTGCTTTAAGTGATAAAACATGGAGTCCAAAATTAGGAAGACGTAAACCTTATTTTTTAATAGGTGCTCTTTTATGTAGTATAACCTTATTGGCTTTTCCTTACAGTAGTTCTCTTTGGATGGCTGCGGGTTTATTATGGATTTTAGATGTAGGTAACAATACTGCAATGGAACCTTATAGAGCTTTAATAGCAGATAAATTAGATAAAACCCAACAACCACTTGGCTTTCAAATGCAAAGTTTTTTTACAGGTTTAGGGCAAGTATTGGCAAATTTATCTTTATTTATTTTTCCGCTAATTTTTATAGGGTCTACAGGGTCTTTACCAACTTGGGTATACGCATCATTTTTCTTAGGCGCATTTTGTTCTATAGCTAGTATTTTATGGAGTATTCGTAAAACAAATGAGATTCCGCCTTCTAAAGAAGAACTTATAAAACTAAAAGAAAAAAGAAATATTTTAGAGCCCCTAATCGAAATATTTTCTGCCATAAAAGATATGCCAAAAGTTATGTGGCAATTGGCTTTGGTATACCTTTTTCAATGGTATGCTTTGTTTTGTTATTGGCAAAACTCGTCAAAAAGTGTAGCGCTTTCTGTTTGGAAAGCCACACCAGAAAATACACAAGCTTATAGTGAAGCTGTAAGTTGGACTGGGTTGGTAAATGGTTGGTATAATGTTGTTACGTTTTTGGTAGCTTTTGCGTTGGTGGGGTTTGCAAAAAAATTCAGTCCCAAAAAAGTCCATGCATTTTGTTTGTTAATTGCTGCTATAGGGTTTCTGGTTTTTCCTCACATAGAAAATAAAAACCTATTATTCTTTGCAATAACAGGTTTTGGAATTGGATGGGCAAGTATGATGGGTATTCCGTATTTAATGGTGGTTGCAGATATACCAAAAGAACGTTATGGTGTGTACATGGGTATCATTAATATGATGATTGTAATACCTATGATTATTCAAACTATAACTTTTGGGTATGTTTTAAAAAACTTTTTAAACAACGATCCAAGAAATGCTATCTCTTTTGCAGGTGTTTTGCTAATTATTAGTGCAATTTTTACGCTTTTTATAAAAAGTAAAAAAACGATTCAATAACTTTTTTAATAAAAAATACAGTGTTGAAAAACAACAATCATACTATAGATATTTTATGTGTTGGTGAAGTCTTAATCGATTTTATTGGTCATCAAAATAACGTACTTATTAACCACACTAGAGACTATCATAGGTATTTAGGGGGTTCGCCTGCAAACGTTGCAATGAATTGCAAACGACTAGGACTAAACCCAGTAATGGTGGCATCTGTGGGTAATGACGGTTTTGGTGAGTATATCTATAATAGAGTTGATAAAATTGGTATAGAACCAAAAAATATTAAAAAATCAGAACAGTATTCTACTAGTGTAATTTTTGTATCAAAATCTAACGGAACTCCAGATTTCATTCCGTATCGAAATGCAGATTTTCAGATTACAGAAGATCAAATTACATTAGAAATGTTGTCTCAATCAAAAATTTTTCATACCACTTGTTTTGCTTTGAGTAAAAAACCAGCACAAACTACTATCTTAAATAAAGCCTTAGAAGCTTCAAAACTTGGTTGCAAATTAAGTATTGATATCAACTATGCGAAAGAGCTTTGGGATTGTAAAGAAGAAGCTATAACCATCATTAAAAAATATTGTGCTTTAAATCCTTTAATAAAAATTAGCGAAGACGATATGTTACGGCTTTTTGAAGAAAAACTACCTCATCAAGAAATTTTTGACTTTTTTCATAGTATAGGAGTTGACACTGTCTGTTTAACCTTAGGAAATAAAGGTGTAAAACTATCACAAAAAAACAAACCCATCATACAACTACCAGCTGTAAAAATAGAAAATGTGGTGGACACTACTGGCGCAGGTGATGCTTTTTGGTCTGGTTTTTTATTTGCTTATATTAAAGAAAAAAACATAAACGATTGCCTACAAATTGCATTAAAACTCGCTGCCTTAAAATTACAAAACGTAGGTAGATTACCAGATAACATAAATATTTTATCAAAACTTTTATAAGTAACTTTTTAGATTATGAATCCTAAAAAAACAACCATTATTTCTAATGGAGTTATGCTTAATGCATACCCAGATAGTATTGGCCATAATTTAAGTGACATGGTAAAAATGCTTCAAAAAAAAGAGTTTAAAGATGCATTTTCTATGTTTTATGTATTACCTACTTTTTTTAATAGCGATTTAGATAGAGGTTTTTCAATAATAGACTATAATATTAATCAAGAGCTGGTTTCTAACAAAGATCTAGAAGCTTTAAAAGAACTAAACATTACGTTAAAGTTTGACATTGTTTTAAATCATCTTTCTGTTGCTTCCCCTCAGTTTAAAGATCTTTTAAAAAATGGAGAAAACTCAAAATATAAAGACTTTTTTATCAATTGGAATCAATTTTGGAAAGATAATGGGCATTTAAACGCTGATGGAATCATGATACCCAAAAAAGAATTTCTTGATAAATTATTTATGAGAAAATCTGGCTTACCTATCTTAAAAATCCCATTTCCTGATGGCTCAGAAAAACCGTATTGGAATACTTTTTACCAAGAGGTAAATTATACTTCAATAAATATAGAAGACCTAAACATTTTCCAAAATTTATCTAAAGATGAAAAATTATCAATTTGTAATAAAATAAACAGTGCTATAATTGATAAAAAAGAAATTGCAGCGTTAGATATTGAAAAGACGTTAAAGCCAAAAATTCAAAAAATTGTCAATTCTAAAAAAATATTTCTTGGTCAGATGGACATCAATGCAAAATCTAAACTTGTTTGGGATTTTTATGAAGAAACACTTGCCAAAGTTAAGAGTTATGGTTGTTCTATTCTAAGATTAGATGCCTTTGCATATCTGCACAAAGAAGTAGGAAAATCTAATTTTTTTAACAAACCAGGCACTTGGACCTATTTAAAAAAAATTAAAGAAATTGCTTCTAAAAATGAGCTAACCGTATTGCCTGAAATTCATGCAGAATATGGTTTGCACTTACATGACCAAGTAGCTAAGAAAGGTTACCAAATTTACGATTTTTTCTTACCAGGACTTATGATTCATACCATAGAAAAAAGCAACAACAAAGCGCTTCTTAAATGGGCTAAAGAAATTGTAGAAAATAAATATAACACTGTAAATATGTTGGGTTGTCATGACGGAATTCCTGTTTTAGACTTAAAAGGAAAAGAAATTGATGGAACATACCACCGAGGACTTTTACAAGATACTGAAATAGATTTTGTTATGAATACCCTATTAGAAAGAGGTGGTAGAATAAAAAACCTTTATGATGCAGAAGGAAACAAAATCTCCTATTATCAGATAAATACTACCTTTTTTAGCGCCTTAGGAGAAAATGAGCAAAAACTTTTACTCGCTAGAGCCATACAATTATTTATGCCTGGTATTCCTCAAATTTGGTATTTAGACCTATTTGCTGGCAAAAATAATTATGCTGCTGCAGACAAAGGAGGTACAGGAGCCCACAAAGAAATAAACAGAACAACATTATCAAAAAAAGATATTGAAGATGGGTTACAGAAAGACATTGTTACAAAACAGCTTCAACTCATACGATTACGAAATACTTTACAAGCATTTCAAGGTACTGTTACATTTCAAAAATCTTCAGAAAATAAACTTCATATTACTTGGCAAGATAAAACTTCTTTTGCCAGCTTAAAAGCAAATCTTACAAGCTATAATTTTTCTATTGAATATTCAGTAAACAATAAAATAGAAACTATAGCTTATTAAGCTGTTGTGCATTAAAATTTAAAATAGTTTCTATGTGTCAGTTCGGGTTATTTTTAATGAAAATGGTATCGAGAACTACTTTAGATGCTAAACTTTTTATTATCTACCTGATTTCCAAATAAGTTAGGTAGAAATTTCAATCCTAAAATTCATTTAAATTTATAAAATTTTATCAAAATGTACAGACGGTATCCTTAATTTGAGGTTATTATAAAAGATGTCTAATCAGTATGTAAAAGAATAGAATACTTATTCGCTCTTGAGTTCAAAATCCTATATATTTGTCAACTATTATTTATGGCAAACAACAACTTATGAGTAACTCTAGAAAAAGACACGAAGCTTTACTATACCACGCTAAACCAAAACCTGGTAAAATAGCGGTTATACCAACCAAAAAATATGCTACTCAGCACGATTTAACTTTAGCCTATTCTCCAGGAGTAGCAGAACCTTGTTTAGAAATTGAAAAAGATAGAAACAACGTCTACAAATACACCTCTAAAGGAAATTTAGTAGCAGTAATTTCTAACGGAACAGCTGTATTAGGTTTGGGTGACATTGGTCCGGAAGCCTCTAAACCTGTAATGGAAGGTAAAGGTTTACTTTTTAAAATATTTGCAGATATAGATGTCTTTGATATTGAAGTAGATGCAACAGATGTAGATAAGTTTATTGAAACCGTAAAAGCCATTTCTCCTACATTTGGAGGTATAAACCTTGAAGATATTAAAGCTCCTGAAGCTTTTGAAATTGAAAGACGTTTAAAAGAAGAGTTAGACATTCCCGTAATGCATGATGACCAACATGGAACAGCCATCATTTCTGCTGCTGCTTTAAAAAACGCCATAGAAATTACTAACAAAGACATAAGTAAAGTAAAAATTGTTGTTAATGGAGCAGGCGCCGCTGCAATTTCTTGTACAAGATTGTACTTAGAGCTTGGTGTAGAAAGAAAAAATGTTATCATGTGTGATAGCAAAGGAGTTATCCGAAAAAAAAGAACCAATTTAACCTCTCAAAAAGCAGAATTTGCAACAGATTTAGAGATAGATACACTAGAAGAAGCGATGCACGATGCAGATGTTTTTATTGGTCTTTCAAAAGGGAATATTGTAACTCCAGAGATGTTGTTGTCTATGGCTAATGATCCCATCGTATTTGCAATGGCAAACCCTGTTCCAGAAATTGATTATGATTTGGCCATAAAAACTAGAAAAGACATTATCATGGCTACTGGAAGATCTGATCATCCTAACCAAGTAAACAATGTTCTTGGTTTTCCGTTTATTTTTAGAGGTGCGCTAGATGTAAGAGCAACCATAATAAACGAAGAAATGAAAATGGCAGCTGTTCATGCCTTAGCAGATTTGGCTAAAAAATCTGTACCCGAACAAGTAAATATTGTTTATGATGAAGTAAGTTTGAGTTTTGGTAGAGAATATATTATTCCAAAACCATTTGATCCAAGATTAATCTATGAAATTCCACCAGCAATTGCCAAAGCTGCTATAGAATCTGGTGTTGCATTACAACCTATTTCTGACTGGGAAGCCTACAGAGAAGAACTTATGGAGCGTTCTGGATCTGGAAGTAAAGAAATAAGAATACTACATAATAGAGCCAAGAATAATCCTAAAAAATTGGTTTTTGCAGAAGCAGATCATTTAGATGTTTTAAAAGCTGCCCAAAGAGTTTATGATGAAAAAATTGCAAAACCAATTCTTTTAGGTAGAAAAGAAGTGATTTTAGAATTGATGGAAGAAATTGGTTTTGATGCTGATCTTCTTATCATAGATCCAAAAACTGATGAAGAAACAGAACGCAGAGATCGTTTTGGAGAAGTGTATTGGAAAAACAGACAACGAAAAGGTAGAACCTTAACGGAAGCAAAAAAACTAATGCGAGAGCGCAATTACTTTGCTGCAATGATGGTTAATGTTGGTGAAGCAGACGCATTAATTACCGGATACTCTAGACCTTACCCAAGTGTTGTTAGACCTATTTTAGAACTTATAGAAAAAGATAAAGGAATTACTAAAATTGCCGCAAGTAATTTAATGATTACCAAACAAGGGCCTTTATTTTTAGCAGATACTACTATAAATATTAATCCTAGTGCTAAAGATTTGGTCAAAATATCTCAAATGACGGCAAATTTTGTAAAGATGTTTGGTATGAAACCTAATATGGCAATGGTCTCTTTCTCTAACTTTGGATCTTCTAACTCAGAAACTTCAAAAAAAATTAATGAAGCTATAGGTTACCTACATCGTCATTTTCCAGATACGGTTATCGATGGTGAATTACAAGCAGATTTTGCTTTAAACCCAGAAATGTTAGCCAAAGAATTTCCATTTTCAAAATTGAACGGAAAAAAGGTTAATGTATTGATATTCCCTAATTTAGAATCTGCAAATATTACTTATAAATTATTAAAAGAAGTAAACGAAGCAGAATCTATAGGTCCTGTAATTTTAGGGCTTAGTAAGCCAGTACATATTTTACAGTTAGGAGCAAGTGTAGATGAAATGGTAAATATGGCTGCACTAGCTGTTGTAGATGCTCAAGAAAAAGAAAAAAGAAACAAATAAAATTGTTACTTTAGAACCCTGAAAATATTTTATGATAACGCAAATAAAAGGGAGACTTGTAGAAAAAAATCCTACAGAGGTAGTTATAGATTGTAATGGTGTAGGTTATTTGTTGCATATCTCTTTAAATACTTTCTCTAAATTACCAGATCAAGAAGCCATACTATTATATACACACTTATCTATTAGAGAAGATGCCCATACTTTATATGGTTTTATCTCTAAAATAGAAAGAGAGGTATTTAAACTTTTAGTATCTGTTTCTGGTGTTGGTCCTAGCATTGCAAGAACCATGCTTTCTTCTATGACAACAGATGAAATTCAAAATGCAATTGGTTCTGGTAACGTTGCTTTAATTCAATCTGTTAAAGGTATTGGCGCCAAAACAGCCCAAAGAGTTATCGTAGATTTAAAAGATAAAATTCTAAAAACACATACTGTTGATGAAGTTTCTATATCTGCAAGCAATACTAACAAAGATGAAGCGTTATCTGCTTTAGAAGTTTTAGGTTTTAATAAAAAACAATCTGAAAAAGTAGTCTCTAAAATTTTAATAGAACATCCAGAAGCTACAGTAGAAAAATTAATAAAATTAGCCTTAAAGAATTTATAATCAATTGAGTAGATTTTTAAAACACATATTCTTAATCCTTTCCTTTGCCCTTTTTGGAACAGTAACAATACAAGCTCAGACTCAAGAAAAAGACAGTACAACAGTACAGAAAGATTCTATTGAGTTAAGATACAAGTTTAAAAAAGATCAAAAGGGAGGCCTTTTTTTAGATGATTTAGCTAAAAAAGAAGTTGTTTTCGATAAGATTTTAAACAAGTATGTAATTGTAGAAAAAATTGGCGATTATTACACTAGAACACCCATTTTTCTTACACAAGAACAATATGCTAAATATCGTTTAAAAAGAGATATGCTAGAGTACTTTCAAAATAAAGTAAGTGCTACTAACAGTAAAAAAAAGGGTTCTAAAAATGCCCAAAAAGATTTGCTTCCTTCTTATTATGTAAATTCAGATTTCTTTGAAAGTATTTTTGGTGGTAATACAATTTCTTTTAAATCTAGCGGAAATTTAAATTTAAAAATTGGGGTTAATTATCAGAATACAGAAAACCCGCAATTATCTGAAGAAAATAGAAGTAATTTTAATTTTGATTTTGACCAACAAATTAATGCTAGTATAAGAGCACAAGTAGGTGAAAGGTTACAATTTACTGCAAATTATGATACTCAAGCAACTTTTGATTTTCAGAATTTAGTAAAAATAGATTACAGCCCTACAGAAGATGATATTTTACAAGGTATAGAAGTGGGTAATATTAATATGCCCATTAAAAACGCATTGATAAACGGAGCGCAAAGTCTGTTTGGAGTCAAAACAAAATTACAGTTTGGTAACACTAGTGTAACTGCAGTTTTTTCGCAACAAAATTCTGAGAGTAGAACAGTAACCGCAGAGGGAGGATCTTCTATACAACCTTTTGAATTGAGAGCTACAGATTACGATACAGACAGACACTTTTTTCTATCTCAGTTTTTTATAGACAACTATGCAAATTCGTTAAAAAACTATCCATTAGTCAACAGTCAAATTAACATTACACGTATAGAAGTTTGGGTAACAAACAGAAATTCTAGTACAGAAGATTTTAGAAGCATAGTAGCCCTAGCAGATTTAGGTGAATCTAGAAATGGCGTTTTAGTAAATCAAACAGGGGCAGTACAACCCACTAGCCCTCCTACAACCTCTAACGGAAATATTCCTACCAACGAATCTAACAACTTATCTGCATTACTTTCTTTAAATAGCGGAATTAGAGATATCTCTAATGTAAACGCTACCTTACAAGGTTTTAACATGAGTGAAGGTACAGATTATTCTGTATTAGAAAATGCAAGAAAATTGACTGAAAATGAATACAGGCTAAATCCGCAATTGGGTTTTATTTCATTAAATAGAAGGTTAAATGATGGAGAAGTTTTAGCAGTTGCATATGAATATACCGTTGCTGGTAACGTTAACGGAAGTTCAAAAAAGTCTTTTAAAGTTGGTGAGTTTTCTAATGATGGTATTCAAACACCTCAAAACTTAGCGGTAAAATTACTACGATCAGAAATTTTAACCACCAAAAGACAAGGCACTAATGGGGAAGAAGAAGCTTTTCCTACATGGCGTTTGATGATGAAGAACGTATATGCCTTAGGTGCTTTTCCGTTAACTCAAGACGGATTTCGTTTTGAAATTCAGTATAGAGATGACCAAACAGGTATACCCTCTAACGTGCTTCAAAATGCAGAAACTCCTGGTATTGCAACCTTACCTTTATTGCAAGTATTGCGTTTAGATCAACTAGACCAAAGTCAGTTTAGAAATGCTGATGGATTTTTTGACTACGTAGAAGGAATAACGGTTAACTCTCAAAACGGATACATCTTTTTTCCAGAACCTGAACCCTTTGGAAACGATTTAACAAAACAAAGTCCTAGCGATGAGTTTGGTTTAGATGAAAATGTAGATGGTAATTTCTTGTTTAAAGAGCTTTATTTAAATACAAAGATTAACATTCAAAATAATTTTCAAAATAAAGACAAGTATTTCTTAAAAGGGTATTTTAAATCTGAAAACGCTGGAGGCATTCCTATTGGTTTTAATGTACCTAGAGGTTCTGTAACTGTAACCGCTGGTGGTAGACAATTGGTAGAAGGTGTAGATTATGTGGTAGACTATCAACTGGGTCGTGTACAAATTATAGATCCAGGATTACAATCATCAGGAACACCAATTAACGTTTCTACAGAAGACAATACGGTTTTTAATCAACAAAGAAAAACATTTATGGGTATAGATGTTGAGCACAAGTTTTCTGATAATTTTATAGTAGGAGGTACACTTTTAAATGTTTTAGAAAGACCAATAACACCAAAAGTAAATTTTGATTCTGACCCAATAAACAACACCATGTTTGGTGTAAATATAGACTACTCTACAGAAGTACCTTACTTTACTAAATTGGCAAATAAATTGCCTTTTGTAGATACAGATGCACCCTCTAATTTATCTGTTAGAGCAGATATGGCATATTTATTACCAGGAACCCCTAGTGGAATAGATGTTGGTGGAGAAGCTACTACGTATATAGATGACTTTGAAGCTTCTCAAGTACCTATTAGCTTACTTTCTGCTTTAGATTGGTATGAAGCAAGTACACCAAGTTATGAAGTTAATGATCGTTTTTTTGGAAGAAATAACGACTTGACTTACAATGATAGAAGAGCAAAATTGGCTTGGTATAGTATAGATCAAATCTTTTTTGGTATAGGACAAACACCTTCGAGTATAGATGCAGATCAGCTCTCTAGAGCAGAAACAAGACTCATTAATTTTAGTGAGTTGTTTCCTAATGTTCAGCTAGACATCACTCAAAATGCACAAATACGCACATTAGATTTGGCATATTTTCCTGCAGAAAGAGGTTCTTATAATTTCAATCAAAACCAGAATGATGTTGTTATTGATGTTGCTAATGATGAAGCTACATTAACAAATCCGCAACAAAACTGGGGTGGAATTATGCGCCCATTAAACACCAATAATTTTGATGTTGCCAATGTGGAATACATCCAATTTTGGGTTATGGATCCTTATGAAAATTATTCTATCACTAATGAAGAAGGCTTACCACAAGGTATAGATCCAGACAATCCTATAAATCAAATTGGAGATTTATTTATCAACCTAGGTAATATCTCAGAAGACATCTTAAAAGATAGTCGTAAAATGTATGAAAACGGATTACCAGAATTAGGAGGTACGCAAAATATAGACCCTACAATATGGGGTATTGTGCCTACAAATCCTTCAATTATTTATGCATTTAGTGAAGATGATGGGGCAAGAGCAAACCAAGATTTAGGTTTTGACGGAATTGATGATGCTGATGAAAGTAATCTTTCTGGAATAGGAAACTACGCAAGTTTATCTGATCCTGCTGCAGACAATTATCAATTTTTTAGAGGTAGTCAGTTAGATGCTTTAGACGCATCTATCATCACCAGGTATAAAGATTTTAACAATACACAGGGTAATTCGCCCACGTTAAGTCAATCTTCAGAAGCATTTCCAACTTCTGCAACCAATTTTCCAGATGTAGAAGACATCAACAGAGATCAAACGATGAATACCGTAGAAAGTTTCTTTGAGTATAAAATTTCTATGAATAAAAGTGATTTGGTTGTTGGTCAGAACTTTATTGTAGACCAAAGAGTTACTGATGTTACTTTAGAAAATGGAAATACACAAAGAACTACTTGGTACCAATTTAGGGTTCCTATAAGAAGTGGAACACCCATGAACGGTATTACAGATTTTAATAGTATTCGTTTTATAAGAATGTTTTTAACCAATTTTAGAATGCCTGTTGTAATGCGTTTTGGTGAGTTAGATTTGGTTCGTGGAGATTGGAGACGTTACTTAAGAACTTTTGAGACAGATGAAGATGAAGACGCTAGAGACTTAGACCAAGATGAATTGAATGATTTTGAAGTTGGTGTAGTTAATATAGAGCAAAATGAAGGTGTTTACCAAACACCTCCAGGAATTGAAAGAGAACGTCTACAAGGTAGTACCACTGTGCAATTACAAAATGAACAATCTGTTACTTTAAGAGTAAATGAGTTAGCTGCAGACAATACAAGAGCTATTTATAAAAATATAAGTATAGATTTAAGACGTTTTAAAAACCTAAAAATGTTTTTTCACCTGCAAGAAAATGTTGGTGGCGGAACTGTAAATGATGGCGATTTTGCAGCAATTGTAAGATTAGGTACAGATTTAGATGAGAACTTTTACCAAATAGAACTTCCTTTAACCGTGTCTAGAGGAGGCACAACTCCGTTAGAAATTTGGCCAGAAGCCAACAATTTAAATGCCTTTTTAGAAACTTTTGGAAGAGTAAAATTAGAAAGAGACCAATCTCAAACAGCAATAACAGATTTATATACCTCTACAGAACAAGATGAAAATTTACCTTATACAATTTCAGTAAAAGGAAACCCAACATTGGCACAATTAAGAACCGTTACTTTAGGACTAAAAAATACAACCACTGCACCATTAAGTGGAGAAGTTTGGTTTAATGAATTACGTTCTTCTGATTTTGATAATGAAGGTGGTTGGGCTGCAGTTTTAAACGCTGATGCTAATTTTGCTGATGTTGCTAATGTTTCTCTTTCTGGTAGTATGCAAACTATAGGTTTTGGTAACGTAGAAGACAAAGTAAACCAAAGAAGTTTAGACGAAACAAAACAATATGACGTTGCTACTACTGTAAACTTAGGTAAGGTATTAACACCTCAAAAATGGGGTATTCAATTGCCTATGACCTACAGTATTGGTGAGCGTTTTATAGACCCAAAATTTGACCCTCAATCTCAAGACGTGCAATTTTCAGAAGCCAAAAGTTTTCTTGAAAACGCACCCCAATCTGAGCAAAGAGACCAAGCTTTAGACAACCTAAATAATGCACAAGATTATACCAAAAGAACCAGCATTAGTTTTACCAACGTTAAGAAAAATAGAAACCCAAATTCTACTAAAAAACCAAGGTTTTATGATGTAGAAAACCTAGCTGTTTCTTATGCTCATAATAAAGAGTTTCAAAGAAATTATAACATTCAAAAAAGAATTAATGAAAACGTAAGAGCTTCTGCTTCTTATAATTTTACCTTTGATGCTAAACCTTTAGAGCCTTTTAAAAATAACGACTCTATTTTTAAAAGTAAATATTGGAAATTGATTAAAGACATCAATTTTAATCCTATCCCAAAAACAGTAGCTATTAATTCTAGCATTAATAGAAGTTATAACGAGCAGCAAACTCGAAATTTAATTCCTGGGTTAAGCCCTCAACCAGAATTAAAACAACGTAGATTTTTATTTGATTGGGATTATACCATTGGTTTTGACTTAACAAAATCATTACAATTAAATTTTAACGCTACCAACAGCAATATTTATGATGTTTTTGATAGTAATCAAGATTTACAAGTTTTTGACGACTTTTTTAATACAGGTAGACCTACCAATTATCATCAAAAATTAAACGCTACGTATAATCTTCCGTTAGATAAAATTCCGTTTTTAAAGTTTATAAGGGCAGATTACGCATATACTGCAGATTTTGATTGGCAAGCAAGTTCTCAAGATCCTACTGTTATTGCGCAAATAGGAAATAATGTACAAAACGCCAATACGCATAACCTTAATACTACTATAAATTTTGATCGTTTTTATAAAAGCTTAGGGTTTGAAAAATTACTACTCAGTAAAACACAACGTAAAAACTCTAAAGGACTTAAAGGAGGACCTAAATTACCAAGAACTCCTGGTGTTAAAAGAAATAAAAAATTACCTGTTGGTAAAAAAATATTAAAAGGAGTTTACGATTTGGTTACTTCTGTTAAGCAAGGTAAAATTAGTTACTCAGAAAATAATGGTCAATTATTACAAGGCTATATAGAAGATGTTGGCTTTTTAGGTGGTGCACCAACTTCATTTGCATTTGGCAGTCAAGTAGACTTTAGAAATAAAGCTTTAGAAAACGGTTGGTTAATAGCACCAAGAGACCCTAATAACAGTGAATACTTTAATAAGAATTATAGTAGAACAAATTATAACAAACTAGACTATACATTTACACTTAAACCTGTTAAAGATTTAAATATAGATGTAAGAGGAAACAGAATTCAAACCAGAGATATAACACAACAAATAGATGTATTGATAGATACTAACAACCCTAACAATACAAATGGTGTTTTAGACAATAGCATTGCAGCTTTTGAAACAGGAAACTTTAGTACCAGTTATTCTATGTTTGCTACAGCTTTTACAGATGGCGATGCTTTGTTTCAAAAATTATTAGATAACAGAAGTATTATTTCTGATAGATTGTTTAGAGAAAGTGGTTATGATACTAATAATTTTAATGAAAACGGTCAGCAAGTATTGCTTCCAGCATTTTTAGCTGCCTATTCAGACAAAGACCCAGAAAAAGTAAATACTGGTTTGTTCAGAAATATTCCTATACCTAATTGGAACCTACGTTATAATGGTTTAATGAAATTTAAATTCTTTAAGAAAAACTTTACAAATTTTGTTGTTTCTCATGGATATAGATCTTCTTACACCATTTCTGGATTTACAAATAATTTAAACTTTGTAGGAAGTAATAATTCTCAAGATCCTGTTAGTCCTAACAATCCACCAGAACTTAATGCTGCAGATAATTTTGAACCAGAATTGCTAGTAGCTTCTGCTACTTTGGTTGATGAATTTTCACCACTTATAAAATTGGATATGAAAATGAAAAATTCTTTTTCTTTACGAGGTGAAGTAAAAAGAGATAGAACATTAACATTAAACTTTAATAATAGTACACTAACCGATATTAGAGGAACCGAATATATTTTTGGTTTAGGTTATGTATTTAAAGATGTAAAATTTAATACGCGTTTTACCGGTAAAAAACAAACATTAAAAGGAGATGTAAATTTAAGAGCAGATGTATCTTTACGAGATAATTTAACACAAATAAGAGCCATTCAAGAAGATAATAATCAAATTAGTGGTGGACAAAGATTATTTTCTATTAAATTTACAGCAGATTATAGATTAAGTAATAATTTAACAGCATCGTTTTATTACAACCATCAGACATCTAGATATGCAATTTCTACCACATTCCCAAGACAAGCAATTAATGGAGGAATTAACATTATCTACAATTTAGGAGGAAACTAATTATAACATATTTAATAAAATGAATTTACCATCAGAATTAAAATACACAAAAGACCACGAGTGGATTAAAATTGAAGACAATATTGCCACTGTTGGTATAACAGATTTTGCACAAGGAGAACTAGGAGACATTGTTTATGTAGATGTAGATACTCTTGATGACACTGTAGAAGAAGGAGAAGTTTTTGGATCTGTAGAAGCTGTTAAAACAGTTTCAGATTTATTTATGCCTTTAACAGGTGAGGTCATTGAATTTAATGAAGAATTAGAAGATGAGCCAGAATTGGTAAATTCAGATCCTTATGGTAAAGGGTGGATGATTAAAATAGAAATATCTGATGCTTCTCAAATAGATAACTTATTAGATGCAGAGGGTTATAAAGAACTTGTTAAAGGATAGTCTTTTTTTTATTGCAATAGGCATTACTATTATTATTGCGTATTTAAGTCTTATACCTGTTACAACCAAAAGTGTTAGTTTTACAGGTATAGATAAAGTATTTCATCTTTTAGCTTATTTTACTTTGGGTATTAGTTGGCTAACCGCTTTTTATAGAAAAACAAAATACAAGTATGCTATCATTATTTTATGTATAGTTTATGGCATAATTATTGAGATTCTTCAAAGTAAATTAACCAATTATAGAACAGGTGATTACCTAGATATTTTAGCAAATACACTAGGAATTTTTTTAGCGCTATTTCTTTTTAATCAAATTTTAAAAAAAATTAGTATTAAAAAACAGTAAGACTTGTGTATAAAGCAATAAATTATTTAAATTAGCGAACTATTAAAAACTCTACAACATGGAAATAAAGAAAAACCCAAAATCAAATTTAGAGAATTATAGCAAAATTTTCATTCAAATTGGGCTTGTTTTAGCTTTATATATTACCTATGCAGCAATTGAAAAGAAAACCTATGATAAAACTATAGAAGATTTAGGTACGGTTACTATGAATGCTTTATTAGAGGAAGAAATTCCTATTACTGAAAGAGTAGAGCCTGTACAACCAAAAACTCCGCCACCACCAACTCCAGAAAAGATTGAAGTTGTTGAGGATGATAAAGAAATTGAAGAAACTGTTATAGAGTCTACAGAAACTGATGAAACTGAAGAGGTTGTTGTAGAGGAGATTGTTGAAGTTGTTGAAGCTGAAGAAGTTGTTGAAGATGTAAGTTTTATGATTATTGAAGATGTACCTGTTTTTCCTGGTTGTAAAGGAAGTAAAGCTGAACTAAAAGCATGTTTTAGTAAAAAGGTTCAAAAACACTTTTCTAGAAAATTTGATGCAGATTTGCCTAATGAATTAGGTTTATCTTCTGGTAGAAAAAGAGTATTTATTGGCTTTAAAATAGACAAGAATGGTAAAATTGTAGATGTTAACGCAAGAGCACCACACCCGAAAATTAAAAGTGAAGTAATTAAGGTAATGAAACAATTGCCTACTATGAAACCTGGTAGACAAAGAGGGAAACCTGTGGGAGTAAAATACAGTATTCCTTTTACTTTAATTGTAGAATAATAATAAAGACTTAATAAAAAAACCTCAAATGTATTTCATTTGAGGTTTTTTTATTGACTATTTCTTAGTTATAAACGATACATCAAAAGCCAACTATAAGTTAAATTGTAGGTTACATATACACTATACATTCATTTTTTTAAGAATAGTAATTCCCAAAAGTAATGCGTCTATTTTAAAAGCTAACTACATACTTTTAGTAAGTAACGTGAGTTCGGTATAAAAAACATTGTTTATCAGGTAATTATTATTTTGTTGTTTAAAACAGATGTCATTTCGACTGAAATGGAGAAATCTTACTATAGATATAAGATTTCTCAACTACACTTTTACTTCGTAAACTACTTTCAATTTAAATACATTTAAATTTCAGCAATGTTCGAAATGACAATCATCAATTTTTCAGTTAAATAACACTTTTATCATAGAAAAGTTATATCGAACTCACGTTAAATAAGTCTACTCGTATATTTTAAGTTTAATGAGAAATGAGAATTGCAACCCGTATTAAGCTTTAAAATTGAAGAACATCTTTTATGAATATAGAACATCATATTGCAAAAACTATCTTTTATATTTTTTTAGCTTGTCAATTGAGAGGCATAGATATGCATAGAAACTTTTAAGTCCGTACAAAATTAAATGAAATTCACACTAAAGAATCATTATAAACTGCAAAACTACAGTAATATCAATCTAAAATATCTATAAAATAAAAAACCTCAAAAACTTATTTAGTTTTTGAGGTTTTACTATATGATTAGAACTATGCTATTTGTTAGCTGCTATTTTAGCTTCATGTTTCCATAAATTAACATCTACAACTACATTGTTATCAAAATTAATCTCTTTTAAAGAACTATCTGTCCAAACAAACCATCTTCCAACTTTTTTACCTTCATTATAAAAAGCCATCTGTACTTTATTTCCTTCTTGATCAAAACGAACCCACTTACCCGTTAATTTTTTATTTTTAAAATAACCTTGAGTACTAATACTTCCGTCTTCATAATAATACGTAGCCTTAACTAAATCTCCTTCTGCCGAATAAGTTGGTTGTTTTTTTTGTGAATATCCTATTGTTGCTATACAAAGAATAATAAGTGTTGCCAATTTTTTCATATCTCTAAATTTTTATAGTTAACATTACCATTACAAATATACCTATAAAGTTACAATTATGCAACATTTTGGTAACATTAAATTAACATTGGAGATTTAAAGCAACTATCTTGAACATTTAAAATAGACCTAAAAAACTAAAAACAAGAGTATTGTATCGTACAACCTAATAAAAAACATATGTAATAGATGATAAATAAAAATTTGTAATTTATTTACAAATCAACAAAAAGCTACCAAAAAATATTTTAAACTCTTAAAACAGTATTAAATCTACTTCAAAAGTTTATTATGTCTCTAAAAATTATGCTGTAGCTCTTTAAAAGAGACCCTTTTAGTAATAAATTAAATAGTTTAGGGTATAGTTAATACTTATAGATACTATTATCATAAATAGCTTTTTTTATTACTACTAGAAACCATTACTTTTACATGATAATTTCTAACAAAATAAAGATGGAAGAATATATTGAAAAATTAAAAGTTCTAGTTGTAGAATATACCCCAAAAATTTTAATGGCCTTAGCAATACTAGTTATTGGGTTGTTTGCGATAAGCATAATCATTAAGACTTCTAGAAATGTTATGAAAAAGCGTGGAGTAGACATTACTCTACAAAATTTTTTAGGCGATTTATTAAGTTGGACTTTAAAATTACTATTGTTTATTACCGTAATTGCTAAATTAGGTATAGAAACAGCCTCTTTTGCAGCTATACTAGCTGCTGCTGGTTTAGCTATTGGTTTAGCTTTACAAGGTTCTCTTGGAAATTTTGCAGGTGGTGTATTAATTATGATTTTTAAACCTTTTAAAATTGGTGATTTAATAGAGGCTCAAGGAGCTATAGGTGTTGTAAAAGAAATAGAGATATTTACAACTAAATTAACAGGCTTATCTAATAGAGAAATTATTATTCCTAATGGGGCTTTATCTAATGGTAATATTGTTAATTATACTACTGAAGGTACTAGACGAGTAGACTTAGTTATTGGTGTTTCTTACAACGCAGATATAAAGCAAACCAAAGAGGTATTGTTGGGTGTTTTAACCTCTAACCAAAAGGTATTACAAGACCCTGCACCTAAAGTAACCGTTTTAGAATTGGCAGACAGTTCTGTAAATTTTGCGGTAAGACCTTGGTGTAAAACAGAACATTATTGGGATGTGCATTTTGAAGTTACAGAAAATATAAAATTAGCACTTGACAAAGCTGGCATAGAAATTCCTTACCCACATCAAGTAAATATAAATGGTCCTGAATCGTAAATCTAAAAAATAGGTTTCTTTTTCTTTTCTGGAATCACAACAAAATCTTTTAAATAAAAAGGTTCAAAATAAGCGACATCTTCGATGTCGTTTTTTTTATATTTATGATAAGATAATTGTGCCATTTCTTTAGCAGAAGGAAATTTGTTTTCTATAAAAATAGCATTTTTATGTGTGATGATTTCTGAACATTTTTTAGCTCCATCTCCTAAAAAATAAACGTTATTAGACACTAAATATTCAGAAAAAGAATTTGCATCTATTACCTCTGCTTTAATCTCTCTAATATTGTTATAACCTTGATCAAATACCGCTGAATATACTTCCATTCTTCTAGCATCTATCATAGGCACTATGAAACCTTTTTTAATATCAATCGCATGAGATAGAGAGGTTAGCGTGTCTATAGAAATCAACGGTTTATTTAGTGCAAAACAAAGACCTTTTGCTGCAGAAACACCAATTCTTAAACCTGTGTAAGAACCTGGACCTTTGCTAACGGCTACAGCATCAATTTGAGAGCTGTTTATTTTCAAATTTACCAGCAATTCATCAATAAAAGGGTGCAATACTTCAGCGTGAGAATATTGCCCATTATTTAATTCTTTGTATGCTAAAATTTCACCGTTCCTTGCAATGGTTACAGAACAATTTTTTGTTGCAGTTTC
Organism: Polaribacter sp. WD7; assembly: GCF_003335085.1. Lineage (GTDB taxonomy): Bacteria > Bacteroidota > Bacteroidia > Flavobacteriales > Flavobacteriaceae > Polaribacter. The sequence continues at coordinate 38,055 of NZ_QPEJ01000012.1, read as the reverse complement.
TATATTGAGTAGTAAAGCCAAAACTTTTTTTACAAAGATATACTTCTTCACTATCAAAAAAAAACCTTACGGCTTGCTATTAAGCTGTAAGGTTTTTTATTTGATGATGGTTTTATTCTAAAATCAAATCACCAGAATAAAACTGTAATACTTTGGTTTTAAAAACATAGTCGTATTTTGCTCTAATCATAGCTGCTTGTGCATTTACCAAACGCGTTCTTACCAAATCAAAATCAAATAATGTTATTGCCCCAAAATTATAACGTTCTTGCGCGTTTTTAAAGGATTCATTCTGTGCTTCTAAAGAAATTTTTGCTGCCTCAAACGTTTTTAAAGCTGTTTTAACATCTAAAAAAGCTTGTTCTATGGTTTGTTTTAAGTTTAATTTCTCGTTTTCTAATCTTGTCTCAGAAATTTCTTTATTTATTACAGATTGTGCTACTCTATTTTTAGTTTGAAAACGATTAAATATAGGTATGTTAACATTAAATCCTAAACCATAACCTAAATTGTCTTCTAATTGAGTAGAAAATGGGGTATTGTCAATTCCTGGTGGTAAATTAAGATTGAATCCATAATTGGTAGACAAACCAGCTGAAGCAGTAATAGATGGTAAAAAAGCAGATTTAGACAACTCTATACTTAAATCTGAGTTCTCTATTGCCAATTGGGCACGCTGAATTTCTGGTAACCTATTAAGAGATCTTTCATATACGGCAGCAGAAGTTTTATAAAACAAATTAGCAGATGGTGTTCCAACATTTACAGAAGCAATATCAAAATTTGCAACAGGAATTTGTAACAATTGTGCTAAATTTAATAGTGCTAAATCTAAAGCATTTTCTTGTGTAATTACGTTTTGCTGATCAGCTGCTGCAGTAGATTGCGTATTTAATAAATCACCTTTAGGTATAATACCAGATTCAAATCTACTTTTAGCAGCTTCTATCTGAGTTTTACTTATTTGGTACTGAATTTTGGCTGCGTTTAAATTTTCTTTAGCAAATAATATATTTAAATACCCGTTAACTACCCTTAAAGAAATATCATTTTCAATGACCTTTAAATCTTGCATACTAGATGCTACCCCTAATTGTGCTTGTTTGTATGTATTTGTATTTCTAAAACCATTAAAAATGGTTATTCCAGAAGATAAATTCATAGAACCACCAAAAAAACTAGTATTTACTCTATCTTGAGATACTGGGTCAAAACCAGTACCAAAATTTAAATTATTTCCTGTAGAAGCATTTAAGTTGGGTAAAAAATTACCTTTTGAAATGTCTACATCTTTTTTAGCCAATTCTACGTTTAGTTTAGTCTGTTGTATGGTAATGTTCTTTTCTAATGCTTGATCTACGCATTCTTTTAAAGTCCATTGTTTTTGAGAAAAAGTAGCAATAGAAGAAAATATTGCTACAAATAGGATGAGTTTGGTTTTCAAAATGATTTGATTTTGGTTGGTATAATTTTTGTCTTATGCTTTAGATAGAACTACTATCATTTATAAGACGACTAAAATTAAAATATGTTACAAGATTTCACTCTTATAGCTATGTTAAATTTTAGCTTTCTTTTTATACCTGTAGATTACAAATAAGAGAACACCCACCAAAAGATAAGGAAATACCATTAGGTATGTTATTCCATTATTTACCCCTTCTGCCATAGAAACATCACCGTTTTCTACCACGGCTTTACACATTGCACATTGTGCAGCAACAGAGTATGTGGTACAAAACATCTGTAAAATAAATAATATGAAAAACTTTTTATGCATAATAGGGAGAAATCATAACGTATACAACTACACCAGTAATTGCTACATATAACCAAATTGGAAACGTTTTTTTTGCAATTTTTTTATGTTCAGGAAACTGCCCTAATTTAGCTCTCATGTAGGTTAAAAGTACAAACGGAATTACGATTACAGATAATATAATATGAGTAATTAAAATAAAATAATACACATATTTTATTGTTCCTTCTCCTCCAAATTTTGTAGAATCAGACGTCATATGATACGCTATATACATTAACAAAAACGCTAAAGAACATGCAATCGCTACAGTATTTAATTGCTCGTGTAATTTTTTATTCCCTTTCTTTATAGCCACTACAGCTGCTATAAGTACAACTGCTGTTATCCCATTTATAGTTGCATAAATTGGAGGTAAAAAAGTTAATGGTTTTACATCAAAACCTAATTCTCTCAAATTTATTCCAAATAAAGCTGCTACTGCTATAGGAATAACTATAGATAAAATTGTAATTAATTTTTTATACTTTTTTTCTTGTAGAGTATTACTCATCTAATAAAATTTTAATGTCTTCTTTTAATTCTTGTATCTGATTTTTTAACTCTTGTTCATCCAAAGCCCTATACACAAAAATTGGATTGCCAAATTCGTCATAACGAGACCTTATATTTCCTTCTTTGTCTATTAATGCAAAATTTCCTGAATGATACAATCCACCATGGTCTGTACCTCCAACACCAGAAGGGAGTTTAAATCCTTGGTTAGACAAAGTAAAAACATAGCTATCTGGTTTTCCTGTAAGTAAATGCCAATTTTTGTGTCGTATACCTTGGTTTTTAGCATATTCTTTTAATATTAATGGTGTATCTATTTCTGGAGTGATTGAAAAAGAAGCGATACCAAAATCTGGGTTGCCAAAAAATTCTTTCTGTATGGTCAACATTTTTTGATTCATAATAGGACAGATAGTTGGGCAAGTGGTAAAGAAAAACTCAACTACATAAACTTTTCCTAAATACTCTTTATTTGTAATGGTATGACCATCTTGATTGGTAAATTCAAAATTTGGAATTCTATGAAATGTGTGCAGGCCAGCTTTTTTAAAGTGATTTACTACTTTTGGTACAGTATAAATACCAAATAATAAAATAATGAAAGTAATACCTATGTAAGAATATTTCTTGTTCATCGTTTCTTAAATTTCTCTATCAGCATTATTTTTTTTAAGTGCCAACCTATATTCTGCCAAAACTACTTTAACATCATCTTTCATTTTATTATTCAATACTGCGACAGATGTCATGTCATAACCATACAATTTACCATCTTTCTCATCTTCATCATCTATTCTTCCTCTAAGAGCAGCTTCTTTGTCTACCAAGTAAGCTTTAGAAGAATACCCACTATATAAAGATGTATTGGTTTTAAAACTATCGTATAAAGCCTTAATTTCTGCTTCAGAGCTAGCAATAAACTTCCATTTAACCATATCTGTAAAAGCAGCAATATCTGCTTTTAACTCTAATACTTCTTTTTGTTTTTCTTCTGGATACAAGGCTATAATTTGGAAATCTTTAAAGCCGTAGAAGGGTTTATAGATTTTTTGATTTAAATTAAACAATCCGCCCTTGGCTTTTTCTATATCGTTTCCTAAAAAACAAATGATAGAAATTTTACCATTTAGTGTTGTAGTTTTATTATCATCAATTAAAGATACATCTGTTATGTTATTAGATAATACAGGCAACTTTGCAAAGTTATTTATACCTGATGATAAAAATAAATACAGAAAAAGTGGTAATATAAATAGCAGAAAAAGAACAATTCTTTTTTTATTTCTATTGGTCATTTTTTTGTTTACAATGGGTGTTACAAAGATACTTTAGGAGCAAAAAAAAGGTGGTTAAAACCACCTTAATATTTTCTTAAATTACCATCTTACTAATGGCGATAAGGTTTCGTATAAATAATTTCCTTCTATTAACAATAACGTTACTAGGTAAATAATTAAAAATACCGCAGACCAAACAATAGACCTTCTAAACCATTTTTTTTCTCCTTCTAAATGCATGAAAGCCCAAGCAATGTAATATGCTTTTACAAGGGTTAAAATGATAAATATCCAGTTTAACCAACTTGTTCCTGGTCCGTGTAAATGAAGTGCCTCTGGTTTAATAATACCTAAGGCAACTTCTATAATAGTAACTACAGATAGTAAACCAAATACTATCCAAATTCTTTTTGTATTAGATTCGTGCGCGTGTGCCATCTTTTTTTATTAATCTTTTAATTAAACTAAGTAGAAGAAAGTGAATACAAATACCCAAACTAAATCTACGAAGTGCCAATATAATCCTACTTTTTCTACCATTTCATAATGACCTCTTTTTTCATAGGTTCCTAAGATTACATTAAAGAAAATGATAATATTAATTACAATACCAGAAAATACGTGAAAACCGTGAAAACCTGTGATAAAGAAAAAGAAGTCTGCAAAAATTGTATTTCCGTATTCGTTAACTTTTAAGTTAGCTCCTTCTACTACCTGATTTGCTTTAAGTAAATAATCTAATCCCTGTTCTCTAGACAAAATTGTTTTTTTCTTTTGCGCTAGATCTATAAATTCTGTTCTAATTTGTATATCTGAATTTGCTTTGTAAGAATTTACAATCTGATCTACAGAATATTCTGATATAGTTCCTTCTTTTTCAAACCATAATCCATTTTTCTTAGTATGCTCTACTCTACCATCAGTTCTTTCTGCCACTACAAAATCTGCTAAAGCTATTTGTTTACCGTCTTTTACAAACTGTAATATTTTACCATCTGTAGTTTTAACAGCTCCATAAGAACCTTTAATAAAGGTATTCCACTCCCAAGCTTGAGACCCAACAAAAATTAAACCTCCAATAATAGTAGCAAACATATACCAGGCTACTTTGCTTTTTTGCATTTTATGACCTGCATCTACAGCCAATACCATAGTTACTGAAGAAAATATAAGTACAAATGTCATAAAAGCAACATAATACATAGGGTATTCTCCATGAATAAACGGTATATGAGTAAACACCTCATCTGCTATTGGCCAAGAATCTATAAATTTAAATCTAGTTAAACCGTATGCTGCCAAAAATCCTGAAAAGGTTAATGCATCAGATACAATAAAAAACCACATCATCATTTTCCCGTAACTTGCTCCAAATGGTTTTACGCCACCACCGTTCCAGGTTTCTTTACTTTCTGAAGGTATAGCAATATTTGCTTCCATAAATTTTTCTGTTGTTTAGTCTTAAAAGTTTGCCAAAATTAATCATTTTCTATCACTTGATAAAATAGAAAAAGAAAAATAGATAAATCCATAATATATCTACAAAATGCCAGAAGATTGCACCAAGTTCAAACCCAAGCATATTGTCTGATTTGTATTTATATTTAAAATGATTATAAATAACAACTAAAAGCACAATAACACCTGCTAAGAGGTGTAATATATGCATAAAAGTTATCCCTATAATAAAAGATGTAGAAACTGTACTCTCTGGCCCTGTAAAAAATAAGCCCACACTTTTTAATTGGTTAAAACCGACATACTGCTGCCAAATAAAACCTGAGCCCAATATAAATGTGATTACAAGCAATAATATTGAAAGTTGTCTTTTGTCTTTTTTTAGGAAAAATTGAGATAAAATTAACGTAATACTGCTTGCTATAATAAAAAAAGTACTTGTGTAAAATGCCTGTGGCAAATCAAAAGAAACCCAATCATCTCTTTTCATACTGATTACATAAGCACTGGTTAGTCCTGCAAAAAACATTACCATACTAATCATAGAAACCCACAACATCGGTTTTGCAGATTTCTTTTTACCCAATTTTAATTCTTCCTGTACTATTTGTTCTTGTGTCATGTTTTAATGTAAAAATTTATCTACTACATATACAATTGGTACTAGAGTAATATAAAGAATGCTTGACAACATTAGTTTTCTAGCATCTGTGTTTTGTAAAGTTTTGCGCAGTTTTAATCCAAAATACAACATGTATACTCCTAACAACGTAACAATTATTGCAGATATTGGATGAATATAAAATGTTCCTGAAAGCTTTAGGACTGGTGCTACAGAAACCAAAATCATAATAACAGTATAAAAAATCATTTGATGTACTGCTCCTTTATCTTTTGTATTCATTGGCAACATATTAAATCCTACTTTTTGATATTCTTCAAACTGTAGCCAACCAATGGCCCAAAAATGAGGAAACTGCCAAAAAAATTGAATCATAAACAGAAAACCTGCTTCTATTCCAAATTGATTGGTAGCGGCAACCCAACCCAACATAAACGGAATTGCTCCCGGAATTGCTCCTACAAATACGGCTAAAGGCGTAACTGCTTTTAATGGCGTATATACGCTAGTATATAAAAAAATAGAAACCGCGCCAAACAAAGCTGTTTTTGGGTTTATACTATATAAAATAGCTATACCTGCTATAGTAAGTAAAATGGCAATTGTTAGTGCCACATTTACAGACATTCTACCCGTTGGTAAAGGCCTGTTTTGTGTACGCTTCATAATAGCATCTGTATCTTTTTCTATAACTTGATTAAAAGCATTTGATGCGCCCACCATAAAAAAACCTCCTAATGAAAGCAGAAAAAGCGTAATATAATTAACCACATCTACAGCGAGTAAATAACCGGTAGCAGAGGTAAAGACAACACTAAGAGACAAACCAACTTTTGTAAGTTGTTTAAAGTCTGAAAAAATGGTTTTCATAGAAGTCTTTGTCTCTGTTATAACTGCTGAATTCATATCTCTACAAATGGTTTGCAAAGATATTTGATAATTATGACTTTACCATAATTTTAGTACTATTTTAATATAAAAAAACCCACTCAATAAATTGAGTGGGAAAATTGCTATGAAAAAGAAAAAGTGTGATTAATTAAAATCACACCACAAATATAAAACTATTTATAGTATATAAAACAAAAAATAATACGAAAATTTTAAAAATCGAAATACCAATTAAATAAATCTGCTCTAACACCTATAGAAAACCATACAGTTTGTCCTGATGGAAAACCAGGTAATGGGGTATTAATGTCAAAATTCCTATACGATAAACTAGCAATAAGATTAGTTCTATTAGATGGATTTATGAGGTAGTTTGCCTGAACATCTGCTATGAAGATATTGGCTGTATTTCCTTGTCCTATTACATTTCCAGAATCTGAAAATCTAATATTATAAGATTGGTAAATATCTCCTCCAAAACTCACAGCTTGATCAACAAAATCAAATCCTTTTTTACCAGCTATCAATTTTGCAGAACCACTCCACCTTCCTCTTTTATATCTTGCTATACCTACTGCTTCCCAAAAATTTGCACCCCATAAATGCCCTAAAGGTTGACTAAAGTTACCGTAATTTAAAGAAGAAGTTTCATGCGCAAAAGTATAGGGTCTTGCATAATTATATTCTAATTGTAAAAAGAGGTTTTTTACCTTAAACGCATCAAAATATTTTGCCCCAAGTTGAAAAGCAAATTTATTTTCCCACCTACCAAGAGCATCTAATTTATTAAAAGAAAACTCATCCACTACAAGTTGAGAGTATAATGATACTTGGTCTGTTAGTTTATATTTTCCTGTTAAGCCTAAAATTGCATTTCCTGCATCTTCTCCTCTATTAAATTCTAATGAACGGTAAAAAATAATTGGATTTAAAAACCCTGCATCTATACCATTGCCCCCTCTTGTTACTGCCGTTTCAAAGAAACCAAGGTTTAAACGATCATTAACATTTATAGATAGGTAATGTGCTGCAACATATTTCCTGGCATGTTCATTTGGGTCAAAAGCAGATTGTAACGAAGGTTCTGTATTCCACATCCATAAATTGGTGTATTGAAACTTCCATAAATTAGCCTTTAACTTTAAATATGTTGTTGGTGCAGAAACATCTGACAAAACAAAAGAGCGATACCCATCACCCAGAAAATTTTTCCCGTTACCAAACTGAAACTGCATATATTTGTTAGGTGTATATGCTAGATAGGCTTCTGCAACAGGATAATCAAAAGAATCTGTTCTGTGTCTTTTTGCTTTTCCTCTTCCTGGAACCAATCCTTCTGAGTTTCTTGGTCTAACATTAGGAGCTGGATTTTCTATAAATCTATTAATATAATTAGCAAACCTACCCTGACTCTCATAATACGTTGTAGAAAAAGAAAGGTTTTTTAAAATTTCACCATTTATATGTACTATTCTAGAATTATTGAAAGTATAGGGTACATCAGAGTTATCTTTTCCTAATTGTACGTCTAGTAAAAAGTCTACTGTAAACCAATAGTCTTTATTTTTTACTTCTAATAAGTGTTCATTCCAAACTTTTTTTCCCAACCAAGATTGTTTTTCTGGTTTTAAAAATTGTTTTTTTTCTTTAGTTAAATCATAGTATGCACTAACCTCATCATAAGTATATGGTTTAGAAGCTGTATGCGTTCCTTTTGCTTTATGAAGTGCATATTCAAAATCTACGTATCGTTGATGTGTAAAAGGAATATTTAAACGGCTACTATGCTCAATAAAAGTTGCATCTTCAATATTTTTTTGGGCAACTACCTCATTAAAATTTAATTTTTTGGTAGTTTTTACTTTTTTAGTTTTTGTGGTTTTAAAATTAGCTTTTGTTTTAGTTTTAGTTTTACTAATGTTTATTGGAAATTGAATTGGTAATTCAAACTGCATTTCTACAGCATGATTATTAAACCAACCTGGAGTAATCTTTGGAAAATTATCAAATACTCTTTTAACTTCCTTTTTAATTGCCTCGTATGGCGTATTCACATAAATTAATTTAAATTCTCCGTCTGCTGTTACTACAAACATACTGTTTGCAGTACCTGTAAAATTTTCATTTTCTACAATAGCTGGTGTTTTAAATTCTGAAAAGAAGTGTTTTTTTGTTGTTTCCAAAAAACAATCTTTAATTGACGTAATTTCTTCTCCTTTACAAACATCAAAAACGGGATATCTTTCTTCCTGTGACAACAAAATTGTTGGAGAAAATAAAATTAGAAATAAGTATTTTTTTAACATTTTATAATTTTATAACTGTATTATTTTTAAGCTGATAATGTTGACGGCTTTCTGTACAGGTTGCCAAACCGTTTTTATCAAATTCTAAAGTGTGTCCATATTCACTTACCCATCCTATTTGTTTAGACGGGTTGCCTACCACTAAAGCATAAGGAAGTACATTTTTGGTAACTACAGCACCAGCACCAATCAAAGCAAATTCTCCAATAGTATTACCACAAATTATAGTAGCATTTGCACCAATACTTGCTCCTTTTTTCACCAAAGTTTTTTGATATTTATTTTTTCTAACTACAGCACTTCTAGGATTGGTAATGTTGGTGAAAACCATAGAAGGTCCTAAAAATACGTCGTCTTCACAAACTACACCCGTATAGATAGAAACGTTATTCTGCACTTTTACGTTTTTCCCTAAAACAACTTTTGGAGAAACCACTACGTTTTGCCCAATATTACATTGTTTACCAATAGTAGCATCAGACATAATATGACTAAAATGCCATATTTTGGTTCCTTCTCCAATACTACAATTTTCATCTATAACAGCCGTTGTATGTGCAAAGTAGTTTTTCAAAATTAATATTGTATGCTTTTTGTTTGTTTTGTTACTATTTTTTTAAGATGATGATGTTACTATTTTATCTATATCTAAATTTATCATTTTAATTGTTGTTTTGTAATCTCCTGCTCCACCTGCAGCATTTATTCTGAGTGGTTTATCATAAATTTACTAAGAGATTTACTGTTGTTAACGTTGCTCCGTTAGGTAAATTATACTATGTTTCAAAAAAAACAGTAGATGATTTTACAAAGATCTTACCAACAATTCTTTTTTAATTTATTTAAAACAATCTCTTTAATCAATTGCGAAATTACAATTATTTCTTTGTTTGTTAAGGCCTCAACCTCTATAATCCACTTTTCTACTTTTATATTATTTAGACATAATCTTGTCTCTTCGGTCACATCTTATGCTACTAATTTAACATTCCTGTTTTTTAAAGCTTTGTAGTTTACTACAAAATCCAATTCTTTTGCCTCTAAATTGATGGCTTCTTTAACTTCTTTAAATTTATTTCCTAATGTGTAACTACCTTTATGAAATCCAATCACAGTTCCTATTTGAATTTTTTTTGGATTTATGGAGTATTTTTTTCGAGCGGAATGTGTTTAGATCTAACAATTACCAATTTGTAGCCATACAAAATTACTTCTTCAACTAAATCTACAAACCTATGGGTATGTTCCCGTTCAGAAATATTGGCTTAATTTTGCAATTTTAGAATATGTAGCGTCTAAATACTGACTGATTCTCATTAAAACAAATGTACTAAATATAAAAAAAGAGTATCTAAAAAGCTCTTTGAAAAATTATTAGAAATTCATATTTTCTGAAACTTTTTAGATAACTTCTTCTGTTATTCTATGCTAAAAGAAATGGGCATATAATACTTTACTTTTACTGCTCTATTATTCTGCTGACCTGGTTTAAATTTTGGTAATTTTTTGATGATTCTTTTGGCTTCCTTTTTTAAAGCTTTGTATTTGGTTGCAATTTTTATATCTATAATTTCACCTTTATCATCTATAATAAACTGTGTTCTAATTTTGTGTTTTCCAGAACGTAAACCTATTTCATTAGCCAACTCTATATCAAAATTACGTTGTACAAATTGTTTCATTTTTCTATCAAAACAAATTTTATTTTCTTTTTTTGAAAGATTTTCGCATCCTTTAAATATGGGTGCAAATTGTACATTTACAAAATCTACATCTTCAACTATGGGCTCATCATCTAAACCTTCTACAATATTCACTTTATCAATATCTATAAGATCTGGTGTTTTTTCTGAAACATCAATTATCGTTTCTATTACCTTATCATCTCCTTTTTTAATAGGTTCATCAACAACAAATACAGTTTTTTGAGGTGTTGGTTTAGGTTTTGGCTTAGCTTCTTTAGTAAAAAGAATTTCTGTATTGGGCTCTACATAAACCATATTATCTTTAGTGGATTCGTTGCTAAAAATTGCTTTTTTTTGTTCTGTCTGATGCTCTAAAGTAATATAAACAATAAAAAGAATGAGCACAAGCCCTAACTGTGTAAAGATGTTAGAGAATTTTTCTAACTGTTTGTTAGGTTGTTTTTTTCTGTTTTTCATAATCGATACCATTTTAAATGTTAAAGACTTGTTAAAACAAATAGCATGCCACAAAAAAAGCATCAATTAAAAACTGATGCTTTACAACTAAGTTTGTTTAATACTCAATTAAGTTTTAAAAAGCAAAAGTTTGATTTTCTATATGATCTGTATATGAACCTGATCTGTCTTCATTCCTAACAAAAGAAGAAGTTAGTACGCCTTCTTTATAAATTTTTATACTATCAGAATTGTTATTTAACGTGAGTACGGTATAAAACATATTGTTTATCAGGTAATTATTATTTTTGTTGTTTAAAACAGATGTCATTTCTACTGAAATGGAGAAATCTTACTATAGATATGAGATTTCTCAACTACACTTTTACTTCGTAAGCTACTTTCAATTTAAATACATTTAAATTTCAGCAATGTTCGAAATGACAATTATCTATTTTTCAGCTAAATAACACTTGTATCATAGAAAAGTTATCAAATGATCTATCTCTAGAATGTTCTGTTTGCCAAGTGTTTTTTAGCTAATCGTTTACATTTACAAAATTTTATAATCGGTTTTCAAAATCAATTTAATTTGATTTTTGATGATTTGGTTGATGAAAATCAGAATCCTAGTGGAACTAAGGTTACTTTAAAAATACCATTACATTAAGATTTTAAAATCTGACTTATTAATTCTTAGCTATTCTAAATGTTTCTGAGCCACTTTTTCTAACTCATCGTACCAGTTTTGACCAAATTTTCTTACCAAGGCTTGCTTTACGAATTTGTATATAGGTACTTGTAATTCTTTTCCTAAAGTACAAGCATCATCACAAATTTTCCATTTATGATAATTTACGGCAGAAAACTCGCTATAATCTTTTACTCTAATTGGGTATAAGTGACAAGATATTGGTTTTTTCCAATCAATTTCTCCTTGATTATACGCTTCTTCAATAGCACAAAGAGCTGTGTTTTTTTCATCAAAAATCACATAAGCACAATCTGCACCATTAATTAATGGCGTTTCAAGCTCACCCCATTCACTGGTTACCCAGGTTCCTTCTTTTTCAATAGTAGCAATACCCTCTTTTCGTAAAAATGGTTTTACCTTTGGGTAAATTTTATCTAAAATTTTAGTCTCTTCTTCGTCTAAAGGTGCTCCTGCTTCCCCATCTACACAACATGCTCCTTTACAAGCAGACAAATTACAAACAAAATCTTTTTCTATGATTTCTTCTGAAATAATTGTTTTTCCTAACTGAAACATAATGCAAAAATAACGCAATATTTTTCATTTTTTTTCTCTTTTCGTAAAATTAGTTCTCTAATTTTGTAAAAAATTTAAATATAGTAATGGATTTTAATTTGAAAGAAATATTTACTGCATTTATGGTTTTATTTGCAGTAATAGATATAATTGGTAATATTCCAATTATCATAGATTTAAGAAAAAAAGCGGGTCATATACAATCTGGAAGAGCCTCTCTCATTGCTGGCTTTATTATGATTTTATTTCTATTTTTAGGGCAAAGTTTATTGCAATTAATTGGTATAGATGTTAATTCTTTTGCGGTAGCTGGTGCCTTTATTTTATTTTTTATTGCCTTAGAAATGATTTTAGGCATTACTCTCTATAAAGATAACGAAGATAATATTAATTCTATAACGGCCTCTGTTTTTCCTTTGGCTTTTCCGTTAATTGCTGGTCCTGGAAGTTTAACAACGCTGTTATCTTTAAGAGCAGAATTTTATATAGAAAATATTATTATTGCTGTTTTATTAAATGTTATTCTTATTTACATTGTATTAAAAACTTCAACTAAAATAGAACGTTTAATTGGCCCTAACGGAATACAAATAATTCGTAAGGTTTTTGGTGTAATTTTATTAGCTATTGCTGTAAAACTTTTTGCTGCCAATATTAAAATGCTTTTTATTTAGATGGATTTTGATGTACTCATAATTGGTGGAGGTGTTTCTGGAATGCAGTGTGCACTTGTCTTAGGTTCTGCACAACACAAAGCCTATGCTAACGGAAAAAAAATAGGAATTATTACACATCAAAGAACTTCGCATCTTCAAGACGCGCTCTTTAACAATGTTTTGGGGTTACCTCCTAAAACATTGGGAAAAAATATTCTTAAAGAAAGTAAGAAGCAACTTTTTAATCTTTACCCACACATAATACAAATTGAAAAAGAAAAAGTATTGTCTGTATTAGCTTTTGAAGCTGGCTATAAAATAAAAACTAACAAATACACATATACTTCAAAAATTGTGATTATTGCTTTAAACTACGCTAAACCTTTTGGTATAAATGGATTAGAAGAGTTTATTATTCCACATCAAAGAGCAAATCCTACGAAAGATAGAATTCAATTAAAAAATACGCATCATTTTATAAAAGATGGATTGTACTGTTGTGGTACAATTGCAGGATGGCGCAGTCAGTTTTCTATTGCTGCTGGTAGTGGTGCCAGTGTTGCTACAGATATTCTTACTCTTTGGAATGGGAAAAACCCAACCAAAATACACGATAAAGCGTAATAAATATCTAAATTAAGTCCAATAAAAAATCCAACCAATTAGTTGGATTTTTTTTATGATAGGAAACAAATTTATTACTCTACAGTAACAGACTTTGCTAAATTTCTAGGCTGATCTACGTTTTTACCTAAAAGAACAGCTATATGATACGATAATAATTGAAAAGGAATTGTGGTTAAAAGAGGCGTTAATGCTTCTTCAGTTTCAGGTATTTCAATAACGTGGTCTGCTATTTCTTTTACGGTTACATCTCCTTCTGTTACTACAGCAATAATTTTACCTGCTCTAGATTTAATCTCCTGTATATTACTGACTACCTTTTCATAATGTCCTTTATTTGTTGCAATTACAAAAACAGGCATGTTTTCATCAATTAAGGCTATAGGACCATGTTTCATCTCAGCGGCAGGATATCCTTCTGCATGTATATAAGAAATTTCTTTCAACTTTAAAGCTCCTTCTAAAGCTACTGGAAAGTTAAAACCTCTACCCAAATACAAACAATTGGTTGCATTTTTATAATGGTTTGCTATTTCTTTTACTTTTTCATCAATCTTTAATAATTGCTCTACGCTATTAGGTACTAATTGTAACTTTTGTAGATACATTCTAAAAGCAGAGTCTGATAAAGTTCCTTTAGATTTTGCTAATTTTAATGATATTAGAGAAAGTACCGTAATTTGAGTAGTAAATGCTTTTGTAGAAGCTACTCCAATTTCTGGTCCTGCATGGGTATAAGCACCTGCATGGGTTTCTCTTGCTATAGATGAGCCTACAACATTACAAATACCAAATACAAATGCACCTTTAGATTTTGCTAATTTTATAGCTGCTAAAGTGTCTGCAGTTTCTCCAGATTGTGATATTGCAATAACAACATCTTTGTTGGTTATAATAGGATTTCTGTATCTAAATTCTGATGCATATTCTACCTCTACAGGAATTCGAGCCATATCTTCTATAAGATATTCTCCTACTAAACCTGCATGCCAAGAAGTACCACAAGCTATTATAATTATTCTTTCGGCATTTAAAAACTTATTTAAGTTATCATCTACACCAGCCATTTTTATGATACCAGAATCTGGTAACATTCTACCTCTATACGTATCTATAATTGCTTTGGGTTGCTCATAAATTTCTTTAAGCATAAAATGCTCATAACCTCCTTTTTCAATCTCTTCAAGATTCATTTTTAGTTCTTGAATATTAGGATCTACTAGAGAGTCATCTTTTATTTTACGAACCTTAATAGCCCTACCTAATTTAATAATGGCTAATTCTTCGTCTTCAAGATACACAACATCTTTGGTATACTCTAAAAATGGAGAAGCATCTGAAGCTATAAAAAACTCAGATTCATTTTTTCCTACTCCAATAGCAATAGGACTTCCTAAGCGAGCAACAACTACTTCATTCGGTTTGGTTTTATCAAAAACTGCAATGGCATACGCACCAATTACGTTATTTAAAGCTAATTGAACTGCCTTACCTAACTTACAACCTTCTTGTTTTTTTACCTCTTCTATTAAGTTAACTAAAACTTCTGTATCTGTATCACTTTTAAATGTATATCCTCTAGAAATTAATTCTTTTCTAAGCGTATCATAATTTTCAATAATTCCGTTATGAACAATAACTAAATTTCCTGATTGAGAAAAATGTGGATGAGAATTGACATCATTAGGCACACCGTGTGTAGCCCATCTTGTATGCCCAATTCCTATTTTTCCAACTTTTTTAGTTGGCGAAGAATTGGTGATAGACTCTAGATCTGAAACTTTTCCTTTCGTTTTAGAAAGTTGAATGTTTTTTCCATCATAAATCATGATTCCAGCACTATCATAGCCTCTATATTCTAGTCTTTTTAAGCCATTAATTACTATTGGGTATGCTTCTCTATGACCAATGTAACCTGTAATACCACACATAACTTTTTTTTTAGTTTATAAGGATAAAATTAATCCTTTTTTTGAGAGTAAGAAATTTTTAAGCGAGCTCGTCTAACTCCGTTTGCATTTGCATCTTGATTTAAAAGCGTTACAGCCCCTGTATTCCAATTAAAATTTCTAAAAATAGTGTCTCTAATAGGATCATCTGTAGGATTAAATACTTTTAAACGTAGCTCAGGATTGTAACTAGTTTCTCCACTTAGTAAATTCGACAAATGGTCTGTAATTCTAAAAACATATCTGTCTTTTCTATTATTTTCTCGTTCAACAAAACCACCAAAAGAAACAGGATCTGATACTTTATCTCTAACTTGACTCAGGATTGTTCTCGAATTAGCATCTACTCCATTTTTATATAAGTGAAGCCTGTTTGGTGCTAGAGTTGTATCTGCAGATTGGTTAATATAAAATATGAGAGAAGCATCATTTATAAGCCAATTTTGGGCTCTTAAATCAGATAGTTCTGTACCATTTAAAATTTTTACTGTAGCTTCACTACCTGCTAAACCTTGAATTCTAACTTCGTTATTATCAGGATAAATTCTAGAAGGCATAACAAATTTATTGTTTACAATACCCGTTAGTTGAAAAGATCTATTTTCTTTAACAATAGTATCTATTTCAGTTCTGGTATTGTCTGTGTAAAATGTATTGGTATAATATACTTCTATAAATGCATTTGTAGTAACATTAGACAAATTAGCCAAATTAAAAGAAATTAGAGAACCTTGAGTAGTACCTTCTTTTTGTTTAGCTTCTAAAATTACACCATTAAAAAAATCATTAAAAGCAGTTTGAGAAGCAAAGTTAGAGCTACCAAAATTATCTAAAAAAACTTCTTTTGCAAAATTATCTTTTAGTGGTATTATTGCCATTGGCAATGGCACAAGAGATGTTGCATTTGCAGTAAAGCTTACTGTGTCTGTATCAAAAATGGAACCATCAGAAGCTTTTCTTCTTATAAATAATAAAGTGTCTTTAGTAGTTGGTATAAAACCAGCATCTGGAGTATCTTTTTCGTTTAATTCTGTTCCTTCTGTTGTAACGTAATCATAGTCAAAGTCTGAGGCAAACACGTTTGTCTTAGAAGGATCATTTGGGTTTAAGCGGTTTAAAAACGTATTTATTTCATATACATTTAATGTAAAAGGCTCATTACCAATAACAGAGTCTAAACTATAGTTAGGCACACCATCATTAGACAACAATGTAGCTTGATAAGGTATACGAATAAAAGAAGTATCTATTTGAGTACTAAATGGTAAATTATCTGGATTGCTAAAAGAACTTATAGTTGTATTAGGGTCTACGCTAACTTGAGACACTATAGATGCTTCTACACTTTCATACGCATCATTATTATGAACTCCTAACAAATACTGACCTTGAAAACCTGAAAAAGGTGAAAAATTTAAGCTCAATCCATCAGCTCTAATACTTTCTATGGGAGCATTAGACACTAAAACCTCTAAAATTGTATCGTTACTGCTAAATCGTGTATTGTTAATAACACCACTTCCAATATCTGCGAAGTTTTCTTCACATGAAATTACAACCACTAAAAACGATAGTAAGGCAACAATTGATAGGCCTCTTCTAATAAATTTTCTCACTATATAACAATTAACTTGCTGAAATTATATCAGCATAAAAATTCAAATAACTTTCTTTTAAATTCTCTGATTGAAAATCAAGTACAGGTAATTCTTCTTTTTCATTTAAGTAAGACTGTAAATCATCAGATATGAGCTCACTACCATGAATAATTGCATCAGAATTATCTATAGCACTTTTTAAAATGTTGGTATAGTTTGGTGTTTGTAATACGGCTACTTTATCTTTATCTTTTATGTCAAAATCAACTTTAGTTGACAACTCTTCATTTAAAGATCCTTCAAAATTATGATTGTACAGAGAAGTTACAATTTTGCTATCTGTAAATAAAGGTTCTTCTTTATAAAATTCTTTGATGTATAGAGGTAAAAGACTTGCCATCCAACCATGAACATGAATAATATCTGGTGCCCAGTTTAATTTTTTAACAGTCTCTACAACTCCTTTTGCAAAGAAAATTGCACGCTCATCATTATCAGGAAAAAGAGTATCATCTTCATCTGTAAAAACGGCTTTTCTTTTAAAATATTCTTCGTTATCTATAAAATAAACCTGCATTCTCTCTTTAGGTATAGAAGCAACCTTAATTATTAAAGGCATATCCATATCATTGACCACAAGATTCATTCCAGATAAACGGATAACTTCGTGTAATTGATGTCTTCTCTCATTAATTACACCAAATCTTGGCATAAAAATTCTTGTTTGTACTCCTTTAGAATGTGCATTTTTTGCAGCATTAAAGGCTGTAGATGATAATTCTGTTTCTGGTAAGTAAGGAACTACTTCAGAAGAAACGAATAATATTCTCTTGTCCTTCATTAAATCAAACTCTTTTTATAAAAACGCAAAAGTATGAATTTTTATGCTAATATCGTGTTAAAATGGTAAGTTTGCACACTTTACTGAACAATAGGGTATGAAAATTTTTATCACCAAAACAGAGATAAAATCTTATTTATCTAGTCTCAAAGAACAAAATAAATCTATAGGATTTGTACCAACTATGGGTGCATTGCATCAAGGTCATTTGTCTTTGATAAAAAAAGCACAACAAAAAAATGATTTGGTTGTGGTAAGTGTTTTTGTCAATCCTACTCAGTTTGATAAAAAAGAAGATTTAATCAACTATCCAAAAACCATAGAAAATGACACTAAGTTGTTAAAAAGCGTTTCTTGCGATGTCTTATTTTTACCTTCTGTAGAAGAGATTTATGACAACAATGTAACTTCAGAAAGATTTGACTTTGATGGTCTAGAACATCAAATGGAAGGTGAGTTTAGAGAAGGTCATTTTGATGGAGTTGGCACTATTGTAAAAACTTTATTTGAAATTATTACACCTAACAAGGCTTATTTTGGCGAAAAAGATTTTCAGCAATTGCAAATCATCAAAAAAATGGTAGCTAAACATCGCTTAGATGTAAAAGTTAAAGGTTGTCCTATTTTTAGAGAAGAAGATGGTTTGGCTATGAGCTCTAGAAATACAAGATTAACAGAAGCTCATAGAAATGCTGCACCCTTTATATATGAAACACTCAAAAAAGTACGTAAAAAATTTGGCACAAATAATGCTCTAGAATTGACAGAATGGGTAAAAAATCAATTTAAAAAACAACCATTATTAGATATAGAGTATTTTATGATTGCTGATGAAAAAACATTAAAACCCACAAAATACCAAGAATCTGATAAGAAATACCGTGCTTTTATTGCAGTATTTGCAGGTAATATTAGATTGATAGACAACATCTCATTACATAAAGATTAACTAAAAAAATAGTATTTTTGCCGCATGTTAGTTCAAGTCGTAAAATCTAAAATCCACCGTGTAAAAGTTACAGGTGCAGATTTAAATTACATAGGAAGCATTACCATAGATGAAGATTTAATGGATGCTGCCAACATTATAGAAGGAGAACGTGTTCAAATTGTAAATAACAATAACGGAGAACGTTTAGAAACCTACGCCATTCCTGGTCCACGAGGTAGTGGAGAAATTACCCTAAACGGTGCAGCTGCAAGAAGAGTTGCTGTGGGAGATATTTTAATTTTGATTGTTTACGGTTTTATGGACTTTGAAGAAGCTAAAACATTTAAGCCATCTTTAGTTTTTCCTAACGAAAAAGACAATACACTTACGTAATTTTGAATATTAAAAAAGTTTTAAAAACGATACTACCTCTCATTTTGGGAGGTTTTTTAGTATGGTATTCTATCTCAAAAATTTCTATAGATATTTTAATTGGCTATTTTAAACAAGCCAATTATGGTTGGATTTTTTTAGGTCTTTTCTTTGGTATTCTAAGTCACTTATCAAGAGCCTATAGATGGAAGTTTATATTAGAACCAATAGGTTTTAAACCAAAATTTACCAACAGTGTTTTAGCAGTTTTGGTGGGCTATTTGGTAAATTTAGCGTTACCAAGAGCAGGTGAAGTTTCTAGGGCACTAGTACTTACAAACTATGAAGACGTCCCTTTTGAGAAAGGCTTTGGCACCATTGTAGCAGAACGTATTGCAGATTTGGTAATGATGCTATCTATCGTGGCAATTACGCTTTTTGTACAATTCGATTTTATTTACGAACTCTTAACCAAAAACTTTAATCCTATAAAAATAGGTATAGGTTTAGTAGTTTTAATTGTTGGTTTTTACATTTTTACATCTTTTGTAAAAAGAGCAAAAAAAGGAATATTATTAAAAATAAAAACCTTTATTTCTGGCTTAATAGAAGGCGTTACTAGTATATTTAAAATGAAAAAAAAATGGGCTTTTATTTTTCATACAATTTTTATTTGGGTAATGTATGTAGCCATGTTTTGGGCTACAATACCTGCAATTAACGGTCTAAATGTTCCTTTTGGTGGTATTTTAATTGGTTTTATAGCTGGGGGGTTTGCTATTGCTGCTACCAACGGTGGTATTGGCCTGTACCCTATTGCAGTTGCCGCAGCTTTAGCCTTGTTTAATGTTCCTACAGAGCCCGCAACCGCTTTTGGTTGGATTATGTGGACTGCACAAACCGCTATGATTATTATTTTTGGTGGTTTAGCATTCTTGTTTTTACCGATTTATAATAAAAGTAAATAACTTCGAGTAATTTTTTTAAAAAATTGTATCGAGAAGTTGGGCGTTCCCTAAAGGTCGCGCTTTCATTACTCGCTTTTTTTAGTTTTGTTCTCGATACAAATTTGTTCATTCTTCACAAATTTACTCGAATTGACAACTAAAAAAGAGCTCAAACAAACCATTCAATCGCTAACGCAATTACTTGCCAGCTTTTAGAGCTATTTATTTTTTTATATTATTAAAAAGTATCCTGTATAAACTTTGTAACTTTACTACTTTCAAACTCTGCAACTCAATAAAAATGGCAAAAACCAAAACAACTTTTTTCTGTCAAAACTGTGGCACGCAACACGCAAAATGGGTAGGCCAATGTGGCGCCTGTAAAGAGTGGAACACCATTGTAGAAGAAGTCATTCAAAAAGAAGAAAAACGCGTTTGGAAACAATCTGCAACCGCAAAAAGTATTCATAACAAACCTTTAAAAATTGCAGATATTCAGTTAAATCCTGAAGAGAGAGTTGTTACCAACAATAACGAATTAGACACTGTTTTAGGCGGAGGTTTGGTAAAAGGTTCTGTTACGTTATTGGGTGGTGAACCAGGAATTGGAAAATCGACTTTGTTATTACAAGTTGCTTTAAATATTAGTCAGAAAGTGTTGTATGTATCTGGTGAAGAAAGTCAATCTCAAATAAAAATGAGAGCAGAACGTTTGGATGCAATAAACTCTAATTGTTTAATTTTAACAGAAACCAATACCCAACACATCTTTAAAAATATAGAAGCGACAGCACCAGAAGTTTTGGTAATCGACTCTATACAAACACTTCACACAAACGCTATAGAAGCATCACCAGGAAGCATATCGCAAATTAGAGAAACCAGTGCAGAATTGATAAAATTTGCCAAAGAAACTGCAACTCCGGTTTTGTTAATTGGTCATATTAACAAAGAAGGAAATATTGCAGGCCCTAAAATTTTAGAACACATGGTAGATGTAGTTTTACAATTTGAAGGAGACAGAAACCACACCTATAGAATTTTACGAAGTCAAAAAAATAGATTTGGATCCACATCAGAGTTGGGTATTTACGAAATGTTATCTAACGGTTTACGAGAAATTTCAAATCCATCAGAAATATTAATCTCTAAAAAAGATGCAGATTTAAGTGGTACTGCAATTGCATCTACCTTAGAAGGCATTCGCCCACTAATGATAGAGATACAGGCTTTAGTATCTACTGCCGTTTACGGAACACCACAACGATCTACAACGGGTTACAATCTAAAAAGATTAAATATGTTGTTGGCCGTTTTAGAAAAAAGAGCAGGTTTTAAATTGGGTGCAAAAGATGTGTTTTTAAACATTACTGGCGGTATAAATGTAGATGATCCTGCTATAGATTTGGCCGTAGTTGCAGCTATTTTATCATCTAATCAAGATATTGCTATAAACCCAAATGTATGTTTTGCTGCAGAAGTTGGTTTGGCAGGAGAAATAAGACCGGTTTCTAAAATAGGCCAACGCATTACCGAAGCTGAAAAATTAGGTTACAAAAGTTTTGTGGCTTCTAAGTACAACAAAATTTCATCTAAAAATTACACCATAAAACTGATTTTGGTTGGTAAAATAGAAGAGGCTTTTGCTACTTTATTTGCTTAAACCAATTGTAATTAGCTCACAGATTTATGCTACGATTGGCTGCATGTTTAAAATTAAATTTAACAAATAATAACTATACAAAAAGCATACGAAGACTTTAATAAGCGGGCTAAAATTAATGATTAATTATAGCGGTGGTAACAAAAGTTTTTATATAAAACCCCTATCACATCTCAAACATTATAACTCGTAATCATTACCTACTTTATTAATATCTAAAAGTATATCAGCATCAGTATAAGCGAATGGTTTTTCTTTAAATTCTAAATTAGTTTTTTATATTCAAAAAAATATTGAGGAGGAGGACTTTTTTTAAAACAAAAAACCGAACATTACTGTTCGGTTTTTTGTTTTAAAGTTAAGTAAAATAATTTTTACTTCTTATTTACTTCTTTAATATACTTTTCTAAAGCCATGGTCATAGAAGGTGTTTCTGGAGCAGGCGCTTGTATATCACACTTTAAACCGGCTTCATTAACAGCTTTTACTGTAGAATTACCAAAAGCAGCAATTCTTGTATTGTTTTGTTTAAAATTAGGAAAGTTTTTAAACAACGATTCTATTCCTGAAGGGCTAAAGAAAACCAAAACATCATAGAATACGTTTTCTAAGTCAGATAAATCGCTAACTACAGTTCTATACAAATCTGCTCTTTTCCAATCTACACCTAGGTTATCTAATTCTTGTGGAATTAGAGGTTTTAATTTATCTGATGACGGTAGTAAAAACTTTTCTGTTTTGTGTTTTTTAATTAACTTGGTTAACTCAGGAAATGTTCTATTACCAACATAAATTTTACGTTTTCTATACACAACATATTTTTGTAGATAATACGCTACAGCTTCAGATTGACAAAAATATTTCATGTCATCTGGCACTTTAAAACGCATTTCTTCTGCAATTCTAAAAAAGTGGTCTACAGCATTTCTACTAGTTAATATAATGGCAGAAAAGTTTTTTAACTCAATTTTTTGAGCCCTTACTTCTTTTACCGGAATTCCTTCTACATGAATAAATGATCTAAAATCAATTTTCACTTTTTGTTTATCCGATAAATCAAAATATGGGGATGTTTCTGCTTTTGGCTTTGGTTGCGACACCAATATTGTTTTCACTTTCATACGCTTACGTTATCAATGTTAAAACATCAGTTTAAATAAAATTAATAGCGGTGCTATTTCGAAGGCGCAAAAGTACAAAATAAAATAAAACAACTTACTAAAAATCAGCTTTTTGTTATATATAAAATGCAAAATAAATCTTAAAAAAAAGATTATGATGGTACTATTTATTAAAAACGTGGTTTCTAATTGACTGTACTGCACTATTATAATTCCTACAAATAGCACAAAAGAGGCAAAATACAAGTAACTAAATTTAGATACTAAAAAAAATCTTGTGTTTTTTCTGATTGCAAATAAGGTAGAAAGTAAGTATTCTAACATCCATTTTACAAAAAAATACAAAAGAACTACTCCAAAAATAATTAGAAAAGTAAAAAAATCATCTTCATAATTTTGTGAATAATAAATACTTATTTCATAACAAACAAAAGATAATGTAATTATAGAAAATAAAGATATAATCATTTGAAAACCATTAAACAAGCTTATGTTTTTCTCCAATTCGTCATCAATAAAATTTTTATAAAAAGGAACCATAGCATACCCTTTTAGTTTTTTATGATCTATTATTTTCAACAAAAATATAAGCAACAATAAAAACACTATGATAAGAGTTATCCAGTTATCGTTTGTATAGGTTTTTTCTAGTGCTTGCAATGAAGTTGTTTTGTTTTAAATTAACACAAAATTAGTAATAATTTAGTGTATATTTGTTCTAGTTACTACATGATTATTTATTTATGTCTGACGCTTTAGTCATTATTCCTACCTACAACGAGAAAGAAAACATAGAAGCTATTGTTAGGGCTGTTTTTAATCAAAAAAAAATATTCAATGTTTTAGTGGTAGACGATAATTCTCCTGATGGTACTGCTACAATTGTAGAAAACCTACTATCTGAATTTCCAAACAAACTTTTTATAGAAAAGCGAAAGGGTAAAAATGGTTTAGGTACTGCTTATATTCATGGCTTTAAGTGGGCACTGACAAAAAAATACGAATATATTATAGAAATGGATGCAGATTTTTCTCACAATCCTAAAGACTTGGTACGTTTGTACAATGCTTGCCATAAAGGTGGAGGAGATGTATCTGTAGGTTCTAGATATGTTAATAATCAGGTAAATGTTGTAAACTGGGATATTAAAAGGTTGCTCTTATCTTACTTTGCTTCTAGGTACGTAAGGTTTATAACTAGAATTCCTGTTTTTGATACCACTGCTGGTTTTGTTTGTTGGAAAAGACAAGTACTAGAAACTATAAAATTAGATCAAATAAAATTTATTGGATATGCTTTTCAAATAGAAATGAAATACAAAGCATGGAAACATAAATTTACAATTAAAGAAGTCTCTGTTGTATTTACAGATAGAGATTTAGGAGCCTCTAAAATGAGTGGAAACATTGTTTCTGAAGCACTTTTTGGAGTTATAAAAATGAGATTAAAAGGATTGCCTAAATAAGATATTATAATGAGTGCTTACGTAATAAAAAATGCAACTATTGTTAATGAAAACAACACTTTTACGGGTGATGTTTTTGTTGAAAATGAAATTATAAAAGAAATAGCTACAACTATAGCTATACCCAAGAATGCTGAAGTCATTGATGCAAAAGGCAGCTATTTAATTCCGGGTTTTATAGACGATCAAGTACATTTTAGAGAACCTGGTTTAACACATAAAGCCAATATAGCATCAGAAAGTAGGGCTGCTGCTGCTGGCGGAATTACAACTTTTATAGAGCAACCCAATACAGTACCACAAGCTACCACACAAGAATTATTAGAAGATAAATTTCAAATTGCAGCCAAAGACTCTTATGTAAATTATTCATTTATGTTTGGTGGTACAAATACCAACTTAGAAGAGTTGTTAAAAACCAACCCTAAAAATGTAGCTGGTATAAAACTATTTTTAGGCTCTTCTACAGGAAATATGCTTGTTGATGATGTAGAAGTTTTAGAAAAGATTTTTTCATCTACCAAAATGATCATTTCTGTACATTGTGAAGATGAGGCTACCATCAGAAAAAATACTACTATTTATAAAGAAAAATTTGGTGATGATATTCCTATAAAATACCATCCTATTATTAGAAATGAAGAAGCTTGTTATATTTCTTCTTCAAAAGCCATTGAACTTGCCAAAAAAACTGGTGCTCGTTTGCATATTTTTCATGTATCTACAGAAAAAGAAACACATTTGTTTAGAAATGACATTCCGCTTGAAGAAAAACAAATTACAGCAGAAGTTTGTGTACATCATTTATGGTTTAACGATAAAGATTATGACGAAAAGGGTACGTTTATCAAATGGAATCCTGCAGTAAAAACAGAAAAAGACAGACAAGGATTATGGCAGGCCTTGTTAGATGATAGAATTGATGTTTTAGCTACAGATCATGCGCCTCATACTTTAGAAGAAAAAAACAACGTATACACAAAAGCCCCGAGTGGAGGCCCATTAGTACAACACGCTGTAACGGCTATCTTAGAAAAGGTAAAAGAAGGTGTAATAACAATTGAAAAGGCTGTTGAAAAAATGAGTCATAATCCTGCAAAATTATTTCAGATAGAAAAAAGAGGTTTTATAAAAGAAGGTTATTTTGCTGATTTGGTTTTGATTGACCCTAACAAACCATACACCGTTTCTAAAGAAAATATTTTATACAAATGTGGATGGTCTCCTTTTGAAGGTACCACATTTTCATCTTCAATAACACATACCTTCGTAAACGGAAATTTAATTTACAATAATGGTGTTTTTGATGATGATAAAAAAGGAAAACGATTGACTTTTAATAGGTAAAATGAAAATATTTGTTTCTTGTTGTATTGCTGTATTACTGTTTTCATGCACAAGTAATACCATTTTTGAAAAACCTAAAGACTTGATTCCAAAAGATACTATGCAACTTTTGATACAAGACATGTGGATAGCTTCGTCTGCTTCTTACATTAAAAATGTAAGACAAGAAAAAAATATAAAATACATGGCTTTTGTGTATGACAAATACAAAATTGACAGCATTAGATTTCAAAAAAGCAATCTTTATTATGTTTCTAATGTAGATATGTATTTAGAAATCATTGAAAATGCTAAGCACAGTTTAAGTGAAAAGAAAAAGTTTTACACGAATCTTGAAATGCGATTAGATTCTCTAGAAAGAGACTCTTTAGATAGAATTGAATACGACAAATTTAAATTAGACTCGATTAAAAAAGATTCTTTAAAAAATAAGAAAGATGTTGTTAGCAAAAAGAATTAAGAATAATACTCCTTAAAATTTTTTCCAACTCTTACTATTACATCTTCTATTTTTTCAAATTCAACGTGAAATTGTTTTTTTAGTCTTTCTGAAGAATATTTAGATACTGCATGTGCGCTTTTAGCTGAATATTTACTTATTAATGGTGGTTTTCTGGTAACTAAAGAAATTACCCAAGCTACTCTCCAAAAAATAGCAATTTGCCATGGTTTTATATGTATTGATGGTTTCTTTTTACCAAGTGCCTCAGCAATTAGAAAAAAGATTTCTTTAAATGATTTATTTTCAGAAACCAAAATAAAACGTTCATTAGTAGTTTCAGAATTCATCAGTAAAATCATAGATTTCACAACATCTATTACACCCACAAAACCTGTAATACCCTCTGTAAAATAAGGTAATCCTTTGTGTATTTGAGTAAATAATTTACCCGATGCTGAACCCCAAAAACCGCTACCTATAATTACCCCAGGATTTACAACTACAACCTCTACTCCTTCTTGACTTGCACGCCACATTTCCATTTCGGCACCAAATTTTGTAATAGAATAACCACTATTATCCGCTTCTTTATTCCATTCGCATTCTTCTGTAATAAAACCTCCAGTTGTAGAATCTCCTACAGAAGCAATAGAACCAACAAAACATATTTTTTTTACTTTGGCATCTATAGCAAGATTTGCAATAATTGCACTTCCATGTATATTTACTTTTCGCATTTCTTTGTAATCTTTAGGATTAAAAGAAATAAAAGCAGCACAATGATACACATGAGTAACACCTTTAAAAGCAGGAATCATAGCAGGTACCTCTGTAATATCTGCTTTTAACCACTCTATTTTAGAAAATAAAGTAATATCATCAGTATAAAAAGAAAAAACTTCCTTTACTTTTTCTATCTTTTCTTCAGAACGATAAATAGCACGTATTTTTTTATCATTCATCGCCAAATGATACAGTAAATGCGAACCCACTAAACCTGTTGCCCCAGTAACTAAAATCATCTTACGAATTTAGCATATTTTGAGTGATAAACTTATATTTGCCATCTGATAAATTTACAATGATGAAAAACTTTATTGAAGAGTTACAATGGAGAGGAATGTTGCATGATGCTATGCCAACTACAGAAGAACACTTATTAGAAAGTATGCGAAGTGCGTATGTGGGTTTTGATCCAACTTCAGATTCTTTACATATTGGAAACCTTGTACCTATTATGCTATTAGCACATTTTCAAAGATGCGGACACAAACCTATTGCATTGGTTGGTGGTGCTACTGGTATGATTGGAGATCCTTCAGGAAAATCTGCAGAACGTAATTTGTTAGACGAAAAAACATTACGCCATAACCAAGAAGCTATTAAAACACAACTAGGTCATTTTTTAGACTTTACTTCTGATGCAGAAAATGCTGCTGTTTTGGTAAATAATTACGACTGGATGAAGGAGTTTTCATTCTTAGAATTTATTAGAGACGTTGGTAAACACATTACCGTAAATTATATGATGGCAAAAGATTCTGTTAAAAACAGAATAGGTTCAGAATCTAAAGAAGGAATGTCTTTTACAGAATTTACCTATCAATTGGTGCAAGGGTATGATTTCTTACACTTGTATCAAAATAATAATGCTACGTTACAAATGGGAGGTTCTGACCAATGGGGAAATATTACTACCGGAACAGAATTGATAAGAAGAATTGGTGGTGGAAAAGGGTATGCAATTACATGTCCGTTAATCACAAAATCTGACGGTTCAAAATTTGGAAAATCTGAAGGCGGAAACGTTTGGTTAGATGCAAAAAGAACATCTCCTTACAAATTTTATCAATATTGGTTAAATGCTTCTGATGAAGATGCAGAAAAATATATTAAAATTTTTACTTTTTTAGAAAAAGGTGAAATAGATACCTTAATTCTAGAACATAAAGAAACACCTCATTTACGTTTGTTACAGAAAAAAATAGGAGAAGAAGTTACTTTATTAGTACATGGTGCTGCTGCTTACGAAAATGCAATTAAAGCATCTAATATTCTTTTTGGAAAATCTACAGCATCTGACTTAAAATCTCTAGATGAGCAAACATTTTTAGATGTATTTGATGGTGTACCACTAGCCACAATTTCTACAGCTGATATAGAAGGTGGTTTAGATATGATTGGTGCTTTGTCTGCTAAAACTGACTTTTTAAAATCTAATGGAGAAGCAAGAAGAGCCTTAAAAGAAAATGCAATTTCTGTAAATAAAGAAAAAGTAAAAGAAGATTTTATCATTTCTAAAGCAGATTTAATTGCTAATAAATATGTATTGTTACAAAGAGGTAAAAAGAATTACTTTTTATTACACGTACTAGATTAAATATGATACCACCAATAGAGGAACTTGATTTTAGCAATATTTTTGCGCTTCTTTTTACTATTTTTCTATTGGCAATATTTGTTTTTTTGCGTTACCTGATTTTTTCTGGAGCCTATCATTTTTTCTTTTTTAAATTATTTAAAAAGACATTTGAAAGCCGTTTTTTAAAAAGGAAAAAACATAAAAAAAAGCAACGAATTAAAGAAATCTATTGGTCTGCTTTAAGCGGGTTAATTTTTGGAGTTTTTATTATTTTTTGCTACTATCTCTGGAAAATTGATGTTACTTTAATTTATAAAGATGTCTCTACATACCCTATTTGGTACATTCCTGTAAGTGTATTTCTTTTTTTATTTTTACAAGACACTTATTATTATTGGGCTCATAGATGGATGCACAATCCTAAAGTATACAAATATTTTCATTTAATACATCATAAAAGTATACATACTTCTGTTTGGACATCGTTTTCTTTTCATCCACTAGAAACTATTTTACAAGCACTTTTTTTGCCAATTGTCTGTTGTATTTTACCTATGCATTTTTATGCTATAATTGCGGTACTTAGTATTATGACTTTTTCTGCAACTATTAATCATGCAGGTGTAGAAATATATCCTTCAGGAAAATTTGGAAAGTGGTTTCAAAGTATTTTTATTGGTGCTACTCACCATGATTGTCATCACACAAAGTTTAATTACAATTATGGCTTATACTTTACATTTTGGGATAGGGTAATGGATACTGAGTACAATTCTCTGCCAAAAAAAAGCTGAAAAAATCAGCTTTTCCTCAATAAAATAATCCTATAACCTCCCCCAAGGTTATCAATTATTTATTGATGCCTGTTATTTTTTTCCAGTTTTTATCTGCCTTTTGTTTTAAATCTTCTGCACCTTCTTTTTGCCACAATTCTAATGTATTAGTACCCCAAGCATTGTAAAATAGATACAATTTACCGTCTCTAATTTCAAAAGTTTTCGGGTTGATGGATACCTTTTCTCCCTTTACTCCAATAGCATAAGCACAATACCCTCCATAAGCAGGTATGTATTTTTTAGGAGATTTTACAAAGGTTTTTAAATTTTCTTTAGAGACAAACTTAAATTGTACACCATCATAAGTAGTACTAAATTTTTTATTACCCTTTGCTGCTATATTATTAAAGTAAGCAACAACATCATAACCCTCTGCAACGTAGCCTCCTTTTAAATTGTAGTCTTGCGCAAAAAAAGAAATTGAGAAGAAAAATAGTATTGCTGTAAAATAGTTTTTCATTAATTAGAATTTTAGAGTGTAGACGATAAATTTAAGCATACATTACATTTATTTTGTGCTATTTATTATCTTTAATCAATAATTTTTGTAGAAAAGCATTCTGTTGCTCTAACAACTCATTCGTTTTATTCATCAATTCTATATTTTTAGGTGTGACCACTTTTGCGTCTTTAGGATCTTCTGCTTTTTTCTTAAGCGAATTCATCAACTTTACCACTACAAAAACAGTAAATGCAATTACTAAAAAATCTACACCTGCTTCTATAAGTTTACCATACCCAATAGCAATTTCTTCTATTTTAGAAGCTCCTTCTAAATTGACAGCTTCTCGTAAAATAATTTTTTTATTTTCCCAATTGGCTCCTTCTGTCATATAAGAAAGTGGAGGCATTAATACCTCTTTTACCAAAACATTTACAACTTTGTTAAAAGCTGTACCAATAATTACACCAATGGCAATATCTATCATATTGCCTTTTACCGCAAACTCTTTAAATTCTTTTATTAATTTCATTCTCAAAAAATTTTTATAAAACCATTAAATTGCAACCACGAATATCAGAATCGTCAAAACGTCCAATAATTTCAAAAGTTCCATTGTTATGCACTTTTCCTAAATCTTGCGTAGCAATAAAAGAGCAAGAGTTATAATTAGCCAAATCAATCATGTTAATTCCGCCTGTTTTACCAGTCTTTTGTATAGTTAACGCATCTTCTGTATCTCTGGTTAAAATTTTCATCCAAGAAGGTGTTTCAAAAATTCCGTTTCCTTTAGAATATGCTTGACTTAACAACTCTGTCATTCCGTATTCTGAATGAATTTGAGCAACCCCAAAACCTTCTTGCAAAATTTGATGCAATTCTTCTCTAACCAATTCTTTTCTTCTTCCTTTCATACCACCCGTTTCCATGATTATGGTGTTTTTCAGATTAAATTTCTGTATTTCAACCAAATCTAACAAGGCAAAAGAAACTCCAATAAGCAACACTTTTTGACCTTTTTTATCTAATTCTATGAGTTTTTTAGTCAATTCTTGCAAATTATTGAGAAAAAATCCACTTTCTTGATTATTGGTTTTTGCAATCAAATCATTTACCATAAATATTAAAGAAGATCCTTTTCTTTCCAAATAATTAGGCAATAACGCCAACACTACATAATCTTCTATACTCCCATAAAAATGAGCAAACCCTTGTAAATAACTTTCTTTATAAAGTTGAATATCTGTAACAAAATGTTTACTGGTAATACTTCTTGTGGTTCCTGAACTTGTAAAGACTTCTTCTACAGGCTCTAGAGAAGAAAGAACTTGTCTACTTTTAAAAAATTGAATAGGTAAAAACGGAATTTCATCTATAGTTTTAACATCAGAAGGATGAATGTAAAGTAAATCACAAAAAGAGCGGTATACCTTGTTATTTTGAAACTGATGTTTAAAAATAGACAAGGTAACTTCTGTAAATTCTTTCTCAGATTTAATATTAAAAATATGTTCTTTCATATACACTACAAAAATACCAATATTAGACGCAACCTTTTTACAAATTTTTCATCTTGTAAATATGACAGTAAAATCATATACTTTTTTGTTAGAATTTAGAGATAAGAAGCCCATTTTAACTTTAAGAAAAAAGTCTTGGATAAAGTCTTTGTACACTAAATTTAAAAGATTTTTTGTATTCTTTTTTTGCGCTATTTCATTGCTTTCTTGCGAAAACAGTGATATTGAAATAAATTCTGATAATTTATTATTAGGTGTTTGGGTAGCTCCAGAATACAATCAAGAAACCACAACTTTTAAAAGAGGTAAATCTTTACCTAAAGATGGTTATGCTATTTCATTCTTTGAAAGTGGAAACTTTATAGAAAGAACCTCTGGTTTTTGTGGCACACCTCCTCTAATTTTTTATAATGAAGAAGGTACTTTTCGTTTAGAAAAAAATATAGTTTCTGTTAGTAAAACTAACCAAAATATAAATTTTGCTTGGAAAGTTATTTCTGTTTCTGAAACAGAATTGGTTGTAAAGAGAGAACTTACAGCCCAAGAAATTGACCATAGAATTTTGATAGACTTGTTTGATGAAATTTCAGCATTAGCCTACAGCCAAAAATGTGATGATGTCAGTAATTGGCAACTTGTTGCATATGGAGCTAAAGCTTGTGGTGGCCCTCAAGGCTATTTGCCCTATTCTAATAAAATTGATACAGCTGCTTTTCTAGAAAAAATAGAAGTTTATACTGAAACAGAAATTGAGTATAATGTAAAGTGGGAAATCGTATCTGATTGTGCAGTAATAAGTCCGCCAAAAGGTATGGTATGTCAAAACAGATTTCCTATCATAAAATATTAATACAAGAGATTATATATGAAAAAAATATTTTTTTTACTTATTGGTGTAATACTGTTTAGTGCTTGTTTAGACACTAATGATAATACACCAAATTTAACACTTCAGTTTTTACCAATTGATGAATTTGAAGTACCTGATAGCTTTACACCCAATCAATTAGACACCATCAAAATAAAATATACATTACCTAACGGGTGTTATTCTTTTGAGCGCCTCTTTTACCAAACTATAGATAGTATTACAGACAGAAGCGTTAGAGATATTGCCGCTATTGCTGTTGTAGAGTTAGACAGACCTTGTACAGAAGCTTTGGTTCAAGAAGATTTTGAATTTGCCATAAGAATAGCAGAAGAAGACGAAGATTACACATTACGATTTTTTAAAGG
The DNA here is from genome assembly GCF_003335085.1 of Polaribacter sp. WD7. Lineage (GTDB taxonomy): Bacteria > Bacteroidota > Bacteroidia > Flavobacteriales > Flavobacteriaceae > Polaribacter. The sequence goes on along the minus strand of NZ_QPEJ01000012.1, from coordinate 5,423 downwards.
AGTAGACGATAATGGAGAAAATATTTTTGAGGAAGTTGTAGTTCCTGTAAATTAGAACCATCAAACTAGAACAACTCATAAAAGATTGCTGCAAAAAACAATTAGCAGCCCAATCGAAAGTTTATCAGCTTTTTTCTGACAAACTTTTTGCGGTTTGTTTAAAGTATGCTCGTAATTACCAAGATGCGGAAGACATTCTTCAAGATAGTTTTCTTATTATTTTTGATAAAATACAGACATACAAGTACAAGGGTTCTTTTGAAGGTTGGTTAAAAAGGATTACCATAAATACTGCTTTACAAAAATATAGAATAGACAAAAGATTATCAATTGTAGAAGATGTACCAGAAATAAAGGATGAAGAAGATGTAGAGATTAAAAATAATAGTATAGAGGTAACTGTTTTATTAAGTTTTGTACAAGAATTACCAGATAGATATCGTCTTGTTTTTAATTTATATGTTTTAGATAAGTATTCTCATAAAGAAATAGCAACGTTATTACATATCTCTGAAGGCACTTCTAAATCTAATCTTTCTAGAGCAAGGTTAATTTTAAAGAATAAAATTCAAGATTACCAAGACAAACAAAACACCATAATAGTAAATGGAAAATAAAAATATAGATAAACTGTTTCAAGAAAAACTCATGAATTTGGAGACTGTTCCAAACCAAAGAGTATGGAACAATATACAGGCTAAGTTACCTCAAAAAAAGAGAAGAATAGTTCCTTTTTGGTGGTATACAGGAGGTGTTGCTGCACTATTTTTATTGGCATTTTTCTTATTTCCTATACATAATACCTCAACTATTTTAGAACAAAAAAACACTAAAATCATAGTTACAGATGCACCTAAAGAGTTAAATACAAATACTACACTTCATAAAGAAGTGCTTGACCGTTTAAGTAGTGAGAAAGAGGAATTAAAAGAAAAAAAAGTAGTTGCAAAAAAAGTATTACCTAGAAAAAAACATATAAACACAACTACCAAAAACATAGAGAAAAAGAAATTAGTTAGCACAAAAAACGCTATGGAAAAGGTTTTTTTAGCAGATAATCAAAGTAATACCAATGTTAAAGAAATTTCCGAAAGTAAAAAAGAGAAAGTAAAAAATTCAATTAAAAGTAATGCAGAGATCATCATTACCAAACCTAAAGAAAAAAAATCAAATAGTATAGATTTTACAAAAGCAATCGAAAAAAACGATAGTATTTTTACAGAGACATCAAAAAATAAAAAATGGTCTATAGCTCCCGTTTTTGCTGTTTTAAGTTCTAATTCTTTCTCAAAAAAACTACCAGTAAATCAAAATTTATCAAATTCTATACAAGGAGAAAATTCGTTTTCTTATGGAGTACAAATAGGGTATCAAATCAATTCTAAATGGACTATTAGATCAGGAGTTCACATTCAAGAAACTAGATTTACAAATAATAACCTTCCTTTAATTAGTATTGCTTCAAACAGTTTCTTTTCTTCCATAGTTTTTGATAATAACAATTTTAGCACCCAACAGTCCACTAACGGTTCTACTGATTCAGAATTAGGAAATACACCATTTGCAAACAGTACAGCCTTAACAGGAGATTTATCTCAAAACTATGGCTATATAGAAGTTCCTGTAGAGGTAAAATATAATTTTTACAGTACAAAAAAGTTTAACTCTGAAGTTGTTGGTGGTTTTAGCTCGTTATTTTTAAATACTAATGAAGTAAATATAAACACCGCATTTCAATCTAGTTCTGGTGAGCTTAACAATCTTAATGCCATCAATTTTAGTGGTAATTTTGGTTTTGATTTTAATTACTTATTTAGTAAAAATTGGTCTTTGAATTTAAATCCAATGTTTAAGGCACAGCTAAACACATTTAACGAAAACTCAAATAGTCTTTCTCCCTTTAATATTGGCGTTTATACAGGGCTTAAATACCAATTTTAAGGTTTCGTTTATCTTAAAATGGATGCTACTTACCTTTATAATTAATAGTTTAATCTAAAAAAGAAATTCTTTCTTCTAATTCTCTCTTACTTTTAAATTAAAATTGATTTTAATTTAAAAGATATGACACTTTTAGCGAATACCTATAGAACTTTAAGCGGAACAAAAGAAATTATAGAAATACCAAATAAGAAGAGCACACAATGGGTCATTTACCAAGATGGAAAACCAAAATTTTATACAGATTTTTATGATTTAGATATTGAATCTAATGCTATGATGAATAGTTTGGTATTGTGTTCTAAAAGAGATATTAGAGATGTTTTAGAACTACTTAACAAACGAAATAATATCAATTTATCTATTCCTATAATAACACGTTTAGGTTATAAGAAAAAGATAAAATCTATAAAAAAAGAGATTAATTTAGAACCTTTACCAGAAAAGTGGTTGGCTTATTCTTTGTAAATTTTAACTACCAACTTGCCTTTATCATCCATAGAAGCTCTGTACATACCTGCAGTATTAAACTCAAAAGACATATTACCATTTTTATCTAAAGCTACAACACCTCCTGTACCACCAAGTTTGGTTAATTTCTTTTGAATAACGTCTTGTGTTGCTTCTTTTAATGTTTTTTGTTGATATTCTATTTGAGCAGAAATATCATAAGCAACCTGACTTCTAATAAAATACTCACCCCATCCTGTAGACGAGACACCACATGTATTATTGTTTGCATACGTTCCAGAACCAATTATTGGAGCATCTCCAATTCTTCCCCAACGTTTATTTGTCATTCCTCCAGTAGAAGTTCCTGCTGCTATATTTCCATTTTTATCCAAAGCAACGCAACCTACTGTACCAAATTTTGCATTCTTAATATCTGCATCGTAAAAAGCAGCTTTTTTATCATCATGGTCTAATTCTGTTTTTGCTCTTTCTTTAATTCTTTGTAACGATTTAAAACGTTTTTCTGTATAAAAATAACTAGGATCCACAATTTCTAATCCCTTTTCTTTTGCAAATACAGAAGCACCTTTACCAGAAAGCATTACATGATCAGAATCTGTCATTACCTTTAATGCTAATTCTATAGGACTCTTTACATTAGTTACTCCTGCAACGGCACCTGCGTTTAAAGTTTTTCCGTCCATAAAAGAAGCATCTAATTCGTTGGTTTCTTCATGGGTAAAAACAGCTCCTTTTCCTGCATTAAATAATGGTGATTCTTCCATTACCTGAATCGTTTTTACGACAGCTTCTGTACTTGTTCCTCCTTGTCTCAAAATTTCATACCCAACTTTTATAGCTTCTGTTAGTTTAGCTGTATAAACAGCTTCTTTTTCAGGAGTCATATTTTTCTTCAAAATGGTTCCTGCTCCTCCATGAATTATAATTGCATAATCATTTACTTTTTTTAATTCTTCTTTTACTGGCACTACTTTTTGGTCTTGACAACCAAAAGCAATCCATAAAACTGAAAGTGCAAAGACAAATTTTTTCATTTTATAAAATTTATGATTTGAAACAAAAAATCTAATTTCTGTTCTAATGATGAGTGTTTGATAATATTTGTAAATTCGTTCCTATAAAAATAAAGATTTTTACCTACTAAAAAGTGAAAAGAAAATTTTTATTTGAAAACATTTTTCTAGAGTAAAGAAAATTGACTGGAGAATCTTCAGGTTTTTCTGAAATTTAGTATCAAGTTCAACATTAAAAAACTGCAAAATGACAGCATTTGGAATACAAGAGGCCTTAAAAGATTTAGGAATAAAAGAAGTAAATAAAGGTACATCTAGTGGAAGTTTATTTTTTTCTGACAAAGAGGTTATAGAGAGTTTTTCTCCTGTAGATGGTAAATTAATCGCAAAAATAACTACCACTTCTAAAGAAAGTTACGAAAAAGTATTGCATTCTGCTTCAGACGCTTTTGCAACATGGAGTAACAAACCTGCGCCTTTACGTGGTGAAATTGTACGTCAATTTGGTGAAAAATTGCGTCAAAAAAAAGAGGCTTTAGGTAAGTTAGTTTCTTACGAAATGGGTAAAAGCTACCAAGAAGGTTTAGGAGAGGTACAAGAAATGATAGATATCTGTGATTTTGCTGTGGGTTTATCTCGTCAATTGCACGGTTTAACCATGCATTCAGAACGTCCAGGTCATAGAATGTACGAGCAATACCATCCTTTAGGAATTGTAGGTATTATTTCTGCGTTTAATTTTCCTGTTGCTGTTTGGGCTTGGAATACAGCATTGGCATGGATTTCTGGAGATGTTTGTGTTTGGAAACCAAGTGAAAAAACACCTTTATGTGGCATTGCATGCCAAAATATTATTGCAGAAGTACTCGAAGAAAATGAACTACCTGAAGGAATTTCTTGCTTGATTAATGGCAATTATACTGTAGGTGAATTCTTAACAAAAGATACTAGAATTCCTTTAATTTCTGCAACAGGATCTACTAGAATGGGAAAAATTGTTGCTAAAGAAGTTGCGGGTCGTTTAGGAAAAACATTATTAGAACTAGGAGGTAATAATGCAATTGTTGTAACACCAGATGCAGATATTAAAATGACGGTTATAGGTGCTGTTTTTGGCGCTGTTGGTACAGCTGGTCAAAGATGTACTTCTACAAGAAGGTTAATTATTCATGAATCTATTTACGATAAGGTAAAAGAGGCGCTTACAAATGCTTATGCTCAATTGCGTATAGGAAACCCTTTAAACGAAAACAATCATGTTGGTCCTTTAATTGATACAAATGCTGTTAAAATGTATAACCAAGCTTTAGATAAAGTAACTACTGAAGGTGGAAAGATTATTGTTGAAGGTGGAGTTTTACAAGGCGATGGTTATGAATCTGGTTGCTATGTAAAACCTGCCATAGCAGAAGCTAAAAACGATTTTAGCATTGTGCAACAAGAAACGTTTGCACCCATTTTATATCTTATAAAATATGATGGAGATGTCACTAATGCCATAGCAATTCAAAATAATGTGGCTCAAGGTTTGTCTTCTGCAATTATGACTAATAATTTAAGAGAAGCAGAACTATTTTTATCTCATGCGGGTTCTGATTGTGGAATAGCCAATGTAAATATAGGTACTTCTGGGGCAGAAATTGGTGGTGCTTTTGGTGGTGAAAAAGATACTGGTGGTGGACGAGAATCTGGTTCTGATGCATGGAAAGTATATATGCGCAGGCAAACCAATACCATAAATTATACGACAAAATTACCTTTGGCGCAAGGAATAAAGTTTGACTTGTAAAAAAGTATTACTACTGTAAAATTTACGTTATGATACTTTTACATTCATAACGTTGTAGAATTTTAAATAATTTATGTTATAAATTATTGAATATCCGTAATTACTTATAATTAAATAAAAAATGTTATCTTAGATAAAAATAAGAGTAATGAATATATTTAGTTTTACAGCAAATTTTGGAGACGAACAGTCTTGTGTAGCTCATT
>NZ_QPEJ01000011.1 GCF_003335085.1 Polaribacter sp. WD7 | reverse complement strand
GCCCAATAGCGCCGATGGTACTGCATTTATGTGGGAGAGTAGGTCGCTGCCTTTCTTTACAAAACCTCATATCTTATAGATATGAGGTTTTTTTATACTTAAATTTTTAGTTTCTTGTAATATATTGAAGTATTTTCGTTATTGTTTATGTAAGTCTATTTTTGTAGTAAATGAATATTAAAAAAATACTTTTTTTCGCTTTTTTTATTAACTGTTTGACATTAAATGCTCAAGTTGGAGGAGAAGAAGTTTATCAATTTTTAAATTTAGCTACTTCAGCCAGACAAATAGCTTTGGGAGGTGAAGTTTTAACGTTGACTGATGATGTAGATCAGCCTATTTGGAATCCTTCTGTTATAAATGAGGATATAGATAATAAATTATCTGTAAGTTATACAAATTTTTTAGCTGGAATTAATATTGGATCTTTGTCTTATGCAAAAACAATATCTAGACGTTTTGGAACTATACACACAAGTATACAATATTTAGATTTTGGAAAATTGATAGGTGCAGATGAACAAGGTAACGAAACTGGAAATTTTGGAGCGAATGATTTAGCATTATCAATTGGATATGCTGTAAATCTTCCATGGACAAATTTATATTTTGGATCTAATATTAGAGTCATAAATTCTAATATTGCTAATTTTTCTTCTATAGGTATTTCTACTGATTTATCAATATTGTATAACAATCCTTTTAAACCATTTACAATAACCTTAGTTGCAAGAAATATTGGAACTCAAATTCAAACTTTTACAAATACTCAAGAAAGAATTCCGTTTAGATTAGCTTTGGGAGGGTCTTATCAATTAGAACACGTACCATTAAAATGGTATTTGACATTAAATAATTTACAACAATGGGATATATCTGTTCCGAACCCTTCTGATCAATCGACTGATTTAGAAGGAAATGTAACGCAAGAGGAAGTTGGTTTTGTAGGAAATGCTTTGCGTCATTTTGTTGTTGGAGCTGAGTTGTTTCCTAAAAGTGCTGTAAATTTAAGGGTAGGTTATAATTTTAGAAGAGCAGCTGAATTAAGATTACAAAATGCTAGAACTTTTAGTGGTGTTTCTTTTGGTTTTGGAATTAAAATGAGAAGACTTAAGTTTAATTATGCTTATTCTAGGTTTCACTCGGCAGTAAATGCAAGTACATTTAGCCTTCTTTTAGATTTAGATAGAATAAGATAATAATATGACTAAAAAGATTACTATAGCCATTGATGGATTTTCTTCTACAGGAAAAAGCACAATTGCAAAATTGTTGGCAAATAAATATAATTATGTTTATGTTGATACTGGTGCTATGTATAGAGCGATTACCTTGTTTGCAAAATTAAATGGTTATGTTACAAAAGATACTTTTAATAAAGAAGCCCTTATAAATGACTTGACTTCTATTTCTCTTTCGTTTCATTTTAATGAAAAAATAGGTTTTTCTGAGATGTACTTAAACAATAGAAATGTTGAACAACAAATTAGAACTTTAGAAGTATCTCAATTAGTAAGTAAAGTTGCAGAGATTTCTGAAGTGAGAAAAAAATTGGTTTTAGAACAACAATTTATGGGGAAAGATGGAGGCGTTGTCATGGATGGAAGAGATATAGGTACTGTTGTTTTTCCTAACGCGGATTTAAAATTATTTATGACAGCTTCTGCAGATAAAAGAGCTATAAGACGCTATAAAGAATTGATTGATAGAGGTGACAAAGTTACTTTTGAAGATGTTTTGTTTAATGTTGAAGAACGCGATAGAATAGATTCAACAAGAGAGGATTCTCCTTTAACCAAAGCCAAGGATGCTATAACTTTTGATAATTCTGATATGGGTATCACAGAACAATTTGAGCGAATTTGCTCTTTAGTAGACCAAAGATTGTCTAAAATCTAAAAATTAGCAAATAGGTTTAGCCCTGATTGAAGCAATTGTTTGAGCTCTTTTTGAGGAACGAAAAAAAGCGAGTGCTGAAAGCAGGAAGTAGCTTCAAAAAAAACTAAGGTATATTTAAATATTTATGAGTTTGTAAAGAGATTCTCCATTTTGGATTTTTCATTACATAGTCTACAATTTCCTCGGTCATTTTTTCTTTTTTAGACCATTCTGGCTGTAAAAATAACTGACATTTTTTACCTACTTTAACAGCTTCTTGTTCTGCAAAATGGAAATCTGAGTTATTATGAATAATCATTTTTAACTCGTCTGCTTCTCTGTAATTTTCTTGTATTGGTAATTTTGTTTTCTTTGGAGAAAGGCAAAACCAATCCCACTTTCCAGAAAAAGAATACGCACCAGAGGTTTCTATGTGTGTTTTAATATGATTTTTTTGCAAAAGATTAGTGATGTAATCCATAGACCACATTAAGGGTTCTCCACCAGTTATGACAACAGTATTGGCATATTTTTTTACATTTTTTACAATAGTATCTGCCAAAGTTGGGGGATGCAAATCTGCGTTCCAACTCTCTTTAACGTCGCACCAATGGCAACCCACATCGCATCCACCAACTCTAATAAAATAAGCAGCAGTACCAGTGTGTGCACCTTCACCTTGTATGGTATAAAATTCTTCCATTAGTGGAAGCATAATTCCTTTATCGACTAAATCTTGTGTGTTTTTATCCATCTTATTTCTTTGCGGCAACTACTTCAATTTCAATTTTTGCACCTGCAACCAAATTGGCTGCAAATGTAGTTCTTGCGGGTAAATTATCGGTAAAAAAAGAACGATAAATTACGTTCATTTTAGAAAAATCGTTACTATCAGACAAAATAACTGTACATTTTATGACATCATTTAATGTTAGGTTATGATGCTGTAAAACAGCTTGTATATTTAAAATGGCTTGTTTTGTTTCTGCTTCTATTCCTCCTTTGACCAATTTACCTGTAGTATGGTTTTTACCAATTTGGCCTGTTAAAAAATATAGATTATCAACTTGAACAGCATCAGAAAAAGGAACATTAGCTCTACTTTTTTCGTGAGATTTATGATGTTTTACCACACAATTAGGTTTTGTATTACATGAAATTGTAATTATCAACAATAAAAAAGAGAGTATTTTGAAGTATATTTTCATAATATTTTGATTATCAATTGCAAATATAATTTAAAAATAAGAGATTAATTTTGCTGTAAGTCTTTAAAAATCAAATGATTTTTGTAAATTTGCACTCCTTTTTACGATAACAGATTTAAAAAAGGAATTTTATAGCATGCATTTTAAAAACATCTCTTGAAGTTTTTATCGTTAAAAATCTGAATAACAACAAGATACAAATTTTATTTTCAGAAATGTCTGAAGAAACTAAAAACACTGAGGAGCAAGTAGTTGCTACTGAAGTACAAGAAACAGCAACATCTGCTGTAGAAGAAAAACAAGATCCACAACAATTTTTAGCTGATTTTAACTGGCACAAATACGAAGAAGGTATTGATGAAGTTGATGAAGAGAAATTGAAAGAGTTTGAAGAGGCTTTAAAAGGAACAATTGGTTTTGTTAACGAAAGTGATGTAATTGAAGGAACTGTAATAAGAATTACAGACAGAGATGCAATTATAGATATTAACTCTAAATCTGAAGGGGTTATTTCTTTAAACGAATTTCGTTACAATCCAAGTTTAGCTGTTGGTGATACTGTAGAAGTATTGGTTGACAAAAGAGAAGATTCTTCTGGTCAATTAGTATTATCTCATAAAAAAGCAAGAGTTATTAAAGCTTGGGAGCGTGTAAACAATGCTCATGAGACTGGAGAAGTAGTTAACGGTTTTGTTAAGTGTAGAACTAGAGGTGGTATGATTGTAGATGTTTTTGGAATTGAAGCATTTTTACCAGGTTCTCAAATTGATGTAAAACCAATTAGAGATTACGATCAATATGTAGAGAAAACAATGGAATTCAAAGTTGTAAAAATCAACCATGAATTTAAAAACGTTGTTGTATCTCATAAAGCACTTATTGAAGCTGATATTGAATTACAGAAAAAAGAAATCATTGGTCAGTTAGAAAAAGGACAAGTATTAGAAGGTGTTGTTAAAAACATTACTTCCTATGGTGTATTTGTTGATTTAGGTGGTGTAGATGGTTTGGTACATATAACAGATTTATCTTGGTCTAGAATTAATCATCCTAATGAAGTTGTAGAATTAGATCAAAAATTAAATGTTGTAATTTTAGACTTTGACGATAACAAATCTAGAATTCAATTAGGTTTAAAACAATTATCTGCTCACCCATGGGAAGCTTTAAATAACGACTTAAAAGTTGGAGATAAAGTAACTGGAGAAGTTGTTGTTTTAGCAGACTATGGTGCATTTGTAGAAGTAGAGCAAGGTGTAGAAGGATTAATTCATGTTTCAGAAATGTCTTGGTCTACACACTTACGTTCTGCACAAGATTTTGTAAAAGTTGGAGATAAAGTAGAAGCTCAAATTTTAACTTTAGATAGAGAAGACCGCAAAATGTCTTTAGGTATTAAACAACTACACCCAGACCCTTGGACAGACATTACTACTAAATACCCAGTAGGTTCTACACATACAGGTACTGTACGTAACTACACTAACTTTGGTGTGTTTGTAGAGTTAGAAGAAGGTATTGATGGTTTAGTATATATTTCTGATTTGTCTTGGACTAAGAAAATTAAACATCCATCAGACTTTGTAACTGTTGGTCAGCAATTAGAAGTTCAAGTTATAGAATTAGATGTAGAAAACAGAAAGTTAAACTTAGGTCATAAACAAACTCAAGATAATCCTTGGGATGCTCATGAAGATACGTTTGCTATAGGTTCTAAACATGAAGGAACAATCAAAGATAAGAATGATAAAGGAGCAACTGTAACTTTGCCTGACGGCGTAGAAGGTTTTGCACCAACACGTTTCTTAGACAAAGAAGATGGTTCTAAATTAGGTAAAGGAGATACAGCAGAATTTGTAGTTTTAGAATTTTCTAAAGAATACAGAAGAATTGTAGTTTCTCATACATCTATATTTAGAGAGCAAGAGAAAAGAAATGTTAAAGCAGCCGTTAAAAAGGCAGCTGAAGCAGAAAAAACTACCTTAGGAGATATTGGTGGTCTTGCAGATTTAAAGAAGAAAATGGAAGCAGGTAAAAAATAATTTTTTTCCCTAGAATATTCTATAATTTTATAAAAAGCCAATACATTTTGTATTGGCTTTTTTATTATCTTTATTTAAATTAACTTAAACTTTTTAAAATGAAAAAAGTATTGATAATTATAGTAACTCTTTTTTTTAGCTGTTAATATTACTGCTCAGAAAAAAGAAAAAAAAGGAATTCAAGGTGCTATTGAGGCTTTAAGTTTATCAAAAGAAGAAGGTATTGAAGTTACCAAAATTTGGACTGAAAGAAAGAATCAAATAAAGGAGATTAGAGCTGAAGGAAAAAGTGAATTGGAAACTAAAAATGCAATAATTAAGGTTAGAAAAAATGCTAGCAAAAAAATTTTAGAAGTAATTGGAAAAGAAAAAGCAGCAGAATGGAGAGAATATTGGAAAAAACAAAAAAAATAACTAATTAATTTCTAATAAAAAAACCTAATATTTAAATATTAGGTTTTTTTATGAAATCATTTTTTTGTGTAAAGTGAGGTTTTAGTTAAAAAAATTATATTTGCGTAACTAATGAAAATAGCATGACATTAATAAAATCAATATCAGGAATCAGAGGAACAATTGGAGGTAAAACAGCCGATAACTTAACACCTATTGATGCTGTAAAATTTGCTTCGGCATACGGGGCTTTTATAAAACAAAGAAACAAAGGAAAACAGAATATTAAAGTTGTTATTGGTAGAGATGCTCGTATTTCTGGGAAAATGATTAGCAGTTTAGTAGCCAATACGTTGGTTGGTTTGGGTATAAACATTGTAGACTTAGGTTTGTCTACAACACCTACCGTAGAAGTTGCTGTTCCTTTAGAAAATGCAGACGGAGGTATAATTTTAACAGCTTCTCACAATCCAAAACAATGGAATGCATTAAAACTACTAAATGAAAAAGGAGAATTTTTAAATGGTTTAGAAGGTGAGCAGATTTTAGCTTTGGCTGAGAGTGAAGATTTCAAATTTTCTGAAGTGGATGATTTAGGTAGTTATACAAAAGATAGTTCCTACGTAGCAAAACATATTCAGGAAGTTTTAGATTTAGAATTAGTAGATGTAGAGGCAATTAAAAAAGCAAATTTTAAAGTAGTAGTAGATGCTGTAAACTCTACAGGAGGTATTTTTATACCAGCTTTATTAAAAGAATTAAACGTAGAATGTGTAGAGTTATATTGCACACCTAACGGACAGTTTCCTCATAACCCAGAACCTCTTAAAGAGCATTTAACAGATATTTCTGAGCTTGTAGTTAAAGAAAATGCAGATTTAGGTATAGTAGTTGATCCAGACGTAGATCGTTTGGCTTTAGTTTGTAATGATGGCTCTATGTTTGGAGAGGAATATACTTTAGTAGCATGTGCAGATTATGTTTTAGGGAGATTGGGAGGCGGAAACACAGTTTCTAATTTATCATCTTCTAGAGCATTAAGAGACATCACAGAAAAACACGGAGGCGTATACACAGCTTCTGCAGTAGGGGAGGTAAACGTAGTCATAAAAATGAAAGAAACTAATACTGTAATTGGTGGAGAAGGAAATGGGGGAATAATATATCCTGCGTCACATTATGGAAGAGATTCTCTAGTTGGTATTGCGTTATTTTTATCACATTTGGCGCATCAAAAAATAACATGTAAAGCATTAAGAGATTCGTATCCGAGTTATTTTATGAGTAAAAATAAAATTGAATTAACACCTCAAATAGATGTTGATGCTCTTTTAGAAACCATGGCTTCTACTTATGTAAGTGAAGATGTAAATACGATTGATGGCGTTAAGATTGATTTTGCAGAAGAATGGATTCATTTGCGTAAGTCTAATACAGAACCTATTATTAGAATATATACAGAAGCAAAGTCTCAAAAAGCAGCAGATGCTTTAGCAGAACGTTTTATAGCGGAAATAAAAGTGGTGGCAGGTATTTAAATAGTATATTAATAAATTAAAATAAAAAGAGAAGAAAATTAAATTTTCTTCTCTTTTTGTTTTTCTAACATTATCTTTTGCCAATCTTTATAACGGTCATGATGTTTAAATCGTTTATGAGTCCAAAGATAACATTCGGGTTGCTCTCTAATGTTTCTTTCTGTTATTTTTAAAAACTGATCTGTAATTTCATAATCTTTATAAAGATTAGGAGTTTCTGTAATTAATTCAAAATCTACTTCGTAATATCCTCTTTTAATTTTTTTAGATCTATAATTGATTACAACCATATTGTGTTTTTTAGAAAGCATTTCAGCTCCTGTATGCACAGGGACTTTTGTCCCAAAAAATAAAGTCCAATAATATGCTTTTGAAAGTCTAGGAGATTGATCACTTAATAAAATATAAGCTCCTTGTATATTATTTTTAAAATTTGAATTGATTAAGTTGATGAAATTGGAAGTAGTAGCACCTTTAATTCCAAATTTCTGTCTTGTTTCTTTTACTTTGTTTTCAAAAATATCATTTCGTATTCTACTATAGGCTCCAAAAACATTAGTGTCTAATACTAAACCTAAGCTTGTAGACCACTCCCAATTAGAAAGATGAGCACTAACTAAAGCAATACTTTTACCTTCTTGTGCATATTTATTTACAAGTTCTGGATTTTTATATTGATATCTTTTTAGTATTTCTTTTTCTGATATAGTAAATGATTTAATACTTTCTACAAGTAAATCTATAAAATGTTTGTTGAATTTTTTTGCAATAGCTTCTTGCTCTTTTACATCTTTTTCTGGAAATGCGATAGCTATATTTTTTAAAACAACTTTTTTTCTGTAACCAAAAATATAAAAATGTAGAAAGAATAAAATATCAGCAATACCATATAAAATAGGCATTGGCAATATCGAAAGTAGCCAAATGATAGGATAGATTACATAAAAAATAACTCTATTCATAAATTTACGATCTATTAGTCAAAGTTAATTTTTCTTTTTGGATTTAGAAATTTTTAATTTTTTCCATTCCTCTAATCGATCTTTATGTTTAAATCTTTTGTGAGACCATAGGTAAAATTCTGGTTGCTTATTTACTATATCTTCTGTCAATTTAAAAAAAGAATCTGTAATTTCATGTTTTGATGTTTCTTTAGGCTTTGTTGTTATAAGTTGAAATTCTGTATTGTAATAACCTCTTTTTATCTTAGTTGTAGCGCAATTAACAACTGCAAGGTCAAATTTTTTAGCTAAAGCTTCTGCACCAGTGTGTACAGGGACATGTACTCCAAAAAAATTAGTCCAGTATAAAGCCTTGTGTAATTGAGGAGATTGATCGCTAATTAAAAGATAAATTCCTTGAATTTTATTTTTAAAATCACGATGAATAGCTTTTACACTTTTTGCAGATTGGTAACAATCTATGCCAAATTTTTCTCTAGATGTTTTAATAAGTTTATCAAAATATGGGTTACCGATAGTAGTGTAAGCACTATTAACTTTAGCATTTAAAAAAAGAGGCATGTTAGTACACCACTCCCAATTAGCTTGATGTGCTCTAACCAAAGCAACACTTTTTCCTTCAGCAATAATATTATTAACTACTTCAGGGTTTGAATAGGTATATCGTTTAGAAATTTCTGCTTCTGTTATAGAAAGAGCCTTTATTGTTTCCATAAAAGAATCTGTAAAATGCTTAAAAAAATCTTTAGAAATTTTTCTTTTTTCATTTAAAGTTTTATCAGGAAAAGCCAAATTTAAATTGTTTAAAACAACTTTTTTTCTATAACCTATTACATAGTAAATAATAAAAAATAAAAAATCAGATTTTAAATACAAAATCCTCATGGGTAAGCTAGAAAATAGCCAGATAAAAGGGTAAGAAATTGCAAAAACAATAAAATACATATAGTAGTTTTTGATTCTGCAAATATCGTATATAAATTTAAAACGAAATAGTTTTCTTAATCTGTTTTTAGTATGTTTGTTAAATGATGAACACTATTAATCAAGCCGTTTTATTAATTATAATTGCTAATGTACTTGTTTCTATAAAGGGATTTAATGACTATGCTTTTTTAGACAAATACAAATTTCAAATTAGTAAAATTTTAGGAGGTGAAAAAATTAGAGTATTTACTTCTGGTTTTTTGCATGTAGATTGGGCACACTTAGGGTTTAATATGTATGCTTTGTATTTATTTGGTGGTATTGTAGCCAATTTTTTAAGTACACTTTATTTTGTAATTATTTATTTGGGAAGTTTACTGACAGGTAGTTTATATTCATTGTATTATCATAAAGATGAACCTTATTATTCTGCGGTTGGCGCTTCTGGCGCAGTTTCAGGTATTGTGTACGCATCTATATTATTGTATCCAGATATGAGTTTGTACTTATTTTTTATTCCAATACCAATTCCGGGTTATATTTTTGGAGTAGGATATTTACTTTACTCCATTTACGGAATGAAAAAACAATTGGGTAATGTAGGGCATTCTGCACATTTGGGAGGTGCTATGGGAGGTTTTATACTTACGCTAGTACTTCATCCTACATTATTTAATAGCAATTCTATTTTGGTTATAAGTTTAGGTATTCCTATTATTTTGCTACTGTTTTTTGGAGATAAACTAAAAAGTTTATAAATAAAAAAAGACTTTATGATTTAACATAAAGTCTTTTTGAGCGAAAGACCAGGTTCGAACTGGCGACATTCAGCTTGGAAGGCTGACGCTCTACCAACTGAGCTACTTTCGCATGGTAAAGGACTGCAAATATAAAATCATTTTTGAGTTCTGCAACACTTTTTAAAACAAAAATCAGTAAAATTTTTTATCGTCTCTTAAGACTTTTAAAAAGTGAAATCCGTAGATAGCATATCCTTCATTATAATAAAATTTGTGAGATTTTGGATTATTGGCATATGCATTTAATTCAATCGCTTCGCAACCTTTTTGTTGAACGTGTTTATCAATCCAACTAAAAAATTGTTTACCAATATTTTGGCCTCTGTATTGCTCGTCTATAATTACATGATCGGGTTCTACCGTTTTTCCAATATAATGTCTTGTAGAATACCAAAGACCAGAAATACCCATCAGTTTTTTATCAATATATAAACCTATACATTCATAATTTGACAATTTTGCCATCTCTAAAGTTCTTTTCTTTAAAAGTTTAGTAGGTGTTTTGGTGTTTAAAATAGATAGTAGTGGAATGATACTTAATATTTCATTAGGTTCAATAACCTTAATCTCAATATTCATATGGTAAAATTTTTTGTAAATATATTGTATCTTGTAAGACTAACGCAATGAATAAATATTATAAATCTCTATAAAATGAAATCAATTTCTATTTTTATCTTATGTGTCCTTTTTACTGTTGATGTGTTTTCTCAAAAAAATGAAATTAACATAGAAAGCACCAAGCTATCAGACCAAATATATATGTTAAAAGGAAGGGGCGGAAATATTGGTCTGTTTATTGGTAAAGATGCTGTTTTTATGATTGATGATCAATTTGCTCCTTTAACACCAAAAATTTTAGAGACAATTAAAAATATTACAACTAAACCTGTGTCATATTTAGTAAACACGCATTGGCATGGAGATCATACAGGTGGAAATGAAAATATGCAAAAAGAAGGTGCGCTAATTTTAGCTCACAAAAATGTACGTAAGAGAATGAGTGTAGACCAAGTTATAAGAGGCAAAACCAGAAAAGCCTCTCCTAAAGAAGCTCTTCCTATAATTACTTTTACAGAAGATATGATGATGCATCTTAATAACGACGATATTTTAATTTCTCATATTCATAATGCCCATACAGATGGAGACGCTTTGGTTTACTTTACAAATAATAATGTTTTGCACACTGGAGATGCTTATTTTCAAGGAAAATTCCCTTACATAGATTTAAACTCAGGAGGTAGTATTGAAGGTTATATACAAGGTGTTAAAAAAATGATTGTATTGACAGATGATAATACAAAAGTATTACCAGGTCATGGTAACGTATCTAATAGAGCTGAATTAATCGCATACAAAAATATGTTGGTAACATTAAAAAATAGGGTTCAACAAAAAATTGATAATGGAAAAACTGCAGAAGAGATAAAGAAAGATATAGAAATCACAAAAGAATATAGAGGCTATAGCGGTTGGATTACTGAAGAAAGAATTATAGAAACTATATACAAATCTTTGACTTCTAAATAAATAAAAATCGCTAAAAGAGCAAAAACTTAGTTTGTTTGCGTTAAAACGTAGTTGCATTTACTTTTAGATTTGTATAGAATTTAAAATATATACAAATGAAACGCAAAAAAAATAGAATAATTAAAAACATATCTTTAGGAATTACCTTATCAATTTTTTTATTAATTTCTTGTAATAATTACAAAAAGGAAGCTGGGGCAAACAAACAAGTAGTTGCGGAAGTATTAGACAACCAAAAAGACTCTAAAGTAGTAGAAAGTAAGAAAGAAGAAATTAAGACAAGAACATATAAAATGAAAGACGGAACTGCTCTTGTTTATAATTTAGACGCAAAAGGAATTGTAGGTTTTGATGATTGGAATGACTATGCAATAGTAAATTCTGAAATTGTAAACTTTAAAAAAGTCAATTTCAAAACTACAGAAGCAAGAATGAGACACCTTAACTATAGGATTGCAAATTTGTCGAATACTATACCTCCTTATTTAAAGACAGAAGAAGTTTTAGAAGATGTAGCTGACATTCAAAAAGAGTATAAAGAGCTGATAGAAGATACTAATGCTTCTGAAAAAGAAGTAGCAGAAAATCTAGAAGAAGTTTATGAGAAGTTTGATGATTTAAAAGAAGAGTTAAACGAAACGATGGAGCGATATATTAAAATTCATGATGATGCTATAGAAGAATTTATAGAAGAATATAAAGAAGGTAAAATTATGGCAGCCATAGAAGAGTATAATGAAGAGATAAAAGAGTTAGATAAAATGATTGAAAAAAAATAATTGAATTTTCTTATTCTAGAAACTTGAATTTTTTGAAATTTAATTAAAAGATAAAAGGATAGTTATAATAGCTATCCTTTTTTTATACTATTAATGCGCTTCCAACCAATTTTCGCCTAAACCAATTTCAACGTCTAAAGGAACGCTCATTTTGAAGGCATTTTCCATTTCGTGTTTAATTATGGGTTGTATTACGGCTAACTCGTCTTTATAAGCATCAAAAACCAATTCATCATGAACCTGCAGTAACATTTTAGATTTGAAACCTTCTTTTTCAAACCTGTTGTAAATATTAATCATGGCTAATTTTATAATATCTGCAGCAGAACCTTGAATAGGAGCATTTACTGCATTTCTTTCTGCTGCTCCGCGAACAACAGCATTACGAGAGTTGATGTCTTTTAAATATCTTCTTCTTTTTAAAATAGTTTCTACATAGCCGTGATCTCTAGCAAAATCAACTTGAGCAGACATATAAGCCTTTAATTTTGGATATGTTGCATAATACGTGTCAATCAATTCTTTAGATTCACTTCTAGTTAAATCTGTTTGGTTACTTAAGCCAAATGCAGAAACGCCATAAATAATACCAAAATTTACTGTTTTAGCATTACTTCTCTGCTCACGTGTTACTTCTTCCAAAGACACGTTAAATACCTTAGAGGCTGTAGAAGCATGAATATCTTCTCCGTTTTTAAAAGCATTTATCATTGTTTCTTCTTCACTTAAAGCAGCTATAATACGCAATTCAATTTGGCTATAATCTGCAGCTAATAATACATAGTTTTCATCTCTAGGCACAAACGCTTTACGTACTTCACGTCCGCGTGCTGTTCTAATTGGTATGTTTTGTAAGTTTGGGTTGTTAGAACTCAAACGTCCTGTTGCGGCAACAGCTTGGGCGTACACTGTATGTACTCTTTCTGTTTTTGGATTAATTTCATTAGGTAATGCATCAACATAGGTACTCTGTAATTTTTTATATTGACGATACTCTTGAATATCTCTAATAATTTGATGTTCTTTTGCCAAATAAGACAACACATCTTCCGCTGTAGAGTATTGGCCTGTTTTTGTTTTTTTAGGTTTTTCTACTAACTTCATGTTTTCGAACAATACTATACCTAGTTGTTTAGGAGAACCGATATTAAATTCTTCACCAGCTTGTTGATAAATTCCTTTTTCTAGACGATTAATATCTTCTGTAAGTGCTACAGACAACTCCTTTAAGAAGTCAGTATTTACATTAATTCCTTCAATTTCCATAGCCGTTAAAACAGATACAAGTGGCAATTCTACATCATTAAATAATTGAGTTACATTACCGCTTTCTAATTCACCCATAAAATGCTGTTTTAGTTGGTAGGTAATATCTGCATCTTCTACAGCATATTCAGTTTGGTCTTTTAAAGGTACAACACGCATAGAAAGTTGATTTTTTCCTTTTTTACCAATTAACTCTGTAATAGAAACAGGTTTATAATTTAAATACGTTTCTGCTAAAACATCCATATTATGTCGCATATCTGGGTTAATCAAATAATGCGCAATCATGGTATCAAACAAAGGACCCTGTACATGCATATTGTAGTTAGATAAAACTTTGATATCGTATTTTAGATTGTGCCCAATTTTTTCAATTCCTGATTCAAAAAAGGGTTTAAATTCGTCTAAAATAACTTTAGTTTCATCCTGATTTTCGGGAAAAGATACATAATATCCTTTTCCTGCTTTGTATGAAAAAGCAATACCTATCAACTCAACTTCTAAAGCTTTTAATCCTGTTGTTTCTGTATCAAAACAAACAGATGTTTGTTGCATTAATTTTTGAAGTAATAATTTTCTAGATAGGGGAGTGTTTATATGTTGGTAAAAATGATTGGTAGTTTGTATAGTTTTAAAACCAGATGCAGATTCTGCTTCAGAAACACTACCTGTTCCAGGTGCAGCAAATAGATCAAATTGACCATCTGTTTTTGTAATTTCTTTTTGTTTAGTGGGTGTTTCTACTTCAGCAGAAGAACTATTTGTTGTTGTTTCTGTAGCAAAGGTTTTAAGAAAATTTGTTAACAAATTTCTGAATTCTAAATCGTTAAAAATTTCAGTTACTTTTTCTGAGTCTGGTGCATCTAAGGTAAAATTTATAGCATCAAAAGTAACAGGTACATCTAACATTATGGTGGCTAGTTTTTTAGAAAGCAGACCTAATTCTCCATTTGCTTCTACTTTTTCTTTCATTTTCCCTTTTAATTGGTCTGTGTTAGCAAGTAATCCTTCCATAGACCCAAATTGAGCCAAGAACTTTTTTGCAGTTTTTTCTCCAACTCCTGGTAAACCAGGAATATTATCAGCAGAATCTCCCATCATTCCTAAAAAATCAATAACCTGCTCAGGGTTTTCTACACCAAATTTTGTTTGCACTTCAGGAATACCCCAAATGTCATAGCCCCCACCAAAGCGTGGTTTGTACATGTAAATATTTTCAGAAACTAATTGGGCAAAATCTTTGTCTGGAGTTACCATAAAGGTTTTAAAGCCTTCTTTTTCAGCTTGTTTAGAAAGTGTCCCAATTACATCATCAGCTTCATAACCCTCTTTTACCATAATAGGAATGTGCATAGCTTTTAGAATTTCTTCTATATACGGTACTGCAATTCTAATAGCCTCAGGTGTTTCATCTCTATTAGCCTTGTAAGCTTCAAACATTTCAACTCTGTCTACGCTTCCTCCTCTGTCAAAACATACTGCTAAGTGATCTGGTCGTTCTCGTTTGATAACGTCTAATAGAGAATTCATAAAACCCATTATTGCAGAAGTATCTAAACCTTTACTATTGATTCTTGGATTTTTAATAAATGCGTAATATCCTCTAAAGATTAATGCATATGCATCTACTAAAAAAAGTCTTTTTTGATCTGACATTGTATTATGTTATGAGTTATTTAAAAAGTTATATTCTTTAAGAATATCGTTTTTTAATGGTTTTTTGACAAGGTAGAAAGGTACAAAACTTTAACATCCTATTAAAATTCATTAGATAATATAAATGCTACCTTTGGTAAGTTTTTAAATAAAATTATCTTATGCGTTGGATAATACGATTGGTTATTTTGGTAGCAATTATTGTTTTGTTAGAGCTGTATGCTTTTCAAGCAATCAGAACAATAACAAAAAGTAAAATTATACGGTTTTCGTGGCTTTTTCTAAGTTTTGTAGTGTATGCAAATTTTTTATATGTAGCTTTAACATACGATAGAAGTAGTGGTCAAACCTCACAATTTCAAATAGCAATGGGTTTAATGCTAACAGTTTTAATACCTAAACTAGTTGTACTTATTTTTATGTTCGGGGAAGATATTGTGAGATGGATTCAAAAGTTAATCTCTATGGTTTCTTCAAGCGAAAAACAGTCTTTGTCTGGAAGACGCAAGTTTATTTCTCAACTCGCATTAAGTTTGGCAGCAATACCTTTTGCCTCTTTTATTTATGGTATTATTCAAGGAAAGTATAATTACAAGGTTTTAAAATATCAATTGAGTTTTAAAGATTTACCAGATGCTTTTGACGGATATACGATTACTCAAATATCAGATATTCATTCTGGTAGTTTTACGAATAAGGAAAAGATTCAATATGGTGTTGATTTAATTAACCAACAGAAATCTGATTTAATGTTGTTTACAGGAGATATTGTAAATAATAAAGCTGATGAGATGGATGATTGGATTGATGTTTTTGCTCAACTTAAAGCCAAAGAAGGTAAATATGCTATTCTTGGAAACCATGATTATGGCGATTATATGAAATGGGAAAAACCAGAAGATAAAATAGAAAATTTTCAGAAAGTAAAAGATATACATAAAAAAATAGGCTTTGATTTATTGTTAGATGAGCATAGGTATTTGGAAAAGGACGGTCAAAAAATTGCTTTACTTGGGGTAGAAAATTGGGGTAAAGGATTTAATCAAGCTGGAGATTTAAAAAAAGCAGCAATTGGCGTAAATAAAGAAGATTTTAAAATCTTAATGACACATGATCCAAGTCATTGGGAATATAAAGTGAAACAAGATGATTTTAACTATCAATTAACTTTAAGTGGGCATACTCATGGTTTACAAATGGGTATTGAAATTCCTGGTGTTTTTAGATGGAGTCCTTCTAAATACGTCTATAAACAATGGGCTGGTTTGTATGAGGAATTTGGAAGGTATATTAATGTAAATCGTGGTTTTGGTTATCATGCCTTTCCTGGTCGTGTTGGGATTTGGCCAGAAATTACAGTAATTGAACTTAAAAAAGCCTGATTATCAGTGTAATTAAATAGTTTTTTTTATATTTGTTTATATAATTTTACAATTTTTATTTTTGTCCCCCTAAAATATTACACTATGACAAAATTTGGTGAATTAATCAGTGTAGCTAAACCAGTTTTAATCGACTTTTATACAAACTGGAATGATAGAGCAACAACCATAGATACTTTAAGAAATGTTGCTGCAGCTTTAGGAAATAATGCTAAGGTGATAAAGATTGATATTGAAAAAAATGAGATATTAGCAGAAGCACTTCATATAAAAGAAAATCCAACCTTTATGATTTATAAAAATGGAGAAATGTTATGGAGACAAACAGGCCATAAAGATGCAAAAAATTTAATTGAAACTGTTTTAGAGTATGTGTAGTTTTTTTAAGAATCTTACTCTATTTTTGAGAAAACATAGCCTTTTTTAGAGAAGATTTCTAAAAATTGAGGTAAAGCATATTGCATTTTTTTTGAAGCTTTTATACTGTCATGAAACACAATAATACTTCCATTTTTAGAATGTTTAACTACATTTTGAAAGCACTGTTGTTTAGAAACTTTGGTATCAAAATCAGCAGACAATACATCCCACATAATAACTTTGTAATTATTCATAATCAGCCTTTTGGCTTGTTTCCTTTTAATTTTTCCGTAGGGAGGTCTAAAGAGTCTTGGTTTACTAGAATTTTTAGTTGTTTTAGAAATTGTTTTTTCGCATTGTAAAACGTCATCTAAGTATTTGTTAGTTTTTGTTTTCCACCCTTTTAAATGATTGTGTGTATGGTTGCCAATGGCATGACCGTCTTCAATAATTTGTTTAAAAATATCAGGATGTTTTTCAATGTTTTTTCCAATACAAAAAAAAGTGGCTTTTGCATTATACTTTTTTAATTGATCTAAAACAAAAGGTGTAATTTCAGGTGTGGGACCATCATCAAAAGTTAAAAACAACTTTTTTTGTTTTGAAGAAAAACGCCACGTATATTCAGAGAAAAGTCTCATCATAATACGTGGCGTTCTGGGGAAATATGTCTTCATTTAAAACTTAATTTTCATCAGGTATTAGATGGTTAAAAAGTTTTACTGTATTAATAAATTCAGTTTTTAAATCGTCTATATATTTTTTGTCTTTATCTGCACTCTCTACTTGAGAAACAACGTTTCTATACATGTATAAAGAAGTGTCTATTTCATCAAAAATTAAATTAGAATTGTTAACAGAAAAAGTACTTAACCAAATTAATTTTTCTCTAAATAAACGTGTTAGCGTTTCTGCAGTTTCTCTAGCTTTTGTATCGTTTTTTAAATTATAGTATGCTTCAGGGTATCCTAAAGATAGGCTATAGTGATCAAAATCTTCTATTGGCATTTTTTCTAAAGATAAGTCTAAAACTTCAACTGCTTTTATAGTATCTCCTTTTTTTGCAAAAGTTTCAGACAAACGCATTAAGCTGTTTCTTTTAGAGATGGCGTTTCTTTTAGTTTGTTCATCCAAATAAATTTTACCGTCATTAATATTTCTCCATTCCCATTTTTTTATGTTCTTGTACATTTTTTCTGGGTCTATTCTTCCCATGTCAAATAAGCTACTTTGACCTAAAGGCGTTTTTATGGGTACTAATTTGTATGCTAAACCATCTAGTTGTAAATAATCTTTTAACCAGATATACTCTTCATCTGCATTTGCGCCACCCGTAAAATAAATTGGTTTTTCCCAGTTATTGTTAGCTAAGATATCTAACATCAAAATTCTATTTTTAAAAAGTGCCCCATCATCTATGGTAATGTCTATGTAGGGTACAATTTTATCTGCATCTTTTTGAGCTACAATTCCGTTTTCTAACACTTTTTGTTTGTCTACAGGAATTCTAATTCTGTTTGTAGGATAAAATTTCTCTTGCTGCCCATTATTAGTTTCTACGTATGTAGCTTCGCTTTTAGAGGCAATCCAACGCATAAAGTTTTTAATAGTCATTATAGAATCTTTAAAACGAGGATGTTCTAAACTATAAGCAACATCTAATGTACCATACTTGTATTGGTCATGTGTTAATTGAGACGGAATAGGATCTGCATCATAAGTTTTTCGCTTCATTTGGTCTATGTACCAATCAGTAGCAAAAAGACTTGTGTTCACAAGTTTTACATCGGTTCTAATACCTTCTACTTCTTGCATATACCAAAGAGGAAAAGTGTCATTATCTCCAATGGTAAACATAATTGCATTGGGGTCACAAGATTCTAAATAAGCCTGAGCATTTAAGCGAGTGGTATATCTGTTAGAACGATCATGATCATCCCAATTTTCTGAAGCCATTAGTGTAGGAACAAGTAATAATGAAATTATAGAAACTGCATAAGCAATTATTTTTTTCTTACCAAAACGTTTTAAAGATTCGTAAATAGCTAATACTCCAAAACCAATCCAAATGGCAAATATGTAAAAACTTCCTACCACAGCATAATCTCGTTCTCTAGGTTCAAAAGGTTTTGGGTTTGTGTAAAAAATTATGGCAGCTCCTGTAAATAAAAAGAACAAAAGCAAAACAAAAAAGTTTTCTTTATCCCATTGTATTTGATACAATAGGCCTATAATTCCTAAAATTAGAGGTAAAAAATAATACTTGTTTCTACCTTTATTTTCTAAAACTTGGCTTGGTAATTGTTTTTGAGAGCCTAATCTAGCTTCGTCAACAAAGTTAATTCCGCTAATCCAGTTTCCATTAAAAACATCTAACTTTCCCTGAATATCATTTTGACGTCCT
Organism: Polaribacter sp. WD7; assembly: GCF_003335085.1. Classification (GTDB taxonomy): domain Bacteria; phylum Bacteroidota; class Bacteroidia; order Flavobacteriales; family Flavobacteriaceae; genus Polaribacter. The sequence goes on along the minus strand of NZ_QPEJ01000011.1, from coordinate 15,882 downwards.
ACAAAATTCCACATAAAATAACGGCCATACATATAACCAAATTGGAAACTAAACATAAATTTTAAATTTTCAGCAAAAGTAGGTCTACGCTTACTATTTGCTGGAATACCTGCAATTTGTTTGTAATATTTTTCTGATGCAGGATTTACCATTCTTGGAATAAAACCTTTATGTTTATCTGACCAATTAGGGACAATGTTTTTGTATTGGTTTACAATCTCATACCTGCCATTACGTTTTTCGTATTTAGGCTTATCATCTTTATAAGGGTTACTTTTATCTTGCTCTCTATTGTACGAATTTGAATAATAAGTATCGTAAAAAACATTAGCATCTCCGTATTGTTCACGTTCGTAATAAGCCAAAAGTTCACGAGCACTAGAAGGGTTGTTTTCGTTAATAGTTGTATTGGCATTGGCTCTAATTGGCAACATCATCCAAGAAGAAAACCCAATCATAATAAACAAAACAGATAGTATTAATGTATTTGCACTTACTTTATTTGTTTTACGCGTAAAGTTTAATCCGAAGTAAAACAACGCTATTAAAATAATAGCGGCAATAATACTACCTGAATTGTAAGGTAGGCCAATAGAATTTATAAAAAATAACTCTGAAGCACTAAAAAACTTTAAGGTAAAAGGAAACAAGAACTTAAATACAAAAGCCAAAACCAAAACCGAAATAATTGTAGCAATGGCAGTAGTTTTTATATTGATATTTTTATATGTCTTAAAGAAATAAAGCATAACTATTGCAGGAATTACTAAAAGCGAAAGAATATGAACTCCAAAAGATAAACCGACTACAAAGCTGATTAAAATAAGCCACTTGTTACCTCTAGATGTATCAATTTCACTCTCCCATTTTAGTCCTAACCAAAATAAAATAGCCATTAAGAACGATGACATTGCGTATACTTCACCTTCTACAGCACTAAACCAAAAACTATCAGAAAAAGTGTAGGCTAAAGACCCCACAATACTACTACCAAGAATAGCAATATATTTTGCTTTAGAAACTGTATCTTTTTTTAAGGCTAGTTTAAGAGCTAGATTAGTAATGGTCCAAAACATAAATAAAATAGTAAAAGCACTAGCTAAAGCAGACATAAAATTTACCATTTTAGCAATTTGTGATGCGTCTGAAGTAAACATAGCAAAAAATGCCCCTAACATTTGAAAAAGAGGAGCACCAGGAGGATGCCCAACTTCTAATTTTACCGCAGTAGAAATATATTCACCTACATCCCAAGCACTAACAGTTGGTTCTATTGTTAGAGAGTAGGTTATTAAAGCAATTGCAAATGTAATCCATCCTAAAATGATGTTCCATTTTTTAAAATTTGCTGATGTCATAATTTAGAATAATGTGTGGGCGAATTTACTAATAAATATGAATAAAAATAGTTGTTGTGACTTTTTTAAAACGAGAATTGACTCACAAAAAATTGTTAAAGTAAAAAAAGTTTAAAAATGTTTGCAGAATTAAAAGAATGCTTTAAATTTGCATCCGCTAACAAGCATTGGCCTATGGTGTAATGGTAACACACCGGTTTTTGGTACCGATATTCAAGGTTCGAGTCCTTGTAGGCCAACTTAAAACTCTCGTTTTTTAACGAGAGTTTTTATGTATAAAAGTATATTTTTTGCGAAAAAAAAGATGAAAATCAATAGTTAACTTTCATCTTTTTTTAACTTTTTTGAAAAGAATTTATCCTAAAAATGGGTATTTATAATCTTGAGGTGTTACAAATGTTTCTTTGATTAACCTTACTGATGTCCAGCGTAATAGGTTTTGAGCAGACCCCGCTTTATCATTTGTGCCTGATGCTCTTGCGCCTCCAAACGGTTGCTGACCTACAACAGCTCCTGTAGGTTTGTCATTGATGTAGAAGTTACCCGCAGCATTTTCTAAAGCTTTAGAAGCTTTTTCTACAATATACCTGTCTGTGGAAAAAATTGCACCCGTTAAGGCATATTCTGTAGATTGATCTACTAATGCCAAAGATTCATCAATTTTTTCATCATCGTAAATATAAATTGTAATTACAGGGCCAAATAACTCTGTGGTCATAGTGGCATAAGTTGGCGTTTTTGCTAAAATTACCGTAGGTTCTATAAAATATCCTTTAGATTTATCATAATTACCACCAATAATAACTTCTGCATCATCATCCGCTTTAGCGGCATCAATATATTTTGCAATTTTATCAAAAGAGTTTTCATGAATTACCGCATTAACGAAGTTTGAAGGATCTTCTGGAGAACCCATTTTAAGCTCTGAAGTTTGTGCTTTTAAATGTTTTTGAACTTCAAACCAAATAGAAGTAGGTATGTAAGCGCGCGAAGCAGCAGAACATTTTTGTCCTTGAAACTCAAAAGCACCTCTTGTTATGGCTGTTGCTACCTGTAATGGATTTGCAGAATTATGTGCCCAAATAAAATCTTTACCACCAGTTTCTCCAACAATTCTTGGGTAGGTTTTATAATTGTGAATGTTTTCTCCAATTTTTTTCCATAATTCTTTAAAAACAAATGTAGAACCAGTAAAATGAAGTCCAGAAAAATCTGGAGAATTTAGTACCGTGTCTGAAATCATTACAGGATCTCCATACACTACATTAATAACACCATCTGGTAAGCCTGCTTCTTTAAACAAATCTACAATTACCTGAGCAGAATACGCTTGATGATCTGAAGGTTTCCAAACAACAACGTTGCCCATTAAAGCGGCAGCAGCAGGTAAATTGGCAGCAATTGAGGTAAAATTAAAAGGAGTAATTGCGTATACAAATCCTTCTAAAGGTCTATATTCAACTCTGTTCCATATTCCAGGAGCAGATGCTGGTTGATCTTTAAAGATATCTGTCATGTACTGTACATTAAATCTAAAGAAATCAATCATTTCACAAGCGGCATCAATTTCTGCCTGATGTACATTTTTAGATTGTGCAATCATAGTTGCCGCATTCATTTTTGCTCTATATGGACCAGCTAATAACTCAGCTGCTTTAAGAAAGATAGAAGCTCTTTCCATCCAAGAAACAGAACTCCAAGCTTGTCTTGCAGACAATGCTGTAGATATGGCTTCTACTACATGTTTTTTTTCTGCGGTATGATATTGCCCTACAACGTGTTGATGATCGTGAGGAGGTGTGATGTTTTTAGTGTTATCTGTTCTAATTTCTTTGCCATTAATATGCATAGGAACATCAATGTTACTATTAAACATCTCTTTATAAGTAGCTAATAATTCTTCTGTTTCAGGAGAATTAGGAGCATAATTTTTTACAGGTTCGTTCACTGCTTTAGGAACATTAAAAAATCCTCTTGTCATTTTGTATGTTTTTTAAAATTAATCGACTAATTTTGTGTTTCAAAGTTACGATTTTTGTTTCAATAAATTTAAGCCTTATTTGATGTCTTTTATTGATATAAATTCAACAAAATTGAAGAAACTTGAAATTTATCATAATTAACAAGCTTTATATATGTGTACAGTAACATATTTTCCGTTAGGAGAAAATGACTTTATATTAACATCTAACAGAGATGAAACCCCTTTAAGAAAAACAATACCACCTAAAAAATATATTGAAAATGGAGTAGCGCTAACCTATCCAAAAGACCAAATTGCAGGAGGAACTTGGATTGGTATGAGTGAAAATAATAGATTGGTTTGTCTTTTAAATGGTGGTTTTGAAAACCATATTAGAAAACCTCAATACAAACTAAGTAGGGGAGTTGTAGTTAAAAATATTTTATCTGCTATAGATGGTATAGCTTATGTAGAAAATTTCGATTTCTCTAATATAGAGCCTTTTACATTGGTTTTAGTTGATTGGAATATCCAACTAAAGACCTATGAACTAATTTGGGATGGAGTGCATAAACATTTTAGAGAATTGCCGCAACAACCAAAAATTTGGTCTTCATCTACTTTGTATAACCAAGAAATGAAAGAAAATAGAAAGAAGTGGTTTGACAGTTGGTTGTCAAAACAAAATGAGTTTTTGCAACATGAAATTTTAGCATTTCATCAAAATGAAGATTTTGGTACACCAGAGACTTCAATTAAAATGAAACGTTCTACTGTAGAAACAGTTAGTGTCACTTCAGTAAAAAAGGAAGCTACCTTACTTTCTCTAGAATATATAGATTTTGTAAAAGAGGTTAATACAATGCAAAAGAAAGTAGCAGTACAATAGTAACTCCAATAGAAGATATTGTTATGTATACAAAATTAAGTAATACAAACTTTAAAAGTGTTTTAAATATACCTTGGTGGTAAAATTTTCTTATTGCTAGGAATAGGTAAACTAGAAATAAGATTGCAAAAATCCACAATTGAGGGTCTATGCCAAAGATGTCTATCAAATAATAAATAGACAATAACATAAAAAAGACGGTTTGCGTGTGAAATACAAAAACTAAATGATCTACATACGTAAGTTTTCCTCTTATGTAAAAAAGCTTTAAAAACAAAGTAAAAATTGGCAGAAAAATAAACAAGGCTATTGAGCCGTATGAGAGTAACTGATTTAAAAATTGTTCTCTAGATGCTTTTTTTGTAATGACTAAGTTGGCTACTTTTCCTCTGTTGTATAAAAATCTATTTATAAGTGTTTTTTCATACCTTAAGCTGTCTAAAGCATCATCTATAGGAATATCTGGGTATTTTTTTTGAAAAGTAACAAATTTATCTAAACGTGTATCACCTCCAAAAGAAACGTTAAGTGCATCTGTATTTATAACTTGTGTTGTGTCTTTTGCTTTTTCTAAGGCATCTGCAATAATTTTTTTCTTTTGTACAGAATCTAGAGGTATCCAGGGTTTGTTAAGTTGTTTGCTTATTCTAGTTTCTAAAGAATCTAAATCAGTTTTTGGTAAATTATTGTTGTCAACTTGTGTTACTTCATCTTCTGTATTCCCATTTTTTAGTTCTTTAAATTTATCTAGACTTTTACTAAAACCTAAAATTAGAAAAAACAAGATAGATACGGTAAGGTAGAATCTAAAAGGGTTTGAATAACGCTGGCGTTTTCCTGTAATATAATCTTTAGAAACTTTTCCTGGTTTGGTTAATAGCGGAATAATTGTATTCCAAAATTTAGCTTCAAAATTAAAGAAACCGTTAAACATTTCATATACAAAACTTTTAAAGGTAATTTTATCACCTTTGTTTGCTTGACCACAATCTGGACAGAAATTCTCATTTCCCACAAAAGGATGCCCACAGTTTAGACATGCTATGTCTTTATAAATGACTACTTTCTTCTTTTTAGATTTTGTTAGTTTAATAATGGTTGAGTTGTTAGTTGAAAAGTAGGGATAATTACCTTAAATTGTTCATAATTTTCCATATTAATCATGGTGTAAAACCCTTTCATAGCGCCAATGTTAGATTCTAAAAAACATCCAGAACTGTAGTTGTAAACGTCATTTGGTTTTAAAATAGGGGTTTGCCCAATAACACCTTCTCCAGAAACAATTTCTGTATTATTTAAAGAATCATAAATTTTCCAAAAGCGGTCTGTTAGTTTTACAGTTTCAGAAGATTTGTTTTCTATAGTAACAAAATAATTAAACAAATGGTATAATTTGTTATTTCTATAACTACTACCATTGTACTTTGTTTGTACAGAAATTTTTATCCCTTTTGTTATTTGTTGAAACATAATGAGTAAATGTAGTTTTTTTAAACAAAAGAAACAAATCAAATATATACTATCTATTTTGATCAAAAATAGCTGTACCAACACCAATTACACGATCAAATAAACTGCCAAAAGGTCTGTAATATGCAATTACAGTATATTCATTTTCAGTCATAAAAAAACTACCAGTAATACTATTGGTATCTACTTGACTTTCATCATCTACAGTAGCATAAGTGTAATTGTAAAAACCTTGTTTTAAAAGGATGTTTGCTTGATATGCTTTGTCTTTACTATTGTAAGTTAGTAGGTTTTCTTCTTCAATTTTAAAGTCGTTAAAAGCACCGTACACATATATTTTTTTATTTGGTATTGGGGCTTCTGTTGAGATAGAAAAATGCATCATTGCATAATCTGCTTCTGTTCTAGGATCAGCAGCTTCAATAGTTCTAATTACAAATTGACCATTGATATCTGGATTAAAACTATAGCCTAAATAAGGATTATAAGTAAGGGGGTATAAGTAATGATGAAAAACATCTTTGCGAACTACTTTTACAACATTTAAACTATTGTTTCTAATGATTTTTGTATCAAAATTTAAATATTCATTTCCTCCCCAAAAATTAGTTTTATTGGTATAAGTGTATAACAGTTGATTGGGTTTGAAAAATGTAGGATTAATGTTTGTAATTGTTTCATTCCAGTTGTTATTTTTGATAATAACGGCATTGATTTCTTGTTGCGGATTATTAATCTGAAAATTTGGATGGTTAATTGAAAACTGAACCGTTTGTTGCTTGTCCGCTGTTAGCGCATTTCTACTTCTAACAACAGATACTCCTACAGTAGCAGCTTTTTCATAAAAAACAAAACGCCTTGTAAAAACAACTTCATCATCATCATTTAGTACAGATAATAAGTAGTTTCCACTTTTAGTGATGATGGTATTTATATTAGGAATGGTAACAGCATAATGAGTATAACTTTGAAATGTGTTAAAAGAATTGGTAACGTTTATTATCGTGTTTTGGTCAAAACCATCTATGTATTGACTGGGTAGTAGTCTGCTTGATTCCCAATTATGAGTCATATGTTCTATCTTATATTGGTAATCTTTACTATCCGCATCCAAATCATCAAAAGACAATTCTAAAATAGTACCTAAAGGAACTATTGCAGAAAAACTATTTTCTTGCTGAGGTCTAAGTTGTACAGATTTAATATTTTGAGAATATGTATTTGCACAAAATACGAAAACAAAAAAAATAATAGATTTTATAGTCATTTTACAAAAATAGCATTCATTTATTTGATAATATCAAAATGTGAGCCAAAACTTTTATTATCTATTCTATTTTATTTAGAATTGTTATAAATAATAATCTTTAACTAATATATAAGATATTTTGTATTTAAAATACGTCTTAAAAGCCGTAAATTTGCATGATTTTTTTAGATAACTAACAATTCCAATTTACTATGTCAAAAGACATTCGTATTAAAAAAGGCTTAGATATTAAGCTTGTTGGCGAAGCAGAAAAAACAACTACAAATGTTTCTATGAGTAGTGTTTATGCAATAAAGCCAGATGATTTTCATGGAATTATCCCAAAAATTTTAGCAAAAGAAGGAACAGAGGTAAAAGCTGGTCAAGCACTTTTTTATTCAAAAAGTGATGAGCGTATTTTATTTCCAAGTCCAGTTTCTGGTAAAGTTGTAGAGATAGTTCGTGGAGCAAGAAGAAAAGTGCTGTCAATTAAAATAGAGGCAGAAGGAAAACAAACTTATGTAGATTTCGGTAAGAAAGATGCAGCTAACATGACAGGAGAAGAGGTGAAAAATCACTTGTTTACTGCTGGTTGTTGGCCGTTTGTAAAACAACGTCCTTATGATGTTGTGGCAAACCCTAATCAAGCTCCAAAATCTATTTTTATATCTGCATATGCTAGTGCACCATTAGCTGCTGACTTAGATTACACTTTAGCGGGTAAAGAAGCAGAATTACAAGCTGCTATTACTGCAGTTTCTAAATTAACAGAAGGAAAAGTACATGTTTCTGTAGGTAAAGGTGCTAATTCTGCTCTTGCTAATTTATCAGGGGTAGAAATACACAAAGTCTCTGGGCCACATCCTTCAGGTAATGTAGGTACTCAAATAGCAAATATAGATCCTATTAACAAAGGTGAAGTTGTATGGGTAGTAACCCCTCAAGATTTAGTTATTATAGGAGAGCTATTTTTAACAGGTAACTTTAATGCAGAAAGAACAATTGCATTAACAGGCTCTCAATTTAAGACACCACAATATGTAACTGCTATTGCAGGAGCAACTGTTGCAGACATAGTTAAGGGCAACTTAAATAATGACAATACAAGAATTATAAGTGGTAACGTATTGTCTGGTACAGAGACTAAAGAAGATGGCTTTATTGGATATTATGATAATCAAATAACAGCTATTCCAGAGGGAGATGATTATGAATTTTTTGGATGGAACAAACCCGTTTTTAATAAAATATCTACTTCTAGGGCATTAACATTTTCTTGGTTAAATCCAAAGAAAAAGTATGACTTAGACACCAATACAAATGGAGAACATAGAGCATTTGTTGTTACAGGTTCTTATGAAGATGTATTTCCTTTAGATATCTATCCAATGCAATTGCTAAAAGCATTTATGTATAAAGATTTGGATGAAATGGAAGCGTTAGGAGGCTACGAAGTAGCGCCAGAAGATTTTGCACTAACAGAATTTATTTGTGTATCTAAACAACCACATCAGAAAATTATTCGTGAAGGTTTAGATTTAATGAGAGAAGAATTAGGATAAGATTATGAGCTTAAAACAAAATTTACATAATTTAAAAGAGAAATACAAAGGAACAAAAATGGCACCTGCGTTCAATGCAATCCATACCTTTTTGTATTTACCGAATGAAGTGACTCACGGAGGAACTCATATAAAAGCAGCAGACGATTTAAAGCGTACTATGAATACGGTAATTATGTCGTTAATCCCTGTTTTAATTTTTGGAATGTTTAATGCGGGTTATCAACATTATGCCGCAATAGATCCAAGTTTAAGAGCAGATGTTTTGGCAAACTTTTTTACATGGGACAATTTATGGATTGGTATCATTAAAGTATTACCATTAGTAATTGTTTCTTATGGGGTTGGTTTAGCAGTTGAATTCGTTTTCGCTGTAATAAAAGGACATGAAGTAGAAGAAGGATACTTAGTTACAGGAATGTTAGTTCCGTTAATTGTTCCTGTAGATACACCTTTATGGATGTTATCTGTAGCCGTTATTTTTGGAGTTGTAATAGGTAAAGAAGTTTTTGGAGGTACAGGAATGAATATCTTAAACCCTGCTTTAACTATTAGAGCCTTTTTATTCTTTGCTTATCCAACTTGGATGTCTGGAGATAAGGTTTGGGTGCATGATGCCGTAAATAGAGCAGGAACTGCTGATGCAATTTCTGGAGAAACTATCTTAGGAAGCTATGCCCAGAATCAAGAAGTTATTTATTCTAATTGGGACAAATTTATGGGATTCATTCCTGGTTCTGTTGGAGAAACTTCAACATTGTTAATTCTATTAGGAGCTGCATTTTTAATTTTTACCAAGATAGGAAGTTGGAGAATCATTATTTCTACATTTATTGGAGCAGCTGTTATGGGATTAATCTTTAATGCAGTAGTTGATGCTAATGTAATTACAGAGTCAAGTAAATTTTATGGATTAATGAGTACAGATTGGTGGGAACACTTGATGATTGGTGGTTTAGCATTTGGTGCTGTATATATGGCTACAGATCCTGTAACCGCATCACAAACAAACAAAGGAAAATGGATTTACGGTTTCTTAATTGGTTTTATATCAATTATGATTCGTGTATTCAACCCAGCATATCCAGAAGGAGTATTTTTAGCAATTTTATTAATGAATGTATTTGCTCCTACAATAGACCATTATGTGGTTCAAGGAAACGTAAAAAAGAGATTAAAACGTGCTAAAGTTAAAACTGCCTAATTATGAGTAAGAGAACAGATAGTAATGTATATACAATGGTTTTCGCTATAGTCATGGTGTTAATTGTTGGTTCTTTGTTAGCATTTTTGGCATCATCTTTAAAGCCAAATATCAAAGAAAACGAACGTATAGAAAAGCAACAAAACATTTTGTATGCTATGGGTGTAAATGAAAATGATGACTCTAGTGCAAACTTTGTTTCTACAAGTGTTGCCGGTGATGAATTTAAAAAATACATCAAAAAGCAATTGGTTATAGAAGGAGATAAAATCTCAGAAAGTGATGATGCTTATCTAATAGATATTAAAAAACAAAAAGCAAACGCTAAAGCTGGTAAAACAAGAAAACTGCCACTTTTTGTAGGAGAAAAAGATGGTAAAACATTTTATGTAGCTCCTATTTACGGTAAAGGTTTATGGGATGCTATTTGGGGGTATGTTTCTATGGATGAAAATATGGTTGTGCAAGGAGCTTATTTTGATCATAAGGGAGAAACTCCAGGTTTAGGAGCTAACATAAAGCAACGTTATTTTATGGATGATTTTTATGGAGAACATCTTTTAACAGAAGCAGGGGTTTTTAAAGGAATTACTGTAGCTAAAGGAAATAACGATCCTAAAAATGAAGAAAAAACAGATTATGAGGTAGATGCAATTGCTGGTGCCACAATTACAGGTGATGGCGTTTCTGCAATGATAAAGCAAGACTTGTCTTTGTATGTACCTTACTTTAAAAATTTAAAAAAATAATTATGGGAATCTTATCAAAAAAAGACGCAGGATTAATCAAAGACCCATTATTTGACAATAACCCAATAACCATACAAGTATTAGGTATTTGTTCTGCATTGGCAATTACGGCAGAACTAAAAGCCTCTATTGTAATGGCCGTTTCAGTAATGTTTGTATTAGGTTTAGGAAACGTAGTAATTTCTTTAATGAGAAATATTATTCCATCAAAAATTAGAATTATTGTTCAATTAATAGTAGTAGCTACCTTAGTAATTATAGTAGATTTAGTGCTAAAAGCTTTCGCATATGAATTGAGTAAAACACTTTCTGTTTTTGTAGGATTGATCATAACCAACTGCATTATCATGGGACGTTTTGAAGCATTTGCTTTGGGTAACGGCCCTTGGAGGTCTTTCTTAGACGGAATAGGAAATGCTTTGGGTTACGGACTAATCTTAGTTATTGTAGGTTTCTTTAGAGAGTTATTAGGTTCTGGAACCTTATTAGGCTTTAAAGTATTAGGAGATCCTATAGAAAAAACAGGATTGTATGCAATTGGATATGAAAATAACGGTTTTATGTTATTATCCCCAATGGCATTGATAGTAGTAGGAATTATTATATGGATTCAAAGATCTAAAAACAAATCATTAATCGAAGAAGCATAGATACTATGGAACACATTGAATTATTTTTTAAATCGATCTTTATAGACAACATGGTATTTGCTACATTCTTAGGAATGTGTTCTTACCTTGCTATTTCAAAAAAAGTATCAACTTCTGTTGGTATGGGGGCAGCAGTAATTTTTGTACTAACTGTAACTGTACCACTAAACTGGTTACTAGATCAATACATTTTACAAGAAGGCGCTTTATCTTGGTTAGGAGAAGAGTACGCTAGCTATGATTTAAGTTTCTTATCCTTTATCATGTTTATTGCTACTATTGCAACAATGGTACAATTGGTAGAAATTATTGTAGAGAAATTTTCTCCGTCATTATATAACTCTTTAGGTATTTTCTTACCATTGATTGCAGTAAACTGTGCAATTTTAGGAGGAAGTTTATTTATGCAATCTCGTGAAATTCCATCATTTGGATTAGCAGTGACATACGGAGTTGGTTCTGGAATCGGATGGTTTTTAGCAATTTTAGCAATTGCAGCTATTCGTGAAAAAATTAGATATTCTTCTGTACCTCCTGCATTAAGAGGTTTAGGAATTACTTTTATCATTACAGGATTAATGGCAATTGGTTTTATGAGTTTTGGAGGAATGTTAACAGGTGGAGATGAAGAAAAGAAAGATGAACCAGCTACAGAAGCTAAAGTTGAAGTAAAGCAAGAGTTAGATAAAGAAAAGGATGCTAAAGTTGTAGCAGAAAATACAAATATAAATAAATAGGCAGATGATATTAGCAGCAGGCACAACAGGAACAGTCATTGCAACAGTAGCAGCTTTTTTATTAATTACGCTGATACTAGTTACATTATTATTATTCGTAAAACAAAAACTATCTCCATCTGGTCCAGTAAAAATTACAATTAATGGAGAAAAAGAAATTGAAGTAGGTTCTGGAAGTACTTTATTAACCACTCTAGGTAATGAAAAGATTTTTTTACCATCTGCTTGTGGTGGTGGAGGTTCTTGTATTCAATGTGAATGTCATGTTTTAGAAGGAGGAGGAGAAGCTTTACCAACTGAAGTACCACATTTTACGAAAAAGGAATTAAAAGCAGGAGCACGTTTAGCATGTCAAGTTAAAGTAAAACAAGACATGAACATTACCATTCCAGAAGAAGTATTTGGTATTAAAAAATGGGATGCAGTAGTTGTAAGAAACTATAACGTAGCCTCATTTATTAAAGAATTTGTAGTAGAAATTCCTGAAGACATGGGCTATAAAGCAGGTGGATATATTCAGATAGAAATTCCTCCATGTACTGTAAACTACAAAGATATAGACATTACTGCGCATCCAGAAGAACATGAAACTCCAGATAAGTTTCAAGCAGAATGGGATAAATTTGGTCTATGGCCATTAGTTATGAAAAATGACGAAACTGTAGAACGTGCATACTCTATGGCTTCTTACCCAGCAGAAGGTAGAGAAATCATGTTAAATGTTCGTATTGCTACTCCACCATGGGATAGATCAAAAAATGGATGGATGGACGTAAATCCAGGTGTAGCCTCTTCGTACATCTTTAATTTAAAGAAAGGTGATAAATGTGTAATATCTGGTCCTTACGGAGAATTCTTTATAAATGAATCTGATGCAGAAATGTTGTATGTAGGTGGTGGAGCAGGTATGGCTCCAATGCGTTCTCATTTATATCATTTATTTAAAACATTAAAAACAGGAAGAAAAGTTACCTATTGGTATGGAGGACGTTCTAAGAGAGAGTTATTTTACTTAGATCACTTTTATCAATTAGAAAAAGACTTTCCTAACTTTAATTTCTATTTAGCTTTATCTGAACCTATGGAAGAAGATAATTGGAAAGTAAAAGAAAATATAGATGCACCTGGTGATGGTTTTGTAGGATTTATACACAATTGTGTAATAGAAAACTATTTAAATCACCATGACTCACCAGAAGATATAGAATTGTATTTCTGTGGTCCTCCATTGATGAACAAGGCTGTTCAGAAAATGGGTGAAGACTTTGGTATTCCTGATGAGAACATTCGTTTTGATGACTTTGGAGGTTAGGTCTATAAGTAAGATCAAGTATAAAAAAACCGATTCAATTTTGAATCGGTTTTTTTATTGAGTATTATTTATAACATGTTAAAATTAAGTCAAAAAGGTTTCTAAATGATATACAGGCTCACCATTTTCTTGTTCAAAAAGTTTAGAATAATTCATAATATTATCAATATTATCTAATTGGCATAAAATATCAACAACAGCAGATAAACCATTAAATAAATTATCTTTGGAAGTAGGATTGATAGGTTTAGGATTGTAATGACACAAAGGAGTTTTAAAACCACAGGCTTCTAGAAAAACTTTCTCAATTTTTAAGATTTCTAGAGGTGTATATCCATTAAATTTTCGACCTAAATTTTGGTGTACTCGTCCAATATAATTCAGAGATAAAGAGCCATAGTCATTAGATAAATGTTTCCAACTATCATGATTGTCTAAAATATTACCAACAGCACAGGCAGCACAATCTTCAGGGTTTAGCCTATTGTTATGATACGCATTATATAATTTTACCAATGCTTGTTCTAAACGTTTTGAAGTCTTCATAAATCAATAATTTTCTGTAACATCTAAAATAATGAATTCTTAAAAAGAAATCAATTTTATAAATGTTAAAGTTATTGTTTAAGCTAAAAGATAATGTGTCAAATTTTATTAGTTTAGTAAATCAAAACTTCTACAATGAACTTTACGACATATATTATCATTTTTATTGCTGTTGTAGCAGTAGTTAGTTTAGTTTTATACTTTTTTCAAGAGAAATTTATCTTTATCAATTATAAAAAATTAAATGCAAATTTCCAGTTTAATTGTATTCATCCCTTCGAAGAAATTTTCATAAAAACAAACGCAGATAATACGATTAATGCATTGCATTTTAAATTGCCTAATCCAAAAGGTATCGTCATTTTTTGTCATGGTAACAAAGGTAATTTAACTAAGTGGGGAAATCGAGTTTCTTATTTTTTGCAATATAATTATGAAGTTCTAGTTTTTGATTATAGAAGCTATGGGAAAAGTACTGGTGCTTTTGACGAAAAAGAAATGTACAATGATGCTTTGTCTGTCTACGACTTAGTAAAGAAGAACTATACAGAACAAGAAATTGTTGTTTACGGTTTTTCTTTAGGAGGTACTTTTGCTATAAAAATGGCTTCTAAAAACAATCCTAAAGAATTGATTTTAGAAGCGCCTTTTTTTAATCTCAAAAAAGCGGTACACTACTATTCCAAACTTATACCAACCTTTTTATTACGCTATAAATTTAAATCAAACATAGAAATTGTTAATGTAAAATCACCCATAACTATTTTTCATGGTAATAAAGATAAAACAACTTCTATAGTACAATCAAAAAAACTACTTATGCTAAATACAAATAGTAAAAATAATTTTATAGAGATAGATAAAGGCACTCATCATAATATTAAAAATTTTAAAATTTTTCATCAAAATCTAAAAGAAATATTAGAGCGTTAGTTTAATCTTGCGGATAGAAATTGTATTTTTGAAGTTCAGAAAAATAGAAGATGAAGGGTTTAGAAAAAATTTTAAAGAAAAAGAAATATATTAAAATTAAGCTAAAAAAAATTAAGACGAATCATTTAGAATTAAAGGCAAAAATAAATGGAGTAAAAGGTAACTTTATTTTAGATACAGGAGCTTCCAACTCTTGTGTTGGGCTAGATCATATAGATTACTTTAAATTAGATGCTAAAGAAAGTGAAACCAAAGCGGCAGGAGCAGGGGCTACAGATATGGAAACTAAACAATCTGAAAATAATTTACTTAAAATAGGAGATTGGAAAACAAACAAATTTCATTTAGTATTATTCAACCTATCTCATGTAAATACAGCTTTAACGCAACATAATGCAAAAGAAGTTCACGGTATCATAGGTGCAGATATTCTTCAAAAAGGTAAAGCATTGATAGATTATAGTAAAAACGTGTTATATTTAAAAAAGACAACTAAATAATCAATAAAAAAAGAATAGTATGAGTTTGCAAAAACAAGTAATGGATAAAATGAAAGAAGCTATGAAAGCAAAAGACACTGTTGCTTTACAAGCCTTACGAGCCGTAAAATCAGCTTTTTTATTAGCTAAGACTGAAAGTGGAGCAGGAGCGGATTTAACAACAGATCAAGAATTAAAAATTATTCAAAAACAAGTAAAGCAAAGAAAAGATAGTGCGGCGGTTTTTTTAAAACAAAATAGAGAAGATCTAGCAAAACCAGAATTGGCTGAAATAGCAGTTTTAGAGCAGTTTTTACCAGCAGCATTATCTGAAGAAGAAATAGAAGAATCCGTAAAATCTGTGATACACAGAGTAGGTGCTTCAGGTATGAAAGATATGGGTAAAGTAATGGGTATTGTTTCTAAAGAATTAGCAGGACAAGCAGACGGAAAAACTATTTCTACGTTGGTAAAAAAACATTTAATGTAATGTGTCTTTATCAGGTTAAACCTTTTTAAAGTTTACAATTATATATTGGCTCCATAGTTCAACTGAATAGAATATCAGATTTCGGCTCTGAGGGTTGCAGGTTTGAATCCTGCTGGAGTCACAAAAAGTCTAAATATATTTAGACTTTTTTTGAACCTATATATTACAAAAAAACCACATCAAAAAGATGTGGTTTTTAATTTGTATTCTAAAAAACAAGTGTTATTCAATAATCACTTTTTTATTAAGTATTCCTTTATCTGATTTTAATTTGATGATATAAAATCCGGT
>NZ_QPEJ01000010.1 GCF_003335085.1 Polaribacter sp. WD7 | reverse complement strand
ACATATAAAAAATGCTTACGTTACAGCTCAAGTTAAAAATAACGAAAAGCAAACATCAAACAAAGTAACGTTAGCAAAAGGAGAATATGTATATTTCTGTCCTTTAAACCCAACACCACAATATACTCTAATAGTAGAGTAGTTTAATTTAGGTTGATTTTTAAAGAGGTGGGCATTTTTAGCTCACCTCTTTTTTTTTGCTAGTTGTTTAAATTAAAATTTAAATATAAAGCTATAGATTGTTTGGGGGTTACATTACCACCAAATAAATTGTGTTGTAAAGGCAACGTATAATTAGCCCCAAAAATAAATGTCTTAAAAAGTACTTCACTACCAACAGTGGTGTTGTAAACTGCTCCATCTGTATTGGCTATGACTTCATTAAATTGCTTAATCTTATCATAAATATTACCAGAAATACCAATAAAAGGGATAATACTATATTGTTTTTTGGGTATTGCATAGAAAAAATTACCAGCAAAACTAAACTGATTTCCAAAACGATATTCGTTTTTATTTTCTCCTTTTATATAATAAGAAGTATTTGTGTTTATCCCAAATTTATCTGCTGCATACGTATAAGTTAAAGATAAAATACCATCTAAACTTCCTGTACCCAATTGAAAACCAGGGTTTACTCTGTTAGATAGAACTTGTTCAAAATTTCCTGTAGGTAATTTAGAACCCAAACCAATTTCTATAGAATGACCAGAAGGCTGTTTGCCAATTTGAGTATATTCTGTATTTTCTTTTTTGTAAAAAGGAATTTTAAGCCAACTAATTAGAGTTATATCACCCAAACCATTAATATTCTCATTTCTGTCTGTAAATTTTCTTTTTAAATCTTGATACGGAAGAACAACACTTACGTATAGTTTTTTAGAAACAGGAATTCTTCCCCATAATTGATAAGTGTTAAAGCGTTCTGTACTGGTTGGAGAATTATCAAAAATACCATCTTTAGAAACAAATTTTTGAAAAATATATCTTGTTCCAATAAAAGAAGTATTATTTAATGTTCCTTGTCCAAAACTTCCACCACTCGTAGCGCAACCGCATAAATCGCAACCAAAAGCAGTATGCGATAAAAAAAAGAGACTAAAAAAGAAAAGAATTTTTGTATATCTAAAATTCTGCAAAACGTTTGTCATTTAAAAAAGTGTTATCGGTTAATGTTTTTAAAAAAGCAATTAATGCAATTTTATCTTCTTGAGATAAATCGATACCTAAACTGCCATCTTGTTTTGTAAGGAGAGGGTCTATTTTTCCTCCATTTTCAGACATTCCATCAGTATAAAAATCAAGAACATCTTCTAAAGTACCAAACCTACCATCATGCATGTACGGAAAAGTCATTTCGGTATTTCGCAAACTGGGTACTCTAAATTTGTAGAAATCGTCTTCAAATCCAGAGACGCGTTTTCTACCCTCTTCTTCAGGAAACTTTTTATTAAACGGAATTCCGTTATTTCTATAAGATTTGTCTGTAAATAAAGCTCCAGAATGGCAAGAAGCACATTTATTTTTAAAAATAACAAAACCCTTGTTTTCTAAATTTGTAAAGTTTACGTTTCCTTCTCTTCTAATGACTTTGTCATATTTAGCATTTCCAGAAATCATAGTAACCATAAACTGAGAAAGTGCTTTTAACAACCTTTCTGTAGTTGCCTCAGCATCTTCAAAGGCATTTTCAAATAATATTCTATATTCTGGATAAGAATTGAGTTTTTGAATAACAGAAGGTATTGTTTCTCCCATTTCAAAATCACTAGTAATAGGAATAATGGGTTGTAGGTCTAAATGAATTGCAGCACCATCCCAGGTAAACTCACTAAAAAAAGCAAGGTTTTGTATAGGTTGCGCATTTCTAAATCCAAAATTTCCGTCTATTCCATGACTAATTGTGTGTCCGTGATGTGTAAAAGCAGAGGCTTGTTCATGACAAAAACCACAAGAAATAATACCATCTGAAGCTAATCTACCTTCATAAAATAATTTTTTACCTAAAGCAACTCCTTCTTCTGTTAAAGGATTGTTTTCTAAATTATATTCTATTTCAGGAAAGTTACTAGGTATCTGTAATGGTATTACTGTAGGTACAATTGTATAATTCTCTTCTGTATGACAAGCTTGCAATAATATGAATCCTAAAATAATTGAGATTAATTTTTTCATAAATAGCATATTGAACCACAACTAAATTTTAGTTTAGTTGTGGTTGATAACAATTAGTTGTGTACATGATCTACAGAGAACATACCGTTAACATTGGTTGCAATCTGTGGAGATTTTGTAGCGTTAACGTGTATCTGTGCTGTATCATCTAACATAAATTTTGTTGTACCTTTTAAAACATTAGCAATATCTGCAACTATGTGAATTTCTGGTGTAGCATTTGTTCTTACTCTTGCAGAATTTTTTAAGGTTAAAGTTATCTCTTTATAATTATCTAAAGCTGTACCATGACTTCCCATGTGAAAAGCAAAAGCAGTTTCGTCTGGGGTGTTTATAGAAGTATAAGTGCCTTCAAAAACAAAAAACTTATAACCTGCTTGCCAACTCCATACCATTCCTGCATCTTGAGCCTTCGTTAAAAATTCTCCCTGACCCTCAGCTCCTTGTAAATATTTTTCTTGATCTACTCCAATACCAAAAGTAATTTTTGTGTAATCTTTAGAAGGAATATTAAATAAATTGATAAATTGAGATTCAGGGTTTTCTTCATTTACAATAAAATAAGATTCATTTTTAGGATATGTAAAAATGGTGCCTTCTTTGTCTTCTAGACGAATATTGCTTACAATATATTTTACTTTAGAAATTTTAATTTTTTCAGTTTCATTTCCTTTGTATGGTGCTGTGTCTAGCAGCAAATCTGAAGTTGAAAAAGCATTGTCAAATTCTAAAGTAATATTTCCGTTTCCTGTAATTTCTTCATCCGTAGATGTACATGCGGTTAATGTTACTGCCATAAAAAAAGCAGCGATATAATTGGTAATTTTCATGTTATAGTATTAAAATACTTCTCTTTGAAAAGTATTTGGATTTTTATAATAGACTGTTATGCATTTTGATAAAATATGTATAGCATATAAAAATTTCAGCTTCTAAAGTGGTTTTTAATGCTATTATTTCATCAAAATACGCAACAGGTCCAATAGGTATAATTGTATACATAATTATACACGAAATAACAGCGTTATTTCATGATAAAGTATACATTTTTTTACGATATGACTAAGAAATGTAGTCTGGAGGTTGTTTAAGAGCGTTGATAAAAGTTATTGAATATAAAGATTTTAACTTCCAGTATTCTTTTTTCTTAACAAAAAGTAAATTCTTGAAACTATAGTTAAAGTTGTTTTCTTTAAAAACGGGAAAAAAAGCTTCTGCAGAGGTTGTAATTCCTTTAGTGTTGTTGTCAGATAAATCTACATCTATACGAATCTTTTTTGCTAAATGACATTTACCATTACATTGTAAAATGGGCTTGTCTTTATTAACACAATACTTTTCTATAATAGTATCTATATTACACTTAAAATAAGCAATATACCCTATATGATATATAGGTCTAAAAGCAAATGCTATAAATAATATGATAGAAATGTTTTTTTTCAGATCAAAATTTTTTGCAAATATAAATCTTAACAATGCTTTTATCGTTACTTGTCAAAAATAATTTGTGCTTTTAGCTATTAAATAAACTTTTACAAATTGTATTTTTTTATAGTGAGTTACTGGGTTACTCTAAATTTATTTTAGGCTTTCATTGTATTATTTTGAATTACAACAACACAATATCTAATTTATGTTAAGAATAAAGCTGATTGTGGCATTATGAAACTTAACGAATATACAATCGTATTTTAATCAATTGTAAATATGTGTACCAACAAAATAAAATAAACTATTTTTGTTGATAGAACAATTTAAGCTATTCATTTGTTAAACTACTATTCTTATCCACATTCAACTTCAACAGAATGGGTTACTTTTGTACATGGTGCAGGTGGCAGTAGTTCTATTTGGTTTAAGCAAGTACGTGACTTTAAAAAACATTTTAATGTCTTGATCTTAGACTTACGTGGTCATGGCAATAGCAAACCTTCATTAAAAGATACTTTTAATCCTAAATATACTTTTGATTCTATTACTGAAGATATAGTAGAAGTCATAACGCATTTAGAAATTCAAAAATCTCATTTTGTAGGAATTTCTTTAGGAACAATTTTAATTCGAAATTTAGCCGAAAAAAAGCCAGAGCTAGTACAGAGTATGATTATGGGAGGGGCGATTATAAAGTTAAATATTCGTTCTCAAATTTTAATGAAATTAGGAGTAATTTTTAAATCTGTAATTCCTTATATGTTGTTGTATAAGTTTTTTGCGTTTATTATTATGCCAAGAAAAAACCATAAAAAATCAAGATCTTTATTTGTAAATGAAGCAAAAAAACTCTACCAAAAAGAGTTTATTAGATGGTTTAAATTAACCTCAGAAATCAATCCGCTTTTGCGTTTTTTTAGGGCAAAAGATATTAAAATTCCTACCCTGTATGTTATGGGTGCAGAAGACCATTTGTTTTTACCTTCTATAAAAAATATCGTAAAACTACATCAAAAAGCTTCTTTATTTGTAATTGAGAAATGTGGACATGTTGTAAATGTTGAACAACCAGAAACTTTTAATACCAAAACGATTGGATTTATTCATTCTTTAGGATAAAAAAAACGAGTAAAATATACTCGCTTTAATTTTAAGAATTCATCAAGTCTTCAATTTCTTCTGCTTCAATGGGTATGTTTTGCATTAAATTAAAAGGTTCACCTTTTTCTTGAATTACCACATCATCTTCTAAACGAATGCCAAAACCTTCATCAGGTATGTAAATACCAGGTTCTACTGTAAATGCCATATTGGGTTGCATAGGTTCGTGCAACAAACCGTAATCATGAGTGTCTAAACCTATATGATGGCTAGTACCATGCATAAAGTATTTTTTATAAGCTGGCCATTTTGGGTCTTCGTTTTGAACATCGGCTTTATCTAACAATCCTAATTGTAACAATTCTGAAGTCATTATTTTGCCTACCTCAATGTGGTATTGTTTCCATAAGACTCCAGGAACAAGCATTTTTGTGGCTTCTTTTTTTACATAATTCACCGCATTGTAAACCGCTTTTTGTCTATCAGAAAAACGACCAGAAGCAGGTATTGTTCTTGTTAAATCTGATGCATAATTGGCATATTCTGCAGCAACATCTAGTAAAATTAAATCACCATCTTTACATTGCTTGTTATTTTCTATATAGTGCAATACATTGGCATTATTACCACTGGCTATAATTGGTGTATATGCAAAACCTTTAGAACGATTTCTAACAAATTCATGTAATAACTCAGCTTCAATTTCATATTCCCAAACTCCAGGTTTTACAAAGTGTAAAATCCTTCTAAATCCTTTTTCTGTAATATTACAAGCGTGTTGCATTAGATCTAATTCAATAGCATCTTTTACAGAACGCAGTTGTTGTAAAATAGGGTTGCTTTTTGCAACTGAATGTGCAGGATATTTAGCCAACAGCCATTTGGTAAATCTATTTTCTCTAGTTTCTGTTTCTACAGAGGCTCTATAATGTTCGTTGGTATTAATATAAAAAGTATCTGCATAGGTAGACATTTCAAACAAAACCTTTTCAAGGTCTTGCAACCAGTAAATTGTTTTAATACCGCTAGTTTTTGTAGCAGCTTGTTTGGTTAATTTTTCACCTTCCCAAACGGCAATATGAGCATTAGTTTCTCTTACAAATAGCACTTCGCGTAAATCTTCATTAGGACAATCAGGAAACAATATTAATATACTTTCTTCTTGATCTATTCCACTTAAATAAAAGATATCTCTGTGTTGCTCAAAAGGCATTGTACTGTCTGCGCTTATAGGATAAATGTCATTAGAATTAAAAACAGCTAAACTTTTTGGCTTCATTTGCGCCATAAAGTTTTTTCTGTTTTTTATAAATAACTGAGAGTCTATCAAGTCGTATTTCATCTTCATCTTATATTTGAAAACCAAAGATAATCATAATAAATAGCAACTTAAAATAAGAAATGATACCCTTGAAAATTTAATAAATAACTACTAATTATTGATAATTTAAATCTCTAAAAACGTTTCTTTTTAGGAGCACCAGTTCTTCCTCGTCCAGAGCTAGATCCTGCAGGCTTATTTCCTTTAAAATGAGGTTTTTTCTTAGGTTTTGTATTTGTAGATGAGGCAGAACTAGCTGTTTTTTTCTTTTTACCAAATGACTTTTTGCTTTGTGTAGCAGCTCTTTTTGGAGGTGCAGTGTCTGTGGGTTCAAAACCAGCTACAATGGTAGATTTTAGCTTTTCATCAAGCAGTTTCTCTATTTCTTTTTGGTATTCTGTTTCTTCACTGCATACTAAAGAAATAGCTTCTCCCTTAGCGCCAGCTCTTCCTGTTCTTCCAATTCTGTGTACATAGTCTTCAGGAACATTGGGCAACTCGTAATTAATAACATGTGGCAATAAAGGGATGTCTAAACCACGAGCAGCAATATCTGTAGCAACCAGTACTTTTATGCTATTTTCTTTAAAGTTTTGCAATGCTTTAGTACGGGCGTTTTGACTTTTATTTCCATGAATGGCAGCTGAAGAAATTTTAGACTTTACTAGTTTTCTTGTTAGTTTATCTGCACCATGTTTTGTTCGTGTAAAAATCAAAACTTGTTTCCAATCGTTTTCTTGAATAAGTTTAATGGTAAAATCGGTTTTTCTACCTTTATCTACCTTATAAACACTATGGGTTACTTTTTTTGCAGTAGAATTTTGAGGAGCGGTTTCTACCGCTATCGGATTCTTTAAAATTCCTTCAGCTAATTTTTTAATATCACTAGAAAAAGTTGCTGAAAACATCAAGTTTTGACGTTTTGTAGGCATGTAACTAATAATTTTATTAATGTCTCTAACAAAGCCCATATCTAACATTCTGTCTGCTTCATCTAATATCAAAACATCAACGCGCTTAAAAGAAACTGCTTTTTGGTCGTGTAAATCTAACAACCTTCCAGGAGTAGCTACTAAAATATCTACTCCACTTCGCAACGTAGCAATTTGAGGTTTGGCATTTACGCCACCAAAAATTACAGCAGATTTTATATTTACATATTTGCTATATGCTCTTACATTGTCATATACTTGTGCAGCCAACTCTCTTGTTGGTGTAAGTACTAATGCACGCAGAGGTCTATATTTAGGATGTTTTGTTTCAGATAAATAGTGTAAAACAGGTAAGGTAAAACCTGCGGTTTTTCCGGTTCCTGTTTGTGCAGAGGCCAAAATATCTTTACCTTGTAAAATATGCGGAATTGCTTTTTCTTGTATGGGTGAGGGTTTGGTATATCCTTTTTCTTCAACCGCTTTTAAAATGGCTTTAGATAAACCTAGATCTTTAAATGTCATGTAGTATTTTTAAGAATTTAATTTGATGTAATCAAATTCTGAGGTCAAAGATACACTCTTTATATTTGTTGAGAAATCCTAAATTTTGTTAAAGATTTTGAAAATGAGAATACTAATGGTAATTTCAACATCTCAATGTAAACTTATCAACTTATGAGATTGTTTGTCCAATTTTTATACCTAAGCTTTTCAACATTACTTTTTGCTCAAAAGCCATCAACTGCTAATGATATTCAGCAATCGTTATTGCATAAATCTAAAATGATGCAATCCTCATTAGTAAAAAATGTAGCCTTTACCAATATAGGGCCAACAGTTATGAGTGGTCGTGTTGCAGATATTGCTGTAAACCCAGAAAATCCAACGGAATTCTATGTAGGATATGCATCTGGAGGTTTATGGTATACAAAAAATAACGGAACCACGTTTATGCCAGTTTTAGACAACTCGCCAACTCAAAACATTGGAGATATTGCTGTAGATTGGAACTCTGGTACAATTTGGGTAGGTACAGGTGAAAAAAATTCCTCTCGTTCTAGTTACGCAGGTATTGGCATATTAAAATCTACAGATAAAGGAAAAACGTGGCTAAATGTTGGGTTAACAGATTCTCATCATATTAGTAGAATTATTATCAATCCAAAAAATACAAATGAGGTTGTAGTAGGTGTTATTGGGCATTTGTATTCTTCAAATAAAGAAAGAGGAATTTTTAAAACAACTGACGGTGGAAAAACTTGGACAAAAACACTTTATATAAACAAAGATACCGGAATTATTGACGTGGCTTTTGCACCTAATAATTTTAATATAATGTATGCGGCTTCGTGGCAAAGAGTACGTAAAGCTTGGAATTTTGATGGAGATGGAAGCAAATCTGCCATATATAAAAGTACAAATGCAGGAAAAACATGGACAAAAATAACCAAGAATAACCAGTTTCCAACGGGTGATGGCGTAGGCAGAATAGGGTTAGCTGTTTTTAATGAAAACACAGTGTATGCTTTACATGATAGTCAGTTTAGAAGACCCAAAAAAGACGATAAAGCATCTACAGATGAGTTGACCAAAGAAGATTTTAAAACAATGTCTACAGAAGATTTTTTAAGCTTATCTGATAAAAAAATAGACAATTATTTAAAAAATAATGGATTTCAAGAAAAATATAGCGCTAAAAATGTAAAGCAAATGGTTAGCGTAGGTACTATAAAACCTATAGATTTAGCAAAATATTTAGAAGATGCCAACACAATATTGTTTGATACACCTGTTATAGGTGCAGAAGTTTTTAAAACTACAGACGGAGGAGTTTCTTGGAATAAAACACATACCAACTACCTAAACGGGGTGTATAGCTCTTATGGATATTATTTTGGTGAAATCCGTGTAGATCTTCAAAATGAAAATGCCATTTATGTTTTAGGCGTACCCATTATAAAATCTAAAGATGGCGGTAAAACATTTACATCTATTAGTAAAGAAAACGTGCACTCAGACCATCAAGCATTGTGGGTAAATCCAAAAAGATCAGGTCATATTTTAAATGGAAATGATGGTGGATTAAACCTAAGTTACGATGATGGAGATAGTTGGATAAAACTAAACAGTCCTGCAGTAGGACAATTTTATGCAATTTATGCAGACAACCAGAAAGAATATAAAGTATACGGAGGTTTGCAAGACAACGGAGTTTGGGTAGCATCTCATAATGCAAAAACAGACAAACGCTGGTATCAATCTGGGCACAACCCATATACGTCTATTATGGGCGGAGACGGAATGCAAGTACAGGTAGATGATAGAAATCCTGATATCGTGTACACAGGTTTCCAGTTTGGAAATTATTTTAGAATTGATAGAAAAACAGAAAAAAACACTTACATTCAGCCTAAGCATATCTTAGGAGAAACTCCGTATCGATTTAATTGGCAAACGCCAATTTTATTATCCAAACACAATCAAGATATTTTATATTTAGGAGGCAATAAATTACACCGTTCTTTAAATAAAGGTGATGATTGGGAAACGATCTCTGATGATTTGACTACTGGCGGAAAAAAAGGAAATGTTGCTTATGGTACACTAACCACAATTGCCGAAAGTCCGTTTCAATTTGGTTTACTTTATACGGGTTCAGATGATGGATACATTAATAGAACCAAAAATGGTGGAGGAACTTGGACGCGAATTTCTAACAACTTACCTCAAAATTTATGGGTTTCTAGAGTGGTGGCTTCTCAATTTAAAAAAGAAAGGGTTTATGCCACGTTAAACGGATACCGTTTTGACGATTTTACGCCTTACGTTTATGTTTCTGATGACTATGGGCAAACATGGCAAAATATAAGTAACAATCTTCCTGTTGCTGCTGTTAACGTGATTAGAGAAGATACTGATAATGAAAACCTATTGTATTTAGGAACTGATAACGGGGTGTATGTTTCATTTAATAGAGGTAAGTCTTGGGATGCATTTGTAAAGAATTTACCCAATGTAGCTGTGCACGATTTGGTAATTCAACCTACTGCAAAACATCTTATTTTAGGAACTCATGGAAGAAGTTTGTATAAAGCTACTATTGCTCCGTTACAGAAAATGACGCAAGAAATTTTAAAAAAACCAGTACATATTTTTGAACTAGAAGATATCCAAAAAAGAAACAATTGGGGAACTTCTAGAAGTCAATGGAGGGAAGCCTTTGAACCTGAGATTAGCATTCCTTTTTATGTAAATTCCGCTAATAAAGTTACAGTAAAAATCTTCTCTGAGGGTATGCAAATACACACATTTTCTATAGATGCAGACAAAGGTTTTAATGAGGCTTTTTATGATGTTTCTTTTTCTAAAAAAGGCTTAAAAAACTATAAAAAAGTGAATAAAGAAATAGATATCAAAAAAGCTAAAAATGGTGTTTATTATTTACCGAAAGGGAAATATGTTGTTAAAATTGGTGAGGCTACTTCTGATTTTCATGTAAAATAAAAATCTTATTCATTTTAGTTTCTCTTTAAAAGAAAGAGCAATCTGTATTAGATTTTTTAGCTTTAGTCTGCAATGACCATATAAATTGTCATGTTGACGTTATGGAGAAATTTTGGTTCTATTTAACGCTTAAGTAAAAATATACGCTAGTTTATAAAAAGCAACTGAGTTTTAGTGTTTTTTTGTATTTCAGAATCATGATTAAAAAACACAACTTGTCCATCAAAATCTGCTTCAATGAGCCAATAAGAACCTTTAAAATAACTGTTGGTTACTTTTACTTGGATTTTAGAGTTCTCAACAACTTTTAGCTGATGAGGATAACACAAAACAGTTTTACTGTTTATTACAATTTCATTAACATCATCAAACAGAGCTGCAACGTACTTTGATGCTGGATTTCGATAAATTGATGTTGGAGAATTATTGACTACAATGTTGTTGTTACGAATTACAATAAGGGTATCTGCAAAAGAAAGTGCATCATCTTTATCATGAGTGGCTACAATACACGCAATGTTTTTTTGCTTTAAATACGAAAACAAATTTCTTCTTAAATCATTTTTTTTAAAATTATCTATTTGCCCAAAAGGCTCATCTAACAACAATAATTTGGGTTCTTTTGCTAAGGCTCTTGCAATAGCAACACGTTGTTTTTGACCGCCACTTAAATTTTTAACTTTTGTGTGTTCAAATGCCTTCATTTGAATTACTTCTAGTAATTCTTGAGTTCTAGCTTCACTTTCTTCTGGGTAAAAACGAGACAAGAATTTTTTTATATTTTCTGATACAGAAATATAAGGCATCAAATCAAAATCTTGAGCTACGTATTTAAATTTGTCAAAACCAGGAACAAGGTGAAACTCTGGTCCTAAAATTTGTTCGTCGTTCCAAAAGATTTCGCCTTTTTTTAAATCTAACAAGCCATAAATAGCTTTTAAAAGTGTAGATTTTCCACAACCACTTTCACCCATAATGCAAAGGTGTTCTCCTGCCTGTACTGTAAAATCAAAGTCTTGTAAAACAGGTTTGTTTTTGTGGTATTGAAAAGAAATATTTTGAACCTTTAGCATGTTGCAAAAATAAGTTTTCTAATTGATTTGGTATAGTAAAAGGCTTGCAAGTACGCACAACTGCGTTAACGATTGAAGCATTTGTTTGAGCTCTTACAATTGAAAATTGGAAAGCGAGTGCGGAAAGCGTGACCCTTGTGGTAACGCCCAAAGAAAAAACCGATACTTTCGCATCGGTCTTTGTTTGTTGTTTAGTTTTTCAATTTTGCTTTTGGCGGATTTGGAAGCTGTTCAAAACCCATATTAAAGAGGGTAAAACCAAAAATATCTGCAGTTTCTTCAATAACTTTAGAAATGGGTTTGCCTGCTCCATGACCAGCATTTACTTCTATTCTAATTAATGTAGGAGTGTTACCAGTTTGTTTTTCTTGTAGTTCTGCAGCAAATTTAAAACTATGTGCGGGTACAACCCTATCATCATGATCGCTAGTGGTTACCAAGGTAGCAGGGTATTGTACGCCTTCTTTTACATTATGTACTGGCGAGTATCCTTTTAAATAATCAAACATTTCTTTACTATCATTTGCTGTACCATAATCGTAAGCCCATCCTGCACCAGCGGTAAATGTGTGGTAACGCAACATGTCTAATACACCAACTGCAGGTAACGCAACTTTCATCAAATCTGGTCTTTGGGTCATTGTAGCACCAACAAGTAAACCACCATTAGAACCACCGCTAACGGCTAAGAAATCTGATGAGGTGTATTTGTTTGCAATTAAATATTCACCAGCGGCAATAAAATCGTCAAAAACATTTTGCTTTTGCATTTTAGTACCGGCAATATGCCATTTTTTTCCGTATTCGCCACCACCTCTTAAATTGGGTACAGCGTAAATACCACCTTGCTCCATCCAAACCGCAATTGTAGTTCTAAAACGAGGTATCAAACTTACATTAAAGCCCCCATAACCATATAAAATAGTAGGATTTTTTCCGTTTAATTCTAGTCCTTTTTTATGTGTGATAATCATAGGTACTTTTGTACCGTCTTTAGAAGTATAAAAAACTTGATTGCTTTCATATGCATCTGCATCAAAATCTATAGAAGGTTTCCAATACGTGGTGTAGGTGCCGTCTGTAGGATTGAACTTAAATGAAGAACTGGGTGTATTGTAATTGGTAAAAGAAAAGTAGAGTTCTTTAGCATCTGTTTTGCCTCCAAAATCGCTAGCACTTCCAACTCCTGGTAGTTTTACCTCTCTAATTTGGTTTCCGTTAAAGTCATACTGTAAAACTTTAGACACAGCATCTACCATATAACTTGCAAAAAAATAACCTGCACCTGTAGAAGGAGAAAGTACGTTTTCTGTTTCTGGTATAAAATCTTTCCAGTTTTCTGGTGATGGATTACCAGCATCTACCGTAATAATTTTTTTATTGGGTGCATTTAAATTGGTAACCAAATACAGAGTACTACCTCTATTGTCTATAACAAAAGTATCACTATCTGTGTTGTTTAAAATGGTGATTAATGGGCTGTTAGGTTTAGCTAAATCTTTGATAAATAATTTATTACCTGAGGTAGAAACAGATGCTGTAATAACCAAATACCTATTGTCTTCAGTTACATAGCCGCCCACATATCTATGCTTTTCTGCAGCAGTATTGCCAAAAATAACGACATCTGTTTTTTGAGGTGTACCTAGTTTATGGTAATATAATTTGTGTTGATCTGTTTTGGCAGACAACTCACTTCCTTTTGGCTTATCATAACTAGAGTAGTAAAAGCCTTCATTTTTGTACCAAGAAATTCCAGAGAATTTAACATCTACCAAAGTGTCTTCTTTTATGGTTTTTGAAGCAACATCCATCACCATAATTTTTCTCCAATCAGAACCTGCTTCAGAGATTGCGTAAGCTGCTGTTTTACCATCTTCAGAAAAACTTAAAGTACCTAAAGATGTGGTTGCGTCATCAGAAAACGTATTAGGGTCTAAGAAAACTTCTGGTTCAGAATTTCCTTTAGTTCTGTATACTACAGATTGATTTTGTAAACCATCGTTTTTAGAAAAGTAAGTATACTCTCCTTCTTTATAAGGCGTTCCAATACGCTCATAATTCAAAATTTCAGATAAGCGAGATTTTAATTGTTCTCTGTAAGGTATATTGCTTAAATAATTAAAAGTAACCTCGTTTTGAGCAGTTACCCAATTTTCTGTTTCTGTACTTCTATCATCTTCTAACCATCTATAATTATCTGTTACAGCAGTACCAAATAAAGTATCTATAACTGGTTTTTTTGTTGTTTCTGGGTAATTCACTTCAATATTTTTTTGTGTCATTTCGGTTTTACAAGACACTAAAATAGTACTTGCCACTAAAACAGGTAAGATTAATTTGACTTTCATGATTGATAAAATTTGGTGACACCCAAAATTAGAGGTTATGAAGCATATTATCAGTTATTTAACAATTTTTAACGTTTTAACTAAAGTCTTGACAATGATGTAATTTGAAGCAATAAAAAACGACTATTTTTACAGAAAATATAGTTTGGTAGTTGTGGTACAGAAATTAGAATAAAGAATAACAATTACAAAGTATGTTTTTTTAGGAAAGAAAAAACGAAATAGTAACAAAAATTCAATTAGAAATAAAATTTTAAATTCATGACAGAAAATTTAACCAAAGCAACTTTTTTAGAAAAAGTTTTTAATTTTACAGAAAATAAAGAATGGAAATTTGAAGGAAACAAACCTGCGTTAATAGATTTTTATGCAGATTGGTGTGGCCCTTGTAAAGCATTAGCGCCTGTTTTAGAACAACTTTCTGAAGAGTATGGAGACAAGATAGACATTTATAAAATTGACACGGAGGCAGAACAAGAATTGTCTGCAGCTTTTGGGATAAGAAGCATTCCATCAATGTTATTTTGCCCTATGGGTGAAGAACCACAAATGGCAAACGGAGCCTTACCAAAACCTGAACTAGAGCGCATAATTGCTGAAGTCTTAAAAGTATCGAAATAAAACGCATCCCAACTTTCCCAAAGCAAGGGATTAATACATACGCTTCTTATTTTTTTGTTGAGAATAAGAAAAGCAAAACCCATCAAATCCTGAGAATTCATTTTCTCAGGATTTTTTTTGTTAAAGTTAAATACCTAAGAAACTAATGCATATAAAAATTATGTATATTTGATGTGAGTTTAAAAAACTGTCAGTTCGAGTGAAATTTCTTTTTCAGAAATTTTGTATCGAGAACATATAAAGCTTCTCGATACAATTTCGATTGAAACAATCGAAATCACTAGAAGTGACAAAGAAGATAAAAAATAAACGATTACACACCAAAAATGGGAAATCAAAAATTATACAAGGGTTCTTTACAAACCATTATTTTAAAATTGTTAGAGCAGCATGATAAAATGTATGGATATGAAATTACCCAACACGTAAAAGAGCTTACAAAAGGCGAGTTAAAAATTACGGAAGGTGCTTTGTACCCCGCTTTACACAAATTAGAAGCCGATGGTTTGTTAGATGTAGAGGTTGCCAAAGTGGGTAATAGATTACGCAAGTATTATAAATTAACAGAATCTGGTACCACAGAAACTGTGAATAAATTAGAAGAAATGCAAGAGTTTTTAAGGACCATGCAACAACTGGTAAACCCTAAATTACGTTTGGAGTAAAATGAGAAAGAACTATGAAATAACAGAAAAACAATTATCTTTTTTAGAGGGTTACCTTAAAAAGAAAAAGAAGTTTTTGGATCCCGAAGATTTATACGAGCTTATAGATCATATAATTTTAGACTTTGAAACAACAACAAGAAACGGTAACTTATCTTAATATTTAGCAGACAATTCTAGTTTTGTTTCTAATTATAAAGGAAGTACAACAAAAAAGGAAAGTGTAGTTCATTGGCAAAATCAAAAAGAACTTTTACAAGAGTTTTTTGGTTTTTTTTACACTATAAGACAAATTCCTTTCACAATTTTCTGTCTAATAATTATTTATTCTTTGTTTTTTAAGTTCAATCTTTCAAATAAAATACTTGGTGGTATTTTTGTTAGTCTTATCAGTATGCCAATGATAATGAGTTTTATATTAACTTACCATAAAAACAAAAGCATAAGAAGACTAATTTCGTTCAAGTATTTATCTAACATAATGGTTTTACCAAGTATGTTTTTATATTTATTTTCTCCAATTGTTGATTTTTTAAAAGAAAATAGAATCTTATTTTTTATTTATTTTTCAATTGCCTTTGGATTACACATTTCAGGTATTTTATTGATTATAAGAAAAAGAAAAATAATTCTAGAAAAAAACAAACTCTTGTTAAATTAATGCTATGAAACTAACAAACGCTCATATACAAGAACTCTTTAAGTTTACTAGAAAACATTTTGTAGAGCATTATGGTGTGCAAACAGAATTGGTAGATCATTTGGCCAATGATATTGAAGAAATTTGGGTGGCTAATCCACACTTAAGTTTTGAAGAAGCCAGAGATATATCTTTCAAAAAATTTGGAATTTTTGGTTTTATGGATGTAGTTGAAGCCAAACAAAAACGGTTAGGAAAAAAATACAGAACAATCTTATTAACCTATATGAAAGATTGGTTTTCTATACCTAAAATACTAGTAACGCTTTCTATTTTTTTCTTTTTTTATTATGCAATGTCTCTAAACATAAGCAAAAGCTATCTATCAGCTTTAATGTTAGTTTTAGGCATAATTGATGTTGTGTTAGCATCAAAACTTTCCAAAAAAGCAAAACAGAGGTTTCAAGAAAAAAATAGAAAATATTTATTGGAAGATATGATTTTTAAAGCAGGTGCTTTTAGTAGTATTCTAATTTTTTCTAATCTATTTAATCTCTCAAGCCTTTTAAGAAGTACAGACGCCTTCTATTTTAAAATATGTATTGCGGCATTAATTACAATAGCAATTATATATTCTTATATTTCTTTATTAATTATACCCCAAAAAGCAGAAGAATTGCTAGAAGAAACCTATCCAGAATATAAAATTTCTTAAATTTTGTAACAAAGTCATCTTTTAAACAACTAATTACCAACTCAACAAACCAAATATATGATTTCACAATTTTTAAAACTAGAATGGAAACAATATTTCCGTTCTTCTCATTGGCAAAAAGGAATTGTCTTAAAAATTTTAATGGGCTTTTTGGCTTTATATTTTATAATTACCTTTTTAATTATTGGTGTTGGTGCCTATTATATTTTAAAGAAAGAGTTTCCAGAGCAAGACCCTTTGCAAATGGTAAATTCTTATTTGTTATATGCTATTCTAGGTGATTTAATTGTAAGGTATTTAATGCAAAAACTACCAGTAATGAACATTAAACCATTACTTATTTTACCGATTAAAAAAAGTAAATTGGTACATTATGTTCTTGGCAAGTCATCGCTTTCTATCTTTAATATTTTTGGCTTGTTTTTTTATATTCCGTTTGCAATCGTTTTGCTAAAAGAAGGTTATGATGTTGCTGGAGTTTTAGGGTGGTTACTTACCATAATTTTGATTATTCAGTCGGCTAATTTTTTAAACTTTTTGATCAATAAAAATAATAAGGTACTTATTTTTATAGCCTCTGTTTTTGTGCTTTTAATTGGATTTCAAAAATTTGAAATTGCAGATGTTATCGGTTTTGGAGGTAGTATTTTTGATGGTATTTATGCAAATCCTATATTATCATGTATTGGTATAATTGTACTTGCGATGCTATATCAATTAAATTACAAACAATTGCGCAATAGTGTCTATTTAGATGAGGCTGTAAAAGACAAAGTAGAAGAAGCAAAATCGGCAGATTTATCTTTTACAAACAAATTAGGAGATGTTGCCCCATTTATAAAAAATGATATCCGATTAATCTGGAGAAATAAAAGAACCAAAACTGTTTTTTTAATGTCTTTTCTCTTTCTTTTCTACGGCTTAATTTTCTTCACCCAAAAAACCTACAGAGATATGCCTGCCATGTTAATGTTTGCCTCTTTGTTTGTAAGCGGAGGCTTTGCATTAAACTATGGGCAATTTATACCTGCATGGGATAGTGCACATTATAAAATGTTGATGAGTCAGAGTTTTAAATACCGTAAATTTTTGGAGTCCAAATGGATTCTTATGGTGGCTATGACCAGTATTTTATACCTATTAAGTTTTCCTTATTTATATTTTGGAGTAGATATTTTTTTGATGATAACAGCAGGTGCCATTTTTAATATTGGTTTTAACTCATTATTCTTGCTGTATGCAGGATCGTTTAACAGAAAAAGAATCGATTTAAATAAAAGCGGATTTGGAAATACACAAGGCACTAGCGCAACACAATTTATTATTATAATTCCAATCATGTTATTTCCAATGTTACTTTTTTGGGTGTTTAATAAGTTTGTTGGTGGCATTTCGGGTTACCTTGCTGTAGTTCTAGTAGGGGTTTTAGCATTGCTATTAAAAAATGTTGCGATGAATGTCATCGAAAAAAAATACATAAAAGACAAATATGTGATGATTAACGCTTTTGGAAAAGAAGCATAATAAAAAACAGACAATGATTACAATAGATACAATTTCAAAAAAATACGGAACAACAGAAGTTTTAAATGTACCAACAATAGATATTCCTACAGGACAAAGTTTTGGTTTGGTAGGCAATAACGGCGCAGGAAAAACGACGTTATTTAATATTCTGCTAGATTTAATAAGACCAACAACTGGTGCAATTACCAACCACAATATTGTAGTAAACCAAAGTGAGGCATGGA
Source organism: Polaribacter sp. WD7 (assembly GCF_003335085.1). Taxonomy (GTDB): domain Bacteria; phylum Bacteroidota; class Bacteroidia; order Flavobacteriales; family Flavobacteriaceae; genus Polaribacter. The sequence continues at coordinate 16,356 of NZ_QPEJ01000010.1, read as the reverse complement.
AAAACTTTACAGGGTCTTTTATAGATGAATCTTTTTTAATAGGCTATTTGACTGCGGAAGAATATTTTGATTTTATTGGTGATTTACGAGGTATGAATGCAGCAGATGTTACTAAATTTTTAACTCAGTTTGATGAATTTTTTAATGATGAAATTCTTGGTAAGAAAAAATATTTAAGAGATTTAAGTAAAGGAAATCAAAAAAAAGCAGGCATTGTTGCAGCAATGATGGGCAATCCTAAAGTGGTTATCTTAGATGAACCTTTTGCTAATTTAGACCCAACTACCCAAATACGATTGAAAAAAATTATAAAAAACCTTACAGAAAACAGAGAAATTACGGTGTTAATATCAAGTCATGATTTAACACATGTTACAGAAGTTTGCGAAAGAATAGTGGTTTTAGATAAAGGAAAAGTGGTGAAAGACATTAAAACATCATCAGAAACTTTAAAAGAATTAGAAAGCTATTTTGCGGTATAGTACTACGATTCTTAATTTATTCCTATTTTTATGAGCTGTATTTATACTATTTTTGCCAAAAATTAGTTGTAAATAAGAGTTTTTTAGCTTTATTAGCTTTTTAATTAGATGAATCTAAGTGAAATACACCAATAAAATAGTTTTTATAGCAGTTCTTTGCGGACTTTTATATGCCTGTAGTACCAAAAAAGATACGGTTATTACAAGAAATTGGCATACACTAAATACAAAATATAACGTGTTGTTTAATGGAAAAGAATCTTTTGCAAAAGGTTTAGATGATATAAACCAGAAGTATAAAGATGATTGGTTTGAGCAATTACCAATAGAGCCCATTAAATTTGAAGAAGATAAAATAGTTGCCAATTTTAACACAGGTATTGGTAGCGGTTTTGATAGTGGAAGCGATAGTCAAAAGGCAACAACTCCGTTTGGAATAGCAGAAGAAAAAGCAGTAAAAGCTATTCAAAAACACGGAATGAATATTGATGGCTATGAACGTAACAGACAAATTGATGATGCGTATTTATTGTTAGGTAAATCTAGATATTATGAACAACGTTTCATCCCCGCTATAGAGGCATTTAACTATATTATTGCTAATTACCCATACGCAAACTTAATTAATGAAACTAAAATTTGGAGAGCCAAAGCAAACATTAGAATAGATAATGAAGAATTGGCAATTCAATCTTTAAAATTACTTACAGCAGATAAAGAAGGTAAAGAGAAACAATTGCCAGAAGAGATTAAAGAGCAAGCGCATACAGCTTTAGCTATGGCTTATGTTAAAATGGATAGTTTACAAAAAGTAAAAGAGCATTTACAAAAAGCCACCAAAACGTTAAACGATAGAAATCAAGGGGCAAGAAACTTATTTATTTTAGGGCAAATTTATAGTGCAGAAGATAAAAAAGATTCTGCTCTGTATGTTTTTAATAAGCTTATTGATTTTAAAAAAGCACCTTATAAATACAAAATTAGAGCCAATGTAGAATTGGCTAAAAATACCACAAACGACTCTACTTCTGCAGCAATATTAGAAAGAATCATTGATTTAGTGAAGGTAAGAGAAAACAAACCTTATTTAGATGAGCTATTATATCAAGTAGGGTATTTGTTAGAACAAAAAGACAGCATAAATTTAGCTGTAGATTACTACAACCAGTCACTAAGAGCAGATAATGGAGAAGATAAACAAAAAACGTTTACCTACGAAAAACTAGGAAATTTAAAGTTCAAAAATTCAGAATATTTGGCAGCAAGTTCTTATTATGATAGTCTTTTAGATTTTTCTAGAGATACTTTAAATTTAAGAATAAGACGTATTAAACGTAAGCGTAAAAATTTGTCATCGTTAATTCAGTTTGAAAATACACTGTCTAAAAATGATAGTATTATTAAGATAGCATTGTTACCTAAAGAGGCTCAAAATGCATTTTTTCAAAAATATATAGACAGTTTAAAAAAGCGCGACCAAGAATTGGCGCAATTAAGATTAAATCAACAAGCTTTTGGAGATACTTTTGGCGGAGGCTCTTTGCAGTCTAAAAACAAAGGAAAATGGTATTTTTACAATTCTCAATCGTTAAGTTTTGGAAAGACTGAATTTAAAAAGATTTGGGGTAACAGAAAACTAGAAGACGATTGGAGGTGGTCTTCTAAACAAGAAATAACAAAATCAGAAGATGTAGCAGTGGTTAATCAAAAAAACGCTCGTTACGATATAGAAACCTATTTAAAAACCATACCTACAGACAAAAAAATAATTGATAGCTTAAAGTTAGACAGAAACGATGCTTTGTACGAATTGGGAATTATTTACAAAGAGCAATTTAAAGACGATAAATTGGCTTTAGAAAGGTTAGAACGTGTAGAGAAATTGAATACCAAAAAAGAACTAACATTGCCAATTCATTGGCATTTGTATCAGATTTATAAAAAATCAGGAAATACCTCAAAAGCAGATGTTCACAAAAATGTTATTCTTTCAAACTATGCAAATACAAAATTTGCACAAGTTATTTTAAATCCTAATCAACCTTTGGTAGAAGAAGTTTCTGTTAGCGATTTAGAAAAAGCATATAAAAAAATCTATTATTTGTATAAAGAAGATAAATTTGAAGAGACAGTGGCTAAGATTGATACAATTTTACCTACTATACAAAGTTCAAAATTAATTCCTAAATTTGAGCTTCTAAAAGCTTATGCTATAGGGAAATATAAAGATAAAGAAGAATATAAGGTTGCTATGAATTTTGTAGCAGTAAGCTACGGAAATACAGAACAGGGTAAAAAGGCCAAAGAGATAGTAAAACAATTAAGTAATTAAAATGTTTAGCAGTAAAGAAACCAAAAATCAAAAACCAAAAATTATGGAAAGAAATGTTGTTGCAAAAAACACAACAATTGTTGGAGATATCAAATCTGATGGAGATTTTAGGATTGATGGTACCTTAGAAGGAACTTTACTTACTAACGGACGTGTAATTATTGGTGTAGATGGTTTAATAAAAGGTAAGGTAGAAGCTACAAACGCAGATATAGAAGGTAAATTTTCTGGAGACCTTACTGTGTCTAAGACACTAACTATAAAGGCTACTGCAGACATTTCTGGAGATGTTGTTATTGGTAAACTTTCTGTGGAACCAGGAGCGGTATTTAATGCAACGTGTACTATGAAAGGAGCTATAAAAGAATTGAACTCTTCTAATGAGCAAAAAAGACTCTCAGAAAAAACCGCTTAACAAAGCATTACAACTTTCTGGCGCAGGTTTGCAAATGGGCGTTACCATTTATCTAGGCTTCTTGTTGGGAGAATGGTTAGATAAACTATTTGAAACTACATTTTTAACCCAAACAGTTACTTTAATTTCTGTTTTTTTAGCCATATATTACTTAATCAAACAAGCAAACAGAATTAATGATTAAAAGTATTATATTTTATACTATCGTATTCTTTCTGTTGTTTCTTGTAAGTAATACTTTACATCAATTTTACATAGAAAGTAAAGCTATACAACTACCGTTTTCGCTACAAAAAGTATATACTTTTCATTTAGGTTTTTCGCTGTTGGTTTGTCTCAATATAGCACTACTTTCAAATGTTGATAAATTTACAGAACAGTTAGGTTTTGTGTATTTAGTTACAATCTTTTTAAAACTTATTCTTTTTAGTGTAATCTTTTATAAATCAATATTCACAGAAGAAAGTCTGTCTACAATAGCAAGAATATCTCTATTTGTACCATCGATTATATTTTTATTAACAGAAGCAATTTTTATTGCTAAAATTTTGAATAAAAAGCAATAAAAAAAAATACATTAAAAAACAGTTTGTAGTTTTCAATTATTGCATACCTTTGCGCCAAATTTAGAAAGCGTATTTTACAATGAAGATTGCAAAAAAAACAATCCATTTTCTTACAATAGTAGTTTTATGCCTTGCTACAACTTCAATTTTTGCATCAGGGTCTGATAATAAACAACACAACCAAAAAGATGGGGGTCAAGTAAATACACAAGAAGAGGTAAAAGCTTACATTGAGCACCACCTTAAAGATTCTCATGATTTTTCTTTGTTTTCTTATACCAATGATGAAGGAGAAAGAAAACATGTAGGTTTTCCACTACCAGTTATTTTATGGACAAGTGAAGGTTTGGTAACTTTTATGTCTTCAGAATTTCATCACAATGATGATGGGCACCTGCTTGTTGAGAAAAAAGGATTAAAATTTGCAAAAATTCATTCTAAAATTTTTGAATTAGACAAAGGTCAATCTACAGTTGCTTTTGATGAATCACACCACGCAACAAATGCACACAAAGTATTAGATTTCTCAATTACTAAAAGTGTAGTAGGTATTTTATTTACAGGGTTGTTAATCTTCTTATGGTTTTCTAAATTAGCAAGACAATACAAAACTAGAAGTATTCCAAAAGGATTTGGTAGAGCATTAGAGCCTTTGGTTATATATGTAAGAGATGAAATAGCAAGACCAAACATTGGAGATAAAAAATATAGAAAATTTATGCCATTTTTGTTAACGGTGTTTTTCTTTATTTGGATTTTAAATTTACTTGGTTTAACACCATTAGGATTTAATGTTACAGGGCAAATAGCAGTAACTGTTTGTTTGGCACTGTTAACCTTAATTGTATACATTACAAATGGTAGTAAAGACTTTTGGGCGCATACCTTATGGATGCCAGGGGTACCAGTAGTTTTAAGACCTATTTTAGCAGTAATAGAATTGGTAGGATTTATTTTAATCAAACCATTTTCATTATTGGTGCGTTTATTTGCAAACATTACAGCAGGTCACTTTGTGGTAATGAGTTTAATTGCTTTAATGGTAACAATGAAAGAAGCTTTTGGTCCTGTAGCCTCTACAGGAATGTCATTAGTGTTGTCATTATTTATTTCTGTTATAGAGATATTAGTAGCATTTTTACAAGCATTTATTTTTACGATGTTATCATCGTTATTTATAGGGATGGCTGTTGAAGAACATGAACATCACTAGAAAACTAAAGCAATTTAGTTGTAAAAGAGAATTAGAATTTGTTTAATTAATATTTAAAAATCAATTAGTATGTACAATTTAATTGGAGCAGGATTAATCGTAATCGGAGGAGGAATTGGATTAGGTCAAATCGGTGGAAAAGCAATGGAAGGTATTGCTCGTCAACCTGAAGCGGCTGGAAAAATCCAAACTGCAATGATCATCATTGGTGCCTTATTAGAAGGTTTAGCATTTGGTGCATTAATCTTAGGAAAATAATTCCTAAAAACAAAAAAGACACATCTCTGTAACGGTTGGTTACAGAATGTGTTTTAAATTAAACAAAAACAAATCAATATTAGTTTTATAATATGGAAACTTTATTAAACGACTTTTCACCAGGGTTATTTTTTATGCAACTTATCATCTTAGTAATACTTATTGTATTATTAGGTAAATTTGCTTGGAAACCAATTTTAAACTCATTAGAAGAAAGAGAATCTGGTATAGAAGATGCTTTATCTGCAGCAGAAGAAGCACGTAAAGAAATGCAAAACTTAACTGCTGATAACGAAAGATTAGCAAAAGAAGCAAGAGCAGAACGTGATGCAATGATGAAAGAAGCAAGAGAGATAAGAGATAAGATGATTGCAGAAGCTAAAGAAGATGCTAAAGAAGTAACTACAAAGTTAATAGAAACAGCACAGGCTTCTATTGTACAAGAAAAACAAGCAGCATTAGCAGAGATTAAAAAGAATGTTGCAGAGTTATCTATTGGTATTGCAGAATCTGTAATTAAAAAAGAATTATCTTCTAAAGAAGATCAACTAAAACTAGTTGAAGAAACTCTAAAAAACGTTACTTTAAACTAATTTTATGAAAGACTCAAGAGCAGCATTACGTTACGCCAAAGCAATCTTAAATCTTGCAAAAGATACTAAAGATGAGTCTGCTGTAAATAAAGATATGCAGTTGATTTCATCAACTATAGCAGAAAATAATGAGTTAGAGGTAGTATTAAAAAGCCCAGTAATTAAAGCCGCAGATAAGATGAAAGTCTTAAAAGCTATGTTTACAGGTAAAGTAGATAATATAACGTTAGGTCTTTTTAACTTACTACAAGAAAATAAAAGAATCGCAATGTTAGCACCTATTGCTAAACAATACACTATCATTTTTGATTTTTATAAACACACGCAAGTTGCTAAAGTTACTACTGCAGTACCTTTAACCAAAGAAGTGGAAGCGCTAGTTTTAGCTAAAATTGTAGCATTAACTGGTGAAAAAGCAAACTTAGAAAATGAAGTAAATCCAGCTATTTTAGGAGGATTTATTTTACGCGTTGGAGATGTACAGTATGATGCTAGCATTTCTAATCATTTAAATGAATTGAAAAAGGAATTTGACAATAGTCATTATATTCCAAAAATTTAATAATACATCAAATTATAAAAGATGGCAAGTATTAAACCAGCTGAAGTATCAGCAATCTTAAAAGAACAGTTAACAAATTTTGAGGCAAAAGCTACTTTAAACGAGGTAGGAACAGTTTTACAAGTAGGTGACGGTATAGCACGTGTATACGGTTTATCTAACGTTCAATATGGTGAATTGGTAGAATTCCAAAACGGATTAGAAGGTATTGTATTGAACTTAGAAGAAGACAATGCAGGTGTGGTATTGTTAGGAGCTTCTACTTCTATTAAAGAAGGTTCTACAGTAAAACGTACAGAAAGAATTGCTTCTTTAAGAGCAGGAGAAGGAGTTGTTGGACGTGTTTTAGATACTTTAGGTAATCCAATAGATGGTAAAGGACCAATTGAAGGAGAAACTTTTGAAATGCCTTTAGAGCGTAAAGCTCCTGGAGTTATTTATAGAGAGCCTGTAACTGAGCCATTACAAACGGGTATCAAATCTATTGATGCTATGATTCCTGTTGGTAGAGGTCAACGTGAGTTAATTATTGGAGACCGTCAAACAGGTAAATCTACAGTTGCTATTGATACCATCTTAAATCAAAAAGAATTTTACGATGCTGGTAACCCAGTATATTGTATCTATGTTGCAGTTGGTCAAAAAGCATCTACGGTTGCGGCTATTGCAAACATGTTAGAAGAAAAAGGAGCCTTAGCATACACTACTATAGTTGCTGCTAATGCGTCTGACCCTGCACCAATGCAGGTATATGCACCATTTGCAGGAGCTGCAATTGGAGAGTATTTTAGAGATACTGGTAGACCAGCTTTAATTATATATGATGACTTGTCTAAACAAGCTGTTGCTTATAGAGAGGTTTCTTTATTGTTAAGAAGACCTCCAGGACGTGAGGCATATCCTGGTGATGTATTTTATTTACACTCAAGATTATTAGAAAGAGCTGCTAAAGTGATTAATGATGATACTATTGCTTCTCAAATGAATGATATTCCTGATTCTTTACAAGGAAAAATAAAAGGAGGAGGTTCTTTAACAGCTTTACCAATTATTGAAACTCAGGCAGGAGACGTATCAGCATACATTCCAACAAACGTAATTTCTATTACAGATGGTCAGATTTTCTTAGAATCAGATTTATTTAACTCTGGGGTTCGTCCTGCAATTAACGTAGGTATTTCTGTATCTCGTGTTGGAGGTAATGCACAGATTAAATCTATGAAAAAAGTATCGGGTACTTTAAAATTAGATCAAGCTCAGTTTAGAGAATTAGAAGCATTTGCTAAGTTTGGATCTGATTTAGATGCAGCTACAATGAGTGTTATTTCTAAAGGACAACGTAATGTTGAAATTTTAAAACAAGCTCAAAACGATCCGTTTACAGTAGAAGATCAGGTTGCAATTATTTATGCAGGTTCTAAAAACTTGTTAAAAAATGTACCTGTAAATCAAGTAAAGAAATTTGAGAAAGATTATATCGATTACTTAAACGCAAAACATAGAGATACTTTAGATGTATTAAAGTCTGGTAAATTAACAGACGAAGCAACTTCTGTTTTAGAAGCAGCAGCAGCAGAGATATCAAAGCATTTTGCTTAATTAGACTTTAGGTTTTAGATGTTAAACGAACAACTAAAAACTAATAACTAAAAACTAAGAAATGGCAAATTTAAAAGAAATACGTAATAGAATTACTTCTATAAAATCAACAATGCAGATTACATCTGCCATGAAAATGGTGTCTGCTGCAAAGTTGAAAAAAGCACAAGATGCAATCACGGCAATGAGACCGTATTCATCTAAACTAACTGAATTATTGCAAAATTTAAGTGCAACTTTAGATAGTGATGCTAGTGGTGTATATTCTACTCAAAGAGAGGTTTCTAAAGTTTTAATAGTAGTAATTACATCTAACAGAGGGTTGTGTGGAGGATTTAATTCATCAATCACTAAACAAGTTGTTCATACTATTAATGAGAAATATAATACTGCTTCTGTAGATTTATTTACCATAGGTAAAAAAGGAGCAGATACTTTATCTAAAGAATACAATGTATTTGCATCTAATAATGCTATTTACGATAATTTAGCTTTTGATAATGTAGCAGAAATTGCAGAGCAATTAATGGATCTTTTTGCAAGTGGTACGTATGACAAGATAGAATTAGTTTACAACCAATTTAAAAATGCAGCAACTCAGGTTGCTCAAGTAGAGCAATTTCTACCAATTAAACCTATTGAAGGTGGCAATGCATCTGCAGTAAATTCTGATTATGTATTTGAGCCTTCTAAAGAAGAAATTGTAGAAGCTTTAATACCAAAATCATTAAAAACGCAGTTGTATAAAGCATTAAGAGATAGTTTTGCATCAGAACATGGAGCACGTATGACGGCAATGCACAAAGCTACAGATAATGCAAAAGAGTTAAGAGATGAGCTATTGTTAACGTATAACAAAGCACGTCAAGCAGCAATTACTAATGAAATTTTAGAAATAGTTGGAGGAGCGGAGGCTTTGAATAATTAAACGGAGGGAAAGCGGAGTTAAATATTCAACAAAGAGCGGAGGCTTTGAATAATTAAACGGAGCGAAAGCGGATTAAATATCAATAGTATACCTGCTGATGTGTCAGGAAAACCATAGTAAAGAGTTTATCAAATTTTTGATAAACTCTTTTTTTACCTGTTGTGATTTTGAAAAATTCTGTCAATTCGAGTGGATTTTATGATTGAAATGAGTAAAATTTGTATCGAGAATAAGAATTTTTAGCTTATAAATAGTTCTAGATACAATTTTGCGTTCCTCAAAAATCACTCAAACTGACATTTATCTAGTTTCTGCGCCAAAATACGCAACGGTTTTTTTTATATATTGGCATACCATTTGACATTATCGAATAAAAATTAGAAGAATGAAAGTTATGAAACTCTTAGTAATCGCAACAGTAGTATTTGGATTTACACAATGCAGAAGTTTAAAATTAGAAAACAATCCACCATTTGCAATAGACAATGCTATTTATAGCACTTGGGCTGGAGGACAAGCAGGTGTTAGAGGAATGAATGTCACGATTCAGTTAAAAGAAGCTTCAGATATTGTATTCGATTCTTTATACTTTAAAAATAAAGTGGTCAAAGTAGAATTTAAAGAAGCAACAATTATTATTGCCAATTATTCATTATCAAAAAAAATACCATCAGATATTATTTTAGATATAGACCCCAAAAAAGAAATAGTTAACAAAGTGCCAAGTGACAAAAAATTTCCATTTGAATTGAAAAAAAATGAAGCTGTTTTAAGTTATCAAGTAGGAGGAATTACAAAATATTATAAAATTCCGAATATTTCTAAAATAGAAAACAATTCATTAGAAAGAGTTCAATAAAACCATAATCTCTTGTTTTACAGGTGATTTACTTTTTTGGCACGTAATTTGGATATTCATAAGCATAACCGTAAAACAACAGCTTATGAAACGTGTAAAACTACTTTTTGCAATTCTTATTACAGGAACAATTTTAAGCTCTTGTACTACCATTATTAACGATCCGTTTGTAGAGTTAGAAGAACCAATTTCTTTAGAAGAAGTGGTTTCTGGTTATGATTTGTGGTATGTAGATTACCACAGAACAATTGGTAATGGAGATGTTCCTTTTTTATCAAAAGCATTTACAATATCATTTATAAATGGTATTATGTATGCCAATAATAATATTGTAGATATAGGAAGAACAGGTAATGGTTTGGGTATAGATGTAGGGTCTTATGATACTTTTAATGGCTTATTAGAAACCAATCATGATTTGGATGGTTTTCATAATTTTGAAGTTACAATAATATCTAATAACGAAATTGAAATTCATAACCGCAGACAAAATATAAGTTATTTTTTAATTGGATACCAAGTTGACGAATTTGATTATGACAGGTTATTTTATGAAAATATAGAATACTTTTTACAAGAATTTATTGCGTGGGAAAAACTTACTACTCAAGGTGGTGTACCAAATGCTTTTGATAGCGAAAATTATTTAGCATTTACACCAGAAAACAATACCACTTTTTACAGCTCTCAAGATAACTTTGGCACACATGTTGATATATTAAAATGGAGTTATGTTGGAGATTATGAAGTGTTTGATGTTGCTGGGTTTGAAGATGTAAAGATTTTAACATTGTATTATGAAGGTGAAGATATAGAAGAGTTTGAGTTAACCGTTGTTAATGATGATAGCATACGATTGTTTAATCTGAACTCTCAAACAACGTACGATTTTAGAGGAAGAGGCTTTGTACAATTCTTAAAAGGATCAAAAACAAAAAAAGATACAAAAGATATTGTAAGGAATGATAATAGAAAACGTACTAAGATAAAAAGACAAGTAAAAAATAGAAGAAATTTAAAATAAAGTTTGGTTAGTTGATTTTTGGTTGGTTATTCTCAGTAACCAATTGAAAGAGAAACCGCTCTGAGGAGAGCGGTTTTTTCTTGTTCATAATTTATGAAAAATTAATCTATTCTCATATAATATACATTGCTTAGTTTTATACATTTATAACAACTCTGTCGTTTCTTCAAAGACAGTAACAAATTATACACTAAGGCTAACAAATGAGACAAACAGCATTTATTACAGGGGCAACATCTGGTATTGGTAAGGCAACAGCAAAAATTTTTGCAAAAAATAATATTCGCTTAATTCTTTGCGGAAGAAGAGCCGAAAGATTGGTAGTTTTAAAAGAAGAACTTAGTGTACTTACAGAAGTAACAACATTACGTTTTGATGTTAGAGACAAAGATCAAGTACAGCAACAAATAGCCAATTTACCAGAAAACTTTAAACAGATAGATATTCTTATCAATAATGCAGGAAATGCGCATGGGTTATCTTCAATTCAAGAAGGAAGTTTAGAAGATTGGGACGCCATGATGGATATTAATGTAAAAGGATTGTTGTATGTATCTAAAGCTATCATTCCTCAAATGACAAAAAGAAATACTGGTTTTATTGTAAACATAGGCTCTATTGCAGGTAAAGAAGTATATCCTAACGGAAATGTATACTGTGCGTCTAAACATGCTGTAAACGCTTTAAATAAGGCAATGAGAATCGATTTAAATAAACACAACATTCGTGTTTCTGGGATTCATCCAGGAGCTGTAGAAACAGAATTTTCTGACGTGCGTTTTAAAGGCGATACAGAAAAAGCAAAATCTGTTTATACTGGTTACAAAGCCTTACAGGCAGATGATATTGCAGACATTATTTATTTTGTAATTTCAAGACCTTATCATGTAAATATAGAAGATTTGGTTGTTTACCCAACAGCCCAAGCTAGCGCAACAATTTTAAATAAGCACTAAAATGATTAACAAGCGCTTATTGATTAAAAACTTACTTTCTCATAATGATGAAAATAGTTTTTATGATAAAAAGCAAAAGTTGTCTTTAGGAGCAAAAGATGGTAAAGCAAAATTTTTAAAACACATTTGTGCACTTTCTAATTCTAATCCTAAAAACAATTCTTATATGGTTATTGGTGTAGAAGATGAAGAAAATAAAATAATTGGGGTCGATTTTTTTGATGATAGCAAAATACAGAATTTGGTAAACGCATATCTAGAAAATCCACCAAAAATTGAATACGAAAACGTTCCTTTTCCCAGATTGCAACGTCATAAGGTAGTAGGTTTGGTTACTATTCATCCAACAAATACAATTACAGTACTCAAAAAAAATGCATGGAAGTATAAAAAAGGAACTATTTTTTATAGAAGAGGAAGTAATTCTATACCAGTACTTTCCAATTTCGAGTTAAAAAATACCAATAAAAGTGTTGTTGATGCTATAGAGAAAAATGCACGTAATAACATTCAATTAACTTTAGATGGTGTTTTTGATTTTATCAACAATCATAAACCTGAATATGAACCCCAATATAAAGTATTTCAAGAGCAATTTGTATTGTGTTGGGCAGGTAAACTAAAAACGAAAAACGAAGCAAAATTTTATTCGAGAGTAGACATAGAATTGATAAATGAACAAGTACAACTCTTTTTTTCTGCTTTAGATGATGTACAGATTTCACACAATAAAGATTCTTTTATCGTTACAGAATATATCTATTTAGGCTTAGAACAACAAGAAAAACATTATCCTTTAGAAAAAACAATCATCAATTTTAAACCAAACGGAAAATATAGTATTGTAAAAGAATTTTTATTTGTTGCTCCAAAATTTGACTCCTCAATAATTCATCATATCTATATAAGTACTAGTCAAATTGTTACTAAGATTAATCAAAACATAGCACTTTCTCAAGCAGAGCATAAAGATGTTTTAAGATTGCCAACCAACTATTTAATTTGTTATTTACATGGCTTTGTAGAAGCAGTAGAACAACTTAGAAAAGTTAAAAATTACATTAAAAACCTGGCAGATAAAACTACCTACATAAGGTATAAAGAAGCAATGAGAATCATTAGAAAAGTGAAGTACAATTAGTAAAATCATTCATTTGACACAAAAAAACAAAAAGCCTTGGCCTACAAAAGCGGTAATGAAACAGATTTATGAAAAGCATCTTTGGGGAGGTAGAAATATTAAATTTTATTCTGGTGATGGTTCTCATAAACCAGAAATTGTAACCCCTTATTTAAACGTTGTAAAAACCTTTTTAACATCATTTAAAAACCCAATTACCGTTTGTGATTTAGGTTGTGGCGATTTTAATATTGGTAAAGAATTAGTGCCTTATGCATCTTATTACCATGCTATAGACATTGTACCAGAACTTATAGATTATCATAAAAAAAACGTTACAGCAAACCACCTTCAATTTTATTGTTTAGATATTAGCAAAGACCATTTACCAGATGCAGATTGTGTTATTATAAGACAAGTGTTACAACATTTATCTAATAATGAAGTGCAAAGTATTGTAAAAAAGTTATTTAAATACAAATATGTAATTCTAACAGAACATATACCCAAAGGAGATTTTATTGCGAATAAAGACATTATTTCTGGCCAAGGAATCCGTCTAAAAAAACAAAGCGGTCTTAACCTGCTTGACGCTCCATTTTCTTTACCAGTAAAATCTAAGAAAGAACTTTTAAGATACCATGTTAATGATAAAGAAGTAATTCTTACACTACTTTTTGAGTTATAGGCATGCTATACAAATTGTAATTTAGAAAATGACTTATTCAAAATTGCCCGACCATCTACTTGCAACCATTTGTCTAAAATTGTAGCATAAATTTCTCTAAAATCAATTTCGTATTGTATGTTACCTGTTTTGTCTAATTGAGCAAGATTAGGTAAGTTATTGTAGAGTCCGTTTTTCTTAAGGTGTTTACCAATTACAAACACATTATTTGCAGCACCATGATCTGTACCAAAAGATTGGTTTTGATGAACGCGTCTGCCAAATTCAGAAAAAGTTAAAATCAGTACATCATCAAAAACATTGTTTTTTTCTAAATCGTTGACAAAAGCCTCCATGGTTTCTGCATAAATTTTTAAAAGATTACTTTGTTGATTTTGTTGATTTGCATGCGTGTCAAACCCGCTTAAACCTGCGTAATATACTTGCGTTTCTAAACCAGATTTTACAAAATCTGCAATAGTTTTCATTTGCTTACCCAAAATATTTTTAGGGTATGTTGTAGCTGTTTGAGATTTGGTTTTTGTTTTTTCAAAAATATATTTAGAAGAAGATTTTGCTTCTATCATAGTAGCATACAAATAGCCTAAATTATGCTCATTCAAATGAGGGTCTTGATAATTGTTAACTATTTTATTAAAAAAAGGCTCTCTAAGAGAACTGTAAAACATTTTAGGATTGGTAATAGCAAGACCATTTTGATGTTTTCCTTTTAACATCAAAGATAAGCTCTCGTCTACTTCTATAGCGTTGTAAGATTCAGCTTTTGTATGGTCTAAAAAACGACCAATCCAACCGTTTTGCAAATACTCATTACTTGCACTTGCGGTTTGCCAAATATCTGTAGATCTAAAATGAGATAAATTAGGGTTAGGATATCCTACATTATTAATAATACTTACAAAACCTTTATCATACAAATTTCGTAAGGGTGCTAAACTAGGGTGTAAGCCTACTCCGTCTGCAATTTTAATAATTTCAGATTTTTGAAGCGCAATAGTTTTACGGGCATTATGATAGATGTCGTTTTCAAAAGGTACAACTGTATTAAGCCCATCATTACCTCCTTTTAGTTGAATGATAACTACTTTTTTATTGCTAAAAGTTGTGTTGGTACCAAGTTCAAAAGCCTTTAAAAATTGAGGTACAAAAAACATACTAGATGCTAATGTAGATTGTTTTAAAAAATCTCTACGTTTCATAATTTTTGCTTTTTAGGTAATAATATAAGGATTAACAAAGTTGATATTCTGGAATGCTCATCAATTGTATACAAAAATCTTTTTTAGGTAGATGTACTTTAGCTAACAACATCGTTTTTGTACCTTCAGATATAGGGCTACTAATTAAATTGGTAATTAATGCTGTATTCGAAACTTCTTCATAAGAAGTTTCAAAAGTGTTCCAATTTGTTACTGTTTTAATATAAGCGCTTCTTCTTAATTTCTTTTTTTCTACATCAGTTACATCTTCTTCATCACCTTTTTCAGAAAATGTTATTACTGCGTTATTTAGTAAAACAGAAGGCAATCTTAGGCGTGTAACTAAGGTATTGCTATCTATCCAATATTTTCCTGTTTTCCAACCAGCTACATTTGGCGGTTTCATAAGTATCTGCCCCAGTAATCTTTGTACTAGAAATAGTTGTTTTGTTTTTTGAAAAGTAAAAGGTACTGTAGTATGAATCCCTACTAAAAATTCTATTGGCGACTTTATTTTACAACCTATGTTTTTTGGGTCGTAAAACCAATCTGCAAGAAAAACATATTTCATTAAATTTTCTATGTTATAATCTTTGTAAAAAACAGCTGTCATTTCTGCAATGTGATTCGCATCAATACTATCATTAACAAAATAGCGATATATTTTTTCTGATATAAATTGAGCACACTGTTTTTGTTCTAGAATGATGTCTATAATATCATCACCCATAAAATTTCCATTTTTATTAAAAAAGGATTTATTATCAAAATCATGCTGATTTTTTCGAAATTTAAAATCTCCTTTAAAATTATGATTGTATCCAGTAAATGCTCTTGCAGCTTCTTTAATATCGTTTTGAGTGTAATGGTTTTCTCCAAGCGTAAAAAGTTCCATTAATTCTCTAGCAAAGTTTTCGTTAGGACTTTGCTTTCTATTTTGCTTGTTGTTTAAATAAATTAACATTGCAGCTTCTTTAGAAACAGCTTTGGTAAATAGTTTAAAATCTCCTAAAGCATGTTTTCTAAGAGCATTATTGTATTGCTGTATAAAGAGAATATTATTACTCTGACACACAAAGTGATTAGCCCAAAATAAGGTCATTTTTTCTCGTAATAACTCTGTTGGGTTTGTCAATCTATTATACCAAGCCTCAGCAAATTCTTGTGTTTTTTCTCTACTTTTTTTACGAATTTCTTGTCTAAGAGATTTGTCCTTTAATTGTTTTGGGGTTATAGTTTCTAAAAAAGGTAAATCAACAGTAACTGGAGTATTTTTTTTAGAACCTTTAAATAGGTTTTTTACAACAGTTTCTCTAGATTGTTTACTTAGCTTTTTTAACTCTTTTGGAGTAATACCAAAACCTATTCTATTATATAAGTGCTGTATGTGTATTAAATTCATGTACTTTAGACTAATAAGACTAAAGATAGTTTAATTTAATTGAATATCCGTTTTTCATCATGACCCAGTAATGCTAGCAATTACTAGTCTATCAAAGAGTTTTTCACCAAAATATCTTCGATTAAGTTTATAGACGAACTCATTGAGGTATAATTGCAGG
>NZ_QPEJ01000001.1 GCF_003335085.1 Polaribacter sp. WD7 | reverse complement strand
AACGTGAGTTCGACTTAACTTATATCTATATTAGGCAAAAATCTTTGAATTTTAATACTAGGTTTCTTGTCAAGGAAAGAGTAAGCTGTTAAACCTGCGATTAAATTCCCTAAAAAGTTATCAAATGATCGATGTCTAGAATGTTCTATCTGGCAAGTATTTTTTAGCACATCGTTTACAGATTCTATAATTGCTCTTTTTCTAAGATAAACTTTATCCATAAAATCGAGTGCCTTTTTCTTCATATTCTTTCTTAATTTGGTTACTAAATGAATACCATCAACAAATAATTTATCAAATAAATCTTTACCCAAATACCCCTTATCACCATATATTTTCCCAAAGATTTTATCGTGAAAGTTTTTATTTTTAAGTGGATATCTATCATCTACATTTGCTTTTGTTATCAGGAAATCTATAATTTGCCCCTTGTCATTGCTGACTAAATGTAATTTAAAGCCATAAAACCAACCTAATGTTCCATAACTTTTCTCAGCAATCCCTTGAAATACTTTGTGCTGTTTTTCTCTTTTGTAATGGCATACTTTAATAGCGGTAGAATCGATAAAAGAAATACCTGAACATTTGCCTAAACCAAAAAGCTTTAAATAGACAGCTAAAGGTTGAATTACTGATTTTTGTAATTCAACAAAACGATTATAAGAAACTAAATCTGGGAAGTAATCACTCATATGTTTAGAGACATAATATAGATAAAAGTGCTTTAGATTACGATGGGATTTTAAATGAAAAATAACCATAATAGTCATTATCTCACTTTTACTCATTTTGAATTTTCTATTACGTTTTTTTGTAGGTGAACCATCACAAACACTGTTTTTATCTAGAATTGAGTTAAATTCTTTCGTAAAATCATCAAAAGAACAGAAAATTTCTATAATTTTATCGTCAGAAATCATAAGCAGAGTATTTGTTAATAAATTGAAATTCAGTACTTTAATTTACTAAATATTCTGCTTTTTTCATAATAATAAATCATCTATTTTACATCGAACTCACGTTA